>OY969105.1:0-3121378 GCA_963697945.1 uncultured Solirubrobacterales bacterium | reverse complement strand
TCATGCTGACGGCCCCGCCCGAGTGACTTGTCTGTTCTCTGTCACGACGCTCACGCGAGCGTCACGAGCAGAGCGCTTGCCGGCGGGACGTCGAGTGCAATCACTCTGGCTCGATTTGGTAGATGCTTGAGTTGCGTCGGTCCGGGCCATTCACCGTCGCGTTCGACGGCTCGACCGCCAAGCCGTACTCCTTGGGTGCGGCGAGCGAGGGCGCCGTCAGCGACAGCGCCCTCGCGGGCCCGAAGCGTGGACCCACGCGCAGACTGACGGCCGCATGCTTTGCCCCAACGTGTTCGTCGTCGACGATCACTACATGGAGTTCGCCGCGGGCACCCAGCAGTGCGATGACGTCGACGTTCGCGCGAGTCGAAGTGGCAATGGCGTGTATCGGACGGTCGCCGACGAGCGTTCTGCTCAGCAGCAGCGCGTACCACTCAGGCTGGGCGATAAGAGCGCCTTCCGCTCGCGCCCGCGCGGACGATGCGCAAACGGGGGTGTAACCCTGACAGTTGACTGGATTGCCCTGGAAGTTGATTCCCCAGACGCCGGCCAGCATCGCGTGGGCAATGTAATCGGTTGCCCACAGCGCCGAGGCGAACGTGTCGCTGATACCGGCCTCACCGCCGCAGGACACGGTGTTTGTCTCGTCCATGCGGAAGTGAATCGGGCCGTCGTGTGAGACGGCCATGTAGCGGCGCAGGGAGGCGTCCTCGGCCTGGCGGATCGGCAGGCTGAGCGGACGGCGATGGTCGGTCCCGGTACCGCATGACAGCCCAGCGGATAGTGGTGTCCCGTGAGCAGGGCCGGTCTCTCGTGGGCCGCGGCGCCGGCGCCCCAGCTCGCGAACACTTTCGATCCGGAGACATCCGGACCAAACAGGGCGAGTCCGGGCGCGGCGCGCTCGATGGCCCGGCGGTAGACCGCTATTTGCCTGTCATAGCGAGAGAATATCCACGGCGTGGACCGCAGACGGTGACGTGCGTATGCATCCGGCTCGTTGCCCACCTCGATGCCCGCCAGCCATCCGCCGAGAGCCGTCTTGGCGGCGGCCGCCTCGCGTGCTGCCACACGCGGGTCATAGTGCGCAAGGCCGATTGTGAGCAGAATGTGCCAGCCGCTGCGCGCCGCGAGCTTACGCAGAGACCGAAGCTCACCGGCATCGATCGTCCGGTGCGCCCACGCGGGCCGTAGCGTGGCGCCGTCGGCCCAGGCGACCCCTGTATCCGCCGACACGCCACCGAAACGAAGCACGCCCGGTCCAAGCGAGCGCAACATCCTGACGAAGTCACCGTGGCTGGCGTACCGAGCGATCTGGGGCAGGCTGGATAGCTCGGACGAGAGCCCAAGGAACCCGCTTGGAATACGCGTGCCCGGGTGACCGGCGTCGATCGTCACCGACAGCGGTATCGACGTGGAACCGGTACCCGCTTCGACTATTAATACACCAGGTGTCAGAAGCAGCGTCAACGCCAAACCGACGGCAACGCATGCCATGGCGATGCGCAATTGTTCACGTCGGCGCACGAGACGCCACCATAGTCTCGACCGTCGGTGCCTATGCTGAGAAAGCTCTCATCGTCACTTGAAAAGCGTCCATGCGGAGTTGCATCAGTCATATATTCTTGCGTGGGAGTTGGTCGTATTAAGCGACTTCTAACCGTTAGCTGACCTGCGATTTATATGCACCGCGGATGTTTGGCCGCATGCTCTTCGCCGGTGAAATCGCGCGAGCACGATCGACGGCGGGGAGTTGACGATCAGATCGGTCGAGACTTCCTTCCGTTGCCCTGCGAAGGCGCGATGGGCCTGGTATCTCGCTCTGGGCTTGGTGTTTGTGCTGGCCTGCGCGCTGCGCGTGTGGTCGATCCACGATGTGCCCGGGAACGTTTTCTATGACGCAGCCGTGCGCAGCATGGGAACTTCGTGGCACGACTTCTTTTTCGGGGCGCTGGAGCCGAGCGGGACAGTCTCGATCGACAAGCCGCCGGTCGATCTGTGGTTGCAGGTGGCCGCGACCCGCGTGCTGGGGTTCGGACTGGTCGGGCTGCATCTGCCCGAGGCGCTCGGCGGCGCGGCTACTTGCGGGCTGCTGTTCGGAGCCCTGCGACGCCCGTTCGGCGTCGGAGTCGCGCTGACGGCGGCGCTCGCGCTTGCGGTTCTGCCGGCGTCCGTGTTGAGCGCGCGCAGCGACACGATGGACTCTGTGCTGGCGGCTCTCCAGGTCGCCGCGCTGTGGCTGTCCTGGCGCGCGCTCGAGAGCGGACGCCTGCGCTGGTCGCTGCTGTCAGCCGCCGTGATGGGTGTGGCTTTCAACGTCAAGTTGGCCGAGATGCTCATTGCGCTTCCGGCGATGGCCTTGTTGTGGTGGTGGGCCGCGGCGCCCGGGGCTCGCGTGCGCGTCGCGCTCGCCACCGCAGGGACGGTCCTCGCGGTCGCGCTGTCGTGGACGGCGATCGCTTCGCTGACGCCGACCCGCGGGCGACCATTCCCGATCGGCTCCGCCAACGGGAGTATCTGGCACGTGACGCTCGTATACGACGGCCTGGAACGTCTCTCCAGTCACGGCGCCACCGGGATGCCCGAAGGAGGCGCGGGACCGCTGCGTCTGCTCAGCGCCGGGCCGATGCAGTACTGGACCCTGATCGGAGTCGCCTCGCTCGCCACGTCGCTGCTCGGCTTGCTTGCGCTGACTGTGCTGCTGGCGCAGGGGCGCGAGCGACTGCGCAGAAGTATCCAGGCCCCGGCGGGCAGGCTCGCCGTGGGTATCGTCGTGTGGTTTCTCACCGGGCTGGTCGCTTTCAGTGCAATGGAACGCCTGCAGGTACGCTATCTGGAAGCGTTCGCGCCGGCAATCTGCGCGGTGCTGGGATTGTCGTTGAGCGTGCTCTGGGTGAGGTGGCCTCGGCCCTCGCCCCGATTGCCCGGAGGCAAGGTGAGGGGCAGCGCTCCCGGCCCGCGTGTCTTCCTTGCGTGCGTTGGCCTCGGCCTGCTGGCGACATCGTTGAGCAAGGACGCGTACGTGATTCGCCGCGCCCGCTCGGATTCGCTGCTGAGGGATTTCAGCACCCCGAGCCTGAGCCGCTATCTGAAGGCCCAAGACCACGGCGCCCGCTACGAGGTCGCGAGCGCCAATATCAACGATGTCGTCGGGCTCGTGGCGCGTGACGGTCTTCCGGTCCTCGTTCTCAACAGCGTCGACGGATCGCTTAGGCGGACGAAGACCTTGCAGGCCCAAGTGGCCATGCGTCGTGTGCGCTACTACTTCGCCGCGCCACATGCCTGTCACAGCGGGCGTCACTGCCCGCACAACCAGATCTGGGCCTATGCCCACAGCACCCCTGTATCCGATCAGCCAGGCCTGCGGCGCTTTGTGGTACGAGTCGGCTGAGCCGCCGTTGCTCGCCCGGACTCGTGGGACCTCCCGCCCAAACGATGAGAGGACTCTATAGAGACCAACACCCTGCGCTTAGGTTGCCTGTAAAGATTATCTTATGCGCGCTGCATCCAAAGACCGCAACGCACCTGTCGCGGAGGCCCGGGTGATCGCTTCGACGCAAACGCTCTCGACGCCCGGTCGCCGCGCCGCCGACGCCATCTGGACCGCGACCGGTCACGAGCGTCCCGTGTTCCTCGACGAGCGCGGACGTCGACGGCGCTGGGTACTCGCGGGAGGGGTGTTGGCCGGTACCGCGGCAGCCTTCTGGTTCGCAGCGCTCATCGCCGGTGCGATCGGCTTCTCCACGCTTCCTTCGATGCGCGCCCAGATACCGCTGTTTGCGCAGAGAGCATTGGTGCACCATGTTGCCTTGACCAGGGACCACTCACATGTGGTCTTTGCCAGCGGTCGCCGTCACCGGTCATTGCCGGCGCGAGCCGCAGGGCTGCCGCTCGGCCGGCGGTTGATCTCGACTGAGTCATGAGGTGCGCACGCCGGTGAACGCGAACAGTCGCTCCGGGGGCAGGCGCGCTCTGCTGGGCTTCTGTCTGGGCATGCTCATCCTGCTGTTGCTCGTCGACGGTGTCACCACCAAGACGGTCGGTGCGGCGGGTACGGGCGTACGCAGCGTCAGTGGATCATCGCTCGCGGGATCGGCGCCGGTGCTCGTGAGCAACGGTCACGGTGGCCTGGTCTCACACCAGCCCCCGCCCGGCCACCACATCGCGCTGACGTTCGACGACGGACCCAACCCCACGTGGACGCCGAAGATCGCCGCGATACTGCTCGCCGAGCACGTGCCCGCGACGTTCTTCGAGGTCGGCAGCATGGTGGTGCGCTACCCGGACATGACCAGGATGCTTCATCGCGACGGATTCGAGCTCGGCGACCACACCTTCACCCACGCCGACCTCTCGCAGCTGCCCGGCTGGGAGGCGAAGCTTCAGATCTCGCTCACCGAAAGCGCCATCAGCGGCGTCACGGGAATCAGACCACGGCTCGTACGCCCGCCCTACTCCTCGACCACCGAAGCGGTCACGCCCGCCGAGAAGCACGCGTGGGGAGCATTGGCGGCGTCGGGCCATATCATCGCCCTCGCCAACTACGACCCCCAGGACTGGGAACGCCCCGGGCGTGTCGACAATCGTTGCAAACGTCCTCTCCGAACCGGCGATCCGGCGCGGAATCGGCGGGATCGTGCTGATGCACGACGCGGGCGGCGACCGCTCCCAGACCGTTGCCGCGCTGCCGAGACTGATCGCCGCACTGCGCGCGCGCGGATTCAGTTTCGCGACGGTCTCGCAGATGGCCGGCATCTCCCGCTCGCAGGCCGAAGTGCCGGCCACCGCCGGGCAGCGGTTGCGCGGCGGCGCGTTCGACGCGATGCTCGCGCTCGCCGGCCTGGTCACGAACCTGCTCACCCGCGTTGTGATGCTGGTCACGATTCTCGTGGGCCTGCGCATGGTGATCGAGCTCACGCTCGCGCGCGTGCAGCTGCGACGCGTGCGCGGCCTTCCGATCGACCCGAGCTTCGCTCCGGCCGTCTCGATCCTCGTGCCCGCCCACAACGAGGCCGTCGGGATCGAGCGGTCCGTGTGTTCGCTGGCCGGTTCGCGCTACGCGGGCGCAGCTCGAGGTGATCGTCGTGGACGATGGCTCGACCGATGACACCGCAGCCGTCCTCGAAGGACTCGCTCTGCCTCGCGTCCGACTGCTGCGCCAGGCCAACGCCGGCAAGGCCGCCGCGCTGAACCGTGCGCTCGCGGCCGCCCATCACGACATCATCGTGACGGTCGACGCCGACACCGTGTTCGAGCCCGAGACGCTCGGCGTGCTCGTCCAGCGCTTCCGCGAGCCGCGCGTGGGGGCGATCTCCGGCAACACGAAGGTCGGCAACCGCGGCGGCCTGATCGGTCATTGGCAGCACATCGAGTACGTGATGGGGTTCAACCTCGACCGGCGCATGTACGAGGTGCTCGGCTCGACCCCCACCGTGCCCGGCGCGATCGGCGCATTCCGCCGCGAGGCGCTCGCCGACATCGGCGGCATCTCCGGCGCGACGCTCGCGGAGGACACGGACATCACGCTCGACATCGGCCGTGCCGGCTGGCGCGTGCTCTACGAGAATCGCGCGCGTGCGTGGACGGAGGCGCCGAGCACGCTGCGCGGCCTGTTCGCACAGCGCAGCCGCTGGGCCTATGGCACGATTCAGTCGATGTGGAAGCACCGCCGCGCGCTCACCTTCGCCGGCGACGGCAGCACCGCGGGAGGGCGTGCCGTGATGGTCATCCTCATCTTCCAGGTTCTGCTACCGCTCGCCGCACCGCTGATCGACCTGTTCGCGATCTACAGCATCGTGTTCCTTGATCCGATGCCGATACTCGCTTTCTGGGTGGCCTTCAACCTGTTCCAGTTTGTGCTCGCCTGGGAGGCGTTCGGCTTTGACGGCGAGTCCCGGCGAGTGCTGTGGGCCTTGCCACTACAGCAGATCGGCCACCGCCAGATCTCCTATCTGGTGGTCTATGACGCGATCGTCTCGGCGCTGCTCGGCGGCCGACATGGTTGGCGCCACGCCGAGCGCACCGGCACCGTGACCCTCCCACTGGCCGAGGCGACGGCGCTCGCCGGCGAAGCCGAGGCGATCGAAGCGCCGGGCACATGACACGCTCGCTGTCCGCGCTCGTAACAGCGAGCGCGCTGCTTGGGGCAAGCGCCACTCTCGTGCTCGCCGCAGGCCAAGGGAGGAGCGGCGCTCCCTCCACTCCCGCGGTTGCACTCCAGGAGACCGCCGCCGTCATGTTCCGCGTCAACCAGGTCGGCTACGTACAGGGCCTGTCCAAGCGCGCGCTCGTGATGACACGTCGTGCTCCCGCGTCACGAAGCTACTCGGTCCTCGACGCTCTCGGGCACGTCGTCGCACGCGGCACCGCCACCGGACCGGCCCGCTGGAACGCCCGCTACCTCGTCTACACGCTCGACTTCAGCCGCGTCACCGCGCCCGGTCTCTACACGCTCGGCTTCGACGGACACCGTTCCGCACAGGTGCGGGTCGCGGCCGCCGCGACGCTCTACCGGCCGCTGGCGGACGCGGCGCTGGCGTTCCTGGAGTCCCAGCGTGACGGTCCCGAAACGATCCCGGGCACGATGGACCGTCAGCCAGCACATCTGAGCGACAACTCCGCGAGCGTTTATCGCACACCGCGCTATCGCGGCGCCACGCTGCTCGGAGGATTGGTCCCGACCGGCGAACGCGTCGACGTGTCGGGCGGCTGGTTTGACGCGGGCGACTACCTGAAGTTCGTCGAGACAGCCAGCTTCACAGACATCGCGCTGCTCTACGCCGCGCGTGAATACTCCGCCGCCTTCTCAGACCCGGCGGCGCTGCTCGCCGAGGCCCGTCATGGCACGGACTGGCTCTTGAAGATGTGGGACCAGAACCGGCGCATCCTCTACTTTCAGGTCGGCATCGGCGATGGCAATGGCGCCGGCATCCTCGGCGATCACGACCTGTGGCGCCTACCGCAAGCCGACGACGCGAGTCGCGCCAAGCCTGGATCGCCGACCTGGTTTGCGACCCACCGTCCGGTGTTCGCGGCAAACGCCCCCGGGGCTGCGATCAGCCCCAATCTCGCCGGTCGCGTCGCTGCCGCGTTCGGTCTGTGCGCGCAGGTGTTCGCCGCGAGTGATCCCGCCTACGCGGCGCGCTGCCTGCTCGACGGCCAGACAATTTATGACCAAGCGAACACGCATCCCGGCGCGACGCTGCTGACGAGCACACCTCACGCCTATTACACCGAGCCAGAATGGCGAGACGATATGGCCCTCGGTGCGGCCGAGCTCTACCTCGCCACCCAGCAGCTTGCCTCCAGTGCGGCCGTTTCAGCGCAACGGCCGCTGCCGCACACCGATCTCGGCTACGACCTGGCCCAGGCCGGGCAGTGGATCAACGCATACATCGAAGGGTCCCTCTCCGGGGAGGATTCGCTCAACCTGTATGACGTCTCGACGCTCGCCGGCCATGACATCGCACAGATTCTGGGCACGCCGCTCGGTCAGAGCCTGCAGAGGACGAACGTCGTGCCCACCGACCCGCCCAGCCTGCTGGCAGACCGCGCTGACCAACTCCAACTCGGCGAGCGCCTCGCCCGTCAGGAACCGTTCGGGCTTGCCAATACGTCCACCAACCTCGACACCGTCGCGCACGCGCTCGGCTACGCCATCGAGGCGCGCACCCATGACACGCTCGCCGGTACGAGTGCCTTCGAGCCGTTCGCCCAGAGCCAGCTCGGCTGGGTGCTCGGCGCAAACGCCTGGGGCTCCTCGTTCGTGGTCGGCGCCGGTTCGGTCTACCCGCACTGCCTGGCCTCGCAGATCCCCAACCTCCACGGCTCACTGAACGGCCATGGTGCGATCCTCGCAGGGGCGACGGTCAACGGGCCGACCGCACCCGGCAACGTGCGCGAACTGGGCGCTCCCGAAGGCTTCCGCGCGTGCCCAAGTCGCTCTGCCAACGATCCCTATCGCGCTCAGTCCGGGCACGGTCTCGTATACCTCGACGACGTCCGCTCGCCCGCGACCTCTGAGCCCCCGGACGACCTCGCCGCGCTCACCCTGCTGGCCTCCGCCCAGCTCGCCTCAAGCGAATAAGCGTCACCGCTCGATAAAACACCACGTTGATCGTCCGTGATCGGCGCCGGGTGGATGAGACTGTTCTCATTCCGGCCCCGTATGAGAAACCTCTATGGGAATACATAACGTGAACTTAACTTCTCTGACGAGAGTCAGGGAATCTTCACGACCTCCAAGAACTGGGACGCGCATGTCACAGATGCTGAGCTGGTCGCTCGCGGCGCCGGGTTTCGCGAGTTGCGCGACCGCATCGTAGAGCTCGCCGAGCCGCAAGCGGGACAGACAGTCGTCGATATCGGCTCGGGCACAGGACTGCTGGCGCTGGCATTTGCCGAACGCACCGCACGCGTGTGGGCGATAGACAGCTCTCCCTCGATGAATGAATACCTACGGGTCAAGGCGACCAGCGCAAACCTCCACAACATCGAGACCGTGCCGGCCTCCGCCGTCAGCCTGCCCCTCGTCGATGGAATCGCTGATCTTGTCGTCTCCAACTACTGTCTGCACGAGTTGCGCTGCGCAGACAAGCATTGCGCGCTCGCAGAGGCCAAGCGCGTGCTCAAGCCGGGGGGACGGCTTGTGATTGGCGACATGATGTTCTCGTTCAATCCGATGCTGACCCGCGACCGTCGCGTGGTAACCGGCAAGCTGCGCACACTCGCAGGCCGAGGACTACCCGGCATGTACAGGCTGTTGAAGAATGGCACCCGCCAGGCGACCGGACGCGGAGAGCGCCCGGCCAATGCCGCGTGGTGGCGCGACGCGCTCGCGCAGGCGGGCTTTGGGCATATCGAGATTGAAATGCTGGCGCACGAGGGAGGCATCGCGATCGGCGAGGTGCCCGTCAAGGAACACGCCGCGGGCCACCGTGAGTAACTCGGCTGACCCAGCCTCCGCGTGCTATGGCGTTCCTTGATTGACTTTTCCGCGCGCCGATTTACGCCCTCGTCAGCACCCATATGGTCAATGGTTCACCCGTGAAGCCGGTCTCGTGAAATGAGTTCACGACATATCGGCTTCCTTGGATCTGGGTGCATCCAAACGGCGGCAGTGAGAGGGCGGCTGCGGCGGGGAGCGATGTGCGCATCCGCCCGTGGGTGTCCCGCACCACAACGTCGGCGGCGTTGAGTTTGTGTATCAGCTTGATGAAGCCGATCACGTCCTGGACGGTGATCTGCAGCCGACCAAGGCTCCTGCCGTTCGGTGCGTGAAGCGCCATCCCCGACCCTCCCACGTCGAATGAGGTCGGATTCGCATCCACGAGCACCCGCGTGCCGCTGAGCACTCTGATCTGCACGACGTGCCTGACGAGCTGACGATTCGCCTCCGCAAGCGCCGAGTCGAGGCTCCCTGAACTCAATGCCCCGAGCAGAATCGGATCGCTCGCTATCTGCCGAAGGTCGGCGTGAATCACCGTGCCGCGCATCTCGGTGAGATAGCGGCGCTCGGCAGCAGCCAGCGCGCTGCCGGCACGAGCTGCGGCAGCAGGGGTTGGACAGCCATGTGCGGCGACGGCGAACGCTCGCGGCGGCGCGGGAGAAGACGAGGGCAGGATACCCCCGACCAAAGCGACCATCACCCCAACGAGGCAAACCGTCAGAGCGCCCGCGAGCAAGCGAAGCGGCGACTCGTGCCGCCCACTCCAAACGCCCAATCGGGAGAGTGCAGGTCCGCTTTGATGAGCACTTCCGGCCACACGACGCGAGGCAGGTCGCGACCACGAGGTATATAAAGAACTCACCATGGCCAGTGAGCCCAGATTCCCGCTTGTTCCTAACGGGGTTAGAAAGGACTCGTGAGAATCATCTCATCGGAAGACGCGGCGTCTTATGACGTCGGCGACGCTAAAATAAATGCTGTCAGGGCACGGCCGTCATTGAGGCCGTCCCCGGAATGTCACCGAGCGAGACGAGTCGCGTCAGTGCTCCGGGTCTGTGCTTGAGGTAGCCGTCGAGAAACGCGATCGTCACGCGCTCGACGATCGCGAGTTGTGGCTGCTGATCGGAGTATGTGGGAAGATGTTCGGCTCCGAGCAACTCGAGCAGGTACTTCGGTCGTCGTGCGGGGCTGAAAAACGCGTTGGTGGCACTCGGTGGGTTGACGGTATCGGCCGTTCCTTGGGTCGCCAACAGTGGCGGGCCTTCCGGCGAGAACGTGAACCCACCGACGCCTGGCATCTCAGCGCCCGACAGGATCACCACGGCGCCCACGCGCGGGTCGCGGTAATAACGGTTGTAGGCGACCGCGAGCGCCGTATCGCCGCCATCCGACTGCCCCGTTACTGCGATCCGCGAAGGATCGACGAGACCGGCCAAAGGTCCAGGTCCCGCGCCGGCCGCGAGCATGCTGGAGATCACGAAACGCATGTCGGCTGGCTGATTGATCAGGTCGGACTCATCGGGTCCGCCGGGTGCGTTGGCGTTCTCGAGGGGGAACACCGGAGCGGCGACAACGTACCCCGCCCGTGCCCAACTCTGCAGCAGGCGAGCGTAAAGCCCGGGCGTAACTGCGAAGCCGTGCCCGAAGATCACAAGCGGAAACGGACCCTCGGCTCGCGCCGCCGGTGCGTTCAACAGATCGGTCCGGCCCGGGGCGCCAAGCGCCGGATAGCGAACATACGTAACCAGCGTTCGCGGTTCGCGGGTTCCGTTCGGGAGTTCGATCGTTCGAGTGGCGTCAACCAGTCGCAGGATGCGTAGGCCGACCGCGAATGAGGAAGGCGACGATCTGCCTTCCGCGCCATTCTTTGCCGCTGCATTCACACCGGAAGCAGTGCGAGTTCCGTGGCGAGGCGTGCCCGATCCACCCCACGCCAAGGCGAGGCTCAAAGCAACGACGCCGGCAATCACCGCGAGGAGTCCCCATGCCAACAGGCGCCGGCGTCTAACGGTCCGCGTGTGCTCGGCTCGCTCGCGCGCACGAACCTGTCGATGGGCGAGTTCCTCGCGTACGCGTTCAGACTGGCTGTCGGGTCTGGCCGGCACGATGTCTCACGGTAACGATAGGAGGCTCGATGTGAGCGGATTTCCACACTTCTGCTCTCGAACGGCCGGGTCTGATCGCATCGTTGTCAACTCCGGGCCGTGCGCTCGAGGGTGAGAGTTCACTTACCATCGCTTTGTGCCGCTTCCGGCGAAGTAGAGCACGCGTACAGTGTGTGCTCATGCAGTCAGGCACGGTTACGCGTCACCGAGCGAGGCCCGTCCGTAGACGTCCCGACCCTGACCGTTCGACCACCGGCATCGCCCGACTGCGTCGCATCGCGCTGGTCGCGGCGATCGTAGCACTCGTGCCCGTCGCGTTCTCCTACTGGCGCGCGATGAGCCAGCCGTCGAACTCGAGCCTCGGGATTCGCACGGTGGAGTGGCTGCGCGACAACGGCGCGGCGGGGCTGGTGGCACAGGTCGAGTCGGTCTACTACACGCTGATGGCGCCCAGCAAGGGCGGTCCGACGCTGCGCGCGCTGCCGCGGGTGGGTCACGGTGCGAACGCCGGGGCCGGGCAGGCGACGGTCAGCACCGAATACCGGCCCGCGCGCGTGCAGGCGATGCTGTACCCGGCTCTGCCCGGCGAGGGCGTCTGGCATGCCACGCGCACGAGCCTGGACGCTAACCCGCCGGTGCTGCTCACGACGCTGCGTAACCAGCCCGAATACCCGCGGGTGGTCGCCGGGCTCGCGTGGATCGACACGAAACGAACCGTCCTGACCCTCAACCCGGGACGCCTGGAGCCCTCGGTGAGCATCCCGCGCGGGTCGATGGACGTTCCCCGGGCCGGCCGCCCGCGAGTGCTCGCGACGTTCAACAGCGGGTTCAAGCTCGCGGACTCCCATGGCGGGTTCGTCAAGAACGGCCGCACCTACGCGGCGATGCGCGACGGGCAAGGCACGCTCGTCGGATATACCGACGGACGTGTCGACGTGATCGACTGGAGCTACGGCTCGACGGCCCCGGTGGGAGTGTCGTTCGCACGCCAGAACCTGCCGCTGATCGTCGACGAACGACGGCTCAACCCGAACCTCTCAAACGACGCCGAATGGGGCGCCACGGTCGGCAACGCAGTGCTCGTGTGGCGTTCGGGGATCGGCGTCGACCGGTACGGCAACCTGATCTACGCGGCGGGAGAAGACCAGACCGTCGCAAGTCTCGCGAGGACGCTCATCCGCGCGGGTGCGGTGCGTGCGATGGAGCTCGACATCAACTCCTACTGGGTGAGCTTCATCAGCTACGGGGCACCTGGTGCGGAAGAACCCTCCAACCTGCTGTCCGGGATGGAACGCTCCGCGACGCGCTACCTCGAACCGGACGATCGCGACTTCTTCGCCGTGTACGAACGCTGAGGGCATGTCCCAACTTCTCTGCACACACCTCTTCCGCCACCGCGGGTGAGTAGATTCTCACGAACTGAAGCGCAACCTGTCCGGGCTCGTGGTGTCATGGATGAGATGAGCGCGCGCCGGATAACGCGCAGGTCGCTGCTGGCCGCGTCCGCCGGTGCGGTGGGCAGTGGGTTGCTGCGGCCACGCACAGCGCTCGCACTGCTCGACGGGCCGCCGTCACCGTCGCTCACGCAGCGCTGGATAGGAGCGCTCACGCCGGAGGGCGCGACCATCGAGCTTGGACATACTGTCGATCTCGTGGGTCTCGAGTGGCATGGACCCGCCAAAGCTCACGTCTGGCTGCGCTTCCGCGCCCGAGACGGTCGCTGGAGCCGATGGGTCTCGGCTGGGTGCAGCGGGCACGGACCGGAACGGCGTCCCGCGAAGAGCACGCAGGTGGGCGAGGCGATATGGACGAGAGGAACAACCTCCGTACAGGTTCGCTCCGAACGTACGCTGAGTGGCGCGCGATTGCACCTCGTCAACGTGAACGGTGACGCTCAGGCCAGGAGGCGCACGAGCGCCGTCGCGCCGCTGGCGTTGGCCGCGGGCCTGCCGCTGGCGGCGCCGATCCTGGCGGCCGGCCCGGGTCAGCCGCCGATCGTCGCCCGCCGGGCCTGGGCGCAAGGGATGGCGAGGCCGAGGGTAGCGCCAGAATATGGAGCGGTCCGGATGGCGTTCGTCCATCACACCGAGAATCCCAACGGCTATGCGCCCGGCGAAGTGCCGGCAATGCTGCGGGCGATCTACGTGTTTCACCGCTATGTCAACGGGTGGAACGACATCGGCTACAACTTCGTCGTCGACCTGTACGGGCGGATCTTCGAGGCCCGCGCCGGCGGCATCGACGAGCCAGTGGTAGGAGCTCACGCGGGCGGCTACAACATGGTCTCCACCGGTATCGCCGTGCTCGGCTCGTTCATGGCGACGCCCATCTCGAGCGCCGCTCGCGGCGCACTCGAAGCGCTGCTCGGATGGAAGCTGTCGCTGCACGGCATTCCGGCGCATGGCAGCGTTACGGTGCGAGTGAACCCGGCCGGTGCCTTCTACAGCCGTTACCCGGCGAACGCCCGCGTGTCGCTACCGCGAATCGCCGGTCACCGCGACGGCGACAGCACCGATTGCCCCGGCAATGTGCTCTACGGCGAGCTGCCCGCGATCCGCACCGGCGTACGGCGGTCGGCGCCAAACCCGGCGAGGGCGACGCTCCAGCTCACCGCGCCATCGGCCCCGCCCGGCTCGCAGACCACGCCTGAAACAACAGGGGCTACCGGGACCGGTAGTACCCCGGCCGGTCAGGTTCAGGCCCTGACTGGAGTCCTCGAGTCTCTCGCCGGGGCTCCACTCGCTGATGCGCCCGTCCTGATCCAGGTGCGGACGGTCAGCCGGAAGGGAGAAGTCGTGAGCGAGCGCACGCTCGCTGAAACCACAACCGACTCGGCGGGAAAGTGGGAGCTCGACGCGACGCCGATCGTCCCCCCAGGCGGCGGGATGTGGCTGCGAGCCCTCTGCCCCGGCGGCTCCGGGTACGGGGCGAGCATCTCCGACCCGCTGCACATACCAGAGAGCGTCTCGCTCGCCCCATCGCCGCCGAACGCACCCACCAAACCGACACCTGCGAGCTCACCGGCTGGTTAGAGCCTGCCACAGTGATCGCGGGCGTGGCATCTGCGGCATGACGTCCCCGGATACCCACTGGGTACCAACTTGGTCTCCGGAACGAACTCAGGATCAAGTGCCCGGTGGCCCGCTCATCGGCCGCCCCCGGTCGCGGTGGGGGAAGCGGCGAGCGTTCCGCTGACGGTGCCCGCGGCCGTGTTTATCGCCAGGTCCACTTGGAGCGAAAGACTGTGTCCGCCGCTCTGGACGCTGGCGAGCAGACGGCTGCCGTTCAGCGCCACGATCCGCCCGTGGTAGAGCACCGGAATCGCAGGCGGGAGGCTGCCCAGCGTCACGCGACTGCCGCGCAGCGAAACCCCTTCCTGCCCCACCCGTGGACCGTCGATCTCGATGGTAAGTCGGCCGGCAACCGATCCGCTGAAACGCGTCGCGATCCTGACTGCGATCGAACCAGGTTCGGGCCCGGGACCCTGTTTGATCGTGCCTGAGAGGCTTGCCTGGAAGGATCCACTCAGCGAGCCAGATTGCGAGCTCGGTGTCCTTGCCTGCCCACTTGTGGGTCCGTCCAGCGATGAACTGGTGACCGAGGTGCTCGAGCGCAACAGCGACACCGGTGTGCCCGACCGACGCGCCCACCCGTGACCAAGCGGTCCGCCCGGCAACCACACGATCAGGGCAATTGCAGCGAGCGCAGTAACAGTCAGCGCTGTGCCGCGCACCAGCGAATGCGCGGGCCACCCGCGCAGTGCCCGCACGCCAACCGCCGCGATCACGGCGAGCACACATATCGCGGTAAGCATGAGTGACCATGCGCTTTTCACATCGCTGCCGGTACCGAGTCCATGGAGCAGCGCTATCGGCCAGCACACGTATGCCAGCCAGTGAATGATCCGCCAAGCACGATGCCCGAGACGCTGACGCATTACACTTGTGATCGCCAGGGCCAGCAACAGGTCAAATGCCACTGCTCCGAGCCCTACCCAGATCGGACGATAGCTTCCGACAAAAGGCAGAACGGCGTCCACAACAGCGATCGGTGCGAAGCTGTCAAGTGCTGCTGTCGCTATGTGAATGACCAGGAAGATGAGTACCAGCAGCGAAGTGTTGCGATGCAACGAGTCCAAGACGAAACGGGGCCAGCTTGCGCTGCTCCAGCGACTGACGTCAATCACGCCCAGGATCATCGTGATGGTGAGCAACAGCAACGCCACCCAGCCGGTCGAGCGCGTCAGGTACCAGTAAACACTGGGGCCGACGGTCCCCGCGAGGATAGTCATCGTCTACTCACACTCGCCTACGTGCAGCGCTCAGTTTAGAATTTTTGATCTCACGCACTGCGGCCCTCTTAAGAAATCTTAGTGACGGCTCAGGACCCACCTGAGACTATCGGCGCTTCGGGCGCGGACTGGGGAGCTTCGCTCTGTTCGGCTGGAGCCGGTTCCTGCGCTTCACCCGTCTGCGGCGCTTGCGCGGGCGGCGTCACCGGGGCGGACGAGCCTTCCGAGTTTTCCGCGGATTGTCCACTGGAACCGGTGGAGGATTCGCTCACGGACGGCCCGGGCACCGGCTTGGGCGTCTTACCCGGAAAGGCGTTGGCGGCGAGCGCCGCCAACGCTCCTGTAAGAGTGACGCTACCGGCCACCAACCAACGCCTGGCGAGCACGAGCTTGCGCAAACCGGCCTTACGCACCTCCGATGAGCGATCCGCGGACAACCCCTTTGTCGATGAATTTCTCGGTGCCATGAAAGCCATGTTTGCGCGCCAAGCAAAACCTGAGCTAAGGCGAACGTGAGACTGCTCTTACTAGTACAGTGCCGAGGCGGCAGATAGAAGCGGATTTCCGCGTGTGGTTACGGTGCGCAAAAGCCTCGCCTATGGCCATGCAACGCAGTGCGCCGATTTGGTCACACTGGTCCATCATCACGGCCCGTGTGGTTCTGTCATGCCAAGTACGCGCTGCTTCGGCGAGGGCGTGACCCGATAGCGAGTGTGGATCGGTCACACCAAGCGTTGGTACGAGAACATGTCCTCGAGAAGGGTCGTGACCGCGAGATAGCGTTCGCGCGCAATGACGATCAAACGAACGCGACGAACCCGGGTGACGCTTCGCTGCTTGCGCGAGGACCTGGAGCTGGAGACCCCGCTCGTAGAGGTCGATCTCGGCACCCTCGATCACCCGCTCATGGCTGAGGCGCGGCGTCTCGCGCCAGCGGCACCGCGTGGGCAGAAGCGAATCCTCTCGATCAAGCATCCGCTCGTTTACCGCCTGCGCCACGGACGCTGGCGCGGCGCGACGTGGTTGGAGGCAGACGCCGCCCGATTCTGGCTCTGCGCCGGCGCACACCGCGAGCAGGGATCGGTCGAGGACGCTTACGAGGTTTTCGAGGAGCTGCATCGCGCCGACCGGCTCTTGCCTAATGACGATGATCGGCTACGTGACGCGCTTGAGCGCAACGCCCGCATCATCGACGCTGCCGCCGACTCGATCCCCGTCGCTCTGACCGAGGCTCTCGATCAGCCGGACCGCGATGTCGCTGTATCGCTCAGCGGGCTGATCGAGGCTCGCATCCACGTCACCGCGCCGGGCGAGGAGGTCTGGATCGCGATCGCGACTCAGGCGACCGATGGGCTTTTCGTCGATGAACGCCTACGAGACGTGCTGTTCGGCTTGGCTTTGACGGCTGCAGGGGCTGTGCTGTGGGAGCCTCGCGCGGACTGGCCCTCGTGTGAGCTCGCCTGGTTCGAGGTCGCGCGCCTCGGGCTACGGGAGCCGGGCTGATCGGAGGACACGCCGCCGAGACGCTGGACATCGGCCTCCTCGACCCCGAGCGAGTACGCAAGGACCGACGCCTTGCCGCCCAGCAGTGTCTGCTGTGCGCGCTCCATGCGCAGCGCGAACTGATCGCGGTGACGATCGACGTACTCGTCGACAGCGCGCTCGACGAACTCGGCCTGCTTCAGGCCCGACATCAGCGCGGCGTAGCGAACCTTCTCCTTGGTGGCCTCATGGACCTTGATCGGTGATTGCGCTCGCGACATAGGTCATCTCGGTACTTCGGTACCACAACTATATCGCACGCAGGCAGCCGACATTCCGGCCTCGGCGCCACCGCACGCGGGCGATCCCAGCTCGCGGCGGTAGGATGCGAAGCGTCAGGCCGACGTAGCTCAGTAGGTAGAGCACGTGCATGGTAAGCACGGGGTCGCCGGTTCGAATCCGGCCGTCGGCTCTCCCACTCCAAACGCCGTTCGGCGGCCTCCGCGGGTCTGTTCCTGGTACCGCAAGTTCGCCAGCACGATCATGTAGCCTTTGTCCGCGATTGTCCGTCTTTGTCCGAACGACTGGAGGGCGGCCGAACCCAACAAAGGAGCCGAAAATGGCGCTATTTCTAGCGATTCGGCTTCTCCGAGCCTCGGCGATGGTAAGGAGGGGGTCTCGGGTTCGAGTCCCGACGTCGGCTTGGCCTAGCACCGCGAGCGGAGGGCTCTCGGTCGATGCATGCGGATACGTGTGCGAGGAGGAGCCTTTCGATGTCTCGTCGTCTGATCGCCGCGATGCCGGGGCTGGCCATGTCGTTGTGTCTGGCCCGCGCGGGCGCAAGCGAACACAGAGCGCCAACGAACGCGAGGGATCACCGGTGAGTTCGGTGATCGCCGGCGAGAACGTTTCCCGAGGTACGCACGACCAGCTTTTCTCGCACCCTGATCGTCGCCTCGACGCCGTCCACTGCAAGTGTTCGCCCGGTGTCTCCTGGTTGTAATACGTCCGACCCCGCCCGGCCAGCGCTTTCGTGCCGCCACGCGGCTCGATGCGAGCGTGACCGCCGGCGCACTGGTTGGGGTGGATAGCCGCAGCAGCGCGACATCGCCAACGTCGGTAGTAGTGAGGACGCCGCTGTGGCGGTCGGTGCGCCTTAGGCCGCCCACCTTAGGCGGCTGGCGGCCGGTGGTTACGGGAACGTGGCGGGACCCGCACCCACTGACCACACGAGGCCATGGCGTTTGTGGGTGCGGGATCGACATTCCGGTTCGTGGGTTTACCGTGGTCTACACAGTGCTCTTGCGTCGCGAGATGGCGAGCGCCCCGAGGCCCG
Organism: uncultured Solirubrobacterales bacterium; assembly: GCA_963697945.1. Taxonomy (GTDB): domain Bacteria; phylum Actinomycetota; class Thermoleophilia; order Solirubrobacterales; family Solirubrobacteraceae; genus Palsa-744. The sequence goes on along the minus strand of OY969105.1, from coordinate 3,103,220 downwards.
CGATCAGGCCGAGCGCACCGAGGATCAGCGCGGTGATGCCAAGGCCCTTACTCGCCCCGTTACTCGACGTGGCGGCGGCGGGTGTCGGCGCGGGCGTGGATGGGCTTCCTGCCGTCTGCCCGGCTTCCGGTCCGGCCTCGTCTCCCGCGATGTCTTGGATGACGCCGCCCTTGGTCGTGACGTTGATCCTCGGTGAGGGATGTTCGGCTTCAAGTGACGGTGAGATCCAGTGGACGATCTGCCCGTTGCTGTAGGTCTGGACAGTCCTGAATTCAAGGGCCTTGCCCATCGCGTTGTCAGGGATCGCCAGCGAGAGCGGGAACTGGATGAACTGGCCGTTGTTGACCTTTCCAAGCGGGCCGACCCACGTCCACACGATCTGGGAGACCTCGGTGTCGATCGTTTCGCCGTCTTCTTTGATCGGGGTCGCGAGCTTGGTTTCGATGACCTTCGTGCTCCACCCGGGCACGTTTTCGTAGTCGACCCCCGTGAACCCCTGCGGGAACAGCACATCCACCTTCTTGATGTAAGCGCCTTCCTGCTCGCCGGGGACGCGCACGTCGAGCGTCGCGAACGCCCCGGCGGGGATCGTGTTGGGATGCAGACTGATGTGCGCCTGTGCGCCGGCGGGTGCGATAAGCGCTCCCGCCGCGAGCAGGACGGCGACCTTCTTGGACTTCATGCTTGATGTACCTCCTGAGGGATTGCCTGAAAAGAGAGAACTGGACTGAGCGAGACTCAGGGGTGGCGCACGCTCCGCCGGCCCGCTGTTCTGATGCCTGCGATTCGGTGCGCTCATCCGATGGGCACCTTCACCGTGCGACTGAACTGTTCGAATTCAGAGACGCGGTCGATGATTTCGATGTCCCAGGTGCCGCCGGGGCTGAGCACCGCCGAGTTCAGGATGTAATGCCCCGGTCCCGCCACGGTCGGCTTGAGCACCAGCGGCCCGATCCCCTTGGTGGGCAGCTTGGCGGTGGCCGTGAGTTCCTTGGTGGCGGTGAACTGGCTGCCGGTCTTGGCGTTGATGAGATAGAGATGGATCGTGTTCAGCCCGACCTTCGCCGGTTCGACGGTCATCTTGAGCACAGTCGGGCCGATCGAGGTGTTCACCGAGAACGGTCCCGTCGCGGCGTCGATCGGCGGCGCATAGCTGATGAGCGCGGCCGTCACGCCGAACACGCACAGCATCAGCGCGAGCTCGCCCCGCATCGTGCGGCGAGCCAACGCCCCGATCCCGCCGGGCGAGCGCCCATCGCCCACCAAGCGCTGAAGCGCGGGGATGACCCGTTCGCGGTTAACCCAGCCGAGGCCGATCAGGAAGGCGAGCAGCACGACCTTGACGATGATCAGCGCACCGTAAGTTGTGTGGAGCAGTCCGTGCAAGCTGCGCACGTCGATGTACGCCTGGATCACGCCCGTCACGGCGATCACGACCACCGCCCCCAACGCGACCGGCGAGAACCGCGCCAGATTCGCAAGCAGCAGCCGGCTGCGCTCGCTGCCCTCGAGCTTGCGAGTCGCGCCGGGTAGCGCGATCAGCAGACACGCGATACCTCCGACCCACACGCTGCCCGCCAATACGTGCAAAGCATCGGAGGGGAAGAACACCGCGACCGGGCTCTCGATGCTCGCGTGACCCGCCAGCGCCGGGGTGATCGCCAGATACAGAGCACCGATCCCGAGCAGCGCGAGAACCACGCGTGGCGGACGGGGGGTCAACGCCGACGTGCCGGCGTCCGGCGCACCGGCTCGCAACCTCGGAATGACATCCCTGCCTATCGCCCTCGCCACCAGCAAGACGGCGCCGAGCAACACCCAGTCGATCGCGCGCAGACCCCAAACCTTGCCGAAGCGGCTTTCCAGGGTGTTTTCGACGATCGAGCTTTTCAGCGATGTCCACAGCGACACTCCTGCCGCGCTTGCGCCCTGCAACAGCACCCCGAGCAGGCTCACGAGGACACCGAGCACGATCGCGACCGCGAACAGCCTCCCCAGCCGCGAGGCGAACGCGCGCGAGGCGAGCGACCAGCGCTCCCCGGAGCCCGCGACCGCCACCAGGCCCGGTATCCACGCGAAGAACAGAAAGACCAGCCCACCGACCATCAGCGCGAGCGTCAGGTAGTTCAGCCCGCGCACCACGCCGAAGGCAACCTCTGTGATCTTGCCGCTCTTGTTCTTGCCGATCAGCCCCGCCACCGTCACCTTCGAGGAGGCGCTTGGGTGCCCGACGCTGAACACCAGTCCGCCATAGACGATGTGCGTGTCGGCGGAGATCACGCGGTAGGTCCCGGTGTAGGTACCGTCAGGCAGGCCCGGCTTGAGCCCGACGCCCATCCAATGCTCGTTGCCATCCGGGTGCGAGACATTCAGGTCATCTACCTCCTCGCCCCGCGCGTCATAGACCCGCACCGCGCCCAACGTCCCGCCGACATCCTGGTTGAACTCAAAAATGACCCCCTGCGGCTGGACCTTGACCGTCGAACCCGACACCGGCGAGGTGCCGAGCAACTGCGCATGCGCCCACGCCGCCGGAGCACTCCCAAGCAGACCCGCCACCGCCAGCACGAGCACCGAGGCGCTCCTGAGACGCCCCCCGCGACGGGGGCTCGCGGTCATGGCGTTCTCGTTGTGGGTCACGGAGCTCATCACGCGTTCCCGCGTGCCACTACGTGCCGCACTGTGTGCTTGTGTCGCTCTGCTCTTTTCACGCCACCGCGACTGCGACCCGGCGACGGGGCGCCGAGCGTCGCGGCTATGAGACGACGAGACATCGCAAGACTCCTTGCATACGTATCCGCATGGACATGTCCGTTCGACCCGCGGCAGGGCCCTCCGAGGACGAGCAGCCAACACCCCGGGATGGGGCGCGGAAGGATCTAACTCGTCAAAAGCAGAGACGGCGGCGGACGCACAGCCAGCGAGAAGCCCATCAAGCGGCCCCCGCGCACCGCCAACCGCACCACACGACGGCGCGGGGCCGCACGTGAACGCGGGCGCGACCATCGGGCCGGCTGCACACGACGAAGCGCAAGCAAAACACGCTCACCCGGATACCGCCGCGCCAGCAACGGCATCGCCAACACGACAGTCGGCAGCAGACAAAGCAGAGCGTGGAGCACGAGGCCGCAAACACTACTCCAACGCTTACGCCCAGCACGCTGCAGCCCGCGCCCCCGTGTGCGACGGGGCCGTTGTCGGCGCTGCGCCGTTACGACGCAAACTGGTTGCGCCTTCGAGTCCGTGACCGCACCGGCAACACACGAGCAGCTGTCACGTATCGCACGCGTCGTGAGCTACCGCCGCTACCAGACGCCTTTGGTCCCTTTGACGTTCTCGCAACCCCCGTGAGTCGCAGTGCGGCTGGCAAGCGTGCACGTGCGGGTTACTGTTGCGCTCGCGCTCTGTTCGACCGTGAACTTGTCGCCCGTCGCGACTGAGGTGGCGGTGAGCTTATAGCTGGTCGCTGTACCGCTTGCGGCACTGATATAGGCGTCGGTATGGGCACTGGTGGTTGCGATCCCCGGCTCGTAGTTGTGCAGAGTCGTCTTGTTGACGGTGGCGTAGCTGCCGTTGTTATCGAGTGCGATCGTCTCAGCCGTCCTCTGCGCTGATGCGGCCATTTCCTTCGCCGAGGCGTCGTTCGCGAGGCTTACGCTGCTCAGGAACGCCGGGATCGCGATCGCGGCGAGAATGCCAACGATGAGGATCGCCACAAGCAGCTCCATCAGTGTGAAGCCATCGTCCCGACGGGCATCTGGGGCCGAGTAAGACACGAAGCGTTTTTCGACGCGATCCCCAACCTACCCCAGGCAGGATGTCAGAGATCTGACATCGGATTCGCGGTAACTGAGAGGGCTCCCGCGAGCGCAGGTCCAGCGGGCCGGTGCTCTCCGGCGCAACGGGGCGGGCCTCACCCTTTGAGGGCGAGGCCCGCTGATCGTTGCCCTCTCCTATGCGCGGAGGCTTGGGGAGCATGCCATCGAGCGGGGCCAAGGTGGGGCGCGATTGTCAGAATCCTGACCAAGGCGCGGTTTCGTTGGGCAGGCAGTTTTGCGGCTGACCGGCTGTCCCGGCGCTGTTTTCAAGATGTGCGTGGTAGGCGCGCAGCAGACGACGGTGGGTGAGCCATCCGACCACGTGCTCGCCCTCGGCGTCGAGGATTGGCAGGCCCTCGTGGTCGGTGGCGGCGAGCGCACGGACCGCGTCCTCGAGCGATTGATCGACGCGCAACTCGGGCACCTCGTGCACGAGACTGCCGGCGGTGAGACCCTCGCGGGCGTCACCGATCGCCTGCTCGATGTCGATCGCGGTGATCACGCCGAGCAGTGCGCCGTCGCGCTCGGCCACGGGCAGGGCGTCGACGTGCTCGTCGGTGAAGCGTCCGAGGACGTCCCGCAGCGGCTGTTCGGGCCTCAGTGGCCGGGGAGGCTCGCCGAGCGCCTCGGCGACGGAGATCCGCGCCATCAGCGTTCCCTGTGGCCGTTCGATGTCGATTCCGCGACGGCGCAGCTTGAGCGTGTAGATCGTGTCGTGCGTGATCGAATTTGAGAGCGCGGTCGCGACGATGATCGCGATCATCAGCGGCAGGATGATGCGGTAGTCGCCTGTGAGCTCGAAGATGATCAGCACGGCCGTGATCGGAGCGCGTGCGGAGGAGGCGAACACGGCGCCCATCCCCACCAGCCCGTAGGCGCCGGCGGCGACCGCAACGCCGGGCACGATCTCATGCGCGACGGCGCCGTAGGCCGAGCCGAGCATCGCTCCCATGAACAGCGAAGGTGCGAATACGCCACCCGATCCGCCGATCCACATCGTCAGGCTCGTCGCGAGGATCTTCGCGGCCAGCAGTCCGAGCAGCGCGATCACGATGTAGTGGCCGGAGATCGCGAGCGCCAGCACGGGGTAGCCGACTCCGTACATCTCGGGGACCGCGAGCAGCAGCAGTCCGAGCAGCACGCCGCCGACGGCGGGTCGCAGCCATTCCGGGCGGCCGTTCCAGATCTGGTCGGAGACGTCCTCCCCGGCGTAGAGCACTCGTACGAAGCCAAGCCCGACCCCGGTGGCGAGCACTCCGAGGCCGGCGTAGAGCAACAGCTCAAGCGGCGAGCTGAACGTGAAGGCGGGCAGCGACAGGAAGGCGTGGCTGCCGAACGCGGCTCGGCCGATCGCATCCGCGGTGACGGAGCTGAGCACGACCAGGCCGAAGGAGCGCGTCTCGAAGTTGCGCAGGATCAGCTCCAGTGCGAAGAACACCCCGGCGAGTGGCGCGTTGAACGTCGCCGAGATGCCGCCCGCGGCCCCGCACGCGACGAGCAGGCTCAGGTGTGACTCCGATACCCGCATCAGCTGGCCTGTCACCGACCCGAGAGCCGAGCCGATCTGCACGATCGGCCCCTCGCGGCCGACCGAGCCGCCGGAGCCGATGCAGATCGCCGAGGCGAGCGACTTCACGACCGGTACCTGCGGGCGCATCCGCCCACCGAGCCGGTTGACCGCGTACATCACCTCCGGCACGCCATGCCCGCGGGCCTCGGGAGCAAAGCGGCTCACCAGTGGTCCGTAGATCAAACCTCCCACGATCGGCACGGCGAGGACGAACCAGATACCGAGACCGGGGAGATGCGGGTTGATCGTCCGGCCGGTCGCACCGTACTGGCTGTGTCCCGTGAACAGCTCGGTGAAGCCGAGGATCATGTAGCGAAACGCGATCGCCCCGAGACCCGCACCGGCCCCGGTCAACAGCGCGAGCGCAGTCAGACCGCCGCTGCCGCGCGCTGCCGAGCGGCGCAGCCGGTCGAGCCAGCTCGCGAGCACGCCTGTCTGGAGATTGTGTCTCGGATTCACCATCACTGACGCGAGCGTATGCGACCGCCCACAGGCTGCAAGCCGTCGAGGGGCCGGGCCGACGTCCGCTGGTCAGAAATCTGACCTGCACTCAATGCTCGGGACATTCGCTGATGCGAATCTGCTGCCATGACGCGTGGTGAAGGAGCGACTCGCGCCGGTCGGCCGCGGGAGATCTGCGAGATTGTGGGTATGAGCGCGGCCATGCAAGCTTCGCCTGAGGTGTGTCGTGTGCTGGACGAAGACGGAGAGCTCGCCGAGGCAATCCCACTTGAGCGCCGCGAACTTGCCGCCAAGGAGTGCCTGGCCAGGACGATCACGGTGCCGGGCGGACCCTGGAGCGCGCCGCAAACGGTCCTGTCGGGCGACGGGATCGGCTTGCTTGTCCTGCGCGGCTTGCTGATCCGCCGCGTCGGTGTGGACGGCCGCTTCGGCGCCGAGTTGCTGGGAACGGGAGATCTGCTGCGACCATGGCAGGGCGAGGACGAGCCACCGACGCTGCCGATGACCACCGGCTGGCGGATCATCGAGCCCGTCAGGATGGCCATCCTCGACGAGCCGTTCACCCGACGCCTCGTGCGCTATCCCCAGTTGACCGGTCGCCTCGTCGGACGCGCCCTGCAGCGCTCACGCAACCTGACGGTCAACATGGCGATCGTCCATCAGGCGCGCGTGGACGTGCGCCTGCGCATGCTCTTCTGGCATCTCGCCGGGCGCTGGGGACGGGTGCGCAGTGACGGAGTCAACCTCCCACTGGCGCTCACCCACAACGTGCTGGCCGACCTAGCCGCCGCACGCCGTCCGACCGTGACCAGCGCGCTCTCCGAGCTGGCCAAGCAGAACCTCGTCAACCAGCAAGACGATGGCTGGCTGCTGCGTGGCACTCCACCCGGAGAGCTGCTCGAGCTCGTGAAGGTTTCCTCGACTCTGGAGGCGAGCGAGACCACGCAAGAGTAACGGCATGGATTCACGCTCAACGACGCACGGGCCGACGGATACCTCCCCTCCTCCACTGTCAGAGGTCTGACCACTAGACAGGATGGAGCGGCCGGGTTGGTCCGGGTGCTCGGTGAGCATGGCAGGCGGCGTGCGCATCTGCGTGGGTTGCCGGGTTTGTGACCGGACCCCGTTCATGAGTCCAGATCAGGCGGACCGAATCAAAGGGGGTCGGGCCGACGCCCGCCGGCGCCACGTCGAGTAGCGGGGCGAGCAAGGGCCTTGGCATCACCGCACTGATCCTCGGCGCGCTCGATCGCGGGCCTCGCGGCGCTCGTTGTCTCGCGGCGCAAAGGCGCCGCGTAAGCCAAGGGCGAGCGCGTTTAGCCGATACCGGTGAGCAGGTCGCCCGCGCAGGTGAGCCCAAGGGCGCGCGAGAGAACCACGATCGTCTCCAGGCGCGGGGAGCGCTTGCAGCGCTCCAGCAGGCTGATCTCGGTGCGGTGCAAATCGCAGATCGCCGCCAGCTCTTCCTGGGAGAGCTGCAGTCGTTCGCGATGGCTGCGCAAGTTCTCGGCGAACTGCGCTCGCACGGACTCCTGTGGTTTCACGCGGCGCACTCTCGCGTCTGGCAGACGGAAGGTCTACAGACAGGTGCTCGCCGGACAAAACACCGACTGACATCTGTCTCATGACTTATGGGCTGCGAACCGGTATTCGTGCGTGTCGCCGGGCGTTGCGTACCGGCGTCGAGCCGCCACCGAGAGAGAAACATTTTCTCATTTTACTGCCAGTCAAAAGATGTGGCGCCCAGACTGGCGAAAATGCCCGATAGCCCCACCGGCGACCCGGGGCTGGACAGTTGATCTGCCGGTGACCGAGCGCGCGACTCGGCGCCCGTTCGCCCTGGGCCGCCGGCCGCCGGCCGAGTGTGGGCGTCAACCGGCCGCGGCAGCCACGCTCTCGCCGGGCGTAACCGTCATAACCGGCAGGCCCATGCCCGCGACCTTGCTCGGCAGATCGAGCCTCAGCCAGCGAGAGACTTTCGCAGAGAGCGTCGAAACGATCACCTCGTCGAAGCCGTGCAGGTTGATCGCGTCGTGCACGGCCGCGATCGGGTCGGGATCGCCGATCAGTCCCTCAACCGGAGCCCCGGCCGCGCCTTCGAGCAGCGGCAGGGCGCGATTGAGCACGGTATGGGCCTCGCTTTCGGCCTGGTCCTCGGGATCGACGACCTTGTGCAGGCCGTGGGTGGCGTTGGGTACGAGCAGCGTGAACACGCACCGTCCGCGCGCGGCGCGCTCGCGGACGGCGTCGAGCAGCGGTTGGGTGGCCGCCGTCTTGTGGGCCACGACCAGCACGCGACTGGCGGGGGATGCGGAGGACTCCATGACTGGAACTCCTTTTCTCTTGGGTATGGCGTGCTACTTACCCAGATGATCCCACCGCGAAGCCGTTTATGCCGGGGGTGACGCGAAAAGATGGCGGGGGCAGGATTCGAACCTGCGAAGGCTGAGCCGCGAGATTTACAGTCTCGTCCCTTTGACCGCTCGGGAACCCCGCCGGGGTGGACGAGGATAGCGATCAGCTTGTCGCTTGCGATGGCAACGGTCGCCCTGGATCGACTTCGTAGTCGGCGTACTTGGGACCGCCCAGGAGAATGCCGCTGCCGCCGCCGATGGCGAAGGAAGGTATGAACCAGCGGCGACCGTCGGCAACGAGAACAAACAAGTAGTCGATGTGTGATGTGTCGAGGCGCTTGACTAGCCCATTCCAGCTTCTGTTGCCCCCCTTGGTGCAGACGGTGACCTCCCAGCGACACTTCCGATAGACCGTTGAGGTCTTGACTTGAATGCGCAGAAGCGCATCGCCTGCATCGGCAACCACGTCACAGTTGGGACTGTGACCGACCGGGATATAAATACCGTATCCCTGCTGACTAAGCCAATCCATCGCGGAAAGCTCGCCAATGTCCCCCTGGCGGCGGGTTGAGAGCGGTTGCATGACACGAACATACGTTCGTGACAGGACGGAACTCGTTCCCTACGATGCCTCGCGCAACTGCTGTGCGTCGGGCAGGGTTTGGAGCTTTTTGAGGGTGCGGTTCTCGATCTGGCGGACGCGCTCGCGGGTGATGTTGAAGGCACGCCCGACCTCCTCGAGCGTGCGCTGGCGCCCGCCGGTGATGCCGTAGCGCATCTCGATCACCTCGCGCTCGCGCCGTGGGAGCGCCGCGAGCACGCGCACGACGTTTTCGCGCCGTAGCGCGGTGGAGGCGATCTCGAAGGGAGACTCGGCGGTGTCGTCCTCGACGAAGTCGGCCAGTGCGGTGTCGTCCTCGTCGCCGACGGGCTTCTCCAGCGAGACCGGCTGTTGTGCCATGCGCATCACCTCGCGCACCTCTTTGATCGAGCACTTGAGCTCGGCGGCGATCTCGGCGCCGGAGGGTTCGCGGCCCAGCCGCTGGATCAGCACGCGCTCGGCGTGGACGACCTTGTTCAGCCGCTCGACCATGTGCACGGGGATCCGGATCGTCCGTCCCTTGTCGGCGATCGCCCGTGTGACGGCCTGTCTGATCCACCAGGTGGCGTAGGTGGAGAACTTGTAGCCCTTGCGGTAGTCGAACTTCTCGACCGCCCGGATCAGCCCGAGCGAGCCCTCTTGGATGAGGTCCAGGAAGGTCAGACCGCGACCCACGTATCCCTTGGCGATCGACACGACCAGGCGTAGGTTCGCCTCGACCATGTGCTGCTTGGCGGCGACGTCGCCGCGCTCGATGCGCTTGGCCAGGGACACCTCCTCCTCGGCGCTCAGCAGCGGCACTCGTCCGATCGAGCGCAGGTACAGCCGCAGCGAGTCGAGGCTGGGCTCGCCCCCCAGTTCCACGTCGGCCTTGCGCAGCTCCTCGATCCGCGTCTTCGCGCCCCGGACCCGGTCGAGCGCATCCTCGTTGCCGGTCCCGGCGACGCTCGCCAGGGCAGGATCCTCGGACGAAACTCCCAGCACTCCGGTGTGCCCGGCGCCGGGGCCCGCGTGGGGCTCATCGGCGGACACGCTCGGCTCGGGCTCGCCCGCAGCCAGCACCTCGATGCCGTGCTCCTCCAGGTAGCTGAGCAGATCTTGCGTCTGTTCGTGCGTCAGCTCGGCCTCTTCCATCGCTGACGCGACCGCCTCGTAGGTGAGGAACCCCCGTTCCTGACCTTCTGCGATCACTCCCTGCAACTCATCGATCTCAACCACGGCCGTACTGTCCGTGGCGATCAAGACCTCGACACTATTGCTCATTATGGACCCCCAGGATCCAAACGGCTTCCCCGTCGCAGCCGACCTGTCCGCTGCGACCTCCCCTGACCCGACTTACGGCTTCTAGCCTCCTCCTGTGTGATTACTCGATCGCATCTGTCTGGCTTGCCGGCCTGTGAGTCGTTCCCCGTTTGCCCTTCGCGTTGGCTTTCGCCGTTTTCCCGACACTCCTCAGACCTCGCTCCCCAACATTCTTCGGGGGTTGACTCGACCGGCTAAGTGCGAAGTGATACCAGAATCCGCAGTCGTGTACGCCGGTAGCGTCGGCACGCGCCGGCCACTCGCTGGTCGAGGCGTGCGGCTTGTGCGCCTGGCGGTGATGGGCCGCTAGGCTTGGGTGCTGGTGCAGGCGACCCGGCAGATCAACACGCTGTCTCCGACGCATCCTTTGGGCGACGACGTTCAGGCGCGGGCGCCCTCGGTGCCGATCGGCCTGTCGCGGGTGGGCGTGACGGGCGTGGAGAAGGTGGTGCGCATCCGCGAGGAGCTGTTCTTCGCGCGCCTGTCCTGTTTCGTGGATCTGAGTTCCGGTCAGAAGGGCGCGCACATGTCTCGCTTCGAGGAGGTCGTCAACGAGGCGATCGGCGAGGTCGTTCTCAGCGAGTCCCCGTTTCGCGCCGAGACGCTGGCCCAGCACATCGCCGAGTTGGTGCGCGCCCGCCAGGATGCGTTGCGCGCGGAAGTCACGATCGCGGCGCGTTACCCCGAGCACAAGCCCGCGCCGGTCTCGGGAGTGGAAACTCAAGAGATCTACACGCTCCTCGGGCGCGCGGTGGCGCACGAACACGGCACTCGCCGCGTCGTGGGCGTCTCCGCCACCGGCATGACCGCCTGCCCGTGCGCGCAGGAGCTGATCGCTGGGCGCGCGGGCGAGCGTCTGCGCACCGATGGCTTCACGGAGGAACAGATCGAGCGCATCCTCGCGCGGGTGCCCGTGGCGACCCACAATCAGCGCGGCCTGGGCACGCTGCAGATCGGGTGTATCGAGGAGTGCGACGTCGAGATCGACGCGCGGGCGCTGCTTGAGATCGTCGAGTCGAGCATGTCCTCGGAGATCTACGAGCTGATGAAGCGCAGCGACGAGGTGGCGGTCGTCGAACGGGCCCACGCCCGCCCGCGGTTCGTCGAGGATTGCGTGCGCGAGATGCTCGCGGGCGTCGTCGCACGCTTTCCGGAGCTGGACGGCGCGAGCTTCGTCTCCGCGCGTCAGGAGAATCTGGAGACGATCCATCAGCACAACGTCCTGGCCGAGCGCCATTCGCTGCTCTCGGAGCTGCGTGCGGAGATCGACTCCGCTACGCCGCCCGGCCGTCAGACGACTCTGGAGGAGTGGCTTTCCGCTCCCGATCGCCCGCGCGGCGGCGCGCACGACGCTCAGCCGTCGGTCTGAAACGCGCGCCGGGGCGCCGGGGCAGCCCGAAGAAGGCTCAGCCGTCGGTCTGAAACGCGCGCCGGGCGCCGGGGCAGCCCGAAGAAGGCTCAGCCGTCGGTCTGAAACGCGCGCCGGGGCGCCGGGGCAGCCAGAAGGCTCAGCCGTCGGTCTGAGCGCGCGCCAGGCGCCGGCGCAGTCCAAAGAAGAAGTCCAGCCCCGAGACGATCGTCACGAGCACGGTCGCGTACAGCAGCAGCGAGAGCCACAGCGGCTGTCCGTGCACGGCGATCAGCGCGAGGATCAACGCGATCTGCATGCAGGTCTTGATCTTGCCCAGCATGCTCGCGGCCATCACGACCCCGGCCTGGGTCGCACCGAGCCTGAGCACCGTGACGGCGAGCTCGCGGGTGATGATCACCATCGCCACCCACGCTTCCAGCCGGTTCAGCGACACGAGCGCGATCAGCGCGGCGACGATCAGGAGCTTGTCCGCGAGCGGGTCCATCAGCTTACCGAACGTCGTCACGCTGTGGCGCGAGCGCGCGAGATAGCCGTCGACGAAGTCGGTCGCCGAAGCGAGCGCGAACACGATCGCGGCGAGCACGTCCCCCTCTTGGGTGTTGCCGAGCAGCGCCACCACCAGCACCGGCACCAGCATGATGCGCAGCACCGTGAGCATGTTCGGGAGGTTCAGCGGGAACACTGCAATTGCCATTATGTCTGGCGCGGGCCCGCACGCGGTCCGCGGCACGGACCCCTTGCGGGTTCGGCGAGAACCCAGCCCTCAGCGAGGAGAGCACGACGATGAACACGCGCACGCTTGGACCGCACGGCCCCGAGGTCTCCGCGATCGGCCTGGGCTGCATGGGAATGTCGGCGTTCTACGGCACCGTCGACGAGTCGCAAGCGCGGGCGACGATCGCGCGGGCGCTTGACCTCGGTTGCAACTTCCTGGACACCTCGGACATGTATGGCCCGCATACCAACGAGCGGCTTGTTGGCAGCGCGATCGCCGCGCGTCGCGAGGAGGTCTTCCTGGCTACCAAGTTCGGGATCAAGCTCGTCAAAGACGACGATCTGATCAACCGTATCGTCGATGGCAGCCCCGCCTATGTGCACGCGGCATGCGACGCCTCGCTGCAACGCCTGGGCGTCGATCACATCGACCTCTACTACCAGCACCGGGTCGATCCGAACACGCCGATCGAGGAGACGGTCGCCGCGATGGCCGAGCTGGTGGCCGCCGGCAAGGTCCGCCACATCGGCCTGTCGGAGGCGAGCGCGGCGACGATCCGCCGCGCACACGCCGTGCACCCGATTACGGCGGTGCAGACGGAGTATTCGCTGTGGACGCGAGACGTCGAGGCCGAGATCTTGCCGACGCTGCAGGAGCTGGGAATCGCGCTCGTCGCCTACTCGCCGCTGGGACGGGGGTTTTTGTCCGGCAGGTTCAGCTCGCCGGATGAGCTCGACGAGAACGACTATCGCCGCCACGGACCGCGTTTTACGGGCGCGAACCTACAGCAGAACCTGACGCTCGCCGCGCGCGTGCGCGAGCTGGCGTCAGAACGCGGGATCACGCCCGGCCAGCTGGCGCTCGCATGGGTGCTGCATCGCGGTGAGAACATCGTCCCGATTCCCGGCACCAAGCGCGTGTCCTACCTGGAAGAGAACCTGGCCGCGGCCGAGGTTCAGCTGAGCGAGGCCGACGTGGAGGCGATCGCACAGGCCGTTCCGGCGGCCGCCGGCGAGCGCTATCCGGAGGCCGTGATGCGCTCGGTCAACCTGTAGGGCGTTCTGGCGAGGGCGCCCCGCCGGCCGAGCGGCTCGTCGCGCGGACCGGTCACCGCCGCGCGCGACCCCGGGGGAAGTCCGATCAGTAGCCGACCGAGTAGAAGCTGATGTGCCTGCAGCCGTGCAGGACGTAATGGGGCAGCGCGTGGTGGCTGGTGTAGACGACGATGTTCGGGTTTTCGCAGTGAATGATCCCCGAGTCCTCGTGCGCGTGCACGACCGTCTGCGGGTTGGTCCCGGTCCAGACGTAGTTGTAGGTGTCGTTGGAGTAGATGAAGTTCTTGCCGTTGCCCGCATGGATCACCGCCACCTGCGAGCTAGGCCAGCCCGTGGGGTGGTAGTCGCCCCAGATCACATCGCCGGCTTCGCCGCCGTAGATCGTGTCGTCGCCGTAGCCGCCGAGCAGGTAGTTGTGCACGTGGGGCCGGCCCACCAGCAGGTGTTCGCGTCCGGCGGGTCCCTTGTCCATCACCAGGTGCTGGTTGGCGGGCCAGCCGGCATGGCTGGTCATCGCCACGGCGGGGATCGCCGCTGTAGCCCCGAGCAGGCTCATCACGAGTGTGGCGAGCGCCGCGCGAAAATGGCGGCGCGGGCCGCGAGGGTGCGGGGGGGAGGACGGTGGTGTGGTGTCGATGTGCGCGCGCATTTGCGATCGGGACGGCGGTCGCGGAGACGGACAGCGATTGCGGGAAGCTACACGGGTGTGTCCCGGAAACGCCGTCTACCCCCGCATCGACGCTCGCAAACCGGCGCTTAAACGGGCGCCGCCGGCCTGGACCGATAGGGTGGGGCGATGCCTCTGATTCCGATGGTCATAGAGCGCACCGCCCGGGGCGAGCGCGAGTTCGACATCTATTCGCGCTTGCTTAACGAGCGCATCATCTTCCTCGGCACCCCGATCGACGATCAGGTCGCCAACCTGGTGGTCGCTCAGTTGCTGCATCTGGAGTCGGAGGACCCCGAGAAGGACATCTCGATCTACATCAACTCCCCCGGCGGCTCGGTCTATTCGGGGCTGGCGATCTACGACACGATGCGCTTCGTCAAGCCGGACATCGCGACGATGTGCGTGGGCGTGGCGATGTCGATGGGCTCGTTGCTGCTGGCCGGAGGAACGAAGGGCAAGCGCGCGGCGTTGCCGAACAGCCGCATCCTCATCCATCAGCCCTCGGCCGGGTTCGAAGGCCAGTCGACCGACATCGAGATCCACGCCCGCGAGATCCTCGCCGTCAGGGGCCGCCTGGACGAAATCTACGCCGAACACACCGGCCGCCCGACCGAGCAGGTGCGCAGGGATATGGAGCGCGACCGTTTCTTCACGGCCGAGCAGGCGCAGGAGTACGGCTTGATCGACCGGGTCCTCGAGAGCCACTAGAGGCTTGATGCGGGTTGGGTGGTGGGCAGGAATCGTGGTGGTGGGATGAGAAGAGGGTCCCCAGCCCTTGTCAACTCGTGATTGGAGCACGAGATGGACGCTTCGCTGGAGACCCTCGTTGTTGCAGCCTACGTATTCGCCTGCTCGTTGTCGATTCCTCGCCCGGGCCCACCTGGCAAGGTCACAGATCAGGAGCTGATCGCGGTGGGGGTCGCCCAGGCGGTGACGGGGATCTGTTCAGACCGCCAGTTTTTGGGTGTGATCGGCCGGTTGCTGCCCGGGTTCTTCCCCGAGTTACCTGGCCAGTCGCAGTACAACCGCAGGCTTAGACGGCTCACACCTCAGATCACAACGGTGCAGATGATGGTCGCCGAGTTGATCGCCGATGGACAGGTGCGACTGGTCGACGGAACGCTGATCGCGTGCGCCAACTATCCAGGCTGCGCATCGTTCAGCGAGTTCGCCGGGCATGCCAGTTACGGCTACTGCCCATCCAAGAGCCTGTTCGTGTGGGGAATGCGCCTTGTGCTCATCAGCGACGCAAAGGGTGTTCCCGTCGGTTATGACCTCACAGGTCCCAAGACCGGGCAAGAGCGTGAACGTGCGTTGGAGTTGGCGGCCGCGCATTCCGGCAGCACACTCTTTGCCGATAAGGGCTTTTGGGGGAAGGAGTACCGAGATTGCATGGAACTCATCAATGTCCAACTCATCACGCCCGAGCGCCACCGTCCTGGTCCACGCCCCGCCAGCGAGATCGTCAAGGCACGCGTACGCCTGGTCATCGAGAGCGTGTTCTCCAACCTCAAGCGCCAAATGCGCCTAGAAGACCACCTCGCCAAGACACTCGGAGGGCTCGTACAACGCATCGCGCAACGCCTCCTCGCCCTCACCCTCGCAATGCACATCAACATCCTCGCCGGACGTCCACCCCGAGCACTCGCCGCCTACGACGGACGATAAACCCGCATCAAGCCTCTAGACGGTCGGGAGGCGGCGAGATGCTGCGTCCTCGTCGGCTCGCGTACGTAGTACGCCTCGCCTCCTGCGTTCTTGCCTCTCTTGCCTCCCGGCCGTCTAGGAGCGCAGATTCGCACCAACTATTCTCGCCTGCGCGATGTCCCGTCTGAGTAACCCGGAGCGCGGCGCGCTGGCGCTGATCGTGTTGTTGACGGCGCTCGCGGGCGTCGCGAACTACGGTGCCTGGGCGCCCGTCCCGCGGTTCGCGCTCGCGACGCTCGCGCTCGCGGGCCTGGCCTGGGTGGTGTCGTTTGCGACCGAGCAGCTGGGCGAGCGCTTTGGGCCCGGAGTCACGGGCATGTTGCAGTCCACGCTCGGCAACCTGCCCGAGCTGTTCGTGGTGATCTTCGCGCTCAAAGCCGGCGAGTTGGTGGTCGCGCAGACCGCGATCGTCGGCTCGATCCTCGCGAACGCGCTGCTGGTGCTGGGCCTCGTGATCGTGATCGGCGCGCGGCGATCACCCGATGGGGTGATGCGGTTCTCCTCCAAGCTCCCCCGCGATACGGCCACGCTGCTGCTGTTGGCGGTCTTCATCATCGTGCTGCTCGGACTGTCACTCGCCGCGCACGACCCTGCCAGCCACCACGTCGAGACGATCTCGGCCATCGGCGCCGTGTGCCTGCTGGTCGTGTATCTCGCCTGGGTGATCCCGTATCTGCGCTCGGACGTGTCTCCGCCGGAGGGCTACGGCGGTCCGCGCCTGGGACTCGGGGTGACGCTCACGCTGTTGCTGATCGCGGGGGGCGCCTCGGCGTTCGTCTCCGACTGGTTCGTCAACGGTCTGGCGCCCGCGATTGCCGTGCTGAACCTCTCCCAGGCCTTTGCGGGGCTCGTGATCGTGGCGATTGCGGGAAACGCCGTGGAGAACGTCGCCGGTCTCGTGCTCGCCTACAAGCACCGCTCGGACCTTGCGATCTCGGTCGTGAAGAACTCGGTCGCGCAGATCGCCGCGTTCCTGTTCCCGCTGCTGGTGCTCGTCTCTTTCGCCCTCTCCACCCAGCTTACGTTTGCCCTGGCGCCCGTCTACATCGGTGCCCTCGCCCTGACCGCGCTGACGCTCTCGCAGGTCACCGGCGACGGTGAGGCCGCGGAGTTCGAGGGTTGGGCGCTGGTCGCGCTGTATGTGATCTTGGCGACGTTCACTTTGTATGAGTGAGACCGCCGCCCAGCGCCTGGGCGCCCGCCGGCGCCGCGATCCGCCCGCCCGCGCCTCTGGCCCCTGAGCGACCGTTCCCGGGGCGCTCTCGTCGGCGGTGAAACCGCGCGAAGGCCACGCTGGCGGGCCGGGTCGTTTCCGTCTAATCGCCCGGGCGGCGAACACGCGCTAGACTGCCGTACACCTCGCGCCTGGGCGGGGTTTTTCTTCGCCCGGGCTCGGTATCCACACCCACGATCGGCGCAGGGAGCACAGAACTCGCTATGGCCCGCGGAGACGTTCGCATCGCTATCACCCTCGCATGCGAGGAGTGCAAGCATCGCAACTACCAGACGAACAAGAGCAAGCGCAACAACCCCGATCGGATATCCCTGCGCAAGTACTGCCGCTGGTGCCGGCGTCATACCGGTCATCGGGAGACTCGTTAGCGAGCGCTGGAGCGCTGTGCTGTGGCCCGTGATCGCAAACGCGCAAAGCAACGTCGCGCCCGCCGTGGCGCCGCGAGACCTGGCCCTGGCACGGGTCCCGAGCCGGCTGCGCCCGAGGATGGGGCGGCGGACGCTCAGACCACAGCCGCCCCGTCAGCTGCGTCGTCGCCTGCGCACGAGCTGGGTCGGGTCGAGCGAGCCGACCTGCCCGGCGCGCTGGAGCACGCGGGAGACGTCGACGAGTTCGACGCCGCACTCATCGCCGGCGCCCACGGAGTCGCCGCGAACGCCGAGACGCTCTCCGAGGCCGAGATCGAGGCCGAGGCGGAGGCCGAGGGCGATCTCACCGAGGACGAACTGCAGGAGGGCGCCGGCGGAGGGCGCGGTAGGGGAGGCGGCGTCAGCCCCGAGCAGGCCTCGGGCGCACCGATCCGCAAAGGCAACCGCGCGATCGGCTTTCTGCGCGCCAGCTGGGCGGAGCTTCAGCGGGTTCAATGGCCCGACCGCCGCCACGTCTTTTCGGCCACCGCGGTCGTCCTCGGTTTCGTCGCGATCGCCGGCGCCTACCTAGGCCTCGCGGACTATGTGGCAAAGGAAGTCGTCGATTTCATCCTCTGAGCACGCCGTCGATCGCGCGCTCCTCACGAGTTAGGAACTAGAGAGCAAGAATGTTTCGCTGGTACGTCGTCAACACTTATTCAGGCCACGAGAACAAGGTCAAACAGAACCTCGAGCATCGCGTGATCTCGCTCGGCCAGCAGCGCGCCGTGCGCAACGTGGTCGTCCCGACCGAGTCCGTCTCGGAGATGAAGGACAACCAGAAGGTCACCGTGGAGAAGCGCACGATGCCCGGCTATGTGCTCGTGAACATGGAGCTCAACGAGGACTCCTGGGGCGTCGTCAAGGGCACCCCCGGCGTGACCGGCTTCGTCGGCGCCTCCCAGGAGCCCGTGCCGCTGACCCAGGTCGAGGTCGATCGGCTGTTGCACAAGACCGACGTCGCCACGGCGCCGCGCACGCGCGCGCAGTTTCAGATCGGCGAGTCCGTCAAGGTGGTCTCCGGACCGCTCTCGGACTTCTCGGGGGAGATCTCGGAGATCAACGAGGACGCGGCCAAGTTGAAGGTCCTGGTATCAATCTTCGGCCGCGAGACCCCCGTAGAGGTGGGTTTTGATCAGGTAAAAAAGATTTAGGACCGGGTCGGTACATGTACCGACCCGCAGACGGGCGCATGCGCCCGTCTGGCCGGCGGCGCATGCGCCGCCGGTGGAGCCGCACATGTGCGGCTCCCACGCAGGCGCGCATGCGCGCCTGCGGCCCACGGCGCACGCGCCGTGGGCGACATCAAGAAGACAATCCCAGTCAATCGCAGCTAACCTAGGCGTTCGATATGGCCAAGAAGGTACTCACAACGATAAAGCTCCAAGCCAACGGCGGCCAGGCCAGCCCGGCCCCGCCGGTCGGTCCTGCGCTGGGTCAGCACGGGATCAACATCATGGAGTTCTGCAAGGCCTTCAACGCGCAGACGCAGTCCGAAACCGGGACCACGATCCCGGTCGTGATCACCGTTTATGAGGATCGTTCGTTCACGTTCGTCACCAAGACGCCTCCCGCGGCCGTGCTGATCAAGCAGGCGCTGCGCATCGGCAAGGGCTCGGGCGAGCCCAACCGCACGAAGGTCGGCACGATCACCCAGGCGCAGCTGCGGGAGATCGCCGAGCGCAAGCTCGCGGATTTGAACGCCCACGACGTCGACCAGGCCGCGAAGATCATCGCGGGGACGGCGCGCTCGATGGGCGTGGAGGTGGCCTCGTGAGTTCCCACCACGGCCGCCGTCACCGCGAGGGATTGGCGAAGATCGACCGCGAGCACGAGTACGAGCCCGCCGAGGCCGTCTCGCTGGTCAAGGGCCTGGCCAGCGCGAAGTTCGACGAGGCGGTCGAGCTGCATGTGCGCACAGGTCTGAACGTGCGCCATGCCGACGAGCAACTGCGCGGCACGATCGCGCTGCCCAACGGCCTGGGCAAGGACGTGCGCATCGCCGTCTTCGCCCAGGGCGATCGCGCTCAGCAGGCCGAAGCGGCCGGTGCGGACGTCGTCGGCGGCGAGGATCTGGCCAAGCGCATCGAGGAGGGCTTCGACGAGTTCGACGTCGCGATCGCCACGCCCGACCTGATGTCGGTGGTCGGTCGCCTCGGGCGGATCCTCGGACCGTCGGGCAAGATGCCCAACCCGAAGGTCGGGACGGTCACGATGGACGTGGCCAAAGCCGTCGAGGAGTCCAAGTCGGGCAAGGTCGAGTACCGCACCGACCGCACCGCGATCGTGCACATGGTGATCGGCCGCGCGAGCTTCACCGAGAGTGCGCTGCTGGAGAACTATGCGGCCGTGGTCGAAGAGTTGATCCGCGCCAAGCCCTCGGCCGCGAAGGGCCGGTATCTGCGCACGATCACCCTCACCTCCACGATGGGCCCGGGCGTGAAGGTCGATCCGAGCCGTACACGCGACATCATCGAGGAGGCGTCTTCAGCGACCGCGGTCGCCGCTTAGCGCTTCCACACACACAGGCCACCACAGACCCTCGGCGGTCGCGCCACGTTATGTGCGCGCGACAGAAGACCGGGACAGGAGCCACTGAATGAATCGAGACCAAAAGGCCGCCGCGATCGCCGAGATCGCGGCCCACATAGACTCCTCGCAGGCCGTCTTCGCGGTCGACTACAAGGGCATCTCCGTGCCCCAGGCTGCGGAGCTGCGTGCGAAGCTGCGCGAGTCCGATGCGACCTTCAAGGTCGTCAAGAACTCGCTCACCGAACGCGCCGCCGACCAGGCGGGCGCTGAGACGCTCAAGGAGCTCCTGCAGGGCCCCACCGCGCTCACGTTCGTGCGCGGTGACATCGCCACCGCCGCCAAAGCGCTCGCCGACTACGGGCGTGCGACCCAGCTGCTGCCGTTCAAGGGTGGGCTGATGGATGGCGCCGCGCTCGAAGTCGAGCAGATTCGCTCGCTCTCGCGCCTGCCCTCCCGTGAAGTCCTATACGGGCAACTCGTCGGAGTCGTCGCCTCGCCCGTCTCAGGGCTTGTACGCACCCTTGGCGCCCTCGTCGGTGGCCTCGCCGTGGCCCTCGGCCAGGTGCAAGAGCAGAAGCAGCAGGAAACCCCAACTTCAACCACCACATCGGAGGACTGAACAGTCATGGCAACCAGCACACAGGATTGGATCGAGGAGCTGAAGGGCATTTCGGTGCTCGAGCTCGCCGAGCGCATCAAGGCGCTCGAGGAGGAGTTCGGCGTCTCCGCCGCGGCCGTAGCCGCGCCGGTGGCCGCAGCGGGGGGAGCGGCCGGCGGTGGCGATGGCGGTGCCGAGGAGGAAGCTTCGAGCACCGTCGACGTGATCCTCACGGCGTCCGGCGATAAGAAGATCCAGGTCATCAAGGTCGTGCGCGCGGCCACCGGCCTCGGCCTGAAAGAGGCCAAGGCGCTCGTCGACGAGGCCCCCAAGCCGGTCAAGGAGGGCATCGAGAAGGAGGAGGCCGACAAGCTCAAGGCCGAACTCGAGGAGGCCGGCGGGAGCGTCGAGCTGAAGTAGGTCCCCCTTCCTTCCTCCCATCTCGCCCTCCCTCCCGTTTTTTTGCGAGTTGGGAGCTTGGGGGCGAGTATGGGCGGTGAGGGGGCGCAGGCATATCTCTCTCTTTTTCGGCGTTAACGCGTGTGCGCGCGCGTTAACGCCGAATTGGGAGATCATTGAGGGGCGGACAGGCATTGCGAGCAACCGCCGGCCCCGCCGGCCGAGGGGCTCCTCGCACGTTCACGGCGCCGGGTGGACGCGCGCCGCACGTGCACAGTGCTCCGGCGGCCTCGCCCCGCGGGTTTGCGCCCGTCTTTAACCGCGCCTAACAAACGGGCCGATTTTCCGGTAAAGTGCCGGGCGCTGACCAATAGCCGCAGCCGCTCCGGAAGCATGGCGTCGCGCCACATACGCGATCGTCGAGGGCGGGGTCCGTGAGCGTCGGCGGCCCACTTAAGGGCGTCGATGACCTGTGCTATCTTTGCTGGTCGCGCTCTCGGGCGCCCTCCCTACGTCCGTTTCTCGCCCTCCGAAGGAGACGTTTTCTTGGCTGCTGTTGATGCTCTCCGGACGCGCCGCAGTTTCGCGCGCCTTGACAAGACCGTAGACGTACCCAACCTGATCGACATTCAGCGCCGCTCGTTCAAGTGGCTGACCGACCCTGAGAAGGGGGGTCTGCGCGAGACGATCGACGACATCTCTCCGATCGAGGACTACACGGGCAACCTGGCCGTGCAGTTCGGGCAGTTCACCTTCGACGAGCCGGTCGCTTCGCTGGAGCAGTGCCGTGAGAAGGACCTCACCTACGCGCGCCCGTTGACAGTGACGGTCG
Source organism: uncultured Solirubrobacterales bacterium (assembly GCA_963697945.1). Lineage (GTDB taxonomy): Bacteria > Actinomycetota > Thermoleophilia > Solirubrobacterales > Solirubrobacteraceae > Palsa-744. The sequence goes on along the minus strand of OY969105.1, from coordinate 3,081,592 downwards.
CGTTCATCAACCGTGAGACCGGCGAGATCCGCGAGCAGTCGGTGTTCATGGGCGACTTCCCGTGGATGACCGAGCGCGGGACGTTCGTGATCAACGGCACCGAGCGTGTGGTCGTGACGCAGCTCGTGCGCTCGCCCGGCGCCTACCTGATGGAGCCGAAGGACCGCGAGAAGCAGGTCTTCATCGCCAACCTGATGCCCGCGCGCGGGTCTTGGCTTGAGCTGGAGATCGACAAGAAGGGCAAGGTCTTCGTGCGCATCGACCGCAAGCGCAAGCTGCCGGTGACGGTGCTGTTGCGCGCGATGGGCTACGCGACCGACGAGGAGATCCTGAAGCTGTTCGAGGACTCGCTCTACATCCGCAACACGATCGAGTCCGACACCGAGGCCACGCGCACCGAAGAGGGCGCGCTGATCGAGCTGTTCAAGAAGCAGCGTCCGGGCGAGCCGCCGAGCGTGGACAACGCCAAGGCGCTTCTGAACCAGCTGTTCTTCGATCCCAAGCGCTACGACCTCACGCGCGTGGGTCGCTACAAGCTGAACTCGCGGTTGGGCCTGGACATCGACATCGACACGCGCACGCTCACCCACGACGACATCCTTGCGCTGGTGCGCGAGCTGGTCTCGCTGCCAAAGCGTCTGGGGATCCCCGAGCAGCAGGGCGAGGTCGAGATCAAGGACTACGCGGCCGAGGCGATGTCCATGCCGCGCGAGCCGGTCGCCGAGCACCTGGATGAGTACGAGCACTTCGGCAACCGCCGTCTGCGTACCGTCGGCGAGCTGATCCAGGAGGCCTTCCGGATCGGGCTCTACCGCATGGAGCGCGTGGTACGCGAGCGGTTGACGACCGAGGACGCGGACACGATCACGCCGCAGACGATCATCAACATCCGTCCGGTGGTGGCGGCGCTGAAGGAGTTCTTCGGCTCCTCACAGCTGTCGCAGTTCATGGATCAGACCAACTCGCTGTCCGGCCTTACCCATCGCCGGCGCCTGTCGGCGCTGGGCGCGGGTGGACTCACGCGCGAGCGCGCGCCGATCGAGGTGCGCGACGTGCACCCGACCCATTACGGGCGCATGTGCCCGATCGAGACCCCCGAGGGACCGAACATCGGGCTGATCGGCTCGCTCTCCTCGTTCGCGGAGGTGTCCGAGTACGGGTTCGTCACGACGCCTTATCGCGTCGTGGAGGACGGTGTGGTCACCGAGAAGGTCGTGCGCTTGGACGCCACTCAGGAAGAGGAGCTGCTGATCGCGCAGGCCAACACGCCCGTGGACCCGAAGACGGGCAAGCTCAAGGGCACCGAGATCCTGTGCCGTACGCAGGCCGGGCAATACGTGACGGTCGGGCCCAAGGACGTCGATCTGGTGGACGTCTCGCCGGAGCAGATCTGGTCGGTGGCGACCGCGATGATCCCGTTCCTGGAGCACGACGACGCCAACCGCGCGCTGATGGGCTCGAACATGCAGCGCCAGGCCGTGCCGTTGTTGAAGGCCGACGCGCCGCTGGTCGGCACGGGCATGGAGCGCCGCGCGGCGCTGGACACCGGCGACGTGCTGCTGGCTCGCAACGCCGGCACGATCGAGCACGTCGACGCCACGCAGATCGTGATCGAGACGACCGACGGCAAGAAGGACGAGTACGAGTTGCAGAAGTTCATGCGCTCCAATCAGGGGACGTTGATCCACCATAAGCCGCGCGTGCGCTCGGGCCAGAAGGTCAAGGCGGGCGACGTGCTCGCCGACGGCTCCTCGACCGACAAGGGCGAAATGGCGCTGGGCAAGAACCTGATGGTGGCGTTCATGTCGTGGGAGGGCTACAACTTCGAGGACGCGATCATCCTCTCCAAGCGCCTCGTGCAGGACGACGAGCTGACTTCGATCCACATCGAGGAGTACGAGGTCGACGCCCGCACGACCAAGCTGGGCGAGGAGGAGATCACCCGCGACATCCCCAACCGCTCGGAGGAGTCGCTGCGCAACCTCGACGATCGCGGGATCGTGCGGGTCGGCGCCGAGGTCGCCTCCGGGGACCTGCTCGTCGGCAAGGTCACGCCCAAGGGCGAGACCGAGCTGACCGCCGAGGAGAAGCTGATCCGGGCGATCTTCAAGGAGAAGGCGCGCGAGGTGCGCGACACCTCGCTGAAGGTCCCCCACGGTGAGGGCGGCGTGGTGATCGACGTGATGACCTTCAGCCGCGACGCGGGCGACGATCTGCCGCCGGGCGTGAACGACCTCGTGCGCGTGTTCGTGGCGAAGAAGCGCAAGATCTCCGAGGGCGACAAGCTCGCGGGCCGCCACGGCAACAAGGGTGTGATCTCGAAGATCGTCGACCAGCAGGACATGCCGTTCCTCGAGGACGGCACGCCGGTAGACGTGATCCTCAACCCGCTCGGGGTGCCTTCGCGCATGAACGTCGGGCAGATCCTCGAGACACATCTCGGCTGGGCGGCCGCGCAGGGCTGGTATGACGACGGCTCGGAGGCCTTCAAGGAAGCTGACGCCGGGCGCGGCAACGGTAACGGCAACGGCTCTTCGCGGCGCGTGTACGTGTCTACGCCGGTGTTCGACGGCGCCACGATTACGGACGTCGACGAGGCGCTCGTGCGCTGGCAGGACGAACACAAGGGCCGCATCCGCATGGACATCGACAAGAGCCGTCGCCCCGGAGAGCAGGCGTCGGGCAAGATGACGCTGTTCAACGGCCGCACCGGCGAGCCCTTCGCCGAGCAGGTGACCGTGGGGTACATGTACATCCTCAAGCTCCTGCACCTGGTCGATGACAAGATCCACGCGCGTTCGACCGGTCCCTACTCACTTGTGACCCAGCAGCCGCTGGGCGGCAAGGCGCAGTTCGGCGGTCAGCGCTTCGGCGAGATGGAGGTGTGGGCGCTGGAGGCCTTTGGCGCCGCTTACACGCTGCAGGAGATGCTCACGATCAAGTCCGACGACACGGTCGGGCGTGTGAAGGCCTATGAGGCGATCGTCAAGGGCGAGAACATCGCCGAGCCCTCGATCCCGGAGTCGTTCAAGGTCCTGCTCAAGGAGATGCAGTCGTTGGCGCTCGACGTCAACGTCGTCTCCGAGGAGGGTCAGCGCACGGAGATGCGCGACGAGGACGACGACCTGCTGCGGGCCGCCGAGGAGCTCGGCATCGACCTTTCGGGCGTGCGCGCCCCGTCCAACGGTACCGCCGCGGCCGACGAGACGCTGGAGGGCGAGGACACCACCGACGCGGTGCAGGAGTCCGACGGCGAGGCCACGGAGGATGGCGAGGTCAAAGGCGAGGTGGAGTCCGTGGAGGACGCCGACGACGGGGACGTCGCGGTGGAGGCGCTCGATGTCGAGGAGTTGCTCGGTGAGGGCGTGGCGGAGCTGGACATCGAGGAGCTCGCCGGGAGCCCGCCCGAGGGGGAGCTGGTGCAGGAGACCGAGACGTAGACCCGGGCGACGCACAGCACCCGCCGGCGGTTCGGCGGGACACCGGCATGGCAGAACCGCAACCGTCCGTTTCACCCGCAAGCGAAAGCCAGAGTTAACAGATGATTGACATCAACAACTTCGACGCCATCGAGATCTCACTCGCCTCCTCCAAGCAGATCCGCGGCTGGAGCTCAGGCGAGGTGATTAAGCCCGAGACGATCAACTACCGCACGCTCAAGCCCGAGAAGGACGGGCTCTTCTGCGAGCGCATCTTCGGTCCGACCAAGGACTGGGAGTGCTACTGCGGCAAGTACAAGCGCGTGCGCTACAAGGGCATCGTGTGTGAGCGCTGCGGCGTGGAGGTCACGCGCTCGAAGGTCCGTCGCGAGCGCATGGGCCACGTCGACCTGGCTGCTCCGGTCAGCCACATCTGGTTCTTCAAGGGCGTTCCCAGTCGTATCGGCTACCTGCTGGACATGGCGCCCAAGGAACTGGAGAAGGTTCTCTACTTCGCCGCCTCGATCGTCACCTGGGTGGACGACGAGGCGCGCTCAAAGGATCTGGACACGCTCGAGGCCGAGGTCAACAAGGTGCTCGACTCCTATGCGGCCGAGCGCGAGGAGCGCGTGCTGGAGCTGCGCGAGTCGCTTAAGCGCCGCGAGAAGTATCTGCAGAACGGCAAGCAGACCGGGTTTAACGACGAAGATCACCTGTGGGCCGATTCGCTGGACGTGAACCTCGCGAAGATCTCCGACGAGGAGCGCGAGAAGCTCGTCAAGGAGCTGCGCAAGACCTTCGACGCGGACATCGCCGACACCGAGGCTTACATCGAGGACGCCGCCGAGCGGATGCGGAGCGTGTGGGAGCTGTTCAAGACGATGGAGCCCAAGCAGATCGAGCACGACGAGACGACCTTTCGCGAGCTCAAGGAGCGCTTCGGATCGCCGTACGGGTTCGGCGAGTACTTCCGTGGCGGGATGGGCGCGGAAGCCATCAGGGACCTGCTCCAGCAGGTCGATTTGGAGGCCGAACGTAAGGAACTGGAGGAGCAGGTCAAGACCGCCAAGGGCCAGAAGCAGGCGCGTGCGGTCAAGCGGCTGAAGGTCGTCAGCGCGTTCATCCAGTCCGGGAACAAGCCCGAGATGATGGTGCTCGACGCGGTCCCGGTGATCCCGCCGGAGCTGCGCCCGATGGTGCAGCTCGACGGCGGGCGCTTTGCGACCTCCGACCTCAACGACCTGTATCGCCGCGTGATCAACCGCAACAACCGTCTCAAGCGCCTGCTTGATTTGGGTGCGCCGGAGATCATCGTTAACAACGAGAAGCGCATGCTGCAGGAGGCCGTGGACGCGCTGTTTGACAACGGCCGTCGTGGCCGCCCCGTGACCGGTCCCGGCAATCGCCCGTTGAAGTCGCTCAGCGACATGCTCAAGGGCAAGCAGGGGCGCTTCCGCCAGAACCTGCTCGGCAAGCGCGTGGACTACTCCGGGCGCTCGGTGATCGTCGCCGGTCCTTACCTCAAGTTGCACCAGTGCGGGCTGCCGAAGATCATGGCGCTGGAGCTGTTCAAGCCGTTCATCATGGCGCGGCTGGTCGAGCGCAAGTCCGCGCAGAACATCAAGGCCGCCAAGAAGATGGTCGACTCGATGATCGGCGAGGTATGGGACGTGCTCGAGGAGGTAATCCACGAGCACCCGGTGTTGCTCAACCGCGCCCCCACGCTGCACCGTCTGGGCATCCAGGCGTTCGAGCCGCTGCTGGTCGAGGGCAAGGCGATCCAGGTGCACCCATTGGTCTGCCACGCCTTCAACGCCGACTTCGACGGCGACCAGATGGCCGTGCACCTGCCGCTGTCCGCGGAGGCGCAGGCCGAGGCGCGCATCCTGATGCTCTCCTCCAACAACATCCTCTCCCCGGCGCACGGCGCGCCATTGGCCACGCCGACGCAGGACATGATCCTCGGTGCCTACTACCTGACCTACGGTCCGGAAGCCGACGAGCTCTCAGCCAAGCGGGAGCTCTTGACGAGTGGCAGTTGGCCTTCGGGCGAGGCGCGTCCGCACGTGTTCAGGACCGCGCAGGAGGCCGAGCTCTCTTACGAGGCGGGTGTGGTCACACTGCACGACGTCGCCGAGTTCAGGCCGTTCGGGCGCGACGGCGGTCATGTGCTCTCGACGGTCGGGCGGATCATTTACAACGACCGCATCGAGCGCGCGCTGCACGAGGCGCTGGGCGATGGGTTTGACGCGAGCAAGTACGTGTTCGTGAACCAGTCGATGAAGAAGCGCGACACGACCAGGCTGATCGACGCGCTCGTGCAGACCTACGGTGCGACCACGATCTCACTGGTGCTCGACGCGTTCAAGGACCTCGGGTTCAAGTACGCGACGCAGGCCGGGATCACGATCTCCAAGAACGACGTCGTGGTGCCGCCGAGCAAGCAGGCGATCCTCGACAAGTACGAGGCGCTCGTGAACGAGATCTCAGATCAGTACGACATGGGCCTGATCACCCAGGAGGAGCGTCACGAGGCGGTCGTTGAGAAGTGGAACGCCGCCACCGACGAGGTCGCCGACGCGATGATCGAGAACCTCGACACGCTCAACCCGATCTTCATGATGGCCAACTCGGGCGCCCGTGGTTCGTTCAAGCAGATCCGCCAGCTCGCGGGTATGCGCGGTCTGATGGCCAACCCGAAGGGCGAAATCATCGAGCGGCCGATCAAGGCCAACTTCGTCGAGGGCCTGTCGGTGCTCGAGTACTTCATCTCCACGCACGGCGCGCGAAAGGGTCTGGCGGATACCGCGCTGCGGACCGCCGACTCGGGCTATCTGACACGCCGGCTGGTCGATGTGGCCCAGGATGTGATCATCCGCGAAGCCGATTGCGGGACCGAGGAGCACATCGAGATGACCGTGTGGGTCGATGGCGGAGACCCGGACCCCAATGGCGATCTGGTCGGGCGTATCGCCGCCCAGCCGATCACGACCAAGCGCGGGCGCATGCTCGCCGAGCAGGGCGCCGAGATCGGGCGCGCCGAGTTCGCCGAGATCGTCGCGGCGTTCGAGGACGATCACGCCAAGGGCGTTCGTGTAGTCGTTCCCGTGCGCTCGGTGCTCAAGTGCAAGGCCCCCAGCGGCGTATGTCAGGCCTGTTACGGACGGGCGATGGCCACCGGCGAACTCGCGCAGATCGGCGATGCGGTCGGGATCGTGGCCGCACAGTCGATCGGCGAGCCCGGGACGCAGCTGACGATGCGTACGTTCCACACCGGCGGCGTCGCCGGCGCGGACATCACGCACGGCCTGCCGCGGATCGTCGAGCTGTTCGAGGCGCGCAAGCCGAAGGGCTTGGCGAAGATCGCCGAGCAGGACGGCAAGGTCTCGATCGAGGAGACCGAGAAGGCGCTCACGGTCACGATCACCGACGAAGCCGGCGAGGAGCACAAACACGCCTTCCCGCGTCGCACGCGGCTGTTCGTGGCCGAGGGTGAGAAGATCCAGGCCGGCAAGCAGCTCAATGAGGGCTCGCTGTATCCGCACGAGCTGCTGGCGATCAGGGGACGGACCGAGACCGAGCAGTACCTCGTCAAGGAGGTGCAGGAGGTCTACAAGTCCCAGGGCGTGGACATCAACGACAAGCACATCGAGTTGATCGTGCGCCAGATGCTCAAGAAGGTGCGCGTCGATCAGAAGGGCGACACCGACTACCTGCCGGGACAGTTCGTCGACCGCTTCGAATTCGCGAAGGTCAACGACGACGTGGCCAAGAAGAAGGGCGAGACGGCCCAGTTCGAGGACATCATCCTCGGCATCACCAAGGCGTCGCTGAACACCGACTCCTTCCTCTCGGCGGCCTCCTTCCAGGAGACCACGAAGGTATTGACCGACGCGGCGCTCGAGGGCAAGACCGATCGCCTCAACGGCCTGAAGGAGAACGTGATCATCGGCAAGCTGATCCCGGCCGCGACCGGCCTGAAGCGCTACCGGCGGATCGAGATCGAACCCTCCGAACCGCTGCCGCGGGCGATCGACGACGTCGGGCTGCTCGACCAGGACGAGATCGCCGCCGAGCTCGGGCTCTCCGGCGGCGACGGCCTTGGTGGCTACGGCCAGGAGTTCGATGCCGACCTCGCCTCGCTGGAGAAGATCGGCGCCGGCACCACCGACCCGGGATTCGTCGAGGAGCTCGCCGATCTCGAGGTCCCGGACGAGCCCTCCGGGGAGTAGTCCTCGGGTACAGTTGGACACGCGCGGCCGGGTAATGCCCGGCCGCGTTTTTCAGTCCGGAGGGTGCTCGCCCTCGTAATAGTCGACGGTGTCCGCGGCGCGGAAGACCGCTCGCAGGCCACCTCCGTCCACCTGGCGCTCGTAGGCGCCGAGCGTGTTCGAGTCGGGGCGGATCACGATGTCGGGCTCGCCGTTGGTGCTGAACGCCAGAAAGCGCACCGTCTCGTTGGTGCGGTTGACGAGCTGATGGGCGCCGTGCTCGCCGCGCAGGAACGGGACGACCTCCCCCTGAGCGAGGTCGCGCCAGCCCTCGGGCGTGCGCAGGCTCGGGGCTCCGTCGAGCACCACCACGAGCTCCTCCTCGGTGAGGTGATAGTGGTAGGGAAAGGCCGCTTCGCCGGGCGGCAGCTCCCACAGGCTCAACCCCAGTCGCTCGCTGCCGGCCTGGCGGCTGAGACGCGCCCGTTTGCAGTTGAACCCGGGGTGCTCGCGCGGCTCGTCGAAGATGGGCTCGTTGATGTTCGTGCCTGCCATCGCTCTGGCAGCCTATCGCGGCACAGCGAGCAGATAGCCTGGGGACCGCGATGTGGGAGCAGCGGCTGACAACGCGCCTGGAGGGCCAGATTGTGGTGCTCGAGCCACTGGATGCTGGTCACGAAGAGGGCCTGTTCGCTGCCGCCCAGCATCCTGAGATCTGGCGCTGGCTGGCGCCGGTCGGAGACAGCCGCGAAATCTTCTCGGCGTGGTTCGCCGCCAGCCTGGCGGAGTCACAGGCGGGCAGGGAGGGGGTGTTCGCGACGGTCGATCGCATGAGCGGAGAGCCGATCGGAAGCACGCGCTATCTGAACGTGCGCGAGGCTCACCGGGGCGTGGAGATCGGCTGGACCTGGCTCACGCCCTCGATGTGGCGAACCGGAGCGAACGTCGAGGCAAAGCTGCTGATGCTCGAGCATGCGTTCGAGCGCCTTGCGTGTATGCGGGTGGAGTTCAAGACCGACGCCCGCAACGAGCGCTCCCGCGCGGCGATCGAGGCGCTCCCGGCACAGTTCGAGGGCATCCTGCGCAAGCACGTGCAGATGCCGGGAGTCGGCGTGCGGGACTCGGCCTACTACAGCATCACCGACCAGGAGTGGCCTCAGGTGCGCACCAATCTGGAACGCCGGTTCCTCGCCGGCGAGAGCTCTCGTGCCCAGTCCAACAGCAGTTGAGCCTCGACTGAGGTCAAGCCCCGCTCCGGCGCGGTCTGCACCAGCAGCGTGGGCGCTGGGCGCGTGGCCGCCCATGCGTGGCAGGAATCGTTGAACGCGTCGTCGATCCACGCCAACGCTCGCGAACCGGCGTACTCCTCGATCGCCGCCAGCTTCCAGTGGGCGTTGCCGCGCCCGGGCGAGCGCTCGAAGCTGAGGAACGGCAGGCCCGCCGGCAGTTCGAGCAGGCGCGGCAGATATTCCTCGGCCTTCTCCTCCCAGCCGCTGGCCCATACGAGGTCGAAGTCGCTCGCCAGCGTCAGCAGGTGCGCGGCGGCGGCGGGCGAAAGGAAGTGGGGCACGCCGTCGATCGTGTGGAAGGAGCCCGCCTGCGCAGTGACGCGCTCGGTCCACGGTGTCTGCCCGGCGAAGCCGAACAGCGAGATGACTCCGTCGATGTCCACCATCAGCAGAGGCTTCTCGTAGGGCTGTTGTTCTTTAGCTCGCATACAGGTTCGCACCGGTAATGTGCCCGGATCGAGTGCGGCAAGTAAAGCAGTAGCCGGGCTCTGTCGATGCACTTCAGGGCGGGCGTGGGGACGCCGATAGCTCTCAGCAGTACAGGACGCTCACCAGCAGCTCTAACTTCCCGACCACAAACAAGACGACCGAACAAACCACTCTCATGACCCTCGCCCTCGGCATCCTCCTGGCACTCGCGTGCGCGTTCGTCGCGAACCTCGGCTTCTTTTACAAGTATCGGGGCGCCAACGCCGCCCCGAGCGTGCAGGTGCGCCATCCGCTGCGTTCGGCCCGAGCGCTGTTCGCCTCGAAGTGGTTCACGATCGGCATGATCGTCGCGACCGCCAGTTGGGCTCTGCATGTGGCGGCCCTCACGCTGGCACCGATGTCGGTAATCCAGGTCTCGCTGGCGGCCGGCATCGTGTTCATCGCGGTGATGGCCGATCGCATGTTCGGTTTCGCGGTCGGTCGCCGTCAGTGGATCGGCCTGTGTCTGACCGGCGTGGGTTTGGTGATGCTCGGCGTGACGCTGCCGGCGATGCACGGCGCGCACTCGCAGTTTTCGCAGGCGGCGATGATCTCCTTTGAGGCCGGCCTGTTCGGGTTGGGCGGCCTCTTGATCATGGGGCCGCGCATGGGTGGCCCCGTGGAGCATCACGGTGTGATGCTGGGCGCCGCTTCCGGGATCCTGTTCGGGGTCTCAGACACGGCCATCAAGGCGCTGTCGGGCATCACGGGAGCACACGGTCTGCTCGCGCTCCTGCTCAGCCCCTGGCTGGCGGTCGCACTGCTCGCCTCGATCGTCGCGTTCTACGCGTCCGCGCGCGGACTCCAAGACGGAGACGCCGTGCCCGTCATCGCGGTGACCGGAACGGCCGCGAACATCGCGGGTATCGCCGGAGGGATCGTCGTGTTCGGCGACCCGATGGCGGCCAGCCCCGTGGGCGTGGTACTGCAGTCGCTGGCGTTCGTGCTCGTGGTCGTCGCGTGCGCGTTGATGCCCGCTCCCGTCCGCGCGGCGGGAGTTCCCGCTGCGGCCTCGGCGACGGCTTAGCGACCCGATCGCTCGCACGGGCGCGCCGCGCTGCTACCATCCCCGGCCGAATGCCGACCACATCACAGCTCGTGCGCAAGGGGCGCGTGGCCCCCAAGAAGAAGCTGGCGACTCCTGGCCTGAAGTCGGGCAAGGGGCGCAAGAAGAAGGTCGCGGCGCCACAGCGTCGCGGGGTGTGCACGCGTGTGTATACGACCACACCGAAGAAGCCTAACTCCGCGCTGCGCAAGGTTGCGCGTATTCGCATCTCCGGGTCGATCGAGGTCACCGCTTACATCCCCGGTGAGGGCCACAACTTGCAGGAGCACTCGGTGGTGCTCGTGCGCGGTGGACGCGTCAAGGACTTGCCGGGTGTTCGCTACAAGGTCGTGCGTGGCACGCTCGACGCCGCCGGCGTGAGCGATCGCAAGAAGGCCCGCTCGCAGTACGGCGTGAAGAAAAAGTAACGATTCATGCCCAGACGCGCAGCCGCCCAAATTCGCCCCGTGGAGGCGGACCCGATACATCGCTCGAAGCTGGTCCAGCAGGTGATCAACAAGGTGATGCTCGACGGCAAGAAGTCGACGGCCGAGCGGATCGTCTACGACGCGCTGGCACTGTTGGGGGAGCGCTCGGACAAAGACCCGATCGAGACGCTCGAGGCCTCGATCAAGGCGCTCACGCCGACCCTTGAGGTCAAATCGCGCCGCGTCGGTGGCGCCACCTATCAGGTCCCCGTCGAGGTTGCTTCGCGCCGCGCGCGTACGCTGGCGGTGCGCTGGCTGGTCGAGTTCGCGCGCCAGCGCCGCGAGAAGACGATGGCCCAGCGACTGGCCAACGAGCTGTTGGACGCCCAGTCTCAGCAGGGCGGTGCGTATAAGCGCAAGGACGACATTTACCGCATGGCCCAGGCCAACAAGGCCTTCGCCCATTACCGCTGGTAGCGGCCCGAGGACGCGGCGCGGACCTTTGTCCTCGGTCGCTCATGTGCAGAGCACACTTCGCTCCCTGCGTCCGCGGTCCGCTTGGTCCTCGAACCGCTACGTCGTAGCGACATACGATTGCCCGACTGGCTATCGGTCGCATTGACCTTGTAGGGCGACCCCGCGCATGCGCGGGGTCGGCGGGCGGTGCATGCACCGCCCGCAAGGCGTCGCCACATGTGGCGACGCCCGGGCCGCACATGTGCGGCCCGTTCGGGGGCGCGCATGCGCGCCCCCGCTGCTCGGCGCATGCGCCGAGCAGAACAACATCCTCGGCGGGGTTGAAGAAATAAGGTTTGGTACCTAAACTTTCGGTACCAAATGTCTTCCTCTCCGACAACCGCAGCCGATCCGGGCTTTCACCCGGAGGCCTCAGATCACATCGAGCCCTACGTCTGGAAGATCGCCGGCGTGGTGATCCTGGGGATGATCATGTCGATCCTCGACACGACCATCGTGAACGTCGCGCTGCACACGCTCGGGCACGATCTGCACAGCTCGATCTCCCAAGTGCAGTGGGTCGTAACCGGCTATCTGCTCGCGCTGGCGGCGGTCATCCCGGTGACTGGATGGGCGGCACGGCGGTTCGGGGCCAAGCGCGTGTATCTGGTCTCGCTGGTGCTGTTCACGGCCGGCTCGGGACTGTGCGCGGTGGCCGGCTCGCTGACGACGCTCGTGTTCTTTCGCGTGCTGCAGGGAGCCGGCGGCGGGATGATCATGCCGATCGCTCAGCTGATCATGGCCCAGGTCGCGGGCCCCAAGCGGATGGGTCGCGTGATGGGCGTCGTGGTGATGCCCGCGATGCTCGCACCGATCCTCGGGCCGGTGGTCGGGGGCGTGATCCTGCAGGAGCTGCACTGGTCGTGGATCTTCCTCGTCAACGTCCCGATCGGCGTGGTCGCGTTCGTGCTCGGCTGGCGGATGCTGCCGAAGACCGAGTCCGGCGAGGCCGGACAGCTGGACGTGCTCGGCCTGGCACTGATCTCGACGGGCGCCACCGCGGTCGTGTATGGCCTGTCGGAGCTCGGCACGAACGCCAGCCTCACCGCCCCGAGCGTGATCTGGCCGCTGCTGGTCGGGGTCGCGCTGACGCTTGCGTTCGGTTGGCACGCGCTGCGGGTCGAGCGTCCGCTGCTTGACATCCGTCTGTATAAGAACCGCGTCTTCGGGGCGGCCTCGCTGACGACGTTCGGGCTGGGCGCCTCGCTGTTCGGCGCGATGATTTTGATCCCGCTCTACTACCAGGAGGTGCGCGGCGAGAGCATCATCGTCACGGGCCTGCTCGTCGGCCCGCAAGGGCTGGGGATGCTGCTCGTCGGACCGCTCAACGGACGCCTCACCGAACGCTTCGGGGGCGGTCGCGTGGCGATCGTCGGCGTCTCGATCCTGTGTCTGAGCACGGTCCCGTTCGTGCTGATCGGAGCGAACACCTCGATCGTCGCGATTTCACTCGTGCTGGCCGTGCGCGGCGTGGGCATCGGGCTGTCGTTCATGCCCGCGATGACCGCCGCGTTCACGGCACTGCGACCGGAGGAGCTCTCCGACGCGACGCCGCAGCTGAACATGCTCCAGCGTGTCGGCGGGGCGATCGGAGTGGCGGTGCTCGCGGTCGTGCTGCAACGCGCCGGCGCCCACGCGTCCACGCCGGCGCAGCTCGCGAGCGCGTTCAACTCGGCCTACTGGTGGGCCCTGGCAATCGCGCTGCTGTCGCTGATCCCGTGTCTGGTGCTGGCACGGGCCGAGAATCCGCGCGCGAAGCTCACGCGCGAGGCCGCCGGCGCTGAGGCCGCGGTCGAGCCGCTCGGGGCGTAGTGGGGACAGCGGCATGAGCCCAACCGCGGCCACACCCTCCATCCAACCGGCGGACCCCGATCCGGCCTCCTCACCCGGGTCCTCGGACTCGGGAGCGGTGGGATCGGCGCTCGCTTACCCGGCGCCGGAGTGGAGCGCCGAGCTGGACGGGCTCGGTAAGGCCTTTCGCCGGGTGTTTCGCAGTCTCAATCGCCTGCGCGGTCGCGACACCCATCTCGGGGGCTCGGAGATCAGCCATGCCCAGTTCGAGCTGCTGATCGAGCTGTACGAGCGCGGTGAGCTGCCGGCAGGGGAGCTCGCCGCAGCGGCGCGGCTGACCCCAGCCACCGTCACGCAGATGCTCGAGCATCTCGCGGACTGCGGTCACGTCGAGCGCGCTCGCTCTGAGACCGACCGCCGCGTGGTGGTCTCCCGTCTGACGGTGCAGGGCAGAGGCAAGATCGAGGCCAAGCGCGCCGCCTGGCAGGGAGGCTGGCAGGCTGCGCTACAGGGCGTTGAGCCGGAGGAGCTACGCGTCGCCACCCGCGTGCTGGAGCGCCTCAGCGTGGTGTTCGAAGACGCTCCCAGCAGCGGGTCCTGCCCCGATCCGGCGACGGACGCAAACGCAAAGACCGCCTGAAATCCTCTGCTATAGTCGGCCTCGCCTTGCGTATGGGCGCAGCCGTGCGAGCAGGCCCGCCGCGAAGCCAAGCAATCAAGATGGTGACCTCGAGCAGATAACGACGCGAACCGGTCCAGATCCGACCAGCAGCGCGCGTGGGCCCGAGGGGCCCCATTTTTTTGCCCCGAGCACGCCGCACAGACACCCTTTTCACACCCACCAGACCGAGCCATGCCACGTAAGTTCACACTTCACAACACCCGCAATATCGGGATCATGGCGCACATCGACGCCGGTAAGACGACGACGACCGAGCGCATCCTCTACTACACCGGTCGCACCTACAAGATCGGTGAGGTCCACGACGGCGCGGCCACGATGGACTGGATGGAACAGGAGCAGGAGCGCGGCATCACGATCACCTCCGCCGCCACCACCGCGGAGTGGAAGGATCACCGCATCAACATCATCGACACGCCCGGCCACGTCGACTTCACCGTCGAGGTCGAGCGTTCACTGCGCGTGCTCGACGGCGCGATCGCACTGTTCGATTCGGTCGCGGGCGTGGAGCCCCAGTCCGAGACGGTGTGGCGCCAGGCCGACAAGTACCACGTCCCGCGGATCGCCTACATCAACAAGATGGACCGCACCGGCGCCGATTTCGAGCAGGGCGTGCAGACGATGATCGACCGCCTCGGCGCCCAGCCCGTCCCGATTCAGCTGCCGATCGGCGCCGAGGGCGACTTCGAGGGGATCGTCGATCTGGTCGCGATGAAAGCGATCGTCTACAAGGACGAGCTCGGCAAGGAGCAGGACGAAGTCGAGATTCCCGAGCGACTGGCCGACGAGGCCGCGGCGGCGCGTGAGCACCTGCTGGAGGAAGTCTCCCACTACGACGACGGGCTCCTGGAGCTGATCCTCGAGGAGGGCGAGATCCCCGAGGCGCTCCTGAAGCAGGCGATTCGCAAGGCGACGCTCTCGACCAAGCTGACCCCGGTGCTGTGCGGCTCGTCGTTTAAGAACAAGGGCGTGCAGCCGCTGCTGGACGCTGTGATCGACTATTTGCCCTCGCCGCTCGACGTTCCTCCGGTGACCGGCACCGAACTCGTCCGCGGCGAGGAGGGTGAGCGCGAGGTCACACGCAACGCCGACGACTCCCAGCCTTTCGCGGCGCTGGCGTTCAAGATCATGGCCGATCCCTACGTTGGCAAGCTGACCTACTTCCGCGTCTACTCGGGCAAACTCGAGGCGGGCTCGCGCGTGCTGAACGTCAACAGCGGGCGGACCGAGCGGATCGGGCGCATCCTGATGATGCACGCCAACGAGCGCGAGGAGGTCCCGGAGGTCTACGCGGGGGACATCGCTGCGGCGGTCGGCATCAAGCAGGTCATCACCGGCGACACGCTCGCCGCTCCCGACGCGCCGATCAAGCTCGAGAACATCGTGTTCCCCGATCCGGTCATCAAGGTCGCGGTCGAGCCCAAGACGAAGGTCGACCAGGAGAAGATGTCGGTCGCGCTCGGGCGTCTGGCCGAGGAGGATCCGACCTTTCAGGTGCGCTCCAACGAGGAGACCGGCCAGACCGAGATCTCGGGCATGGGCGAGCTACATCTGGAAGTGCTCGTCGACCGCATGAAGCGCGAGTTCGGCGTCGAGGCCAACGTTGGGCGCCCGCAGGTCTCATACCGCGAGACGATCCGCGGGACGGTGCAGAAGGTCGAAGGCAAGTTCGTGCGCCAGACCGGAGGCTCGGGCCAGTTCGGAGTCGTCTACATCGACCTCGAGCCCGCTCCCGGCGAGGGGTTCGAGTTCGTCAACAAGATCAAGGGCGGAAACATCCCCTCCGAGTTCATACCGGCTGTCGCCAAAGGCATCGAGGAGGCTCTGGAGAACGGAGTCAAGGCCGGCTATCCGATGGTCGACATGCGCGTCACGCTCGTGGACGGCAAGTATCACGACGTCGACTCTTCGGAGATCGCATTCAAGGTCGCCGGTTCGATCGCCTTCAAGGAGGCCGCCAGGCGCGCCAAGCCTGTGCTGCTGGAGCCGATCTTTGCCGTCGAGGTGGTCACGCCGGAGGAGTTCATGGGCGACGTGATGGGAGACCTTTCACGCCGGCGCGGGCACCTGGAGGGATCAGAGCAGCGAGGGAACGCGCTCGCCATCCACGCGCGCGTGCCGCTCTCGGAGATGTTCGGGTATGCGACCGACCTGCGCTCCAACACGCAGGGCCGCGCGAACTACACGATGCAGTTCGAGGGCTACGAGGAGGTCCCGCCGAACATCGCCGAGAAGATCGTCGAGCAACGCACGGGAGAGCCCGTACCTGCCTGAGATGACCGTGAGCGCTTCGCGATACTGCGTCCTCGGTCGCTCGCGTACGTAGTACGCCACGCTCCCTGCGTCCTTGTCTCGCTCGACTCACGGCCCTCTCAGAAATAAGGCGATAGGAGCAATTGCAGTCAGAAGTCACACGGAGTTGGACCACACTAACGCCAGACCAATTGCAAGACCCAACCAACCAGCACACACGAAACGCAGCATTTAGATAGATTTTCTAGGTTCGCCTTTTGACGGCGGACATACAAGTCGATTACAGGAGCGAACAAAAAGTGGCGAAGGAGAAGTTCGAGCGCGACAAGCCGCACGTCAACGTCGGGACCATCGGTCACATCGACCATGGCAAGACGACGCTGACCGCTGCCATCACGACGGTGTTGGCGGAGAAGATGGGCGGCGAAGCCCGCAGCTTCGAGGAGATCGACAACGCTCCGGAGGAGAAGGAGCGCGGCATCACGATCGCCACCTCGCACGTCGAGTACCAGACCGAGAAGCGCCACTACGCACACGTGGACTGTCCCGGTCACGCCGACTACGTCAAGAACATGATCACGGGCGCGGCCCAGATGGACGGGGCGATCCTCGTCGTCTCCGCCGCCGACGGCCCGATGCCCCAGACGCGCGAGCACATCCTGCTCGCCCGCCAGGTTGGCGTCCCCTACATCGTCGTGTTCCTGAACAAGGCCGACATGGTCGACGACGAGGAGCTGCTGGAGCTCGTCGAGGTCGAGGTCCGCGAGCTCCTGTCCGAGTACGACTTCCCGGGCGATGACATCCCGTTCATCACCGGCTCGGCGCTGAAGGCGCTCGAAGGCGACGAGGCTTACAAGGCCAAGATCGTCGAGCTCTCCGAGGCGCTTGACTCCTACATCCCCGAGCCCGTGCGCGAGCTGGACAAGCCGTTTTTGATGCCGGTCGAGGACGTGTTCTCGATCACCGGGCGTGGAACGGTGGCCACCGGTCGCGTAGAGCAGGGCATCGTCAACACCGGCGACACCGTCGAGATCGTCGGCGTTCACGACACCACCACGACGGTCGTCACCGGCGTGGAGATGTTCCGCAAGATCCTCGACCAGGGCCAGGCCGGCGACAACGTCGGCTGTCTGCTGCGCGGGACCAAGCGCGAGGAGATCGAGCGCGGCCAGGTGCTGTGCAAGCCGGGCTCGATCACGCCTCACACCAAGTTCAAGTCCGAGGTCTACGTGCTCAAGAAGGAGGAGGGCGGGCGCCATACCCCGTTCTTCACGGGCTACAGGCCGCAGTTCTACTTCCGCACCACCGACGTCACCGGCGTGGCCAAGCTGCCCGACGGCGTCGAGATGGTCATGCCCGGAGACAACGTCCAGATGGAGATCGAGCTGATCCAGCCGATCGCCATGGACCAGGGCCTGCGGTTCGCCATCCGCGAGGGCGGCCGCACGGTCGGATCGGGCGTGGTCTCAGAGATCATCGAGTAATACCGGGCGTTCGCCGCCGGGATCCCCGGCGGCGGCGCATTCAATTGGCAGTCCGATACGACTAACACCGCTCCACCGCGGGGGCGTGCATTGAAGGGGGCGGTTCCCCGACACGGGATCCGCCCTTTCTCTGCCGCCCAGAGATCACCGGGGGAGTTCCGCCCGCCGCCGAGCTTGGTGGCGCCTGGGCCGGCCGGCATTCAGCCGGCGCCCGGTCGAGGGGGAAAACCGAGAGTGCACACGCAGGACCGATACCAGCGAAACCCCGATACCGAGCACGAGAGAGCACAAACGAATCCATGGCGCCAGCCACCCAAAACAAGATCCGCATAAGGCTCAAGGCCTACGACACCTCCGCGATCGAGTCCGCGGCCAAGGAGATCGTGGAGACGGCCACGCGCACGGGTGCCAGCGTGTCCGGACCGGTCCCGCTGCCGACCGAGAAGAACGTCTACTGCGTGATCCGCTCGCCGTTCAAGGACAAGGACTCGCGCGAGCATTTCGAGATCCGCACGCACAAGCGTCTGATCGACATCCATCAGCCGACCCCCAAGACGGTCGATTCCTTGCAGCGCCTCGACCATCTGCCCGCGGGCGTCGACATCGAGATCCGGCTGGCGACCTAACCCGATTCGATGGCGGCCATACTCGCAAAGAAGCTCGGTATGACTCAGCTCTTCCAGGAGGACGGGGCGGTCGCTCGCGTCACGGTGCTGGAGGCGGGGCCATGTCCGGTCACGGCGATTCGCAGCACTGAGCGCGACGGCTATGACGCCGTCCAGCTCGCGTTCGGGGCGGCCCGCGAGAAGCACCTCAGCAAAGCCGAGCTCGGCCATCTGAAAAAGGCCGACGCTCCGCCGATGCGTCATCTCGTCGAGTTTCGCGACGAGGCCGGTGAGCTTCAGGTCGGCGAGACGGTGACCGTCGAGTCATTTGAGGTCGGCGCGCGTGTGAAGATCGCGGGGATCTCCAAGGGCAAGGGCTTTCAGGGGACGATCAAGCGTCACAACTTCGCCAGCGGCCCGAAGTCCCACGGTTCGCACAACGTGCGAGCGCCCGGTTCGATCGGCGCCTCCGCGACCCCTTCGCGGGTGCTGCGTGGTCTGCGCGGTCCCGGACACATGGGCAGCCGCCGGGCGACCCAGAAGGGGCTCGAGGTCGTGGCGGTGGACGCCGAGAAGAACCTGCTGATGGTGCGCGGCTCGGTCCCGGGCGCGAGGGGTAGCGTCGTGGAGGTGCGCGGCGATGCCTGAGGCGGCTGGCAAGACACGTTCGGGCGCCAAGACACCGGAGGCACCGGTGCTCGGCGCCGGCAAAACCGTCAAGCTCAAAGACAGCGCCTTTACCGCGCGCTGGCACGAACCGCTCGTTCACCAGAGCGTGCGCGCCGAGCAGGCCGCGCGCCGACGTGGGACCGCTGCCACCAAAACCCGTGGCATGGTCTCCGGCGGAGGCGCCAAGCCCTGGCGTCAGAAGGGCACCGGTCGCGCTCGTGCGGGATCAAGCCGCTCACCCATCTGGACCGGCGGAGGAACCGTATTCGGTCCCCAGCCCCGCTCCTACACCTTCAAGGTCAACCGCAAGGAGCAGCGTGCGGCGCTGCGTAGCGCGCTCTCGTTGCATGCGGGACGGGGCTCCATCGCGGTGCTCGACGCCTCGGCGTTCGCGGCGCCCAAGACCAGTGCGGCAGCCGACTTGCTCGACGACTGGGGACAGCCTTTTCCCACGCTCGTGGTGCTCGGCGCCGAGGAGCGCGACGCCGCGTTGTCGTTTCGCAATCTCGCGGGCGTAGCGGTGCTGACACACGAGAACGTCGGCATCGCCGATCTCGTTCGCGCGGCCTCGCTCGTGTGCTCACAAACGGCCCTCGACGCCCTGAGCGCCCGGGCCAACGGAGCGTCGGTGGCCGAGCAGGTCAGCGCCGGCGAGACCGGCGCCGCGAAGTCAAAGAGCGCAAAGCCCTCCAAGCCGGCTGTGACCGCCGAGCCGGTAGCCACGGCCGAGGACGACGACGAGGCCGGCGCCGACGACGCCGAGGCGAAGGACGCATCCTGATGGACAGCTCCCAGGTGATCATCCGCCCGGTCGTCTCCGAGAAGAGTTATGTCCTCTCGGCGGCCAACCGCTACACGTTCAGGGTTCATCCCGATGCCCACAAGACGCAGATTCGCCAAGCTGTACAAGAGCTCTTCGACGTGCACGTGGTCGAGGTCAGAACTCTCAGCGTCAAGTCCAAGCCCAAGCGCCGCGGCACCGTCAACGGGCGCACGCGCACGTGGAAGAAGGCGATCGTGCAACTGCGTGAGGGCGACAGCATTCCGATATTCCACGGCCTGGCGGCCCTGGACTAGGAGTCGAGCGTATGGCCATTCGCAAGCCCAAGCCCACCAGTCCCGGACGACGCTTCGTCTCCTATCCGGACTTCGCCGAGATCACGAAGTCCGAGCCGGAGAAGACGCTCGTCGAGGGCTTGAAGAAGAGCGGTGGGCGCAACGCTCACGGACGCAAGACCGCCCGCCATCGCGGTGGCGGCGCCAAGCGTGCCTATCGGCGCATCGACTTCAAGCGCCGCAAGGACGGCGTGCCCGCGAAGGTCGCGGCGATCGAGTATGACCCCAACCGCTCCTCCTACATTGCGCTGCTGCACTACGTCGATGGCGAGAAGCGCTACATCCTCGCCCCCCAGCGCCTGACCGTGGGCATGACCGTCTCATCCGGCGATGACGCGGACATCGCGGTCGGCAACTGCCTGGCGCTCTCGCGCATGCCCGTCGGCACGGTCGTGCACAACGTCGAGCTGCAGCCCGGGCGTGGCGGGCAGATGGCGCGCTCGGCCGGCGCCGGAGTGCAGTTGATGGCTCGCGACGGCGACATGGCGACGCTGCGTCTGCCCTCCGGCGAGATGCGGATGGTCCGCGCCGAGTGCCGGGCGACCGTCGGCACGATCGGTAACGCCGAGCACCAGAACGTCAAGGTCGGCAAGGCGGGGCGCAAGCGCCACATGGGCGTGCGCCCGCAGACACGCGGCACCGCGATGAACCCTGTCGATCACCCGCACGGCGGCGGCGAGGGCTCGACCACTGCGGGTCGTCATCCGGTGACCCCGTGGGGAGTGCCGACGCTCGGCTATCGCACGCGCAAGCAGAACAAGAACTCCGACAAGTACATCGTCCGCGGCCGCAGGCGCGGGAAGGGCAAGCAACGATGAGCCACGAACACGTATGGCGGCGCTGGATCGGCGTCCTCGATCACTCGTGTGCACAGCACACTTCGCTCACTGCGTCCTTGCCCAGCTTGCCCTACGTATCCGTGGGAGGGAATCGCTGACATGAGTCGCTCAAGCAAGAAGGGCCCGTGGGTGCAGGAGCGTTTGCTCTCCCGCATCGAGGCGTTGAACGCCGAGAACAACAAAAAAATGCTGCGCACCTGGTCGCGCGCCTCGACGATCTTCCCGGAGATGGTCGGGCACACGATCGCCGTGCACGACGGCAAGAAACACGTGCCCGTGTTCATCAGCGAGTCGATGGTCGGCCACAAGCTCGGCGAGTTCGCGCCCACGCGCGTCTTCCGCGGTCATGCCGGATCGGGGAAGGTCCGCTGATGAGCGCCGAGGAGGAGCAGGGCGAGAAGGTGCCCGAGGAGAGCGAGGCCGCAAAGAAACCGGCCGCCAAGAAAGCCGCCGCCAAAAAACCGGCCAAAGCTGCCGCTAAAGGCACGGAGGCGAACACGCAGGCGACCGATGAGACCGCGGCCAAGAGCGACGAGGGCAAGAAACCGGCTGCCAAAAAAGCGACCAAAGAGTCCGCGGTCAAGAGCGAGAGCGCCAAAGAGCCGACCGCCAAGGAGTCGGCGGCGAAGGAGGCTCCCGCGAGCGAGAGCAAGAAAGCCGCTCGTGGCGCCGCCGGAAAACCGCCACGCCGCCGAGTCGTGCGGGCGCATGCGCGTTACGTGCGGACCTCGGCGCGCAAGGCGCGGATGGTGTGCCCCCACATCCGCGGCAAGACCGTTCCCGAGGCACGCGCTATCCTCGCCTTCACCTCTCGTGAGGTGGCGCGCGACTGGAGCAAGCTGTTGGAGTCGGCGGTAGCGAACGCCGAGAACAATCACGAACTGCTCGAGGAAGATCTCGTCGTTCGCGAGGCCTACGCCGACGAGGGGCCGACGATCAAGCGCTTTCGCCCGCGCGCGATGGGGCGTGCAACGCCGATTCACAAGCGTACGAGCCACCTGACGATCACTTTGACCCCGGGCTCCTAGACCGGCTCGCACTTACCACCACACACAAACACAACACAGACTCCAGACCAAGAGAGAAGCAGAGAAACGGCAAATGGGACAAAAGGTTCACCCCGAGGCGATGCGCGTCGGCTACATCCATGACTGGAAGTCGAACTGGTTCAACGAGCGCTCGTTCTCCGAGTATCTCGCCGAGGACATTCGCGTGCGCGAACACATCATCGGCAAGCTTGCGCACGCCGGCCTCTCAGACATCACGATTCGCAAGGACGCGAACGAACTCGAGGTCAACATCCACACCGCTCGCCCGGGCATCGTGATCGGCAAGTCCGGCACCGAAGTCGACGCGCTGCGCCGCGATCTTCATCGCCTGACCTCCAAGCAGATCAAGGTCAACATTCTCGAGATCAAGCGCCCGGAGCTCGATGCCAAGCTGGTCGCGCAGTCGATCGCCGAGCAACTGCAAAACCGTGTCGCCTTCCGTCGCGCGATGAAGCGTGCGCTGACAAGCGCGATGCGCTCCGGCGCCAAGGGCGTAAAGGTGCAGGTCGCGGGCCGTCTGGGCGGCGCCGAGATGGCGCGCACCGAAAGCTACTCCGACGGCCGCGTGCCGCTGCACACGATGCGCGCCGACATCGACTACGGCTTCTACGAGGCGCGCACGACGTTTGGGCGCATCGGCGTCAAGTGCTGGGTGAACAAGGGCGAGATCATGCCCGAGGGATACACCGGCGCTGACCTCACCGACATGACCGCGCCGGCCCCTCCCGGCAACGATCGTGACGGGCGCGGAGGGCGCGACGGGCGTGACGGGCGCGGGCGTGGACGCGGCGGTAGTGGTGGTCCCGGCGGTCGCGGCGGCGGACCGGGCGGTGGACGTGGCGGTCGCGGCGGCGGTTTCGGCGGTCCCGGCGGTCGCGGGGGCGGCGGTGGTGGTGGACGTGGTCCCGGAGGTGGAGGAGGGGGACGTGGTCCTCGCTCCGGTGGCGGCGGCGGAGGTCCCCGCTGATGCTTTCTCCCAAGCGTGTCAAGCATCGCAAGCAGCACCGCGGGCGTCGCGGTGGTGTCTCGCGCGGGCAGGTCAAGGTCCAGTTCGGCGAGTATGGCCTGAAGGCGCTCGAGGAGGGCTGGCTCACGAACCGCCAGATCGAGGCCGCTCGTATTGCGATGACCCGCAAGATCAAGCGTGGCGGCAAGGTTTGGATCAACGTGTTCCCGGACAAGCCGGTCACCAAGAAGCCGGCCGAGACGCGGATGGGCTCGGGCAAGGGATCGCCCGAAGGCTGGGTCGCTGTCGTGAAGCCCGGTCGCGTGATGTTCGAGCTGGCCGGAGTGCCAGAGCCGCTGGCTCGCGATGCGATCCGACTGGCCGCGCACAAGCTCCCGGTGAAATCTAAGTTCGTGTTGCGCGAGGACTGACCGATGGACGCCAAGCAGATGAGAGACCTTCAGAGCGACGAACTCGACAAGCAGATCGCGACCATGCGCAAAGACCTGTTCGGTCTGCGCTTCGCCAACGCGACCGGAGAACTCGACGACACCGCGGGCATTCCCCGCGCCAGGCGTGACCTGGCGCGCGCCCTCACGGTCGCGCGTGAGCGCGAGCTGGCCTCCGGGTCGCCCCAGGGCAACTGATCACAGAACAGGATGAGCTGAGAAGACATGGCTGACGACACAGACGACGAGACCACCGAGACCCCCCCGCCTGACACAGGCGAGCAGGCGCCCGCTGCCGAGGCGGACACGCCCGCGGCGCCCGCCTCCTCCACCGATGCAGCGGATAGCGCAGCGGTTGAGACGGCCGAGCAGCTCACGCCCAAGGAGCGTCGCCGCGCCGCGCGTTCGACGCACGCCGGCGAGGCCCGCCCGGCGCGCTCCCCCGAGGAGCGTCACGCCGAACGCGCGGCCGAGCGCAAGGCCAAGGCGGCTCGTCGTCGCACCCGGCGCCTACAGGAACGCGCCAAGCGAACCGCGGCCCGCGCCAGCGGTGCCGTCAGCGCTCCCGAGCCATTGGCGCCGGTGCACGCGCAGGCCGAGGGCGTGCGCAAGGTGCGCCAGGGAATCGTCGTCTCCGACAAGGCCGACAAGACGATCACGGTCCGCATCGACACCGCCCGCAGGCACCGTCGCTACGAGAAGATCGTGCGCAGCTCGAGCACGCTGCACGCGCATGACGAGAACAACGACGCGCACGAGGGCGACACGGTGCGCGTGATCGAGAGCCGGCCGCTGTCGCGCAGCAAGCGCTGGAGGCTCGTCGACGTGCTGGAGCGCGCGCGATGATCCAAAACGAGACCCGACTGCGTGTGGCCGACAACACCGGCGCGCGCGAGATCCTCTGTATCCGTGTCAAGGGCGGCTCTCGGCGCCGGTATGCCTTCGTCGGTGACGTGATCACGGCGACCGTCAAGCAGGCCAACCCACAGGGCGCCGTTAAAAAGGGCGAGGTCGTGACCGCCGTTGTGGTGCGTACGAAAAAGCCGATCGGGCGCGACGACGGCACCTACATCGCCTTCGACGAGAACGCCGCCGTGATCATCGACGAGCAGAACAACCCGCGCGGCACGCGAGTGTTCGGCCCGGTGGCTCGCGAACTGCGCGAGCGCAACTTCATGAAGATCGTCTCGCTCGCGCCGGAGGTGCTGTGATGGCTGCTCGCAAATCCGCCGTCGCCCCCAAGCGGCGCACGCTGAAGATCCGCTCGGGCGATCAGGTGCGTGTCGTCTCTGGCAAGGACCGCGGCAAGACCGGTCGCGTGCTGCGCACCGAGCCGGCCAACGAGCGCGTCTACGTCGAGGGCCTGAACATGATCAAGCGCCATACCCGTCCCCGGGAAGTGGCCGGTTCGCAGACCCAGGCTCAGCTCGGCGGCGTGATCGAGCGCGAGGGACCCATCCACATCTCCAACGTCGTCCTGCTGGACCCCAAAGGCCAGCCGACACGCGTGCGGATCGACCGTAGCGGCGGTAAACGCTCGCGCGTGGCCGTACGCTCCGGCGCTGTCATCGACTAGGACCAACCACCACCGACTGAACCCAGACCATGAACGCCACAGCCCCCCCAGCCCGCCTGAAGAGTCGCTACCTGGACGAGATTCGTCCGGCGTTGATCCAGCGCTTCGGCTACTCCTCCCCGATGCAGGCGCCCAAACTCGAGAAGGTCGTGCTCAACATGGGCGTCGGCATGGCCAAGCAGGACTCCAAAGCGCTGAAGGCGGCGCAAGATCAGCTGGCAACGATCGCCGGCCAGCGCCCGAGCGTACGTCGTGCGCGCAAGTCGATCGCGGCATTCAAACTGCGCGAGGGTATGCCCGTAGGCATCGCCGTGACGCTGCGAGCCGAGCGCGGCTACGAGTTCCTCGACCGCCTCGTCTCGATCGCGATTCCCCGGATCCGCGACTTCCGTGGCCTGAACCCGCGGTCCTTCGACGGGCGCGGCAACTACTCGCTGGGCGTCAAGGAGCAGATCATCTTTCCCGAGATCGACTACGACTCGATCGATCAGATCCGTGGCCTGGACATCACGATCACGACCACCGCCACCAGCGATGCCGAGGCATTCGCCCTCCTGGAGGCGTTCGGCATGCCCTTCGCCCGTCAAGGCCGACCCGCCGGCTTTGACGACCCCGACGACGCAAACACAGCGGACAACGCCGATCTAAAGGACGCCGACTGATGGCCAAGGTTTCTCTGCGCGTCAAGCAGACGCGCACGCCCAAATTCAAAACGCGCGCCTATACTCGCTGCAATCGCTGCGGGCGCCCGCGCTCTGTCTATCGCAAGTTCGGGATCTGCCGCATCTGCCTGCGCGAGCTCGCCCACAACGGTCAGATACCGGGGATGACCAAGTCCTCCTGGTAGTCGCCGAACACACAGAACTCAACCCAGTACACATTCAGCCATGTCCATGACAGATCCGATAGCCGACTTTCTCACGCGGGTGCGCAACGCGATCCACGCCGCCCACGAGACGGTCGACATACCCGCTTCCACGCTCAAGTCCGAGCTCGCGCGAATCCTCGCCGAGCAGGGCTACATCGAGTCATGGTCCGTGGGCGCCGCTCCCGACGGCGGTCCCGGCAAGTCGATCCAGATAACGCTCAAGTACACAGACGATCGCCGCTCGGCGATCTCGGGATTGCGGCGCGTGTCCCGTCCGGGACGGCGCACGTATGTCGACGCCAAGCACATCCCCAAGGTGCTCGGCGGCATGGGCACTTCGATCGTCTCTACCTCTCACGGCGTGATGACCGGCCACGACGCGCGCGCTGCCGGCGTCGGCGGCGAGGTTCTGGCGCAGGTCTGGTGAGGGAACGGAACCAGCGATGTCCCGTATAGGCAGACAGCCCATTACCGTGCCCTCCGGCGTGACGGTCGCGATCGAGCCCGAGTCGGTGCGCGTCAGCGGCCCCAAAGGCGAACTGTCCGAGCGCATCTCCCGCGACATCGGCGTCGTGCAGGAGGGTGAGGTGCTGCGCGTCTCGCGACCCACCGATCGCGGCGAGCACCGGGCGCTGCACGGCCTCACACGCTCGCTGCTGGCCAACATGGTTCAGGGCGTCACCGACGGCTACGAAAAGCGCCTGGAGATCCAGGGGGTCGGATACCGCGCGCAGCTGAAGGGCAAGAACCTCGAGCTCGCCGTCGGCTATTCCCATCCTGTGCCGATCCCCGCGCCCGCCGGGATCGAATTCGAAGTCCCCCAGCCGACGCGCATCGTCGTCAAGGGAATCTCCAAGCAGCTCGTCGGCGAGACCGCCGCGATCATCCGCAAGCAGCGCCCGCCAGAGCCATACAAGGGCAAGGGCATCCGCTACGAGGGCGAGTACGTCCAGCGCAAGGTCGGGAAGAGGGCCTAGTCATGACCGTCATCACCAAGGAGCGCCGCCGGCTCAAACGTCGTCGCCGCGTGCGTGCAAAGATCTCCGGCACCGCCACGCGCCCACGGATCTCGGTGTTTCGTTCCAACCGTGGGCTCTCCGCGCAGGTCATCGACGACGTCTCCGGACGCACGATCGCGGCCGTCGCCTGGTTCGAGCCCGAGCTGCGCTCACTGGGCAAATCCGAGGCCGCCACGCGCGCGGGCCAGTTGCTCGCCGAGCGGGCGAAGGCCGCCGAGGTGTCCGAAGCGGTGTTCGATCGCGGCGGTTATCGCTACCACGGTCACGTCCGCGCGTTCGCCGAATCCATCCGCGAGTCCGGCCTGACAGTCTGACGCTCGCTTCCAGCCCGCTACTCTCTTCCGTCTCCCACCTATGACCCCAATCACATCCGATCGCTCAGTCAGCCCGTCCGGCCTGGATCTCCAGGAGCGGGTCGTCGAGATCAACCGCGTCGCCAAGGTCGTCAAGGGCGGCCGGCGCTTCTCGTTCACCGCACTCGTGGTCGTCGGCGACGAGCGCGAAACCGTCGGCGTCGGCTACGGCAAGGCAAACGAGGTTCCGCTCGCGATCCAAAAGGGCGTCGAGCGCGCCAAGAAGGACCTCTTCAAGGTGCCCCGGCACGGCAGCACGATCACCCATCAGACGACCGGCATCTTCGGCGCCGGGCGCGTCCTCTTGAAGCCCGCCTCTCCCGGTACCGGCGTGATCGCCGGCGGCGGCGTGCGCGCGGTGCTCGAGCTCGCGGGGATCCACGACATCCTCTCCAAGAGCCTCGGAACCCAGAACCCGATCAACCTCGTCAAGGCCACAATCGAAGGTCTGCGCGGTCTGCGCACGCCCGAGGAGGTCGCGCGCTTGCGGGGCCTGTCAATCGACAAGGTGCTCGGCCTCGGCGGTGCTCCCACCGACGGCGCCGCCGAGTCGGTCACCGCTCCCGAGGCGTCCCCCGATGAGTCCTCGCGGGTAGCGGCCGAGTCGCCGGCACCCGCCGACGACGCCGTGAAGGCCGAGACGGAGACATCCGCGGACACCTCGACCGAGCCAGAGTCCGAGGTCGAGGAGGCCTCCGCCTGATGGCCACCGCCACCGCCACCATGCTCACGGTCACCCAGCGCCGTTCGGGCAACGGTTCAGATCGCCGCCAGCTCGACACGTTGCGCTCGCTCGGCCTGCGCCGTATCGGGCATACCGTCCAGGTCCGCGACTGTCCCCAGGCGCGCGGCATGTTGCACGCCGTGCGTCATCTCGTCGAGGTGCAAGAGCCCTCATGAGCCCGGCCAAACAGGACACGACCGAGGACACGGGCGCACAGCGCATCGGACTGCATAACCTCAGTCCCGCCCCCGGCAGCCGCCGCCCGCGCAAGCGCGTCGGTCGCGGCGAAGGCTCGGGTACGGGCAAGACTTCCGGGCGCGGCCAGAAGGGCGCCGGCGCACGCTCGGGCTCCAAGCGCCGCGCGCGCTTCGAGGGCGGCCAGATGCCGATCCACATGCGCATGCGCAAGCTTCGCGGTCCGCACATGAAGAAGTCGATGCCCTTCGAGCCCTTCCGCACACACACCCAGCCGGTGAACATCGGCGATCTCGCCGATCGCTTTCAGGCCAACGCCGAGGTGACCGTCGAGTCGCTCAAGGCCGTCGGGCTGGGCACCCGCAAGGACATCCCCATCAAGATCCTCGCCCGCGGTGAGCTTACGTACGCGCTCACCGTCCACGCCCACGCCTTCAGCGCCACCGCCCGTGAGCGCATCGAGGCTGCGGGCGGCACTTGCCACATCGTCGAGAGCTAGAATCGGGCGCTCCGCGGACGACCCCGTCCAGCGGACCCACCAGTCATGCTTTCCACGATCCTAAACGCGTTCCAGGTAGCGGACATCCGCAAGAAGCTCGGCTTCACCGCGGCGATGCTGCTGATCTATCGCATCGGCTCCCACGTCCCCGTGCCGGGCGTGAACCTGACGGCCGTCAACAACATTCAGAAGCAGTTCGGCGGCTCGGGAATCCTCAGCTACTTGAACCTGTTCTCCGGCGGCGGCCTCTCGCGGATTGCGCTGTTCGCGCTGGGCATCATGCCCTACATCACCGCCTCGATCATCCTGCAGCTGTTGCAGGTGGTCGTCCCGTCGTTGGAAAAGCTCTCCAAGGAAGGCGAGGTCGGCCAGGCGCGGATCACCCAATACACCCGCTACCTCACGGTCGGGCTCGCGTTTGCCCAGTCGATCGGCTACGTCTTCCTGTTCCACTCGTTGCAGGCCAAAGCCGGCGAATCCGTCGTGACCCACTTCGACCCGCCGCACGTCTTCTTGATCGTCGTATGCCTGACCACCGGCTGCGTGCTCTTGATGTGGATCGGTGAGCTGATCACCCAGCGCGGCATCGGCAACGGCATCTCGCTGCTGATCTTCGCCTCGATCGTCTCGCGGCTGCCCTCCGGCATCCAGCAGTGGTGGACGACCCAGGATCAGGTGTTCAAGGTGATGATGCCGTTCCTCGTGCTCGCGGTCGTCGCCGGGATCGTGTTCGTGCAGGAGGGCCAGCGGCGCATCCCCGTGCAGTACGCCAAGCGCGTGATCGGACGGCGCATGTCCGAGGGCGGCCAGACATATCTGCCCCTGCGAGTGAACATGGCGGGCGTGATCCCCGTGATCTTCGCCGCCAGCCTCATGGCCTTCCCGCCGACCGTCGGTCAGCTCGTGAAAACCCACTGGGGCACGCAGATCTCAGACTTCTTCACGCCCAACGGCTGGCACTACATCATCGGGCAGTCGCTGCTGATCCTGCTGTTCACCTACTTTTACACCGCCGTCACCTTCAACCCGGTCGATCAGGCCGACAACCTCAAGAAGTACGGCGGCTTCATCCCGGGCGTGCGTCCCGGGCGTCCCACGGCCGAATTCCTCGATCGCATCCTCGCGCGCCTGACCTTCCCCGGCGCCCTGTTCCTCGCCGCGGTCGCGGCGCTGCCCGCGATCCTGTTCGCGCGCACCCATCAGCAGTTCCAGTTCGGTGGCACCTCGATCCTGATCGTGATCGGTGTCGCCCTGGAAACGATGAAGCAGCTCGAGGCCCAGCTGATGATGCGCAGCTACGAGGGCTTCCTGAAGTAGTCTCGGGCTTGTGGCGTCCGAGCTCAATTTGATCCTGCTCGGTCCCCCGGGCGCCGGGAAGGGCACGCAGGCCGAGCGCCTGCGCGAAGACTTCGGGCTGCCGCACATCTCCACCGGAGACATGCTGCGCGCTCAGGTCACCGCCGGCTCGGAGCTCGGAGTGCAGGCCAAGCGCTACATGGACTCAGGCGAGCTCGTCCCCGACGAGGTGATCATCGGCATGATCGTGCAGCGGGTCTCCGACGCCGACGCCGGCGATGGGTTCCTGCTCGACGGGTTTCCGCGCAACGAGGCCCAGGCCGACGCGCTCGCGCAGGCACTCGGTGGCCTGGATCGCCGGCTCACGGCGGTGCTCGCGATCGAGGTCCCCGACGAGGAGCTCGTACGTCGTCTGAGCGGACGCCGAGTGTGCGTGAAGAATCCCGCTCACATCTACCACGTCGACTTCGACCCGCCCAAGCACGAGGGCATCTGTGATCAGGACGGCTCGCGTCTGATTCAACGCGACGACGATCGCGAGGAGACGATCCGGCGGCGCCTTGAGGTCTATCACCGCCAGACCGAGCCGCTGATCGGCTACTACGAAGGCACCGGGCAGCTGCGCAGCTTCGACGGCTGCCGCAGCCCCGACGAGGTCCATGATCGTATCCGCGCCACCCTCGCCACGCTGCGCTTGGAGGAGAAGCTGTAGCGGACACGGGTCCGAGGGTCCAGGGAGGACCGTCGGCATGGATTTAGACCCGGAGTGGGACAGTCGCCGGGCCAGGCGCTCAAGCTAAGCTCATCTGAACATGATCATCACCAAGTCCCCCGAGGAGATCGACCGGATGGCGCGCGCCGGCGAGGTGTTGGTCGCGACCCTCGACCTGCTCGAGAGCCACATCCGTCCGGGGATCAGCACCTCAGAGCTTGACACGATCGCCGAGCGGTTCATCCGCTCCCGTGGCGCCACGCCGGCGTTCAAGGGCTATCGCGGGTTCCCCGGCTCGATCTGCGCCTCGCCGAATTCGATGGTCGTGCACGGCATCCCCGGCTCCTACGCGCTCGCGCCCGGTGACGTGATCTCGATCGACGTCGGCGTTACGCTCGACGGCTGGGTCGCCGACGCCGCCCGCACGTTCCCGGTCGGAGAGATCGACCCCGTGGCCGAGAACCTGCTCGCCGCCACTCGCCAGTCGCTGTACGTCGGCGTCGAGCAGTGCCGCGCCGGCAACCGCATGGGCGATCTCTCAAGCGCCATCCAGCGCGTAGCCGAGGGCGCCGGGCTGTCGGTCGTCCGCTCGCTTGTCGGGCACGGCATCGGACGCGCCATGCACGAGGACCCACAGGTCCCCAACTACGGACGCCCCGGTCGCGGCCCGCTGTTGCAGGAGGGCATGGTCCTCGCGGTGGAGCCGATGATGACCGCCGGGCGCGCCGGCGTGAGGGTGGCGGGCGACGGCTGGGCGATCTTCTCCCAGGATGGCTCCCCCGCCGCACACTTCGAGTTCACGATCGCAATCACGCCAGAGGGCCCGCGCATCCTCACGCCGTGGCATCTGGCGCCCGCGGAGCGTCCGACCGTCGGCGAGCCTCAAGCCGCGGCCAGCGCCGGCTGATACCTCGCGGGACACCCTCGGCTCGCGGGGGATTTCGGCCTGCGGAAGACCTCGGCCTGCGGGGGAACTTCGCTCCGCTTCGCCGAGTTGCTACCATCCGGAGTCCTGCTCGAACGCGAGGCGTGTGCGCGCGCGAGAGCATGTTATCCACGACCTGGTAGCGGCGGCCACAACGGTCGCCAGAGCCCGGTCGCCGGGACCAGCCGAAAGGGATCATGAAGGTCAGACCGTCGGTCAAGCCGATGTGCGAGAAGTGCAAGATCATCCGCCGCCACGGCGCGGTGCTGGTCATCTGCCAGAACAAGCGCCACAAGCAAAGGCAGGGCTAACGCCAGCATGGCAAGAATCGCCGGGGTCAACCTCCCCCTGAACAAGCGCTCGGAGATCGGGCTGACCTACATCTTCGGCATCGGCCGCTCGACCTCGAACAAGATTCTGGCCGAGGTCGGTGTGAGCCCCGATACTTACGTGCGCGACCTGACCGAGGACGAGGTCGCCAAACTTCGCGACGCGATCGACAGCTCACTGACCGTCGAGGGCGATCTGCGCCGGGAGCGCTCGCAGGACATCAAGCGCCTGCAGGAGATCGCCTGCTATCGCGGCCTGCGCCACCGGCGGGGTCTACCCGTGCGCGGGCAGAAGACCAAGACCAACGCTCGCACGCGCAAGGGCCCCAAGCGGATGCAGGTCGCGGGCAAGAAGAAAGCCGGTAAGAAGTAATGGCCCCTCCTAAACGCGCCCGTGGCAAACGCAAGCCCAAGAAGAACATCCCCATCGGTCAGGCCCACATCAAGACCTCGTTCAACAACACGATCGTCTCGTTGACCGACACCACCGGCAACGTGATCGCGTGGGAGTCCGCCGGCGGCGCCGGATTCAAGGGCTCGCGCAAGTCGACACCCTTCGCAGCGCAGGTGACCGCCGATGCGGCCGCGCGCAAGGGCTTGGAGCAGGGGTTGCAGAAGGTCGAGGTCTACGTCAAGGGCCCCGGCTCCGGCCGCGAGACGGCGATCCGTTCGCTACAGGCCGCCGGGCTTGAGGTGACAGGCGTCAAGGACGTCACGCCGCAGGCCCACAACGGCTGCCGCCCACGTAAGCGGCGGAGGGTCTAGCGATGGCCAGAGACACCGGAGCCCAGTGCAAGCAGTGCCGCCGCGAGGGACAGAAGCTGTTCCTCAAGGGCGAGCGCTGCCTGACGGACAAGTGTGGCGTCGAGCGCCGCGCCTATCCGCCGGGCGAGCACGGCCGCGGGCGGATGAAACAGAGCGAGTACCGGTTGCAGCTACGCGAGAAGCAGAAGGCGCGCCGCTATTACGGGGTGCTCGAGCGCCAGTTCCACGGCTACTACGAGAAGGCTTCCCGGCAGCCGGGGATCACGGGCGAGAACTTGCTCGTGCTGCTGGAGTGTCGGTTGGACAACGTGCTGGTGCGGCTCGGGTTTGCCGCCTCGCGCCGGCAGGCCCGCCAGCTGATCCGCCACGGCCATTGGACGGTCAATGGCCGGCGGGTGAACATCCCCAGCTATCAGGTGCGCGCCGGCGAGGTGATCGCGATCAAGGCGGGCACCGCGGCGACGCAGGTGGTCAGGGATGCGACCGAGTTGACAGGACAGATACCCGCGTGGCTGCAGGCCGATCACGAGTCGCTCACGGCCAAGGTGCTGCGCAAGCCGGAGCGACGCGAGGTGGCCGCGCCGGTGCAGGAGCAGCTCATCGTCGAGCTGTACTCGAAGTAGCAGGTTTGCCCATGCCGTCATCACTCCGCCCGCGGGTGGGGGGACGGCGCTCCGGAGCCGGCGTTCGCGAGGGCGCCGGTGCGAGACCAACACGACGACGTTAGGACGCTGATGCTCGACTTCCAAATCCCCCGGATCACAAGCGAGTCCGTGGAGCAGAACCGCGGCACGTTCACCATCGAGCCGCTCGACCGCGGTTTCGGCTACACGTTCGGCAACTCGCTGCGGCGCGTGCTGCTCTCATCGCTCGCGGGCGCCGCCGTCACGAGTGTGCGCATCGAGGGAGTCGCGCACGAGTTCTCGACGATCCCGGGCGTCAAGGAAGACGTGACCGACATCGTGCTCAACCTCAAGGGCATCGTCTGCCGCATGCACTCAGACGCGACCGAGGTCGAGGCGCCGCTGGTCGTGACCGGCCCGGGGGAAATCACGGCCAAGGACATCGACTTGCCCGCCGGCGTGGAGATCCTCAACCCGGACGTGCACGTCGCGACGCTTGAGAAGAAGACAAAGCTCGAGCTATACATGACGATCGGTCGCGGCCGCGGATATCGCCCCGCCGAGGAGAACAAGTCGCCCGACCAGCCCATCGGTGTGATCCCGATCGACTCGATCTTCTCGCCCGTGCGTCGTGTCGCCTATGCCGTCGAGCAGGCCCGTGTCGGTCAGAAGACCGACTTCGACAAGCTCACCCTGGACATCGAGACAGACGGCTCGATCGATCCTCAGGCCGCGCTGCGCGAGGCCGCCGAGCTGTTGATCTCGCAGCTGGCGATCTTCACCGATGCCGACCGCATCCAAGAGCTTCGTGCCGCTCCTGGCGGACAGCTCGACGGTCACGGTCTCGCGGTCCCGGGCGGCGCGGGTGGCGGCGGGACTGCGGGCGCCCTGCAGGGCGAGGAGTGGGGCATCTTGATCGAGGAGCTCGAGCTCGGTGTGCGCTCCTACAACTGCCTCAAGCGCGCAGGCATCCAGACCGTCGGAGATCTCATCTCGAAGTCCGAGGCCGAGCTCAACGCGATCCCGAACTTCGGCAAAAAGTCGATCGACGAGGTCATCGAGACGCTCCACGCACGGGGCCTGAATCTCCGTCAGGACTAAGTCTGGACTAATAGACTCTCCGGAACCATGCGCCACCAGAAGACCAAACATAAGCTCAGCCGTACGAGCGCCCATCGCAAGGCGCTGCTGATGAACCTCTCGAAGGAGATCATCGAGCACGAGCGCATCGAAACGACCTCTGCCAAGGCCCGCGCGGTCAAACCGGAGGTCGAGCGGCTGATCACGCTTGCCAAGCGCAGCGATCTGCACGCCCGCCGCCAGGCGCTCTCGCGTTTGGCGCAGGACAAGTTCGCGGTGCACAAGCTCTTCGAGGACCTCGCTCCCCGCTACGCCGACAGGCCCGGCGGCTATACGCGCATCCTCAAGCTCGGTCCGCGCCGCTCGGACGCGACCGAGATGGTGTTCATCGAGCTGGTCTGAGGTCGTCGCTCACGCGGCGCGCCGCTGCTGCGATGGTTACCAAGCTGACGCTCGAATACGACGGAACCGACTTTATCGGTTGGGCGCGTCAGCCGGGTCTGCGAACGGTCCAGGAGGAGGTCGAGCGCGCGCTGCGCACGGTTCTCGGTGACGCCTCCACGACGGGCGGGCCGCTGACGCTCACCGTCGCCGGACGCACCGACCGCGGCGTGCACGCTTGGGGTCAGGTGGCCAGTTACGCCCACGAGGCGGTCGATCCGCGACGGTTGAACGGCCTGCTGCCCGATGACGTCGCGATCCTCGCCGCCGAGCCGGCCCCGGAGGGGTGGGACGCCCGCCGCTCGGCCATCAGCCGCACATACTGCTACCGCATTCTCACGCGCCCCGCGCGCAATCCGTTCGAGCGCCGCCACGCGCTGTGGTGGCCGCGCCCGCTCGATCGCGAGGCGCTGGAGGAGTGCGCGAGTGCGCTCCTCGGCAGGCACGACTTCACCGCGTTCACGCCCTCGGAGACCAAACACACGCGCTTCGAACGCGAGATCCTCGCCGCCGAGTGGCGCACGGCGGGCGTGGCGCAGGCGAGGGGCGGGGCCCACGAGATGCTCGAGCTGTGGATCGAGGCCGACACGTTCATGCGCCACATGGTGCGGATCCTCGTCGGCACGATGCTCGAGGTCGCCTTGCACCTGCGCACGCCTGCCGAGTTCGCGGACCTGCTCAGCGGCAGGCCACGCGCGCAGGCCGGGCCGACGGCGCTCGCGCACGGATTGGCCCTGGCTTCGGTCGCCTATCCGCAGGATGTGTAGAACCTTTTTCAAAATCGGCCGCGTGTCGATCCTTTGAAAGCGGTTCATAACCCGACGGCCACCGGATGAGCCGAGCCGGCCCCTATGCTGGGGGCAGACCATGCTGAACGTGCTGCTCACCAACGACGACGGGATCGAGGCCGAGGGCCTGCAAACGATGCGGACTGCGCTCGTCGGCGTCGATGGCGTACGGCTCGCGGTGGTCGCGCCCGACGGCAACCGCTCGGCGATGGCGCGGTCGATTACCACGCGTCGCCCGTTGTGGGTCGCCGAGACGCCCTTCTCGGATGGCACCGTCGGCTATGCCACCGATGGCACTCCGGTGGATTGCGTGCGGCTCGCGAGCCTCGGTTTGGTCGAGGGCTTTCATCCCGATCTGGTCGTCTCGGGCATCAACCACGGGGCGAACCTGGGCGATGACATCACCTATTCGGGCACCGTCGCGGCGGCCCTGGAGGGCGTCGTGCTGGGCATCCCCGCGATCGCCGTCTCCCAGCAGTCGCGTGCGCGCGCGCTTGACTTTCGCTACGACGGCGGCTTCGGCTTTGAGACCGCGGCGGCGTTCGTGGCGCGGCTGGTGGAGCGGATCGAGGACGTACCGTTGCCCGCGAGCACGCTGTTGAACGTGAACGTCCCCGCGGGCGAACCCGGCGGCGTGGAGGTGACGAGCATCGGCAAGCGGATCTACGAGGACGAGCTTAAGCTCGAGCACGAGGAGAAGCACCGCCGGCGCTACTGGATCTACGGCTCGGACCCCGGTTTTCATGACGAGCCCGGCACCGATCTCGCGGCGGTCGCCGCAGGACGTATCGCGGTGACCCCGATTCACTTCGACCTCACAGACCGCGCCGGCCTACAGGCGCTCCGGGGCTTCGATCTGGAGGAGCTGCTCGGTTCGGTCGCCCGCCCCGCGTCGTGAGCGAACCCGGAAAGGAGATTTGGGCTCGCGCGGGGGAGCTACGCACGCAGCTCGAACATCACGCCTATCGCTATTACGTCCTCGACGATCCGGAGATCGGCGATGACGTCTATGACGCGCTGCTGGACGAGTTGCGCGCGATCGAGGCCACCCACCCCCAGCTGCGTACGCCCGACTCGCCCACCCAGCGCGTGGGCGGGGAGCCGGTGGGGAAGCTCGAGAAGGTCACGCACCTGGAGCCGATGCTCTCGCTGCCGAACGCTCGTACCGAGGAGGAGCTGCGTGCGTGGGTCGAGCGGATGCGCACCCATCTCGCGCGCGAGGGCATCGCGCAGCCGCGCTTTCGTTTCGTGGTCGAGCCGAAGATCGACGGGCTTGCGATGAGCCTCGTCTATCGCGAAGGGGTGCTCGAGCGCGGGGCCACGCGCGGTAACGGCGAGGTGGGGGAGGACGTCACGCATAACCTGCGCACGATCGGCTCGATCCCGCTGCGCGTCGAGGATGTGCCGCCACTCTTGGAGGTGCGCGGCGAGGTGTATATGTCGCTGGCCGACTTCGCCGCGCTCAACGAGCGCCGCGCCCAGGCCGGAGAGCCGACGTTCATGAACCCGCGCAACTCCGCCGCCGGCACGATCCGCCAACTCGATCCCGCGGATGCGCGCGAGCGGCCGTTGTCGATGTGGTGCTACCAGCTGGGTGTCGTTGAGGGGCTGTCCTTCGAGCTCAAACGCCACTCCCAGGCGCTTGAGTGGTTGCGCGAGCATCGCTTCCGTGTGAACCCCGACATTCAGGTGCTGGACAGCGAGGAGGAGGTGATCGAACAGTGCCTTGACTGGCAGCGCCGCCGCGGCGAGCTTGACTTTGAGATCGACGGGGTGGTGGTGAAGGTCGACGATCTGCAGCTGCAGCGCCGCCTGGGTTCGGTCGGGCGCGATCCGCGCTGGGCGATCGCCTGGAAGTTCCCGCCCACCACCGCCGTGACCACCCTGGAGAAGGTCATGTGGAACGTCGGCAAGTTCGGCGATTTGCGCCCCTACGCCATGCTCACACCCGTCGCGGTCGGAGGGGTGACGATCAAGTTGGCGACGCTCCACAACGAGGAGGATCTGCGCCGCAAGGACCTGCGTCCGGGCGAGGAGGTGATCGTGATGCGCGCGGGCGATGTGATCCCGCAGGTGGTCTCGCCCGCGCCGCACGTGCTCGACCGCTCCGGCAAGCGTCCGCCGCGTCCGCGCGCCCCTTCCAGGTGCCCGTTTTGCAACACCAAAACGGTCAAGCCGCGCGAGGGCGTGTTCACGCAGTGCCCCAACCGCGATTGTCCGGCACGGGCATGGCAGTTGCTCAAGCACTTCGTCTCCCAGGGCGCGATGGACATCGAGGGCCTGGGCGAGAAGCAGGTCGCGCTGCTGCAGGAGCGCGGGCTGGTGCGTACCGACGCGGACTTCTACCGGCTGACCGCCGAGCAGCTGATCGAGCTGGAGGGCTTCGCCGAGCAGTCCGCACGCAGCCTGATCGGCGCGATCGAGGCCTCAAAGCAGCGCCCGTTCGCGCGCGTGCTCTTTGGGCTCGGCATCGAGGAGGTCGGCGAGATCACCGCGCGCAACCTCGCGATGCGCTTTCGCACGATCGACGCGCTGCTCGGGGCGAGCACCGAGGAGATCTCCCAGACCCCCGGCATCGGCGAGAAGATGGCGCGCACGATCCGCGCCCAGCTCGAGGATGAGCGCATGCGCGCGCTGATCTCAGACCTGCGCGGCCTCGGATTGCAGCTGCGCGAACAGGGCCCGCCGCCCTCGGAGGGGCCGCTGGCGGGCAAGACGTTCGTGTTGACCGGCACCCTGCCGGACTGGACGCGCGAGCAGGCCAGCGAACGGATCATGGCCGCGGGCGGGCGCGTCACCGCGTCGGTGTCGAAGAACACCGACTACCTCGTCGCGGGCGAGTCCGCCGGGTCAAAGCTCGCCAAGGCCCAGCGCCTGGCGGTGCCGGTGCTCGACGAGGACGGGTTGCGCGAGCTGCTTGAAGCCAGAGACCTCTAGAGGCTTGATGCGGGTTGGGTGGTGGGCAGGAATCGTGGTGGTGGGATGAGAAGAGGGTCCCCAGCCCTTGTCAACTCGTGATTGGAGCACGAGATGGACGCTTCGCTGGAGACCCTCGTTGTTGCAGCCTACGTATTCGCCTGCTCGTTGTCGATTCCTCGCCCGGGCCCACCTGGCAAGGTCACAGATCAGGAGCTGATCGCGGTGGGGGTCGCCCAGGCGGTGACGGGGATCTGTTCAGACCGCCAGTTTTTGGGTGTGATCGGCCGGTTGCTGCCCGGGTTCTTCCCCGAGTTACCTGGCCAGTCGCAGTACAACCGCAGGCTTAGACGGCTCACACCTCAGATCACAACGGTGCAGATGATGGTCGCCGAGTTGATCGCCGATGGACAGGTGCGACTGGTCGACGGAACGCTGATCGCGTGCGCCAACTATCCAGGCTGCGCATCGTTCAGCGAGTTCGCCGGGCATGCCAGTTACGGCTACTGCCCATCCAAGAGCCTGTTCGTGTGGGGAATGCGCCTTGTGCTCATCAGCGACGCAAAGGGTGTTCCCGTCGGTTATGACCTCACAGGTCCCAAGACCGGGCAAGAGCGTGAACGTGCGTTGGAGTTGGCGGCCGCGCATTCCGGCAGCACACTCTTTGCCGATAAGGGCTTTTGGGGGAAGGAGTACCGAGATTGCATGGAACTCATCAATGTCCAACTCATCACGCCCGAGCGCCACCGTCCTGGTCCACGCCCCGCCAGCGAGATCGTCAAGGCACGCGTACGCCTGGTCATCGAGAGCGTGTTCTCCAACCTCAAGCGCCAAATGCGCCTAGAAGACCACCTCGCCAAGACACTCGGAGGGCTCGTACAACGCATCGCGCAACGCCTCCTCGCCCTCACCCTCGCAATGCACATCAACATCCTCGCCGGACGTCCACCCCGAGCACTCGCCGCCTACGACGGACGATAAACCCGCATCAAGCCTCTAGTAACCGGCGATCGTGATCGCCATGTGATCCTGGAAGACGTGCGCGGCTTCCGTGGCGATCCCGTCGGTGAAGAGCGCGAACGCAAGCGTGTGGCCGTTTGCGGCGGTGCAGTAGCCGGCGAGGTTGGAGACGCCCGTGAGCGTGCCGGTCTTGCCCTGACAGCGCCCCGAGGCGCCGGTATGGCGCATGCGCGTGGCCAGCGTCCCGGTATGTCCTGCGATCGCCAGATCGCCGCGCAACACCGGACCGATCGGCGTCGAGGCCAGCTCGACGAGCAGGTCGGTGACCTCATACGGCGAGGTCAGATCGGATTCCGAGAGACCCGAGCCGTCCACGACGTGCGGGTGGATGCCGAGCAGCGAGGCGATCGTCTGACGTACGACCGACGCGCCGGCCGCGGTGGTGCCGGCGCCGGCGTACATCGCGCCGAGGTCCTTGACGAGCGTCTCGGCGAAAAAATTGTCCGACGGTGGCAGCGTCAGGCCCAGCAGCTGGGTGGCGGTGGGCGACTGGACGCGCGCGAGCTGAGTGGCCCCCGGAGGCATGCTCGCGGCGCCGCTGTGACCGGCGATCGCGACGCCGTCGTTCTTCAAGTTCGCCCACAGCTCACGTGCCGCAAACGCCGCGGGAGCGTGTGCGCCGCGTTCGGAGCCGCTCGCGCCGCGATTGAAGGCCAAGCCCGAGAGCGTGCCTTCGAGAAACGGGTCGGGCGCATAGTTGCTTGAGGGCTCACCGCGCAGCGAGTCAAACCACGACTCGTCTCCCACTACTCGGCCGGTGATGCGATGGATCCCCGCGCTGTGGACCAGCTGTGTGGCGAGCGTCGAGACAGAGGCGCCGATGCCGCCGTAGTGAGCGCGGATGAACGCGCTGGAGCCGAACGTAGGGTCGCCGCCGCCGCGCAGATACAGGTCGCCTTCCCACACCCCGCCAGGCGCGAGCCGCCCGACTCCGTAGACGGTCGTACTCAACCGGCCGGTCGTCCCCATGCGCGCGAGCAGGGCCGTGGCGGTGTAGAGCTTCTGTACCGACGCGGGCGGGCGTAGCGTGGTCGCGCGCTCGGAGAAGAGGGCCTGGTGGGCGCTCACGTCATACACGTAGGCCCCATCCGCGGGCCCGGCGAGGGCCAGCTGGTGGGTCAGATCGGCCTGCAACCCGGCGAGGCTGACCGTCGCCGCACCGGCCACGGCGGGCAGGCCGCAGAGGGTCGAGAGCGCCCCGCAGAGCAGGATCAGGGTGTGGGCAATCCGGTTCCGAGTCACGCGGGGAATATGATGGTGGGTGGTATGGGACGCGTTGTCAAGCTGGAACCGGCAACAGGGCGGTCGAACGGCTCCGCGAGCAGTCCACGCGCGCGATCCTCGGCCCGGGCGGCGATCGGGGCGAGCACCACCAGGCGACGCCGGCGCCGGCGCAGCGACAAGACCGCGCTGGTGCTCGGCGGTGGAGGGTTCACCGGTGGCGTCTATGAGATCGGTGCGCTGCGCGCGCTCGACCTGTTGGCGACGAACAGCACGGTGAACCAGTTCGACATCTACGTCGGCACCTCCGCCGGCTCGTTCATCGCGGCGCTGTGCGCGAACGGGGTGACGCCCGAGGAGATGATGCAGGTCGTCACCCACCAGGCGCCATCGCCGTTCGAGGACATCGATCTCGGCGATCTGCTGCGCCCCAACCTGACCGAGCTCGTGCGCAAGGGCGCGATGCTGCCGTGGCGCGCGCTCGGGTTGGCACGCGACGTGGTGCGCCAGCGCGGGCAGGTGTCGGTGATGGACGTGCTGTTGGGCTTCGCCGAGGGCCTGCCCTCGGGCGCGTACACGGGCGAGGGAATCGAGGAGTACCTGCGCAAGGTGCTGAGCGAGCCGGGGCGCACCGACGACTTCACCCAACTACGCCACGAGCTGTACCTGACGGCGACCGATCTGGATACGTGCGAGCGGGTGGTGTTCGGGCGCGACAACGGTTTACAGGGCGTGCCGATCTCCACTGCCGTGCGAGCTTCGGGGGCGCTGCCGATGGTGTACGCACCGGTGACGGTCGGCGAGCGCGAGCTGGTCGACGGCGGGCTCGTATCGACCACGAACCTCGACATCGCCGTCGAAGCCGGGGCCAAGCTCGTGGTCGTGATCAACCCGATCGTGCCGTTCGTGAACGACTTCTCGGAGACCGTCCGCACGCTCGGCGGGGTGCGCGCGAAGCGCGTCTCGGACATGGGCTTTCCGCAGATCGGCTATCAGGCGTTCAAGCTGCTCGCCCACCAGCGCCTGCACGAGCTGGCCGAGCGCTGGGGCGAGCGCTATCCGGGTGTGGACATCATCCTGATCGAGCCCGAGCCCGCTGACAAGCTGATGTTCCAGACGTCCATCATGAGCTTCGCCTCGCGCGTTGAGATTGGCAAGCACGGGTTTCAGTCGGTCACGCGGCACCTGGCGGGCGAATACGAGCACTACCGCGAGGTCGCCGAGCGCCACGGGCTGAACATCTCCGGTGAGCGCCTGCGCGCGGTCGTGGAACACTTCGACGAGGTCGAGCCCGAGCAGGCGAGCGCCTGGCGGAAGATCCTCGAGGGCACCACCGGAGCGCTGCTGCGCCAGTCGGGACTCGCGGGCTAGGGAAGGACGGCAGGGCCGCATGCGGCCCTGCCCGGGACCGCACATGTGCGGTCCCGCCGATGGGCGCATGCGCCCATCGGATGACGAGCCGCATGCGGCTCGTCACGGAGTCGTACATGTACGACTCCGCTGAGCGGTGCATGCACCGCTCAGAACGCCCTACAGCGACTTGTCGATCGCCTCAAGCAAACGCTCGCTCGCGCGCGAGTCGCGCAACGCGATGCGCACGTGCCGGGGCTCGCCCAGGGCGGCGCCCCCGGCGACGAGGATCCCGGCGCGGGACAACCGTGCGGAGAGCTCGCCGCCATCGACGCTCGGATGGGCCGCCCAGACGAAGTTCGCCTGGCTGTCGGCAACGTCGAATCCGCGCTCACGCAGGCCGTCGGTCACGACCGTGCGCTCGCGCGCGATCGCGCTCACGCGCCGGTCGACGATCTCCGAGCACGCGCGAAGCGCTTCCAGTGCGCCCGCCTGGGAGACCTCCGAGACGCCCAGGTCGGGCGCCAGCTCCGCCAGTAGCTCCTCCGATCCGGGCCCGCCGATCGCATAACCCACACGCAGCCCCGCCAGGCCCCAGGCCTTGGAGAAGCTGCGCACGACGAACAGCCGCGAATGCTCGGCCGCGAGCTGCAGCGAGGAGTTGACCGGTTGGGCGTCGGAGAACTCCACGAGCGACTCGTCCAGCAGCACCGCCACGTCGTCGGGGAGCCCCGCCAGGAGGCGTTCGAGTTCGGCCCTGGGTAGCAGCTCGCCGGTGGGGTCGTTCGGGCTGGCGATCGCGATCACGCGCGTGCCGGGCGTGCGATGGGCCTCCTCCAGCAGGGCATCGACGCCACCGGACACACGCACCGCCTGCCCGTGGGCGCGGCGGGCCATGATCGGAAACAGGGGATAGGAAGGCCACGCGCTCAGCAGTCGCTGTCCGGGCTCCAGCAGCGCGCGTGTCGCGGAGCTCAGCAGCTCGGCGGCGCCGTTGCCGAGGATCACTCTGGCGGAGTCCACGCCGTGGCGCTCGGCGAGCTCGTCGTGCAGCTGGGAGCCACGCAGGTGCGGGTAGCGCTGCATGCCGCGGCGCGCCACGAACGTGATCGCGCTGACGATGCTCGGATGGGGCAGCTCGGGCCACGTCGTTTGGGAGAGGTCGAG
Organism: uncultured Solirubrobacterales bacterium; assembly: GCA_963697945.1. Classification (GTDB taxonomy): domain Bacteria; phylum Actinomycetota; class Thermoleophilia; order Solirubrobacterales; family Solirubrobacteraceae; genus Palsa-744. Next base: position 3,038,466 of record OY969105.1, on the reverse strand, counting down.
CGTCTCGACGCGCATGAGCGCTTTGCGTTTGCGCTCGTCCGCCCCCTCGCGTAGCTCCGCGTTGACCTCCTCCTCGGACATCCCTTCGAACTGGCGGTAATAGTCGAGCAGGCTCATGACGATCTACGTATCCGCGGAAAGGCGGTGCGCGGCGACACCGACGATCGCCGGCACTGTCACGGCTTGTTTCCGGGCATCGTGCTCGAGCCCGGACCGTGGATGATGACGAACCAGAACACGAACACGCTGGCGCAGATCACGGCCGTGGTCGCGAACACGCGCCCGAGCGCCCCCGTGCGCTGGTCGTGCCCGGCGGCGCGGCGCACGAGGATCCAGGCCTGGTCCATGCGCCGCAGGATCGCCAGGGCGCCGAACAGCAGCACGAACAGCCCTACGAAAGCCACGAATATGCCAAACGTCACGCTGCCCGACAGGTAGTTGACCTGTGCGGCGATCCACAGACAGGCGACCGGGATCGGACCCCAGCAGAGCAGGCTCAGCACGGTCATCCCCGCGAGCAGCAAACCAGCCAGCGAACCGTCGAAGCGTCGGCGCAGATCGCTGCCGCGCTCGGGTAGCGAGCGGAAGTGGACCGGCGCGGTGCCGGGCCGGCGACCGACGAACAGGCCGCCGTTATCGGAGGGGTCGGTGCGCATCTGCCCCTTATGTTCGCAGGTGCTCGGGTTGGCGCCCGCGATCATCCGTCCAGCTCCTCGCCCACGCTCGGGCGCGCGAGCGTGGGACGGAGCGCCGTCGGTGCGCCCGCGGGGGACGGTCGGTCATCGTTTGCGCTCAGTCAGTCCGCCGCGTACAGCCGGTCGAGCACGTCTGAATACATGTCGTTGACCACATTGCGCTTAACCTTCAGCGTCGGCGTCAGCTCGCCCGTCTCCTGCGAGAGGTCGTGGTCGAGGATCGCAAACTTCTTCACCTGCTCCACCTGCGCGTATTTCGCGTTGGCCCTGTCCAGCGCCTCCTGCACGAGCGCCAGCACCGCGGGCTCGCGCGCGAGCGAAGGCATGTCGCTCGGCAACCCGTGCTCTGCGGCATAGCCGGCCATCTCTTCCTCGTCGAGCGTCACCAGCGCCACCGGGTATGGGCGCTGATCGCCGTGCATGACCGCCTGGGAGATCCAGCGGCACTGCTTGAGGTCGTTCTCGATGTTCGCCGGGGTGAGGTTCTTGCCGCCGGCGGTGATGATGATGTCCTTCTTGCGCCCGACGATGTAGACGAACCCGTCCTCATCTACGCGCCCGAGGTCGCCCGTGTGCAGCCACCCGTCCTCGATCGCCCCGAACGTCTCTTCGGCGCGGTTGTGGTAGCCCTGGAAGATGTTCGGGCCTTTGATCAACAGCTCGCCGTCGTCGGCGATCTTCACTTCGACGCCCGGGAAGGGCTTGCCGACGCTGCCGAAGCGATGGTTCTCGGGGCTGCACGCGGTCGCGGCGGTCGCGGTCTCGGTCATGCCATAGCCCTCCATCACGGGCACGCCACAGGCGTAGAAGAATTCGAGGATCTCCTTCGCGATCGGGGCCGCGCCGCTGACGGCCTCGCGCACACGCCCGCCGAAGGCCGCGCGCACGTTTTTGAACAGGCGCTCCTCGGCCTCTTCGAACGGGGCTTGCAGCTCGTCCGGGATCGGCCGCCCGGCGAGCTGGTGTTCGCGCACCTGCATCCCCACGCGCACCGCCCCCGCGAGCTCCTCGGGGTCGGCGTTCGCGCTGACGAGCGTGTAGATCTTCTCGAAGATCCGCGGCACCGACGGCAAATACGTGGGCTTGACCTCGGCGAGCTCACCGATGATCTGTTTGGTGTCCCCGCCGAAATATGCCAGCGTGACGCCCAAATCGAACACGAGCAGCTGCAACAGCAGCGCGAACGAGTGCGCGAGCGGCAGATACAGGTAGACGACATCGCCCGCATCGCTCGCAAGGCTCGCGCGCGACTCGACCATGTCGACGATCGCGCGATAGTTGCCGTGCGTGAGTACGCACCCCTTCGGCGGGCCGGTCGTGCCGGAGGTGTAGATGAACGTGAAGATGTCCTCCGGGCGCACCCCCATGCGGCGGGCCTCAAGCTCCTCCAGCGAGCGCGACCGTCCGCGCGTGCGCACCTCCTCCAGCGGGACCGCCTCCAGCGCCGCGATCTCGGGCGTCAGCTCCTGCTGGGAGGGCACGTCGATCGTGACGACCGTGCGCAGGTGCGGCAGCTTGTCGCGGATCTCAGCGATCTTCGCCAATTGCGAGGCGTCCTCGCAGACGATCGCGCAGGCGTCCGAATCGGAGATCACCCAGTGACACTCCTCGGGCGAGTTCGTCTGGTAGATCGGCACGACCACCGCGCCCACCGACGTCGCGGCCAGGTCGGCGTAGGACCACTCGGGACGGGTGTTCGCGAGGATGCACACGCGCTCGCCCGCCTCGATGCCGAGGTCGATCAGTCCGAGCGCCACCTCGCCGACGATCTTGTCGAGCTCGGCGAACGTCACGTCTCGCCACTCGCCCTCTTGCTTGTAACGGATCGCAGTGCGATCGGGATAGCGCTCGGCCGCGTTCGGGATCAGGTCGGCGATCGTCTGCGCTGCAGTTGCCGATGGCGCGGCGGTAGCCTCCATGACTGCTCTCTCCCTCTTCGATCGACGCTTGCGTGTCGCACGGGCGCGACCATCAGATCTTAGGGGGTTCGCGCTCGCCCTGGAAGGGCGGTGAGCTTAGGTCTTCAACGCGGCAGGACGCCGCTGGGAGCGACCCTGGCGCATCGAGGCGAGGAACAGGCTCTTGTCGATCCGCCCCTTGAAGATCGGCACACCGTTTTCGAGGCACTTCGACAGAACTTCTCGGCGCCCCAATCCGGCTTCGCGGGCAAGCTCGGTGGGCGTCAGGTGGTTGGCCATCGGGAGATCTCCTCCTGTCCGAGATACACATATGTCCGGCTGCACACCCCAAATTAGCGCTGGAAGCGGACGTTTGCAATAGAGCTTTCCCGCAATCCGCAGGTCTTATTCGTTCCCATCTACACCGGGTTGGGCACGTCCAGGAACACGTGCCGCAGGCCGAAGCGCTCGGCGAGATGCTCGCCCAGAGCGCGCACGCCGAACGTCTCGGTCGCATAGTGCCCGGCGGCGATCAGCCGCACGTCCAGCTCGCGCGCCAGCGCCATCGCGCGCTCGGCCGGCTCGCCCGTCAACAGGGCGTCGGCGCCCGCTCGTGCGGCCTGCGGCAGATAGTCGGTGCCGGCGCCGGTGACGATCGCCAGCGTGCGGACGCGGGGCGGGCCCGCGTCGAACACCAGTGGCTCGCGGCCGCCCGTCGCGGTGCGCACGCGCTCGATCAGCTCCCGCGCGGCGATCCCCTCGCCGGGGAAACGCGCCAGGCGGCCGATCGGCTGGCCTTGGTGCATGGCGAACGGCTCGCCCGTTCCGTGCTCAGCCCCGAGCGCGTCGGCGAGCAGGGCGTTGTTGCCGAGTCGTGCGTGCGCGTCGAGCGGGAGGTGATACGCCGCCAGCGCGATGTCCGCGTCGAACAGGAGCTGTAGACGGCGCTTCAGCTGCGCGTCGATCGCACCCGTGGTCTTGCCCCAGAAGAGGCCATGGTGGACGATCAGCAACTCCGCCCGCTCGCCCGCGGCGAGCTCGAACAGCTCTGCGCTCGCCGACACGCCCGTGGCGATCGTCTGCGTCTCGACCGGGCCCGGGACCTGGAGGCCGTTCGGGCAATAGTCCTCGAAGCGCCCCGGCTCCAGCAGCTCGTCCAGGTGCGCCAAGATCTCGGCTGTCGGTGTCGGCATTGGGCGACCATACAGGCCGCGGTGCTCACCGGCGATACCCCTCGGCGAGCACCCTCCGGGCACGCGTGTGGGATACTGAGCGCTGCGTCGGGGCGTGGCGCAGCCTGGTAGCGCGCACCGTTCGGGTCGGTGAGGTCCCGAGTTCGAATCTCGGCGCCCCGATTTCCATTCAGAACCGCGAATATCCGCGAACAAAGGGCGAGAACCCCCGAAAACGCTGGCTTTGGCGGGAGGCGGTTTGCCCGTGTTCGCGGCTGTTCGGTGGTCTGGAGGGCCGCAAATGGGATGCAAGGCTGCGGAAACGGGATGCAAGACCGTCGTCGTTTCACCACTACTCACTACAGGTTGCGCACGCGGCGACCGATCTGGCGGTCCCGCGGGTAGCCCGCGGACTTCCAGAACGCCGACGCGATCTCGTCCTCGTATGCGACCAAGGCTGTGATGCGGCACGCGCCCTGTCGGCGCAGGTGCTCCTCGCCGGCGCGCACGAGCGCCAGGCCGACGCCGCGACGACGGTGCTCCCAGAGCACAACGAGCCGGTACATGTTCCCCCGCCATCCATCCCACGCCGCGATTAGCGCGCCCACAAGCGCGCCGTCGGCATCGGCGACGAGCAGCCCCCCGGGTGTCTCGGTGAGCAGCCTGTGGACGTCTTCGATCCGGTCGGGAGTCGTTGCGTGCGTACTGCGCGCCCCCTGCCACAAGTCGAGAATCGTCGGCGCCTCGGCGGGCTGGGCGGCGCGCACGGTGTACTTCTGCTCGCTCAAGCGGACACTGTATCCGAGCCTGGCCCACGGGCTCCGTGTTTGGGTCGTCTGTCACCCCGAGGACGGCAATCTTCGCCAAGTAGCTGCTGCACGCCGTGTGACCCGCTGGGCAGAGAAGCCTATCCGGTCGTGCTGCTCGCGCCGAGGGCCTCGATCGGATTATAAAGGCATCTATTCGTGCGGGGCAGTTCGTCGGTGCGGGGAGGTTGGAGGGTCCGGGGCGTCGGCGCCTTAATAGGAGGCTTTGCCCCCCAATCGTTGAAGATTGAGACTCCGCCGCTTAGCGTGCGAACATATGTTCGTATAGTTAGTCATGCCCGCAACCCTCTCCCAACGCGATCTCCGAGCGCTTGCCGACGGCGAGCCAGTAGGCGTCCGTGCACTCAGCTCGGCAATGGAGGCGCACGGTTGGCCGACTGGGTTGCAAGAGCTTCGGACCCATCGACTCCACGGCGCTATCTGGGAACTCTCGGCTGCCGCGGAACCAGCGGCTGTCATCGGCTTCACGGGCCCTCGCTCGCGAGAGCGGCTGACGAGCGTCGCTTACACACGGCAAGCGCGGTATGCAGTTTCGTGGTCGCCTAGCCAGGTAGCGCTGTTCGACTGTCTCCGTTGGAACGCGGCGCCAGGAGACGTCGCTGCGGCCGTCGCGGAGACAACCGATGCGGTGGCTATCGAGGAGCTGTTGGCGCTGCTCGGTCGCGACGAGGTCCTTGGCGAAGTGCCATCGGATCGCCTTCTACTAACCCCAGAGCATCGCCCACTGCCACAGCTGCTCGGCGACGCGCTCGCGCAGCTCAGGCTGGATGTCGCGAACAGTGAGGCGTACGGCGGACGTGACCCAATTGGACAGGACACCGCTGTCTTGCGGCTATTTCATCAGATTCTCTACGTGCGAATTGCTGAGGATCGGAAGCGGCCACAGTCACCCCTGGCAATGCGAGAGATCCTCGAGTCCGGCCAGCTCAACAGTGACCTCGCGAACCTATTGAATGACTACCGATCTTCTGCGAATTCAGAGCTTTTCCAGCCAGCGGGGGTTTCGATCAAAGATCTGCCGGCCGATTCCCTGCGTGCGGTCTTGCGTCAAACGGTCGAGCCCTGGACACGCTTGCGCCTTGACTTCTCAGTGGCGCGCCACGACTTGGCGGGCCGCTTGTATGAGAGTTATTTATCGACCCTGCCGGCGGAAGACGCGAGCCAACGGCTCTTCCCGGTCGCAAGTGGGGTCGACAGGCGCGAGCAACACGCAACGTTCTACACCCCGCCAGCGCTGGCGCAACTTCTAACCAATCACGCGTTGCTCCGGTGGGTTGAGGATCGCGGTGCGCGCCAGCCTTCCGAAATAAAAGTCGTCGACCCGGCCTGTGGCTCGGGCGCTTTCCTGGTCGCCGCCTACGCTTGTCTTCGTCATTACTTTGAGGCGCGGCGCGGCCGCGCACTCAGGCCTAGCGAGCGCGAAGAAATACTGCTCGAATCCATCTTTGGGGCGGATGTTGACGAGCGAGCACTCGGTCTTGCCCAGGTCCAGCTTCTCGAGATTGCGGATCTTCACGGTCGGTTGCCCAGCATGAAACAGAATCTCTTGTGCGGAGACTCGCTACCAGCACCACCTGACGTCGGCGCGGCCGCGGAACACGTCCAATGGGACAACGTGATTCGCGAACGAGGAAGATTCACAACAGTCCTTAGCAACCCGCCGTTTGGATCTCAGGCAAAGCTTCCTCGGAGACTGAGCGTCGAGGCCATATCTCAGCTTAAAGATCGCTATCCAGAGATAGGTGCATTCGGTCAAGACTACGCTTACTTTTTTTTGGCGCTCGCGAACCGTCTCCTTACGCCTGACGGGAGTGCTGGACTTGTTATGCCTCGTGGCCTTGTCGCCCTGGGCCAAGGCGCAGCTGCACGAGCGTTTCTTGCGAACCTCGGTATCAGTTGGATGGCCGACCTGCGAGCAGTTCGCGTGTTCCCCGGCGTCGGAGCGTCTGTGGTCGCCCTAGCCGTGGACAAGAGTGAGCCCGCTACCGCTCGCGTGGACTCCGTGCGCGACTCCCGCGGGGATCCACGGGCGCTCCTCGACGATCTTGCCAACAAGTCTCCAACCACCGTCGCTAGCGCTTCGGTAACGGCGCTGAATCTCCGCCACCTGGCTAGCTCTGGCTGGACTCTCTTTCGCTTGCGATGGGCGGACAGCCGTAAGAGCGAGATTGGGCGCTCTTTTGAGCCCTTGGTAGACGGGCATGCGTCCTCGAGTCGGCGGGACGTGCGCACGGGAGTCAAGACGGCACGGGTGGCTGACTTCATCATCGCCCCCGACCGTTACCGGTTGGAACCCGACAACATGGTTGCAGTCGGCACGAGGGTGATACCTGACCGCTTCCTGCCTCGAGTTGTCTACGCATCTGATATCGAGCCGTTCGATTTGCGGGACTCGGGGAGGAGGTTGTTCCTCCCCTTCGAGATGGATGGCAGCCGTGCTGCGGACCCTGAAGTCGAGGCCGCGCTGGCGGACCGGGGCGGCTTGCCGGCTCATTTTCAGCATGGCCATCTGCCCACGCTATTGAGCCCCAAGGTGTTGCTTAGGGCTTTCGCGCGAGAGGCTGCGGCTGTCGCCGACCCAGAGGGTCGGTATGTCCCAGTCATGCGGGGCGTTCATGCAATCCGGTTCCCAGGCATCGCCGTCAGTCACCTAGATGGACTTGCCGCGCTGCTGAACAGTGCCCTGTATCAATGGCTACTTCGAGGACTCGGCTCTCCGAGAGCGGATGAGACCATCGAGGTAACGGTTCAAGATGTCGGATCGCTGCCGTTTCCCGACCTGACACTTCCAGAGCTACACCAACTCGATGCACACGCAAAGACTGTCATGACTGCCTTGGAAGAGGAGGATCCGATCAGACGAGCGCACGCGGTGCGCGATGCGCGAGCCGGTGCTGACCAGTTTGTATTTGAACTCCTCAAGGTTTCCGCGCACCTCGAAGACACCGTCCGTAATGAGCTAGTGCGCGTCGCGTAATGGCATCCCAGACGCTTCTACCAGAGTCGCGCGTATACGCAAAAGAGGCGACTAAAGCGCTCGCACATCACGGGCTGGCCGGGGGCTTTCGTGACAAAGTCGCAAAGGATCTGGACAGCGTCGAGCTCGTCGAGTTGCGGAGCTCCTCACAGATTGCTGTTCGCCTTGCGCCCGCGCTCGCGGGCTCATGGTGGCTGCACCTGTCGTGGACGATTCGTCGGGTCCCGCGCGGCGACCCCATCTTGTGGCGCAGTAGTTTTGGGTTGAACGTACGCGGCGTCCCCTTCGTCACCGACCCGAGCGGAGCGTGTCTGGTGCGCTACGACGTCGATAATGAGCGAGCAGGGCCCGGCCTGGGACCGTTGGGCGCGCACCTCAACGTTCTCCAGCCAACCCCGCTGGACGACCACGTTCATTTTCCGGTCCTCGCTCCGCCGGAACGCCTGTGGAATGTGCGCGAGATTCTCGATCTCTTCCTCTCCGCAGAGTTTGTCAAAGATATACAGGCTCGTATCGGAGCTTGAGCCTGTTGTTGTGCCGGGCTGAAGCGCGCCCTCTGCGACGCGGGTACAGCGGCAAGCGCACTGGAGACGGAATGAGAAGACCCGCGCGCCAGTCCGAGGCCGGCGCGACCATGCCTACTGACTGATTCGATGCAGCGCTTTGGGTCCGACCCGGCACCGATGGTGCCGGTGAGGACACCGATAGTACGACCTTCTTTCAGCGATCCGCTCTACGCCAAATCGTTGCCAGCATACGTTTGTTCTATATGCACACACCGGGTCTTGATGGGCGCGAACCCCCGGCGGCCCGGGCAGCTGGATGCGCTGCGGTGGGAGCGCGCCGACTTCCACTCACCAACTCCCTGACCCGGTTGGAGGGCTCGGCAAGCCGTACGGCCGGCAAGCGGCCGATGCCTGTGCTCGGGGCGTGGATAGCTATACTTGCCTCACTCACCCGGCCCCGTCGTGGGCCGGGTCTTTTTTGTTGAAGGACGGGTTCAGTGCAGACGGCCCACTCACGGCCGAGCCAAACACCACCAAATCGCTCGATTTCCGCAGTATGTTCAGGCGGCGGCGAGTGCTTGTGCGATCTCGTCGGTGTTCGTCTCGATCAGGCTTGGCACGGTGACGTTGATCTTGGCGTCGCGATCGAGGAGCCATTTCGCGTTAACGATCGTGATGCCGGCTCACCCCCTCTGGGAAGCGCCCCACAAAGGCAATGCGCTCAAGACGGAGGGCGCCACCCCCTGTTCAGCGTCGTCTGCCCCACCTCGATGATGTAGCCGTCGGGATCGCGAACGTAGCAACGTATCTCGGTCTCATGTTGCTTGGGTGGCGTCAGGAATTGGGCGCCTCGCGCGCTCCACTCGTCGTACACCGCCTGGATGTCCGCGACGCGGATGTTCAGGAAGCTGTTCACCCGATCCGGGTCGGGTGGCGTTTCGAGTGTGACCGTCGGCTTGTCGTCGGTCGGGCCTCCTCCGACGTTAATGATGATCCAGCTGTTCGCCAGCGCCACATACGTCACCTCGTCATCTCCCTCACCCCCGATGACGGTCCTGCCGCCGAGTACCTCGGTGTAGAAGCGGCGGGAACGCTCGACGTCGTCTGAGACGATGAAATGGGCCAAAACCATCTGTTGCTCGATCGTGCTCATGCTGACCTCCGTTTGGTTGGGATCGGTTTTATGATCGCGCTTTGAAACCGCCCATCGCGCCGTCGTGTCATCTCCGTCCGCCGCGCGGGCACCCGTCTCCCCGGCACCTGTTAGAGGACGCCCAACGAATCCCCCTGACGGGGGCCCCCCGGCACATGTGCCGGGGGCCGGGCCGTACATGTACGGCCCGGAACGCAGGGCCGCATGCGGCCCTGCGCGGGGCGCGCATGCGCGCCCCGTTCGACGGCGCACATGTGCGCCGTCGCCGGTCGGTACATGTACCGACCGGAACCACACCTCTCCGGATCGCACCCGTCATCCCGTTCGCGAGACACCACCGCGGCCACCACCGATCAATACCCTGCGACACCAATGCCAGAGCACAGCACGACCGAGGACGACCCACTCGGGGACTTCGAGCCTCGCCAGATCGCCCTGGAAGGCGCGACCAAGGTCGTGCACGTGACCGGCGCCGGCCCGGCGGTGATCGTGATGACCGAGATGCCGGGCATCAGCCCGCACGTCGCGCGCTTCAGCCGCTGGGTGCGCGACGCGGGCTTCACCGTGTACATGCCCTCGCTGTTCGGTCGTGATGGCGCGGTGCCGAGCGTCGAGGATGGCGCCGCGGTCTTCCAGCGGGCGTGCGTCAGCGCCGAGTTCCGCGCGTTCGCCGCCAACGAGTCCAGTCCGGTAACCCAGTGGCTGCGCGCGCTCGCGCGGCTCGCGCACGAGCAGTGCGGCGGCCCGGGGGTCGGCGCGATCGGGATGTGCTTCACGGGCAACTTCGCCCTCACGATGATGCTCGAGCCCGCGATGCTCGCGCCCGTGCTCTCCCAGCCGGCGCTCCCGCTTGACGATCCCGGCGGGCTTGAGATCTCCCCCGAGGAGCTCGCCGCGGTCAGAGAGCGCCTTGAGCGCGAGGACCTGACGGTCATGGCCTATCGCTTCGAGGGCGACAGGTTCTGCAGGGCGCAGCGCTTCGCCGCCTATCGTCAGGCGCTCGGCGAGCGCTTTCGCGGACGCGTGCTCCCCGACAGCGCGGCCAACCCCGACACGCCGCCGTTCTTCGAGCACGTCGTCGCGAGCCCACACAGCGTCGTCACCGCGCACCTGATCGACGAAGCCGGCCAGCCGACGATCGCCGCGCGCGACGAGATCCTGGCGTTCTTCACCGAGCGCCTCGCCTGACCGAGCACGTCGAGCACGCCGGCGGGACGGAGCCCGGCGTCGAAACCCTGCGCGAGCGGCTCAGCCGGCTCGGCCGGTGGAGGCGGGTAAGGGCGGCGAAATCGCGCCGATGACAAACAGTTCGAATCTTCCCGAGCGCGGTCGGTGCCACCTGGACGATTGTTCGATTGCCCGTCGTATGCTTAAGCAGAGGGTCGCTGCCGCCGAACGTGATCTTTGAGGCCCGAGCGCGTCCAAGCGATGGCACCAGTGCGTTGGGTTGCGTCGAGCCTCGCAGCGAACAACAGGATGATCGGCGCATCGACAAGAGCGGGGATCCACGATATCCAGTCGAATCGACACCCACCGCACGCCAGCGAAGGCTCCGCCGTTCGGGATCTTTCAGCGTAAGCTCGACACGTGCACGAGCGTGATCACCGTCGAGGGCGAGCTCGATCTGTTCACGGCTCCGAGTCTCAAGCAAATGCTCGTCGATGCCCTGCACGCGGGCAGCAGCCGGCTGGTCGTCGATCTGTCGCTGGTCACGTTCGTCGACTCGACCACGCTTGGCGTGCTCGTCGGCGTTACGCGCCGGCTACAGGACGGCGCCCGCCTGGCGATCGTCTGTACGCGCCCGAACGTCCGCAGGATCTTCGAGTTCTCCGGGTTGGACGGAACGTTCGCGATCTTCGAGACACTCGACGATGCGCTCGCACACGCACGAGGCGACCAAGCATGCGCGAGCTGATCGACAGGACCCCAGATGGCGCGCCCCACGAGTGAGCAGCCCCCGCTCGCCCGTCCGCGCCGGCGTCTGCCGGCGGCCATAGCCCTCGCCTGCTGCACCCTCGCAGCGGCCTCGATTCCGGCCGCGGCCGCCAGATTCACCCACGCGCGACCGATCCCGGTCACGCCCGCACCGACGACCGGCCCCGCGGTCTCGCCGAGCACATCCACGACCCACGACCCTCCCCACTCGGCTCGTCCCGACTCCCCTCGCCACGAATCCGCGCGCGTCCCCGGCGGAGGGCACGCGCAACCGAACGCGAGCTTGCAACTCCCCGCGCTGCTACCGCCGCCCCCGCCCACGCCGAGCACCGTGCCGACGCCTGCACCTACACCCACACCCGCATCGACACCCGCGCCGCCGCCGTTATTGCCCGTGCGCGAACAGCCCGGGCAGCAGACAGGAGCCGGCTCGGGCAAAGCGGGCGGTTCGGGGTATCCCGGGCATCGCACCAAGGGCCTCGGCGACCATCACAATCCGATCGGCGCCCCAAGCGGTGGCGCCGGCGGGCAGACGTCTGGGCCGCACGAGCACACACACGGACGCTCCGGACGCCATGCAGATCATGCCGGCCGCCACGACAACGAAGCAGGGAGCACGCCGGCCACACCGGTCATAACCAAACCGGCCATAACGACGCGCACGCCGATCCCCGCCGCGCCGGCGACGACGACCACGAAACGTGCAATTGCCACCCCGGCCGCGGTCATCCCGACCCCGAGCGTCGCCGCTGCCACGAGCACCCCCGCTCCGGCGAGCGTCACCGCCGCGCCCGCCGCGACACCGGCGAGCACGCCCGCGACGCCGACCCGGACTCAGCTCGCGGCCACCTCGCGCCCCGCGGGCTCCGGGCGCGGCGATCCGAAGGCGCTCGCGAAAACACACACCCACCGTCAGCGCGCGCAAGGGCGCAAGTCTTCAGGCGCCGGCCTCAACACGACCCCGGCCGTCACGGCCGCAGCCGCCGCTGCGTCCGCGGCAGCCGTATCGAGCACCACCGGCGCTCATCCCGCGCGCCCCGCTAGCCAGCGCAAGGCGCTGCGCGGCGCCGCGAGCGCGAGCAGCCCGACGCCGATCGTGACGACGATCACCAAAATCGTCGGCGTCGTGCCCACGCTCGTATGGGCCCTGATCGGCGCCCTGCTCGCGCTCGCGCTCGCACTCGGAGTTCGCTCGCGCCTGGCGGCGCTACGCGCGCGACGGTTGGAGCAGCAGCGTGGGGAACTGCTCGCGGACGTCGGCCTGTTGCAGGCCGCCCTACTCCCGGTGACACCCGAGCGACTCGGTCCCGTCGGGACCTCCGCGGCCTACCGCCCGGCCGAGGGTCCGGGGGCGGGCGGGGACTTCTACGACCTGTTCGCGCTCGAGGACGGGCGCCTGGCGGTGATCCTCGGCGACGTCTCCGGTCACGGGCGCCAGGCACTGCCGCACACCGCGCTCGTACGCTTCACGCTGCGAGCGTACCTGGAGGCCGGCATGTCGCCGCGCAGCGCCGTCCAGACCGCGGGAGCGGTGTTGGAGCGCCAGCTGGGGGAGTCCTTCGCCACGGTCGCCGCCGCGATCTATCACCCGCGTGAGCGCACCCTCACTTATGCCTGCGCCGGTCACCCCCCGCCGATCGTGCTCGGCTCTTGCGCGATCGAGCCGATCACCGTCTGCTCCGCGCCGCCGATCGGCGCGGGAGCGCGCACCGGTACGCGCCAGACGGTCGTCTCGGTGCCGGGCCGCTCACAGATCTGCTTTCACACCGACGGCGTGACCGAGGCGCGGGTCGGCCAGGAGCTGTTCGGCCGGCAAAAGCTCACACAGACGCTCGCACAGCTCGGGCCGCGCTCCGGCGCGCCGGAGCTGCTGGAGCGAGTCGCCGCCCAGACCGACGCGCGCCCCGATGACATGGCGGCCTGTCTGCTGAGCGTCGAGGGCTCAGAGGCCCCACCGAGCGTGCTCGTGGAGGAACTCGAACTCGATCGCGAGCAGGCCGGCGGCGATCGACTCGAACCGTTCCTGCTCGCCTGCGGTGTACCGCGCGGGGAGATCGTCGAGCTGATCAGCTCGACGTGCGCGATCGTCGAGCGCACCGGCAGCGCCCAGCTGGAGTTGCGCCTCCACGACGGGGGGCCCGAGGTGACGCTGCGCCGCGACAACGTCGCGCTGCTACACCCGCCCCAGGTGGGACAGCGGGCAGGCGTGGGAGGGCTGCGGTGAGCGCCGCGCCCGCGCTCGCGCTCGCTCCCGACGCTGCGATCGTGGTGGGCATCGCGTCCACCGCCCTGCCCTTCGCCTGCACACCCGAGGACGCCGCCGAGCGCTGGTTGCGAGTGCTGCGGCTGCACGGCCAGGCCGGGGCCGCGTTGCAGGCGCTGGGCGTAAGCGAGGGATCGTTGCGTACGTCCGCCGAAGACGAGCACGATTGGGCATCGCCCGATCCCCCGACCGCACCCGCCGAAGCCCACCCCGGCGATCGTGACGCGCTCGCGCGCGTGTTGGAGACAGCCGCCGCGTGCGCCGAGCGCCGCCACGCCGCCGGGGTTGCCACGTCCGACCTGCTGATGGCAGTGATGGAGGTATACGGCGCGGACTTCGAGCGGGTGCTGCGAGCGCACGGCACCGACCGCGACGAGGTCCTGGAACGCCTTTCCGTCAGCGTCGCCTAAGTGTGTGTTTTAGGGATACACTCCGCTCCATGACGCTCGTCCTGCTCACCGGAGCCACGCGCGGCATCGGCCGCGCCGCCGCCGTCGAGCTGGCCCGTCAGGGCGCCGAGGTGGCGCTCGTGGGCCGCGAGCCAGAGCGCGTGCATGCGGTCGCGCAGGAGGCGCGGGCGGCCGGCGGTGGTGCGGCGGTGTACGAGCACGTCGCCGACCTGACGCTGATGGCCGAGGTTCGCGCGCTGGCGGGCGAGGTGCGCGAGCGCTACGGGCGCATCGACGTGCTGGCGAACAACGCCGGGGCGCTGTTCGCCTCGCGGCAGGTCACCGCCGAGGGGCTCGAGCTCACGTTCGCGCTCAACCACCTGGCTCCGTTCCTGCTCACCGACCTGCTGCGCGATCGTCTCGCGGGAGGACGTGTGGTCACAACCGCCTCCGATGCCCACAAGGGAGGGCGATTGGATCTCGACGACCTGCAGTCCGAGGGCTCCTACCGCGCGATGCGCGTGTATGGCACCTCGAAGCTGTGCAACATCATGTTCACGCGCGAGCTCGCCAGGCGCGCGCCGGAGCTGCACGCCAACTGCTTTCACCCCGGCGTGGTGCGCACCGGGTTCGGCAAGAACGAGCGGGGGGTCTGGAAGGTGCTCACGACGGTCGGCGGCCCGTTCTTCCGCTCCCCCGAGCGTGGCGCCCGCTCGCTCGTGTGGCTGGCGCTGTCCGAGCAGGCGGCCGCTCTCACTGGCGAGTACGTGCAGGACGAGAAGGTGCTGGCTCCCAGCGCGCAGGCCCAGGACGAGACGCTCGCGGAAGGTCTGTGGGAACGCAGCGCCGAGCTAGCGGGCCTATCTGCCGGTACACCCGCATGAGGGCGCGAGCGCTTGCTCCTGCCTGTCTCGCCCTGTTGGTCGTGTGCCAGCTCGCCTTTGTGACTGCCGCCGGGGCGGCGCCCGTGGTCACGTTCAAAGTAAAACCCCAGCCGATTCCCGGCTTCCCCGGGACGGGCAACATTCTTGGCGCGGGAGCTCAAGTCGCCGTCCAGGACACGATCAGCGGAACCGAATACGGGGGGTTTCCCTCCCCGCTGGTGCTGCTCTCGATCTTTGCTCCCGCCGACACCAAGATCAACTCGACGGGCTTTGCGACATGCTCCCCGGCGGCGCTTGAAAACGTCGGCCCGTCGGCGTGTCCGAAGCAGTCGATCGCCGGTCCCGTGGGCGAAGGCATCGGCGTCGTCACGTTCGGTGGCGAACAGGTCCGCGAGAAGGTAACGCTGCAGTCGTTCTTCGCTCCCGGCAACGGTCTCACGGTATACGCCAACGGCAGCACGCCGGTCTCACTGCAGATCGTCGAAAAAGGCCACTGGGTCAATGGCCCCGCACCGTATGGACCGGAGCTGATGGTCGACATTCCGCTGGTCGAATCCGTTCCCGGCGCCCCGGACGCCTCGATTCTGTCGTTCAAAGTCGCGGTCGGCGCTGCCTATCGCAGGCACGGCAAAATGCACTCCTACATCACCCTCCCCAAGCACTGTCCGCGAGGCGGCGCCCCGATCAAGACGGAACTGAGCTTCCTCAGCGGCGAACGCTCCACGGTCGCGTTCAAGCAGCCCTGTCCGGCGCGCTAGCCGCCCTCCCGCCGCTCCGCCGACTCCAGCAGATCCCGCGACGCCGGCCGATTCCCGCCGATCCCGCGGATTCCAGCCCCGATCCCGTGGATTCCAGCCGATTCCCGCGACGTCGGCCGCCTCCCGCCGCTCCGCCGACGGCAGCCGCCGCCTCGCCGCCTCAACCCATATCGTTGAGTCATGGCGAGCGCCAACGCCATCGGTGCAGGAGGGCGATCGCGAAACCTGATTCTCGCGGCGATGATCTTCGCCGTGGCGATGACCTTCATCGACCAGACGATCGTCTCGATCGCCGCGCCCGAAATCCAGAAAGAGCTCGGATTGACCGGCACCGAGGTGCAGTGGGCGATCAACGCCTACCTGCTCTCGCTCGCCGCGCTGTTCGCGTTCGGCGGGCGCCTGGCCGACACGGTCGGCCATCGCCGGATGGTGACGCTCGGCGTGATCGTGTTCGCTTGGGCCTCGGCGATGTGCGGGTTGACCCCCAAGGGTTCGCTCGCGGAGGCGTGGATCGTGACGTTCCGGATTGTGCAGGGCGCGGGCGGGGCGATCATGTTCCCGGCGGCGCTCGCGATCGTCGTGCAGACGTTCGAGCTGCGCGAACGCGGCCGGGCGCTGGCAATCTTCTTCGGGATCGCCGGCGGCCTCACGGCCGTCGGCCCGATCCTGGGCGGTTATCTGACGCAGTGGACCTGGCGGGCGATCTTCTGGGTGAACATCCCGGTCGCGCTGATCGCGCTGATCCTGATCGTCCTCTCAAAGCCCGTGACCGAGCACCGACCGGCGCGCATGGACTATCGCGGTCTGGCGCTGATCGTTTCCGGTGTCGCGCTGAGCGTGTTCGGTTTTCAACAGTCGTTCATCTGGGGCTGGAGCAACCCGGCCACGAGCGCCTGCGTGGTCGTCGGCGCGCTGCTGCTGGTCGCTTTCTACTTCGTCGAGCTGCGCACGCCCGAACCGTTGATCGCGGTGAGCATCTTTCGCATCCGCGCGTTCCTCGTCGAGAACCTTGTGCTCGCGATCACGATGCTCGTGTTCGTGCCGGTGTTCTTCTTCGCCAGCGAGTACGCGCAGGTCGCGCTCGCCAAGACCCCGTCGGAAACGGGAGTGTTGTTGCTGGATTTCTTCATCGGCTTTGTCGTCGCCGCGCAGATCGGCGGACGGATGCTCGATCGCGTCGGCGCCAAGCGCCCGGTGGTGCTCGGTTGCGCGCTGGGGGCGGTCGGGTTCTATCTGTGGGCCGGCAAGGTCACGGGCCTTGACCTGGGCGCGCAGCAGTGGGACATCATCCTGGCGGGCGCCGGGATGGGCATGATGCTCGGCCCGGCCAGCACCGACGCCGTCAACCGCGCCTCCCGCCTCTCTTACGGCGAGGCGACCGGTATCACGCAGACCGTCCGCAACTACGCCGCCAGCCTCGGCCTTGCGATCCTCGGCACGGTGCTCGTGTCGCAGGTCCATTCGCGGATCGTCACCTCGCTGATCGCCAAAGGCATGCCCAGTGCGCAGGCGCACGCGCGGGCGTCGAGCGTCTCACTCTCCCAGGGCCCGGCCGGCGGAGGCACGGCCTCGATACCGCACTTCGTGCGCCTGGACTTCGCCTATGCAACGCGCTCGGTGCTGTATGCGATGGCGGGCATCATGGCCGTGGCGGCGGTCGTGGCGTTAGTCGGCCTGCGCGCGGGGCTGCAGCAGGAGACGGACGTGGCGCCGGCGCCCGAGGCGGCGATGAAGTCCGATCCCGGACTCGGCGCCGAGCCGGGACTCGGGTCCGGGTCACAGACGCTCGCTTGACCGGCCCGGCCCGGCCCGGCCCGGCCAGGGCCGGCGCCGAGCCGCGAAGGACGGGAGGTGCGAGGTGCGCGCAGACCGTGGATGACCGTGCCCGCCGGATCGCGCTAGCCTGCCTGTCGATGCTCACACGGATCTTCACGGCACGTGTCTGACGCGGAGGGCCCAGCCTCTGCTGACGTGCTGGTCGTGTTCGGCCTGACCGGTGATCTGGCCAAGGTGATGACTTTTCGCTCGCTCTACCGACTGGAGCGGCGCGGGTTGTTGAAGTGTCCGATCGTGGGCGTCGCAAGCGACGATTGGACGCTCGAGCATCTGCGCGAGCACGCGCGCACGTGCATCGAGGGTACCGGTGAGCCGCTGGACGCGGACGTGTTCCACCGCTTCGCCGCACGCTTGTCCTACGTGAGCGGCGATTTCACCGACGCCGCCACCTATGAGCGCGTGGCGAGTGCGATCTCGACAGCCCTCGGCGGCGGCGAGCCCGCCAGCCCGGTCTTCTATCTGGAGATTCCGCCGTTTCTGTTCGGACCGGTGATCGGGCGACTGGCCGCGGCCGGGCTGACGAAGACCGGGCGGGTGGTCGTGGAGAAGCCCTTCGGTCACGACCTTGCCTCCGCGCGTGCACTGGCGCGGGAAATCCACGAGCACATCGAGGAGTCCCAGCTCTATCGCATCGACCACTTCCTCGGCAAGATGGGCACGGACGAGTTCCTGTATCTGCGCTTCGGCAACACGATGATCGAGCCGGTGTGGAATCGCAACCACGTGGCGTGCGTACAGATCACGATGGCCGAGTCCTTCGGCGTGGAGGATCGCGGTCACTTCTACGATCCGGTGGGCGCGCTGCGCGACGTGGTCGTCAATCATCTGATGCAGGTGCTGGCGGTCGCCGCGATGGAGGCGCCCGCCGGCAACGACGCAGAGACGTTCAAGGACGCCAAGTACGCGGTCTTTCGATCGACCGCGACGGCCGATCCGGCCCATTACGTGCGCGGGCAGTACGAGGGCTATCGCGAGATCGAAGGTGTCGCGAAGGACTCGAGCACCGAGACGTATGCGGCAATGCGGTTGGAGATCGACAATTGGCGCTGGTCGGGGGTGCCGTGGTTCATCCGCACGGGCAAGTGCCTGCCGGTCACGCAGACCGAGCTGAGGGTGGTATTTCGCCATCCGCCGCGGCTGGGGTTCATGGAGCGCGGCCACCGCCGCCCCGAGCCCGATCAGCTGGTCGTGCGCCTCGACCCTTCGACGGGCACGCGGGTAATCCTCGACGCCCACCGCGCCGACGCGGTCGGCCCGCAGGCGATCGAGCTCGACATGGAGTTCGCGCAGGAGGGCGGCGAGGCGCCCACCCCGTATGAGGTTCTGCTGCTCGACGCGATGAACGGCGACTCCACGCGGTTCACTCGCCAGGACTCGATCGAGGAGGCGTGGCGCATCTTCCAGCCGCTGCTCGACACGCCCCCGCCGGTTCACGCTTATGCGCCCGGCAGTTGGGGACCGGAGGAGGGCAAGCGTCTGGTGGCGGGCTATGGCGCCTGGCACGGCCCTTGGGTGGCGAAGTGATCGGTACCGAGGACGCCCGATGAGTCCGGCGCGCCGAGGGGGCGCTAAGAAGTCCGCGGGCGCGCCGGCGAGCGGCGGCGAGGGCGCCCCGAAGACGCCCCAGAGCGCCGCGGCGCCTTCGCCGTTCCCGCCGATCGCCGACTACGCCTTCCTGTCCAACTGTCACACCGGCGCGCTGATCGCTCCCGACGGCGCGGTCGACTGGCTGTGCGTTCCCCGGTTTGACTCTCCGAGTGTCTTCGGCACGCTGCTCGATCGTCAGGCGGGCGCCTTCCGCTTCGCCCCTTTCGGCATCAACGTGCCCTCCGCGCGTGTCTATGAGCCGGGCACGAACACACTGCTCACCACCTGGACCACGCCCACCGGCTGGCTGGCCGTGCGCGACGCGCTCACGCTCGGGCCGCGCCGCGGCGTGGATCTCGTCACGCCCCACACGCGTCCCCCGACCGACGAAGACGCCGAGCACCTGCTCGTGCGCGTCGCGATCTGCCTGGAGGGCGAAGTCGAGATCGAGCTGACCTGCGAACCGGTCTTCGACTACGGGCGCGTCCCGGCCACGTGGTCGATCTCACAGGAGGGCCATTGCGCCGACGCGACCGGCGCGGAGCTCACCGTGAGGCTCAAGACCGACATGACCGTCGGCGTCGAGGGCGACTGGGTGCGGGCCCGGCACGTGCTTAAGCAGGGCGAGCAGATCTTCTGCGCGCTCTCCTGGGCGGGTGAGCTCCAGGCGCCCGCCGACATCGACGACGCCAACGCGCGACTCGCCACGACCGCCCGCTACTGGCGCGGCTGGCTCGGGCGCGCGCGCCTGCCCGACCACCGCTGGCGCGAGGCGATCCAGCGCTCGGCCCTGGCGATCAAGGGTCTCACGTACATGCCGACGGGCGCGACCGTCGCGGCGCTGACGACCTCCTTGCCGGAGACGCCCGGGGGAGAGCGCAACTGGGACTACCGCTACACCTGGCTGCGCGACTCCACGTTCACGCTGCAGGCGCTGCACTACCTGAACCTCGACTGGGAGGCCGAGGAGTTCATGCAGTTCGTCGCCGACCTGGAGCCCAACTCGGACGGGGCGCTGCAGATCATGTACGGGATCGACGGCCGCCGCGACCTGACCGAGTCCACGCGCGACGATCTCTCCGGGTATGCGGGCGCGCGACCCGTGCGGGTGGGCAACGGCGCGTTCGACCAGCGCCAGAACGACGTGTACGGCGCGGCGCTCGATTCGATCCTGCTGCACACCCGTCGCTCAGAACGGTTGCCGCGCAGGCTGTGGCCGATCGTGCAGGCCCAGGCCAAATGTGCGACCGACGTATGGCGCGAACCCGACCAGGGAATCTGGGAGGCGCGCGGAGCCCCCCAGCATTACGTCTCCTCCAAGCTGATGTGCTGGGTCGCGATGGACCGCGCCGCCAAGCTCGCGGCGATGGCCGGCGACTCAGACCTGCAGTCCAGCTGGGCGGCCACGGCCCAGGAGATCAAGGCCGACATCCTGGAGCACGGTCTCACCGACTCAGGCGTCCTGCGCCAGCACTACGACACCGACGCGCTCGACGCCTCGACCCTGCTGGCGGCGCTGTTCGGGTTCCTCCCGGCCGGGGACGAGCGCCTGCGCGCGAGCGTGCTGGCGATCGCCGACGATCTGACCGAGGACGGGTTCGTCCTGCGCTACCGCACCGACGAGACCGACGACGGCCTCTCCGGCAAGGAGGGCAGCTTCCTGATCTGCTCCTTCTGGCTCGTCTCGGCGCTGGCGGTCGTCGGCGAGGAGCAGCGCGCCCGCGACCTGATGGAAAAGCTGTTGAGCGTCGCCTCCCCGCTCGGGCTCTACGCCGAGGAGTTCGACACCTCCACCGGCCGCCATCTCGGCAACTTCCCCCAGGCGTTCTCCCACCTCGCGCTGATCGAGGCGGCGGCGCGCATCATCCTCGCGGAGCGCCTGGCGGAGATCTCCTAGCTGGCGAACCCGAGCTGGCCGAGCGCGTCATGATTGCGTCGTGAGAGCGCTCGATCCGAGACTGCTCCGGTACGCGCGCAAGGCGACTCGCACGTTCTTGTTCGTCTCGGTCGCGCTCGGCTCGCTCGGTGCGCTGCTGATCGTCGCGCAGGCGTGGCTGCTCGCGGACGTCGTCGCACGCGCGTTCATCGGCGGCCGGAGTCTCGCGCAACTGCGCACGCCTCTGACCGTGTTGCTCGCCGTCGTCGTGGCTCGTGCGATTCTCGCCTGGGCGGCCGAGCTGGCGGCGAGCCGCTCTTCGGCGCGGGCGAAGTCGCAACTGCGCACGGCGCTGCTGGAACGCATCCCGGCGCTCTGCACCGATGGCTCCCGAGAGCAGCGTCGCACTGGTGAGCTGGCGATCCTCGCCACGCGCGGGATCGACGCGCTCGACGGCTACTTCTCGCTGTATCTGCCGCAGCTCCTCCTCGCCGTGATCGTGCCCGTCGTCGTGATCGTGGCGGTGCTGTTCGGCGACTGGATCTCGGCGGCGATCATCGCCTTCACGATCCCGCTGATCCCGGTGTTCATGGCACTGGTGGGCGCCACCACGCGCGAGCGCATGGACCGCCAACTCGAGACCCTGGAGCGACTGGCGGGTCACTTCCTCGACGTCGTCGCGGGACTGCCCACGCTGAAGGTGTTCGGACGCGCGCGGGCGCAGGCGGCGGCGATTGGAGAGATCACCGAGCGCTACCGCACGACCGCGATGTCCACGCTGCGGGTCACGTTCCTGTCCTCGCTGATCCTCGAGCTCGTAGCGACGATCGCCGTGGCGCTCGTGGCGGTGGCAATCGGCCTGCGCCTGATGGACGGGCACCTCGACCTGCGCACGGCCCTGTTCGCGCTCGTGCTCGCCCCCGAGGCGTATCTGCCGCTGCGCCGGCTGGGCGCCAACTATCACGCCAGCGCCGAAGGCATGGCCGCCGCCGAGCAGGTGTTCGCGGTGCTCGAGACGCCATTGATGCCCGCGGACACGCGCACCGATGTTCCAGATCCGGCGGTCTGCGATCTGACGATCGACGGTCTGTGCGTCGCCTATCCCGATCGCTCCGAGCCAGCGCTCGAGGACGTCTCGCTGACGGTGCGCGCGGGGGAGACGCTGGCGCTCGTCGGCCCCAGCGGCTGTGGCAAGTCCACGCTGCTCGGCGTGCTGTTGGGGCTGCTCAGACCCGAGCGCGGCTCGATCCGGGTCGGCGGCGTCGAGCTTTCAGATCTGGACCTCGAGGCGTGGCGGGCACGGCTGGCGTGGGTGCCGCAGCGACCGCACCTATTCGACGCGTCGATCGCGGACAACGTGCGCGTCGGTCGCCGCGAGTCCTCGGACGAGGAGGTCCGGACCGCGATCTCAGACGCCGGCCTCGCGGATGTCGTCGCCAACCTGCCGGCAGGTCTGGACACGATCCTCGGCGACCGCGGCGCCGGGCTGTCCGCGGGTGAGCGACAGCGCCTGGCCCTGGCGCGCGCATTCCTACGCGACGCGCCGCTGCTACTGCTCGACGAGCCGACCGCCGGCCTCGACGGCCACACCGAGCAGGAGATCGTGCAGGCCATCCGCCGCCTCGCGCGAGGGCGCACGGTGGTGCTCGTGGCACATCGACCCGCGCTCGTGGCGATGGCCGACCGCGTGTGCTCACTGGTTCCGGCCGAGGTCGCGGCGTGAGGATCTCCTCGCACACCGGCCGGGCCGAATCGTTCGATGGGGCCGGTCCGCTCGGCCGCGACGCTCGCTTCGTGGACCCTGTTCCAGTCGAGACGACCGCTCGTCCGCAGGACACCGGTCCGCTCGCAGATCACGGCGCTCAGGCCCCGCTGCTGCGCACGCTAGCCCTCGCTCGCCCTGCCGCCGGGCGCCTGACGCTCGCCACGCTGCTCGGGGCGGGCGCGGTTGCCGCCGCGATCGCTCTGATCGCGACCTCGGCCTGGCTGATCTCGCGCTCGGCGCAGCGCCCGCAGGAGTCGGCGGTCGCGATCGCGATCGTAGGCGTGCAGTTCTTCGCTCTCGCCCGCGGTCTGTGCCGCTACGTGGAGCGTCTGGTGGGACACGACGCGGCCTTTCGCGTGCTGTCGGAGATCAGGGTCAGCCTTTACACGCGCCTCGAGCGTCTCGCCCCGCTCGGCCTGCCGGCCTTCCGCAGCGGCGATCTGCTCGCGCGGCTCGTGCATGACGTGGACGCGCTGCAGGACCTGCTGCTGCGCGTTGTGGGGCCCTTCGCGATCGCCTTCGGCGTGGGGTTGGCGACGGTCGTGCTGGTGTGGTCGATGCTCCCGGTGGCCGGACTGATCCTGCTGGTGGCGCTTGTGATCGCCGCGACGCTCGTGCCGTGGCTGACGGGGCGGCTCGCGGCTCGCGGCGAGGGGCGCCAGGCGTCGGCGCGCGCGGAGCTGACCTCCAGCGTGGTCGACCTGATCGAGGGCGCCCCGGAGCTGGTCGTCAACGGAGGCACTCAAGCGCAGCTGCGGCGCACGCTCGCCGCAGACTCGCTCCTGACCCGCATCGCCGGCTCCGGCGCTCGCACGGCGGGCATCGGCCAGGGCCTCACGAGCCTGTGCTGTGGCTTGGCGATGTGGGGCGCGCTGCTGGTCGGCGTGGCGGCCGTCCATGCGGGCAGGCTGGACGGTGTGCTGCTCGCGGGATTGGCGCTGATCCCGCTGGTCTGCATCGAGCTCGTCGCGGGCCTGCCCACGGCAACGCAGACGCTCCAGCGCGTGCGGCGCTCGGCCGCGCGGGTGTTCGAGGTGATGGATACGCCCGCGCCGGTGAGCGAGCCGGTGCGGGCGCTCGCGTTTCCGCCGCCTCCGTACGCCCTGCGTGTGCGTGGTCTGTGCTTCACCTATCCCGGCGCCAGGTGCCCGGCACTGGACGGGATCGACCTCGATCTGAGCCCCGGCCGGCGGGTCGCCGTCGTGGGGCCCAGCGGGGCGGGCAAGTCGACGCTCGCCGGGGTGCTGTTGCGGTTCCTTCCCTATGAGGGTGGGTCCGTCACGCTCGACGGCGTGGAGATCTCAGACCTCGACGGCGATGCCGCGCGGACGGTCATCGGGCTGGTCTCCCAGGACGCGCACGTGTTCGACAGCACGCTCGAGGAGAACCTGCGCCTGGCCCGTCGCGGGGCGAGCGCCGAGGAGCTGCGCGCGGCCCTCGCGAAGGCGCGATTGCTCGACTGGACCGAGCAGCTGCCGGCGGGATTGAGCACGGAGGTGGGGGAGCGCGGCGCGCGCATGTCCGGTGGCCAGCGCCAGCGCCTAGCGATCGCCAGGGCGCTGCTCGCGGACTTCCCGCTGATCGTCCTGGACGAGCCCGGCGAGCATCTCGACACCCAGACCGCGGACGCGATCGTCGCCGACCTACTGGCGGTCACCCGCGAGACGGGCACCCTGCTGATCACCCATCGGCTGGCCGGCCTGGAGGAGGTCGACGAGGTGCTCGTTCTCGATCGCGGCCGCGTCCTCGAGCGAGGCGCGCACGCCGAGCTGCTCGCGCGCAAGGGCCACTACGCATCCCTATGGCAGCAGGAGAATGGCTGGGTGTAGGCGTGGCCTGTCGTTCGGTGGCCCACGGCTCAGGGCGCGGCGTCGTCCTCGACGAATCTCGACAGGCTTTCCTCGCCCGACTTGACCCCCACATGCATCCCGACGACGCGGGCCGAGACCTGTTGCATCGTGATCGTGCGCTCGTCCCTGGCGCTGCCGACGAACGCGGTCAGCCACTTGAACAGCGCGATCCAGCGGTTCTTGAAGCCCGTGAGGAAGGTGAGGTGGACGAACGCCCACATCAGCCAGCCGACGAACCCGCCGATCTTCAGGCCCTTGAAGCTCACGATCGCGCGAAAGCGCGAGATCGTCGCCATGCTGCCGAGATCGCGGTAGACGAACGGCTTGGCCTCGGCAGTGTCGCCTTGTACGCGTCGTTTGATCGTGCGAGCCGCGTAGATGCCTGACTGCATCGCGACCTCCGCGACCCCCGGGAGCCCTTTCAGCGACATCATGTCGCCGACGACGAACACCTCCGGATGGCCGGGCAAGGTGCAGTCGGGGAGCACCTGCACATGTCCGGCGCGGTCGGTCCCGGCGCCGGTGGCCGCCACCAGCATCTCACCCAGCGGTGAGGCCTGAACGCCTGCCGACCACACCTTCGTGTGGCACGCGACGTGTTCCTCGCCGTCGGGGCCCTGGACGACGATCGCGTCGGGTTTCACGTCGGTCACGATGCTGCGCATCCGCAGCTGCACGCCCGTGCGTTCGATCTGACTCGTGGCCTTCGCCGCGAGCTCCTCGCCGAACGTGGCGAGGGGCGCCTCGCCACCGTCGAATAGGAGCACCTGCGCGCTGGTCGGATCGATCCTGCGGAAGTTCCCCTTCAACGACCGCCGCGAGAGCTCGGCGATCTGCCCGGCCATCTCCACGCCCGTGGGTCCGGCGCCGATCACCGCGAACGTCATCCACGCCCGCCGGAGCTCGGGGTCCTGCTCGATCTCGGCCATCTCGAACGCGCCGAAGATGCGCCCGCGCAGCTCCAGGGCGTCGTCCACGGTCTTCATCCCCGGGGCGAAGCGCGCGAACTCGTCGTGCCCGAAGTAGGAGCCCGTGGCGCCGGCCGCCACGATCAGGGAGTCATACGGAACCGTGATGGCTGCCCCCAATGGCCTGGCGGCGGTGACGGTCCTGGCTTGCAGGTCGATTCCCTTGACGTCCGCGAGCTCGACGTGGACGTTGCGGTGCTTGCGCAAGACCTCGCGCAGCGGCGGTGCGATCGCGCCCTCAGACAGGATTCCTGTCGCCACCTGGTAGAGCAGCGGCTGGAAAGTGTGATGGTTGGTGCGGTCGATCAGCGTGACCTGCACGGGCGCGCGGCGCAGGAACTTCGCCGCGAACAGCCCGCCGAAGCCGCCGCCGATAATGACGACTCGATGGGCCGACGCGTCGGTCATCCGCCGGCCTGGATCGGCGGCCCCGCCGAACCCGCCGGACCCGCCGAACCCGTCGGTGACGTCGCGACCGGCGCATCGGGCTGCTCCTGCGCGGCCTTGAGGCGTCCGCGGAAGACGTGAAAAGACCAGCCCTGGTAGAGCAGCACGAGCGGGAAGAAGATCACGGCGACGATCGTCATCACGGTCAGCGCGTAGTGGCCGGAGGCGACGTTGTTGACCGTGAGGTTGTACGCGGCGCTGGTGCTGGAGACCATCACGTTCGGGTACAGGTCGATGAAGATCGAGCCGACGGTCGCGGCGATCGCGACGGCGGAGGAGGCGAAGGCCGGACCGTCGTGGTCGCTCATCGCCAGTCGCGCCGCGAAGATCGCCGCGATCACCGCGAGGATCTCGACGGGCTGGGGCACGTCCGGACCGCCCGCGACGCTGCGTGTCCAGATCACCCAGCCCACCACGAACGCGATCGCCGCCCAGCCCAGCGGCCGTGCGGTGGCGCGGGCGCGCTCGCGCACGCGATCGGTGGTCCTGAGCTTGAGGAAGGTCGCGCCGTGCAGCAGGCACAGTGCGAGCAGCGTCAGGCCGGTCCACAGGCCATACGGGGTGAGCAGGTCGAAGAAGTTACCGGTGTACTCGTGGCTTGAGTCGATCGGCAGGCCGTTCAGCAGGTCGCCCAGTCCGACGCCGAGCAGCAGCGGGATCAGCAGGCAGCCGATCGTCATTGCCCACCGCCACGTCAGCCGCCAGCGCGGATTCTCGCTTTTGTCTTTGAACTCGAAGGCCACGCCGCGCGCCATCAACGCCACCAACACGAGCAGCAGCGCCAGATACAGAGCCGAGAACATCGTCGCGTACCAGCCGGGGAACGCCGCGAACATCCCGGCGCCGGCGACGATCAGCCAGACCTCGTTTCCGTCCCACCACGGGCCGATCGTGCTCAGCGCGAGCTTGCGCTCGGAGTCGCCGCGCCCGACGATCATGTGCAACGCGCCGACGCCGAAGTCAAAGCCCTCGAGCACGAAGAACCCGATCCAGAAGACGCTGACGATCACGAACCAGACGGTGTGAAGGTGCATGACGATGCGTCTCCTAGCGGCCGACCCCGGGCCGCGGCGGGTCGGGATCGGGATTGTTTCGGAGGCGACGCATCTGACGCTCGGCTAGTAGCTCATGGCCGGAGTTGGGGTCTGCGCGCCAGCGCTCGACCCGTCGGGGTCATCCTCTTCGGGGTCAAGGCCTTTGCGGGCATAGCGGAGCATCAGGACCAGGTCGGCGGCGCCGAGCGCGAGGTAGATCAGTACGAACGAGATCAGGCTGATCCAGATATCGGTCGACGTGACCGACGGCGAGTTCGCGTTGATCGTCTTCATCAGACCCTGCACGATCCAGGGCTGCCGACCGCTCTCGGTCAGCAGCCAGCCGGCGGTATTCATCACGAACGGCGTCACCACCGCCCCCAGGCTCGCGCGCAGGAACCACTTCGAGCGAGCGAGCGTGCCCCGGTGCACGAGCCACGCGCCCCACAGCGCCAGCAACGCGATCAGCGACCCCAGGTAGGCCATCACGCGCATCGACCAGTACTGGATGAACACGTCGGGGATGTAGTTGCCGGGTCCGTATTTGGCGACGTCTTCCTTCTGCAGCTGGTTCAGCCCGACGACTGCGCCGCCCCAGGTGCCCGTCGCGAGCACCGACAGCAGGTGCGGGATCGCGATCAGTTGGGTGGGGGTCTGGTCGTTGCTGCCGCCACCGATCTGAAAGACCGAGAACGAGCACGGCCGGCAGTTTTCCCACTGCGCCTCGGCCGCGGCGATCTTCGCCGGCTGGTATTTCGCCTCGATCTCTCCGAGCTTGTTGCCGACGAACATCTGCAGCAGGATCGCCGGCAGCAGCACCAGCACCGACAGTCGCGCCGTCGGGTAGAAGGCCTGCGCCTCGTGCTGCTTGCGCAGGTACCAGGCGGAGATCGCGAGCATCACCAGCGAGCCCGTCACCAGCGAGGCCAGGATCACGTGCACATATCCCCACAGGAACGTCGGGTTCGTGAACAGCGCCCAGACGTTGTTCAGCACCGGCTGTCCGTGGCTGTTGAGCACGTAGCCGACGGGGTGCTGCATCCATGAGTTGGCGGCCAGGATGAACAGCGCCGAGAGCATCGAGCCCGCCGCCACCAGCCAGATGCAGGCCAGGTGGATGCGCTTGGGCAGCCGATCCCAGCCGAATATCCACAATCCCAGAAAGGTTGACTCCAGGAAGAACGCCGCCAGGCCCTCCATCGCCAGCGGGCCGCCGAACACGTCGCCGACGAAGCGCGAGTAGGCCGACCAGTTCATCCCGAACTCGAACTCCTGCACGAGGCCCGTGACGACCCCGATCGCGACGTTGATCAGCAGCAGCGTGCCGAAGAAGTGGGTGAGGCGCTTGTACTCGGGCTTCTGGTTGCGATACCAGGCCGTCTGCAGGAGGGCTACGAGGAACGCCAGCCCGATCGTCACCGGCACGAACAGGAAGTGGTAGATGCTCGTCGTTGCGAACTGCCAGCGCGCAAGGTCGTTGGTCATCCAACGATCAGTCTACGCCCGACCTCCCCCGATCAGCCCACCGGCTTCTCGTCGTGTCCGCCGAAGCCCTTGCGCATCGCCGACTGGACTTTGCCCGCATACTCGTCCAGTCCGCGTGAGCCGAAGCGCGAGTACAGCGCCGCCGTCAGCACCGGCGCCGGCACGCCCTCCTCGATCGCGGCGATCGACGTCCAGCGGCCCTCGCCGGAATCCGACACGCGACCGGCGAACTCCTCGAGCTTGGGTGACTGCAACAGCTCTTGCGCCGTCAGATCCAGCAGCCACGAGCCGACCACGCTGCCGCGCCGCCACACCTCGGCGACTTCGGTCGTGTCGATCTCGTACTTATAGTGTTCGGGGTTCTCCAGCGGGCTCGTCTCGGCGTCCTGCTCCTGTTGGCGCAGGCCCGCGTCGGCGGAGTGGATGATGGAGAGGCCCTCGGCGTAGGCGGCCATCAGGCCGTACTCGATGCCGTTATGCACCATCTTTACGAAGTGCCCCGCGCCGTTGGGGCCGCAGTGGAGGTAGCCCTGCTCGGACGGGCTCGGTTCGCCGTCGCGTCCGGGCGTGCGCTCCGCGGAGTCCACCCCCGGAGCGATCGTCGCAAACAGCGGGCTCAGCCGCTGCACGATCTCGGTCTCGCCGCCGATCATCAGGCAGTAGCCGCGCTCCAGTCCCCACACGCCGCCGCTGGTGCCGCAGTCGACGTGGTGGATGCCCTTGCCCCTCAGTTCCCCAGCGTGGCGGATGTCGTCGTGGTAATGCGTGTTGCCGCCGTCGATGATCGTGTCGCCAGGCTCCATCGCGTCGGCGACCTCGGCGATCGTCTTGTCGGTGATCTCGCCCGCCGGCACCATCACCCAGGCCGTGCGCGGCTTCTCGAGCTTGGCCACGAACTCCGCGATCGTCCCCGCGCCCTGCGCGCCGTCGGCCGCGAGCGCCGCCACCGCGTCGGAGTTGACGTCATAGCCGACGCAACGGTGCCCGTCGCGCATCAGCCGCCGCACGATGTTGGCGCCCATCCGCCCCAGTCCGACCATCCCCAATTGCATAGGTGTGTCAGTCGCCATCTTCGGGCTCCTTTGCCAGTCGGTTGCCAAGCCGGCGCCGTGGCCGGTGTCTCGATCTCGTCACTTCTCGCCGGGCCGGCCTCAGAGCGGGGCCGGGGGCCGGTACCGTGCTATCTGCAGTGTCGCTCAATTCGCCCTCCTCCAGCGCCTCGCCCGCGATCGGCCTGCTACTCGCCGACGTCGACGGCACTCTGGTCACCCCCGAGAAGGCGCTCACCGAGCAGGCCGTCGCGGCCGTGCGCGAACTGGGCGAGGCGGGCGTGCTGTTCGCGCTCACCAGCGGACGCCCGCCCCGCGGCATGTCGATGCTGGTCGAGCCCCTTGACATCGACACGCCGATTGCCGCCTTCAACGGTGGCCTGCTCGTAGACCGCGACATGCGGGTGATCGAGCAGCGCACGATCCCGCCCGAGCTCGTCGCGCCCGCGATCGAGCTGCTGCGCGCCCACGGGCTGGACGTGTGGCTCTATCAGGGCGCGGACTGGTTCGTACAGGACGTGGACGGTCCGCACGTCGATCGCGAGGCCGCCACCGTCCAGTTTCCGCCCACTTTGCGACCCGACTATGACGGCCTCACCGAGGGCATCGCCAAGATCGTCGGTATCGGCGACGATCACGACGCGGTCGCACGCGCCGCGAGCGATGCCCAGGAGCGCTTCGGCGATCACGTCTCGGCCGCGCGCTCACAGCCCTACTACGTGGACGTCACCCACCCCCAGGCCAACAAGGGCAGCGTCGTCGAATACCTCGCGGGCCACTACGACATCCCGAGCGAGCAGATCGCGACGATCGGGGACATGCCCAACGACGTGCTCATGTTCGCCCGCTCGGGCCTGTCGATCGCGATGGGCAACTCCGACCGTGAGGTCCAGCGCGCCGCGCGCCGCGTGACCGGCCCCAACGGTAGTGAGGGCTTCGCGCAAGCCGTGCGGCGCTTCGTGCTCCCGCGCGCGCCCGAACAGACCGGCTCCGCGACGTAGCTTTGCGACTTTGCCGGGGGGTCAGGGGCGTGGTGTATACATGCCTTTGTCGGCGTTAACGCGCGCGCGCGCGCGCGTTAACGCCGAGAGAGAACACTTCAGCGCAGCGAGCGATAGCGGCGGATCAGCGCGTTGGTCGAGCTGTCGTGCGCGAGCGCGGGCTCGGCCTCGCCGGTGAGCTCGGGGATGATCTGCACCGCCAGCTTCTTGCCCAGCTCTACACCCCACTGGTCGAAGGAGTCGATCCCCCAGACCGTCCCCTGTGTGAACACGCCGTGCTCGTACAGCGCCACCAACGTTCCGAGCGCGTACGGGGTTAGCTTCTCGGCCAGGATCACGTTCGTCGGACGGTTGCCCTCCATCACCTTGTGCGGCACGACCGCCTCGGGCACGCCTTGACCGCGGATCTCATCCGCGGTCTTGCCGAACGCGAGCGCCTGCGCCTGCGCGAACACGTTCGACATCAAGATGTCGTGGTGTGAGCCGAGCGGGTTGAGCGTCTGGCCGAAGCCGATCAGATCGACAGGGATCAGCTGGGTGCCCTGGTGGATCAGCTGATAGAAGCTGTGCTGGCCGTTCGTCCCCGGCTCGCCCCAGTAGATCGCGCCGGTCTGGTAGTCAACTTGTGCCCCGTCGAGTGTGACGTGCTTGCCGTTTGACTCCATCGTCAGCTGCTGCAAATAGGCGGGCAGGCGCTTGAGGTATTGCTCGTAGGGCATCACCCCGCACGTCTGCGCGCCGAAGAAGTCCCCGTACCAGACCGACAACAGACCCATCAGCGCCGGCAGGTTCTCACGCAGCGGCGTGGTGCGGAAGTGCTCGTCCAGTGCGTGCATCCCGGCGAGCATCTGCGCGAACTGCTCGGGTCCGACCGCCAGCATCGTCGAGAGTCCGATCGCCGAGTCCATCGAGTAGCGACCGCCGACCCAATCCCAGAAGCCGAACATGTTCTCGGTGTCGATCCCAAACTCGCTCACGCCTTGCGCGTTCGTGGAGACCGCCACGCAGTGCTTGGCGATCGCGGCCTCGTCGCCGCCCAGCGCGCCGAGCAGCCACTCGCGCGCCGAGTGGGCGTTGGTCATCGTCTCGAGCGTCGTGAACGTCTTCGAGGAGACGATCACCAGGGTCTGCGCGGGGTCAAGGTCGCGCGTGGCCTCGACGAAGTCGGTCGAATCGACGTTCGAGACGAATCGGAACGTGAGCTCGCGCGCGGAATAGTGCCGCAGCGCCTCATAGGCCATCACCGGACCGAGGTCCGAGCCGCCGATGCCGATGTTCACGATGTTGCGGATCCGCTGGCCGGTATGGCCGAGCCACTGCCCCGAGCGCACCCGCTCGCTGAAGCGCTCCATGCGATCGAGCGTCTCGTGTACCTCCTTGACGACGTCCACGCCATCGACCGTCAGCGAGGCCTCGCGAGGCATCCGCAGCGCGACGTGCAGGACCGAACGATCCTCTGAGACGTTAATGCGCTCGCCCGCGAACATCGCGGCGGTGCGCTCGCGCAGGCCCGATTGCTCGGCCAGCTCGACGAGCAGATCCAACGTCTGCTCGGTGATGCGATTCTTGGAGTAGTCCAGGTACAGTCCGGCGCCCTCGACGCTCATCCGCTCCCCGCGCGCGGGGTCGGCGGCGAACAGCTCACGCAGGTGCGTGTCGCGGATCTCCGCGTGGTGGGCCTGAAGCTCGCCCCACGCGGGACGCTCGCGCAGCGGGGCCAGCGCGACGCTTGCCACCGGCGCGCTACTCCTCGACGGGAGCTTCGCTGCCTGCGTCGAGCACGTCCTGGCCTCGGTAGGAACCGCAGTTCGGGCACACGCGGTGCGGCAGCTTGGGCTGGTGGCACTGCGGGCACTCGTTCGAGGCCGCGGGCACGATTTTGTGCTGCGCGCGACGCTTATGGGTGCGCGAGTAGGACTGCTTCTGCTTGGGGGTCTGGCCGCCGGACATCGGCCCGCACTGTAGCAGCGACCACGCGGTTGCGGCCGCCGCGCTTGGCCTCATACAGCGCCGCGTCGGCCTCGCGGAAGAGGTCGTCGTAGTCGACCTCCCCGCCGCCGGCGGAGCTCACGCCCACCGAGATCGTCACCGGAATGTCCGTCGGCGTCGCCTGCTCGACTGCTTCCCGCAGGCGCTCCGCGGTGGCCGTGCCGCCTTCCAGCCCGATGCCGGGGAGCACGATCAGGAACTCCTCGCCGCCGAGGCGGTAGACGAGCTCGAACGAGCGCAGCCGCTTGCGCAGCTCATAGGCGATGTCGCGCAGCACCGCGTCGCCGCGGTCGTGGCCGTGCTCGTCGTTGATCGCCTTAAAGCCGTCCACGTCGCACAGCACAAGGCTCACCGGCTGGCCCGTCAGCCGTGCCTGCAATGAGATCTCCACAAAGCGCGGGACGAGCGCGTGACGGTTGAGCAGGCCCGTGAGCGGATCGAGGATCGCCTCGTCGCGGTGGTGCAGCTCGGCCGATTGCAACGCCCATACGATCGAGACGACGCTCACCAGCAGCGCGAGGGTGGCGATCACGTCGACCGGGTCAGACAGGGTTGCGGTGGGGTCGACACCGAGCGTGACCGCGACGATCGCAATCACCGTCAGCGCGAGCGCGGCGATCACGACCTGCGGGCGAAAGCGCGCGGCGGCCATCGCGGCCGGCAGCACCATCCACGGCAGCGCCGGGCTCTCGGGACCGCCGCTCAGCGCCACGCCGGCGGCGATCAGGCCGAGCGTGATCGAGATCGCCCACGCGCTTACCCGCTCGGGGCGGGGACTTGTGCGGATGCGCCGCTCGACGTTGGCGAAGTTCAGCGCGCACAGCGCGAGCAGGCCGAGCGTCCACCACCCGACCCACGGCGCGACCGCCAGCAGGGCCAAACCGACCGCGGCCGATCCCACGTGTCTGATGATGCGCACGCGATCGCTGGCGTCGATCACGCGAGCTCGGTCGAGCTCGGTCGGGCACAGCCAGGATGAGGACGATGCAGACGATGACCCTCGCTTCATTCTCGTCTACTCGGCCGCTTTGCCGGCGGGCTTTAGGCGTGTTTCCGATATGAGACATTTGTCTACTCATGGCACGCGATGGCGCTTGGTTGACACGCTTTTGAGCATCTCGTGTGCCTCCACATACTCGTAGGCGCGACCCGGTCCGAGACCCGGTTAGGCTCTGCGAGCGATGTCCTCGAAGTCGATTCCCAGCGTCCGCGAACTGATCGCGGAGCGCACCGGTGAGGAGCTGGCGCTGAACGATCGCTATCTGAACCCGCAGATGGGCAGGATCTTGCGCACGCTCGGGTTTGATCGCACCTGGACCGGGGGCGAGGGCGCGCACCTGATCGACTCTCACGGCGAGCGCTACCTCGACCTGTTCGGCGGCTATGGCGTGTTCGCGATCGGGCGCTCGCATCCGCGGGCGATCGCCGCGATCGAGGAAACGATGGCGGCCCGCACCGGCAATTTGCCTCAGCTCGGGGTGACGCTGCTGAGCGGCGTGCTGGCCGAGCAATTGCTCGCGCGCGCACCCGACTCGGTCGGCGCGATGGTGCCGGCGAACTCAGGCACCGAGGCCGTCGAGGCCGCGATCAAGATCGCCCGTGCCGCCACCGGTCGTCCGCGCGTGCTGTATGCCGAGCACGCCTTCCACGGCCTCACGCTCGGATCGCTCTCGCTCAATGGGGATGCGATCTTCCGCGAGGACTTCGGGCCGCTGCTGCCGGGTTGCGATCCGGTGCCATGGGGCGATCTCGACGCGCTGCGAAGCGCGCTCGCGCACGGGGACGTCGCGGCGTTCGTCGTGGAGCCCGTGCAGGGTAAGGGCGTGAACCTCCCGCCGACCGAGGACTACCTCCCGGACGCGCAACGCCTGTGTCACGAGGCCGGCGCCCTGCTGGTCTGCGACGAGGTCCAGACGGGCCTCGGACGCACCGGGCGGTTTCTCGCCTCAGAGCACTGGGGGTTGCGGCCGGATCTGATCTGCCTCTCCAAGGCCCTCTCCGGCGGGATGATCCCGATCGGCGCGGTGCTCGTCGCGCGCGCGGCCTTCGACCGCGTGTTCGACGGCATGGAGCGCGCGGTGCGCCACGGCTCGACGTTCGGCGGCAACGACCTCGCCGCGGCCGCCGCGCTGGCGACGCTGGGAGTGCTCGACGAGGAGCACCTGATCGCCCGCTCCGAGCGCCTGGGCGCGCTGTTGCTGGAGCTCACGACCCCGCTCGTCGAGCGCTACGAGGTCGTACGCGACGTGCGCGGGCTGGGCCTGATGTGGGCGATCGAATTCGGACCGCCCGGGGGCGCCGCCGCGCGCAGGCTGTGGGAGACGGTCGAGCGCCGCCAGCCCGGGCTGTTCTCCCAGCTCGTGACCGTGCCTTTGTTTCACGAGCACCACATCTTCTGCCAGGTCGCAGGCCATCGCATGAACGTGATCAAGGCGCTCCCTCCGCTCGTCATCTCCGAGGAGGAGATCCGTCGCTTCGCGGCCGCGCTTGAGGAGACGGTGGCCGCGGCCGAGCGCTATCCGGGCGCGCTCGCTCGCTTCAGTTTGCGAACCGGTCTCAGGACGGCACGCATACACCGCTAGCCTGTCGGACCGTGCTCGTCCCCAGAGATGACATCCGCAACGTCGCGATCGTCGCGCACGTCGACCACGGCAAGACCACGCTCGTGGACGCGATGCTGTGGCAGTCGGGCGCCTTCCGCGTCGGCCAGGACGTCGCCACCCGCGTGCTCGACTCGATGGATCTCGAGCGCGAGAAGGGCATCACGATCCTCGCCAAGAACACCTCGCTGCGCTATCGCGACGTGAAGCTCAACATCGTCGACACCCCCGGGCACGCCGACTTCGGCGGCGAGGTAGAGCGGGGTTTGACGATGGTCGACGGCGTGCTGCTACTGGTGGACGCCTCCGAGGGGCCGCTGCCGCAGACGCGGTTCGTGCTGCGCAAGGCGCTGGAGGCGGGGCTGCCGGTGATCCTCGTCATCAACAAGGTCGATCGCCCCGACGCGCGCGTGACCGAGGTCGTCGACGAGGTATACGAGCTGTTCCTCGACCTCGACGCTGACGAGCATCAGATCGAGTTCCCGATCGTCTACTGCAACGCCAAGGCCGGGGTGGCATCGCTGGAGTACGACCCCAACCTGGCGGGTGGGATCCAGGTCGAGGGCGGCAACCTCGCGTCGCTGCTGGACCTGCTGCTGGAGCGCATCCCCGCGCCGACATACGACCCCGAGCACCCGCTGCAGGCGCTCGTGACGAACCTCGACGCTTCCCCCTACGTGGGGCGGCTGGCGATCTGCCGCGTGCGCCACGGGACGATCAAAAAGGGCCAGCAGATCGCGTGGTGTCGCGCGGACGGGTCGATCCAGAAAGCGCAGGTGGCCGAGTTGTACGTGACCGACGCGCTGGAGCGCGTGGACGCGCCCGAGGCGGGGCCGGGGGAGATTATTGCCGTGGCCGGCATCGCCGAGGTCACGATCGGGGAGACGCTCGCCGACCCCGACGATCCTCGCCCGCTGCCCGTGATCACGGTCGATGAGCCCGCGATGTCGATCACGCTCGGCGTCAACACCTCGCCGCTGGCGGGCAAAGACGGCAGCAAGCTGACCGCGCGCCAGATCAAGGCGCGCCTGGATCAGGAGCTGATCGGCAACGTCTCGCTGCGCGTGCGCGAGACTGAGCGCCCGGACACCTACGAGGTGCAGGGCCGCGGCGAGCTACAGCTGGCGGTGCTCGTGGAGATGATGCGACGGGAGGGCTTCGAGCTGACAGTAGGGCAGCCCCACGTGCTCGAGCGCGAGATCGACGGCAAGCGCCACGAGCCGGTCGAGCGCCTGTCGGTGGACGTCCCGGAGGATCATGTCGGCACGGTCACCCAGCTGCTGGCCGCGCGCAAGGGGCGGATGGAGCACATGATCAACCACGGCACCGGCTGGGTGCGCATGGACTACCTCGTGCCGGCGCGCGGGTTGATCGGGTTTCGCACCGAGTTCCTCACCGAGACTCGCGGCACGGGGATCATGCATCACGTGTTCGATCGCTGGGAGCCGTGGGCCGGTGAGCTGCTGACGCGCCAGAGCGGCGTGCTCGTGGCCGACCGGCGTGGCGCAACGGTGACCTTCTCGCTGTTCACATTGCAGGAGCGCGGATCGCTGTTTGTGGGTCCCGGCGAGGAGGTATACGAAGGGATGATCATCGGCGAGAACTCCCGCTCGGATGACCTCGATGTGAACCCGGTGAAGGAAAAGCACCTGACGAACATGCGCTCCTCCACCTCTGACGTGCTCGTGCGATTGGACGCGCACCGCAAATTGACCCTCGACGAGGCGCTGGAGTTCGTGCGCGAGGACGAGGCCGTCGAGGCCACGCCCGTATCGGTGCGCATGCGCAAGGTCGTGCTGCCCAAGGTCGAGCGGCTGAAGGCGATGCGCAACGCGCGCAAGTAGGGCTGAACGCGCGAAGCCCGCAGGTGGCGGGCTTCTGACGCGGCACGACTGTCCCTCGTGCGATGGATGCTACCGCTGTCTGCGGCTGTCGATAAGGTGCCGCGAATGAAATCGCCGAGAGTTCTCCGCACCGCGCTGTTGAGCGCCGTCTTGACCGTCGCGCTGAGCGCAGGCGCGAGCGCCGCGACCGTGATCCACTTCCAATCGGAGAGCCTGCCGGCCTTCGAGGCGCAGCTGCACAAGCACGAAGTACACGCGGTGACGTTCCATCCGACGCCCGCGCCGGGACACATCCACGTCTCGATGAACGACAGCCGCCATTACACGGTCGTGTACGGCGCCGGCGAACAGGCCCACCTGGTGGCGCTGGCAACGGCGAACGGCGCTCGCTATACGGTCGCGACGGCCAAACCGAAAACAGCCGCGAAGTCGACGCATCACACGCTGCGCTATATCGTCGGTGGGATAGCGATCGTGGTGATCGTGGTCGTCGTGACGGTATTGCTGGTAGATCGCCGCCGCAAGCTGAACGAGGGCGGCGACGCGGGGGCCAAGCCTGCCCGCTCTTCAGGCGACTCTCCGTAGAAGCCAGTGGCGCTGTTCTGAGCGTCGATGGCCGAGCAGGGCAAGGACGCAGGGAGCGTGGCGTACTACGTACGCGAGCGACTGAGGACGCAGCATCCGCGAAGCGCCAGCGGCGATCAGAACCCCGTGTTCGTCTTGACGCGTTTACGATCGGCCTCGTGCAGGCTGCCCTTGGCGTCGAGCGTGGCGCAGGCCTGCTTGATGTCCTGGCCGAGGGCGACGGTGAGTGAGTGGCTGAGCGTCTGCTTGACGAGTACGCGCATGATCTTGACGTGTTCGGCGTTGGGGGGAAGGGTGTAGGCGGGCACCATCCAGCCGCGCTCGGAGGCCAGCTGCGCGGCGACGTCGAACTCGTCGTAGGGGTGCTCGCCCTTAAGTTTGAAGGCGACGAGCGGGAGCTGCTCGTCCTGTTCGCCGCCGATCAGTTCGAAGTCGCAGTCGGCGATCTCTTTGGCGAGCGTGCGGGCGTTGTACTTCATCGTCTCCATCGCGTAGCGGTAGCCGGCGTGGCCGAGGCGGACGAAGTTGTAGTACTGCGCGAGGACCATGGCCGAGCCGGTGGAGAAGTTCAGCGTGAAGGTGGCGTCGCGCTTGCCGAGGTAGTTCTCGTAGAAGACGAGGTCCTCGGCGAGGTCGCTCTTCTCCCTGAAGATCAGCCAGCCGATGCCGGGGTAGACGAGCCCGAACTTGTGCCCGGAGACGTTGATAGAGCGGACCTGCTCCAGGCGGAAGTCCCACTTCGAGCCGGGGTAGAGGAACGGCCATACGAACCCGCCGGAGGCGGCGTCGACGTGGATCGGCACGTCCAGGCCTGTGTCGTTCTTGAGGCCGACGAGTAGGTCGTTGATGCCGGCGATGTCGTCGGCGTGCCCGGTGAAGGTGGTGCCGAGCACGGCGGCGACGGCGATCGTGTTCTCGTCGACGTGCGGCTGTACGTCCTCGGGGCCGATCGTGTACTTGTCGGGCGCGAGCGGGACGATGCGCGGCTCGACGTCGAAGTAGCGGCAGAACTTCTCCCAGACGACGTGCACGTCGCCGCCGAAGACGAGGTTGGGGGAGTCGGTGGCCTTGCCGGCGGCCTCGCGGCGCTCGCGCCACTTCCACTTCAGCGAGAGCGCGCCGAGCATGATCGCCTCGGAGGAGCCCTGGGTGCGCGCGCCGGTCGTCTCGCCGGGCGCGTTGAAGAGGTCGGCGAGCATGCGGATGCAGCGCTGCTCGATCTCGGCCGACTGCGGGTACTCGGCGTGGTCGATGAAGTTCACTTTCAGCGCCGCGTCGATGACGCGGTGGGCCTCGGGCTCCATCCAGGTCGTCACGAACGTCGCGAGGTTGCGCATGGGCAGACCGTCGAGGATCATTTCCTCGCCGACCAGGCGCATCGCTTCCTGGGCGGACATCCCCGCCTGGGGAAGTTTGTTGTCCGGAGGGGGCTCGAGCAGGAAGCGGTTGCCGAACTTGCCCTCCAGTTTCTCGACTTGCTCGAGCGTCAGCGGGGGCGGGCTCGTATCGGGCCGGTCCTCGGCAGGCTGCTGGTGGATCGGCATGCGTGGCGATCATACTCCCGAGCCTGAGCGGGCGGGGAGAACCCCATAGGCAAGAATAAGACTCAATCTTGATAGGGTGGGTCCAGTGGCTGTGCGCAGACAGGGCGAAGGGTGTCGCTCCCGCTCACGAGAGCGGGCGGTGTGGTCGGCGCGTCCACGCATGTTGGCGGTGGTGGTCTGCGCCTTGGTGGCCGCGTTCCTCGCGGGCTGCGGAACCGGTCGCGCGGGCGGCTCCTCGAGCGGCAAGATCAATGCGGTCGCGGCGGAGAACGAGTACGCGAACGTGCTCGAACAGATCGGCGGCTCCTACGTGAAGGTCACGGCGATCGAGAGCAACCCGAACACCGACCCCCATGCTTACGAGGCGAGCGCGAGCACCGCTCGGGCCGTCGCGGGTGCGAAGCTGCTGATCGAAAACGGCGTGGGCTACGACACCTTCATGGGCAAGATCGAGTCGGCCTCGCCCAATGCTCAGCGGAAGGTGATCAACGTCCAGAAGCTGCTTGGCCTGCCGGAATCGACTCCCAACCCGCACCTCTGGTACCGGCCGAGCACGATGCCGCTCGTGGCCAAGGCGATCGTCGGCGACCTCTCGGCGCTGCAGCCCGCGCACGCGGCCTCCTTCCGGGCCAACGACGCGGCGTTCGAATCGTCCTTGCTGCCGTGGCTGCAGGCGCTGGCGCAGTTCGGCAAGCGCTATCCGGGGACGACGGTCGCCACGACCGAGCCGGTCGCCGACTACATGCTCGAAGCGGCCGGGATCGAGAACCTGACGCCGTTCAGCATGCAGGCGGACATCATGAACGGCACCGACCCGGCGCCGCAGAACGTGAGCCTCCAGAACGGCTTGTTCTCGGCGCACAAGGTCAAGGTGTTCGTCCACAACCAGCAGGTCACGGACTCGCTCACCGAATCGTTTGTGGACGCTGCCAAGCGCGCCGGGATTCCGGTGGTGGGCGTGTACGAGACGATGCCGACCCCCGGCTATGACTACCAGTCTTGGATGCTGGCCGAGGTCAAGGCTCTGGAAAAGGCGGTCTCTGAACACGCCTCGACAGAAAAACTGTGAACGGGATGGGCGCATCGGTGGGCGAGAGCACGGCGGGCGCATCCGCGCGTAAGGGAGTGGCGGGCGCATCCGTGCGCGAGGGTATCCTCGAGGTGAAGGGTGTGGACGTGCGGCTGTCCGGTCGCAAGATCCTCGATCGGGTGAGCTTCGAGATCGCGCCCGGCGAGTTCACGGGGTTGATCGGATCGAACGGCGCGGGCAAGACGACCCTGTTCCGCGTGATCCTCGGGCTGCAGTCCGCGAGCGCGGGGGACGTCCTTTTTGGTGGGCCGGGTGGGCCGGCCCACCCCCGCGTGCGAGGGCGTCAACCGGTTGGCTTCGTCCCGCAGAAGTTCCTGCTGGACCCGGACTTGCCACTGCGAGCGCGGGACCTGGTGGGGCTCGGCCTGGACGCCCACCGCCTCGGCGTCCCGCGCCCGTCCCGCGCACGCCGCGCGCTGGTCGATGAGATGCTCGCGGCCGTCGATGCCGGGCGTTTTGCCGACACGCGCGTGGGCAGACTCTCCGGCGGGGAGCAGCAGCGCATCCTGATCGCCCACGCCCTGATCGCGCGTCCCCGGCTGCTGCTCCTGGACGAGCCGTTGGCGAACCTCGACCTGCGCAGCGCCCACGAGGTCGTGGCGCTGCTTGCCCGGATCGCGCGCGAGCAGGAAATCGCGGTGTTGATCTCAGCGCATGAGATCAACCCGCTGCTCGGGGTGATGGATCGCATCGTGTACCTCGCGGCGGGTCGCGCCGCGAGCGGCAGCACCGATGAGGTCGTGCGGGCGGACGTCCTCAGCAAGCTCTACGGTCACCATGTGGACGTCCTGAACGTCCACGGGCGCGTGCTGATCGTCGCGGGCGCTGGCGAGGACACGGACCTCGCGGGGCATGAAGTCGCTTTCCCAAAGACCGAGATCGCCTCGTGAGCCATTTCCTCAGTCCGGTGTTCGCCCCCGGGTTCTTCGGCAGCGAAGCGGTCCACATCGCGCTGGGCGTAGGAGCGATCGTCGCGATCGTCACGGGGGTCGTCGGGGTGTTCACGGTGATGCGGGGCCAATCGTTCGCGGGCGAGGCATTCGGCGACGTCGGCACGACTGGAGGCTCGGGAGCGTTCCTCGTCGGGATTGGCCCGTTGTGGGGGTTCGTGGTCGGCAACCTCCTTGCGGCCGCGGCGATGGAGGCGGTCGGGATACAGCGCACGCGCGGACGGGACCTTGCCACCGGGATCGTGCTCGGGGCCTCGATCGGACTGGCTGCGCTGTTCCTCTACCTCGCGACGACCGAACAGAGCACCACGGGCGCGGCGGTCACGATCCTGTTTGGCTCAGCGTTTGCGATCGCGAGCTCGACGGTCCCGCTGATGCTGCTCCTCAGCCTGCTCGTGCTCGGCTTGATCCTTGTGCTCTACCGTCCGCTGCTGCTCGCCACGGTGAGCCCCGAGATGGCAGCCGCACGCGGGATCCCCGTCCGGCTCGTCGGGGTGCTGTACCTGATCGCGCTCGCGCTCGCGGCCGCGCTCGCCGCGATCACGATCGGCTCGATCCTCGGGACCGCGCTGCTCGTCGGCCCGGCAGCGAGCGCCCTGCGGCTGACAGAGCGCCCGCTGCGGGCGATGCTCACTGCGGCGGGGATCGGGATCGGGGCGATGTGGGTCGGGGTCGTGCTCGCCTATGACAGCTATGAATGGCCGCCCGCGGGGCACGGGTGGCCGGTGAGCTTCTTCGTCGTGAGCATCGTCTTCGTCGTCTACCTCCTCTCCGGGCTGGGAGAGCGACGACACGAGCGTCGTGCTGACGATCCCCGCTCCGATCCCCGCTCCGCGCCGCCAATGCTCCACGCCGCGCCCGAGGGCCGGTAAGCAGAGGCATAACGGGCTATGTTCTCGGGCTTCATGGTTAACGCCTGGACGGTCGCGAGCATCGTCGCGGTCG
The DNA here is from genome assembly GCA_963697945.1 of uncultured Solirubrobacterales bacterium. GTDB lineage: Bacteria > Actinomycetota > Thermoleophilia > Solirubrobacterales > Solirubrobacteraceae > Palsa-744. Next base: position 2,996,564 of record OY969105.1, on the reverse strand, counting down.
TCGCCGGCGTCGTCGGTTTCTTCACCGTCCTACGCGGTTCGGCGTTCGCGGCTCACGCGATCCCGAACGGGTCCTTCGCGGGGGCCGCGGGCGCGAGCCTGATCGGGGTGAGCACGCTGCTCGGGCTGGGTGTCTTCGCCCTCGCCGGAGCGCTCGCGATCGGCCTGCTCGGCCGCAGGGGGCGCCACGACGTCGCGACGGCCCTGGCGCTCGTGATGATGCTGGGCCTCGGCGCGCTGTTCCTCAGCTTCAGCGAAGAGTACGCCCCTGCCGTGTACTCGCTCCTGTTCGGAGAGGTCCTCGGCATCTCAGGCAACGACGTGGTCCCGACCGCGATTCTGGGCCTGCTGTGCGTGCTCGCGATCGCGGTCCTCTACCGACCGCTGATGCTCTCCTCGATCCTGCCCGAGGTCGGCGAAGCCCGCGGCGTCGGCAACTTCCGCATGGAGATGCTGTTCCTCGCCGTCCTCGCGCTGGCAACGGCCATGACCGTGCCGGTCGTCGGGACACTGCTGATCTTCAGCCTGATGATCGGCGCCCCCGCGGCCGCTCGCTCTTTCACCGATCGGCCACTCCCCGCGATGGCCTTGTCGGTGGCGTTTGCGCTTGCGATCGTCTGGTTCGCGATCGCCGCCTCCTACGAAACCAACTACCCGGTCGGGTTCTTCGTTGGTACAGCCAGTGCCCTCGCATACGCGCTCGGGCGGGCGTGGTCCGCCTGGAGCACGAGACGGCGCCGAGGCGCGGGCACGTCTGTGGGGACGTCGGGAACGGAGTCTGGAGCGCTCGCGGGCGGAGGTCTACCATCGTGAGCGTGAGCCCCGCTTCAGCCCACGTCGATGTCGCCACCGGAGGGTGGGTCGAGCGCGCCGAGGCGAAGCTCACAGCGGCCGGACACCGCCGCGGGGGCGCCAGGCGCGCGCTGTTGGAGATGCTCGACGAGCAGGAGTGCGCGCTGACCGCCCAGGAGATCGAGGATGCGCTGCGTGCGCGCGGGAGCGGTCGGGGCCAAGGCGGGAGCTGGCGCGTGGTCAGCCGGGCGAGCGTGTACAGGATCCTCGACGAGCTGGAGCAACTGGGGCTGGTGCAGCGCGTGGAGACCGGCCAGGCGATGGTGCGCTACGAGCGCGTGTGCGAGCACGCCGAGCACCATCACCATCTGGTGTGCGACGAGTGCGGCGTGGTGATGCCGTTCTCCGATCCGGGGTTGGAGCGCGCGATCAAGACGCTCAGCGAGCGGGTGCCGCTGGCTGTCTCAGAGCATGAGATCGTGCTGCACGGCTCCTGTCGGGACTGTGCGGCCTGAGCGCCTGCGGATCCAGAGCTCACGAGCCGGACGGTTGCTCGGGACAAGGGCCGCCGCTGGGGACGTCGAAGATGGCGGGCAGGAGGCGGGGCGAAGGAGCCGAACTTCGGAGCATGGCCACCTCGGACCTCGAGGCGCTCGACCCCGACGAGTACTTCGCCGACTACGATCGCCGCGCGCGGGAACGACTCGAACGCCGTTCGCAACGTAAGCGCCGCGGCCTGCGCCGCATGTCCAGACCGAGACGGGATGCAGACTCGGCGTCGCTCACCGGTACGACCTCCGGGCGGGTGCTCGTCGGCTCGGTGGCGGTGCTCGCGGGCATTACTGTCGTCGGACTGGTGGCGTTGTGGCCGTCCGGCTCGCCTCGGCAGGCGGTTCACGGCTTCGGCCACACGGTGGGTGCCTCGGTGAAGCGATCGTTGATCGTCCCTTGCGGCGAAACTTCGGCCGCTCGTTGCCGCGCGCTCGACATCACCGTGCATGGTCGGCCCGCGCAGGTCGAGCTCGGCCCCGTGAGCACCACGTCATCGCTCGCTCGCGGCACGCCGATCCGGGTCAGCCCCGTCCCGTCCACCGGTGCGGGCCAGGCGCCACCGGGCGCGCAGCAGTGGGAATTCGTGAACATCGACCGGCATGGCTCTGTGCTGTGGCTCGCGGTCGGGCTGCTGGCGCTGGCGCTGATCGTGATCCGCTGGCGTGGATTGCTCGCCGCGCTCGGGATCGGCCTGTCGTTGCTGTTGCTCGCCGAGTTCCTGGTGCCGGCGATTCTCGACGGAGAGCCGGCGCTGCTCGTGGCCCTCGTGTGCGCGCTGGCGGTCATGTTCGTCACGCTCGTTCTCACGAGTGGCATCGGTCCTCAGACGATGGCCGCGGCGATCGGGATCGGCTTGACGCTGCTGCTCACCTGTCTGCTGGCGCTGGTGGCCGTGCATTTCGCGCACATCGACGGGCGCACCGACGAGCTCTTGAGCTATCTCGCGACCGTGAACCCGAACATCTCTCTGCAGGGCATCGTCCTCGCCGGCATGATCATCGGCGCCCTCGGCGTGCTTGCTGACACGGCCGTGACCCAGGCCTCGGCGGTGATGGTCCTGCGCCGCAGCGATCCCGCCCTCACCCCGCGCGGGCTCTACAAGGCCGCCTTCCTGGTAGGCCGCGATCACCTGTCGGCCACGATCCACACGCTCGTGCTCGCCTATGCGGGTGCGTCGCTGCCGCTGCTGCTGATCACGCGTTCCACGGGCGTCGGGCTGGTCGATGCGATCAGCACCCAGGACATCGCCCAACCGGTGATCGCCGCGATCGTCGGCTGCATCGGGCTGGTCTGCGCGGTGCCGCTCACGACCGGCTTGGCGGCGCTGCTCGTCGCCCGCGTCTCGCCGCGTGCCCTGGAGCACGCGCACGCCCACGCCCACTGAGATGAGGGCGGCGGCCGTGCTCGGAAGAGCGGCGGCGATCCTCGGATGTGGTCTGATCCTCGAGGGCTGCGCGGCAGCCCCCCGGTCCGTCTCCAGCACCGGCGCTGCCCCCGTCGCCAATGCCACCGGCCCACGCAAAGTCGGTCTCGGGCCACGGTTTCGGCCGGGTCCGACCGGCGGGCTGGTCGCGCGCGCCGCGCCGGTGGACGGCATGAGCTGCGAGCCAAGGGCGAGGATCGTCGCGGTGGCGCACGTCGAAATGTTCGCGGACGGCCGTGTGGTCGTGCTTCCCGCCGGGATCGGCCTCGCGCCACCGTTGCGCCGCCATGGCGCCTATGTGCGCGCCGGCAGGTGCGTCTATCCGATGCGTACGGTCGAACCCACCGGACTCGTGCTGCTCGCATCCGGCTCCACGCGGACGCTCCGCGGGTTGTTCGACCTGTGGGGAGAGCGCCTGAGCGCCCGCCGGGTGGCCGGCTTCCGGGCGCCCGCCGGCGGGCGCGTCTCAGTGTTCATCGACGGTGTCCTCTGGCGCGGAAGCCCGGGGTCGGCGCCGATCGCCGCGGGTGCGCAGATCACGATCGAGGTCGGTCCGCACGTGCCTCCTCACACTCGTTACACGTTCCCGCCGCTGCGCTCGATCACCTCAAGAAGTTGAGCCTTCGTCTTGTGGCGAGCTCTGTCCTGCGCCCCGGCATCGCGTAGCCTCTGCCCGGCATGCGCTCCGAGCTCAAGCGCATCCGAGCGTCGCTCACAGGCGACATTGCTGGCGACGGCGCCTCGCGTTGCGTGTTCGTACTCGCGATGCTCATCGTGGCGGCGATCGCCGTGCGCCCCCCGTCGGCTTTCGCGGACGCCGATCCGGCCAGCGACGTGCTGCTTGCCCAGAGTGCGTTCTACCCCTACAAACCGCCCGTTGCGCAAGCGCTCGAAGTAACGATGGAAAAGGTCCTGGGCGCAGCCGCGCGCACGGGCCTGCCGCTGAAGGTCGCCGTGATCGGTTCGCGCGAGGATCTCGGCGCGATCCCCGATCTCTTCGGGCATCCACAGCAGTACGCGGAGTTTCTGGACAAAGAGATCTCCTACAACGACAAACCGCCGCTCCTGGTCGTCATGCCGGCGGGCTTCGGCGTCGTGGCAGCCGGCCCGCCGGCTGCGCTCGCGGGTCTGAAGATCGATGCCCGCCAGGGCTCATACGGTCTCGTCCGCTCGGCGATCCTCGCCGCCGTCTTGCTCGTGCGCGCAACGGGACGTAGGATCGCCACACCCTCGATACCTTCCGACTCGTCCACTGGCGGCGGAACCCCGGGTGCTCTCTTCGCCGTCCCGGTCCTCCTGCTGGTCGTCGCGTGCCCGGTGATCCTGCGCCGTCGAGCGCTTCGCGTTCGCAGGCGCCGGAAGCCTTCGGTGAGATCCTCCGACTCATCCAGCCGCTGAAACTAACGCCCTGTGCTACACTTGATCTGTGTTACACGGGAACGTGATCGATGACTAATCTCACCCTGACGATCGATGATGATCTGCTGAAGAGGGCGCGAATCCGCGCCCTCGAACGGGACACGTCTGTCAACGCCTTGGTTCGCGACTATCTGGAGGATTTCGTCGCTCACGACTCACCGCGATCTGGCATGGCGCAGTTTCTGGCTATAGCAAAGACGATCCACGCTGGCAGTGGGCCAGAGGGGCGCACATGGACGCGCGACAAACTGTATGAGCGATAGGACGTTCGTGGACACGAACGTCCTCGTCTATGCGGTCGACGATTCCGACGCAGGAAAGCGGGACATAGCGAGAGGAGCGCTCGAGTCTGGGCAGTACGGCGAACTCGTATTGAGCGCGCAGGTTCTGGGCGAGTTCTATGTCACGGTCATCCGCAAGCTAGCTGAGCCGGTGTCCAGGGAGAAGGCCGCCGAGATGGTTGACTGGCTTGGCCAGTTGAATCCAACGGTTTCGATTGATGCGACGCTTATCAGGCGTGCCATCCAGACCAGCTGCTCGGCACAGCTCTCCTACTGGGACAGCCTGATCGTAGCTGCCGCTGCTCAGGCCGGCTGCGAGCTACTCCTCACCGAGGATCTGAACGACGGTCAGGAGATCGACTCGGTTCGCGTCGAGAATCCCTTTCGCGACGCGGCCTGATGATAACTCTGTGAGGCGGGTCTTCCCCACAGGTAGGCGAGCACGCAGATCAGCGTGAACACGGCGACGACGAGCAGGACGGGGCCGGAATCCTCGACGAGCGCGCCGACGACACCGGCGGCGAGGCCGCCGCAGAGCGCGGCCTGCCAGCCGGGATCGTCGGCGACGGGGGCCAGCAGGCGCTCGCGTCGGCGCACCCCCCAGATCGCGCAGAGGAGCGCGAGGAACGTGGCCACGGGCATCGAGTGGTTGTGCAGCTCGCCGAAGGCCGCGGTGTAGCGGCGGACGATCACGTCGCGCAGGTCGCCGGGCGAGCGGGCGTGCAGGATGCTGCCGGTGTAGTGGCCGGAGCCGTGGGCGGTCAGCAGGTCGAGCGCGGCGAGCGCGAGGAGCGCGAGGATCGGGGCGATCAAGACGATCAGGATGCGCTTGCGCGTAAGGGCGCCCGGCAGCATCATGACCGCCGCGACGGCTGCCCCGGCGCCGACCAGGATCACCCCGCCGACCCCGGCGCCGATCCGCGCAGAGCCCTCAACAATTGCAAGCACGATGCCTGCGCCGGCCATCGAGCATGCGGCGCGACGACCCCTGATCGCGGGATAGAGCATTGCGGCGACCGCGGCGAACACGAGCACGGCGAGACCGGACTTGAGCTCGTTGCCGATGCCGTAGAAGCGCGCGCCAAGGATCGGGTTGGGGCCGAGCAGCGATCGCACCAGCAGTTGCGTGCCTGCGAGCGCGTCGATCGCCAGCGCTAGGACGGCCACGATCGCGGGCGCGAGTGGGGCGCGGGGCCAGGGCAGGAGCAGGTCGGTGAGGGCGCCGAGTCCGAGGCAGGCGAGCACGATCGTCAGGTACTCGATCGCGGCGCTCGGCTCGATAGCGGCAGGAAGCAGCACGGCGACGGGCGCCCACAGCACGCCCAGGGCGCCCGCGCGCATCGCCCAGGCTCGCGCGCGCGGCGAGGGGGCGCAGAGGAGCAGCAGCAGCGCCCACGCGCTCAGCAGCCAGCCCAGCGCCCTTAGTCGTCGGGGGCCGAGCACGTGCAGGCGGGCCATCAGTGCGCGCAGGTCGGAGGAGTGCAGCTGACCGTCGATGTGGATCGGATCGCCGCGCATGTCGGCGGGGAGCGGCTGGGTGGGGTCGAGGTGGTGCAGGATCGTGGGGGCGAGATCGACTGCTGCGATCAGGCCGCGCTGGTTGGTTGTCTGGGAGCTGAGCACCGTCGGCGCCGTTGCCCGGATGGCTTCCGCTGTCACGCTCCCGAGGTGCTCGCCCGCTGTGAGTCCGGCGGCGCCGGCCCACAGCAGTTCGTGCCCGCGCGGCGCGCGCGCGCGCTGCACGACGAGCAGCAGCTCGCCGCGGGCACGGGTCGCGTTCAGTGCCCGCAGATCCTCGACGCCGGCCCGGCCGGCGGGCAGGTCGGCTACCACAAGGCGATGCGTGCGGCGTAGCGCGGCGACGCGAGCGAGCAGCGTGGGTGGCGCTCCGAGCGATACCGCCGTCACGCCCCCGCCGCGATCGGCGGCCGCAATCGCGTCGAGGTTGTCGGTTCCGGCCGGTCCCGCATAGGCGGCCCCGCCGTGAATCTGCGTGGCGAGCAGGCCGGGACGCAGCAGTTGGGGGGCGTCTTCGGCGCGCTTGCGTGCGGCTCGCCAGCCGGCGATCGCTCCGTTCGCGCCGAGGGTCCGCAGCGACATGATGGGCGGGTCGGTCGGCGAGTAGGCCGAGCGCGCGATACGAGCGCCCTGGGTGATGTCGAGCAGCAGTTGCTCGGGCGTGTAGGAACCCTGCGTGGCGGACATGATCCCGACGGACATGCCGGGGACGCTCGCCAGTTGTGGCTCGCTCGCCGGTAGGAAGGCGAGCACGACCGACTTCTGAACGAGCGTGAGCGTCGCGATGGTTTCCGCGGACTGCGCGCCGGCCGCGGGCGTCTCGGCGTCCGCGGGCTGGACGGCCCAGGACAGCGCACAGAGCGGGAGAGCAAGTAGCGCCGCCCACCGCCGGAGGGGTGGGCTCAGCCCTCGGCCCCCTCGGTGGCCACACCCGCGCGCGGGTGTGGAGCGGGGCCGGGGAGCGTCGGTGAGCCGCTGGGCGCGTCCCCGTCAACTGCGTCGGCGGGCAGCGCGGTGCCCTCGATGTTCAGTCGCGGCAGCGCTTTGTCGAGCCATGCCGGGATCCACCACGTGCGCTCGCCGACGAGGTGCAGCACCGCCGGCAGCAATAGGCAGCGCACGACGAGCGCGTCGAGCAGCACGGCGCTGGCGAGGCTCAGCCCGAACTCTTTGATGATCCGGCCTTCCCCGAGCATGAACGACAGGAACACGCACACCATGATCGCCGCGGCCGCGGTCACGACGCGCCCGGTCAGCGCGAGGCCCTCGGCGACCGCGCGCGGGTGCTCGCGCGTATGCACCCAGCGCTCGTGCATGCGCGAGATCAGAAAGACCTCGTAGTCCATCGACAGGCCGAAGACGATCGCGAACAGCATCACTGGGATGAACGACTCGATCGGGCCCTGCTGGACGCCGAACACGCTCCCGAACCAGCCCCACTGGAAGATCGCGACGATCACGCCGAGCGAGGCGGTGATGCTGAGCAGGTTCATGATCGCGGCCTGTAGCGGGATTACGAGCGAGCGGAAGACGATCATCAGCAGCAGCGCCGAGAGCAGCACGACGACGCCGATGAACAGCGGCAGCTTGTGACCGAGCACATTGGCGAAGTCCACCGCGCCCGCGGTCACTCCGCCGACGTACGCGGTGATGCCGGTGGCGGCCTGCACGGGCGGGACCACGCCGCTGCGCAGACGGTCAACTAGCTGCGTCGTCGCGTAGGCCTGCGGCGAGGAGTGCGGATAGACGATGATCGTGGCCACGTCCCCGGCGGGGTTGAACTTGGCCGGCGCCACCGCGACGACGCCCGGGGTGGCGGCGATCGCGCTGCGCAGCCGTTCGACCGACGCGGGGCCGCCACCGTTGGGCGGCTTGGCGGTCGCGACACCTTGCTTGGCGGCTTCGCGCGTGCCGTCCGGGACCTTCGCGACGACCAGCAGCGGGCCGTTGAAGCCTTCGCCGAAGCCCTGTGCGAGCAGCTCGTAGGCGCGATGGGTTGTCTGCTTGGCAGGGTCGTTGGCGGCGTCGCTGGAACCCAGTCGCAGCGCCATCGCGGGCGCCGCGATCAGTAGCATCACGAGCGTCGAGGCGAGCGCAATCGACCAGGGGCGGCGCTGCACGAAGGCGCTCCAGCGCAGCCACGTCTGTCCCGCCTGGAGCGTCGCGTCGCTCGCGGCCGGTGCGTGGGCGCCGTTTGTGCCAGGCGTCGGGGGCACGGCTGTGGCGGCGACGGCGACGGCGCCGGCGCCGGCCTGCGCTTCGCGCGCTTCACGTCTTCGCGCGCGCCGGCTGGGCCGTGCGACCCGTGCTCCGGCGATCGTCAACAGCGCCGGGAGCAGCGTGAGCGAGGCGAGCATCACGAGCAGCACGCCGATCGAGGCGGAGATCGCGACGCCGTAGAGGAAGTCGACGCCGAGCAGCATCATCCCGAGCAGCGCGATCACGACGGTCGCGCCCGCGAACAGGACCGCGCGCCCTGCGGTGTCCATCGCCTGCACGACCGACTCGCGCGCGTCGCCGAACGTGTGTCCGGGGGTACGGTAGGCCTCGCGAAATCGCGTGAGGATGAACAGCGCGTAGTCGATGCCCACGCCGAGCCCGATCATCGCCGCCAGCTCGGAGGAGAAGTTGGGAGTGTCGACGACGTGCGTGAACAGTGCGATCGCGCCGAGGCCCGTGCCCAGGCCGAACAGGGCGGTGACGATCGGCAGGCCCATCGCAGTGAGCGAGCCGAACGTGAGCAGCAGCACGACGATCGCCGCGAGCAGCCCGACACCGGTGGACAGCCCGAAGCCTTCCTGCTCGGTGGTCTCGATCGCCTGGCCGCCGAGCTCGACCTGCAGGCCAGGCTTGGCGGCGGCACGCGCGGTGTTCACGACGTGTTCGGGGGCGCTCTTCGGCAACAGGTTGGCTTTTTCGTCGAACACGACCGTCGCGAAGGCGATCTGCCCGTTGGCCGAGATCGCCTTGCCGGCCGACGCGCTCGCGTAGGGGCTGATGACGGCCTCGACGTGGGGGAGTTTTGCGACCTGCGCGAACGTGGCGCCCATTCGCGCGCGTACGGCCGGGTCGAGGACCGTGCCGGAGGAGACCTTGTAGACGATCGTGTCGCGGTCGCCCGCCTGGGCGGGGAAGCTGTGCTGCAGCAGGTCGGCGGCGCGCTGGGAGTCGGAGTTGGGGAGCGTGAAGTTGTTGGAGTAACTCGTGCCTGCGGATTGCGCGAGCATGTTGACGCCGATCAGCAGCACGATCCAGCCGATGACTACGTACTTGCGATGAGTTGTCGACCAGCGAGCGAGCTTCAACATGGCGGTTCTCCGGGGAGGGTCGGCGGGGCGGGGAGACAGACGCTGCCTGCAAGGGTAGCCATCTCTCTCGATCCGACGGCGTGGTCAGTTCACACTGGGGTCTGCGGGCATGCGCGCGAGCAGGGCGTAGCCGCCGCCCATGCGGTTCAGGACCGTACTCCACAGGTCGGCGGGAAAGTCCGTGAAGACGTCGTCGGGGATCGCGGCGTGGGCGATCCAGTCGCCGTCGGCGACCTCCTCGTCGAGCTGGCCTTCGCTCCAGCCGGCATACCCCGCGAACACCCGCCGGCGAGCGGTCGCCTCGGTCAGCTCTTCGATCCCCGCGTCGGGAGCCGGAAAGCCGATGCGCCCGAGTACGAGCAAGCCGGCGGGAGACGGGTCCAGGAACTCCGCCAGGCACACGATCGCGCTGGGTTGGACCGGTCCGCCGACATATACGGGCTCTTCCTCGGCGACGGCCTGCTCCAGCTGGGGAACGGCCTCGCCGACTGTGACGGTGGACGGGCGGTTGAGCACGACGCCCATCGCGCCCTCCTGGCTGTGCACTCCGATCAGGATCACGGCCCGCTCGAAGTTCGGGTCGTGTACCGCCGGCGAGGCGAGCAGAAGCTGACCGCGAAGCGATTCCTCCATGACCTCATCCAGGCTAGCGCGCCGGGCTTCGCTCGGCGCTCGTCGCGCGCACCGATGGATCCGGACGTTGGCACGTTAGGAGCCCGCTACGTGCCCACCCGGCGCCGTGATGTGACAAGCGCGTTAAGCATCAGCCCGAGCGCGCCGAGGACTAAACCCATAGCGCCTCGATCGGCACGGCCCACAAGTCCCGGCCGAGTGGGGTCGTCTGGCGTGCGGTACACAGCACGAGCCCAGCCAGGAACTTGTCTCCCGTCAGGGCTTTGAATCTTTTCAGCCCGCGCAGGGCGCCCTGTCTGACCGTGGCGCCGGCCTTGATCTCGATTGCGACCAGCTTGCCGGCACGGTCTTCGAGCACGACGTCGACCTCCTCGCCGTGCGCGCCGCGCCAGTGGCGCATGGTGGGCGCCGTCTCGGTGTGTGGCAGCAGCCGTGCAAGCTCCATCGCTACAAACGACTCGTATGCGCGGCCGCTGAGAGCGTCGTCTCGGGTGATCCGCGCGGCGTTGGCGCTCAGCAGATACGTCATCAGGCCCGAGTCCTCGACGAATAGCCGAGGCGTACGCACTGCCCTCCCGGCGAAGCTCGGGGCCCACGCCGGCACGCTGACGATCAGGTGCAGCAGCTCCATTACACGGACGTAGGCACGTACGGTCTTCTCATCCGCTGCCAGCGCCTGCGCGATCGGTCGCAGCGAGATCAGCGAGCCCGACCCCGCGGCGAGATGAATCAACAGGCTCGGCAGCAGATCGGGACGGCGAATGTCGACTATGTCTGGAACGTCGCGCGCTGCCAGCGCCGCGATGTAATCGCCAAACCATGCCTCCCGGCGGCGCTCGGAACGGGCGATCGCCGCCGGGAACCCGCCAGCCGCGATGCGCCCGGCGTGTGCCGCTCTGCCTTCCCGCTCAGACTCTACGTATGGCGGGCTTGCCCCCTCCCACAGCGTGTCCAGCCAGCTCGGCACGGCCCGGCGTTCGATCTCCGCTTGGGTGAATGGGCGTAGCGGAACCCGCTCGATGCGCCCAGCCAGCGAGTCGCCGATGCGAGGTGCAAGCAACAGGCTGGCCGAGCCACTCACCAGGTAGCGCCCCGGGCGCGGGTCTCGATCGACCGCCATCTTCAGCGTAAGCACAAGCTCGGGAACCCGCTGGAGCTCATCGATGAATGCCCGCTCGCCCAGTGCTGCGGTGAATCCCTGTGGATCGTCGATTGCGCCGCGCCGAGTGTTCGCATCGTCGAGGGTGGCGACGCGCATGTCTTGCGCCGAGGTTATCTTCGTGCAGAGCGTGGACTTGCCGGCCTGGCGTGGGCCTTCCACGGCCACGATCCGCGTGTCTTCCAGCGCCTCTAGGACGTGCGCGTCGGCGTGCCTAGGGATCTCCTGGGTCGAGGACACGATGCCACTATAACGGACAATCAGGAATACAAAGGCGGATAATCCGGAATATGATCCCGGATATCCCGGATCAGAGGTTAGCGCTTTGACACGTTCGAGGGTCGTGATGTTGCTTGGAGTCCATCCGGCGGTGACTAGCCGGCAGAGAAGATCTCGAGCGTCCCGGAGCTGTCGTTGTGGTCGTTGGCGTCGCCCTCGGGCTCGACCACGTGGCCGTCTACGACGATCGGGCTGTTCCAGTGTCCGGGCAGGCCGGGGAGGGTCGCAAGCGGACGGGGCGAGGTGGGGCGGTAGACCTCGATCCCGCCGGCGGCGGGGTTGTACACGTAGAGCAGCCCGCCGACCATCACCGGACTCGTGCCGGGCGTCGAGTTCTGCCACGCCAGATACAGCCGTCCGCTGCGTAGTACGTAGGCGGCTGTGGCGTGTTCGTCGCCGATGAACACGGTCGTGTGTTCGTTGTGGCGCCAGACGGCCGGGGCGGTGAACAGCTCACCGCCGCCCGGAAGGGGCAGGCGTTGAAGTTCGCCGCCGAGCCGCGTATGCGGGGAGGTCGAGTGGCCGTTCAATGGGGAGAGCTCGAGCACGCGCATGATCGCGTCCTTGCCGGCCACGAGCACACGGTTGGCTCCAAGCAGCGCCGGAGCGCTGGAGCCGAGGTCGGTGTCGCTGGCGTTGAGCTGTTCCTGGTTGGTGGGCGTGAACGCCTGGCGCAGCGCGAGGTTCGGGAAGGTCAGCTCGAGCACGCTGTCGCCGAAGTCGCTGCTCCCGTTCCACGGGCCGTTGCCGGTGTCGACCAGGATGCGCCGGCCGCCGGGCTCGACGACCGCGCCTGAGCGCGAGAGGATCGCGGAGTCGCTGGAGGAGCAGCTGCTGGGCACGAGCAGGCCGCGTCGGTTGGCGCAGAGCGTGTTGAACACGCCCGCCAGGCGTCCGCTGGAGCGGTCTACCAGGGCCACGTGGCCCTGGTAGGGCGGGGCGTCGCCGAGGTAGCCGCTGGTGGCCACCACCAGGTCGGGGCCGTCGATGTTCAGGGCCGCCCCCAGCTTCTCGCGGGTGGGGTCGCGCGTGACGCTCACCGGCCATGCGCCCGTGCGCACCTCCGAGCCGTCGGCGAGCGCGAGCTTGTGGATCAGCCCGTTGGGCGAGGCGGCGTATACGTACAGGCCGTTGGGGTCTGCCAGGGGGCTGGCGGTGGTGATCTGTTCAGAGCCGGCCCACCCGGCGTAGCCGGGCGGGGTGAACGTCCACAGGATGTGGCCGGTGGTGGCGTCGAGTGCGAGCGTGCGCCCGTAGGTCGTGGTGACGACGACCGTCTCATGGACGGCGCCCTGAACGCGCGCGGCGTGCAGATAGATCGGCGAGGAGTCGACCGTCCCCGGCAGCGTCACGCGCAGGCGGCGCAGGTGCGCGACGTTGGCCATGGTGATGCCGGTGGCGCTTTCGGTCGCGTCGCTGCGCTGGGGGTTCAGGCCGAACTCGGGCCACTGCGTGAGCGCCGGTTTGCCGGCGGTGGCGATGTGCGCGGCGGGTACGGGGATCGCCTGGGTGCCGATCGTGGGAGCCGAGGCGGTGACCGCGTTGCCGGTGCTGCTGCCGCACGCGGCGATCAGCGCGCAGGCCGACCCCGCGAGCGCCAGGCGCGTGAGGTGGCGGGCGCGCATGCGTGTGTTCTAACGCATCCTTTGCGCTTGCGCGGAGCCTGGCTGGCGATATGCTGACCCGCATGCCCAAAACCCCCCAGGTCGGCGAGTCGGCGCCGGATTTCGAGCTCCCCGGCACGGAAGGTCCGTTCAAGCTCTCAGAGCACCGCGGCGAGCGGGTGGTTCTGCTTTTTTACCCCGGTGACAATACGATGGTCTGTACGAAACAGTTCTGCTCTTACCGTGATCGGGCGGATGAGTTTGCGGGGCTGAATGCGACGGTGGTGGGGATCTCTTCGCAGGATCTGGAGTCCCATGAGGGGTTCGCGGGTAAGCATTCGCTCAACGTGCCGTTGCTTGCGGACGTGGATAAGCAGGTTGCGCGTGCCTACAGCGCCTACTCCTCGCGTCTGGGCACCAAGCGCGCGGCGATCGTGATCGACGAGCAGGGTGTCGTCCGCTACCGCCACGATCATCTGCTGGGGTTGGACTTTCAGTCGGTGGACGATCTGAAGGCGGCGCTGGATATGCTGTCCAGCCCGGCCGCTCAGTAGCAAACCGAATCGGTGAGCGGTGGCTCGGCCGCACGGCGTTCAGGGTTTGACTGGACTGTCAGTCGCGATCCACTGGCGGTGTTGGGGGTTCCATTGTCCGTCGTGGATGTGTCCGGTGAGGATGGGGTTGAGGAAGGCCGCGGCGCGAGCGTGGGCGGCGTGTAGGTTGCTCTCGATTTGGACTGTGAGTGCGAGGCGTTTGTAGGGGTCTGCCCAGGTGTTGGGTGGCGGTGGGAGGGTGGTTGGTAGGGGTTGGCGGGCGCGCTCGGCGAAGGTGCTGTGGAGGGCGTGGCGCAGCGCGTCGGCTTGGATCGTGGCGGTGCTTTCGATCAGGAGGATGTCGATGAGGTCCTTCGGTCGGGTGCTGGGCTGTTTGGTCTCGCCGTACGTGCGGGTGTAGGCGTGGACCTTCTCGGCCAGGTGTGGCGGGATCGGGATGGCGGGGATCGCGAGCGGTGCGATGCCGGCGAAGGAGAGAGCCTGTGAGGTGTGGATCGTGTCGGGTGTCCAGGAGAACGCGTCGCTGAAGCCGATGTCTATGAGGAATTGCTCGAAGGTGCGTCCGGCGAGCTGCGCTGTGACGTGGAAGCGCACGGCGGAGAAATCGTCGGTGTCGTCCAGCTCGTAGGTTCTGGTGGCGGCGAACGTGAAGTGATCGTCCAGCGCGAGCTGTTGCGCGGCGGTGATGTCGGCGATCGCGGCCTGCTCATTGTCGTCGCGTCCGAGGTCGATGTCCTTGGTTGCGCGGGTGGTGATCTCGAGACGGAAGTTCAGCGCGAGCGCACCCTTGAGAACCCAGCGGTCGGGGGCCACTATCAGCAGGCGACGCAGGAACAGCTCGAACGCCACACGCTTGCGTAGACGCGCCAGGCCGAGGCCGGTGCCGGCCGCTTCGTTCTTCAGGCGCTGCTCAAGCGCCTGACGGAACGCGGCGGCGCTCGGGTACTTCACGCGTGCGCCCCGATGGACAGGACGGCCTCAACGGTGTCCTGTTTGTGACGACGGGTGGCTTCCTCTTGCAGTTGTTCGGTGGTGATTAGGCCGCGTCGTAGAGCTTGTGTGATCGCCATCGAGAACTGCTCGGGTTGTAGGCGTGGTGCGACGTCGAGCAGTGTGCGGGCGGGGGCGGTCAGTGGCAGCCCGTCGCGCCAGACGGTGGGGATCGCTTCGCTGTCGGCGTGTGTGTGGAGAATCACGCCGGGGGGTCGGCGAAGTCCGCGGTGCTTGCGCGCGAGGAGCAGGTGTACGGCGTCGGGAATGGTGTCGCTGAGGTCCAGCAGCGCGAGCGCGCTCTCGTGGGACAGGAGCGCTCCGGTAGCGGAGGTGGTCATCCATGCCTCGCGCATGTCGTCGTGCTCGGCTGTCGGGTATCCCTGGATGCGGTACAGACCGCGCCGGATACGTTCGAATCGCCCGCGGCGTACGTGGTGCTCCAGTAGTTGGCGACTGACCGTGTGTGCGCGGGCCTGGGCGGCGTTGAAGTAGCCGCCCTGCTGGTATGCCTCGGCCTCCAGTCCCAGCACATCGGGTTTTAGCTTGTCCGGCATAAAGCAAGTATAGCTTTACTTTCGCGGACTCTAGGGAGGTCTCTCGTACAGCCGGATTGTGATTTACCCAGGCGGACAAATTGTGAGCGACCTGCGCGCGCGCTGCTCGAGTGCTCGGGATTTCCATAGTGGCCACGTGTTCTGTCCAACTTGGTGACAATACGATGGTCTGTACGGAACAGTCCTGTTCTTACCGTGATCGCGCAGATGAGTTTGGGGGCTGAACGCGACGGTCGTGGCGATCTCGTCGCAGAATCTGGCCTCCCACGAGGCAATCATTCGCTCAACTAACGGGCGTGACCTCGCCGGAGATCGGACGCTCCTCGACCACCCGCCGCGAATGCGCCTCCGCCAGCTCCAGTTGCAGGCTGCGCGGGGGCTCGCCGGGCGCGGGGGAGCGTCGTGTCCAGGCGCCCTGGGAGTCGAGTTCCCACGCGCTTTGGTTGTCGGTGAAGGCGCGCTCGAGCGTGTCCAACAACTCGGCTTGCAGGGCGGGGGACTCGATCGGGGTGGCCAGCTCGACGCGGTGGTCGAGGTTGCGTGGCATTAGGTCGGCCGAGCCGATGTAGATCGTGTGTTCGCCGGCGCGCTCGAAGGCGTAGACGCGCGAGTGCTCGAGTAGCCGCCCGACGATCGAGACGACGCGGATGTTCTCGGAGATGCCGGGGATGCCGGGGCGCAGGCAGCAGATGCCGCGCACATTCAGATCGACTTTCACGCCTGCCTGGGAGGCTTCGTATAGCGCCCGGATGCAGCGCCCATCGACGAGCGCGTTCATCTTCATCATGATCCGCCCGGGCGTCTGTTGGGAGTGCGAAGCGATCGTCTGCTCGATCTCGGAGAGGATGCCGTCGCGCAGCTGGTTGGGGGCGATCAGCACCTTGCGGTAGTGCAGCGGGCGACCGAAGCCGGTGAGGTAATTGAACATTTCGGCGACGTCCGCGCCGATCTGCTCGTCGGTGGTGAACAGGCCGAAGTCCGTGTACAGGCGCGCGGTCGCCGAGTGGTAGTTGCCGGTGCCGATGTGCACGTAATTGCGCACCCCGTCGCCCTCGCGGCGCACGACGAGCACGCACTTGGCGTGGGTCTTCAGCGCGGGCTGGCCGTAGACGACGTGCACGCCGGCCTCCTCCAGCGCCTTGGCCCAGTGGATGTTCATGCGCTCGTCAAAGCGCGCCTTCAGCTCGACCAGTGCGACCGCCTGCTTGCCGCGCTCGGTGGCGTCGATCAGCGCGGGTACGAGCGGGGAGTCATCGCTCGTGCGATACACGGTCTGCTTGATCGCGAGCACGTTCGGGTCGGCGACGGCCTGCGCGACGAAGCGCTCGACCGAGGTGGAGAAGGAGTCGTAGGGGTGGTGCACGAGCAGATCGCCTTCGCGCATCGCACCGAACACGTCCGGGCGCTCTGGGTCATGGCGCAGCAGGCGCGGGTGGGTGCTGCCGAGAAGCGGCTCCTCGCGTAGCTCGCTGTGGCCGGGGAGGCGCACCAGCTGCCACAGCGCGCCCATGTCGAGCAGCCCGTCCACCGGGTAGACCTCGTCCTCGGCGACGCCCAGCAGCTCGATCAGCTCCTCGCGCAGGCGCTGCGAGCAGCGCGTGCCGATCTCCACGCGCACGATCTCGCCAAAGCGCCGGCGGCGTAGCTCGTCCTCGACGGCCTGCAAGAGGTCGGCGGCATCGTCTGAGACCTCCAGGTCGGCGTCGCGCGTGACCCGGAAGACGTCGCAGTCGACGATCTCCATGCCGGCGAACAGCGCGTCGAGGTGGTGCGCGATGACGTCCTCGAGGGCGACCAGCGTGAGTGGCTCCCCGGGGGCTTGCTCCAGGGCGACGAAGCGCGGCAGGATCTCCGTGGGGACCTTTACGCGCGCGAACACGGTCTCCTCGGTCGCGGGGTCGCGCACGAGCACGGCCAGGCTGAGGGAGAGATTGGAGATGTACGGGAAGGGGCGCCCGGGGGCGACGGCGAGCGGGGTCAGGGCCGGAAAGATCACGCGCCGGAAATGGCGCGCTAGCTCGGCGCGCTGCTCCTCGTCGAGCTCATCGACGCCGACGACGGCGATCCCGTGCTCGGCCAGCGCGGGGCGCAGCCGGCCTTCGAAGCAGTCGCTCAGGCGTGCCGCGAGTTGCAGTGCGCGCTCGCGGATCAGGGCGATCGTCTGCGAGGGGGTGCGCCCGTCCTGGCCGGGGCTCTCGACGCCGGCGTCGATCTGGTCGTGTAGGCCGGCGACGCGCACCATGTAGTACTCGTCGAGGTTGGTCGTGTAGATCGCGCAGAACTTAACCCGCTCGAGCAGCGGCGCGGACTCGTCCTCGGCGAGCTGCAGGACGCGGTCGTTGAAGTCCAGCCAGGAGAGCTCGCGGTTGATGTACAGCGCGGGATCCTCCAGCGTCGGTCCTGCCACGACCGGGCCGTCGGCGGTGGGGTGATCGTCGTCGAACATTGCCTGCGCTCACGCTACACCGTTGCGCAACCAGCGGGGTCACGATCCCGGTAGTCTGATGCCGGGCAATGGCGCGCCAACTTTGGCTACTACGTCACGCCGAGGCCGAGCCGCACGGGACGCGCCCGGACTCGGAACGTCGGTTGACCCCGCGCGGGGAGCAGCAGGCGCGCGCGGCCGGGATCGCGATTCAGCAGCTGGCGGTGGCCTTTGACGAGGTGCTGTTCTCTCCCAAGGTGCGTGCGCGCGAGACTGCGCAGCTGGCGGCCGAGGGCTGGAGCGCGCAGCAGCGCGAGCTGTTGCGCGAGCATCCGCCGCTGGCGGGCGGCTTTGACGCCTCGCAGGCGATCGACCGACTGCTCGGGGTTCCGGCGCAGGACGGTCGCCTGCTGCTGGTCGGTCACGAGCCCGACCTGTCGCTGACGGTCGCGGGGCTGACCGGCGGGCGGATCGATCTGAAGAAGGGCGGTCTGGCGGTTGTGCGGCTAGAGGGCGCCGGCGGTGAGCTCGCGCTCTTGATGCGTCCCCGCGAGCTCGCGCTGATCGCGGGCGTCCCACTCGACCGGGACTGAGCCGCCGGCCTCGCCGGGGGCTCCGGTGAGCACGACGTCGCCGTCCGCGACCGAGCTTGCGCCGGCGGCGATCGCGTCGAGCGACTCCGCGGCGAAGCGGTAGCCGATGCCGAAATGGGTGTGGATGTAGCGCCAGCGCGGCGAGGCGCGCTCCAGCTTCTGGCGGAGCTTGCGTACGAACACGTCGACCGAGCGGTCGCCGCGGACCATCGCGTAACCCCACAGGCGCGAATAGATCTCCTCGCGCTCGAGTACCCGGCCCTCGGCGGCGGCCAGCAGCTCGATCAGCTCGAACTCGCGCCGGGTCAGATCGAGGCTCGCTCCGGCGACGAACGCTTGGAAGCGGTCGGTGCGGATCTCGACCTCGCCGGCCATCAAGGGCTTGACCTCGGCGCGGCCGCTGGCCCGACGGCGGCGGCGCGCGACGCCTTGCACGCGCGCGATGACCTCCTCGGGGTGGCAGGGCTTGGTGATCCAATCGTCGGCGCCCAGGCGTAGCCCGCGCACGCGCTGGGCGACTGTCGAGGGGCCGGTGCAGACGACGACGCCCAGCTCGGGCAGTGCGCCGCAGAGGCGCTCAAGCCACTCCCACGCCTGCGGACCGAGCACCGCGAGATCGACGATCAGGGCGCTCAGGCGCATCGAGGCGATCGCGTCGGTGGGGACGGGGCCGGCGAGTACGCGGTGCTCCCAGGCGAGGCGGTCCAGACGCTTGCTGAGAACCTGGATGAAGCCACTGTCGCGGTCGAGCACCGCAATGCGCAACGAGCTGGCGCCTGGGGTGCTTGACGGCGCCGCCTCCTCCGTGGCGCGGATACTTTCCGTCATCGCCGCGCAGTGTAGGGGACCGCGCGGACCGCGTGTGCAACGTCCTGCCCACGGTAACAGGATGTTCACAAGCGAAAATCGCTATTTGCGATTTGCGAGGTGAATCAGAGCGCTTCCGGCCCGCCCTCGGGCGCGGCGTCCGGGCGTGTGCCGGCGGGGTGGGAGGAGTCGGAGAACTCGCGGAAGAGGCCGGTGACGACGAAGGCGACCTGCTCGCCGATGTCCA
This sequence comes from uncultured Solirubrobacterales bacterium, assembly GCA_963697945.1. Taxonomy (GTDB): domain Bacteria; phylum Actinomycetota; class Thermoleophilia; order Solirubrobacterales; family Solirubrobacteraceae; genus Palsa-744. The sequence goes on along the minus strand of OY969105.1, from coordinate 2,977,424 downwards.
CGGCGTTGTCGCCGATCCGCTCCAGGGCGCGGGCGACGAGGATCATGTGCATCGCCCACTCGCGCGTGTCGGGGTCCTCGCCGATCTCGATGGCCATACGGAAGATGTCGCGGTTCAGGCGGTTGATCTCGTGGTCCTGGCGCACGAGGTCCTCGGCCAGTTCGACGTCGCGCCCAGAGAAGGCCGCGCGCGACTGCACGACCTCCGAGCGCGCCTGCGCGCTCATCTTCAGGAGCGCGTCGAGCACCTCGCGGCGCACCGGCGGCTCGTGGCCTGAGAGGGGGATGAGCTTGGCGATGTTCACGCACTGATCGCCCATCCGCTCGACGCGCATGATCACGTGCAGGAGCGCGGCCACCAGGCGCAGGTCGCCGGCGACGGGCGCTTGCAGGGCGAGCAGGGAGAGGATTCCCTGGTGGACCTCGAGGTAGCGGCCGTCGAGGCGGTCGTCGTCGGCGATGACCATTTGCGCGAGCTCGACGTCCTGGTGGTTGAGCGCCTCCATCACGCGGTCGAGTTGCTCGACGACCAGGTCGAGACCGCCGAGCGCGCGCTCTTGGAGCTCCATCAGCTGCTGCTGAAAGTGCACGCGGCCCTGGGCCGGGGCGGGCGCGGCGCCGTCGTTCGGGCCGCCGATCGCGTCGGGGATTTCGGGTTGAGCTGCACCCGCGCGCGGGTCATTGGCAGTCCCGGTCATTGTCCCACGCCCCTAGCGGACAGTCGACCAAGCAGAGCAAGGACGCAGGGAGCGTGGCGTGCTGGCCGATCGGTCGAGAGCATCTGATCGACGATCGGTAGCACGCGAGCGACCGAGGACGCCGCTCTGCGCCGTGTCGACGGTTCGCTAGCCGAACTTGCCGGTGACATATTCCTCTGTCCTGGGATCGTTGGGGGTGGTGAAGATCTCGTCGGTCGGGCCGACCTCGACGAGGCGCCCGTCGAGCATGAAAGCGGTGCGGTCGGCCACGCGTGCGGCCTGTTGCATGTTGTGGGTGACGATCACGATCGTCACGCGCGTCTTGAGCTGATCGATCAGCTCCTCGATCTTGAGCGTCGCGATCGGGTCCAGGGCCGAGCAGGGCTCGTCCATCAGGATCACCTCGGGATCGACCGCGAGCGAGCGGGCGATGCACAGCCGCTGCTGCTGGCCGCCGGAGAGACCCGAGCCGGGCTCGTGCAGGCGGTCCTTTACCTCCTCCCACAGCCCCGCGCCGCGCAATGCCGCTTCGACCTTCGGCTGCTGGGCGGCTTTCGAGCGCCCGCGCCGCCCGTGGGCGGTCAGGCGCAGGCCGGCGGCGACGTTGTCGAACACGGACATCGTCGGGAACGGGTTGGGCTTCTGGAAGACCATCCCGATCGCACGGCGCACCGCGACGACGTCGACCGAGGGGTCGTAGACGTCGAAGTCGTCGAGCAGCACCTTGCCCTGCGCGCGGGCGCCGGGGATCTCCTCGTGCATGCGGTTGATGCAGCGCACCATCGTCGACTTGCCACAGCCGGAGGGTCCGATGATGGCGGTGACCTCGTTGGCGCGAAACTCGAGGTCGACGCCCTTGACCTGTTCGGCCTCGCCGTAAAACGCGCGCAGGTCCTGCAGGCGCACCGCCAGCCCGGGCTTGCTCAGCGCGGTCGGCCGGCTCGTGGCCGAGACCTCCGGACGCGTGGGCTCGGGTGCGCGGGCTTGGCTTGGCTCAGCGAGCTCGTCGGGATCCATCGTGGCGGGCCTCAGAGTTTGGGTTTGGGTTTCGGCTGGGATTGGCTGCTGGGAGGTGTGAAGCGAGGGGGAGAGGCCGTTGTCGTTGGCGGAGAGGCCGTTGTCGGTGTTGGGGGGAGGTGTGGTCATGCAAGGCGACTCCTTCGCGCGACGAGTCGGGCTATCAGGTTGAGTATGAGGATCATCGTGACGAGCGCGAGCGCAGCTCCCCAGGCACGGTCTACCACGGCGCTCGTCGGAGATGTGACGTCGTTGTAGATTTGCACGGGCAGCGAGTTCATGAAGCCGCCGAGATTCGTGCTCGTCTTGAACGTGGCCCCGGCGGTGAAGAGCAGTGGCGCGGTCTCCCCGGCAGCACGCGCAATCGCCAGCAGCACGCCGGTGACCATCCCCGGCAGCGCGGTCGGCAGGACGATGCTCGAGATCACTCGCCAGCGGGGAGCGCCGAGCGCCAGCGCCGACTCGCGCAAGGCGCCGGGGACGAGCAGCAGGACGACCTCGGCGGAGCGGATCACCACGGGGAGCATCAGCAGGGCCAAAGCGAGCGAGCCCTTGTAGCCGGCATAGGAGCTGCCGGTGCCGATGATCAGGGCGATGTAGATGAACAGGCCGAAGATGATCGAGGGCACGCCCGTGAGGACGTCGACGAAGAAGCGCACGGTGTTCGCGAACCAGCCGCCGCGCCCGTACTCGACGAGCCATACGGCCACTCCGATGCCGATCGGGATCGCGAGCACGGAGGCGAGCGCGACGATCTCGATCGTGCCGAGGATCGCCGACTGCACACCCCCGATGGTGGAGTTCTTGAAGAAGGTGTTGCCCGTCGGGTCGGTCGTAAAGAAGCTCCAGCTCCACGACGAGAGGCCCTTGCTGAGCAGGTACCAGACGATCAACAGCAGCGGGATCAGCGCGAGGATCATGCCGGCGAGCACCCCGCCGCGGGCGATCCGGTCGCGGCGCTTGCGCGCGGGCGTGAGCGCGTACCGACCGAGGCGCTCGGCGGGGATCATTGCGCACGTCCTGAGCTACGCCATCCTGGGCACGCAGGGCAAGCTGGGCAAGGACGCAGGGAGCGTGGTGTGCTTTGCACACGAGTGACCGAGGACGCAGATCCAGCGCAGCTATGCGTGCCCAGGATCACAGCCCGGCCGTCCCGGCGATTACGGGTGGCGCTCCGTCGGCGCGCTCACGGGCGGTGGTGCGCTTGGGCGCACGGGCGCGGGCGGCGCGCAGCACGAGCAGGCGCGCGATCGCGTTGACGATGAGCGTCAGCACGAACAGCAACAGCCCGGCGGCGAACAGCGCCGAGCGGTGCAGTCCCTGGGCCTCGCCGAACTCGTTGGCGATCACGGCCGCCAGCGCGTAGCCTTGGCCGAACAGGTGTTGGGGCATTTGCGGGGCGTCGCCGATCATGATCGTCACCGCGATCGTCTCGCCGATTGCGCGGCCGAGGCCGAGCATCGCCCCGCCGACGATCCCGCCGCGGCAGTAGGGGAGCACCGCCAGACGGATCATCTCCCAGCGCGTGGCGCCTAGGCCGAGCGCGGCCTCCTTGTGGTCTGAGGGCACCGTGGCCATGACCTCGCGCGAGATCGCCGAGACGATCGGCAGGATCATGATCGCGAGGATCAGGCCGGCGACGAAGATATTCGGGATCGTAACGACGCCCCCGCCGATGAACGGGACGAATGAGAGGCGGTCGGCGATCCACTGCTCGGCGGGCACGAGCTTGGGGGCGAGGAAGAAGATCCCCCACAGCCCGTATACGACCGAGGGCACGGCCGCGAGCAGCTCGATCAGGACGGTGACGGGCGCGCGTACGCGCCCGGGGCAGAGCTCGGTGACGTAGATCGCGGTGGCGACCGCGACCGGGACGCCGATCATGAGCGCCAGGGCCGAGGTGATGAGTGTCCCGACGACGAGCGGCAGCGCGCCGAACTGTTCGGCGGAGACGTTCCAGTCGTTGTCGAAGGTGAAGCCGAGGACGCCGAACTTGGCGAACGCCGGCTGGGCCTCGCCGGCGAGGCGAAAGAAGAAGTAGACGATCAGCGCCAGGATCAGCGCCGCGAGCGCGGTCAGGCCGTAGCGCAGCGCGCGGTCGGGTAGACGTGCGACCGACGAGCGCCCGAGAATCGAGCGCCCGCCGGTCGCAAGCGATGCTGCCTCCATGACCTGTCTATACCCGATCGACGCCGGTCATGGAGTCACGCGGTCCGGTCAGCCGCTCAGCGGCGAGCCGTTGCATTCCAGTTTCGTGACGGCTTCCTTGGACTTCGTCAGGATCGAGGCCGGCAGCGCCGCGTAGTCGGCCTGGGCAAGCACCGACTGGCCCTGTGAGCCGAGGCCGTAGTTCAGGAACTGCACGACGCCCTTGGCGGCCGCTTCGCCGCCGGGGATGCCGGCCTTGCACATGTCCTTGTAGACGACCACGAACGTTTGCGAGGTGATCGGGTAGGCCTGCGCGCCGACGGGGTTTGAGATCTTGATCCCGAGGTTCGCCGGCACGACGACCACCGAGGCGGCCGCGCTGGTCGATTCAAGGCTCGGCGCGACGAAGTTGCCGGCTTTGTTCTTGACCGATGCGTAGGTGAAGTTGTGCTGTAGCGCATAGGCCTGCTCGACGTAGCCGATCGCGCCGGTGGTCTGCTGCACCGCTCCGGCGACGCCCGCATTGCCCTTGGCGCCCGTGCCGGTCGGCCACTGCACGTCCTTGCCTTCGCCGACCTTGGACTTCCATTCGGGATCGACCGCCGAGAGGAAGCCGGTGAAGCCGGCGGTCGTGCCGGAGGAGTCCGAGCGATGGATGACCGTGATCGGGGTGCTCGGCAGCGACACGCCCGGGTTCAGCGCCTTGATCGCGGCGTCGTTCCAGGTCTTGATCTTGCCCAGGTAGATGTCGGCGATCGTGGAGCCTTCGAGCTTCAGGCCCGATTGCACGCCGGGGAGGTTGTAGGAGACGGTGATCGCGCCCAGGAACATCGGGATCTGCTGGACGGGGCCGACCTTTTCCAGCGACACGAAGTCGGCGGGCTTCAGCGGCGGGTCCGAGGCGCCGAAATCGACGGTCTTGGCCGCGAGCGAGGTGATTCCCGCGCCCGAGCCGACCGCCTGGTAGTTGACCGTCAGGGGCGAGAGCGCCGAGGCCCACTGCTGGTAGACCGGTGCGGCGAACGTCGAGCCGGCGCCGGAGATCGTGCCTCCGGAGCTACTCGAGGACGAGGAGCTTGAGCTTGAGGAACTGGAGCCGCATGCGCCGAGGCCAAGCGCCAGCACCGCGACGCCTGCGAGCGCGCCAATCTTGTTATGGGTCACTGAGAGTCTCTCCCTCTACTGGGTTATGTGTGTGCCGGTCGCCACGCCGCGGGCGTTCGCACGCAAGCGGAGTTCCCTGCCGGCCGATGTTGGCTTGCCTCAGTCTCACGAATCCCCGACCGCACCGATGTGAACATTTCGTAAAAGCCCCTCGTGGGACTCATCGGTCACGTCGGAAACGCTCACTGCCTCGCCCGCGCCCCCACCGGCGCCGGCCTCGCGCGCGGGCTGTGGCTGGAAGCGGTAGCCGAAGCCCGGATGGGTGTGGATGAAACGGCGGTCGGGCATCGCCGTCTCGAGCTTGCCGCGCAGCTTGCTCACGTATACGTCAACCGAACGATCCCCGGGCCGCAGCTCGCCACCCCAGACCTCGGCGTAGAGAGCCTCACGCGTGACGATCGCGCCGGCGTGCCGGGCCATCGCCGCGAGCAGTTCGAACTCGCGCACGGACAGCGTGAGCGCGCGCCCTGTGGCCAGCACGAGACCCTCGCCGAGCCGGATCTCCAGTTCGCCGGCATAGAGGGTGCTCGTGTTGTCGGCTGCGGCCGCCACGGGCACATAGCCTTGCCTGGACGGCCCGCGCGAGAGTTGCGAAGTCGTGATCGAGTCGTGAAGAACTCGTGAAGAGAGCCCGCCGGGTCGGCGGTTGTCCATAATCTGCGCGGATGAGCCTGTTCGCACGCCCGATCGACACGACCCTGGCGACCCTGTTGGAGGACGCGGGGCGCAATGTCGAGCGTTCGGCGCTGTTGTTGCGCGAACTGTTGGGCGCCTTCCCCGAGCATGCCTCGCTGGCGCAGGAGCTGGGCGCGTGCGAGCAGGAGGGCGATCGGATCACGCACGACATCATCCACCGCATGGGCGGGGGGCGGCGGGTGCGCGCGCCGTTTGACGCGGGCGACGGGTACGCGCTGGCGACGGCGATCGACGACGTGGTCGATTACACCGAGCAGGCGGCGGCGCAGTTGGATTTGTATGGGGTCGAAGCGCCGATGGAGCAGGCGGTTGAGTTCGCCGACGTGCTGGTCGGGGCGGGCGCGGAGATTTTGGGGGCGCTGCGCTGTTTGCACAGCGGTGGCGAGTTGGCCCCGCACCTGGTGGAGATCCACCGCTTGGAGAACGAGGGCGATCGCTTGCAGCGCGACGCCGTGACCTCGCTGTTCGCGGGCGGGATCGACCCGATGGTGGTGATCCGCTGGAAGGACATCTTCGAGTCGCTGGAGGCGGCGGTGGACGCGTGCGAGGCGGTCGCGCACGTGCTCGAGGGGATAACGTTGAAGCGCAGACGGCGCTGAGGCCCGCGCTGGTCCGATCCATGTGGGCGCATTCGCCGAAGACCTGGCGGCCGCATGCTTTAAAAAGCAAGCTGATGCTGTGGGCCAGGCCGCATGCGGCCTGGCCGGAGGGGTCGCATGCGACCCCTCCTGGGACTCGCGCATGCGCGAGTCCCTCCTGACGGTGCATGCACCGTCAGGCCGTGCGGCGCATGCGCCGCACGCTGGGGCGCGCATGCGCGCCCCAGAAATACCGCCCCCAGGCATGCGGCGATGCACACGTCGGATGCCTTGAAACGACGCTCATCCACATGGGCCGGGCTGAGCGCGCGGACCAGTTCGCCTCGTAAAAGGCGAACGACCGACTGCGCTCTACTGGTCTCCCAGGGCTGCAAGCCGGCCGCCATACGACTAAGACAGGGCATTGCCGAGATCCTAGATCGCAATCGCCAGTATAGACGCTTAGTCAGCCAGCTACCACCCTGCTAGATCCTCCAATAAATATATATATAGATTAAGAATAAAAACGTAGGAACTAATATAGTTGTTGCTGGCTATATTATGTTTGGTCGCTGGAAGCTTTACGCTATCCTGCGCGCGTGCCTTCAAGCGTCCTCTCGGATCCTCTGCCGTGGCTCCCTGCGTCTCATCCGACCTCGACTGTCTTTCTCGACGAGACCGGCATCGTCCATCCTCGCGATCAGTTCTTCGGGATCGGCGTCCTCAAGCTGATCGAGGCGGCGCCCCTGCTACGGGAGATTCAATGGCTCCGCGACAGGCTCGACTTCCGGGAGGAGCTCCACTGGGCGAAGTTCGACAAGGCGGCGACACGCGGCGCCACACGTAGTCTGAACTTCGCCATCGCGGTAATGGATCTCTTCTTCGAAGCCGAGGATGCTCGCTTCTGCTGCCACATTGCTGACCGTCAGAACGGTGACGTCACCGCGCAGTTCAAGGGACACCGTCACGCCGGTGAGCTTGCCTACGAGAAGCTCGCTGCGCGAGTCCTCAGCGAAGTCATCGACGACCAAGAGATTGTTGCGGTCCTCGCCGACGGAAGGAGCACATCACGCGAAGTCGACTTCGAGCGCACGGTGGCGAGCACGATAAACAACAGTAGGGAGCGGCTAGCGGTCGCCAGTGTGTGCCGCATCGACTCGCGCTCAACCGATGCGCTTCAGGTCGTCGATCTGTTGCTCGGAGCGGCGGCGCTCGACCTCCGTCAAGGCCGAACCGAGTCTGGCAGCCAAAAGCAACAACTGCTCGGACGCCTGCTCGAACGCTGCGATTGCGCAAGCTTCCGGCCCGAAGGCAGGGAAGATCCGGATGGCCGCTGGAAGGTCAAGCTTCTCGCGCGTTCCCGAAAGACGAGGCGCAAGCGGCGTGGTGGATGATCTGCTCGTCGGCAGTCCCGTCGCGATGGCCCTGCTGGCCGAGCGAGGGGGTCGTCGCAACTTCGTGCCGCTTGCGCGCGGCTTCCTACAGAAGCGTGTGCGTGGTGGTGGGCCAGGTCCACTCGCTTGGTTCGTGAGATCGCATCGTCACCGAGCGCTGCAGCTGTATCTGCTCGCCCACGCGCTCGCCAGCACGGACCCCTACGACGTCGCGATGCCCGCCAGGACGTGGGCGGCAGCCCTCGGCCTTCCCGACACCCCCAGCTCCCGGGTCTCGCTCTCAGACTCCTGGTCCTGGCTAGAGCGCCACCGGCTCGTGCGCACAAGCCGCGATGGCCGGCTTCGGCGTATATGGCTGCTCGACGACACCGGCTCGGGCGCCCCCTATGTCCATGGCGGCGATGCGATACCCAAAGCCGATTACTTCAAGCTTCCCCATGCGTTCTGGCTCGAAGGATGGAACGAACGCCTCGACCTCCCAGCCACGTCTGTCCTACTGATCGCACTCTCGTTGCGACAAACGTTCAGCCTGCCATACGTGCGTGGAGGGGAATGGTATGGCACCTCGCGCGACACGATCCGTCGCGGCGTTGAGCAGCTACGCGAGTATGACCTTCTAACGATGCGGGTCGCTTGGCGGGCGACTCTGCGCTCCCCCACCGGGGCCACCGAGGAACGCCGATACACGCTCGTTGGGCCGTTCGCGCCTCAAAAGCGGCGGGCGAAGCCGAAGACACCGGCAAGCGACGCCCAAACACCTACGGAGAGCTGACATCCGCCCAGTCAAGCCCGACACGTCAAAAAGGTGTGTATCAGACGTTTGGGGCCTGGTGGCGCTGTGTACAGATCCGCCGCAAGGCGGGTTGCGTCGTTCTTCTCACCCGAACGTAGTCGCCGGAGCGTTAGCTTCCAGCCGGGCCCCGCTTGGGTCGCCCTGTAGGAACGCCTGAAACGGCAGCGATGCGCCTGCGCCGACTTCCGGGAGGACCGCCCGGCCGGCCGCGACGATCTGGCCGGCGCGGCGCGCGAGCACGTACACGACCAGGTTCTGTTGGGTCACGCTCGAACCGTTATGGACCGTGCCCGCAGCGCCCTGCGTGCCGCCTTCTTCGCTTGTGTGCACCCCCTGCACTGCGATCCGCGGCAGTGCGCCGCTCACGCTCGGCGCTTCGCCCACGATCGCGCTCACGCTCGCCGGGGTGCCCGAGGCGAGGATCTGATCGTCGATCCATATCGCCTGGCCGTGCGCCGGGAGCGAGCCCAGCGAGGTCAATGCGGGTTCCAAACCCGCCGTGTTGTTCTGGAAGAGCACCGCCCCGTGGGCGTCCTTGACCGTGATCGCGATCGGCACCGCGCGCAGGGCATGGGCGGAGGTGTTGTGCAGGGCGATCACCGCCGCGGCGCCTTCGTGGCCATGCACCAGAGTCGCGCTCAGCACGCGCACCTCGCCGCTCGGTTTGGTGATCGTCAAACCCTTTTCGGCCAGGCGCGTGTGGTGGGCGGCCTTTTCGAGCTTCGCGCTCTTTTCTGCCGTCGTCTCGCAGCCGCTCAGCGCCAGCAGCGCCAGCAGCGCGACGGCCGCGGTGAGTCTCAACCGAACGCCCCGCCGACGTAGTCGCGCGTGCGCTGGTTGCGCGGGGCGCCGAAGATTTGTGCGCTCGGGCCGTACTCCACGAGCTCGCCCAGATGCATGAACGCGACGTGGTCGGCCACGCGCATCGCCTGCTGCAAATTGTGCGTCACGATCACGATCGCCACGTCGTTGCGCAGCTCCACGATCAGCCGCTCGATCGTCGCCGTGGAGATCGGATCCAGCGCCGAGCACGGCTCGTCCAACAGCAGCACCTCGGGCTTCACCGCCAGCCCGCGCGCGATGCACAACCGCTGCTGCTGACCGCCCGAGAGGCGCAGCGCCGGGTGATCGAGGTCGGCCGCGACCTCCTCATACAGTCCCGCGCGCCGCAGCGCCGCCACCACTTCCGGCTCCAGTTCACGACGCGAACGCCGTTTGCGCCGCTTGCCGGGAGCGTGCTCCTCGCGCAACGCGTACGCGACGTTCTCATAGATGCTCATCGGGAACGGGTTCGGCTGCTGAAAGACCATCGAGATGCGCCGGCGCAGCGCGTTCACCTCCATCGTCTCGACCTCCTCGCCGTCCAGTGCGATCCGTCCGGCGCGCGTCGCGCCGTCGGTGATCTCCGTCAGGCGGTTCAGCGAGCGCAGCAGCGTCGTCTTGCCCGAGCCCGACGCCCCGATCAGCGCCAGCACCTCGCCCTGGCGCACCGGCAGGCTCACGTTGCGCACCACCCAGCGATCGCCGTAAGCCAGCCACACGCCTTCGATCGACATCCGCTCGATCGCCACGCCCGCCGGGGCGCGCGGGGGTGTGGCCGTGCCCGGGGTTGCGGCGACCGGGGCCGCGTGCCCGTTCGCGGCGATCGTCCCGAACGGCGCGCCGCCCGCCATGCCCGTCGTCTCCTCGCCCGCCGCCGGGTTCCTCGCCGAGGTCACCGGAGTGTTCGACGGTGTGGTTGGACGGGGTTCGACGACCGTCGGAGCGCCGTGGCTGGCGATCCGTCGCGCGCGGGGTGGTTTCGTGGGGCTCATATCGCGTCCTCGCCTCCGGGCCTGTTCCAGAACGGCAGCCACGACCACGCCATCATCCGCTCGAACATCCCGCGGCGATCGTGCGTCAACCGTGTCACCAGGGCGTTCAGCGCGATCACCATCAGCAACAGCACAAACGCCGCCGCGTACGCCTTTTGCGCCTGGTTGCCTTCGCCCGCGGGCGAGAAGTATTTGACGTAGCTCGTCAACGTGCCGCCGGTCCCGCGCAGCGTCGACAGGCCCGCCACGCCGCCCGCGCCTTCCAGGTGAAGCGTCGCGCCCAGCAAAATCACCACGATCGCCGTATCGCCGATGATCCGCCCGAGGCCGAGCGTCACCCCGCCGGCGATGCTGCGCCGGATCGAAGGCAACAGCACCTTGCGGATCGTCGTGATCTTCGCCTTGCCCAGCGCGTAAGAGGCCTCGCGTACGTGACCCGGCACCTGCGCCAGTCCCTCGCGTGTCGCCCCCACCACCAGCGGCAGCGCCAGCAGCGACATCATCGCCCCGGCCGTCAAAAACGAGCGCCCGAACACCGACCCCCCGGCCGAGGTCTGCGACAGGAACGCCAGGAACGGCCGCGAGAACATCAACAGGCCGAAGATCGCCAGCACCACGCTCGGCGCCCCGGCGATCATCTCGATGCCCGATTCGACCGCCCGCGCCAGCGGCGCCGGGCGTCCGTACTCGCCCAGCCACACCGCCGCCGCCACGCCCAGCGGCGCGGCGATCAGCATCCCGAGCGCGCCCAACAGCAGCGTGCCGAGGATCGGGTCCAGGAACCCGCCCGAGGTGGCCTCGGTCGCGCCAACTCCCGGCGAGGTGAACAGCAGGCCCGGGCGCACGTACGCGATGCCCTTGATCAGCATGAACACCACGATCGCCCCCGCCGTCAAGCACAGCCCGATCCCGACCGCCCAGCACAGCACGTACGCGGCACGGTCGATCAGCGGCCAATTGCGCACCGAGTCGCGCGGGCGCTCGCGCCGCAGCGCGCTCGCGGGCGGGGCCGTCAGGGCCTCGGATGTGGTTGCGGACGCGCTCATGTCCGTATGCCGTACTTCTTCATCGGTTGCTTCACTGCCCACGCGGCAAGGGAGAGGAACGCGCAGGAGACCAGCAGCACCGCCGCCATCGCATACAGCGTCTGTTCGAGCGGCACCACCGAGATGCCGTCGATGTAGGCGATGATCGTCGCCGCCAGCGGGCGCACGGGCTCGAACAGGAACGTGACCCCATCCGCCGGGTTGACCGCATACGCGCGCGAGCCCGCGACCATCGAGAGCATGATCGCCTCGCCCAGCGCGCGCCCGGTCGCGAGCACCGTCGCCGCGAGGATCGCCGGTCGCACCGTGCGCAGCGACACCCGCCACATCGTCCGCCAGCGGTTCACACCCAGCGCCGCCGAGCCCTCCGTCCACGAGCGCGGCACCGTCTCCAGTGCCGCCACGATGATCGCGACCATGATCGGCACGATCATCAGCGCCAGGATCACCACCGCGGTCGTGAGGTTCGTCCCGGTCAACTGCACGATGTACTGAACCGAGTGCTTGCGCTGCTGGGAGATCAAGCCCTGGATCCACGGTGCCACCACGAGGATTCCGATCAGCCCGTAGATCACCGACGGCACCGCCGCCAACAGCTGAATCACCGGGTCGATCGTGCGCCGCAGCGGGGCGGGCGCCAGCTCGACCACGAACACCGCCGCCAGCACCGACACGCCGAGCGCCACGATCACCGCCAGCCCGGTCGTCACGATCGTGTCCCAGATCAGCGGCCAGGCGCGGATGTAGTAGTCGTAGTGCGCCGGGTCCGTCGGCCCGGTGATGATCGCTTTCAGCTGCTGATCGACGTCGCCGCCGGAGAAGAACCACTTGATCCCGTTATGCGCAAACGACGGCCACGCCTTCAGGAAGACCGTCACCAGCATCAGCGCGATCAGCGCCAGCACGCCCACCGACAGCGCACCGAGCATCAGCTCGGCGCGACCGTCCGGCGTATTTCTGCGAAAACGGGCGCCCATCGTCGCTCAGGACCCCTCGCGCGGCCCGCGCCGGGCGAACGTGTGCCCGGCGCGCGGTGAACGGTCCGAGATGGCTCCTAGTGGATCGTGATCCACTGCGAGCCGATGATTTTCTTGGTCGTCCTGTTGCCGCTCGTGATCCAGGCGATGAACTTCGACGCGGCGCCTTTCGGTGCGCCCTTCGTGACCATCCAGAAGTTACGCACGCCCTGGTACTGACCGGACTTGGCGTTCTGCAAGGTGCAGGGGATGCCCTGGTAGCCGACCGTGTTCACCCCGCCGGTGAACGCGAACGACACGAACCCGATCGCGTTCGGGTCGTTTTTGACCTTGCTCTGTACCAGGCCGTTCGTTTCCTCCGCGTTCGCGCTCGGGGCGATCTTCAGGCTCGGACCGAGGAAGATGTTCTGGAAGGCGTCCTGCGTACCGGAGGAGGCGATGCGGTCCACGAGGTCGATCGACCCTGAGATTTTCGAGCCCGGGACTTCGCTCCAATCGCGGATGTTGCCCGTGAAGATGCCCTGAACCGTCTGTTGGTTCAGGTTCGCGAGGTGGTTCGTCGGGTAGGTGATCATGCACACGCCGTCGCGCGCGATCTTCGTGAACACGAGCCCGTGCGGATCCGAGCCGACGATCGGATCGCGCGAGACGTCGCCGATGTCGACTTTGCCGGCGCTCACTTCGTTGACGCCCGCGTCGGATGTTCCCTGGTTGACCTTCGGCGTCGGCTGGTGCGTCGCCTTGTGGTAGGCCGAGGCGAGCTGGATCATCAGCGGGTAGATCGAGGTCGAGCCGCTCAGCAGCAACGAGCGCGCGCCGGCGGCGGCGGGGGCGGCCAGCGTGAGGGACGCCGCAACCAGCAGGACGGTCAAAGTGCGGGTGGGTCGTAGTCGCAAGACTCTGCTCCTTATAAGTGACGGGGACTTGAGCGCCAGTCTCAGAGCAGTCAGACATCCAGACGTGAACAGGATGTGAACGCGGGCAAATGTTCTCAACTCGTTAACAGGTCGAGGGTCCGCTCCGATCAATCTGCCGGGGTGCCTCGTCCACCTCGCGCACGCGGCGTCCGAAAGCTTGGACGCCCGCGCGTCCGCGCCCGAACCCTCTCCGCCTCGCTCCTCGCGCTCCTGCCGCTGTTCGCGCTGCTGGTTCGTGCGCCCACGCCGGCCGTGGCGCTGATCTCCCCGGTCACGACGCTCGACGGCGCCGGCGCGGAAATCGTCGAACTCGGCGGCGTCGCGATGGCCTCCGACGGCAGCGGCGGGCTCGTCTACCGCAAGCGCGTCGACGGGCGCCCGCACATCTTCGCCGCGCTCTACGCCCACGGGGCCTGGCAGGCTCCCCAGCGCGTCGACGTCGGCCAGTCCTTCGAATCCTCCTTTCCCGCGATCGGCGCCGGTGAAGGCGGACGGCTGGTGGTGGTCTGGACCAACCACTACTCCTCCACCACCGACGGTCTCTTCTCCGCCGCCCTGGAGCCCGGTTCGACCGGCTTTCAAACCCCGGTCCCCGTCGACCTGAACATCGGCCAGGCGATCGGCACCTACCCCTCGGTGGCGATGAACCTCGCCGGTGGCGCGCTCGTCGCCTACCGCGTGATCACCGCGATCAGCGGGCCCTCCACGCCGGAAATCCCGCCCGGCTACGTCAAGGCCGAAATCCGCATGGCTCGCTTCGACGGCGAGTTCTGGTCCTCGTTCGGGCAGCCGCTCAACCGCAACCTCGCCCAGCCGATGCTCGCGCCGACCGCCGCCAATTCTCCCCGCGTGGCGATCGACCTCACCGGGCAGGGCATCGTCGCCTGGCAGGAGCCCGACGACACGTTCGTCAACCGCATCTACGCGCGGCGCATCTTCGGGATGGTCCCCGGCAACATCCTCCAGGTCAGCCCCACCGCTTTTGGGGGCCACACGCTGAACGGCCCCGCCGACGAGTTCGCGCTCGACACGGCCGGCTTCGGCGAGGGCGCCGTCGCGTGGCGCCAGCAGCCCGCGCCCGGCTCGGGCTTCTCCCGCCCGCGCGTGTTCGTCAGCGAGATCCCCTCCTCGTTCGATCCCCACGGCGCCGCCTTCGCGCCCGCGCGGATCGTCGACGGTGGGGGCGCCGAAGGGCCCGCCGGCCCGATCGGCCCGCTCAGCCTCGGGCTCGACAGCCAGGGAGACTTCGACGTCGGCTACGGCTCGGGCGTCGCGAGCCTCGACGCGCGCGGAACCGAAACCGCCCTCATCACACCCGCGCGCATGGACGACGGGGCTTCCGACCTGGCCGGCGATCCGGTGCTCACGCGCGCGGACAACGGCGCGCTCGCCGCCGCTTGGAAGGTCGACGAGCACGGCGCCGGCGCCGTCGGCGTGCTCGAGCGCCGCGCGGACGGCACCCCCAACCGCCAGCTCGTCTCCGCTCCGGGCGGCGGCACCGTACACCAGCTCCAGCTCGGCGCCTCCCACCACGGCGACGCCCTGATCGGCTTCCTGCAGGGCGACGGCGCCAACACCAAGATCGGCGCCGTCATCGTGCGCGCCCCCCCGGGCGAGTTCGTGCTCGACACGCCCTCCGGCTGGGTCCACGCCGCAAAAGTCCCGCTGCAATGGGAAACCCCCTTGGCCGGCGCCGGCACGATCACCTACGGCGTGCTCGTCGACGACCGCGAAGTCGCCGAAAACGTAACCACCACCGAAACGATCCTCCACGGCTCGCAGATCCCCAGCGGCGTCCACACGGTCCAGGTGGAGGCCACCGACTCGCTCGGACAGGTCGTCGACTCCGTGCCCGCCACGCTCAAAATCGACCGCACGCCGCCGCGCGTGCGTGTGTGGGTGACCGGGAGCTCGGTGACCGTACGCGTCGGCGACGGGGCCAAGGGGCAGGGCTCGGGCGTAAACGCCGGCTCTGTCCGGGTCAGCTTCGGGGTCGGGGGTCGGGGCGCCAACGCGCACGGACGCACCGTGCTCGGGCACCGCTACGCCACGGGTGGCACTTACACGTTGACCATCACCGCCTCCGACAAGGCCGGCAACCGGACCAGGACCCGCCGGGTGGTGAAGGTTTCGTGAAACGGATTCTCGTGTCGGGTCAGGTCGCGATCTTGTGCTCGCTTGCCTTTGCCGCATCCGCGCACGCGATCTATGGGCCGGCCGCCGGTGGGCTTGGGGCGGACATCGTGTCTGTCGATCACGCTTCGGATGAACAGGCAAACGCGTCCACGACCGACGCCGCGATCTCGGCCAACGGGCGTTATGTCGTGTTCCAGACGCGCGCGACCAACTTCTTCGAAAACGACGGCGTGGCGGGCGGCGATCCCGAACCGCTCAACGCCTGCCGTGAGGGTGGCATCTTCCGCTACGACCGCGACACGGGTGAACTTGCGCTCGTCGCCGACGGCAGCGAGGTGTCCGTGAACAAAGACGGTGAATGCGAACCGGCGCACGTGGTCCTCGGCGGCGCCGAAAGCCCCTCGGTCAGCGCCGACGGGCGCTACGTCGCCTTCGACACAGCCCAGCAGCTGGCGCCACAGGACGACAACGAAAACTACGACGTCTACGTCCGCGACATGAACGTGGCGCTGTCCGCCGAACGCAAGAGTTCGGGCGCGTACACGCTCGTCTCGGCCAAGAACGGTGGCGAAGAACCGGCCGCATACGTATCCAAAGAAACCCCCCAACCCGGCCGTGAACCCGGCGCCGAAGTGTGGCCGAACACCGCCATCTCCTCCGATGGCCGCTACGTCGCCTTTCGAACCGGTGAAGTCAGCTCGAATCTGCCGGGCGACGCTGGGGTCGAAACCCCGCAGCAGCAGCTGTTCGTGCGCGACCTGCAGGCGAAGACGACCACGCTCCTCAGCACGCAGAAAAAAGGCGAACCCGAAGAAGGCAAGCCCGCCGGTGGAGCGATCGGTCCGACGACGATAAGCGGAGATGGTTCCACCGTCGCCTGGGTGGCAACCAACGCGCCATCCCAGACGCGCTTCCTCCCCGGGGAGTCGCTGAACAACAGCGAGCCTTACTACCTGTGGCGGCGTTGGCGGGAACCCGAAGCTCCGATCCGCCGTATCACAGGAATCGCGGATCCCGAAGACCCGGCGTGTCACGAAGGCGAAGGGGTGACGTTGGATCCGCTCGCCACCGGACCTTGCTACGGGCCGCTGAGCGAGCCCGAGTCGACGCTTGCGAGCATCGCCTTGACGGCTCCTGGATTGAGCACAGATGGCTACATGGTTGCGTTTTTGGCCGGCTCAGCACTGCGTCCAAACATCACCAAAGTCAACGGTCTTGATCTCATACTGACAAGTATGCGGCCGGGTGTCACGCGCAAGGCGGGAACTCGCGAGTTGACATTGGGTGTCAGTTCAGGCAATCCTGGCTCCACTCAGTCAATCGAATCGGTCGCACTCTCGCCGGATGGTTCGACCATTGCCTTCACTTCGCTGCGCGAGGACTATGTACTACCCGAACCCGAGCCCGTAGGCTCTTTCCGCGGATTTCCGACGGTAGGCGATCTCTATGTGATTCATCTTGGCTCCAGCACCCTCGAACGTGGAGTCTTGAACTACGAAGGAGGCGATCCGAACAAATCGGCCCTCATCAATCCGACGCTCTCCCGGAATGGCTCCACGGTTGCGTTCATCTCAGCCGCGAACGATCTCACCTTCGGCGATGCCAACAGCGCGCCTGACGCCTTTACAGCGACCTCCGAGGCTCCAGGTGGCACTGCGGTTCCACCCGAAGGCGTCAACGCCGGCTCGGGCGGCTTCTCGCTGACGGCCACGTCGTCCCCCGAACTCGGCGTCACAGTCAAGCGCGCCAAGGACGGGGGTGTCACCCTGCTAGTCGAGACCCCCGGTCCCGGCAAGCTCTTTGCCAAGGCCCGCGGTTCGATCCCCAGAGCCGCGGCGGGCAGATCTTCTCGTGCACACGGGTCGTCCGTCCGTGCCGCCAAGGCGAAGAAGAAAGCGAAGCCCGCGCCCCCCGTCCTGCTCGCGAGCGGCGCAGCGACTGCCCGCTCGGAGGGCACGACCACGCTCACGCTCCACATCTCCGGCAAGTACGTCAAGGACCTAAGGCGCGCCGGCAAGCTCAAGGCCAACATCAGGATCGCCTTCACGCCGCCGGCGCCGGCCGAAGCACTCTCGGACGAAGTCGCCGCGACGTTCGTCACGGCCTCGCCGGCGAGGAAGTCCTCTGGGAAGGGGAAAGGTTGAGGCGCTTGACTCTCGTTCAGCGAGCGCTCGATATGGCGTGAGCGAAGATGGGACCGCCGATCGGCATACCGTCGTCGCCGGAGACGAACAGAGCGACGTCCTCGGCGGCGTCGGGCTCCGCATCGACGATACGGTCCAAGGCCTTGCGAGCGGACTCTTCGTCCCGAAAGGACTCCACCAAGTTGCCGGTGCTATCGAAGATCTCGTAGTGCATGGCTCAAACCTCGACATGAACGATATCGACAATCGCGTCGAGCAACTGCAATGGGCGTCCCCAGAGCGTGAAGTGTCCTGGCCTACCCGTGTCGGCCAAACAGAAGCCGCTCCCCGGCTGTAGTTGCATCTCGGCGAGGAACCTCCCGATCTTCGGCCATCTCAAGGCCATGGCTCTCGCTGCCTCTTGTGAGGAGAAGACGGACAGGCCCATGTGGATCACCGCGAGGCGCCGCTCATAGCCGCGCGGTGGCAGATCCCGCTCGTAGTGTGAGCGCAGCGAGTCCAGCGTCGCTGGAGAGGCATGTCCTCGTACGATCCTATGCACGGTTGTGATCTCTCGCAGTGGGGCGACAAGAAGATCTTCCGCAGCCATTTCAAGTGGGCTCATGTGTACCGAACCTATCCCGGCACGGCGATGGAATCGGCGCTTCAGCGGCCCGTGTTGCAAAGTTGTCACACTCTTGAGTGCAAGTCGTCACAGAGACGGCCGTACCGTCACGTCGTGAGATGCTCGGTCGTCATGAGGACACCGAGTCCTGGGTTCTTCCAGTCGTAGTCTCGTGACTTGGTTCAGACCGTGGCGCTGACCTTCAACGGCATGTAGCTGCCGTTGCGCCTGGCTGGCTGACGCCTTATTCGGATGTCGAGCTCCAGTCCAATAGCGTCGATCAGGTCGACGAGGGTTTCGAGGGTCGGGTTGGCGCCCTTGCCGCGCAGCAGGCGGGAGATTGCCTCGGGCTTACGTTCCATGCGGCGGGCGACCTCCGCCTTTGGGATGTTCTCCTGTTCACGCACGGCCTCGATCACGCTCATAACCTCGGCGATGCCTCGCGCCTTCGCAAGCTTGCGCTCGAAGCCGGCCCTGAACTCGGGGTCGGCTAGCTGGCCGTCCAAGAACTCCTCGAACGCTTGCCCCGCGATCGGATTAGCCTTGCTGGGATGGTTCATCGCCGGATCTTTCATCAAGAACGCACCATAACATAAAAGTTCAGGTGGTCGGCTCCGACCCGGCCTCGCCGCTTTGACTGAACCCAACTCTTTGATTAGCCCAAATCCCTGCCCCTAAATGTTGCGGTTCTGTGAACTTGGGTTGTGTTTGCGTCGCATTGCTGGAACACTCGCGCCTGCTGTATAGGGAGAACGATCCAATCTATCGACAAGGGGACGGGCGGTCATGGGGAACTTCGTGGTGGGCAGCGGTCGAGCACGGCGGTTGATCCAGGCGTTGGCGATTCCGCTTGGCGTCCTCGCCTTCCTGGGGTTCGGGAGCGCTCAGGCGCTGGCGACCGCGCCGACGGTCACGTCGCTCAGTCCGAACAACGGTGTCGCCGCGGGCAGCACATCGGTCACGATCACGGGGACGGGCTTTGTCTCGCCCGCGACGGTCAAGTTCGGCGAAACCGCCGCCACCGGAGTGACCGTCAACTCGTCCACCTCGATCACCGCGAAAAGCCCGGCGGGGAGCGGCACCGTCAACGTGACCGTCACCGACACGAACGGCACCTCGGCCGTCGTCGCTCACGATTGGTTCGCCTACGAACTCAGCGGACCGTGGCTGGGCCTGAACGGCAACAGCGTGAGCAACAAAGGCAGCGAAGAATGGCTCGGCCCGGTCAACGAATTCTCTCAGCACAGCGTCGTCTACGATCGTAGCTTCGAGCTGACGGCCGGCCAGGTCCCCAGCGAAGTCGAAGTCAAAACGGGTGGCGAATCGCGCTTTGAAGAACGACTCAAGTACGACCACGAATACGGCATGCGTCCCGTCAGCGTGATCGAGTACAAAGGTTACGATCGCGAAGGCTACCGCTTCAAATCCGATCCCGAATTCCCACAGACGCGGACCAAAAAAGAAGAAGAAGAAGGCAAGAACACGATCAACGGCTACGTCGAAAAATTCGTGACATCGGCGTCGGCGATCCTCAAAACCGTCGGCGAAAAATACCCCGGCATGCCCGTCCTGTTCGAACCGATGAACGAGCCCTGGGGCTACACGACGCCGCAGTACTCCGGCTCAGAGTACGCGGCGGTCGTGTCTAAACTCCTGCCTGCGGCCAAAGAAGCGGGCATTCCCCTGACCGACATCTACGTCGCCGCGATCGGCAAGAACTGCACCAAAACGAGCGAATGCACCGCCAACGGATGGGTGCCGGCGATGTACAGCGCCCAGGCGAGCTTGAAAACGGAAGTCCAGGGCTGGTACTTCCACCCGTACGGCCCGCCGACCGGCCACAGTTTCGAAGACGACAGCGAGGGCATCCAGGGCATCCCGCTCGTCCGCGAAAAAATGACCTCCGGGCAGAACAACATCATCGTCTCCGAGGTCGGCTACTGCGACCACGAAATCAACGAAGCCCTCGAAAGCCCGGTGTGCGGGGGAGAAGGCGAAACGGGGACCAAAGCGGCCGCGAACCTGACGACGATGCTCGAAAGCGCGCTTCCCTACCGCGAGGCTCGCTGGTTGAAGGCGCTCATCGTCTACTCACGCGATGCTGGCGGCTGGGCGATGCAGGAATATCCGAGCAAGGTGCTCAGCAAAGGCGGGGAATCGCTAAAGGCGTTTGCCGATGGTAACGGCCTTGGCTGGTGGTCGATTCAGTCCACCCCCAATCCCGGGAAAGGCGGGCAGAGCGCGCTCGATGGGGTTGCATGTCCTTCGGTGTCAATGTGTGTTGGAGTGGGATGGGCTAACGAAGCAAACGAAGAAGCGAATGTGGTGCCTGTGGCAGAGATTTGGACGGGTGCAACCTGGTCTGACCAGTCGATCCCGACTCCAGTGACGGGCCTGGGGGAACCCGTTGCAGAATTGGCAAGTATCTCATGTGTGTCGACCAGTGAATGTGTAGCTGTTGGTAGTTACGACGGCGAAGGCTACCATCGGAAGGCCCTGGTTGAGAAATGGAATGGCACTTCTTGGTCCATCGAATCGATCACGAATCTTGCTGAATCAGAATCCAGTGGATTGGATAGTGTGTCATGCACATCGACAACGGCTTGCACCTCTATCGGTGGAAGGGTACTGAGCGGTAAAAGCGTAAAGTTCGCAGAGAGATGGAATGGTTCTTCCTGGTCCATCCAGGCTATGCCGAGCCCCGAAGGGGAAGAAAGCTCACTATCAGACGTATCATGTACATCGGCTTCTGCTTGCACGGCAGTTGGGGGTGGGCAGAACACGCTGGTGGAGCAATGGAATGGTACAGAATGGTCAATTCAGCGGAGTCCTAATCCTGCCGGAGCGGCCGAAAGCGCCTTGACTGGCGTCTCATGCACTTCGTCTACATCGTGCACCGCCGTCGGAAGTTACGATCACAAACGATACGAATATATATTCGCGACGCTGGCGGAGCGATGGAACGGGGCAGAATGGTCAATTGAGCCAACTGCCAATCCTTCAGGCGCTAAAACGAGTACCTTGGGCAAGGTGTCGTGTGCTTCAACGACAAGCTGTGGTGCCATCGGCCGGTATCAGACAGCGTCCTCCGAAACAAAGACCCTTGCTGAGCACTGGGATGGTACTGAGTGGTCGCTGCAGATAACCCCCAATCCAGTGGAAGCAAAATATCCTGATTTGAATGGAGTTTTCTGCGCATCGATGGTGGTCTGTATGGCTGTCGGTAAGTATGACAATGCTGAAGGCAATAAAGTAGAGACCCTAGCCGAGCATTATTCGGAATAGACCTACTCGCTTTCGAGAAATCGACCGCATGGGTCCCGAGCGTCTGAGTTCGTGGTCTCGGGCGTGCTGCCTCTTGTTGACTAACGCACCGCGGAAGGCCGACTCGCTGCCCGCCCTCAGGTCTGGTCTTGTTACCAACTTGTTACCAGCCTGCAAACAAATCGTTACTTCTCGTCACAACTTGATGCCGCGGCGTTACCGGCTTGTATATCTTCTGTGAACGGGCTTGCGTTCGGGCAAAGGCGCGTGTGAGACTCGCTTCGTTCCCGACCTCTGCTCGTGAAAGGACCTACCCTGCTCATGCATGCAAGCTTTCCCCTGACCGCTGAACGCGGTCGTATACGCGCCGTCGTAGCGGCGCTCTGCGCGATGGCCGCGATGGCGGTCGTGGCGGTCGTGGCGCCTCCTTCGGCGCAAGCCGCGTTTACCGTCGGACACTGCGAAGGCGCCCCGATCGAAGGCCAGGGCTCGTCTGCGCAGAACGAAGCTCAACTCGAATTCTGGTCAACCACCGTCTGGCGTGGAGGGCAGAAGGGTTGCGGCAACTCCGCTCCCACTGTGAAATACGCAGGGAAGGGAAGCGGATGCGGTATCGCCTCCATCGGAGGTGAAGCCAGTACGGCCGCATGTGAAGGGTTCGCAGCGGGCCTTGGCGGAGCTGGATTTCGGGCGCCAACCACCCGATACGCGGGAAGCGACGCGCCTTTGACCGTGGCACAGCAAATCAATGCTGACTTTGCCGGCCACGAAAAATCTGGAGTAATCCACCAGATCCCGGTCGCCGCGTTTGCAGTGGCGATCATTGTACATTTCCCGAATGGATGCAAGCTCAAGAGCCCGGGCACCGGTGCGGCGTCCAACGGTACGGTCGGAAGTGAAAATAACGATACAAGCACTGGAGGCCCGAACGATCCTCCAGGCGGAGAAACCGGCGATACGGCCGCAGCAGAAACACTTCGCGTGCATATTACGGCCGAAGAGATGGAGAAGATCTGGGATGGTACCTCCCAGAAGTGGAAAGACATCGTACCGGTGGCCGATATGGAAAAGGACACCAAAGCGGTCGTACCGAAGGAACCGGCAGAATGCGGTGAATTGCCGGTAATGCGCATTGTGCGCTTCGACGGTTCTGGTACGACTTTCAATTTCAAGGCGTATCTGAGCCTGCTTCCCGGTGCGCCGAGTGGCCTGTGGACGCAGGCGCCGGTGGCTGGAGACAACCATATATGGCCCGAAACGTTTGACGCCGAAACTAAACAACCAAGCGCGGTCACTGTGACTGAAGAAGAAATAAGTGGCAAAAAAGTCAAAGTGTACAAATGTGAATCCACTAACCACATATGCACAGGGGCTCAGAACGGGGGCGGCGAACTGGCGACGGCCGTGACAGGGGTAGATGGTTCGATCGGATATGCGGACCTTGCCACGTCGCGCAAGCACGGCTTCTATATGGAAGCGGGCAACGACGACCACACATACTGGGTTCCGATGGAAACCATCAGTCCAGAAGAAGGCAACAAAGTTGGCCCTGCTTTCGCCGAGCCGACAGAAGAACCCAAATCTAACCTGGTTTCATCCCCTCAGGGAGCTGACTGTACCGACGCCGACTACCGTAATTATCCGACGGAAGGCTCCGATCCGACGCTCGGCGATTGGGAAAAATCGATTGCTACGGGCGATACGGCAGCGGCGATCAAAAATGATGCGATCCATGCATATCCCGTTTGTGGATTGACGTATGACTTCGCCTGGGATGATGACTCTTCGCCCTATGGCGCAAGTCAGGAAGAGCAGGAAAAAGCCCGGACCGTCAAGGATTACCTGGAAGCGGTTGAGTCACCCAAGGGTCAGCTGCAGCTGACCTCTCACGACTATGGAACCCTGCCAGAAGCGGTCCAGTCGATTGGACGTAAAGGAGTTGAAGCGATCGACTGGAACAAGTCGTCCGGATCGGAAGGCTCCCATGAAGGCGAAGGAGGAGGGAGCAAACCGCCGCCGACTCAAAACAACAACGGCCCGGTGAGTACGAGCACCGTCGTAACCCCACCAAGCAACGCCTTCTCCGTAGCAGGAGCGAAGATCAAGGGCAAGAGCGTGGTGCTCTCCCTGGTCCTGCCCGGCCCCGGGAAAGTCCAGATCAAGGCGGTTGGTGGCGGCGTTACGGTCTCCAACGTGACGGCGAGTGTCGGCGGCGGTCAGGGAACGGTGACGTTGCCGATCTCGGGCGCTGCTGTGAAAAAGCTCGCGAAGGTGAAGGGCCACAAACTGTCGGTCAAGATCACGGTGACGTTTACGCCCACGGGCGGAACGGCGGCGAGCAAGACGAAGACGATCACGATTACGCAGGCCGCGATCGCGACCAAGAAAAAGAAGAAAGGTAAGAAAAAAGGCTAGGTAGCAGCTGGCCGACTGAAGGCATGAGCAAGCACACGGCCCCGGCGCCCGGCACCGCAGTTAGGCGCCGGGCGCCGTCCGTGCTCCGGTAGTTGGTTCGCCGATCTGTAGCGATGACAACCACGACGATGACGAGAGCGTTCGAAAACAGATGACCGACGACGACATTCAGCCCGAGGGCGCAGAGCCCGGCGATCCGACTCCCCCGCCCGCGAACGGTCGCGCTCCGGGAGGGGTTGCCGGCGGCCCCAAGCCCCGCACTTCGGCATCGCGGCCGTCGGTGCGCTCGGGCCTCGCGCACAAACGCAACCCGGTGCTCGCCACGGCCGGGGACGTCGCGGTCGGCGTGCGCCGGCTCGTGTTCCGCGACAAGCTCGCGCTGTTCTTGACGGTCGCCTCGATCGCGCTGGCGGTGACGTTCTTCGTGCTGTTGGGGTCGATCGGCCCCTCCAGTCACGGCACGGAACTGCCGATCAGCCGCGTGGTCTCGCTGGCCGAACACAAACAGGTCGCGACCGCGACGCTGCTCGACCACGACGATCGCGTCGAGATCGCGTTGAAGGCGCCGACGGCAAAGAGCGCGCCGGCCGGGACTACGTCGGGCGGGACCAC
Organism: uncultured Solirubrobacterales bacterium; assembly: GCA_963697945.1. GTDB lineage: Bacteria > Actinomycetota > Thermoleophilia > Solirubrobacterales > Solirubrobacteraceae > Palsa-744. The sequence goes on along the minus strand of OY969105.1, from coordinate 2,953,008 downwards.
GGCCGCCGGGACGACGACCTCGGGCTCCGAACAGCTCAACACGACTTCTAAAAACGCGCCGCTGGCGACGCCCGCCCAGCTCGAATACTGGGCCGCTTACCCCGTTTCTGGCGCGCAAACTCAGGGGCTGTTGCAGACCCTGACCCGCGCGGGCGTGGTTGTCAACGTGGACCAGCAGTCGGGCAAGGCGCCGCGCGCGATTCTCGTGCAGTTCCTGCTTCCGATCCTGCTGCTGGTGTGCCTGTTTGCGCTGTTCATGCGCATCGGCGCGGACGGTGGCGCCGGTGGGATCGCCGCGTTCTCGGAGTTCACCGGCAAAGGGCGCAAGAAGGGCAAGGGAAAAACGGAAGCGATCACGTTCGCCGACGTCGCGGGCGCGGGCGAGGCGGTGGCCGAGCTGCGAGAGATCCGCGACTACTTGAACGACCCCTCGCGCTATCTGAACGTCGGCGCGGCGGCGCCGAAGGGCGTCCTCTTGGTCGGCCCTCCCGGCACCGGCAAGACGCTGCTCGCGAAGGCGGTCGCCGGTGAGGCCGACGCCTCGTTCTTCTCGCTCTCGGGCTCGGATTTCGTGGAGTCGCTCGTCGGCGTCGGCGCGGCGCGCGTGCGCGACCTCTTCGCCAAGGCGCGCAAGGCGGCGCCTGCGATCATCTTCATCGACGAGTTTGACGCCGCCGGGCGCAAGCGCGGCGCGGGCATCGGGCAGGGCAACGACGAGCGCGAGCAGACGCTGAACGCGCTGCTCGTGGAGATGGACGGCTTCTCCGGCGACGGCGGTCTGGTCGTGATGGGCGCGACCAACCGCCCGGACATCCTCGACCCCGCGCTGCTGCGCCCAGGGCGCTTTGACCGCCAGGTCACGATCGACGTTCCCGACGTGCACGGGCGCCTTGAGATCCTGCGTCTGCACGGCGGCAAGCGCCCGCTCGGTCCCGACGTGTCGCTTGAGGAGATCGCCCACCAGACGCCCGGCTTCAGCGGCGCGGAGCTCGCGAACGTGATCAACGAGGCGGCGCTGCTGAGCGTGCGCGACTCAAGCCATCAGATCGACCAGGCGACGCTTGAGGAGTCGATCGATCGTGTCGTCGCCGGTCCGGCCAAAAAGCACATCCTCACCCGTGAGGAGCGGTGGCTGATCTCCGTGCACGAGGCCTCGCACGCCGTTGTCACCGACGCGCTGGGGCATACGAGCTCCACGCGCAAGCTCTCGATCGTCGCGCGCGGGCGCCAGCTCGGCACGGCCGCACACATGCTCACCGACCGCGACCAGGTGATCCAGACCGAGTTCGACCTGCAACGACAGCTGATCGTGATCGTCGCGGGCACGGCAGGAGAGCGGATCGCGTTCGGCAGCCTCTCCACCGGCGTGAGCGACGATCTGCACGCCGCCACTTCGCTCGCGCGCAGCATGGTGACCTCGTTCGGGATGTCACCCGCGCTCGGTCCCGTCACGATCGGCGAGAAGGGCGGCGAGGTCTTCCTCGGCGCCTCATTGCAGGACCTCGGCTCGGTCGGACCGTCCACGCTCGATCTGATCGACCGCGAGGTAGAGCGGCTCGTGGGTGACGCCGAGGTGCGCGCGGCATTCATCCTGGACCGCTACTGGAACGCCGTCGAGGAGACGGCCAACGCGCTGCTCGAGCAGGAGACCTTGTCGGGCGTGGCGCTCGACGCCGTGCTCTCGACCGTGCAGGAGACGACGCTTGAGGAACTGCGCGACGTCCGCCGCCCCGCGCCCGAGCGAGACCCGGGGCGCAGACCTTGAGGCGGCTCGCCGCCGGGATGCTGATCGCCGCGGCGATCGCCTCGGCCGGCGCCGCGTCCGCCCGGGGCGAAGCTAGCTGGCGCCTGGAACAGCCACCTCCGCCCGAAGGCGCCCCGTTCAAGGTCTCGTTGGGGCGCGTCGACGACATGGAGTTCTACGCCCCCAACGAGGGCTTGCTGAGCGTCGAGGGCAACGCCACCGTCTCCGGCGGACTGTTCTTTTACAACGGGCGCGGCTGGCACCAGCTCTCAACCGTGTGCGGCGGCGCCGGCGAAGTCTCGCGCATCGCCTGGGCGGGGCCGGAGGAGTTCTGGACGATCACCGAACCGAGCGAGCCGCGCGTCGGCTCCGGCCTGGGTCTGTGCCATTTCAAGGAAGGCGTCGTCGTCGGCTCCTACTCGACACCGTTGCAGTCGCCCGATCCCTTTCACCCGCTCGACGCGGCCGCCTGCAACGGTCCGAACGACTGCTGGTTCGCCGGAGTGGCCGGCCAGGACCCGTCGGGGCAACGCATCGGCGCCTTTCACCTGCACTGGGACGGAACCAGCCTGACGAGCTCCTATCAGCCCCAGGGCCGCGGCGTCAGCGGGCTGGCGTTCTTTCACGGCGCCTTCTACGAGAGCACCTACGTCGGCGCCGAAGCGGGCAACACGACCAAGCAGGTGACGTTGGCGACCCCAGAGCCCGAACACCCGATCCTGATTCACAAGCTGATCGGATCGACGTTCACCGACGCGAACTTCCTGCCCTTTCCCTACGCGGGCGTGCCGAGCGAAGGCACCGAGCTGCTGTCGGCCAAGTCAGACGGCTCCGACCTGTGGTTCTCGGGAGGCGGCGCCGCCTCCGGGCCCGACGCGCCGCACGACGGCTCGGTGCCGAGCCCGCCCGTGGCCGTGCACTACTCCGAACCCTTCTACCAGCAGGCTCCGATCGATACTTCCCAGTTCGGTTCCGAAGACCGCTTCGTCGACATCGCACCGGTGCCGGGCACCGAAAACGCTTGGGCGGTCGACCAGCCCTACTCCTCGCGCGGGAGCGTCACCGCCAAGGCCAAGGTCGCGCTGATCGGCGCCGACGGGGCGACGACCTTGAATGTCCTGCCGGTCAGCGGGCCGGCGCGGGGGAGCGCGCAGGTGATCGCCGCCACCGGCCCCGAAGAAGCCTGGATGGCCACCTCGGCGGGCTGGCTTTTTCACTACACCAACGGGTCTGTTCTCTCCGAAGACACCGACCCGCACTGGGCCACCACGATCACACAGCGCCCCAACGAGTCGATCGAACAGTTCGTCCCCGACACACCACCTGCCGACAATTCGCAGCTGTTCGCCCCGCCGCCGGTGGCCGTCGAACAGGCGAAAAGCCTCGAATCGCCCGTGCCGGAGGTCATTCCCGCACTGCTGAAGGACATCAGGGTCTCCCGCCGCGGCCTGACCGTGACCGTCAGCTTCAGGCTGGCCGGTCTCGCCGACGTCCAGTTGATCGCCAAGCGCCACGGCAAGACGATCGCCAAGACCGCCAAGGAGCGTCTGAAGGCCGGCAAGCACGCGTTGAAGTTGAGCTTCAGCGCCAAGCGCTGGCCGACGGGACTCAGCTTCAAGACCAAGGCGCTCGTCAAGCTCAAGCCCGTCCCCGCAACCGGCTGTGAAGGCAAGTCGGGCTCCTCCTCCAGTGGTGGTGGCGGCGGGGCGGGACCGAACGCGGTCGCCACGTCGTGCGAATCGGGCTCATCCTCCGGCTCCACCGGCGCCGGTCCGAACGCGGTCGCTACGAGTTTGCGCCGATGAACTCCAGGCGTTTTGTCCACCGTCGCATCGGTGTCGCCGTTGCGACGGCACTGCTCGCGCTACTCGGTGTGTACTGCGGATCACGTCTCGCCGGTGGCGGTGCGAGTGCGGATACTGGTGGAGGCAACCCCCAGCCGCAACCGGTGCTCGGCACCGCCTCCGGCGCGACCGTCCTGATGGGCGCCGCTACCGCCGGCGAACCGGGGGAGGCGTGGGCGTATCGCGTGCTGCCGCTGAACGTGCCGCCGCCGGCCGACGGGAATGTGCGCGCGCAGTTCGCCACACCGCCGAGCGGCGAATCCCCGCCGGGGCAGCTGGTGTTCGAGCGCGCGACCGATGCCGACGCTGATTGGACCATCTACGAAACCCCGCTGAACGAAGCGCAGACCCAGCCCTATCGCGGCATGAACCCGGACCGACTCTCGGCAAGGATCACCGCTCACGGCGGCGGCCTGCTCGCCGGGCAGGACCCGACGCGGCCCTCGGGCAAGCGGATCGTGGTGCTCGCGCGCGATCCGGGCGGACGCTTTCGCATACTCCCGGAACCGCCCGTGGGGGCGCCCCCGGCGGGCGTGTTGCCTGGAGCGGGCGAAGGCGGCGATCCCGCCGCGGGCACGCTGATGGAAGGCGAAGGCGCTGGCGCGGTCGCCGACGCGGCCGTCGAAAACGCCGGCCACACCGAAGCCTATTTCGCCGCGCTCGGCCGCAGGCAGGACACGACGATCGCGCGCTGGGACGGTACCCAGTGGTCCTCCGAGCCGGTGGAACTGCCCGGTGGCTACGCCGGCGCCTTCACGATCCTGGGGCTCGCGGGCACCTCACCCCAGAACCTGTGGATGCTCGGCCAGGCCAGTACCGAAAGCGGGCTCGGCCCGATGCTGTTCAAGCGTGTCGTGAACGGTTCGGGCGAAGGTCATTGGCAGGTGGCCGAACTGGGCTCGGCGTTGTTCGCGCAAGCGGCCACACCGGCGCAGAGCGTCTCCGGTGTGGGTCCCCTCAAAGCTCCCGCCCAGGCGCTGACCGCTTCAGATCAGGGCGTGTGGATCGACGGCAACATGCAGGCGCCGGGCGGTGGCGGCGACGGCTATGACTTCACGCTCTACTACGACATCGCTCAGGGCAAGGTCACGGCCAGCTGGTGTGACGCTCACAACGGAGGCGGGGAAGCACTGTGCACTCACCCGCTGGATGCGCGCTTCGGACGTCTCGCCGGCTATCGCAGCTTCGCTTTCGACGGCGCCGGCTTCGGCTCGCGGATCGTCACCAACCCGCTGCAGCCCGGGGGAGGGGATGCGACCAACATGGGCGCCTACCTCAGTTTCGAAGGAACGACCTTTCGGCGGATGCCGGGCGCCGGTCCCAACGATGCACCCGGCGGCGCCTTCTACAGTCCAAGCGACGGTTGGTTGGAAGGTCCGGTGCAGATCACCGGGCAATCCCAACCCCAGCGACTGACCAGCTGGCCCGTATCGGCGCGCGCGCCGTTCACGGCGGTCGCATCGGCTCCAGGCACCACGCCCGGCGATCCCGGTGCGCAGGCGCTGGCCGTCGGCGCCGGCGGCGCGGTGGCCCGTTACGTTCCCGGCAAGGGCTGGCAGCGCGAGTTCTTGCTCAGCGCAAGCGGCGCGGTCAGCTCGCCGACGCTGCGCGCGGTCGCCTGGCCCGACGCCAACCGCGCGTTTGCCGCCGGCGATCTCGGCGCGCTGTGGGTGTGGCGCGCGGAAACGGGACTGTGGGAGAAGGACCCGGCCGCGCCGCCGCAGGGAACCCACGCCGATCTGATGGGGATCGCCTTTGACCCGAGCGATCCCTCGCTCGGCTACGCCGTCGGTCTCAGCGGGACCCTGTGGCGCTACGACAAGACCTGGACGCAGGACCCCTTGCCCGAACCGTTCCAGAAGGAGTTCGGCGAAGGACTGAACGGGAACCCTGAAGAAGCTTTGAAGGCCAACTTCACGTCGGTCGCCTTCGCCGGTGCGGAGGCGATGGTGGTGGCCGAACACGATCTGCTCGTCAACTCCGGCGCCGGCTGGCGGATCGACCCTGAAGTGCACGCCCTGCTGGCGAGCCTTCCGAGTCGGCCGCAATTGAACGTCGTCGCGGGTCTGCCGAACGGGGGTGCGGTGCTCGCCGGGCACAACGTGGTGCTGGAGCGTGACAGCGCGAGCGGGCCGTGGCACTTCTCCGAACAGCCGGTCGTCGATGAGACCGCGGTGGCCGCGAGTGCCTACTTGGACGGCTCGAAGGTCCGCGCGGTGCTCTCGGTGGTGCCTGACTTCAGCTATCCGCCGCCGCTGATCCTCCCGCCGATCGATCCCAACACGCCGCCGCCCCTGATCCCTCCCAACCCATTGCCCGGCGACGGCTACATGCTGCGCGAAACCGGCGGCGGCTGGGAGGACGAGGAGCGCGCCGCCTACGCGGGCGACAGTGAGGACAGACCGGTCAAGGCCGATCCGATCGCAGCGCTCGATCTCGGTCCGGACGGGTCGGGCTGGGCGGTCGGCGGTTGGAGTGGTCACGCCGACGACGCCGGGCGCGGCACCGACAATGGCGGCTCGGGCCAGGCGGTGCGCGAAAACGTGCAGACGGCCGGGATCTACCGTTACGCCCCCGGGGGCGGCGCTCAGGGCCCGCCGAGCGCGGCCACCGCTCCCGTCTCGCTGGCAGCGAACCTGGCGACCTTCGCGCTCGCCGGTCACGCCGAGTGCGCCGAACCCTGCGCGGATCTCGCCGACGAGGGGATCGCGCCCGACCGCAATCTGAGCAGCGCGCTGAGCGCGATCGACTCTCTCGCCGCCCAGCCGGGCGGCCCGCGCGCGCTGCTCTACACCGGCGGGCGGGAGACGCCGGGGCAGGGCCCGGAGTCGAGCGCCGAGGCCGACCGCTACGCGCAACTGCTCGCCCAGGGCGGGGGGTTGGGAGTGTTCGGCGCGCTCTCGGCGGGCGACTCCGAAGGCGGCGGCGCGAGCGCGTTCGGGTCGGCGTTCGCGGGCTTTCCGGCGCCATTCGGGCAGGGTGGGCTGCCGGCGGGCATCGCCACCGCGAACATTCCCGCGCCCGGCGGCGCGATCCACGCCGGAGCGCGCACCCACTACGCCTTCGACAGCAGCGGTCCGGCGGGCACCGTGCGGGTGATCGTGATCGACAACTCGCGCGGATCGCTGGCCGCGAGCGACCCCTACCAAAACCCGGCCGAACCGCAGGCGCCGTGGCTGGCGCAGATGCTTGCAGACGCCCGCGCCCGAGCGATCCCGGCGATCGTCGTTGGCAGCCGCGAGCTGAACCCCGGCCTGCCGCCGGCGCTGAACGTCGCGAGCGACGCGAGCGAAGAGGCGCAGATCATGGTCTCCGGCGGAGCCTCGGCGTACCTGTATGAGCGCCCGGAGGAAAGTCGCGCCAGCCGTATCCCGGCCGGTGGCGCGAGCACGATCCCCGAGTTCGGCACCGGCGCGCTCGGCTATCGCTCGTCGATCTCGGGATCGTTCACGCCTGGGCAGCCCGACGCGCTGTTCGGCGCGACCGGCTATCTGCTCGTGAGCGTCAACGTCGCCGGGCGCGATCCCGCCACGAACGTCGCGCCGGTAACGGCGCGGTTGATTCCGCTCGTGCAGAGCCTGTCGCTGAACCCGCTTGACGGCACGCTCTTGCGACGCAGCGCCCCGGCGCTGTTCGAGGGCCTGGCGCGGCGTCCGGTCAGTGGCGATCGCTGGGGGCAGGCGTCGGCCGACGGCAGCCCCAACCCTCCCGGTGCGAGCCCCTACAGCGAATTCCCCCAAGCACTGTGCTTGCAATCTGACTGCGCGAGCAAGATCGAACCGGAATACACCTTCATTTCCTCCGAACCGGAAATCGCGAACTTCGTCGAGCAGGACCCCAACTCCACGAATCTGCGAAAGCCCTTGCAGGACTCCGCGGGGCACGTCATCTCCGACGCGAAATCGGGCATCCTGTGCGCGTTCAACGCCGGTAACACCGTGGTCACGATTTCGGCCGGGGGTCTCTCTTACTCTGTCCCGGTGACGGTTCTGGGCGGCAGTGTCCAGCAGCCCTGCGGCACCGTGCCGCTGGCCGCGAGCCGCTTTGCGAAAGCGGCGTCGACCCCTTCGGCGGGAACTCCCTCGCCGCCGCCGCCATCGCCGGCTCCGGCCCCCGCCCCGATAGCGCCGCCGCCTCCGCCGCCCGCGCCCGCGCCGCCTGCCGCCAAGCCGGTGGTGACGCCGCCGCCGTCCGCGATCGCGGCGCTGTTCACGCCGTTGCTGTTGCTGCCCCAGGGCGGCGTACCCGCGATTCCACCGCCGCCGGCGGGCGCGTTCGCCCGGCCGATCCCTCCCGGCGGCGCGGGCGTACGGGTGTTTGAAGAAAAGAAAGAGGAGGAGGAGGCCACCGAGCAGTCCCAGGCCTTCGCCGCCTATCGCGCCGCGGACTACCGCGGCCTGCCGATCGGCGCGCGCGCATACGCGACTCCCGGAGCGGGCAACGGCAAGGCGCCCTCGCCTGCCATATATCTGCTGCTGCTCGTCGTGCTCGCGGGGGCCGGAGGGGCGACTCTGAGCCTGCGCCCCAAGCGCCGCGGACGCCCGATCGAGACCGCTTACGCAACCACCGGTGAGCGCCCCGTCCGCATGCACGCGGCCGGCGCTCGCCACCAACAAAGACACCGACGCCCCAGGAGGCAACGACCATGAGCGAGCGCTCCTTCATCTCCCGACACGCCGGCACGGCCGCGCTGGCGATCTCGATCCTCGCGCTGCTCGCCTCGACCACGGGCCTCGCGGACGCCGCGCGGCGCGCCGTCGTGGCGGCGATCGATGGCCACCGCGTCAGTGTTAAGCCTTATCCGAACGGGATCCTCGTGCTCGGCAAGAACAAGAAATTCGCGGCCGCGGCGATACCGACGGTCAAGAACTCTCAGGAGGTGGGCGGCAAGAAGCTGACCGCGCTGGAACCGAGCTGTCCGGGCACGACCGTCGATATCGGCACGTGGTGCCTGATGACATCGCCCTATCCGCTCACCAACGCGCAGGCCGGTCAGAACAACTACTTCTGGGCCAGTCAGGCGTGCGTGAAACTGGGTGGCTATCTGCCCAGCGCGGCGCAGCTGATCGGCGCTGCCGCGCGCGTCAAGTTGGAGTCCACGATCCACGATTCGCAGCTGACGGCCACGATTCAGCTCGACCCGAGCGTCGGTCTGCACGACCAGCGCGAGATGAGTTCCACGCTGGTGACGATCGCGGCCGGCTCGGACGCCGCCGGCTCGGAGGGGGTCAGCGTCGGCTCGACCGGCGATCCGCGCACCGGCGAACCGAATCCGGTGCCGCTGCCGGCGGTGCCCGCGCCTTCGACGTTGCAGTACGTGACTGTGTATTCCAACGGGACCAAAGGGGGGTTCGCGGGTTCCGAGCCGGTCTCCCAGCCGGAGAACTTCCGCTGTGCCTTCAACGAGACGCCGGGCGCGAACTCGGCCGAAAACGGGTGATTGCGCTCGTGTTCACAGAATCGTTACGCGGTTGGGGTCGATCGCGTTGACGATTAGGTTGCGGGCCACCGGCCGCGAGCGATGAATCGTGTCCACTGATCCGACTGCGATAACGACGGAGATCCCCGTGACGGCGGCGATGCCTCCGGTCACGGCGGTACCCACCGCCGCTCCCACGCCGGCGGGAGGGGCCGGGGAGCAGTCTCAGGCGCAGGGCACCGAGCCGTGCCCGCACTGCGGCACCCCGCTCGCGCTGGACCAGCGCTATTGCTTGGAATGCGGCGCTCCACGAACGTATCTGAGCGGGATGCTGCTCGATCGGATGCGCTCCTCCGCCGCCACCCAGGCCTCGTCTCCCGATCCGACGCAGCCACCCTTTCCCGGCGGTGCAGCCGGCGTGGCGCCGCCCACCTCCGGATCCTCGACATGGCAGCGTGGCAATGCGCTGACGCTGATCGCGGGCATCGGCGTGCTGCTGCTGGCGATGGGTGTCGGCGTGCTGATCGGACGCTCAGGCGGATCGTCCTCAACAGGAGCGGCCGCGCCGCAGGTGATCACCGTCGGCGGCGCTGCCGCGGGCGCCGCAAATACGACCCCGACGCCGGCTGCGCCGGAAGCAAGCACGGCCGCCAAGGCTGGAGCCGTCGCCGGTGCGGCCGCCGCTAAACACAAAGCCAAAGAATCGGGCGTGGGCGCGACCCCGAGCAAACCGGCGCCGCCGACCGTCTTGAAAAACCTGCGCACGGGCAGCGGGCAGAGCTATGAGCAGAAGTCCAAGAACCTGCCCAATGTCGTCTCCACCGGATAGATGAGCGATATAGCCCAGCTCGAACGCCGCCGCGAGGAGCTGGCCGCACAGGTCGCGGAGCTGCACTGGGATCTCGGCGGGCTGGCCTATGAGATGGCGGTGCGTGACCATTTTCGTAACGACCTGCTGATGAGCCGCGCCGCGCTGCTACAGGAACGCGACGCCGAGCTGGCCGAGGTCGAACGCAAGCTCGGCCACGAGCGCGCGCTGGGCGAGGGACCCGGCGGCGAGGAGGCTCGCAAGGCGTGGGCGCGGGTGCTGCCCCCGGCGCAGATATCGGCGCTGCTGCTCGTCGCGTTCCTCGGCTTCGGCGTTGCGATGGGTGCTGTCGCGAAGGGTTCGAACACCTCTCGCCCACGTCCTCGCGAGGTGCTGGTCGCGCAGGCGCCGGCGGCCGCGCCGACCGCGACGGGGGCAAGCAAATCCCCGCCCCCGGCGGCCGAACCGGAAGCGACCCCGAGCGCGTCTTCCGAAACGGAATCCTCGACGCCCGCCGGTACGAGCACGTCCTCGTCGAGCAAGTCCACGACCAAATCTTCGGCTGGCGCCACGGGCTCCTCGGGTGGCGGGGAAGGCTCCTCCGGTGGCGGTGAAGAAGCGGCCGCCCCCACGAAGCTGCCGGCCGTCAAGCACGTGTTCGTGGTGATGCTCGACGATCAGCCCTACGCGACCGCGTTCGGGCCGGCCTCGCCCGCGCATTACCTGACGGGCACGCTCGAGCACCAAGGCGCGCTGCTCGTTCGCTATTACGCGGTCGCGCACGAACAGCTCGCGAACGCGATCGCGCTCGTCAGCGGCCAGGGCCCGACTCCGCAGACCGCGCAGAACTGCCCGACCTATGAAGACCTGACGCCGGGTACGGCCGGAGCCGACGGTCAGACGCTCGGCCACGGATGCGTATACCCCGCCGCGACACAGACGCTCGCCGGACAGCTCGCGGCCAAGCACCTGACGTGGCGGGCCTACCTGGAAGGGATGGACGAACCGGGCGCGGGCTCAGGCGGCGCTTACGGCGCCTGCGGCCACCCCGCTCTGGGCGCTCCCGACCCGACCTCGGCGCCGACGCCGCCCGCGGGGCAGGCGTACGCGACTTGGCGCAACCCGTTCGTGTACTTCCATTCGCTGATCGACTCCTCGGCCTGCGCGAGCGACGACGTGGGCCTGGACAAGCTGAAGTCCGACCTGCAGAGCGCCAAGAACACGCCGAGCTTCGCCTACGTCGTGCCCGACCGCTGCCACGACGGCAACCCGACGCCGTGCGCGCCCGGAGCGCCCGCGGGCATGGAAGCGGCGGACGGCTGGCTGAAGAAGGTCGTCCCGGAGATCGTCGCCTCGAAGGCTTACAAGGAAAACGGGCTGCTCGTGCTGAGCGTCGACGAGGCGCCCTCCAGCGGCGAATACGAGGACTCCAGTTCCTGCTGCGGTCAGCCCGCGTTCCCCAACATGCCGGCGCCCGCGGGCGGGATCGGTCCCTCGGGCGGGGGGCAGGTGGGGGCGCTGTTGCTCTCCCCCTTCATCAAGGGCGGGGCCACCGTGCAGGACACCTATAACCACTTCTCGCTGCTGCGCACGGTCGAGGACCTGTTCAAGCTCGGCCACCTGGGGTATGCGGGCGGCAAGGAAGTGAGTTCGTTCGCTCCGGCGTTGTTTACGAAGGCGAAGTAGCAGTGGGGTTTGCCTGCTGAACCCCGGGTTTTCGCCTTGGGGGTCAGGCCGTCTGCGACTGCCGTGCGAGTCGCTTACCGCTCGCGGCCTCGGCCGGCAGCAGGAGCGACAGCAGGCCGGCCGCGACGAGGAACGCCGCCGATACCCACAGGCACGCGGTGAGTCCGTGCCACTGGTAGAGCAGTCCTGAGAGGATCGTTCCCGCGAGGCGCCCGATGGCGTTGGCCATGTAGTAGAAGCCGACGTTCATCGCGACCTTGTCGTTGTCGGCGTAGGCGAGGATGAGATAGGAGTGAACCGCGGAGTTCATCGCGAAAGCGATCCCGAACGGGATCAGCCCGCCGACGATCACGACGGTCGGGTCCACGCCCGCGTTCAGCGCGACGGCCATCGCCGCGGGGCACAGCGCCACCCCGAGCGCCAGCCACACGGCGGTCCTGCCGTCGGGCTCGCCGTCGGGGCCGTGGCCGCGGCGACGGTGCAAACGTGGCGCGACGGCCTGGACGGCGCCGTACCCGATCACCCACACGGCGAGGAGGGTTCCAACAGCCCAGAAGCTCCAGCCGAGCTCGGAGTAAAGGAAGAACGGCAGGCCGACGACGAACCACACGTCGCGGGCGGCGAACAGCAGGATGCGAGCGCCCGCGAGCAGATTGACCGAGCGGTTGTTGGAGAACATCTGCTTGAACTTCGCGCTCTTGTCGGGGCGGCCGAGGTGGCCGTGCATCAGGCTTGAGACGGCTATCAGCGCGACGAGCACGAGTGCCGCCAGGGCCAGCGCGGCGGTTTGGAACCCGAACACCGTGAGCAGCAGGCCGCCGAGGAAGAAGCCGACCCCCTTCAGCGCGTTCTTCGACCCTGTCAGGATCGCGACCCAGCGATACAGCGCAGATTGATCGCCCTCGGGTACGACCAGCTTGACGGCGCTCTTGGAGCTCATCTTGGTCAGGTCCTTGGCGATGCCCGAGAACGCCTGAGAGGCCATCACGTATGGCACGACCAGCAATGACGTTGGAGCGAGGCCCAGCATCAGGAGCGCCAAGATCTGCACCGCAAGGCCCATGAAAAGGGTGATCTTCAGTCCCAGGCGAGTGGCGAGCCAGCCGCCGAAGAGGTTCGTGAGGACGCCGGCGATCTCGTACAGGACGAACAGCGAGGCGACCTGCAGCGGCGTGTAGCCGAGCTGGTCGAAGTAGAACAGGACGAGCGTGCGTGTCGCGCCGTCGACGAGCGTGTCCGCCCAATAGGCGCCGGTGACCAGCACGTAGTTGCGCAGGTCGCCGCGCGGCTGCGCCGCCCCGACCGCGGGGGGCGTCACCGTGTCGCCGCCGCTAGCCATCGCCCGCCGTGACCGAACTCGCGCCGCGCTCGCCCGCCGGGAGACCGTTCGCGACGGTGCGCGCGAGCTCGACCAGGCGGTTGGCGTAGCCCCACTCGTTGTCGTACCACGCGAGGATCTTCACCTGTGTCTCGCCCGTCACCATCGTCGAGGGCGCGTCGATGATCCCCGAGCGCGGATCGTCCTTGAAATCGACCGACACCAGCGGCCGGCGCTCATAGCCGAGGATGCCCGACAGCGGCCCGCCGGCCGCCGTCTCGAGTAGGCCGTTGACCTCCTCGACGGTCGTCGGGCGGTTCACCTCGAAGACACAGTCGGTCAGGGACGCATTGAGCAGCGGAACGCGCACCGCGAGCCCGTCCAGCTTGCCCTGCAGCTCGGGGAAGATCAGCCCGATCGCCGTGGCGGATCCCGTCGTCGTGGGAATCAGGGAGACGTTCGCGGCGCGCGCCCGGCGCAGGTCCTTGTGGGGCGCGTCGACGATCGTCTGCGTGTTCGTCATGTCGTGCAGGGTGGTGATCTGACCGTGCGAGATGCCGATGCCCTCGTGGATCACCTTCACGATCGGGGCCAGGCAGTTGGTCGTGCACGAGGCAGCCGTCAGTAGATGGTGAGTCTGGGGCTCATAGAGGTGATCGTTGACGCCGACGACGAGGTTGAGCGCTCCGTCCTTCACGGGCGCCGCCACGATGACCTTGCGCACGCCCTGCCGGAAGTAGGCATCGAGGCTCTCCCGGGTACGAAACCGACCGGAGCACTCGAGCACTATCTCGATCCCCAACTCACCCCACGGCACCTCGCCCGGCTCGCCGGCGCGGCTGTAGCTAAGTGAAGTCCCCTCGATCGTCAGCGCCTCACCGTCGCCGTGGACGTCCTCGGACCAGCGCCCGTGGACCGAATCGAACGTCAACAGGTGAGCCGCGGTCGAGGCGTCTCCGTGAAGCTCGTTGAGGTGGGTGAACGCGAGCTCAGGCCACTCCCAGCCCGCACGCAACGCCAGTCGCCCCATGCGACCGAAGCCGTTGATGCCAACCCGTGCGGTCACGAGCTAAAAGATTATTACATTGACAAGAATGATTGTTATTGATATGTGTATATAGATGTCCGTCGATTTGGAGCTGTCCCCGAAGCAGAAGCGAGCGGCCGGCGAGCGCTGCTGTGAGCCCGTGGTCTATCCCGACGTGCAGCGCGATCACGCGCTGCGCATGGCCGAGGTCGCCAAGGCGCTGGGCGATCCGATCCGTCTGCAGCTGGTGGACGTCCTGCGCAAGCACGCCGGAAAGGTCTGCGTGTGCGAGCTCGTGCCCCTGTTCGACGTCTCTCAGCCCACGCTCTCCCATCATCTGAAGAAGCTCCGCGACGCCGGGATCGTGGATTCCGAGAGGCAGGGGCTGTGGGCCTACTACTACGTCATTCCCGACGCGCTGCAGGAGCTGTCCGCTTGGTTGAGCTGATGGTCCCGGCTCAGTCGCCGGCCGGCCAATCCAGCCGCTCGCCGAGTTGCTGCGCTCCGAGATCGATCAGGCCGCTGCGCTCGATCGGGCGGTACTCCTCGCCGGTGAGCCCGAGCCAGCTGACGGAGCGCTCCTGAGGATCGACGATCAGCACCTCGTCCACCCCGTGCGCGGCGTAGAAGGGGAGCTTCTCCCAGCTCTCGTCGCCCGGGGAGACGATCTCGAGCACCAGGGCGGCGGTCGGATACCAGAGTATGTCCTCGCGCATGCGGTGCAGGCCGCCGTCGGGCACACGGAAGTCCTCCGCGTTATCCCCGAGGTTGAACTCCCCGATGGTTGGGCATAGACCGGCGGCACGCGCGATCGGTCCCAGCAGCTCGGCGAGCTGCTGCTGGACATCGACGTGGCGACCATGTGGAGCGGGTCCCATATGCAGCACACCTTCCCATACCTCGTCGTGACGGTCGGCTCCCCAGCGACGGCGTCGCTCGAGCAACTCATCGAGCCCGACTGTTGGAGGATCCAAAACCAGCGTGCGCATGCAAGTAGAAGCGTAGCGGGGATGAGCGCCGTATCGCAAACGCTGCATTCAGCTCACGCGAACGGCCGCGGACATCCGCCGTCAGACTCGCACCACGCCCGGGTCTCGGCTCTCCATCCGCAACCCGACGCCTGTCACATCCGCGCCCGGAACGGGTTAAGCCGCGCGCGAAATCCCGACTATATGAGCCTCGCCATCGAGCACCCGCGCATAGCCCTCGCCGAGCCGCGCAAGCGCCCGCTCCCAGGTGCGCGTGCGCACCGACGCGAGCCCGGCGATTGTCAGCCGCTCGCGCAGCAGGGGCGAGCCGCACAGCTCCAGCACGGCCCCGGCCAGCGCGTCGGTGTCGGCGTCGCACAGGAGCCCGCTGACACGGTGCTCGATCAGCGAGACCGGCCCGCCCTGGGCGACGGCGATGACGGGCAGCCCGGAGGCCTGGGCCTCGAGGATGACCTGCCCGAAGGTGTCGGTGGCGGAGGGGAACAGGAAGAGGTCCGCGCTGGCATAGGCGCGCGCGAGCGCATCGCCTGAGAGCCAGCCGAGGAACGTGGTGTGCTCGGCCCCGACGCGCTCGCGCAGTCGCTGTTGCTCGGGTCCGCCGCCGGCGAGCACGAGGTGCAGGCGCGGATCGCGTTCACGCGCGCGCAGGAAGGCGTCGGCGAGCAGCTCGGCGCCCTTCTCACGGGTGATGCGCCCGGAGTACATGATGTTGATCGTGCCGTCGGGCGCGCCAGCGCCGGCGAGCATCGCGGGATCGCGCAGCGAGGGGTCGAATCGCGAAGTGTCTACGCCTCGGTCCCAGCGCATGATCCGCTCACCGGGCATCCCGATCTGCGCGAGCGCCGCGTCGGAGGCGGCGCTGGGAGAGAGGACGATGTCGCAGGCGCGGTAGAAGGTGCTGACGGCCATCGCCATCGCGCCGGCCAGCTCGGGGCGGCCGGAGCGCAGGTCGGCGTAGGCGGTGAGCTCGGTGTGGTAGCTGCCGATCAGCGGCAGCCTGAGCGCGCGTGCGAGCAGCGCGCCCGCCACTCCTGCGGGGCCGGGTGAGGTGACGTGGATCGCGTCGAAGGCACCGTCGGCGAGCGTTTGCACGGCGGCGGGCAGGCTGGGGACGCCGATGCGCAGGCCGGGGTAGTAGGGGACGTCGAACTCGGCGACCGCCGAGAGCCTACGGTCGACCTCGGGGTCGGTGGCCACCACCTCGATCTCATAGCCGGTGACGCCGCGCGAGCGGATCTCTTCGATCGTGCGGGTGACGCCGTGGGTGGAGCCGATGCCGTCGGCGAGGATGGCCACGCGCGGGGTCTCGTGCTCGCCACCGAAGGGCAGGCGCGCGAGCTTCGTTTGCTCGCTGGCCAGGAAGGCGGTCGCGGGGGCGTAGGGGATTGCGGCGATGCAGCCCTCGAACACGCCCTGCGTGGCGGCGCTCACGGACGCGGCGGCGGGGTCGCTGACGGCGCGTACGGCCAGCTCGACGGCCGCGCGCAGCTTGCGCTCGTGCAGGCGGCAGGCGCGGCGGTAGAGGTCGGCGTGGCTGAAGTCCTCCGCTTGCATGTGGGAGATCAGCCCGCGCGTGTCGAGGTGGTCGAGCTCGACCGCGGCCAGCCAGGCGCGTAGCAGGCAACGGGCGTCCTCGGGGGAGACGGCGCCTCCTGAGCCGGTGGCGCCCTGGCGGTCCTCGCCCTCGCGTAGCAGGCGGCGGACCATCGTGAGCACGCGCTGGGGGTCGGGACGGCTGGGAGCCGGCTGCCGGCGCCCCGGTGTCGGGGGCTCGTCGGGCTCCAGTGAGCGCGCGGCGAGGACGATCGCGGCGTGGGCCCACTTGGCGGCGCTGCCCTGGGCGCCGCGGGCGCGCACGCGTCCGGCGCGCACGTGGGCGAGGAACTCCTGGGGCGTGGCGGCGGCGGGGGCCTGGGTGTAGGTGCGTCCGATGTCCACGCCGGCGTGGTCGTCGGAGCCGCCGATGCCGATCGAGTCGCGCGTGGCGACGTAGGTCGCGGCGGGACGGTTGAGCTCGGGCGCGCGGGCGCCGTTGCGGACCTCCCACACGGGAAACAGCTCGGACAGGCGGCGGCGGTGGCGCGCGGTGAGGGGCGTGGCGCCGACGGTGTAGTAGGGGTGGGCGAGCGCGCAGGCGATCTCGCGCTCGTACATGTAGGCGGCGCACAGCTCGACGTCGTGCGCGCTGCCCTGCAGCCAGTCGTGGTCCTCGGGCGTGATGTCGTAGCAGAGCAGGTGCACCTGCATCGCGGGCTCGCCGCGAAAGCCGACGGTGAGCTCCTCGGAGACGAACACGTCGGGGCGGTCGGCGATCTGCATGGCGCCGTCGATCGTGTCGTGGTCGGTGATCGTGACGAAGTCCATGCCGCGGCGCTTGGCCAGGGCGTAGACCTCCTCGGGCGGGGTGGCGCACTCGGGCAGTCCGGCGGCGCGCTGCACGCCGAGCTTCGACACTTGCGAGGCGGTGGAGTGGCAGTGCATGTCCACTCTGCTTACGCGCCCCTGCGTGTCGTCGAGGCTATCGGTGAGGGTCATCGTTGACGCTCCTCTCTTTATCTCTATCCGTATGCCGATATGTTTGCCCTGCAAAGCCCCGCTTTTGTGACCAGCCGGGGACTTTTGTGTGAAGGCTTTGTGACGCAGTACGCGCGCTGGATAGGTGGGTGAGCCATGAGCTGTGCCCCCCGAACACACCTGCCGGCGCCGCTCTCGATTGCCGGCGACGCGCCGGGAGCGCTTGCGCACGAGCGATGAGAATGCGCTCATGTGATGCGCACCGGACGGCGCGCGTCCTGACCGGTCCGTAAGCTGTCGCGCCGCGTGCACGATCCGATCTCCTACTTCCAGGCGGTGATCCTGGGGCTGACGCAGGGCGTGGCCGAGCCCTTCCCGATCTCGAGCCTCGGACACGCGGTCGTCCTGCCGAGCCTGTTCGGCTGGAACATCCACCAGAACGCCAAGTACTTCCTGACGTTCCTCGTGGCGACGCACTTTGCGACGGCGCTCGTGCTGCTGCTGTTCTTCCTGCGCGACTGGATCCAGATCGTCAAGGGAATATTGCGTTCGCTGCGGATGCGCGAGGTCCGCGAGGACGACGTGTATGCGCGCTTGGGGTGGCTGCTCGTGGTGGGCACGGTCCCCGCCGGGATCATCGGCCTGCTGCTCCAGGAGCCGTTGCGCAAACTGTTCGCCTCGCCCTCCCTGGCGGCCGCCTTCCTGATCGTCAACGGCGTCGCGCTGCTGATGTTCGAGCGGCTGCGCAGTCGTCCGCCGCGGCCGGGCGACTACCAGGGAGACGCCGACGCGCGCATCGCCAAGCTGCGCTGGCGTCAGGCGATCACGGTCGGGACCTCGCAGGCCGCGGCGCTCATCCCGGGGATCTCGCGATCGGGCTTTGCGATGGGGGGCGGCCTGGTCGCGGGTCTCTCCAACGAGGACGCCGCGCGCTACAGCTTCCTGCTCGCAACACCCGTGATCCTGGCCGCGGCGGCGCTGAAGCTGCCCGAACTGCTCGGTGCGCAGGGGAACGGGGTGCGCGGCCCGGCGTTCGTGGCGGCTCTGTGCGCGGCGGTCACGACGTTCTTTGCGGTGAAGTTCCTGCTGCGCTACTTCCAGACCAACCGGCTGAGTCCGTTCGGGGTGTACTGCATCGCCCTCGGGGCGGTCTGCACGCTGGTGTTCGCGTTCTGAGCGCGACCCGGGGCGGCGGCGGCCCTACGCGCTCGCCGGCGCCGATTTCGGCCCGGTCTGAAACCACGCGAACGCGAAGCACGCGAGTGCGACGATCAGCGCGGCGAGGCCGTGCTTGGTGTGATGATGGTTCGCCTCGGCGCTCGTCGCGGAGGTGTGGCCGGGGAAGAACGACGGCAGCGAGTGCTCGGGCGTGACGAAGTAGACGACCGCGACCACGATCAGCACGACGCCGACGATCACGGCGGGCACGACGAGTTTGCGCAGGTTGCCGTTCATGACAGCAGGGAAGAGTAGACAAGCAGGCGGCCGGACGTAGTCCGTGCGCCCTTGTCGGTAATCATGGAGAGACGCTTTATGCCCGTTCCGAAAACGCCCTCAAAGATGTTCGAGACGCGCAGCCAGGCCTGGAGCGAGGTGGGGCTGCTCGATCAGGTCAGCCCGCGCGCGGCCAGGCGCGCGGCCTGGGAGGCGGTGATCCTGGGGGTGCTGTTCGTCGCGGTCGTGGTCGCCTACGACAATCGCGCGAGCCTGTTCGGCGTCGAAACGCATGGCAGCTCGCCGGGGGCGAACGCGGCGGTGCGGATCGTCACGGTGGTTGTGCTGCTGGTGCTCGGCTGGGCGATCACACGCAACTTCGGCCGTGCGCTGGGACCGGCGCTGATGCGCCGCGTGGATCCTGCGGCGGCGGGACCGGTCGGGTTTCTGATCCGTTTGGCGATGCTCGCGACCACCGTGCTGGTGGCGCTGAGCGTGGCGGGCGTGGAAGCCCGCACGCTGCTTGTGGGTGGGGCGTTCACCGCGGTGATCCTGGGGCTGGCGGCGCAGCAGACGCTCGGCAACCTGTTCGCGGGCGTGGTGTTGTTGAGCGCGCGCCCGTTCAGGGTTGGTGACCGCGTGCGTCTACAGGGCGGGCCGCTGGCGGGTCAGATCGAAGGGACGGTCAGCTCGCAGGGGCTGCTGTATACGACGTTCGTGACCGGCGAGGACACGGTGATGGTGCCGAACAGCGTCGTCCTGAACGTCGCCGTCAGCGCTCAACCGATCTCGCGCGCAAGGCCGTAGCGCAGGAACAGATGCGAGTCGTGCTCCAGCACCGAGCGCAGCTCCAGCGCGAGCGGCGGGTCGAAGTCGCTGCCGGCGAGGATGCGTAGCGGTGGGCGCTCGTCGGCGGGGTCTTCGCCGCTGAGCAGGGGGGCGACGGATAGAAACAGCTCATCCACCAAACCGGCGGACAGCAGTTCGCCGTTCAGATGAGGTCCGCCCTCACACAGAAGGGTGCGCACGTGCAAGCGATCGTGCAGCTCGCCGAGGGCGGCCGCGAGGTCGAGCGAGCCGTCCTCGCGGCGTGTGCGCACGTACTCCACGTGCGCGGCTGTCTCCGGCAGGCTCGCCTGCGAGGGGGTCAGGAACGCGACCTCCGAATCGGGGTCGCCCAGCAGCGGCAGGTCGGGCGGAAAACCGAGGCCGGCGGAGACGACGCAGGCGAGCGGCTGCTCGCGCAGGCCGCGTTCTTTGCGCACGCGACGAGTGTCGGGATCGCGCACGATCGGGCCGTAGCGCTCGGTGCGCACGGTCTGAGCCCCCGCCATGACCGCGTCGACGACCGAGCGCAGACCGTGGAACAGCGCGCGATCGGCGGCATCCGAGAGCGGTCCCGAGCGGCCGTCGAGCGTGGCGCGGCCGTCGAGCGTTGAGACCATGTTGAGCAGCACATACGGTCTCGTACATCCGTCTGCCCCGATAACCCCCGAGCGGCGCTCGTGCAGGCCCAGGCCGGCGACGATCTCCTGGACGGTGGCCGGGTCCGCGGGGGGCAGCAGGCATCTGAGCGCGATCGGAGTAGAGGAGGCGACGATCGAGATATATCAATTCGTAAACACATAGATGGGATGACCTGCTACGGTCGGGGCGTCTGGCCGGCACAGAAGACCGGCGAAAGTAGTGCAAGCTCGCAGGTCGAGGCTCTAGCAGCATCCTCCGCGCAGCAGCACGCACATACCGTGGAGGAGTTACCCACATGCCTACCGGCACCGTAAAGTGGTTCAGCGACGACAAGGGGTTCGGTTTCATCACCCCCGATGACGGCGAGAAGGACCTGTTCGTACATCACACCGGCATCAACGGCGAGGGTTACCGCTCGCTGCAGGAGGGTTCGAAGGTGTCTTATGACGCCGAGCAGGGCGACAAGGGCCCCAAGGCCGTCAACGTCCAGTCGATCTGAATCTGTCTCCGCGGAGCCTTCGCTCCGCGGTCTAGAGCTTGACCTGAGGGCCCGCTTTGGCGGGCTCTCAGTCGATCGGCGCACGCGCGCCCGCATCGGCGCGGGCGCGCTGGTGGTGCTGGTGGTGTGCAGCCTGCTGTTCGTCCTGATCGCCGCCGACCGTCCGAGCCTGTTCGCGGCGACCTCCCACGCGGGCTTTTTCCCGGGCTGGATGGCCGGGCCGCTGGGCGGACTGTGGCCGGGGCTGACGCGCAACACGACCGCGCTGCGGTACGTGTTCACGGGGATGCTCGTGGCGATGTACGTGAGCTATCTGCTCGCGCTCGCCTACGTCCCGAGCATCGCCGAGCACGTGCGTGCGCGCTGGGCGATCGCGGCGGTGGTGGGCGTGCACGCGATCTTCTTCCTCGCGCCGCCGATGTCGCTGACGGATGTGTTCAACTACATCAACTACGGGCGCATGGAGGTCGTGCACCATTTGAACCCGTACACGACCTATCCGATCCTCGAGCCCCATGGCGATCCGAGCTATGCGCTCTCGAATTGGCATCAGCTGCTGAGTCCTTACGGCCCGCTGTTCACGCTGCTGACGTTCGCGCTCGTGCCGCTGGGCGTGGCGGCGTCGTTTTGGGCGATCAAGACGGTGCTCATGGCCGCGAGCCTCGGCACGATCTTGCTGGTGTGGCGCTGCGCGCGACTGCTGGACCTCGACCCCGTCAGGGCGATCGTGCTGGTGGGGCTGAACCCGGTCGTGCTCGTGTGGGGGCTGGGCGGAGATCACAACGACTTTTTGATCGTGTTCGCGATCACGCTCGGCTTCTACCTGCTGCTGCTGGCCCGCGCGAGGAGGGCCGCCGGGGCGGTGCGGGCAGTGGATGGATCGCCGGCGGAGCCCGGCGCGGCGGCCGCGCCCGAGGATGCGGCCGCGAACGGCGCCTCGGTACGGTCCTCGACCACGAGCACTTTCGCGGGGCGGATCGCGGGCTGGTTGTGGCCGCTGTCGCCGACCGAGATGGGCGCCGGTGCGGCGTTCGTCGCGGCGACCGCGTTGAAGGCCTCCGGCGGGGTGCTGATCCCGATCGTGCTCGCGAGCCTCGTGCGCGCGCCGCGACGCTTCACCCAGGTCGTGCTCGGGATGATTCTCGCGGGTGCGATCGTCGGCGGCGCGAGCCTGATCGCGTTTGGATTGCACATCCCCGACCTGAGCACCCAGAGCAAGGTCGTGACGTCGATCAGCCTGCCCAACCTGCTGGGGCTCGCGCTGGGCGCGGGCGGGGAGACTGAAACCCTGCACAGTCTGCTGAGTGCCGCGCTCGCGCTGTCGATCGTGGCCTGCTGCGCGATGGCTTACCGACGCCGCGAGTCGATCGCGGCGTCGGGCTGGGCGACGGTCGCATTGCTGGTGACGCTCGGATGGGTGTTGCCGTGGTACATCCTGTGGCTGCTCCCGCTCGCCGCGCTGGCGGGCTCGCGCAGGTTGCGCAACACCGCGCTCGTGCTCGGCGCCTACCTGATCGTCGCCTGGTCACCGGCCTCGGGCCTGCTGTGGGCGTCGATCGGTTTCGCGCCCTCGAAGACCCCGCTGGGGCGGTTGCACCAGCGGTATGTCAAGGAGCTTTTGAACTAACGCCCGGCGTTCGCGCCGCACCGGTGACCGGTGTTTGCGCTGCGGCGCGAGGGCCGGGCACGGCGATCAGGCGGCGGCGTCCGCGCCGGTGGCGTCGTGGATGGCTTTCACGCGCATCATCTCCTCGCCCTCGGGCACGCGCCCGTCGCGGCCGATGTAGCCGTCCTTGCCGCCGGCGATCAGATACACCGCGTCGACGTCCCCGGGGTTGCGGACCTTGCGGTGCGTGTGCGCGTCAACGCGCGCGAGGCCGCCCTCGCGCAGGCGCTGCACGGTGCCGTCGCCGAACTCGAGCTCGATCGTGCCGCGATGGACGAAGTACAGCTCCTCCTGCTCGTCGTGGTAGTGAAAGCCCGACTCGATCCCGGGCGGCATCACGATCGCGTTCACGCCGAACGCGGTCACGCCGAGGCCCTTGCGGACCTTACGAAAGCCCGGGCCCGCGCCCAGCGCGTCGAGGTCGCCGACGGCGTAGCCCTCGCCGACGGTCACGTTCGGGTACTCCGATGATGCCTCCATTGCTCGCGTCTCCTCTCAGGGCCGCCGCGGGCGCCGCCCGACCGACGACGGTCTGAGCGGGCCGGATGCCCCGTCGTTGGCGGATTCAGAATCAGTGCTCGGCAACGTATCCGTCCTCGGGCTCCAGCGCCAGCCCCTCCTGCACCCAGCGGCGAAGGCCGCCGCTCAGCGAGTAGGCCTCAAAGCCCGCCGCCCTGAACGCCTGGGCGGCCATCTGCGAGCGCGAGCCGACGCGGCAGTAGAACACCACCGGGCGCTCCTGCTCGACGGTGGCGGCCTGCGCAGTCAGCTCGACCAACGGGATATGGCGCGAGTCGGCCAGACGCCCGGCCTCGCGCTCGTAGGGCTCGCGCACGTCGATCAATTGCAGCTGCGGCTCGCGCGCGCACCAGTCGGCGAGCTGATCAGGATCGATCTCGATCTGGTTCGTATCGATGCTCGCGCTCATCGGGGCATGAGCGTAGCGAGCCCACTAGGATCGAGCGCATGCTGACCCTCGACGACGTTTACACGATCCCCCAGGAGCACCGCGACCTCTGCCAGACCATCGCTCAGATCGCGCGCGAGCAGATCGCGCCGCGCTCGGCCGAGATCGACGAGCAGGCCGAATACCCGTGGGACATCCGCAAGCTGCTCGCAGAGCAGGACATTCTCGGCCTGCCCTTCCCGACCGAGTACGGCGGCACCGGCACGGGCACGCTGATGCTGAACATGGCCGTCGAGGAGATCGCCAAGGTCGATGCCGCCTGCGCGCTGATCCTGATGGTGCAGGAGCTCGGCACGCTGCCGATTCAGCTCTATGGCACCGACGAGCTGAAGGAGCGCTTCCTGCCGCGCTGCGCCTCGGGCGAGTGGTCTCCCGCGTTCGCCCTCTCCGAGCCCGAGGCCGGTTCGGACCCGGCGGGGATGAAAACCACCGCGGTGCTCGACGGCGAGGAATGGGTGATCAACGGCACCAAGAACTGGATCTCCAACCTCGGGATCGCCGACTTCTACATCACCTTCGCCGTCACCGACCGCGACAGCCGGCGCATCACCGCCTTCGTCGTCGAGGCCGACCGACCGGGGTTCAGCGTGGGCAAGCTCGAGCACAAGCTCGGCATCCGCGCCTCGCCGACGGGGCAGCCGATCTATGAGGACGTGCGCGTACCCCAGGCCAACGTCATCGGCGAGGTCGGCCGCGGGCTGTCGGTCGCGTTGGGCACGCTCCAGCAGACTCGCCTGGGCGCCGCCGCGCAGGCCGTCGGGATCGCGCAGGGCGCCACCGACTACGCCGTCGCCTACGCGCGCGAGCGCGTGCAGTTCGGCGCGCCGATCATCGAGTTGCAGGCGATCCAGTTCAAGTTGGCCGACATGGAAACACGCACGGCCGCCGCGCGCGAGCTGCTCTACAAGGCCTGCGCATTGGCCGATCGTGGCGATCCAGAGCGGGGAAAGTACTCCTCGATGGCCAAGGTCTTCTGCTCGGACACCGCCATGGCCGTGACTGTTGAGGCGGTGCAGGTGCTGGGCGGCTACGGTTATGTCAAGGAGTATCCGGTGGAGCGCATGATGAGAGACGCCAAGATCACCCAGATCTACGAGGGCACGAACGAGATCCAGCGGCTCGTCATCGCCCGCACGCTCAAGTAGGCGGACTTGGTGCGCAGGTCGTTCTTCTCACGACAGCGCGCCTCCGGTCAGCTGCGCCGCGCGGGCTTCGCGGCGCTCGTCGCGATGTCGCTCGGCTTGATCGTGATCGTTATCGGTCAGGGCTTCAGCACGGTCGGCGCCGTGCGCGCGGTCGAGGACGTCGCGATTGGGATCGCCATCGTGGCTCTCCTGCTCGGCGGCGCGGCCTTCGTCGCGGTGCGCCTGGGGGGCTGGCGTGACCCCGAGTCCGAGGCCGAGTTCGACGAGATCGTGCTGCGCTCTGAGGAGCTCGCGCGCGAAGGACTCGCCGTGGACCCCGACGAACTCGAGTTCCTGGAGCTCGACCCGCTCAACGACGAGGACTTCGAAGAGCTTGTCCGCGACGCCCTCGACGACCTCCCCGACCTGCTGCGCAACGCGCTCGCGCATGTCGCCGTCGTGATCTCCGACGGCGGCCGGCGCCGCGGCGCCTACGGGCTCTATCAAGGGGGACAGACTCGTCGCGACGACACCCACGATCGGATCGTCATCTTCAGAGACACCCTGCGCCGCGACTTCGGGCACTCGCCCGAGCTGCTACGCGATCAGGTCGTGCGCACAGTCCGGCACGAGCTGGCTCATCACGTGGGATTTGACGAGTTGGGTGTAAGCAGGCTGGACTTGTAAGGCCGTTTTGCCCCGAGCGTTTGCGCGGCAAGGCGGCGCCGTGAAGGTCGAGTGTGTTGACGGTCCGTGTGCGCATTGCCACACACTCGTCCGCGTCGCGTCACATAGGATGCCCGCGTCCCGCAACCTTCCCCCTCGACTCCAGGAGAGATCGCCAGATGCCAGAGGCAGTGATCGTCGACGCCATACGCACGCCCATCGGACGCGCCGTCAAGGGCTCGCTTAAGACCGTCCGCGCCGACGATCTCGCGGCGATCCCGCTGAAGGCGCTGATCGAGCGCAACCCGGCGCTGGAGGAGACCTCGATCAGCGACATCATGATGGGCTGCGGCTACGGCGAGGGCGAGTCCGGCTACAACATCGGGCGCATCGCCTCGCTGCTCGCGGGCATCGACCACCACGTCCCCGCCTGCACCGTCAACCGCTTCTGCGCCTCCTCCTTGCAGACCACGCGCATGGCCTTCCACGCGATCAAGGCCGGCGAGGGCGACACCTACATCGCCGCCGGCGTCGAGGCCGTCTCGCGCACCGGGCGCGGCAGCCAGTTCGAGTTCAACCACGCCGTCGACGGCTCCGAGGGCTCGGCCTACAACGTCTACATCCCGATGGGCATGACCGCCGAGAACGTCGCCGAGCGCTGCAACGTCAGCCGCGAGGCCCAGGACGAGTGGGCGCTCGTCTCCCAGACCCGCGCCGTCGCCGCGGTGCAGTCCGGGCACTTCGACGCAGAGATCGTCCCCGTCACCGTGCCCGCGCACAAAGACGTAGACAAGGAGGGCAACGAGATCGACGTCCCCGAGACGGTCGTCAGCAAGGACGACGGCCCGCGCCCGGGCACCTCGATGGAGGGCCTGGCGGCGCTGAAGCCCGTCTTCAAAGAGGGCGGCTCGGTCACCGCCGGCAACTCCTGCCCGCTCAACGACGGCGCCGCGGCGCTCTTGATCATGAGCGAGGAGAAGGCCGGTGCGCTGGGCCTTACGCCCAAAGCGCGCATCATCGCTTCGACTGTCGCGGCGATCCGCCCCGAGGTCATGGGTCTCGGCCCGATCCCCGCGATCCAGAAACTGCTCGCCGACACGGGCATGAAGATCGAGGACATCGACGTCGTGGAGATCAACGAGGCCTTCGCCGCGCAGATCGTCCCCTGCATCGAGGAGCTGGGCCTGGATCGCGAGAAGCTCAACCCCTTCGGTGGAGCGATCGCCCTCGGCCATCCCTTCGGCATGACCGGCGCCCGCATCATGACCACGCTCCTCAATGACCTTGAGACGCTCGACGGCACGTACGGGATCGAGTCGATGTGCGTCGCCGGCGGCATGGGCATGGCGATGCTCGTCGAGCGCATCGGCTGAGCGCAAAACAGTGGCGAAATAGTGGGGCGCGAAGCGGTGGCCGTCTGGCTGCCGCTTCGCAGCGTGCCCTGAGAGCGGGCAAAAAGTCGCATTGCAACCCTGCGCGTCTGGGAGTATTGTCGGCCCATGCACGTCAGCGAGTCCACCGTTCCCGTCGCGCCCGAGCTGCTCGAGTTCATCGAGCGCTACGAGGCGTCCTGGAGAGACCGTGACCTCGATGCGCTGGCCGGGCTGCTCACCGAGGACATCGTCTGGACCGATCCCGCGCTACCCGAGCCCGCACGCGGCATCCCCGCAGTGCAGGAGTTCATGCGTTCGAGCTTCGTCGCGTTCCCCGACCTGAGCTTCAGCCAGCCCGACCCGCCCGCGATCGCCGCCAGCGGCGACACGGTGCTGTGGGCGTGGCACATGCAGGGCACGAACAGCGGTCCGATCGATCCCCCCGGCTTCGCCGCCACGGGACGCACGATCAGCGTCGACGGGATCGACCAGTGGACGATGCGCGACGGTCGCATCGCCGTCTACCGCGCTTACTACGACATGAACGACTTCGCTCGCCAGCTCGGCCTCGTGCCGCCCGCGGGCAGCCGCGCCGAGCGCGGCATGATCGCCATGCAGCGCCTGCGCGCCCGGTTCTCACGGCGCTGAGGCGCCGTCCGCTGTCGCGGCTTACCCGAGCGCCGTCCCGTTGGCTCGTAAGAGGCCACGGGCCAGTGCCAAAGTACCGTACCTATTTTGGAAGAAGACTTCCAAAATAGGGGGCCTATATTGGCTCAAGTGTCGATATCCAGTCCCGGGATCGGCTCGATCGGGAGCTCTCCGTGAAGTGACTCCAGCTCTTCGAGGTCACGGCGGTCCTGTGGGCGTCCCGCGAGACGCTTGAAGCTGACGATGCTGCGCAGGCCGGCGATCCGAGCCGGCTGTGAGCCAACGTCGGTGTCGATGGCGTCTTTAGCGACCGTGTCGTAGTCGAGCGGCGGGAGTCCTCCGCGCATGAGATCGATGATGCCATGGCGGCTGTTGACGCGCAGGTGGTGAGCGCCGGCCACATCCTCTTGTGTCAGAACCTTGTCGTCGCGCAAGCGAGTCGCCTCGATCCGGCCGAGGAAGCGCAGAATCGCCTCGTCTGTCTCGTGTCCGTCCGGCACCAGCAGGTCGGAGTCTTTGGTCGCCCGCACGAACCCGTTCGCGATGACGCCGAAGCCGCCGATCACGACATATTGGAGTCCAACCGCGTTGGCGTCGGCGACGACGCCCTCGAGGTCAGGACCAGAAGGCTCGTCTTGGGACATTGCCGGCTCGTATGGAAGCGGCCAACAGGGAAACCGCCTGCTGGCTGAGCTTCTGACCTTCCGCGATGCGCTCGGACGGAGTCATCGCCAGCGCCGCACGCTGATGGTACTCGCGCTTCTCACGATTGAGCTCGGCCCACTCGGCCTCGTGGCCGGGCTCCAGCAGGGTCTTGCGGGGAGTGGCGCTCATGGATTCGATTCTACTGCATCGCGGCGCCTCATGCAGCGTACTGTCTGCGAAGGTCGCTTCTCTCGGCCCGTGAGTGCTACAGCCAGTAGCGCAAGCTCGTCGCCGTCTCCCCGGGGTGCTCGCCCAGCAGCTGGTCGAGTGCGGTGACCATGCGTCCGATCGTCGCTGGGCGCCCGCGCGGGTAGGCGCCGGATGGGACTAGGATGAGGCCGAAGTGTGGTTGGCCGCGCAGGTCGTAGCCGTCGGCGATGACGCTGAAGTCGGCGACGTCCTCGGTCACGACAGCACGCTGCTCGGTCTGGGCCAGCGCGAACAGGTCGGCGTCCGCGAGCGCTCGCAGCTCCGGGCGCTCGGTCACCGCCTCGGCATCACGATCGCGCTCGCGCAACTGCTCGGCGATCGCGGGCGGGTACATCTCGTCGATGAGCAGCTTCAAGGGCGTGTGCCTTAAGCAAGCGCTTCCCGCGTCCTTAGCCAGGCCGCGTGTTGACGTTCTGACTCACTGCGGTTGCGGGCGATCTTCTCGTCCACCTCCTCCGGAAAGTCGACGTAGTAGCGCAGGGCCATATTGACCTGGGCGTGTGACAGGTTGCCCCACTCTGCCGCCGCGGCGATCGCCTGCTCGCCGGCGAGACCGGTTTCCTTGAGTGTCTGCACGACCTGCCACACGTCGGGACCGACCGCCAGCGCCGCGCGGCGTCCGGCGGGGCCGTCCCGGAACACGATGCCCGGGTGGTCGGCCATGCGCAACCCCTCGTCGATCAGCCGCTCCGCCGTCCTGGACTTGGCCTCGCCGCTGCGCTGTGCGCCCAGGTCGAGACGAGCGAGCGTACTCTCGCTCATGCGGATGGAGAAGGGCTTCTGGGTTGCTTGGCGAGCCATGTAGTTGTATGTAGTCTAGCTCACTACCTAACCTCATGTTACGGGGGCAAAGACCGTATCGGGCAGTTTCGAGACATGAGCGTTCTCGCCTTTTCGGTTCTCTCTTGACAAGTGTGATGGTTGACGCTATGTTCTCTTATGTTCATGACCTCTCACCGTGGGGGGTCGGGCACAGATAGATCGGGTTTGGGTCGGTCCCAGGACCGGTTTCAAGCGCTTATCAGGGGATGTTTGGGAGAGGGAGCCGGATCGCCACATGAGGGGTTGTTTTCGCGTGTTTTCTTTGGGGATATATGTGACGGGGGTCGGTGTGCGTCAGGGCATGTCCGTAGGTAGATGCGTCAGCAGCGCTGACACATCTCTCTCTCTCTCTCTCTCTCTCTTGTCCCAGTAGCACCCCTCGTCTAACCGGCAAACTCGACCGGTTCTACCTCGCTCGCGCGGGGTGTGGCACAGCACGCCTTCACGCGCATCGTTCGAAGCTCCCATGCCACGCGCCAGGTGATGTTCGCCGTCCGCGCGAGGTAGCGCGAGACCGAAACCTCGCTTACACGCACGCGAACGTCCGGCAAGCCCACCGCGAGCGGACCTGCAAAGCGCCTGGGGGCGTAGCTGGGCAACCAAGTGCTTGCTTCTCTCACCGCGAGCTGACCTGCCGCGCGCCTGGGGGCGTAGCTGGGCAACCAAGTGCTTGCTTCTCTCACCGCGAGCAGACCTGCCGCGCGCGTGGAGGCGTAGCTGCAAAACCGGCCTCAGTGTGTACTCCAATACGCACAAGGTCCGATATCGAGCGCCGCGGCTTTGACCCGAGGCCGCGGCGCTCCTTGATCTCCTCACGAAACGGGGTGTGTCGTGCCTGCTGAGACCGGTGCCCGGCGTAGTGCCTTGAAGGCGCGTCCGCGTGGCGAGGTCTCCCCCCGCGTCCACGTCGCCGAGATGCAGCGCGCGCGACTCCTGAGCGCGGCGGTGGCCACGATCGGCGAGCTGGGCTACGCGGGCGCCTCGGTGGCGCACATCACCGCGCGTGCGCGGGTGTCGCGGCGCACGTTCTATGACCTGTTCGCCAATCGCGAGGATTGTCTGCTGGCGGTCCTCGGGGATGCCGTGCAGCGGATCTCGGATGAGATCGCCGCCGCGGACCTCGCCGGGTCGGCGTGGCGCGATCGTGTGCGCGGGGGCCTGCTCGCGATCCTGTCGTTCTTCGATCGCGAGCCCGTGCTCGCGCGGGTGTGCGTCGTGGACGCGCTGCAGGGTGGGCCGCGAGTGCTGGCGTGGCGTGAGGAGGTCCTGGCCGGTCTGGCGCGAGCGCTCGACGAGGGCCGCCTGGAGAGCCGCGCGGGATCGCGCGAATGCACCTCCCTCACGGCCGAGGGCCTGGTCGGCGCGGCGTTCGCGATCGTCCATGCTCGCTTGATCTCCAAGCAGCGGCGTGGGCCGTTGCGGGATCTGGCGGGTGAGCTGATGAGTCTGATCGTGCTGCCCTATCTCGGGCCGAGCGCGGCGCGGGCCGAGCAGGAGCGCACGCTGCCGCCGCTCCCGCGTGGCACGCGTGCCGCTTGGGAGGAGGCTCCGGATGTGGGTGTGGAGCCCGATCTGCTGGCTGAGGTTCCGATGCGTCTCACCTATCGCACGGCGCTGGTGCTCGACGGGATCGCCAAGCACCCGGGCGCCAGCAACCGCCTGGTGGGGGAAAGCGCCGGGATCTTCGATCAGGGGCAGGTCTCAAAGCTCCTGGCGCGACTACAGCGTTTGGGCCTCACAGCCAACACGGGAGTGGGGCACACCAAGGGCGAGCCCAACGCCTGGACCCTGACGCCCTTGGGCGTCAGGGTCGCATCGCGCTTGGGCGCCACCAACGGACGAGCGGGCGCGTGATGACACGGACGCGTTGGCACAGCAGGACACGAATCAAGGGAGAGGGGTTGTCGTTTCCTATCGGACCCCTTCGTTCCACGACACGACCCGTCTCGCGGGTCGTACGAAAGGGGTAAACGATGTTCTCAGCAATACGTAGACGGCTCCATCTCAGTCCCGCGACGGTGATCGCGGGGTTGGCGTTGGTGTTCGCGATGAGCGGTGGCGCGTATGCCGCGAAGAAGTACCTGATCACCTCAACCAAGCAGATCAGCCCGAGCGTACTCAAGCAGTTGCAGGGCAAGGCTGGAGCGCCCGGAGCTGCCGGCGCGCAGGGCGCGCAGGGACCGGCGGGTCCCGTCGGCGCCGGAGGAGCCAAAGGCGAAACTGGGGCCGCGGGTAAAGAAGGCAAACAGGGCGAACCGGGCAAAGCCGGTAAAGACGGCGCCAACGGTAAGAGCGTGGAAGCCGCGCCGATCGCCACGGGCGAACCGGCCTGTAAAGGTCAAGGCGGAGCCGAATACACAGTCGAAGGCTCCGGCACCGCCAGCGAAATCTGTAACGGGAAAGAAGGCGAACCATGGCATCTCGGCGGTCTTCCGAAAGGCGCCACCGAGACCGGTGTCTGGGCTTTCAACGCAAACGAAACCAGTGGGGAACACGTTAACGCCGAACAAGACTGGGTCATGGTACCGATCTCGTTCTCGGTGCCGCTGAGCGCTCCGATTACCGAAGCAGCAAAGGTGCATTTCGTCGGCGAAGGCGGCGAACCGCCCTGTACCGGGACTGTCACAACACCGACCGCGCCCGAAGGGCAGCTCTGCATCTACCAGAACGAAGTTGTGGAACACGCCACATTCTTCCACATTTTCGGATTGGCAAGAGAAGAACTCGGAGCTTCGGTTGCGGGCGCTTACCTAGTGTTCAAGGAAGTCAAAGACTACGCCAGCGGAAGGGGAAGTTGGGCGGTTACGGGAGCCTGATCGGGTCAGGGCGGCTCGATCCGGTATCGACAGATGAAAGCATCGACCACGGCCCCGCGGCGGCACGGAGAAGGTGCGACAGCCGCATCGGAGCGTCGCAGGGCAGTGGTGTCGGGTTTGAGGGGAGCAATGGGAATGTGTAATCGGGCGAGGCCCACAGGAGGAGTCGAAATGTGTGATCGGGTGAGGGTTGGCAGTGGGCTTGTCGCGGCGTTGCTCGCGATAGTGGGTGTTGCAGCCTTCGCCTGTCTTGGTGGCTCGGCCTCGGCGGCCGAGGTTCACGTCTACTCACATACCTTCGGCAAAAAAGGCGAACTCGCGATGACCGGGGAAAGTGGGATGGACGTCGACCAGGAAACCGGGGAGGTCTATGTCGCCGACACGGAACATTCCCGGATCGCCAAGTTCACCGCCGCCGGTGTCGCTGAGGGCAGTTTGGCGACGGTCGCTGAACCCACCGCGATCGCCGTCGATAACTCGGGCGGGCCCTCAAAGGGCGATGTCTATGTTGTTGGCGAAGGCGGCAAGGCCGTCTTCAAGTTGAGCTCGGCCGGACTGCCGGTCACATCTTGGGGGGTGAACGGCCGGCTCGCCGAACTTGAAGAAATCGTAGGAATCGCGGTGGATCCCGAAGGCAATCTCTGGGTCGTGAGCCACCATCTCATACTCAATACGGTGGAAAGCCAGTTCTTCAAAATTGGCGCGCCTCAGGAAGATACGGTCACCGCGCGCGTGTTCGATCAGGCTGGGGCTCTCATCAGCGGACGGGGATGGGCTAAAACCTATGGCTCGCGTAACTACGCGCTGCCATCGGAGTTGGCCGTCGACTCGACCGGCAACATGTACATGTTGAGCGAGACGCCAACGTACGGCAATGCAGGCTCCCTGCCCGTCCCGTGGGGACGGTATGAACGGACTCCGCAAAAGCTCAGTGCGACGGGGGAAATGCTGCTGCAACGGTTTGTCGCGGGCGAAGCAGGGGCCAACCTCGGTATCGCCCTCGACCACTCCACGAACAGGGTTTACCTGGGTGAAGTCGGGCAGCATGAAGGGAAAGTCGATTTTTCTAAAGAAAATCCGGCAAAAGTGTACGGTTTTTCACTCGAAGGCACGCCCCTCGAGCATTTCGGCGGCGATTACGAAGGGCCTGCGTACCGAGCTGAGTCTTCAATTGACGGGTTGTACGAACTGTCCTCGATCGCCGTTGGAGAAAGCAGCCATACGGTATATGTGGCAGATCCTCACGAAAACGACATCGTCGTCTTTGACCTAGAAGAAGTCGAACCGCCCACTATTACCTTGGAACCGTCGTCTGTCGCGCAGCATTCGGCGAAACTGATCGCCAATTTCGATCCGAACGCGCCGGCGGGAAGCTCCCACGCACACGACGTCAGCTGGTACATACAGTGCACGCCGTCCTGCCCCGGACACGACCAGTACACACCGGGCTACATCGAAGCCGACGGTCATGAACACACGGTCGAAACGACGCTCGAAGGTCTTGAAGCGGGCACCGAATACTCGGTCCTGCTTGTCGCGGGAAACCGCGGCGGGAAGGTGGAACGCACCGTGTCGCTTACCACTGCGCCCGCCGCCCCTACCGTGAGCGATGATGCTGCCGGCGAAGTGGTCCGCGGAGAAGCGACCCTGAGCGCCGGCATCAGCCCCAGCGGCGCGGAAACGACCTACCACTTCGAGTACATGACGAAGGCCTCCTATGAAGCCGAAGGCGGTTTTGTCGGCGCGCAGGTGCAGCGGACGCCGGAGTCCGACCGGCTTGAACGCAAGCCGGTGATTCACCAGATCTCAGAACGCGTGGGCGACTTGGAACCGGGCACCGACTATGTCTATCGGGCAGTCGCTACGAACTCGATCGGTGTAACCGATGGCGCCGTGGTGTCCTTTCGTTCGCAGGTCGGCTTCAACCCACTTGAAACGGGTTGCCCGAACCAGGCTCTGAGGACTGAAGCCGGCGCACGCCTGCCTGACTGTCGCGCCTATGAATTGGTCAGCCCCGTCGAGAAGGGCGGGAGTCAGGTCGAACCATATGTCGACGGTCTGCAGGCGGCGGCCGACGGCTCCAGCGTGACGTGGTTCACCGGCCAGGCAGCGACTGGGATTCCCTCCTCCCAGGGCGCCCATCAGGATATGGCGTTCTACCTCTCCAGCCTCGCCGGTGAAAGCTGGTCCTCCCAGCGGCTCTTGGCGCCTGAACAGCTCGGAAATCAGTCAGTGCTCGTCGGGCTCACCGCCGACGAGCACTACGCGCTGATTCAAACCGCCGCGGGTGCGGGCTCTGCTGGGGTTTCTGAACCAGGTCTCTACCTTCTTGACACCGCCACCCAAGCGTTGACCGCGATCGTCACTCCCCAGGCCGGACAGATCGCGGAAAAGCGCGCCTTTACGCTCGACGGTGCCAGCGCCGATGACACATTGATCTTCTTCGAGAGCCGGCTCCAGCTCACGTCCAATGCGACACCTGAAAAGAACAACCTGTACGTGTGGGACAGGGAATCCGGGGTGCTCTCGCTTGCCGGCGTGCTGCCGGGCGCGAAGGGCGAAGCGCCCGCGGGAGGTTCGTTCGGCGGCGCCTACTCATGGTGGGGCGGGAAACCCAATCTCGATACGGGCGGGGCAGAAGAAGCGCTCTATGTCGGCGCCACGCACGCGATCTCCGAAAGCGGCGATGCGGTCTACTTCACCGCTGGGGAAACCGGACAGATCTATTGGCGCCACGGCTTGACTGGGACGAAGCCGACGACCGTGCGTGTCTCGGTGGCGAATCCGGGCGTCACAGATACGAACGGCCAGCGGCCGGCCGCGTTTCAGGAAGGCACACCGGACGGCGGCGAGGCTTTCTTTCTTTCGAGTGGGAAGTTGACCGAGGATGCCAACACCGGACCTTCTGATGAAGGGAGTGACCTTTACCGCTACGACGTGGAAGCCAAAACGCTGGTCGACGTGACACCCGACTCTGCAGGTGCGGGTGCCCAAGTGCAGGGCCTGTTGGGCGTGGCCGAAGACGGCCGGTCGGGCTATCTAGTCGCCAAGGGAGCGCTCGCGGGCGGTGTCGTGGGACAGAGCAACCTCTACCACTTCGAAGAACTCGCGGGGGGCGGATTCGCCTATAAGTTCGTCGCAACTCTGTCAGGCGCCGGCGGCGAAGAGTACGCCCGTAACTGGTCACCGACAGCCAGCTCCCCGAAGTTGGCACGTGTAAGTAGGGACGGCAGGACCGTGCTCTTCATGTCGGAGCCCTCGGACGACACCTGCATCTACGGAACGTGCATGGAGGCCTATCGCTACTCGATGAGCGAAGAAGCATTGGCTTGTCTCTCGTGCAACCCGACCGGAGAAGCCGCGCCGCTGACCGGCGCCGAACTCAGTACGGAAGCCGCAGGGTCGTTGCTGCCGAATAACCAGGTGAAGGTACAGCCCAGCGCCGCGATCGATGGGGTTCTGTCGGAAAATCTCTCGGCGGACGGCGGGCGGGTCTTCTTTCAATCATCCGAACCCCTTTTGCCCGAAGCCGTGAACGGCCGGGAACCCCGCAAGAACTGCATCAGCCAACACACCTGCGGCAACGTTTACGAGTGGGAGACCATCGGCACCGGGAGCTGCCGGACGCCGAACCAGGCCGGGGGGTGCCTGTCTCTTATCTCCACCGGTGAAAGCGGGCAGTCTTCGTACTTCGTAAATGCGTCGGCGGATGGCACCAGCGTGTTCATGATCACAACCTCGCAGCTCGTTCCCGCCGATCAAGACGGGATCGCTGATATGTACGACGTTCGAGAAGACGGTGGTCTGGCCGCACAGCACGCGAGCGTTGTGGAACCGTGCGGGTCGAGCGAAGCGTGTAGGGGAACCGGGCCGGTACCGGCGCCCGCTACTGTCACTCCGGGCAGCACGGTCTTCACCGGGCTAGGCAACTTCCTGGGCGTCCCAACGGTACGAGCGTCCACCAAACCACAACCCAAGCAATGCAAGAAGGGCTTCGTACTAAAGCACGGCAAGTGCGTCAAGAAACCCAAACAGCGCCAAAAGAACAAGCATTCTAAGCGAAGGTCTCACAAGCAGCGCGGGACTATTGTCAAGAAGCGCTCCGGGGGTGTGAAATGATCTCGCGTCGTCTTCGCGTGGTTCTCGGGGGCATCGTCGGTGCCCTGGCCCTTGCTGTCCTCTCGCTCGGCCCCACAGCGGCCCTCGCGGGCGAAGCGGCACCCGCCTGGGAGATAACCCAGGTAACCACCCCCACCGACCTCGTGCCGGGCACCGAAGCATCCGGTGAAGCCGACGCGGGAATGCCTCGCTTGGCGCTGTTCCTGGCCAATGTCGGCGACACCGTAGCCGGGAGCGCCACCGTCACCGACATCCTGCCGGCCGGCGTCACGGTGGCGAGCGCCGGCCAATCCCGAGTTTACATGCCAAACGGACCCGCAGACATCCGTGAACTCTGCGCTGTTTCCGGGCAGAAGGTGACCTGCACAGTCACTCGGCCGACCTCGCCTGGCGAAGTCGTGAAGGTCTTTATTGGGCTCGCGGTTGCCCCGACAGCGGACGGTGAAGTCGTGAACCAGGTGTCGGTCTCCGGTACAGGTGCGCCTCCGGCTTCAAGCAGTGCTGTCGTAACCGTCGGCTCGGCGCTCCCTAGTTTTGGGTTCGCGCCCGCAACGGGGCTCAGGGCGGCAGCGTTCGACCCGGCCGGCCACGCACCGAGCGTTGCCGGATCGCATCCGTTCATGGTCGAGGTCGCGGGCGAATTCAACTCGGCTACTGTGGACGGTGGAGGAGTGCAACCTCGCCAGCAGCTGCGTAATCTCAAGTTCGACCTACCCGGAGGGCTCGTCGTCAACCCGGCCGGGGTACCGGTGCGCTGCACCACAGCACAACTCGCAACCGGGGAGGAACTGGGGGAAAACCCGGAAGCTGGCTGTCCCGTCGCGTCGCAGGTGGGCGTCATCTACGTTGAAATCGCCGGAATTGGCCGCAGTCCGGTTCCTCTCTATTCCATGGTGCCGCCACCGGGGCATCCGGCCGAGCTGGCCTTCAGCTACGACGGTGCCATCGCTTATGTCATCGGGGGCCTCGGCGGCGACTTTCACCTGACGGCAGAAAGCAACGAACTGCTGACATTCTTTCCGATCATGGGGGTCGATGCCTTCCTGTGGGGGGTCCCGTCAGATCCCGGCCACGATCCCTTGCGCTACGGCCAAGGCTGCATAAGTCACTTTGGCTGTTCGATGGGAACGACCTCGCCCGCGCCGTTTTTGACGATGCCGTCTTCCTGCACCGAACCGCTTGAATTGCGGGGCAGCATGACGTCGTGGCTGGGCAGCGAAGCTACCGAAAAGCGGTCTCTTGTCGATGTCGATGGTCAACCAATCCGTTCCACCGGCTGTGACTCGCTCGCCTTCGAACCGACGGTCGAATCGAAGGCGACGACGGAGGCTGGTGAAAGCTCGAGCGGGCTCGACTTCAGCATCCATCAACCGCAGGAAGAATCGTTGGAAGGGCGTGCCACGGCGACGCTGAAGAATGTGAAAGTGACCCTTCCCGAAGGGATGACGCTGAACCCCGCAGCCGCCAACGGCCTGTCCTCCTGTACCGAGAAAGAAATGGGCTACGCGCCGGAAGAAGGCAAGATCCGTTTTGACACGACCCCGCAGGGCTGTCCGGATACGGCGAAGGTCGGAACGGTCGAAGCGTCTACGCCGCTGCTGGAAGAAACGGTGCACGGTTACGTCTTTGTCGCCAAGCCGTTCGATAATCCCTTCGGCTCGTTGCTGGCGATCTATTTGGCGATCGAAGGCAAAAAGAACGGTATCGTCGTAAAGCTCGCCGGGAAGGTCGAACCGGACCCCGTCACGGGGCAGCTCACGGCGACCTTCACCGAAAATCCCGAGCTGCCGGTCAAGGACATCCACGTCGACTTCTTCGGTGGGGAAAACGCGACGCTCACCACGCCGCTGGCTTGTGGGGAGAGCACGGTCACTTCGACGTTGACGCCGTGGTCGAGTCCGGAAGGCGCGGATGCGCACCCGTCCTCGAGCTTTCAGATCACCTCTGGCTGCTCGGGTTCTGAAAGCGCTGCTCCGAAGATCGTGGGCTTCACGGCTGGGACGGTGCAACCGGTGTCGGGTGCGTTCTCCCCGTTTGTGTTGCAGGTCTCCCGTCCGGATGGCTCCCAGCACATCACGGGTATCGAAACGACTCTGCCGGAGGGCTTGTTGGGTAGTGTCGCGGGGGTCTCCTACTGCTCTGAGGCCGGTATCGCACAAGCGAGGTCTCGTGAAGAACCGGAAAAGGGTCGGGTGGAGCAGCAGGACCCCTCCTGTTCATCCTCCTCCGAACTGGGGACCGTTAACACGACTGTTGGGTCGGGTGGTAACCCGTTGGGGGTGTCTGGGCACGTGTATCTGGCGGGCCCCTACAAGGGCGCACCGTTGAGCATCGTGGTGATAGTGCCGGGTGTTGCGGGCCCGTTCGATCTCGGTACCGTCGTCGATCGTGTCGCGTTGTTCATCAACGAACAGACCGCGCGTATCCGTGCGATCGCTGATCCGCTGCCGACGATTCGTGACGGTATCCCACTGGATGTTCGCAGCATCGAACTGGACATGAGTCGTTCAGGGTTCATGTTCAACCCCACCAGTTGCGAACCCACCACGATCGAAGGACAACTGGCCACCCAGCCAGGACAGACCATCCCCCTCAGCAGTCGTTTCCAGGTTGGTGGTTGTCAGAGCCTGCCGTTCAAACCCCTCATGAGCATCAGCACGCAGGGGAAAACGAGCAAAGCGAACGGGGCTAGCCTCACCGTCAAGCTCTCTCAGAAACCCGGTGAAGCGGACATTCACAAGGTCGATCTGACCCTACCCACCGCCCTGCCGGCACGCTTGACGACACTCCAGCAGGCCTGTACCGAAGCACAGTTCAACACCAACCCTGCCGGTTGTCCCCCAGGGTCGTTCATCGGGACAGCGAAAGCGCTCACGCCGATCCTGAACGTCCCCCTCACCGGTCCCGCGATCCTCGTCTCCCACGGTGGTGCGGCGTTCCCTGACGTCGTGTTCCTGCTGCAAGCCAACGAACGCGGCTCGAGCATTCGTATCACGCTGGACGGCAAGACGGACATCAAGAAAGGCATCACCTACTCCCGCTTCGAAACGGTGCCCGACGCTCCCATCACGAGCTTCGAAACGAATCTCCCTCAAGGGCCGCATTCGGTGCTGTCCGCGAACGGGAACCTCTGCGCGAGCAAACTGGCGATACCCACCGAAATCCTCGGCCAGAACGGCAAGCTCATCAGTCAAAGCACGAAGCTCACCGTCACCGGGTGCCCAAAGGCCAAGACCCTCACCCGCGCGCAGAAGCTCAAAGTCGCACTGAAGGCTTGCAAGAAGAAGCCCAAGGGCAGGAAGCGCGCAAGCTGCGAACGCCAAGCACGCAAGAAATATGGGCCCCTCAAGAAGAAGGCGAAGGCGAAGTAGGGCGCAAATGGTCGCCTAGCCATGCAGCCAACGTAGCGCCACGATCCAACGCGGGCGGATCCTCGCCCTGATACCGAAAGTCAACCGCCCAGTCCGTTAGCGTGTCGGCCTGCTCGAGTGCGGCCGTCGCGTCGATCTTGTTCTCGGCGATCAACCCGACGAGATAGCTCAACTCGTGAGTCTTCCTGTACGGAATCTCATGTGCGGTTAGTACGGCCTTGATCTGCTTCTCCACCGCTTGCTGGGCATGGAATCCAAACAGCTCGTCAACGATGTCCGTGTCTGATCCGATCTTGCATATCAGCGCCTCGTCTTGCCCCGCCTTCTTGAGCAG
This sequence comes from uncultured Solirubrobacterales bacterium, assembly GCA_963697945.1. Lineage (GTDB taxonomy): Bacteria > Actinomycetota > Thermoleophilia > Solirubrobacterales > Solirubrobacteraceae > Palsa-744. Next base: position 2,913,438 of record OY969105.1, on the reverse strand, counting down.
GACGCGGGCCACATCAACCGCGTTACGCTTCGGCATGCAGTATCCGACCGTCCGTCAGTGCCGCATGGACCATCGAACCCTTGGCCGGGCCCCATTCATCGGCGTAGCGCTCGCTCACCACGATCACATCGACAGGAATGCCCAGCGGTCGAAGCTCCCGTCTGAGCCGGACCTGCTCTGCGTGGCGATCCTCGACATCTCGCTCCACGACCAGGAAGTCCAGGTCGCTGGCCTCGGTCAGCTGGCCGCGTGCGGTCGACCCAAACAGGATCACCTGCGTCTGGGGCGGGACCGCCTCCAACAGCCGCCGGCTAGCCTCCGCTATGACCGCATCGCTAAACATGTCCCAGACTTTACCGTTGGCACGGGCTTTACTCGCGCAGTAAACCACCGCTCAGCCAACGCGGCCAGTATTAGATCGGCCGAACACGGGCGGGTCCCGTTCGGGCCGGCTCAGCGAGGCGGCATCCGCAGCGCGCCGTCCAACCGGATCGTCTCGCCGTTCAGCATCCGGTTCTCGACGATCTGGCAGGCCAGCTGCGCGTACTCCGCCGGCTGGCCCAGGCGCTGCGGGAAGGGGACGCCCGCGCCGAGTTTCTGGCGGGCCTCCTCCGGGAGTGCGGCCAATAGTGGCGTGTCGAACAGGCCCGGGGCGATCGTGTTGACCCTGATCCCGTACTGGGCCAGGTCGCGCGCGGCCGGCAGCGTCAGCGAGACGATCCCGCCCTTCGAGGCGGCATAAGAGATCTGGCCGACCTGGCCGTCGTAGGCGGCGATCGAGGCGGTGCACACGAACACCCCGCGTTCGCCGTCCTCCGACGGCTCGTTGGCGATCATCGCCGCCGCCGCGTAGCGCAGCGCGTTGAACGTCCCGATCAAATTGATCTCGATCACCGTCGCAAACGGCAGCAACGGGTGCGGGCCCTTCGAGCCCGCGACCTTCTGCGCCCAGCCGATCCCCGCGCAGCACGCCGCGATCCGCAGCCCGCCCTGCACCTTCGCGGCCTGCTCGACGGCGGCCTGCACCTGCTCCTCCTCGCGCACGTCGCACGCGACGAACTCCGCGCCCAGCTCGTCCGCGAGCGCCGCGCCTTTCTCGGCGTTGAGGTCGGCGATCGTCACAACGGCGCCCTGCTCGTGCAAGCGGCGCACGGTCGCCTCGCCGAGCCCGGAGGCCCCGCCGACCACTATCGCTGAGCTGCCCTCGATCTGCATCGGGCGGGAGCCTATCGCGGCCGGGGAGAGGACGGCGATCGGGGATCACTGCTGCGCCGCGCTGACCCACCCCCGAACGCTCGGTTGCCGTTCATTGCGCGCCGCGTGCTCGGGCCTGCTCGCATAGCTCGGGCAGGCCGATCGCGTGCACCGACGGCGCCAGCGGGTAGCTCTCGGATCCAGGGTAAACGACCAACGCGCGTCGGGGTGCAAGGTCGGCGAGGGCGGAGTGAAAGCCCCGTCCGGGCGTCGGCGACAGACTTCGCTTTACCTCCACCGCCCACTCCTCGCCGCCAGGCCAGCCGAGCACGAGGTCGACCTCCGCGCCGTGGCTCGTCCGGTAGAAGCTGCCCTGCGCCTGGGGCCCGGCCGCCGCAAGCAGATTCTCGATGGCCATGCCCTCCCAACTCGGTCCGGCCGCCGGATGCCCAAGCACCGCCTCCTTGTCGGTCAGACCGAGCAGGGCGTGCACCAGGCCGCTGTCGCGAACGTACACCTTGGGGGAGCGCACCAGTCGCTTGCCGACGTTCGGCAGGCGCGGAGGCAGGCGTCGTACGAGCAGCAGATCGATCATCAGGTCGAGGTAGTGGGCGATGCTCGTCCCGCTCACACCCAGTCCGCGCGCGAGCTGCGCGGCGTTGAGCAGACCGCCCTGATGGTGTGCGAACATCGTCCACAGCCGTCTCAGCGTCTCGGCCGGGATGCGCGGGCCCAGCTGCGGAACCTCGCGCTCGAGGTAGGTGCGGATGAAGTCCTGACGCCAGCGCATGCTGGTCGCGTCATTCGCCGCGAGGAAGCTCTCTGGAAAGCCACCGCGGACCCACAGCCGGTCCAGCTGCGGCTCGCCCACCTCGGTGACGTCGAACGGAGCGAGCTCGACGAACGCGATCCTCCCTGCGAGGCTCTCGCCCGACTGGGCCAGCAGGTCGATCGCGGCGGAGCCCAGCAGCAGGAATCGGCCCTTGCCCCTGCCCTCGCGCCTGGCCTGGTCGATCACGCCGCGCAGCGCTTCGAACAGTCCGGGCGCGCGGTGGATCTCGTCCAGGATGACGAGCTCCTCGGCATGGTCGGCGAAGTACAGCACCGGCTCGACGAGGCGAGCGCGGTCCGCCGCGGACTCCAGGTCCAGATACACCGACGGCCGTCCCTCGGCGATCGCCAGGGCAAGCGTCGTCTTGCCGGCCTGTCGCGGGCCCAGGAGGGCGACCGCCGGCGTCTCATCCAGCAGCGCAGTGACTTCCGAGGCCACTCGTCTCTCTATCATCCGTGCAATTGTAAACCTCCGCTGGAGATTTACACGGTTATGGCTAACGTGCAACGGAGGCTGCAATCGAAGAAGCGCTGTTCGCGGGCGTAAGATCTCCTCATCGCACCGTCAGCGACCCCCAGCGAGCCCCCGAGCGTGCCCGCACCGCCCGTCTGGAGCGTCGTCAAGGCCTCGATCTCCGACGCCGGCCGCTCACGCGAGGCGGAGTTCAACGACTGGTACAACCGGCAGCACGTCCCCGAATGGGTCGCCCAGCCCGGTTTCGTGCGCGGCTGGCGGCTGCGCGCGCTTGAGCATCCCACTCAGATCCAGCCGCACGAGCAGGGCTACTACGCCGTCTACGAACTCGACACCGTCGCCGCCTTCAACGACGCGCTCGCGCGCTCGCACGGCGCCCCGTGGGGGGAGTGGCAGGAGTACGTCGGCAGCCACCTGATCGACTGGGAGCGCACCTATTACCGTACGCTTGCGGCGATCGCTCCTGACGAGGTCGATGCGCCCTACTGGGCGATCGTCAAGACCGACTTCCGGGGCTCGGAGGAGCAGGAGCGCGAGTTCAACCGCTGGTATGACGAGGTGCACTTCCCCGAACTGATCTCCCACCCCGGCTTCCAGGGCGGGTGGCGCCTTGCGGTCCTGCCCGACGACGGCGACCTCGGTCCCCGTCGCCAGCGCTACTGGGCCGTCTACCGCGTGCGCTACATCGATGACTTCGCCGCCGCCCGCGCGTCAAGGGCAGAGCGCGGCCTGCCGCCGTGGGACGGGCTGTGGCAAGAGAACCTGATCAACACCCGCATCGACTGCTACGAGATGATCCACCACGAGGCCCCGCACGCGGACATCGCAGCAGGTGAGGCGGATCTCCGCGCGGGTAGTCAGCCATGAGCGCAGAGACCGGCGCGTGGTGGTGGCAGCAGCGCTGGGAATCCATCCGCCGCGGCGACACCCCCATCGCCCTCTCATGGGAAAACGGCAGCGCGACCGGCGTGCTCTTCGACCAGGGCGCCCCGCAGACCGCCGCCGCCGTCCTCGCCGCGCTACCGCTGGACGTGCCAGTCGTACACGTCGCCTGGAGTGGGGAGATGGTCATGAGCGCGCGCCAATACGACCTCGCCGTCGAGCGCGAGAACGCCGTACGCCTGCCCCGGCCAGGCGACCTCACCTGGGACCCCGCCGCCGGCGAGCTCGCCTTCGCCTACGGCACGGCGGAGTGCCGCCTGCCCTCCGGAGAGAACAACGTCGTCGTGTATGGGGCCATCGTCGAGGGGCTTGAGGACTTCGCCGAATTCTGCCGCGCGCGGCGGTTTGAGGGCGTGGGGGAGCTGCGGCTCGAGCCGGGCTGAGCGGGGCTCCGCCTCAGCAACCTGTGGCGTAGTCAAGCGCGAGACAGACATCGCTCATCTTTTCGACACCGAGCGTGGTGATGCGTTCGGTCAGTAGCGCCTTCTGCACGAGTGTCGTGTTGTCCAAGCTGATCGCGCTTTCGCGTGGCATCCCGTCATCGGGTCCGACCGGGACCTCGGAGGGGATATCGCGGACGGTGCCGGTTGCGGGCGCCGCGACAAGCTTGTTAAGTTGGCCGATTGCCTCGTCTCGGGTTAAGATCAGGACGGGACGTCGCTTCTGTTCGGGCGGCTCATGCCACCAGATCTCGCCCCGTCTCACGAGGACTCGCGCTGTTCCCAAGAGAACCCCGCTGCGGCCTCTTCCTCGTCGAGCATGCGCATAGTGTCGCCGCTTACGGCATCTGACCAGGCATCGAGATCGCCCCACCGATCAACGTTCTTACCATCGTGGCGAGCCGCGGCGAAGCGCAGCGTCTCATCGGCCTCGGCCTCGCTCAGCTCGTCCACGAGCCTGTGCAGGCGTTCCTTGGTCGTCATCTCCCGAATTGTAGTTACCACTACTACTTGCTCAACCGCCCCGATTTCGAAAGAGGGACGGGTCGGGTCGAAGTGTCCGCCTGGCGCAGCGTGCAGGCGGCATTGCAAAGCCTCAGCCCGTGAGCGTACCCATCGCGGCGACGGCCACCGCGCCCATCTGTTCGGCGGCCGCGAGCAGCGAGTGATCGTCAATACGCGTGCGGGTACCGACGGCGTCGAACGTGTCGGTGACCGCGAGCAGGCAGCCGACGGGCACGCCGGCACGGGCGCCGACGGCGAAGAGGGTTGCGGCCTCCATCTCGATCGCGAGCGCGTCGGCGGCGGTGTCGGGTGAGGGAGGGTCGTCGTAGAAGAGGTCGACACTGACGATTGCGCCACGGTGCGAGCCGGCGGGCGCGGCATGCGCGAGCGCGTCGGCGAGCGCGGGATCGCCGGCAACACGCTCGCCGCCCCCGAGCGCGCGGGAGGTCCCGTCGGCGCAGATGGCCTCGCGCGCGATGACGAGCTCGCCGAGCGCGAGCCCGGGCTGCAGCGCGCCGCAGGTGCCGACCCGTACGGCACGCCGTGCGCCGAGGGCGATCAGCTCGGTAAGGACGATCGCGGCGGAGGGGCCGCCCATGCCGGTGGATTGGATCGTCAGGGGCTCGCCATCGAGGCGCGCGGGTCCGGTGTAGCCCCACAGGCCGCGGTGGTGGTTGAACATGAGCGGGGCGTCGATCAGGACCTGCGCGAGCGCGAGCGCACGCCCGGGATCGCCGGGCAACAGCACGCGCTCGGCCAGTTCGGCGGTGGGGCGCAGATGGATCGCGTCGGGTGCGGACGGATTGACGGGATCGGCCGGATGAGCGGGCTCGGGCTGCGACACGGGCCGCGACTTTAGACTGCCGGGCGATGGCGACGTCCCCCGATACACCCCCCGAGGACGATCCCGGCGATGACGGCGGCGACGGCGCTTCGCCGACCACGCTGACGCTGGAGCAGGTCGCGACGCGCGCGGGCGTGAGCGCGGGGACGGTGAGGCGCTGGGTGAAGGAGGGGCTGGTGCCCCAGTACGAAGGGGAGTGGACGCCGGCGGCGGCTTCGCACGTGCGGATCGTGGCGCGGCTGCGCGAGCGCGGGCATACGGTGCGGAAGATCAGGGAGGCGAGCCAGAGCGGGAAGCTGGCGTTTGGGTACATCGACGAACTGCTGCCGAGCTCCGAGGCCCGCTTCACGCTGAGGGAGGCAGCCAGGGAGATCGGGCTGGAGCCGGAGCTGATCGAACGGCTGACGGCGGCGATGGGCCAGAACGCGCTGACGAGCGAGGAGTTCTCAGAGGACGATCTGGAGGTGCTGCGCTACGGCGCGGAGGTGCTGAACGCCGGGTTGCCGCTGCCGGCGCTGTTGCAGCTGGCGCGCGTGTACGGGCAGGCGATGGCGCAGGTGGCGGACGCGGAGGTGCGGCTGTTTCACCTCTACCTGCACGAGCCGCTGATGCGCGAGGGGGTGCCGGGCGTCGAGGTGGCGCAGGCGATGGAGGGGATGACGCGCGAGATGTTGCCGTTTGCGGTGCCGTTCATCAACTACCTGCACGGGCGGTTGCTGGGGTATTTCGTCGAGCAGGACGTGATCGGTCATATCGAGTCGGATTTGAACGACGAGGAGACCGCGGAGGAGGGAAGGATGCGCGTGGCGATCGCGTTTGCAGACCTCGCGGGCTACACAAAACTCACGGAGGAAGCTGGCGAGGCGCGGGCGGTGGACGCGGTGGAGCGGTTCGTGGAGACGGTCGAGCACACGCTGCCGATCGACGCGCGCGTGATCAAGACGCTGGGCGACGAGGTGATGGTCGTGGCGGCCGACGCGGGCGCGCTGACGCGCTGGGCGGTGGGCCTTGGCGGAGAGCTGCCGGAGGGCTCGCCGCCGCCGCGGATCGGCATCCACAGCGGGGCGGCGCTGTATCGAGACGGCGACTATTACGGGCGCGAGGTCAACCGCGCGGCGCGGGTGGTCGCGCGCGCGGCGGGCGGGGAGGTGCTGGTGACGCATCCGGTCGTGGACGCGGCCGGACGCCAGGACGGGCTGGAGTTCGAGCTGATCGGCGAGGTGGTGTTGAAGGGGTTCAACCATCCGACCGAGCTGTTCCTGGCCCGCGCGCGCGGGGAGCAGACGGCGTGATGTCGGCGGCGGCTGGGTGTCTTTGGGTGGGTGAGACGGTGGCTGGTCCCCCGAACACAGTCTGCCGGCGCCGCTCTCCCTTGCCGGCGACGCGGAGGAGGCGCACGACACGGTGACACCGGAGGAGTTGCACGAGCGGGTGCGGGCGGAGGGTCTGCTGGGCGAGCGCGGGCAGGTCGTGGCGATGCTCTCCGGCGGGCGCGATTCGGTCTGCCTGCTGGACGTGGCGGTGGCGGTGCGGGGGAAGGACAACGTGCGCGCGCTGCACGTCAACTACGGATTGCGCGGCTCGGCCTCTTCCGCGGACGAGCGCTACTGCGCGGAGTTGTGCTCACAGCTGGGGGTGTGGCTGGAGCTGGTGCGCGTGGGCGAGGACGAACGCGGTACGGGCAACCTGCAGGCGTGGGCGCGCGAGCGCCGCTACGAGGTGGCACGCAGGCTGGCGCTCGAACTGGACGCGCCGGTGGCGGCGGGGCATACGGCCAGCGATCAGGTCGAGACGGTCTTGTATCGACTGTCGGCCTCCCCGGGGAGGCGGGCGCTGCTGGGGATGGCGCCGCGCGAGCGCTGGCTGGTGCGCCCGCTGCTGGGCGTCACGCGCGAGCAGACGGCCGCGTATTGCCAAGCGCGCGGGCTTTCGTGGCGTGAAGATGCGAGCAACGACGACGTCAGCTACGCGCGCGTGCGCGTGCGCAAACTGCTCGTGCCGGCGCTGCGCGCGGTGCACCCGGCGGCGCAGGAGAACGTGCGTCGCACCGCGGAGTTGCTGCGCGAGGAGACCGACCTGCTCGAAGGGCTGGTCGCGGCCGAGCTGGGGGAGCGCGATGCGATCGCGCTTGAGCGGCTGGGCGAACTGCATCCGGCGCTGGCGCGGCTGATCGTCGTGCACCTGGCCGAGCAGGTCGCCGGCGGGTTCGTGCCCCAGGCGGGTCAGCGGGTGGAGGAGATCCTTACGCTGGGCGCGCGGGGGGGCAGCGCGGAGCTGCACGTCGGCGGCAACGTCGGCGCGCGGATCGCCGCGGGGGAGCTGCGCATGGTCAAGCTCGCGCCCCCTGAGCCCCCGCCGGTGCTGTCCTCGCTGGAGCCCGGGGACTGGGGCACGGAAGTGGATGTCGCCGAAGAGGCGCCCGAGGATCTAGCGGGGGGCGACGGCGGCGAGGGCGACCCCCAGGGCGCGAGCGACGGCGACTGACCCGCGGCGTACACTCCTGCTGGTGAGCCTCCCGACCACGGCGAGCGTCCCGCCCCCCGCTCCGGCGGGCGGTGCGGCGGCAGGCGAAATCGGCGAGGTTCTGGTGAGCGAGCAGGAGCTGCAGACGCGCGTGCGCGCACTGGGGGCGGCGATCTCGCGCGACTACGCCGGGCGCAGCCTGCTGCTGGTGGGCGTGCTGAAGGGCGCGGTGTTCTTTTTGAGCGACCTGATGCGCTTCATCGAGATCCCGGTCGAGGTCGACTTCATGGCTGTCGCCTCCTACGGCTCGGCGACGGACTCCTCGGGCGTGGTGCGGATCCTGAAGGACCTGGACGCGGCGATCGAGGACCGCGACGTGCTGATCGTCGAGGACATCGTGGACTCGGGGCTGACGCTGCAGTACCTGCTGCGCAACCTCGGATCGCGCAACCCGCGGACGCTTGAGGTATGCGCGCTGCTGACCAAGCCGGCGCGGCGCAAGGTCGAGCTGCAGGCCAAGTACGTGGGCTTTGAGATCGAGGACAAGTTCGTCGTCGGCTACGGCTTGGACTACGCCGAGCGCCACCGCAACCTTCCCTTCGTAGCGGCGTTGGACGAGAGCGCTCGGGCGCACGTCCAGCCGGCCCGATGACTGCGGCGAGCGGCCCTGCCGGCCTCTTAGCGCCCGGAAAAACAGACGCCGCGTGGTACGCTAGGGAACTGGCGGCCATGATGAGCACCGGCGCCGGAAACCACGTGATATCGCCATGAGCCGTTCATTCAAGAGCGCCGCGTTCCCAATCCTCATCGTGTTGGTGCTGGCGTTTCTGGCCGTGAAACTGGTCGATCACGGCAACAGCAACGCTCACTCGCACAGCTATCAGACGCTGGTCGCCAAAGAGATCCCGAATCACGAAGTCGAATCGGCCGATTTCAAGAACAAGGGCAAGGCTCTCGAAGTCAAGCTGAAGAACAAGGAAAAGTACGAAACCGGCTACATCGAACAGGCTTCGCCCGAACTGATCAAAGAACTTCGGGCCTCCGGCGCCCACGTGGGCATCGAATCGGAAAAGAGCAGCGTGCTGCTCTCGTTGCTTACGTACATCCTCCCGTTCGTGATCTTCCTGGGGTTCTGGATCTTCCTGATGAACCAGGTTCAAGGGGGCGGCTCGAAAGTGATGTCGTTCGGCAAGTCGCGCGCCAAGCGCCTGTCGGCGGACTCGCCGAAGATCACCTTCCGCGACGTCGCCGGCGTGGACGAGGCCGTGGAGGAGCTGCACGAGATCAAGGAGTTCTTGGAGAACCCGAAGAAGTTCCAGGCGCTCGGCGCCCGAATACCCACGGGCGTGCTGCTGTACGGGCCTCCGGGGACCGGCAAGACGCTGCTGGCGCGCGCGGTCGCGGGCGAGGCGGGCGTGCCGTTCTTCTCGATCTCGGGATCGGATTTCGTCGAGATGTTCGTCGGGGTGGGCGCATCGCGTGTACGGGACCTGTTCGAGCAGGCCAAGCAGAACAGCCCGTGCATCATCTTCATGGACGAGATCGACGCCGTCGGACGCCATCGCGGCGCCGGTCTCGGTGGAGGTCATGACGAGCGCGAGCAGACACTGAACCAGCTGCTGGTCGAGATGGACGGCTTTGAGGCGAAGGACAACATCATCATGATCGCGGCCACCAACCGGCCCGACATCCTCGACCCGGCGCTGCTGCGCCCCGGACGCTTCGACCGCCAGATCGCGGTGGACCGGCCCGATCGCAAGGGCCGGGCGAAGATCCTTGAGGTGCACACCCGCGGCAAGCCGCTGGCGAAGGTGATCGACATCGACGCGCTCGCGGGACAGACGCCCGGCTTCACGGGCGCGGACCTGTCGAACCTGATCAACGAGGCGGCACTGCTGGCGGCCCGGACGGGCAAGCGCGAGATCAACCAGGAGGAGCTCGAGGAGGGGATCATGCGCGTGATCGCCGGCCCTGAGAAGAAGACGCGGGTGATGTCAGAGAAAGAGCGCCTGATCACGGCCTATCACGAGATGGGCCATGCGCTCGTCGGCCACTTCCTGGAGTTCGCCGACCCGGTGCACAAGATCTCGGTGATCTCGCGCGGGCAGGCGCTCGGGTACACGATCTCGATGCCCCAGGAAGACCGCTTTCTGACGACGCGGGCGGAGCTGAAGGACACGATGGCGATGACCCTGGGCGGGCGCGCGGCGGAGGAAATCGTGTTCGGCGAGATCACGACGGGCGCGTCGAATGACATCGAGAAGGTGACGCAGACGGCGAAGCAGATGGTGATGCGCTTCGGCATGTCCGAGCGTTTGGGGCCGCGCGTGTTCGGCCACGACCACGGTCAGCCGTTCCTCGGGCGCGAGTTTTCGACCGAGCCCGACTACTCCGACGAGATCGCGCGCGAGATCGACGACGAGGTCAGGCGCATCATCGAGGCCGCGCACCAGCGCGCGACGGACATCCTGACCGAGCATCGCCACGACCTGGAGAAGATCTCTGAGATCTTGGTCAAACGCGAGACGATCGAGAAGGAGGAGTTCTTGGCGTTGCTGGACGGGAAGAGCGAGGAGGAGGTGTTCGGGGTGGAAGAGGACCCAAAGCCCGAGCTTCCCGCTCCGCCCGCACCGGCAGGCCGGCCCGAGCGCGAAACCCCGCGCGTATCGCCACGCCCAGGGTTGGCCGGCGGTACCGCGGAGATCCGCGGGACGGACCCAGAGCGCCCCGAGCTAGCCTGACGTCGGCGGGTTTCACCGCTAGCCCGATGCCTCCGGCGGTAGGTTGACGCGGTGGCATTGTCGTTTCGCATGATGGGGGTCGTGAACGTGACCCCGGACTCGTTCTCCGACGGCGGCCTGTATCTCGACGCGGACGCGGCGATCGCGCACGCACGCGAGCTGGTCGGCGAAGGCGCGCAGATCGTGGACGTCGGCGGCGAGTCCACGCGACCGGGGGCCGAGCCGGTGTCGGCGGATGAGGAGCTGCGGCGAGTATTGCCGGTCGTCGAGGGGATCGCCGCCGCAAACGGCGTCGTGCCCGGAAATGGCGTCGCGGTTGGAGCGGGCGTCGCGGACGGAGAGCGGACATCCGCGCGCGCTCAGGTTTCGATCGACACGTCCAAGGCGGCGGTCGCGCGCGCGTGCGTCGAGGCGGGCGCTACGCTCGTCAACGACGTGAGCGCCCTGCGTGGCGACCCGGAGATGGCGGGGATCGTGGCGCAGAGTGGGGTGGAGTGCTGCCTGATGCACATGCGCGGCGAGCCCCGCACGATGCAGGTCGACCCCCGCTACGAGGATGTGGTCGACGACGTCAGGGCGTTCCTGGAAGAGCGCATGGCCTATGCCGTCGGCGAGGGCGTGGCGGAGGAGCGGATCATGCTCGACCCGGGCATCGGCTTCGGCAAGACGCTCGCGCACAACCTGACGCTGCTGAGACGCTTGGACGAGCTCACGTCGCTGGGACGGCCGCTGGCGATCGGCACCTCGCGCAAGAGCTTCATCGGGCGCATCCTCGCCGACGCCGCCGGGCGCGAGCAGCCCGTGGCGGCGAGCGAGCGGCTGCCCGGGACGATCGCCACGAACGTGCTCGCGTACGAGCGCGGGGCGAGCGTCTTCCGGGTCCACGACGTCGCGCCGGTGCGCGCCGCGCTCACCGTGGCGGCTGCTACGTTGAGCTGAATGGACGGCGAGCAGCACTCGGAGGTTCCCGACGATCCGGATGAGTCCGACGAGGAGCTTGACGACGAGTTCGACGCCGAGCGCGAGGAGACCGGCGAGTCGGTCACGATCGAGATCGCCGGCCTGTCGCTGTACACCCACCACGGCGTCAGCGAGGCCGAGCGCGAGGTCGGTCAGCGGCTCGTGCTCGACCTGCGGTTGGACCTCGGCGAAACCGACGCGACGGTCACGGACTCGATCGAAGACACGGTCGACTACGGCGAGGTCTGCCAGCTGGTCGCGCTGATCGCCCAGCAGCGCTCGCACGCGACGCTTGAGCGGTTGTGCGGCACGATCGCCGACCGACTGCTCGGCGATTACGAGTTGGAAGGCGTATGGGTCAAGGCCACCAAGCCCGAGCCCCCGATCGCGCTGCACGTGGACGAGGTCTCGGTCGAGGTCTGGCGCGAGGCCGAGGAGTAGTCGCCGTCCCTCCGATCGCGCCAATCTCGGCGCATTTCGAGCCGGTCTCGGAGATTTCCCTTGACATTAGTTAGCGCTAACTTATAATCCCGACAGGATGGGTGGAGCGGTGCTGACAGTGGCAACGTTCGAGGAACCGGAGGCACGATGATCGACCAGTTTGCACGGCTCGCCACGCAGCGCACGCGGCGTATCCTGATGATCGCGGGCGCTGTCTTTCTGCTCGCGGCCGTAATCGGCGTTCCCGTCGTCACGATCCTCAAGAGCGAATCCTCGGACTTCCAAGACCCGCATGCGCAGAACCAGCAGGTGCTGCGCGAGGTCGAACACGCCACCGGCCAGGCCGCCTACTACGGCGTCGCGGCCCTCGTCTCAAGCGCCGGCGACGTGCGCACCGATCCTGCCGCGCAGGCGCAGGCCGCGCATGTGGTCGCGCTGCTCGCCCACCAGCCCGGCTTTCAGCGCGCGCTTGACTACCCCGCCACGCACCTGCCCGTGCTGGTCTCGCGTAACGGCCACGAGACGCTCGTGCTGGGGGCGTTCGCCACGCGCGAACGCTCGGCGCAGGCGGTCGAACACGTCCGCCCCCAGCTCGCCGCCGGCTCCGTGCGCATCGGCGGCAACGACGTGGCGTTTAACGAAATCAACAAACGCACCTCCTCCGATTTGGCGCGCGCGGAGATGTTCGCGCTGCCGATCCTGCTGCTGCTCTCCTTCTGGGTCTTCCGCGGCCTGATCGCGGCCGCTCTGCCGCTGCTCGTGGGTGGCTTTGCGATCGTGCTCACGTTCCTGCTGCTGCGCGTGATCGACCAGTTCGCGGGCCTGTCGGTGTTCGCCGTCAACCTCGTCACCGGCATCGGACTGGGGCTGGGGATCGACTACAGCCTGTTCATCCTCTCGCGCTACCGCGAGGAGCTCGCGCGCGGCCTTGACACCCACGCGGCGATCCGCCGTACGTTGCAGACAGCTGGACGCACCGTTTTGTTTGGCTCGCTGACGGTCGCGGGAGCGCTCGCCTCGCTGCTGGTGTTCCCGTTGCGCTTCCTCTACTCGATGGGGATCGGCGGGGCGCTCGTGACGCTCTCCGCGGGCGCGGTCTCGCTGATCGTGCTGCCGGCCGTGCTCGTCGCACTCGGCCCGCGCATCAACGCGCTGGCCCCCGCGCGGTTGCAGCGCAGCGCCGCCCAGGCGGCCCGCCCGGCCGAGAGCGGCGGCTGGTATCGCCTCGCGCGCGCGGTCATGCGCCGCCCGGGCATGGTCGCCCTGGGTACTGCGATCCTGCTGATCGTGCTCTCACTGCCCGCGCTGCGCCTGCAGCTGGCCCCGGCCGACGCCCACGTCCTGCCCACCTCCGCGCAGCCCCGCCAGGTGGCCGAAGCGATCACCCACGACTTCGCCGTCGACGGCTCCCAAACCGTGACGCTCGTCGCCCGCGCCCCCCAGACCGGGGCGGCCACGGTCGCCGCGCTCGCCCACCGCGCGCAGGTCGCAGCCGGCGCCCAGGCAAGCCTGACCGGCGCCCCGCGCTACCTCGGGCGGGAAGAGTGGGAGATCGAAATGCTCCCCCGCGGCGCCGACGGCTCGCCGGCGAACCAGCGGCTGATCGAGCACCTGCACGCGCTCGCAGCACCGCCCACATTGCTGGTCGGCGGCGCGACCGCGTGGTTCGTCGATCAGAAGTCCGCGATCTCCGCCAACACCCCGCTGGCGCTGGCGATCCTCGCGCTGGTCACGGGCGGGTTCCTGTTCCTGATGACCGGCTCGCTCGTGCTGCCGCTGGTGGCGCTGCTGATGAACCTGCTCACGGTCGCCGTCGGCGCCGGCCTGCTCGTGCTGATCTTCCAGGACGGACACGCATCGAGCCTGTTCGGTTTCAGCCCGATCGGAGGACTGGAGGAGTCCAACCTCGTGCTGCTGTTCGTGGTCGCGTTCGCGCTCTCGACCGACTATGGCGTGTTCCTGTTCGGGCGCATCAAGGAGGGCCACGACAACGGCATGGCCACGCGCGACGCGGTCGCCTACGGCGTCGAGCGCACCGGCCGCCTGATCACCGCCGCGGCGCTCCTGTTCTGCGTCGCGGTCGGCGCGTTCGTGACCTCGCACATCTTCTTCGTCAAGCAGTTCGGCCTCGGCACCGCCCTGGCTGTGGCGATCGACGCGACGTTCGTACGCGCGCTGCTCGTACCCGCGCTGATGGGCCGTCTCGGCGAGAGCGTCTGGTGGGCGCCCCGCCCGCTGCGCCGCCTGCACGCGCGCGTAGGTCTGCGCGAGGGCCTGGGCGAGCCCACGGGCGCGTAACTGCGCCCCGGAGTGGCGTCCGCATCGGCGCAGGCGCCTGCTTCGCGTCGCCGGCAATCGAGAGCGGCGCCGGCAGGTGTGTTCGGTGGACTGGCTCTGGCTCACCCATCCAGACCCACTACCGTGCTGACCCGTGCCCGCTCAGACAGGACTGCTCGGCCTCGGGTCGAACGTAGGCGATCGCCGCGCCCAGCTGCAGGCGGCCGTCGACGCGCTCGCGTCGATCGGGGTGCGGATCACGGCGGCCTCCTCGGTGTATGACACCGACCCGGTGGGAGACGTGCTCGACCAGCCGAGCTTTCTGAACGCGTGCGTGCGCGTCGAGACCGAACTCGAACCGCTGCAGCTACTCGACGCGGTCAAGGGACTGGAGCACACGCTGGGTCGCAAAAACGGTGTCCGCCACGGTCCGCGCGCGATCGACATCGACATCCTGCTGCTCGGGGCGCACGAGCTCGCGCATCCGCGCATGACGCTCCCGCACGAGCAACTGCTGTGCCGGCGCTTCGTGCTGATCCCAGCGCTGGAGCTCGACTTCGCGCTGCGCACGCCCTCCGGCGCCGCGCTCGCCGATGCCCTCGCCGGGCTCGATCTCGATGAGGGCGTGCGCTGGGCCGGACCACCGCTGAGCGTCCCCGAGCGCGAGTCCTGATCCACCGACCGGCGGCTATGCGGCCGTCGGCGCCTCGCTCCAGCTGGCGAGCCGCACGAGCGTCGCGCCGCTGACGCCCCGGCCGGAGAGCACACACAGTCTGCCGTCGCGCTGCCAGGTGACGACCGGCACGGCGCCGACCTGCTGCAGCCGGTAGGGGACGCCGCGATGCCATACGAGCGTGCCGCCGCTCGTCGCCGGTGCGGGCATGCCACCGACGATCGCATACCCGATCCGCTTGCCGCTTGGGCCGGCATAGAAGACGGTTGTAACGGAACGTCCCCCGATCGTGTCCGTGCGCGTTCCGCTCGCGCGCCAGCCGAAGCGCTCCTTCCAGTACGGGAACGCGACGCCGTCGACGGCCACGTTCAACTGCTTTGAGTGCATGGGGCTCTCGCGCGGCGCCCCGGTAGTGGCGGCGCTCAGGGTCAGCCGCGAAGCGGCGCTCAGACTCGGTCCCGCGGGCTGCGCGGCGCGATGCGTGCCGCCGCCCGTCAGCAGCGCGAGAGCCGCCCCCGCGACCGCAGCCACGGCCATCGCCGCGAGCGTCGGCCGCAGCCGGCCGTTCAGCACACCGCCGAACACGCCGCCGCGCTCTCCTGCGGCGCCCTCCCGTCGGCGCCCGCCTGCCCGCCGGCGCGAGGCGGGGTGGGCGTCCACGAGCTCCTGAACCCGGCGATGCAGCGTCTGCGGCGCGCGCACGTCCACCGCGCTCACCAGCTCGGCCACGCGCAGCTCGGCCGCGTGCTCGCGCTCGGCCTGTCCTCCCTCGGTGGGTGTCTGCGGATCGCTCATGGGATCGCTCACGATGTGCTCCTACTGGGCAAGACTCCGCTCGCGCGCGACTCTTCCCGGGGCGTCTGCTCGGTGTTCGCCTGTTCTGTGTGCGCCTGCTCCGTGCGTGCCTGCTGGGGCGACGCGCTCGGTGGTGCGAGGTCCGGGTCGAGTGCGCGCGCGACCTGCCGGCGCGCGCGAAACAGCCGGGTCGTGATCGTCGCCTCGCGCGCTTTCAACGCACGCGCGGCCTCGCGGTAGGAGAGCCCGAGCACGTCCACCGCGACCAGCGCCAGGCGAAAGTCCTCGGGCAGCTGGGCGATCGTCGCGTACAGCTCCTGCACCTCGATCGCCCGCTCGGGGCGGCTCGTCGGGCGCGGGTCGGCCGCCACCACGTCCTCCAGCGCCGCGCCCGTCTGCGGCCGGCGCCCGGCGGTGCGCTTGCTCGTGTAGAAGGTGTTGCGCAGCGCGCGCATCAGGTAGTACGCCTCGTCCTCTCCGCGCACCACCCGCGGGCGCGCGAGTACCCGTGCGAACGTCTCCTGCACGAGATCCTCCGCGTCCTCCTTGCGCCCGCACAGCGCCCAAGCCGCGCGATACATGCGGTCCACGTGCTGCGTCAACGATTGCGGGTCGAGCGTTTTCATACGCCTGCGCTCAGGCGACTGTAGCGCCGGGAAGGTTCTTCGTGGTGAGGCGTCTGTTTGCTCGATGGCCGATTCCCGACGTCTGGCAGTAGTTCTGAGCACGCTCGCCGCCGCGCTGGTCGCTCTCCCCGCGCTCGCGAGTTCGGAAACGACGACCATCTCCGCTTACAACGAACCTGGCATCTACGGCACGCACTCCTGGACACCCTCAACGGCCACCGTGGCGCCCGGTGGCGTCGTGAAGTTCGCCAACCCCTACAGCGAAACGCCCCACGGCCTCAAGTTCACCGGCGGCACCGCCGCCGCCACGCCAAGCTGCAGCGGAATTCCAGCCGCCGCCGGCGAACCGTCGGGCGCGGTCTCCTGGAGCGGCGAATGCACGTTCGGCGCCCCCGGTACCTACACGTTCGTCTGCACCGTGCACGCCGAAATGAGGGGCACGATCACAGTCAGCCCCGACGGCGGCACGACCGTGACCACGACCACGCCCACGAGCACCACCCCGACGGCTCCGGGGGCGTCCGCTCCCGGGGGATCTTCCGGAGCTGGGAACTCGCTTTTCGCCGGGGGCGCACACGCTCTGCGGCTCGCCTCCTCCCAGCACGGCCCGGCGGTGCACGGCTCGATCGACGTCTCGGCCGCCGGGGCCGGCGGCAAACTCGAAGTCGCCCTGTTCGCTCCGGGCGCGTCGCTAGGCGGCGCCCGGCATCCCGCACGGGTACGTGTGGGACGTTTGCTGCGCTCGGTGGTGCACGCGGGCGCCACCGCGTTCATTGTGCCTCTGGGCGCTCGCGCGCGCGCGGCGCTTCACCGCCACCATCGCCTGGCGCTGACCGTCCAGATCGCGCTCACGCCGCTATCTGGCGCGGTGGCCCGAGTGTCGAGGAGCGTCGTCCTGCATAAGTAACGTCAGCAGGCAGTCGCCCGGGCAAGAGCCCGACAGACTTCAGACATCTTGTGAGCGCCAAGCGTCGTAATACGGCGCGTAAGGTACGTCTTGTCAGCGCCATCGACCTGGTCGGTGTTCAAGACGCAACTACGCGGCATGCCGTCCTCTGCTCCGAGTTCGACCTCTGTGTCGAGGTTGCGGATAGTTGTGGAGGCAAGTACGACAAAGAGCTCGGTAAGACTGGCAATTGCGCCCTGCCGGGTCATGACGAGAGCCGGGCGGCGCTTGATATCGGGCGGCTCATACCACCAGATCTCCCCTCGATTCACCATGGATCATGCCCGGCCGCAGCCTCCTCGGCGGCGAGTCTGCGCATTTTGCGCGCTGAGGATGCTCGTCGCATCGCCGAGAGATTGCCCCAATCGTCGACAATGTCTCCAGGCCTGTCCTCACACGCGTGACGCGACGCTGCGTACTCGAGCGTATCGGCGGCCTCGGCCTCGCTCAGCTCGTCGACCAGCTGGTGCAGGCGCTTCTTGACCGACATGTCACGGATGGTAGAGGCCACTACCCCTTTAACCGCCTGAGCCCGGAGACCGGGACAGACGGCTTTGCGAACCGCCTACGCCGCGACGGGCGCGGCGGGGAACCACTCGGGCGGGAGTACGCCGGCCTCGATCTCGCCGACGAGCGGCGGGAAGTAGTTCGCGAGCTTGGCTGCGGGGCGAGTCTCGATCAGGGGGCGTATGTCGCCGATGCTCATCAGCAGGCGGATCGTCGAGCCGATCTGCAGATCGGCGGCGTTGGGCTGCTCTCCGCCGATGATGCCCTCGGCGATCCAGCGATCGACGCGGTCGAGCTGTCCCGGGAGCGCCGCGATGTCCGCACGCGCGCTCGTGTCGCGGGCCTTGTTTTTGAAGGCCATAAGTTTCGCCGTGAGCGGCGCCGCGGGCTTCATCAGCGCGCTCGGCATCGGCAGCTTGGCGTCGCCTGCATAGCTCAGCATCGCGTGCGGGCGGCGCAGGAACCCGACGTCGATGATCCGGCGCGGCACACTCTGCAGGACCTCGTCACCCCAGCGCTCGGCCTCCAGCACGGGCGCGTAGCGCTCGTCTCCCGGCGGCGGCAGCAGTGGTGGCTCGGGGCGCAGTTGATCCAGGCGGCGCATGATCGTGCGCGAGCCGACGATCTTCTCGCCGTCGATGCGCATGCCCGGGACGGTCCCCCCGCCGTAGCGCAGCGGCCCGATCAAAGTCTGGGTCATCGGCACGAGGTCGACGCGCTCGAACTGAAGGCCCTTCAGGTGCAACGCCTGTTCGACCGCGGCGCACGGGTGCGATGCCGGTAGCACGTACAGCTTGATGCTCATCGCTCTGCGCGCCTCTTCGACATGGTCCTCAGCATAATGGCTCACGCGGGCTCGCGCACGTGAGCCTGAGTTGAGCCCCTGACAAGTCTCCCACCCCGCACCCACGCCCATGCTCCTCGCCATCGACGTCGGCAACACCCAGACACACTTCGGCACCTTCCGCGAGGACGAGCTCGTGGAGCACTGGCGCTTTGCGACCGTGCGGGAGTCCACGGCCGACCAGCTCGGCGCCGCGCTCGGGAACCTGCTGGGCCTGCGCGGACTGTCGTTCGCCGACATCGACTCCTCGATCGTCTCCTCCACCGTGCCGCAGTTGGAGCCCGAGTGGGCCGCGATGGCCTCGCGCTATCTCGGCCACGAGACGCACGTCGTGGGACCGGGGACGAAGACGGGCATGGCGATCCGCTACGACAATCCGCGCGAGATCGGCGCCGACCGGCTCGTCAACGCGGTCGCCCTGCGCGAGCGCTTCGGCGGACCGGCGGTGTGCGTTGACTTCGGCACCGCGACCACCTTCGACGTGATCTCCGCCGAGGGCGACTATCTCGGCGGCTCGCTGATGACCGGGATCGAGGTCTCCCTCGAAGCTCTCTCCGAGCGCGGCGCACGCCTGCCGAAGGTAGATCTTGCCCCACCCAAGAGCGTGATCGGCAAGAACACGATCGACGCGATCCGCTCGGGCGTCGTCTTCGGCTACGCCGGCGCGATCGACGCGATCCTCAGACGGCTCTACGACGAGCTCGGCCAGCGCGCCCCGGCGATCGCCACCGGCGGGCTCTCCCCGCTGGTCGTGCCGTATACCGAGGAGATCGAGGAGGTCGATGACCTCTTGACGCTCACCGGCTTGCGGTTGTTGCACGAGCGCAACAGCTAGAGCGCGGTGCTGCCCGTGCGGGTTGGCCGTCGTGATGCTGTGGTGGTACAGCTACGCCGCTACCTCGTATGGCGACATGCGCGTTGTGGGCTTGCCGGAGATGAGTCAGTGTGGAAACTGATCCATACGGAGTCGCCGGCCGGTCTGCGACCGGCAATAGATGTAAGCGGCGATTTGACGGGGGCCTACGCGTGCGGAGTATGGATCGCTGCGTAATCATGGCGTGATGACTTTGTTGACAGACCCGTGGATGCTGGGTCCCCTGGAGGTGCCCAACCGCGTGTTGCTGGCACCGCTGGCCGGGATCGGGAACTGGTTTGTGCGCTTGCAGGCCAAGCGTTACGGCGCTGGGATGGCGGTGTCGGAGATGGTCTCCTCGCATGCGATCCATTACGGGAACGAAAAAACGTGCGTAGAGATGCTGCGCATTCATCCCGACGAGCGCCTCCCCGGAGGGGCCGCCGGGACGGGGAGCGGCGGACCCGTGTCGATCCAGCTGTTCGGCGAGAACCCCGCGGTGATGCGCTCGGCCGCGGAACACGTCGCGGCGCGCACGACCGCGGATGCGATCGACATCAACATGGGCTGTCCCGTGCCGAAGGTGCGTAAGACCGGCGCGGGCGCAGGGATGCTCGCCGACCCCGATCTGGCCGTCGCGGTGGCGCGCGCCGCGGGGGAGGGCGCGGCACGGGCCGGGCGCGAGCTGCCGATAACGGTGAAGCTGCGCTCGGGACTGCGACCGGGGGATGAGAGCGGCTACGCGCTCGCGCATCGCCTGGTGGAAGAGGCGGGGGTGGCGGCGATCGCGTTTCATCCCCGCTCGGCGGCCGTGCATCACAAGGGCGTTCCCGACTACGACCTCGCAAAGCGACTCGTAAGCTCGCTGCCGGCGCCGGTGATCTTGACGGGCGGTCTCAGCGACGCCGTGCATGTACGTGAGGCGTTCGAAGCGACCGGCGCGACCGCGGTGATGCTCGCGCGGGGGTCGCTCGGCAATCCGTGGCTGTTCCGGCAACTGCTCACCGATGACCGACACGAGCCGACCAGGGGTGAGGTCTTGGCGGAGCTCGACTGGACGATCGCTCGCGCGGTCGAGCATCTGGGCGAGCCGCGTGCGACCCGGTATTTGCGCAAGTTCTACCCCTGGTACGTGGCCCGACTTGGTCTTGACCCGACCGAGTCCAAGCGCTTGAGCGAGTCGTTGCAAAAAGTCCCGACGCTCGGGGACGCTCGGTATACTGCTGCGCGCGCTGCGCTCCCATTGGCAGCGATCCCCGCCTGAAGGGCGGGTTTTTCATCGCTCAAGCCAACTCTGCCGAGGGTCCCATGCAGAAGGACGTCATCCTCACCCCCGAAGGCCTGGAGAAGCTGAACCAGGAGCTCGAGCATCTCTCCACGGCCAAGCGCCGTGAGATCGCCGAGCGCATCAAGGAGGCGCGCGAGTTCGGAGACATCTCGGAGAACTCCGAGTATGACGACGCGAAGAACGAGCAGGCGATGATCGAGAGCCGCATCGCGCAGCTCCAGGAGAAGCTGCGGATGGCGACGGTGATCGAGACGAAGGATCTCTCCACGGACATGGTGCAGGTCGGCTCGGTGGTGCACGTGAAGGACGAAAAGACGGGCAAGTCGGTCAAGTACACGATCGTCGGCTCGGCCGAGGCGAAGCCGCTTGAGAACAAGCTCTCCAACGAGTCTCCCGTCGGGCGGGCGCTGATCGGGCACAAGCGCGGCGACACGGTCGCCGTGAAGGTTCCGCGTGGACCGGCGCGCAAGCTGAAGATCACGAAGATCGACATCGGTCTCAAGTAGTCCTCGCGCGCGGGGCGGCGGCCGCGATGAGCCTGCCATAGGCTAGGCGCCGTGAGCGCACGTGACGACGACGACGATGACGACGAGGCCCGTTCCGAGGGCGAGAACTCCCGCCACGGCCTATCCGAGCTGATCGCCGAGCGCCGCGCCAAGCGCGAGCGGCTGCGCGAGGCCGACCCGGGCGCCTTTCCCCACGAGTTCCCCGACGTCGAGCCCGTCTCGACGGTGCTGGGCGCCTACGAGCACCTGCAGGCGGGCGATGAAACGGACGAGCGCCACCGTGTGGCGGGACGGATCGCGGCGCGCCGCGGATCCGGCCGAGCCGCGTTCTTGGACCTGGTCGATCGCAGCGGCAAGATCCAGCTCCACGCTCGCCAGGACGTGCTCGGCGAGGAGCGTTACGAGCTGCTCACCTCACTCGATCTCGGCGATCTGCTCGGCGTCGACGGCAGTGCGATGCGCAGCCGCCACGGCGAGGTCTCGTTGCGCGTCGAGGATTTCCGGATTCTCGGCAAGGCGCTGCGGCCGCCGCCGGACAAGCACCACGGTCTGTCCGACGTCGAGACGCGCTACCGCCATCGCGAGCTCGACCTGATCGCAAGCGAGGAGAGCCGGCGGCTGTTCGTCGACCGCGCAAAGATCGTCTCGGCGGTGCGCGCGGCGCTCGACGGTGACGGCTTCATCGAGGTCGAGACGCCTGTGCTCCAGCCGCTCTACGGCGGGGCGATGGCGCGCCCGTTCACGACCCACCACAACGCGCTCGACCGCGACCTGTACCTGCGGATCGCCACAGAGCTGTATCTCAAGCGACTGATCGTCGGTGGCCTGGAGCGCGTGTACGAGCTGGGAAAGGACTTCCGCAACGAGGGCGTCTCGCACAAGCACAACCCGGAGTTCACCGTGATCGAGTGGTATGAGGCCTACGTGGGATACGAGGGCGCGATGGCACGGACCGAAGCGATCGTGCGCGCTGCCGCGGCGGCGATCGGCTACGACGGGGATCTCGACTTCGCGGCGCCGTGGCCGCGGCTTGGCTTCGTCGATGCGATCCGCGAGACGACCGGCATCGAGCTGCTCGCCCACCCGAGCGCCGAGGCGCTCGCGGCGGAGATCGACAGTCGCGGCCTGGAGGTCGGCGCGAAGGGCAAGGACCTCGCCTGGTTCGCGCTCGCCGACGACCTGATCGGCAAGTACGTCGAGCCGACCCTGACGCGGCCGTCGTTCATCGTCGACTATCCGAAGGAGCTCTCGCCGCTCGCGCGCGAGCACCCCGACCGTCCGGAGATCGTCGAGCGCTTCGAGGCGTTCGCCGGGGGAATGGAGATCGCAAACGGCTTCAGCGAGCTGATCGATCCCGACGAGCAGCGCGCGCGCTTTCAGGCGCAGGATCGGATCGACGCGCTGACGGAGGGCGAGGCGGAGACGATGCCCTACGACGAGGCCTACGTGCAGGCGCTCGAGCAGGGGATGCCGCCGACCGGCGGTGTGGGCCTGGGGATCGACCGCCTGGTGATGTTGTTGACCGGACGCGATTCCATCCGCGAGGTCGTGCTGTTCCCGGCGCTTAGGACTTGAGTAGTTCCAGGCGGCGCATGCGCCGCCTGGCGGGGCCGTACATGTACGGCCCCGAGCCAGGGCCGCATGCGGCCCTGGCCGGCAGGCGCATGCGCCTGCCGCGACCCCGCGCATGCGCGGGGTCGAACCACCCCCTCCCGAGCGACCGGGCAGGCTCCGAGGAGCCGGTTGGTAGACTGCGCATGAAGCCAGAGCAGACGACATAGCGCTTGAGGCACCGTCCTCGCAGGAAGGAATCACACCATGTTCGAGCGATTTACAGAACGGGCCCGGCAGGTGGTCGTTCTTGCGCAGGAGGAGGCGCGGACGCTCAAGCACAATTACATCGGCACCGAGCACATTCTGCTTGGCCTCTTGCGCGAGGAGGAGGGCCTGGCCGCGCGCGTGTTGGAGTCCCTGGACATCACCGTCGAGCGCGTCCGCGCGCAGGTCGTGCGGATCGTCGGCTCCGGCGAGGAGGTCACCTCCGGGCAGATCCCGTTCACTCCGCGCGCCAAGAAGGTGCTGGAGCTGGCCCTGCGCGAGGCGCTGTCGCTCGGACACAACTACATCGGCACCGAGCACATCCTGCTCGGGCTCGTGCGCGAGAACGAGGGCGTGGCGGCGCGCATCCTGCTCGACTTCGACGCCGACTCGGAGAAGATCCGCAACGAGGTCATCCGCATGCTCTCCGGCCCCGGTGGGCGCCGTCAAGGGCAGGGCGCGGGCGCGGGCGCGGGCTCTGGTTCGGGCTCCGGTCCGGGCGAGGGCAAGAAGTCCTCGAAGCTGCTCGACCAGTTCGGGCGCAATCTGACCAAGCTCGCAGCCGAAGGCAAGCTCGACCCGGTCGTCGGGCGCGAGACGGAGATCGAGCGGATCATGCAGATCCTCTCGCGGCGCACCAAGAACAACCCCGTGCTCATCGGCGAGCCCGGCGTGGGCAAGACCGCCGTTGTAGAGGGGTTGGCGCAGCGGATCACCGCCGCGGACGTGCCGGAGCTTTTGAAGAACAAGCAGATCTACACGCTCGACCTCGCCGCGCTGGTCGCCGGCTCGAAGTACCGCGGCGAGTTCGAGGAGCGCTTGAAGAAGGTCATGAAGGAGATCACCCAGCGCGGGGACATCATCCTGTTCATCGACGAGCTTCATAACCTCGTCGGCGCCGGCGCGGCCGAGGGCGCGATCGACGCCGCCTCGATCCTCAAGCCCGCGCTAGCGCGCGGCGAGCTGCAGACGATCGGCGCGACCACATTGGACGAGTACCGCAAGTATCTCGAGCGCGACTCCGCGCTGGAGCGGCGCTTTCAGCAGATTCGCGTCGAGGAGCCGACGATCGACCAGACGGTCGAGATCTTGAAGGGTCTGCGCGATCGCTACGAGCAGCACCACAAGGTGCAGATCACCGACGAGGCGCTGCGCGCCGCCGGCGAACTCGCCTCGCGCTACATCTCCGACCGCTTCCTGCCTGACAAGGCGATCGATTTGATCGACGAGGCCGCCTCGCGGATGCGCATCAAGTCGATGACCTCCCCGCCGGCCAACCGCGAGCTGGAGACCGAAGTCGAGACCACGCGGCGCGAGAAGGAGGCCGCGATCGAGGCCCAGGAGTTCGAGAAGGCCGCCGCGCTGCGCGACCAGGAGCGCAAGCTGACGAACCGCAAACGCGAGCTCGAGGAAGAGTGGGAAGCCGGCGAGTCCGGCGAGCGCCCCGCGATCGGCGAGGAGGAGATCGCGGACATCGTCTCGATGTGGACCGGCATCCCCGTCTTCAAGCTGACCGAGGCCGAGACGCAGAAGCTGATGCGCATGGAGGAGGAACTGCACAAGCGTGTCATCGGCCAGCACCCGGCCGTCGAGGTCATCTCCAAGGCGATCCGCCGCTCGCGCGCGGGCCTGAAGGACCCCAAGCGCCCGACCGGCTCGTTCATCTTCCTCGGCCCCTCCGGCGTGGGCAAGACCGAGCTCGCGCGCACCCTCGCGGAGTTCCTCTTCGGCGACGACGACTCGATGATCCGCATCGACATGAGCGAGTACATGGAGAAGCACGCCGTCTCGCGCCTGGTGGGTTCGCCCCCCGGCTACATCGGCTATGACGAGGGCGGCCAGCTGACTGAGGCGGTGCGCCGCAAGCCCTACAGCGTGCTGCTGCTCGACGAGATCGAGAAGGCCCACCCGGACGTCTTCAACATCCTGCTGCAAATCCTCGAGGACGGCCGCCTGACCGACGCGCAGGGGCGCACCGTGGACTTCCGCCACGCGATCGTAATCATGACCTCGAACATCGGCGCCGCCGAGATCGCGCGCAACACGCCCCTGGGCTTCGCCGTCTCAGACGACGAGACCGGGATCACTTATGACGACATGAAGAACCGCATCATGGGCGAGCTCAAGAAGGTCTTCCGCCCCGAGTTCCTCAATCGCATCGACGACGTGATCGTCTTCCACAAGCTGCAAAAGGAGGAGATCAAGCAGATCGTCGAGCTGCTCTTGCTGCGCATCCGCGAGTCGATGGCCGAACGCGAGCTACAGCTTGAGCTGACCGATCCCGCCAAGGACATGCTCGTCGAGAAGGGCTGGGACCCCTCGATGGGCGCCCGTCCGCTGCGCCGCGCGATCCAGCGCTACATCGAGGACCCGCTCGCCGATTTCGTGCTGCGCGAGCAGCTCATGCCCGGCGCCACCGTCGTCGTCGACCCCGCCCCCGAGGGCGAGGAGAACGAGGTGCGCCTGACGATCGTCAAGCCCAAGAAGCAAAAGACCCCCGTCGCCGTCGGCGGCGGTGACGGTGACGATCCCGAGCTGGTCGAGGGCGAGGGCGAGGACAGCACGCCCGCGCCGGACACGCCCGCGGAGCAATAAGCGCTCGCTTTCACATCGCGCCGCTGGCCGAGGCCGACTGGCCGGCAGTCGCGCGCATCTATCGGGCCGGCATCGACACCGGCGACGCGACCTTCGAGCGCGACGTGCCCTCATGGAATGCCTTCTCGCAAGCGCGCATCGCCGAGCCGCGGCTGGTGGCGAGGGACGAGTCCGGTGAGGCGCTCGGTTGGGCGGCGCTGAGCCTGACCTCGGCTCGTCCCGTCTACCGAGGGGTGGCCGAGGTGAGCGTCTACGTGGACCCGCGAGCAGCGCGCCAAGGGATCGGAAGCGCACTACTGAGAACTCTGGTCGAAGGTTCCGAGCGCGCCGGCTTCTGGACGCTGACGGCGGGGATCTTCCCCGAGAACCTCGCTTCGGTCGCTCTACACACGGGGTGCGGGTTTGAGCTGGTCGGGGTTCGCCACCACGTCGGGCATATGCCCGACGGGCGCTGGCGAGACGTCGCGCTGTATGAGCGTCGCAGCGCGATTGTCGGTCAGACCTGAGAGTCGGGACCGGCAGCGCACCGTGGGACCCACGATTAGTGTGTCAAGGCGACCGGCGAAGGAAGTCGTCGAACATCGGAACCGTGAAGGCAGTGTCGCCATGTGCGGGGCTGTAGAGCATCCCCTTCTTGATGAGTCCCGAGCGGCGGGGAGCCACGCTCTCGACTTTTACTCCCAGCCTGGCAGCGATATCTCCAGATCGGTGAGGTCCTGCTCCGAGGTACGCCATTGCCACGAGATAGTCCTTCTCTCCAGGTGTCAGGCGATCCATGCGGACACGGAAAAAATTCTCATCGAGCTGGCGCTGTACGTCCGGCGCAGCCAGGCGAACGTCCTCCAGTGTGATCGGAGATTGCGGCGCAGCATTCCAGACGTGATATCCCCACTCTTGGAGAAAATACGGATAGCCCTTTGTGAAGTCGAGTAGTGCCTCGAGGGCGTTAGGATCGAATTCGACATGCTGTTCTTTTGCGGGCACGCTGAGAACAGCCTTTGCGTCATCACTGTCGAGCGAGCCAATTTCTGGAAAATCGAAGAGTCGCTCGGCGTAGGACTTCGCGTTGCCGGCAAGGCCTGGAAGCTGGGGCAGCCCGGCGCCCACCAGAATCACGGGCAGGCTGAGTTGGACGGTGCGGTGGATCGCGCTAATCAGGGCGCCAAGCTCGTCAGACTTTAGGTATTGGACCTCATCGATCGCGAGCAGCAGACCTCGCCCTCGATCCTTGGCCGCTCGTCCAACGGCGACGAGCAGGTCCGTGATGTCGTCTGCAAGAACACCCGAGTCTGCGGTTCCTTCGATGGCATTGACGTTGAGCGAGATCGATGAACTGTCAGGCAGGGTATAGGTAAATGACTTGAGTGCCCCGAGCGCCAGCTTGACGGTTCGCGAGACGGGACCTTTGTCTAGTTCCAGGAGTATCGTGCGTAGACGGGCCGCAAGGATTGACTTGAAGTCGCCTGTCTCTGGTGCCTCGATAAACGCAGCCAACAATTCTTGTTCCTGCGCCATTTCATGAAAACGATTGAGCAGCACGGTCTTGCCGACTCCACGCAGTCCGATCGGCATGATGCTCTTGCCGGGGCGCCCAGACTTTGTGCGCCGCAGCGCCACCATGTAGCTCCTGAGCAGACTGTCGCGCCCGACGAAGGCAGGAGGCGGAGTGCCGGCCCCGGGCGAGAATGGGTTCTCGAACTCGTCCATTTCAACGGAGTTTACTACGACTTATCGATCTTATCGGCTTGACCAATAAGATCCGCATAACTTGCGGACATATGCGGCATTCGGGAGGCGTCCCCGCCGGCCCGTAGGCTGCGTTAATGCCCCGCGACGCGATCGTCCACGCCTGTTCGGAGTGCGGTTTTCAAGCGCCCCAGTGGCACGGTCGCTGCCCGGGATGCGACGCCTGGGGGACGCTCGTGGAGGAACGCGTGCCTGCGCGCACAGGTGGCTCGGTCGCGCGCAGCGGTGGCGCCGGCTCGGGCTCACGCACAGGGCGGCGCGCCGGCGGGACCGGCGGGAGTGGATCCGCTCCGCGCCCGTTGCGCGAGGTGAAGGCGACTGCCGCCGCTCGGCTGTCCACGGGCATCGGGGAGTTCGATCGCGTGCTTGGCGGCGGGCTCGTGCCGGGCTCGCTGGTGCTGCTCGGCGGCTCGCCCGGGATCGGCAAGTCGACCCTTACGAACATGGCGCTCGGCAACATCGCGAGTGCCGGGCACTCGACGCTGTACGTGAGCGGGGAGGAGTCGGCCGAGCAGGTCCGCCTACGCGCCGAGCGCCTGGGCCCGGGCGCCTTGGATGTCCCGATTCTCGCGGAGACCGATCTGGACGTGGTGCTCGACACGCTCGCCTCGCAGTCCCCGCGGGTGTGTGTCATCGACTCGGTGCAAACGCTGCGCTCCGGCGAGCGCTCGGGCGCCCCGGGCGCGGTGGGACAGGTGCGCGAGGTGACCGGCCGTATTATGGAGTTGGCCAAGGAACGCTCAATCGCGATCGTGCTCGTCGGGCACGTCACCAAGGACGGCGCTCTGGCGGGACCGCGCGTGCTCGAGCATCTCGTGGACTGCGTGTTGCAGTTCGAGGGCGAGCGCGAGCGCCCTTATCGCGAGCTGCGCGCGCTCAAGAACCGTTTCGGCTCGACCAACGAGGCGGGCCTGTTCGAGATGCGCCAGGGCGGCCTCGTGGAGGTGCTGGACGCATCCGCGCGCTTCGTCGCCGGGGCCACCCGCGCCCCCGGCAGTGTGGTGCTGGCCGCGATGGAGGGCTCGCGGCCCCTGCTCGTGGAGGTCCAGGCGCTGGTTGCGCCTTCTGAGCTGGAGCAACCGCGACGGGTCGTCTCGGGCCTGGATCGTAACCGTATGGCATTGGTGCTCGCGATCCTCACTCGTCATGGCGGCATCGCGGTGGGGGGCTGCGACGTGTTCGTGAACGTCGTCGGGGGCGTGCGCGTGGACGAGCCGGGCTGCGATCTGGCGGTCGCGCTGGCGGTCGCGAGCGCCGCGCGGGGAGTACCCCTGCGAGGGACGCCGCGAGCGTGCTTCGGCGAGCTGGGCCTGACAGGCGAGCTGCGCTGGGTCGGGCATCCCGAACGTCGTCTCGCAGAGGCCGCCAAGCACGGTCTGCAGAGCACGATCGCTCCCGCCGAGAGCGGTTCGGGAGCGTGCGAGGTCGTGACGTTGCGCGAGGCCCTCACGGCGGCGCTTTCCAGTGAGGCGACTCGACCGGCGCGGGTCGCCGCGTAGGCAGACCGCGGGCAGGGTGTCTCCGGTTGCGCGGGCTTTGGGCGGCCCGCGTTTCCAGTGGGACGAATCGGCCGGTCCGGGCGGTGACGTCTGCGTCAGCGCTCGTTCGCCCACGGTATCGCGAGGGCTGCGAGAAGGCCGAAAATGGCTCTATGCCGTAGAATATGCCCTTGTGGCCCCCCGATCCGGTGAAGAATTCGATACAGAAGCAGTAGTAGCGAGACCGGAGCCGGGGCTGATGAGGGCGCTGGAGATGATCGCGCCCGGTACCGCGTTGCGCGAGGGCATCGAGTCGATTCTGCACGCCCGCACCGGAGGTCTGATCGTGATCGGCGAGCCCGAGGACCTCAGCTTTTTGAACTCCGGCGGGATCAAGCTCGAGATCGACTACACCCCGGCCTTCCTCTACCAGGTCGCGAAGATGGACGGGGCGATCATCCTCAACGCGAACGCCACCAAGATCGCGATGGCCAACGTGCAGTTGATGCCCGACCCGACGATCCTCTCGCACGAGACGGGCACCCGCCACCGCACCGCCGAGCGCGTCTCCAAGCAGACAGACGCGCTCGTGATCGCGATCTCCCAGCGCCGGGAGGTCGTCTCGCTGTATGTGGACGGCGTCAAGTACATCCTCGCCGACATCCCCGTGGTGCTCGCCAAGGCCAACCAGGCGCTGGCGACGCTCGACAAGTACCGCACGCGCCTGGACCAGGTCTCCACGCGCCTGACCGCCCTGGAGTTCGAGGGCGGCGCGACGTTGCACGACGTCCTCACGGTGCTGCAGCGCTCGGAGCTCGTCACGCGCATGGCCGTGGAGATCGAGCGCTACATCGTCGAGCTTGGCTCGGAGGGCCGCTTGATCGAGATGCAGCTTGAGGAGACGATGGTCGGCGCTGCCGCGGAGAAGGCGGCGCTCGTGCGCGACTACCTCTCCGCCTACTCCGACGAGGCCTTTGCGGCCGCCCTGGAGGAGATCGGACGGCTTGCTCACCAGGACCTGCTCGACTTCGGTCGCCTGGCCGAGCTGCTCGGGTATGACCGCAAGCTGAACACGCTCGACTATCCCGTCTCTCCGCGCGGCTACCGCGTGCTGGGACGGATCCCGAGACTGCCAAAGCTGGTCGTGAGCCAGATCGTCGGCGAGTTCGGGGGGCTGGACGAGTTGCTGGCCGCGACCGATTCGGAGCTTGAGGCGGTCGAGGGCGTGGGGGAGATCAGGGCGAAAGACATCCGCGAGGGGATGCGCAGGCTGCAGGAGATCAACCTCGTGGACCGCTACCTGCAGACTTGACCCGGACTTGACAGGGCCGCCCGTCGGGCGGCCGCAAACGAAGGAGGACACCATTCCCGCACAAGCAATCGAGGCCCCATCAGTAGACGCTGACTCCGAGGAGAGCGCCGAGGCGCTGCTCGAGCAGATCGAGGCCACCCGCGAAGTGGAGCTCATCGAGTTCGAGCTCGGCGACAACGTCGTTTACCCCCACCATGGCGCAGGGAAGGTGGAGGGCAAGGAGGAGATGGAGATGCTCGGCGAAACTCGCGAGTATCTGACGATCAAGATCCTCCACAACGACATGACGGTCAAGGTTCCGACCGAAAATGCCGCGCTCGCCGGTCTGCGCAGGGTGATCGACGAAGAGACGGTCAAGAAGGTGCTGGACGTCCTCCAGGCGGAGGTCTCGGAGATGCCCAAGAACTGGAACCGCCGCTTCAAGCACAACCGCGACAAGATCAAGACGGGCGACATCTACGAGCTGGCCGAGGTCGTGCGCAACCTCTCACTGCGCGAGTCCGAGAAGGGCCTGTCCACCGGAGAGAAGCAGATGTTCACTCGTGCCAAGAAGATCCTTGCCTCCGAGCTGATGTATGCGCTCGACAAGGACGAGGAGGAGGCCGAGAGTTATCTGGACGAGCTGCTCGCCACCTCTGCCTCCAGCCAGATGGCGATGGCCGAGTAGCGAGGCTCTCATCGCGCACGCGGCGCCGGCTGGTTGGCGCGGAACGTTCGCCGCGTGCGCGATGGCAGTCCCCGACCCAGACCTCGACGCACAGCGCCCTCGATCGCGATGGTTATCGCTCTGATCGTCGCCGCCGGCAGCGGTGAGCGCCTGGGCGCCGACCGTCCCAAGGCGCTCGTCGAGCTCGCCGGCCGATCGTTGCTGCAGTGGAGCGTCGATCTGATGCTCGGGGTCGAGCAGATCGACCGTGTGATCGTCGCGCTGCCGCCGGGAGTTCTCGCACCCGCAGGCACGACCGGTGTGGAGGGGGGCGCTGTACGTTCAGAGTCGGTCGCGCGTGCGCTCGAAGCGTCCAGCCCGGGCGAGCCCGATGCCTTGATCGTAGTGCACGACGCCGCGCGACCGCTGGCCTCGGCCGAGCTCGTGCGGGCCGCACTCGCGGCACTCGCCGGCGGCGAGGATCTGGACGGCGCGATCGCCGCTGCGCCGGTCATCGACACGATCAAGCGGGCCGAGCCTTCGGCCGGGGCCGCGCACGCGGGGGAGGCCGATCGGCAGATGCCGGGCGTGGCGGGCATCGTGGTAGAGACGCTCGACCGTTCGGCGCTGTGGGCCGTGCAGACGCCCCAGGTCTTTCGCCGCGGCGCACTGGAGCGAGCCCTGGAGGTGCCCGAGGAGGTCCTTGCCCAAGCGACCGACGATGCCTGGCTGGTGGAGCGCATGGGCGGGCGCGTGGCGATCGTGGCTTCGGGCAGAGAGAATCTGAAGATCACCACCCCGCTGGACCTCTCGCTCGCCGAGCTCCTGGTCGCCTCTGCTTGAATCGCGCCATGCTCACCGACTACCACCTCCATCTACGCCAAGACGATCTGAACGCTCGCGCGGAAGACCACTTCACCGAGGAGAACCTCGCCCGCTACCGCGCGGTCGCCAACGAGCGCGGGATCTCAGAGCTCGGCGTGTCCGAGCACGTCTACCGTTTCGAGCAGGCGCTCGCCGTCTGGCAGCACCCGCTGTGGCGTGAATTTGCGATCGACGACATCGACGCCTACTGCGAGTTCGTGCGCGCGCGCACCGACCTGCGCCTTGGGATCGAGGCCGACTTCGTCGCCGGCGCCGAGGATCGCATGGCCAACCTGCTCGAGCGAGGCGACTTCGACTATGTCGTCGGCTCCGTGCACTTCCTGCGCGAGCACTCGATCGACATGGACGACTACAGCGTGTGGGACCGCGGGCACAGCGCCGAGGAGATCTGGGAGCGCTACTTTCAGACGCTCGCCGAGGCCGCCCGCAGCGGCCTGTTCGACATCCTCGCCCACCCCGACCTCGTGAAGGTGTGGGGGCCCGATCGCCCGCGACCAGAGGGCGATCTGCGCCGCTACTACGAGCCGGCGATCGAGGCGATCGCCGAAACGGGCATCGCAGTGGAGGTCTCCACGGCCGGTCTGCGCAAGCGCACCCGCGAGCTGTATCCGGCGCGGGCCTTCCTTGAGATGTGCGTCGACGCCGGTGCGCCCGTGGCGCTCTCCAGCGACGCCCATCGCCCCGAGGACGTCGGCGCCGACTATGACCAGGCGCTTGAGCTGCTCGACGCCGTGGGTATCGGCGAGCTGTGCGTGTTCGAGCGCCGCGCGCGGCGCCTGGAGCCGATCGGGGCGGTCCTCGCGTGAATGCCCTCGTCGGCATCGGCTATGACACCCACCGTCTCGCCGCGGGTCGCCGGCTGATCCTCGGGGGCATCGAGATCCTCTCAGAGCAAGGCCTTGACGGGCATTCCGACGCCGACGTGCTCACGCACGCCGTGATCGACGCACTGCTCGGCGCCGCCGGCTTGGGAGACATCGGCGAGCACTTTCCCGACACCGACGAGCGCTTCAGCGGCGCTGACTCGATCGAGCTGCTGCAGACGGTCGTCGAGAAGCTCAGGGGTAGGTACACGATCGTCAACGTGGACTGCACGCTCGTAATGCAGGCGCCCAAGCTCGCTCCCCACAAGCAGGCAATCCGTGCGCGCCTGGCCGCCGTGTTGGGTCTGCCCGAGGCGCGCGTGAACGTCAAGGCCACCACCGGCGAGGGGATCGGCTTCGTCGGGCGCGGCGAGGGCGTCGCGGCGCTGGCGGTCGCGAGCCTGAGCAGTTCCGAGTGACCTGCCCGTTGGGCTAGGGTTGCCGACCATGCTGAGCATCGAAATCCACGACACTCGCAGCGGCGAGCTGGTCGGACTCCAACCTGCTCGTCTGCAAGCAGACGAGTTTCACGTCGGTATTTACGCCTGCGGACCAACCGTCTACAGCCGCATCCACATAGGGAATGCCCGCCCGTTCGTGATCTTCAGCCTGTTTAAGCGGTTTCTCGAACATGACGGTCGGCCTGTGACGCTGGTCGTCAATGTCACCGACGTTAACGACAAGATCTATGACGCCGCGCGTGCGCAGGATCGGCCGAGCGGGGAGCTGGCTGCGGAAATGACTTCGCTTTACACGGCCGACACGGACGCGCTCGAACTTGGGCGTCCTGATCACGAGCCGCTGGCCTCGCAAAAGATGGATTCGATCATCGACTACATAGGAACGCTCATCGAGCGTGGCAATGCATATGAGAGTGAGGGAGACGTGTTCTTCCGCGTCCGCTCAGACCCGGACTACGGCACTCTTTCCCATCGCCAACTCGACGACATGGATCAGGGCGAAGACGTCGAGGGCACCGACCGCAAGGACGATCCTCTGGACTTTGCCTTGTGGAAGGCACAGAAGCCTGGCGAGGACACATACTGGGATTCGCCCTGGGGTCCCGGCCGTCCCGGCTGGCACATCGAGTGCTCGGCTATGGCCGAGGACGCGCTCGGCGTCAACTTCGACATCCACGGCGGCGGGTCTGACCTGCTGTTTCCCCATCACGAGAACGAGGCCGCACAGACTCGCACGGCACGCGGCGAGGAACTCGCTCGGATCTGGATGCACAACGGCATGATCCAGGCAACCGGCGAGAAGATGGCCAAGTCCGTCGGCAACATCGCACCATTGCACGAGGTGATCGAGAGCTATGGGCGTGACGCGGTCGTGATGTATCTCATCAGCGGTCACTATCGCCAGCCGCTTGCGTTTTCCGAGGCCGCGCTGGAGCAGGCTCGGGCCAACGTCCTGCGCATACGCGAAGCCGCCCGCAAGTTCTCGCCCGGCCCCTCGCCCAGCGACTTGGACGAGTTGTGCGAACGCTTCTTCGACGCTTTGGCCCGGGACTTCAACACGGCAGAGGCGTTGGGATATCTCAACGAATGGATACGCGAGGCGACCAGCTCGCTATTTGAGGCGCCGGGCGATTCGCAACTGCGCGAGATGCTCGGCGTATTGGGATTGGGCGGTCTGCTCGCTCCTCTTGCACAAGCGCCGGAGAATGTGCGTGCGCTGGCTGCGAAGCGCGACGAGGCGCGGGTGAGCAGAGACTTTGCCGCAGCCGACAGACTGCGTGATGAGATCGCCGCCGCAGGGTGGGAGGTGCGTGACGTGCAGGACGGATTCGAGTTGCTCCCAAGGTGATCCTGTACGGGCGCAACGCCGTGCGCGAGGCGCTGCGCGGACGGCGCGCGCATAGCGTGAAGGAGGTCTGGGCTACACAGAGCACCGCCCACGAGCCCTGGCTCGCCGGCGTGCGCGTGAAGACCAGTGCGGCCGCGGATATCGAGCGCCTTTGCGGGTCCTCCGCGCACCAGGGAGTGTGTGCGCAAGCCGGCGGCTACCCCTATGTCTCCGCGGAGGAGCTCCTGGCCGCTCCCGAGCCGCTCGTGGTCGCGCTCGACCAGGTGCAAGATCCGCAGAACCTCGGCTCGATCGCTCGCACCGCCGAGTGCGCGGGCTGCAGTGGTGTGGCGATCCCCGAGCGGCGCTCGGTCGAGGTCACGCCGGCGGCGTGCAAGGCTTCGGCCGGAGCGCTCGAGCACCTGCGCGTCGCGCGGGTGCGCAACCTCGCTGACTTCCTGGGGCAGGCCAAAGCGGCGGGATGCTGGTGTTATGGAGCCAGTGCGCAGGCGATTGGCAAGCACACCCCGATCCCCTACGACGCCCCCGACTACCGCGGCGCCGGGGTCGTGCTCGTGCTGGGCAGCGAGGGCCAAGGTCTACGTCCGCGGGTGGCCGGCGCCTGCGACCAGCTGATCGCGCTGCCGCTGCGCGGGCGGGTGGGATCGCTCAATGTGAGCGCCGCCGCGGCTGCCATGCTGTATGAGATCTTGCAAGATCGCGACCGCGTCGCTTGACAACGTCCGACGACTGTGCAACTCTCGCGCACAACATAACGCTGAACCTAAGGTTCAGATACCTAAGCATTGGCGCCAGGGGAGGAGTGCGCCACTGAGCAAATTTGGGCTGCCCGCGCATGCGGGGAGTTCCGAGAAAGGATCTGCTCGTGGCACTGAGAATCTCCCGCAACCCTAACTCTGAAGTCAAGGTCGAGGATGGCTTCTTGATCGCGCTCGCCAAGCAGGGCGATCGCAACGCTTACGACCGGCTCGTCAAGCGCTACCACGGCTTCGTGCGCTTGAAGGCCTCCTCGTATTTTCTCGCCGGCGGGGACTCCGACGATCTCATCCAAGAGGGCCTCGTCGGTCTCTACAAGGCGATACGCGACTATCGCACCGACCGTGAGTCGAGCTTTCGCAACTTCGCCGAGCTCTGCATCACCCGCCAGATCATCACCGCGGTCAAGACCGCGACCCGCAACAAGCACACCCCGCTGAACCAGTACGTTTCGTTCTCCTCGACCCCCGCCGCGGCCGGCGACGACGTGCCCACGCTCGACCAGATGCTCCCCGGGCCGACCGTCCACGACCCCGTCAACCAGGTCATCTCCTCCGAGGAGCTGCGCTCGCTCGTGGGCTGCCTCTCCACGGCACTCTCCGAGCTCGAGAGCCGCGTCCTTGGCCTCTACCTCGACGGCTTCTCCTACGAGCAGGTCGGCGAGCGCCTGGACTGCGACACCAAGACCGTCGACAACGCGCTGCAACGCGTCAAGCGCAAGGTCGGCGCGCACCTCGACTCGCGGGCGGTCGCGGCGTAGGGAAACGCTCGAACGGCAATCGCGTCGTCGGGTTGGGTTGCGTCGGCGCGCCGCGCTCGCGTCCGATTCTGTGCCGCGCCGCATAGAACGCGCGTCGTGCGCTCAGCGGCGCAACCGCTTGAGGCGGCTGCGCGCGAATCCCGGCCAGGCCCGGGGTCGGCGCGTGAGGCTCAGCACCAGCGGCAGCGAGTCGAAGTAAGTGAACCGTTCGCTCGCGAGCCCCGTCTCGTCGAGCACGAAGCGGTCCACAGACTCCCAAGATATCGGCCCTCCGCCGGCGTGGCCGCGAACCGTGAACTCGATCAGGACCCCGTCCTCGGTCATCCCCCACCGATGAACCTCGGCGGTCATGTCAGGTATCAGCTCGAACAGGTCGGCAAAGACCTGCTTGCCCGCCTCCAGCCCGTGCGTGGTCGGGACCATCGGCGCCGACAGGCGAGCACCGGGCGCGATCAGCGTGTCCAGGCGCTCGGTTCTCGGCGCTCGCCAGAACTCGGCAAAGCGCCTGACGAAGTCCGCTGCCGTGTCCCGGTCCATTCCCCGCACCCTAACCGGATCGGTCAGGACGCGAGCCGTGAAGACCCTGTGGCCGCCCCGACAAGGACGACCACAGGGGCTGTGGGATGGAGCCTTCTCTCAGTGTTCGCCTTCGGCCGGCAGCCCCGAGTTGCCGGGGCTTTCCGGCGTCAACGACGCCGCCGGGGAGGGCGTCACCTGGATCGTGAACGGCGCGCTCGCCGCGCCCTCGTTCTCCGGGCCTCCCGGAATGCGCACGCGGAACACCTTCGTGCCCGGCGAGTAGACCGTGTGGGCGATCGAGTATGTCGATCCGGCGCCGACAGTCGCCACCTCCACGACGTGGAAGTTGCCGTTGCCGACGTTCTGGCGTTCCAGGTAGATGATGTGCCCGGTGTGGTCCGGTGCAACCGTGCCCGTGAACGTGAGCGTCTGGCCGGCCGGGATCGTGCTCTGCGAGACAGCGGCGGTGAGCACGTCCTTGACGCCCTCATACAGCACCGCCGAACGGTCGGCGCGCGCGCTGCACGCCCGCCCGCGAGGAGCCTTGCACGGACGATTCGCCGTGGTGACCTCATAGAACGTGCTGTTCACCGGCGACTGCGCCGGGAAGGTGTAGGCACCGTGGGAATCGACGTTCACCTGCGCGACCGGTGCAAACCCGTGCTGGCGCACAGTCCGCGCGAGCAGCGTCACCGGCTCGCCCGCCACGATCAAGGTAACACCGCTGATCGTCACCGACTGCCCGAAGGAGATCGGATCGGCGGACGCGGTAATCGTCAGCTCGGGGTTCTGTGCCTGGGAAATCTCATACGTCAGCACGTTCGACGGACTCGGGACGTTCACACCGTCGCTGCGCACGATCACGCGCAGGTTCGCATCGCCCGGGACGACGAACGTATGCACGATCGAAAACGTGCCGTTCGGTTGCACCGTGCCGCGGTCGATCCGTCGCCATTCGTTGCCCGTGACCGCGTTCTGGCGTTGCAAGATCACGCGCGCGCCCGCATCGGCCGGACTGACTGTGCCCGTGAACGTGACCTTGTTGGGGCGGCCCGTCAGCAGCTGCGTGCCTTCCGGTGGACCCGCCAATGTCACCTGCGCGGCGACTCGCACGTGTCGCCGCGCGCTCTGGGCGCGGTGTGAGCGCACGTAGAACGAGCCGTCGCTCTGCACCCCGGTCTGGGTCATCTCGTAGAACCCGCGCGCGTCCGTAGTCGTGCTCTGCGCGAGCGTATATCCGGCCGTCCCGTGGAGGTGCTCGAACAGCTGCACCGTCTGCCCGGCCACGTTCACGCGACGCGTGCAATTCAGCCGCCCGAACGCCACGATCGGGTCACCGGCCGTGATCTGCCGGGGCGCCACGTTGAGACCGACGTTGCAACGTCCGCTGGGGTTCGAATGCTTATGTGGTCTCGCGCCGGCCGCGGTCGGTGCGAGCAACGAGGCCGCGGCCACGATGGCCGGGACCAGCCTGAATGAACGCATGAATGCCTCTCCCTCGTGCGGTTACCTAAGTGGAACTGCCGTGCTTACGTCGGTCCGCGCCCCTTCGGACCCATCTGCCCAAACCCTCATACGCGCCGTTCGATGCGGTCAGAAACCGCAGGAACCCGCTCTCGCAGCTGCGGGCTTCTACGGTCGTCGTGGTTCCGACATGCGCTTAGGGTTCAATCCCGGCTGGGAACAGCCGGCCGTCGCTTGGCGGCGAACGTCCCCGTAATGGGCACCGAGCAAGGGAGGCAGTCATGAGCGCGACATTCGAGAGCGAGACCTCGGAGTGGGAGATGGTCGAGGCGGTGGGCCGCGCTTGGTGGCTCGGTCTGCTCGTCGGCCTGATCTCCGTCATCGGCGGCATCGTGCTGATCGCCTACCCCGGCCCGACGCTCACGGTGGTCGCGTTGCTGGTCGGCATCGAGCTCTTGATCGGTGGCGTCTTCTTGATCTTCGGAGCGCTCGGCCAGCCGTCGGGATCGCGCATCGGAGGGGTGCTCGGCGGCGCGTTGGCGATGATCGCCGGGGTCATCGTCCTGCGCCACCCGAGCGGCAGCATCCTCGTCGTTGCGCTCGCGGTCGGTCTCTACCTGATCCTTGCCGGCGTCCTACGCTTGGTCGCCGCCTTCGAGACCCGCGAGGGTCGCGGCTGGCTGCTGCTGGCCTCGCTCGTGGACCTCGCGCTCGGGATCCTGATCGTCTCCTGGCCCGAATTCGGCATCAAGACGCTCGCGATCGTGTTCGGCATCGTGCTGATCGTGCGCGGACTCGCGCTGGTCCTGATCGCGTTCGCGCTGCGCGCCGCCGCGCGCGAAATCAAGGCGGCCGGCCCGCCCGTTCACGCGGCCTGAGGTTCTGTCCCGGGTTCTCGCGGCGGCGGCGCCGCCGGGCCCGCCGCGGGCTGCTCGGTCGGGATTCCGCGACTGAACAACAGCGCGATCAGTGCGATCAATGCCAGCACCGACAGCGAGGAGCGCAGAGCCGCCAGGCGCGCGGTCTCGTTCTCTTCCACGATCGCGTCGGTCGCCTGCGGTGAGGCCCCGGTGTCCGCCAACGCGCTGCGCAGTTGGGCATCGGAGACGAACGGCACCCCGCTTGCCAGTTCGACGCCGGCCTTCGCTTTGACGTCGCTCGGCACCGCCGGGTTCTGCTGAACCCCCGTCAGGAACGACGTACTCAAAGCGGCGATCAGCACCGCCCCCGACAGCGCCGTCCCGATCGAGGCGCCGAGGTTCGTGAGGGTGTTCTGCAATCCGCCCACCTCGCCGCTCTGCTCGTCGGAGACCGATGAGACCGTGACGCTCCCGAGCTGCGAGGCCAGCGCGCCGACTCCCAGACCGGAGAGCAGCATCGGCCACGTCACTATCTCGGCGCCCGCGCCGGCTTCCAGCGCCGCGACCATCACCACGATCCCGGCGAACAGCGCGAGAAAGCCCAATTGCACGATCCTGCGCGGCGAAGCGTTCGGCCACAGCTTCGGAATCCCCACCGCCGCGAGCAGCAGTGTGATCGACAGCGGCAGCAGCCGCACCCCCGTTTCGATCGCCGACAGTCCCAGCGCGACCGACAGGAACAGCGGTACCGCGAAGAACAGGCCCGCTTGCAGGAGGTACTGGAAGAAGAACGAGGTCAGGCCCCCGCGCAGTGTCACGTTGCGCAGGATCGCCGGGTTGACCAGCGGCTCCTGTCCCCGATCGATACGGCGGTTCTCCCATTGCAGGAACAGCCACACGACCAGTCCGCCCCCCAATATCAGCCACAGCGTCGGCGACAGGCCGATCCATTCCGGCGCCCCGGGCTTGGGCTGCACGAATCCCCACGCGCCCGCACGCAGGATTCCAAACACGATCAGCCCGAGACCCAGCGCTGACAGCCCCGTCCCGACCAGGTCCAGTCGCACCCCCGTCTCGGCCGGCGTGTCCTCCATGCGGCGAGTCAA
Source organism: uncultured Solirubrobacterales bacterium (assembly GCA_963697945.1). Lineage (GTDB taxonomy): Bacteria > Actinomycetota > Thermoleophilia > Solirubrobacterales > Solirubrobacteraceae > Palsa-744. The sequence goes on along the minus strand of OY969105.1, from coordinate 2,873,671 downwards.
GGCGAGGATCACGAGCACGATCAGCACCTCGCCCGCGAACACCCAGCGCCAGGACAGATAGGTCGTGAACAGTCCGCCGATCAACGGGCCGGCGGCCACGGCGATGGCACCTGCCGAGGCCACCAGGCCGTACGCGCGCGGGCGTTCGGGGCGGGCGAAGTTGGACGCCACCAGCGCGACGATCGCCGGGAGGATCAAGGCCGCGCCGGTGCCCTCCAGAAAGGACCACCCGAACATCAGCACGCCGAGACTGGGCGAGATCGCGGTCGTGAACGACCCACAGCCATAGATCACGCACCCAATCGCAAATGCCCGCTTACGTCCCCAGATCTGCCCGAGCTTGCCGCCGGTGATCATCAGCGAGGCCATCACCAGCGTGTAGAACGTGATCGCCGTCTGGATCCCCGTGACCGTGGTGCCGACGTCCTTTGCGACCGTCGCGATCGACACGTTCATCACCGAACTGTCGAGCACCATCAGGAACTGGCCCGCCGCGAGGGTGAGCAAGACGATCCCCGCGGCCCCCGCTCGACGATCGGTCGTGTCCGCCACCGCGCCAAGCTAACACAGCGATCGCCGTCCTCGTCCGCGCGTCGTCGGCGATCCGTCTTCGATGGGGGAACCGACGGCGTACGTAGAAAACCGCAACCCCGGGCGTACTGAGTCCCGATGTCGAAATTCGTGGGGGCGCGTAGGCTCGGCCTCAACACACGCTCCAGGGTCGGCTCGGCACGCTGGTCGTTTGCCTTCACAAGCAGGCCAACGTCATAAGAGACAGAACTACAGCGTGCATACAAATCGCCGAAAGGAGTGAGGCATGGCTACGAGTTCGTACGACAGGCCCGGTGAGGGGGAACCGTCCGGCGCCGGATGGGTGATGTTCGCCGGGATCATGCTGTTGGTCGTCGGTGTCCTGAACGTGATCTACGGGATCGCGGCGGTAGGCGACTCGAAGTTCTTCGTCCACGAAACCCAATACATCATTAGTGGACTGAACACCTGGGGATGGATCACGATCATCCTCGGGGCGCTCGAGATCCTCGCTGCCTTCTCGATCTGGTCCGGTGGAGGGTTCGGACGCTGGTTCGGGATCATCGTCGCGAGCCTCAGCGCGATCGGGGCGCTCTTGTCGATGCCCGCCTATCCGTTCTGGTCGCTCGCGGTGTTCGCGATCGACATCCTGATCATCTACGGACTGGCCGCCTACGGAGGCCGGCCGATCGACGCGTAGAGGACTCAGGCTTGCTCGAAGTAACCGTTTGCGACAAGGGGGCGCCCACGTGGGCGCCCCCTTGTCGTGCCTTCAAGCAGTCCGATGGCAAGCTATGCTCCGGCCCAGGCCCGGTAGCTCACGGCCGATCCGGCGGCAATAGGGGGGCCTCATGCTGACGATGACGACATTGACGACGACGATGCCGATGCCACTCGCGGTCTCATCGGGTGGATACATCGGTTTTGGGATTCTCTACGTCGTCCTGCTGATCGTCCTCGGGCTGACCGCGATCAAAAAGGGCCACTGGATCATGTTCCTGATCGGGATCTTCATTCCGATCTTCTGGCTGATCGGAGCGCTGATGCCCCCGACCGAGCCGGCGGAGTGAGTCGAGATGTCGATGAGTGAGGACGCACCGCAAGGAACCCCCGACGCCGGGGCTCGCCCCGTCGATCCTCCCACTGCACAAATGCCCGCGGGATCGGCCACTGCCGGCGCCTCGACTGCGCCAGAGGGTCCGTCGATGTCGGCACCGCTCAGCTCCCACCGCTGGCTGGTCCGGAGCATGCTCGGCCTCGCGGCCGTACTCAGCGTGATCGGCATCTTCGCCGTCTGGGCCAACCGCCAGCTGCTCGACACCTCCTACTGGACCGAAACCAACACCGCCCTGTTGGAGAACCACGCGATCCAGGAACAGCTCTCCTCCTACCTCACCGATCAGATCTACGCCAACGTCGACGTCGCCGGTGAAATCCGCTCGGGTCTGCCCTCTGAATTTAAGCCGCTCGCCGGCCCCGCCGCCGGAGGACTGCGCAGCCTCGTCGAAAAAGGCATCGTCATCGCGCTACAGCGACCGCGTGTGCAGCAGTTGTGGAAGACCGCCAACGAGGTCACCCATCAGCAGTTCGTCAACCTGATCGAGAACAAGGGCAAGGCGATCCGCACGCCCGGCGGCGGCGCCGTGATCCTCGACCTGCGCCCGATCGTCTCAGACCTCGCCACGCGCCTTGGCGCTCCCGCTTCCACCGCCGAAAAAATCCCGGCCAACGTCGCCGAAATCAAGATCGTCAGCTCCAAGTCCCTGGAAACCGCGCAGGCGGGAGTGCGCGTGCTCAGGGGCCTCGCGGTGATCCTGCCGTTGCTCGTGCTGCTTCTGTTCGCCGGCGCGATCGGCCTGGCGCGGGGCCGGCGCAGCCGCACCCTGCTGAACGTCGGCCTCGTCTGCGTCGGCGCCGGGCTCGTCGCGCTCGTCGCACGCACGCTGATCGGCAATCAGGTCGTGGATACGCTCGCCACCACAGAAGCCATCCGCCCGGCCGCCAGCGCCGCCTGGTCGATCTCCACGAGCGTGCTCGTCGACGTCGCCGACGCGCTCATCTTCATCGGCGTAATCGTCGTGCTCGCCGGCCTGCTCGGCGGGCGCTCGCGCTGGGCGACATCGACGCGCAAGGCCATCGCCCCCTACCTGCGCGACCGCCCCGACATCACCTTCGGCGTCGTCGCCGTCGCGCTGCTGATCCTCTTTGCCTGGGGTCCGATCAACGCGACCCAGAAACTGCTCGGCATCCTCCTGATCACCATCCTGTCGCTGTTCGGCGCGCAGATGCTGCGCCGCCAGACCGCCGGCGAATTCCCGGACGCACAGCCCGCGGGCGCCGGGATGGACGCGCTGCGCAAGGGCATGGCCGACGTGCGCGGCTCGATCGCGCGGGGAGGCGCCAGCCTGCGAGCCGGCATTTCCGGACACACCGGTGGTGGGCACAAGGCCGACGCGCAAAGCGATTCGGTCGGCGGATTGGAGCGCCTGGCCTCGTTGCATGCGAGCGGCGCACTGACCGACGAGGAGTTCGCCATGGCCAAGCGCGAACTGCTCTCGCAGCGATGACACTCGACACGGGAGTCTGAGCTGAGTTCCACCGCCTCACCCGCGGGCGGCTCCACCGAGTCCGAAGCCTCGAGCGCCCCGGCGCGTCAGGGTCTCGTCCTCGCGACGCTCATCCTCGTCGCCGCCGTCGCCAACCTCAACCTCGCGGTGGCCAACGTCGCGCTGCCCTCGATCGGCCGCGCCTTCGACGCCTCCCAGACCGGCCTCGATCTGGTCGCGGTGTCCTACTCACTCGGGCTTGCCGCCTCCGTGCTCTATCTCGGCGCGCTCGGCGACCGCTACGGGCGCAAGCTGATGCTGATCCTCGGCATGGCCCTGTCGATTCCGGCATGTCTACTCGCCGCGTTCGCCGGCTCGATCGGCATGCTCATCGCCGGACGCCTGCTCGGCGGCTTCTCCGCCGGCATGGCCTTCCCCACGACCCTCGCCCTGATCACCGCCCTGTGGTCGGGTCCGGCTCGCACCCGCTCGATCGCGCTGTGGTCGGGCCTCGGCGGCGCAATCTCCTCGCTCGGGCCGCTCATCTCGGGTGCGCTGCTCGAACACTTCGACTGGGGTTCGGTCTTCCTGATCACCCTGCCACTGGCCTTCGTCGCGCTCGTCATGGCCCTGCGCTACGTGCCCGCCCACGTCAACGAGACCGACAGTCCCGTCGACAACCTCGGCGGCATCCTCTCGGTCGTGTTCGTCTCCGCGCTGATCCTCGCGATCAACTTCGCGCCGGTCCCAGACAAGACGAGCCTTGTGATCGGCCTCGTGCTGATCGCGCTCGCGGCCGTGATCGCCTTCGCCGTGCGCCAGTTGCGCGTGCGCAACCCGCTGTATGACCTGCACATCGCCGGCCGGCGCATCTTTTGGGTGGCCGCCTGCGCCGGGATTATCGTGTTCGGTTCGCTCATGGGCGCGATGTTCGTCGGCCAGCAGTTCCTGCAGAACGTCCTCGGCTACTCCACCCTCGACGCCGGTCTTGCGATCCTTCCCGGCGCCGTCGGCATGGTCATCGCCGCGCCGCGCTCGGCCAAGCTCGTGGAGGCGCGCGGCTCGCGCTTTACCCTGCTGACCGGCTACGTCTTCTGCCTGCTCGGCTTCCTGACCATGCTGATCCTCTGGGAAGACCACATCTCCTACTGGCCCGTCGGTCTGGGCTACGCACTAGTGGGGCTCGGCGTCGGCTTTGCCGGCACGCCCGCCTCGCACTCGCTCACGGGCTCGGTGCCCGTGCGTCGCGCCGGCATGGCCTCCGGCACCGCCGACCTGCAGCGCGACCTCGGCGGCGCGATCATGCAGTCGATCCTCGGCGCCCTGCTCACCGCCGGCTACGCCTCCGCCGTCGCCGCCTCGATCGCCGCCTCGCCCAACAAGGCCAGGATCAGCACGAACGTCGAAAACGAGCTCGAGAAGTCGTTCTCCAGCGCCGCCGCCACCGCCCAGCACTACCCCCACTACGCCTCACAGATCATCGCCGGCGCCAAGACCTCATTCCTCTCCGGCGCCGACTGGGCCTACACCGCCGGTATCATCGCCGTCCTGATCGGCGCCGCGATCGTGTTCTTCCTCTTCCCCAAACGCGACGAGGAGCTGCGCCTGCTCGCCGAGTATCAGTCCGCGGACGCCCCCGCGGCGGCGGGGACGGCGGCGGCGGCCACCGCCGGTTGACCATCCGGCGCCGCGCCGGGCGGTCGTCTCGCCAGGCGTCCGCTCCTCGCTAGCGAGAGATCACGTGTGAACTTGCAAGCGTCTGCCCGGACGCGCCCAGCGCCTGCACCGCGAAGTCCGGCTCGGAGCCGTGCACCGGGATCGCCGTCTCAAACGAGGCTCGCGGCACGCTCGCGATAACCGTCAAATGTGCCGGATCCGCTCCCGCCAACACCCGCCATCCGCTCACGCCCGTAGCGCCGTTCCAGCTCGCATACACCATGCTCGCTTCCGCCCCCGTCGAAGCGACCGCGAGCGTCGGTGGGCTCGCGGGCGTCGCCGTCCAGGGATAGGTATACGCGCGGTAAGACCCACCCGGATTGGGGATGTTCGCTTCGAACACCGGCTCACCCGTCGCATCGAATTCGGTGAAATAAGGCCGTTCGCCCCAGCCCACGAACGAGCCGCCGCCGGCCAGCGCCTGATCGTTGCCCTGACTACCCGTCAACAGCGCCGGGGTACGCACCTGGCGACCGATGAGATGGACCGTGCGATGGGGCCAGTCGATCCGCTCGTCGATCGCGCGCGACTGCGAGTGAACGTCCGGAACGGCACCGTCGTCGAACAGAGTGATCGTGCCATCTGGCCGCCAGCGGATGTCATGCTGCCACGCCATCCCCGTCCCAGCTCCCATCCGAAAGCTCGGATGGGAGCCGCCCAAGCGCCACAAGATCTGACCCGTATGCCCATCGATCTCATACCCCGCCCACGTATTGCGCGAAGAGATCAGAAAATCACCGTCATGCGCCGGGTCCAGCGAGATCGAGTTGATGTGAAAATAATCCCACGGCACGTCCGGTGAGGTTGGATCCCGCGAGTAGGAGTCATCCAGCGCCACATGACCCTCGGCGTGCCACTCGAACATCACCAACCCCGTCCTCACATCGACCTCCTGCACGATCGAGTCCAGCAGCGCGCCCGCACGCGAGCCGCCGACCGAAGAGAGATCCGCCCGCACCAGCGAATACGCCGTGATGAACGCCGCGCCCCCGGGCGTGATCTGGATGTCGTGCAGATCCGCCCAGTACCCGTTCCCGGCGCTCACCGACGCGACGTGTCGATACGCCGAGCTGTAGATCTCATCCGTCCCGAACCCCACCCCGAGGTTCGGGATGTAACCCTGCCACCACACCAGCACCGGCCTGTCCTGATAGCTCTGCACCTGCAGATCCATCGCCGTTTCACCCTTCGCCACCGGCTTGAACCACACGAGCCCGCCGGCGCGATCGAAGATCATCGGGCCCCACTGCCCGTACCCGTGGTTGGCCGCGATGAACACATCGTCATAAGAGGACCCCGGCGAGCGCTTCGTCACGCGTACGCTCGGCGGCGTCAGCCCGGGCTCGGAGACGAACTTCTGCACCGTCCCCGGCCTCGCCGTCGGCGCGGGGTCCATCGGCGTGAACGGATAATGCGCAAGACGGGCGACCGTGAACGCGCTCGCGACACGGTGCTCGTGGCCGGCGCTCCCCACGAGCGCGCTCACGCTCACCCGCTCGCCTTCGCTAAACCCGCGTTCCGGCAAAAAGCTCGCGCCGGGCGAACTCGCGTAAGGCTTCAAACGACCCCCATGGGACCCGCTGCGCGAGCCCACCACCGCGACATCGTGGATCTCACCGGCACCGGTCCCCAGGAAACTGATCTGAGTCTGCGGCGAGGCGTCCGGGGTGCCGTTCAGCGGTGAGATCGTCAACGCGCGCGCCGTCGAGGCGCCTAACAGCATCGCCGTGGCGGTCACCAGCGCGGTGATCGCATAGCGTTCCACGACGCCGCGGGCCCGCCAATCAACCCCCACCGAGTCCACGAGTGAAGGGCTCCCGTCGCTACGCAACGGCGGGCGCTGAGGCGAGACCGTCCGCCGCCTCGACCCCCGCGCGGATCAGATCGGCTGCGCGCTCGGCGATCGCGATCGTCGGTGCGTTCGTATTCCCGCGCGGCACCACCGGCATCACCGAGGCGTCGATGACGCGCAGCCCCTGCACTCCGCGCACGCGCAGCTGCTCATCCACAATCGCATCCTCATCCGTGCCCATCCGGCAGGTGCCCACCGGGTGATACACCGCGAACGTAGTCCTCGCCACGTGCGCCCGCAACGCCTCCTCGCTCGTGTCCGCGGGTGCGTTCGTCGCCTCCACGCAGTACGGCTTAAGCGCCGGCTGGCCGCAGATATCGAGCGCCAGTCTCACGGCTGCGATCATCCGTGCCATGTCATCCCCGCGTGAATAAAACGAGTTGTGAACGATCGCCTTCGCCGTGGGATCGTTTGACGCCAGTCGCACAGAACCCCGGCTGTGTGGGGTCAGCAGGCACGGCGACACCCACACGCCATGGCTTTCCGGATCGCTCAAGCCCTCGTCCACGACGTGCAGCGGCGCGACGTGAAACTGCACGTCGGGCGCCTGCGCATCGGCACCGACCCGCGCAAACCCTCCGGCCTCGGCCAGGTTGGAGGCAAACGGTCCGGTCTGCGTCGCTTCGTACTCTTCCAGCGCCGCCGGCTCCAGCGCCAGCAATAGGCTCTGAGGCTCCTCCGTCCTCCACACCAGTTGTGTGGCGGCATGATCTGACAGGTTCTCGCCCACCGCCGGTCGATCCAGCAGCACCTCGACCTCACGTAGCGTCAGGTGCTCGGCCGGGCCGATCCCCGACAGCATCAGCAACTGCGGCGAGTTATACGCACCACCGCACACCAACACCTCGCGCTGCGCCCTGTACTCCTGCACCTGACCCAGCTGCGCGGCCGCCACCCCGACGGCGCGACCGTTCTCGACCAGAATCTTGTGGACCTGCATATACGGCATCACCGTCAGGTTCGCGCGCTCCATCGCCGGGTGCAGATAAGCCACCGCCGCGCTCGCGCGAAGGCCCCCGCGCTGAGTCACCTGATACAGGCCCACGCCATCCTGCCGGGCCCCGTTAAAGTCCTCGTTGCCGACCAACCCAGCCTGTACGCCCGCCTGCACCCACGCGCGCGAGATCAGATTCCCGGAGCGCTGATCGCTCACCGACAGCGGCCCGCCCGCGCCGTGCCACTCAGACGCTCCGCGCTCGTTGTCCTCGGCCTTCAGGTGATAGGGCAGCATCTCCCGCCACGACCACCCACTCACGCCCCACTCGTCGTAATCGCGTGGGTTGCCACGGATGTAGACCATCGCATTGATCGACGAGCTCCCGCCCAGCACCCTGCCGCGCGGCAGGGGTATGCGCCTGAAGTCGCACTCGGGCTCAGGCGCAGAGCTGTAGTCCCAATCGAGCTCCGTCCGTGGCAGGCGCAGATACCCCAACGGCACGTGCACGTTCTGACTCACATCCGGCGGTCCCGCCTCCAGCAGCAGCACCTTTACGTCCGGATCCTCGCTCAGCCTGCTCGCAAGCACGCATCCCGCCGAGCCCGCACCCACGATCACATAGTCATACATCCCACATCCCCACTTCCTCAGCTCACGCGAGCCCAACCAAGCCCGCTCGATTAGTGCGAACTTGCACTAACGTACATCAACCGGTGCCCCTCCGCCAGTACATCAGCGGCTCCTCGCGCGAAGACCGCCCGATCGGCGCGCCCGCGCACACCCGAGCTCACCCGCACACGCGCTTTCGTCGTGCGCGGACGGGCGCGCTGCTCGCCGTACTCGCCCTGCTCCCGCCCAGTCTCGCCGTCACCCAGGCGGCGCACGGCGACACCGTCGCCGTCGATCCGCTCGGCGCCGCCGCTCCCGTGCTCTGGAACGGCGGGGTCGCCTGGGAGGACATGCAAGGTGTGCGCGCCGCCACCCCCGGCTCGCCAACGGTGCGCCGGCTCGTCTCCTATCGCCCGCTCGGCTTCACCTACTCCTACGGTTTGGATGCCGGCGTCGGTTCGGGCGACTCGGGCGGTGCCCTCGCTTACGGCTGGGAAGAGGCCAACGACAGGACCCCGCCGATGGGCCCCGGCGACACCAGCATCCCGGCTCCGCCGCTTCCCTACGAAACCTCCATCTCCCATCGCGGGCTGATCGGCGCCGACGGCCACGTCACGCCGCTGCCCTCGTGCTCAACCGAAGATCAGTCACCGTTCTTCGGCGCCCCTTTCGTCTCGCTCGCCGGCAGCGCCGTCGCCTACCTCTGCGCGGGCACCCCGCCCGGCGTGCAGCCGCCCCCGCACACGATCTCGCCCTCATACCTGGCGCTCAGCGACCTCTCCGCGCCCGCCACCACCGCGCAAACGATCGCCGGAGCCGGCGGTCAGTTCCAGGTCTCAGGCGACTACATCGCCTACGGCATCGGCGAAACCTCCGCCACTCGCCACATCGTCGTGGCCACCCGCGACACCGCGACCATCAGCTACGAAATCCCGCAGACCACCGCCGTCCGCGCGCTCGCGCTGCAGGCCGACGGCACGCTCGTCCTGCTCGGCGCCGGCACGTCGAGCTGTCCCAAGCCCAGCAGGATCGACGCCGGCCAGTCCTTCCCGGCCGAGTGGCTCTCGCCCGCCGACCACGCCACACCCCACCAGCTCGGATGTTTCTACGACGGCGCCCTGCGTCCCGTGGGCGGGCAGTGGGTCGCGCTCGCGCCCGGTCCCGGGACCGATGCCTCGCTCGAGCTCATCACCCTCGCCACCGCTGCGACGCGCACGCTCGCCGTCTTTCCCAACGCCGGCATGGCCGAACCCCAACTGCAGCAGATCGCCACCCAGCCGCGCACCGAACCCTCTGCCGACTTCGACGGTAAGCGCCTGGCCTGGACGCGGCAGACATGCGCCGGTACGACGGTTCAGCTCACCCCCGACGTCGCCGCGATGTCACCCGGCCCGCTGCCCTCCGCACGCTGCCCGATCGTTCTCCACGTCCACGGCACCCTGCACCCGACCGCGCGCGGGCTCGTGCGCGTGCGCATGTCCTGCCCGCTCGGCTGCTCGGTCGCCTCCACCCTCATCACAGGGCCGCGCGTCCTCTTCCGTACGGGTCCCGCCTACTTCTCGCTGCCCGCCTCCGCTCGGCCCACGACCGAGTCGTTTCGTCTCACCCGTCGTCAGCTCGCCTACCTGCGCCGCCGCCGTCACGTCCGCGTGACGATCTCCGCGGAAACGCTCGGCGTGGGCACCGGTCCCTTCAGCAAAACCGCCGCGCACGTCACCCTCGCTCGCTGAGCTCCGCCGCGCTCAGCGCTGTAACCGTGCCGGCATCGCTCAGTGGTGTACGCGCGAATACAGCTGGCGCATCAGCGCATACACCGCCGGCGAAGTCACCTGCCAGCCCGGACAGCACGGCGTGCTCCCCGGCGGGGTCATCCCAATCTCCAAATGGGGTCCGGAGGACAGACCGACAATCCCGCAGCCGACCTCCGCGATCGGCTGGCCGGCAACCACATGAGCGCCGATCGGCACAAGCGCCGGCGCCGCGTGACCGTAGTAGACGAACCAGCCGCGATAGGGCCCGGCGTCGATTTTCACCACCGGCGCATACGACCCGAACCCCGAGATCCCCTCCTGCACAACCGTGCCGCTCGTCAGCGCAACCTCGACCGCCGCGTTGCCGCACGCTCCGCTCGCCGTCGCCATGTCCACGCCCTGATCCTCGCTCCACGTCGAAGGGGGCAGCACCAGCGACAGCGGCTGGATCGGGAACGCCCAATCCCCGCCGTTCGGCGCATACACGTTCGCGGCTTCGCTTTCGAAGGACTGCGCCGTGTTCCCGCTCGGCAGGTTCACGCCCGCCTTGCGCATCCGTTCGACCTCCTTGCGGATCTCCGCGTCCGACGGCGCCCCGGGCGCGACCGCGTACTTCGCCGTGTCCGGCAGCGTGTCGGTCCCGTTCACCTTCCCCGACACGTCCCGCGTCCCTCTCGCCACGCTCGGAGCCTGGCTCAGTGGAGCGCCGTCACTTGCCGAACCCGAACCCGAACCCGAACCCGAACTCGAACCCTCGCCTGAGCCCGAGCCGGCGCCGCCCCTGGAACCCTGCCCCGCGGTGACCCCCGCCGGATCGCTTGAATGCGTCGGCCCGCTCGCGACCAGCTTTTCCGAGGAACCGCAACCCGCGAACGTCGTCGCGGCAAGAGCGCACACCAACGCCATGCGCCCGTGGCGGCGCATGCCGGTTCTCCAGTGGAGCGACCTACGTCTTCGACCTCCCATGTCTACAACCGAGGATGTCAGACGCATCGTCCATTCAGCGCCCAGTCCGGCTCGCCGGGCGCCGTGGCGTGCGACCATCATGCTCCGACCATAGGACTCGCAGTGAGTAAGATCGCCGCCGACGCCCATCCGGGCGCGCGACCCTCTGGAGCGCATTCGCGCGAACGGACACGCAATGATCGCCCTCGCAATCACATGACCCGCCAAGGATGGCTCGTGACCGTCGGCGTGACGCTGCTCCTCGCCTGCTCGCTCTCCCCGCCGCCCGTCGCGGCAACCCGCTCGGTATGGACGATCGAGTGCCAGCACCCGATCGTCACCGGCGTTGAAATCTACGGTCTGCGCCACATCTCAATCGCCCGCGCCTGTCCCGTCGCGCTCGCGTTCTTTCGCTGGGAGATCCAAGGCAAGCACCGGCTCTCGCTCTACCGCTGCCACGAGCTCGGCCAGCGCCATCCCCATCCCCACCTGCGCATGCGCGACTTTCGCGGGTGGCGCCTGTCGCTCACGCCCGACTTCGTCATGTCCCACCACGGCGCCTCCTTCGCCATCGCCGGCAACGGCTTCCCGATCGAGTGCCCCTGAAGGCGTGCGCCGCGCCGGAGCGATTTGTCAGGCGCCCAGGCGTCGTCATCGGGCGCAACGGCGTGAGGCGATAGGTGCCAGTGCGCCGAAGACACGCCCGAGGGCATGCCGTTCAGAGGGCGCAGTAAGCGTTCACGGAGAGCCGACGGCCGGGATCGAACCGGCGACATCCGCTTTACAAGAGCGGTGCTCTACCAGCTGAGCTACGTCGGCACAGGTTCGCATCGTAGCGCCGGAGCGGCTGGATTTGAGGGGCCGGTCAAACCCCTACCCACGCACCCCCGCAATGGCAGCCGAAAAGGCCGACCACATCTGGACACTCCACGAGGTCGCCGCGCTACTCGACTGAGCAATACGCTGTGTGGCGATGTCGGTTTGGCGATGGTACTGGCGGACCGTGGGCGGATACTGGACTGCTATGACGCCGCAGAAGCGGCGAGCCTTCATCCTCACGCTCCTGGTGGGATTCACGATCCCGATCGGGATCGCTATTGCAATCCGTCTCGCACCGACTATCGGCGTGGCGCTACTGATTGCGCTTCTGGTCGTTATCTTCGGCTCCGACATGGTGATCGCCATATTGCGTGCTCGACGCAAGCAACGCTGACAAACCAAACTGACCCACTACCGCCTAGCGGGATGATGAGGGGCGCAGACAAGATCGTCACCGGGTACATCCGGCGCGACGGCGAAGCCTCCTATGAAGGCCGCAATCGCATCCTCTTCTGCGAAAGCGACGCCTTCGGCAACCTCACCGCCGACGTTCGAGATCGCGAGCAATGGTTGCGCCTGCCCGCCGGACGCCGGCCTGCGCCGCTCAAGTCTCGAGAAGGGAGTCGCCGGATGTGGCTGCTGCCGGATCTGCCCCCGGAATTGCGGGAGACCGACGAAATGGTCCCGCGAGAGTGGCTGTATCCGGAGATGCTCCGCCTATTAGAAACCTAGCCTACCGCCCTTGCTGGGCGCTTGACCGTTGAATCTGGCTTGCAGACTTCATCCGCCGGTGGACATAGTTAGAGGCGATTGTTTCTATCGTTTTGTATAGCTGCTGGGTTTGAACGAGTAGTACGATCTCCGTTGGTTGAGAGGATGAATCTGTGGAAGGAGTCGATTTGGAGCCCGGCGAGCATGTAGGTGGGGGATCGAAGCGGGAGTCGGCTGGAGAGGCGTTGAAGTCGCAGGTCGTCTTCGCTGTACTTGGCCTGGTGATTGAGAAGCCCAGCTATGGCTATGAGCTGTGGAAACGCTTTGAGCCCCGTTTCGGCGGGTTCATGAGGACGAGTATGTCTGGGATCTACTCGGCGCTGGGGAGCCTTGCCGCCGCCGGCCTGGTTGAGAAGATGGTTGGGGCGGAGTCGACGGGGGTGACGCAGGGCGCGAAGGCAGGTCCACCGTATCGCGCCACAGAACAAGGTACGCGTGCGTATCGGAGGCGGGTTGCAGAGCGTCTGCGGGGCGATCCCGGGCGCACAGAGATGTTGGGGCAGCTGGTTCTGGCTGGGATCGACGGCATCGTGGCGGCGCTCGAGCTCCTCGATCGGTATGAGGAGCAATGTTTGCTGGAGTTGCAGGAGATGTCTCCTCCGATCGCCTCATGGCAGTCTTCGAGCGTGGTGTCGCGACTGGTTGAGCGGCTGATCGTCGAGGAGCGACGCAGGACGATCGATGCACAGTTGAAATGGGTGGACTACGCTCGCGCCGAGTTGCGCGCGTTCGCGGAGCAGGGGGCAGCGGAGATGGTGGAGGGGGAGGGTCGTTCTTGAGCTTGCTGTCCCTCAAAGACGTCACGCATCGTTATCGCCACGGTCGCGTGGAGCGCGTGGCGATCAGAGACGTCTCGTTGGATCTGGAGGCCGGTGAACTGCTCGGGGTGCGGGGTGTCCGGCGCTCGGGTCGTACAACACTGCTGCGAATTGCCGCCGGGATCGAGTTGGCGAAAGAGGGCGTCGTCTGCTTCGAGGGCAGTGATCTGGCTACATGTAGGGATAGGGTCCTCGGGAAGCGCATCGGCTTCAGCCACAAGTCCTTCTCTCCCGTTGAGGCGGGCCCGGTCGTCGAGCATGTCGCATCGAGCTTGCTGGCCCAGCACACCGCGCCGCGGATCGCTCGTCGTCGCGCGGAGGCGATGCTCGAGCGGGTGGGAGCCGCAGACTGCGCCGGGCGTCAACCACACGAGCTCGACGGTGCCGAGATCGTGCGGGTCGCCATCGCGCGCGCACTGATCACGGACCCAGCAATGCTCGTAACCGACGAGCCCACGAGCGGGGTTGGTATGTTGCAGCGAGACCCGATCCTGGCTTTGCTGCGCTCGATCGCCAACGGTGGGACCACCGTGCTGATGTGCACCGGCGACGCATCGGATCTATTGGGATTTGATCGTGCGATGTCGATCGACGTCGGCGTGCTGAAGGGCGTGGAGCGGTTGCCCGATGCGTCTGTCGTTCCGTTGCGTCCTCCTGGAGCATGGGGGCCGGCGGCCGAACCAGGCGCGAGCGCCTGATGAAGCGCGTCAGCATTCGGCCGTGATCACGCTCGATCTGGAGGGGGTCGTCAAGCACTATCCGGATTTCGGCGGTGACGTCGTACGTGCCGTGGATGGCGTCAGCCTCACCGTCGAGGCCGGAGAAGTCGTCGCGCTCTATGGACCCAGCGGGTCGGGTAAGAGCACTTTGCTGATGCTGGCAGCTGCGCTCTTGGCTCCGGACGCCGGCGTGGTGCGCTTTGAGGAGCGCGATCTCGCGTCGATGTCTAGCCGGGAGGTGATCGACTATCAGAGCCGGGGCATGGGCTTCATCTATCAGTCCTTTCATCTCATGCCTGGAGTGCCGGCGCTTGAGAACGCCGCGATCAAGCTGCTGGCGGATGGCACGCCGCTTAGGCGTGCGCGTCGAGCGGCCGTTCCGTGGCTTGAACGGGTCGGGCTCGACCACAGGCTCGATCACACACCCGAAAGGCTCTCGGTGGGAGAGCGCCAGCGGGTTGCGATAGCGCGGGCGCTCGTCAACGAACCCAGGCTCATCCTCGCCGACGAGCCAACCGGGAGTCTGGACACGACTCGGGGACGCGAGATCCTGTCCCTGCTTGCCGACATCTGCCGCGAGCAGAACGCCGCAATGCTGCTCGTAACGCACGATCCCCAGGCCGCCGCGATCGCCAGACGCGTGCTCGTACTGCGCGACGGCATCGTGACCGCCAAAGAGCCGAACACGTGGCCCTCAATGCCTACGACGCACGTCGAGATCGCTCGAGGCTGACCCGTGCGCCTTTCTGCACTGCTCTACTTCTATGGCAGAAGACTCCGCACCCGTCCGGTTCAGGAGCTGTTGGCGGGTCTTGGCATCGCGATCGGTGTCGCCTTGGTCTTTGCGGTGCAGGTCGCCAACAGCAGCATCACCGATGCGTCGAGTCAGATAGTCAAGGGAATCGCGGGCACGGCAAGCCTGCAGCTGCGCTCGCGCGACGCAAACGGCTTCGACGAACGGTTGATCGATCGCGTGCGCCGACTTCCAGGCGTCCAGACCTCGGCGCCGATCTTGGACCAGAGTGCGACCATCGTCGCGCCGAACGGTAAGCGCGTCGCGGTCTATCTCGCGGGGGCGGCGCCATCGCTTCTGGCGCTGGAAGGCAGCATCACGCAGAACATCGCGCTTCACAACCTGTCCAGCTCCGGAATCGTTCTTCCGAGTGCGACGGCCAAGGATCTCGGCCTGTCCTCGACGACGCTGCAGGCCGTCAGTGGATCGGCTGCTCGAGTTTCGCTGCAGGTCCGCGGCGTGAACAGTCGGGTCAGGATCATGGCCGTGCTCGGCCCCGAAGCGATAGGGCCTCTTTCGGGCGCAATGGCGGCGCTCGCGCCGATCGGGTTGGTGCAACGAATCGCCGGCCTACCGGGTCGAGTGACCCGGATTCTTGTCACGGCCAAGCCAGGACAGGAGGCGAGCGTACGACGAAAGTTGGGGACGCTTGCCGGCGATCGACTGGAGGTGGCCTCGACCAATCAGGACGTCGCGCTGCTCAAGCGGGCAGTGGCGCCGAACGGCGAGGCCACGGGGTTCTTCGCGCTGGTTAGTGCGATCGTGGGATTGCTACTCGCGTTCAACGCGATGTTGCTGACCGTGCCCGAGCGCAGGCGAATGATGGCCGATCTCCGCATCCAGGGAGCACGGCCCGCACAACTGGCCGTGATGCTCCTTTTCCAGGCGTTGTGCCTTGGGGTTCTGGCGTCCCTCGCCGGTTTGCTCATAGGGGATCTGCTGGCAAGAAGCCTGTTTCACGCGACACCGAGCTATCTCACGGCCGCGTTTCCTGTCGGCACCCAGACGATCGTCGGGCTACGTCCCGTGATCATCTCATTCACAGGCGGTGTTCTCGCGGCCTGTCTGGCGGCCGCATCGCCGCTGCTTGACCTCCGTCACGGGCGCGCCGTCGACGCCGTCTACCTCGAAGGAGGCGAGCCGGGACAGGCCCTGAGCAACAGCGCCCAGGTCTGGCTCGCGGCGTCGGGCGGATTGCTGGTGCTGGCCACGAGCGGTCTACTGGTCTTCTGGCCCTCGGCAGTCGCGATCGCAACGATCGCCCTCGCGCTCGCCACCCTACTCGCCATTCCGCTGTGCTTCAGGCTCCTGCTGGGTCTCGCCGAGGCCATCGCGGTCCGTATGCCCGGGATGAACATGCTGCTGGTCGCCTTGCGCGCGCTGCGAGCGACCACCCTGCGGTCTCTCGCGCTGGCTGCCACGGGGGCGATAGCGGTCTTCGGGAGCGTGATTGCCGACGGTTCTCATCAGGATCTGCTGCATGGCCTATATCGCGACTACTCGCAATACGTCGCCAGCGCCGATCTCTGGGTCGTCAACAACAGCGACGACCTGGCCACCCAAAGCTTCTCCGCCAACGGTCTTCCGGCACGCGTCGCGGCCGTGCCCGGCGTCGCAAGCGTACGCTCCTACCAGGGAGGCTTCTTGGACTACGACGGTCGGCGTGTATGGGTCATCGCGCGAGCGGGTACGACGCCTCATATGATTCCGCAG
This sequence comes from uncultured Solirubrobacterales bacterium, assembly GCA_963697945.1. Classification (GTDB taxonomy): domain Bacteria; phylum Actinomycetota; class Thermoleophilia; order Solirubrobacterales; family Solirubrobacteraceae; genus Palsa-744. The sequence goes on along the minus strand of OY969105.1, from coordinate 2,857,151 downwards.
AGCCAGGTGCAGGAAGGCAATCTTGCTCTCGCCACCGCTCGCCTGCGCGCGGGTGGGTGGATCGTCATATCCAAGCAACTGGCCCAAGCACACCATGTAAAGCTCGGAGGATCGCTGGTCCTGCCAGCGCCAACTGGACCGGTTCGCTACCGGGTCGCGGCGACCACCACAAATCTGGGATGGAGTTCCGGCGCGATCATTCTCAACACCGCTGACTACAGTCGCGCATGGGCCACCAAAGACCCAAGCGCACTCGAAGTGAGCACTCGGCCCGGGGTCGATGTCATCGTCGTCAGGCAGGCGATCGAGCGCCTCCTCGGAGCCGGCGTTGCGCTGAAAGTCCAGACCGGCGGCGAACGCGCAGCGCAAGCAGACGCCCTTGCTCGTCAGGGCCTCGGTCGCATGAACCAGATCACGCTGCTGCTGATGATCGCCGCTGCGCTGGCGATGGCGGCGGCGATGGGAGCCGCGATATGGCAGCGCAGGCCCACGCTGGCGTCGCTTCGGATACAGAGCTTCACGCCACGACAGCTGCGCAGCATCCTGCTCTACGAGTCGGCTCTCGTACTCCTCACAGGATGCCTCACAGGCGCGATCGCAGGGGTCTACGGCCATCTCCTGAGCGACCGCTTCCTGCGACTGACGACGGGCTTTCCAGCGCCATTCAGCGCGGAAGGCGTTCAAGTTGCAGGGATATCCTTGGTCATCGTCGTAACGGCTCTCGCCGTGCTGGCCATTCCCGGGTATGTTGCGTCCAAAGCCCCACCCCGACTCGCCCTTCAGGAAGCGCTTTAGAGTCAAGATCCACCTTTCGGAAAGCTAGAAAGCGCACCGGATTCATACCAGCATAGCTGGCATGAAATCCACACACATATCCCACTTGCGCAACGTCCTTGCGCTGCTCAAAACAGGAATCATCTACTGGCTGACGATCTACCCTCACGCGCGACGTGAGATGCGCCACTGGGAACGCCACGCCCACATAATCCCCGACTTGACTCTACGCACGCTCGCTGTGCACAAGCTCACCGATGAGCACCTGAACCCGGAGGGAGCCGCGTTCTTCGCGACACTGGGCCCCCGGCGGCACAGACGGCCGCTCGTGCGCCTCATCGTCGCGTACCAGATCATGTACGACTACCTGGATGCAATCAACGAGCCGGCGGACTCCGCATGTCTAACAAACGGTCTACAACTTCACTCGGCTCTCACATATGTAGTCAGCCCGTCGAAAGGGCAAATCGACTACTACCGGCACCACCCTCAACACGACGACGGCGGCTATCTCGATTCATTGATCAGGGCGTGCAAAGACGAACTGCAGGCCCTTCCCTCAACCGACACCGTTACGCCGCTGCTAATCCGGGCAGCCGATCGTTGCGGCGAAGCCCAAAGTCACAATCATGCAGTTCTGCCCGAAGGAAGCAAGCAACTCGCAGACTGGTCCACAACCCAAGACCACAAGCGCGGCTATCTATGGTGGGAGCTGGCCGCCGCCGGCATATCCTGCCTTGCAATCCACGCGCTGTTCGCGGCTGCCGCGGTCCCGCGCATGACGATCCAAGACGCAACGCAGGTTGACATGGCTTACTACCCATCCATCTGTGCCATCAGTGCGCTCTTGGACAGTCTCATCGACTATCCCCGTGACCGCGGCACGACCAATCACAGCTTCACCGGCCACTACGACTCGAGCGCTCTAGCGGCAGAGCGGTTTGCGGCAATCACCGCAGAGGCCACAGCGATGATCGAGCGCCTCTCGCAAAGACGTAGGCACAAGATCATTCTCGCAGGAATTGCCAGCTTCTATCTTTCGGCTCCAGAGGCAATGACCGAGTTCGCCAAACCAGTAACAGAATGCGTCATTGACTCGCTCGGTAAAATCACTACGCCAATCCTTGCCGTGATGCGCTTCAAGCGCAGCAGACGACTATTTCGGCGGCCTTAATGGGGTTTTGAAGAATGCATTGCCTTTTGGGACGGTTCTGTCGGAAGTCCCGCCGCAAGTCTGTACCTGCGTGTGAACTTATCCTGCTCAACCAACCCAAAGGCCAGCAAGGTAGACACATATCGATGCGCAGTACTGCTGCTCATGTCGAGCCGCCTAGCGATATCTGAAACGCCGAGATCTGACCCATCGATCAACATGGACAACACCAGCAAGCCCCGCAGAAGCGAGTGCGACAGACGCGCCTCAGTGAGCTCAGAGCGATACCGCTTTTCCAACGCCACACGCGAGACATCCTGTCTCGCGTGCAATGCCGTCAACACGGAGGGAATGTTCGGAGGGCCGCTCTCCAGGGCGGCGCCGACAACATGCTCGATTTGGGAGGGAGAAAGCACAATCCCGATCTCGCGACCGCCCGGAAGACCCTTCGGCGTGGCGGGCTCCGAGGCTGACGTGTCGGGATCGCGCTTCCTGGGTAGGCGCCCTCGGTCCTGTGGAGACTCAGCAGTCGTATCGGCGTGGGAGGTCATGGGCAGCAGATAGTGACATCCCAATAGTCCGCCGATAAGGCCTGAGTCGAATATTAGGCGTCCAGAATATTCTGCTCCGAGAATATAGGTCAGGCGGAATTCTTCGATTCACGAAACCTTCCCGTCAATCCGATTTCTGCTTGACACGGACATGGTGCGCTGCCAAAATGCCCCGCGTGGCGGAGGATGTGGCATCCGATGTGGTTCGCACAGGCCGGGAGAGTGGGCCTGAGCGTTCGCTGCGGAGCGCCCCACACACATCGCGAACCGACTACCGTCTCGCCAGAGAGGGGTCCGGGTGGCTTTCCACACGCCCGGACCCCAAACCCAAACAGGATCACATAACGCTCAAACTAACCACAGTTCAGGTAAGTCAAGTGATACGCGATTCGGGACGTCGGCAAAGCCCAATGTCAAGCTTGCTCTCGGCTCTCTGGGACCCAGACTGGAAGTTGGCGCTGCAATCCGGAGGACAAGTAGGACCTTGGCAGCTAGACGATCCGCGTCTGTCGCGCACCCTGCTCCTGGGCTTGTTGGTGTTCGCCAGTTTTCGTCCTGATGGTACGTACCGACGGGTCATCGATATCGCGCAGATGCTGGAAATGCGTCCAAGCACGGCCCATCGATACCTGGCCACTCTCGTAGCGGTGGGGTTGCTCGAGCGAGATTCGGTGTCACGCAAGTATCGAAACGCGAGAACCTGATGCATCTCCTACAAGAGTACCATCGATAGTCACCCACGGCTGGGACTGCCCTTTGCCTAGCGGCACTGTGTCATTAAGAGAATCGACATGGCTAAAGGAGTGAACCGCACTATTCGCAGTCGTGCGGATTGGGCGATCTTGGGAATGTCGGCCTTGAACGCGACTGGATTGCGGGAGCTGATCGGCGATGCTAGCCAGGGATCTCACGCTTCCAAACCCACGTTCCACTTCCCTGCGGGCCGCCGGCCGAGGTCTCCCCGAGTGTCATGGCCGTCGGATGATCGACGCCCATCAGTGCTTACGGTGGGAGCAGCTTGTCGCCCAGGGACAATCAATGCACTTTGAGCGACGCCGGAGCGAGAAGTGGTTCACACAGATGCGGGCCAGCGTCGTCGAGCGCTTGCGAGCCCGACGCTCTGAGATCGAAGAGGGACTTTATCGTTCCATTTCAGCGGTGTCCGACGCGGCCGGTGGCGACGATCCCGAGTACCAGGCTGGGCTGCGCGCAGCGATCACAGGGTCGCTCTGCTATGCCCTCGACGGCATCGCGCGAGGGGGGCCTATCCTGGATGATCCACTCCCACCGTCAGCCGCGGAGCAGGCGCGGCGCGCGGCGCGCTACGGCGTACGCGTGGGCACGGTATTGCGTCGCTACATGGCCGGCTTTCGTCTGCTCGGGGAGTTCGTCGCCGAAGAGGCCGAGCGCCTCCTCCAGTCCGACCACGGACACGCGCTGCAGCACCTGCGCAGAACCCAAGATGCCCTGCTCGAGCACATCATCGGCGCGATCGAAGACGAGTACCACAGCGAGCTGGGCGACGTTCCTCCGGAGCTGCAACGTCGGGCGACCGTGGACGCGCTGCTTTCGGGCGCTGAGGTTGATGCGGCTCAACTGGATACGCTCGCCTATGGCCTCGATGCCTGGCACATCGGCGTCGTCGGTCTAGGCACCGGAGTGCGTAGGGTCGTGAAAGACCTGGCGGCGAGGCTCAACTGCCAACTCTTGTCTGTCGAGCAGCATCACGACACCCTCTCGGCCTGGCTCGGCGGGAACCGGAAGCTCGCCCCACGTGACATCGAGCGCGGTTTCTCCAACCAGCGAACCGCTGCGACTGTGGTGATCGGAAGGCAACACAGAGGCATCGACGGATTCCGACTGACGCACCAAGAAGCCCAAGCCGCGTTGCCGGTCGCAGCGCGCCAGCCCGGCGGGCTCATTCGCTCTACCGACGTGGTTCTTGAGGCGGCAGTGCTCGGGGACGCGACACTCTTTCGCTTGCTGCAGGGCGCATATCTCGCGCCACTCGATGATCTGCCAGACAAAGGTCGCGCCATCCGTGCCACCCTCCGTGCGTACTTCGATGCTGAATACAATGTCGCCGAGACTGCCCGTAGTCTCGGGCTTACCTCGCGTGCAGTCCGGAATCGGCTCGCGAAAGCATCTGGGCGGCTTGGTTACCCGATTCCTGAGCGCCACGCCGAGCTTGAGGTGGCACTGCGGCTGGAGGCAATGTCTTCCCGCAGAGAGCTTACTAGGACACCCTCATGATGTTCCCGAATCGGGAACGTAATAAGTGTCCAACATGCCCGATTCGGGCATAGACAACCGCCCGCACCGCTAGTACGAATTGTGGCGAGGTTTGGGGCTCTGACGAAGGGGCCCCTGACCGCCTATACAGCCGCATTACGAAAGGATCGTCAAATGACAAAGGTACTAGCGAACGCAAAGCGGCGCTTGAGCGCCGTCGCTGGCGTTGCTCTGCTCGTCTGCGCACTGGGCGTTTCGGCAGGAGCTGGGCAAGCGCAAGCCGAATACGGTAACTTCTGCAATACGTACATCCCGGCGGGCGGCACCTGTCACGGGGGGTGGCTCACTGGCCTGGTCGAGGTTGCCGCCTCAGGCAGCGTGGGCCATCTCTGCGTCGCAGCACAGGGATGGAACGGCTCCAACTACTACAACCTCACGGGCTGGGAATGCGGCAATGCCCCGGTGATTAGCTTCGGAGCGCTCAACGGGTACCCGAGTATCTACAACAACGCTGGCGTAGGACAGAACATAGGCGGTTTCGCGGCCTGGACTGGTTGAGACAATCCGGTTGTACGTGGACGCACCGGGAGGCCCGGTGCGTCCACGTCGTTCGCCGTGCTTCCCCCGAACTGTCCGAACTGTGTATATTGGAGTGACCTATGTCTTGTCGCATGATGATACTTGTTGGCGCTGTCGTGGCGCTAGGCATCGGCGCCAGTGCCCAGAGCGCCGCGGCGGTGTCAATCACTCAGCATCCCCTCCCGGCTGGGGCCTCGCCTGCGACGGCGATCTTCAATGGGCCTAACGGTCTTGTCGTTGCAGAAGTCGACAATCGGGCCTATGGCCAAGTAGTCACCGGCTCGAAGTTTTCTGTCACGCCCGGCCCGTACGGCCCAGCGGCGCAACGGTTTGGCATCGGCCCTGACGGTAATATGTGGTATTTGACAGTCACCACCGAACTCGATCCAGTGACGAAAGAAGACCGCCAGTTTCCGGTTCTCGTGGACGACACGCCTTCGGGGATAGTGCCAAGGTTCAAGTGGCCAACCCCGTGGGGCCGGCCGTCAACCCCGATGGATTTCGCGACCGGCGCCGACCACGCCCTGTGGATCACCGACCTGACCGGCGAAGCGATCGACCGCTATGCGCTCAACGGTCAGTTCACGGAATATAAGTTGCCAGCGTCGGCTGGTCATCCTTACAGCATCGTCGCAGGCCCTAACGAAGCGATGTGGTACGTCACCGACCGTGGCAGGATAGGTCGTATCACCACTTCCGGCCAGATTTCCGAAGACCTGTTTGACCCCGCTGTCTCGTTTGGAGGTTGGGGATTCGTCAGCGCGTTTGGGCTGACCGTTGGGCCTGACGGCGCACTATGGTTTACACTGCAACAGAATGGCAGTATCGGGCGGTTGACGCCAAGCGGACAATTCCAGGAATTCCTGGTACCCAACCCGGGTAACCTCCCGCCCGGGTGGGTCGGTGCCCCCGATCCGCGCGAAATAGTGACCGGGCGGGAAGGCATCATGTGGTTTACCGATCCAGGCGACGAAATGATCGGCCGCATTACGGTCGGCGGTGAAGTCGCTGAGTATCCGATACCAGCTCCAGTCGGGGGCCCAAGCGCCATCGCACAAGCCGCGAACGGCGAACTGGTTTTCACTGAGAGTGCCAGCAACACGCTCGGCACTGTCGATCCTAGCGGGGCGCCGACTCCAACTCGTCGTGCAGTGGCCACCACAGCGCGTCGACCCCGATGCGCTAAGCAGAATGACGCGGCTCAACGCCCGTCTGGCCGAGGGCAGCACCCCAAGCGGATGGCGAGTTGCGCGCACAAAACGCTGAGACATGGACGACGGCACCGGTAGCCGGTCGGCCGGTACTCCGCCGCACAAACTCAGCTCAACTGTAGGCGTCCGACAAGGCCGGTACCTGGCTTGGTGCCGAGCAGCGACCGCTCAGCTTTATGCCTTTGAACTCAAAAGGTGAAGTGATTAGGCGAGCAAGCAGGCCGAGCGGATCACTTCTCTTTGTAGCCCCTAGTCGCCGTTGGGTGACCCCAGCCAAAATGCCTGGAGGGATCTGCGAAATTCATATAAAGAGATTGCCAAGGCATCGAAATTATCGCCGACACCGTGCAGTTCCTCGGCTCGCGCGAGAGCGGGGAGGCCTCCGAGGACCCACGCGACTACACGATACCCGAGGACCTACCAGTACCCGCCGGAATCGCTGCCGCCGAAACCAACACAGACGAGGACGACATCCCGTTTTAAGCCGACCCACACGGCAGGTGGCCCGCCAGTCAGGCGGGCCACCAAACCGCCCCCGTACGTTCTGCCGCCACGCCAGCGATCAGCCTGTCGCCAAGGAGCCAACGCAGCGATCCTCGATCCCGATACAGACCGGCTGGGACCGCCCTTTTTCTGCTGAGAACTACCAACCAGGTTGGACCGACACCGCAAACAAAGAACTCATGCGGGGACAGAGCGCATTCAGCCTCGACAAACAGGTAGGGCCTGGAGGGATCACCCGGCCAGCGAACAGAATCAACTCGAGTGAGCAAGCCATGCCAACAGACCATAGGCGGCTGCAGACGATGCGCCGAATATCCCGACCGACGATGCCCTGCATGTGTTCAGCGTCGCCGTCGCGCAATGCAACTCATCGAGCAAGGACGCTCGGTCGAGCAGATAGCCGCCCACATGGGCCGGGTGGCGCCCGGTCCTAGATTGCGAGCCAGGCGACGAACAAGGGTTTTGAGGTAACCAGCCCTCGCATATGAGCCCGACCACGACCTGGTCGACCAAGCCGGCACCCCAGCTCGTGGCGCCCCGGGAACCGCCTCCGCACACCCTCATGCCGACATCCCACCGCACGCCCGGCCGATCAACGCTGCCGCTTGAGAGACGCCCCTCCATATGAGCCCACCACTACCGCGAGGTGGAGGGTCTATCCGGCAAGGAAATCGCGCGACGTCTCGGACGCTCACCCGCCACGATTCGCAGCTACTTCTATGACCCTGACGCCACCAAGGCGTTAGCCGTCAAGGAGCGTTACCGCGGCCAGTGCGAGTCATGCGGCGCTCCGACGAGCGGAGGCGACGGGCCGGGACGCGCGCGGCGGCGCTGCGTCCGGTGCAGGTAGCGAGGACGCTTGGGCGACCGTGCGCTGCCAGCGAGGTGGTCGCCTGGAGTGCGGTTTGTAACAAGTGGCAACTTGTTACAAAGTAGTGGTATGGTGGGAGCCAAGCCGCGATCACCGACGGTTGTGACGATTCCCACCGGCCAAGCGAGGGAGGCCCGCGCGTGCATAAGCAATCCAGCGTTTTCGCGCAGACAAAAACTGCATCGCAGCCTGGTGTTGAGCCGAACATCAAGCCGGGTGTCCCGCCCGGTATGCCCTGGCCGCCGGTGGTACAAACGGTGGCGCTGTTGTGGTTCATGGAGCGGTGGATCAGGTGGGGCCACCGCCGGTTCGCTTCCCCGCGAACGATCAACATCCTGGGGTTGGGCGAGGTCGTCTCGGTATGGGACCCAGACTTGATTAAGGAGCTGTTCACGGGCGATAGCAACGTGCTGCTTGCTGGCGAGGCGAACGCCCGCGTGCTTGGTCGTGTCGCGCCAACCTCTCTGCTGGCGCTCGACGGTGACCGTCATGTAAGGATGCGACGCCTGATGTCGCCACCGTTCCACGGTGAAGCGGTGCGCAAGTATCGGGATCTCATCGGTGATCTCGCTGCGGACGAGGTGCAAAGGTGGCCCATGGGTAAAGAGTTCGCGATCTATCCACGGATGCAACGGATCGCGCTTGAGGTGATCCTGCAGGCGGTGATCGGGGTACGAGACCCGGTTCGTATGGGTCGTCTGCGTGAACTGCTACCAAAGATGGCGCAGGCGAGCACCCTCGCGTTCATAGCCGAGGCAAACCATCCCCGCCTGGTCGATGGTTTGATCGGATCTCGGTTGGGCTGGGTGCGCGCACGCCGAGAGGTCGAGGTACTGCTCGATGAGGAGATCGCGGCGCATCGCAACGATCCCGGTAATCGTGAGGACATCCTCGCTCTGCTCATGGCAGCACGCGACGAGAACGGTGAGTCGCTCACCGATGCAGAACTACGCGATCAGCTGGTGACACTGTTGATCGCCGGACAGGAGACCACGGCGACTGCGCTCGCGTGGTGCTTTGAGCGGTTGCTGCGCCATCCCACAGTGCTTGCGAGACTCAAGCGCGAACTCAGCGCCGACCACAACGACGACGCCTATCTCGATGCGGTCATTCGTGAGACGCTGCGGGTTCGTCCCCCGCTCGACGGGGTGTGGCGCAAGCTCGCATGCCCGCTCGAGCTCGGCGGGTATCTACTGCCAGCCGGGACAATCGTAAGCGCGTCGATCATCTCGGCCCATCTCTCCGAAACATTCCCGGACACCGAGTGCTTTCGTCCCGAACGGTTCCTGGATCAGCCACCATCGTCATATACGCTGATCCCATTCGGTGGCGGACCACGACGCTGCATCGGCGCAAGCTTCGCCGTCATGGAGATGAAGACGATCCTGCGTACCGTCATCGAACTCGTTGACCTGCGCGCACCCACCCAAAGACCCGAGCGGACAGTTCGCGCGCGGCGCATCACAACCATCCCGGCCCGCGGCGGACGCGTAATCGTCACTGCCCGTCGAAACGGACCCGGCAGTCGAGGCGAACGTGAGCCCGGGAAGTCCGTTCAGATTGAGCCAGCAACCCGTACCTACGTGGCGTCGCAAGGAAGCTCCTCGGTGGCCTCGTCTATGGCGTAAGTCGAGGTCCCACCATCGCCGGTCCCATCGCTGGCGCGACTGCGGTCTTGCCCGGCCATCTGCAGGCTGTTTTTTGCAGCCACGGCGCAGCCAACTGGTATCCTTGGTGCCCGAAGTTGCCCGTGCTTTTTCGCCGGGCGATCCATAGTAATCTGCTCAGGAGGCAGTTTTGGCGCTCTACCGAACTAGGGAGCGCCCTCTGAGCCGTTGCTTTACAAGAGCGGTGCTCTACCAGCTGAGCTACGTCGGCGGGTCTTGGATGGTATCGCCGGGCAGGCTCGGTGGGATGAGGTGGAGTGATGTCCCTCGCTATGCAAGTTCGAGGTTCAGCAGGCGCAGCGCTTCCAGCAGGTCTGGATCATCGGGCTCGATCTGGTGCGAGTCCGTTAGCGACATCGGGCGCTCCGTGTCGGGTGGGGGCTCGAAGATCGCCCAGTTCACGAACTGGTCGCCTAGTCGTGAGCGGTAGCAAATGCCTGCGCATTCGCCGTCGTTCTTGTGCCGTTCGTAGATCAGGCGCGAGACCTCTTGGGTGAAGCGTCGTGGCGCACTGAGCCTGATCGTGGCAGCGTCGATTTCGCCCAGGCCGTAGTGGATGGCTCGCGCCGCGAGATGGGTGCGGAGCATTGCGAGCGAGCTTGCATCGCCGATGTCCACAAAGGTTCCCGTGGCGGTCGTCCTACCGATACGTCGTCCTTCGATCCAACGGAAGGGCACCACGCCGGGGGAGAGGGTGTCCTCGTCGTCCCCATCGATCGCTCCAAGGCCCGCCACGACCGACAGGTCCGGGCGGAAGCGGGCGAGCGTCTCTACGAAGGCGCCTACGCGCCGCGTGGAGGCGTAGAGAACTCGATAGCTCGCCAAGGGGTCGTCCCAGCGGTTGCCGAATGTCCCGTCCAGGCCGGCGTAAGCCCAATCCGGCCACGCCCACGGATCGGGCGCGCGAGCAAGACGGTAGAGCGGACCGTCCGGCTGGACGACCGCGAACTCGCTCATCCCCCGACGAGGAACGCCCGCTCGGCGGCGATGATCTCGGGGCCGACCTCATCGATGTCGCCCTCGCGCAGCATGCGAGCGGGCGACCGATCGTCGAGCTGGGGGTTAAGGCCCTGAAACCAGGCGCGCGTCACGTCCGGACCATCGACCTCGTCGATCGCCTGAGCGATCTGCAATGCGAGACGCAGACCTCGCTGAGTCCGCTCGCTTGGGTCTCTTACGCCTTCTGCCCACTCGTTCACAGCCCGGGTCTCCTTGACGGACCCGATGTACGCGCACAGCCGCGCGCCAAGGATCGAACGCAGCGACTCGACCACCTCGGGCAGGCTCGCGCGCATCGCGTGCGCATGCGCTGCATAGTCAGGGCGGGCAGATGAACTCACAGCCATATCGCGGACTATATCACCCCTGAATCCAGACTCAATCACAGTATAGATCACGCATCGATCGCTATGTCGCGAGACGATCATGCAGCTCTTGAGGCCGCGCTGCGCGGTCTTGTGGCTCGGGGCCTGGTGACGACATCTCGAGGGGTCTTCGCGGGCCAACAACGTTTGCGGGACGGGCGGATCGTCAACTGTGTGTACGAGGATGACTGGTGGGTCCTAACAGATGATGGTCGTGCGGCCATTGGGATGCCACCAAGAGCGTCGACTTTGGACCAAGGCCGGAGCGGAGGTGACCGCTGACCTTTCCGCGATGGTGGAGCTATTCGGATCGTCCACGGCGACGCGCCTCGACGCAACTGGCTGGGGTAGGCTGTAGCGCATGGGTATGATCTGGGGGATCGTCAGGACGCTAATCTTGCGGATGGAACGGAAGCGGGGACGGGATGGCTCTCGTTAATTCCGGTGGTTTCGCGTTCACCCTAGTTCAGTACCTCCAAGAGGGCGGCTCGTTGACAGGTGCTCAAGTCTGCGGGACCATCTCGGTGGTTCCCCACAGTTCCTGTGGTAGTGCGGGGGAGCAGTCACATCTGACGGCTCCCGTTCGCGGTGTGAGCGGCGCCAGCCGGCATCGGGCTTGAGTGCGCAATCATGGTGACGGGATCGATTCCCATCAAGGTGCGCGGTGAGGATCTGATCGGCGCCTCTCAGCATCGCTAAGGACCTTGCCTGGCGGAGACGGAGATGAGTGCATTATTACAAACAATTCCTGCTGTCCGGGCACTCGTGCGCGCGAGGCAGGTTTGAATAGCGCCTCACGAGCAGCACTCCACTCAACCTGCACGGGCCGAGGACCGAAGCGCCGCAGGTCATCTATCGCAAACGCATAGTGAGCGTCAAGCATCTGCAGGCTCGTGCCGCACTCCTTGGCGACCGTCTGTGCGTCCTCTGCGCGCAGCCGCAAGCTGATCCCACCACGGCGCATCGAGTACGGAGTGGCCCCAAGGATGTCTTTCAACTCTGGCTCCTGGGCGGCGATCTTGACCGCCTCCTTGAAAGCTCTCGACCCCCACTGCCTGATCATGTTCCGGGAGAAGTGACGGGCGCCGGTACGGGAGTCGAGCACGCCGGCCCTGTAGCCGCCGACATCCGCCGGGATGATGAAGTCCTTGTCACGGGCCGGGTGGCCCCAGTCACGCGGAGCAGTTCGCCAGCGCGCGAGATCCCCAAGCAGGATATCGGGGATCGCGGTGCGCCGGTACGCACTGAACGCTGTCTTACCCCATTCGTCGAGCATCCCCCAGCTGATGACCTCAACGATCTCGGCGAACGAGTCGCCGACCGAGCGCCAGCGGATGGCGAAGACATCCTGGCTGCGGCCTGCAAGCCCATATTGGAGGCTCACGATCGCGGCGTCGCGCTCAGCAAAGATCGCGTCGCGGTTCTCGGTGCGCGAAAGGCAGGCGTCGCGTATTCCCTCGATCGCTTGGGGAGAGAGCGCCCAGCTCGGCACCTGCGATCCACGTCGGCGGCCGCGTGCCGCCATTCCGGTGCTGCTGCGGCGTACCGAGCGTCGTCGACTGGACGAGCGCTCGTTGGCGAGGATGCAGCCGTTGGTCGCAATCTCGGGAACCTGATGGGAGTCGGCGGCCCAGCTCAGCACAGATGAGAGCACGCGCCAGGAACGGAGCACCTGTCCGTGGGTGACGCCGCTGGCACGCATCTGCTCGCGCCACTTGCGCGGCGCGTGCGGTTCGTTGAATTGTGTCGCGGGCAGCCCGGCGAGTTCGACGGCGTAGTGAGCGCGCCCGATGACCTCATGTTTGTGGTTATGCATCGGATGCCCGAGCAGATGGCAGTTGGCGGCGTTGCGATAGCTCTCGTAGGTCGCTGGCGCGAGGCCTCCCTCAAGCGCCGGGTGGGCATCGAGCTTGAAGTAGAGTTCGATGATCTCCCCGATCGTGTGCCCTTCGGAGGCGTTCGCCTCCGCGGCGTCGAGATCGAGCAGAAAGCGTCGCAGGCTGTCGGCGCCGCGACGCTCGCACGCGCTGTACTTGCGCGTCCAGTCTCGCGCGAGCACCGCGCTGGGGAAACTGCGAGAGCGCTCGACGCCCTCGTGGTCGTAGAAGCCGATGATCCAGCTCTTGCTGCGGCGCCCGACGTAGGGCCAGTTCTTCTTCCACGGTCGTGCCATGCCTGTTGCTCCTTTGCGTTCTCTGAAGAGTGATTGCGCCGCGCCCCGTCAGCTGGGGCGTGGGTGCGCGCTGTTGCCCGCGACGGGCGGGATCTCGTACGCGATCGACTTCCGCCGCGCGGACAGTCGGGTACGTCGCGCGGACGTGCCCGCTGGCGCAGTGGGAGCCGTGCTCGACCTCGGGCGGGGCACGAGCGGAACACGTCGGGCAGGGGCGTGCCTCGGCGCGTGGGAATGCTCGCTCCAAAAGTCGGCGATCGCCTGGCGCGGAATCCGGTAGTGCCCTCCCGGCAGCCGGCGAAAGTCGATCTGCCCGGAGGCTATGTAGCGGCGCAGTGTGCGCTCGGAGACGCCGAGCTCGCCGGCGGCCTCGCTGGTCTTGAGTACACGGCCGGGACGGATGGGGGCCATGTCTTATCGTCGAGCCAAGATGGCTCTTGCCCCCTGCCGGATGCGTCAGGCAGCCCCGTCGGCGCCGACCACAGACCTCGGAAACGGCCTGCAGAATGCTCCGATCTGCTGCAACGCTGCTGCAAAGCTTCCGCAGCGGCGCGGCAAACCCCGCCAATTGCAGGGACGAAGCCCCGGGTGACCTCTTCTTTACAAGAGCGGTGCTCTACCAGCTGAGCTACGTCGGCACAGGCTCGCATCGTAGCGCCGGAGCGGCTGGATTTGAGGGGGCGGGCTCTACGGATCGGTGGTCAACGAGATCAGCCTGGTTCTCGCGTGCACGACACGCCACATCGCACCGCAACTGGATATGTAACCGGAGGCTCCGGTGACGAGCGCGCGGACCACGCTTTCAAACCAGCGCCCGTGGCGCCTCGTGCGCGCTCGTCACACCGGCGTATCGGCCCCACCCCGGCTTGGCCAGCAACATCTGCACGACGCCGATCCGCCGCTCGGCGAAACCGGCCTCGCAGTAGGCGAGATACATCCGCCACAGCCGCCGAAAGCGCTCGTCGTAACCGAGATCCTCCAGGCGCTGGGTCGCGGCCTCGAAGTTGGCGCGCCAGCGCCGTAGCGTCTCGGCATAATGCGGTGTCAGATCCTTGAGTCCGACGGTTCGCATGTCGGTGCGCCGAGCGATGCAGCCCGCGATCACCGCGAGCGAGGGCAGACAGCCATTGGGGAAGATGTGGGTGCGAATGAAGCTCCGCGAGGCCTTCTCGACCTCGTAGGCTCGATCGTCGACGACGATCGCCTGAAGCAGCATTCGCCCGTCGTCGGTGAGCAGGTTCGAGCAGCGCGCAAAGAACGTGTCGAAGTCGCGATACCCGACGGCCTCGATCATCTCGATGCTGACGAGCTTCTCGTAGCGTCCGCGCAGGTCGCGATAGTCCTCGCACAGCACCGTGACTCGATCGCCGATTCCGGCCGCCCGCACCCATTTTTGGGCGTGCTCGCACTGCTCGCGCGAGATCGTGGTGGTCGTGACCTGGCAGCCCCTCGTTTTCGCGGCGTGGACGGCGAGACCGCCCCATCCCGTGCCGATCTCAAGCACATGGTCGCCGGCTCGCAGATCGAGCTTGCGACACACCAGCTCGAGCTTGGCCCTCGAGGCCTGCGCGAGCGTCATCCCCCGGTGTGGGAAGTAGGCGGAGGAGTACATCATCGTCTCGTCGAGCATCAACGCGAAGAGCTCGTTCCCGAGGTCGTAGTGGGCCGCGATGTCACGGCGGCTGCGCGCGGGAGTGTTGCGCGCGCGGATACCACGCGCGGCCTGCAGCGGTACCCGTGCCGGCGCAACGCGACGACGCCACTCATCGAAGCTTCTCGCGTTGTGTGCGGCCACGCGCACAACGGCCGTCAGGTCCGAGGACTCCCACAGCCCCTGCATGTATGCCTCGGCCATTCCGCGGCTGCCGTGCAGCAGGCGCCACCAGAACCGTGGCGAGTTGACCCGTACCGTTGCCCGCGGACTACCGTGACCCAGCACCAGTGCTCGCTCGCCCTCGACGATCGTCAGCTGGCCCGCGCGCATGCGCGCCAGCAGGCTGAGCACGATACGCCGCGCGATGCGCTGCGCCACCGTCACGCCGGCTTCCCGGGATGGGGGTGGAGTGGCACGCGTTTGAACTTCAGGGCGAGCGCGTGTCCATAGATGAGCGCGAGCACGCGTAGTGTCCCCGCCGGGTAGCGCGCGGTGAGGCGAGCCAGACCACGGCGGGTCAGCGGCACACGACGCAGTGCAATCGTCGCGTCGAACGCGAGCGCTCCAGACTCGTGGCTCTCGATGTTCACCGCCAGCGTCTGGTCGGGTGAGGACACGCGCATGGTGTAGCGCTGCTCCATCCCCATGAACGGGGATACGTGCAGCGCCTTCGCAAAGCCGCCAGTCAGAACTGAGCCCTCCTCGCCCGTGCGCCCGAGCACGTAGGAGTGTCGCTCTCCCCACGGCGTATTCGTCACCTCGGCCACCACCGCGTCGAGCCGCTCTTGCGCGGTGAAGCAGTAGTAGAAGCTCACCGGGTTGAAGCAGTGTCCGAACGTGCGCAGGTGCGTGAGCAGACGGATCGGACCGGCGGGCACACTGCCCGTGCGACGCTCAATGAGCATGCGCACGGCATCCGCAAGCCCAATCCGGGGATCGCCGAGGTAGTCGGCCCGGCGGAAGCGCACGAGGCCCGGGCGGCCGGTGATGAGCCGGCCGCCGAGCAGGCCATCGAGCTCCTGTAGATCGATATACAAAAGCGCCAAGCGGTGGCAGAGCTCGTGGGGGCGCGCACCGAAGCGACGGTGACGGATCGTGCCCTCGTAGATCGCGCTGGCCGTCATACGCTCACCCCGCTCACCGGCTCCGCTCGCCGCACACCGAGCTCGCGTACCACCCGCAGCGCGCTGCGCAGGCCGTCCTCGTGGAAGCCAGATCCCCAGTAGGCGCCGCAGTAGTGCGTGCGATTGCGCCCGCTGATCTCATAGTGGCGAGACTGCGCGGCGACGCCCGTGCGGGTGTAGACGGGATGCGCATACCGTGTCTTGCAGATGATCTGCTCCGGATCGATCGCCTCTGTACGGTTGAGCGTGACGCAGAACTCGCGGTCGGCGCGCAACGACTGCAGACGGTTCAAGTGGTAGGTCACCGCGCAGCGTCCCGGCGCATCGGCGCCGAGATGGTAGTTCCAGCTCGCCCACGCGCGCCGGCGCCGCGGAAGCAGCGAGCGATCGGTGTGGAGGACCACATCGTTCTGTTGATAGGGAATCGCCCCCAGCAGCTCACGCTCGCGCTCCCCTGGGTCGGTCAGCAACGCGAGTGCCTGGTCGGAGTGCGTCGCGATCACGACCGCGTCGAAGCGCTCCGGCTCACAGCCGCGCGCTAACACCATGACATGACCGGGATGACGAGCGACCTCCTTCACCGGCGTGCAGAGCCGCAGGCGTTCGCGCCAGGGCAGTATGAGCGCCTGCACATAATTGCTCGATCCACCGACGATCGTCCGCCAGCGCGGGCGACCACGGAAACCCAGCATCCCGTGGCTCTCGAAGAACTCGATCAGGAAGCGCACCGGGAAAGACCACATCTGCGCCGGGTCCGCCGACCACACGGCCGACGCCTGCGGGACGATCAGCCGCTCGACGAACATGCGTGCATAGTGCTGCTGTGAAAGCCAGTCCCCAAGCGGCGGGTCCTCATCGCTTGCGAGCAGCCGACGGGCATCCCGGTTGAAGCGGACCAGGTCGATGATCATCCGGTGAAAGGACGGCGCGAACAGATTGCCGCGACTCGCGAACAGGCCGTTCGGTGAGGCCCCGTTGTACTCGAAGTCCACGCCGTCGCTCACACCGAAGCTCATCCGCGACGGCTGCGTCACCACGCCAAGCTCGTCCAGCAGGCGTTCAAACCCGGGATAATTGCGGTCGTTGAAGACGACGAAGCCCGTGTCGAGATCATAGGCCCCGGTGTCCGTCTCGACGTGAACCGTGTTGGCATGTCCGCCCGGGCGGTCGGTCGCCTCGAATACGACCAGCTCATGATCGCGGTGCAGCATGTGCGCACATACCAGCCCAGCGACTCCTGCACCGACGATTGCGATCCTCATGCATGTTCTACGACATCGAACGTTTCCAGGATCATCCACTTAGCACTATCCTACGGGTTACTGCTAGACACGATCCTCGACCGGACCATCGTTGCGGGCTATACGCGCGTCGGCTATCGCATGCGCAGAGGCACGTGGAGCCCTGCCGAACTACAGTCGATGGGCGGAAAGGTTGTGCTCGTCACCGGCGCCACCTCCGGGCTCGGCCTCGCCGCCGCCGAGGGCTTCGCGCGCCTCGGCGCCGCTGTCCGGTTGCTCGCCCGCAGCGCCGAGCGCGGCGAGAGTGCGCGCGCGAGCGTCGCCGAACGGTCCGGAAACAGCGACGTTCAGGTCAGCCTCTGCGATATCAGCGACCTGGGAGCCGTGCGCCGGTTCGCAGAGCGTTTCAGCACACAGACATCGCGCCTGGACGTGCTCGTCAACAACGCCGGTGCGATGGCACGCGAGCGGACGCTCTCGGTCGATGGCATCGAGCTGACCTTCGCGACCAACGTCCTCGGACCGTTCCTGCTGACCAACCTACTCGTCCCGCTGCTCGAAAAGAGCAAGCCCGCGCGCGTCGTCAACGTGTCCTCGGGTGGCATGTATACGCAGCGAATCCACCTCGACGACCTGCAGATGAAACACGAGGACTTTGACGGGCCGATCGCGTACGCGCGCACCAAGCGCGCCCAGGTCATCCTGACCAAACTGTGGGCAGAACGACTGCGGGACACCGGCATCGTCGTCCACGCGATGCACCCCGGCTGGGCAGACACTCCAGGTTTGAAGTCCTCGCTGCCACGCTTCCACGCTCTGACGAAGCGGCTGCTGCGCACGCCCCAAGAAGGCGCCGACACGATCGTCTGGCTCGGCGCCGCTCCCGTGCCGGCGCGCAGCTCCGGCGGCTTCTGGCATGACCGCCGGCAGCGCCCGACCCACCGCGTGCCGTGGACCAAGCAGACACCCGAGGACCGCGAGCGGCTATGGGCTGAGTGCGAGCGCCTCAGCGGCTGGCACGAAACCCAGATTCCGACCGGCCCTCATTCAAATCGATAAGGAGTCCGATGGCCCACTACAACGCAAGCGTCGACACGGCGCGTCCGCCCGCTGAGATGTTCGCCTACCTGAGCGATTTCTCGAGCACCCAAGAGTGGGACCCGGGCGTCATCGAAGCTGAGCGCCTCGGCGACGCACCAGTCCACGAGGGAACAGAGTTCCGGCTCCTGGCCAGCTTCCTTCATCGAAAGATCCCCCTCACCTACCGCATCGTCGAGTACGACCCACCAAACGCCGTCACATTTCGCGGCGAAAGCTCGACCGTCGTCTCACTGGACCGAATCACCTTCGAGCCCTCCGAGATGGGCACACTGATCACCTACGACGCAGATCTAGCGCTCAAGGGGCCGTTCAAGCTCGCCGGCCCGCTGCTCAAGGTCGCTTTCAAACGAGTCGGCGCCCGCGCGCTCGCCGGGCTACGCAAGACGCTCGAAGAAGGCCACTGAGCCCCGCGAACACGCTGCGGCGGCCGGGCTCGGACCCCGGTAGAGCGGCCGTCCGGCTGTACGACCGCAAAACTCGCTCATCCCCGACGAGAAACGCCCGCTCGGCGGCGATGATCTCGGACCGACCTTACCGGCAAGGGCGCTGTATTGCGAGACGCGGGCGTGTGTAACGGCGCAAGCCAGGGCGGGTATCGAAATGTATGAGGACAAGCCACATACAACCGTGCGGTGCGGTTGCGGAACCCGCCGATACTCACGACCTGAGCGCCTTCAGGCGACGCGCCCTGAACAAGGGCGTAAACCGTGTGCTGTATTGGAGCGCGCGAGCGGTGCTGGTGCCGTTCTTTTTGATCTACCTGCGCCTTGACCGGATCGGCCGCGAGCACCTGCCGCGCAGCGGTCCGCTGTTGTTGGCTGCCAACCACCGCAGTTTCCTGGATCCGTTCGTGATCGGCACGCTGGTGCGCCGCCCCGTCTACTACATGGCCAAGCGCGAGCTGTTCGAGCGCCGCTGGCAGGCGTGGGTGCTGAACGCGCTCGGCGCCTTCCCGGTCGATCGCGGCGCGAGCGATCACGACGCGATGGCGACCGCCAGGGCGATCCTGGCGCGCGGGGACTGTGTGGTGATCTTTCCCGAGGGCACCCGCACGCGTCGAGGGCCGCTAGGCGAGCCTCATCGCGGCGTCGGGCGCCTCGCGCTGGAAACCGGCGCGCACGTCGCTCCCGTCTCGGTGATCGGCACCGAACAAGTGCGTCGCGGTTGGCGCATCCGTCCGCGCAAGGTGCGCCTGCGCGCCGGCCGACCACTGCGTTTTCCGACGGTCGCAGAGCCCTCGCCCAAACTGGCCGCCGGTGTGACGCGGCGGATCTGGGCGTGCGTGAGCCTGCAATGGGAGTGGCTCGGCGGAGAGCGCGCCCGGGCACAGCAGGCGCAAGACGGAGCCGCGCGGCGAGACCAGGCCTCGGGGCGGGCGCGGCGGGAGTCGAATGAGCGCCGGTCGGCCAGGGCCGCGTGAGCGAGTGTCAGGCACGGAGGGATAGTGTGCGATGAGTGAACTTCGAGCAGGCTCCCACCAAGCCCAAGGCGCAGCTCGATGCGGAGTTCTCGGACATGTATCGGTCGCACCTGCGCGACGTCTACAGCTATGCCTACTACCGGGTCGGCAACCATCACGACGCCGAGGATCTGACCGAGCAGACATTCCTGCAGGCCTACCGGCACTTCGAGCGCGCCCAGCGCGAATCCGACGGACGTCCACTGCGACCGTGGCTGATCAGGATCGCGCACAACCTCGCCGCGAACCTCTACCGCGACCGTTCACGCAAGCCGGCCTCGCCGATCGACGACACCACGACGCTGATCGCACCGCACACCACCGAGCAGTTGGTCGAGGGTCGCGAGCAGGCGCGCCAGGTACTCGACGGTGTCAGCCGATTGCCCGAGGATCGGCGTGAGGCGCTGATCATGCGCTTCGCCCTGGGCATGGACAACCGCGAGATCGCCCGTGCCCTCGGACGCTCGGACGGTGCGACGAAGGTGCTGATCCACCGCGCGATCAAACAGCTGCAGGGGCTCGTCGGCGAGTCCGACGGGGAGGGTGAAACTGATGACTGAGGCTGCGCCCAACTTCGAGAATCTGCTGCGCGAAGCCCTTTCGCCGGTGGAGCCCTCCGAGGATCTCACGCTGCGCCTGGAGGGGACGTTGCTGAGTATCACCGAGCTTGCGGTGGACGAGCTTGAGGCATGGGAGCTCTCAGCGATGCGCGATCCTCGCAACTGGGCGCGTCCCGCGGCGGCCGTCGTCGCGGGGAGTGCCGCGGGCACAGCGCTTGTGTTGCTGCGTGCGCGCCGGCGCGCACACGCGGACGTCTCTCACAGCGGGGTTCTCGGCGGCACGCGGGACACCGCCGAGCGTGCATTGCGGGACATCCGTCGCGAGACCCGCCGGCTCCTCGGCGGGCGCTGAGCCGATCGTTTTTGGCATCCGGGATTACGTCCGGACCCGCTGATGCAATGCAAGCTGCGGGGTCGCATGATCCGTTGCGTGAGCCCGCCGCGTATCAATGTCCGACATGGCCCTGTACAGACGCTCAGAGGAATCCGCCTCGGCCTCGCTGCGACGGCTCGCTGACGAGGATCTGATGCAGCTGGTGGCCGAGAGTGACGCGGGCGCGTTCGCGATCCTTTACGAGCGCCACGCGAACGTCGCGTTCTCGCTTGCGTTTCGCATGTGCGGCAAGCGGGGGATCGCCGAAGAGGTCGTGCAGGACGCGTTTTTGGCGCTGTGGCGTGGCGGTGCGCGCTATGACCGCACACGCGGCAGCGTGCGCACGTGGGTGCTCGGAATCGTGCACAACCGTGCGGTCGACGCGCTGCGCAGGGGCACGGTGCACGACCGCGGCCGGGTCAGCGACGAGGGCATCGAGGAGCGCCTGGAGGCGCCCGAGCGCACCGACCAGGAGGTCTCTCGTCGCGACGAGGCGCGCGAGATTCGCGCCGCGCTGGAAGGTTTGCCCGCCGAGCAGAGTCATGTAATTGAGCTCGCCTATTACGGCGGGTTCACCCACAGTGAGATTGCCACGATGCTCGACACCCCGATCGGGACGATCAAGGGACGCATGCGACTGGGACTGCAAAAGCTGCGTTCCCAGCTCGGCCCTGCGGAGGCAACGCGATGAGCCCGATCGATCCCCGCGAATGTGAGCGGCGCGCGCAGGACGCGGCCGCGTATGTCCTCGGCGCGCTCCCCGAGCAGGATCTGGGGTCCTTCCGCGAGCATCTCGTCGGTTGCGTGCAGTGCGCGGCCGAAGTGGCCGCGTTGCAACCGGCCGCGGACTCGCTGGCGCTCGGTGTCGCGCGCGTTCAGGCTCCGCCGGATCTGCGCGGACGGTTGATGGCAGTCGTCGGCGGCGAGGCCGAGCTGCTGCACGCCGCCGGCCACGAGGCCGACCTGCCCCCGCGCAGGCGAGCGGGGTGGCGCGGATGGCTGGCGCCCGCGCTGGGTGCCGCGGCGGCTCTCGCCGCGGGCCTTGCGATCGGTGCGTTGGCGATCGGCGGTAACACGAACACGGTCACGAAGACCCAGACGATCGAGGCCGTGGTCGCGGCGCCAGGACACAACGCGACGGCCGCCTTGGAGAAATCGGGCTCGCATGTGGTGCTGGTCGTCAGGGGAATGCCCGCCCCGCCGGCCGGGCACATCTATGAGATCTGGCTCGAGCGCGGCACGCAGGCGCCACAACCGACCGACGTGCTGTTCTCCGTCACCCACTCCGGCGGCGGCTCCGTCGGGGTACCCGACACGCTTAAGGGCGTCAGCAAAGTTCTCGTCACCGCCGAGCCGCTCGGCGGCAGCTTGAAACCGACGCGCGAACCCGTGATCGTCGCCTCGATCTGAACGTGGGTCGCATCCGAGGAGGGGGCGCTGCAGGGGCGGGCTTCCGCGAGGACCGTGCCGATGCCGGAGCAGGCCCAACCACCGGGCGGGTGCCGCATCCCCGGATGGGTGCGATCGCGACATAGGTAGGCTCTTCCCGCCGATGCCAACCTGCTATCGCCACCCATCGCGCGAGACCGGCGTGTCGTGCTCGTCCTGCGGGCGGCCGATCTGCCCGGACTGCATGACGACGACGCCCGTCGGCATGCGCTGTCCCGAGTGCGCCAAGCAGCGCACCAAAGTCGTGCGCATGCGCGAGCTGCCGAGCGGACCGCAGGTGACGTATGCGTTGATCGCGATCAACGTGATCGCCTTCCTCGCCGAGGGCCGGCTCGCCGGCGGCGGCGGCGGAGGCGCGGGCAACTTTTTCAACGAAGGGGCGCTGATCGGCAGCGGCCTCGAAGGCACCGTCACGCACATCACCGCCGTTGGTGTTGCCTACGGGCAGTGGTGGCGGCTGATCACGAGCGGGTTCCTGCATGTGAACCTTTTGCACATCGCGTTCAACATGTACTTCCTGTTCCTGCTGGGACGCATCCTCGAGCCGGCGCTCGGCTCGGCGAAGTTTGCGCTGTTGTACTTCGTCTCACTGCTGGCGGGCTCGCTTGGCGCTCTGATCGTCACCCCGCATGGACTGACCGTCGGCGCTTCGGGTGCGATCTTCGGCCTGATGGGCGCCGTCCTGCTCGAGGCCCGGGCGCGTCAGATCCCCGAGCTGCAGAGCTGGATCACCTGGCTGATCGTCCTGAACCTCGGGTTCAGCTTCGTCTTTCCCGACATCTCCTGGGGCGGGCACGTCGGCGGCCTGATCGGAGGCGCGCTGTGCACGCTCATGCTTCAGTACGGCGACCGCCACCGCCAGCCGGCGCTCGCCCTCATGGGCTGCGTCGCGCTCGGAATCGGCGCGTTCGCCGGCGGCGTCGCGGTTGCCGATTCGAGTGCGCCCGAACTGCCACCGGGCGTGAGCACCGGGTCTGTCGAACCGTCCGCGGCCGACACGTTCCCGGCGGTTGTCATCCCGAGAAGGTGATTTTTCGGCCCGTCGGGGTAAGGTGGTCCGCGCGATGACACTGCTCAGCGAGGCACAGATCGACGAGCGCCTAACGGATCGCGAATGGAGTCGCGAGGGGGACGCGATCGTGCGCGAGCGCAAGCTCAATGATTTTGCCGCGGCGATCGCATTCGTGAACGCCGTCGCGGACCTCGCCGAGCGTGCCAACCACCACCCGGACATCTCCATACACGGTTGGAACCATGTGCGCCTGACGCTGTCGACCCACTCGCAGGGCGGGCTCACCGACGCGGACTTCACGCTCGCGGGCGAGATCGACCGTTTGCCGTGAACGGAGCTGCCGTAAGCGGAGCCGTCGTGGACGGAGCTGCTGTGAACGTAGCTCCCACACCTTCGGCTCGTCGCCGCACGCCGGCCGGGTCCGACCATGGCCCTTGCTACGGTTGGCCAGTCGGCAAGCGATGAACGACGACGAAGAACTTCCCCGAAGTAGCGCGGCCCCGATCGGGCGCCGCGACGCTCGGCGCCTTTGGGCGTACGGCAGCTGCGCGGGGCGCTCCAGCGCCGCCGGTACCGCGTGAACGGCCTGAAGCTCACATTCGCGGCCGTCCTGATCGCGGTGAACGCGTTCTTTGTGATCGCCGAGTACGCGCTCGTGCGCTCGCGCCGAGCACGGCTGGAATTGATGCGCGAGGAAGGCGCCAAAGGCGCCGGCCTGGCCCTGGAGCAGCTGGGAAACATCAACGAGTACATCTCGGCCGTGCAAATCGGGGTCACGATGACCTCGATCGGCATCGGCGCGCTCGGTGAGCCTGCGCTCGCGAACCTGCTGAAAGGCGCCCTCGGAGACACGCTCAGTCATGGGGTGGCGGTCGCCGTGTCCGCGATCGTGGCCTTCCTGCTGATTGCCTCGGCGCAGCTGATCGTGGGGGAGATGGTGCCCAAGTTCTACGCCATCGATCGCGCCGAGTCTGTCGCCCGGCGCGTGGCCCGGCCGTTGCAGGCGTTCAGCGTCCTGTTCCGCCCGTTCATCATCGGTCTGACCGCGATCGCAGACCGGATTCTGCGACTGCTCGGCGTTGACATGAGCCTTGAGCGACGCGGCGGCTCGCCGGATGAGCTCAAGCGCCTGATCGCCGAGTCCCACGCCGGCGGGCACATCGACCTGGGGGAGGCGGGCATGCTCACCGGCGTCTTTCACCTGCACGAGCAGGAGGCCCGCCAGGTGATGACCCCGATCCCGGCCGTCGTCACGATCGACATCTCCCAAGACGTCGAGCAGGCGCTGCAGCTGTGCGTCTCAAGCGGCCACACCCGCCTGCTGGTGATCGAGGAGGAAGATCGCGATCGCGTGCGCGGGATCGTCCATGCCAGCACGCTCATCCGCCAACTCATGCAAGATGGTCCGCAGGCGCCGATGCAGCCACTCGTGCACGACGCCCCGATCGTGCCCGAGACCAAGCCGCTCGACGATCTGCTGGCCGAACTGCAGCGCCAGCGCACCTCGATGGCGGTCGTGGTGGACGAGTACGGCCGCGTGGCCGGGATCGTGACGGTGGAGGACATCATCGAGGAGATCGTCGGCGAGATCGCCGACGAGACCGACCCGGCCGCGGGAGAGATTCGCAAACTCGCCGACGGCGACTGGTTCGTGCGCGGGCACGTGGCCGTCACCGACCTGGCCGACTACGGCCTGCACCTGCCGGTCGACAGCGACGCCTATAACTCCGTCGGGGGCTTCGTCTTCGCGCAGCTCGGGCGCCTGCCCCAGCGCGGCGACACGGTCGCCGCGAACGGGTTCTCGATCAGGGTCGAGTCGGTCCGCGAGAACCGCATCGAGGCGGTGCGCATTCGCGAGCGCCGCCACGTGCGGCCGAGCGACGGTCGCGAGCCCTCAGGCGATTGAGCGAATGACCCCCAGAAACACGTCCGGCCCGCGGGGGGAGCGGGCCGGAGCGTGTGCACTGGGAGGAGGCGGGTGTGCATTGCGACTGTGGCGTCGCATGAACAAGTATCTACACCACGATCAACGCCAGTTAAAAGTCACATCAGGCTAAATAAATTCTCACGTGCGGAATGTCACGCGCTCGTCGAGCGCGCGCTCCCACGCCTCAGTAAGTGAGCAGGCCGCGCCCGCTCTTGCGACCGAGGGCGCCCTCGGCGACGAGCCCGGAGATGCGCTCGGGCACGGGCTCGCCGATCGTCTCGCCGATCGCCGCTGACACGTCCAGTCCGACCAGGTCCAGCAGCGCGAGCGGACCCATCGGATGACCGGCGCCCAGGCGCATGCAGGTGTCGATCGCCTCGGCGTCCATGCCGGTCTCTTCCTGCAGGCGCACCGCGCTGAACAGGTACGGGAACAGCAGGCGGTTGACCACGAAGCCCGGCACGTCGGGGACCTCGACGGGGGTCTTCTCAAACGCCTTGCACAACGCCAGCGCTCGCGCGCGCGTCCGTTCGTCGGCGGCTGCGGGAAAGATCAGCTCGACGAGCTGCATGCGGGTGACGGGGTTGAACACGTGCAGCCCCACGAATCGCCCCGGGCGACCGCTCTCAGCGGCCAGGCGCTCGATCGAAAGCGAGGAGGTGGTGCTCGCGAGGATCGCCTCCTCGCCGAGCATCCCGTCCAGTTCGGCCAGCAGACCGGCCTTGACGTCATGGTCCTCGACGACCGCCTCGACCACGAACTCGGCCAGGGCGAGCGCGTCGCGGTCGGTCACGATCTGGACGTGCTCGGGGTCGATTTCGGCGCCCAGGCGCGCGAGGGTCTTCTCGACCGTCTGGCGGGCGCGGTCGGCGGAGTCCTCCGAGCGCGCGAGCAGCAGCACCGGGCCGTGATGAGCGGCCGTCGCGGCCAGGCCGCAGGCGATCGCGCCGCTGCCGACAATCGCCAGACGCTCGTTCAATGGTTCCGGTGGTTGGGTTGACTGACTGGTCAATCTAGTCCTCGTCGCGGCGCGATAGAGTAGTGGACACGGAGCCGGGCATACTCGCACAAGTACGCCCTCGCACTCCATGCCAACGCCGCGTTAGAGACCTTAAACAGGAGGCTGTTCAGTCATGAGGCAACCAGAGGGCCGCGAGGTCGTGATCGTCGAGGCGGTGCGCACGCCGATCGGCCGCGGGCACAAGGAAAAGGGCTACTACAAGGACACCCACCCGAACGAGCTGCTCGGCAAGTGCTACAGCGAGGTCATCTCCCGCGCGGGGATCGACGCGAGCGAGGTCGAGGATGTGATCGCCGGCTGCGTCCAGCAATTCGGCGAGCAGGGCTTTAACATCGCCCGCAACGCCTGGCTGCAGGAGGGCCTGCCGATCGAGACTCCCGGGACGACCGTCGATCGTCAGTGCGGCTCCGCTCAGCAGGCCGTCAACTTCTCCGCCGCGCTGATCGCCGCGGGCGTCCACGACGCGATGATCGGATCGGGCGTCGAGCACATGGGCCACCTGCCGTTCGCGGCCGGGATGAAGACCCAGGAGGAGTTCGGTTTCGCCTTCACGCCGGAGCTGATGGCCAAGCACAACATCGTCGGCCAGGGTCTCGGCGCGGAGATGATCGCCGACCAGTGGGAGATCTCCCGCTCAGAGCTCGACGAGCTGGCGGTGCGCTCGCACAAGCTGGCCCACCAGGCCACCGAGGAGGGTCGCTTCGAGCGCGAGATCGTGCCGATCAGCGTCAACGGCGACGAGCTCGTGGCCGACCAGGGCATCCGCCCCGAAACGAGCCTGGAGACACTCTCCCAGCTGAAGCCCGCGTTCAAGCCCGATGGCAAGATCACCGCCGGCAACGCCTCGCAGATCTCCGACGGCGCCGCCGCGGTGCTGCTGATGTCCGCGGAGAAGGCCAAAGAGCTCGGGCTCACCCCCCGCGCGCGGATCATCGACCAGACGACCGTCGGCTGCGATCCGGTCAAAATGCTCGAGGGTCCGATCCCGGCGACGCGCAAGATCCTCGACCGCAACTCGATGTCGATCAACGACATCGACCTGTTCGAGATCAACGAGGCGTTCGCCCCCGTCGTCGCGGCCTGGCGGCGCGAGCACAACCCGGACATGGACCGAGTGAACGTCAACGGCGGCGCGATGGCCCTCGGCCACCCGCTCGGCTCGACCGGCGCGCGGCTGATCACGACCCTTTTGCACGAGCTCGAGCGCTCGGACAAGGAGATCGGCTTCGTGACCATGTGCTGCGGTGGCGGCCTCGGAACCGGCACCCTTATTCAGCGGGTCTGATTCATCCCTGCGGTCCCCCGCCGGTCCAGTTGACTGCGACCGGCGGGACGGCCAGCAGCGCCTGCCACGTCGCCGCTTCGGTCTTCCCGCTCGGGGCGATCCCGTGCGCGGCCTGAAACTGCTTCAGGTTCGCCGTGGTGCTCGCGTCGAAGATCCCGGTCGTGGCCTGGCCCGCGATTGCGCCCGCGAGGTGCTCCTGCATCCACAGCACCGGATCGCCGCGGCCGCCCTGCGCGAGTTCGGTGTAGCCGGGGTTCGGGGTCACGCTGCTCAGCGGGCTCAGCGGAGCCGCCAGCGCGGTCCATCCCGAGGCCGGGGTCTCCTGCCAGTCCCACCACGAAATACCGCTCGCGCCGTAGTCGATCGCCTCCTCGCGAAAGCGCACCAGTTCGGCGCTCGACGGATGGTTGTAGGTCTGGCCCAGCGGATACACCGGGCGGCCGTAGGGGCGGTTGGCGATGTAGGTGTTCGCATAGACCGTATCCACCGAGGTGCCGATGTCCTTCCAGTACATCTGCGGCGCATTGAACTGCGCACCGTTCGGCCCGAGGAAGACCGAGTAGGGAAGGGACGTGTGGTAGCCCACATACGGGAACGACGCCAGCCCGAGCGGATAAGCGGGCCCGATCTTCGCGCGCAGGTCGGCGATGTAGGTCTGTGCGGACCCATAACGCCCTTCATACTCGGCCTCGGCGTCGATCACCAAGCAGTCCGCGCCCGTTGCGACCGCTTTCGCGCCCAGGTTCGCCTCGCCGGCCGGGCTTGTGCCGTAGACGTACTGCCAGGCACACACGTGCAGGCCGGCAGCGTGCAGTTGGGCCACCAGTTCGGGGCTGAACTGACTCCAGTAGTTGGTCGAGCCGTCTGAGCTCTTGACGAACACCGTGCTCACGGTCGCGGCATGCGCCTGGGCGACGATCGCGGCGAGGTTCCCGCCATTTGACTGGTTGACATACCAGATCCACATGCCCTGACCTTCGAACGCGCTCGGCCCGGTCGCCCCCACGACGGGCGCCACCGGGACTCGTGTCACGGGCGGGTGCAGGGCGTAGCGCACGATCCCGATCGGCCCGTAAGAGCTCGAATGGCGCCCGTGGCTGAGCAGCACCATGATGTTCCCCGAATGCGCGCTCCGCGGCACGGTCACCTCAAGGCCGCCAGGCGTCTTACGCAGGCGGGCGCCCGGGGAAACGCTCGAGATGCTCGCTTTGGGCCTGCTCGGAAAGGCGACCGTCAGCCCCGCCGCGATCCCCTTGCCGGCGATCAGGAGCGTTCCGTGCAGCGACACCTGGTGGGGATTTGTGCCGCAATGACTCACCGGCACGCAGTGCACGCTGGTGATGCGCACTGTGTTCACGTGCGCGCTCGCGCTCGGCTTGCTGCCGCCCGTCGCACGTGTGTTGGCGCCCGTGCCGCTCGCGGGCGCCGTCGCGCCACCCGGATTGGCCGTGGCGGCGATCGCCGCGCAGGGCACTGCGAGCACGCACAGCAGCACCGCGGCCGTCGATGCGATGGGTCTGGTTCGCTTGTGGGCGCCTGCGTAAATCATGCGACTCCAATCGCGCCTGAATAAAGCGGGTACCGACCGTAGCCGGTATACCTCCGCAAACCGACCGGCGGGACGGAAGTTGCGTCCGGCGTGCGCCCGGCGCAAGCTCGCTGCTCCAGGTGTGGGTCCTACCTGCTCGATCGCTCGTACGAGCCGCGCCCGCGCCTGGACGGGCGCTATTCCCAGCGAAAGCCCAGCGTCGAGGGAGTGGGGGGCAGGGGACTTGAGGGCAGGTCCGGCGGCGGCACGGGCAGGTTGAAGCCCGAGGGCGCCACGTCGTTGGGGGAGTTGGGGTGAAACAGCGAGGCCAGATACTGAATCTGACCGCGCCCGACGCTCAGCTCGGACTGCCCGCCGCCATAGCAGCCGATGTCGTGCGCGGCGCAATAGTCATACACGTCCAGCAGCGAGCGCAACCCGCCCAATCGCGAGGGCTTGATGTTAAGCGTGCGCGGCGGCCACGGCAACGACTCGATGTCCGCGACCGAATGGATCGGGGCATCCCAGGTGATCCGCTCGCGGTGAGGCAACAGGATCGGTTCGGTCTGCTCCGTCAGCTTCGGGTCCTCGATCCACGCCTGCGCAAACGCCTCGACCACGCGGCGATACAGCACCGGGTCGGCCGGGTTATCGACGATCGTGCCCTCGTACTGCCCCTTCAGGTCGACCGACTCGACCGCCCCCAGCTCGACCAGCCCCGCGATCAGCGGCTCGTCCCACGAAGGCGTCGGGTCGAGCTTGAACTGCAGCCCGGGCGCGATCGCAAGCCGCGCCAACACCGGCTCAAGCGAGGGCGGCTCGCCCAAGCGCAGCGAGGCGACGAAGCTCAGCGGCCGGCACTCCCGTCCGAGCGCCGCGTGCAGCGTCGTGCCGGCCTGGCGCAGCGCGAGGTCGAGCGCGGCGGAGTCAAAGGCCCAATTGCGATACAAGCGAAACTCCGAACGATCGGTCGGCTGGGGGAAGAGATCGAGCGAGCGCAAATGCTCGGCGAAAGAGTCGAGCGTCCATTCGCCCGCCAACTCCCAACGCCCCACGCCCTCGCGCTGCAGCGCCTCCTGATCCTCGACCGCATACGTGACGTCCTCGCCCAATCCCGTCTCGCCCCCGCCGTGCAAGCGAATGACGGTCGTCTTGCGCTCGAACTCGCTCGAGAACGCGACCTCGTGGCCTTCCAGCTCATACTCCTCGATCAACAACGGCAGTCCGGCCAGCAGCTCGTACGTGCTCACGACTCGCTCACCTGGCTTTCCAGGCGCGCCACCAGCTCGTCCAAACGCAGCTCCTCCAGGGCTCCCGAGACCGCCTGCAGCTCGTGCGCGCAGAACTCGATCAGCGCCTTGCCTTCGCCCACCAGCTCCAGCGTCTCGTTCAGGCTCGCCTCGCCCGAGTCCAGGCGGCGGATGATCTCCTCCACTCGCGCCGCGGCCGTCTCGTAGGTCTGCGCCGAGGCGCCGGCGTTGCCCCGGGGCTCGCCGTTGGTGGCACCGGCGCCGGTGCCCGCAGTGTTACCCGTGGGGGAGGGTTCGGGTGCGGACAACGATGCGTCGTTCATGGCTCGCGCACCTTCACCGGGACCGTATCGTCGGCGAACCGCAACTCCAGCTTGCGCGCGGTCCTGGCCTGCGCCGCGGTGGCAATCGGTTCGCCCTCGCGCGAGCGCACCAGCGCATAGCCACGTTCGAGCGTGCGCTGCGGATCGTGCCCGGCCAGGGCCAGCATCAGGCGCTGCAAATCCTGGGGCCGGCGCGTGCGGCAATCGCGCAGGGTCGAACTCGCCTTGCGCTCCAGCACGAGCGCGCGCCGCTGCGTGACCTCGCGCTCGGTCTGCACCCGCCGGCGCGAGCCGGCCCTGACCTCACGCAGACGTTGGTGCAATCGGGCGCGCTGGCGCTCCACGTGCGCGGCGGGCGCGCGCGAGAGCGCCGTCAGAGTGCGTGCACGCGAGAGCACCGCCCGACGCCCGTGCTCGCGCATTCGCATCGCTGTCCGCGTAAGCCCGGTGCGCGCGTCCGCGCAATTCAGTCCCACGGCCACCTCGGCGGCATGCGTGGGCGTCGAGCAGCTGACCGCCGCGACGTCGTCGAGCACGGTGCGATCGGTGTGGTGGCCGACCGAGGCGATCACCGGCACCGCCAGCAATGCGACCGTGCGGCACAGCCCCTCGTCGCAGAAGCACAACAGATCCGCGAGCGAGCCGCCGCCGCGCGCGACGATAACCACGTCGACCTCGCCGATCGCCGCCAGATCGGTGAGCGCGCGCGCGATCAGCGGCGCCGCATGGCGATCCTGCACCGGCGCGAAGCCCCACACGATCCTCCCCGCCCAGCCGCGCCGTGCGAGGCCCGCGAGGATGTCCTCGCGCGCCTTCCCGTTCTCCGCCGTCACGACCCCGATCGTGCGTGGCAGCAAGCTCCGCGCCAGCTCCTTCTGCGGCGCCAACAATCCCTCGCCATCCAGCTGTCTGCGCAGCCGCTCGATCCGCGCCAGCAGATCGCCCTCGCCCGCGACGCGCAGGTCGGTGACCGCAAAGGAGAAGCCCGGGGAGGAAGTGGCGCTGCCCGGATAGAAATCACAGCCCCCCGCGACCACCACCTGCATACCCTCGACCGGAGCCACGCCGCCGCCGCGGGAGCGGATCGCCTCCCAGTCGTTCAACCACACCGCGCACGGGATCGCGCCGCCGGCGTCACGCAACTCGAAGTACACCCGTGCGCGGGAGGGACGCAGGTTGACGAGCTCCCCGACCAACTGCACCCGCGCGAACGAACGCAACTGCTTGCGCAGCGCCGAGGCGTACTCGCCGACTCCATACGGCCCCGGCAACTCGCTGCCGGGGATGCCGGTAGCGGCCGGATCGCCCGTGGGAGTTGGGGTGCGCTCTGTGGACACCGAACCCAGCATAGGGGTCGCCCCCGATAGGGTCTGTGCGATGGCCAACAGCCGCCCCAAAAACCGTGCCCGCCGCGGTCGCGGACGCTCGCGCAAGGGCCGCCCCGAGCCGGGCACGGCGGTGGTCGCCATCGATGAGTCCACGAGCACGGCCGATCAACGCCAGGTCCCTTCAGCGCAGGGAAAGAGCGCCATCGGCCAGGGCAAGGGCGCAAGGACGCGCACGCGCCGCCCGCGTACACGTTCGGCCTCGCAGGGCGGCTTTCGCGATCCGCTGTCGGTCGGCCCGCGCCCGCAGGCGCCATGGCATCCGTGGCCGCTCTCAGAGATGCTGATCCTGATCGGCGCGATCGGCACGGTCGTCGGGATGGCCCGGCTCGGGCACGGCGGGATCTCAAGCGGCGGGCCGGTCCTGTTCGCGGGACTAGCCGCGGTCGTGCTGGGCACCCTGGAGATCACCTGGCGCGAGCACAACGCCGGCTACCGCTCGCACACGCTCATCCTCGCGCTGCTCCCGGTCGTCGTCTTCCACTCCGTCTTCGCGCTCACGCTGGCCGCGTTCACGACCGTGCCGCGGCTGTTCAACGTCGGGCTGCTGTTCGTCGACGCCGCCATCTTCGCGCTGCTCTTCAAAGTGCTCCGCGCGCGCTTCCTGGATGCCCGCGCCCGCGTCGTCAGCCGGCTGTGAGCCGGACCGTCATCCTCTTCGTATAAGCCGTCGGCCCTTGGCGACTTACTTCATTTGCTCTCGCGCGGAGTCTTCGAGCCGAACAGCTCTTCGAGGTAGAACCGGGTCTTGGCCGGGGGATCTTGGAGCGGGTACATCCGCCGGAGTAGATCGATTGCCTCCTCCGCATTGTGCAGACCGCACTCGCGCAGCAGCAGCTCGATGTCCTCGTCGTCCTCGCCGAGGCGCATGGCCATGAGCTTCATCGCAAGGAGATATCTGGGCGAGGCCGTTGTCACTTCGATTCCGTGGATGTCTGCGATCGGGCGAGGATCTCGGTCGCTGCCGGGCATGTATCCCTTGGCGGCGTCGTTCAGCCAGTCCTCGGGTAGGCCGAGGTTCTCGGCCACCGTCGCTGCAGCGTCGTAGATCGCGCTCTTGGGCTCGAACACGGCGTCGATGTCCTTGGTGATCCTTCGTGTCGAGTAGGCGAGCGCCATCGCGGCGCCACCGACTATGAAGATTTGTCCCCGCAGGCCTCGGTGCGCGAGCTCGTCCCCAAGGGCCTGCAGGGCCTGGACGATTTTGCCCCGCGTGAACGCATGGTCAGGCACGGTCGAATACCTCGCGAGCGATGAAGACTCCGTGACGGGCGAATACGGCAGGTGTGTTGGCGAGCGCGTAGGCGTGGAACGCGGGGCGGCTCGCGACGAACCACCAGGGCTCGACGAACCGCTCGGGGCCGTCCACCCAGTCAGGCGCCGGGATCTCGCTCTCGTCGGCGAAGAACTCCGCTACGCCCGCGAGCGCGGCATCGAAGCGAGCTTGCCCAGTGGGCGGGGGCTCGTCGGCCAGGAGCGCGAGCCGGCCGGGGCGGGACGAGCCTCTGAAATCGTCGACGAATCCAAACAGCAGTCTCAGCGCGTCGCGCTCGCGACCTTGATCGAGGTCCTCTGCGATCGTCTGTGCCAACTCTGCGAGCGAGGCAGCTCCGCGGCGTACGCAGGGGAGGACGTGCAGCTCGACGTCGTGTTCGCATGCGCCGAACAGTCGCTGCAGCGTCGTCAGGTTGGGTGTCCGACCGCCGGACTCGTATGCCGCGACAGCCGGCTGTGCCGTGCCGGCGCGTTCGGCGAGTTCGCGTTGGGTGATACCCGCGGCCAGGCGGGCGTTGCGGAGCACCGTTGCGATCTCCATTCCTACCTAGTATATACGTTTAGGTATATCGTCCTCAAAGTGGGACGGGTGATCCCCACGACCGTTCGCGAGTACCGGTGCAGCGCTCTTGTCCATAGCCGCGCCTCCTCGAACGCGGGCGCTCGCGTTGTCAGTCAGCCGGCTCCAGGAGCGCGGCTCAGACGCCGCTGAGCGAGGGCAGCGGGCGCTCGCCCGTATCCGCCGCCTCGCCCCGGTTCTCGCCGTCCAGCCCGAGGCGTTCCAACCGTGCGATCTCGCGCTCGCCTTCCAGGCGCGCCGGGTGCTCGGCGGGGAGGTCTGCGATCAGGCGTGCGATGCGGTTGCGCAATTGCAGCGCGAAATGGGGGGTCGAAGCGCCCATCAGGCGGCGCACGTCCTCGACGCTCACCTCGCGGGCGCGCTCCCG
This sequence comes from uncultured Solirubrobacterales bacterium, assembly GCA_963697945.1. Lineage (GTDB taxonomy): Bacteria > Actinomycetota > Thermoleophilia > Solirubrobacterales > Solirubrobacteraceae > Palsa-744. Next base: position 2,823,158 of record OY969105.1, on the reverse strand, counting down.
ACTCAACAGCACCGGATCCTCGGCTTGGCTCATCTGATCTTTGAGGTTGAGACAGACCCCGACGGACGGGCAGGGCGATGGCGGCGAGAAAGACGGTCGTGATGAGCGGGAGAGGTCATTCGACGGGCAAACTTGAGGATTCTTCTGAGGGGGGAGCGTGCGGTGAGATCTTCGAGCGCCGCGTCGAGTTCGGCCTGAGTTCCCGCCGAGATCGCGCGTTCGTCGCCGATCAGCCAGCCGTGATTGTAGACGCCCTTCACCGGTTGCGAGCGCGGCGAGGCGGGGCGGATGTCGTTCAGGTAGGCGCTCAGCACGCGCGGCACGCCCGTGGGGTCGTTGAGCAGCAGCAGCGGCGCGTAATCGCCGGTGGCCGACAGGATCGCCGCGGCGGGCGCGTCGAACGGGCGCGTGACGTTGGCGAACGCCAGCCCGTGGCCCGGTTCGCGGATCCCCCACCCGAAAGCGCCGTCGGCAAACCGCGCCACGGCGATCGCGTTGCCGACCGCGGTCGCGTCTTCGCCCGCATGCACCTCGGCGCGAGTCACCGGGCCCAAGCGCCCGAGCTCGGCGAGCGTCCGCTCGCCGATCGCCGTCGAGCCGACCGTGTAGATGGACGGCCGGCCCATGCCGCTGAGTGCATCCGCGGTCGCCGTGGGCACGCCCGAGGAGCTCACGAACAGGATCGGGGCGCCGCTCTGGGCGGCGAGACCGGCGGCGGGCATCGCCAGCGCCGGGGGGCCGTCGGCGGCCACGACGATCGCCTGGCGAGGGTTCGAGCCCTGCGCGACGCTCAGCAGCTTCGCCACCGAGGCGGCCAGCGCGTAGGGGTCCGCAGCGGAGCTACCCCGCGCGCGGTAGCCGGATGGCGCTTCGATCGAGGATCCCAGCAGCAGCACTTGCGCTCCCCCCAGCGCGCTCGCACCCGTGGGATGCATCGCGTGCAAGGCCAGTTCGCTAGCCCGTGGCAGGTCGTGACCTTCGGCGTAAAGCAGTGGCGCGCCCAGCGGAGCGCTCGCCAGCGCGGATGCGACCAGCGCCTCGGGCCAGTTGGTGACATCGGCGATCGCCACCGCCTGGGGTCGCGTGTCGGCGCTCAGGCCGGGATATGCCGCGCGTGCCACCGCGGCCGCCGTGCTGAGGGCGTCGGCTCCGCCCAGTCGCGTCGTGTTGCGCGTGGCCGTGGCCGCGGTCCCCGCCGCGCCGGTGTGGACCACGATCGTTTCCACGCCCGGACTCGCCTGTTCGCTTGAGTTCTTGCCGCAGCCCGCGAGCACGATCGCCAGCGCAGCGGCGGCCAGCAGGGGGAAGCGACGACGTTCAGACACCGCCGAGACACTAGCGAGCCCGGCGGAGCCTGAAAACGCCGGGACACTCGTACAAGCGGCTCCGAGCGCATGCTCCGCTCCGGCCAACCGCGATGGCCCGCAATTCGGTGTCCGTCGGGCTCCTGCGACGCGCGGATGCCGCAAAATGCAGGGAAAACCTGCGAAACCGCGTACACCTGGTGCAACCGTCGTTGCACTTTGCTAGGGTGCCGCGATCAACGCCGAATCCCTGAACAGACATCAGGGAACGGGGGACCCAGTTTGTTGGGGCGAATCACACGGTGGAACCGTGAGAAGCGCAGGCTCTTTCAGCGCTAGCCCGTCAGCTAACCCCGCAGGCCGACGAAAGAGGTCGATGAAGTGCGGTTGCGAACACTCAGTGTGGCGCTTTGCTCAAGCTTGACCGTCGCGGTCTCCGCGACCCCGGCCCTGGCCGGCACGACCAGCGCGGCCGCCATCGCCGGCGGCGCCGTCGCCGGTTCCACCTCCACCTCCGCCAGCGGTGGCGCCAAGCCAACGGCCAAAGTCAAAAAGGCGCCGAAGAAGCCCGCGTCGTCGCTGCACCTCTCGCCGATCACCGCCAAGACACCGAGTGTCGCCTACAGCGGGCCGGTCTACGAAAAGACCGTCACCGGCCAGGTCATCCCCTACACGCCCACCACCCCCGGTCAGGCCAGCGGAGCCACCGGCGGCAGCGCCGTCGCGGCCACCGCCACGGGTAAGCCCGACCTGCTCGTCCCCGGCTCGCTCGCGCGCTATGTGAACGGTCTTGCGGCTGCGCCGATGTCCGCACCCGCGGTCATTCAGCAGGTCATTTGGACCGGCAATCAGATCATCGGCCTGCCCTACATCTTCGGCGGCGGTCACGCCTCGTTCATCTCTCCCGGCTATGACTGCTCGGGCACCGTCTCCTTCGCCCTGCACGGCGGCAATCTGCTGCAGAGCCCCGAGGACTCCTCCGAATTCGAAGGCTGGGGCTCGCACGGCGCCGGACGCTGGATCGCAGTGTTCGCGAACGCCGGCCACGCCTACATGACGGTCGCGGGGCTGCGCCTGGACACGAGCGCCGCCGACGACCCGTCCAACCAGCAGGGCCCCCGCTGGCGCCCGCTGCGCCCGGAAAACTCCGGGTTCGTCGTACGCCACCCGCTCGGGCTGTAGAGGCGAGCGCACATCGCCCGCTCGCATACGCCGTTCGGCTACGCTTGGACGGAACCGTACGCGTGCCACAGCTATAGGAGGACTCCCAGATGGCCGGTCTGACCGGGCGCATGTCAACCGTCGTTAAGGCGAAGGTCTCGAAATTGCTCGATCGCGCGGAAGATCCCGCCGAGACGCTCGACTACAGCTACCAGAAGCAGGTCGAACAGCTGCAGAACGTCAAGAAGGGGATTGCGGACGTAGTCACCGCCAAGAAGCGCCTGCAGATGCAGGAGACCTCGCTCAAGCAGAGCGTGGTCAAGCTCGACACACAGGCGCGTCAGGCGCTCTCCTCCGGACAGGAGGATCTCGCGCGCACGGCGCTGGAGCGCAAGAACGTCGCCCAGACCGAGCTGCAAGGGCTCGACACACAGGTCACAGAACTCGAAGAGCAGCAGCAGAAGCTGACCGACTCCGAGCAGAAACTGCGCGCCAAGATCGAGGCCTTCCGTACCAAGAAGGAGGTCATCAAGGCGCAGTACTCCGCCGCCGAGGCGCAGGTGCGCATCTCCGAGGCCGCCACCGGCGTGGGCGAGCAGATGGCCGACGTCGGCCTGGCGATGCAGCGCGCGGTGGACAAGACAGAAAACATGAAAGCCCGCGCCGACGCCGTCTCCGAGCTGGAAGCCGCCGGCACGTTCGACGACATCACCGCGCTGGGCTCCGGCGAAGACGACATCGACAAGCAACTGAAGGAACTCTCCAGCTCCTCGGCCGTCGATGACGACCTCGCGAAGATGCGAGCCGAAATCGGCGCCGGGGACGGCGGTGGCGCTCCCGCCGCGGAGATCGCCGCGGCGTCCGGTGAGGCAGCCGCGCCGAGCGAGCCCGCGCAGACCCCGCCGGCCGCGGGCCAGTCATGATCGTGCGCATCTCCGGCGAGGATCAGTACCGGCTCGCCGACGAGGACGCCGCGCGCCTGAACGAGCTGGAGAATCAGGTCGTCGCGGTCGTCGAGAGTGGTCAGGAGAACGGGTTCGCCGACATATACCGCACGCTGCTCGACTACGTGCGCGCGCAGGGCACGCGCGTCGGAGACGACGAGATCGAGACCTCCGAGGTGATCCTCCCGCCCGCAGACCTCACCTTCGCCGAGGCCGGCAGCGAATTCACCGGCGAGGGTTTGATTCCGGACTAGCAGCGTCAGCGTGCCAACGCGTGAACCGGGTCGGCGTTAGCGGCCCTGATCGCTGGATAGACCCCTGCCAGCAGCCCGGTGATGCTACCGGCCGTAGGGGCGACCACGACGACCCAGATTGGCAACACCGGTGTCCAGCCTTTTGCGAGTGTGACAACCGCGAGCGCGGTAACTCCCGCGCACACTCCCAGAACACCGCCCAGCGTACCGATCGCAAGATTCTCGAGTAGAAACTGTGATGCGATTTGAGCCTTTCGTGCGCCGAGTGCTCTCCGGACGCCGATCTCCGAAATACGTTCCATCACGGATACGACCGCCGAGTTCGTGATGCCGATCATCCCAACGATCATGCCCACCGCCGCCAGCAACACGAACAGGTCGGTCAGATTTCCACTGATCTGGCTACGGAGCAGAGTTGGCTGTGGCAGGCTGGACGCGCTCACCTCGCTGGAATTTCGCGGGTCAAGCGCGGTGGGGAGCGACGCCGTTACCGCGTTCGTGTAACCAAGCCTTGTACTGACGATCAGGGTTGGTGATATCTGTGGAAACACGCTCGGAAGCGACATCGCAGTCGTGTATGGGATCAGCACCGACAGGAGCGCCTCTGCATGGCGGGCCGTATGTCCGATGACCCCGTCGACAAGGAACGGAATACCGTCGATCGAGACCCACCAGGGCAACGGCTCGTTTCGCATGCCGAGGATGTCGGCGGCGGCACTGCCGACAAGTGCGACATGGGCCTCGCGTGATTCCTGGTTGCTGTCGAACGGGCGGCCGCGTCGAAGGGTCGGTCCGATGACACCGAGGGCGCCGGTGTCTGCTGCCAACACTGAAATCTGCGGGTTCTGCGACGCACCAACCTGAGCCGGATAGTCGCCGACCGAAGTGGTGCTCGGAGCATCGAGCAATGGGCCCAGAGCAAGAATGCCGCGAAGTCGTGCGGCGCGGGCGATCGACGCCGGCGCGGTGACTTGCGAGTTCACGGCAGGAGCCGCCGTCACATCGACCTCTGTCGAGATAAGAGCGTTGAAGTCTGCATTGACCGCTGCACTGGTCGACGCGGTTAGACCGAGCGTAAGGACGAACAGGCCGACGCCAAGTATCGTCCCGAGAGCCGTGAGCAGCGCTCGGCCCGGGCGGCTCATCGGTGCCGAAAGGGCCTCTTCGATGGCATCGCGAGTTCGCATACGAACGACCCGCGAGGGCACTTTCGATCTGGGTGGTTGCGCCTTGGTGTGCCCCAGATGGGTTCGCGGGCGCTTCATCTGCGATGCGCCCGCTCGGTTACGCGGCCGTCTCTCAGCTGAACCAGGCGTCGCGCTCTGCCGGCGACGGTCTCATCGTGGGTCACCAAGATGATCGTCGCGCCACCGTGATTGAGCTCATCGAAGGTGTCGAGCACATGTTCCGTCGACACCGAGTCGAGGTTGCCTGTCGGCTCGTCGCACAGGATGACCTCTGGCTCTCGCACCAGCGCGCGCGCAATCGCGGCACGTTGGCGCTCGCCGCCCGATAGCGTCCCAGGCACCGCGGTCGCTCTGGCGAGGAGGTCAACCTCCGCGAGTCGCCCAAGTACCACTTCCCGTCGCTGGGCGCCGGTCATTCGCGCGTAGCGCAGAGGCAGCTCGACGTTCTCGTAGACCGTGCGATGAGGCAGCAGGTAGAAGGCCTGAAACACAAACCCGATGTGTGCGCCCCGCAGCGCGCTGACAGCCGAATCGTCGAGTTCAGCCGTATTGACGCCCGCGATGCTCACTCGGCCGGTGCTCGGACGCACGAGCAGCCCCAGGACGTTGAGGAGCGTCGACTTTCCCGAGCCCGACGGACCCATGATCGCGAGGTAGTCACCGCGTCGGATAACGAGGTCCGTCGCAAGCAGTGCCTTGACCTGGAGCGGACCCGAGTCATAGGTGCACGACGCGCCACACAGTTCCATCGCCGGTGTCGACTCCGCTGTGCTAGTTAGGTATGACAACAGGCTCGCCCGGTCGCAGAAAGGCGCCACCAACAGGTCGTACCGCAACGTTTCCGGCGGCCGTCATGCCCTCCTGTACGGCCACTCTGATCGTCGCGCCGTGACGCTCGACCTGTACGTAGTAGCTGCCGTCTGCGGCTGCCTGGATGGCAGAGAGGGGGACGACAAGCACTCGGTGGTGGGTACTGGAACGCACTATTATCGCGTTGAGGGACGTACCAATCGGCAGATCTCGAGCGCCGCGAGGCAGACTCACGACCACGATCGCTTCTCCGCTGGGAGTGGTCGAAGCTTGATCTGAGGGCGAGCCGGTGGTCGTCGTGGTTGCGCTGGATCCAGTCGTGCTCGATGCCGTCGGGGCGGACGTCGAGCTGGATCCTCCCGTGCTCGATGGCGCGGGGGCCGATGCCGAGCCAGTAGATGATGTCCCGCTCGAAGTCGATGTGCCTCTCACCCGACCGATCAAGCGATCACCGTCCGGAGTGGTGAGTTTTACTTCCATACCCGGTCTCAGGGTCGCTGGGATGGCAGGTTCGACGGAGACGTCCGCGACCGGTGAACCGGAGGTGAGGTCAAGTAGGGATGCTCCCGCCCCCAGCCGCTCGCCTACTGCCGTGTGCAGAGCCGACACTGTCGCCGGCAGTTGCTTGACGAATATCGCGCTCCACACCGGGAGCATGGCGGCGCGCTTGGTGACCGCGATTTTGCCGCCGCCGTTTTTGGGCCGTGCAAGAGAAGCGCCAGCCGACGGGGCGCTGGACATCGGTGCGGAATATCCATGTGCGTGATAAAGGGCCGCTATCGCGTTGGCTGTCGAGGCCCCGAGATAACCGCTTGGATCATCGATCGAGTAGTCCGCGGCGCGTAGAGCCCTTTGTAGCTCCTGTACGTCTTTGCCCGCGTCACCCAACTCGAGGTCACGGAAAGTCGGCGTTGCGCCGAAGAACACAAAGATCGGCTGACCGGCTACTTCCACGAGGACATCGGCATCGTCCACCGTCGAACCGACGTGCCACGGGAAGGCAGTTATCACCGGCTGGGCCCCCGGCGCTGAAAGTTCGGGCGTAAGCGGTGTGACCGGTGTGCCAGCCGACAACGCCACGACCCCCGTTCCCTGAACACTTTCGACGAGGACTTCATCGCCGGCGGGAATGGTGGTGCGTGGCTCTGAAACGTTCTGCGGCAGCGCTCCGGAGCTTCCGCGGATCACGGTTCCCGTCCAGAACGCCAGGACAGCCACAAGGATCGAGCCCCCGAGCATGCCGATGAGAACTCGACGACCGCGATTGTTACGCACACGATCCGGGACGTCGAGCTGGCGAACGCTCGCTCCCGTCTCGATGTCTATGGAGCCGTGCGTCTCACGAACCGTTTCCACGGCGTTATCGCCCAGCCGCGGCAAGAACCGCCTCCGCCTTTCGTCTGGCGAGCGACCGCGCTTCTACCAGGGTCAACAGTAGTCCCTCATACGGTCCCGCCTGTTCTGTGGCGTACTTACGTCGCAGCGCAACCGATCTCTGCACAAAACCCGAGCTGTATTGACAATGAGTATCGGCCACGGCAAGCGCCGATTCCACCGCGTGCGGTGGCGCCACAGGTCGCTGGCCGGCTGGAGGGCGCACCAGCGAAGTGACGACGAGGTCTGGGCTTTGTACTTGGCGCGCGGTCGCCTTCGCAAAGCAGCTCGCCCAGCGCTTGGATGCCGATATGAATTCAGGATTAGTGTGGACATTTTGGGTTACAACCAGGTTCAGATCCTCGGGCAAATAGGTGGCCTCGACCCATAGGAGCGCATTGCCGTAGAGAGTGCTCGCGGCGTTGGCGACGCAGCCCTTGGTCGGGTATCCATGGCGCGCGATCCCTGGGACCGTGAAGGTGCCGTTCTGTCCGCTCGGTCCTTCGAGTGCAGCCGTGTACCCGGGCTTGTCGGCCGATGAGTAACGTTCTGGGTCGTTACTCGACGATCCCGTAGCGGGCGTAGCGGCGCTCACCTGTCGCTGACGCTCGGCGACCTGGAGTGATTCTGCGATACCGAAGCCAAATTCGCGCGCCGCGCGAATCGCCGAAGGTTCCGACGGTACAGAAACGACCGTCCCGCCGTGGGCCAACAGAGGCGAGACTTGCGCCCCCAAGTTCACCGGCGACACGGGCAGGACCGGCGTCGCAAACCCCTTTGCGGACATGCATTTCGACACCAGGACGCTCTGGGCGCGCACGACTTCCTGTTCGGCGGGACTCACACTTTCAGCGGCGACCAGGTTCACAACATCGGACGCCACCGGAGCACGACTCGCGCTGTCAGTGCTGCCGCAGGCCGACAGCGCGAGTACTGCCAGAATGGTGGCTGAGATCCCAATGGCACGCGCGAAGGCAACCGCTCCGGTTCGCGTGCCGCGGAGACCCGTGGTCAGCCAGGCGCTCATTAGCACGAAGCGTACAGCGAGTACTCGGATTGAGACGAGAACTCATCGTTCCAATGTGAGCCGATGAATTCGGCATATGTGTTTGCATTGTTTGTGTAAGCCGCGCCGCCACAATAAGCGTCCCAATAATAATATCCGCCGTACGGACCATCGTCTTTAATGCTGCTTACACAGTCATTAAAGTCCGTATGAGAGCATCCTTCCTGGTTGGCGCCACCCACTTCGGTATAGTTCGCCACGTAGCTGCCGGGAGAATCTGGGAAAAGCAAGTACGAGCCACCAAAGTTGATGTTTGCGTAGGCGCACATAGTGTATGGGCTGCACGCTTGGTGTTTTTCGGCCATCGCGCTCGTCGCCAACGCGCCACTGCCCAGCGCACAGGTCATGGCCACGAGCCCAAATATGGCATTGCTGCGAAGGAATCCAGTAAACCTAAACGATCGCATATCGACTCCATCGTTCGATCGCGGCAAGGCCGGTGCCGCACCAGGCTATCCGAGGTTTTGGATGGCCGGCACAAAATATCTGTCATCGGAGATATCCTAACAAGCAGACATGTTTTGCGGGTACAGAAGGCCACCCGCAATCCGCCGATCCCTAAATGCCCAAGCCAATGCCGCCCGTCGTGGGGGTCGGGCTGTAGGCTATTGGATATGTTTCCGACTATGCGACATTGTGTCGCCACCGGAAAACGGATCCTGTTGTGCCCGGTCCCCGCGCCCCTCGCGTTGGCGGCGGCGCTCGTCGCGTTTTTGCTGGGTCAGGACGAACCCCACGCAGAACACTCCGAGGACGACGATCAGCACTGGTATCCACCCTCCGTACACCAGCAGCGCGAGCAGCGCCACGAGGACGATCAGCCAGCCGGGAACGATGCGCCGCCGGCGCGGATCTCCGCCCGCCGGAAGCTCGGGGTAGGGCGACATCAGATCGGGATCCCCCACAGCGGAAACCAGCGCTCCAGTTCGGGCTCGATCGGCAGCTCGCGGGACATCTGTGCCTTCAGCTGCAGCTCGCGCTCGGTCGCGCGCTCGTTTGCCTCGCCGGGGACGGGCACGAACGGGTACCAGTGGCCGCGCTTGTAGTTGTAGATCATGTACACCGCCCGCTGTTGGGCGTCGGCGAACGCGAACACGGCACACAACAGCCGCTCGCCGTGGCCGGCCGTCTCGATCGAACTCGACACCGCGTTGATGCCGACCGCCAGGTCTTCCACGCTGGGGGCGCCGCTCGGGTTGCGCAGCGTCATCCAGCGGTAGCCGTAAGAGTCGTCCTGGGTGGAGACCGCCGTGCCGGTGTCGCCGCCGGTGGCGCGCACGACCTCTTCCATGTCGCGCAACGTCGCTTCGAACTCGCTCGTGGCCAGGGCCTGGAAGACGATCGCCGCGACCCCGGTCGAGTCGATCGAGTGTTCGGCCTGTAGCGCGACGTAGGCGGTCGTGATCGCGAACAGCCGGTCGGGCGCCGGCCCGGCGACGGTGTGGCGGCCGGTGAGGATGTCGCGCAGGCCCATCTCAGTGCGTCCGACCGCGCGCCGCCGCGCCTCGCGGGGCAACAAGCGTCGAGTGCGTCGGGGCGGGGACGCCCACGTTAGGCGAGCGCTGCGCCGGTCGTGCCCTGCAGCTGCGACTCCAGCCGCTCCAGCGCGGCGAGGCGCTGCTCCAGCGGCGGGTGGTCGGCGAAGATGTTCATCAACGACTTCTTCGTGCGCGCGGGGATGATGAAGAAGGCGCTCATTCCTTCGGCGGTGCGCATGTCCTGGCTGGGGATGCGCTCCATCGTGCCGCTGATCTTCAACAGCGCCGAGGCCAGCGCGCTCGGCCGTCCGGTCAGCACCGCCGAACCGCGGTCGGCGGCGAACTCGCGGTAGCGCGAGAGCGCGCGCAGCAGCAGGAAGGAGATCGCGTAGACGAGCACCGAGACGAGCACCACGAGCATGATGTCCTCCTCCTCTTCGCGGTTGCCGTAGCCGCCGCCGAAGAACAGCGCGAACTGGGCGATCGTCGAGGCGAGCGTGGCGAAGAAGCTCGCGAGCGTCATCACGAGCACGTCGCGGTTGATCACGTGCGTGAGCTCGTGCGCCATCACGCCTTCGAGCTCCGCGGTGTCGAGCAGTTCGAGGATGCCCCGGGTCGCACATACGGTGGTGGCCTTCTTCGAGCGGCCCATCGCGCAGGCGTTCGGCATCGAGGTCTCGATCACGCCGACACGGGGCTTGGGCAGGTTCGCCTGCACGCACAACCGCTCGACGATCCCGTGCAGCTCGGGCTCCTGCGCGGGCGTCACCTCCTTGACCCCCATCGTCGCCAGCGCGATCTTGTCCGAGGCGAAGAACTGCACCAGCAGGAGCCCGGCCGCGAAGATCACGATCACGCCCGCGCCGGCGCCTGCGACGAAGAGGACGGAGATGAACACCACATAGACGAGCCCGAGCAGGAACATCGTCAACACCATCCGCGCCTGCAGGCCGGTGTCCTTGCCGAACTTCTCGGGGCGTTTCGCCATGGCTCGCATTGTCGCAGACATGGCTCATGCCCCCCTAAATCCCGCGACCCGCGGCAGCGCGCGCGGGGGCGGGTTCTCCATAGAGTGCGACCCACTATGACCCCCCGTGAGGACCAGAAGCGATGAAGCCCGAAGTGCACGTGCTCGGTATCTCGATCAAGACCTTCGGGGTGACCTTTGCGCTCGCGTTCCTGGCCTGTGGCCTGCTGATCGCGCGGCGGCTACGCGAGCTGGGTAAGCCCGTGGACTGGGCGTATGAGATCGTGTTCGCGGCGCTGCTCGGCGGCGTGGTGGGCGCGCGCGGGTATTACCTGATCCAGAACTACTCCAGCGTGCAGCACGACCTGCTCGGCTCGATCTTCTCCGGGTCGGGCCTGGTCTGGTACGGGGGCGCGATCGGGGGCGCGATCGGGGTGCTCCTGTGGATGCGCTGGCGCGACGCTCTGCGCTTGCAAATGTTCGACATGTGCGCGACCGCGCTCGCGCTCGGTTACGGCATCGGACGGATCGGCTGCCAGGTTTCGGGCGACGGCGACTACGGGATCCGTTCGAGTTTGCCCTGGGCGATGGGCTATCCGCACGGCACCGTCCCGACACCGCCCGGCGTGAGGGTGCAGCCCACTCCTATCTATGAGACGGTCGCGATGTGCCTACTCGCGTACTTCCTCTGGCGGTTGCGCGACCGCGTGCGCCCGGGGGTGGTGTTCGCGCTGTATCTCGTGTTCAGCGGACTGGAGCGGTTGCTGGTGGAGTTCGTCCGTCGCAACGCCGAGGTGTGGGCGGGGCTGACGGCGCCGCAGCTGGAGAGCATCGGATTGATGCTCGTCGGGCTCGTATGGCTGGCGTGGATGGCGCGCGAGGACGGCCTTTCCGGGCTGCGCGCGGGGCCCGGTCGCGGCCCTCAGCCGGCCCGGGCCTGACGGGCACGCGATAATCACGGGATGGCCACCGGCACGACCCCCGCGCAGAGCACGCTCAGCCCCGCGTTCCCGCTCGACAGTGCCCTGAACGAGCGCGGCCGTATCGAGGTCGGCGGGTGCGACACGATCGAGCTCGCGCGCGAATACGGAACGCCCGCGTATGTCGTCGCCGAGGACGATCTGCGCATCCGGGCACGCGCGTTCGTGGACGCCGGCAAGCAGACCGGACACACCGACTTCAACGTGGTGTTCGCCTCCAAGTCCTTCCCCTGCACGGCCGTCCTGCGCCTGTTCGCGAACGAGGGCCTGTGGTGCGACGTGGCCTCCGCGGGGGAGCTGCACCTGGCGCTGAACGCGGGGTATGCCCCCGAGCGGATCGTCATGCACGGCAACGCCAAGTCCGAGGCAGAGCTGCGGATGGCGCTGGAGGCCGGCGTGGGGTTGATCGTGATCGACAACTTCGACGAGATCGACCGGCTGGAGCGGTTGCTGGAGCAGTTCCATCCGGCGCATGCGCCGGATGGTGAGGCCGCGCATGCGCGGCCTCAAGAGGAGCCGCATGCGGCTCCTCAGACGGCGTCGCATGCGACGCCGTCCGGGGCGGCACATGTGCCGCCCCGCCCGTCGGCGCATGCGCCGACGGGAACCCAAAAGGTCCTCATTCGTGTCACGCCCGACGTGCGGGGGGAGACCCACGATCACATCTCCACCGGCCAGGCCGATTCGAAGTTCGGGTTCGCCATGGACGACGCTCCCGAGGCGATCGCGCGGATCGAACGCGTCCCCGGGCTGCGGTTGGTCGGTTTGCACGCGCACATCGGCTCGCAGCTTCTGGAGCTCGACCCGTTCCGCCGTGAGGTTGCAGAGTTGGCGCGGCTGGGCGAGTTTCCGGTGTGGGATCTCGGTGGCGGACTGGGCGTCCAGTACACCGCCGATCAGCCCGCCCCGCCCGCGGTCGAGGACTATGTGTCCACGCTCGTGCAGGGCGCGCGCACACACGGCATGGGGGAGCCCGGTCGGCGGGTGCTGATCGAGCCCGGGCGCGCGCTTGTGGCGAACGCCTGCGTGACCCTCTACACGGTCGAGTCGGTCAAGCGCAACGTCTCGCGCTGGGTCGGGGTCGACGGGGGCATGTCCGACAATCTGCGTCCGATGCTCTACGACGCACTCTACGAAGCCCACGTGGCCGACCGCCCGGGGGGTCGTGAAGAGTGCGTGCTCGCGGGCAAGCACTGCGAGTCCGGCGATGTGATCGTGCGCCGCGCCCTGCTCGACGATCCTCGCCCGGGCGATGTGATCGTCACGCCCGCCACCGGCGCTTACGGGCACGCGATGGCCTCCAACTACAACGGCGTCCCGCGCCCGCCCGTGATCTTCTGCTCAGGCGGTAACGCCCGCATGGTCGTGCGCCGCGAGACCCTCGACGATCTCAGAGCGCGCGATGTCTGAGCCGCTGCGCATCGGCCTGCTCGGCCACGGCACGGTCGGCGGCGCCTTCGCCGCGCTGCTCGACGAGCGCTCCGGCGAGATCGAGCGCGTGAACGGGCGCGCGCCCGTGATCACCGGCGTACTGACCCGTTCGCGGGGCGACTTCTCCGAAATCCTCGCCCAGGCCGATTTGATCGTCGAGCTGATCGGCGGCACCGAACCTGCGCGGGAGTACCTGCTGGCGGCGATGCGCGCCGGGCGCGACGTGGTGAGTGCGAACAAGCAACTGCTCTCCCAGCACGGCGAGGAGCTGTTCGCGCTCGCCCGCGAACAGGACGTGCGCCTGCGCTTCGAGGCCGCCGTCGCCGGCGCCGTGCCGGTCGTGCGCGTGCTCGAGGAATCGCTCGCCGTCACCCCGATCGAGCGCATTCACGGGATCGTCAACGGCACCACCAACTTCATCCTCTCGGAGATGACCGCCGGGAGCACCTACCCCGAGGCGCTCGCGCAGGCCCAACGCCTTGGCTACGCCGAGGCCGACCCCACCGACGACGTCACCGGCCGCGACGCCGCCGCGAAGATGGCGATCCTCGCGCGCCTGGCCTTCGGAGCGCCCGTGCGCCTGGAGGACGTGGCCTATGAGGGCATCGAGCATCTAGAGCCAGACGACATGGAGTACGCCCGCGAGCTCGGCCTCGGGCTGAAGCTGATCGGCACCGCCGAGCGCCGCGACGGCGGGATCTCGGTGCGCGTGCACCCCGCGTTCCTCTATGCCGGGCACCCGCTCTCCTCCGTCTCCGGCCCCTTTAACGCGGTCACGGTCGAATCGGAGGCGATCACTGAGATCACCATGTCCGGCCCCGGCGCCGGCGGGCGGCAGACCGCGAGTGCGGTCCTGGGCGACGTCGTCAGCGTGATGACCGGCGGCGCCCGCCCGCCCGCGCCGCCGCTTGCGCTGCGCCTGCTGGAGGACGTCCCGAGCGCCTTCTATCTGCACCTCGACGTCGCCGACGAGCCCGGCGTGCTCGCTTCGGTCACGCGCGTGCTCGGCGAGCAGCAGGTCTCGATCCGCTCGATCGTCCAGCGCGGCACCGGCGCGGGCGCACGTCTGGTGATGGTCACCCACGCCGTCCCCGAGTCGCGCCTGCGCGCGGCCATCGCGCTGCTGCGCAACCTCGCATTCGTACGCTCACCCCCGCGAAGCATCCGCGTGATCGAAGAGGAGTACACCTAAGTGAGCGACGCCGACGCCCCGATCGCGATCCCCAAGGTCCCGCTGCCGCACGTGGAGGCGATCCCGCCGACCGGCGCGCACGTGCCGCTGATCGAGCGCTACCGCGAGCGCCTGCCGTTCGAGCCCGGCGACAAACTGGTCAGCCTGCAAGAGGGCTCCACGCCGCTTCTGCGCGCCCCCGTGCTCTCCGAGATGGTCGGTGCGTCGGTGCGCCTGAAGCTCGAGGGCGCCAACCCCACGGGCTCGTTCAAGGACCGCGGCATGACCTGCGCGGTCTCCGCCGCGGTGCGCGACGGCGCCAGGGCCGTGATCTGCGCCTCCACCGGCAACACCGCCGCGAGCGCCGCCGCCTACGCCGCCCGCGCGGGCATCACCTGCGCGGTGATCGTCCCTGACGGCAAGATCGCGCAGGGCAAGATGGCCCAGACGCTCGTTCACGGCGCGCGCGTGATCTCACTGGACGGCAACTTCGATCAGGCGCTCACGCTCGTGCGGGAGCTCACCGACGTGCACCCGATAGTGCTCGTGAACTCGGTCAACAACTACCGCATCGAAGGCCAAAAGACCGCCGCCTTCGAGATCCACGAGAGTCTCGAAGGGGGTATCGAAGCGCTCTGCATCCCCGTCGGCAACGCCGGCAACATCACCTCCTACTGGCGCGGCTTTCAGGAGATGGGCTCGGCGCCGCGCATGTACGGGTTCCAGGCGGCCGGGGCCGCGCCGCTGGTGGAAGGCCGGCCCGTCGAGCACCCCGAAACCGTCGCCTCGGCGATCCGTATCGGCAACCCCGTGCGCTGGGAGGACGCGATGGCCGCCGCGACCGACTCGCGCGGCTCGATCCGCGCGGTCTCAGACGCGGAGATCCTCTCCGCCTTCAAGCTCCTGGCCTCACGCGAAGGCATGTTCTGCGAGCCCGCCTCCGCAGCGTCGGTCGCCGGGCTGCTCAAGTACGGAGCCGACGGCGCCGAGCAGATCGTGTGCGTGCTCACCGGCCGCGGTCTCAAGGATCCCGAGACGGCGATCGCCAACAACGACGGGCGCATCATCGCTTGCCCGGTGGAGATCGCCGCGATCGAGGAGGCCGTGCTCGGTGATCCGTAGGCGGCTCGTGCGCGCGCCCGCATCCTCGGCCAACCTGGGCCCGGGCTTTGACTGTATGGCCGCCGCGATCGGGTTGTACCTGCAGCTGGAGGTGCGCGAGACGGGCCAGTTCTCGATCGAGACCGACCTGCCGGTCGCGCACGGGCGCGAGAACCTGTGCGTGCGCGCCTTCGAGGCGTTGCACCCCGCAGATGGGTTCACCTTCAAGATCGCCTCCGAGATTCCCCTCTCGGGCGGTCTCGGGTCGAGCGCCGCGGCGATCGTCGCGGGGCTGATGGCCGCCGATCACCTGTTCGAGCTCGACGCCGACCTGCTCGCGCTCGCCACCGAGCTTGAGGGTCACCCCGACAATGTCGCCGCGGCGCTTAACGGCGGGTTCGTCATCTGCGCCGAGGGCACCGCCACGCGCTTTGACCCGCCCACGGGCCTTGAGGCGATCGCGGTCGTACCCGAGCAGCCGGTGCGCACGCGTGAGGCCCGCGAAGCGCTGCCCGCACAGGTGTCGCTCGCAGACGCCGTCTACAACGTCGCCCACGCCTCGCTGCTAACGCTCGGCCTGGCCCGCGGCGACTGGGACCTGGTCGCACGTGGGCTGCACGACCGTCTGCACCAATCCCAGCGTGCGCCCCTGTTCCCCCGCTCCTACGAACTAGCGCTGCGCGCCCGGAAGCTGGGAGCGCTCGGCGCGACCATCTCCGGCGCCGGCCCGACCGTGCTCGTGTGGTGCTTCTACGAGCACACCGGCGCCGTCGTCGAGGCCCTGCGCCCGGAGATCGAGGGCTGGGCCACGCTGCTACGCGCACCCTTCGAGGTGCAGGGGGCTTTCGTCAGGGAGATGTAGGGGGACCGGTCAGCCGGAGCCGAGGGCCGCCACTCGCCCGCGAGCGTCCTCGAACCCGTCCAGCCGCGCGAGCGTTTCCTGTGCCACCGCCAGATAGTCCGCGCCGAGATCCGGCCGGTGGTCGAGGATCGACTTGGCGCGCTCGGCCGACTCGGCGTAGGCGATCGAGGAGCGGATCGGGGTGTCGAACACACGCTCGCCGAAGCGCTCCTTCAGCGAGACGAGGGCCTCGCGCGAGTGCACGGTGCGCATGTCGGCGAGGTTCAGCAGCACACCCAGCAGCTCCAATGTCGGGTTGAGACTGTCACGCGCTAGTGGACGTGTCCGCAAGTCTTGCGGATTATCGGAAGGGATAACGGTGTGCGCGCGGAATTATGTGTTGTGCCGCGGGTCAGCCAGCATGTGATCGAGCTCTCTGAGGAGGAGCGTGCCGAGTTGGAGCGGCGGGCGAGTACGGTCACGATGCCGTTCCGGACGGTGCAGCGGGCGAGAGTGATTCTGTATGCGGTGGAGGGGATGCAGGACATCGATATCGCTGCTCGGCTGGATTGCTCGCCCGATAGCGTTGCTCGGCGAAGATCCCGGTTCTGCGCTGAGCGGCTGGATGGGCTTGAGGATCAAGCGCGGTCGGGTCGGCCGCGTCGTTTTCCCCCCGGAAGAGGTCGCCGAGGTCAAGGCGATCGCGTGCGAGCTGCCGCGCACCCACGAGCTGCCGCTCTCGCGCTTCTCCCGGGTTGAGCTGCATCGATTGGTGATCGAGCGCGGCGTGACTGAGGCGTCGGCCTCGACGATCTGGCGGTGGCTGCACGAGGACGCGATCAAGCCGTGGCAGACCCGTTCCTGGATCTTCCCGCGCGACCCAGAGTTCGCCGAGAAGGCTGGCCGTGCGCTGGACCTCTACGCCCGCGTCCTCGACGGCAAGCGGCTGCGCCCGGACGAGTACGTCATCAGCGCCGATGAGAAGACCCAGCTGCAAGCGCTCGGACGCCACCACGAGACGATCCCGCCTGGGCCGGGACGCCCGGGACTGGTCGAGTTCGAGTACCTGCGAGGCGGAACGCTCGCGTACCTCGCTGCGTGGGACGTGCATCACGCCAACCTGTTTGACCGGGTCGAGCAGACGACCGGGATCGTGCCGTTCGGACGGCTCGTGGACCAGGTCATGAAGGTCGAGCCCTACCGGTCTGCCCGCATGGTCTACTGGGTCGTGGACAACGGCTCCAGCCACGCCGGGAAGACCTCCGTCAAACGGATGGCCGAGGCGTACCCAAACGCGAGGCTGATTCACCTCCCCGTCCATGCTTCCTGGCTGAACCAGATCGAGATCTACTTCTCGATCGTGCAGCGCAAGGCCCTGACCCCCAACGACTTCGCGACGCTGCCCGAGCTCGCCAGGCACCTGCTGGACTTCGCCCAGCACTACCGCACCCTCGCGCGACCCTTCCAATGGACCTTCACCCGCGCCAAGTTCGACAGCGTGATCGAGAAGATCACCCGTCACAAACCTCAGCCCCTCGCCCTCGCCGCGTGAGCCGCACCACTTCCGGACACGTCCACTAGCTCGATCACCTCGATCGCCTGCTCGACGCCTTGAAGCGCGAAGTACTGGGCCTCGGCCGTCACCAGCGCGCGATCGGCGGCCACGAGCGCGTTGACGGTCAGCAGCCCCAGCGAGGGCGGGCAGTCGATCAGGATCAGCTCATACCCCTCGCCGACCTCTGCCAAGGCGCGGCGCAGTGTCAGCTCGCGACCCATCTTCGTGCCCAGCATCAGCTCGGCCTCGGCGAGGCTGAGGTTGGCCGGGATCAGGTCCTCGTGGATCGCCTCCGCGGCGCCGGCGCGACCGGAGAGCACGTCGGCGATCGTCGGCTGTACATCGGGCGGTAGGTCGAAGTAGTCCGAAAGGTTGCCCTGCGGGTCCAGATCGACGGCGAGCGTACTCACACCTGCGCGCCTGAATGTGTCCGCGAGCGTACGCACCGCGGTCGTCTTGCCGGTCCCGCCCTTCTGCGACAGCACGGCGATGGTCATAGTCGTCCGGGTGGCTGTCATGGAGCGCGATACTACGCGCCGCGCGCCCGCGCCGGGATGCGGTGCTCGCCGGCCCGAGCCGAGCGTTTGCAAAGGGTGGGGGAGTGAGCCGACTGCCCCGCGTCCGTGACCGGCCGGTTCAGCCGGCGCGGTGCAGGGTCTTCAGTCCGTGGGAGCCCTCGAGCTGGGCGGGGATGCTGAGAAACCGCAGCCGGTAGCGGCCGACAAGGATCTCGTCGCCATCCTCCAGCACCTTCCACTCGATCCGCGAGCCGTTCACGAACACGCCGTTGAGGCTGCGGTCGTCGAGCACCCTGACGCCGTCGGCCTGGCGCACGACCAGCGCGTGGCGGCGCGATACGGTCGGGTCGTCGAAGCGCACGTCCGCCGCGAGGCTGCGCCCGATGCGCGTCCACTCGCGTGTCAGTGCGACCGTCTTCAGCTCATCGCCGTCTTCATAGGCGAGATACTCGCCGGGCTCCTCCAGTTGTTCGCGGGCGTTCTCCAGCCACGCCTCGCCGTCCACGGGCTCGGGGCGCGACAGCGCGCCTGCGCCTACTACTCCCGTCCTGAGCGTGTCCGCATAGCTCACTCGCGTGTCCGAACCGGTCGCGCTTGCCTTGCCGGTGCCCATGCGCCCGGCGAGGATCGCATCTCCAGCGCCCGAGACGACCGATCGCGCCGGACCGGTGATGCGTCCGTGGGCCGGCCCGCCGGCGCTGAACAGGGAGGCTCGCACGAAGTCGTGCCCGCCGCAGCCCGGACACTCGCCCAACGTGTCTGTGCCCGCGAGGGTCAACACGTATCCGCAGTGTCCGCACCGAAATGAGCCGGTGCCCGCCATGGTGCCCGAAGTAAGCGTTTCCATCCTGTGCTCACGCCCTTTCTGCTGTCTGATTTCCCCAGGGTGCTACGCCATTCAGGACGAACTCGTGGCGATCATAACAAGCCTGGCAACTTCGTGTAAGCCGCGGTCACAAGTTCTGGTAGGAGAAATCTAGCATTCGGTCTCCGCTTGTGGATCCGCAGGCTACCGACTAACAACTACCGTTTTTCTACCCACGCGGCGGTCCGTGTAAACCCGCGGCTCTCGAGCCCTCGCAAGGAGCCTCGCAACTGGCTCTCCGTGCAGGAGTGCGGCGCGCTCCGGCGAACCCAGCCCCAATGAGCCGCCCCGCCGAGCGTGACGTCGAGCAGTTCGAGCGCTTCCTGCTGCGCCGCGGCGTGGGCGCGTTGGAGGCCGATCGCGATCGCTGCGCGGACTGCGGCCGCACGCCGCTGGTGGGCGAGCACGTGCACCTGCACGCGAACGTCCAGGGCATCGTCTGCGAGCTGTGCAGCCCGCTGTGCCGGGAGCCCCCGGTCGCGACCGAGCTGGTGCGCCACTCAGAGCACGGTCACACCGTACGCCTGCGCCGCGCCGCATAGCCCGCCGCCGCCGCGCAACGTCTCGCGTCCCCGCACAGTCCGCCGCGCCGTACCCCGCGCGCCCCAAACACCCCTCAGTACGGGCGTGGACGGCCACGCCCGTACGCCGATCGCCCGGCGCGACACGTAAACTGGCGAGCGCTCACATGGACCCCATGACCTTCTCGATCGTCGTCGACCGCCCGCGCGAGCAGGTGTTCGACTATCTCCAGGACATCGCCAACCACTCGGAGTTCACCGATCACTACCTGGTCGACTGGCGTCTGACCCGCATCGACTCGGTCGGACGCGGCGCCGGAGCGCGCTTTCGCCTGAAGGCGCCCGGCGCTCGCTTTGCCTGGGGCGACGTCACCTTCGTCGAGGTCGATCGGCCCCACCGAATCGTCGAGGCCGGTCGCACCGGCAAGAACAACCGCGTGCGCACCCGGGGGGTCTATGAGCTGGCGAGCGCCGCCTCGGGGACCACGCGGGTCCAGTTCACGCTGCAGACTCAGCCCGCCACGCTCGCCGATCGCCTGCTCGAGGGGTTCGGCGCGCGCACTTGGATGCGCCGTCAGAACACCCGCGCGATGCGCCGCCTGCGCACGATCCTCGAGTCAGACGTTGGTCGCGGCCGGCGCGTCACGGTCGCCGGTGGATAGACTGCCGCGCGCATGTTCAGCCGCCGCCTGCGCAAGCCGTCACTGACCCTCGCCCTGCTGCTCGGAGCGGCGTTCACGTTGGGGGCCTGCGGGAACTCCGAAACGAAGGTCACCACCGGCACCTACGCCGGCGAGTCGGGCCAGAACGCTCCGTATCTGAACGTCGGCCCGCTCGTCTACGAGGTGCAGCTCTCGCGCGAGCTGAACCCCGCGAACGTCGAAGACGCCGCCTACCTGCAGGGTCTGTCCCCGTTGCAGCGCACGCTCCTGCCGGGGCAGGAGTGGTTCGCGGTGTTCATCCAGGTCTACAACCACTCCTCGGTCGCCCATCTCGGCGCGAACTCGATCTCGATCAGCGACACCCAGAACAACCTCTACACGCCGATCGTGCCCGACCAGACCAACCCGTTCGCCTACCGCGGCGGGTTCATCCCCGCCAACAGCCAGATCCCTGTGCCCAGCTCGATCGCCGCCAACGGCGGCACCCAGGGCGCGCTGCTGCTCTACAAGATCCGCGTCGTCTCGCTCGACAACCGGCCGCTGACGATCCACATCGTCGATCCGAAAGACGCCACGCAGCGCGCTTCGGCCGAGCTCGACGTTTAGCCGCTCGCGTGCAGCCCCGCCTCGATCACTTCCCGCGCGACCGGCGCGGCGGTGGAGCCGCCGGCGCCGTCTTTGACCATCAGCACGCACACCGCGATACGGGGATGTAGCGCGGGCGCGAAGGCCGCGAACCAAGCGTCGGTGTTGCTGGGATCGCTGGGGGCGCCCTGACAACTTGTGCCATGCGTTTCTTCGGAGCCCCCGCTTGCGCTCGACCCGCCTTCTTCGCTTGATCCCGAGCACGAGTTCGGGCTGCCCAGTTCGGCCGTGCCGGTCTTGCCGGCGACCGTAACGCCGGGGATCGCGGCCGCGGTGCCGGTGCCTTCGCGCACGACGCCGATCATCAGCCGCCGGACGGTGTGCGCCACGCTCGCGCTGGTCGCGTTCGCGACCGCATGGGGGTGCGCGTCGAGCGCGAACGTCGGTTGCGGGCGGTGTCCGCCGTCGGCGATCGTGGCGGCCACCGTCGCCATCTGCAGGGGGCTCGCCTGCACCTCGCCCTGACCGATCGCGGTCGAACCGACTTCCAGTTCGCCCTGGATATGAGAGGCTGCCGGCAGGGTGCTTTCCACGGCTCCGGGGACCCCCGGCGGGTGGTTGAAGCCGTACGCTTCGGCCATCGCCACCAAACGCGGCGCCCCGAGTTTGACCCCCAGCGGCGTGAACACCGAGTTGCACGAAACGGCGAACGCCAGCGCCAGCGAGCCGCCGCATTCCTCCCCGTTGGCGTTACTCAGCTTGACCCCGTCGAGCGTCGCGTAGGTGGCATAGGGAAAGGTCGTGTGCGGATTGGCGATACCGGCCTGCAGGACACCGCTGAGCGTGATCATCTTGAAGGTCGAGCCCGGCGGTTGCAGGTCATCGATGCCCAGGCCGGCCACCGCCAGGATCTGTCCGGTGCCGGGCGCAAGCGCCACGACGCCACCGAGCTGACCGCCCAACGCCGCGACCGCCGCGCGCTGCACCGATGGGGAGATCGTGGTGTGTACGGCCGGCGCGGCTTTCGGCGCGGCGATCGCCAGCACGCGGGTCGCCCCGCCCGACTGTGAGCCGTCGGCCAGCAGTTCCCCTCCCGGCGTGCCGCGCAAGCGCGCGTCCAGGGCCGCCTCGATGCCGCTCACGCCCACGAGCGCATCCGCCGGTACGCCTTCGGCTTCCAATTGGGGCGCGAGCGCGGCCGGCAGCGGCCCGACTTCGCCCAGCACCGCGCCCGCGGCCGCGCCCAGCGGCGACTCGCGCTGTCCGGCTTCGCTCGCCGAGCCTTCGCCCAGCACCGACCCGTCTCGCGCCAGGATGGTCGCTCGGCGGGGAAGCTCCGTCTTGCGGGTGAGCACCTCGCCGGCGCGCAGGCCGGGAAACTCCAGCGAGCGCGACCACACGATCCCGCCCTTGCCGGCGGTGCCGCCGCTTGCGACCTTCAGCACGAAAGCGAGTTGCAGCGTTCCGAACAGTCGCGTGTGTACGCGCACGGGTACCGCGACGAATCCTTCGGGCGCCGAGTGCGGCTTGCCGACCACGCGCACGCCCGTCGCGGTCGCCGTGCGCAACGCGTGCCGGTAAACCTCGGCCAGCTCCTGCGCGGAGACGGTTCGTTTCGAGTGGGCGTCGACGTCGCCGTACATCGTCGTGTAGTCCCCGTGCGTCCACGCGTCGACGAAGTGGCCCGCGAGCGCCTGCGCCGCGTTCGAACCGTGGCCGGCTCCGACGATCGCCCCGATCACGAACGCGACTGTGGCGAGTGCGATCACGGGCCGGGCGCGCATCGCGCGCCGGCGGCGATGGTGCTCGCCCTGACGGTGACCCGCGCCCGCTGCGCCCGCACGTTCGCCGGCGGACGTCGCGTTCATCGTCGATCCCCCCGGCGAGTGTCCACGTCGCAGAACGGTAGAACATGAAATGGTGAATCCGCTGACACGTACAGTCGCTCGCAAGGGCGGTCGCGATCGGTGCGTGAGAGCGTGACCACGCTCGACTGGCTAATCGCCGCCTTCGCGGTGGCGCTTGCGGGATTCGGGTTCCGGCGGGGATTCATCGTGGGTGTGCTCTCGTTTGCGGGCTTTGCACTAGGTGCATTCCTCGGAACTCGCCTCGGTCCTCTTCTACTGCCGCGCGGGTCGGCGTCGCCGTATGCGCCCGCATTCGGGCTGATCGGGGCGCTGCTCGCCGGAGCGATCCTCGCGACGGGTCTCGAGGGGGTCGGCCTGCGGCTGCTGCGCCGTACCCTGATCGTGCCCGGCGCCGGCCTGCTCGACGGTCTGTTCGGGGCGGCGCTCGGCGCCGCGCTGGGTCTGGGGATCGTCTGGATCGTGGCGGCGGTCGCGGCGCAGACCCCCGGCGTGGGGCAGCTGCGGGCGGACATTCAGCGCTCGGTGATCCTCGGCGAACTCAACCGGCTATTGCCTCCGTCGGGGCCGATCCTGAACGCGCTCTCGCGCCTTGACCCGTTGCCGCAACTGGCCGGTCCCTCCCCCGACGTGGCGGCGCCGCTACCGCGGATCGGTCGCGCTCCGGGTGTGCGCGGAGCCTCGCACGCGGTCGTGCGCGTGCTCGGCAGCGCCTGCGGACTGGCGATCGAGGGCTCGGGCTGGATCGCGCGCCCGGGCGAGGTGGTCACGAACGCGCACGTCGTCGCGGGCGAGCGGGACACGACCGTCGAGGTCGGTGGTCATCCTCCGGCTCTGGGAGCGGAAGTAATCGCGTTTGACCCGACCGATGACATCGCGCTGCTGCGCGTGCCAGAACTCGGGGACATCGCGCCGCTGCGCGTGGTCGGCGAACCGGCGTCGGGCACCACCGGCGCGATCCTCGGCTATCCCGAGAACGGCCCCTACGACGTGCAGCCCGGGCGCATCGGCCGTACCCAGGAGGTGCTCACCAATGACGCCTACGGGCACGGTCCCGTGCGCAGGCTGCTCACGCCGCTTCGCGGCCGTGTGCGACCGGGCAACTCTGGTGGCCCGCTCGTGGACGGCGAGGGCAGGGTCCTGACGACCGTCTTCGCCGGGACCATCGGCGGCCATCCCGCCGGGGGCTACGGCGTGGCCAACGCGACCGTCGTGCGGCTCCTGGCCGATACCGGCTCGGCCGCTGTCTCGACCGGTCTGTGCGCGGCCGGGTGAGCGCGGGGGCTCAGGTCCCGGCGGCGGCCGGGCGAGGGGTGCTGCGGGGTCTGGCGGGACGGGTCGGCTTCGTGGTTGCAGGGTCCTCGCCGCCGGTTGGGGTGGACGGGTTGTCTTTTTGTGCGTTAACGCGTGCGCGCGCGTTAACGCCCGTTTTTTGTATTGACTTCACGCCTTCCGCCTCGCCTGCGGCCCGCGCGTCGATCGCGCTCTGCACCTGCGCCAACCGACGCACGAGCCCGGAGCGAACGCCCTCCAGCTCTCCAGCGCTCAGCAGCGTCGGGCCGGGTCCGCGCCGGGTGGCCGTCGATCGTGGTGCGACGCCGGGATGTTCGGCTTCCATCTCGGCGATCGCCCGCTCCAGCGTGGCTATCTGCGCGCGCAGTGCGCGCCTGCGCGCGGCTGCTTCGCCGGCCTCAGTGTCTGCGCTCTGGGCCGAGGCGCCGACCGGGCTGCTCGCCGGCGCCGGCGCCGTGTTCGCGGGGTCCTCGCGCGCGGGCGCGCCGATGGCGCTCGGCCCGTCTTGTGGCATGGCGACATACAGCGCGGCGGCGACCTCGCGTGGATCGACGCCGATCGCCTCGGCTTCGCGGGCCGCGTCGGCGGCGATCGTTCCGATCGCCGAGGGGCCGCGCGGCGTGGGGGAGACGAACGTGCCGCTGCCCTGGCGGCTTTCGAGCAGGCCCCGCTGTTCCAGGCGCTGGTAGACGGCGCGGACGGTGTTGATGTTCAGGCCGCTGGCCTGGGCCATCTCGCGCAGGCCCGGTAGACGCTGTCCAGGACGGAGTTCGCCGTCGTGGATGCGGGCCGCGAGCGCCCAGCCGAGCTGTAGGCCGATGGGCACGTCGGCGTCGCGATCGATCGCCGCCGCGAACTCCTCCAGGCGGCGCTCGGTTGCGGGCGCGAGGTCGTTGTCGGGTCCGACGTTCACACCTCAACGGTAGCGCCTCCCCCGCGCAAAAGAATGGTGTGCTGGTCAACTAGTACACTGGCAGAATGAATCGGGCGTTCTTGCCGGCGCGGGGATTGATGGAGGAAGTCGGGGACATGGTGCTCCTGGCCGGTCGGACCGCAGTGTCGGCGCTGCGTCCGCCGTATCCATTCGGTGGAGAGTTCGTCTCGCAGTTCCTGTTCGCGCTGCGCCTGTGCTGGCTGCCACTGCTGCTCTCGACTGTCGCCATCAGCTACGGCGCGCCGGGCCTGGAGGCGGACAACTTTCTGACGATCTTCGGCGCGACAGATCGCCTCGGCGGCTTTTTCGTCGTGTTCGCCATCCGCGAAATCGGCCCCCTGATAACCGCGATCGTGCTCGCCGGAGTCGCGGGCACGGCGATCACAGCGGACCTCGGAGCGCGCAAGATCCGCGAGGAGCTTGACGCGCTGCAGGTGCTCGGCGTGGATCCGGTCAAGAACCTGGTCGTGCCCCGCTTTCTGGCGCTGATGCTGGTCACGGGCCTGTTCAACCTGTACGCGATCCTGTTCGGGCTGTTCGGCGGCATCCTCGCCTCGATCACCTACGCGCAGCCGCTGGGGCCGTTCTGGAACACGCTGTTCGCCAACGCCACCGTCACCGACCTATGGGGTTCTGTGCTGAAGACGACGATCTTCGGGGCGATCATCGCGATCGTCTGCTGTTACAAGGGCATGACCGCCAGTGGGGGCGCCGAGGGCGTCGGCCGGGCGGTCAACCAGGCGGTCGTGGTCACGTTCCTGGGGATCGGCGCGTTCAACGCCGTCTTTACGTCCACGTTGCTCGCCACGCACCCGAGCATCCTGGTGATCAAGTGAACGAACTGCTGGCGATGCCACGTGAATGGGTCGCCGCGACCGGGGAGATCGCGGGGTTCACGGGCAACGTCGTGCGCGACGTGTGGGGGTTGCGCGTGTTCAGGTTCTTCGGCGAGGCGCTGCGCCAGTCGGGCATCATGATCGTCTCCTCGACGCTCGTGATCTGGGGGTTGGTATTCATCATCGGGTTGGGCACGTGCGGCGTGCAGGGCGCCTACTTCACCGAGGCGCAGGGCGCGCCCGCCTACGCGGGCGTGTTCGCCGCGTGGTGCGACCTGCGCGAGGCGGTGCCGCTGACGTTCGGCTACATGCTCTCGGCGAAGGTCGGCACGGGGATCGTGGCCGAGCTCGGGGCGATGCGGATCAGCGAGGAGATCGACGCGCTGGAGGTGATGGGGATCGACTCGATGACCTTCCTGTGCGCCACGCGCCTGCTCGCGGCATGGCTGGTGCTGCCGTTCATGTACCTGTCGGCGATCGGCGTGGCCTACTTCGGCTCCTACCTGGCGGTCGTGCAGCAGATCGGTTACGTCTCCTCGGGTGGATATTTCCTTGTCTTCTGGCAGTTCCAGAACCCGCCGGACTTCCTCTTCAGCCTGATCAAGGGGATGACGATGGCCACGGCGATCGTGCTGGTGGGTTGCTACTACGGCTACAACGCCAGTGGCGGCCCGGTCGGAGTGGGTACCGCTACGGCCAAGTCGATGGTGCTCAACCTCGTGCTCGTGAACCTGATCGGGATGCTCGGCACGCAGGTGTTTTGGGGCGCCAAACCGCGGGCGCCGATCGGCGGATAGCTCGGGCCGCTACGCTGAGCGCCGTGGCGAAGACCCTTTTGATAGCCGAGAAGCCCTCCGTGGGGCAGGACCTGGCGCGCGTGCTGAAGGGCCCGTTCCAGAAGAAGGAGGGGTGGCTGGAGGGACCCGAGCACGTCGTTACGTGGGCGGTCGGCCATCTCGTGCAGCTGGCCGAGCCCGACGAGTACGACAAGAAATTCAAGCGTTGGCGGATGGAGGATCTGCCGATCGTGCCCGAGAAGTTCAAGCTCGTGGTGCGCGACGAACGCTCGCGCAAACAGATGACGGTCGTGACCGCGCAGTTGGGGCGCGACGACGTCGATCTGGTCGTAAACGCCTGCGATGCCGGGCGCGAGGGCGAGCTGATCTTCGCCTACCTGTATGAGAAGGCGAAAGGCAACAAGCCGATCAAACGGCTGTGGCTCAGCTCGATGACGAACGCGGCGATGAAAGCCGCGCTCGACTCGCTGCGCCCGGCGCAGGAGCTGGCATCGCTTGAGCAGGCGGCGCGCTCGCGCTCGGAGGCCGATTGGATCGTGGGTATGAACGCGACGCGCGCGGCGACGATCCGCCTGCGCAGCTCCTTCGACGGAGCCGTCTCGCTGGGGCGGGTACAGACCCCGACGCTTGCGATAGTCGCGCGCCGCGAGGAGGAAATCAAGGCGTTCAAACCCGAGCCCTACTGGCTGGTCGACGCTACCTTCGCCGCGGATCCGCTTGCCGACGCGGACCCCAACGGCGACGGCGAGGCGGGCGAGCGCGTCTACCGCGGACGCTTTCACGCGGGCGCCAAGCCCCGGATCGCCAGCGAGGCCGAGGCGGTGGCGATCGTCGAGGCCTGCGAGGGCTCGACGGCGAGCATCACGAAGCTGGAGACGAAAGAGCAGCGCGAGAAAGCGCCGATGCTGTATGACCTGACGACGCTCCAGCGCGAGGCGAACACGCGCTACGGGTTCTCCGCCAAACGGACGCTGGCGGCGGCGCAGCGCTGTTATGAGGAGCACAAGGCGCTCACCTATCCCCGTACGAACTCCAGGTATCTGACCAAAGACATGGTCGCGGAGATCAAGCCGACGGCCGAGCTGGTGGGCTCACACCCCGACTACCGCAAGGCCGCGGAGTACGTCACGAGCCTCGATCTGCTGCCGCTGGGGCGGGTGGTGAACGACGCGAAGGTGACCGACCACCACGCGATCATCCCAACCAGGTCAGAGCACGATCTCGACCGGATGGGCTCGGATGACAGGCGCATCTACGACATGGTCACGCGGCGCTTTCTGGCGGTGTTCCATCCGGAGGCGGTGTTCGAGAACACGCGCGTGGAGACCACGATCCCGGCGGGCGAGGACGTGCGCGACGGCGGGTACGTGTTCAGGACGCGCGGCAAGCTCTTGCTGGTGGCGGGCTGGCGCGGGGTCTACGACGAGGTCTCCGCGGCGAGCGCGGCGAAAACCGCCGGCGCGCGAGCTGATGGCGAGGAGGACGAGGGCGCGGATCAGCAACTGCCCAAGCTCGAGAAGGGCGAGAGCGTGAAGACGCGCGAGATCAAGAGTGCGCGCAAGGAAACGAAACCGCCACGGCGCTACTCCGACGCGTCGCTGCTGGGCGCGATGGAGACCGCGGGCAAGCTCGTCGATGACGAGGAGATGCGCGAGGCGATGAAGGACTCGGGCATCGGCACGCCGGCGACGCGGGCGGCGATCATCGAGCGGCTGATCACGGTCGGCTACATCGAACGCGACGGTCGCTCGCTGGTGGCCAGCGAGAAGGGCGTGAACGTGATCCGCCTGCTGAATGAGCACGCGCTGACCTCGCCCGGGCTGACCGGCGACTGGGAGAATCGCCTCGGCAAGATCGAGCGCGGCGAGGATTCGCGCGAGAAGTTCATGAGCGACATCGCCGGGTTCGCCAAAGAGACGATCGCTGAGCTCGACGAGAAGCTCAAGGACGTGCGCATCCCCCGCGCGAACCTCGGTCCGTGCCCGGTGTGCGGGCACGAGATCATGGAAAACCGCAAGGGGTATTCGTGCTGGGCGCGCAACGATCCGGGTTGCGGCTTTGTGATCTGGAAGGGCAAAGCCGGCAAGCAACTGCCCGCGGAAGTCGCGCGCGAGCTGATCAAGACCGGCTACACCGCGCGGGCGATCACCGGGTTCAAAGGACGCAGCGGTCGCAGCTTCAAAGCCCATCTCGCGCTCGAGCAGACCGAGGAGGGCAAATGGCGGGTCGAGTTCGACGAGCCCTGGGCGAAGGCCGGCGCCAAGCCGCCGGACGCCGAGGTGCAGGAGGAGACCGAGAAGCCCGCGACCGCGCGGGCGGAGAGCGACATCGAGGCTCGCACTGCCGCCTAGCCGGTTGATATTTGGGGGAGACACGTCGGCCGGTCGGTTCGACCACCCGTAGTGGCGCCGGCCACCGCACCTGACGGCGTATCGAGAGCGGCGCCCAGCGCGCACCGGATCGGACCGGCGCCGTTGCGCGACGCACGAGTGCTCGAGGAATTGCGCGTCAGACCATGGTCGGCGTCCTCGCTCGAGTTGTGGATGTCCTGCCCGGCGCGGTGGTTCGTCGAGCGGATGCTGCGCCCGGACAGCCCCGAGCCCGATCCCGAGCCGCTGACGCGCGGGGGGCTTGCTCATGCGGCGCTGCGCGACACGCTGGAGGGGTTGCGCGAGCGCACGGGCTCGGCGCGGGTGACTCAGGCGCGGCTGGTGTTGGCGCGCGAGCTGCTGCGCGAAGCGCTCATGCGCCACGCGCACGAGTTTCCGCTGTCGGCGCGCCCGGAGCGCGTGCCGAGCGCGCGCCGACGGTTGGAGGCCGACCTGGAGCGCTATCTGGCGCACGCGGCAGCGCAGGACAGTCCACTTGAGCCCCGCTGGCTTGAGGTCGGGTTCGGGTTCGACGACGACGAGGAGGGTGGTCTGCCGGCATTCGATCTCGGCGACGGGCTGCTGTTGCGCGGGCGGATCGATCGCATCGACGTCCTGCCCGGGGGAGAGGCGGCGGTCGTCTACGACTACAAGGGCGCGCGCGTCACGCCGGGTGCGCGCTGGATCGAGGACGGCAAGATTCAGCTCGCGCTGTACATGCGTGCCGCCGAACGGCTGCTCGGCGTGCGCGTGGTCGGGGGGCTGTATCAACCGCTGGGCGGCGTCGATCTGCGCGCCCGGGGGGTCCTCGACGCGGGGGTGGGTGTTGGTGTGGAGTGCGTGCGCACGGACCTCATGGAAGCGTCGGAGATCGAGGAACTTGTGCAGCAGGCGCTCGCGCTCGCGCGCGCGGCGGCGGCGCAGGCGGTGGCGGGGGAGATCGAGGCGCGGCCGTTGACGTGCGCGTTCACGGGCGGCTGTACGCATCCGGCGATTTGCCGTTCCGGCAGGTGATCGTGGAGCGGTTGACGGGATGGGAGCTGGTCGATCCCGAAGCGGGCGCAAGCCTGCCCAAGGAGGCGGACTCGCGCGGGAGGGCTGCGAGCGCTCCGGCGCCGAGCAGGCTGACGGCCGAGCAGGAGCACGCGGTGGGGCGTCGCGGCGAGCCGCTGCTGCTGGCCGCGGGCGCCGGCAGCGGCAAGACCTCGGTGCTGGTCGAGCGGTTCGTGGCGGCCGTGCGCGAGGACGGGATCGCGCCGGGGCGAATCCTCGCGATCACGTTTACCGAGCGCGCGGCCGGCGAGCTGCGCGAGCGGGTGCGCGCGCGACTGTCGCAGCTGGGCGAGACCGGCGCGGCGCGCGCCCTGGACGGGGCGTTCGTCGGCACCTTCCACGGGTTTTGCGCGCGGATTTTGCGCGAGCACGCGCGCGAGGCCGGTTTGGAGAAGGAGTTACGAGCGGGCGGCCCTCCGGCGCAGGAGCCTTACGAGGTCCTCGACGAGAGCCTCGCGGGGCGGCTGCGCCGTCAGGCGTTCGCCGGGGCGCTCGGCGAGTTCGTCGAGGGTGGCCGTGGCGAGGCGGTCGATCTGATCGCCGCCTACAACGCGGACCGGGCGCGCGCGAGCGTGCTCGGGATCTACGCCGAGCTGCGCAGCCGCGGGCAGCGCTCGCCGCGACTGCCCACACCTGTGCCCGGGCGAGCGCCGGTGGGAC
Source organism: uncultured Solirubrobacterales bacterium (assembly GCA_963697945.1). Lineage (GTDB taxonomy): Bacteria > Actinomycetota > Thermoleophilia > Solirubrobacterales > Solirubrobacteraceae > Palsa-744. The sequence continues at coordinate 2,792,576 of OY969105.1, read as the reverse complement.
AGGCCGAGCTGCTGGCCGCGGCCGAACTGGATGAGGCGGGCAGAGAGCGGGCGCGCGCCGTGGAGGAGGGCGGTGCTCGCGCGATCGTGCTGTGGGACGAGTTGCTGGCGCGCTTCGGGGAGTGCTACGAAACCCTTAAGCGCGCCCGCGAGGGCGTGGACTTCGACGATCTCGAGCTGCTCGCGGGCGAGCTGCTCGCCGGCGATGCGCAGATCCGCGGCGCCTGGGCGGAGCGCTTTGAGCTGCTGATGGTGGACGAGCTGCAGGACGTCAACCCGCGCCAGCTTGCGCTCGTGAGCATGTTGGAGCGCGAGAACCTCTTCACGGTCGGCGACGAGTGGCAGTCGATCTACGGCTTTCGCCACGCCGACGTAAGCCTCTTCAGGGAACGCCACGCGCGCTTGGCGCCGCTCGGGCAGAGCCTGCGGTTGGCACACAACTTCCGCGGCCGCCCGGAGTTGCTGCAGGCCGTCAACGCCGTGTTCGCGAGGCGCTTCGGCGAGACCTACATCCCGTTGCGAGCCGGTCGCGAGAGCGAGCGCGAGAGCTCGGCGGCGGGCCGCGAACCGCTGATCGAGCTGCTGCTCACCGACCGCCGTGGCTGGGGTAAAGAGCGCCGGTCCGATGCGCACGCGCCAGCCGCGACGATCGCGGCGGCGGGCGCCGGAGGCTCGGGCGCGGCGGACTGGCGGGAGGCGGAGGCCTACGCGCTGGCACGGCGCGTGCGCGAGCTGATCGAGGCGGGGAGCACGAGCGCCGGGCGGGTGGCGGTGTTGCTGCGCGGCATGGGGGACATCGACTGCTACGAGCAGGCGTTGCGCGCGCAGGGGCTGCACACGCTTGCGAGCGCCGGGTCTTTCTGGGCGCGCCAGGAGGTGGCCGATTTGCTCGCCCATCTGCGCGCGCTGGCCGATCCGGCCGATGAGCCGGCGCTGTATGGGGCGCTGGCGGGCGCGCCCGTGGGACTGTCAAGCGATGAGCTGGCGCTGCTGGCGCGTGCGGCGCGTGAGCGCGAGTGCGGTCTGTGGGAGGTGGCCCGCCACCCCGACGCTCGCCGGCCGGGCGACGAGAAGGCCCCGCTGCCGGCCGGCGCCGTAGGTGAGCGTATGGTCGCGCACTGCAAGTGGCTGGAGGCGGAGCGCGGGCTGATGGAGGAGCTGACGCTCGCGCAGTTGCTGGAACGGGCGATCGAGCATGGCGCGCGGGTCCGCACCGATGAGGACGAACCGCGTAGGCTCGCGAACGTGGACAAGCTGATCGGGCTGGCGGGGGAGTGGGAACGCAGCGAAGGGCGAGACCTGCGCGGGTTCCTGGACGAGGCCGCCTTCCAGCAGGGAGCCGGTGGCATGGGGTTCCTGGCGAGCGCCGACACGACCGCCGAGCCCGACGCGCTCACCGAGGCCGAGGCGCCGGTGGATGCGGTGCGCCTGATGAGCGTGCACGGCGCCAAGGGGCTGGAGTTCGACGTGGTGTGCGTGGCCGATCTCGGTCGTGCGCCGAGCGCCGGCGTGCCCGACCTGCTCGTCGAGGGCGAGCGCGTGGGGGTGCGACTGCTCCAGATCGCCGATCCCGAGCCGCGCCCGGCGCTCGACTATGCGCGGCTGGCGGACGAGCGCCGTGAAGCCCAGGCGCTGGAGGAGGATCGGATCGTGTACGTGGCGATGACCCGCGCGCGCGAGCGGCTGCTGTTGAGCGGAGCGGTGGACTTTGCCGCCTGGCCGCGCGAACGCCCGGGCGCGCCGCCGATCGCGTGGCTGGGACCGGCGCTGGCGAGCGAGCTGCCGGCGCTGTGCGCGGAGGCCGCACGGCACCCTTCGCGGGAGGACCGCCCCGGCCCGGATCCCGGCCGCGGCGCCGGTGAGGGGGAGGCGGCGAGCGGGGAGGGGGATCTGAGCGCGCGTGATCCCTTCGCGCCGGTATTGAGCGTGGACGGGACCGACGTGCCGCTGCGCTGTCGCCTGAACACCCCGATGGCGGCCCGATGAACCAGCCCCAGCCGGCCGATCGTGAGCTCTTCGCGCGGGCGCGCGCCGGCGACGAGCGCGCGCGCGAGGAGTTGGTCGAGCGCTACCTGCCGCTGGCGCGGCGGCTGGCACGCCGCTATCAGCGCAGCGAGGAGCCGCTGGAAGATCTGACACAGGTGGCTTCGCTGGGGCTGTTGAAGGCGGTTGACCGTTATGACTCCAGCCGCGATACGGCCTTTTCGAGCTTCGCGGTACCGACGATCCTCGGCGAGCTGCGCCGCCACTTTCGCGATCGCACCTGGTCGGTGCGGGTCCCGCGCGAGCTGCAGGAGCTGGCGCTGCGCGTGGACAAGACGGCGGCGGCGCTCTCCGGCGAGCACGGCCGAGCTCCGACGGTCGCCGAGATCGCGGTGGCGATGGACGTCAGCGAAGAGCAGGTGCTCGAGGCGCTGCAGGCCGCCGGTGCCTACCGTGCGGGCTCGCTGGACGCCCCGCGAGCGGGGGGCGGCGAGGATGCGCCGGGGGAGAGCGTCGGCGATGCGATCGGTGTGCAGGAGGGCGGCTTTGAGCGCGCGGAGGAGCGCGCGACGCTCGGGCCGATGTTCGCCCGCATCACCGAGCGTGAGCGGCTGGTGCTGACGTTGCGCTTCGCCGAGGACCTGACCCAGGCGGAGATCGGTGAGCGGATCGGCGTCTCACAGATGCAGGTTTCGCGGCTGATCCGCCAGGCGCTCGCACGGTTGCGGGAGACGCTGCGCGAGGACCCTGCGCGGGAGGATCCGCCCGCGGGTTGACAGCGACGGTCCCAGGTCCGACACTGTGACGATGCCCAGATCGATGTGGATGGGCACGCTCAACTTCGGCCTGGTGAGCATGCCCGTGAAGCTCTACAGCGCCGTGACGAACAAGAGCGTGCACTTCAACCAGCTGCACGGCGCCGACCACGCGCGCATCCAGCAGAAGCGCGTGTGCTCGGCCGACGGCGAGGAGGTCCCGTTCGAGGAGATCGTCAAGGGCTATGAACTGGCGCCGGAACGGTACGTGGTGATCGAGGATCAGGAGCTCGCGGCGCTCGCGCCGGAGGCGACGCGCACGATCGAGATCGAGGACTTCGTCGAGATCGAGGAGATCGACCGCATCTACTTCGACCAGCCGTACTACGTCGTCCCGAACCGCGGCGGCGCTCGCTCCTACAGGCTGCTGCTGGCGGCGATGCGCGAGACCGGCAAGGTCGCGATCGCGCGGGTGGTGCTGCGCTCGCGCGAGCGCCTGGTCGCGGTGCATCCGCGCGAGGAGGTGCTGATGATGACCACGCTCACCTACGCCGACGAGGTCAACCCGACGAGCGAGCTGCGCGAGCTGGGTGGCGAGGAGGAGTCCCCCGCCGTGGGGGAGCGCGAGCTGGACGTGGCCAAGCGGCTGGTCGAGTCCCTGGCCGAGCCGTTTGACATCGGCCGCTATCGCGACACCTACCGCGAGGCCGTGCTCGACCTGATCGACCGCAAGGCCGGCGGCGAGGAAATCGTCGTCGAGCCGCGTCCTGCCGTGGAGACGCTGCAGACCCCGGACCTGATGGGTGCGCTGCAGGCGAGTCTGGAACGGGCTCGTGAGCGCGGCGCGGACGTGACGGGCGCGGGCGGCAACGGCGGGGCCGCAAAGAAAGCGCCCGCCAAGAAGGCCGCGGCCAAGAAAGCTCCCCCCGCGAAGCGGGCCGCGAAGACCAAGACCGGCTGAGCCCTCCGCGCGGCCGGGCTCAGGCGAACGGGATCGTGAGGACCAGCTCCTCACCGGCGCCGTCGGCGGCCGGCTCGACGCGGCGATCGACGGAGTAGCGTTCGATCACGTTGCCCACGTCGGGGAGCGTGGCATCGTCCATTAGTCCCGCGGCGCCGCCCGGGCGCAGCTCCGCCACGCGCAACTCGATCGCGCGCTCGCGTGCGGACAGGGTGTAGGCGAGGTGACTGTCGCGCACGTGCTTGGGTGCGTATGCGGAGATCGCGTCGCACAGGATCAGCGCGTCGTCGAAGCGATCGAGTGGACACTGGGCGCGGGCGAGAACCATCGCGGCCACGCGATTGAGGACCGGTCCCGCGAGCGGGCCGCTGGCCACGCGCAGCGACACCGGGCCGGGTGGCCCGGGTGCGGATGCGGCGTCCGGCTCGGGCTTTGACGCTGCGCTCACGTCCGTGCGGTCGGGTCGATCCGATCGTCCCCGGCGTCGCTCGGATGATCGTCGTGACTCGTGGAAGAAGACGGCGTGCCGTTGACGAGGCCGTTTGAGAGCAAGAACGTCATGCAGACCTCGGTGCGTTCCTGCTCGTCGCGCCCGAGCTGCACGGACTCCGCCAGCGAGGCGATCAGCGGCAGACCCAGGCCGAGACCGGGGCTGTCGGGGTGCGGTGCGATGCCGGGCCCTTTGTCGCGCACGACCACCGTGAGGGCGCCGTCATCGACGCTGGCGAGGACTTCCAGGGGCCCTGGGTCCTCCTCGGCGTAGGCGTGCACGACGACGTTCGAGCAGGCCTCGGTGACGGCCAGGCGTACGTCGGAGAGCAGCTCTTCATCCACCGCCAGCGCCTCGCCGAGCGCGCCGAAGGCGTGACGGATCAACGCGATGTTCTCTGCTCGAGCCGGGAGCGCTAGCTCCATGTCCGGCGTCATACTCGCTCCTGGTGTACTCGAGTTGCTTTTGTCATCGCTAATGGTGCCCGCAACCGGCCATTCTCACACGCCGAGCATACGCCAGCAACGGCGCCGCCACCTGCCCGGACAGGCGGTGTACCGATGTGGGGGGCGGTTTCGCCGCGGTTGGGGAGCGGCGCGACCGCCCGCGACCGCCCGCGACCCCACGGCGCTCGCCCGCGAAAGTGGCTGAGAGCCCGCGCGCACTGATACGCTTTCGGGCTCCGCCTCAGGTGTCCGCCCGTGCCCGCGCGATAAGTGTTCGTGCGGGCTGCACCGCCCCCCAGGGAGCACTTCCATGACTACGCACACCATGCAGCCGCCCAAGGCCGTCGGTCTTTACGACCCCCGCTTCGAGCATGACGCTTGCGGCGTGGGCATGGTTGCGCGCTTGGACAACCAGCCCACGCACGAGGTCGTCGAGCGGGGGATCGCGGCGCTGAAGAACCTCGAGCACCGCGGCGCTTCGGGCGCTGACCCGTGCACCGGCGACGGCGCCGGGATCCTGATGCAGATGCCCGACGAGCTGCTGCGCGGAGTCGTCGAGTTCGAGTTGCCGCCGGCAGGTCGCTACGGGGTGCTGATGTGCTTCCTGCCGAGAGAGGCATCGCGCCGCGAGCGGCTGCAGGAGCTGTTGGAGCGGACGGTGGTGGCGGAGGGCCAGACGGTGCTCGGCTGGCGCGATGTGCCGGTGGCGCCCGAGCACACGGGCGAGGTCGCTGGCGCGTGCCGTCCGGAGATCCGCCAGCTGTTCGTCGGCGCCGGGCCCGAGCAAGCGGCTGATCAGGACGCGTTCGAGCGCAAGCTGTACGTGATCCGGCGCATATGCGAGCTGAGCGTCGAGGGCGAGGGACTGTATGTCCTCTCCAGCTCCTCGCGGACCCTCAACTACAAGGGCATGCTGATCAGCTTCCAGCTGGCCGAGTTCTATCCCGACCTGCAGGACGAGCGCTGCAAGAGCGCGCTGGCGCTCGTGCACTCGCGCTTTTCGACGAACACGTTTCCCAGCTGGGAGCTTGCGCACCCCTACCGCACGATCTGCCACAACGGCGAGATCAACACGGTGATGGGCAACGTCAACTGGATGCGCGCGCGCGAGTCCGAGCTCTCAAGCGTTCTGTTCGGGGAGGACCTTCAGAAGATCCTGCCGGTCGTCACGCCGGGTAACTCGGACTCGGCGACGTTCGACAACGTGATGGAGCTGCTGCTGCTCGCCGGGCGCTCGCCGGCACACGCGGCGATGATGATGATCCCGGAGGCCTACCGCGACCGCGAGGACCTGCCCGCTGACCTGGTCGGGTTCTACGCCTACCACGCCTGTCTGATGGAGCCGTGGGACGGTCCCGCGTCGGTCGCGTTCACCGACGGGCTCGTGGTCGGCGCGACGCTCGACCGCAACGGGCTGCGCCCGGGCCGGTGGGTGGAGAGCACCGACGGGCACGTCGTGCTGGGCTCGGAGACCGGGATGCTCGACGTGGCGCCGTCTGAAATCAGGCGACTGGGGCGGTTGCAGCCGGGCAAGCTGTTCCTCGTGGATTTGCAGCGCGGGCGGATCGTCGAGGACGGCGAGGTCAAGCACGAGGTCTCCACGCAAAGGCCCTACCGCGAGTGGTTTCAGCGCAGCTCGGTGGCCTTCGAGGAGCTCGATCCCTCCGAGCAGGTGACGATCTCCGACCAGCCTCTGCACCGGCGCCAGCGCGCGTTCGGCTACAGCCAGGAGGATCTGCGCGTGCTGCTCACCCCGATGGCGCGCGACGGGGCCGAGCCGATCGGTTCGATGGGCAATGACATCTCCCTCGCGGTCCTCTCCGATCAGGCGCCGCCGCTTTACTCCTATTTCAAGCAGCTGTTCGCGCAGGTCACCAACCCGCCGATCGACCCGATCCGCGAGGAAATCGTGATGTCCCTGGAGACGACCCTGGGCAGCGAGCGTAACCTGTTCGAGGAGACGCCGGAGCACGCGCACAAGCTCGTGCTGGAGCGCCCGATCCTGCTCAACCGCGAGCTGGAGACGCTGCGCCACGTCTCGCACGAGCTGTTCAGCGCGACCACGATCGACATCACCTGGCCCGTCGCCGAGGGCGCCGCCGGGATGGTGGCGGCGCTCGATCGCGTGTGTGCGCAGGCGCACGAGGCGATCGCGCAGGGCGTCAACATCATCGTGCTCTCCGACCGTTCGATCGGTCCGCGCCGCGCGCCGATCCCCTCGCTGTTGGCGGTCGCCTCCGTGCACCACCACCTGGTGCGCGAGGGCACGCGGCTGCGCGTGGGGATCGTGCTGGAGTCCGGCGAGCCGCGCGAGGTGCACCACTTCGCGACGCTGATCGGCTACGGCGCGAGCGCGATCAACCCGTACCTGATGTTGGAGACGCTCGACCAGCTCGTGATCGACGGACGGATCACACCGGCCGGCGCCGACGGCGCGGTGCCGCCGCGGGGCGAGGAGCTGAACGCCCAGCTGGAGCAGGCGGCGCAGCACACGATCAAGGCGATCGGCAAAGGGCTCTTGAAGACGATCTCCAAGATGGGCATCTCCACGATCCAGTCTTACCGCGGCGCGCAGATCTTCGAGGCGGTCGGCTTGGAGCGCGAGCTGATCGATCGCCACTTCACGGGCACCGCCTCGCGCATCGGCGGGGTCGGGCTGGAGGTGCTCGGGACCGAGGCGCTGGAGCGCCACGCGCGCGCATATCCCGCCCCCGAGGACGATCTGTTGCCGGTCGGCGGGGTGTACGCATGGCGGCGCGACGGCGAGCACCATCAGTGGAACCCCGAGACGATCGCGCTCGTCCAGCACGCGGTGCGCGCTGCCAACGGCAACGTCGCCGCTGCCCTGCAGGGTGAGGGTGAGGCGCTTGAGGAGGTGCGCTCCAGCGACGCGTTTACGAAGTACCGCGAGTACGCCCGCGCGATCAACGAGGACGCGGCGCGCAAGGCCACGCTGCGCGGCCTGCTGGAGATCGGGCCCCCGGCGGACGCCGAGAACGCGCGTGAGCCGATCGCCCTGGAGGAGGTCGAGCCCGCGAGCGCGATCGTGCGGCGCTTTTGCACGGGCGCGATGAGCCTCGGCTCGATCTCGCGCGAGTCCCACGAGACGCTCGCGATCGCGATGAACCGCCTCGGCGGGCGCTCGAACACGGGCGAGGGCGGGGAGGACCCCACGCGCTTCACACCCGACCCCAACGGCGACCGGCGGCGCTCGGCGATCAAGCAGGTCGCCTCTGGGCGCTTCGGCGTGACGATCAACTACCTGGTCAACGCCGACGAGCTGCAGATCAAGATGGCTCAGGGCGCCAAGCCCGGCGAGGGCGGTCAGCTGCCGGGCGGCAAGGTCGACGCCTACATCGGCTCGATCCGCCACACGACCCCCGGCGTGGGCCTGATCTCACCGCCGCCCCACCACGACATCTATTCGATCGAGGACCTCAAGCAGCTGATCTACGACCTGCGCTGCTCCAACCCCCCGACCGACTCCAGCCCCGGCGCGCAGGTGTCGGTCAAGCTCGTCGCCGAGGTCGGCGTCGGCACGGTCGCCGCAGGCGTGTCGAAGGCGAACGCCGACCGCGTGCTGATCTCCGGGCACGACGGCGGCACGGGCGCCTCGCCGCTGTCCTCGATCCAGGCCGCGGGCGTGCCGTGGGAGATCGGGCTGGCCGAGACCCAGCAGACGCTGCTGCTGAACGACCTGCGCTCGCGCATCGTCGTGCAGACCGACGGGCAACTGAAGACCGGGCGCGACGTCGTGATCGCGGCGATGCTCGGCGCCGACGAGATGGGTTTCTCGACCGCGCCGCTGATCGCGACCGGCTGCATCATGATGCGCGCCTGTCATCTGAACACGTGCCCGGTGGGGATCGCCACGCAGGACCCGGAGCTGCGCAAGCGCTTCAAGGGCACGCCCGAGCACGTCGTCAACTTCTTCTTCTTCGTCGCCGAGGAAGTGCGCGAGATCCTGGCCTCGCTGGGCTTGCGCTCGCTCGACGAGGCGACCGGACGCGTCGACCTGCTGCACTGCCGGCCCGCGATCGAGCACTGGAAGGCGCGCGGGGTCGACCTGACGCACATCCTCACCCACATCGAGCTGCCCAAGGACGCTCCCAGGCGGCGCGTCGAACCGCCGCCGGCGGTGCTGGCCGAGGCACTGGACTGGGAGCTCGTGCGCCGCTCGCAGGGCGCGATCGAGCGCGGCGAGCACGTGCAGATCGAGCTGCCGATCCGCAACGTCAACCGCTGTGTCGGCGGGATCCTCTCCAGCCACATCGCCCGCACGCACGGCGCCGGGGGGCTGCCCGAGGGCTCGATCGAGGGCGACTTCGAAGGCTCGGCCGGGCAGAGCTTCGGCGGGTGGCTCGCCCCGGGCGTGACGTTCACGCTGCGCGGGGACGCCAACGACTACACCGGCAAGGGATTGTCAGGAGGCGTGTTGGCGGTGCGCCCGCGCGAAGGCATGGCGAGCGATTTCGTCGCCGAGGAGAACGTGATCGTCGGCAACACGCTGCTGTACGGGGCGACCGCCGGGCGCGCGTTCTTCCGCGGCCTGGCCGGCGAGCGCTTCGCGGTGCGCAACTCGGGCGCGAGCGCGGTCGTGGAGGGCGTGGGCGACCACGGCTGCGAGTACATGACCGGCGGGCGCGTCGTCGTGCTCGGTCCGACGGGACGCAACTTCGCCGCCGGCATGAGCGGCGGCGTCGCCTACGTGCTCGACGCGGACGGTGGCTTTGCGGGGCGCTGCAACATGGGCATGGTCGGCTTCGAAGCGCCGAGCGCCGAGGACGCGGCCGAGCTTCGGACGTTGATCGAGGAGCATTTCCAGCGCACCGACTCGCCGGTGGCCGCGCGGGTGCTGGCGGAGTTCGACGAGCTGCTCGCCAGGGGCGCGTTCGTGAAGGTGATGCCCCACGACTACAAGCGCGTGCTGGCCGAACAGGCAGCCGAGGCCGCCGACGAGACGCCTGCGGTGGCCGCCTGATGCGCTGGTTGGACGAAGGCTGTGACCGTGCTCTCGGCACGCCCGATGCGCCGATGAGGCAGGACGCCTGATGGGCAAGCTCGGCGGCTTCTTGCAGATCGAGCGCCACGGGATCCCCTACCGGGACCCCGACGAGCGCGCACGGGATTATCGCGAGTTCCTCATCACGCGCCCGACCGAGGAGCTGCGCGAGCAGGGCGCGCGCTGCATGGACTGCGGCGTGCCCTTCTGCCACAACGGTTGCCCGCTGGGCAACCTGATCCCCGACTGGAACGACCTCGTATACCGCGACCGCTGGCAAGACGCGATCGTCCAGTTGCACGCGACGAACAACTTTCCCGAGCTGACCGGGCGGCTGTGCCCGGCCCCGTGCGAGGCCGCGTGCGTGCTGGAGATCCGCGAGAACGACGCGGTGACGATCAAACAGATAGAGCTAGCGATCGTCGATCGCGCCTGGGACGAAGGCTGGATCGTCCCGCGCCCGCCCCGGCATGAGACCGGACAGTCGGTCGCCGTCGTCGGCTCGGGACCGGCGGGGATGGCAGCCGCGCAGCAGCTGCGCCGCGCCGGTCACAGCGTGACGCTGTTCGAGCGCGACGAGGCCGCCGGGGGCTTGGCGCGCTTCGGCGTGCCCGACTTCAAGATCGAGAAGCGCGTCGTGCAACGGCGCGTCGAGCAGCTGATCGCCGAGGGCGTGGAGTTGCGCTGTGGCGTGGATGTCGGCGGCGCCTGCATCGCAGATTTGGGCACGGACGGCGCTGGCGCGAGCGCTGACGGCGCGGGCGTAAAGAGCGCGAGCGCGGACGGCGCCGGTCCCGGCCGCGAGGTCGTGAGCGTGCAAGAGCTGCGCGGCTCCTTCGACGCGGTCGTGCTCGCCACCGGTTCGCGCGTGCCGCGCGACCTGCCGGTCCCCGGCCGCGAGCTCGACGGGGTGCACTTCGCGATGGACTACCTGTATCAGCGCAACCGCTGGGCCGCGCGCGAGTTCGGCCCCACACCGGACGCTTCCCAGCCCACCGAGCACACGCCGATAACGGCCGCCGGCAAGGACGTCGTGGTGATCGGCGGCGGCGACACGGGCGCCGATTGCGTCGGCAACGCGCTGCGCGAGGGCGCGCGCTCGATCGTCCAGCTGGAGCTCCTGCCCGAGCCCCCGGCCAAGCGCCCGGACGAGCGCACGCCGTGGCCCGAGTGGCCATTGAAGTACCGCATGAGCTACGCGATGGAGGAGGCCCTGAAGGAGGGCGTCGGCGAGCAGGACTACTCGATCGCCACCACGCACCTCTCCGGCGACGCCGAGGGACGAGTCGCGGCGCTGCACATCGCCCAGGCCGAGCCCGCGCCCCCCTTCGGCCCGGTCGCGGGCACCGAGCGCGAGCTTCCCGCCCAGCTGGTGCTGCTCGCGATGGGCTTCCTACATCCCGAACCCGCGCTGCTGGACGGTCTCGGCGTCGAAAAGGATCCGCGCGGCAACGTCAAGGCCGTAAAGCCCTACACGACCTCGGTGGAGGGAGTCTTCGCCGCAGGCGACGCCCGTCGCGGGCAGTCACTGATCGTGTGGGCGATCAACGAGGGCCGCCAGTGCGCCCGGATGGTCGATCGCTACCTGGCGGGCAGGCGCAACGGCGCCGTGGCCGGGGGCGAGGGACAGCCCGAAGACCAGGCGATAGCCGGCCACGCCGACGCCGACACCGGCCCCGAGGGCCCGCCGAACCACGTCACGCCCGGCGTCCCGGCCGAGTAGAGCCCTGAGCACACCGAACCGTACGCGCGATTGGGGCTGGCTCCAGTCGCGGGAATCAGGACCAGAGTGCGGTTACCGGGATGGCCCACAGTCGGTCTCCGAACGGCAGGGTTTCGGCTCCCGTGTGCACCACCACGCCGCCACGGAATCGCGAACCAAGTATGTCTCTCAGGTGGGTGAGTCCGTTGAAGTCGGATGGGTGGGGTGTCGCGCTGAGCTTGACCTCGATGCCCGCGATCGAGCCGTCGTCAGCCTCGCAGACGATGTCGACCTCGCGGCCGCCCGTCGTGCGATAGTGGTGTAGCGACACGCCTGCCTGTAGCAGGCTTGTCTGCTTGGTGATTTCGGACGCTACGAAGTTCTCGAAGAGCAGGCCAGCCGCCCCGGTTTGGTCAGTGAGGAAGCGGTGTTCGTCATGGGCCGTGAGCTGGCAGGCCAGTCCGCTGTCGGTGATCCACAGCTTTGGCTTTTTGATCGTTCGTGGTGTCAGACCGGGGCTCCAGGCGGGGACTTGGCGGAGCAGAAACAACAGCTCCAGAAGGTGCAGGTAGCGACGTACCGAGTCGCGCTTCATCTCGATCCCTGTGCCGATCGAGGTGAGGTCCACGATGCCACCGATCCGTGCCGCGGCGGCTTTGAGCAGGCGTGGCATCTCCTCCAGTTGCCGGGGGCGATCGGTGAGGTCCAGAATGTCGCGCTCGAGGGTCATCTGCATGTACTCACTCAGCCATCGTGTGCGTCTGGCGTGAGACGGGCGTGTCAGCATCTCGGGATAGCCACCGCGTACCACCGCTTCGGCGATCGGCTCACGTCCTACCGGTTGTGCGTCGACGTGGGGGACCTTGCCTGTCAGAAGGCCGGCAAGAAAGGGCTCTCGGCGGCCCAACAGCTCGCCTTGGGACAGCGTCCAGAGGTGGACGCGCTCGGCTCGGCCGGTAAGCGACTCGGAGATTCGCAGAGTTGACCACACGTTCGCCGAACCGGTCAGCAGGAACATGCCCGCAACACTTCGGCCCCCACTGCGTGCGCGGTCCACACGGCTCTTGATTGCATCGAGCAGCGCGGGCGCCTTCTGGAACTCGTCGATGAACAGTGGTAGCCGGCGTTCCTCGATGAATCCTGTGGGATCTGCGTTCGCGGCCGCGCGAGGGGCGGCGTCATCGAGGGAGACCAGCTCTGCGCCCCGACCGTTGGCGAGCTGGCCGGCCAGCGTGCTCTTGCCGCTCTGACGAGGTCCGACGATGACGACAACCGGGGTGTCGGCGAGCGCATCGGTGATTTGAGTCGTGGCGTGTCGAGGATATAGGTGCATGTAGAACGCGCATATTCTAGCTGACAAACGCGCAACCAGAACATGCAAAGCGCGCAATCATGGGAGCCTAAAACGTAGCTTTACGATCGGTGCGTCGGGTCGTCGCGACGATCGAAGGAAGATCGCGCGCTGACCTTGATGGCTTGCCTTGGGCGGGAGCGAGCGCGTGGCTGTGTATATTGACGGCATTCCCACTAAATCAGCTGCTCCTATTGCAAGATAGCCCCCAATAACAGCAGCATGTTTGGGGATGGCTGCTATCGTCACGGCTCACGATGGCGCTCTCGGATGAGCAGATTCTCGGTCAGAACCCGTGGTGGACGGACGTGACCTGGCGCTTGTCCGATCCACATCTGGCGCTGTTGGAGGCGCAGCCTGTACGCCTGGAGGCGGATTTCGCCTCTGGGCTCGACCTGCACACACCGGGGATTCACATCCTGCGGGGACCGCGCCAGGTCGGCAAGAGCACCGACCTGAAGCTGCTCGTCGCGCGGGCGCTCGACGACGGCCTGCGGGCGCGGGCCGTCGTCTACCTCGCGCTCGACCTGTTGGAGGGCCAGCATCTGTCGGAGCTGGCCGTGACGGTGAAGCGCGCGCTCTATCTCGCCGGCCGCGACAACGAGGACGTACGGGGTCTTTTGCTGCTCGACGAGGTCACGGCGGTGAGCGGCTGGCAGACCGCCGTCAAGTCACTGTGGGATGACGGCACGATCCGCGGGGAGGTGGCGGTCTGCACGGGTTCCTCGGCGATCGATCTCCAGCACGGCGCCGTCGAGCGGTTGCCGGGACGGCGTCAAGCGGGCGCCGATCACCTCGCTCTGCCGCAGAGTTTCGCCGCGTTTGCTCGCGCGGTCAACGGCGACATCCCACCCTCTCCACGGCTTAGCGTCGCCGACCTGTGCGCAGCGGACGGGGAGGCACTCATGCGCGAGATGCGCGCGTACGCACCGGCGCTTGACGTGGCGCTGGAGCGATACCTGCGTTTCGGTGGGCTGCCGGCCGCGGTCGCCGAGGCGGCGTCCGGGGAGCGCGAGCCCTCGCGAGAGGTCAAGCGGGTGCTGTACGACTCGCTCGTCAGGGAGCTACAGCGCAGGGGCGCGAGCGTTCCCGCCGGCCATGCGCTGCTTGAGCGCGTGGTGCGCTCGCTGGGATCGAAGATCAGCTGGAGCAGCATGGCGCGTGAGATGGACGTGCCGCTCGGGCGCAGCACCGGACGGCCGAGCCATCAGAGTGTGCGCGACTACATCGAGCTGCTGGCCGGCGGCTACTTCCTGTTCGTGACCTACTTCTGGCGAGCCGGCTCGCAGGTCAACGAGCAGTCCAGAGACAAGAAGGTCTTCCTCGCCGACCCGCTGCTGCACACGATCGCCCTCGAAGGTGCGCCCGGGCTTGCGTTCAACGCGCCCGCGCTAGTCGAGAACGTCATTGGGATGGCCCTGCTACGACGCTACGAGCCCGCCGATCGCCTGATCGAGACGTTCATCCTGCCGGAGGGCCTGCACATCTGGCAGACGGCGCGTGGCGGAGAGATCGACTTCGTATGCGGTCCGCGCCGCGAGCTCGACGTGGTCGAGGTCAAGTACCGCAACGACCCGGGCCTCTCGGCGGCCGCCGCCGCCGCGCGCGCACACCCGGGCCGCCCGGTCGTCGTAGCCACCAAGAACACGACGCAAAAAGCCGAGCGCTACACACTGATCCCCGCTCACACGTTGCTCTGGGCGCTCGGTTAGACGCGTTCGGCATGTGTTGTGGCGGGCGTGTATCGGTTCGCTCTTGACAAGCCGGGGAGTTGACGCTATGTTCTTCAGTGTTCATGGTTTCCCAGTGCGGGTGACCACAAAATAGATCGGGTTTTGGGTCGGTCATCTGGATCGATTTCAAGCGCTTTTGCAGACCTTTGGGAGAGGGTTCCGTTCGCAGATGAGGGGTTGTTTTCGCGTGTTTTCTTCGGGGACAGATGTGACGGGAGTCGGCGTGCGCCAATACACGCCCGTAGGTAGATGCCTCAGCATCGCTGATGCATCTCTCTCTCTCTCTCTCTCTCTCTCTGTCCCAGTAGCACCCCCCGTCTAACCGGCCAAAACGGCCGGTTTTCCACCCCGCTCGCGGGGAGGGTCGCGTGATGTCTACGCGCACGAGCAAGCGTGCGCGCCCGGGCGTCGCCCGGCGTGGTGTGTCTCCCGCGCGTGTACAGGTCTCGGAGATGCAGCGCTCGCGCCTGTTGGGCGCGGCCGTCGCGGCCGTGAACGAGGAGGGGTACGCGAACGTGACGGTCGCGCACATCACCGAGCGCGCGCGGGTTTCGCGGCGGACGTTCTATGACCTGTTCGAGAATCGCGAGGCGTGCCTCGGCGCGCTGATCGAGGACGTCGTCGCGACGATCGAAGGTGAGATCGCGCGCGCCGATCTCGACGGGTTGTCCTGGCGTGAGCGGGTGCGTGGGGGGTTGTTGGCGATCCTGTCCTTCTTCGATCGTGAGCCGGCGCTGGCGCAGGTCTGTGTCGTGCAGTCGCTGCGTGGTGGTCCGGATGTGTTGAAGCGGCGCGAGGAGATCCTCGCGCGTCTGGTCGCCGTGTTGGACGAAGGGCGTGGTCAGAGCACCGCGTCCTCGCGCGGGAGCGGCGTAACGGAGCTCACGGCCGAGGGTTTGATCGGTGCTTCGTTGGCAATCATCTACGCGCGTTTGCAGCGTGGGGTGAACACGCCGCCGTTGACGAGCCTCACGGGCGAGTTGATGAGCATGATCGTGCTGCCCTATCTGGGCGCCGCGGCCGCGCGGCGTGAGTTGACTCGTTCCGTTCCCAAGAGCACGACCGCAAAGGACAAAAGCGAGAAGTCGTCAAGTGGCGATCCCCTCGCGGGTGTGCCGATGCGGTTGACATATCGCACCGCGCTGGTGTTGGGGTGCATCGCGGAGCAGCCGGGGGCCAGCAATCGCGTGATCGGCGATCACGCCGGGGTCAGCGACCAGGGGCAGATCTCAAAGCTGTTGGCGCGCCTGGAGCGGCTGGGTCTTGCCGCCAACACGGGGGATGGGCATTTGAAGGGCGAGCCGAACGCCTGGCGTTTGACGCCCAAGGGAGTGGAGGTCGAGCACGGCATTCGCGCCCACACCCACAAAGCCCACGAGGTCACCGCATGAAACACCACATTTTTCACATCGTCAAATCGTCAGTTCAATCCGCGTGCGCTGCGCTGAGCGCCGGCACGCCTAACTCTCAGGAGAAGAGGTAACCGATGTTCTCAGCAATACGTAGACGACTCCATCTCAGTCCCGCGACGGTGATCGCGGGATTGGCGTTGGTGTTCGCGATGACCGGTGGTGCTTATGCCGCGAAGAAGTATCTGATCACCTCGACGAAGCAGATCAGCCCGAGCGTGCTCAAGCAGTTGCAAGGTAAGGCCGGGGCGGCTGGTGGGCCTGGTGCCCAGGGGGCGCAGGGGCCGGCTGGTCCGGCAGGCCCCGGCGGTGCGGCTGGCGCCAAAGGCGAAACCGGTTCCGCCGGCGCCAAAGGCGAAGCCGGCTCCGCCGGCGCGAAAGGCGAAAAAGGCGCCACCGGCGCTACCGGGGCCACGGGCGCGACTGGGGTGAGCGGGTTCACCGAAAAGCTTCCCAAAGGCAAGACGGAGACAGGCGTGTGGAGCGGCAGCACCTACAACGTGCCCGAATTCGGTCAACTTCAGTTTCCGATCTCTCTTGCGATCCCTCTTGCGGCTCCTGGTGTGGCGGTCTACCTGAACAAGGAAGAAACGGACAGCAGCGCCGGAACCGGCGGCTGTACCGGGAATGTCAGCGAACCAACGGCGCCCGCGGGCAAGCTTTGCGTCTACACCGGCACCGAACAAGTCGAAGGCGGTGCGATCAACAAACCCGTTAGCTTTCAATTCAACGGCACGTTCAACAAATATGAATCGGCGGGCACCGTGCTTGTCTTCCAATTCAACAACGGTGCCGAATCGGCGGTCGTCAGTGGCTCGTGGGCGGTAACTGCCCCCTAGCGGATTTGACTATCGGCGGCCCCACCCGTGGCCGCCCATCGTCTCCCACCCTCGTCGACCTCGATGCCCAAGGAGCCCGAATGAGCTACGCAAAAAACAACCGCGGCAGGACCCGTCATCTGGCAGCGCGGTTGGGTGCCCTGACCGGAGCGCTCCTTGTCGTGTCCTTGGTCGCAGCCGGTCATGCGTTCGCCCTGGCCTATGAAGAGGTCGGAATCTTCTCCGGGAGCCTCACCCCTCCCGTACCACCAGGCGTGTTCCCCGAAGAAGTCCAGCTCGGTGGCGTATCGGGCATGGCCGTCAACGTCTCCGGGGCGGGCGGCGTGGCACCCGGCACGGTCTACGCGGCACTCCAACTTCCGGAATCGCAGACTCGTATCAGCCGCTTCGAACCGGAACCGGACGGGACGCTGAAGTTCGTCGAGGCGTGGGAAGTGGCCCATACCGAACGCGAATACGAACGGTGTGGCCCTGTGCTTGCCACGCCGTGCCCGACGCAGGTCGAACAATCCACGAGCGGAGTTGTCGGCGTTGGGATTGATCAAACGACTGGCAACGTCTACGTTTATTCGCACGAGAGCGGTCCCGGCTCGCTGCAAATCGCGGAGTACAACGCGGACGGCGCGAAAGTGCTCGCCCGGTTCGGCGAAAGGGCCGGCGACGGCGAAACGACGGCTACAAGTCCGGACAAGATACATGGCATCGATGGCCAGATTGCGGTCGACGCGTCGGGTGACGTGTACGTGTTCGACCTGAATCTCATTGGCAGCTATGACTACCACCGCCTGATGGAGTTCGTGCCGCAGGCACCCGGGGATTATGAACATTACGTCTATGCGGGCCAGAGTCACGATGTGGGCGGTGGCCTCTTGGGTGAAGGCAACTATCCGGAACTTCCCGCGTTCGATTCGGTGGGTGACCTCTTTGTGGTGGGGACCGAACGGACTGTTGAAGAGTATGCGCCGGGTGCTGGCGGGGCGTTCAGTGTGGTGTGCTCTTTTCATGATCAGGGTGGTGGGATCACGGCGATGACGGTCGACCCTGACACGAAAGAAGTTTTCTATTACAGCTATAAAAGCAAAAAGGTGCGCCGGTTGCATGCGTGCAATGGCGAAGGGGAATTTGTTGAAGCTGAAGCGGTGGGGGTGACCCCGGAACGGGATGCTCTCTCCGTGTTGGCGTTTGATCCGGCTCATAGTTTTGGTGTGGGTCGCCAGCCGGGGGTGCTTTATGGCGGCGCGCCGGGGCCGGTCCCCAATGTGGGTAAAGGTGAACCTGGTCAGAGTTCGCTTGGCTATATTTTCGCGCCGGTGCAGGAAAACCCGCCGGTTGTTGTATCTGAGGCGGTGTCTGGGGTAACGAGCAGCTCGGGGGAGTTGCGTGCTGCGATCGACCCGAAGGGCCGCGCGGCGCATTACGTGTTCCAACTTTTGACGGATGCGGCGTACGAGGAAGCGGGCGAAACGTTCGCGGGTGCGGTGGAAGCGCCAGTTGGCGGCGGTGGTATCGGTAATAGTCCGGGTGCGCATAGCGTGTCAGTACCGGTGTCGGGTTTGGCGGCGGATACGGCGTACCGGTTCCGGGTCCTGGCGACGAGTAACTGCTCGCCGACTGAACCGGAAAAGGTCTGCGAAACGACGGGTGCGGTGCAGGGTTTCCATACGTTCCCGGTTGAAGCACCGGGTTTGGTGGATGGCCGTGTGTATGAGCTGGTGTCGCCGATCGGTAAGAATGGCGGGCAGGTGTTTCCGTCAGAACCGGGCAGGAGTAGTTGTGTGTTGCGGGAATGCGAGCCGGGTGGTGCTTACACGCGGTTCCCGCGGCAGAGCACCCCGGATGGCGAAGCCGTCGTCTATGAGGGTTCGGCGTTCACGGCGGGCGGGGGCGCGATCATCGAAAATGAGTATTTGGCGCGGCGCAGCGCCACGGGCTGGCAGACCTCGAACCTGACGCCTCCGTCCCTTGTGAGCAAGGGCCACGGTGGTTACGAGGCGTTCGACCCGGCCCTCACGCATGCGCTGCTCGAACAGCGCACGCCGGCCCTGAGCGCGGGCGCGCCGGCCGGCTACCCGGACTACTATCTGGAGCCGACGGGTGCCCCTACGGCGTTCACCGCGTTGATGACTGACGCGCCGTTGAATCACAGCCCGTTCAACCGCGTCCCCGGTAACGGTCTCGGGTCCTTGGACGTGCGTTATGCCGGGGCGTCATCTGATCTCTCGCGTGTGTTCTTCTCAGCGAACGACGCGCTTACCTCCGAAGCAACCGGAGGGCCTGAAGAACTAAGGAATCTCTATGAATGGGCCGGCGGGGAACTGCACGCGGTCAACATTCTGCCCGGGCAGAGCGAAACGACGCCCGGCGCCGTGTTCGGCTGGAAGGCCGCTAACAATCCGATTCTGGCTCATGCGGTCTCTGATGACGGGTCGCGTGTGTTCTGGAGCTCGGCCTCGGGGCAGCTCTATGTCCGCGAACAGGGCGAACGGACCGTCGAAATCCCCGACCATGCCGGCACGTTCGTGACCGCTGCGGCCGACGGCTCGAGGGTCCTGCTCTCCGACGGGCACCTGTTCAACGTCGGCGGTGAAGAACCACCGGTCGACCTGACGCAGGGCAAACCCGGCTTCGACGGCTTGGTCGGCCAGAGCGAAGATCTCTCGCATGTCTACTTCGTCGATACGGAAGTGCTGACCGAAACGGCGAACGACCAGGGCGCCAAAGCCCAGGCCGGGAAAGACGACCTTTACTACTGGCATGAAGGAACAACGGTCTTCGTCGCCGCGTTGCTCCCGCCGACGGTCAATGCCAATGCTGTGACCGATACGCCCGACTGGCGGGCTTTGCCCGAACGCACCGCTGAGGCGAGCCCCGACGGGGAATGGGTCGCGTTCCTCTCCCACGCCCCCCTGACGGGCTACGCCAACATCGGGAAGTGCGAACCGATCGGCGAAACGGGAGAACTGCTCGATGCCCCGTGCCCGGAGGTGTTCCTCTACGACGCTGCGGCCGGGAAGCTCTCGTGCGCTTCGTGTGACCCGAGCGGCGCCGCGCCCCTCGGACGCTCCGATCTCACGCTAATGAAGGGCGACAGCGGCGTGATCCACCAGCCGCGTTACCTGATCGATACCGGACGCCTGTACTTCGACAGCCAGGACTCCCTGACCCCGAAGGACAAAAACGGTCTCGAAGACGTCTACCAGTACGAGCCCGCCGGCGCCGGGACATGCACACACAACGGCGGATGCGTATCCCTGATCTCAAGCGGCACAGGCACCGCGGACTCCAACTTCCAGATGATCGACGCCACAGCGAAGAACGTGTTCTTCACGACCCGCAACCCGCTCCTCCCCGCCGACCACGACGAACTCGTCGACCTCTACGACGCCCGCGAAGGCGGAGGCATCATCGCGCCCGCGGAACAGTCGCCGCCGGCATGCTCGGGGGAATACTGTCAGGGTCCCTCACCCGTTCCGGGCAGCGAACCCGGACCGGGATCTCTCGCGTTCACGGGCGCCGGGAATTTGATTGAACCCAAGTCGGGGTTGGTGGCGGGGAAACCGAAGGCAAAGACGTTGACGCGGGCTCAGGTATTGGCGAGGGCTCTAAGGGCGTGTAGGTCGAAGCCTAAGAAGAAACGCGTGGCATGTGAACGCACAGCCCGTAAGAAATACGCGACGAAAGCGAGCGCGAAGAGAGCCACCAGCAACCGGAAGGCGGGTCGATGATCATGGGGCGCAAGCTGAACATTCTTGGTG
The DNA here is from genome assembly GCA_963697945.1 of uncultured Solirubrobacterales bacterium. Lineage (GTDB taxonomy): Bacteria > Actinomycetota > Thermoleophilia > Solirubrobacterales > Solirubrobacteraceae > Palsa-744. Next base: position 2,772,151 of record OY969105.1, on the reverse strand, counting down.
GCGTTGTCGCGCTCCTGACGTGGACGGGACTGATCGTCCCTGTCGCGCACGCTGATTTCGGTGTCGCTCCCGGCAGCCTGAAGGTGAGCGCGTTCAATGCTGACGGCACGCTTGATTCTCAGGCGGGGTCTCACCCGTTCGCCTACACGGTCCACTTCGATGTGAATACCGACCAGAAAGGTAACAGCGAAGGCGGGGAAATACGGGATGTCCTCGTCGATCTACCCCCTGGTTTCGTGGGTAACACCCGGACGCCCCCGGCTTGTACCCAGGAACAGTTCGAAGGCAACACGCCCGGCTGTCCTGTCAACACCCAGGTCGGGGTTCTCCGCGCGATCGTCCCGGGAGCGGGCGAAATCCTGGGTCCTCTGTATAACGTGACGCCGCCGCCGGGTATCGCGGCGTGGATCGGGTTGAGCACGAGCTCCGGTCTCGTGACGCTGCAGGCTTCAGGCATCCGAAACGACGGGACCTACGGGCTTCGCGTCGCGGCGTCCGACATCCCGGTCCAGGTCACCTCCGTCACAGAGACGATCTGGGGCACCCCCGCCGACCCTGCACACGACCCCGAACGGGGCAAAGACGCCAACGACGGCGAACACTCCACTGCGCCGGTTCTACCGTTCCTCACGCTGCCGAGCTCCTGCCAGTCGCCGCCCGAAACGACGGTCCAGATCGACTCAACGCTGAACCCGGGGGTGTTAGTCGGCGAAACGGCCCCGACGGTCGACGAAGCGAACCATCCCCTCGCGCTGACCGGCTGCGGCAGCGTGCCGTTCTCACCGTCGGCGAGCTCGGTTCCGACGACCGCCTCGGCGGACAGCTCGAGCGGCCTGGCTTTCGAACTGAAGCTCCCCAACCAGGGCCTGCTGAACCCGATTGGGACGACTGAAACGGAGCCGGTGAAGACCGAAGTGGTGCTTCCCGCGGGAGTGAGCGTCAACCCGTCGGCTGCGGCCGGGCAGGGCGTGTGCACCCCTGCTCAGTATCAGTCGGCGACAGGCGACGCGACCCCTGGGCAGGGTTGTCCGGAATCCTCGAAGGTCGGCACGCTGGTCGCGAAGACCCCGCTGCTTGAAGAAGCGATCGAAGGGTCGGTCTATCTCGCCGCGCCTCATGACAACCCGTTCGATTCGCTGCTTGCCCTCTACATCGTCGCGAAGGCGCCGGAACGTGGTGTCCTGATCAAGCAGGCCGGCCAAGTGGTTGCGGACCCCGTGACGGGTCAGCTCACGACAACCTTTGATCATCTGCCTCCGCTGCCCTACTCCTCGTTCACCTTCGATCTACGGGGAGGCCCACGCGCACCGCTGAGGACCCCCACCACGTGTGGCACCTACACAACGCTCACAAAGCTCTACCCCTACTCCGACCCGACAACCCCCCTCCAACGCAGCTCGAACCTTCAGATCACCTCCGGCGCCGCCGGCGCGCCATGCCCACCCAGCGAAACACAACAGCCCAACAGCCCTCGCTTCGAAGCGGGGACCGCTACGCCGCTGGCGGGGAGCTACTCGCCGTTCGTGCTGAAGCTCACTCGTGAAGATGGCTCGCAGCGGGTCTCGAGCTTGAACGTGACGCTGCCACCGGGCCTGCTCGGCAAACTCGCCGGTGTCCCGTACTGCTCCGAGGCACATATCGCTGCGGCCACCGCGCGCAGCGGCGAAAACGAAGGCGCCACCGAGCAATCCTCACCATCGTGCCCCGAAGCGTCACAAGTCGGCGTTGTGAACATCACGGCCGGTGCGGGTTCGCAGCCCTACCCCGTACAGGGCAAGGCATATCTCGCGGGCCCATACAAGGATGCTCCGCTAAGCCTCGCGATAGTCACACCCGCGATCGCCGGTCCGTTCGACCTTGGCACGGTCGTCGTACGCGTCGCGCTCTACATCGACCGTTCCACCGCACAGATCCGCGCGGTCAGCGACCCAATCCCCCAGATCCTCGACGGCATCCCGCTCGACGTTCGTTCGATCTCGCTGTACATGAACCGCGCAGGGTTCACGTTCAACCCCACCAGTTGCGCACCGATGACGGTCGGCGGGGAAGAGATTTCCACCCTGAACCAGACCGTGGGTCTCTCTAACCGTTTCCAGGTCGGTGGCTGTCAAGGACTGCCGTTCAAACCCGTCATGGCGATCACCACACAAGGCAAAACCAGCAAAGCCAACGGCGCGAGCCTGAACGTCAAGGTCTCCCAGCAAACCGGCGAAGCGGACATCCACAAGGTCAACCTCACGCTCCCGACGGCATTGCCCGCGCGTCTGACGACACTCCAACAGGCGTGCACCGAAGCACAGTTCGCGGCCAACCCGGCAGGATGTCCCGCAGGCTCGTTCATCGGGACCGCAAAGGCCGTCACACCGATCCTCAGCGTCCCGCTCACAGGCCCGGCGATTCTCGTCTCCCACGGCGGCGCGGCGTTCCCCGACGTCGTGTTCCTCCTACAAGCAAACGAACGCGGAGCGAACATCCGCATCGACCTCGACGGACACACCGACATCAAAAAAGGCGTCACCTACTCCCGCTTCGAAACGGTCCCCGACGCTCCGATCACGAGCTTTGAAACAAACCTACCCCAAGGACCACACTCCGTCCTATCCGCCAACGGCAACCTCTGCACGACCAAACTCGCGATACCCACCCAACTCGTCGGACAAAACGGCGCGACACTCAGTCAAAGCACCAAGGTCACGGTCACCGGTTGCCCTAAGACCAAGACCCTCACCCGCGCCCAGAAACTCGCGCTTGCACTGAAGGCTTGCCACAAGAAACATGGGGCCAAGCGCGCGGGTTGCGAACGGGTCGCACGGAAGAAATATGGGGCAGCAAAGAAGCAGAAGCGATAGGAAGCGAGCGTGCCAAGGATACCGAAGCCCAAACAGCAACGAGGGACTAACACCATATGACACAGACGCTACATAATTCAGATAAGATTGGTTCTTCGGTTTGGCGGTTGGGCTCCACGGTCGGCCTGTTCCTCGCCGTTGCGCTCTTTGCGGCTGGTCCCGCTTTCGCGGCCTACGAACAGGTCGGTATCTTCTCAGGGAGCCTCACCCCGCCGATCAAACCAGGCGTGTTCCCCGAAGAAGTCCAGCTGGGTGGCGTCTCGGGCATGGCCGTGAACGTAGACGGCGCGGGCGGCGTGGCACCCGGCACCGTCTACGCGGACCTCCAACTCCCCGAACTGGAAGCGCGTATCAGTCGTTTCGAACCGGAACCGGGTGGGAGCCTGACATTCGTCGAGGCGTGGGAAATCACACATAAAGAACAGCCGTATGAACGTTGCGGCCCGGCTCTTGCCAGCTCCTGCCCGCCGCAGGCCGAACATGGCATCAGCGGTCGGGTGGACGTTGCCGTGGATCAGACGACGGGCAACGTCTACGCGTATTCTGAAAGCTCTCTTCCGGGGTCGCTGCAAGTCACGGAGTACAACGCTGACGGCTCCAAAGTGATTGCTCGGTTTGGGGAAAAGGCCCCCGAAGGCGAAACGACCGCGGCCAGTCCGGAAAAGATACATGCCCCAGGGCCGGGGGGGATCGCGGTGGATAACGCGGGTGACGTCTATGTTTCAGACCGCAGCCCGTCCGGCGGCTCTGAATACCTGAGGTTGATGGAGTTTGTCCCTCAAGCTCCCGGCGACTATGAACACTACGTCTATTCAGGCCAAAGCCATGATGTGGGCGGCGGGTTCGCGGGCGAAGTCGGTCCAACGTCGCAGCCTGCGCTTGATTCTGCGGGTGACATTTTTGTGGCGGGGGAAAGGACTGTTGAAGAGTATGCGCCGGGTGCGGGCGGTGTGTTTGGTGTGGTGTGTTCTTTTCATGATTCCCGCGGTGGGATCACGGCGATGACGATCGACCCGGACACCAACGAAGTGTTCTACTACGACTATAAAAGCAAAAAGGTCCACCGGTTGCATGCGTGTAATGGGCAGGGTGAATTTGTTGAGGCTGAAGCGGTCGGGGTGACCCCGGAACGGGATGTCCTCCGAGCGTTGGCGTTTGATCCGGCTCATAGTTTTGGTGTGGGTCGCCAGCCGGGCGTGCTTTATGGCGGGACCCCGCAGTCGGTCCCTGTCGTCGGTAAAGGTGAACCGGGTCAGAGTTCGCTTGGCTATATTTTTGCTCCGGTGCAGGAAAACCCGCCGGTTGTGGTGTCTGAGGCGGTGTCGGGGGTGACGAGCTCGTCGGGGGAATTGCATGCCGCGATCGACCCGAAGGGGCGGGCTACGCACTATGTGTTCCAGTTCTTGACCGATGCCGCGTTCAAAGAAGCAGGGGAAGCCTTCACGGGCGCAGTCGAAGCGCCCGCGGGTGGCGGTGGTGTCGGTAACAGTCCGGGTGCGCACAGCGTGTCAGTACCGGTGTCCGGTTTGGCGGCGGATACGGCGTACCGGTTCCGGGTCCTGGCGACGAGTAACTGTTCGGTGAGTGAACCGGAAAAGGTGTGCGAAACGGTTGGTGCGGTGCAGGGGTTTCATACGTTCCCGGTTGAAGCATCGGGTTTGGTGGATGGCCGTGTGTATGAGCTGGTCTCGCCGATCGGTAAGAACGGCGGGCAGGTGTTCCCGTCAGAACCGGGCAGGAGTAGTTGTGTTTTGCGGGAATGCGAGCCTGGTGGTGCCTACACGCGGTTTCCGCGGCAGAGCACCCCGGATGGCGAAGCCGTCGTCTATGAGGGTTCGGCGTTCACGGCGGGCGGCGGCGCGATCATCGAAAACGAGTATCTCGCGCGGCGCAGCGCCACGGGCTGGCAGACATCGAACCTGACGCCTCCGTCCCTTGTGAGCAAGGGCCACGGCGGTTACGAGGCGTTCGACCCGGCCCTCACCCAGGCGCTTCTCGAACAGCGCACGCCGGCCCTGACCCCTGGAGCGCCGGCCGGCTACCCGGACTACTATCTGCAGCCGACGGGTGCCCCTACGGCGTTCACCGCGTTGATGACGGACACGCCGTTGAATCACAGCCCGTTCAACCGCGTCCCCGGTCCTGGTCTTGGGTCCTTGGACGTGCGTTATGCCGGGGCGTCGTCTGATCTCTCGCGTGTGTTCTTCTCCGCGAACGACGCGCTGACCGCGGAAGCAACGGGAGGGCCTGAAGAACTGCGCAATCTCTATGAGTGGGCCGGCGGGGAACTGCATGCGGTCAACATTCTGCCCGGCGGGAGCGAAACGACCCCCGGCGCGATGTTTGGCTGGAAGAGCACAAATACGCCGATTCCGGCTCATGCGGTCTCTGATGACGGGTCGCGTGTGTTCTGGAGCTCCGTCTCGGGGCAGCTCTATGTTCGCGAACAGGGCGAACGGACCGTCGAAATCCCCGATCATGCCGGCACGTTCGTGACGGCTGCGGCGGACGGCTCGAGGGTGCTGCTCTCCGACGGGCACCTGTTCAGTGTCGGTGGTGAAGAACCGCCGGTCGACCTGACGCAGGGCAAACCCGGCTTCGACGGCCTGGTCGGCCAGAGCGAAGACCTCTCCCATGTCTACTTCGTCGATACGGAAGTCCTGAGCGAAACGGCGAACGACCAGGGCGCCAAAGCCCAGGCCGGGAAAGACAACCTCTACTACTGGCATCAAGGAACAACGGTCTTTATCGCCGCGTTGCTCCCGCCCGCCGCAAAAGCTGGCGCGGTGGACGATACGCCCGACTGGCGGGCTTTGCCCGCCCGTACCGCTGAGGCGAGCCCCGACGGGGAATGGGTCGCGTTCCTCTCCCATGCCCCCCTGACCGGCTACGCCAACATCGGCAAGTGCGAACCGATCGGAGAAACGGGAGAACTGCTCGATGCTCCGTGCCCGGAGGTGTTCCTCTACAACGCCGCGGCCGGGAAGCTCTCGTGCGCTTCGTGTGACCCGAGCGGCGCCGCGCCCCTCGGACGCTCCGATCTCACGCTAATGAAGGGCGACAGCGGCGTGATCCATCAGCCGCGCTATCTGATCGACACCGGACGTCTGTACTTCGACAGCCAGGACTCCCTGACCCCGAAGGACAAAAACGGTCTCGAAGACGTCTACCAGTACGAGCCCGCCGGCGCCGGGACATGCACACACAACGGCGGATGCGTGTCCTTGATCTCCAGTGGCACAGGCACCGCGGACTCCAACTTCCAGATGATCGACGCGTCCGGGAAGAACGTGTTCTTCACGACCCGCAACCCGCTCCTCCCGGCCGACCATGACGAACTGGTCGACCTCTACGACGCGCGTGAAGGCGGAGGCATCATCGCGCCCGCGGAACAGTCGCCGCCGGCATGCTCGGGGGAATACTGTCAGGGTCCCTCACCCGTTCCGGGCAGCGAACCCGGACCGGGATCTCTCGCGTTCACGGGCGCCGGGAATTTGATTGAACCCAAGTCGGGGTTGGTGGCCGGGAAACCAAAGGCCAGGACGTTGACGCGGGCTCAGGTATTGGCTAGGGCTCTAAAAGCTTGTAAGTCGAAGCCGAAAAAGAAACGCGCGGCATGTGAACGCACAGCTCGTAAGAAATACGCGACGAAAGCGAGCGCGAAGAGAGCCACCAGCAACCGGAAGGCGGGTCGATGATCATGGGGCGCAAGCTGAACATTCTTGGTGGCGTTGTCGCGCTCCTGACGTGGACGGGACTGATCGTCCCTGTCGCGCATGCTGATTTCGGTGTCGCTCCCGGCAGCCTGAAGGTGAGCGCGTTCAATGCTGACGGCACGCTTGATTCGCAGGCGGGGTCTCACCCGTTCGCCTACACCGTCCACTTCGATGTGAATACCGACCAGAAAGGTAACAGCGAAGGCGGAGAAATCCGCGACGTCCTCGTCGATCTACCTGCGGGTTTCGTCGGTAACACCCGGACGCCCCCGGCGTGCACCCAGGAACAGTTCGAAGGCAATACGCCCGGCTGTCCTGTCAACACCCAGGTTGGGGTTTTGCGCGCGATCGTCCCGGGAGCGGGCGAAATCCTGGGTCCCCTCTATAACGTGACGCCGCCGCCGGGTATCGCTGCTTGGATCGGGTTGAGCACGAGTTCCGGTCTCGTGACGCTGCAGGCCTCAGGCATCCGAAACGACGGGACCTATGGGCTTCGGGTGGCGGCGTCCGACATCCCGGTCCAGGTCACCTCCGTCACGGAGACGATCTGGGGCACTCCCGCCGACCCCGCACACGACCCCGAACGGGGCACCAACGCCAACGACGGCGAACACTCGACGGCGCCGGTTCTGCCGTTCCTCACGCTGCCGACCTCCTGCCAGTCGCCGCCCGAAACGACGGTCGAGATCGACTCGACGTTGAACCCGGGAGTGTTCGTCGGCGAAACGGCCCCGATGTTCGACGCGGCAAACCATCCCCTCACCCTCACCGACTGTGGCAGCGTTCCGTTCTCACCGTCGACCTCGGCGGTTGCGACGTCGGCCTCGGCGGACAGTTCGAGTGGTTTGGACTTTGAGTTGAAGCTTCCCGATCAGGGCCTGTTGAACCCGATTGGGGTCACGGAAACAGAGCCCCAAAAGACGGAAGTGGTGCTCCCCCAGGGGGTTGGCATCAATCCGTCGGCGGCGGGTGGGCTTAGCGGTTGTACGCCTGCTCAGTATCAGTCAGCGACGGGTGACGCGACTCCCGGGCAGGGCTGTCCGGAATCCTCGAAGGTCGGGACGCTTGTTGCGAAGACGCCGTTGCTCGATGAAGCAGTCGAAGGGTCTGTGTATTTGGCGGCGCCGCATGACAACCCGTTCAACTCGCTGCTGGCGCTGTACATCGTCGCCAAGGCCCCCGAACGGGGTGTCCTGGTCAAGCAGGCCGGCGAGGTGGTTGCTGACCCCGTGACGGGTCAGCTGAGGACGACCTTCGATCATCTCCCCCCGCTGCCGTACTCCTCGTTCGCGTTTGATCTGCGGGGAGGGCCGCGGGCTCCTTTGACGACCCCCACCACGTGCGGCAGCTACACGACGGTCACGAAGCTCTACCCGTACTCCGATCCGACGGCACCGGTCGAACGGAGCTCCGCGTTCCAGGTCACCTCAGCCGCCGGCGGCGGCTCATGCCCGGCCGGGGAAGCGCAGCAGCCCAACAACCCGTCCTTCCAGGCGGGAACCACGACTCCGCTGGCGGGCGCGTTCTCACCGCTGGTGTTCAAGGTCTCCCGCGAAGACGGATCGCAGCACTTCGGTGCGATCACCGCCTCGCTACCCCAGGGGCTAATCGGCAAGCTCGCGGGTGTCCCGTACTGCTCGGAGGCGCAGATCGCGGCGGCGACGGCGCGTAGCAACGAGGGGGAAGGCGCAACCGAGCAAGCCTCACCATCCTGCCCAGAAGCCTCCCAGGTCGGCGTCGTAAACATCACCGCAGGCGCGGGCTCGCAACCCATCGGGGTGCAGGGCAAGGCCTATCTCGCGGGTCCCTACAAGGACGCCCCCCTCAGCCTCGCGATAATCACTCCCGCGATAGCGGGCCCGTTCGACCTCGGCACCGTCGTCGTGCGCGTGGCGCTGTACATCGACCGCTCCACCGCGCAGATACGTGCGGTAAGCGACCCGATACCCACGATCCTCGACGGGATCCCCCTCGACGTGCGCTCGATCTCGTTGAACATGAACCGTGCAGGGTTCACGTTCAACCCCACCAGTTGTGAACCCATGAGCGTGGGCGGGGAAGAGACCTCAACTTTCAATCAGACAGTCGACCTCTCGAACCGTTTCCAGGTAGGTGGTTGCCAAGGCCTGCCGTTCAAACCGGCGATGGCGATCAGCACCCAAGGGAAAACGAGCAAAGCCAGCGGTGCCAGCCTGAACGTCAAGGTCTCCCAGAAGCCGGGTGAAGCCGACATCCACAAGGTGGATCTCACGCTACCCACGATCCTACCCGCACGCCTGACGACACTCCAACAGGCATGCACCGAAACACAGTTCGCCGCCAACCCCGCGGGCTGTCCGGCAGGATCGTTCATCGGCACAGCCAAGGCCATCACCCCGATCCTGAGCGTTCCGTTGACGGGACCGGCGATCCTGGTCTCCCACGGCGGCGCGGCGTTCCCCGACGTCGTCTTCCTCCTACAGGCAAACGAACGCGGAGCGAACATCCGCATCGACCTCGACGGCAAGACGGACATCAAAAAAGGCATCACGTACTCCCGCTTCGAAACAGTCCCCGACGCCCCGATTACGAGCTTCGAAACGAACCTACCCCAAGGCCCGCACTCCGTCCTATCCGCTAACGGCAACCTCTGTACGACCAAACTCGCGATACCCACCCAACTCGTCGGTCAAAACGGCGCCCAGGTCAACCAGAGCACAAAGGTCGCGGTCACGGGCTGCCCCAAGGCCAAGACCCTCACCCGCGCACAGAAACTCACGTTGGCGCTGAAGGCGTGTCATAAGAAGGCAAAGGGCGCCAAGCGCACGGCGTGCGAACGCACCGCGCGGCGGAGGTATGGCCCGGTGAAAAAGGCCAAGGGGAAGTGAGAGCAAGAGGGTAGCTTTGGTTCAGCTACGCAACCGCTTCGTATGGCAACAAGCGGCTCGTGGCTTGCCGGCGTTTCGTTCGTTTGAGTAGAGGTTTTGACGATGGGGTTTGGCCGGTCGTGCCGACCGGCTACGACGATAAGCGTGTCCCAAAGGGGGCCTACGCGGTTCGGGATTGGGGGTGGTGGTTTACCGGGCCGGCGTGGGTTGATGTCCGTTGGTTTGGGGGAGATCGGTGCGGCATGGCGACTGCATAGACGTCCAATCGAACGCAGAATGCAGCCGACGCTGTCGCGTGTCGCCGCCTGTCAAAACGGCGAAAGATCATTGAGTCATCAGACGCGGAGCACTTTCAGGGGAGGGTGTGCGCGGGCGATCCGGTCGTAATCGCCGTCCTGTGTGACGACGTGCAGGCCGTGCTCGACTGCAGTGGCGGCGATCAAAGCGTCGGTGAGCTTGACCATGCGGTGGACGTCGTGGGCGCGGCAGTCGGCGACCAGGCGTGCCCAGGCGACCATCACCGCCTCGGTGATCGGCAGCGGGTCCGCGGCTCTGGCCAGCGCGAGCGTGTCGGCGCGGCGGGCGCGGGCGTCGTCGTCGCCGGCATTGAGGACGCCGAGCTGCAGCTCCCCGATCGTGACGACCGACACCGCGACGCGCCCGGGCAGCTCTCCCAGCGGCCTGCCGCTCTCGCGGGCGACGAACACCGAGGTGTCGAGTAGTCCGGCGCTCGGCGCGCTCAAAGCTCGTCGAGGGTCTGGCCGGCGAGCGTGTCCAGCTCCTCGCTCAAGGCCGGGTCGGCGGTGCGACCGCGCAGCTGCTCGCGCAGTCGCGAACCGGCGAGCCAGCGGGTGCGACGCCCGTGGGGCACGATGTCCGCCAACGGCTCCCCGTTCACCGTCAGCGTCACTCGCTCCCCCGACTGCACGGCGTCGATCACGCCCGCAGTGTGGTTGCGCAGATCACGAACGCCGATCTCCATATGCGACAGCGTAGCACCGGTCCACGCACAGGCGTCCCTCGGCGCGGTAGGAATCTGGTGCTACCATTCGGTCATGTCCGTTCAGAAGGTGTCCATCTCCCTCGACGAGTCGGTGCTCCTGGCCGCTCGTGAGGCCGCCAAACGTCGGGGGATGAGCCTGTCGGCGTGGTTGAACGAGGTGTCCGCGAGCGCCCTGGAGACCCAGGTTCGTATCGAGGACGGTCTGGCCGGGGTCGCGGAATGGGAAGCCGAACATGGCCCGCCTTCGGAGGAGGAGGCGGCCAAGGCCAACGCGATCCTCGACGCTGCGGGGATCGGCATTAAGCGCGAGTCCCGTCGCGCCGCGTGAGCGGCGTCACCTACGACGCCGGTGCACTGATAGCGGCCGAACGCGATTCGGAGTCGGTGTGGACGCTGCACCGTGAACTGCTCGCGCGGGACGAACCACCGACGCTCACCACCGCCGTGCTCGGTCAGGCATGGCGCGGCGGACCCCAGGCGCGACTCTCACGCCTGCTGCGGGGATGTCACATCGAGCCGCTCACCGAGGCTCAGGCCAGGTCCGCCGGCACGGCGCTCGCGGCGAGCAAGAGCAGCGACCTGATTGACGCGGTCGTCGTCGTCACGGCCCTGGAGCGCAACGACATGATCGTGACCAGCGACCCCGACGACCTGCGCCGGATCGCAAGTGCGCTCGGCCGATCCGTCGAGTTGTACGTCCCCGACTGACGACTGTCCGGGGTTCAGACCGGCCTGGCGCGATTGCGGCCGTTCCCCACCGCTCCCGCGCCGCCAGCCGCTGCGGTGACCGGCGCCGACAACGCCGTCGGCGGGACTGGCTATGGGTCACCCATCAAAGCCCGCCCTCGCGCACATCCGCGCTGTTTTCTTCTACGCTAGAGCCAGGATGGCTGTCACGGTCACACACGGCGACCAGGGGGCGAACGGCGCTTCGGGCTCACTGCCGCGCGCCTGCGTCATCGGCGCCGGCTCCTCCGGCATCGCCGCCGTCAAGGCCCTACACGAGCGTGGCATCCCCTTTGACTGCTTCGAGGCCTCCGACGAGCTCGGCGGCAACTGGGTCTTCGGCAACCGCAACGGTATGTCCGCCGCCTACCGCGACCTCTTCATCAACGTCTCCCGCGAGCGCATGGCCTACTCCGACTTCCCCATGCCCATCACCTACCCCGACTTCCCCCACCACACTCACATCCGCGAGTACTTCAACGACTACGTCGACCACTTCGGCCTGCGCCCCCACATCACATTCCAGACCGCCGTCCAACACGCCGCGCCCCAGCAGGGCGGCGGCTGGGAGATCACACTCCAGGACGGCGAGAGGCGCCACTACGACGCGCTCCTGGTCGCCAACGGCCACCATTGGGACCCCCGCTGGCCCGAACCGGCCTTCCCCGGCTCCGACACCTTCTCAGGCGTTCAGCTGCACGCCCACTCCTACGTCGACAACTCCCTGTTTGAGGGGCGCAACGTCGTGATTCTCGGCATGGGCAACAGCGCCATGGATCTGGCCGTCGAGTCCTCCTACGTCGCCGCCAACACCTACCTCTCCGCCCGCCACGGCGCCTGGATCATCCCCAAGTACGTCTTCGGCAAACCCGTCGACCAGCTCCCCCAGGACCCGCGCGTCCCCTTCGCCATCCGCCAGCGCATGATCCACCAGGTCATCAAAAGCTACACCGGCGACCCCGAGCGCTACGGGCTGCCCAAACCCGACCACAAGTTCGGCGAGTCACACCCCACCGTCTCCGGGCGCATCCTCGATCGCATCTCCCACGGCACCATCACACCCGTCCCCAACATCGCCGCGCTGGAGGGCTCCCAGGTGCGCTTCACCGACGGCCGGGTAGTCGACGCCGACGTCGTCGTCTACTGCACCGGCTACCGCATCACCTTCCCCTTCTTCGACTCAGACCTAATCTCCGCGCCCGACAACCACATCGAGCTCTACCGGCGCGTCTTTCACCCCGACATCCCCGGCCTCTACTTCATCGGCCTGCTCCAACCCCTCGGCGCGATCATGCCCCTCGCCGAGGCCCAGGGCCAATGGGTCGGCGACCATTTGCTCGGCGACTACGTGCTCCCGGCGCCCGCGCAAGTGCGCGCCGACATCGCCTCAGACCAGGCCGCGATGGCCAAGCGCTACGTCGCCTCCAAGCGCCACACCATCCAGGTCGACTTCGACGACTACCTGCGCGACATCGTCATCGAGCGCCGCGCCGGCGCCCAGCGTGCCCGCGCCCGGCTGCTGCCGGCATAAACGAGGCCACAAGCCACCCCGCGCAAACCGGGGGAGGTCGCGGCGGCCTTCTTCTACGCTGTTTCCCACGGCCATGCCCACCTTCTGCCGCCACAACCGCTTCATCGATCGCTGCCCCATCTGCAGCAAGACCCTGCCCGGCGCCGAGCCCGCCGCCGGGGCCGGAAAAGGCCGGTCCGCGCGCGGGGCGGGAGCAGGCGGCACTTCCCCCGTGCGCGGCGCCTCAGCCACAGCCCGCCAACGCCGCCTGCGCGCCGGTGGACGCGAAGTACGCGTCCACCGCGAGATCCGCGCCCAGGAGGACGGCTATGAGAACCCGCTCGTCCCCGGCCTTCACTCCTCGCAGGACGCCGCTCGCCTGGCCGAGGAGATCGCCTTCGCCTCCGGTCGCCTGCTGCGCATGCACGCCGCGCCACCCGGTCTGCTGGGCGAGATCCGCGCCCTCGCCGGCGACGGTCAGCTCGAGCGCGCCACCTGGATCTGCTTCCTCACCGTCTACCTCTCGCCACTCCAAGACGACGATCCGTTCGCTCCTATCCGCCTCGCGCTGGAGCGCTCCGACGAAGGCGCTCAAGGTCGCCAATACGAGGGCTCCCCACTCGACGGCATCCCGCTCGGGCCGCGCACCTCCCACGACCCCACGCGCGGCTCGGACACCGTGCACGCCTACCGCGAGTGGGCGCTGCACGCAGGCTCCCAAGTCCAAGCGCTCGTCGGCGAAGAGTCCTGGACGCCGCAGCGGCGCTTCGAGCGCGCATTCGAGCGCCTCGCCCTGCCCGGCTTCCCGCGCATGGGCCGCTACGAGCTGCTCGTCACGCTCGGACGGCTCGGGCTCTATGACATGCAGGCTGACTCGCTGCACCTCGCCGTCGGGCGCGCCGGGCTGGAGGACCCGACGACCATAGCCGCCAAGCGCATACTCGCCGTCGGTGACCCCATCTACCTGGAGCGCCGCGCATCCGCGTTCGCGCAACAGCTCGACGTACCCATCGACGTACTCGACCTCGCCCTCGCCAACTGGGGAACCGGCGAACGCGCCACCCTCGGCTTCAAGGCAGACGTCAGCGATCGCCACGCGCTGCAACGCGCCCGCGAAGCGTTCGAACTCGACAACGGTGACGACGAGGGTGAAGGCGAGGGCGAGGGCCCGGACGAGAGCCCTCTACCCGACTGACAAACGCACCCTTTGCAGCACATTCGCCGCGCTGTCGCGCCTGGACCGCGGGGCGGGCGCCGGCATCGCGAACTACGCAGAAATGCCGTCCACCCCGCCGCCTACAGTCTGCGGCATGGCGCTGTGCTTCATCGAGCCCCAGGACGCAATCCGCGTGATCGCCGAGTCCGTCGGCCGTGAGGCTCGCCGCCAGCTCGTCGGCGAGGTCGTGCGCGCCTGGGTCGACGACATCCCCGACCAGGAGCTCTCCGTCCACTACGCCCGCGCGATCGCCGACCTCGACCAGGACGACCTGCACCTGCTCGCCGCCTGGCACGCCTCACTGGAGGTCGGCCAGCCGATCCCCAACACCGACTTTCTCGTCGGCGTCTTCTCCAGTCTCGGCGACAACCGCCGCGAGGCCCTGAAGATCGCCGCCGGCTTCCGCGGCGAGGAAGCCTTCCAAGCCGGCGTCTCCGAGGAGCAGGCCCTGGACACCGTGCTCCCCTGCCTCTCCCGCGAGCGAGCCATCGAGCTCGCGCACGAGTGCATCCAGCTGTATGCCTGGGACCGGTTGGGCTCCGACAACTGATCGTCGCGGAAGGCGCCCGGTGAGCGAGCTAGACTCGGACCATGTCCGATCTCGCCGCCGCACCCACCGTCGATGACGTCATGGACGCCCTCTCGAACGTGATCGACCCCGAGCTGGGGCTCGATTTTGTGGAGCTGGGTCTGATCTACGGCGTCGAGGTCAACGACGGCCACGTCAACGTCACCTTCACGCTCACCACCCCCGGCTGCCCCATCGGCCCGCAGGTCACCGAACAGATCGACGAGTTCGTCGGCGAACTCGACGGCGTCAAGACGATCGACTCCGAAATGGTCTTCGTCCCGCCGTGGTCTCCCGACAAGATGTCAGAGGACGCGAAGTTCGCACTGGGCTACTGACGCCGCTGAGCTGCGCGATACTGCGTCCTCGGTCGCTCATGTGCAGAGCACACTACGCTCCCTGCGTCCTTGTCTCGCTTGCTCAGCGCCGCCAGTAGGAGCGCTGCGAGAAATTGTTCTATGGATGGACTCAGGCAGGCGCGGCGACCGACTCGCGCGCGAGCGTGACCAGCTTGGCGAGTTCCGCGGCGATCGTCTCGCCGATCAGGTCGAGGTCCGGTAGCGCGTCGAAATCGCCGAGCAGCCCGAAGTTCATCTGGCCGTTATAGGACATGATCGCGATCGCCAGCGCGTGGTTTTCCGGCAGGAACGCCACCGGGTAGGCCGCCAGCATCTCGCGGCCCAGCACATACAACGGGAACTGCGGGCCCGGGACGTTCGTCACGATCAAGTTGAACAGGCGCGTGGAGAAGTTCAAGCGCGAGGCCTGCGCCAGGATCGTCGGCGGCGCGAAGTTCTGCGCGCCCGCGATCACCTCCGCGCCCAGGGCCTGCTTTGACTCCTTCAGCCCGTCCATCGCGTGCGAAACGAACCGCAAACGCTGCACCGAGTCGGCGATGTAGACCGGCAACGGACCCCGCATTACCACGATCCGGTTGCCGCCCTGATGGTGCTCGTCCTCCGCTCGCACCGACACCGGCACCAGCGCGCGCAACTCCACGCCCTCGGTACGCAACCCCCGGGCAATCAAAAACTCCCGCAACGCGCCCGCCACGACCGCCAGCACGACATCGTTCACGGTCCCGCCGAACGCGTTCTTGACGAGCTTGAAATCCTCCAGCCGGTTGCCGATCCCCATGAACCGCCGGTGCGGGCCGATCGGGACGTTCAGTGGTGTCTCCGGGGCCGGATTCAACCCCGCCCACACGATCTCGCCGATCCCCTCCGCCGCCTCGCGCGTGCGTGAGAGCGCTCGCTCGGGATGGGTGAGCGCGTCCAGCGCGCCCTCCGCAAGCTCAACCCCCGCACGCACCGCCCCCTTCAAACCCGCCGCCACCAGCTCCGGCGTGCCCGGTTCCGGATGTGGGCGCCAAGCGCGCCCCGAGTGCTTGATCGGCGGAGGATCCGGGCTGAGGTCGAACAGCACCGTCGCCAGATCGATCCCCGCGATGCCGTCGATCAGCGAATGGTGGGTCTTCGAGATCAGCGCAAAGCGATCGTCTTTCAGCCCCTCGATCAACCACATCTCCCACAACGGCTTCGAGCGATCCAGCTGCTGAGAGAAGATCCGCGCCGTCAACCCGCGCAACTGCTCGGGCTCGCCCGGCGTCGGCAGCGCCGTATGGCGCACGTGATACTCCAGGTTGAAGTTCGGATCGTCGATCCACACCGGCCGCCCGCTGTCAAGCGCCGTAAACGCCAGCTTGTGGCGATAGCGGGGCACCAGATGCAAACGCATACGAATCTGTTCCAGGAACTCCTCCATCGGCGGCGGCGGGCCTTCGACGATCGTCAACCCGCCGACGTGCATGTGCGAGTTCGCGCCCTCCTGATGCAGGAATGACGCGTCCACCGGGGTCAGCCTGTCGAGGTGCTTTTGTGCCATCGAGGTCTAGCGTATCCACCCGCCCCGGTTCGTGCCAGAGCAGATTCAGGATTGAGGCCCACGCGAGTCCATACAATGGGCAACATGCCCAACACCGTCGAAAAGCTGCTGCTGGCCGCGCCGCGCGGATACTGCGCCGGCGTCGATCGCGCCGTGCAGACGGTCGAACGCACGCTCGACGAGCACGGCCCGCCCGTGTACGTGCGCAAGCAGATCGTCCACAACCGCCACGTCGTCGAGCGGCTCACCGAGCGCGGCGCCATCTTCGTGGAGGACGTGCGCGAAGTGCCCGAGGGCGCCATCACCGTCTTCTCCGCCCACGGCGTCGCCCCCAGCGTGCGCGACGCCGCCATGCAGCGCGGCCTCCAGACGATCGACGCCACCTGCCCGCTCGTCACGAAGGTCCATCGCGAGGCCGCGCACTTCGCCCGCGACGGCTACACGATCGTGCTCGTCGGCCACGACGGCCACGAGGAGGTCGAAGGCACGATGGGGGAGGCCCCCGAGCGAATCGTGCTCGTACAAAACGAGGCCGACGTCGACGCCCTACAGGTCGATGATCCCGAGCGGATCGCCTACGTCACCCAGACGACCCTCTCCGTGGACGAAACCGACTCGATCGTCGCGCGCCTACGAGAGCGTTTCCCGACGATCACAGGCCCCCGCACCGACGACATCTGTTACGCCACCACCAACCGTCAGGCCGCCGTCAAGCAACTCGCCGGCGACTGCGACCTGATGCTCGTGATCGGCTCGCGCAACTCCTCCAACTCCGTGCGTCTCGTCGAGGTCGCCCTAGACTGCGGCACCGACGCGCACCTCATCGACAACGCCTCCGAAGTGCGCGAGGAGTGGCTCGCCGGCCGGCGCGTCGTCGGCATCTCCTCCGGCGCCAGCGCGCCCGAGAACCTCGTCTCAGAACTCCTCGACTACTTCCGCGCGCGCGGCGTCACAGACATCTCCGAGGTCGACGTGATCCGCGAGGACGTCCGCTTCATGCTCCCCAAGCCCGTGCGCGAGTTCGTCGCCTCCAGCGCCACCACCTGAGCCACCCGACGACCCGACGCGCGCGTTCAGGTCACACCGGCCCACATCCACGATTCGATCAGACCGATGAGGACACCGCAACACCCGCCGTCAACGGCGCAACCCCTCTCATGACCCGCACGCTGATCGTCTCCGACCTGCACCTCGGCGGGCTCTCCGGGATCGACCTGCTGCGCCGTCCCGAGCTGCGCGCCGCGCTGCTGGAGGAGCTCGCCGACGTCGATCGCCTCGTGCTGCTCGGCGACGTCCTCGAGCTGCGCCACGGACCTCCCCACGGCGCGCTGCTTGCAGCGCGCCCCTTCTTCGAAGACGTCGGCCGCGCGCTCGGGCGCGATCGCGAACTGATCGTGACCGCCGGCAACCACGACCACCTGATGGTCTGCACGTGGCTCGACACGCGCGCCCTGCGCGAACCGGCGCCCGAGCCGCTCGGCCCCGAGCAGCGCTTCGAGGCCACCGCGGCCTCGCCGATGCTCGCCCAGATCGCCCACTGGGCGGCCCCCGTCCGTGTCACGGTCGCCTACCCCGGCCTGTGGGTGCGCCCCGACGTATACGCCACCCACGGCCACTTCCTCGACGCCCACCTCACCGTCCCCACCCTTGAGCGCATAGGAGTCGGCGTGATGGGACGTCTGCTCGAACGACCGCCCGCCACGCTCGACAGCGCCGAGGGCTACGAGTCGGTGACCGCGCCGATCTACGCCTGGCGCGACGCGATCACCCGCTACGCCGCCGCCGGTCCCGTCCTCAACGGCCTTGCCACCGCCCGCGCCTGGCGCGCGCTCAGCTCAAGCGCCAACGGGAGCGGCCCCCAGAGCGCGAGCGCGATCAAGCAACTGTTGCGCTCGGCGCGTGCCGCGGCCCGCGGGACGGCGATCAAGCGCGGGTTCCCGCTGATGGTCGGCGGGCTCAACCGTGCCGGGCTCGGCCCCGTCAACGCCGACATCTCCCGCACCGAGCTGCGCCGCTCGGGCCTGCGCGCAATGGGGGAGGTCGCGGCGCGCCTGGACCTCGGCGACGCCCACGTGATCTTCGGCCACACCCACCGCGCCGGCCCCTTTCCGGGCGATCCCGAGGCTGAGTGGCTGGGACGGGGTGGGGCCCGCCTCGTCAACTCCGGCTGCTGGACGTATGACTCGATCTTCCTCACGCCCACACCCGGCGAGTCCCCCTACTGGCCCGGGACCTGCGTGCTCGTAGAGGACTCAGGCCCGCCCGTGCTCAAGCGGCTGCTGCTCGACCGCTCGCACTCCGAACTGGAGCCAAATCTCGCGGTAAGCGTGCGCGGGGTGGCGAAACCGCGCGAACACGTCAACAGGCAGATATGAAATAGACCCGCCGGCGTCCATCCGCGCGCATCAAGTGGGTTTCGGGCCCGCTCCCAGCGTTTTACCTTTGCTGTTGACATAGCTGCCGGGGTCCCATTCGTCAAGGAACTTCCGCGCCGCTTCTTTGCCGGAATCGAGCAGACCCCGCTTCTGGGCGTCGGTCAGATTGAACTCGGTCGTCCCGATGTCGCCCGTGGAGATCGCGCAGGTGCGCACGTAGGTCGAATGGAACACCCAATATTTGTCCCACGCCTCGGTCGTCGTGTGAAAGATGTCCGCGCCCATCTGAACGGGCCAGCCGAACGCTCGGACGATTTTGTTCAGGCCCTCGCCCACGCCCCTGCCGCCCACCAGCTTGAAACCGAACGTCGGCCTGATCGGGTCGCGGTCGGCGACGTCGAAGATCCACACCGGGAAGTTCGACAGCACGCCCCCGTCCACGATCGTCGACGGGAGACCGGTTTCGTCGTGGATCAACTCGACCGGCTGGAAGAAGTAGGGGATCGACATGCTCATGCGTACTGCGTCCGCGATCGCAAACTCCTCCGGGTCGATCACACGGCCGTCGCTGCCCCGGTAGCTCTTCAGGTCATCCGGCAGGACCAGCATTTCGCGACGCGTGATGTCGGTGGCGATCAGCTTGAGCGTACGACCCTCTTTGTGGATGTCGCCAAAGCGCTTATCTTTGATCTGGTCGCGAAACCAGTCGTGGAAAGCCTTCCCGTGCGCAAGACCGTGGTGGAGAGCCAGGTTGATCGCGCCGCCCAGAATCTTTCCGCCCCGGCCCCAATCCTCGAACTTCCTGAAGTCCGTCTCATTGATCAGCTTGGCGGTCTCATCGACGCTGTGCCCGCAGGCCAGATAAGCGGCGACGATCGCACCCGCGCTCGTCCCAGCCAACTGGACCCACTCCTGCACGTAATTCTGTGGATGCCCGGTTTTGTCGGCGAACTCCGTGAGCGCTCCGGCCAGCGCAATGCCCTTGACCCCGCCGCCCTGAAACACGCCGTCGGCCTGATGGGTCGCGACGCTCGGCGCGCTCCCCGATCCGGATGCGTTGCCGGCCTCCGGGGTCGTGCTGTCTGGATTCGCCACGCTGAAATCATACTGGCCGGTGAGAATCCGTGCACATTGACGATCGTCGTTGGGGTGTTGCGGGCGGGGTCAGGCAAGCGAGGATCACTCGCGCCGGGTCGCTGGTACTGTTCGCCGATGGCGAACATCGAGGGTAAGGCGACCGCGATCACGGTCTTGAATCCGGTGAAGCGCTGGGGCCCAATCTGGTTGTGGCTGGTGTTCTGGATCGGACGCCACGTACCCGCAACACTGCGCAACCTCGAGAAGCTCTCGTTCATCCACTACGCGCGCTGGGTGGTCATCAAACGCTTCCCCGGCGAGGACGGCGGCCAGCGCCTGAACCACTCCTACCTGATGTTCGAAAGCAACTTCAACGGCACCTGGGACCAGTACATCGACGCGTTCTCGGAGGTCGTCGCGTTCTCCATGCGAGCCATCTGGGGCAGCTCCTTCGGTTTCCCCGGTCCGTTGCCGGTCGAGCCCTTCAAGGCATACATCAGGCACAACGAGCTAGTCGCCAACCACTACTGGTCCGCCTATCCGGGAGCCACCACCACCGAGATCCTCGCGGCGGCACGCGTGCGCGGCGCGCTCGAACAGTTCGTCCATGACTCCGCGGCAATGGAGCCCGAGGCGTTCAAGGCGTCATATGAGTCGTTTCTCGCTGCGATGCAGGGAGATCTGTGAAAGACCGGCGCAACATATGCGGGCAGGCCTACGGGCTGACGGTCTTCACACCGATCCTGCGCGACCGCGAAAGCAGCCTCGTGCGACTGCTCGACGCCCTGGAGTCCGGCGCCAAGAGTCCCCTCGCACAGGTGCCCGGCACCCATTTCGCGCGCTGGGTCGTGATCGGGGACGTCGTGTATGAGGGGGCGCCTCAGCGTCGCGACCACCTCGACCTCGGCAGGCTGCTGTTCACCAGCAACTTCGACGGCGATCTATCTCGGTACCTGGAGGCGCTGCGGGTCGGTCTCGGCGAGCATGCTGACGCCGTCTGGGGGCACTGCGCCGGCTATCCGGGAAGCGCCGACGCGAACGCGTTCGCCGACTACATGCGCGCTCACCAACTCGACAGCTCGCTGTTCTTCGCCGCCTACGGCGAACACACCGTCGAGCACGTCACAGGCAGCCTCCAAGCGCGTCGACGTTTGATCGACTTCGCTCTGACGGCCCAGCGCATGGAGCCCGCCGAGCTGCAACGCGCCTTCCTGGCGGAGTTCGCGCGGTGAGCGAACTCGACCTGGCACGCATCCAGGGATTCGTCGTACGGGGATACAGACTCCCGTTCGCCGGCTACCTGTTCCTGCGGATCGTCGACGTGCGGCGTGCCGGAGACTGGCTCGCCGAGATCGCCGAAGAGGCGTTGATCGCGGCCGAGTGGTCGAGTAAGCCCGAAGCGGGCGTGAACGTGGCCCTCACCTTCGCGGGGCTGCGCATGCTCGGCCTACCGGACGCCACGCTGGCGGGCTTCCCGGAGGAGTTCCGCCAGGGCATGGCCGCCCGCGCGGCCCTGCTCGGCGACACCGGTGAAAGCGCGCCCGAACACTGGGAGGGCGGGCTCGGTACCCCCGACGTCCACGTGCTCGTGATGATCAGCGCCGCGCACCGCGAGGCGCTCAAGGATCACAATCGGCGGGTATGCGCCCAGTTGGAACGCAACGGCGGGCTGACGGTCGTATACGAGGATCTCGGCGTAGCGCTGCCCGGGGGCGTCGAGCACTTCGGCTACGCCGACGGTTTCGCTCAGCCCACGATCGCGGGCAGTCCGGCCGGTGACACGCCCGGAGGCGGCGCGGTGCAGTCAGGCGGACGCTGGCGGCCGATACGCCCGGGCGAGTTCATCCTCGGCTACGAGGACGAGGAGGGCGTCCTGCCGAGCGCGCCCCCACCGGACGAGTTGAGCCGCAACGGCTCGTTCCTGGCATACCGCAAGCTCCACCAGAACGTCGCCGCCTTTCGGACGATGCTCGCCGATGCGGCGGCGCTGTATGTGGGTGGCGAAGAGCTGCTCGCCGCCAAGATCCTCGGCCGCTGGCGCGACGGGACGCCGCTCGACCTCTCCGCCGCCGCCCCCGACCCCGCGATCGCGAGCGACGAACAGCGCAACAACGCCTTCTCCTACGGCAGTGACGCAAACGGTACGCGCTGTCCGCTCGGCAGTCACATCCGCCGCGCCAACCCGCGCGACAGCCTGCCGTTTGAGGGCAAGCTGGTCAACCGTCACCGTCTGATTCGCCGCGGCATCCCCTACGGCGACCCATTGCCCCTCGGCGCCCCGGACGACGGGGCCGACCGGGGAGTGCTGTTCATGTGCCTGCAAGCGAGCATCGCGCGCCAGTTCGAGTTCGTGCAATCGCAGTGGCTCGGACAGGGCAACACGCTCAGCCTGGGTGAGGATCAGGACGTGCTGCTCGGGCCCCAGGACGGTCAGGAGCCGCGCAAGATGACGATCCCCGGAGAACCACCCTTCATGCTCGGCCCGCTCTCACGCATGGTGACCGTGCGCGGCGGCGAGTACTTCTTCGTCCCCGGCATCAACGGCCTGCACTACCTCGCCGGCGCGGCCGGAGGCGGGGCCGCATGAGCCTCGTATCGGATCTGGAGCACTTCGCCGGAAGGCTCGCCGCCGACGTCGACAGGTTCGTGCGCGAGGGCGTGCACGAGCTCGAGCAGCACGTCGAAGAGCACCCGCAGCCGCTCTTCATGCTGCTGCGCCGAGCGCGCCCCGTGCTGTTGATCCACGACATCGCAATCGTTACGCGCTACACGGACGTGGTCGCCGTGCTGGGCGACGGTGAGAGCTTCGGAGTCGAGCCCTACGGCGCGAAGATGCGCGCTCTCACCGGTGACTTCATCCTCGGGCTCGACGACTCGGTGCGCTACGAACGCGCCGTCTCGATCCTACGGCTGGCGGCCCCTCGCACGGACCTCCCGGCGCTCGCCGCCTTCACCGACCAGACCGCCGAGGCACTCGTCGGACAGGGCGCGAGCACCGGCCGGATCGACGTCGCCGACATCTCAAAGCGCTTGCCGGCCCGGCTGATGGGGCGCTGGTTCGGCACGCCGGGGCCGGACGAGGACACGATGATCGCATGGGCGCTCGCGATGTTCGAGGACATCTTCGTGAACCTCAAGAACGACCCGGCCATCCACGCCACCGCACAGACGGCCGCCGAGGGGCTCCTTTCCTATATGCGACAGCAGGTCTCCGAGCGAAAGGCGGCGTCGCCGACGGGCGATGACGCCGACGTCCTCGGACGGCTGATCGCGATGCAGTCGGTCGCGCAGACCGCCTTCACCGACGAGGAGATCGTCACCAACCTGATCGGCCTGATCGTCGGATTCATACCTACCGTCGCCAGCACCACCACGCTCGCGATCGACGCGCTCCTGGACCGACCGGGCGCGCTCGCCGGCGCACGGCAGGCGGCCCGAGCCGACGATGACAAGGCGGTGCGAGATCACATGTGGGAGGCGATGCGTCTGGCGCCCCAAGGACCGGGCTTGCTCCGCCGCGCGCGCATCGACTGCGTCATCGGCGAGGGCACCCACCACGCGACGAACGTCCCCGCAGGCACGACGGTGTTCGCGGCCACCGAGTCGGCGATGCGCGACGGCGCCGTGGTCGAGGGCCCCGGCGATTTCACCGTGCCTCGTCCCGCAAGCGACTATCTGCACTTCGGCATCGGGATGCACGAGTGCTTCGGGCGATTCGCCAACGAGCTGCAGATCCCCGCGATCGCCAAGGCCGTCCTGCGGCTGCCCGGCCTCGCCAGGGCGCCCGGGGAGGGAGGCAAGCTCGTCAAGGAAGGGCCATACCCCAAGTCGCTGCTGCTCGACACCGACGCCGGCGCCGCGTGAGCGAAGCCCGCGCCGAACTCACCCCTACGCCACGCCCGGCGTAAAGCACGTCGCGTAGCACTCGACGCCCGCGCCAAGCTCAAGCTCCAGCTCGCCCGCGGTATGACGCTCATGCTCGATCAGCGAATACGCGCCCGGGTGGGTGACCGCCAGATCCCGGCCGCCGTCCGCCTCGCCGTCGCGCACCGTCACGGTTCCTGTGCCCGCAAGCACCGCCCACACGCCGCCCGCCTCATACGGTCCCGAGTAGGCGCCCGACTGATCCTCGGTCTGGGGCGCCAGCAGCGCGCCGGGGGCGTCCTCGGGACGCAGCGCTCCCAGCGGCTCGCGCTCCACACCCAGCAGCTCTCCGATCGCCAGCTCGGTTTCCGCGTACGCGCCCTCGCCATAGTGATACTCGAACAGGCGCGCATGCCCGTCGAACAGATAACGCGCCGGCCAGCCGAGGTTCTCGTACTCCTGCCACACGGCCAACTCTGAGTCGATCAGCACCGGATACTCGATCCCCAGCCGCGCCACCGCCTCGCTGACCGCCTGCTCCTCGCGCGAAGGGTCGAACCCGGGGGAGTGCACACCGATCACGCGCAGCCCGTCCCCGGCGTAGCGCTCGTGCCACGCCTTCACATACGGCAGCGTCCGCATCGAGTTCGGACGGCAGAAATCCCAGAACTCCACCAGCATCGGCCGCCCCCGCTGGATGATGCTCGCCTGCGCCCCCTTCCCGCCGGGGACGTTGATCCACGACGCCTTCGTCGGGAACAGCGGTGCGACGATTTTGTCAGTCGGGGCGCGCAACTAAGCGCTACCCAATGCTCCCGACCATCTCCAGCTGAATCAAACGGTTCAGCTCGACCGCGTACTCCATCGGCAGCTCCTTCGTCACGGGCTCGATGAAGCCGTTCACGATCATCGCCGCCGCCTCGTCCTCGGTGAAGCCGCGCGAGCCCATGTAGAAGAGCTGATCGTCTGAGATGCGCCCGACCGTCGCCTCGTGCGCGACCGTCACGTGCGGGTTCTGGATCTGAATGTCCGGCCAGGTGTCCGATTTCGATTCGCCGTCCATCATCAGCCCGTCGCACTGCACGCGCGATTTCGAGCCGGCCGAGTTATGGCCCATCTTCACCAGGCCCCGGTAGCCCATGATCCCGCCGTCCTTGGAGATCGACTTCGCGAGGATGTTCGACGTCGTGTTCGGCGCCAGGTGCACGACCTTCGCGCCGGTGTCCTTGTGCACGCCCTTGCCGGCGACGCCCACGTTCAGATGGTCGGCGCGCGCGCCCTCGCCCATCAGGTAGGAGCCCGGGTAGAGCATCACGTACTTCGCGCCCATCGACCCGCCGACCCACTCGACCGTACCGTTCGCGTCGACCATCGCGCGCTTGGTGTTCAGGTTGTAAACGTCCTTCGACCAGTTCTGCACGGTCGTATAGCGCGCCTTCGCGCCCTCGTGCACGAAGATCTCGACGACCGCGGAGTGCATCGAGTTGACGCTGTAGGTCTGCGCGGTGCAGCCCTCGATGTAGTTCACCTCCGAGCCCTCGTCGGCGACGATCAGCGTGTGCTCGAACGTGCCCTCGCCGGCGCCCTCCATCCGGAAGTAGGACTGCAGCGGCAGGTCGCACTTGACGCCCTTCGGGACATAACAGAACGCTCCGCCCGACCACACCGCGCCGTGCAACGCGCTGAACTTGTTGTCCTGCGCCGGCACGCACTTGGTCATGAAATATTTCTGCACCAGCTCCGGATACTCCGTGATCGCCGTATCCATCGAGCAGAACAAGATCCCCTGCTTTGCGTACTCCTCCTTCAACCCCTCATACACCGGCTCCTGGCGCCAGACCCCGACGACGCCCGCCAAGTGCTCGCGCTCGGCCTGCGGGATCCCCAGATCCTCATAGGTCTGCTTCATCTCCTCCGGCACGTCATCCCAGCTGTTGAAGCGCCCGGCCGTCGGCGGCGAATACAGCACCAGGTCGTCCAGGTTCAAGCCACCGAGGTCCGGACCCCACGTCGGGATCGGCTTGCGTTCGAAGATTTCCAGCGACTTGATCCGTTTCTCGGCCATCCAGTCGGGCTCGCCCTTGATCTTCGACAGCTCGCTGACGACCTCGCGCGAGATCCCTTGGCGAGCGTGCAGCTGGCCCTGGTCGTCCTCGACGATCGGGCTGGGCTTGTCGATCCTGGTGCGGTCAATCGTGGCCATGAGGCTCCTCGCTGCGGGGTGGTTTGCGAATCCCGTGCTCTGGACTAGGAATTGTATCGCGGGCGTCAGCCGGGTCCGTTGCCGCGCGCAGGGCGCTCACTCCGGCCAGGCGTTATCGCCCGTCACGGCGCCGCGGACGACCTTCAGGTTCAGCAGCGCGCACTTGCGCCGCGTGGCCGACACCGGGATGCCCAGCAGCTCGATCATCCAGTCGGCGTCCAGCTCTCCGACCTCCTTCAGCTCCATCCCGATCAGCTCTTCGGAGGCGATCGACGCCGAGGCCTGTGAGATCGCGCAGCCGTGGCCGTGGAAGCGCAGATCGGCGATGCGCCCGTCCTGCACCTTGATGTGCACGCCCAGCTCATCCCCGCACAGGGGGTTGTGCTCGTGGCTCTCCAGGTCGTGCGGCTCCAGCTCGCCGAAGTTGTGCGGGCGCTTGTAATGGTCGAGGATGTAATCGCGATACAGGTCGTCCATCGCGAGATCACAGCCCGAACACTTTGCGACCGGCCAGCAGCGCATCCACGAGCGCATCCACGTCCGCGGGCTCGTTGTAGACACCCACGCTCGCCCGTGCCGTCGCGCCCACGCCCAGGCAGCGCATCAACGGCTGCGCGCAATGGTGGCCCGCGCGGATGCACACGCCGCCGCGGTCGGCCAGCTCGGCGACGTCATGGGGATGGATGCCCTCCACAGTGAACGACGCCAGCCCTCCGCGGCGCTCGGCCTCGGGCGGCCCGACCACGCGCAGTCCCGGAACCTCGCCCAGGCGTTCGAGCATGTACGCCGTCAGCGCCCGCTCGTGCGCACGCACGCGCTCCATCCCCAACCCCGACAGGTAATCCACGGCCGCGCCCAACCCGACCGCCTCCGCGATCGGGGGCGTCCCGGCCTCGAACTTGTACGGCAGCTCGTTCCACGTCGCCGATTGGAAATCGACCGAGGAGATCATGTCCCCGCCGGTCATAAACGGCTCCATCTCCTCCATGATCTCCGCGCGGCCATGCAGCACGCCGATACCGGTCGGCCCCAAGGCCTTGTGACCGGTCCACGCGTAGAAGTCCGCGCCGATCTCCTCGACGTCCACGTCCATGTGCGGCACCGCCTGCGCCCCGTCCACCAGCGACACGGCGCCCGCCGCCCGGATGCGCGCGCACATCGCCGCGACCGGGACGATCGTCCCGAGCACGTTCGAGACGTGCGAGAACGCCACCAACCGCACGTCGCCCCGTGCCAGCTCCGCATCCAGTTGCTCAAGCGACAGTTCGCCCCGCTCGTCCACCTCCAGATAGCGCAGCTCGGCGCCGCGCTCACGACACAGCACCTGCCAGGGAACGATGTTCGCGTGGTGCTCCAGCTGGGTGATCAGGACGGCATCGCCCGGGCCCACGTTCGCGCGCCCCGCGACGCTCCCGCGACCCCACGCATACGCAACGAGGTTGATCGCCTCGGTGACATTCTTCGTGAACACCGTCGTGCGCGGTGACGCTCCGACGAACGCGGCCACCCGCCGGCGCGCGCCGTCATAGGCCGCATCTGCCTCCTGCGCCAGCGCGTAAACGCCGCGATGGACGTTCGCGTTGTGGCAGCGCAAATGCTCGGCCACGGCGTCGATTACCACCGCCGGCTTCTGGGAGGTCGCGCCCGAGTCCAGATAGATCAGCTCGCGACCGTCAAGACGACGCTCGAAGATCGGAAAATCGCCCTTCACACCCAGCGAGGACAGCTCGGCGCCATCGGCGATCGGCGTACTGGCGCGGGCCATCACCACGCCCCCAAAAGCGCCCACAACCCTGCCGACGGCTGCGGTGAGCGGCGCCGAGGGCGCTGGACGAGGCACTGGCTCATGGCTCACCCACCAATCCAACTACCGGCTGGTCGCATACGTCTCGATGTCCTCACGCGCGGAGGCCAACTTGGCGGCCAGCTTCGTGCGGATCAGCTCTTCCAGGGGCTCGTCCTGAAGCTGCGCGAGCACCGGCTCGAAGAAGCCCTCCACGAGCAGCCGCACCGCCGCGGGCCGATCCAGGCCGCGCGACTGCATGTAGAAGATCGCCGCCTCGTCCAGCTCGCCCACGGTGCCCCCGTGCGAGGCCGAGACGTCATCGGCGGAGACGAGCACCGAGGGGATCGCGTCCAGACGCGCCTTCGGCGAGAGCATCATCGTGTGGATCTGCAGGTAGGTATGCGTCTGCTGGGCGCCCGGATCGATCTGGATCAGACCCTCAAACGACGCGCGGCTCTCGCCCGTCGCGGCCCCGCGCCAATGCACGTCCCCGCCCGAGGGACCCGTCTCGTGCAGGTCCACCGCGAACGCGTCCAGGTGCTCGTTAGCCTCGGTGAAGAACAGGCCGCGAAACGCCATGTCACCCCCGGGCTCGCTCACTGCCAGCTCCAGGTGCTGACGCACCAGATGGCCGCCCAGCAGCGAGGGCAGCCAGTGACAGTAAGCGTCACGGCCCACGCCCACGAAGCGGGTCGAAACGTCATACACCTCGCCGCTACCCCAATCCTGGAACTGCGCCAGACGGCAGCGCGCGCCATCGCTCAGATAGCACTCGAACGCGCCCGCGTGCAGCGCCTGACCGTCGAAGTCCTCCGCCAAGTCGTACTCATGCACGCGAAACTCGCTCGTGCGATCGCCCACCACGAGCGTGCGCCCGTACTGCGCCACGCCCGCACGATCGATCGCGTAGACGATCTCAAACGGATCCTCCACGACCACGCCCGGCGGCACGTACAAAAACGCCCCGCCGCTCCAGAACGCCGCGTTCGCCGCCTCCAGCTTGTGGCGGTCGATCGTCAGGCGCTTGGAAAAGTACTCGGCCACGAGCCCGCCGTGATCCCGGAAAGCATCCTCAAGCGAGCACAAGATCACACCACGCTCGGCCAGCGCCTCGTCCAGCTCGACGTGCACGACCGCTCCGGCGCACTGCACGATCCGCCCCGCCCGAGCGCGCTCGGGCAACGTACGGGTCACGACGTCCGGCACGTGATCCGGATCGACCCCCGCGGGCGCCGTCTCCAGCGCATCCAGGTCGAGCGTCTGCAGGCTCGTCGTCCAGAACCCCGAACGCCTCCACACAGGCAGATCTGACGTATAGAAATGCGCAAGCGCCGCCTCGCGCAACTGTGCGAGCGTGCGATCGGGACCGTGGGCCGCCCCGGCGCCGTGCAGCGCGTGGTAGAGCGTCGCCTCGCGGTGGCGACCGGGCTTCATCGGCGCAGGAGTCGCGCCGTTGCCGGCGGGGGTCGTCGCCTGAGCGTCAGACACCGCTGTCACCGGCCGCCACGGCGCTTGCCTCGCCGCCGCCGAACTCGCGGCGAATTTCGTCGTAGCCTTCGCGCTCGAGGCGCTCGACGAGCTCGACGCCACCCTCGAGCACGATCCTGCCGTCCATCAGGATGTGTACGAACTCGGGCTTCACATAATGCAGGATGCGCTGATAGTGGGTGATGATCAGCGCGCCCAAGCCCTGCTCGTCGTGCAAACGCTGCACGCCCTCGGCGACCGTGCGCAGCGCGTCGATGTCAAGGCCCGAATCGGTCTCGTCGAGGATCGCGATGTCCGGTTTGAGCATCGCCATCTGCAAAATCTCCGCGCGCTTCTTCTCACCGCCCGAAAACCCGTCGTTGAGGTGGCGCGAGGTGAACGAGCGATCGACGTCCAGCAGATCGATCGCATGCTGGAGTTGGGTGCGGAACTCCTTCACCTGGATCGGCTCCTCGCGCTGAGCGTTGATCGCCATCCGCAAAAAGTTCGCCACCGACACGCCCGGGATCGAAACGGGGTACTGGAACGCCAAAAACAGGCCCGCATGGGCGCGCTCGTGGGGCTCGGCCTCGGTGATGTCCTCGCCTTTAAACACGATCGTGCCCTCGGTGATCTCATAAGCGGGATGGCCGAGCAAGGTCGAGGCCAGCGTCGACTTGCCCGAGCCGTTCGGGCCCATCAGCGCGTGGATCTCCCCGCGCGAGATGTCCAAGTCCACGCCTCGCAGGATCTCGCGCTCCTCGATGCGTACGTGCAGGTCTCTGATCTCTAGGTCGGCCATATCGCTGGTTCGAGCTCCGGTCGTCGGGGTTTCGGGGTTGGGTGAAGGTGGGTCGGGTCAGCCGGCCGGAGCGGCGGCGCGCGCCGAAGCGGCGGCGGGCAGCGTCGGCAGGGTGGCGGTGGCTACGCCCGTCTCGGCTGGCAGTCCGCCGGCGAGGCCGCCGAGGGACGGTCCGAGCACCAGGTCCGCCAGCGTAGTCTCCCGCAACGTACGCACGATCGCCGCGCGCACTCGCGTCCACAGAAGCTTCGTCGGGCAGACATGCCCGGGGTCGGACTCGCGCGAGCACACGATCGAGCCGTCCGAGGCCTGAGAGATGCACTCGATCGGCGCGATCGAGCCCTCCAGCGCCTCGACCACCTCGGCCATCGTGATCTCCGTCGGCGAGCGCGCGAGCAGATAGCCCCCGCGCGATCCCCGCCGCGAATCGACCAAGCCGGCCTTGCGCAGCCGCGCCACCAGATGCTCCAGATAGGCCAGCGGCATCCCGTCGTGCTCGGCGATCTCCGCCAGCGGAACGGGAGACTCGCCCGCTCGTCGAGCCAGCTCCACCATCACGCGCACGCCATACTCGGCCTTGGTTGAAAACATCATCTCTCGAATACCTACCTGCGCGCTAGGGTATCAACCGAGTGGGGTGTGGCCGGGCGGGGGCTGTGGATGGGTGAGCCATAGCCGGTCCTTGCATCGGATTGCGGTCGGCGCCGCTCACCGCAGCCGCCGGCGTTGAGAGAGCGCTGGGCTGAGGCGAGCGGAGCACAGGGGTTGAACCGCCCCGCGTGGACGTTCTCGCGCCAACTTTGGCCCCGCATACGGCGGAATTGCCGTGTCCCGCCTTGAGGGCGTGTAAGTTCGGCCGATTCCCGCAAGGCCTGTCGCAGTCAGAAGGAGTAGCTTGCGGGCGAATTGGCATTTGTAGTGCGATATCGTCACGCATGTCTGCTTGTCGTCGAAGAAGGCTGCGAAAATCGCAAGCAGACCTTTCTGGATCTGCGCGAAGAGGCGATGCACGGTAAGGAGTGACCATGAGCGACGACTTGCATCCAATTGGCGTTCGCATCAAAACCCTGCGCGAGGCGCGCGGGCTGACGCAGGAGGGGTTTGGCGAGATCATCGGTCTTGACGAGACGGCCATCTCGAAGATCGAGCACGGAAAACGTGGTTTGGCGGCGGTTGAGCTTGCACAGATTTGCGAACACTTCGGGATCCGTGGCGACGAGGTTCTGTTCGGCGATCCGGAGCGCCCTCGCACTGGGGTTCTGCTACGCGCCGACGCGAGCGCCGATGCTGAGAATGCTGTCGAGCGGGCCAAGGCGGCCTTTGCGAACTACCGTTACGTCAAGGCTCTGATCGAGTCGTGAGCCTGGCTGCACCTCTGCACGACGGCGAGCGCGCGGCACAGACCGCCCGCCAAGCGCTGGGTGTCGGCGAGACGGCTCCGGTGTCTGACCTGCTGGTGTTGGTCGAGGAGCAGAGCGCGCCGGTGCTGGTCGACCGCTTTGACGCCGAGGAGGTCGCCGGCGTTTTGTTGCGCCACGACGACGGCGAGGCGTTCGTTGCGGTCAATGCCGATCACTGGCCGGTGCGTCAACGCTTCACGCTCGCCCATGAGCTTGGCCATTTGCGCATGGACCATGTGGCGGGTGTTGACTGGACCGACGATCTGTTCGGAACGGCCGCGGATCGGCAGGAGATTGCAGCGAACTACTTCGCGGCAGAGTTCCTCGCCCCACGCGCCGGCATACGTGCGTGGCTGGAACGCAACGAGATAAGTCGTGCCGCGCGAATCACCGTCGAGATGGTCATGAGGCTGGCGTTTCACTACGGAGTGGCGTTCCCCACGACCTGCTTCCGTCTGGAGCGAGCCGGGGCGATCTCGCCGGGCGATAAGTCGCGGCTGCTTGGCGAGCTGCGCAAGAAGCCCGACTGGCGTGCGCTTGGCCTTCGACAATTCAACGACACGCTGCAGACGTTGAGGGATGTCGACACCTACCCACGCGTGCCACGTCAGACGGTTGTTTATGCCGAGGCGGCACTCAAGGCGCAACTGATCAGCAAGGATGAGCTCACCGCGATCGTCGGAACCCACAAGGATGATGCGGTGCTCGACGATTCATGGTTTTCCTGATCGCCGATCGGCCGTGCCTGCTCGCCGATACGGGCCCATTTTGTCGCTTTGCCGAAGGCGCGCAGAATCAGTTGGCTGTCATGACGGAGTATCTCGACAAGCGGCTGTGGATCGCCCAGGACGTAGCCATCGAGTTGCAACGCCGATCACAGACCCCCGAGCACGCGGCTCTCGCCAGGTTGAAATGGAAGCCCCGATTCCCAAGGCATGAGCCGATTACAATCACCGACCCCAAGATGCTCCTGCAAGTCGAGGACATCGTTGCCGGCCGTCGTAAGCGCAGTCCCGGGCACTTCATGGAGGATCGCGGCGAGGTGGCGACGATTCTGTTGGCAAAGGAGCGCGGTTGGCCGGTGCTTCTAGACGAGCGTTGGGGCGCGAGATTCGCAGAGAGAAAGGGCGTCGAGATCGTGACGACAGAGGATTTGTGTGTCGAGCTGGCGATCTGCACGAGCTCAGCGAAGACCACGCATACAAGGTGTTCGAGCGCGTTTACCACACCGACCGTGCCAAGTTCGAGCGCCGGGTTGACGAAGGACGTCGCCGACCCTGACGCATCTTCGTGTGCTCACGCTCCCAACCGAAGGTGCCCGATGTCGTGCGCGAGCGCTTCGGGGGTGAGCACTTCGGGCTCGAACAGCACTCGCTCGCGCCCGCGCGCGTCGAGCAACAGCAGGAACGCGTACTTGTCGAACGTCGCGCGGCCGGCGCTCGCGGGACGCACGCGATACGCGCGCCAGATCGGGCGCAGTTGGGCGAGCGAGCCGGTCAGGTAGCGCACCCGACCCGCAAGCGAGACCCGGGTGAGAAAGCGCGCGACGTTCGCGGGCGTGTCGGTCGTTGGGTCGGCGCTGACGATCAGCACGGGCACCGGATGGGGGAGTTCGTCCAGCGCCCCGCGAATCTGCTGGGCGATCAGTACGCAGGTGGCCCCGCAGGTCGAATACATGAACGCGAGCACCACAATCTGGCCGCGCAGGCTGCTCAGAGACACCGCGCGGCCATCCTGGTCGGTGAGCGTGAAGTCGGGCGCGAGCGGGCCGGGGGGAAGCGCCGCGCCGTCGAACCCCGAGGAGTTCGTGACCTGCGAGCCGGGCGTTGTTGTCGAGGAGGACGAGGAGGAGGAGGCGTTTTGTCCCGAGGGTTTGGCCAGGATCGCGCCGATTGCGATCGCCACGGCGAGCGCGGCAAGAAACGCGAGCAGAGCAACGAAGCGGCGTCGAGACATGTCCGCGCATGATCGCCGTTCGTGGCGGTGACCGCCACGATCCCCGATCGGCGGGTTGCGGCGATTGGTGTATCCTCTACACATGAGCCGCACAAACGTCGAGCTGGACAACGAGCTGATCGACCGCGTGATGAATCGCTACGGGCTGAAGACCAAGCGCGCGACGATCGACTTCGCGCTGCGCCAACTCGACCTGGAGCCGATGAGTCGCGAGGAAGCGCTGGCGATGCAGGGGACGGGCTGGGACGGCGATCTGGAGCAGATGCGCACCGAGTGGCAGCCCCCCAACCTGTGATCCTCGTCGACAGCTCGGCCTGGATCGAGTATCAGCGTATGACCGGCAGCCCGGCCCATCTGCGCCTGCGGACGGCGGTCGAAGCCGGCGAGTCGCTGGCGACGATGGGAACCGTGCTGCTCGAGGTGCTGGCCGGGGCTCACGACGAGCGCCAGGCAGAGGATCTGCGCCGCCTGCTCAACCGCTGCACCTATCTGCGCCTGGAGGAGCCGCCCGACTACGAGGCCGCCGCCGCGCTGTACCGGGCGTGCCGGCGCGGAGGCGAGACGGTGCGCAGGCTTAGCGACTGTCTGATCGCCGCCGTGGCGATCAGGACCGGAGCGCAGTTGCTCCATCAGGACGCGGACTTCGAGGCGATCGCAAGGCACACCGCGCTCGTCACCGTCCCGCTCTGATTCGGCGCTATACTTTGTGAAGTCTCCCCAAATCCCGACCACGATTTAGGAGTTTCACGAATGAGCCCGTCAGGCGCGGAGTTGCTCAAAAGGATCAAGTCCCAGATCACCGAGATCGATCCCTCGCGCGTGCGCGAGCTGATCGGCGAGGGCGTGGCGATCGTCGACGTGCGCGAGACCGACGAGTTTGTGGCCGGCCATCTGCCCGGTGCCAAGCACGTGCCTCGCAGCTATCTGGAGACCCGCATCGAGTCCGCCGTTCCCGATCGCGACGCGCAGATCGTCCTGTACTGCCAGTCGGGCAACCGCTCGGCGTGGGGCGCGCGCACCTTGGAAGAGGACCTCGGCTATACGCACGTCGCCTCGATGACCGGCGGTATCACGCTGTGGAAGGACCGCGGTTACGAGGTCACCGTGCCGCGCTCGCTCAGCGCGGAGCAGCGCGAGCGCTATTCGCGCCACCTGCTGATCCCCGAGATCGGCGTGGAGGGTCAGCAGAAGTTGCTCGACGCGAAGGTGCTGCTGCTCGGCGCCGGCGGTTTGGGCTCGCCCACGGCGCTGTATCTCGCCGCGGCCGGCGTGGGCACGCTCGGGATCGTCGACGACGACGAGGTCGACCTGTCGAACCTCCAACGCCAGGTGATCCACTCCACCCAGCGCGTCGGCCTGCCCAAGGTCGACTCGGCCGAGGAGTCGATTCATGCGCTGAACCCGGACGTGAACGTCGTCAAGTACCCGGTGCGGATCGACGCTTCGAACATCATGGAGATCATCTCCGGCTACGACGTGATCGTCGACGGTGTCGACAACTTCCCCACGCGCTACCTGCTCAACGACGCGACCGTGCGCCTGAAGATCCCGGTCGTCTCCGCCTCGATCCTCGGCTTCGACGGCCAGCTGTCGGTGTTCAAGCCCTACGAGGGCCCCTGCTACCGCTGCCTCTTCCGCGAGCCCCCGCCCGCTGAGCTAGCGCCCTCCTGCGGCGCCAACGGCGTGCTCGGCGTGTTGCCCGGAACGATGGGATTGCTGCAGGCGACCGAGGTCGTCAAGCTGATCCTCGGCATCGGCGAGCCCGCGATCGGTCGCCTCTTGCTGTACGACGCGCTCGGCGCGACGCTCACAGAGGTCAAGGTCCATCGCGACCCCGACTGCCCGATCTGCTCACGCGAGCCCGATGAGATCTCCGACGAGGAGATGGGCGTCTTTCCGGATTACGAGGCATTCTGCGCGGCGGCAGGGTAGTCTGCCCGACCGGACATGGCGACGATCAAGATTCCTCCAGTGCTGCGCGCGTCGGTGGGCGGCGAGAAGCTCCTCAGCGCATCCGGCGAGAATGTCGGCGATGTGCTGCGCGATCTCGCAGCCAAGCATCCGGCGACACAGGACCAGCTGTTCGCGGCCGATGGCGAACTGAACCGCTACGTCAACGTGTATCTCAACGACGAGGACGTGCGCGTGCTCGGCGGGCTCGACACGGCCGTTGGAGAGACCGACACATTGGTCATCCTGCCGGCGATGGCCGGCGGGGCCTGACTAGTACTGAGCAGGTACTTCACTGACTGGCCGGTCGCGATGCGCCGCGCGGCCTCACCGAGCTGCTCGGTCTCAATTGCGCCATCCACCCAGCGGTCGAGGATCTCGATAACGGTTGCTCCCGGCTCCAGACCCTCAGCGCGCACAGAACCGATGGCATCGGCAGCCATATGTGTCCGACTATCGATCATGACTACACAGGATATCGCCGGAGCCGACGGGATCAGACCGATGCGATCTCTGATGCAGCAGCGGGCTCGCCGACCATCCCCGCGACCGGCACGTGGCTCATCGCGTGCTCGGCCAGGGCGGTGATCGTCAGCGACGGGTTGACACCCACGTTCGCCGGGATCGCGGAGCCGTCGCAGACGAGCAGGTTCTCGTAGCCGAACACGCGCTGGTGGGCATCGACCACGCCGCGGGAGGGGTCGGAGGCGATCACGGCGCCGCCGAGGATGTGGGCGGTCGTGGGGATGTTGAAGAGCGCCTCGCTGATCGAGCTCTGCGCGACCCCACCGGTCCGCTGGGCGAGCCATTCCGCCGCCTGGTTGGCGACCGGGATGAAGGTCGGGTTGGGCTTGTTCGGGTCCTGTTCGGTGCTCAAGAAGAGCGAGCCGAAAGGTCCTTTGCGCGGGCGCAGCGCGATCGCGTTGTCGAGTGTTTGCATCACCAACACGATGATCGTGCGCCGCGACCAGTGTTTGGGGAACATCACCTGCGCGAAGCGCTTGGGGTGGCGCAGGATCTGTGAGAGCAGCTTCAACGGGCGCGTCAAACGCGTGCCATCGCCGACCAGCAGCGTGTACAGGAGGTGCATCGAGTCGCCCTCGTCGCCGTAGGTGACGGTCTCGATGTGAGTGTTCGGATCGGGGTAGATCGAGGAAGTGATCGCCACGCGCTTGATCAGGTTTTGCGGATAGTCCTCGGGCACGCTCACGGTCAGGATCGACTCGCTGTTCGTGCGCACGAGCTCTCCCAGGCGCGCGGAGATCTTCGCCAGCGAGCCGTTCAGGCGGCAGCGCTGCAGCAGCTTGTTCGTGCCCAATGGCCCGGCCGCGACGACCACGCTGCGTGCGCGCTGGACGCGGCGATCCTTGCGCAGCCACGCGCCCGAGCGCACCGATTCGATCTCATAGCCCTCGGCGCCGTCGGCGCCACCGAGCGGACGGATGTCAACGACGGTGCGCTCCGGCATCACCCGCGCGCCGCGCTTCTCGGCGAGATACAGGTAGTTCTTGACCAGCGTGTTCTTCGAACCGTGCGGGCAGCCGACCATGCAGCGCCCGCATTCGCGACAGCCGGTCCGGTCCGGTCCCTCGCCGCCGAAGAACGGGTCGGAGACGGTCACGCCGGGTTCGCCGAAGTAGACGCCGACGGGTGTCTTTTTGTAGGTCTCGCCGACGCCCAGCTCCTCGCCGAGCTCGCGCAGCAACTGGTCGGCGGGGTCGTCTGTCGGCGTCTGCACCACGCCGAGCATCCGCTGCGCTTCGGCATAGTGCGGCGCCAGATCGGACTCCCAGTCGTTCATGTTCGCCCACTGGGGATCCTCGAAGAACTGCTTCGGCGGCACGTACAGCGTGTTGGCGTAGCCGAGGCTGCCGCCGCCTACGCCGCAGCCGGAGACGACAGAGACATCCTTGAAGAAGGTCAGGCGGAAGATCCCCTTCATGCCGAGCAACGGATTCCAGAAGTAGCGCTTCAGGTCGGCGGTCGAACTCGGCAGCTCGTTGTCGGCGAAGCGGCGTCCGCACTCCAGCACGCCCACCGAGTGGCCTTTCTCGGACAGTCGCAGCGCCGAGACGCTGCCGCCGAAGCCCGAGCCGATGACCAGCCAGTCGAAGTCGAAGCTCTGGTTGTGTGGATTCATGGTCGGGAGTGCTGAGTACGTCTTGGGTCGAGCATAGGTGTTGCTGGTCCGAAAGAGCGTGCTTATTTGAGGTAGCCAGCTTTGCGGAGGTCGCTTCTTGCGCTTCGGGCTTCTGCCCCCGAACTCGTCAGAGTGCGGGTGTATTTCCCCGTCTTCTGGCGGGATGTCTGTAGGGCATCCCGATTGCGCTCGAGCGTACGCTCGATCTTC
Source organism: uncultured Solirubrobacterales bacterium (assembly GCA_963697945.1). Taxonomy (GTDB): domain Bacteria; phylum Actinomycetota; class Thermoleophilia; order Solirubrobacterales; family Solirubrobacteraceae; genus Palsa-744. Next base: position 2,734,582 of record OY969105.1, on the reverse strand, counting down.
TGCTGATCGTTCTCGAGTCTTGCTCTGTCCTCTGGAGGCATCAGTTCCCCTCTTTCTTGTCCTCTATCGTATCGATATGGTCAAGCAGGACCTCGATATCCGTCCGCGCCTTTCCGAGGGACTCGTCACTCTCGACAAGGCGCTGTTCTAGCTTTTGGATGGTCTCGACGGCATCCTGCAGGTCGCTCTCCAGCGCCTCCGCACTATGCCCGAGTCGAGCAATTGGGTCCGAAGCCTTGAATGGGCCAAGTTGTGAGATCCATCTTCGGTTCGCGATAAGCCCCACGACCGATACGGCTACATAAGCCGCCGCGAACAACAGCGTGATCCTTGCGGCAAGAATCACGACCCGGCTCGCGAAGATGTTGTCTACAAAGTTCGGGTTCTTCTCGGCCGGGATTCTATGTGGGTAGATCCCGATTACGGCAAAAACAATGCCGGCAGCGAGCAGGACGAGTATGACGACGGCAAAGACCTGTCCGGCGCGCTCGAGGACCGTTGTCTCGTCGGTCGTCTGTTGCTCTGGCTCACCCATCTGGGCCATTCCTAGACGATGCGGCGGACGACGTGTGGTTCTTGACTCCGGCTCCACTTGACCCACCACCGCGCGGAGGGTGGTGTCTCAATTTGATTTCGCCGCGCGCCACGAACGTCGCGCGAGCAACGCAGCCAAGATGGCGAGCGCCAAGATCGAGATGACGGCTAGCCCCCGAGCCACAACACGGAAGTGGCTCCAACCATCTGTTACTGCGACAACGCTGATCCCCGCCAACGAATACGCGGCGAAGGCGGCAAGCATGACCGCCAAGACAAGGAAGAAACAGCGATGAAACGACTCCCTGCTCATGCGGCCGTAGCTTAGTCCAGCAGCGCTACGATCTCGGCGGCCGTCCAGGTGTGATCGGAGACGCTTGCGGCCATTGCGGGTGCGCGTGGTATGGGCTGGCGAGGGTCGTGTGTGGACTGACGAAGTTGTAGCGCATGAACCCCGCTATATTCTCTGAAGTAATGGCCGTTCAGCCGCTGAAGAACCGGCCCTGCGGAGGGCGCTACGGAGATGTCGTGCAGTCGATCGGCAACACGCCGCTGATCGAGCTGCCGCGCCTTTCGCCCAAGCCGTGCGTGCGCATCTGGGCCAAGCTCGAGTCGCGCAACCCGACCGGCTCGGTCAAGGACCGTGTCGCGCGGGCCCTGATCGAAGACGCCGAGGAGAAAGGCGCGCTCTCACCGGGGCAGACGATCCTCGAACCGACCTCGGGCAACACCGGGATCTCGCTGGCGATGATCGCAAAACGCAAGGGCTACCGCCTGAAGGTGGTGATGCCCGAGAACGTCACACCCGAGCGTACGCAGCTGCTGCGGATGTATGGCGCGGAGATCGTCTACTCCGACGGTTCGCTCGGGTCCAACGGGGCGGTCGAAAAGGCCCTGGAGATGGCGCAGGCCGATTCCTCGGTGTACATGCCCTACCAGTACGGTAACGAGGCCAACCCGAACGCCCACTACAACGGCACGGCACTTGAGATCCTCGAGGAGCTCGACGAGGTCTCGGCGTTCGTCGCGGGCCTCGGTACCGGCGGCACGCTGATGGGCAACGGGCGGCGCCTGAAGGAGACGTTCGGCGAGAACGTCAAGATCGTCGCGGCCGAGCCGATGCAGGGCGAGCCCGTGCAGGGGCTGCGCTCGCTCGACGACGGCTTCATCCCGCCGATCATCGACATTTCGCTGCTGGACCGCAAGATCTTCGTGACCAACCGCGACGCGATCATCTGGACGCGCAAGCTGCTCGACGAGGAGGGCGTGTTCGCGGGGGTCTCAAGCGGCGCGATCGCCTCGATCGCCGTGCGCATCGCGGGCGAGCTTGACGAGGGCAACGTCGTGTTCGTCGTCGCCGATGACGGTTGGAAGTATCTGTCGAGCGGCATCTACACGCTGCCGGTCGACGAGGTCGAGAACCTCGACGCCACCGTCTGGTGGTAGGGCCGGCACTCGGGCCGGCGCGGGCATCCTGGACCGGGGTCCGGTGGCTTGCACTCGCGCCGGATTATCCGCGCGCGCAAGTGGCGCGGTTGGCGTAGCGATGAACATCGCCCGTTCCCTGCTGGAGGACGTAATCGCGCATGCCCGCGAGGAGTACGACGCTGAGTGTTGCGGCATGATCGCCTACGCCCCGAGCGGGCCCGACGGGGAGCAACTCGCCACGCGCGTGCATCGCGCGACGAACGTGTTCGCTTCGCGCAAGCGCTTTGAGATCGACGGCAAAGAGGTGCTGCGAACGATCGACGAGTTCGAAGACGAAGACGCGGAGCTCGGCGCGATCTACCACTCGCACACCCACACCGCCCCGTATCCGTCGCAGACGGACATCAACTTCGCCGCAAACTGGCCGGGCCTTGAGTGGGTGATCGTCGGGCTCGCCGGGGAGGAGGCGGAGGTCCGTTGCTATCTGATCGAGAACGGTGCCGTGCGGGAGGTCGAGCTGCGGGTGCGGTGATGGATTCCTCGGCCGACGATCATCTGGTGTGCCCGTCCTGCGGGCGCGAGCATCGTGGCGGCGAGCGCTTCTGCGCCACCTGCGAGATGCCGCTTGTCCGTCCCGAGACCGCGGCCGGTACGGGCGAGACGGCCGAGCCCGACGAGCGTCGCGAATACGCTCGCAAGATCAAGCCCCAGTACAGCGAAGGCAAGCTCGTGAAGGTCGCCTATGCGCAGAACCTGCCAGAGGCGCAGTTGATCCAGGGACTGCTGCTTGAGGAGGGCATCCCCAGCATGGCCCGCCGCGCGCGCGGCTTTGACGTGCCCGATTTCCTGGCCGCCGGACCGCGGGACATCCTCGTGCCCGAGTCCGGTGCGCAGGCCGCGCGCGAGACCCTGCAGGCACCGCCCTAGACGGTCGCTGAGCTGCGCATCTGTGCGTCCTCGGTCACTCGCGTACCGATCGCCGATCGACGGGATCGCCGATCGGCCAGCACGCCACGCTCCCTGCGTTCTTGACCTGCTTGCTCAGCGACCGTCTATGCGAGGGGATCGTCTAAGCGAGAACCGGCTGGCCGGCCTCGCTGCCGCTCGTGATCGCCTCGATCTCCTCCGAGGCGCGCTCGAACTCGGCGTCGGAGAGTACGGGGGTGCCCTCGAAGGGCAGTTCGCGTGCCAACTCGACCCAGGCCTGCGCGCCGTTGTACTCGTCCTTGACCTTCACGGTGACCGGTCGCGGGATGCGGTAGGTGCGCAGCAGCAGCACGTGCAGCGGCTGCTGACGGCGCCAGCCCAGGCGCCGTTCGGCATAGCTGGGGGTCCATACGTAGAAGGGGGAGAGCGCGTCCACGCAGCGCGGGTCGGTGATCGTGAAGTGCCCGGCGACTTCGGCCCATGCGCGGATACGCACGCGGTCGGGCTGCTGGATGGGCGCGCCGGAGCTGAAGGCGTGCATCGGCGGCTCGCCGTCGCTCCACACGCCCTCCTCCAGGGCGCGGCGCAGCTCGGGCTGGTGGGACTCGCGCACGAGGTTGCCGCTCTGGCTGTCGAACGTGGGATATAGGAAGAAGCGCTCGTGGGCGAGTCGGAACGGCTTGTCCGAGTCGCGCAGGACGCCCTTACGTAGCGTCAGCAGCTGCTCGCCTTCCGCGAGGGCGCGGACGGTGACAGCCCACTCTTTGAAAGCAATTGGCATGGGGGAGAACCGGTGGATGGTTGAGGGGGGGACTTCTTGATGTATGCCCTGCGTGCCGTCCGCGCTAAACAGGGACGGCCAGTACTTAAAAGATACGAAATCCCGGCGGAAATCCCAAATCCCCTGCAAATGGGCTGGTTTTTTGGCGATATTGACGAGTTGGGCGAGGCTTGACGGGGCTCAGGGGGCGCCGAACCCGCCGCCGCCGGGCGTCTCGATGCGCAGCCGCTGTCCTGCGCCCAGGGTGCCCGTGCTCTTGCCCGGGATCGTTTGGCCGTCGATCGAGTCGTGCCCGGGCAGGCCCGGCTCGCCGCCGTCGGCGCCACGTGGGGAGTGCCGGCGGCGCTCGGCGATCAGCGAGTAGGTCATCTCCCGCAGCGCTTGCAGCTCGCGCACGACCCCGTCTCCGCCCCGATGGGCGCCCGTACCGCCGGAATGGCGGCGCAACCCGTATTCGACCACGCGCACCGGAAATTCGCGCTCCAGGGCCTCGATGGGCGTGTTGAGGGTGTTGCTCATCGCCACGTGCACGCCGCTCGGCCCGTCCGCGTCGGCACATGCACCCTGGCCGCCCCCGAGCGTCTCGTAGTAGGAGAAACCGCCTGCTTCGGCTGCGCCATCCATACCGGTCGAGTCCTGCGCGGGGGCGCCGAGCGTGAGGTTGTTCATCGTGCCCTGTCCCTGCGCGCGACCGAAGGCGGCCAGCACGAGGTCGGCCACGCGCGAGCTCGTCTCGACGTTGCCGGCCGCCACCGCGGGCCTATGCGCCCCGCTGGGACGGGCATTGAGGATCGAGCCCTCCGGCACGACGATCTCGATCGGCCGGTAGGCGCCCGCCGAGGGTGGGATGTCCGGGTCTGTGAGCACCCGGGCGGCGAACAGGCAGGCCGAGCGGGTGACCGCGAGCGGGCAGTTGAGGTTGCCCGGATGCTGAGGTGCGCTGCCGCTGAAGTCGAGGAGCAGGCGCTCGCCGGCGATGCGCGCGCGCAGGCGCAGCGGCAGGTCGCCCTCGGGTGCCTCGAGCAGGTCCTGGGACTCGAACTCGCCGTCGTCGAGCGCGCCGATGCACGAGCGCGCACGGCGCTCGGCATAGTCGAGCACCTCGCCAAAGGCCTCGCGCAGGCCGTCGGTGCCGACCGTGCGCGCGAGCTCGCGCAGGCGCAGGGCGCCCATCCGGTTGGCGGCCAACTGCGCCCGCAGGTCCCCTTCGCGCTCGCGCGGCTGGCGCATGCGCGCCGCCAACCCTCTGAGGGTGGCCTCGTCCAGGCGGGTCGGGCCGATCACGACGCCCTCCTGCTCCAGCGTGCGACTGTCGGCGGGCATCGACCCGGGGATCGCGCCGCCGACGTCGGCGTGGTGCGCGCGGCTGGCCGCGAACCCGAGCACGACGCCGTCCACGAGCACGGGGGTGATGACCGTGATGTCCGGCAGGTGCGTGCCGCCGGCGAACGGATCGTTCAAGACCCAGGGTTCGCCGCGCGTATGATCCTTCTCCAGCACCGCCTCCACGGCGGCGGGCATCGAGCCGAGATGGACCGGGATGTGCTCGGCCTGCATGACCATCTCGCCGCGGCTGTCGAACAGCGCGGTCGAGGCGTCGTGGCGCTCCTTGATGTTGGACGATCGGGCCGAGCGGATCAGCACCGCGCCCATCTCCTCGCAGGCCGCGCGCAAGGCGCCGGTGAGGACCTGGAGTTGGATCGGGTCAAGCCCGCTCACGAGTGATCCCGCGCGAGATGGGTGGTGCCCCACTCGTCCACCTCGCCCGACCAGCCGGGGGGCACGTAGAGCGTGGCCTCGGGCAGCGGATACACCGCCGGGCCCACGATCGGCGCGCGCCGTGCTTTGCCGTCGGCGCCTCGTAGGCTCAGTCGCGCTGCCGCGCCCCAGACCGAGACGCGGATCGTCACCAGCTCGACCTCCCCCGAGTCGTCGCGGTAGCCGTAGCGCCGCTCGTGCTCGCGGGCGAACATCTCGCGCAGGATCGCCGGCTCGGTGGAGTCTGACTCGATCGGCAGCTCGTGGGATTGGCCGCGGTAGCGCAACTCATAGGTTGTTCGTCTGCGAGCCTTAACGCGCACGCGCGCGTTAAGGCCGAAAAAGTAATCATCACCACCCCCCGACCCTGCTCCAGATCGTGCCGCCCCGGCGGTCTGCGGGCGGCCTGCTTTGGCGCGGGAGAACTCCAAGGTCCCCAATCCGGCCTGCGCGAGCAACTCCTCGCGGGCGCGAGCGAGGGCCGGCGCGGTGAGCTGCGATCCGTGCAACATGACCGTGCGCGAGACGTCGCGCCTGGGCGCCGCCGCGGCCAGACCGAGGGCACAGAGCACGCCAGAGGTGCGCGGGCAGAGGACGCGCTCGATCCCCAACTGGGTGGCCAGCGCGCAGGCGTGCAACGGGCCGGCGCCGCCGAAGGGCATCAGCGCGTATGCGCGCGGGTCGATGCCGCGCTCGACGCTCATCACGCGCAACGCCCGCAACATCTCGGCCTCGGCGACGCGCACGATCCCGGCGGCGCACGCGAGCGCGTCCAAGCCCAGTTCATCCGCGAGTCGGGCGATGGCGCGCTCGGCGGCGCCGGTGTCCAGCATCAGTCCGCCCGCGATGGGTGTATCCGCGGGCAGGCGCCCGAGCAGCAGGTTCGCGTCGGTGACCGTCGCCCGCTCCCCGCCATGGCCATAGCAGGCCGGCCCGGGCACGGCGCCCGCGGACTCTGGACCGACCCGCAGCGCGCCGCCGCCGTCGCGCCAGGCGATCGAGCCCCCGCCGGCCCCGACCGTGTGGATGTCAAGGGCCGGAAGCGCCAGGGGACGATCGGCGACGGTGCGCTGGGCGGTCTCTGCGACCTGGCCGTCTGAGATCAGGCAGACGTCGCAAGAGGTGCCGCCCATGTCGAAGCAGAGCACGTTCTCCTCGCCCGCCAAACCCGCCAGCAGCAGCGCCCCGCCGACGCCGCCGGCCGGTCCGGAGAGGACCGTGAGGGCCGCGTGCTCGGCCGCGCGCGCGCTCGGGGTGAGCCCGCCGGAGGACTGCATGATCTCGGGCTCCACCAGCCCGAGCGCGGAGGACTGCGCTGACAACCGTCGCAGATAGGCCCCGACGAGTGGGCTGAGCGCCGCGTCGAGGACGGTCGTGGCGGTGCGCTCGTACTCGCGGAAGGTCCCCACGAGCTCGCTCGACACCGACACGTGCGTGCCGGACCCCAGGCGCTCGGCGAGTAGGCGTGCCAGCAGCTGCTCGTGCTCGGGGTAGGCGTAGGAGTGAAGCAGCGAGATCGCCACCGCCTCGGGCTCGGCCGCAGCGACCTCCTCCACCAGCGTGCCCGCCGCGGCCGTGTCGAGCGCGAGCAGCGGACCGTCCGGCCCGCAGCGCTCGGGCGCGCCGAAACGCAGCTCGGCTCCGACGAGCGGTGCGGGCGGTGCGTCACACAGCCGGTAGAGATGCGGGCGCGCCTGGCGGCCCAGCTCGATCACGTCGGTGAAGCCGGCCGTGGCGATCAGCGCAGTGCGCGCCGCGCGCCCCTCCAGCAACGCGTTCGTCGCGACGGTCATGCCGTGTGCGAAGCCCGTCACCTCGCCCGGCGTGGCGCCGGCGCGCGCAAGCACCGCACCGACCGCATCGAGCACGCCGACGGCCTGGTCTTGCGGTGTCGTGGGGACCTTCGCGGTATGCACCGCACCGCCCGCGTCCACGAGCACCGCGTCGGTGAACGTCCCGCCTACGTCAACGCCTAGGAGCATCCGTCACAGGGTATGCGGGACCGGATGTCCCGCGCTTACGGCCGCCGTCCGCGCACCAAACATGCGCGGACGCGACCCCCCCCAACACCAAGCAATCAGGCCGCCGCGAGCTCCCGGTCCTCGGTCTCGGCGAGGTGCTGATGGGAGGGGCAATAGCCGTTGTGCGGGAGCGGCACCCGCTGGCAGGCCGAGCCCTTGCGGGTCGTCGCGCGGCATTGCGGCGCCTGACCGCTGACGGCCGTGTATGCCGCGACCGGGTTCTCGACGAGAAAGCGCTGGGCGTAGCCGATGTAGCGGTTGACCACGCGATGCACGTGGCCTTGCTCGCTCATCGCGAAATAGCTGCGAATGTCGCAGTAGAGCGTGCGCGCGGGATAGGCGAAGTAGTGGCGGTCGGTCGTCATGCGCTCGACCACCGCCTCGCAGGCGTGCAGCACGCGCTCGTGGTTGACGCTCGCGTTCTCGCCGTGCGCGGGCGGGAGGATGTGGGGCGAAAGCTCCCTGTAGATGGCCCGGCTGAACTGGTACATGGCGTGGTCCCTCTCCTTGTCGGTCTCTCTGAGCTTGAGCACACCCGCCGTGTCCTTAAGACTCCGATCGTCCCCCGTTCTTCCACCACCTAGAACACCGGCCGTACCAGAAAAGATGCGGTGTCGCGCCGGCAGGTTTTGCTTTTTTGGGGTGACCCACAGCCCGGCGGTTCCGACTGCCCTGTTGGCGCCGGTCACCGCACCGAGCGGGCATGGTTGGGAGCGTTTTTGCGGCGCTCCCGCTGTGGCCCCATCGCCATGGCCACGGGATGTCCGCGGACGCTACTCCCAGGTCTCCCAGCTGACCTGCTCCTCGCCCGCGAGGACCGCGTGACGGTGATCGAGCGCCGGGTCGCGCCGGGGGTGGTCCAGGCGTAGGTGCGCGCCGCGGCTCTCCTCGCGCGCGAGCGCGCAGCGTGCGATCAGCCGGGCCAGCGGGTGCGGGTCTGAGAGCAGACGGCGCAAACCCTCGCCCGTGCGCTCGATGCCGGCATCGCGCCACAGCGCCGCGCGGGTACCCGGCTCGGCGCCGGGAATCGGCGGAGTTTGCATCAGGCCGTCGATCTCGGCCGGCGTGCCGGGCCGCGGTTGGGGCTCTGACAGCGCGGCATCGACGGCGCGCCGCGCGAACACGAAACACTCGCTCAGCGAGTTCGACGCCAGACGGTTGGCACCGTGCAGGCCTGTGCAGGAGACCTCGCCGACCCCATACAGCCCCGCGATGCTCGAACGCGCGTGCAGATCGACCGCGATCCCGCCCATCGCGTAATGGGCGGCCGGCGCGACCGGCACCAGTTCGCGTGTGGGATCGAGGCCCGCGTCGCGCAGAGCGGCGACGACGTTGGGAAAGAGCGCCGGGTCGATCGCGCGCATGTCCAACCCGACGGCGCTCGCGCCGCTCTCGCGCAGTCGCGCCTGGATCGCGCGCGAGACCTCGTCGCGGGGCAGGAGCTCGTCGACGAAACGCTCGCCCGTACGTGAGTCGTGCAGCGTGGCGCCCTCACCGCGGATCGCCTCGGTCACGAGGAAGCCTTCGCGTCCGGGCACGCCGATCGCGGCGGTGGGGTGGAATTGCAACAGCTCAAGGTCCGCCAGCCGCGCCCCGGCGGCGTGCGCGAGCAGCAGGCCCACGCCCTGAGAGCCCGGCGGGTTGGTCGTGCGCCCCCACAGCGCCGCGGCGCCGCCGGTGGCAAGCACGACTGCGCGTGCGGAAACGACGCTCGCCCGTCCACCTCCCGGATGGCCGTTTCGACCGTTGCGCCAGTCCTCGCACAGCAGCCCGCGACAGCGCCCGGCCGCTCCCGGTCGAGCGTTCGGGTCCTCCGTCCACAACGCACGCGCGCGGGCGCCCTCCAGCACCGTGATGCGCTGCTCGGCGGCAGCCAGCGCCGAGAGCTGACGGACCACGCGCCGTCCGGTCGCGCTGCCGCCCGCGTGGACGATGCGCCTGATCGAATGCCCGCCCTCCAAGCCCAGCGCGAGCCGGCCGAAACGGTCGGCGTCAAAGCGCACGCCCAGCGACTGCAAGTCCTCGACGCACGCGGGCGCCTCGCGCACGAGGATCTGCGCGGCCGAGTGTCTGACCAGCTCGCGCCCCGCGCGCTCGGTGTCGGCGAGATGGCGCTCGGGCGTGTCGTCGGCCGCGAGCGCCGCGGCCAGTCCGCCCTGCGCCCAGTAGCTCGCCGTCTGTGCCAACGGGGTGGCCGAGACCAGGACCACGCGCGCACCCTCGCGGGCGGCGCACAGCGCCGCATACAGCCCGGCCGCGCCGGCGCCGATGACCGCGAGATCGGCCTCCGTGCTCGAAGGCTGGGTGGTGTTAGGCATCGAGGGGGCCCTGTCTGGCGTCCGGTGGCGACTATTTTTTGGTGCGCGGCAAGAATCCGGCTTTGCGCAGCTCTTCTTCGGTCGAGGGCGAAGACCCCGTTCCGGTGTTGGTCGGTGTGGTCGCGGTCGGGGTTGTGGCGGGAGTCGTAGGACTGGCGGTCGTCGTCGTGGACGGGCTGATCGTCGTCGGTGTGCCAGGTGTGCCCGGTGTGACGGCGCCCGTGGTCGTCGGCGCGACCACCCCGCCGAGACCCGTCGCGCCGGTCGCGCCCGTGGTGGTGGTCGGGATCGTGCTTTGGGTCACGCCCGGGACGGCCGGCGCAGCGGTGGTTATCGTCCGCGTTATCGGCGGCGGTGTCGTAGCGGTGGGCGAGCCGCCGCTGAGTTTCACGAGCGCCGCCGCGAGCACACCCAACGCGAGCGTGAGAATCACGGCGATCGCGACGATCGGCGCCTTCCAGTTGGTCGGAGCCGCCAGGCGTGTGCGTGCGGCCGCTCCGCAGCTCAGACACCACTCCTGGCGCGGGTCCAGCGGCGCTCCGCACAGTGGGCAGGCCGCATCGACGGGCGGGGCCGGACTTACGCCGGGTGTTGGGACGGTCGGCGGCGGCTGGGTGGCGACGCTCAAGGGTCTTTGACCGGTGGGCGGACGATCTCTGTCGGCTGATCTGCGCCCGGGCCGTCCTTGCCCACGGCGGAGTCGTCGGCTGTGCTCGGCGCCGGACCGGTGGGCGGACGGGCGCCCTGTGCGGGCGTGGGCGTGCTCGGCGCCGGTGTTGCGGGCGCAGGAGTGGCCGTGGCGGGCACCGGGGGCGCCGTCGCGCTAGGCATCGTCGGCGTCGGCATGGGCGCCGCCGCGGGCGTGGCGGGCGCTGCTGGGGCTGTGGGCGCTGTGGGCGCGGCGGGCGTGGCCCCGCCGGGGGCCGGTGCCGGAGATTGAGGCCAGCCGGCAGCCGGCGTGCGGGGTGGGGGCGGCGTCACGTGCGCCTGGGTGTGCACTGCGGTCGGAGCCATCGCGGGCGCAGGCGCAGGCGTTCCAGCCGGTGGCGCAGGCGCCGGGGCGGGCGCAGGCGCGGCCTGGGGAGCGCTCTGGGGGCCGGCCATCGGGCGCTCGGCGCGCAGATCCATCGCCAGGCCGCAGTTGGGGCAGAAGCGATCGTCGCTGCCATGGATCGCGGCGCAGCGCGGGCACGCCGCGACGCCTGCCTCGCGCAGCACCGTCACAGGCCGGCGCTCGGCGAGCGTGGATTCGAGCGCGCGCAGCTCGGTGTCGATGCGTCCGACCGTTTCGAGCTTTGTGAGCACCAGCGTGTCGTTGCGGTGTCCGAAGCGGTGCAGGTCGAACACGAGCCCGCCGAGGTCGCGGTAGGCCAGCTCGCGCGCCTTGCGCAGGAAGCGCATGCGCCGGCGCATGCGCCCGCGCTCGCTGAACCCGGGAGGCCCGCTGGGAGCTTCGGGCTGACCGTTGGAAGCCTCCGGTCGATCGCTCGGGGCACTCTCGCCCGCGAGCGGGGTCTGGGCGTTTACCTCTTGGGTCGCCGGACTGGTGGTCTGCGTGTCGTCCATTGACCGATCCATGCTACCCGGCGTGCTCCAGTGTCGTGCGCCACGCTCCCAGCACGCGCTCGGCCATGCGCGGCGCCGAGAACGGCTCGGCGTGGGAGCGACCGGCGATGCGCGGGTCCGGATCGCGCAGGTGTGGAGCCAGCGCCTCGCGCCAGCGGTCCAGCTCGAACGGCGCGCACAGCGTGCCCGCGACGCCCTCAAGCGCCTGCGGATGGCTGCCCACTGGCGTGGCGAGCACCGGCACGTCGCACGCCAGCGCCTCCAGCACGGCCAGCCCGAACCCCTCGCGTGCGCTGGGAACGAGCACGGCGTTGGACGCGTTGATCCATTGGACGACGAGCTCGGGATCGACGTTGTAGAGCGCGCGCACTTCCACGTCTGAGTCGCGCGCCAGTTCGAGCGCCTGGTCGTAGTGCTTCTCCTTACGCGAGGGCTTCGCGAGAAACAGCACGAACGGCTCGTCGAGGTCGAGCTTCAACTCCGCCCGGGCCTGTGTGCGGGGGATCGGGTGAAAGCGTGTGAGGTCCACGCCGCAGGGCAGCACCAGCGCGCGCTCGTCTTCCACCGGCACGCGGTGCGCCAGTTCTGTCGATGCCGCCGCGAGGATGTCCATGCGCGGGATCACCTTTGCGGTCAGACGTCGCGTGCGTGGATGGCTCAGGTCGGTGCCGTGAACGGTCAGCGCGCGCACCCGCGCCGGTATTGCCAGCGCCGGCCAGGCGCTGAGCCCGTAATGGGCGTGCACGACGTCCCATCGCTCGCGCCCGTAGCGGCGGCGCAGATCCCAGGCGGCGCGCACGAGCGCGCGCTTGCCGGGCGGGAACTCATACAGCTCCACGACGAGGTCCGCGCCTCCGATCTCGCGTAGCGCATCGACCTGGTCGCGTACGAACCGCCCGCGCTGGGGATGGGCACGATCGGGTTGCATGTTCGAGACGAGCAGCGCGCGCACGGCGTCGCTCAAGGTAGCGCTCTGAGATGATGGCGCGCATGGACAGCGCCACTACCGGCCGTGACCCGCGCGCGCGGCCGATCGCCGTGTTCGATTCGGGCGTGGGTGGGCTAACGGTGTTGCACGAGCTGCTCGTGCGTTTGCCGCGCGAGGATTTCGTGTACCTGGGGGACACCGCCCGCTTTCCCTATGGCGAACGATCCCCGGAGGAGATCGAGCGCTTCGCCGCCGAGATCGCCGAGGAGCTGTTGCGCCGCCAGGCGAAGCTGCTGGTGGTCGCGTGCAACTCCGCCACCTCCGCGGCACTCCCGAGCCTCAGCGCGCGCATGCGTCAGACCACGCTGGGGATCGACGTGATGGGGGTCGTTCGTCCCGAGGCACTGCGTGCCGTCGCGGCGACGCGCAGTGGTCGCATCGGTCTGTTGGCGACTCCCACGACCGTCGCCAGTGGCGCGTATGAGCACGCGGTCGCCGCGGTCGATCCGCACGTGGCGCTGCACGCGGTCGCCTGCCCGACGTTGGCCTCGATCATCCAGGCGGGCGAGCAGTTCGACGAGCAGGCGCTCACGACCGTGCGCGGCGCCTGCGAGCCGCTGCGGCGCGCGGACGTAGACACGGTGATCCTGGGCTGTACCCACTACCCTCTGATCGCTCCGATGCTGCAGCGCACGCTCGGACCCGAGGTGGCGCTGATCACCTCCGGAGCGGCACTCGCGCGTCAGGTCGAGCATGCGCTCGGCACGCGCGAGCTGCGCAATCCCCGCGCCGAGGGTGAGGGCGAGTACAGGTTTCTGTGCACCGGCGACGTCGCCGCGTTTCGTGAGCTGGGTACACGCTTCCTGCAGATGCCGCTGGGCGAGGTCGAGCACGTCGAGCTGGCCGGTGTGGGGGCGATCGCGTGAGCCTCGCGGCAGGCGAGGAGATCGCCGTGAGCCTAGTCACATGTTGCGGGTGCGCGGCATGAGCAAACGCAGCTATGACCGCGGGCCGGACGGTCTGCGCCCGACGACGATCGAGCCCGGGTTCGTGCGCGCCGCGACCGGCTCCGCGTTGATCTCGATCGGCGGCACGCGCGTGATCTGCACGGCGGCCGCGCAGGAGACCGTGCCGCGATGGATGGCCGGCAAGGGCAAGGGCTGGGTCACGGCCGAGTACGCGATGTTGCCTGCCTCGACCGGCGATCGCAAGCAGCGTGACATCACCAAGGGCCGCCTGGACGGGCGCAGCGTCGAGATCCAGCGCCTGATCGGGCGTTCGCTGCGCGGCGTCGTGGACTTTAAGGCTTTGGGAGAACGCACGATCTATCTCGATTGCGACGTGCTCGAAGCCGACGGCGGCACGCGCTGCGCGTCGATCACCGGCGCCTACGTGGCCCTCGCGCTCGCCTGTGCCAAGCTGCGGGACAAGGGCCGGTTGGAGGAGAGTCCCTTGACCGGCTCGGTCGCGGCGGTCTCCTGCGGGATCGTCGACGGTCAGCCGCGACTGGACCTCGACTATGGCGAGGACTCAAACGCCGAGGTCGATGCGAACGTCGTGATGACCGGCGATGGCGGCCTGGTCGAGGTGCAGGCGACGGCCGAGCGCACGCCCCTCTCGCGCGCTCATCTGGACGAGCTGCTCGCGCTCGCTGCGGGCGGTATCGAGACCCTGCGAGAGCTGCAGGCGCTGGCAATTGCCCAGGCAACCGTCGCTGCTTGATGCCCGGAAGACTCCTGCTCGCCACGCGCAACGAGCACAAGCGCCGAGAGTTCGCGCGTCTGTTGGGAGACTGGGGGATCGACGCGCTGCCCGAGGACGTCGAGTTGCCGCCCGAGGACGGGGAGACGTTCGCGGAGAACGCGCTGCCCAAGGCGCGCGCGGCGGCCACGGCGACCGGTAGGGCGAGCATCGCCGACGATTCGGGCATCGAGGCGGCCGCGCTGGGGGGCAGGCCGGGCGTACGCTCGGCTCGCTACGCCGGTGAGCACGCGAGCGATGAGGAAAACCTTGTCCTGCTCTTGCGCGAGGCGCCGGTCGGCAGCGCGCTGCGGTACGTGTGCGCCCTCGCCTACGTGAACCCCGAGACGGGGGAGGAGCGCCTGTTCGAAGGCTTCTGCACCGGCACGCTCACCCCTACGCCACGTGGTGAGCGTGGATTCGGCTATGACCCGGCATTCGTGCCAGACGATCTGCCTGAGACGGAAACGATGGCGCAGCTGAGCGACGAGCGCAAGGATCGGATCAGCCACCGCGGTCGCGCCTCCCGGGCGCTGCTGGAGTGGCTTGGGGCTACGACAGGTTGATCGCCGCCGCTGCCCCCACGGCGGCCGAGAGCCCCGCGTAGCCGGTGTAGCCGGCCAGCAGCAGCAGGCAGGCCGTGAGTAGGGCCACGAACACCGTCAGGATCCAGGCAACGCGTTCGAAAGTCATCGCCGCCATTGTTGCCGATGCGGCGGTCGTGGCGGTCCTGCGAAGTGAAATCGTCCGCAAACGCTGTTAGCGTCAGGCAAAAGCCAGAAGTCAGTCAGCCATCCACGCATCCACGAGGAGGACGAAGTGACGAAGTCCGAGCTGGTCGATCAGGTGGCCGATCGCGCCGGCCTGACCAAAGGCGAGGCCGCGCGCGCGGTCGAGGCGGTGCTGGGCACCGTCCAGGACACGCTGCGGCGTGGCAGTGAGATAACCCTGTCCGGGTTCGGCAAGTTTCACGTCGGCGAGCGCGGCGCGCGCGAGGGCGTGAACCCGCGCACCGGCGAGCGCATCCAGATCGCCGCCGCGCGCGTGCCGCGATTCACGGCCGGCACCGGCCTGAAGGCCGCGGTCAAGGGCCGCTGAGACCGCACCTGACGTGTCCGGCCGCGAGGCCACGTGCCTGAGGAGTTCTCAGGAGCCGAGGTTGTGACGGTGCGCTCGTTCGGGGACACGCTGGCCACACGCGTGGCGGAGCGCGAGTCTCAGATCGTGCTCGGGCTGGATCCCGACCCGAGTGCGCTGTGGCCCGGTATGGAGGACGCTGGGCACCGTGATCGCGGGCAGGCCGTGGTTGTGCCGGACGGAGACTCTTCGCCCGTTCAGCGGGCCGCGTGCGCCGTTCAGGCGCACTGCTTGGCGCTGATCGATGCAGCGGGACCGGCGTGCGTGGCGATCAAGCCCCAGCTGGCGTGTTTTGAGCGGCTGGGCGCAGTCGGTCGCCAGGCCCTTGAGGCGGTCGTGCGGCACGCTCGCCAGGCGGGGCTGCTGGTTATCGCCGACGGCAAGCGCGGAGACATCGACGTGAGTGCGCGCGCATACGCGCAGGCGCTGTTCGGTGGCGTGCAGACCCCGTTCGGCGAGGTCCAGGGCCTGGGTGCGGACATGGCGACCGTCAACCCCTTGATGGGCAGAGACGCCGTCGAGCCATTCGTGGTGGCCGCGCGCGCGGCCACGGCGGGCGTGCTGGCGCTTGTGCGCACGTCCAATCCGGGCGCCGCCGACGTCGAGGATTTGCCGCTCGCCGGCGAGGGAACCGTGTGGGAGCGTCTTGCGGCGCTCGTGGACGAGCTGGGCCGCGCGGGCGTGGGGGAGAGTGGGCTCAGCGACGTCGGCGCGGTCATGGGCGCTACCGCGCCCGGTCACATTGCGCGAGCGCGCGAGCTGATGCCGCATGCCGTGTTTCTGCTGCCGGGCGTTGGCCCACAGGGCGGGCGCGTGCAGGACCTCGCTCCGGCGTTCGCTCCCGGTCGGGCAGGAGGGCTGGTGTCCGCCTCGCGCAGCATCGCGAACGCCCATCTGAACGATCGCGGCGATCCGGCGATCGCGGCTCGTGCGGAGGCTGAGCGGCTGCGTGCCCTCGCTTGGCAGTTGGCGTAGTAGTCTGAACCCGCAATGATCATCACGGTCACGCTCAACGCGGCGATCGACAAGTCCCTCTCGGTGCCCAACTTTCGGCTTGGGCGCAGACACCGTACGGTCGAGCAGCGCACGATGGCCGGCGGCAAGGGTGTGAATGTCGCACGTACGCTCAAGGCTCTCGGTCAGCCCGTGATCGCGACGGGGTTCGCGGGCGGCGTCACCGGCACGCACATCGTCGAGCAGCTCACCGACGAGGCGGTCCTCAACGACTTCGTACGCATTCGCGAGGAGTCGCGCACTAACACCTCCGTGCTCGACCCTACGACCGGTGAGCAGACCGAGATCAACGAACGTGGCCCGTCGGTGTCTGAGCGCGAGGTCGAGCTGTTCGCCGACAAGCTCCTGTATCTCGCTCGCGGCGCCGCGATCGTGGTGTTCGCCGGCTCGTTGCCGCGGGGTGTCGAGCCCGAGATATACGCCTCGCTGATCCGCGATCTGGCGCGCATGGAGGTCACGACCGTGATCGACACCGACGGTGAGCCGCTGCATCACGCTGTCCGTGCCGAGCCCGACGTCGTCTCTCCCAATCTCCTGGAGGCCGAGGAGCTGGTCGGGCATGAGTTCGCCAACGAGGACGAGCGCTCGCTGGCCGTACGCGAGATCGCCGCACTCGGCCCGCGCGAGGCGATCATGACGCTCCCCGACGGCTGCTACGCGCAGGTGCTCGTCGACGGCCGGCCCTCGCTGAAGCGCGCGCGAGTGCAACCGCGTGAGCCTGTCGCAAAGAGCGGTTCGGGTGACGCGTTCCTGGCCGGATATCTCGCCGCGCGCTACGAATCGCGCGCGCCCGACCAGTGCCTGCGCTTCGGCGTTGCCTGCGGCGCGGAGTCCACCGCCCGTCTCGGGGCCGGACTGATCGACCCGCGCGAGGCGCGACGACTGATCGGCGAAGTGGAGCTCACCGAGGTCGAGCTGCCGGCCGAGGTCGGCTGAGCCACACCACACGCGAGTGGCGCGCACGTGCCGCTGCACTTGTATAGTGCCGACCTTCTGAATATCAGATGATCTCTGGCAGGAGGGCGACATGGGGCGCAGGTTTGGTAGGCAGGATCCGTCGGGCGAGGGCGGCAGAAGGCTTTGGTTCGCAAAGACGGCGATCGTCGCGTGCCTGTGCGCGACGGCGATGGCCATAGCCGGCTGCGGTGAAGGTTCGAGCAACGGGACGGCGAGCGTGGCTTCTACTACGACCGCCGTGAGCGCCCCCACCGGGCCCACAGGGTCCACTGGGACGCCGACGCCAACGACGTCCGCGACCACCTCCACGGCGGCCAAAAAGCCGCCTGTGCCGAAATCCTCCGGCTCCTCCACGAGCACCGCAAAAACGACGCCTCCGCCGGCTCCATCACAGCCGGCGAAAAGCTCGAGCAAACCGGCGAGCAAAGAAAAAACGTTCGGCAAGATCAAAGTGACCAGCACGGCGTTTAAGGCCGGCGGTCCGATTGCCACCAAGTACACGTGCGACGGCGCAGGAACCTCGCCGCCGCTGGAATGGCAGGGAGTGCCGAGCGGCGCCGCGGAAGTGTTCGTCCTGGCTGTCGATCTGAGCGGCGGCTCTCGCGAAATCGTGCAATGGGCGATCGCGGGCATACCGCCGACCGCCACGAGCATCCCCGAAGGCGGGCTTCCCGCCGGGGCGTTCGCGGGCACCAACAGTGCCGGCAAGACCGGCTGGGGCGGGATGTGCGGGGCCAAGGGCCAACTTCAGCACGTCGGATTCCTGTTTTACGCGCTGCGCGACAAGCTCAAACTCAAGCCGGGCTTTAACCCGATCGAAGTCCGTGGCGGGCTCAAAGGCGACACGTTGGCGACGGGTCTGACGCTGGCGACCTATCAGCGCCACTGAGCGCTTGAGACAGGTAGCCACGAGATCACATGCGGGTGACCCGGGCGCCAGACCGGCGGTAGGCTGTCCGTCGAGCTCACGATCGGAGGACGAAGGATGGCCGAGAAACCGACGCTGTATGTCTGTCACGGCGATGACGGCGGGCCGCGGATTCATCCGTGTCGTCGTGTGCAAGAGGCGCTGCGCGCCGCGAACATCGACTACGACAAGGTCGTCGCCGCCCATGGCAGCCCGATTCCGTTCCTGCGCAAAGGCTCGCGCGAGGAGCTGCGCGCGGCGACCGGGGATACGAAACTGCCGGCGCTTAAGCTGGCCGACGGAACCGTCATAACTCCCTCCCGCGCGATATTCGCGTGGATCGCCGAGCAGAAGTGAGTTGTCGCGCGCGCGGCGGATTCCCAATGTGACCCTGGCCGCGCTACTCGTCCTGGCGGCTCCGGTGGCCGGTTGCGGGGAATCTGAACCGAGCGCAACCGCACCACCTCCCTCGGACCAGGCGAGCGCCGCTCCGACGACAACCACTTCTACCGGCAGCGCGCCGGTGGTGAGTACTCCTGCGCCCGCGACGGGCACCTCGACGGAGATCGCTCCCGCGAGGACAGGGTCGGCCGGCGCGGTCCCGCCGGCGCACCCCGTCCCGGCCGCGTTTCGCCCCGCGCCGGGGGCGCCCTCGGACGCCGAGGTGCAGCGCGAGCTGGCCCAAATGGCCGCCGTTCAGCGCCGGCAGAAGCGCCTGGAACTCAGCGCCGCGGCCGCGAACCTCGCGGGCCTTTTGCCATGGTCGCTGGAGGCAAAGTCGGGGGTGCAGACGAGCGTGGCATCTGTGTTCACCGACTACGGACTCGGGCTCGCGTGCGGCGGTGTGCTGGGTCGCGATCAGCTCGGTGTGGCGCACAAGACGGCGCCCTGCGGCACGCTGATCACGTTCACCTACGCGGGCCGCAGTTTGACCGTTCCGGTGATCGACCGCGGCCCCTACATCGTCGGTCGCGAGTGGGATCTGACCGGCGCCACGGCCGCGGCGCTCGCATTTCCGGGTCTGGGCCGGATCCAGTGGTCGGTCGCCGGTTGAGAGGAGAGCGCGCGCGAGTGGCCGATCGAGAGCTGAAGAACGGGCAGACGAGCGTCGTGGCGATCCGTGCTCTGGTCCGCGGCGCGGTCCAGGGAGTCGGGTTTCGCGAAACGACGGTTCGGCGAGCGTCTGAGCTGGGCGTCTGGGGATGGGTGCGCAACGTGGAGAAGGACGCGGTGCAGGTTCACGGCGAGGGTCCTTCGTCCGCGGTGGATCAGCTCGTCGCGTTTCTGCGCGAAGGTCCGCCGTCCGCGCGGGTCTCGGAGGTGATCGTCGAGCAGGTCGCGGTCGAAGGTCACGAGCAGTTCGCGATACGCGGTGTCAGCGCCGGGGCGTTCGTGGTTCAAGAGCACGCGGCCACAGCGCACCACTTCGACTTTCGCCTGGAGGTCGGCGGGGTGATGCGCTCGTGGGCGGTGCCGAAGGGACCCACGCTCGATCCAGCGGTCAAGCGCCTCGCCGTCGAGGTCGCCGATCATGCGATCGATCACAACGCCTTCGAGGGTCCGCTCGGCAAGGGCGGGGTGATCGTGTGGGATCGCGGAACCTACGAGCAGGGCGGGCGAGTGCCCTGGCCGCAGGCGCTCACCCGTGGCCACGCCGTGTTCGTTCTGCACGGCCAGAAGCTACGCGGAGGCTTCGCCCTGCAACGCACCCGACCGGGAGCCAAGGCGCAGTGGTTGTTGATCAAGCGCCGCGACGATTATGCCCTGCCCGGCTCGGACATCGTCGCCGAGCAGCCTTGTTCGGTGCTCAGTGGGCGGACGCTTGCGGAGGTCATCGAGTGACTGGGTTTGAATCCCGTCCCCGGTCAGGCCGAGCGCGGAGCCTGACAGGCAAGCCCGGTCTCGCGCGTCAGCCCCCGGCGACGTCTCGGCGCAGAAACACCAGATAGGCCGCGAACAGCGATGGGATGGCATACAGCGCGCAGACCCAGGCGGAGTGCCCGATTGGGGCCCAGTCGGTGGGGGTGCGCAGGAGGCCGTGCCAGTTCTCGAACTGTTCGGTAAGGAGGTAGGGCTTGATGCCTTCCAGGCCGGGTATGCCCGAGATGATGAACAGCAGGATCACGAACCCGACGGCACCGACTACCGAGGCGGTGCTGTTGCGCGTGGTGGTGGACAGCAGCACGCCGATGCAGGCGACCGTGAGCAGCGGGATCAGATAGCAGGCGTTGGCGGCGAACACGAGCAGCAGGCCTTCCGGGGCGGAGACGATGCTTCCGGAGAAGGTCTTGATCGGTTCGAAGCCCCACGAGGCGATTCCGCCGATCGTCGCGACGATCGCCGAGAGGAACACGGCGATCGCGCCGTAGGTGAGCGCCGCGAGCGTCTTTGCGGCGAACACCTGCCCGCGGTTGACCGAGCGTGTGAGGATCGTCTTCAGGGTGCCGTTGCCGTCCTCGGCCGCGACGATGTCCCCGGCCACGAGTGAGGCGATCAGCGGCAGGAAGAAGACGGACTCGAACAGCAGCATCAAGACCGGCGTGGCAAGCCCCGACTGCGTGATCTGCGCCGCGAAGATGCTGTCACCACCGCCGTGATCGTGGTGCTGGTGCACGTTCTGGACGATCACGAAGATCAGCGGCAGGATCACCGCCAGGCCGAGGCCCATGTAGGTGCGCTTCTGCGAGACGAGCTTGCGCAGCTCCCAGCGATAGGCGGTCAGCGTCGATGGTCGTCGCATGTGGGCGAGGGCGGGTGTCTGCGCGGTGGCCGGAGGGCTGAGCGGTGGTGTCGCGGCTGCGCTGCTCATGCGCTCGCCCCCGCGCCGATCGGCGTCTCGGGTCCGGCGCCGTTGGTTTCGGTCAACCTGAAGAACAGATCCTCCAGCGTCGCCAACTCGGGGGTCAGCGCGAGGATGCCGATCTCCTCGCGCGCGAGGGCCAGCGACAGGGCGCCGACGTCGGACTCTTGCGCCTGAAAGCTCAGCCCGTGCTCGCCGTTGCTCGCGTGCTCGACGTTGGGTTGGGCGCTCAGCACGGCCAGCGCGCGCGCGTCATCGGTGCTGCGCAGCCGATAGCCGGCTCCACCTTGGCGGCGTAGGTCCGCGAGCGCCCCCTCGTAGACGACGCGACCGCGATCGACGATCGCGACGCGGTCGCACAGTTCCTGTACCTCGGGGAGCTGGTGGCTTGAGAGCAGCACCGTGATGCCTTCGCCTGCGAGGCGGCGGATCAGCTCGCGCATGTCGCGCATGCCGGCCGGGTCAAGACCGGTCGCGGGCTCGTCCAAGATCAACAAACGCGGACGGCGCAACAGCGCCGCGGCGATCCCGAGGCGCTGGCGCATGCCGTGGGAGTAGCCGCCCACGCGGTGTCCGGCGCGGGGGCTCAGCTCGACGATCTCGAGCACCTCCGGAATACGCTCCTTCGCGCCGCCGCCGTCCAGTGCCGCCAGCAGTTCCAGGTTCTTGCGCGCGCTCAGGTACGGGTAGAAGCGCGGCGC
This sequence comes from uncultured Solirubrobacterales bacterium, assembly GCA_963697945.1. Taxonomy (GTDB): domain Bacteria; phylum Actinomycetota; class Thermoleophilia; order Solirubrobacterales; family Solirubrobacteraceae; genus Palsa-744. Next base: position 2,713,065 of record OY969105.1, on the reverse strand, counting down.
CTCGACGAACCCGGCGACGCCCTCAAGCGCCCGTGCGCCCTCGCGGATCGGATCCCGCCCGAACAGCTCGACCGTTCCCTCCGTGGGCATGATCAGGCCCAGCGCCATGCGCAGCGTGGTCGTCTTGCCGGCGCCGTTTGGCCCCAGGAACCCGTACACGTCGCCCGCGCGGACGTTCAGGTCGATGTGATCGACCGCCAAAACCTCCTTGTAGCGCTTGACGAGTCCCCTTGCTCGGACCGGAGCCGCCTCGTCGTCGGTCACGCTCAGAGACCCTTGGCGACCGCTTCTATCGCCGCTGGGCTGACAGCGCCGACAAGCATGTAGCTGACGCCGGCACGCTCGAAGCTGAGCACGGTGCCAAGCTCCGTCGGCAGCTCGCTCGCTTCGACGCCGTTGATCTTGACCTTCTGCAGTCCTTCGGGCAGCGGGGAGGACGAGTCGCCGGCCCCCGCCTTTGTCTTGCCTTCGATCACGGCAATCGAGGCGATGCCGTGGCCTTGAGCGCTGACCTTCGGGTGTTCGTCGTGCGCGCCCGGCTTGGTCGTGCCGTCTTCCTTGCTGGGCAGTACGACTTCCTGGACCTTCGCGTTGGCCGGCGGCTTGAAGTCGAACACCGAGCCGTCCACCTGGCCGTATGAGATTTCGGTGGCCGCCAATTCGATCGCCGGGGCGGCGCTCGTCGTGGAGTAGATCGCCGCACGCAACGGGACGCCATTGACCGCGTCCCAGGAGAGCTCGGCGCCGGCGATCAGGCTGCCGGATTCCTTGGGGGTGACGCGTACCGTGTAGGCGGCCTGACCGGCGACGTCGGTCGGCGTGGCACCGGAGACGTCCACGTGCTTGAGGTGGGAGATCGCTTCTTCGATCTTGGCCACGCTCGGGGGTTCGTCGTGTGCGATCGGCTTGTCGACGCTCGTTGCCAGCACGCCTTCCTTGGTGCTCGTCGTGGACGCATCTTCATTGGACTTGGGCGTGTAGCGGTAGAGCGTGTTCGAGGACGCGTCGTAGGCCGACACGGTGGTTCCGTCGTAGTAGATCTGTGTGTCGCCCTGTTCGGACTGAAGTTCCAGGCGCGCGCGACCGTCCTTGGCGATCCACAGCCGGCCGGAACCGCCGTTCAGTAGGGGGTTGGAGGACAGCCCACCGGCTGCGCCGGTGCTGCCGGACGCGAGGTTGGCGCCTTCGAGCAGGTGGTCGGTCAGCTGGATGCGCGCCGTGACGCCCTCCACAGGCGGTGCCGCGAGCGCCTGATGGACAGCATCGGCGAGGGGCTTGGGCGGCGGTGTTGGTCCCGTGTCGAGCGCCAGCGCGAGTGCGGTCAGCGAGACGCCCAAGACGAGGACGAGCCCGCACACGAGCAGCAGTCGCGAAAGGGGAAGTCTGCGCAAGAAGTAGGTCATAGGACTCCCACCAGCAGAGTAGCGCTGCACCTTGCGCCAGCCTAAATGCCGGCGAGCAGACCGTGAGAGTGCTCTCATCGTCCGGGTCGCGATCGTCCGGCCCCGCCAGGCGATATGGTCCCCGCCTGCATGGTCTACGCGTTCATCGCATTCTGGGTGGTGCTCGGCCTCGGCGTGTTCTTCGTCGCGATGCGCGGCGGGCCGCGCGGAGCGCGAGAGTCGCTGCACACCGAGTCAAAAGCCGGCCAGCGCGCGGTCACGATCGGGATCGTGCTGCTGTTCGCCTTCGGTCTGATCGTGCCAGGGTTCGTGCTCGCCTCCAACGCCGAGCACAAGGCCGGCATCACGGTCGGCGGCGTGCACCTCACGGCCGAACAGCAGAAAGGCCGCGAACTGTTCTCGCACACATGTGCCGTATGCCACACCTTGTCGGCCACCAACTCGGTCGGGCAGGTCGGTCCCAACCTCGACCAGCGCGTCGGCGATCAGATCTCCACTGCCGCCGGGCGCAAGGCGCTCGTGGAAAGCGCGATCGCCGAAGGCCGCGCGCGCGGCCTCGGGCAGATGCCCGCGCTGCTCTACCAGGGCAAGGAAGCCGACGAGGTTGCTTCGTTTGTCGCTGCGGTGGCGGGTCACTGAGCCGCTGAGCGGTTTGGCCAACAGTCGATACCCCTCCGCGTGACCATCTACTAAGGTCCGCCACGATGGCTGAGCAGCCGAAACCGGAGCAGGCGCAGAGTGCGGAGGACGTCAAGGCGCTCGTGGCCGAGCACGACATCCGCTTCATCCGCTTTTGGTTCACCGACATCCTCGGGCAGCTGAAGTCGTTCTCGATCAACGCGGCCGAGCTGGATGACGCGTTTGAGGCGGGGATGGGCTTTGACGGGTCATCGATTACGGGCTTTAATGCGATCGAGGAGTCGGACATGATCGCGATGCCCGATCCGGCGACGTTCGCGGTGTTGCCGTGGCGCCCGGAGGAGCAGGGCGTGGGGAGAATGTTCTGCGACGTCGTCACTCCCGAGCGCACACCGTATGAGGGCGATCCTCGCCACGTGCTGCGCCGGGCGCTGGAGCGCGCGCGGGCGATGGGCTTTGACACGTTCAACGTGGGGCCCGAGCTCGAGTATTTCCTGTTCCGCGACTCCCATTCGACCGAGGTGCTGGACGAAGGCGGCTACTTCGACCTGACGACGCTCGACGCCGGTTCGGACGTGCGCCGCGAGACGGTGCTGGCGCTCGAGCAGCTGGGTATTCATGTCGAGTACACCCACCACGAGGTCGGTCCCTCCCAGCACGAGATCGACATGCGCTACGCGGGCGCGCTGAAGATGGCCGACGATTGCATGACCTATCGCATCACGGTCAAGGAGTACGCGATGAAGAACGGCTGGCACGCGACATTCATGCCCAAGCCGCTGTTCGGGGAGAACGGTTCGGGCATGCACACCCACCAGTCGCTGTTCTCCGAAGGCCGCAACGCGTTCTACGACCCCGATGACCAGTATTTCCTCTCGGACGTCGGCAAGGCGTTCATCGCCGGACAGCTCAAGCACGCGCGCGAGATCAGCGCCGTGTTCGCGCAGTGGGTCAACTCCTACAAGCGCCTGGTCCCCGGGTTCGAGGCGCCCGTGTACGTCGCCTGGTCGCGGCGCAACCGCTCGGCGCTCGTACGTGTCCCGCTGTATCACCCCGGCAGGGAGCAGGCGACCCGTATGGAGTTGCGCTGCCCCGACCCCGCCTGCAACCCTTATTTGACGTTCGCTGCGCTCTTGCAGGCAGGGTTGGAGGGGATCGAGAAGGGCTATGAGCTGCCCGAGCCGATGGAGAAGAACCTTTACCACCTCTCCAACGAGGAGCGCCGGCGCCTCGGCGTCGAGCAACTGCCCGAGTCGCTGGGCGAGGCGATCGAGCTCGCGGCCGAGTCAGAGCTTTTGCTGCGTACGCTCGGCGAGCACACGTTCAACCGCTTCGTCGAGATCAAGCGCCAGGAGTGGGAGGACTACCGGGTCAACGTGACCCAGTGGGAGCTGGATCGCTACCTGGCGATTCTCTGACGGCGCGTCGGGTCGGGCTTTCCTCCAACGCGTTGTGAGGGGCGGGAAATGCTTTATTTTTCCGGGGATCTACGCCGAAAAAATAAAACATTCCCCGCCCTAACCGTGGCCTTGTGTAGACGGTACCGGGCACGCGATCGGGCGCGCGGGGGCGAAGCGCCAGTGAAGCGCTTGCAGCAGATGCCCGAACGAGCTGGGATGACGAGGCGCGATGTCCGCGAGCAGGCGCATGACCGAGACCGCTTGGCGCTCGTACTCCTCCTCGCCCGCGAGCTGAGCCAGGCGCAGCAGGCCCATCGCTGCGCTGGAGGCGCCGGACGGGATGGGGGAGTCCTCCAGGTCCTTGCGGCGCACGATCAGCTGCTCGCCGTCTGAGGCTGTGGAATAGAAGCCGCCGTTCTCCGGATCGGCGAAGCGCGCGATCAGTGTGTCCGCGAGCGCTGTCGCCTCGTTGAACCAGCGCTCCTCGCAGGTCGCTTCGAACAGCACGAGCAGCGCCTCCAGCAGGAAGGCATGATCCTCCAGGTAAGCGCCGATGCGGGCCTGCCCGTGGCTATAGGTGCGAAGCAGCCGCCCGTGTGGGTCGCGCATCTCCTCCAGCAGAAACTCCGCGCAGCCGACGGCTGCGTCGAGGTAGCGGGGCTCCTCAAGCGCCGCTCCGGCGTCGGCGAGCGCGCAGATCATGAGCGCGTTCCAGCTCGTCAGGCGCTTGTCGTCGAGCCCGGGACGGGTGCGCTCGGCGCGCACCTGGAGCAAGCGCGCGCGAATCCGCTCGCGCTGCTCAGCGGGCGGGTGTGGGCCTCGCGACTGCAACACATTCAGTCCCGGCTCCGGGTGGTGGGGGTCGCTGAAGTTGCCCTGTTCGCCGGCGCCCAGCCAGGCGATCGCCGCATCGGCATCCCCATTCTCGCCTAGCGCGGCGTGCAGTTGGGCGACCGTCCACACGTAGTACCTGCCCTCGACGCCCTCCGAGTCGGCATCGAGCGCCGCGTAGAAAGCGCCCTCGGGTCCGCGCATCTCGCGCAGCACCCAGTCGAGCGTCTGGCGGCACACTTCTCTGAAGCGCGGATCGCCGCTCGCCTGCCAGCCATGCAGGTAGGCGCGGGCGAGCAGCGCGTTGTCGTAGAGCATCTTCTCGAAATGGGGCACAGTCCAGGTGGCGTCGACGCTGTAGCGGGCGAAACCCCCGCCGAGCTGGTCGTACATGCCGCCGCTGGCCATCGCGCCCAACGTGCTCAGCGCCATCTCGCTCGCATCGGTGGCCGTTCCCGGATCGCTCTCGCCGGACGCTCCCGGCTCCCGGGAGTCTGCCGCCGCACGCCGGTGTTTGCCGCCTCGCAACAACAGGAACTCGATCGCCGAGGCCTGCGGGAACTTGGGTGCGCCACCAAACCCACCGTTGCGAGCGTCATATGTCCCCGCCAGTCCCGTGAGGGCGCGATCGAGCGCGTCTTCGCGCAGCGGCTCGGTGGAGGGTGTCAGCTGTGCGCCTCCGGACAAGCGCTCGCGCAGGCGCTCGCCGCCGGCTCGCACCTCCTCGCGGCGCTCGCTCCACGCCTCGGCGATCGCCTGTAGCACCTGCGTCCAGGCGGGCAGCCCCGAGCGCTCCTCGGGCGGAAAGTAGGTGCCGCCGTAGAACGGCAGTTGCTCGGGCGTGAGGAACACGTTCAGCGGCCAGCCGCCGTGGCCGGTCATGCTCTGCACGGCCTCCATGTACAGCGCGTCGACGTCCGGACGCTCCTCGCGGTCGACCTTCACGCACACGAACTCCTCGTTCATCAGTGCCGCCGTGCGCTCGTCCTCGAAGGACTCCCGCTCCATCACGTGGCACCAATGGCAGGCCGAGTACCCGATCGAGACGAGCAGCGGCCTGTCCCGCTCGCGTGCCCGCGTCAGCGCCTCTGCTCCCCACGGCAGCCAGTCGACGGGGTTCTCGGCGTGCTGGCGCAGATACGGCGAGGTCTCGGTGGCCAGCGCGTTGGTCATCGTTTCAGCCTATCCCGGGTCCATGCGCGCCGTCCTTCCGTGGAGCGACGACGACCCGCCCGAAGCGCGCCACGGAGCCGGAGGCGGACTCAGCGAATGTGCGCGAGGCCCGGCAGCGGGAACGTGACCCTGCCGGCCGGCCATTCGCTCTCCTCGCCGGCGCGCGCGAGCTTGACCTTGGCGATGCTCACCGCGAACCGCCGCCCGCCGAGCGTGCCGCTGACCGTCTTGCTCGACCCGATCCTGACCGACCCGGGCGCGGCCGTCGGCCCGGAGATGTGGATCGTGGCCGTTTGCAGCTGGCCTTCCTTGACCGGGAAGACACCACTGAGTCGCACTCCCGCTACGAACGAGAGGTTGTGCAGCACCACTTTGGAGGGCTCCAAGCGCGCGTAACCCCCGTGCAGCCCACCAAAACTGGAGCCGACCGGCAGTTCGGTGTTGGCCTGCAACGTCGCGCCGATCACCTGGCGGTTGAGGTCGAGGATCGTGTCGAGCACCGCGGTGAGCGTCTGTCCGGCTTTGCCCGGCAGGACCGGCGGAGGATGGATGTAGGCGAGCTTGGTCGGAGTGACCGGGGTGGGGCTGAAAATGTCCGGCGTCGATCCGCATGGCTGCACCGGTGTGCCTCCGAAGAACGCGCCGACCGCCTGCTCGGCACAGCCACTGAAGTCGCTGCCAAGAACCGAATGCCCGGTGAACGGAACGACGAGCAGATTTGAGCCGGGGATCAGCGCGGCGACGGCGCGTGCGTTTGCGGTCGGCGTGCGCAAATCCTGCGCGCCGGACAAAATCAACGTCGGCACGTTCGGCACCGGAGCTTGTGCCGGTGGCGTGGGAGAGGCGTCGGGCCAGTTCGCGCAGACCGACACGAGGCTCGCGCTCAGAGCGGTGCTCGTGTCAAACGGATAGAACGTCGCGCTCGGCATGCCGCGCAACGAGGTGAGCGCTTCGTTCAGGCGCACCGGTGCAGCGGCCGAGCGCTGCCAGGGGAACGGGAGCTCCTCACAAGAGGTGTCCACGAACAGGGTTTCGTCGATCGACTCCGAGCCTTCGACCGGTCGTTTGCCGGGCACGTTCGGGATCAGCCCCTCCGAGAGGAGCTCCAGGCGCAACAGTGGATCGGGGTCGTGGCGCAGCGCCGAAACGACAGCCGCCGGGAGCAGCGCACGCAGCGCCGGGTTCAGGTCTCCGGCTTGAAGGATTCCCAACAGCCCGGTCTCGGTCAACCTGCCGGCGTGTCTATGTCCAGAGCCGTCATAAACCGAGCCGCTGAGGGCGTGTTTGCGCAGGCGCGCGGTCAGGCGCGCGAGATCGCTCAGCGGGTTGGACGTGATTCCGGCACAGGCGCGATTGGCGCACAGCTCGCCCAATGCTCCGCCGATCGCCTGGAACGTGCCGGCCGCGAACGCTTCCGGGCCGGTGGTCGGGACGACCGAGTCGAGCAGCAGGGCTTCCACGTGTCGGGGGTAGCGTTCGGCGTACTCGAGCGCCACCTTAGTGCCGTATGAGGTCCCGTAGAGCACCAGCTTTTCGTAGCCACCGGCTTGGCGCAACGCCTCGATGTCGGCGACCGATTCCTGGGTGGTGTAGTCACCGCGAGAGGGTCCCAGCTGCTGTGCGCAGCGACCCACCAGTTCGCCGATCGAGTGTGCGTGTTCCAGTTCGCTCTGGCTGCTCAACGCGGGACAGCTCAACGGGCCCGATTCGCCGGTGCCACGCTGGTCGAACACCAGCAAATCGCGCGAGCCGAGCGACGGTGCGATCGCTTTGGCGATGAATCCACCGAGTCCCAGCGCGGACTGTCCCGGGCCGCCCGCGAGTGCGACCACAGCGTCGCGGCTGGGGCTGAATCCTGCGAGTTTGCGCTCGAGCTTCAGCGCCACCGTTCCCGGTACCTGACCGGCGCGGTCCAGCGGCACCGTGACGGTCGCGCACGCAAACGCCGGATCGGCGCTGTTGGGGCAGGGACCGAAGTCAGGTTGTGAGGCGAGCGAGGATGCGGGCCAGCTTGCGAGCGACAGGGCGGGCAGCAGAGCCGCCAGGAGCAATTGGATGGCTGGCCTGCGCATCCATGCTGACAATAGCGGCACTCACGGCAGCCAGGTCGAGGCTGCGGCCGCTGCTTACGCGTCGTCCGCCCAGCGTACCGGTGAGCGTTTGATGGGCGCCCAAGCGCAACGTGCCGTGGGCGGCTGTCGATCCTCCGATGCGCAGAACCGCTTTGCCTTCGACGATCGTCCCCGACACGAGGACTCCGGGGATGTATGAGTAGTCGTGCAGCGTCAGTGCTTTGCTCGTGGCGTGTACCCAGCCGGTGCGCAATCCGCCGAAGCGCAGTTCGCCTTCGAGGCTGAGATCGCTCAGCGCGTGCACCGTCTCCTGACGAATCACGTCCGCGAGCGTCAGCTGGGCCGCGCGCAGCGTGCGGCCCGGACGCCCGCGCGAGCCGGGCGCGGGCGCCACGTCCGCCAGGCGGGCCGGCGCCAGCGGCGCCAGTCCGAGCAGGTTCAACAACTGTGTGCCGCCGCCGCATGGTTTGATCGGCGCGGGCTTGAACAGTGCTTGCAGCGCCTTTTTCGCGCATCCGCTGAAATCGCTTCCGAGGACCGAGTGCCCGACTTCGGGCACCACCAGCAGCTGCGAGCCCGGGATTTGCGCGGCGACTTCGCGCGCGTTCGCGGTCGGCGTGCGCAGATCCTCGGAGCCGCTCAAAAGCAGCGTGGGGACGATCGGGAACGGGGTCAGCACGGGTCCGGGCGTGGGTGAGGTGTAAGGCCAGAAGGCGCACTCCGGGATGTCGCTGACGCCCAGCGCGTCGCTGGATCGAAACGGCGCAAAGCGGTTAGCCGGCAGCCCGTGGATAACGGCGTTTGCTTCCGCCAAGCGTTTGCGCGGGCTCGAAGTTCGCCTCCAGGGGAACAGCTCCTCTTCGCAACTCGTCGCGAAATACAGCGGTGTGTCGAAGCTCTCGCTTGGGCTTTCTTCTTCGGAGCTTGCGCCGCGTTCGATGGCGTCGCGCAACAGGCGCGCGAACGGCGCACCGTCGCCGTGCGCGGCAGAGCGTGCCGCCGCCGGGAATTCGCTGCGCAGCACCGGTTCGAGGTCGCCGGCGATCAGGATCGAGAGCAGTCCGTCGGAGGAGACGCGAAGCGTATGGGGATGGCCATCCGCGTCGATCCAGCGGCCGCTGATCGCGCCGCGGCCGATCGTTTGGACGAGCTTTGCAACGTCCGCCACCGGGTTGTGAGTGATGCGGGCGCAGGCGTCGTGAGCGCACAGCTCGCGCAAGACGCGTGGGATCGCCGCGAACGTCGGCAGGTTCAGCGGTTCGGGGCCGTTCGGGGGCACGACCGAGTCGAGCACAAGCGCCGAGACGCGGTCGGGGTAGCTCTGCGCATAGCGCTCGGACACCTTCGTGCCGTAGGAGGTCCCGTACAGGACGAGCTTTTCATAGCCGCCCGCTTGCCGGATCGCCTCGATGTCGGCGACGGTCTGGGCGGTCGTGTAGTCGCTGCGCGTGGGACCGATCTGGGCGGCGCATTCGGCCAGTTGTGCTCCGGCGGAGCCTCCAACCTCCAGTTCGAAGCGGTGGCAGGAGAGCGGGTGCGAGAGGCCGATGCCGCGCTGGTCGAAGACGATCAGATCGCGCGTGGCCGCGATCGGGCCGAGCAGGTGCGCGAACTGTTCGCTGAACGGGATCGCCGCCTGTCCCGGGCCGCCCGCGAGCGCGATCACCGCTTCGCGACCTTCGCCGACGGGCGCGCGGTGGCGGCGCATCGCCAGCGTGATCGCTCCCGGCGTGCTCCCGCTCGGATCGAGCGCAACCGTCAGGTGGCCGCACGCGTAATCGTTGCTGTTGGCGCACGGCGCCCAGGCGATTTGCGCGTGTGCGACCGGCGTCCACGCACATACCGCCGCTGCGACCAGCACGGCGGCGACCGGTCCCCTGAGTCGCATACGTGGAATCTATTGGAAACGAGCGCGTTTGTGCTTCACCCGCTAATGTCGGCCGATCCCCGCCGCTCGCCAGACAGTCACAGCGCCCGCCGCCCCGCCCGCGATCGGCCCTTACAGCCACGCGGTGCGCGCGGGAGAGCTGCTGTTCTGCTCGGGGCAGATCCCACTCGACCACGACACCGGAGAGATCGTCGGCGCGACCTGCGCCGAGCAGGCACGCCGGTGTCTGGAGAATCTGCGGGCCGTGTGCGAGGCGGCTGACACCTCGCTGGGGCGGGCGCTGCGATTGACGATCTACACCACCGCGATGGAGAGCTTTCCCGAGATCAACGAGGTCTACGGCTCGTTCTTCACGGGCGAGGAGCCGCCCGCGCGAGTGACCGTCGGGGTGAGCGCCCTACCCAAGGGCGCGCTCGTTGAGATCGACGCGATCGTCGCCCTGTAGCTCAGGCAGACACCGGTGGGTGCACGCGTCCGGGGGACGGGCCCGCCCCTTAACGTACGGGCTACTTGACGACAGACGCGAGCGGTTGCTCGCCGGCGTCTTGCGCGACGGCACAGTCGTCCCCGTCGGCGGGCTCGACTCCGCGCAGCGCGCGCGTGAGCAGTCGCCAGAGCGTCGCGCGCTCCTCACCGTCGAGGGCTTGCAGGACGTCGTCCTCGATCGCTTCCTGGGCGCGCTCGGCGAGGCTAAGGGCCTCGGCGCCCGCGAGGGTGAGCTGCACGAGGTGGCGACGGCGATCGCTGGGGTCGCGCAGGCGTGTGACGTAGCCGAGCTGCTCGACCTCGTTAAGCAGCAGCACGACGTTGTTGGCGTCCATGCAGAATGCCTCGGCGAGCTCGTGCTGCGGGCAGGCGTCGTGGTCGCGCACGTAGCTGAGGGCGACCAGGTGGCGCAACTGCATCCCCAGCAGCTCGTCGCTGCTGCGCCGGTAGACCTGCTTGGCCAGGCGGGTCAGCAGGACCATCGAGCCCGGAGCACATGATGAGTCCCTCTCAGCACCCATTACGGGTGATTTTACACTATTTTGCATTTGCCGTCACTTTAGCAGCGATCATAAATTTTATGTAGATCATCCTTGATACATGGATGATCCTTGCTATGGTGTTCCCTGGTCAACTGAAGGGAGCGTCATGAGCACCGTCACAGAGCAGATCGAGACCCACAACTACGACGCCGTCGAGACCTCGCGGCGTAACGAGCGCCGCCGCTGGATCGCGCTGGCGGTGCTGTGCCTAGGCCAGCTGATGATGGTCCTCGACGCGACGATCGTGAACGTCGCGCTGCCCTCGATCCAGCACGACCTGCACTTCTCCCAGGGCAACCTCACGTGGGTGATCGACGCCTACCTGATCACCTTCGGCGGCTTTCTGCTGCTCGCCGGCAGGATGGGCGATTTGGTGGGCCGTAAGAAAGTCTTTCTCTCAGGGCTCATCCTGTTCACGGCCGCCTCGGTGTTCTGCGGTGTTGCGGACAGCCAGGCGATGCTGATCGCCGGGCGCTTCGTCCAGGGGATCGGCGGTGCCGTGGCCTCGGCGGTGATCCTCGCGATCATCGTCACGGAGTTCCCCGAGAAAGTCGAGCAGGCGAAGGCGATGGGGATGTACGCGTTCGTCTCCGCCGGGGGCGGCTCGATCGGGCTGCTCGCCGGGGGCGCGCTGACGCAGTCGCTGAGCTGGCATTGGATCTTCTTCGTGAACGTGCCGATCGGCGTGATCACGTTCGTGCTCGGCTCCGCGCTGATCGTCGAGAACCGGGGCATCGGCCTGGCCGGCGGCGTCGACATCGCCGGGTCGGTCCTGATCACGTTGGCGACGATGCTGGGCGCTTTCGCGATCGTGAAGTCGACCGAATACGGCCTGCTCTCGGCGCGCACACTCGGTGTCGGCGGGGCCGCGCTGTTGCTGCTGGGCGCCTTCTTCTGGCTGGAGTCGCGCATCTCCAACCCGATCATGCCGCTGCGGATCTTGCGTTTGCGGATGCTGATGGGATCGAGCCTCGTCCGCGGGCTGCTCGTGACGGGGATGTTCTCGGCCTTCTTCCTCGGCGCGCTGTACCTGGAGCGGGTGCTCGGCTACGACGCGATCGACACGGGCCTTGCGTTCATGCCGCTGACGATCTCGATCGCGGCGCTGTCGATGGGGCTCGCTGTGAAGGCGGTCAATCGCTTCGGTTCGCTGTACACGCTCGCGGCCGGTCTCAGCGCGATCGCCGCCGGCCTGCTGCTGCTCGCGACCCAGGGCGTGCATGCCGGTTACTTCCCCGGCCTGTTCTTCGCCTTCTTGCTGATCGGGCTCGGCGCGGGCGCCTCGTTCTTGCCGTTGCTGACGATGGGCATGGCCGACGCGCCACCACAGGATGCCGGGCTCGCGTCGGGGATTATCAACGTCTCGGTGCAGCTGTTCGGCGCCATCGGCCTAGCTGCGCTCGGCACGATCGCGACCGATCAGACGAAGTCGCTGAGTGAAAGCGGGCACTCGCTCGCCAGTGCCCTCACGGGGGGATACCACCTCGCCTACGTGGTCGCCGCGGTATGCGTGGGCCTTGGCATCCTCGCCGCGCTGTTGATCCTGCGCCCGCCCGCGAGCACGGTCGCACAGGAGGTCGAGGAACTGGAGCGCGACTTCGCCCGGACGGGCGCCACCGCGCAGACGGCCGAGCAGCTCGCCTGATGATGGTGGGGGTGGGTCTGTAGACCCACCCCCGATCCCGTACATGTACGGGATCGCGACAGGCGCATGCGCCTGTCGTCGGACAGGCCGCATGCGGCCTGTCCCGGGGACGCGCATGCGCGTCCCCGCCAGCGGCGCATGCGCCGCTGGAACAGCATCAGACGCCGATCTACGGGTCTACGCGTTCCGGCGCAGCTGCGCCCGCTTGACCTTGCCGCTTGGCGTCTTTGGCAGCTCGCGCACGAACTCGACGATGCGGGGGTACTTGTAGGGCGCGGTCTCGCGCTTGACGTGCTCCTGCAGTTCGCGTACCAACGCGGGGGAGGGGTCTTCGTCGTAGCCCTCGCTCAGCACAACCACCGCGCGCACAACCTCGCCGCGCTCGGGGTCGGGCGCCGCCACGGCCGCGGCCTCGGCGACCGCGGGATGGGCGATCAGCGCCGACTCGACCTCGAACGGGCCGATGCGATAGCCCGCAGAGACGATCACGTCGTCGTCTCGGCCTTCGAACCACAGGTAGCCGTCGGCGTCCTTGCGCACGCGATCGCCCGTGCGCCACATGCCGCCCTCACGGCGGTCGGTCACCTGCCAAGAGGAGTCTTCCTCGCGCCGGACCTCCTCGCCGAGATAGCCCAGGCAGAACGTCGGCACGGTGCGCGGATCGACGATCAGCTCGCCGTCGTCGATCGCCAGCGCCACCCCTGGCAGCGGCCTGCCCATCGAGCCGGGGCGCGCGTCCTCGTCGAGCGTCATCCCGGTCAACTGTCCGGTCTCGGTCTGACCGTAGCCGTCGCGGATCTGTAGGCCCGTCCCCTGTAGCCAGGCGCGCTGCACCTCCGGGTTCAGCGCCTCGCCGGCGGCGACCATCGTGCGCAGGTCCGGTAGCGCCCGCAGGTTCGTGCGGGCGGCGATCACGCGGTACTCGGTCGGGGCCATGCACAGCACGTTCACGCGCTCGCGCTCGCACAGCTCAAGCCGCTGCGCGGGATCGAAGCGGGCGTCGTGCAACAGGGCGCTCGCGCCGCGCAGCCAGGGGGAGATGAAAACATTGCGCGCCGACTTGCTCCAGCCCGAGGCGGCCGTGCACCACACGAGCTCGCCCCTGCGCGCGCCCAGCCAGTGCTCTGCCTGCGTGCGCTGGCCGGGCAGATAGCGCTGGGCGTGCAGAACGGCCTTCGGCTCTCCGGCGGTGCCGCTCGTGAACGTGATCAGGCAGGGCTCGTCCTCACCCAGCTCGACCGCCGGTACGGGCTCGCCCGCGAACAGGGCCTCGTCGGGCACCAGCAGCACCTCGACATCGCGCTCTCGCGCCGTGGGCGCGGCGGATGTCCGCACGCCTGCCCGATCGGCAACGTCGCTCTCGCCGCCGGCCAGCGCCGCCTGAAGCTCCGAGCGGTTGCGCTGGTCGGCCACGATCAACCGCGGGCGCGCCACCTCGATGCGCAGGCGCAGGTCTTTCGCGCGCAACTGCTCCGTGCACGGCAACACCACCGCGCCGATACGCATGCACGCCACCATCGTCATCACCCACTCCGGGCGGTTGCCGATCAGCGTCATCACCACGTCGCCCCGCTTCACGCCCCGCGCTCGTAGTGCGCCCGCCAGGCGCGCGCTGCGATCGGCGACGACGCCGAACGTCCACTCGCGCCGCGAACCGTCCCGCGCCAACTCCACGAGCGCACGGTCTCCCGGAGGTAGTCGGTCGAGCACGTCGCGCGCGAAGTTCACAGCCGTTCAAGCGCTCCCGGCGCGTCGCCGGCAATGGAGAGCGGCGCCGGCCGGTGTGTTCGAGGGGCTGGCTCACGGCTCACCCACCAATGCTGTTTGCGCATGGGCATCATCGGGTCGGAAGTCTGCCAGCCCGCGCCGCACAGGTATCCTGCGGGAAAACCCCAAACGACCTGGAGAGCGAAGAGCGAATGGCCGTAGCCGCCGAGCCCTACACCGAGAAGACCGACGAGCAGCAGGCGATCACCGAGATGGTCCACCAGTTCGTGGACGAGCAGATCCTGCCGCAGGCCGAGCATTACGACCACGAGGACTCCTTCCCCGAGCCGATCGTCGAGCAGATGAAGGAGCTGGGCCTGTTCGGGGTGACGATCCCCGAGGAGTACGGCGGGATGGGCCTGGATCTGACGACCTATTCGATGATCGTCGAAGAGCTCTCGCGCGGCTGGATCTCGATTTCGGGCATCGTCAACACCCATTTCATCGGCTCCTACCTGCTTATGCACTTCGGCACCGAGGAGCAGAAGCAGAAGTACCTTCCGCGGCTGGCCACCGGCGAGATCCGTGCGGCCTTCTCGCTGTCCGAGCCCGAGCTGGGCTCGGACGTGCAGGCGATCAAGACGGCGGCCAAGAAGACCGCCGAGGGCGACTACGAGATCAACGGCCAGAAGATGTGGGTCACCAACGGGTTGCTTTCGACGCTCGTCTTCACGCTCGTCAAGACCGACCCCGAGGCCGACCCGCGCTACAAGGGCATGACCTGCTTCATCTGCGAGAAGGAGCCCGGTGTCGAACAGAACACGGGCGCCTACACCGGCTTTAACGTCCCGCCGAAGCTCAAAAAGATGGGCTACAAGGGCGTCGAGTCGACCGAGCTTGTCTTCGACGGCTACCGCTGTCCCGCCGAGAACATCCTCGGCGGCGAGCAAGAGGGCCTGAACAAGGGCTTTGTGCAGATGATGGACGCGCTCGACCTCGGTCGCGTCAACGTTGCCGCCCGCGGAGTGGGCCTTGCCCAGCGCGCTCTGGAGCTCGCGCTCAAATACTCACAAGAGCGCAAGACCTTCGGCAAGCCGATCGCCGAGCATCAGGCGATCCAGTTCAAGCTCGCCGACATGGCCACGCAGGTCGATGCCGCCCGGCTGCTCGTTCGCCGCGCCGCTCGCATGAAGGACGCGGGCGAGCGTTCGGACCTCGAGGCCGGGATGGCGAAGCTGTTCGCCTCCGAGGCCGGCCGCTTCTGCGCCGAGGAGTGCCTGCGCATCCACGGCGGCTACGGCTACTCCAAGGAGTATGAGATCGAGCGGATCTACCGCGACGCGCCGCTGCTGCTGATCGGCGAGGGCACCTCGGAGATCCAGCGCATGGTGATCGGGCGCAAGTTGCTGCAACGTCATAAGATCTAATCTGAGCGATCGAATATTCGGGCGGCCCGCTCCCACTCTGGCGGGGGGAGATCGGGCCGGGGGAGAGAGGTAGCGTGAGATGGCAGAAGACGCCAAGGCTCTGATCGAGCTTGCCGTGCGCCGATTCATCGGCGAAGTACCCGCGCTTGAGCCGATCCGGCTCGTCGTCGGCGTGGAACTGCGCGGACGCGGCGACGTGCAGCACTTTCGACTGGAGATGCCCGACCTGAAGGTCACCAAGGGCCCCGCGGCCGATGCGCGCGTGCGCGTGGACATGCGCCGCGAGTTCTTCAACGTGATGGCTCGCGAAGCCAAAGTCGCCGACTGGGTCGAGGCATTCGGCTACGGGCAGGCCAAGGCCTCGGGCCCCGAGCAGTTCCTGCGCCTGATCGTCAACGTCGTCGACAAGCAGCAAGAGCGTCAGCGCGTCCGCAAGGCCCGCGACGCGCATCATTGATGCCCAATCAGGTTTCGACCGACGATCGAATAGTACGTGCGCTTCTAGACGTTCGCTGGGCAAGAGAGGCCAGGACGCAGGGAGCGTGGCGTACTACGTACGCGAGCGACTGAGGACGCTGCATCGCGCCGCCCAGCGGGCGTCTAGTGGTAGGACGTCAGCTGCTGCGCCAAGAACGCCAGGGACGCGAGCAGGAACAGGCACATCACTATGAGTGAGAAATTTTCGTTCATGCTCGATCGGCCCTCCTGCATACAGGATAGGGGACCGGGCGGTCCTCAGGCGAGGACGGCGTCGTTGTCGTAGAGCTTGATCACCTTAACCGCGCCCTCCGGCGCGGCGTCCAGGCACAGTCGGCAGAGGACGCACTCGTCCAGGCTGCCCTCGATCAGCTCCAGTGTGCCGGAGTCGCTCTGGGCGAAGATGTCCACGGGGCAGGCTTCCGTGAGCTTGCGCGCGAGCTCGGCGTCGGCCGCGGCCGCGTCGTCCACTTCGACGGCGATGAACGTCCCGGCCGCCCTCATGGCGCGCTCCTCTCGGCAAGCTTGGCCTTGACCAGATCGGGGATCTCGTCGATCCGCTGCACGACCGGGATGCCGGCGGCCTCCAGGCGGGCGATCTTCTCGGTCGCCGAGTCCTCCTTGCCCTCGACGATCGTGCCGGCGTGCCCGAAGGACATGCCCTGCATCTCCTCGTCGTCCATGAACTTGCCGGCCATAAAGGCGATGATCGGCAGGCGTGAATTGTTGTCCTTGACCCACTGCGCCAGCTGTGCCTCCATCCGGCCGCCTGGCTCGGTGTAGATGACGATCGCCTGGGTCTGCTCGTCGGCCTCGAAGTAGGGCATCAGCTCGGCGTAAGTCGAGCCGATGATCGCGTCGCCGCCGATCGAGACCGCCGTTGAGACCCCGAGTCCCGCGGCGGTGAGCGTGGAGGAGATCTCTGTGGTCATGCCGCCCGAGCGGCTCATCACGCCGACCGCGCCGGGCTGGTAGGCGACCGCGGCGTTGCGTGCCGGCCCGCCGATGCCGCCCATCTTCGCGACGCCCGGGACGATCACTCCGAGGCAGTTCGGGCCGATGATCCGCGCGCCCTTGGCGTCGGCCAGCTCGACCATCATCGCGACGTCGCGTCGCGGGATGCGCTCGGTGACGATCACGATCGTCTTGATGCCCGCGTGCAGCGCCTCGAAGACGGCGTCG
This sequence comes from uncultured Solirubrobacterales bacterium, assembly GCA_963697945.1. Classification (GTDB taxonomy): domain Bacteria; phylum Actinomycetota; class Thermoleophilia; order Solirubrobacterales; family Solirubrobacteraceae; genus Palsa-744. Next base: position 2,696,193 of record OY969105.1, on the reverse strand, counting down.
CGCGTGCCTGCAGGGGGGACGGTGACGACCGAGCCGTCGGGCACGACGCCGCCGTTGTGCTCGACGACCTGCTCGACCGTGTCAAAGACAGGCACGCCGTGGACCTCGCGACCCTTGCGCCCGGGGGTGACGCCGCCGACGATCTTCGAGCCGTAGTCCAGGCACTCGCGCGTAAGGTTCACGGCCTCGCGCCCGGTGATCCCCTGGATGATGAACGTCGTGTCCTGATCGATCAGGATGCTCATCGCTAAGCCGCCGTTCCTTGGATCTTGGCGACCGCGCGTCCGGCGGCCTCCCACAGGGAGACGGAGCGGTCGCAGTACTCGATCCCGTATTTGTCGAGGATCTTAAAGCCCTCCTCCTCCCAGGCGCCCGGGATGCGGAAGATCGCGATCGTCTCGCCGGGGTCCTTGCCGAGTTCGAGGCAGGCCTTGATCACGCCGCGCGCGACGATGTCCACGCGGGTGTTGGAGACGATCGACATCATCACGGCGATCTTCTCGACGCCGTCTTTCTCGAGCACCTGCTTGGCCAGGCCGCAGGCCTTCGCAACGGACGGGTTGCCGCCGATCTCGGCGTAGTTCGCGGGCTTGCCGCCCTGCTGGCGCACGGCGTCGGTCAGCGTCAGCGAGCCGCCGCCCGCCCCGATCACCAGGCCGATGTTGCCGTTGAAGCCGGTGTCCTTGCCCTGGATCACGCCGCGATGGTCGGCTGCGTCGATCGCCAAGACGGCCTCTTCGAAGGGGGTCGGAGTGTGGCCCTCGCGCGTACCCTCCTCCTCGCCGATCCCGAGCGCCTTGATCAGCCCCTTCTGCCGCGGCATGCCCTCGTTCTCCATCTCCATGTGCGCGTCGAGCGCGACGAACGAGCCGTCCTTCAGCTCCGCGAGCGGGTTGATCTCGGCGAGCGTCATGTCGTTCTCGAGGAACAGCCGCGCGAGGCGTGCGAGCACGGGGGTGGCGCGCTGCAATGCCTTGCCGGTGACGCCGGCGGCCGCGATCACCTGCTTGGCCTGAAAGTCCGAGAACGGTTCGAGCGTCGAGAAGTGGCCGCGGCCGACGTGGTCGGGGTGCTCTTCGGCGACCTGCTCGATGTCGATGCCGCCCATGTCGCTGAAGAGCATCAGCGGCTTCTTCGCGGTGCCGTCCCAGACGACGCCCGCGTAGTACTCCTGCGCGACCTCCGCCTTCGGGTCCACGAGCACGCCGCGCGGCATGTGCCCGCCGATTTCGAGCTTCAGGATGTCCTTCGCGTAGGACTCGGCTTCGGCCGGCGTGTCGGCGAACTTGACGCCGCCGGCCTTCATCCGCCCGCCCGAGAGCACCTGCGACTTGATCACGGTCGGACCGCCGATCCGCGCGGCGATCTGCGCCGCCTCGGCCGGATCGGTCGTGAAGCCGTAGTCGGTAACGGGGATGCCGGCGCGCTTGACGATCTCGCGCGCCTCGAACTCGAAGAACCTCATGCGGCGCGGAAGCCTATACGGCGGCGGGCTCCGGGGCGAGCCCGTAGGCCTGCGCCAGCTCGGGGTCCTTCTTGGCGAGCATTTCGGCGAGCCCCACCATCACCTTGCATTGCTTCCAGGTGGCGTCGTCTTGCATCTTGCCGTCGATCATGTGCACGCCGCGCCCGTCGGGGATCGCCGCGATGACCTTTTTCGCGAACGCGACCTCGTCGGGGTCGGGCGAGTAGACCTTCTTGGCGATCGCGATCTGCGCCGGGTGCAGCGACCAGGCGCCGACGCAGCCGAGCAAGAAGGAGGCGCGGAACTGGGTTTCGCAGCCCTCGGTGTCCTTGATGTCGCCGTAGGGGCCGTAAAAGGGCAGCGCGCCGACCGCGGTGCAGGCGTCCACCATGCGCGCGATCGAATAGTGCCAGGGGTCCTGCTGGTAGCTGGGGCGCGGCGCGTCCGGGTTATCCGGGTCGGGGTCGGCGATCGTGCGGTAGCCGGGGTGCCCGCCGCCGACGCGGGTGGTCTTCATCCGTCGCGAGGCCGCGAGGTCGGCCGGGCCGAAGGACATGCCCTGGATGCGCGGAGAAGCGGCGGCGATCTCCTCGAGGTTGGCCACGCCGAGGTGGGTCTCAAGGACGCAATGAATCAGCAGTGGGCGCTTCAGCCCGGCTTTGGCCTCCAGCTGCGCGAGCAGGCGGTCGGCATAGTGGATGTCCCACGGGCCCTCGACCTTCGGGATCATGATCACCTCGAGCTTGTCCCCGATCTCGGCGACGAGCTGGGTGATGTCGTCGAGGAAATAGGGCGAGGCGAGCTCGTTCACGCGCGTCCACAGGGCGGTGTCGCCGAGCTCCATTTCCTTGCCCACGCGGATCAGCCCCTCACGCGCGGCCACCTTCTTTTCGAGCGGCACCGCATCCTCGAGGTTGCCGAGCAGGATGTCCACCTGCGGGGCGATGTCGGGGACCTTCGCGACCATCTTCTCGTTCGAGAAGTCCAGAAAATGGATCATCCGGGAGGGCTTGAAGGGGATCTCGCGCGCGGGCTCGGGGGCGTCGATCGCGAGGGGCTGGAAGAAGTCGCGGGGGTTGCGCAAGTCTGGCTCGTCTCCTGTCGGGTTTCGTGTCTGCGTGAGTCCTTGGCTTGACCTTGAACCGTACAGCGTGGGCGCGTCTCAATAGAGTTTGGAGGACACGCACCCATCGACCAGGACGACAGGAGACCCCAGACCAGCCATGAGTGACACCGCCACCGAGACCGTCGAGACAGAGCAGGCCGCGCGCGAGGCGAGCGGCGCCCATCCGTATGGCCGCTACCTGGAGGAGTTCGAGGTGGGCGACGTCTACAAGCACTGGCCCGCCAAGACCGTGACCGAGTCAGACGACCATCTCTTCTGCCTGATCACGATGAACCACCATCCGCTGCACATCAACGACGTGTACGCGCACAAATCCCAGCAGGGGCGCAACGTGGTCGTGGGCCCGCTCGTGTATTCGCTGGCGCTCGGGATGTCCGTGAGCGACGTCAGCGGCAAGGCGATCGCGAACCTGGCGACCGAAGAACTCAAGCACCCCGCGCCGGTCTTCCACGGCGACACCCTCTTCTGCGAGTCCGAGGTGCTGGAGAAGCGCGAGTCCCAATCCAAGCCCGACCGTGGGACCGTGCGGGTGCACACGCGCGTGCTCAACCAGGACGGCGTGCTCGTGGCCGAGTTCAAGCGCCTCGTGCTCGTGCCCCGGCGCAATCCCGGTGGGGGCGAGGCGGAAGGGAACGTGGAGTAGGGGAGGGCGTGCGATAGGCTTCCCGGATCGCCCCGCCAGGGCGTTTTTCCGTTCCCGGGGCCGATCACGGCCCGGCGGCAGCGCCGTTTTGAGCGCGCCGATTACGACCGCGAGACCGAGGAGCCGCTTGCATCCCATGAACACCACCGCTTCCGCCCCCACCACCAACGAGCGCCTGCTGGCCTGGGTCGGAGAGGTGGCGGCGCTGACCGAACCCGACGACGTCCACTGGTGTGACGGCTCGGCGCAGGAGTACGACGATCTGTGCGCGACGCTCGTGCAGGCGGGGACGTTCGAGCGTCTCTCCGACGCCAAGCGCCCGAACTCCTACCTCGCGCTGTCCGACCCGGGCGATGTGGCGCGCGTGGAAGACCGCACGTTCATCTGCTCGGCCACCGAGCAGGACGCTGGTCCGACGAACAATTGGCGCGACCCCGCGGAGATGCGCGAGACGCTGAGCGAGCTGTTCAGCGGTTCGATGAGCGGGCGCACGATGTACGTGGTGCCGTTCCTGATGGGGCCGCAGGGCTCCGATCACAGTTACGTTGGCGTGCAGCTGACCGACTCGCCCTACGTGGCGGTGTCGATGCGGATCATGACCCGCATGGGCCAGGGCGCCCTGGACGCGCTGGGTGCCGAAGGCGAGTTCGTGCCCTGCCTGCACTCCGTGGGGATGCCGCTGGGCGACGGCGTGCAGGACGTCGCCTGGCCGTGTAACGCCGAGAACAAGTACATCGTGCACTTCCCCGACTCGCGCGAGATCTGGTCGTTCGGCTCGGGCTACGGTGGCAATGCGCTGCTCGGCAAGAAGTGCTTTGCGTTGCGCATCGCCTCGGTGATGGCCCGCGACGAGGGCTGGATGGCCGAGCACATGCTGATCCTCAAGCTGACCTCGCCCGAGGGCGAGGTCAAGTACATCGCCGGCGCCTTCCCGAGCGCGTGCGGCAAGACGAACCTCGCGATGCTCATCCCCACGCTCGCAGGCTGGAAGGTGGAGACGATCGGCGATGACATCGCCTGGATGAAGTTCGGTGAGGATGGTCGCCTGTATGCGGTCAACCCCGAGTACGGCTTCTTCGGGGTCGCGCCGGGAACGGGGGAGCAGACCAACCCCAACGCGATCGCGACGATCGAGCGCAACACGATCTTTACGAACTGTGCGCGCACCGACGACGGCGATGTGTGGTGGGAGGGCCTGACCAAGGAGAAACCCGCGCACCTGACCGACTGGCACGGCAACGACTGGACGCCGGCTTCGGAGAAGCCCGCGGCGCACCCGAACGCGCGCTTCACCACCCCCGCCGCGCAGGACCCGGCGATCGCGCCCGAGTGGGAGGATCCGGCCGGAGTGCCGATCGACGCGATGCTCTTCGGCGGGCGCCGCTCGACGGTCGTGCCGCTGGTGACCGAAGCGCTTGACTGGGAGCACGGCGTGTTCCTCGGCGCCACCATGAGCTCGGAGAAGACCGCCGCCGCGACCGGTACGGTCGGCGAACTGCGCTTCGATCCCTTCGCGATGCTCCCGTTCTGCGGCTACAACATGGCCGACTACTTCGCGCATTGGCTGCAGATGGGCCGGCGCGAGGGGGCGGTGCTGCCGAAGATCTTCTACGTGAACTGGTTTCGCAAGGACTCCGACGGCCGCTTTCTGTGGCCGGGCTTCGGCGAGAACTCGCGTGTGCTCTCCTGGGTGTTCGCGCGCTGCGCCGGTCACGGCGCCGCGAGCGAGACCCCGATCGGCTTCATCCCGCCGGTCGGCCCCGAGGGCATTGACACGCGTGGCCTGGACGTCTCCGAGGCGGACATGGCTGAGCTTTTGCGTGTCCAGACCGACGAGTGGCGCGCCCAGCTGCCGCAGTTTCGCGAGCACCTGGAGAAGTTCGACCGCCTGCCGGCCGAGCTCGACGCGCAGTTGCGGGCGCTCGAGCGGCGTCTGAGCTGAGCCGCCACGGGGCGGCGGTAGCCCGCCGCGGCAAGGCGGGTAATCGTTCCACGGTCAGCAGGCCATGCCGCTCGCTATGACCGGTGAACTCGCCGGCTCCCAATAGAACGCAAAAGGGGGCCCACTTTCGTGGGCCCCCTTCGCGCCTCTCCTGGCGATGCGCTCCTTGGTGTTAGGAGATGACCGGGTTCCCGTACGTGTAGACGGATACCCAGGTCGCGGTCGTGCTGGTCGGAGTGCCGTTCGACAGGTTGGCCTCGATCGCCACCGTGTCGCCTGCCGCGAACGTGTTCGGCGAGACCGTGATCGTGCAGGTGGTCCCGTTTTTCTGCACCGTGCACGAGCCGAGGTTCGTCGACCCGTTCTTGATCAGCTCGAAGAACCACGTCCTCGTGCTGGAGGAGGCGCTCGTTTTGACTTCGATGCTCGACAGCGACCCGCCGACGTTAAGCGTACGCGGGGTCACTCCGGCCGCCGTGGTCGAGTGGTTCGTCACGGCGTCAAGCGGCCAGAACTGGAGCGTGCTCGTCAGGGCATCGCTCGTTCCACCGTTGAATTCGATCGTGCCGCCGCTGAAGCCGGCTGCTCCGGTTTCGCCTTTGGCTCCGGTTTCGCCTTTGGCTCCTGTTTCGCCTTTAGCGCCGGTTTCGCCTTTCGGGCCGGTCGCTCCGGTTTCGCCTTTCGGCCCGGTCGTGCCGGTCGCTCCGGTCACGCCCGTCAATCCGGTGGCGCCTTTCGGCCCTTCGGGTCCGGTCGCACCGGTGGCTCCTTTGGAACCTTCGGCACCGGCTGCGCCTTTGGCTCCGGTTTCGCCCGCGGCACCCGTGGCGCCGGTCACGCCCTGGAGGCCGGTTTCGCCTTTTTCACCGGTCGCTCCGGTTTCGCCGCGTTCGCCCTTTTCGCCGGTTGCACCCGTCGCGCCCGTGGCGCCGGTTTCGCCGCGTTCGCCTTTTTCACCCTGCGGACCCGTCGGACCTGTCGCGCCGGTAGCGCCCTGGGCTCCTTCGGCGCCCGCGGCACCGATTTCGCCCTGCGGCCCGGTAGCTCCGGTTTCGCCCTGCGGTCCGGTCGCGCCGTCTACGCCTTTGAGGCCTTCCTTGCCTTCGGGCCCTTCTTTGCCTTCTTTGCCTTCAAGGCCCTGTTTGCCTTCGGGGCCTTCCTTGCCTTCTTTGCCTTCCTTGCCTTCGGACCCTTCCTTGCCTTCTTTGCCTTCGGACCCTTCGTTGCCCTGAGCGCCTTCTTTGCCTTCCGGCCCTTGGGTGCCTTCCTTGCCTTCGGGTCCTTCTTTGCCTTGGGTGCCTTCTTTGCCTTCAAGTCCTTCTTTGCCTTGGGTGCCTTCTTGACCTTCGAGGCCCTGTTTGCCTTCGGGTCCTTCTTTGCCTTGGGTGCCTTCTTTGCCTTCGGCCCCGGTGGCTCCTTCGGCGCCGGTCGCACCAGTGGCGCCGGTTTCGCCTGGTGCTCCGGTCGCCCCCGTTACGCCCTGTAGACCTTGAGCGCCTTCTTTGCCTTCGGCTCCGGTTGCGCCTTCTTTGCCTTCTGCGCCAGTCGCGCCGGTCGCTCCGGCTGCACCTTCGTTGCCTTCGGCGCCGGTTGCTCCTGTCGCGCCTTGTTTACCTTCCGCGCCTTCTTTGCCTTCGACGCCAGTGGCGCCGGTCGCCCCGGCTTTGCCTTCTGGGCCTTCGGCGCCGGTCGTCCCGGCTTTGCCTTCTGCGCCAGTCGCTCCGGTCGTCCCGGCTTTGCCTTCTTTACCTTCCGCTCCGGCTTTGCCTTCGGAGCCCGCCGCGCCGGCTTTGCCTTCTGGACCGGTTTTGCCTTCTGGACCGGTTTTGCCTTCGGGGCCGGTTTTGCCGTCCGCTCCGGTTTCGCCTTTGACACCCTGCAAACCCTGAGTCCCAGCGGGTCCGGTCGGGCCCGTGGCGCCGGAGCCGGAGGTGCTCCACTGGATGGCGACCTCGTTGTGCCGGCATTTGGCGTTCCCGTTGACGATGCGCAGCAGCCCGCTGCCCGCGTTGTAACAGCCTCGGATCACCGAGTTGTTCGCGGGAGTCGTGTTGCTTTTTGGCGCCGCCAGGGAAGCCGTGGCGAAGATCAGCGCGATGAGCGCGGTGAGGGTCCCCGTGAGGAGGACCGTGGCCTTACGGCTGCCGGCCGTGGCTGATGCCGCCGTGCCCGCGGTTGAGCCCGCGCGTGCGGAGTCTGGGTGTCGCATGGTGTCGGATCCTTCCGGTTAGGTGCGTCCCTCTTCGCCCACGTGGCCCTGCCACGGCAAAGATGGTCCTTGGATGGCTCGCACAGTACTAAAAAAGTCGAATATTTGTCCAACTTTGGACTAGAACATTCGTCCAGGCCCTCGCGGCTCCCTCAAGGCCCAAAGATAGTCCCGCGGCACGATCCACGATGTCGGGTGATACGCCTGTAGTTGCCGGGGTTCTCGGCCCCACAGGTGCGCTTGGTCGAGGTGATCGGGACGATCCCTGTAACTGCAATACGCCTTGCAAGACCCATCCAAGCCGCACCGATGCGAGGATGCGGCGCCGTGACGTCCCACGTTCGCGCGCCAAAGCGCCGATCCCGGGAAGGTGATTTGCGAGCGCCCGCGAATCTGAACGACTAGCGTGCCACGCAATCACAACACCCGCGAAGGACCGGCCTCGACCGGATCGTGCAGTCGCCCGCGAGGTTCCACGGTGCACGTGCTCGCTGCGGCTCTTGCCTTGGCGCTGGTGATTGCCACAACACTCGCGGCCTGCGGCTCCTCGACATCATCCAGCAGCAGCAGCACTGCTGCGAAAGTCAACCTGAACACCCCTCACGTCGAGCACGCGATCGAACTGAGCATCCTCAGCCAGCGTCACGTCCACGCCAAGGTCGTCTGCCCCAAGATCGTGCCCCAGCAGAAGGGGCATAACTTCACGTGCATCGCGACCGTCGGCAAGAACACGACGCCGTTCACGGTCGTCCAGCAGAACAACAAGGGCTACGTCACCTATCAGGCCAAGTAGGCCAAACGGAGCGCTATTCGTGGCCGTGGAACTCGCCGGCCGCCGCCGGCGGGCGTGACTCCTCGGCCAGCGAGGTGATCGTCAGCACCCCGCGCGCAGAGGACTCGAGCACCTCCGTGGCCTCCTCCAGCGAGCGCGCATACAGCTCGACGAGCAGGTGCACGATGATGCGCGCGTCCTCTTCGTGCTTGTGGAAGCGCACGTGCGTAAAGAACTCCCGCACGCCGTGATCGCCGAAGGCGGCATAGGACAAGGCGTCCCCGGCCTCCGGTCCCGAGCAGCTCTCGACGTCGTCGGCGTCCACCGAGACCGTGCACGAGGCAACCCAGGGCGTACCCGCGATCATGCGCTCCCAGCGGTCTTCGATCGGTTCGACGCGGCCGTTGTTAAAGCCAAGGTGGGGCTGGTCGTGCATGCAGTCCAGGCACTGCACCACCGCCTCCTGTAGCTCGTCCACGACTTCCGAGCGCTCGCCCGAGTCGGGATCGATCTTGTGGATCCCCTCGTAATGGACCTGAACCTCCAGGTCCTGGGACCAGCAGCGGTAGCAACGCAGCCAGCTGCGGGCGCTCGTCTCAGACAATGAGCCCTCCATCGGCTTCATTGTAGGCCGGATGCTCCGCCGGGTCCGTGTGGGGCCTTACCCGAACGTGAACGCGTAACCGGTAACCCCCGGCGCGAAACGCAACGTCAGGCGGTGTTGTTCGTCGCGCGGGAGCGAGGCGAGCGTATACAGGCGCTGGCCTCGCACCGTGACCACGCCTCCACGCACATCGGTCCCCGCGTCGGCCGCGGGGATCGGGCGCCCGTCGAGCAGCACCCGCACTCTCAGCGGCCGGTCGCCGGGCGAGCTGAGCACGAGATAGACGTTTTTCGCCTGGAAGTGGACTTCGATGCCTGCGTTCGACATGGCCACGGCGGGCTGTTCGGCGATGTTCCAGGTACCGGTGTAGGCGAATTCGCTGAGGCCCAGGTGCGGTTTGGGACCCTGACCGTAGTCGTGGGCGCCGGCGTGGGGCCCGTCGATCCATCCCTGTGCCCGCGCGGTGCCGAGGTAGGTCTCGGGGGTTGCCTGTTCGGAGGGCACGATCACGTCGGTCGGGCGACTCATCCCGCCGATCTGCGCGCCGGTTTCGGCCAGCAGCGCACGGATCGCGGTCTCGGTCTTGTCGTAGTCGCCCTCCCCGAAGGCGGCGTAGCGGACGTGACCGCTTGCGTCGATCAGGTAGTCGGCGGGCCAATACTCGTTGCCGTATGCGTTCCAGGTGCCCATTTCGTTGTCCTGCGCGACCGGGTAGCGGATGCCGAACTGTGAGATCGCGTTGGCGACGTTGCTCGCGTCGTGCTCGAAGGCGAACTCGGGCGTCTCCACGCCGACGATCGTCAGGCCGTCCTGCCGGTAGGCGGCATCCCACGCCTTCAGGTAGGGCAGCGTGCGGATGCAGTTGATGCACGTGTACGTCCAGAAGTCGACCAGCACCACATGGCCTCGCAGCCCGGTGAGTGACAGCGGCCTGTCGCCGGGCGTGTTGAACCACTCCTCCGTTTCGGTGAATTCCGGCGCCGGGCCCAGGTCTTTGAGGCCGTGGGCGTCGGCCAGCAGCTTGGCCTGACTGACATCGTGTGGCTCGGAGGGGGTCGTGGCGCTTGCCTGGAACTTCGCGCTGCGCCCACTGAGCTCGTGCAGGCGGCTTTCGACGACGTGCGATTTCTCAAGTGACGCCGTGAGGTTGACTTCGGGGATGTGCTGAGCGACGTACTGGTCGAAGTTGACATCGAGTTCGGTCGCGATCGCCAGTGCGGTGATCATCATGATCGCCCCGAGGGTCCGCTGCAGGGCCGGACCGCGGCCGGCGCGGCGAATCCGGTCGAACAGGCTGCGCCCGCCGAGCGTGAGCGCCAGCAGCACCACACCAGAGCCGAAGGCGTAGGCGATCGCGACCGCCACCGTGCGGCCCGAGGCCGCGCTTACGGAGATCACGGCCGCCAGGATCGGGCCGGCGCAGGGTGTGTAGACGAACCCGAGCGCCGCGCCCACGAGCAGGCCGGAGGCGAACCCCTCGCCACGCGTGTGGGGTCCGAAGCGGGCCAATCGCGACATGCGCGCCTCCAGCCCGTCGGCCAGCCCCGGCACGATCAACGTCAGGCCGGTCACGAGCAGCACCGCGACGGCGAGATCGCGCAGCGGGTCCGAGCCGAGGCCGACCCCACCGACCACCTCGGCGATGCCCACGATCGTGATCGTGAACGTAACCATCAGCCCGAGCACCACTCCCAGCGGCCTGCGCCGGCCGCCGACCCCTCCGGCCGAGAGCAGCGCGGGCAGCACCGGCAGCACGCACGGGGACAGCGCGGTGCCGGCTCCGGCGAGGATGGCGAAGCCGATCAGGACGAGCATCTGCTCAGGAGACTACGCGCCGGCCCCTTCGCCGGACGCAGTTCGTCCGGCTCCGGCGCGGATACCTGCTGGTGGTGGTGCGCCTCAGCGCCTGACGATGACGTAGACCGTGGCTATCGCAAAGGCCATCTGGCCGAACGCCAGCGCCGTGCCGAGGTTCGCGGCGCCGAGCGCTCCCGCGAGCGCGGCGGCGAGCGCGAAAGCGCCGAACATGATCGCCAGATCGCGCGCCATCTCAGCCGGCCGCTCGGCGTTCGAGCGCGGATACGAGGGACGGTACGTCCGCTCCGGGGTCCTGTTCGGCCAGCACCGCCTGCGCGGCGCGCCGTCCCCCGAGAGCGCTGAGCCCGCGCTCGCCGTGCTCGCGGGCGTAGTCGGCCAGCGCGCTCGCCCGTCGCGCATGCAGGCGTCGTGCGGGGAGATCGAGCTCCGCACGATGGTCCTCCAGCGCCGCGACCAACTCCTGCACACCTTCAGGGGGAGGCAGCGAGGAGACCGCGATCACCCGCGTGGCGCGCGAACCGAGCGAGCGCAGCGCCGCGCTCAGGTCGCGCCTGGTGCGCACCGCCACCTGCCCGAGGTCGGCCTTGGTGACGACGAGCACGTCCGGGATCTCCATGATCCCCGACTTCAGGAACTGCAGCACGTCGCCGCTGCCGGGCTGCACGACCACTACGACCGTGTCGGCCACGTCGGCGACGTCGGTCTCGGCCTGGCCCACGCCGACGGTCTCGATCACGACCACGTCGAAGGCGCCCGCCAAAGCCTGGGCGGCGGCGCGGGTCGCCGAGGCTAGTCCGCCTAGCTGCTCGCCGGCGGAGGTGGAGCGGATGAACACACCTGCGTCGGAGGGGTCGAAGTCGATCCGCGCGCGGTCTCCCAGCAGCGATCCGCCCGAGCGACGAGAACTGGGGTCCACGGCGAGCATCGCCACGGTCTGGCCTCGATCGCGCCAGGTATGCAGCAGCGCCGACAGCAGCGTCGACTTGCCGGCGCCCGGAGGGCCGGTGACACCGACGATGTGCCCCGGCGCCTCGTTCCCCAGGGTGGCGGGGGAGACCGCGCCCAGCAATGCGGCGGCCTGCTTGCGGTCCTCCACGGTGGTGCTCTCCAGCAGGTTGAGCGCGTCCGGAGCCGCGCTCAACTCACGCGCGCGCAAACGCGCGCCGATCGCGGCGCCCTCGCCGCTCACGCCACGGTGGCGGGCGCGTCGCTGCGCGATCGCTCGGCCTCGGCGGCGACGAGCTCGACGATGTCGCTGACGATCTCTGTGATGTCGAAGTCCTTCGGCGTATACACGGCCGCGACGCCGGCCTCTCTCAACGGGGCGACGTCCTGGTCGGGGATGATGCCGCCGACGACCACCGGCGCGTTGACGCCCGCATCGCGCAGGGCGTCGATCACAGCCGGTATCAGCTCGCGGTGCGAGCCCGAGAGGATCGACAGACCGATCACGTGCACACCCTCCTGGCGCGCGGACGCGGCGATCTGCGCGGGAGTGAGGCGGATGCCCTCATACACCACGTCCATGCCGGCATCGCGGGCGCGTACGGCGATCTGCTCGGCGCCATTTGAATGCCCGTCAAGGCCCGGCTTGCCCACGAGGATCTTCGGGCGGCGCCCAAGTTGCTCGCCCAATGCGGCTACCCGGTCGCGCAGCTCGCCCAGCTCGCTGTCGCCGGAGGCCGGTGCGGCCTCGCCGACGCCGGTCGGTGCGCGATAGCTGCCGAACACCTCGCGCAGCGTCCGCGCCCACTCGCCGGTCGTCGCGCCCGCGCGGGCGGCGGCGATCGTCGGGATCATCAGGTTCTCGCGCTCTGCGTCCGCACCGTCCGCCGTCCGGTCGCCCCCCGGCTCGCCGGCCGATGCCGCGACACGAGCCAGCTCGGCCAGCGCGGCGTCCACCGCGGCCTGATCGCGCTCTGAGCGCCAGCGGCGCACCGCCTGGACCTGCTCGGCTTCCACGGCCGGGTCCACGACCAGGATCCCACCGTCGCCGTCGGCGGTCAGTGGCGAGTCCTCTGTCTCGGTGAACCGGTTCTGCCCGACGACCGTCTGCTCGCCGGACTCGATCCGCTGGATGCGCTCGCGGTGGGCGTCCACGAGCGCGCCCTTCATGTAGGGGACGGCTTCGACCGCGCCGCCGTGCTCGGCCACTACCGCCATCTCCGCGCGCGCGCCCTCCAGCAGTTCGGCCACGAGCCCGTCCATCACGTGCGAGCCCTCGAAGATGTCCGGGTACTCGAGGATGTCGGTCTCATACGCGAGCACCTGCTGGATGCGCAGCGACCATTGCTGATCCCAAGGGCGCGGCAGGCCGAGCGCCTCGTTCCACGCGGGCAGTTGCATCGCGCGAGCGCGCGCGTCGCGCCCGAGTGTGACCGCCAGCGCCTCCAGCACGATCCGCTGCACGTTGTTCTCGGGCTGGGCCTCGGTCAGCCCGAGCGAGTTGACCTGCACGCCGTAGCGGAAACGCAGGTGCTTGGGATCGCTCACGCCATAGCGCTCGCGCCCCAACTCCTCCCACAGGATGCCCATCGCGCGCAGCTTCGCGTGCTCCTCGACAAAGCGCACGCCGGCGTTGACGAAGAAGGAGATGCGACCGAAGACCTGACCCATGCGCTGCGCCGGGACGCGCTCGCGCACCGCGTCGAGCACGGCGATCGCGTTGCTCATCGCGTAGGCGATCTCCTGCACGGGCGTCGCGCCGGCCTCCTGCAGGTGATAGGAGCAGATGTTGATCGGGTTCCACTTCGGGACGTGCTCGACCGTGTAGGCGATCATGTCCGCGATCAGCCGCAGCGAGGGCGCCGGACCGAACGCGTAGGTGCCGCGTGCTAGGAACTCCTTGACGATGTCGTTCTGGGTTGTGCCCTGCAACGACTCCTGGTTTACGCCCTGCTCCTCGGCGGCCACGATGTAAAGGGCCAAAAGCCACGCCGCGGTCGCGTTGATCGTCATCGAGGTGTTCATCTCATCGAGCGGGATTCCGTCCATCAACGCCGCCATGTCGCCGCGGTGAGACACGGGCACACCGACCTTCCCGACCTCGCCCCGGGCGAGCTCGTCGTCGGGGTCATAGCCGGTCTGGGTGGGCAGATCGAAGGCGACCGACAGGCCCGTCTGGCCCTTTTGCAGGTTGCGCCGGTACAGCTCGTTGGAGGCCTTGGCCGTCGAGTGTCCGGCGTAGGTGCGCATCATCCACGGCCGGTCGCGCTCGGGCAGGCGCGGGTTGCGAATGTCGTCCATGCAGCCATTGTACGGACGGGTCGTGACCATTATCCTCCGGTCCCATGAGTCAGACGATCGAGCTGCCCCGCGCGGGCTCGCCCGGAGCCGGGCTGGGCGATTCTTGGAAGGTGATCGTGCGCAACGACGATCACAACACCTTCGACCACGTCGCGCGCACACTCGCGCGCTACATCCCCGGCACGACGCTCGAGCGTGGACACGAGATCGCCAACGTGATCCACAACGCCGGCAAGGCGATCGTCTTCAGCGGCCACCAGGAGCGCGCCGAGCACTACTGGGAGCAGCTGAAGGGAGCCGGTCTGACGATGGCGCCCCTCGCCAGATAGCCGTTAGGCGATCTCCGGGGCGCCGACGCCGTTGGTGTGGCCGTTGGCGTGACCGTTGCCGAGGGCAGGCTCGGGCGATAGCCCCCCGCTGATGCTCAGATCCCACCATCCATACAGCACGGGCACCTGAAAGGCACCGGAGAAGCGCACCCGCAGGTCGATCATCTCCGGGCCTTCCCAATAGCGTTCCCAGTCGAGGTTGCGCTCGAACTCGGCGAGCTGTTGCAGCTTGTAGCGATCGTCGCGAGCGCGGTAGACGGCGTAGGAACTTGCCCCGTAGCGCATCGCCAGCGGTGCGACCTCGTTCAGGGCCGCCTCCAGCGCGTTGCCCCGAAAGCCCGTGGCATACCACGGGACGATCACCGTTCCGGGCCTGTCGATCCCGCCCGCCATGTCAGGCGCCGACCTCGGCGTGGATCGCGCCCGGGCCGTCCGCCGTCTTGCCCTGGCCCTCGGCGTCGGCGCCGACGAGGATCGAGATCTTGCCCAGATGCTTGTTTTCGAGCATCAGCTGGTGAGCTTCGGCGACGCCCTCGAAGCCGAGCGTGCGCCACAGCACGGGACGGATCTGGCCCGACTCGATCAGCTCGTTGGCCTTCGTGCACTCGTACGCGTTGGCGAAGTGCGAACCGAGGATCTCCTTCTGGCGCATCCACAGGTAGGCGACGTTGAAGTCCAGGTCGATGCCGGTCGTGCCCGCGCAGATGACGATTTTGCCGAACGTCTTGGCGGTGAAAACCGACGTCGGGAAGGTCGCTTTGCCGACGTGCTCGAAGACGATGTCGGGAGCGTCGCCGAGGATCTCCTTGACGCGCTTGGCAAAGCCCAGGGAGACCTTGAAGCGGGCCTTCTCCTCCTCGGGGCTCTCGCCGCCCTTGCGCATCATGCCCGCGAACTCGCCGCGGTCGATGTAGTCAACTGCGCCGAGCCGCTTGACGAGCTCACCCTTCTCCGGTGAGGAGACGACCCCGACGCAGTTGGCGCCCGCGGCGGCGCAGATCTGCGTGGCGAACACGCCCAGCCCGCCCGCGGCGCCCCAGATCAGCACGTTCGCGCCGGCCTGCAGCTGACAGCGTGTGATCAGCATGCGGTAGGCGGTGAAGTACACGAGGCCGTAGGAGGCGGCCTCCTCCCAGGTCAACGAATGGGGCTTGGGCAGCAGCTGTTGGGCCTGGACCTTCGTGAACTGCGCGAACGAGCCCCACGTCGTCTCATAGCCCCAGATCTTCTGCGAAGGCGCCGCCATCGGATCGAGGCCATGCACCTCGGGATCCTCGTAAGAGGCCATGTTGCAGTGCACCACAACCTCATCGCCGACCTTCCAGCGGGTCACACCCGCGCCGACCTTCCACACGATCCCCGACGCGTCCGATCCGCCGATGTGGTGGCCGAACTCGGGGTGGTCGCCGTACTTCATCACCGACACTGGCTTGCCGAGGGCCGCCCACACGTTGTTGTAGTTCACGCCCGCCGCCATCACGCGCACGATCACCTCGAAGGCGCCCGGCTCGGGCACCTCGATCTCCTCGAGCTGGAACGCGTCCTTCGGTTCGCCGAAGCGCTCCTCGCGGATGACCCAGGCGGCCATCGTCTTGGGCAGCTCGCCCGGCTCGGCGCTTACCTCGGATACTCGTTGCAGATCGATCGCGGCCACGTGTTCTTGAACCTCGCGTGTCGGGGACGGATAGCGAGCACGCATCCTACCCGGCATGCGCCAAGGAGGCTCACGCCCGACGGCCTGCGCCGCAGTCGCCTCGACCTGTGGCGCGGCGCGCGGCGGGCGTTGCCCGTTCGAGCGGGGCGGTTGCTCAGGCGCCGAACGGCAAATCGACGACCGTCGCGCTCACCTGGTCGTCTCCGACCGACACGCTCGCTCCGACCTGCGCCTCGCGACGGACGAGCCCCAGTCCTATCGGCCCGAACGCGGGGGAGAGCGCCACGCTGCTCAAGCGCCCCACCGGCTTGTCTCCCAAGCGCAGCTCCGAGCCAGACGGCGCCGGCGCCGACAGGCGCAAGCCGCGCAGCAAACGGTTGGGCTTGCCCTTGTAATACAGCCGCGCCACTGTCTCCTGGCCGACATAGCAGCCCTTCGTGAAGCTCACCGCGCGC
The DNA here is from genome assembly GCA_963697945.1 of uncultured Solirubrobacterales bacterium. GTDB lineage: Bacteria > Actinomycetota > Thermoleophilia > Solirubrobacterales > Solirubrobacteraceae > Palsa-744. The sequence continues at coordinate 2,679,930 of OY969105.1, read as the reverse complement.
TCGTTCAACCCGGCCTCCTGCGGGATCGTCGTGTTGTCCATGTCCATCCCGTAGCGCGGGCGGCCGCTCTCCACGCGCACGATCTCCGCGGCGTCATCCCCCACCGGAGTCGCCCCCCGCTCACATAGGGAATCGGCGAGGGCGCAGGTATGTTCGGCGTCAATCAGCAGGTCCAGGCCAAGGTCGGTCCGTACGGCCAGCACAGACAGCCCCGCGACCTGGATAGAGGCGTTGGCATGCTCCTCGGCTCCGGGGATCTCACCCAGGATCTCCTCGGCTCGAGGCCCGATCAGCGAGAGCAGGCCAGCCTCCAGGGTCTGCTTGTGGAGCTCGACGCGGTATCCGACCTTGGAGCGGCGAACCATGTCGAAGAGGCTCTGCAGCGCCACGCGCTCGGTATCGAGGAGCAGTTCCTGGCGGTCGCTTTTGATCTTCACCGCGAGGATTCGCAGGTCGCCGAGCATCTTGCCCTTGTGGGTTAGGAAGGCGGCGTAGCGGCCTTCGCCGGGTGCGATGTCCGCGAGCTCATTGGTGACCTGACCGTTGAGAAACTCCACGGCATCCGGCCCGACCAGAATGAGCTTGCCCCGCTCCGAGCGATCGACCAAGCCGCAGCCCTCGGTGAGCGCTCCGTATTCGGCGCCAAGTCGGTCGGCGTCGGTGATCCTCACGCTGTCGCTCGCGGCCATTGTGTTTCGAGGATAGCCACGGTTTCGAGAGCCAGCCGTAGCGATGCAATCAGGGGCGGTGCGTAGGCCAGAGGGATGAGGGGTGAGACCGCTACTCTTCCCGTCAATGGGCCTCGCAACGGACTTTCAGGAGATCGTCGACTCGCTCCCCGAGGACTGGACCGATCTCGAGCTCGACCTGCGCCTGCGCGATGAGTTGCGCTACGTCGAAGCGGCCGTCTACCTCGTCGCCTGCAACGCCCGTCCCTACTCGCACAACGACTGGCACTGGCGCCTGCTCGTCGCCCATCAGTTCGGGCACGCCGCCTCGGCGCCCACCACACACGGCACCTTGGCGCTGCTCGACGACGCCTCGATCGCCGGCGAGCTGGCGGTGCGCGAGCTGCGCTCCGGGCGCGCCGAGGTCGTGCAGATGTGGGGCCGCCCGCAGTCCGCGCGCGAAGAGTTCAAGCGCATACGCGCGCTGTAGCGATGGCGCGCGTGCTCGCGCTCACCGCCGACCTGCTCTTCGGCTCGCGCATCCAGGGCGATCTCAGCACGGCCGGCAACGACGTCGAGCTGATCGCCGACGAGACGCGGCTGCGGGCGCGGCTGGGGGAGACCGACAGGCCCGTGGCGGACGTGCTCGTGGTGGACCTGACCGATGCGCAGTTGGACGGAGCGGGGATCGTGGAAGCCCTCACCGCCGAGGGCGCGCTGCACTCACTCGCGACGCTCGCCTTCTACTCGCACGTCGACGTGCAGTCGCGCGAACGGGCCAAGTGCGCCGGATTCGATCTGATCGTCCCTCGCTCGCGCATGTCCCGCGAGGGGGCTGTGCTTGTCAATGCCTTGGTGGGTTAGCGTGCGAGACCGGCCAACGTAGCCTGCGACGAAGTCCATCCATCCGGATCCCAACGCTCGGCGGCGCCAATGCGCGCCAGGTGCCGAGTCCTGCCAGGAAAAGACACGCGGCAACGTAGCACCCGTGTGTCGCATGTACCCGGGCAAGGAAGACGCCCGTTGGTGGCCCCAAAATACACATCGCAAAGACCGACACCAAGAACATCTTCAGTCGCTCCATGCACAACATCTTAGACATTTGTCGTCACCCGTGCAAGTAGGTAGACCACAAAGGAGATCAGTCACCCCAAAAAGCCGCCTATTGTCGCGCCCAGCGCAATATCCTCGAATGAACGGCGCGATCTCGGTGCTCCGCCTAAGACTAGACCGATGACCCCTCCGATGATGGACGCTCCTGCGCCCACTTCGGTAAGAAGTTCGGGGAGCAGAGTGAGTGCGACGACAGCTTGGAGCATGCCCCCGATCCTGAACGGCCATGTGTGACACGGGAATCACAAATGTGCCAACTTTGTGACAAGGGGTGAGACTGCCGGCCTATCGCCAGGCTCAGCTCGCCTGTGTTGCGTCAGCGCCGTCGAGATCTGTGTGTGCGAGCTCCTCGGGGTCGAGCGGTACGAGCGCGCCGTTCGGTACGCGCTGGCCGTAGGGCAGCCAATGTCCGGTGCGGCCCGAGAGCGCCGCGCGGATGACCATGCCGTGGCAGACCACCAGCGCCGGCAACGGTTCCCGTTCGATCTCATCCAACGCCGCGCCCACGCGCACCTCCTGCTCGGCAAACGACTCCCCGCCGGGAAACGCGAAGGAGGGGTCGCCGGCGATGAACTTGGCGAACAGCTCGGGGGCTTCGGCCTGCACCTCGCTGAAGGGTCGATCCGTCCAGTCGCCCGCGTCCGTCTCCATCAGCCGCGCGTCCTCTCTCGGCTCCAGCCCGATCCTCGCGGCAACGATCTCCGCGGTTTCGCGTGCACGCAGCAACGTGCTCGACCACAGCACCGCGAACCCGTGCGTCGCCGCGCGCTCGGCGAGTTCCCCAGCCTGTTCGCGCCCCAGCTCGTCCAGCGGGACCGGCAGCTGGCCCTGAAACCGCCCCTCAAGGTTGTACGCCGTCCGGCCGTGCCGCGCCAGATAGACGCCCTTGCCGCTTCCCGGCGTTCGCTCGGACACGCTCCGAGGCTAGCTTGGTTCGCTGGCTCTTGGCTCCAACACGCCGCTAGCTGAGGAGCCGACGTCTTCGAGTTTCCTGGCCGGGCGCAGATACAGCAGCTCGTACATGACCGCCGCCACGACCGCGCCGAGGATCGGACCGGCGTACCACACCCACCCGTTCGCCCAATGGCCGCCCACCAGCTGCGGGCCGAACGCGCGCGCCGGGTTCATCGCCGCGCCCGTGAAGGGCCCGCCGAAGAGGATGTCCAGGGTGATCGTAAAGCCGATCGCCAGTCCCGCGATCGACTTGAACGTGCCGCGCTCGTCGACCGCGCTGGCGAACACGACCCACGCCAGGAAGAACGTCAAGATTGCCTCCAGCCCGAAACCCGAGGCCGCGTCCACGCCGTTGCCGAGCGCGGGGACACCCAGATTGACGGCTTCGCTGGCCGCGCGCGGCAGCAGATCCTGCACGAGCAGTGCCCCCAGCGCCGCGCCGGCCAGCTGCGCCGCGAAATAGACGACGCCCAGCACCGGCTTGATCCGCCGCGTGACCAGGAAACCGAAGGTGATCGCAGGGTTGAAATGCGCGCCCGAAATGTGGCCCATCGCCGAGACCATCACGCCGATCGCCAGCCCGTGCGCGAGCGCCACGCCGATCAGCGACGGGTCGTGAATCGCGTTCGCGGCCACGATCGAACCGCAGCCGATGAAGATCAGAGTGAACGTCCCGACGAACTCGGCGACCGCGCGGCGTAGATAGTCCTCGGACATGCCCTGGAACCTACGAATCGCATCGGACGGATCGTCTCGCGCGGGTGATGGCGAACGTCGCATGCGACGTTCGCGCCAGGGCCGCATGCGGCCCTGGCCGGGAGCCGCACATGTGCGGCTCCCCCGGACGGTGCATGCACCGTCCGGCCGGTCGGCACATGTGCCGACCGGAACAACTCGATCAGGGTCATAGACTCCAAGCCAATGCGTCGCCGAGTCACCTTCTCGCGCAACCTGACGCTGTCGCTGTCGCGCACGTGTCAGTGCTACTGCAAGTACTGCTCGTTCGCCACCCGCCAGGCGCACCTGTATTCGCCGCGGGAGGTCATCGAGATCCTCGACGGCGCCGTCAAGCGCCAGGTCAAGGAGCTGCTCGTGCTCACCGGTGAGAAACCCGAGGTCAATCCGGGTGTCGCCGCGCGGCTGACCGAGTATGGCCACGAGGACTTCACCGCGTACGTCGTATGGGCCTGCGAGCGCGCGCTCGAACGAGGCCTCTTGCCGCACACGAACCTGGGCGTGCTTTCACGCGAGGACCTGGCGCGCCTGCGCGAGGTGACCGCCTCCCAAGGGCTGATGCTGGAGTCGATCTCCGAGCGTTTGATGGATACCGTGCACGCCGGCTCGCCGACCAAGCACCCGGTGCGACGGCTGGAGACGATCCGCACCGCGGGCGAGCTGAAAATCCCGTTCACCAGCGGCATCCTCGTCGGCATCGGCGAGTCGGAGTCCGAGCGCGTGGCCTCGCTGGAAGCGATCGCGGCCGTGCACGCCGAGCACGGGCACATCCAGGAGGTGATCCTGCAGAACTTCGTCCCGCACCAGCGCTACTACGGGCAGGAGCCCGCCGAGATCGCCGACGCCGCCGCGCGCGCCTACTGGCAGACAGGCGTCGCCGCGCACGGCGAGAGCCCCGAGTTCGAGCGCCCGAGCCTGCCGCTGCCCGACTGGGCCTGCCCGGTGAGCATCGAGGACATGAAGCGGCTGATCGTCGAGTGCAAACGACTGATGCCCGACGTCGGCGTGCAGGTCCCACCGAACCTCGCCGACTGGTGGGGCGAGCTCGTCGCGGCGGGGGCGAGCGACCTCGGCGGGCTGAGCGCCAACGGCGATCACATCTCCCCCGAGCACCCCTTCCCCTCGCCTCATCAGGTGCGCAAGCAGCTACAGCGCGAGGGTGTCGCGCTGACCGAGCGCCTGTGCGTCTATCCGCGCTACATCGACCCCGAATGGGTCGCCCCCGCGGTGCTCGACACGATCAAGGTCAAGTACTGGTCCTTCATCCCGAGACGCGGCTCTGGACGCACCGAGCCACCCGTGCCGATCCGCCCCGACCTCGTCGCCGGCGCGATCGAGAAGGGGCGCGACGGTCTTGTACTCACACCCGATGAGTTGACGGCGATGTTCGCCGAGACGCGCCCCGAGGTCATCGAGGCGATGCGCGAGGCCGCCGACGAGCTGCGCTCAGAGCTCGCTGGGGACACGGTCACGTTCGTCGTCAACCGCAACATCAACGTCTCGAACGTCTGCACCGTCGGCTGCGCCTTCTGCGGCTTCGGCCAGGGCAAGCGCTCGCCCGACGCCTACGAGCACGATCGCGAGGAGTTCGCGCGGCGCGTGCACGAAGCGGTCGAGTATGGCGCAAGCGAGCTGTGCATCCAGTCGGGCATCCACCCCGATTGGTCGCTCGAGGACTACCTCGGCTGGCTGCGCTTCGCAAAGGAGCTCGCGCCGGCACTGCACCTGCACGCGTACAGCCCGATGGAGATCGCGCACATGTGCGACATCTCGGGGCTGGCGCCGAGTGAGGTCTTCGCGCAGCTGCGCGACGCCGGCCTCGGCTCGACGCCCGGCACCGCCGCCGAGGTGCTGCACGACGGCGTGCGCGAGCGCATCTCGCCGAACAAGCTGCCGGTCGCGCGCTGGGTGCAGATCATCGAAGCCTCGCACCGCGCCGGCCTGCGCTCGACCTCGACCGTCATGTTTGGACACATCGAGGAGCCGTGGGAGCTCGCCGAGCACATGCGCGTCGTGCGCGAGCTGCAGGAGCGCACCGGCGGGATCACCGAGTTCGTGCCACTGTCGTTCATTCCCTTCCAGACGCTCCTCGGGCGCACCCACGGCGTCGAGGAGATCTCGCGCGAGGAGAACCTCAAGCACACGGCCGTCTTCCGCCTCGCGCTCGGGCGCACGATTCCGAGCCTGCAGGCGTCGTGGGTGAAGATGGGCCTCGACGCAGCGACTGAGTCGCTGCGCTGGGGCGTCAACGACCTCGGCGGCACGCTGATGGAGGAGTCGATCAGCCGCCTCGCCGGTAGCTATCACGGGACCAAGCTCGACCCCGACGAGCTGATCGCGGCCGCGCATCGCGCCGGACGCTCGGCGGCGGAGCGCACGACGCTGTACGAGATCGTCGAGCGTCATGATCTGCCGGTGGCGCTCGCTGCCTCCTGAGGGCGGGGCTTTCTGAGGGGGCATTGCGTTAACTAAATCGCCGTTAACGCGCGCGCGCGCGCGCGCGTTAACGGCGAAAAAGTACAAGCATCGAAGCGCCCGTACGGTCGGCTCCCGCGATGGATGGGATCTCTTAGCGGAACATGTCCTCTTTCAGCGGGCGCAGCAGCGCGGCGGCCCCCGGACCGTCCTCGCCGGTGACAAACCGCTCCAGGCCCTCGATCAAGACGACGGGCTCGCGAGAGTCCTTGGCGCGCGCCAAGTCGGCGGTCGCGGCGGCCGCATCGGCGACGGCCAGCCAGGTTGCACGCAACTGCAAGCCGGCAGCGTCGGTCCGTCCGCGCCAATCGTCCAGGGGACTCATCCCGGCGCAGCCGAGCGCCACGTCGCACTGTCCGTGACGCCAGGCGCGTCCGAAGCTGTCTGTGATCAGCACCGCGACGCTCGCCCCAGTCAGCTCCCGCAGGCGAGCGCGCAGGGCCCGCGCGGAGGCATCGGGGTTGCGGGGGAGGACGACGAGCGCGTCCGGCTCCTCCTCCGTGGACGCGTTAGAGGCGTCGACGCCGGCGTTGGCGCACACGAACCCATGGTGTGTGCGGCAGATCAGCACCTCGCGCTCGGCGCGCACGACCTCGGCGGACTGATCGAGCACGACCTGGACCGCCCGCGCGTCCTTGCCCTGCTCGTCGGCGAGCCGGCGCGCGCGCACGCCGGCTGTGACGTCGGCCAGGGCGATGATCGCACCCTCGGCCTTGGAGACGATCTTGTGCGCGATCGCGACGATCTGGCCGTCCCGTAGAGATCCGGGAGGCCGCTCCGCGGAGAGCGCGGCGAGGATCAGCGCGCCGAGATCGTCACCTGGGCGTACCTCCGGTAGGCCGCCGAGGGCGGTGGCGCGCAGCTGGTGGCCGCGCTCGCGCCCTTGCTCCTCGCTCGTCACGACGAACGCTCGCTCAGCCCGTCTCGGCGACCGGCGTGAGGGTCGCTCCCGTCGGGAGGCCGAGCACGGCTCGCGTTCGCGGTGCGCCCGCGGGCGCACCGGACAGGCGCTCGCGCAGCGCGGCCAGGTCTGCGCCGGTGTCGATGTCCAGCAGCAGCGAGGGCGGGCGCTCGATCCGCCACGCGGCACCGGCTGCTTGCGCGAGGGCGCGGTGGCGCTCACAGCTGCCCGTTCCGAAGCTCGCCGCGATCGCGTCCGGGGGGCACAGCAGCAGCCCGTTCGTGCCGGTTCCGTGGCGGTCGGGGACGATCACGACCTCCGGTCCGGTCGCCTCCAGCAGCGTGTCGAGCTCGGCCGGGTCCAGGGCGGGACAGTCGCCGGGCACGCACAGGACGCGCTCAAAACCCTCTGTCAGCGCGCGCACAACGCCGAGGGCGACCGCTGCGCTCTGGCTCTCCTCGACGCTGTCTGTAACCACCAGCCCGCCCAGCTGGAGTGCCGTCGCGGTGATCGAGTCCTCACGGGTGACCACGATCGTGCGCTCGATCGAGCCGCTCTGGCTCAGAGCGGCGAGGACGTCGCCGACCATCGCTCGTGCGAGATCGGCGCGCAACTGCTCGGCGACGCTGGCGCCCAGGCGACGCTTGGCCCGGGCAAAGCTCTTGACGGGGAGGATCGCGGCGGTGCGCATTCCCGCAGACGATAGTGCGCCGCGAGCGGCCCTTCAGGACTCGATCACTGTGCCAGCGCCAGCGCGAAATCGAGCGTCTGCCGGGCGACGCTCGCCCTGGAGGCGGGGTCGTGCATGCGCGTGTCGATCTGAAGCGTTGGCAAACGCGCGACGTTCTCGTCGGCGACGATCCCGTCGAGCAGATCGCCGTAAAAGTCGGCAACGCCGTCGGCGTTGCACTCGAGTGCTGCGAAGGCCATGAACGCGGCGGTGGGACCCTTCAGGATCTCACCGCCCACGACCGGGCTGACAGCGACGACGGGCGCGCGCGCGTCGGCGATCGCCTCACGCATGCCGGGCACGGCCAGGATCGGCGCGATCGAGGCCAGCGGGTTGGAGGGCCCGATCACGATCGCGCTCGCCCCGGCGATCGCCGCGAGCGCCTGCTCGCTCGGCCTGGCCTCCTCGGCGCCGCGGAACTCCAGACCCTCGACGATGCCCTGTGCGTGCTCGCGGATCATGAACTCCTGAAAGGAATGCCAGCCCGAGGGGCTGCGCACCCACGTGCGCACGGGGTCCTCGCTCATCGGCAATACGCGCGCGCGCACTCCGATGGCCTCGTTCAGGCGCGCGAGCGCCGCGGTGGGGGTGATGAGTCCCTCCTCGTTGCGCGTTCGCGCGCGCTCCAAGCACCAGGCGAGGTCGCGGTCGCCGAGTGCAAACCAGACGTCGTGCCCGAGTTCGCGCAGGGCTTCCATGACCGCGAACGTGTCCTCGCGCAGGCCCCAGCCGCGCTCGTCGATCAGATCGGCGAGCCAGAAGGAGACGAGGTCGGGGTCGGGGGATACGTGGGCGCCGTAAATCTCGATGTCATCGCCGGTGTTGGCGATCACGCTCAGGCGCTCGGGCGCGGCGAGCGCGTCGAGCATGCCCCGCGCCAGCTTGGCCCCGCCGGTGCCCCCGGCGAGCACCACCACGTCTCGGTCGATCTTGTCGTCTTGGCTCATCTGGGCGCTTTGCTCCCCTCGTGCTCTTTGCGCCGGGGCGCGGACGTTACTCCCAGGAGGGATCGGGCAGGCCCGCGAGACGGATGCCGGCGTGGACCTTGTAGCGGGCGTTCACACCGATCAAAAGCGCGGTCAGCGACTCGGTCGTGCGCGACATCTCCAACCGCCCGCAATCGACACAGCGCAGACCCTCGATCCGCTCGATCAGCAGCGCCGCCTCGCGCTTGTCCGTCCGGGCGTCGCCGCAGACGAGCACGTCCTCGTCGAGCGCGCGGTCCAGGTCGCTCAGCTTGGCGGCGCTGACCGTGTGCAGGGCTGAGACGACACGAACGCCCTCGGGCGCCATCTCGGCCGCCTGCTCGGCCGCGGAGCCCTGCCACACCCCCAACATCCGCGTCGCCTTGCCGCTCACCGCGGCCGCGAGCGGGACGGTGGCGTCGATCAACAGTTGACCGGGACGCAGGACCTCGCGCAGGTTGGTGAGCGTCTCGGATTGGTTGCGAAAGGGGACGCTCAGGATGACCGTCTCCGCCTCGCGTACAGCTCCCGCGTTGTCATAGCCGGCGAACGTGCCGTCCGGAACGATGGCGGCCGCGCGTGTCGCAGTTTCGACACCGCGCTCGGTCTCGCGCGAGCCGATCGCGATCGGTATGCCCGTGCGGGCGAGACGGATCGCGAGGCCGAAGCCGAGCGAGCCCGAGGCGCCGACGACGGCTACCGCATCGGTGGAGGAGGGGGTCGGCGAGGCCACGGCGGCCGAGTATAGGGTCGGGATTCGGGGTCGGGGTTAATCGGAGACGTTAGTGAGGCCCCGCCACGGGTCTATAGGCTTGCGGAGATGAGACTCGAAGGCAAGACGGCGCTGGTCACCGGCGGCGCGTCGGGCATCGGCGCCGCCACGGCCCGGCGGCTGGCCGCAGAGGGCGCGCGGGTGGCGATCGGAGACCTGGACCTGGACGGCGCGCGCGGCGTGGCCGGCGAGCTGGACGGGTTCGCGTGCCCGCTCGACGTCTCGGACACGGGCTCGGTGCGAGCCGGAGTCGCCGCCTCGGTCGAGGCGCTCGGGGAGATCGATGTGCTCGTCAACAACGCCGGCACCGATCGCTTCTCGTACTTCGTTAACACCGACGAGGAGCTGTGGGATTTCGTCCTCGGTGTGAACCTTCGCGGAGTGCTCGCGGTCACCCACGCGGTGCTGCCGCGGATGCAGGAGCGTCGCAGCGGTTGCGCGATCGTGAACGTCGCCAGCGAGGCCGGCCGTGTCGGATCGCAGGGCTCGGTCGTCTACTCCGCGGCGAAGGCCGGGGTGATCGGGTTCACGAAGGCGATCGCCCGCGAGTCCGCGCGCTATCGCGTGCGCTGCAATGCCGTGGCGCCCGGGCCGATCGAGACGCCGCTGCTGAACAGCGCCCCGCAGACGCTGGGCGAGATCGGCGAACGATTGAAGCAGGGCATGGTCAACGCCACCGTAATGGGCCGCTCCGGCGAGCCCGAGGAGGTCGCCGCCGCGATCGCGTTCCTGGCGAGCGAGGACGCCTCCTATGTGACCGGGCAGACGCTGAACGTCAGCGGCGGACTGTCGATGTCGTGAGCCTCCCCGGCGCGGTAGGAATTCGTGAGGTCGGTCCGCGTGACGGGTTTCAGAACGAGCCCGAGGTGATCCCGACCGAGCGCAAGGTGGAGCTGATCGACGCGCTCGCTCGCACGGGCGTTAAGCGATTGGAGGTCACGAGCTTCGTGCGGGCAGACGTGATCCCGCAGCTGGCGGACGCGGAGGAGGTCCTGACGCGCATCGACGTTCTCGAGGAGGTGGCGGTGAGCGTGCTTATTCCCAACGAGCGCGGTCTCGATCGCGCCCTTGAGCTGCGCGAGGATCTCGCCGCGCGGGGCGGCAGGGCGGCGTTCGACGAGATCAACGTGTTCATGTCGGCCTCCGAGACGCACAACCAAAAGAACGTCAACCGCACGATCGCCGAGTCGCTCGCCGGCCTGGAGGCGGTGCTCGGGCGGGCGCGCGCCGAGGGGCTGCGCTGCGAGGGCGTGATCTCGACCTCGTTCGGGTGTCCCTACGAGGGTCGTGTACCTCCCGAGCGGGTGCTCGAGATCGCCGAGCGCCTAAGCGAGGCGGGCGCGCAGGAGATCGGCTTCGGCGATACCACCGGGATGGCCAATCCTTTGCAGGTGGCAGAGCTGTTCGTGTTGTGGCGCGACGGGCTGCCCGACGTTGAGCTGACCGCGCACTTTCACAACACGCGCGGGCAGGGTCTTGCGAACGTGCTCGCCGCGCTTCAGGCCGGTGTCGAGAGCTTCGAGTCGAGCTTTGGCGAGCTGGGTGGTTGCCCGGTGCCGGCGGGGGCGACCGGGAACATCGCCAGCGAGGACCTCGTCTCGATGCTGGGAGAGATGGGCATCGAGACCGGTATCGACCTCGACGCGCTCGTGGCGTGCGCACGACGCGCGCAGGCGGTGCTGGGGCGGCCGCTGGGCAGCCATACGCTGGTGGCGGGGGCGATCGACTGGCGTTGACGTCTCGTGGCGGTGGCGCGCGGCCTGCGCGATACCGTCAGGTTGCATCTCTAGCATGAGGTCCAATGGGGATTCCACAGACAGTGTGGACTGTGGGGCATTCGAATCACGATGTCGATGTGTTTCTCGCCCTGGTGCGCCGCCATCGGATCGCGCATGTGATGGACGTGCGTTCGCATCCGTACTCCCGCTACGCGCCGCACTTCAACCGCGACGAGTTGCAGGCGTCGATAGAGGCGTGCGGCATTGGCTACGCGTTCCTGGGCTCTGCCCTCGGCGGGCGCCCTAAGCGCGAGGACCAGGTCGATGCCGACGGCCATGCTCTCTACGGCCTGATGGCCGCCGAGCCCGCCTTCGACGAAGCGATCGACGGAATTTTGCGGGGAGCATCGGAGTATCGCATCGCGCTGCTGTGTAGCTGTGGCGCGCCGCAGGAGTGTCATCGCAGGCTCCTGGTGGGCAGGGTCCTGTGCGATCGGGGCGCCGAGTTGCGTCACATCCTTCCCGACGGAGACGTGCTGAGCGAGCGCTCGGTGGAGCTGAGAGCCGATCACGCACAGGACATGCTGTTCGGTCATGATGAACTGCCGTGGAGATCTATACGATCGGTTTCACCCAGACGACGGCTGAGCGTTTCTTCACCCGGCTAGCCGACGCTCGCGTCGAGCGGCTGCTCGACGTGCGATTGAACAACACCTCGCAGCTCGCCGCTTTCGCCAAGGCGCAGGATCTTCCTTACTTCGCGCGCGAGCTTGTGGAAGCCGTCTACGAGCACGAGCCGCTGCTCGCGCCCACGCAGGAAATCCTTGACGAATACAAGAAGCGCAAAGGTGACTGGGGGGCGTACGAACGGGAGTTTCGGGCACTGATGGAGAGCCGTCGAATCCACGAGGCGCTTTCGCCCTCGACCTTCGCGCGACGCACAGCGCTGCTTTGCAGCGAGGCCGAGGCCGAGCACTGCCACCGTCGCCTGGTGGCCGAGTACCTCGCCGAGCGGTGGTCTGACGTGGAGATCGTGCACCTCTGAGAGGCTGCCAAGGTGGACTGTGCGGATCGTCGTCAACCACCTGACGCGCATGACCGGCCGACGCGTCTGCGTCGCTGGGGTGGATGTGGCCGGTTACCGGCATGTCCGTCCGGTAACGGGGCCCGAGAATCTGCTCACGCGCACGCTGCTGCGCGAGAACGGAGGGCCGTTGGCTGTCGGTGCGCTTGTCGACCTGGGCAAAGTCAAGCCACGTCCGACGCGGCCGCAGACCGAGGATCACACGTTCAGCCCACGCAGAGTCAGGCGCGTTCGGGATGTGAGCGCCGAGGAGTATCTCGAGTTGCTCGGGGTCATCAGCCACCACGACGTCGAGACCGCCTTTGGTCCTGACTTGGTGGCGATCCGGCCGCGCAAGCTCGTTGTACCTGTTGCCCACGGCAACCGCTCGCTGGCAGTCGTCGCGCTGGTCGCAGGAACGCTGCGGATCAAATACGAAAAGCTTTACTTGGTCCTGAGTCCGCCGATGATCGCCGCGGAGATCAGGGTCACCGACATTCGCTTCTACGACAGTCGCCTGAAGATCAGAGGCGACGTCGTCAAGGACGTAAACCGCAGATTGGCAGCGGGCGTGAAGGCGTATGCGATGCTCGGACTGGCACGGGCCATCCCCGACGAGGACCGCGACGAGGACGTGCACTGGCTGATGGCAAACGGGATCTGTCTGGCCGACCGGGCGGTGGGGGAGACACCGTAGCCGACGTCCCGCCAGACCGCCTGTGTTGCACCGACGTGCAGAGGTCTACCCGGCGATGGTCTCTGCCTCCGCGGTCGACTCGCTCACCTGTGCGACCTCGCGCATCGCCGCCACGCAGTACTCCTGAACGACGACCTCCATCTCCAGGCTGCGCGAGAGCGTGGGGCGCGCCGAGGCGTCCATCACGAGCTTGGCGCGGCCGACGGCGACGTGGGAGTTGGCGAGCAGTTCGTCGATGAGCGCCTGAGTGGCCGCCTCCAGTTCCTCGGCCGGGACGACGCGATTGACCAGGCCGATCCGATGGGCCTCGTCGGCGTCGATCGTGCGTGCGGTCATGATCAGCTCCTTCGCGCGGCCGAGACCGACGACGGCGGGCAGGCGCGAGGAGCCGCCGACGTCGGGGATGATCCCGAAGCGGACCTCGGGGAGCCCGAACTGGGAGCCCTCCGAGGCGATCCGCAGGTCGCAGCCGAGCGCGACCTCCAGCGCGCCGCCGACGCAGGTGTGATGGATCTGACAGACGACCGGCTTGGGCATCGCTTCGCAGAGGTTCGCGCAGTCCAGGAACACCCCGCGGAACGGGCGCAGGACGCTGGGGTCGCCCGCGAAGGCCGCCAGCTCGTTTAGGTCCACGCCTGCGGAGAAGACCCTGCCCTCGCCCCGTAGGACGACGCAGTGCACACAAGCATCAGCCGCGGCCGCGCTCAGAGCGTCGCGAAGCTCCACCAGTAGCGCCTGGCTCATCGCGTTGCGCTTGTCCGGGCGGTTGAGGACGACGTGGCGAACCGGGCCACGGTCGGCGGTGGTGACGAGACTCATGGGCGCGATCGTACTAGGCTCGCGTGGGCCTAATAGGCTCACGAGACAATCGCGGACCAAACGGAGGGCAGATGGCGCAGCAGCTAAAGCAGGTGGGCGTGCTCGGAGCGGGCTTGATGGGGCATGGGATCGCGCAGGTGGCGGCTCAGAGCGGCTATCAGGTGGTGCTGCGCGAGGTCGACGACGCGACGCTTGCGAAGGGGATCGGCAAGATCGAGAAGCAGCTCGCGCGCGCCGTCGAGAAGTGCAAGTCATCGCAAGAGGACGCCGATGCGGTGCGTGGCCGGATCAAGGGCACCACCGATTACAAGGACCTTGCCGACTGTGACCTCGTGATCGAGGCGATCACCGAGAATCTTGGACTGAAGCTCGAGATGTGGAAGGAGCTCGATCGGATCGTCAAGCCGGAGGCGGTGTTCGCGACGAACACGTCCTCGCTGGCCGTGATCGACCAGGCGGCCGTGACAAGCCGTCCGACCCAGTTCGTCGGGCTGCACTACTTCAATCCAGCGCAGGTGATGAAGCTGGTGGAGGTCGTGCGCTGTGTGACCACCTCCGAGGAGGCGTTCGCCGTCGGGCTGGAGTTCGCGAAGTCCGAGGGCAAGCTCGCCATCCCGACGAAAGATCGCGCGGGGTTCATCGTCAACCGTCTGCTGGTTCCGTATCTGCTGGACGGGATGCGCGCCTACGAAGAGGGCGTGGGCTCGATCGGTGAGATCGACGAGGCGATGAAGGCCGGTGCAGGGCACCCGATGGGGCCGCTGACGCTGTCTGACTTCGTCGGATTGGACACGCTCGGCTCGATCTGCGACGTGCTCTTCGACGAGTTCCGCGAGCGGCGCTTCGCGCGCCCGCCGGTGCTGCGCAAGATGCTCAGCGCGGGCTGGTACGGGCGCAAGTCGGGGATGGGCTTCTACGACTACTCGGGCGATTCGCCGGTCGAGAACCCGGGCATCTAGAGGGGTCTGCGGACCGAACCGATGAGCGATCTGGAGGCGGCCCTCGCCAAAGCGTTGCAGGGCGGGCCCGAGCGCCATCGCGAGAAGGCCGCCCAGCAGGGCAAGCTTCCCGTCCGCGAGCGGATCGCGCTGCTGCTCGACGAGGGCAGCTTCGCCGAGGAGGCGCTGCTGGCGAACTGGCAGGAGGATGGGCTGGGCGCCGACGGGGTCGTGACAGGCGTCGGGACGGTCGATGGCAGGACGGTTGCATTGATGGCCAACGACCCGACCGTCAAGGCGGGGTCGTGGGGTCCGAAGACGGTCGAGAAGATCTTGCGCATCCAGGAACGGGCGCTCCAGCTGCGCGTGCCGATGGTCTACCTGGTCGACTCGGCCGGAGCGCGGATCACCGAGCAGGTGCAGATGTTCCCCGGCCGGCGCGGAGCGGGCCGGATCTTCTACAACGAGGTGCGCATGTCGGGCGTGGTGCCGCAGGTGTGCGTCCTGTTCGGCCCGAGCGCCGCGGGAGGCGCGTACATCCCGGCCTTCTGCGACATCGTGCTCATGCGCGAGGGCAACGCCTCGATGTATCTCGGCTCGCCGCGCATGGCCGAGATGGTGATCGGCGAGCAGGTCAGCCTGGAGGAGATGGGCGGCGCGCGGATGCACACGGGCGTGAGCGGGTGCGGACACCAGCTCGTGTCCTCCGACGAGGATGGGATCGCGCTTGCACGGCGCTATCTCGGCTACATGCCGGGTAACTGGGAGCAGAGCCCGCCCGCCGCGGTGCCCGCGGCGCCGGCGTCGAGCACACCGATCGAGGAGATCGTGCCAGCGGACGAGAACAAGCCGTTTAACATGAAGGCGCTGATCGAGGCGGTCGTCGACGCGGGCTCGCTGCTGGAGGTGCACCCGCGCTGGGCGAAGGAGCTGATCGTCTCCTACGCGCGCCTGGACGGGCAGGCGATCGGGATCGTCGCCAACCAGCCCAAGCAGAAGGGGGGAGTGCTGTTCGGCGACTCCGCCGACAAGGCCGCGCGGTTCATCTGGACGTGCAACGCCTTCAACGTGCCGCTGCTGTTTTTGGCGGACGTGCCCGGGTTCATGATCGGGACGAAGGTCGAGCGCGAAGGCATCATTCGTCACGGCGCGAAGATGATCAGCGCCGTCAGCGAAGCGACCGTGCCGAAGATCTCGGTGGTCGTGCGCAAGGCCTACGGCGCCGGGTTGTACGCGATGGCCGGTCCGGCCTTTGAGCCCGACTGCTGCATCGCCCTACCGAGCGCCTCGATCGCGGTGATGGGACCGCAGGCGGCGATCAACGCCGTCTACTACAACCAGCTGCAGGCGATCGCCGACGAGGACGAGCGCGCCCAGAAGACCGAGGAGCTGCGCCGCGAGTACAGCGAGGACATCGACATCCTGCACCTGGCCTCGGAAATGACGATCGACGCGGTGATCGAGCCCGCCGAGCTGCGCGCGGAGCTGATCACGCGCTTTTCCCACGCGCAATCGAAGCGACGCGAGTGGCCCGCCAAGCGCAACGGGGTCACGCCGGTTTAGAGGCCCGCCGTTCGCGTCTGCTCGTCCTGGAACGGGGGATAGGTCTCGGTGAGCAGGAAGAGGTAGGCGTCTGAGCGGGCGGTGTAAGAGTTGGCCAGCACCATCAAGTCGAACAGTCCGCGCGGCATCTTGCCGGTGAACAGAATCACGAACCAGCCCGCGACTGCGCCGATCTCCAGCAGTAGCCCCATCACGTAGCGCACGATCAGGATCGGGATCGCGAGGATGATGCGAAAGAACGTCTTCAGCCGGCTGTACTCGTCGAGTCGCCGGAAGCGCATCCGTACGGGGTAAGCCGGGTCGTCGGAGCCGCCAAACGAGGGGTAGGGATCGGACAGCAGGTATGTGTAGGCGAGCACCCGCGTGTAGAAGCGGGTGAAGTCGGCGACGAAGTCATACAGACCCTCCGGGTAGCGCCCGGTGATGACGATCGCGACCCACGCGACGAGGACCACGAGATAGGCGACGATGCCGTACAGCGCTGCCCAGATCGCGAGCGGGATCGCGAGGATCAGGCGGAAGAAGGTCGTCAGACGGTTACGGGACTCGACGTAGTCGGCCTCGAAGGCGACGGGATAGGACACGAGAATGTTCCCCTTTTTTGGTCGTAAAGCAGCAGGTGCTCCTCGCCGGTCATCCTATGGGGCGGGACGGCGGTGGTGTCGATTTTTTGTATTCGACGGACGGATCTTCGATGGGCGCTCCGATCGACTAGATTCCAGGACCATGGACGCGAGCGATCTCGCATACGCCGGTCTGGCCAAGCAGGCCGAGCTGATCGCCTCCGGTGAGGTGAGTTCGCGTGAGCTGGTGGACGTCTGTCTGGAGCGGATCGAGCGTCTGAACCCCAAACTGAACGCCTTTCGGGTGGTGTTCGACGAACGTGTCCGCATGGAAGCCGACCAGGCGGACGCGCGGCGCGGCGCCGGTGACGGCGATCGTCCGCTGCTGGGGGTGCCGATCGCGGTCAAGGACGAGTTCGACGTCGCCGGCGAGGTGACCACGTTCGGCACGAACGCTTACGGCGATCCTGCGCGCGAGGACTCTGAGATCGTACGCCGCGCCCGTGCGGCGGGGGCGATCGTGATCGGCAAGACGCACATGCCCGAGCTGGGCGCCTTCCCCTGGACGGAGTCGCCCACGTGGGGCGTGACGCGCAACCCGTGGGGTCTGCAGCGCAGCCCAGGCGGCTCCTCCGGCGGCAGCGCCGCGGCGGTCGCGGCCGGTCTCGTGGGCGCCGCGCTGGCTGGCGATGGCGGCGGCTCGATCCGCTTCCCCTCGGCCTATTGCGGCCTGTTCGGGCTGAAGACCCAGCGCGGGCGCGTGCCGCTGGCGCCGCACCTGGACGCCTGGCATGGTCTGGTCGTCAACGGGGTGGTGGCGCGCTCGGTGCGCGACAACGCCCTCTTCTACGACTCGATCGCCACGGGAGCCCCCGACCCAGGCGCGCCGGTGATACCGCCGAGCGCATTCATGGCGGCGCTCGAGCAGGGGGTCGGTGGCGGCGCCGGTGGGTCCGCGAACGGCGGCTCGGGCGGGCGTCCGCTGCGGATCGCCGTCTCGAGCAAGCTCCCGCCCTCGCCATTGACGAAGCTGCACCCCGAGAATCGCGCCGCGCTCGATGAGACCGTGGCGTTGCTGCGCTCGCTCGGTCACCAGGTGAACGAGTGCGAGATCGACCACGGCCCGCTCGCGCCCGCGGCTGAGTTCACGGCGATCTACCTGCGCAGCATCCACGAGGAGGCCGCCACGTTCGCGCACCCGGAGCGTTTGGAACGGCGCATCCGTTCGCTCGCGCGCCTGGGAGGCATGCTGCCGATGGGCGTCCTGGACTGGGCGATCGGTCGCCGCGAGGCCTATGCCGCGCGATTGAACGCGCCGCTGGCCGACCACGATGTGCTGCTGACGCCCGTCACCCCGTCGCCTCAGCCGGCGATCGGGGCGTGTGAGGGGCACGGCTGGCTGTGGACGACAGCCTTCGCCGCCGCAACCGTCTCCCACGCGGCCTGCTGGAACTACACCGGCCAGCCCGCCTGCTCGGTGCCCGCGGGGTTCGCCGCGGACGGACTGCCGCGCGCGGTGCAGTTCGTTGGCCGTCCAAACGACGAGGCGACGCTCGTGGCGCTCGCAGCCCAGATCGAAGCCGAGCGCCCGTGGACGCAGGAGCGCCCGCCCGGGTTCGAGTAGCGCCTGTCGGCCGGGCAGCGGGCGTTTTGTGCGGCAGGTGCATGTCAAACACGCCTGCAGACAGTCGAATCCAGAGTGCGGCGGGTGGGAGTCGAACCCACACGCCCTTGCGGACAGAGGCTTTTGAGGCCTCCGCGTCTACCGTTCCGCCACCGCCGCAACGAACGCCAACTATAAGGCCGAACGGCCCGCGTGGCCGTGGACGTTGAGGTTCTGGCTCAGGCCGGGTGAGGCGTGGGCGCGTCAGGGTAGGAGCGCCCGCCGGACAGCGGTGCGGGGCGCTCAAGCTCGACGTTCCAGCCCTGCGAGAAGCCGCGCATCGCAAAGGCGATCACGAGCATCTGTACGGGTATCAGCAGCAGCGTGATCGTCCCCAGCAGCCCGGCGTCGATCGCCGGCTGGGTGAAGCCGGCTTTGTCGCGATCGAACCAGAATGGCCCGGCGACGAGCGCGAACACGAGCAGGATCACCGCCAGCGCCGCCGCCACCGGCAACACGCCCCGGCGCCAGCGCGCGGCAAAGAAGGCCAGCAGGAGGTAGACCAGGATGTAGGCGACCTGCAGCGGCCAGGCGCTCTGCAGCACCGACCAGCCGCCCGCCGTCACGACCAGCATCAGCCCCGCGGAGATCAGCAGCAGCAGCACCACGGTCACGCGCGTGGCCTGCGCGACCGGCTTGTCGCGATTGGGATACGTGATCACGGTCGCCCGCGAGGGCGCCAAAGAGCCTTCAGCTGAGGACATCGTGACAATGACCATACAATCTCAAGCGGTCCCCGTGCGTGCCAGCACCACGATGGCCCCACGCGCGCGCGTGGTGGAATTGGTAGACACGCCGGCTTTAGGTGCCGGTGGGCGCTAGCCCTTGGGGGTTCGAGTCCCTCCGCGCGCATGCTTTTGGGCGATGCGAGTGGCCCCGGGCCGCGTGGCGTGTCCTCTAGCCGTTCGGAACCGCGTTTACGCGGGTGAGGGTCAGGGCCGTGCTGGTGGGCGTCAGGAAGTCCGGGGGCTGGAGGGTTTCCAGGCGGTCGTCGTAGTTGTAGTTCTTTGTGTATCCGGCGGTGCTCTGGCCCACGGCACCACGCCAGTCTTGCGCTACAGAGCCCCAAATGTTGAGGTTCCCGAGATGTTCGCCGCACTTAAAATTGTCGACGATAAAAGAATGGGCCGTGCTGAGCATCGCGGCATCGATCGTCGGTTCGAACGCTTCGCTGTTTTTAGCGCGGCATCCTGACGAAGTGTTTTCGTATTCGCACGTGCTGGAACCTACATAAGAATCGCCTGTCGAAGAGCACTTCTCGCACTTTTTTTCTGACGGTTCATAAGTTTCACTTGTACCGCATTTCACGCATTGCCAGTTTCCAATATAGGTATACCCGTTGGCGCAGTTGGTTGTCGCGCATTTTTTTTCGCTTGTAAGATAGAGATCGCCGGTGGGACAGCGCGCGCATTCACCGGGGCTGAGATAGGTATCGCTTGGATTGCTGCACGTCGTGCTTGCGCATTCTTTTTTACTGGAGAGATATGCATAGCCGGATTCACAATGCGCGCATTTCCATTCGCCAAAATAGGTGTCGCCGCTAGCGCATTCAGTATTGGCACATTGTTTTTCGGTGGTTAGATAGGTATAGCCAGTAGGACAACTATAACATTTGCCTTCACCCGTTAGGTAGGTTTCGCTGCCTTTTGCGCATTTGGCTTGGGAGCATTTTTTGGTGCTAGATATGTATTCCCAGCCGCTTTTGCAGGTTTCTTTTTTGGTGCCTGTTGGTGCTTCGGTGGCCGTCGTTGTAAAGGTCGCCGAGGTTCGTCCTGAGTTAGGAAGTTTCAAAGTACCCGCAGTTGAAAAGACCGATTCAAAAGACGTCAGTATAGGATTAACTGGCGTTACGGACGTCCCATTTGATTTATAGGTTTTGGTAACAGGATGATAGACGCGTACAAAGTTAGTTGCAATTAGTCCCAGGACGGCGCTCCCCGTCGGCTTGCCCGACGATTCATGGGTGGTGGTCAGATTTCCATTAATGATTACATCATTTGCCGCGGCGATCGTGAGCGCTTCGGTGTATTCGCCCTTCACGTATACATTCCCGCAGTTTGCGTCGCCTTCGTAGTTGGAGCCAAACGGTGTATATTTGACCGGGCAACTGCCATTGTTTTCGACATAGATGACTCCGTTTGCGGGAAAGTTTTTTATTTCCGGCGTGGCGTTGATGTTTTCGTGTCTGATGGCGACGGTGTTGGGAACGCCCGTTTTAAGTTCTAGAAATATCTTGCCTTTGAGCTTGTATTCGGCGGCTTCGATCAATTCACTGTCCGAAGTGGGCGGAGTGAGGGTAGCGCCTTTTTCCGTGTATTCACCGTTTATTTCGAGCTGGTTGGAGGATGAGCCGCAGCCGCCATAGTGACCGCCGTTCATTTCGATTTTGTCGGTGTAACCTTTGCGGCCAAACGTAGGTTTGGAGGTGCCTTCGGCGCATAGTGCAGCTGCGTCGTTTGTGTGCATCGGCCCGTTGATCTTGTCGTTAGCGGCGAATACTATCGTTCCGCATGTTGTAGTAAGATTATTTTCTTCTCTGTATTTGTAATAGTGTTCGCAAACGGTGGGTTCGGGATTCTGTGCCGCCGGATCGAGGATCTCGTAGTTGGTGAAGTAGACGTAGTTGATGAACCCTGGATGGTTGAACGTGGCGACGAGCGTGCGCGTTGACTTTTGCGTGCCCGTCCCCGCGGTGCCCACGGACTTGACGCGGAACGTTCCGTGGGCGGAGCCGCTCGTCTCGAGGATCGCGGCCTGTTTGCCGGACTTACATTCGCTTTCGCTGTGGCCGGTCGAGGGCATTGTATTTACCGCGTATGTCTCATCTCCGGTGCCGGGCACGGTGGTGGTGCCCGTGCCGCTGCTGGGGAGGCTGGGACATTTTTTCCAGTAGTCGGCTTCGGAGTTGAGGTGGAATTTGTAGGCTGAAAGCCCCGCGAGAGCGGCATAGTAGGCCTTCTTCTGGTTCGTGTCGGTGCGCGTGAGTTTGACGTCTCCGTTGGCGGCAACAAACACAGCGGCGAGGATCAGAGAGGTAACGAACAGCACCCCAAGGGCGATGATCATCGTGAAGCCCTCATCGCGTCGCAGGAGCTTACGCACTCGGTTGTAAAGAGCTATTCGCATGGTGACACCGATTCGCTGTTTGTGGGATCGATTCGCAGAACGACCGAGTCGCTGAAGCTGACCGTGCGGTCACTACGCGTATCGGTGCCTTTGAGCGACTGACTTTCGGGGGCTTGGGTAAAGCTGATTGTAACCTTGGCGACGCTTTTGGCCGTCGTTTCAGTGAGGGGTAGTTCGCTGGAGCCGAGTTCGGTTAGCTGACCGCTGCTTGTGTATTTGTAATATTGAAAGATCGAGCCCGATTTCGGCACGATCACGTTCTTTGCAAGTACCTTGACGCTGGTGGCTTCGGCGGGAGAGGCGCTCGGAAATTTCCATTCGGTCGCCGTGCTGTTGCCGGTGTTCTTGAAGCTGTAGTCCCTCAAAGTGCCGAGCTGTTCGCCGGTGTTGCTGGTTTCGCTCGCTTCCCAGTTAAGGTCGTGCTGATAGGCTTCGTTGAGCAGCGGTTCGCTGCCGTGCTGAACGCCGTAGGCGCTGATGAACCAGAGGTTCAGGGGGCCGGTGGCCAGCAGCGGTTTGGTGACCGTTCCTTTGGGCGCCTGTATCGGGGTGGCGCCGGTGCAGCTGGAGTGGAGCTCGTCGATCATGTTGCTCATCGCAGTGCGCCCCGCCTGGTTGGCCTGGGCTCGTTCGGTGATGCGCGACTGTTGGCGCAGCGAAACCTCGAGCATCGCTAGCAGCGCACCGGTGACGATCACGCCGGTGACCATCGCTACGAGGGTCTCCATCAAGGTGAAGCCGTGTTCGGATCCTGGTTTTGGAAAATGGGGTAGGGTGAACATCAGCATGAGAGGGGCGTGGTTTTTTCTTCTTTGCCGGCTGCTTTGAGGTACAACGTCGCGGTTGAGCCCGCCTTTTTGGTGTTTGAGAACGCGAGCGTGTTCTTGACGTAGTAGTTCTTACCGGTTTTTACAACGGGATACTCGACTGCACAAAGTTCGAGCTGTTTGGCGTAAGGCAGGTTCGGGACTTCGAACGCACCGTTGACGAGCTTGACTTCGTGCGAATAGGGCACGGTAGTGTAGTTCTGGGATGCGATGCCTTTGCATTCGGTGTTGTTAATCTTCGCCGTGGTGGTCGGGTAGCTGAGTGCGCTGAGAGGTTCGCTGCTGCTCGAGCCTTCGCGTGCTGTGAGTTTGACTTCCGGCGCTTCGACTGGCACGGTTTTGGTGAGTCCAGGTTCCACCTGCAACGCCGGGTCGCTGACTTCTTTGCTTGACACGGTTGCGGGGTCGTTTGCCGAGCAGTCGCCGGCGTAGACGGTGTACTTATTTTCTTTTGCGAAGGGGAATAGGCCCGTTTGTGTGGCGCTCAGGCCAGCGACGTTCTGACTGCCGCCGACAAAGAATGAGGCGGCGCTTGAGATTTCGCTCTGGAAGGCCACGAACGTAAAGCTTTTGACGTGTTGTCCTGTGCTTCCGACGAATTCGGCAGTAATACCACCCGGATCGTCGAGCGTGAATTTGGCTTCGGCCTGTGAGCCGGTCAACACGTTGACGGTTTCTTCCGGGGTCTGGTCACTTGCATGGTCGATCCACGGCGGTTTCGAGGCGATGATCTTGACCGTCCCTTCGGTCAGCCCGCCGAAGATCACGCAGCCTGCGGATGAAGTTGTCTGTTCGCTCGTGCGCGTGGTCGCGGTGGAGGGATCGAAGACTTCGATTTTCGCGCCGGAGACAGGTTCTGCGTTGCGATTAGCAACCCTGACGATCAGTGAGGCGGTACCGGATGCGTTGACCTCGCTGGACTGGCTGACGCCGGGCCGTGAGCCGAGCGCCGTCCAGGTCACAGACGAGGTCGTCTGGATGTAGTCTGCGCTGCCTTTTTCGGTTTCGCAGGTCAGGCCTTCGCTGGAGCCGGAGACGTATTTGGCCGAGGAGTTGACGGTATAGACAGTGCCGGTGT
Source organism: uncultured Solirubrobacterales bacterium (assembly GCA_963697945.1). Classification (GTDB taxonomy): domain Bacteria; phylum Actinomycetota; class Thermoleophilia; order Solirubrobacterales; family Solirubrobacteraceae; genus Palsa-744. The sequence goes on along the minus strand of OY969105.1, from coordinate 2,656,562 downwards.
AGGTACCCGTGTAGACGGAGGATTTTTCGCAGAAGGAGGTGGCCGTGCCGGTGTAGTAGCGCCACGCGCCCGAGGCCTGTTCGACGCAGATCCCGTTTTCGGCCCTGAAGGTTTCCTTGGTGGTGAGCTGGCTCAGTTCGGTTGCCGTAAGACCGCGCAGCCGCTCCTCGTCCTGCTGAGCTAGCACGGTCGCCTGGCTGTGCGCCCGCTCGTCCGCGGTTACCTTCTGAGTGACGCTGAACCCGTCGAATGTCGCCACGGCGATCAGCGCGACGAGGATCGCGCTGATCATGACCTCGATCAGCATGAAGCCGTCCTGCGCGCCGGGGCGTGGCAGTCTGGATAGAAACGTATCAATCATCACAAGAGCATGGGCAGAGGTCTACCCAAGGCTTCGGCATCCGCTGGGTCTGGCTTTAGGGAGCGGAGAAAGGCTCTATCAGGCGTCCGCAGCGCCCAAACGGGTCCCGGGCGGCGAGGCGAGCGATCGAGGGTCGGCGCGAGTGTCGTTTCGCATAGGGTCCGCGACCGACGGGCTAGCCCCTACTAGAATCTCGGTCCCTCGACGGTTCGCCCCCGGGGTCCGGACGTGCGCCGGCGAAATGCGGGGCGCGGATTGCGATGGGGGACTGGTGTAGTGGTAACACGTGGGTCTCCAAAACCCGAGCTCGAGGTTCGATTCCTCGGTCCCCCGTTCGCCGCGCAGGCCCCGGAATCGGGGGGGGCGTTTCAGCGTTGCCGCCGTTAGCCTCGCCGAGGCGCGGCTCGCCAAATCAGCGGCGACTACGTCGCGATATTTGTGCATCCATTATGATGCGTTATCACCGGTATCGACGGTAACGCATCAGAAGTGATGGCGGTATGTCCATCATCTGTGCTAGGGTATACATCAGATCCGATGTGTTATCTACAGATTCCGATATAAGGCATCAGAACTGATGCGTTTCGATGAGATTACTACAGACGCGGGGGTTCTCGCTGAGCTTGGTCGCAGGCTGGAGCGTCATCGCCTCGAGCGCAACTTGACTCAAGCTGAGATGGCGGTCGAGGCCGGGATCGGTCAGGCAACCGTACAGCGGGCTGAGCGAGGACAGTCGGTGCAGATGACTTCGATGATCAAGCTGCTGCGGACCCTCGGATTGCTTGCCGGGCTGGATCTCGCCGTGCCTGCGTCGATCGAACTCCCGATCGCGCAGTTGGAGCGCGAGCAGCGCAAGATCCGACGGCGAGCCCGCGGTCGCCGCGGTGGCCGGTCCGCCGAGCCCACGCAGGAGCCGTGGAGGTGGGGCGGCGAGCCGGGGTCGGGGCTTTGACCGTCGCGGCGGTGACGCTCTGGGGATCTCGCATTGCTGCCGTCTCGATCGATTCAGGCGCGCGCTACGCGACGTTCCAGTACGACCCGGCCTTCGTCCGAAGTGGCATAGAGATCGCCCCGATCAGAATGCCACTGCGCATCGAGCCTTACAGGTTTCCAGGCCTGCCCCAGGACGCCTTCAGGGGCCTGCCGGGGCTGTTGGCTGACTCCCTGCCCGATCGGTGGGGAACGGCGCTCGTCAACGCCTGGCTGGCCTCGCAGGGGCGCGATGAGTCGAGCTTTGACGTCGTTGAGCGGCTCTGCTACGTCGGCACACGCGGCGTGGGTGCGTTGGAGTTCCAGCCGGCCCGCGAGCCGGAGCTCTCAGCCGGTGCAGACCTGCACCTCGACGCGCTCGTGCGTCTGGCCGGCGAGGTGCTGGCAGAGCGCGCCGAGTTCGTGACCGAATTGAGCGAAAGTCCCGACGAGGAGGCAATGAAGGCGATCCTTGCCGTGGGCAGCTCTGCGGGCGGAGCGCGCCCAAAGGCGTTCATCGCCTACAACGACGCTACCGGCCAGGTCCGGTCGGGGCAGGTCCGGGTCGGTGCCGGTTTTCGCCAGTGGCTTTTGAAGTTCGACGGAGTCTCGCGCGCCGGCGATCACGGACTCACCGACCCCGAGGGCTGGGGGGTGGTCGAGTACGCGTACTCGAAAATGGCGAGGGCGGCCGGGATCGAGATGACCGAGTGCCGGCTCCTGGAGGAGAACGGCCGCAGGCATTTTATGACCCGTCGTTTTGACCGGCCGGAGGACGGCGAGACCCTGCACATGCAGACCGTCGGCGCGCTGGAGCACGTCAGCTACAACGAGCCCGGCACTTACAGCTATGAGCAGCTTCTGCAGTTGATTCGCCGGCTCGGACTTGGGATGCCCGTCGTCGAGCAGCAGTTCCGGCGCATGGTCTTCAACGTCGTCGCCCGCAATCAAGATGACCACGTGAAGAACGTCGCGTTTCTCATGGACCGCGAAGGCGCGTGGTCATTGGCGCCGGCCTATGACGTCATCTGGGCCTGGAAGCCCGGCAACCCGTGGCTCGACAGCCACCAGATGTCGATCAACGGGAAGCGCACAGGGTTCACGGTGGCCGACCTACGCCACGTCGGCGCTGTGGCGGGTCTGACGCGTGGTCGTGCCGAGGCCATCTTCTCGGAGGTCGCTGCGGTCGTTTCGGGCTGGAGAGAGGTCGCCGACGAGGTCGGCGTGGACGACCATATGGCCGAGCAGATCGCCGATTCGCACCGCCTCAAGCTGCCGGCGCTCTGAAAGTCACAGCCGGCAGCGCCAGGTGTGAGCCGCCGCATATGCTAATGTCCATAAAATCGATAGACAATCTCTAGATTAGGCGGGCAGGGTATCGGTTCTGGTCCGCCGGGGAGCCCGCTGACATGCACGTTGACGTTCATCAGCATTTCTGGAGCGAGCCGCTGATCGAGGCGCTCGCGCGCCGGCGCGAGCTGCCGTTTGTGCGTGGCGAGCATGGTCTGAACCTGCTGTATCTGGCGGGTGAGCGCCCGTTCGTGCTCGACCTGTCGATCGAGACCGCCGAGGAGCGTGCGGCCCTTACCGAACTGGATGGGCTCGATCGGGCGCTCGTCTGCCTGTCGAGTCCGCTGGGGATCGAGTCGCTTCCGCGCGCGCAGGCGCTGCCGCTGATCGATGCGTATCACGACGGCGCGTTCGCACTGGGCGAGCCGTTTGGGGTCTGGGGCGCGGTTGCCCTGGATGCGCCCGATCCGGAGGATGTCGATCGCGCGCTCGATCGCGGCTGCGTGGGTGTGTCAGTGCCCGCGGGGGCGCTCGCGACGGTGGAGTCCTATGCGCGTGCGCGTCCTTTGCTTGCGCGTTTGGAAGCGCGCGCGGCGCCGCTGCTGGTGCATCCCGGGCCGGGGCGCGGCGCGGTCCGTGGCGCGCACGAGTGCTCGCTGGAGGATCCCCTGTGGTGGCCTGCGCTGACCCGGTATGTGTTTGACATGCAGGCCGCCTGGCTGGCGTTCCGGGCCGCGGGGCGCGCCGCGCATCCGCGCTTGCGCGTCGTGTTCACGATGCTGGCGGGCCTGGCCCCGTTGCATGCCGAGCGGTTGTCCTCGCGCGGCGGACCGTCGCCGGAGGATCGCGATTTGCTGACGTTCTACGACACCTCCTCTTATGGCCCGACGGCGATCAGCGCGCTCGCCGAGCGGGTCGGGGCCGGCCAGCTTCTGTATGGCTCGGATCGACCGGTCGTCGAGCCGGACCCGTATCCGGACACCGAGTCGCTTGGGTTTGACCTGCGCGCGTACGCGGTTTCGAGCGCACGACGAGTGTTCGCATCGGCGGCGGGCTCGCCGGCGCCGGAGCCCGATCGTAAGGAGGGCCGTCGTCGCCGGGCGCTGCGGGCGCCGGAGGCAGCGCTGCGATGACTCGCTCGATCGCCGACATCGCGCGCCCGCGCGGGCGCGACCTGACGGGAGTTGAGCTGGCGATGCTCGTCGCCGAGCTGGCGGATCGCCCCGAACTGTGGATACATCTTGTCCGCCACGACTATTCCCAGCGCGTCTATGAGGAGCTTCACAGCGACGCACACATCACGGCGTGGCTGATCTGCTGGTCCGAGGATCACGATACGGGCTATCACGACCATGACGTCTCCTGCGGAGCGGTCGCGGTTGTCGGTGGGCGGGTGCGCGAGGAGCGCCTACGGATCGACGGCCCGCCTAGCAACCGCACGTTTGCGGCGGGCGACTCGTTTCATTTCTCTGCAGCGGACATTCACCGTGTTAGGCACGTAGGCGCCGATCCGGCGGTGACGTTGCACGTGTATTCCCCGCCGCTTGATCGCATGGGGGCGTATGTGATCGGCGAGGACGGCGTGCTCGCTCGCCACCCGGTCTCCTCGGGCGAGGAGCTCAGGCCGCTCGTACCCTCACGCGGCTGACTTGCCCCCCGCTCGCCGCCGCACTTGCCGGGCGCCGGCGACGAAGATCTCGCTGACCATCTCGGGTGCGAACAGGCCGTGCTCGACGACGCCGGGGGTCGTGCTGAGGCGCTCGGCCAGCGCGCGCGGATCCTCTACCGGGCCGAGGTAGTCGGCGATCAGGTTCCCGTCGGGGGTCGCGCCGATGTCCCGTAGTTGCGTATCCCCCAGCGCGATGCACGTTTGATGCGCGCCGAAGCGCAACACCTCCACGGGCACGGGCGGGCCGAGTCGCGCTACCTCCTTCTCGGCGGAGACGATCACGACGAACCGGCGGGCACAGGCGGCGACGATCTTCTCGCGCGTGTGCGCGCCGCCGCCGCCCTTGACGAGCCAGCCGTCCGGGTCGACCTGGTCGGCGCCGTCGATGGCGATGTCTAGCTCGCCGAGCTCGTCGAGTTCGTGCACGTTCAAGCCGAGCTTTTGTGCGATCTGCGCGGTCTTTGGCGAGGTGGCAGCGAAGCGGGCGCTCTGCAGCTCCTGTGCGCGCTCGCCGAGGGCCGTGAGCAGGTAGGCGACGGTCGAACCGGTTCCCAACCCTACGCGCATGCCGTCCCGCACGAGTTCGGCCGCGGCACGGGCGGCGGTGTCCTTGTGGCGCTCGATCGCGGCCGGATCGAGGTCGGCGCCGCTCAGCGGCGACGGTGCTTCAGACGCGCGATCGGATGCCATGGCGCGTGCGAGCGTATCGACCCCGACGGCGCCTCGCCGCGCTTGGTGGGCTCACGACGCAGGTCCTCGTCGAACAGTTCCAGGCGGTGCCCGCCGGCGCGCTTGGCACGATACATCGCCACGTCGGCCTCGCGCAGCAGATCCTCGGGGTCGGCGTCGGCGTTGCGCGAGATGCAGACGCCGACGCTGGCGAACATCCCGACCTCGATCGATCCGACCTGGAATGTCTCCTCCAGCCCCTGTACGACGCGCTCGGCGACGGCGAGCGCCTCCTCGTCGCTTTCGAGATCCTCGGCGAGGATCACGAACTCGTCCCCACCCAGGCGCGCGACGGTGTCCGAGTCGCGCAGCGTCTCTGCGAGGCGCTCGGCGACGGAAACGAGCAGCAGGTCGCCGACGGCGTGTCCGAGGCTGTCGTTGATCGCCTTGAGCCCGTCGAGGTCGATGAACAGCAGCGCGATCGGTCCGTTGCTGCGGTGCAGGCGCGCGAGCGCCTGATGGGCGCGGTCCATCAGCAACAGCCGGTTGGGGAGCTTGGTGAGCGGGTCGTGCAGCGCTTGGCGCTCCAGCCACATACGGTCGGTGACGTCGCGCGCGGCGGCGTACCAGACCTCGCCGTCGCAGCGCGCGCTCCACAGCAGCGAGCGCCACGAGCCGTCCTTGTGGCGGTAGCGGTTGGTGAAGTTCACCAGCTGGGCGCTGCGGTTGCGCCCGGCAAGCGTCAGCGCGAGCGTCTGCTCGAGGTCGTCCGGGTGCACGTGCGCCTGCATCGGTTGGGCCATCAGCTCCTCGATGCTCCAGCCGAGCGCGTCCGCCCATGCGGGGTTCAGCAGCGTGAAGCGTCCGTCGAGAGAGATCGCTGCCAGCAGGTCGCTGGTCATCTCGAAGAGCCGTGCGACGCCGTTCGCGTCGGCGTTTCCATTCGCGGCGAAGGCCGCCGCGTCGGAGGCGATGTCCACGCCGGCATCGGGCCGAGCCGGATCCTCCGAGGCGCCGTGCTGGGCGATCGGGGATCGGTCGGTGGTGTGCGGATGGGTGCGCATCACCCATCAGGTCGGCGCGTATACCCGGTTTCGGGGTTCGGCATTCCCGCGCTGGACGAATGACGTAGGGGACGGTTTGCAGGCCCAGGCGGCCGTGGGAGGGATTTCGCGACGGCGCGGGTGTCCTCAGTGGGGGGCGGTGGCGAGCGTCAGGATGGCGCCGCGCCGAGCGGCGGGGTGACCTGTTCGAGTTCGTCGATCTGCGCGAGCGCCCGGGCTCGCGCGTCGACATCGCCGCGCAGGAAGCGCCACACCGAGAGGCCCATCATGATGGTCATCAGCACGGCGCTGCCGACGCACCACTCGCAGATTTTGTGCAGCGTGAAGATCTCGCGGTAGGTGAGGTAGGCGCTGAACCCGAGCCCGCCGAGTGAGAGCGCCATGGTCGCGAACCGTGCCCGCTCGCTTTCGGGGGCCAGGAGCGAGCCGAGGATGACGATGTAGCCGATCAGGCCGATCAGCGCGACGGGTACGCCGGCGAGCTCGGAGTAGCGCGATTTCTGGACCTGGCTGCAGGGGTTGCCCTTGATCGAGCAGGGGGGGGTGGTGCCGGAGTAGTGCAGGTAGGTGAGATATCCGGCCAGGGCGACGCCCAGGGCGGCGAGCACGATCAGCGTGGTCCTGAGAGCACGCGAGCTCATGGGACTAGCCTTTGAGCTGCTTTTCGATCGCTTCGTTGAACGATGTCGGGTCGGTCAACGAGCTGTATTCGAGCTTGCTCGGGGTCCCACCGGTCTTGGCGATCAAGAAAGACGGCGTGCCGGTGAACCCGGCGTTGTTGGCCGCTTGCGCGTCGGTGGCTACCTGCGTTGTCAGCGCCGGATCGGAGCGGTCGTTCGTCCAGGTCGTGAGGTTCAGGCCGGGCACCTGCTGGGCGAGGCCCTGGAGGTAGCTTTCGGTGACGTAGCCGCTGCTCTCTTCGCCCTGCTCGTGGTAGAAGGTCTCGAGGTAGTTCCACATCTTCTGCTGCTTGCCGGCGGCGAGCGCGGCGACCTGTTGCGTTTTGAAGACTTCGGGTTCGCGGGTGGCGGTCTCGAGCGAGTGGTATTCGATCTTGACCTTGCCGGTGCGTACCCATTTCTGGATGATCGTCGGGAGCGCGCCGAGCGTGAAGTCCTTGCAGATCGGGCACTCGAGGTCGCCGAAGTACTGCAGCGTGACGGGCGCGTTGGGGTTGCCGAGCGTGTTCCCGTTCTGGGGGATGCCGGCGACGAGTTTGTTGATCGCCGCTGTCGTCTGGTTAGCTTCGGCGCTGTGCGGGGCGACTTTCTTGGTACCGCCCCCGCCGGTGGCGATCAGGATCACGACGACCACCGCCACGACCACGGCCACGACGATCCCAAGCTGGGTCATTCGCGCTTTGCGTTTGGCGCCGGCCGCGGCTTCCTCCTCGAGCGCTTTGCGCTGTTCGCGCGCCTGTTCGCGGCGCTGCTTGCGCGTCAGGTCGGTCTCGTCGTCCTCCACACCCTGTTGGCTCATGGTCACTTTCTACACGTTTTTGCTCAATCTTGTCTAAGTAGGCCCTCGGTGAGCGTCCGTGCGACGATTGAGGGCGCTTGCCCCCGTAGCTCAGCTGGATAGAGCAGCGGACTTCTAATCCGCAGGTCGCTGGTTCGAATCCAGCCGGGGGCGTTCAAAAAGCCCAGCAAAACAGCAGTTTTGAAATCAGCGCGAAATCGCCAAAAGCCGATTTTGTCCCAAATCTGTCCCGAGCTTTTGCTAAGCTCCAGAGCCGAATCCGAAGGCCGGTCCGGCCAAACGGAGGTCATAGGGGCAGATGGAGACAACCAAGATCAGGCCGGTCAGCGGGCACGTCTTTCGCCTCGAGGGCGCCCGCGGTCCACGCTGGTATGCCAAGTACCGACTGCCGGACGGGCGCCAGGTGCAGAAGGCGCTCGGACCGGCGTGGACGGCGCGCGGTCGCCCGCCCGACGGCTATTTGACCAAGCGCACGGCTGAGGCGTGGTTGCGCGACGTGCTCGACCAGGCGCGCCGGGGCACGCTCCCCGGCCTCGTGCGCACGGGTGTAACGTTTGCCGACGCGGCCGAGGAGTGGCTACGCTACGTCGCGGAGGAGCGAGGACGCAAGCCCTCCACACTCAGGGACTACCGCTCGGTCGTCCGTGTTCATTTCCTGCCGGCGTTCGGCGATCAGGCGCTTGAGCGGATCACGACGGAGACGATCGAACGCTGGCTGTCGGCGCGGCTGCGCGAGGGAAAGCTCTCGCGGCGCAGCCTGCAGAAGATGGTCGTGTTGCTCAACGGCATCTTCAGGCGGGCGCGGCGAGTGTGGAAGCTGCCCGTCAACCCGGTCGCGGAGGTCGAGCGGTTGACGACGCCGAAGCGTTCGGGGATCGAGTTCTATTCGCCCGAGGAGGTGCACGCGCTTGTGCGCTGCGCGAGTAACGCTCAGGACCGTGTCCTGTTTCTGACAGCGGCGCTGACGGGCCTGCGAATGGGGGAGTTGCTTGCGCTGCGCTGGCGCGACGTCGACTTCGAGGCGCAGTCGGTCAGGGTGCTCGCCAGCTACACGGCTGGTGGGCTCGGTACGCCGAAGTCGGGGCAGGGGAGGGCGGTCCCGCTCGTGGAGGAGGCCGCACAGGCGCTCGCGAGGTTGGGCACGCGTAAGCGCTGGAATGGTCCGGACGATCTCGTGTTCGCCGGAAGGGGTGGGGGGTATCTGGACAGTTCGGCTCTGCGTCGGCGTTTCAAGCGCGCCCGCGACGCGGCCGGTCTGCGGCCGCTGCGCTTCCACGACCTGCGCCATACGTTCGGGAGTGTTGCGATCCGGACCGTGGACCCACGCGAGTTGCAGGAGTGGATGGGGCACTCGGACTTCTCGACAACGCAGATCTATATGCACTACAGGCCTCGCGCGGACGCAGCTCGGCGACTGTCAGCGGCGTTTGGCGCGAACACGGCCGATCGGGAGGACACGGAGATAGCGTCGGGAATGGAATCGTCGTGACGATCCGCGCGGCAGTTGACGATCCCGACGGGAGGAAGGTCGAGCTGACCGACGAGCGTTGGGATCACATCGTCGTGGGCCACCCCGATATCCGGGAGCTCGATCAGACGGTGCTGCAAGCCGTTCAATCTCCCGACCGTCACATGCCGGGGCGGCTCGCGAACGAGGAGTGGTACTACGTCAAGACGGACACGCCCAGCAATTGGCTGAAGGTCGTCGTAGCCTACGCTGAAGGACGTGGGCATATCGTTACTGCCTACGCAAGGAGATCAATGCCATGACGATCACCATCGGATCAGCCACTTTTGACAACGTCTTCTATGACGCCGACGTCGATGTGCTCTACCTGCACATGGGCGATCCATCCTCGGCCGTGGACTTCGACGAGTCCCCTGAGGGTCACGCCCTGCGCTTCGATGCGGACGGTCACTTGGTCGGTGTGACGATCGTGGGCGCCAAGTCGCTGATCGACCGCGACGGTGAGATCACGATCACGCTTCCGGAGATCGTCCACGTCGACTCCGACACCGTCGCGCCCGCGCTCGTCGGCGCGTAGCTCACTCCGTTCTCAGCGTCCGCGATCGACCTCGAGGGCGGGTGTGCGATCGCGGCTTCGCAGTGAGCGGGTAAGCCAAGATGAGGGGTGTAGTGATGGGAGTCGCCTGCGGTCGAATCCTGGTCCCCATTCCGGACCTGGCAACTCGGGGTGGGCGATGGATGGTGTTTGGGCGCGGCTGTGGCGCATGGCGTCGGCGAGGCGTCTGACGCGTGTGGCGTCCTGTCCATGGTCGCCGAGCTCGTCGCGGGCGAGGAACCAGTCGGTGCCCTCGCGGGCGCGGCTGGCCTCGACGTAGGCGGTCTCCTTGCTGGTCTGCCAGCCGCCGGTGACGATGACGGAGCGCTCGACGGTGGCGCCCTGCTGGCGGTAGACGTGTTGAGCGTAGCCGAGTCGCAGCGTGTCGAGGTCCTCCGTGGCGAGTTGAACCAGGCGAGCGGAGCCGTCGAGCATGACGGATATCCCGCCGTGCTCGTGGACGGTGGTCACCTGGCCGCGGGTGCCGTTCTCGACGCGGGGCTGGCCCGGCGGCCGGTGTTGGGTGGTGAATGCGATCAGGTCGCCCTCGCGCAGCCCGTAATGGACGCCGGGGAGCGGGACCTCGTGCTCGCCGAGTTCGCCGTACTGTGTGCGTAGGTGTTGGGCGCGGGCGTTGAGTCGGTCGATCTCCTGGTTTGAGGCGTCGGCGATCAGCGCCACCTGGCAAATGCCGTGTTTGTCGGCGAGGGTGCGCCATCGTTGGATCGCGGCCTCGCCGGCGTCGTCGCGTGTGTCGGCGAAGTGGAGTTGTCCGCGATCGAGGTAGTGGGCCATCGCGCGCTCCGGTTCGCCATCGCGAAGCGCGGCCCATGCTTTTCGCTCGGCGGGATCGCTCGTGCGGTGGATGTTGGCGAGCTCTGCCGTGTGAGTGTGTGTGGCGAGCCGGTCGAACATGCCTCCGGGGCCGATCGCGGGCAGCTGCTTGCCGTCGCCCACGGCGATCAACTTCGCGCCTGTGCGCTCGACGAGCTGGGTAATGGCGTCCAGTCGCTTGTGGTCGGCCATGCCGGCCTCGTCCAGAAAGATCGTCGTGTCGGGGCCGACGCGCATGGTGCCCGTGTTTGCCCGTGCGACGAGCGCGTCGAGGGTGAGCGTGCGCTCGGAGAGCGCCGGACTGTCGGCTGCGAGACGCTCGGCGGTAGAGCCCGAGACGGCGATCCCGAGTGTCTGCCGTCCGGCGTGTCGTTCGCCGCGCGCGGCCGCGTCGATCACGACACCCTTGCCGGTGCCGGCGGGACCGACGAGGACGCCGAGTCGCTCGGGGCCGGTGATGGTGCCCAACGCGTGGTGCTGCTCCGGGCTCAGCGGCGCCCCGATGCGCTCGCTGACTTCAAGCGTTGCGAGTCCGCGGGCGGTGTCGCCGACATCCAGACCGGCCGGCCGCGCCAGCTGGGCGGCGCGCCGTTCGATCGCCTGCTCTTGGGCGCGCACCGCGAGCGTGGTCATCCGTCCGCCCTCCAGCGTGAGGATGCGCCGGTCGCGGATCATCTCGCGCGCCACCGCGAGCGCGTCTTCCGGGCTGATCTCACCGGCCGTTCGCTCCAGCGCTACGGCGTGCAGCTCGCGCGCGTCGAACACGGCGTGATGCTCGGTCAGCTGGACTTCGATCCGGTCCTCGACCGTCCGCTCTGCCGGTGTGCGCTCGGGCGCGCCGATCAGTCTCACAGCCTGGTCTGGTCCGAACCGATGGCGTTTGCCGGTCTCGTTCCAGGCTCGCTGGAGGTCTGCGCGGGTCGTCAGCTCCTTCGCTCGGCGGTTCTCGAGCGCGAGGTCTCGCAGCTCGCCCCGTTCGGGAGCGCGACCGTGTCTGGCGCGAAATCGCTCCGCGGCTCTGGCGACCTCGCGGGTACGCCCGGAGAAATCCTCCAGCAGGCTGCGCGGCACGCCGGCGATCTCGAAATAGCGGCCGTCCTTGCCGGTGTTGCGCTCGATCGTGTAGCCCTCCCGAACAAGCTCGTTTGCCAGCGCGGAGCGGTAAAAGGCGCCCAGCTCGCGCGCAGCGCGGAAGACCGGTCGTGATGCAACCGCCACGAGCCGGTCGTCCTCACGGATCGCGCCCGTGATCACGACGTGGCTGTGCAGCTGCGGATCGGGCGCCTGCGCTCCGCTGACGCCACGGGCGGTCGTGTGCCGGTACTCGGTCGCGATCACGTCCTTGGCGCGCTCCTCGATGACCTCGCCGCCATAGCGGCGCCGCACGACCGGCACCTGTTCGCGCAGGTGCGAGACGGCGCTCTTGACAGCCCTTGCGTGCGCCGCCTCGATCTGTTCGCGCTGCCAGGGATCGCCGAGCGCCCAAACCGTAGAGACGGACTTGGGAGCGCTGAACGTAGCGTCGATCCCGCCGCCGCGCCCGCCGCTGGCGCCTTCCCGTCGAAGCCAATGGCCAGTCCCGGGATGGCGACCTTCCATCAGGGAGATGAAGTCAGGCCCGTCGACGGGAGCGTGCGGATCGACTCCCAACCTGCTCAGCGTCTCCTCGCCCGACAACCACCGGCCGGGCGCCTGGGTCATCTCACCGTCGGGCGTCAGGTAGTAGTCGCCGCGCTCAGGCGCGACCGTCTTGCCCTCCAGGTAGCGGGCATACCCGCCGCCCTTGCCGGCGCCGATGCTGGCTGCGGTCATCATGCTCATCACTGACCACGTCCAGCCCGAACCGGCCACCGAATCGCACAGCGATCACACACCGATCGCACCTCTGTGCATCTCGTCTGTCAGGAAGTCGTTGGTGCGGGGCGGGCCTGCGGCGCATGGCCGGCGCATGCCGATCCAGAGGACGATCTGTTGGGATCGTGATTGGGCAGTGGCGATCGCTGACCGGCTGTCATCGGCGCGTGTCGTGCCGGTGCGTTGTGAGGTCGTTGGCCGGTCGCCAGTCATGCGGGTCTATACGACCATGAGCATTTCCGGATCACCACCAGGCTCACCCGCAGCAGCTCAGCTCGACGGACCTTTGCTCCGCCCCGAGGAGGCCGCCCAGCTGCTCGCGGTCAAGAGAAGCTGGATCTACGAAGCCGTCCGTGCCGGCCGGCTGCCGTGCTTGCGCGTAGGCCGGCACATCCGCTTCACGCGGGGGATGTTGGAAGGTTGGCTCGGCGAGCAGCTCGATGGGTAGCGGACTCGGCCTCGACGCGGGCTCTCGCTGGGCTACCAGTGATGCTGTTCATTTGGCCTGCTCGACCTCGCCGAGCTCCCTTACGATGCGGGGGTTTCCCGTATCACGGTTGACGCGCACGCGGTACGTTCGCCGGCGGAGATGATGAAGGTCGGAGTAGATGATGCTGGCTCGCCCATGGTATGGGCTTGTCTTCGATATCACCGAGTACCAGTACTTTGACAATTTATGAACTGGCTGGTATTCGGTCTTGAAGATATGGATGGTCATCAGCTGCCCTTCCATCTCTACATTCCCAATCTCAATTGGCTGGTCGGTTCGCTTTCGCCGGACCTCGTGGGGGGTGAACTGTCGCTTTGAAGCGTTCCTCGCGGACTGCTTTGCGAGCTTGTCAACAGCCTTCGTTCGCGGGCTCCTCTTGCCCGGTACGCGCATAAGTCTGACTGGCTTGCCTTTTGTGCTTGAGAGCACGACAAGGCGGACGAGTTCCTTCCATTGCTTGGCGTTATCGACTGGCTTGCCTTGCCTCGTAGTCCAGCCATTTCTTGACCAGATCGATACCGCCGTCCCAAAGTTCTCGGCCACATACGTCGCATCGGTCTTGATGACGACCCGTCGGTACCTTGACAGATCGAAAGGAGGGTGCCGGCCGGTCGCTATTTTCAGACCCTGGATCACCGCCTCAAGCTCCATCTGATTCTGGGTGGCGCCAGCGAAGCCGGGCAGCGCCTCCTCCTGCTCCTCCTCGTTCCCGCAGCTGTCTACGACAATGAAGAGAAGTCCTGCGCCGCCGCGGCGCGGACCAGGCAACATTGAGCCGTCCGTGTAGATGTTAAGCGCATTCTCCTCGGGGTACTCCATCGTTTCATTCCTCGCGGTAGTGCTCTGCGTGAAGCTCTGCTGCGAGGGTTGGCGCGTTAGCGCGTTTGGCGAGGCGTTGCAGTGTTGCCGCTGATGCCTCTTGTAGGGGATCGGTGCGCAGCCAGGATTCCTGCCATGGATCACCGGCAGGCTGGAAGCGGTCTAGCCCGGGGGGCTTGGGCAGGCTCTCGAGCAGCTGCTCGACGGCATCAGCGGTCTGCATGATGGTTCCTATGTCCCACGGATCGATCCGGGCAAGGATCGCGCGTGGCACGAGCAAGGCCATGCGCTTGTAAGCGTCCGCAGTTGTGACTCCGAATTCTCCGTCGAGGCGCAACCACTCCTCGGCTTCCAGCGACTCGACTAGGTGCTTCGCCGAGGCGTCAAGTGAAGGCTTCGTGTTGGCCGCGATGCGCCAGCCCAATGGCCCGAGCAGTCGCTGCAGGCGATGAGCCGCAGCGTTAAGCGGATCGTCGGCGAAGCTGGTGGCATGGTCCATCGCCGCTCGCGCTGCAATCTGTCGGCAGTGATCACCGCAGCCCTCGTCCTCGGCGAGCAGTACGGCGCAGCCCAGGCGCACCACGCGTAGCCAAAACCACATGCGTGGATACTGCTGGCCCTTCGGGGTCGTGGCTTTCTCGAAGTACCCGAACTCGCGGACACGGAGGATGGGCGGTTGGCGACGGACAAGCTCGACACAGTGGTCGATGTCTGCCACGGTCGAGAACAGCGGACCGTTCAGGTGCTGTGCACGACCCCAGATGCCAGCCGCATCTACGGCTGCAGCTCCCCGAGTTTGGGCGCGTTCGCGTGCTTCTTGGCGAATTTCCTTGCGACGCTTGTGTACGACTGGGCGTAGGTCGTCAACGATGGCCTTTACCTCGGCGAGGGTGCTGTCTAGTGCGTTGATGTCGACCTGTGTTTCCAGGGCGGTTCGAAGGTGCATGATCTGCCGCTCACGCACCCGCTCGGCGACGCGAGGGGCACCAAGCCACTTGAAGAGTTCCTCGAAACACTCAGGTAGATCAGACTTCGGTCGGTCGAATACTGGCGTGTCCCACTCGGGGAGGGTGACGTCGAAGATGCCAAGCCGAGTCCCGTCGCACAGAACCATGAGGGGCACAGCAATACGAGGGTCAGTGGCATACGACCAAGCCTGGCCAAGGTTCTCCTTGGAGAAGAGGGAGTCGCTATTATGCGGTCGCTTGGCCTCAATAATCCACAGACGCTGTCCGAAGACGGTCGGTACGAAGTCGATTTCAAGGCGCGAGGAGCCGATCATCCGGAGTGGCGGCTGTAGCGGCAATGAGCGCTCTCGCAGCACATCGTGGCGGGTGCCAAGCCCGTAGCCGAGCAACCGCAAGAGCGGCTCGATCCAGTCGCCCCGGATCTCGGCCTCATTGCGTCCCTCGAAGCAGTATGCAGAGAGAAACTCGAGGTCGCTGCGCAGCCCACCGGCGTCCGGTGTGGAGGCCCGATTCAGTATGCGCTGACCCGATCCTGTGAATGCCATGCTTACGCCACGGTCTTGTCACGCAGCGACCCGATCTTCGCTCCGAGGGTTCGCTTGACCGCATTGGCGACGTGGTAACGCTGCATCACCGCGGCGGTTAGCGCCTCAGGACTAAGAATCGTCTCCATGTCCTTGGGCGACCATCGCCGCTCGCCCTGCAAAGCTTGAGCCCCGATGACAGTCTCGACGAGCGCCTGCTGGAACCACTCGCGGACGACGGCGACGATAATTTCGTTGCTTCGTGGCATTTCGTATTCGTCACTCCAATAGTCGGCCATGTCGGTGTAGACGCGGAAGTCACCGTTGGCTTGTATGAGGTTATCCTCCGGCAGGTACAACGCCGCGCGATCATCAAGCAGGTCAGGGATGCCCGCCCCTTCTGATGCGCTGAGCCAGACGACATCCGGGATGGGCGGTTCTGTGGGAGGCAGCGCAGTTGCCTCGTCTCCATCGGCGGCGAGCATCGAAGCAAGCAGGTCGCCGGTCTGGCTGCCTGGCTTATGGGCGGCAGGATCGCGCTCGACGATCTCAGTCGGGTTCGAGCGTTCGCCTGGATCGCGCCCACCGCTAACGCGCTCGCCGGCACGCAGTGGGCCGCCAGCCTGCGAGCGATAGCGCGAGAGGCGAAACAGCTTCACATATGCCTTCAGGCGTTCCATGATCGACTCGCTGTTGTCTACTCCCTTGGTGCCCGCAATGACTGAGTCCATGTAGTCGCGGATCTCCTGCGGGAGGTTCGCGCGGAATTCGTGCGCCCATTCGCCGTAGGGCAGGGGTGCGTTGCGGAGCAACAACTGCGTGCGCGCAGTGTTCGCCGACAGCGGTCGCTCCGGGTCACTCTTGGGCTCCACGTAAAGGACGACGCGTTCTGGACCGAAGAGAACGCCGAACTGCTGCAAGCGCGCGGTGCCGCCGCGCCCTGTCGTCATCTCATAGAGCTCGCCCTGATAGAGGGCACCGAAATGACCTGTGTTAGGCAACTCGCTGGTCTTCCGGCGCTTCTCGGAGTCATCGAGAATCCACCAGTGGACTTGGCAATCAGTGAGGTCGACGACTCCGGAATGCTCTGCGTGCTCGGCGAGGAAGTCACTCATCCCGCGGACGCGCTGCAGGATGTTGTGGCTGGAGTCTTCCGGGTCGTACGTCCAACCCTGTCGGGCGCGAACGGTCACGCCTTGGGGAAAGTCGAGGAAGCGCGCGTTCAAGTATCGGGCAAACCATCGCGACGGGGTCGGCACCCCCTCAGGCGCAGTAACAGTGTCGTCGTCATCATCGAAACCGAACAACGTCACCTTGGTGCCGTGCTCGCGGATGATGTCCGGCTTGGCCGCATCGGTCAGCGGCACGACGTAGCTGTACGAGCCATCTGGCAGGCGGAACTGCTTCAGTCCGTACTCACGGCTGGTTGGATCCCGCCAGAGCTGAATCATCGAACCCTTATCTTCTTGCCAGGACTGGTATACGACTCCGGCCGGATTACGTGTGGCCGCACTGATCTTGGCACCCACGCCGAAGTTCGCGTCCATGGCCTGCACGCGCCCGGAGGACGACAGGTTGTTGATGTGCTGGATCATCTCGCGAGCGCTCATCCCGCGCCCGTCATCGATGCAGCACAGCTTGTAGGTGGTGCCGCCGGTCGCCTCGTGAAGCTTCCAGTCGACATCCCAGATGACATTCATCGCGTCAGCCTCAAGCGAGTTCATCGTCAGCTCGCGCAGGTATTGCTGATCACCGCAATCCGCGCCGAGGCGCTCCAGTAGAAACCCGATCTCCCCAACATCCATCTTCATGGTGCGGTCGGGAGCGATCGGCGGCGCGATCACGTCGTCGCCAAATAGGCTGGTGGTGCGGTCGCCGATAGGCGGCAGCTCAGGGGTAGTAGCCACGGGGCTCTCCTCAAGTCGTGTGGTCCGAAGACCACCTGGACAGGGCGGTCACGTCACACGGCGGCTTGCGATGGGTCAGACTGGACCTGAGCGACCGCTTGCCGCGCACTGGACTTGACCTATATACGCATTGTAGTCAGACATCGGACGACTTGATTCGGACGGAGCTTTTGATGAATGATCTGGCCCCCAACAGACGATAATTGTCGCCCTCGGCGCCGGAGCGCTCCAGCCAGCCCTCGTATTCGCGACTTCGTCCCGCCACCCGTCCCCGACTCGGCAAATCTGACCCCACCAATCCCCATCCAACCCAACCGAACCTGGCTCAACCAAGCACAAAATCCCTGTAAATGAGCAACTTCTAATCCGCAGGTCGCTGGTTCGAATCCAGCCGGGGGCGTATCTCTCTGAGGTGAACGAGGAGGGCCTTCTCGCATGCGAGAAGGCCGGCAGGGCCGCATGCGGCCCTGCCCCGAGGCCGCACATGTGCGGCCTCGTCGAGCGGCGCATGCGCCGCTCGAACGACGCACCGCATGCGGTGCGTCGGGGATCGCGCATGCGCGATCCCGCCAGCATCCTGTCTCTGACCCGGGGTGCCGCTCGGGTGGATCGGTCTCGGCGGCCTCGTGACGCCTGATGTGCATTGTCTGCGCTGGACCGGCTTTTTGTGTAGCCTCCAAACATGGCCAACCACAAGCGCAGGCGTGCCAAGCAAAGGCGAGCCGGATGTCTGCTCTGCAAGCCGCACAAGCGTCCATCGTCGAAGACTGCGCAGCGGAGACGTGGGCGCAGCGACGCTCTTCTGCACGAGCGTCTCGCGACGCACGATGATGGCTGGTAGCTCCCGTACTCCCGGCAGCATCCTCGCCTCCGAACGGTTCGACGCCGCGATCGAGGACGGGATCGCGGAACGTCCGGCTCGATATCCGAACGGAGCCGTGTTTGTCGGCGCCGATCTTCCCGGCCTTGGAGAGATTTTCGCGCGGGACGTGCGCGAAGAACGAGCGATCGTGCTCGTGTATCCCGACGGCGAGGAGCGGATCATCGAACCGCGCAAGCCCGCGAGTACTTCGCCAGGGGCGAATGCGAGGATTGTCTGATGGACGCTGACGAGCGACTGCGTGCCGGCCGTTTGGCGGCGCAGCGGCTGACGCCGGCCACGGCGTGCGAGAGCGCCGAGGAAGCGGCATTGGCTGTGATTGGCGTTCAGGCTCAGGATCTGCGCGCCGCGGCTCTTGCACTGCGCTCGCGCGTGCCCGGCCTCACCCGAAGCGCCGTCCGCGCCGCGCCGCTCCTGCGCACGTGGACGGTCCGCGGCACGGTGCACCTGATCGCGGCGTCCGATCGCCCCTGGCTGCACGCGCTATTCGCCAGGCGAAATGCCCGCGTGTTCGGCGCGCGCTTTGAGCGCTTTGGCATCGTGGAGGAGGTAAACGCCATGCGTGGAGACGTCGTTGAGCTCTGCGGCGAGCGTCCCCGCGACCGGCCGTCGCTGCTGCGCGTGCTCATCGAGCGCGGCCACCCGTCGCTCGAGCAGGGTCCGATCAACACGTTCGTTCCGTGGCTCTCGACGCAGGGGCTCATCGTCACCGACACTGCCGGCCTGCTGCACGCGGCCGATCCGCCCCCGGCGGTCGACCTCGACGAGGCACTCGCGATCCTTGGCACCCGCTACCGCGCAGGCTATGGCCCCTGTGACGCAACCGACCTCGCGAAGTGGTCCTCGCTGCCCATCACACAGGCGCGCCGGGCGCTCGAAGCCGCCGGGCCGCCGAGCGACGTTGAGGAGTTGCCCACCGATGACACGCCGCCCTGTCTGTTGCTCGCCGCCTTCGACACGCTCATGCTCGGCTACCGCACTCGCGAGCCATTCGTGCTCGCCGAGGACGACCATCACATTCTGAGGGGCGGTGGGATGCTCAAACCCGTCGTACTCAATCGCGGAGCGGCAACCGGTACTTGGTCCATCAAGAAGGGCCGTCCCGAGCTGGCGTGGTTCGCGCGGCCCACGCCCGCTCCGGCGCTCGCCCGCGAGACCGAGGACATCGAACGCTTCCTTGCATCGTAGCTGCGGGGGTAGCTCCATGGAGCAGCTCGTGCGGCTCCCACTTTCGGCTGCGAGCAAGCGCCTTGACGATCAAGCGCGAGACGGTCACTCTGGAGGAGGCGAATTGTCGCTGACATCATCGTGATGCCCCTGCCAGCCCTCGTACTCTGCGAACGGAGCCGCGTTCGTCGGTGCCGATCTTCCCGGTCTTGGAGAGATCCTCGCGCGGGACGTGCGCGAAGAACGAGCGATCGTGCTCGTGTATCCCGACGACGAGGAGCGGATCATCGAACCGCGCAAGCCGTCGAGGTGGACGCTGGACGTATGAGGCAGCTCGACACTGGGGAGATGAGAACCCTTGGGAACTGCCGTTTTTCATCGTCACGCACCGTCCGGAGGAGGAGCCGCCCGGCGGTGCGTTCACGTTCGTCTCGGGTGTTGGGGCAGCCGTCGAGCGCGCCCGGCAGGCGGCGGCCGGCAAGGACGTCCACGTGATGGGTGGAGGCGAGATCGTCCGTCAAGCCCTCGTGGCCGGGATCGTCGACGAGCTGACGATCATCATCGCGCCGGTCGTCATGGGCGCGGGAAAGCGACTCTTCGACGGGTTCTCGCAGTCGCTCGAGCTCGAGCAGCTCGGTGTGCGACAGTCCCAGCACGCTACCTTTATCCGGTACCTGGTGCAACGATCATGACGACTGAGTTCGCTTTGCCACGATGGTTGAGGAGGTGTTCGTGCCGAGATTCGTGACCATCGGGTATGGAGATCGAGCAGGGTACGACAGGACTGATCCTCAAGTCCGCGATGCGGCACATGCACATGACGAGCGCCTACAAGCGGAGGGAGCGTTGATGGGTATCGCCGGTGAGCCCGTGCAAGTACGCAACCACGACGGGGCGGGGGTGGACACCAACGAGGGGCCGTTCCTTCGCTCCGACCTTCCAATCGCCGGGTTCGCGGTCATCGATGCAGCCACTCTCGAGGAGGCGGTCAGCCTCGTCTCGCAGACCCCTTGTGCGGTGGCCCAAGGTGTGGTCGAGGTGTGGCCACTGAAGTAGACCCCATAAGGCTCGCAGCGAGCGCCGAGCCATCGTCGCGGAAGGGAGCAACCATGGGACAACCAGTCGTGCATTTCGAGATCATCGTCAAGCCAAGAAAGGCGGAAGATGGAAGCCCGAATCGACATAATCACGCTCGCCGTCGCCGATCTGGAGCGAGCGCTCGCGTTCTACCGAGACGGGCTCGGATTGAAGTCGCGCGGGATCATCGGCAGTGAGTGGACCGGCGACGACGTCGAGCCGGCCGGGGCTATCGCACTATTCGAGCTACCGGGCGGGCTGATGCTGTCGCTGTACCCCCGAACCGAGCTGGCGAAGGACGCCAAAGTCCCGTTCGGTCCGCCGAAGACCGGCGAGTTCAGCATCGGACACGCGGTGGCAAGCAAAGCCGAGGTCGACGCCCTGCTCAGCGAAGCTCAGGCCGCCGGAGCCACGCTTACAGACCGACCGCACGACCGTCCATGGGGGATCTACTCCGGCTATTTTCGCGATCCCGACGGGCACCTCTGGGAGGTCCTCCACAACCCCCGGCTGCTCAAACCGCAGGACTAATGAGCTGCAACGTCAACTGAGCAACTGCTAATCCGCAGGTCGCTGGTTCGAATCCAGCCGGGGGCGTATCTCTCTCAGGTGAACGAGGAGGGCCTTCTCGCATGCGAGAAGGGCGGCAGAGCCGCATGCGGCTCTGCCTCGCCAGGTCGCTCGGCACCCGTCCGGGACGATTCTCCGGTCGTTGCGTCGAGGGTGTCGCTGGGCGAGTCTGAATGATGTGCCGGTGCCAGCTTCCGCGCGTCCTTCTTGGCCTGCTTGTCCAGTCGACGCTCGCGAAGCCGGCTTTCACGGGTGAGCTTTGCCATCGTGGTCTTCTTCTTGCCGCTTGAGGACATCGTCTGTCAGCTCCTTCTCGTGGAGTGCCGAGTGCGTCTACGCCGGAACCATCCGGTGTGATGAACCCGAGGATCAAGTCGCCGTTGGGGCGACCCACGTTTTCTGCGGCCTGCAAACCGATCACGGTCTGCAGGCCCCAGCAGCGCTAAGCCAGCTGGACGTTCCCAGCCTTGGGGCCTTTGTCGCTCGTCTCGGCGTCGTAGGAGACCTTTGCTCCTTCGGCGAGCGAGCGATAGCCCTCACCGACGATCGCGCTGTGATGGACGAACAGATCCTTCGACTGATCGTCGGGTGTGATGAACCCGAAGCCCTTGTCGTCGCTAAACCACTTAACGGTTCCAGTAGCCATTGCATTTCCTCCGGCGTAGATAGTGCTGCGAACGCGGAGATTGCTGAGCAAAGGCTACGAGCGCTGGCACTGCGATGTTGGGCTACAGCCCAACCTGATCTATCGACCGTAGCAGCAGTCAGGAGAGCGTCACGGCACCAGGCACTGGCTGATGGACCTGCTCCACCAGGAGTTGCGGGTCGAGTCGACTCGCATATGACTTCCGTTTCCGAGAACATAGTTCTGTGTGGCGCCATCAACCCAGGGAGGCCGAGATGAGCAGCGAAAGCGCAGCGGGCACGGCAGCAGCGGACACGGCACCTGTGCAGGCCGGGGAGTTCAAGCTCGAGGTCGTGGTTCTGGCGGTCTCGGACGTCGACCGGGCGAAGGAGTTCTATGGGGGCCTCGGCTGGACGCTCGACGCCGACGTCGCACGCGGTGAGGACTTTCGCATCGTCCAGTTCACGCCCCCGGGCTCTGGATGCTCGATCCAATTTGGCACCAACCTAACGCCGGCCGCGCCCGGTTCGGCTGAGAGCCTATATCTGATCGTCGCCGACATCGAGGCCGCTCGTGAGGAACTGCTCGCGCGTGGGGTCGAGGTGAGCGAGGTGTTCCACGAGGGACTACTGGGCGATCGCTTCCACGACGCCGACCGTGTACCCGGACCGGCGCCCGACCGCGGCACCTACGGCTCGTTCGCCGCCTTCAGCGATCCGGACGGCAACGGCTGGCTGGTGCAAGAGATCACGACACGACTTCCAGGACGCTGAGGGGAGAGTCCGATGGACACGACATACGAGTCGGTGGAGGACCTAGCGCAGGCGCTTCGGCGCGCGGCCGCCGCGCACGGCAAGCACGAGGAGCGCACGGGCCAAGCGGATGAGAACTGGCCGGACTGGTATGCGCTTTACATGGTGCGCGAGCGCGCCGGCGAGGAGCTGCCGAGATGAGCAGCGACTACGACGTGATCGTGCTCGGAGGTGGCTCTCCGGGCGAGCATTGCGCGGGCGCGCTCGCGGACGGTGGCCTGCGCGTGGCCGTCGTGGAGCGCGAGCTCGTGGGAGGCGAGTGCTCCTACTGGGCCTGCATCCCGTCAAAGACGCTGTTGCGCCCGGGCGAGGCGGCTCACGGGGCGCGCGAGGCCGCGGTGAGCGCCGAGGTCGACGTCGATGCTGCGCTCGCCTGGCGTGACTTCATGGTCTCCGATCACTCAGACGCCGGACAAGAGCGCTGGCTGGCCGATCAGGGCATCGACCTGCTGCGCGGCAGTGGACGGCTCGCGGGCCCGGGCGTCGTGGAGGTCGACGGTGTGCCCCACACGGCAGACCACGTCGTACTCGCCAACGGCGCCGATCCGGTCGTCCCGCCGGTGCCGGGTTTGCGCGATCTCGACGGTGTTTGGACAAACCGCGAGGTGACGTCGATGCGGGCGGTCCCGCGCCGGCTGCTGATTCTCGGTGGGGGACCGGTCGGCGTCGAGATGGCGCAGGCCGTTCGCCGACTCGGCGGCGGGGCGACAATCATCGACATGGCCGAGCACGTGCTCGGCCGAGAGCCGGCGCCCCTTGGCGAGGCGCTCGGCGAAGTCCTGCGCGGCGAAGGCATCGAACTCGTCCTGTCCGCCAACGTGAGCGCGGCACGGCGCGAGCGAGAGGACTTCGTCCTGCAAATCGACGACGGGCGCGAATTGCGCGGCGATCGTCTGCTCATCGCGACCGGACGGCGTCCGCGGGTGCTCGGGCTCGGTCTCGAGACAGTCGGCATTCAGCCCGACGCGCACGGAGTTCCCGTGGACGCACACCTGCGCGTGGCCGAGAACCTGTGGGCGATCGGCGACGTGAACGGTCGCTGGCCGCTCACGCACGTAGGCAAGTACGAGGGGGAGGTCGTCGCCGCGAACATTCTCGGCGAGCCGCGCGAAGCCAACTACGAGGCCGTGCCGCGCGTCGTCTACACAGACCCGCAAGCCGCGGCGGTGGGCGCCACCACCGGCCGTTTCAGCGCGACCGTCCCGGTATCGGAGGTAGCGAAGACCGCCACCTATACGCGCGCCTACGCCGATGAAAAGGGTTTCCTCACGCTGCTCAGCGACGGCGAGCGACTGACGGGCGCCTATGCGCTCGGCCCCGAGGCAGGCGAGTGGCTGCAACAGGCGACGCTCGCGATCCGCGCCCACCTTCCCCTCGACGTCCTGGCCGACACGATCCAGCCGTTTCCCACGTTCTCGGAGATCTACGTCGCCGCGCTGAAGGCTCTCCGCCATGAGATGGCCGATACGTCAAGGACGGCCGGCGCGGGACCACCGCCGGCGAACTGACGGAGGAAGAGGCGAGACGGATCGCTGTGGCGTTGACGGGTTCCCGCCGGATTGGCTATATTGAGGCCGACGTTTATATTGAGGCGATCGTGTGCTGTCGGGAGCGGGAGGGGTGCATACGTCATGACTCAGGTCAGGGCTAGTTTCAGGAGGACTCCAATGGCGAGTAGGGCATCGGTCTCGCGTCGTCGTTGCGTCCTTGCTGTACTCGCGTCTGTGTGCGCGGCGAGCGCCGTATTGGCGCTGGCTGGCGCGAGCGCCTTCGCTTCGTCTCCGACGTTCGTCGGAAGCTTCAGCCTTCTCGATAGGCCGACGGGCATGGCGGTCGAAGAATCCACGGGCAACCTGCTGATGGTTCCCGAAAACGGTGAAGACTTTGACCCAGTCGACGTGTTCGGTGAAAACGGGGGCGCGCCCGCCGGCGGTGCGCCGCTGGCGTTCTCGGGTGAAGACACGCCCGCCAAAAGCTTCGCGTTCGACTTCAAGTGGGTCGGCATCGCCGTGGACAACTCGGCCAGTTCGGCCGCGGGCTCCGTCTACGTCGTCGACCGGGGCCATGAAGTCGTCGATCGGTTCAAGCTGAGTAGCGGCGAATACAAATACGAATCACAGCTGACAGGTGCTCCGACTTCATTCGTGGAACCCGAAGGCGTCGCGACCGATGCGGACGGCAATGTGTACGTGAGTGATCCGGGTGCCAAAATGGTTCGCGAGTACTCGCCTGGAGGGGTGACCGAAATCGCCAGCTTCGCCGTCAAAGGGCTCGAGCGCAGCGCCTCGATCGACACCAAAGGCGACATCTTCGTGTACGGGAACCCGGAAGGCACCTTCTCGAGCGCACGTCCGGCCGAGATCAGGCGTAGCTCCGACACGGCCACGAGCGCCGAAGAAGTGATCGAAGTGCCCGAAGTCGAAGGCGCGATCGCGGACACGATCGACCGCGCGACCAACAGGGGCTACGTGGCGATCCATGGCCGCGTGGTCGAAGGCATCGCATCCCCCAACCCGATGCGCAACGGCGTGGAATTCGGCGCTGGGACCCTTTCGAACGAAATCGAAAGCATCGCCCTGAACGAAAAGACCGGCGCGATTTACGTGGGCGACAACGGCGAACACAAAAAGATCTTCATCTATCAGGGCGCGCCATCTCATTTCCAGCTCACCGTGTCCGTTACGGGCGCAGGCGAAGTCACCTCGGCACCCGCGGGGCTGACGTGTTCGACCGTCGGATGCACCCATGAATTCGAAGGCGAACCGACCCTGACCGCCAAAGCCGCTGCGGGCTACGAATTCGCCGGGTGGATCGGGTGCGCGCCGGAATCGGCGACGACCTGCAGGGTGGACAGGTCCGTGAGCACCGAAGTCACAGCGGTGTTCCTGAAAGCGGGCAAAGAAGGCCCGGCCGGCCCCACCGGCCCCGGAGGCGAAAAAGGCGCCGGCGGCGCCGGCGGCCCGCAGGGTCCCGCCGGCCCGGCTGGTCCGACCGGCGCTCAGGGTCCCGCGGGTCCCGCCGGCAAGATCGAGCTCGTGACGTGCAAGACGGTCAAAGGCAAGCAGCGCTGCACCGCCAAGTTCGTCTCGGGGACCGTCAAGTTCACGACCACCGGCCAAAGCGCGCGAGCGACGCTCTCCCGCCACGGAGTGATCTACGCGACCGGAACGGCCCGTATCGCCCAAGGCCACACGAGTCTGCGACTACTGCCGGCGCACTCACTGCGACCGGGTAGATACACGCTCACGCTGATCAGCGGAACCGGGCGGCACAAGCGCATCAGCACCCAGTCGTTCACGC
The DNA here is from genome assembly GCA_963697945.1 of uncultured Solirubrobacterales bacterium. Lineage (GTDB taxonomy): Bacteria > Actinomycetota > Thermoleophilia > Solirubrobacterales > Solirubrobacteraceae > Palsa-744. The sequence goes on along the minus strand of OY969105.1, from coordinate 2,631,171 downwards.
TCTCTAGTCCACACCTGTAGAACTTTCAGCGGGCTGCGATAGCGGCGGCAAGGAAGTTTGTCGGGAGGTGGGGATTCGAGGAGAAGTGGAGGTGAACGTAGCTCGCGAGAACTCGTCGCTGGAGATAGCCGTCACGGCGGGTACGACCATCGCTGGTACTCACCTCGTAGAGCGTCGGGGTGATTTCCGAGTGTGCGATCCGTGATTGATGGAACTCTTGACCGCGAGCCGTCGTTCCTCGTTCGCCCATCGGTGAGTGCTCGCGCGTGCGCACGGCGACGTAGCGAATTGCCAGGTGCTTGTGGTCCATGACGAAGTCCAACGGCAAGATGCCGCTCATCGCCTGTGACGTTCCGTCGAACCCGGTTAGCGAGCGCCCGAGGTAGAGGAGTCCACCGCACTCTGCGTAAATCGGCGTGCCGGCCGCGGCGCGCTGGCGCAGCTCGGCCGCGAGGGAACGATTGGTCGCCAACTCAGCCGCGAAGCTCTCGGGGTAACCGCCACCGATGTAGACGGCATCAATGTTGGCGGGAAGCCCAGGGTCGGTCGTCGGTGCGAACGGCACGAGCTCGAAGCCGGCCGCGCGCAGGAGGAGCAGGTTCTCTTGGTAGTAGAAGGAGAAGGCACGGTCGCGAGCAACCGCGAGCCGCGCGAGCACAGGCGGGACTTCAGGGATGCCATGCGAGGGCGCCGAATGAGAGCGTCTCGCCATCGTTGAGATACGGTCGATGACGAGATTGCGAGCGGCTCGCTCGCGGGCCTGTTCGCGCGAGGAGTGCGTTGTCTGGTTCTCCTCAAGGGTCGTAAGTCCAAGATGGCGCTCAGGGATCTCCAAATCGGAGTCATCGAGGATCGCGCCGAGGACGACCCGGCGAAGATGCTCAGGCAAACCTTCCATGACCATCTCGGCGTGCCGGGTGCTCCCAGCGCGGTTGAAGAAGACCCCTGCGATGACAATTGAGGGGTCAAAGTCCGCTAGTCCCATGAGAATCGCCGTGGCGGTTCTTGTCATACCGGAGACGTCCAACACTACGATCACCGGTAGGTCGAGGAGCTTCGCGACATGAGCCGCGCTGCCGTATCCGGATCCATCGGCTCCGTCGTACAGCGCGCCCATCGACTCGATCACCGAAATGTCAGCACCGTTGGACCAGCGCGCGTAGCTGTCGCGCACCCCATGCTCTCCCATCATCCAGACATCGAGGTTGATGGAGTGACGGTGTCCGGCGTCAGCGTGGTAAGCGGGATCGATGAAGTCCGGACCGATCTTGAATGGCTGCACATCTAGACCGCGATGGCGCAACGCGGTTAGCACGATCGTCGTCGCGGTCGTCTTGCCGGCGCCGCTGTGTGTCGCGGCGATCAGGACACCGGGGCCCGCTGAGGCGCGGGGCGTTTCGGGGTTGACCGGAGCCATGGCCCGTGAGACTGCCAGGTTCGAGCGTCACGCAGGACCGCCGAAGCGTGTTCGCAGAGGTGTTACGGGTCTTCGCTGCCTTGGATGGGCGCTCGACCTACAGCGTCCCCGGCGGTGCGAGCCAGACGCTGTCGAACGCCAGTGAGGTTTGCTCGGCGTAATTGGCGATCTGCCCGAGGTGCTTGACCACTTCCGCCGCGCGCAGGTCGACAGGCACCGATCGGGTGAGGATCATCTCAGCGAGTTCCCTGCGGGCCTCGCGTGCTTTATCACTGTCGCTGTCGTTCAGGGGCTCGGTGATCCTATGACGGGGTCTGGTGGCCTGCACCAAGCAAGTGTAGCCCGGCGTATCACCAACGGAGTCCTTGACATCCCACTCGGTATGTGATGAGATACCCACCGGTATGCAAACCGCACCTAACGCCACGCCGGCCCTGCCACCCGGCCCTCGCCTCCCACGAGCTGTGCAGTCGGTCATCTGGTATCGCCGGGCGCAGTGGCTGATGGATCAGTGCCAGGCGCGGTTTGGGGAGATGTTTACGTTGAAGATCGCCAATGAAGGCGAGTGGGTGCTTACGTCTGATCCGGAGACGATCAAGCAGGTGTTTACGGGCGATCCGCGGTTGTTGCACGCGGGCGAGGCGAATGCGATCCTGCTGCCGGTCCTCGGTCCCGACTCGGTGTTGCTGCTGGACGATGCTGCGCACCTGCGCCAGCGCAAGCTGATGCTGCCCGCTTTTCACGGCGAGCGGATGCAGCGCTACAGCGCGCTGATGGCCGAGATCGCCGCGAGCGAGATCGAGCGCTGGCCGCTGGGGGAGCCCTATCCGCTGCGCCCGCGTATGCAGGCACTGACGCTCGAGATCATCTTGCGGGCGGTGTTCGGAGTCTCCACGGGGGCGCGCATGGATGAGTTGCGCGCCGAGCTGCGGCGTCTGCTTGACATCGTCACGAACCCCCTCGGCGGTATCGCACTGGTGACGCTGGGGCCTGAGCGCGTCGCGCGCCTGGGGCGGTTTCAGCGTGAGATCGACCGCGTCAATCGCCCGATCTACGCGGAGATCGCCGAGCGTCGCGGCGCCTCGGATCTGGCCGAGCGTGAGGACATCATGTCGCTGCTGTTGCAGGCCACCCACGAGGACGGCTCGCCGATGAGTGACTCGGAGCTGCGCGACGAGCTCGTCACTCTGCTCGTGGCCGGGCATGAGACGACCGCCAACGCGCTCGCTTGGGCGGTCGAGCGCCTGTGCCGGCACCCCGAGCAGATGCGCCGTCTGACCGAGGAGGTGCGAGCCGGGCAGGACACCTACATGCAGGCCACGATCCAGGAGACGCTGCGCTTGCGTCCGGTCATCTCGATCGTGCTGCGCCGTCTGCAGGAGCCGATGGAGCTGGGCGGACGCCTGCTGCCCGCCGGCGCTTCGATCGTGCCGGCGATCCATCTCGTGCATCGCCGCGCGGACATCTATCCCGAACCGGACGCGTTTCGCCCCGAGCGCTTCATCGAGTCCGAGGGCGGGCGCTTGCCCGGCACCTACACCTGGATTCCCTTCGGCGGTGGCATCCATCGTTGCCTGGGCGCGGCGTTTGCCCAGTTTGAGATGGAGGTGGTGCTGCGCGAGCTCCTCCTGCGGCGCACCCTGGCCCCCTCTCGTTCGCGCTCCGAGCGTGTTTATCGTCGCGCGATCACCGAGACCCCGCGCCACGACGCCGAGGTGCTGGTCGGCCGCTGTCCGGTGGCCGCTGCGACGGCCGTCCCCGTGCCCGAGGCGACCCCGGCTTGAGCGCCGCCACCGCCCGCCGTATCGCCTCTGTTCGCGCCGCCCGGCAGACACGGATCGAGCGCAGCGACGCCACACGCGCCGCGCTGCTGCGCTCGGCCATGCGTCTGATCTGTGAGCTGGGCATGCACGGCGCCTCGATCGACCGCATCGCCGCCGACGCCGGCTACACCAAGGGCGCGTTCTACTCGCATTTCGCCAGCAAGGAGGAGATGTTCCTGGCGGTGCTAGATGAACATTTCGCGGCCGAGATCGCTCGCCTTGACTCGGTGCTTGTAGGCGCAGGCCATCCCGCGCAGGAGGCCCGGCACGCGGCCGAGGGGTTCCTGGCCAACGTCGACGCCGACCCGAACTGGCGCGGGCTCTACCAGGAGTTCGCCGTGCACGCCACCCGCAACGAGGCCTTCCGCCTCGAGTTCGTCGCCCGTCAGCGCGGTCTGCGCGAGCGCATGGCCGCCGTTTTTTCGCGCTGGGCCTGCGATCTCGGGGTCATGCCGCCCGTACCCGCGGACGATGTCGCCGCGATGACGTTCTTTATGGCCGACGGTTTTTTGCTCGATCGGCTCGTCGACCCCGAGCTCGACGACGCGCTGTATGGGGCGATGATCGAGGTGTTCCTGCATGGCCTCGTCGCGATGACCCAACAAGCCGCCGCAGGCACTCTGCCCGATCCAATGGCGGATCCCTCTTGACACGCACGGGTCTTCGTGTAAATTAAGCGGACAATGATTGCCAGAACGACTTCGGAGGGAACATAGGCCATGTCGGCTGTAACGAGCACGCACGACCACCACGATTTCGCACCCGGGCCGGACGGGGAGGCGCTTGAGCGTCCCCGCTGGCGCGATCGCAAGCGCTACGCATGGCTGCTCGGGCTGATCGTGCCGCTGCTGCCGTTCATCTCCTGGGGCCTGGTCGAACTGACCGGACTGGGCGTGTTCTGGTTCTACGGCCCCGTGCTCATCTTCGGCATCTTCCCGCTGCTCGACCTGCTGGCCGGGCTGGATGCCTCCAACCCGCCCGACAGCGTGATCAAGTGGCTGGAGCAGGATCGCTACTACCGCTGGTGCACGTATCTGTTCCTGCCGCTGCAGTACGCCGGCCTCGTGTTCGCCTGCTGGATGTGGTCGCACGGCGGCCTGTCGGTCTTCGAATCGCTTGGGCTGGCGCTGACGGTGGCGATGGTGGCGGGCGTGGCGATCAACACCGCGCACGAGCTCGGGCACAAGCGCGCGTCCTCAGAGCGCTGGCTCAGCCGCGTGGCCCTCGCCCAGACCGGTTACGGGCACTTCTTTATTGAGCACAACCGTGGTCACCACGTGCGCGTGGCCACACCGGAGGATCCCGCGAGCGCGCGCATGGGCGAGTCCTTCTACGCCTTCTGGCCGCGCACCGTTTCAGGCAGCCTGCGCTCGGCGTGGGAGCTCGAGCGCGTACGCCTGGAGCGCATGGGTCGCGGGCCGTGGACGATCCGCAACGACGCACTCAGCGCATGGGCGATGACGCTCGCGCTGTACGCGGTGCTTGCACTCGTGTTCGGGCCGGTCGTGCTGCCCTACCTGCTGATCCAGGCCGTCGTCGGCTTCTCGTTGTTGGAGGTGGTCAACTACCTTGAGCACTACGGCCTGCGGCGTGGGCGGCGCGAGGACGGACGCTACGAGCGCACGGCGCCCGAGCACAGCTGGAACTCCAACAACGTCGCTTCGAACGTGCTGCTCTACCACCTGCAACGCCACTCAGACCACCATGCCAACCCGCTGCGCCGCTACCAGGCGCTGCGCCACTTCGACGAGGCGCCGCAGCTGCCCACCGGGTACGCGGGCATGATCCTCCTGGCGGTGTTCCCGCCGGTGTGGCGGCGCGTGATGGATCACCGCGTGGTCGAGCACTATCAGGGTGACCTCGACCTCGCCAACATCAGCCCGCGGGCGCAGGCGCGGGTGCTCGCGCGCTATGGGACGACTGCGGCCGCGACGCCCGCCACGGGCGGCGGCGGTGAGGGCTTGGCCGGGAGCGCGCGATGAGCCGCTGGCGCTGCCCGGCCTGCGGGTATATCTATGACGAGCGCCAGGGCCATCCCTACGAGGGCTTTGCGCCGGGGACCCCATTCAGCGAGGTGCCCGACGAATGGCACTGCCCGGACTGCGGGGTGCGCGACAAGGTCGACTTCGAGCCCGTCCAATGAGCGTCGCCACGCCCACCCCCAGCGCGCCGGGTCTTGCGGCGGAGCGGACGACGCCGACACCGTATGCGGTCGCGGCCCGTGCGCTGCTGCGCGACACGCTGCTCGACGCCGCTCGGCGCGAGCTCGAGCAGCGCGCTTGGAGCGAGGTGACGATGGCCGACATCGCCCGCGCCGCCGGCGTCAGTCGCCAGACGCTCTACAAGGAGTTCGGTTCGCGCGAGGCCTTCGCTCAGGCGTTCGTGCTGCGTGAGGCCGAGCGTTTTATCGCCGCCGTCGAGACCGCGCTGGACGCGCATCTGGACGATCCGATCGCGGCGTTGACCGCCGCGTTCGGACTGTTCCTATCGGCCGCCGCCGAGGATCAGCTGATCCGCGCCGCGATCGCCGGCTCGGGAGAGATGCTGCCGTTCGTCACCACGCAGGGCCAGCCGCTCGTGCAGGGCGCCGCCGAACGGCTCTCGCAGGCGATCCTCGCGCGCTGGCCGCAGGCCGCGCCGCACGACGCCGCGCTGCTGGCAGAGTGCCTGGTGCGGCTGGGGATCAGCTACGTCGCGCTGCCCGTGGGTCCGTCCGGGATGACGGCCGCTTCGATCGCGCAGCTGCTCGGCCCTTACATCGAGCGCGCGCTACAGCCTTGAACTGTCACCACCTACACACCGAAAACCGGGGGACGATCAATGAGTGAGCTGGCCACCTACGCGCTGGACGGACCGATCGCGACGATCATGATGGACGACGGCAAGGTCAACGCCTTCTCGATCGAGATGCTGAGCTCCGTGCACCGAGCGCTCGACCGGGCCGAGCAGGACGGTGCGGTCGTCGTGCTGACGGGTCGGGACGGATATTTCTCGGCGGGCTTCGATCTGAAGGTCTTCAGCGCGGGCGATCCCGATCGGGTGGTCGAGATGCTGCGCCTGGGCGCGACGTTGACCGAGCGGATGCTGTCGTTCCCGACCCCCGTGATCGCCGCGTGCTCCGGTCATGCGATCGCGGCGGGCTCGTTCGTGCTGCTCGCCGCCGACGCGCGCATCGGCGTGGACGGGCCGTTTCAGATGGGACTGAACGAGGTCAAGATCGGTCTCACGGTTCCCTGGTTTGCGATCGAGCTCGCGCGCGGGCGTTTGAGCCCGGCTCACTACAACCGCGCGGTCATCACCGGCGCGATCTATAACCCGGCCGAAGGCGTCGTGGCGGGCTTTCTCGACCAGGTGGTCGCCCCCGCGGAGCTGCCCGGCGCGAGCCGGCAGGCGGCCGAGGATCTGGCCGGGCTGAACATCCCCGCGCACGCCGCCACCAAGCTGCGGGCCCGCGCCGGCGCGCTCAGCGCGATTCGCGCGGCGATCGAATCGGAGTTGACGATCGAGGGCCTGACCGGCGCGAAATCGAACTGAGGCGGATCGGCCGCAGGACGTCCGACCCGCTCTGGGACGGTACGCCCGATTCCTGTCTCAGCCGTGCACGACCTCGATCCAGTCATAGCGCCCGCCGCACAACGACCGCCATCGCGCCGGCGCGATTATGCGCAACGTGTCCACTTCGCGCGCGTGCGCGGGGGTGAGAAAGACTTCGTGCAGGATCGCCCACCCGCCCGCGCCGGGCGCAAGGAGCGAGTCTCCCCGTGAGATTTCCAGCCGGTGGCGCCCTGCTGAGAGCGCGACGCGCAGCGGCGTCAGAGCCTCGGGGTTGTGCGGGTTGCCGTCCAGCTGTCCCCCGATCGAGCCGACCGTGCGCCCGTCCACGCTGACGGTCGCGCTCGGCATCAGCTGTCCCTTGAGCCATATCTCCCAGTCACCCGCGTGCGGCGCCGAGAACGTGCTCTGCAGCTGACCCGCGCCCGCCATCACGAGCCCGGGATGCGTATAGCGCCAGTCGGGATGCCGTCCCCGGGCGAGATCCACGCGCATCGCCCGCGGGGGGATCGCGGCGACGATGCTCGCGCCCTGCGTGCGCGCGATCCGCGCAAGGTGTTTGGCGCGTGAGCACCGCAGGGGACGCCTGCCCGCCAGGCCGAGGTGGACGATCGCCGCGGGCGCCCCCGGCCGGCGCGCCCACACCTGGTAGTAGGTGCCCCGCCACACCAGGCGATAGGCCGACGGGGGCTCGCTGGCGGTGGGGTCACGGCGCGTGAGCACCAGCGGGTAGGCCGGCCAGGCTCGCGGCGGCACCCGATCGAGGTCGACCGGATAGCCGTGTCCCACCATCAGCACGATGCCGGCCGGCGGATACATGAAGTCCACGCCCCCAAGGTCGACGTCGCGCAACTGATACAGCGCGTATTCGTCGAACCCCCCGTAGAGGATCGGCCCTTGCCCGGCAAAGCGCGCGTCGATCCTGGCCAGCTCGTCATAACGGGCGGTGGGCGCCAGGTTGGAGCCGTGGTATTGCATCGCATCCGAGGCCACGACCCCGAGCACGAGGGTCAACGCGAGCACCGGCGCCGCGCGCAGAGCCCAGTGCGCGCGCGCCGAGCGCAACGCCACGAACCCGCTCCACGCCAGCAGCACGATCACGGGCGAGGTCAGCAGCAGCGCCTTGGCTCCGACCCACGTGCTCGCCAGCAGTTGCAGTCCCAAGCCGAGCAGGATCATCGCCGCGATCCAGCCGATCAGCGCGGACTCGCCCACGCGCAACAGGCGCACGGCGCCGAGCAGGGCCGCGAGCAGCGTGATCGCGACGATCGCATAGGTGATCGCCGACAGGGCCCCTGCCGGAGTGTTCTCATAGCTGCCCGCCAGCCACGTCCCGAACACCTGCGCGAGGTGCAGCGGCGCGTGCAGGTTGCCCGGATTGGTCGTCGTGGCGATGCCCTTTACGACTTGCACCGAGCGCGAGAAGCCCGTCCACGTGGACAGCGCGCCCACGAGGACGATCGCAAGGGAGAGACAGAGCGCGCCCAGCAGCTCGCGTGCCCGCCGCCGGCCCGCGCGGATCTCGCCCGCCGCGATCGCGCCGAGCACGAGCACGGCTGCCAGCGCCCACGCGCCAAACCCCACCCCGAGTGCCGCGACGCCTCCCGCGAGCAGGAGCGCGAACGGGATCGCGCCCCGCGCCCCGCGCCACAGCCAGCGTGCGTGCAGCACGACGAGCGCACCCAGCGTGAGGATCATGCCCAGCGCGACTATCTCCTTGACCGAGGCCACGAGCTCATAGCCGTAGACGAGCGCGGGCAGGGTCGCCGTGAGCGTCGCCACTGCCGCCCAGCCTCCGGCGAGGCCGATGTGCCGCACGAGCACCCACGCCGGTCCGGTGGCGAGCGCGAGCATGAATGCGTTGAACGGCTGCATCGTCCAGATCAGCGGGGCGCCCACGATGAAAGCGCTGCCGCCGAAAAGCGTGTCCGCCCCGGAGGGATAGCCGGTGGCGTAGTAGGCGTGCAGGTACTGGCCGTAGGAGTTATGCAGGTCCAGGTGTGAGTAGTCCTGGCCGTGGCGCATCAGGTAGTCCGCCCCCAACAGGTGAAAGGCGGAGTCGTCGAGGATCCCGAAGGAGGAGAAGGAGGGCCGGCCCGTGAGCAGCACCGGCGCGAGCGCCGCGAGGTATGCCAGCACGAGCACCCCGAGCTGCCAGTGCCATCCTCGCCAGCCGCGCAAAAACTCAAGCGCCCGCGGCCACCCGAGCGCCCACCCCGCCAGCGCGACGATCGCCAGTGCGTACGGTGTGGCCGGCGCCAGCGGCGTGATGTAGGTGCTCAGCTGCGAAACCGCGACCAGCGCTGCCGCGCCGAGCGCCGCGAGCAGCATCCCCGGCAACCATCCGCCGGTTGCGCGATCCACGAGCAGGCCCGCCCCTACGCACAGCAGAGCGAGCACACACGGGTACACCAAGGCGGTCAGCACTAGCACGGGCGGACCGGGACGATATATCCGTACGGCTCGCGTACCCGGTCAGGGCTCGCGCGAACCGCTCTCGACGGGCAGACGGTTCAGCGTTCGCCGGCGCCGCGACGCCACAGCACCACGTACCACACGGCCACCGCGATCAGCACGCCCAGCGGGAGCACGAGCGTCAGGACCGAGCCGCTGGTGGAGGCGATGGGGATTGCTATCTCAGCCATTGCAGAACCAACCTACCTCTCTCAATTCTAGTGCCCGCTCGCCAGGCGCGGGGCGGGAGTCGAGCCGGGCGCCACGGGCGGCGCGAGCCAGCGGTGGACGTAGACGAAGACGACGATCAAAAACGTGATCGAGCCCGGTACCCACATCACGCCTGCGGCCAGTTGTTGGTCGGCGAGCGCCGAGATGCCATCCGGGCGGCTCGGCAAGTGGGCGTAGTAGGGGTAGAGCGTGTGTGGGGCCAGCGCGAGCACGACCGCGAGCACCCAGCTGACGATCATCCCCCCGATCGCATATACGACACGCTGGGCGGCCACCAGCCTGCAGTGAAGCGGCGGCGAGGGGATGACCTGCTTCCAGAACATGAGCGCCGTGGCGAAGAACAGGCTGTGCTCCAGCGCGTGCAGTCCACCGGAGCGCAGCGTCGCGTCGAACAGCGCGGGAATGTGCCACGCCAGCAGCACGACCGAGAAGGCGACGAAGCTCGGCACGGGGCGACCGAGCGTCTGGCTGAGCGCCCGCAGGGGAGCAGTGCGCCGGCCGTGGCTGAGATCGCGCGCGAGTCGCCGGCGGGCGTCCAGTGGCAAACAGCGCCACAGGCGAATCCACGGGCGCGCGAGCACGATCAGCGGCGCCGCTACGGCGAGCAGCAGGACGTGCTGGATCATGTGCACCCAGAACAGTTGCTCGCTGAGCGGCTCGATCGGCGAGGCCAGCGCGATCGCGAGCACGAACAGGCCGAGGTAGAAGCAGGCGTCGCGCCAACGCTGCGCGGTGTGCTTGCGCGCCGGCGTGACGGTGCGCCGCGCGCCGATCCAGTAGAGGATCGCCAGGTCCACGCACAGCACGAGCGGCGGGTCGATCGACCAGGCCCAGAACCCCGGCGTGGCCGCGGCCGTCGCGATGGCGAGCATCAGCGGACCTGTGCCCGCCCGGCCCCGCGCTGTCTCGCCGTTACCTCGGCCGCTTGCCGGCGGATCGGCGCCCGGGCGGGCATCACACGAGATACAGCGTCACATAGGCGATCGCGCCGATGCCGGCGAGGTAGCCCCAGTAGAACACGCACGCGTCAAGGCCCGGCGCGATCAGCCGGTCGGGATCCTTGATGTCGCCGTGCTCGGCCGGTTCACGCCTGGCGCGGATCTCGGTCGCGACCTGGGTCTCCAACCAGTACATCGTGGCGAGCACCGCGATCGCATAGAAGGCCGTCCAGGCGCAATACACGCTCGCGTAGGCACCGTTGGTCGGGCCGAAGTGCTGGACGGTGTAGGCGATGCACTGCAACGCGACCGCCGCCAGTCCCAGCACGAGCGCGAGGATCGCCGGTGCCGGCCAGCCCCGCGAGTTCGCCTTCATGCGCCGCCCGGCGAGGATCGCGAGCGCCGCGCTGATCAGCACGCACGCCACGATCGCCACGCCATAGCCGGCCTCGGGGTCGACGTGGGGTGGACGCCACATGTTGTCCTGGTTCAGGGAGCGCAGATAGAAGTAGGCGAACAGGAAGGCCAGGAAGAAGAACGTGCTGGCCCCGGCCAGTAGGCGGCTCGCCACATACAGCGCCCGCCCGCCGACGTCCGGGGGCTCGGGCGGGATCTCCACGCCGCGCGGTACGGGGGGGATCAGCTTGCCCAGCGGCTGCTCTTCGTGGCTTGAAGCGGCCATGGCTCAGGCGCCCGCCGTCGCCGGCTCGGCGCCGCCCACGCTCGGCGGCGGCGCCGGCGTGCCGTAGTCGTAGGGATCGGAGTCGAACACGGGTATCTGCTCGAAGTTGTTGACGGGCACCGGGGTCGGTATCTGCCACTCGATCGACTTCGACCCCCACGGGTTGGACTCGGCGCGCTCGCGTACGAAGATCAGCGAGTAGACGGTGTTAAAGAGGAAGATCAGCATCGAGAACCCGAGCACGAACGCCGAGATCGACACCCACACGTTGAGCCCGTGCAGGTTGGGCGCATATTCGCTCACGCGCCGGGGCATGCCCTTCATGCCCAATACGAACAGCGGCAGGAAGGTCGAGTTGAACGAGACGAACATCAGCCAGAAGTGCCATTTGGACAGCCGCTCGTTAAAGCGCAGGCCGAGCATCTTCGGCACCCAGTAGTAGATGCCGGCGAAAAAGGTGAAGATCAGCCCGCCCATGATCGTGTAGTGAAAGTGGGCCATCACGAAGAAGCTGCCGTGCGTGTCGGTGTCGCTGGGGGTGTCCGACAGGAACACGCCCGAGAGGCCGCCGATCAGGAAGTTAAAGGCCCAGGCCATGCAGAAGAGCATCGGCACCGTGAAGGTCGCGCGCGCTCGCCACATCGTGCCCATGAAGCACAGAAAGATGAATCCCGTGGGGATCGAGATGATCTCGGTGGAGAGCATGTAGAAGGGGCGCAGATCGGCGTTGATGCCGCTCACGAACAGGTGGTGTTGCCACACGAAGAAGCTCAACAGGCTCACCCCGAGCATCCCGGAGACTGCGAGCTTGTAGCCCCACAGCGGCTTGCGTGTAAAGACCGGAAGTAGCTCGAGCACGATCCCGAATCCGGGCAGCGCGAGGATGTAGACCTCGGGGTGCCCGAAGAACCAGAAGAGGTTCTCGAACAGATACGAGCTGCCGCCACCGCCGGTGACGAAGAAAGAGGTGTTGATCGTGCGATCCAGCGCTGCCATCGAGAGCGTCGCCACGAGCATCGGCGCGGCCAACACCATCAGGATCGCGGTGGCGAAGACCGCCCATACGAAGATCGGCAGCCGTCCCCAGCTCAGCCCAGGAGCGCGCATGGTGATGATCGTGGCCATCATGTTCAAGCCCAGCAGGCACATCGAGATGCCGACGAGGGCGAAGAAGATGATGTAGGAGTCCATCCCCATCACGGCCTGGTCGTTGAGCGGCTCATATCCCGTCCAGCCGGTGGGGAAGCCGCCGAAGAAGATCGTCGAGGTGAGGATGAACCCGGCCGCCATCAACAGCCAGAAGGTGAGTGCCTCGATGCGCGGGAAGGCCATCCGCCGGGCGCCGATCATGATCGGCACGAAGTAGTTCGCGAACGGGCCGAGGATGCCCGAGGTCATCATTCCCATCATCATCGTCCCGTGCATACCCACCAACGAGAGGTATTGGTTGGGGCCGACAAAAGTGGGGGTGGGGTGCAGAAGCTCGGTGCGGATCAGCATCGCGTTGAGGCCGCCGATGAAGAAGAACACACCGATCCCGACCAGGTACTGAATGCCGACGACCTTATGGTCGGTGCACAGCCCGAAGTAGCGTCCGATCCCGTGATCCTCCTTCTCGCGCAGCGAGGCCGGACGGCCGAGCAGTCGCGATATGGGGTAATTGGCGAAGCCCAGCCCGATCAGGAAGCCGATCACGCCGAAGACGTAGGCGAGCAAAAGCGCGACGTCGTTCTCGTCGGTCGCGGACTGGTATTCGAAGCTTTTGCCGCCGTTGATCTGATGGCCGAGCCACCACCCGAGGTAGTAGCCGCCCACGCCCAGCAGCACCGCGGTTAGCAGGTTAAAGCCGATCAACCGTCGCCACAGCGGCCGGCGGACGGGGTCGGGATGGGCGGCGGCCGCCGTCGTCGTGCTCATTTACGCCACGCTCCTCGTCGAAGTGGCCGGTGGGCAGGTCAGGACAGGCGCAGAGATCGTGTTCATTCGCCGCGCCTCGTGGGTTCGGGCAGGTAGGTGCGGCTGTAGGGCGGCAATACCTTCGTCGCCGGCGCGAACGTCACCTGCTGCTGATGGATCCAGGTGTGAAACGCACTCGCGCTCACCACGTGTCCGAGGTCGGACATCTCGCCGTGCCAGATCCCGCACAGCTCGGCGCAGCGAATGTTGAACGTTTGCAGCTTCGTGGGCTTGACGAAGACGACGTTGTCGACGTGCGGGTTCGCGTCGGCCTTCACACCCAGCTGGTAGGCCCAGAAGGAGTGGATGACGTCCAGCGAGGTGACGTGCAGTTCGACCATTTTGTTCAACGGCAGGACCAGGTGGGTGGTCTCGACGCCGCCGTAGGTCGGGTAGCGGTAGGTGAACTGCCACTGCTGGGCGATCACCTGCACCGGGAGCTTGGGGCCGCCGGGAGTCACCAGCGGAGAGGCGCCGGCGCCCGAACCGGCTCCGTCTTCCTCCAACCGCCAGGTCCCGTATACGGCCAGCGAGAGCACGAGCACGGAGGTGATGACGATCCAATAGGTCTGCACGCGCGAGTTACCGCGCACCGCCGGCCCTTCCAGCGTGCCGCCGCGCGGCTGGCGGAAGTAGATCGAGGCGTAGATCAGATAGATCAGCACCAGCAGCAGCACCGGCGTGGCCATCGCCAGCAGGACCGTGTTGTCGGTGACATGGCCCGAAGCCTGCACCGAGCCGTTGCCGGGCGGCAGGATCGGCCCGACGAGGACGATCACAAGCGGCGTGGCGATCAGCGAGCAGACGATCCAGATCGCGCCGAAGCGCCGGGCATGGTTGGGTTCGTTTTTCATCGGCTCATGTGACGTCGATGAACCCGTCCATGTATCCCATAGTCTGCATCGGGCCGCCGTTGCCGTTCAGCCAGCCGGCGGCGCATGGCACGAAGCACTGCCAGCGGTAGCGGCCCTTGGCGCCGGTGCGGATGTCGAATTCGATCGTGCGGTGCGCGGCGCCTTCGCAGGGCGCGAATTCGCACTGGTTCTTGGCTTCTTCGGGCACCCCCGGCAGCGGCACGAATACGCCCATGGCGGGCACGACGAACGTGTGCGAGGCTTCGTCGGGGTCGATCGCGTTGGTGGGCTTGCCGTCGACCTTCATCGTGGCGCCGACCGTTCCCTGGACCTGTGAGAGGAAAGGGTTGCGCAGACCGCTGTCGCCGTCGTACTGGTAGATCGTGACGTGCACGATCGAGTGCGCGGGGACGGTGTAGATGGTGCTGTGCACCCATTTGCCTTTCGAGCGGACCAGATAGGAGACCCAGTCGGGGTGCGCCGGGCTGTACTTGGGACCGATCGCGGCGACGGTCATCAGCGTCAACTGGTTACCGCCCGTACCGGCGCGTTCGGGGCTGCGTACGGCGGCGACCGACTGGGGCATGCTGGTCGCCCAACTGCCGACGTACAAGCCGATCAGGACCGCCACCACGATCACCGCGGCGATCACTCCGATCAGCTTCTTGACCATCAGGCTCACGTCGCTTCGCTCACCCTCTGTCCTACTCCGTTTGCCGACCCTAAAGGCAATATAAACTGTATACGATCGTGGCGAGGAACAGCAGACACGTGGCGCTCTTGCGCGCCGTTAACGTCGGTGGACGCAACCGCATCGCGATGTCCGATCTGCGCGCGCTGCTGGAGGGCCTCGGATATGGCGAGGTGCGCACGCATCTGCAGAGTGGCAACGCCGTGTTCACGGCGCCCGGGGCGCCTCCCCCGGAGCAGCTCGCGGGAGCGATCGAAGGCGCGCTCGCGCAGGAGGTGGGGCTAGCGGCGAAGGTGCTAGTGCGCACACGGGCGGACCTGGAGCGGGCGATCGCGGCGAACCCGCTGCTTGACATCGCCGAGGACCACGCGCGGTTGCTCGTGACGTTCCTATCGGACGCGCCCGACCGCGAGGTCCTCGCTGAGCTGGCGCCCGCGGAGTTCGAGCCCGACGTGTTCGCGATCGGTGAGCGCGAGATCTACGCGTGGTATCCCGACGGCGTGCGCGCGACGAGGTTGAGCAACGCCTTCTGGGAGCGGCGGCTGGGGGTGGTTGCGACGGGACGCAACTGGCGGACGGTCACGCGGCTGCTGGAGCTGATGGACGAGGAATAGCAGTCTGGGTCGACCGACTGGGCTGCCGGGAGGTCGGGACGTTCGGCGCTCGCGCGGAGCCCTGGCGCCAGGGATCGCTTGCGCGTGAAACGACGGGGCCGGCATGTTCGCCGGCCCCGCATTCCATCGACCCGGTTCAGGGTCATCGTGTTTGTGTCTCGGGATCAGCGCATGCGCGGGTCGACGAACACGTCGTCGATGCGCGAGCTGCCGGTGAGCGCGGTGAAGCGCAGCGCCGCCTGGGCGGTCCCGCCGGTGATAAGTCCGGCCGCGACCGAGCCGGTGAGCATCGGCACCGTGGGTTGCCACTGCCCGCTCAAAGCAACCGTTCCGAGCGGCAGCGCGACCTGGCCGAGGGCGGTCTTGTAGAGCACCTGCACGAGCACTGTCGAGAGTAGGCCGCTGTTGCGGGCGAAGAAGCGGAACGTGGGGTAGCTGGCGTTCACGCACACATAGGGCGACTGCGCCGAGGCGCCGGCGGGAAGGGCCAGCGAGCTTGTGCCCACGGCGCCTGTGACGCCGAACGGCTCGCTGCCTGCGACCCGTGCGGCGCCGCCCGAGAGCGTCCAGCCCGAGAGCGAGCCCTCGAAGTCGCCGCCGGGGGCGAGCTCGTAGGTGCTCTGATCGCCCCAGCGAGCGAAGGGCTGACTGACCGTGGCGGTGCTGCAGGCGCCGGTGCTGACGAGCGCGGCGCCGGCGGGAGCGGCGGAGAAGGCGGTCAGCGCGAGGGTCGTCGCGAAGGTTGATCCGAGCGCTACCGATAGGCTCAAACGGCGAAGCCGTCGAGCGGGGGTGAAAAGGGACGGGTATGCGAACACAATTGGCCTCCGTGCGTTACTGGCGGCCGAGCCGTCTCGTGTTCGAGACCTCTGACTTTGCGTCCCCGCCTCGCGACGGGTTTGCCCTTTTCAGTTTTGAGTTGACGTCCTGTCTGCGGGCAGCATGCACGAACGGTCACCGCCGTGGAAGCGTTTTGGACGCGTGTCGTAGGTTCGGGTCGCCCGACGGCCCCTAATATTCCAACTGCGAATATTTGCGGGCGAAATCGGAGATGAAATCGCCCAAGTGCTCCGATCGTGGCGCGCGCGTGACGATAGGCGTGGTGGTAGCGAGCATGTCCACGCAGGCCTACATCGAATCCGAGCGCGTGCGCGAGTCCTTCGCGGAGCGCGCACGGCGCATGGCGCCCGCGGAGCTACGCGCGGAGCTGTGTGTCGGCGGGAGCTTCCTGATCGCGGCCACGGCGCTGCTCGTGCTCGCGGGCACGAGCACGGGCGCTGCGACGAGCACCTCGCTGGGGCTGGCGGTTTTGTACGTGCTGGGCATGGCCGCGGTCGGTCACGTGCGCTTCGACATCGGCGCCGGGTTCACGGTGCCGACACAGGCGGTGTTCGTGCCGATGCTGTTCGCGCTGCCGGTCGCGCTCGTCCCGCTGCTGGTGGCGCTGGCGCTCGGGCTGGGGATGGCCCCGGCGATCCTCACCGGACGCGCGCCCGCGAGCCGGGCGCTTACGGTGCCAGGCAACAGCTGGTTTGCGTTCGGCCCCGCGCTCGTGCTGGCGCTCGCGCACGACCATACGCCGACCGCGCACCCACTTGTGCTCGTGCTCGCCCTGGGGGCGCAGTTCGGTTGCGACTTCGCCGCGAACGCCACGCGCGAACGGTTGCGCGGCGGGATCTCCGTAGGCGAACTCGCGCGTGAGTGCCGGCAGGTGTATGCGATCGACCTCGCCCTGGCGCCGCTCGGATTGGCGGTGGCGCTGGCGGCGCTGACATACCAGTGGGCGGTGCTGCTGATCGCGCCGCTGCTGGGGATGCTCAGGTGGTTCTCGAAAGAGCGCCGCGCGCGTTTGGAGCAGCTGGTGGAGCTCAACGACGCCTACCGCGGCACGGCGCTCGTGCTCGGCGACGTGGTCGAGGCCGATGACACGTATACGGGCGAGCACTGCAAGGACGTCGTCGCGCTCGCGCTGGACGTCGCGCGCGAGCTGGGCCTGGACGAGGGCCGGCGGCGTAACGTCGAGTTCGGGGCGCTGCTGCACGACGTGGGCAAGATCGCGGTGCCGAAGGAGATCGTGAACAAGCCCGGCAAGCTCGACGAGCGCGAGTGGGAGATCATCAAGACGCACACCGTCGAGGGTCAGCGGATGCTCGAGCGCGTCGGCGGTTTCATGGGCGAGGTCGGCCAGATCGTGCGCTCCCATCACGAGCGCTGGGACGGCGGCGGCTACCCGGACGAACTGTGCGGCGAGCAGATCCCGCTGGAGGCACGCATCATCTCCTGCTGCGATGCGTTCAACGCGATGACGACCACGCGCTCCTATCGCAAGGCGATGCCGCAGTCGGTGGCGGTGGCGGAGCTGGAGAAGCATTCGGGGACGCAGTTCGACCCGGAGGTCGTCAGGGCGATGGTGGCGGTGGTCGGGGAGGGGTGAGTTGGCTGTCGTCTGGCTGGCGTGCCGGATGACGACTCCAGACTCGTGCGAATCGCCGAAGGTGTACGACGCCTGGTGACCCGGAGTCGTCCCCGGCTGTGCGTGTGACATGTGTTGGTGAGACGGGGCGCATGCTTAAAAAGCTGATGTGGTCCCTGGCGGCGCAAGCGCCGCCAGGCGGGGCCGCGCATGCGCGGCCCCGAAGCCAGGCCGCATGCGGCCTGGCACGAACGGCGCATGCGCCGTTCGACGGACCGCACATGTGCGGTCCGGTCAGGGCCGCATGCGGCCCTGACGCCCTCGCCGCTTGCGGCGAGGGCCACCTAATCAGCTTTCTCATCAAGCATGCGCACGACGTTCCTCGATGCATGCGCCGCACGCCTGTCTCGATGCATGCGCCGTCCCGTGGACCACACGGTCCGCCGGACCGCTCGACGGTGGCTACTCCTCGCGCGGCAGGTACGGCGCGAGCTCGCGCCGGGCGATCGAGAGCTTGTGCACCTCGTCCGGGCCATCCGCCAACCGCAGCGTACGCAAATGCGCGTACATCCACGCGAGCGGGAAGTCGTCGCTCACGCCGCCCCCACCGTGCACCTGAATCGCCCGGTCGATCACCTTCAGGGCGATGTTCGGCGCGGCCACCTTGATCGCCGCGATCTCCGTACGCGCGTGACGGTTGCCGACCGTGTCCATCAGCCATGCCGCCTTCAGCGTCAGCAACCGCGCCATCTCGATCTCGATCCGCGACTCCGCGATCCAATCCTGCACGTTCCCGCGCGTGGCCACCGGCTGGCCGAACGTGACCCGCGAGACCGCCCGGCGGCACATCGCCTCCAGGGCCCGCTCGGCCGCGCCGATCGAGCGCATGCAGTGGTGGATGCGCCCTGGCCCGAGGCGCGCCTGGGCGATCATGAAGCCGTCGCCCTCGCCCGCGATCAGGTTCGACGCGGGCACGCGCACGTCGGCGAACTCGACTTCGGCGTGACCCTCGTGGTCGTAGTAGCCGAACACCGGCAACCCCCGCACGATCCTCACCCCGGGGGTGTCCAGCGGCACGAGGATCTGGCTCTGCTGGCGGTGCTTGGGCCCGTCGGGCTGGGTCTTGCCCATCACGATCATGATCTTGCAGTTCGGGTGCAGCGCATTCGAGGTCCACCACTTGCGCCCGTTCAGCACGTACTCATCGCCCTCGCGCTCGATCCGCAGGGCGATGTTCGTCGCATCCGAGGAAGCGACGTCGGGCTCGGTCATCGCGAACGCCGAGCGGATCTCGCCCTCAAGCAGCGGCGTAAGCCAACGCTCGGACTGCTCGGGTGTGGCGAACTGGTGCAACACCTCCATGTTGCCCGTGTCCGGTGCCGCGCAGTTGCAGGCCTCCGAGGCGATGTGCGAGCGCCCGAGGATCTCCGCCAGCGGCGCATAGTCGCTGTTGGACAGGCCCGCGCCGTGCTCGGCGTCGGGCAAAAACATGTTCCACAGCCCCGCCTCTCGCGCGCGCGTCTTTAGTTCCTCCATGATCGGCGGCTGGGAGTGGGGGTCGCCGGACTCGCGCAGCTGGCGCTCGTAGAGTGCCTCGGCGGGATACACGTGCTCGTCCATGAACGTGTTCAGGCGCTCGGTGTATTCGATGCAGCGCGCGCTCGGCTGGAAGTCCATCGGCTCCTCCTCGGTGAGGTCTGGGTGTGCGGCGGGGGCGTGTGGCCCGTAGGATCATCGCCGATGACGCAACCACGAGCCAGCTACCGCGACGCGGGCGTGGACTACGAGACGCTCGACGCGGGTAAGCGTCTGGCGATGGCCGCCGCGCTGTCCACCTCTTCGCTGCTGGCCGCGCACGGCGCCGGCGCCCTGGACGCATCCCGAGGCGAGCCGGCGTTCGTGTTCGAGCTGGACGATCGCACGCTCGCGTTCGTCGTCGAGGGGTTGGGCACGAAGTCGATCGTCGCGCGCCAAGTGCTGGCCGAGCAGGGCATCGATCGCTTCGCCGAGGTCGCCTATGACACGGTCGCGGCGATCGTCAACGACCTCTGCTGCGTCGGCGCGCTG
The DNA here is from genome assembly GCA_963697945.1 of uncultured Solirubrobacterales bacterium. Taxonomy (GTDB): domain Bacteria; phylum Actinomycetota; class Thermoleophilia; order Solirubrobacterales; family Solirubrobacteraceae; genus Palsa-744. Next base: position 2,611,479 of record OY969105.1, on the reverse strand, counting down.
CCGCTCGTCGTCAACGCCTACTTCGCCACCGGCTCCTCGGAGTGGTACCGCGAGGCCGACCGTTCACGCTCGCTCGTGGAGGGCTGGCGGCGGGGTTGCACGGACGCCGGTTGTGCCTGGGGTGGGGGAGAGTCCCCCTCGCTGGCGGGGCTCGTGGACGAGCGCGAGATCGAGCTGGCCGGAGCCGCCGTCGGCGCCGTGCCGCAGGGTCGCGCGGCGATCCTCGGCGAGGACTTGGGCCCGGGAGATGAGATCGTGCTCGTGGACTCAAACGGGCTGCACGCCAACGGCGCGTCGCTCGCGCGTTTGCTCGCGGGTAGGTTGCCCGACGGCTATGCGACCGTGTTGCCGAGCGGCGCGACGCTCGGCGGGGCGCTGCTCGAACCCTCGGCGATGTACGTCGGGCTGGTGGCCGAGCTGCTCTCCAGGGAGACGCCGCTTACGTACTTGAGCCACATCACCGGCCATGGCCTACTGAAGCTGATGCGCCGGCCGACCGCGCTGAGATACCGGATTTGGAATTTGCCCGAGGTCCCAGAGGTGCTGAGCTTTCTCGTCGCGCAGACCGGACTGGACGCCAAGACGGCCTATTCGACGTTCAACATGGGTGCCGGCTACGCGCTCTACTGTGCCCCCGGAGCGGGTGGCGAAATCGTGGAGATTGCAGGGGAATTGGGTCTACGAGCGGGCATCGCCGGCGCCGTCGAGGAGGGTCCGCGCGAAGTTTTGCTGGAGCCGGTCGATGTGCGCTTCGATGGCGGCGAGTTGGAGCTGTCCGCGTGAACCCCAAGCTCAATCTCAGCCTCGATCATAGGTTGAGAGTTCTAATCAATTGGCTATTTAGGGCTGCAATCTCACTCGCGTAATGGTCATGATCTTGAACGTATCGGCCCCGACAGCTAAGGTTTCCGGTGGAAATCGCCACTGTTCTCCGGCGTGGGTCGCCGGAGATCTCGATATCGCCGGACCGGCATGGTTCCGGAGCTACCCGGATCGAGGCGGACCTGTCCATCAACAAGAGGAGAGAGAACCTGATGCGCAGAGCATCCACCTGTCTGGCCTTGCTCGGCCTTGCCGTCCTGAGCCTCACCGGCGTCGCTTCGGCCGCGCCCACCGTCAACCTGATCGCAAAAGCCGTGCCGATCGCCGGGTTCCCGGGCACCGGTAACCATCTCGGAGCGGGCGCCGCGCTCGAAGCGAAATACACGATCAAAGGCACCGAATCGACCGGCGGTGTCGTCTCGCAGATCACGCACGTCAACTTCTTTCTGCCCGCGGGCACGAAGATCAACCAGACCGGCTTCGTGACCTGCGCGGCGGCGACGCTCGAAAACGTCGGCCCCGAAGGCTGCCCGAAGAAGTCCCAGGCGAGCCCTATCGGTACCGCCGGCGTGGTCGACCCGATCGGCGGCGAACTCGTCAAAGAGAACGCCACGCTGCAGGCGTTCTTCGCGCCAGGCGGCGGACTGCAGTTCTACGCCAACGCGGCCTCGCCGATCTCGGCACAGCTGCTGGTCGCCAAGGGCACCTTCATCAAAGCCGCCGCGCCCTACGGCCTGGAGCTCAGCAACGAAGTCCAGCTGATCAATTCGGTCCCGGGCGCCCCGCCGGTGTCGACCGAATCGATCACGATCAAGGTCGGCGCGGCATACAAGAAGGGCAAAAAGACGGTCTCCTACGGCACGCTGCCGACGAAGTGCCCGAAGGGCGGCTTCCCGGTGAAGTCCGAAATCACGTTCGCCAGCGGCGAAACCTCGACGGCCTTGTACAAGGCGCCATGCCCCAAGAAGTAGCCGCGGATTGACAGCGGTGGGCCGCGAGGTTCGCCGCGGGAACGCAAGAGGGGGCGGCCCCGTCGAAACGGCGGGGTCGCCCTGATCGCTGTTGAGAGGTAAGGGAAGAGTCATTAGGGTGAGTCAGACCAGCGGGTGGAGGAGAGGGCCGGTCGCCACTATTGGCGCTCTGGGCATGGCCGCGCTGGTCGCGGTCGTGCTGTTCTCCGGCTGCGGGGGTTCGGGCGGCAAGTACACGGTGCGCGCGATCTTCGACGACGCCGCCAACATCATTCCCGGCGAGGACGTGAAGATCGAGGGCGTCAAAGTGGGCGTCGTCGGCCCGGTCACGCCGACCGTCACGCAGAAGGCCGCGGTCGTGCTGTACATCGAAAACTCGGGCTTCCAGGACTTCCGCTCAGACGCCAGCTGCACGATCGAACCCGAGGCGCTGATCGGCGAGAAGTTCGTCAACTGCCTGCCCACCCAGCCGCGACCGGAAGGCACGCCGCTGCCGCCGCCGCTGCACAAGATCCCGAGCGGCATCGAAGGCGAAGGGCAGTATCTGCTGCCGGTGAAGAACACCTCAAGCCCCGTCGACGTCGATCTGCTCGGCGACCTCAACCGGCTGCCCGAGCGTCAGCGCTTCGCGATCATCATCAACGAACTCGGCGCCGGTCTGGCCGGGCGCGGGAGCGACCTCAACGAGGTCATCCGCCGCGCCGACCCGGCGCTGCGCGAACTCGACAAGGTGCTCGGCATCCTGGCTGCGCAGAACAAGACGCTCGTGAACCTCGCCGAAGAAGGCGACCGTGCGCTCGCGCCCGTCGCCGGGGTCAAACAGCAGATCTCGAACTTCATCGTCGGCGCCGACACCGTCTCCCGCGCGACCGCCAACCAGCGCGGAGCGCTCGCGCGCAACCTCGCCGCGTTCCCACCGTTCCTGGAACAGCTCGGACCGGCGATGGAACGGTTCGGGCGCTTTGCCGACCAGACCACACCGACGTTCACCGACCTCAAAGCGGCGGCGCCGGGGATCAACCAGACGTTCACCTCGCTGCCGGCGTTCGCGAACAGCCAGACGGCGTTCTTCAAGAGCCTCGGCAAGACCGCGAAGACCTCGGGGCCCGCCCTCTCCTCGCTACAGCCATTGCTGGCCCGCGTGAAAAAGCTCGGCAATGCCGCTGAGCCCTTCAGCGTGAACCTCTCCGAAGTGTTCACCAGCCTGCGCGACACCGGCGGCCTGGAGCGCTTCATGGACTTCATCTTCCTGGGCGCCGGGACCACCAACGGGTATGACGCGCTCGGGCACTTCCTGCGCACCGAAGGCGTGGCCGCGGCCACCTGTCTGACCTACGCGGTCGCGCCCGTCGGCGGCTGTCACGGCAATTTCTTCAACACGACCGGCGCGGCCACCGGCACCGCGAGCGCCCACACAAGCTCCAGTGCCGGCGCGGCCGCGTCCACGAGCCTCGTGATGAAGCGCACGCTCGCGGTGCTGAAGGGCGCGACGCCCGCACAGGCGATCGCCAAATATCCAGGTTCGATCTCGATCCCCGGAGCGCTCGGCGGTCTCGGTGGCTCGGCGGAAGGCACGGGCGCCGGCGCCCAGCCGGTCGGCGGATCGAGCGCAGGCACGACGTACTACTCGCCTTCGCCCGAATCGGGCGCGGGCGGGATGCTCCTCAACTACCTGCTGGGCAACTGATGACTGCGATCCCGACGACAAGACGCCTGCCCCTCGGGGTTTCAGTGCCCGCGCCGGCGAGGGTGCGGCCGGGCGCGATCTGGGCGACGCTCGCGAGCGTCCTCGCCTTGGCGCTTGTGCCGGTGACCGCGGCGAGCGCCGAAGAACCGGTCCCGAACACGCAGGCGACGCCTCCCGCCGCTGAAACGAGTCCGACCGGCGCAGCGCCGACCCCCCCGGCGGCGACGCCCACCCCGTCCACGACACCGGCGAGTCCGACCGAAGCGAACGAAGCGAGCGCTGGACCGCAGGTGCAGGCCCAGCACCTGCAGCACACCTCCGCAAGCTCGGGCGGCGCCGGCAAGAGTGGGAAGCACGCCACTGCGCACCACACGGGCAGCGGCGCCGTATCGGAAGGCGGCGGCACCCCGGCGCAGGGCGGCGGCGCCAGGTCCGCTTCGCCGGCGCCCGGCGCTCGCAACGCGCCGTCCCCGGCCGGTCTGACACCGGGCCTGCCGCTGTCGCTCGGCAGTTCGATCGCGGGCGTGCCCGGGTTCTTCATCGAAAGCTTCCGCATCCCGCCGTTCCTACTGCCGATCTATCAGGCGGCCGGCACCGCCTATGGCATCCCCTGGCAGGTGCTCGCGGCGATCAACGAGGTCGAGACGGACTACGGTCGCGACCTGAGCGTCTCGAGCGCCGGGGCGGAGGGCTGGATGCAGTTCCTACCCGCGACCTGGCTGCAGTACGGCGTCGACGCCAACGGCGATGGCTTCAAGGACCCCTACAACCCGGCCGACGCGATCTTCGCCGCCGCGCGATACCTGCGGGCCGCCGGGGGCCAGAAGAACGTCAGGGCTGCGGTCTATTCCTACAACCACTCCCAGGCCTACGTCGACTCGGTGCTGCTGCGCGCGCAGCTGCTCGGCGGCACACCGCCGGAACTGCTCGGGGCGATCACCGGGCTGACGCAGGCGCGCTTCCCCGTCCACGCGCCTTCGCGCTTCGGTGATGGCTTCGCCACGATCCCCGCCCACGGATCGGCCCCCGCAAAGACGCTGCCCGGCACGACCATCTACTCGCAAGCGGGCGCGCCGGTGATCGCGGTGCAGGACGGCGAAATCGTGCAGATCGGCCGCTCGGCCGCGCTCGGTCGCTACGTGTCACTGCGCGACGCCTATGGCAACACGTACGTGTACGGGCAACTGGGCAGCGTCGCGGCGCTGTATCCGGTGCTGGCGCCGCGCGAACACAGCGCCGTGAGCGCCCGCATCGCCCACTCCGATGGCGCCGCCGAACCGGCGCCCAGCGGACCGGCGACGGCCGGTGCGCAGCAACGTTCGCCGCTGTCGGCCGGTGCCACCGAGTCGGACCTCGCGCTCGGAGCGATCGCGGGCCTGGAACCGGCTCCCACGCCTCCGGCGCCGAAGTCTCTGCCCTCGGCGCCGTCCCCGTCGCCGACCACGCCCTCCTCGTCGGCGTCCGGCACGGCGCGCGTGTTCCAGTCCGGGCCCAACAACGTCTACCTGCATCCGCTGCATGCCGGCGCGCAGGTGATCGCCGGCACCGTCCTCGGCCATGTCGGCGCCGAATCTGACAGCGCCGTCGCGCAGGCCCCCGTCGCCGGCGTCGGGCCGGGTGGCCCGCATGTGTTCTTCCAGATCAAACCGGCAGGGGTCGGCGCTCCCGCGATCGACCCCAAGCCGATCCTCGACGGCTGGGTGGCGCTCGAGAACACTTCGATCTTCAGAGCCAAGGGTGAGAACCCGTTCCTCGCGACCGCGCCGAGCGTCGGACAGGTGCTGCTGGAGTCAAAGAGCCAGCTCGAGCTACAGGTCGGGCGCGATGCCGGCATTCACATGCACCCGTGCGAGCGCCGGGACGTGCAGAGTGGGCGGGTCGATCGGCGCGTGCTGGCGATGCTCGAGTTCCTCGCGGTGTCGGGCCTGAAGCCGACCGTGACCGGGCTTGGCTGTGCGAGCGCAGCACCGTCGCTCACGGCCAACGCAGCAGCGGATGCCGACGCTTACACGGTCAAGATCACCGCCGTCAACGGCATTTCGATCGCCGGACATCAGGGGCAGGGCTCGATCGCCGACACGACCATCCGCAAGCTGCTGACGTTGCAGGGCTTCAACCGTCCACTGCGGATCGTCGGCGATACGAACGTACCCGGCACGAACAACCTGCTGGTAAAGCCGAGCGCGCGTGCCTATGTGCACGTCGCGTTCACTCCCCCGAGCACGAGCGGCGCACGTGCCGCGAGCGCCTTCGGGTCGGTGCTGAGCGCCAAGGGATGGATCAAGCTGATCGCGCGCCTGGGCGAGATACCCGACCCGACGGTCGCCGGCGGACCGTCCTCGGCGGCCGTCGCCGACAAGCCCGGGAGCACTGTGCCCGTGCCGGGCAACGGCGAAGCCAACGGGAGCGGTGGCGCCGCCGCCGCGAGGCCCGGCGGGAACGGCGCACAGGCCAACGGCGCTCCGAGCACGAGCGAAAGCGGTACCGGTGTCCACGGTTAGCCCCCCCAACCCCGCGGCCCCGCCGCCGCCTCCGCTCCCTGGCGAGCAACCGCCGCGCCCCACCCGCGGCGGTCGAGTGCTGCCGCCGCGCGCCGGTCGCATGCTCGCCGTGGCCGCGCTGGCGATCGTGGTCCTGATCGCGGCCTACCTGGTTTTCTCCGGCGGCGGCGGCGCCGACTATCACCTGGAAATGAAAGAAGCGGGACAGCTCGTCAGGGGCGATCAGGTGCAGGTCGGCGGGGTGCCCGTGGGGAGCGTCACCGACATCGCCCTCACGCACGACTTCAAGGCCCGGGTGACGATCCACGTCGACTCCTCGCTGGCGCCGCTGCACGAGGGCACGATCGCCGAAATCAGGGTGCCCTCGCTGACGGGCGTCGCCAACCGGCTCGTGGCGCTGACTCCCGGCCCGAACAACCGTCCCGCGCTGGCGCCCGGAACGACTCTGCCGGCCAGCAAGACCCGCGAAGTGGTCGATCTCGATCAGCTCTTCAACACGCTCGACCCGAAGACGCGCCGGGGATTGCAGCAGGTCATCCAGGGCTCCGCCGAACAGTACGCGGGCGCGGGACCGGCGCTGGGCAAGGCGACCGAATACTTCGCCCCCTCGTTCGCCGCGATCGACCACTTCTTCTCAGAGCTCACGCGCGACCAGGGGACGTTTACGAGTTTCCTCGTGGAATCCGCGAAGGCCCTGACGACGCTGGCGGCCCACAAGGAATCGCTCAGCGGCCTGGTCGAACACGGCGCTCAGACCTTCCAGGCGATCGGCTCGCAGGACTCAAGCCTCGCGCGCGGCCTGCACCAGCTGCCGGCGGTGCTGAACGAAGGCAACAAGACGTTCACCCAGATCCCCTCGACACTGACCGCGCTCACCAACCTCGTAAACGCCCAGCAGCCGAACACGCAGGCACTGACGACCCTGTTCGCGCGCTTGCGCCCGCTCGTGACCACGGCCACGCCGGTCGTGAACAACTTCAGCCAGGCGATCTCCCGGCCGGGCGCCAACAATGACCTGACCGATGCGTTCGCGGCGCTGCCGACGCTCGCCAAGGAGTTGACGACCGCCTCGCCCAACGGCGTGCGCGCGCTGCAGGAAGCCGTGCCGATGACCGCGTCCTTCGGTCCGTATGCGCCCGAGCTGCAGGGCGCCGTGCGCGCCTTCGGCCAGACCACCGCCTACTACGACGCCAACGGGCACTACGCGCGCATCAGCCCGGTCACGCCCTCGTTCACGCTTGGCGCAAACAACAACCTCACGCCGGCCTCCAGTCCACAGCAGGTCCTGCAGGCGTTGCAGACAGGCCAGCTGCGCCGCTGCCCGGGCGCCGCCACCCAGCCCTCGGCCGACGGCTCGGCGCCGTTTACGAACAACGGACAGCTCGGTTGCGATCCAACGGAGACGCCCAAGTGAACCCCCGTCGCCGCGGATCCCTGGCCGGAAGCCCGCTCCTGATCGGAGCGCTGACGACGCTGATCGTCGTCGTCGCCGTGTTCCTGTCGTTCAACGCCAACAACGGGCTGCCGTTCGTGCCGACGTACGACATCAAGGTCGAACTGCCCGAAACCTCGGGTCTGCAGAAAGCCAACCAGGTGCGGATCGCCGGTACGCGCGTCGGGATCATCAGCTCGCTGACGCCCCACCAGAACCCCAACACCGGTCGGATCACCGCGACCGCCGAACTGAAGCTCGAAAAGAGCGTCGAACCGTTGCCGGCCGACACCAAAGCGGTCGTCCAGTCGGTCTCTGCGATCGGGCTCAAGTACCTGGAACTGGAAAAGGGGACCTCTCCCCGCAAGTTGAAGGCCGGCGAAGCGATCCCGATGGCCCAGACGCGCGAACCGGTGGACATCGTCTCGCTGTTCAACATGTTCGATCAAAAAACGAGGACCGCGATCCAGCACAACTCGATCAACTTCGGCGACGGCCTCGCCGGCCGGGGGATCGGTCTGAACGAAACGATCGCGACGCTGCGCCCGCTCCTCACCAACGGCGTGCCGGTGCTGCACAACCTCGCCTCGCCGCAGACTGCCTTTCAAAAGCTGTTCCCCGCCCTGGACCGGCTCTCCTCGCAGGTCGCTCCGGTGGCGAACACGCAAGCGGACTGGTTCAGGGAGCTGGACACCTTCTTCTCGGCCTGGGCCGGCGTGGCGCCGTCCCTGGAACAGACGATCGCCGGCGGGCCCGCGGCGCTCGCCCAGGCGACGCACTCGTTCGCCTACGAGGCGCCGTTCGTCGAAAACGCGACCGAGTTCATGCACCTGCTGCGCCCGAGCGCCAGTGCGCTCGTCACGGTCGCTCCGCAGCTGGGACACGCGTTCTCGGTCGGTGCGGTCAACCTGCGCGCCGCCACCGCCCTGAACTCGGGCGTGGCGGAAGCCTCACAGGCCTTCCAGGCCTTCGCCCAGAATCCGATCGTGACGCTCAGCCTCGAAGATCTCACGCAGACGACCGAACTCGGCGGTCCGCTGTTCGCCGGACTCGCTCCCGCGCAGGCGTACTGCAACTACGTGACGCTGATGCTCCGCAACGTCTCCAATTTGCAGGCCGAGAACGTCGGCAATGGCACGCTCGCGCAGGCCGCGATCGTGCTCTCCCCGAACGGCCCCGGCGCCGAGGGCTTCCCCTCGGCGGGCCCTGCCAACGGTCCCTCGATCGAACACGAAGAATCGCGCGGTGGCAAACCCGGGAAGCTGATCGACAACAACTTCCTGCACGCCAATCCCTACCCGAACGTCGCCGGCCCCGGGCAGCCGCGGTTGTGCGAAGCCGGCAACGAGAAGTACGTGGTGGGCAAAATGGTCGTCGGAAACCTGCCCGCGGGCGGCGCCACGACCAACCGCGAACTGACCTCGCGCGAACAGAACCTGTTCGGTGAAAAATATCCAAGCGCCACGCTCCAATCCCTCGGGCTGAGCAAGGGGAAGAAGTGACATGAGCCGTCTGCGCTGGTGGCGCCGCCACGACGAAATCCCCGTGATCGAGCTGCGTCGCTCCAATCCCGTGAGGGTGGGGATCGTGTTTCTCGTGATCCTCGTGATCGCCGTGTTCTTCGGCTTCACCAAGCGCATCCCGTTCAAACACGGCTTCCGCCTGCACGCGGTGTTCTCCACCGCCGTCAACATCCACCCGAAGTCACCCGTGCGTATCGCCGGCGTTGACGTGGGAGTCGTGACCTCAATCCATCGCGAGGGCAACGCCGGCGTGGTGAGCATGGAAATCGAACCCAAAGGCCTGCCGATCCACACCGACGCGACGTTGAAGATCAGACCGCGGATCTTCCTCGAAGGCAACTGGTTCGTGGACATGCAGCCCGGCAGTCCGAGCGCCAAGACGGTCGCATCGGGCTACACGGTCCCGATCACCCAGACCTCCGATCCGGTGCAGCTCGATCAGGTGCTGAACGCGCTTAACACCGACACGCGCGCCAACCTCCAGGACTTCCTGCAGGGCTACGGTGACGGGCTGACACGCAAGCCCGACGCGGCCGAAAACGCCGAACAGGACCCCGACGTCTACGGTCTGAACGCCGCGCAGGCGCTGAACAAGACCTACCATCGCGCGCCCTCGGCGCTGCGCAACGGCGCGATCGTCAACCAGGCGCTCGCCGGCACCGAACCCCACGACATCTCCGAGCTGTTCACGGCGATCAGCAAAGTGACCGGCGCGCTGAACGAGCACGAGCAGCAACTCGGCGAATGGGCACCCAACTTCGACGCCTTCTTCGCGGCGTTCGCCGCCCAGTCTGCGAGCCTGAGCGCGGCGATAGCCCACCTGCCCGGGGCGCTGACGAACGCCCACCGGGCGTTCACCGCGCTCAACGCCGCGCTCCCGCCGACGCGCGCGTTCGCGCAGGCGCTCCTGCCCGGCGTCCAGCAGCAGGGTCCGACGATCGCCGCGGCGCTGCCGTGGATCGAACAGGTGCAGGCCTCGCTCGCCCCTAATGAGCTTGGTGGGGTCGCCAAGGGCCTGAACGAAGCGGCGCCGACGATCGGCCAGCTGATCGGCGAACAGGTCCCGTTCTTCAAGCAGACAGACGAATTCTCTCAGTGCTTGAGCAAGCTGTTCTTCCCGGGCGCCAACACCAAGCTGCAGGACGGCGCGAGCACCTCGGGCGTGGAAATTTACAAGGAGTTCTGGTCCTCGCTGACGGGCCTGGCGGGCTTCAGTCAATCCTTCTCGGGCAACGGCACGATGGCGCGCGCCTTGATCGGCAACAGCGGTCAGGTGGTTCGCTCCGGCCACACCTCTGTCTTGGGCACCAAACTGCAGGGCCAGCAACTGCTCGCGCACGCGCCGTCGCCGCCGCTGGGCACACGTCCTGCCTACCCGGCGCAAGAGCCGCAGTACAAGCCATTGGTGGCATGCGACACGCAGACGCTGCCCGAATTCAACGGACCCCTCTCACAGGGCCCAGCGGACGGGAGCAACTGATGAGCAGTCCGATGAGCTGCGTGATACTGCGTCCTCAGTCGCTCGCGTACGTAGTACGCCACGCTCCCTGCGTCCTGGTCTCGCTTGCTCCTCGGCCTGCTCATGGGCGCGGTGCGTGTACGGGAGGTGAGCGATGACCCCCGGTGACAGTCACGAGGGCGGGCTGAGCGTCCGCGAACAGATCGCGCGCTACCAGAAAGCGTTCATTGCCGTTGTCACGATGATCGTGATCGCGGCGCTCGTCGGCGGTTACATCCTCGCGCACGAGAACCTCAAGCTGCCCGGCTGGGTGCCGGTGCTCGGCCGCAACTATTTCGTGCTCAACGGCGAATTCCAGACCGCCCAAGCAGTCACGCCGGGGCAGGGGCAGGCGGTCACGATCGCCGGTGCGAAGATCGGTGAAATCGCAAGTGTCGACCTACGCAACGGGGTCGCGATCGTGACGATGCACCTGGTGCCGAAATACTCCGAAGGGCGCCTGTTCCACAACGCGACGATGCTGCTGCGCCCGAAGACCCAGCTCAAGGACATGACCGTGGAGGTCGATCCGGGATCTCCCGCCAGTGGGAAGCTGCACAGCGGCGCGACGATCCCGCAGTCCCAGACGGCCCCCGACGTTAACTTCGACGAATTCCTGTCCAGCCTCGACACGGACACGCGCGCCTACCTGCAAGAGCTGCTCGCGGGCGCCGGTCAGGGATTCAAGAACAACGGCAAGGCACTCTCGGCGACGCTCAAGCGCTTTGACCCGACGGCCCGCGACGCGCAGCTGATCACCCAGCAGTTGCACTACCGCCACGCGAACATCGCGCGCGCGATTCATAACTTCAAGCTGTTGATGGAAGCCTTCGGTGACAAGGACCAGCAGCTCGCGGATCTGATCCAATCCTCAAACGCGGTGTTCGCGACGTTCGCGCAGGAGAACCAGAGCGTTCAGCGCACACTGCAGCTGCTGCCGAGCACGTTGAGCAAGACCGAACAGGGCCTGGGTAAGCTCGCCACAGCGTTCAACATCGTGGGGCCGACACTCACAGACCTGCACCCGTTCGCCGCCGCCGTCGCCCCGGCCGAGGAAGCGCTGCGGCCGTCGTTCAAAACGACCACGCCGATATTCAAGAACGAAATCCGGCCGTTTGCGCGTGAAATCCTGCCGACGGTCAACTCGCTGGAGCCAAGTTTGAGCGGGCTCGCCGCCTCCTTCCCGCACCTCGCCGCCAGCTTCTCGGTGTTGAACGAACTCTTCAACGAGCTCGCCTACAACCCGGGGAAGACCCGCCCGACCTTCGGGTTCTTCGCCGCTTGGGCCGCACACAATCTCAACAGCATCGTCGGCTCGGCCGACGCCCACGGGGTGCTGGCGCGCAGCCTGACGTATCTGAACTGTGGTGTGCTGCCGCTGCTGGGTCCGGCCGGAACGATCAACCCGACCGTGAACATGATCGTCGGCCTGCTCAACCCGCCGACGAAGGCCGCCTGTCAGGCGGCCGGCATTCTCAAAGGCGCGACCCCGGCAAGCGCACACGCGAGCACAAAAGCGGCCGCCGCCGGCCCGTTCTGGGGCCTTAGCCAAAGCCCATTTGGGGGTAAGCACTAAATGCAAAAGCGTGCACCCACGCTCGGCAACATCCTCGTGATCATCCTGTTCACGCTCAGCTGTTTCGGCCTGCTGCTGTTCCTGTGGGAGTCCTTCGGCGGGCCCGTGCCGCTGAAACCCAAGGGGTACCAGTTCACGGTCGCGTTCCCGCGCTCGCTGGCGCTGGCCGAACAGTCGGACGTGCGCATCAGTGGCGTGGACGTCGGGCATGTCGTGGCGCTGAAGCTGGGCGACGAAGGCCGCACGATCGCGACGGTCGAACTCTCCAGTCAGTACGCGCCGATCCGCGCCGACATGCACGCAATCCTGCGCCAGAAGACGCTGCTGGGCGAGACCTATGTGCAGCTGATCCCCAAGAGCCGCAAAGGCCCCTACCTGGCCGACGGCGGCAGGCTGAACGAGAGCCAGGTACAGCCGTCGGTGACGCTCGACGACATCCTCTCGGCGCTCGATCCCAAGACCCGCAAGAGCTTCCAGGTGTGGATGCAGTCGGTCGCCGTCGGGATCACGGGCCGGGGCGAACAGATCAACTCCGATTTCGCCGAGCTGCACCCGTTCACCGAACACGCCAACAAGCTCGTGAACCTCCTGGCCTCCCAGGAAGGCGCGCTGACGGGCGTGGTGAAAGGCACCGGGGAAGTGTTCGACGCGCTCTCCGAACGCGATCACCAGTTCCAAAGCCTGATCGTCAATGGCGAGCGCACGTTCCGTGCCGCCGCCGCCGAGAGCCAGGCGTTCGCGCAAGCGTGGAAGCTGCTGCCCTCGTTCGAGCACAACTCCCAGGTGGCGTTCAAAGAACTCGACAGCTTCGCTGCGGTCACGAGCCCGTTCCTGGAAGAATTCCGTCCGGCCGAGCGCCAGCTGTCTGCGCTGTTGGGTGCGACCAAGCCGTTCGCGCCGGCGTTCAACGGCTTTTTGACCTCACTCGGTCCGCTGACGCAGGCCGCGAAGAAGGGGCTGCCGGCGGTCAAGCCGGAGCTCGAACTGACCGTGCCGGTGCTCGAAAACTTCAGGCCGGTGCTGCACAACTTCGATCCCTTCCTGCAGTTCACTGATCAGTACATCCCCGAGTTGCAAGCCTTCTTCGGCAACTTCGCCGCGGCCACTCAGACCAAGGCCCAGAACAGCAACTTCGCGGTCAACGGAGAAAGCCGCGGTCCCCAGCTGCACTTCTTGAAGACGATGCTCGTGCTCGGCCCCGAAAGCCTGACCGTCTACAGCAAACGCATCGGCACCGACCGCGCCAACCCCTACTTCCAGCCCGGCGCCTTCCGGGCGCTCGCCAACGGTGGGTTGAAAGTCTTCGAAGGCGGCTCCTGCGCGGACTCCGCGCCATCGGTGAGCGGGCCGGCGAACGAAACGATCTCAAAGACGCTCATCGAACAGCTGATCCAGTTCCATATCGCCAATGCGCCCGAAACCGGCAACGCGGTTCAGGCGCCGGGCTGCAACCAGCAGGGTCCGTTTACGTTCAACGGACAGACCAGCCAGTATCCGCACGTGACCTACGGCGGGAAATAGGACGTAGGACGTCCACGACGGCCGGGCCTCTCCACGGGGCTATTCCGGTGCCCACGGACCCGCCGCCCGAGGCGAGCCGGAGGTCAGGTTCGAGCCGAGACCGATTCGGAGGCCACGAGCGCGCGCTCGTGGCCGAGGTAGGGCATCAGCGCGAAGTAAAGGAGATCTGGGAGCAACGCCGGAAGTTCGCAAGTACGTCCCTCCAGCACGCGACGATGCAAAATCGAGGCGATCCCGCCGACGACCGCTTCGGAGGTCTGCGCGGGCAAATGTGTCGTGTCCGGAGTCGACTCTTCTTCGGTGTCCCGCCCGCCACGACGACCCCCCTCGAGCACGGGGATGGTCTTGGCGATCGCCGCACGCACTCGCGCGATCGCGTCCTCTCCGGCGCTCAGGCACTCCACCAGCGCCACACGGGCGCCATCGGGCTGTTCGGCGAATGCGCTGAGCAGCGTCTCCAGGCCGATCAGCACTCGCTCAGACCAGCATCGCGAGCCCTCGGTCCGCGCTGAGATCGAACGTTCGATCCCCGCAATCAGCTCATCGAGCGCAGCAAGCAGGCAGTCCTGCTTGTCGGCGAAGTGCTCGTCGAACACCGGCGCCGGGACGTCGGCCGCCAGCAGCACGCGGTCGATCGTGGTGCGGTCATAGCCCCTGAGCGCGATCGTCCGTATGAGGGCCTGCAGAATGCTTCGGCGCGGGTCGGCCGAGCGAGCGGGCGCTGACGGTGCGAACGCGACCGCGACCGCGAGATCCGTGCGATCCAACATCTGGCCTCCTAACCCCCTCCCTCGGTGCTCCCCCTCCGGCTATAAACCGATTCTGACGCCATATCGTAGACTGGGTGCCGGTAGATTGTCAAGCCAAGATCGCATCGCGATCCCCGCAGCGGCCGTTGCCGATGTCCCGGCGGCCGACTAGTATCCGGATGGAGATGACCGACGGCACCCCCCAGGAATCCGAAGCGGGTCTCGATCCGGGGCCAGAGCGTGAGCCCGCGGGCGTAGGGCGGCCGGCCGGCGGGGATGGTGGTCGGCTCGCGAACCGCGACGGCGACGGCGAGGACGGCGTCGGCGGCGAGTTCGAGTATCACTCAAGCGACACCGACCTGCTCGGTGACCCCGACGACGAGCGTTGGTCGATCCGCTGCCTGGACGTGCACAAGCGCCTCGGGGGCGCGCCCGTGCTCAACGGCCTGAACGTGGCGATCCCCGATCAGACGATCACTGTCGTCCTCGGTCCCTCGGGCACCGGCAAGAGCGTGCTGATCAAGCACCTGATCGGCCTGATGTTCCCCGACTCGGGCGACATCATCGTCAAAGGCCAGTCCGTACCCGGCCTGACGCTGCCCAAGCTGCTGGCGCTGCGCCGCAAGGTCGGTGTGCTGTTTCAGGACGGCGCTCTGTTCGGGTCGATGTCGGTGTATGACAACGTCGCCTTCCCGTTGCGCCAGCACACGGACATGTCCGAGGCGCAGATCTCCGAGATCGTCAGGCAGCGCCTGTCGGACGTCGGTCTGACCGAAGCGATCGACTACATGCCAAACCAACTCTCCGGTGGCATGCGCAAGCGCGCCGGTTTCGCGCGCGCGCTTGTGATGGAGCCCGACATCGTGATCTTCGACGAGCCCGACTCGGGCCTTGATCCGGTGCGCACCGCGCTGCTGTGTGACCTGATCCAGGAGATGCACCAGCTCTATGGCGGCACCTACATCGTGGTGACCCACAACATCGCCTCGGCGCGCCAGATCGGCGAGTACATCGCGTTGCTGTGGCGAGGGAGGATCGTCGAGGCCGGCGACGCCGAGCGGATGTTCTCCTCGGAGAACCCCTTCGTGCGCCAGTTCCTCAGCGGCTCGGCTGAGGGCCCGCTGACGATGGACTGAGAGGCTGTCTCAAAACCAGGCGGGTGCGGTCGGGGCGTTCATGGACCAAGCTGGGCGATGCGGGATGGTGCAGCGCATGCTGGTTGCATGTGCAAGCCGTCACGTGGCGATCCAGCGCCGTGTCCAGGGACGCATCCGGGCGTGCACGCCTTTTGAGACAGCCTCTAAGAGTAGTAGTCGGCGTCAGCTCGGCGGGTGGGCGGCGTTGGACGCTGTATCCCGCGCAGGCCAAGCGCCCGGTTCGTCTGCCATTGAACGAGGGCGGCTCAAGCCTGCCATCCCATATCGGACACTGGGATCGCCGCGCGCTCAGCCACGCAAACTGGAACATCAGCTCCAGTGACATCCTGCCGTGACGCGCATCTTATGGGACTCTTTACTGGGCCGAGTATACACCCAACGCTACGAACCGTAATTTTCGCGAGACGGTCCGCTGAATTCGGGCGAGCGGCGGCGCTCACTACACACTTGCGCACCAAACGGATTGTCAGATATTCAAACTTCATCGAACCCAAGTAGATAATCGAGATCGTGCGCGCCTTGACATGCGTCGTTTGGATCTGTTACTAATCGAGACCGGAGACTACAACTTGCGCTGCGGGTTCTGGCGCCCGTCGAGATGCAAAGACAGGAGAGCATGAAAGACATGCAAGTGGGACGTGCGTGATTTTTTGTGAACTCTTCGAAAATATGAGACTTTTTCAACCGAGTACCGCGCGGGCGCTGAGGTTTCGCGGCGGTTACCGATGAGTCGGGTAGCTCAAGGAGGCGGCGGTAAATCGCTCGAGTGGGTGCG
Organism: uncultured Solirubrobacterales bacterium; assembly: GCA_963697945.1. GTDB lineage: Bacteria > Actinomycetota > Thermoleophilia > Solirubrobacterales > Solirubrobacteraceae > Palsa-744. The sequence goes on along the minus strand of OY969105.1, from coordinate 2,595,267 downwards.
CACGGGCCTCGTCGCGCGGTTGCGTGTCAGACGCTCGGAGCTCGAAGAAGCCATCGTCGCACGGGTACTTGCCATGTCCGAGCCGGTCGGTGATGAAGACGCCGAGTACGTCACCGGGTTGCGCGCCGCGGTCACCGCGGCCGTCGAGCTCAGCTTCACCGGCATCGAGCATGGCGAGGAATGGTCGGGGCCTCCGCCACAGGCGGCTGCCGCCCAGGCCCGTCGAGCCGCGCGCTACGGCGTGAGCCTGGATACCGTGCTGCGCCGCTACGCGGCCGGTGAGAGGTTGATCGCGGACTTCGTCATGGACGAGGACGATCGTTTTCCAAGCGCCGCGCTGCGCCACGTGCTGAGAACGCAGGGAGAGTTGATCGATCGTGTGATGGCCTCGATCGCGACCGAGTACATGCAAGAGGTCAATCGCGTCAGGCGCTCACCGGAGCAGCGCCGCTCTGAACGTGTGCAGGCGCTGCTGGCGGGAGCGCCGATCGGATCGGCCGGCCTGGACTACGAGTTGGAGGCATGGCACGTCGGCGTCATCGCCGTCGGCGTCGGCGCCGGCGCGGTGGTGGAGGATGTGGCCAGAAGCCTCGGTTGTCAGCTGCTGTCGGTTCCCCGCTGGGATGAGCCGGTGTGGGTGTGGCTCGGCTCTCAGCGCAAACTTGCGATCGCCGACCTCGAGCGCCTGCTGCTGGACAAAGACGGCTCGGGAGTGTCGCTGGCGGTGGGTGAGGTGGCCCGAGGGGTAGACGGATGGCGCATGACGCACTGGCAGGCTCAGCGAGCCCTGTGGGTCGCCCTGCGCAGCCCGCAGACGCTCACGCGATACGCCGACGTTCTGTTGCTCGCGCCGGTCCTGCGAGACGACGTGCTCGCGAGATCCTTGAAAGAGATCTACCTCGCGCCCCTTGGCAGCAGTCAGAAAGACGGAGGGGCGGCCTCGCGCGAGACGCTGCGCACCTATTTCGCCGTCGGGCGCAACGCCGCCACCGCGGCAGCGGTGCTCAAGGTCGACCGGCACACGGTCAAACGCCGTTTGCACAAGATCGAGGAGAGTCTCGGTCGTGCGCTTCACACCTGCCAAGCCGAGCTGGAACTGGCGCTCCGCCTGGAGGCATTGGGCGAGATCACCGAGGTCGAGACGTCCGCAATCGGGCAGTGAACGGTCTGTGAGTCCCCTACAGACGCGGTAGGACTATGTGGCGCACTTTACGTGGGGCGCCACGCCATATTGGCGCACCATGAAGCCCACGGCAGCTGATAGTACTTAGGGCCGCTGGAGGGAGCACCCGGCGGTCGAGGTAAGACGACCGTCGTTCCTATATCACCAAGCCACCGTCCTGGCTTCAGGGGGTCCTACGGCCGCAAGTGGGTCCGAAGTCGGTGCGATGAATGCTGGTCTATGCCTATGACTCCATTCACTTCGACAACCGCTGACTCGCGTTTTCACACGTTTGTTGTGTGGGCGTCGAGGGCTGAGTCGGGGGTACCGGCCACCGGTGTGGAGAGCCGCCTATCGACCGTTGGCCTGGCTTGGACGCCAACTTATCGAGACGAGCCGGACGCCATTCTCGGCAGGGGGGCAATCGTCTCGGCTACCGCGCCGCGCGGTGTAAGCGGATGGATGTTCTGCTCGCGCGATCGCTTCGATTCGGTGTGAGCATGAGCGAACTCTCCCAGACACTCTCGGACGCCAGGGTAAACGCAGAGGTGGCGGGCGTAAGCTCGGGCGCCGTCGTGGAGTTGACGGCAGAGACGGTCAGTCCCGCGGCCGCGCGTCTGCAGGCACTACTTGACTGCGACACGTTTCATCCGTGGCGCACCGCCGTCGGCGACGGTGTGGTCGCGGGCTCAGGCCGAGTGCACGGGCGTCCGGTATGTGTGTGGGCGCAGGAAGTGAGCCATCGCGGTGGCTCTCTGGGTCGCGCCGGCGGTGAGACGATCGCCCGCACGATCCGGTACGCCAGCCGAGCCGGCGTTCCGGTTATCGGCGTACCGCATTCAGGCGGGGCTCGGTTGCAGGAGGGAGTTGCTGCGTTGGGAGCCTACGGGGCGATCTTCCGCGAGCAGGCGCTTGCGCCCGTGCCCCAGATCACCATGATTCCCGGCGCCTGCGCCGGTGGAGCCGCGTACTCCTCGGCGCTCGGTGATTTCGTGGTGATGGTACGCCCCGACGGGCGCCTGTTCCTGACCGGCCCCAAGGTCGTCGAACAGGTGACCCGCGAACAGATCAGCGCCGAGAAGCTCGGAGGACCACGGGTCCACGCCGGCAACGGTGTCTCCCATCTCACCGCCGACGATGACCATTCGGCCGCGGAGTTGGTGCGCGAGCTGCTCGGCTATCTGCCCTCGACGATCGGCGGGCCGCTGCCGCTGGTCCCGGCGGTGGATCCTCCGCCGGGAAGCCCGCAGGACAGCATTCCGTGCTCGACGCGCCAGGTCTATGACGTGCGGGATGTGCTCGCGCCGATGGTCGACGGCGGAAGCCATCTGGAGCTCGCGAGCCGGTGGGCGCGCAACCTGGTCACCACGTTTGCCCGCCTGGACGGACGTCCGGTCGGCGTCATCGCCAATCAGCCGCTTCATCTGGGAGGCACGATCGACAGCGCCGCTTCGGAGAAGGGGCGCTGGTTTGTCGATCTGTGCGATCGCCTCGCGCTGCCCCTTGTCGTGCTGGTGGACACCCCCGGGTTTCTGCCGGGTGTCAATCAGGAGCGGGCGGGCGTCATCCGTCACGGCGCCTCGCTGCTGCGGGCGTTCGCGCGAGCGACTACGCCCAAGGTCACCGTCACGCTGCGTCAGGCCTACGGTGGCGCGCACATCGTGATGAACTCACGCGACCTCGGAGCGGACCTGACCCTCGCCTGGCCCGATTCGCAGATCGGCGTGATGGGAGCCCCCCAAGCCGTCGCGATCATCGAGCGCAGAGCGATCAGCGATGGAGCCGACGCCGACCAGCTCGCCGATCTGTATGCCTCGGAGCGGCTCGGCGTCGACGTGGCCGCAGCCGATGGCTTTGTCGATGAGATCGTCGCGCCGCACGAGACGCGGGACCGTCTCATTCGCGCGCTGGAGCTGCGAGCGTGAGGATCGCGCCCGCGGCTGACTCACAGAGCGCGCGAGGACCTAATCAGTCAAACATGCGGGGCAGGAGCCCGGCCAATGTCGTGGTCGCTCGCGACCATCATGCCGTCCAGGTCACGAGCGCGGAAGCGATGAGCGCATGAGCGCAGGTAGCTCTGCCGGCACCGGCGCCGGCGGAGTCGTGTTCGTGTTCTCGGGGCACGGCTCTCAATGGGAGGGCATGGCGCTTGAGCTGTTGGATGGGGCGCCGGTGTTCGCCGACAGTCTGCGCGCCTGCGAAGAGGCGCTCGCGCCCCACGTCGAGTGGTCCCTGGAGGACGTTCTACGTGGGCGCAGCGGCGCGCCCAAGCTGGAGCGGGTGGACGTGGTCCAGCCGGCTCTGTTCGGCGTGACCGTGGCCTTGGCTTCACTGTGGCGCGCCTGCGGCGTCGAGCCTGCCGCCGTCGTCGGCCACTCCCAGGGTGAGATCGCCGCGGCGCACGTGGCCGGCGGCCTCTCGCTGCCGGACGCGGCGCGCGTCGTCGCACTGCGCAGCCGATCCCTTGCCAGGCTGTCGGGGCGGGGCGGCGTGGTATCGGTGCTGCTGGGTGTCGAGCAGGTCCGCGCGCGTTTGGAGCGCTGGGATGGACGTATCGCCGTCGCGGCACTGAACGGACCGGCCTCGGTCGCGGTATCCGGTGAGCGCGAAGCCCTGGAAGAGCTGATCGCGGAATGTCAAGCGGACGGCGTTCGCGTGCGGCAAGTCCCGATGGACTATGCCGCGCACTCCGCGCAGGTCGCCGAGATTGGCGACGAGCTGTGGGACGCGCTCTCGCCCGTGACGCCACGTTCCGGGCAGACGCCGCTCTACTCGACGGTCACCGGCGGGCGCTTGGAGTGCACGCAGCTCGGCGCCGAGCACTGGTATCGGGGGGAGCGCGAACCCGTTCGGTTCGAGCAGACGGTCCACGCCCTGCTTCGGGACGGGTATCGCACCTTCATCGAGATCGGACCCCATCCGGTACTTACGGCCGCAATACAGGAAATCGTCGACGGCTCGGGCGAGGGCGCCGACACCGCTGTGCTCGGTTCCCTGCGACGCCGTCAAGGTGGTCCCGCGCGCTTCGCGATCTCGCTTGGCGAGGCGGCTGCCGCCGCGGCGAACGTCGATTGGGAGCTGGCCGATAGCCACGGCATCCCGCGGTCTGCTGAGGTCTTCGAGGGCGGCGAAGCGAGTCCGCGCGGGCCCGCCGGCTCCATCCTCGACACCACGGCGTCCAGGCGACTGGCGGGAACACCCGCGAGCGAGCATGGGCATGCGCTGTTGGAGCTGGTGCGCGCAGAGGTGGCGAGGATCTTGGGCGAGGACTCGCCCAAGGCGCTACCGGCCGATCGAGCCTTCAAGGAGCTCGGGTTTGACTCCTCGGCGGCCGTCGAGCTGCGCAACCGACTGAAGTCCCTCACCGGCCTGGCGCTGCCGATGACACTGCTGTTCGACCACGCCACGCCGCGGGCACTGGCCGACTATCTCGCACAACGGCTCACTGGCTCACACGACGAAGAAGACCGGGATTGGACTTCCACGGTCGCGGTCGAGGAGCCGATTGCGATCGTGGGGATGGTCTGCCGCTACCCCGGCGGAGTCCATTCCGCCGAGCAGCTATGGGACCTCCTGGTCGCCGAAACCGACGCCATCTCCAGCTTTCCCAGCGACCGCGGTTGGGATCTCGAGCGCCTCTACAACCCCGATCCCGACCATCCCGGAACCAGCTATACGCGGGAAGGTGGATTCCTCCACGACGCGGGCGAGTTCGACGCCGAGTTCTTCGCGATCGGCCCACGCGAGGCGCTGGCGATGGACCCCCAGCAGCGGTTGTTGTTGGAAGCCTCATGGGAGGTCTTCGAAGCGGCTGGCATCGACGTCGCGCCGCTGCGGGGCAGCCGCACAGGAGTGTTTATCGGGGCGACCAGCCAAGACTACGGTTCGCGCCTGCACGAGTCGCCGGAGGGTCAGGGCGGCTACACGCTCACCGGCACCACGGCGAGCATCCTTTCCGGCCGGGTCTCCTATACGTTCGGTTTGGAGGGTCCGGCCGTCACCGTGGACACGGCCTGCTCGTCCTCGCTGGTAGCGCTACATCTGGCCTGCCAGTCGCTGCGCAGGCGCGAGTGCACGCTCGCCCTCGCCGGAGGGGCCGCGGTGATGGCCAGTCCGGGCATGTTCGTTGAGTTCGCGCGTCAGCGCGGCCTCGCTCCCGATGGGCGCTGCAAGTCCTTTGGCGCAGGGGCCGACGGGACGGCGTGGTCTGAGGGCATCGGCGTGCTGGCGCTCGAGCGCCTGGAGGACGCAAAGCGCAACGGGCATCAGGTGCTCGCGCTCATCCGCGGCAGCGCCGTCAATCAAGACGGCGCCTCGAACGGCTTGACGGCGCCCAGCGGTCCCTCCCAGGAACGCGTGATCGCACAGGCGCTGCGCGCCGCCGGACTCACCCCCGATCAGGTCGATGCCGTGGAGGCGCACGGTACCGGCACCGCGCTGGGAGATCCGATCGAGGCACAAGCGCTGCTTGGGACCTACGGGCGCGACCGAGAGCATCCACTGTGGTTGGGATCGATCAAGTCCAACATCGGTCACGCTCAGGCCGCCGCGGGGGTCGCGGGTGTGATCAAGATGGTGATGGCGATGCGCCACGGCGTGCTGCCCCGGACGTTGCACGCAGAGGAGCCATCACCCCACGTGGACTGGTCGCAGGGCAACGTCGAGCTTCTGCGCGAACCGCTCGCCTGGCCAGAGGATCGCGGGCCGCGCCGTGCCGGGGTGTCTTCGTTTGGCATCAGCGGCACGAACGCCCACGTGATCATCGAGCAGGCGCTCACCTCGGTGCTCCTCACCGACGAGGACGAACACGGCGCCTCCTCCACCGTCGTCGGCGAGTTCGCCGTGGCGGGGGAGGACGACTCCGCGGCCTGCGGTATCGCGCCCTGGGTGCTCACTGCCAAGAGTGCACCGGCGTTGCGCGAGCAGGCGCTACGTCTGCTGGAACACAGCACAGCCGAGCACGAGCTGAGCGCGAACGACATCGGATATTCCTTGGCGCACCGCACCCCGCTCGAGCATCGCGCGGTGATTCTCGGCAATGATCGTGGGTCGCTGCTGGAAGGCCTCGCGGCGCTCGCCGAGGCCGAGGATCACAACGTGTCTCTGCCGGACGTCATTCAAGGCGTGGCAGATGGCTCCTCACGACTGGCGTTGTTGTTCACCGGGCAGGGTTCACAGCGGCTAGGCATGGGTCGTGAGCTGTACGAGGCGTTCCCGGTATTCAGAGAGTCGCTTGAGATCTGCTGCGCAGAGTTCGACAAGCACCTGGAGCGTCCGTTGCGTGAGGTGCTGTTTGCCACCGGCCAGGACGAGCAAGCCGCCGACGGCAGGCCTCTTGACCAGACGGTCTTCTCCCAGCCGGGGCTGTTCGCGCTGGAGGTGTCGCTGTTCAGGCTGGTCGAGTCCTGGGGTGTACGACCGGACTTTCTGATGGGCCATTCGATCGGAGAGCTCGCCGCCGCGTATGTCGCCGGCGTGTTCTCGCTGGAGGATGCCTGCGCGCTGGTGGCCGCCAGGGGTAGGTTGATGGGGGAGTTGCCCGCGGGTGGCGCGATGGTCTCGCTTCAGATCTCAGAGGACCAAGCGCGGGACATGCTCGAGGGTTTCGAGGATCGCGTCGCTCTGGCCGCGGTCAACGGGCCATCGTCGGTCGTGATCTCCGGCGATGAAGACGCGGTCTTCGAGCTCGAGCGCGTTTGTGACGGGCAGGCTCGCAAGACCAAGCGCCTGCACGTCAGCCACGCCTTCCACTCACCGCGGATGGACGACATGCTGGCGGAGTTCGCGGCGATCGCCGAGCGCATCACGTACACCGTGCCGCGCATCCCGATCGTGTCCAACCTCACCGGTGAGCTCGTCGGCGCCGAACAGGTGTGCAGCCCCGACTACTGGGTCCGCCACGTCAGGGAGCCCGTGCGCTTCTACGACGGTATGCGCAGGCTGGAGTCGCAGGGAGTCGAAACCTTCCTTGAGCTCGGCCCCGACGCCGTACTGAGCGCGATGGGTCAGGACTGTCTGTCCGAGTCGGCGCGCCTCGACGGAGATGCGGGCGTCGGGCCCGGCGCGGTGGTTCTGACCCCGGCGTTGCGCGGCGAACGCCCGGAGGTCGAGTCGCTGTTCGGTGCCATTGCCCGGATTTGGGCAAATGGCGTCGGGGTTGACTGGAAGAGCATGTTCGGCGGCTTGCATGCGTCAAGAGTCGGTCTACCCAGCTACGCATTCCAGCGCGAGCGCTACTGGTTGACGGCCCCAGCGGGCTCGGGAGAGCTCACGTCGGCCGGACTGCTGGCGAGTGGTCATCCGCTGCTGGCAGCGGCCGCGGCGCTGGCTGACGAGGGCGGCTGGCTGTTCACCGGCCTGCTGTCGCTCGCGTCCCAACCGTGGCTGGCCGATCACGTCGTAATGGGGTCCTGCGTGGTGCCGGGCGCGGCCTTCGCCGAGCTCGCCCTACACGCCGCTTCTCAAATCGACTCGCTGCTCGTCGAGGAGCTGAACCTGGAGATGCCGCTCGTGCTCGACGAGCAGACCGAGGTCCAGCTCCAGGTCGCGGTCGGCGAGATCGACGAGTCGCGACGGCGTTCGCTGCAAATCTACTCGCGCCCACGCGGCGCCCTCGACGAAGGTCTACGCGCCGAAGGCTCCTGGACACGCCATGCCAGCGGAACGCTCGCATTGGCCTCGGCGCCGGCCGAGGACGTGGCGGAGCTGGAAGCGGGGGCGCTCGCTCTCGCCGGCGGTGCGTGGTTGCCGGCGGGCGCGGTCGCCGTACAGCGCGAGGACTTCTACAGCTACATGAGCGAGATCGGGTTCGACTACGGTCCGGCGTTCGCGTGCGTCAAGGGTGTATGGCGCTGCGAGGGCGAGACTTTCGCCGAGCTGTCCCTGTCCGAGCACGAGGAGACGCAGGCCACCCGCTTTGGTCTGCACCCGGCGCTGCTCGACGCCGGCCTGCAGGTGATCGCGGCGAGCTTCAACGGCGCCGAGGACGACGCTCGCCGAGAGCAAGACCAATTGAGACTGCCGTTCTCCTTTGCCGGCGTCGGGCTATACGCAAAAGGCGCCGCTGCCCTACGTGTTCGTGTGTCGCCCACCGGGGCGGACGGCAGCTCGTTGCTGGCGGCCGACGAGAGTGGGGTGCTGGTCGCCTCCATAGGGTCGCTCCAGCTGCGTCCGGCGTCTCGCGAGCAACTCGCGAGCTCCCGCGGCGGCTATCACGAGTCGCTGTTTCGCTTGGACTGGAGCCCGGTTGCGAGCGCTTCCTCGGCCGCGGTTGCCTCGCCCGGCAATTGGGCGTTGCTGGGCGAGGAGCAAAGCGGGCTGGCGAGCGCCCTGCGCGAGACCGGCGTGCGCCTGGACGTTCACCCAGACCTCAACGCCCTCAGCGATGGCGCCGAGCGCGAAGACTCTGCACCGGAGGTGATGCTCGTCGATCTCGGCTCACATGTCGGCCTGACCGACGTCCGAGGCGATGACGTTCACGCCGAGACGAGCGCCGAAGCCGCGCGAGCGAGCACGCACCTGGCGCTGGGGCTTCTAAAGGACTGGCTGTCGGATGAGCGGTTGGCCGATTCGCGGCTGGTGATCCTGACTCGCAATGCGGTATCGGTCTCCCCCGAGGAGGAAGTCTCAGGCTTGGCGCAGGCGCCGGTTTGGGGCCTGGTGCGCTCGGCCCAGTCAGAGAATCCCGGGCGGTTCGTGCTGATCGATCTCGACGGCAATGACGACGCGGGCGCCTGCGCGCTGCTGCCGGCGGCGCTGGCCGGAGAGGAATCGCAGCTGGCGATCCGAGGCGATCGACTTCTCTCGCCACGCCTCGGGCGGCTGGAGGTTCCCTCCGGCAAAGAGTCCCCCGGACCGAGCGCCTACTCCTTCGATCCCGCGGGTACCGTCCTGATCACAGGTGGCACCGGCGATCTCGGCGCCCTGCTGGCAAGGCATCTGGTCAGATCGCACGGCGTCAGTCACCTGCTGCTGGTGAGCCGGCGCGGGCAGGACGCCGCCGGAGCCCGCGAACTACACGCGCAGTTGACCGAGCTGGGCGCCGAGGTGAGGATCGCGGCGTGCGACGTGGCCGACCGCGGGCAGTTGCGCGAGCTGCTGGATTCGATCCCCGCGGAGCATCCGCTCACAGGCGTGGTGCATACCGCGGGAGTGCTCGACGACGGCGTGATCGAGTCGCTCGGCGGCGAACGTCTCGATCGCGTGATGCGTCCCAAGCTCGACGCCGCCCTGCTACTGCATGAGCTGACCGCCGATCTAGAGCTCTCGGCGTTCATCCTGTTCTCCTCGGTGACCGCCACCTTTGGCGCCGCCGGCCAAGGCAACTACGCGGCCGCGAACGCGTTCCTCGACGCGCTGGCCGCTCATCGCCGCGCACGCGGCCTGGCCGCAACCGCACTGGCATGGGGGCTGTGGTCACAGACGGGCGGCATGAGCGGTGAACTCGACGAGGCCGACCTAACGCGGATGGCGCGTGCGGGGATGGGGGCGCTCTCGCCCGAGGAAGGCATCGCACTGTTCGACGCCGCCGGCGCCGACGGCGGCGCCAGCGGTGAGGCACTCGTGTTCCCCGTACGGCTCGAGACCGCCGCTCTGCGCGCTCAAGCGCAGGACGGAGTGCTCCCCGCGCTGTTCACGAACCTCTTCCGGGCTCGCCCGCGCCGCGTCAGCGAGCTGGCGGGATCGCTGGCTAAGCGTCTAGCGGGCGTCTCAGAGGGCGAGCGCGAAGGTGTCGTGCTCGAGCTCGTGCGCACCGAGGTGGCGATCGTCCTGGGGCACGCCTCACCCGAGGCGATCCGTCCCACGCAGGCCTTCAAGGAGCTTGGCTTTGACTCGCTGGCGGGGGTGGAGCTGCGCAATCGCCTGAACCGTGTCACCGGGCTGCGCCTTCCCACGACGATCGTCTTCGACTACCCCAACCCCGCCTCCCTCACCGGCTATCTGCTGGACGAGGTAGCCGGCACCTCCGCGAACGTCCCCGCGACCCGTCCCGTGCCAGTGATGACCGTGGACGAGCCGATCGCGATCGTCGGAATGAGCTGTCGCTATCCCGGCGGGGTCTCCTCGCCGGAGGAGTTGTGGGAGCTCGTCGCCCAGGGCACCGATGCGATCGGCGGCTTTCCCGAGGATCGCGGTTGGGGCGTGGAGAGCTTGTTCGACCCCGATCCCGACAGCCCCGGTAAGAGCTATACGCGCGAAGGCGGCTTCCTGTACGACGCCGGCGAGTTCGATGCCGAGTTCTTTGGCATCAGCCCGCGCGAGGCGCTGGCGATGGACCCCCAACAGCGTTTGCTCTTGGAGTGCGCGTGGGAGGCCTTTGAGTACGCGCGGATCGACCCCGCCTCGCTGCGCGGCAGCCGTACCGGCGTGTTCGCCGGTGTGATGTATCACGACTACGGAGCCGGTCACGACTCCATCCCCGACGGCTATCTGGACACCGGTGGCAGCGTCGTCTCAGGTCGGGTCGCGTACTCGTTCGGCTTGGAGGGGCCCGCGCTGACGGTGGATACCGCCTGTTCCTCCTCACTGGTGGCGATGCACCTGGCCTCACAGGCCCTGCGCTCGGGCGAGTGCTCACTGGCGCTTGTCGGGGGCGTCACGGTGCTCTCTACACCCGGAGTGTTCATCGAGTTCTCACGTCAGCGTGGCCTCTCTGCGGATGGACGTTGCAAGTCCTTCGGCGCCGGCGCCGAAGGCACCGGCTGGTCAGAGGGCGCCGGCCTACTGTTGCTGGAGCCGCTTTCACAGGCACGCGCAAACGGTCATCGGGTGCTGGCGCTGATGCGCGGATCGGCGGTCAACCAGGACGGCGCCTCGAATGGTCTGACGGCGCCCAACGGTCCTTCCCAGGAGCGGGTCATCGGTCAAGCACTGGCCAACGCGGGACTGTCTGCGTCCGAGGTCGACGTCGTCGAGGCGCACGGCACGGGGACCGCTCTGGGGGATCCGATCGAGGCGCAGGCGCTGCTGGCGGCCTACGGACGCGAACGCCAACGCCCTCTGTGGCTGGGGTCGATCAAGTCGAACATCGGTCACACGCAGGCCGCCGCGGGCGTTGCCGGTGTGATCAAGATGGTGATGGCGATGCGTCACGGCGCTCTGCCCAAGACGCTGCACAGCGAGCAGCCCTCGCCGCACGTTGATTGGTCGAGCGGGGGCGTCGCACTGCTGCGCGAAGCGGTCGCGTGGGAGCCCGATGCTCGTCCCAGGCGCGCCGGAGTGTCCTCGTTCGGCGTTTCCGGCACCAACGCCCACGTGATCCTCGAGGAGGCGCCGCGTGAAGACGCTCCGGGGAGCGATGGAGATCTCACGCCGGGCGTCATCGGAGGACCCGCGGCGTTGCCGTTCCTCCTGTCCGCCGCAAGCGAGGCGGCCCTCGCGGCTCAGGCTGCGCGCCTGCGCACCCACCTCTCGGCGCAGTCACACACCGGGCTTTATGACATCGCCTGTGCGCTGGCTCTGGATCGCGCACGACTCTCGCATCGAGCCGCCGTCGTGGCGGGTGATTCAGAGGGCCTGCACGCCGGACTGCTCGCGCTGGAGCGCGGCGATGGGGCCGAGGGTCTGCTACGCGCGATGACCCCCGGCTCCGGCAAGACGGCGTTCATGTTTTCCGGCCAGGGCTCTCAATGGAGCGGTATGGGCACGGAGCTCTATGACACCTTCCCAGTGTTCGCGCGCGCGCTGGATGAGGTCTGCGGCGAGCTCGACGGTCATCTCGGGCGTCCGCTGAAGGAGCTTCTCTTTGACTCCTCGCAGAGCCCGCAGAGCGAGGAGGGCGCTCCTTCACAGCTGGACCGCACGGAGTACACCCAGGCGGCCCTGTTCGCGCTCGAGGTGGCGCTGTTTCGGCTCGTCTCCGGGTTTGGGCTAACGGCCGACTACCTGATCGGCCACTCCGTCGGCGAGCTGTCTGCGGCGTACGTGTCAGGGGTACTTTCGCTGCCGGACGCCTGTGCGCTAGTGGCGGCGCGCGGTCGTCTGATGGGAGCGCTACCCGACGGGGGCGGGATGACCGCGGTCAGAGCCCGCGAGAGCGACGTCCGGGAGAGCCTTGCGGGCTTGGAGAGCGAGGACCTTTGTGTCGCGGCCGTCAACGGTCCCGATGCTGTGGTCGTGTCCGGTGAGCTGGAGGCGCTCGCGCGCTGGGAAGATGCCTTTGGCGACGGCGCGGAGCCCAAGATGACGCGACTGCGCGTTAGTCACGCGTTTCACTCGGCGCTGATGGAGCCGATGCTGGATGAGTTCAAAGCGCTCGCCGAGACTATGTCTTTCTCGGAGCCCTCGCTGCCGATCGTCTCGAACGTGACCGGTGAGCTGGCGGGCGTCGAGCTGACCCGACCCGAGTACTGGGTGTCTCAGGTGCGCAGCGCCGTCCGCTTCTTCGACGGCGTGCAATGCCTGCGCCAGGCCGGCGTGACCCGCTTTCTGGAGCTCGGCCCCGACGCCGTTCTGAGCGGCATGACACACGCATGCCTCGCGGAGGGGCAGGGCGCCGATGAGATGCTCGTTGCGGCGAGTCTGCGCGCGCGCCGTCCCGAAGCCAGAGCGTTGGTGGGCTTCCTCGCGCAGGCCCACGTCGAGGGCCTGGAAGTCTTGTGGGAGTCCTTCTTCGATCGCAACGGCGCAACTGCCGTGGCGCTTCCCAGCTACGCGTTTCAGCGTCGCCGCTACTGGCTCCAGGCCGGGGTTCCGAGCACGGATGCCGGCTCGCTGGGACAGGCCTCGGCCGAGCATCCTCTGTTGGGCGCCGAGCTGCAGCTGGCCGGCGAGGAGGACGGCTGGATCTTCACTGGCAGGCTCTCCCTGCAAAGTCAGCCCTGGTTGAAGGACCACGCGGTCATGGGCACTGTGCTGATGCCCGGCACCGGCTTCCTCGAGCTGGCGCTGGCGGCCGGACAGCGCGTCGGCGCCGAGCACGTCGAGGAGCTGACACTGCAGGCGCCTCTGCTGCTTGCCGAGGAGCAGCTCATCCAGCTGCAGGTCACCGTCTCCGAGTCCGACGCCGAGCGTGGCCGAGAGCTGGCGATCTACGCTCGCTCGCAAACGCACTCCGAGGAGGAGTCAGGCGAGGGGGAGTGGACACTTCACGCTTCGGGCATCCTTCGCGCCGCCCAGGACGGGAGCGCTCACCAACCCGAGGCATTTGGCGATGAGTGGCCGCCGTCAGGCGCTCGCGAACTCGACGGCGAGTTCTTGTATGACCGCCTCGCGGAGGCCGGCTACAGCTATGGACCATCCTTCCAGGGCCTGCGCCGAGTGTTCGAGTCCGGGGACATACTGTTTGCCGAGGTCGCCTTGAGCGAGGATCATGAAAGCGAAGCTCAAGGGTTCTGCATCCATCCCGCGCTGGCTGACGCGTCGCTGCACGCGAGCTTGCTCGACGACGGAAGAACGGCCGACGTCGCGGTTGCGATTCCCTTCTCTTTCTCAGACATACGCTTGTTCGGTCGCGGCGCCGGGGCGTTGCGCGTGCGCTTGACGCAGGCGGAGCAGGACGGTGGCTCCCTGAGCATTTTGGCGGTCGACGAGCAGGGCGATCCGGTCTTTTCCATCGGTGCGCTACAGACTCGCGCGGTCGATCACGATCAGCTGAAGATCGCTCAGAGTACGCACAACGATGCGCTCTATGACATCGAGTGGGTGGAGCTTCCCGCGCCTGTCAGCGCCGGCGCCATTTCGCGCACGGTCGTGGTCGGCTCGGGTGAGGCGATCCAGCTTCCCGGGCGTGAAATCGAGGCCTATCCCGACTTCTCGGCGCTCACAGACGCGATCGCCACCGGCGGCGCCACACCGGAGGTGGTGCTCCTCGAAGCCGACGCGATGATCGCGCAAACGAGCGAAAAGAGCGCCGGCCACGAGTCACGTAAGGGGCATCGGGAGTTGGCCGAGGTCGTCCGCGAAGCGACCAGACGCACGCTCGAGTTACTGCAGAATTGGCTCGCCGCGACATCGCTCTCGGAGGCAAAGCTCCTGCTCGTCACCGACAGCGCCGTGGGCGTAACGGAGGGGGAGACCAACCTCGCACAGGCCGCGCTCGTGGGCCTGATGCGCTCGGCGCATTCCGAGCACCCCGGCCGCTTCGGCGTGATCGACCTCGACGAGAGCGAAGCCTCCCGGCGCACGCTTGACGACGTCCTTGCACTGCCCGAGCCCGAGCTCGCGATCAGGCTGGGTGCGGTGTACGCGCCACGGTTCGCGCGAATGCAGGCCGAAGCTTACGATCCACCGGAGCCCTTCGACTGCAACGGCACGGTGTTGATCACCGGTGGCACCGGCGGGTTGGGTGCGCTGATGGCTCGTCATTGTGTGGTCGCCCAGGGCGCCAAGCGACTGTTGCTCGTAAGTCGTCGCGGTCTTCAGGCCGAGGGTGCGCAGGAGTTGCGGGACACCCTCCAGGGCCTCGGTTGCGAGGTGCAGATTGCGGCCTGCGACGTGTCGGAGAGAGGACAGCTGGAAGGGCTCTTTGACTCGATACCCGACGAGCACCCGCTGACCGCGGTCATACACGCCGCCGGCGTGCTCGACGACGGGTTGATCGAGTCCCTCGACGGCGAGCGTTTGCAAAAGGTCATGGGGCCCAAGGTGGATGCTGCGATCAATCTGCACGAGCTCACCGAGCGCACCGGGCTTCACGAGTTCGTACTGTTCTCCTCCGTCTCGGCCTCGATAGGGACTCCCGGGCAGGGAAACTATGCCGCCGCGAACGCCTTCCTCGACGCGCTTGCCGCCAACCGTCGCGCGAAGGGGCTACCGGCGATGTCACTGGCTTGGGGCGCGTGGGATCAGGCCGCGGGCATGGCGGGGTCCCTCAGTGATACCGACCGTGCACGCCTGCGACGGATCGGCGTTGCTCCTCTCTCTCAGCAGCGCGGACTGGAACTGTTCGACCTCGCCCGCGGCATGGACGAGCCGCTCGTGCTCCCGGTGCGGTTGGACATTTCGGCCCTTCGCGCCCAGGCGAAGACGGGGATGTTGCCCGCGATCTTCCACGGCCTCATCCGCGTCCCCACCCGCCAGGCCTCTGACGCGGGAGGCTCGCTGGCAAGGCGTCTTGCCTCCTCGCCGGAGTCCGAGTGGGACGCCATCGTCGCCGATTTGGTCAGAGATCACGTGGCCGCCGTGCTGGGGCACACCTCCACGACCTCGATCGAGTCCCATCAGGCCTTCAAGGAGCTCGGATTCGACTCGCTGGCGGCCGTCGAATTGAGGAATCGCCTCGGTCAGGCCACCGGTCTGAAGCTTCCCTCCACGCTCGTCTTCGACCATCCCACCACGGCCGCGGTCGCCGAATACGTGCGCACCCGGGTGCAGGGCGCCAAACCCGAGGTCAGGATCGCCAGACGATCCTCGACGCACACCGGCGAGCCGATCGCGATCGTGGGGATGAGCTGTCGCTATCCGGGCGGCGTCTCCTCGCCCAGCCAGCTGTGGGAGTTGGTTGCCCAAGGCGCCGACGCCATATCCGAGTTCCCCGAGGATCGTGGCTGGGGCGTGGAGCGGCTGTTTGACCCCGACCCGGACGCTCCCGGCAGGAGCTACACCCGGCATGGCGGATTTCTCTATGACGCGGGCGAGTTCGATGCCGAGTTCTTCGGGATCAGTCCACGCGAGGCTCTGGCGATGGATCCCCAGCAGCGCCTGCTGCTCGAAGGCGCCTGGGAGGCCTTCGAGGATGCCGGAGTGGCCCCGGCATCGCTTGTTGGGAGCGACACCGGGGTCTTTGCCGGGGTCATGTATCAGGACTACGGCCTGAACGTGGGCGCCGTCTCCGCAGAGGTCGAGGGGTATATCGGCACCGGTAACGCCGGCAGCGTCGCGTCCGGGCGGGTCGCGTACACCTTCGGTCTGGAGGGTCCCGCCGTCACGATCAACACGGCCTGCTCCTCCTCGCTCGTGGCAATGCATTCGGCCTGTCAAGCGCTTCGCTCGGGCGAGTGCTCGTTGGCGCTCGCCGGTGGCGTGACCGTGCTCGTGACGCCCGCAGTGTTCATCGCCTTCGCGCGCCAACGCGGCCTGTCGATCGACGGGCGTTGCAGATCCTTCGGGGCCGGCGCCGACGGAACCGGTTGGTCGGAGGGAATGGGTCTGCTGTTGCTTGAGCGCCTCTCCGACGCCGAACGCAACGGCCACGAGGTCCTGGCGGTCGTGCGCAGCTCGGCCGTCAACCAGGACGGAGCCAGCAACGGCCTGACGGCACCGAACGGCCCGTCTCAGCAACGCGTGATTCAGCAAGCACTCGCCGGCGTGAATCTCTCTCCGGCACAGGTCGACGTGGTCGAGGCGCACGGCACGGGCACGCCGCTTGGCGATCCGATCGAGGCGCAGGCGCTACTGGCGACATACGGGCAGGATCGCCCGGAGGGACGGCCGCTATGGCTGGGGTCGATCAAGTCGAACATCGGTCACACACAGGCCGCGGCCGGGGTCGCCGGTGTGATCAAGATGGTGATGGCGATGCGCCACGACGTGTTGCCGCCCACCCTGCACGCCGAGGAACCTTCGCCCCACGTGGACTGGTCTGAGGGTGATGTCTCGCTGTTGACTGAGCCGGTGTCCTGGCGTGCGGGCGGTGAGCCGCGGCGCGCCGGTGTCTCCTCGTTTGGCATCTCCGGCACAAACGCGCACGTAATTTTGGAGGAGGCGCCCCACGTCGAGCGGGACCCTGATGCCAGGCCGCAGACCAATGGCGTCCAGGGAGACGTCGCCGGCTCCGTCGAGGGCTCGGTACCGGCACCGTTCCTGGTCTCCGGGGCCAGCGCGCAGGCGCTCGCGGGACAGGCCGCACGTTTGCGGGCGTTCGTCGAAAATGAAGCCGGGCTCGGCCCGCGCGATCTCGGGAGCGCCCTGGCTTTGCGCCGCGCATCGTTGTCACATCGCGCGGCCATCTTGGCGGAGGATCGCGAGGATCTCCTCGCCGCGCTTCAGACCCTCGAGCGCGGCGAAGTCACCGACGGCGTCCTCAGTGGTGTCGCCGGCGGTGACGGGGGCCGACTGGCGTTCTTGTTCTCCGGGCAGGGTTCGCAGTGGGCCGGCATGGGACGCGGGTTGTATGAGACGTTCGGAGTGTTCGCCGCCGAGCTGGATCTGCTGTGCGCCGAGCTTGACCCGCTGCTGGGGCGTTCGTTGCGGGAGCTGCTGTTCGCCGAAGAGGGCACCGAGGAGGCCGCTGCCCTCAACCACACCGAGTTCACACAACCCGCTCTGTTCGCCTTGGAGGCAGCGCTCTACCGGCTGGCGAGGAGCTTTGGTTTGAAGCCGGATTTCCTGGTCGGCCATTCGATCGGGGAGCTCTGCGCGGCATACGTGGCCGGGGTGTTTTCACTCAAGGACGCGGCCCGACTGGTGGTCGAACGCGGGCGTTTGATGGGCGCGCTGGACGGTGTCGGGGCGATGGCGGCGGTGCGCGCGCCCGAACGACTGGTGCTTGAGAGCCTGGAGGAGTTTGGAGATCGTCTGGCACTCGCCGCGGTGAACGCACCGGAAGCGATCGTCGTGTCGGGGGAGGCGGCGGCGCTGGAAGCTTGGGAAGCCGCGTTTGGTGTGGCAGATGACCAAGCGCCGCGCAAGATCACGCGTTTGCGGGTGAGCAACGCGTTCCATTCGGCCTTGATGGAGCCGATGCTCGCGCAGTTCAGGGCTGTGGCTGAGAGTGTCTCGTTCTCCAAATCCCAGATTCCGATCGTCTCGAACCTCACGGGTTTGCCGGCGGGTGAGGAGCTTTGCACGGCGGAGTATTGGGTCTCTCAGATACGCGGCACCGTGCGTTTCGCCGACGACGTCAAATCTCTACGTGATGCCGGTGTGACGCGCTTTTTGGAGCTCGGTCCCGACGGCGTGTTGAGCGGGCTGGCGCTCGAATGCCTTGCCGAGGAGCAGAGCGACATCGACGGGATGCTGGTCGCGGCGAGCCTGCGTAGGCATCGTCCGGAAAGCCGAGCATTCCTGAGCTTTCTCGCCCAGGCGCATGTGCACGGTTTGGACCTCGAGTGGGGCTCCCTCTTCGACGCAACGTCCGCCGAGGGAGTGGCGCTTCCGACCTACGCCTTCCAGCGCCGGCGCTACTGGCTCTCCTCCGGAGCCCGATCGACCGACGCCGGATCGCTCGGACAAGCCGCGACCGAGCATCCGCTGCTGGGAGCCGCGCTGCGCCTGGCCGGCGAGCAGGACGAGGGGTGGATCTTCACCGGCCTACTGTCACTCGGGGATCACCCCTGGATCGCAGATCACGCGATCGTCGACTCGGTCCTGCTACCGGGCACAGGCATGGTTGAGCTGGCGCTGGCCGCAGGGCAGCGCGTGGGTTCGGAGGCGATCGAGGAGCTGACCCTGCACGCACCGTTGCTGCTCGCCGACGGCGCGGAGCTGCAACTACAGATCACCGTCGCCGAGCCCGATCCCGAAGGGCGCAGGGAGCTCGCGATCTACTCCCGGCCACGGCGCGACTCCGAAGCGGACCCCGGGTTCGATGGAGATTGGACGCGCCACGCCTCGGGAGCGCTGTGCCGGGCAGAGGACGTCGCGGACCTCCAACCTGCTGGATTTGAACGCTTGGCGTCCTGGCCGCCGCCGGACGCTCAAGAGCTCGAGCACGAGTCCTTCTACGACCGACTGGCGGACGCCGGCTACACCTACGGGCCCGCCTTTCAAGGGCTGCGCAGAGTCTTCGGCGCCGGAGACGAGCTGTTCGCCGAGGTCGCACTGGAAGCGGAGCGCGCAAGCGAAGCACACGGCTTCTGTGTCCACCCGGCGCTCGCCGACGCGGCGCTGCACGCGGCGTTGCTGAATCCGGACAGGACGGGCGAGGTCGGGGTTCCGTTCGCCTTCTCCGGCGTGCGTCTGTTCGGTCGAGGAGCACGTTCGTTGCGAGTGCGCCTCCTCGAAGAAGCCGGCACGCTGCACATCTGTGCGGTCGACGAGCAGGGCGATCCTGCGTTCTCGATCCAGGCGCTACAGACACGCGCAATCGACCAGCAGCAGCTGCACGCCGCGCCGGACGCCGGCCGCGACTCTTTGTATGAGCTCGAATGGGTCGAGATCACCCCGTCCTCCGCCACTGCGCCGATGTCCGCCATAGCCAGGATCGGCGCCCACAAACAGTCCGATGTGGCGAGCGAGCTCGGCGGTCTGGAGGTGGACGACTATCCGGACCTGCCGGCATTGGTCGAGGCGGTCGGAGGGGGCGGCGCCGTGCCCGACGTGGTACTCCTGCATGCCGCCGACATCGCCGGCGGCGCAAGCGTCGCGCCGGCCGAACAGCACGGAGACGCTCAGGGATTGGCGAGCGCGGTCCACGAAACCCTGCGGCGAGCGCTCGCGCTGTTGCAGGCGTGGATCGCCGCAAGCGAGCTGTTGGAGTCAAGGCTCGTACTGATTACAGATCAGGCCGTCGCCGCCTGCGAGGATGAGCAACCAAACCTCGCCCAAGCGGCGCTCTTGGGGCTGATGCGCTCAGCTCAATCGGAGCACCCGGGGCGGATTGGTGTGGTCGACCTCGACCGTGAGCAGGAGTCCGTGGATTCACTGCGCGCCGCGCTGGCGCTCGCCGAGCCCGAGCTTGCGATCAGGGACGGTGTCCCGCGCGCTCCACGATTTGCCCGCGTAAAAGCAGGCGAGCAGGAAGCGCCGCGGGCGCTGAGTCATGGCGGCACCGTCCTCGTCACCGGCGGCACAAGCGGGCTCGGCGCCTTGGTCGCGCGCCACCTCGCCGCCGAGCACGGCGCCGAAAGGCTCCTGTTGGTAAGCCGCAGCGGTCCCCAGGCCGAAGGCGCGGAAGACCTGCGAGATGCCCTCCGCGAGCTTGGTTGTGAGGCTCAGATCGCGGCATGTGACGTCACCGACAAAGATCAGCTGCAAGGGCTGATCGCCTCGATTGCAAAAGAGCATCCACTGAGCGCTGTCGTGCACGCCGCCGGCGTGTTCGACGACGGCCCGATCGAGGAGCTTGACGGTGAGCGTATCGGGCGGGTGTTGGCGCCCAAGGTCGATGCCGCTCTCAATCTGCACGAGCTGACCAAGCACATGAGTCTGGACCAGTTTGTGCTGTTCTCCTCCGTCTCGGGCACGCTCGGTAGTGCCAGACTGGGCGGCTACGCCGCCGCCAACGCGTTCCTCGACGCGCTCAGTTCGCACCGTCGTGCACAGGGATTGCCCTGCGTCTCACTCGCGTTCGGCGTATGGGACAGCGAGACCGGCTTGAGCGACAGGTTGAGCGAGACCGACCGTGCGGAGGTAGTCACGCGTCTGCGTCGCTCCGAAGGGCTGATCGCGCTGTCAGAGGCGCAAGGGCTCGAACTGTTCGACGTCGCCCGTGGTCTCGACAGGCCGCTGTTGCTGCCGGTCGCTCTGGACAGCGCCGTCCTGCGCACTCACGCAAAGGCCGGGATGCTGCCCCACGTCTTGCGAGGACTGATTCGCACCCCGACTCGCTCGGCCTCCGATCGGGGCGGCTCGCTGGCCAGGCAGCTTGCGACGGCGCCGGAGTCCGAATGGGAGGAGATCGTCTCGGGGCTGGTCACCGAGCACGTGGCCAATGTGCTGGGCCACTCATCCGCGGAGGCGATCGATCCCCAGCGCGCGTTCAAGGACCTCGGCTTTGACTCGCTGGCAGCAGTCGATCTCCGAAATCGTCTCGGTCGAGCCACAGGTTTGAAGCTCCCGTCCACGCTCGTCTTCGACCATCCCAACTCCGCGGCGGTCGCCGACTACGTGCGCTCCAAGATCGAAGGCAGAGACCTGGAGACAAAGACCGTCACAAGCTTGCGGGCACATACCGACGAGCCGATCGCGATCGTCGGAATGAGCTGCCGCTACCCGGGCGGGGCCTCCTCACCGGATGCACTGTGGGGCCTCGTCGCCTCCGCCACCGACGCAATCTCAAGTTTCCCCGACGATCGCGGATGGGGGCTTGAGCGTTTGTTCGACCCGGACCCCGACAGTCCGGGCACGAGCTATGCGCGTCACGGCGGATTCATCGAGGACGCGGGCGACTTCGACGCCGACTTCTTCGAGATCAGCCCGCGCGAGGCGCTGGCGATGGACCCTCAACAGCGCCTGTTGCTGGAAGGGGCGTGGGAGGCCTTCGAGGACGCCGGCATCGACCCCGTATCGCTCACCGGCAGCCAGACAGGCGTCTTCGCAGGCGCGATGACCTACGACTACGGAGCGGGCTCGAACTCGGAAATGCTCGACGGCTTCGGCACGGCAAGCGTCGGCGGCGGCGTCGTCTCAGGTCGCGTGTCCTATGTATTCGGTCTTGAGGGTCCGGCGATGACGGTGGACACAGCCTGCTCGTCCTCACTGGTGGCGTTGCACTCCGCCTGTCAGGCGCTGCGTTCGGGGGAGTGCTCGCTGGCGCTCGCCGGAGGGGTGACGGTGCTCTCGACGCCGGGCATGTTCCGCTTCTTCTCTCGCCAGCGCGGGCTTGCCCCCGACGGGCGTTGCAAGTCTTTCAGCGAGAGCGCCGACGGCACCGGTTTCTCCGAGGGCGTGGGCGTGCTGCTGCTCGAGCGCCTTTCAGAGGCTCGCCGCAACGGCCATGAGGTGCTCGCGCTCGTGCGCGGCTCGGCCGTGAATCAGGATGGCGCCAGCAACGGCCTGACGGCTCCGAGCGGCCCCTCCCAGCAGCGCGTAATCCGCCAGGCGCTCGCCAGCGCCGGACTCGCGCCCGCGGATGTCGATGCTGTTGAGGCGCACGGCACCGGTACGACGCTCGGTGATCCGATCGAGGCGCAGGCGCTGTTGGCGACTTACGGGCAGGATCGTCCGCAGGGGCGGCCGCTGTGGTTGGGGTCGATCAAGTCGAACATCGGGCATACGCAGGCCGCCTCGGGTGTCGCCGGTGTGATCAAGATGGTGATGGCGATGCGTCACGGGGTGCTGCCACCGACCCTGCATGCGGCCGAGCCCTCTTCGCACGTCGACTGGGAGTCGGGGGAGGTTTCGCTGCTCACCGAGCCCGTCCAATGGCCGGAGACCTCGCATCCCCGACGCTGCGGCGTGTCCTCGTTTGGAGCCAGTGGGACCAACGCCCACCTCATCCTCGAGCACGCACCGTCGCAGAGCGCCGCCGTCCAGCCCTCCGACCACCCGTCGCCTGAGCCGGGGTTCCTGCCCTTCCTCATCTCGGCCAAGAGCCCCGCGGCGCTGCGCGCCCAGTCCGAACGCCTCCGGTCGCGTATCGAGGAGAACCCCGAACTTGACCCTGTCGCCGTCGCGGCCGCGTTGCACGCGCGTCGCTCTCGTTTCGATCACCGCGCGGTCGTTCTGGCCGAGGGCCGCAAGGATCTCCTGGTCGCCCTGGAGGCGCTCGAACGGGGGGCAAGCGCGGACGGCCTCCTCAGTGACGCCGGCGCCGGTGGTGGTCGAATGGCCTTTTTGTTCTCCGGGCAAGGTTCGCAATGGGCCGGAATGGGACGCGAGCTGTACGAGACCTTCCCGGTGTTCGCCGGCGAGCTCGATCTGTTGTGTGGTCAACTCGATCCGCTGCTGGGCCGCTCCTTGAAGGACCTGCTATTCGCCGACGAGGGCTCTGAGGAGGCAACCCTGCTGGGCCGAACCGAGTTCACCCAGCCGGCCCTGTTCGCGCTCGAGATCGCGCTGTACCGGTTGGCGGTGAGCTTTGGGCTAAGGCCCGACTTCCTGGTCGGCCATTCGATCGGTGAGCTCTCCGCAGCCCTGGTCGCCGAGGTCTTCTCGCTGCAGGACGCCTGCCGACTGGTGGTCGGACGCGGCGCTCTGATGGGCTCCCTGGACGGCGTCGGCGCGATGGCGGCGGTGCGCGCTTCCGAGCAAACGGTGCTGGAGAGTCTCGCCGGCTTCGAGGAGCGCCTTGCGCTGGCGGCCCTCAACGCCCCGCAGGCGGTCGTAGTGTCAGGCGAGCAGGCGGCGCTCGAACAGTGGGAAGCGGCGTTCGCGACCGCAGCGGCCGGGACGGAGCGCAAGGTCAAGCGTTTGCGTGTGAGCAACGCATTTCACTCGGCCCTGATGGATCCGATGTTGGAAGAGTTCAGGGCGCTGGCCGAGGAGGTTTCCTTCTCCCAACCGACGATTCCGATCGCCTCGAACGTCACCGGCGCCATCGCCGGCAGCGAGTTGTGCAGCGCCGACTATTGGGTCTCGCAGCTACGTGGCACCGTCCGGTTCGCCGACGACGTTCAGGCGTTGCGCGATCTCGGAGTGACCCGTTTCTTGGAGCTTGGACCCGACGCCGTCTTGAGCACCATGGCACTTGAGTGTCTTGGTGATCAGGAAGACCAGGCCGAAGAGATCCTGGTCGCGGCGAGCCTGCGCAGGCACCGTCCCGAACCACGCGAGTTCCTGGGCTTCCTCGCCCAGGCCCACGTCAACGGCCTGGCGATCGACTGGCATCAGATCCTCGACGAGCGGCGCGCGAGTGCCGTCAAGCTCCCGACCTACGCCTTCCAGCGCCGTCGCTACTGGCTCGCTCCCGGTGGCCCCACCGAAGCTGGTCTGCCGGCGCGAGCTGCCGAACACGCGTCCTTCGGCCAGGAGGAGGAAGACGGACAGACGCCCTCCACGGGGATGGCGTCGGGAGTCGAGGAGTCGCTGGCCGAAATGCTCGCATCCGCGGCGCGCGAGGAGTGGGCGCAAATCGTCCTGGACCTGGTCAAAGAGCGCGTCGCGAGCGTGCTCGGACACACCTCGGCAGACGAGGTCGACTCTCAACGAGCCTTCAAGGAGCTGGGATTTGACTCGCTCACGGCCGTGCAGTTGAGAAACCGTCTGAGTCGGGCCACTGGGTTGCAGCTGCCGGCCACACTCGTCTTTGACCATCCCAATGCGAGCGTTGTGGGCGAGTACATCCTCTCCAGGATCGAAGGCGCCAAGTATGAGGTGACGATCGCCGCGCGCTCCTCCGCCTATCCCGACGAGCCGATCGCAATAGTGGGAATGAGCTGTCGCTACCCCGGAGGAATCTCCTCGCCCGCCGATCTGTGGGACCTGGTCGTGCGCGGCGGGGAAGGCATCGGCGATTTCCCCGACGATCGCGGATGGGAAATCGAGCGACTGTTCGATCCCGACCCCGACAATCTCGGCACGAGCTACACACGCCGTGGCGGCTTTCTGTATGACGCGGGCGACTTCGACGCCGAGTTCTTCGGGATCAGCCCGCGTGAGGCGCTGGCGATGGACCCCCAACAGCGTCTGTTGTTGGAGGGCGCCTGGGAGGCGTTCGAGATGGCCGGCATCGATCCGGCCACGCTCGCCGGCACCCAGACCGGTGTCTTCGCAGGAGTGATCTCGACGATCTACGGCCTTGACCTGCAACCGCCGGCGGGCATCGAGGGGTTGCGCCTCACCGGCAACACCGCCAGCGTCGCCTCGGGGCGGTTGGCCTACGTGTTCGGTCTTGAGGGACCGGCGATGACAGTCGATACCGCCTGTTCGTCGTCGCTGGTCGCGTTGCATCTGGCGTCACAGGCGCTGCGCGCCGGCGAATGCTCGCTGGCCCTGGCCGGCGGTGCCACGGTGATCACCAATCCCGCCCTGTTCGTCGAGTTCTCCCGCCAGCGGGGCCTGTCGGTGGACGGGCGCTGCAAGCCCTTCTCGGCCGACGCCGACGGCACCGGTTGGTCGGAGGGCATGGGCCTGCTCCTACTCGAACGGCTCTCCGACGCTAAGCGCAACGGTCGTGAGATCCTGGCGGTCCTGCGTGGCTCGGCCGTCAATCAGGACGGCGCCAGCAACGGCCTGACCGCCCCCAACGGTCCCTCTCAGCAACGCGTGATCCTGCAGGCGCTCGCGAGCGTCGGCCTGTCTCCTGCGGACGTCGATGCGGTTGAGGCGCACGGCACCGGTACGACGCTCGGTGATCCGATCGAGGCGCAGGCGCTGTTGGCGACTTACGGGCAGGATCGTCCGCAGGGGCGGCCGCTGTGGTTGGGGTCGATCAAGTCGAACTTCGGGCATACGCAGGCCGCCTCGGGTGTCGCCGGTGTGATCAAGATGGTGATGGCGATGCGCAACGATCTGCTGCCGCGGACGCTGCACGCCCAGGAGCCATCGCCCCACGTCGACTGGTCACAAGGCGAGGTCGAATTGCTGAGCGAGCCGGTTGCCTGGCAGGCCAACGGCCGGCCACGACGGGCGGGCGTGTCCTCGTTCGGGGTTTCCGGCACCAACGCGCACGTGATCATCGAAGAGGCCCCGCGCCCGGTCGGCGTTTACGAGGTGGCGGAGGAGGCGGACGCCGATGGGCAGGGCGACCATGTCGGACAAGGCGCCGTGACGCCCGTCCTGATATCGGCGTCAGGCCCCAAGGCGTTGACCGATCAGGCCGCACGCCTGCATTCGTTCGTGGGATCGGCCCCGGAGCTCGATCTGCCCGCCCTCGGCGGAGCGCTGGCGTTGCGGCGTGGGTCCCTGGCACACCGTGCGGTCCTCTTGGCAGACGATCGCATCGAGTTGCTCGCCTCATTGCAGACCCTCGCGAATGGAGAAAGCGCGGACGGCGTCCTCGGCGGCTCGCCCGGTGTCGGCGCGGGCACATCGGCGTTTCTCTTCTCGGGTCAGGGCTCGCAATGGGCGGGGATGGGACGGGAGCTCTACGCGCAGTTCCCGGTGTTCGCTCGCGAGTTCGACGCGTTGTGCGATGAGCTCGACCCGCTTCTGGAATGCTCTTTGAAGGATCTCCTGTTCGCGCAGGAGGGCTCAGCGCAGGCCGCGCAACTGGACCTGACTGAGTACACCCAGCCAGGGCTGTTTGCCCTGGAGGTCGCCCTCTACCGGCTCGTGAGGAGCTTCGCCCTCAAGCCGCACTTCTTGATCGGCCACTCGATCGGCGAGCTCGCGGCCGCGTTCGTCGCCGAGGTCTTCTCATTGGAGGACGCCTGCCGACTGGTCGCCGGTCGGGGGCGTCTGATGGGAGCACTGTCCGGTGGTGGAGCGATGGCCGCGGTCAGGGCCACAGAGCAGGAGGTGCTCGACAGCTTGGCCGGCTTCGAGGATCGGTTGTCGCTGGGGGCGGTAAACGCTCCGGAAGCGGTCGTCGTGTCCGGCGAGGCGCTCGCGCTGGAAGAGTGGGAAGCGGCCTTTTCCGCCGACGGGGGCGGCGAGGAGGCTCAGCGCAAGATCACACGTTTGCGAGTCAGCAACGCGTTTCACTCCGCGCTGATGGATCCGATGCTCGAGGAGTTCAAAGCCCTCGCCGAGGAAGTCTCGTTTTCAAAGCCGACGATCCCAATCGTCTCGAACCTCACCGGTGAGCTCGCGGACGAGGAACTAATGCGTGCGGAGTACTGGGTTTCGCAGGTGCGTGGCACCGTGCGCTTCGCCGATGGAGTTCGGTGTCTGCGCGAGGCCGGTGTGACACGTTTCTTTGAGCTCGGTCCCGACGGCGTGTTGAGCGGGTTGGCGCACGAGTGCCTCGCCGAGGATGTGCAGGCGCGCGACGAGACGTCGATCGCGACGAGCATGCGCAAGCATCGCCCGCAAGTCAGGGCATTCCTCCACTGTCTCGGGCAGGCGCACGTGGACGGTATGAGCGTGGATTGGAGCTCGCTCTTTGACGAGCGGCGCGCACGCGGCGTGGCGCTTCCCACCTACGCGTTCCAGCGACGTCGCTACTGGTTGGCCCCCGGGGCCGGCGCCAGCGACGCGAGCTCGCTCGGGCAGGCAGCCGGTGAGCACCCGCTGTTGGGCGCCGCACTGCACCTCGCGGGAGAGGCCGACGGCTGGCTGTTCACCGGACGCCTGTCCACGGAGACGCATCCATGGCTGAAGGACCACGCGATCATGGACTCGGTGCTCGTGCCCGGCACCGGCCTCGTCGAGCTTGCGCTTGCGGCCGGGCAGCGCGTCGGTTCGGAGGTGGTCGAGGAGCTGATGTTGCAGGCGCCGTTGCTGCTGGACGCCAACAACGCCGTTCAGCTGCAGGTGACCGTGTCCGAGCCCGACTCCGAGGGGCGCCGGGAGCTTGCGATCTACTCTCGCCGACAAGACGCGTTGGACGAGGAGGAACGTGATGGCGCCGGTGAGTGGACGCGTCACGCCGCCGGCATTCTCTGCCGGGCGGATAGCTCGCCGGGCATCGAGTTCGAGCGCTTGGCGTACCCCGAACAGTGGCCGCCGACCGGTGCGCAAGAGCTCGACGTCGAGTTTTTCTATGACCGCTTGGCAGAGGCCGGCTACAGCTACGGGCCCGCATTCCAGGGTCTGCGTAAGGCCTTCGCCTTGGGAGACGAACTCTTTGCCGAGGTGGCCTTGACGGAGGAGCACGCCGGCCAGGCGCAGGGCTTTTTCGTGCATCCCGCCCTCTCTGATGCTGCGCAGCACGCCGCCCTGCTGGCGGGAGATCAGGTTAGCGAGCTGGGCGTGCCCTTTGCCTTCTCGGGCGTTCGCCTGTTCGCGCGTGGCGCCGGCGCCGTGCGCGTGCGCCTGCTGCGCGACGGAGAAACGCTGAGCGTGTCCGCCGCCGACGAGCGTGGCGGCCCGGTGTTCTCCGTCGCCGCGCTACAGATGCGTGCGGTCGATCAGAGCCAGCTGAAGGCGCTGCGGGACACAAGCCACGACTCGCTGTATGGACTGCAATGGGCCGCGATCCCCACACCATCCACCAATGGCGCGCGACCCGACGTGGCGGTGATCGGATCCGGCGAGCGCATCCGGGCGATGGGCATCGAACTCGAAGTTCACGACGACCTCGGGGCGCTCGAAGAGGCGATCGCACAGGGCGCCCCCGTGCCCGGGGCGGTCCTCGCGGAAGCCGCTGCGCTGAGCGCGCCGGATGAGTCCGATCCAACGATCCCAGAAGAGACCGGGGGAGATCGTGACCTGGCGAGCAGAGTCCACCAGGTCACGCATCGCACACTCGATCTGCTTCAGGCATGGATCGCATCTGAGCCGCTGTCAGAGAGCCGCCTGCTGCTGCTCACCGACGGCGCTGTCGCCGTCAGTGAGCGCTCCGAGGCCGATGGCGAGGCGCCGGGTCACGAGGCGCCAAACCTGGAGCAGGCTGCGCTGGTGGGACTCGTGCGCTCGGCTCAATCGGAGCATCCCGGGCGTTTTGGCACGATCGACTTGGACGACAGCGCGGGATCCTTGGCCGCGTCCATTTACGGTGTGCTCGCGCTCGAAGAGCCCGAGCTTGCGATCCGCCAAGGCATCCTGTACGCGCCGCGGTTCGCGCGCATCAGGGCCGGCGACGGCGAGCGGCCGGAATCCTTCGATGCGGCGGGCACCGTCCTGATCACCGGAGGTACAGGTGGGCTCGGTGCGCTGGTGGCACGTCACCTGGCCATCGGCGGAAGGGCAGCGAGCCTGTTGCTGGTGAGCCGTCGCGGGATGCAGGCCGACGGTGCGACCGAGCTGCTGGAGGAGCTCGGTGAGCTGGGCACCCAGGCGCGTATCGCCGCCTGCGACGTCGCAGATCGCGAGCAGCTCCACGAGTTGCTCGCGTCGATCCCCGAGGAGCATCCCCTGACCGCCGTGATCCACACGGCAGGCGTATTGGACGACGGCCTCGTCCAATCGCTTGACCCACAACGGCTCTCGCGCGTGCTTGAGCCCAAGGTCGACGCCGCCATCAACCTGCACGAGCTCACCGAGCACCTCGGCCTGCGCGAGTTCATCCTGTTCTCCTCCGCCGCGGCATCGGTCGGCAGCCCCGGGCAGGGCAATTACGCTGCGGCCAACGCCTTTCTGGATGCGCTCGGGTCCTACCGACGCGCAGGCGGGCTACCCGGCCTCACGCTCGCGTGGGGCGCATGGGATCGGGCGACCGGCATGGCCGGGACGCTCAGCGAGTCCGATCGCGCGCGCCTGCACAGGGTCGGCATCTTTCCGCTCTCCGACGAGCAGGGGATCGAGCTGTTCGATCTTGCCCGCGCCGTCAACGAGCCGATGCTGTTGCCGGTGCGTTTGGACATGGCGCTCCTGCGAGCCCATGCTAAGGCCGGAATGCTGCCCGCCGTCCTGCGCGGGCTCGTTCGCACGCCCACCCGACAGGTGACCGATACCGGTGACTCGCTCGTCAAGAGGCTGGCGTCAGCTCCCCAAACCGAGTGGGATGGCATCGTTGCGGATCTGGTGCGCAGCCAGGTCGCCGGCGTGCTCGGGCACAGCTCCTCGGAGGCGGTCGATCTCCAGCGCCCCTTCAAGGACCTCGGATTTGATTCGCTCGCGGCCGTCGAGCTGCGCAACCGCCTAGGCCAAGCCAGTGCATTGAAGTTGCCCTCCACGCTCGTGTTCGATCACCCGACGCCGGCTGCGGTGGCCGACTACGTGCGCTCGAAGGTGGAAGGAGCCGCAGCGGCAAGCTCCCCGATCGACGAGCAGATCGACAAGCTCGAGGCGGAGCTCGCGACGATCATGCAGGACGATCAGGCGCGCCGACGAGCCGACGCGCGTCTGCGCGCGCTCAACGTGCGCTTGCGGTCGTTCTTGAGCGACGCGTCCAGCGGTGACTCCGCCGGTGCGGAGCAGTCCGAGGCGGAGGATCTCGACGCGGCCTCCGACGATGAGCTGTTCGAGATCATCGAGCGGGAATTCGGTGCCGCATGAGCGCCACAACGAGAAAGACCCCCACATACCCGAGAGGACGGGCGCGAAGATGAGCGAGGAAAGCGTCCACATCGGCGAGGACAAGCTGCGGCGGTATTTGCGCAAAGTCACCGCCGACCTACGCGAGGCCCGGCGTCACATCGACGAGATGGAGCAGCGCGAACGCGAGCCGATCGCGATCATCGGCATGGCCTGCCGTTACCCGGGAGGGGTCGCCTCGCCCGACGATCTGTGGGAGCTCGTCGATTCGGGGACCGACGCGATCGGGGAGTTCCCCACCGATCGCGGATGGGACCTCGAGCGCCTGTATGACCCTGATCCCGATCACACCGGCACCACCTACAGTCGCCACGGGGGCTTCCTATACGACTCCGGGGAGTTCGACGCCGATTTCTTCTCGATCGGTCCGCGCGAGGCGCTGGCGATGGATCCCCAGCAGCGGATCTTGCTGGAATGCGCCTGGGAGACCTTCGAAGACGCCGGCATCGACCCCGCCTCGCTCGTAGGCAGCCAGACCGGCGTGTTCGCGGGCGTCATGCACAACGACTACGGCGTGGGCGCCGGCGCGGCGCTCGCGGAACTCGAGGGCTACAGGGCCACCGGCATCGAGGACAGTGTCATCTCCGGCCGCCTGGCCTACACCTTCGGCCTGGAGGGTCCGGCGGTCTCACTGGACACGGCCTGCTCCTCCTCGCTCGTAACCATTCACCTCGCCAGTCAGGCGCTGAGACTGGGGGAGTGCGAGTTGGCGCTGGCCGGTGGAGTAACCGTGTTTGCCACCCCCACGGCGTTCATCGAGTTCTCCCGTCAGCGCGGGCTTGCCGCCGACGGGCGCTGCAAGTCCTTCAGTGCTCAGGCCAACGGCATCGGTTGGGCCGAGGGCGTCGGCCTGGTCATGCTCGAGCGCCTGTCCCAGGCGCGCAAAAACGGACATCGTGTGCTGGCGCTCGTGCGTGGCTCGGCGGTGAACCAGGATGGGGCGTCCAACGGTTTGACGGCACCCAACGGGCCCTCCCAAGAACGGGTGATCCGCCAAGCGCTCGCCGGCGCCGGTCTGTCCCCGAGCGAGATAGACGCCGTCGAGGCGCACGGCACCGGCACCCCGCTCGGCGATCCGATCGAGGCTCAGGCGTTGCTGGCGACCTACGGGCAGGGCCGACCAGACGGGCGACCGCTGTGGCTCGGGGCGCTGAAGTCCAACATCGGACACTCGGCCGCCGCGGCCGGCGTCGCCGGTGTGATCAAGACGGTGCAGGCGATGCGCCACGGCAAGCTCCCGAAGACCCTGCACGCGCAGGAGCGCTCGCCGCATGTCGATTGGTCTGAGGGTGAGGTCTCGCTGCTGAGCGAATCGGTGCCGTGGGAGGCCAACGGCAGGACACGTCGCGCCGGTGTCTCCTCGTTCGGCGTCTCCGGCACCAACGCGCACATCATCCTGGAGGAGGCGCCTCGGGTCGAGGTCGCCGTCGGCGCGCAGGAGGTGGGCGCCGAGGAGACGGATGCCGATCGCGATGGCGAGGTAACCGACGCGCCGACGATGACCTCTGCCAAGTCGCCCGCGAGGTCTGGGATCGCGCCGTTCCTGGTGTCCGGGTCTGGTGGCGATGCGTTGGCTGCTCAGGCGGGGCGTTTGTGTTCTTTTGTTGGGGGTGAGTCGGAGGTCGATTTGGTTGGGGTGGGGTGTGAGTTGGCGTTGCGTCGGGCGGGGTTGTCGCATCGTGGGGTGGTGGTTGCTGGGGATCGTGGGGAGTTGTTGGGGGGGTTGGTTGCACTTGAGCGTGGTGGGGTTGTGGATGGTGTTGTGAGTGGTGTAGTTGGTGGTGGTCGGTTGGCGTTGTTGTTTTCGGGTCAGGGTTCGCAGTGGGGTGGGATGGGTCGTGGGTTGTATGAGGCGTTTCCTGTGTTTGCGGGTGAGCTTGATTTGTTGTGTGGGGTGTTTGATGGGTTGTTGGGTTGTTCGTTGTTGGAGTTGTTGTTTGAGGATGGTTCGGAGGGGGATGGTGTTTCTCGGTTGGATCGGACGGAGTTCACGCAGCCTGGTTTGTTTGCGTTGGAGGTTGCTCTGTATCGGTTGGTGGAGAGTTTTGGTTTGAGGCCTGATTTCTTGGTTGGTCATTCGATTGGGGAGCTTTCGGCGGCTTATGTCGCTGGGGTGTTTTCGCTTGAGGATGCGTGTCGGTTGGTGGTTGGTCGTGGTCGTTTGATGGGTGCGTTGGATGGTGTGGGGGCGATGGCCGCGGTGCGTGCGTGTGAGCGTGATGTTGTGGAGAGTTTGGGTGGGTTTGGTGATCGTTTGGCGTTGGCTGCGGTGAATGCTCCGGAAGCTGTCGTGGTGTCTGGTGATGAGGTGGCGTTGGGGGAGTGGGAAGCGGAGTTTGCTCGGTCGGGTGGTGGGGTGGAGCGCAAGGTCACGCGTTTGCGGGTGAGTAATGCGTTTCATTCGGTGTTGATGGAGCCGATGTTGGATGAGTTTCGGGAGTTGGCTGAGGGTGTGGAGTTTTCTGAGCCTCGGGTCCCGATCGTTTCGAATGTCACTGGTGGGGTTGTGGGTGTTGAGTTGTGTAGTGCTGAGTATTGGGTTTCGCAGGTGCGTGGCACGGTGCGTTTCGCTGATGGTGTGCGGGTGTTGCGTGATATGGGTGTGACGCGTTTCTTGGAGCTTGGTCCTGATGGTGTGTTGAGTGGGTTGGCGTTGGAGTGTGTTGATGAGGGTGGGGATGGGTCTGAGGGGGTGTTGGTCGCTGCGAGTTTGCGTAAGCGTCGTCCGGAAGTCAGGGCGTTTTTGGGTTTCCTCGCGCAGGCTTATGTGAGTGGTGTTGATGTTGACTGGAACGCGTTCTTTGATGATACGGAGGCCACTGCGCGTGTCGTGTTGCCTACTTATGCTTTTCAGCGTCGTCGTTACTGGCTTTCCTCGGGGGCTGGTATCACCGATGCCGGGACGTTGGGACAGGCCGGTGCCGATCATCCCCTGCTCGGTGCCGCGTTGCACCTCGCCGGTGAGCAGGACGCGTGGCTGCTCACCGGGCGCCTCTCATTGGCGACCCATCCCTGGTTGAAAGATCACGCGGTGATGGGAACCGTACTTATGCCGGGTACCGGGTTCGTCGAGTTGGCGCTCGCGGCGGGCCAGCACGTCGGTTGCGAAGCGATCGAGGAGTTGACCCTGCAAGCGCCACTGCTGTTCACCGAGAACGACGCCGCGCAGCTACAGATAACCGTCTCAGAGCCCGACACCGACGGCCGCAGAGAACTCCAGATCTACTCCCGCCCACACAACCCCACCGGCGAAGCCCCCGAGGGCGAATGGACCTGCCACGCCTCGGGGGCGCTGTGCTCGCCCGAGAGTCTGGCGGGCCCCGAGTCGCCTGAACTCGGAGAGCAGTGGCCGCCGTCACAGGCCAAGGAACTGAACGTCGAGCTCTTCTACGAGCGGTTGGCGCAGGCCGGTTACAACTACGGTCCGTCATTTCAGGGCATGCGCAGGGTGTACGGTTCGGGGGACGATCTGTTCGCTGAGATAGCGCTTGAGGAGGAGCGCGCGAGCGAAGCGCAGGCGTTCTGTGCCCACCCCGCGCTCTCAGATGCCGCGCTGCATCCGGCGTTGTTGGCGGCCGAGCAGGGAGGCGAGGTCGGGGTACCGTTCTCCTTCTCCGGCGTACGCCTGCACGCGCGCGGGGCTCGGGCGTTGCGTCTGCGCTTGCGGGTCGATCCCGAGAATGCGAGCACGCTGAGTCTGTTCGCGGCCGACGAACACGGCGAGCCGGTGCTTTCGATCCAGTCGCTACAGACTCGGGCCGTCGATCAAAGTCAACTGAAGGCCGCGCAGGACGCCAACAACGACTCGCTTTACGAACTCGACTGGGTGGAGGTACTCCTCGATGCCGGCGACCCACAGCCGGCATCCCTGGCGGTGCTGGGCTCAGCTGAGTCGATCATCGCCCCGGGAATCGAGCTGCAGAGCTATCCGGATCTGGCGGCACTCGAGAGCACCATCGAACAGGGCTCGCCCGCTCCGGAGGCAGTGCTCGTTGCGGCCAGAACGATCGTCGGCGGCGGCGGGGGCACGGGGGAGGCATTGACCGACGCGATTCATCAAGCCGCGGGTCGCACGCTCGAGATCCTGCAAGGATGGATCGGCTCGACGGGCCTGTCAGACGCAAAGCTCCTGCTCGTCACCGACGGGGCCATGGCGGCGGCTGACGGCGAGGCTCCGAACCTCGACCAAGCGGCGCTCGTGGGCATGATCAACTCCGCCCAGTCCGAGCACCCCGGGCGCTTCGGGGTTATCGATCTCGATACGGCCGAGACCTCCAGAGCGTCTCTGTACAAAGCTCTGACGAGCGACGAGCCGAGACTCGCGATCAGAGACGGCTCGCTTTACGCGCCGCGGTTCGTGCGCCTGAAGCCCACCGAGCAAGAGTCGCCCGAGCTCTTTGACCCCGACGGCACGATCTTGATCACCGGCGGCACCGGTGGACTCGGAGCGTTGGTCGCGCGCCACCTCATTACCGATCGGGGCGCCAGCAGCTTGCTGCTTGTGAGTCGCAGCGGCCTTCGGGCAAGCGGAGCGCAGGAGCTGCG
Source organism: uncultured Solirubrobacterales bacterium (assembly GCA_963697945.1). Taxonomy (GTDB): domain Bacteria; phylum Actinomycetota; class Thermoleophilia; order Solirubrobacterales; family Solirubrobacteraceae; genus Palsa-744. The sequence continues at coordinate 2,561,000 of OY969105.1, read as the reverse complement.
AGACTCGCTCACAGACCTCGGCTGCCAGGTGCGGGTAGAGGCGTGCGATGTCTCAGATCGCGCACAACTGCAGGCTCTACTGGAGTCGGTCTCGCCCGAGCATCCACTGACGATGGTGGTACACGCGGCCGGTGTGCTCGACGACAGTCTGATCGAACTGATGGACGGCGAGCGCCTCAAACGAGTGATGGCGCCCAAGATCGACGCCGCCGTTCATCTGCACGAGCTCACCGCGCAAACGGACCTGCGCGAGTTCGTCCTGTTCTCCTCCGCGGTGGCTCCGATGGGCAGTCCCGGCCAGAGCAACTACGCCGCGGCCAACGGTTTTCTCGACGCGCTCGCGGCTCACCGCCACGCCCTGGGCCTACCCGCCCTATCGCTTGGGTGGGGCGCATGGGAGCAGTCCACCGGCATGACCGGCACCCTCAGCGAGTCTGACCGTGCGCGCCTGGAGCGCTTCGGCATCGCCTCGCTGTCCGACGAACACGGTCTCGAAATGCTCGACATCGCCCGCGGTGTCGGCGAGCCGCTGCTGATGCCCGTACCGCTCGACGTGGTCGCGCTGAGGACGCTCGCCAAGACGGGGATGCTGCCGGCGGTGCTGCGCGGGCTGGTGCGCGTCCCAACGCGTCAAGCCTCGGGCACCGGGGGTTCGCTGGCGCGGGCGCTGGCGGCCTCGCCAGAGTCCGAGTGGGATGGCATCGTTGCCGAGCTGGTTCGCGGTCACGTCGCCGGGGTGTTGGGTCACTCCTCCGCCGAGGCGATCGACCCGCAGCGCGCCTTCAAGGATCTCGGGTTCGACTCGTTGGCGGCGGTCGAGCTGCGCAACCGCCTGAATCAGGACACCGGCCTGAAGCTTCCCTCGACCCTTGTGTTCGACCATCCCAACTCGGTCGCGGTCGCCGAGTTCGTGCGCTCCAAGGTGGAAGGCGCCAAGCGCGAGGTAAAGGTGAGCCGGCGCTCCTCGACCGTCAGCGACGAGCCGATCGCGATCGTGGGAATGAGCTGTCGCTATCCCGGTGGAGTGTCCTCGCCGCGGGAGCTGTGGGAGTTGGTCGCCTCCGGTCGCGACGCAATCTCTGAGTTTCCCCAGGACCGCGGTTGGGGGGTCGAGGAGCTGTATGACACCGATCCCGACAACCCGGGGACGACCTACACGCGCCATGGCGGCTTTCTCTACGACGCCGGCGATTTCGACGCGGAGTTCTTTGGCATCAGCCCGCGCGAGGCGCTGGCAATGGATCCTCAGCAGCGCCTTCTGCTCGAAGGAGCCTGGGAGGTGTTCGAGGATGCCGGCATTCCGCCGACGTCGCTCGCCGGCAGCGAGACAGGCGTATTCGCCGGGGTCATGTATCAGGACTATGGCCTGAACGTCGGTTCGGTCTCCGCGGAGGTGGAGGGATATATCGGCACCGGCAACGCCGGCAGCGTCGTGTCGGGGCGACTGGCCTACACATTCGGCCTGGAGGGTCCGGCCGTGACCTTCAACACGGCCTGCTCTTCCTCGCTGGTGGCGCTGCACGCGGCGTGTCAGGCGCTCCGGTCCGGGGAGTGCTCGCTCGCGTTGGCCGGTGGTGTCACGGTGCTCGTCACACCCGGCGTCTTCATCGCGTTCGCTCGCCAGCGTGGTCTGGCGATCGACGGTCGCTGCAAGTCCTTCGGCGCGGGCGCCGACGGCACCGGTTGGTCTGAGGGTATGGGCCTGCTGTTGCTCGAGCGCTTGTCAGAGGCCGAGCGCAACGGTCACGAGGTGCTGGCCGTGGTACGCGGCGCCGCCGTCAACCAGGACGGCGCCAGCAATGGCCTGACGGCGCCCAACGGTCCCTCTCAGCAGCGCGTGATCGGCCAGGCGCTGGCGAGCGTGGGACTCTCGCCGGCAGAGGTCGACGCCGTCGAGGCGCACGGCACGGGCACCTCGCTGGGTGATCCGATCGAGGCCCAAGCGCTGCTCGCCACATACGGACAGGATCGAGGAGAGGGACATCCGCTGTGGTTGGGGTCGATCAAGTCGAACATGGGTCACACACAGGCCGCCGCGGGCGTCGCCGGTGTGATCAAGATGGTGATGGCGATGCGCCACGGGGTGCTGCCAAAGACCCTGCACGCCGAGGAACCGTCCCCGCTGATCGACTGGTCCGAAGGAGACGTCGCGCTGTTGAACGAGCCCGTGCCGTGGGCTCGTAACGGCAAGCCGCGACGTGCGGGAGTGTCCTCGTTTGGGATCTCCGGCACGAACGCTCACGTCATTCTCGAGGAAGCTCCCGGCGGCGCTCAGAAGGACACCGCGAGCGCCCAAGACGACAACGATCTCGGCGAGGAAAACGCAACCGACGCAGCCTCGCGAGGCGGGACGCTGCCGTTCCTTGTCTCGGCTTCCAGTGGCGATGCGCTGGCTGCTCAGGCGGGGCGTTTGTGTTCTTTTGTTGGGGGTGAGTCGGAGGTCGATTTGGTTGGGGTGGGATGTGAGTTGGCGTTGCGTCGGGCGGGGTTGTCGCATCGTGGGGTGGTGGTTGCTGGGGATCGTGGGGAGTTGTTGGGGGGGTTGGTTGCACTTGAGCGTGGTGGGGTTGTGGATGGTGTTGTGAGTGGTGTAGTTGGTGGTGGTCGGTTGGCGTTGTTGTTTTCGGGTCAGGGTTCGCAGTGGGGTGGGATGGGTCGAGGGTTGTATGAGGCGTTTCCTGTGTTTGCGGGTGAGCTTGATTTGTTGTGTGGGGTGTTTGATGGGTTGTTGGGTTGTTCGTTGTTGGAGTTGTTGTTTGAGGATGGTTCGGAGGGGGATGGTGTTTCTCGGTTGGATCGGACGGAGTTCACGCAGCCTGGTTTGTTTGCGTTGGAGGTTGCTCTGTATCGGTTGGTGGAGAGTTTTGGTTTGAGGCCTGATTTCTTGGTTGGTCATTCGATTGGGGAGCTTTCGGCGGCTTATGTCGCTGGGGTGTTTTCGCTTGAGGATGCGTGTCGGTTGGTGGTTGGTCGTGGTCGTTTGATGGGTGCGTTGGATGGTGTGGGGGCGATGGCCGCGGTGCGTGCGTGTGAGCGTGATGTTGTGGAGAGTTTGGGTGGGTTTGGTGATCGTTTGGCGTTGGCTGCGGTGAATGCTCCGGAAGCTGTCGTGGTGTCTGGTGATGAGGTGGCGTTGGGGGAGTGGGAAGCGGAGTTTGCTCGGTCGGGTGGTGGGGTGGAGCGCAAGGTCACGCGTTTGCGGGTGAGTAATGCGTTTCATTCGGTGTTGATGGAGCCGATGTTGGATGAGTTTCGGGAGTTGGCTGAGGGTGTGGAGTTTTCTGAGCCTCGGGTCCCGATCGTTTCGAATGTCACTGGTGGGGTTGTGGGTGTTGAGTTGTGTAGTGCTGAGTATTGGGTTTCGCAGGTGCGTGGCACGGTGCGTTTCGCTGATGGTGTGCGGGTGTTGCGTGATATGGGTGTGACGCGTTTCTTGGAGCTTGGTCCTGATGGTGTGTTGAGTGGGTTGGCGTTGGAGTGTGTTGATGAGGGTGGGGATGGGTCTGAGGGGGTGTTGGTCGCTGCGAGTTTGCGTAAGCGTCGTCCGGAAGTCAGGGCGTTTTTGGGTTTCCTCGCGCAGGCTTATGTGAGTGGTGTTGATGTTGACTGGAACGCGTTCTTTGATGATACGGAGGCCACTGCGCGTGTCGTGTTGCCTACTTATGCTTTTCAGCGTCGTCGTTACTGGCTTTCCTCGGGGGCTGGTATCACCGATGCCGGGACGTTGGGACAGGCCGGTGCCGATCATCCCCTGCTCGGTGCCGCGTTGCACCTCGCCGGTGAGCAGGACGCGTGGCTGCTCACCGGGCGCCTCTCATTGGCGACCCATCCCTGGTTGAAAGATCACGCGGTGATGGGAACCGTACTTATGCCGGGTACCGGGTTCGTCGAGTTGGCGCTCGCGGCGGGCCAGCACGTCGGTTGCGAAGCGATCGAGGAGTTGACCCTGCAAGCGCCACTGCTGTTCACCGAGAACGACGCCGCGCAGCTACAGATAACCGTCTCAGAGCCCGACACCGACGGCCGCAGAGAACTCCAGATCTACTCCCGCCCACACAACCCCACCGCAGACCCGGCAAGGAGCGATGAGTGGATTTGTCACGCTTCAGGCGTCCTTTGCGCGGGCGGCGCAATGCCAGACCCAGACCTTGGCGTGTTCGGCAAGGCCGATGAGTGGCCGCCCGCCGGTTCCCAGGAGCTTGACAGCGAGTACTTCTATGACCGTTTGGCCGAGGCCGGTTACAGCTACGGCCCGTCGTTCCGAGGGCTTCGCAAGGTATTCGGCCAAGGTGAAGATCTGTTCGCCGAGGTTGAGTTGGACGAAGATCGCCGCAACGAAGCGCAGACGTTCTGCATCCACCCGGCGCTCTCAGACGCGGCGCTGCACGCGGCGTTGCTCAGTGCCGATCAGCTCACCGACGTGGAGGTCCCCTTTGCATTCTCGGGCGTATCGCTGTTCGGGCGCGGCGCGGGCTCCCTGCGGGTGCGTCTCGCCGGAGATGGAGAGGGCTCGATCTCAAGCCTGCTCGCGGTCGATGATCTGGGCGATCCCGTGTTCTCGATCGCGGGATTGAAAGCACGAGCAATCGATCGCAGTCAACTGCAGGTCGCGGACACCGGTGCCGGCAACGACGCGCTACACGGGGTCGAATGGGTGGAGAGCCTCGCGCCCTCCGCCAATGGTACGCAACCCAACGTTGCCGTGATCGGCTCCGGCGAGCAGCCCTGGCAGGCGAACGTCGGCGCAGAGACCGACCGCTACCCAGATCTTGCGGCGCTGAAAGCCGCGATCGAGCAAGGCGCTTCGTCGCCCGAGGTCGTGCTCGTGGACGCCGCCCGGTTGCTCGTCGAGGAGCCGGGCGTGGACGGAGCTCGCGACGAGACGCTGGAAGATGAGCGCGCTCTCGCGGGCCTCGTCCATCAAAGCGCCCAGCGGATGCTCGGGCTGTTGCAAGAGTGGGTCTCCTCGGAGGATTTGCCCGAGACGAAGCTGATGCTCGTGACAGACCGAGCGCTGGCGGCGTCGGCGGGCGATACGCCGAACCTCTCTCAAGCCGCGCTCCTCGGGCTGATGCGATCGGCACAGTCCGAGCACCCGGAGCGCTTCGGGGTCATAGATATCGACCAGAGCGCAGCCTCTGCGCAAGCGCTGGTGCGCGCGCTGTCGCTACCCGAGAACGAGATCGCCATCCGTGCCGGTTCGATCATGGTGCCGCGCCTTGCCCGGCTATCGCCAACGGCCGGTGAGCGAACGATCGTCGACTGCTCCGGCACCGTGTTGATCACCGGCGGCACCGGCGGTCTGGGTGCGCTGTTCGCACAGCACCTCGCTAAAGAGCACGGCGCCGAGCGGCTGCTGCTCGTAAGTCGCAGCGGCCCGCAGGCGCCCGAAGCCGAAAGCCTGCGCGAGTCGCTTGCCCAGCTCGGTTGCCAAGCTCGGATCGCCGCCTGTGACGTCGCCGATCGCGAACAGCTGCGGGAGTTGCTCTCCTCGATCGCGCCCGAGCACCCCTTGACCGCGGTCATCCACGCGGCCGGGGTGATCGACGACGGTCTGATCGAGTCCATCGACTCAGAGAGCCTTTCGCGGGTACTTACACCAAAGGTCGATGCCGCGATAAATCTGCACCAGCTCACGAAGAGCGCGGGGCTGAGCGACTTCGTGCTGTTTTCTTCCATCGCCGCGTCGATGGGCAGCCCCGGACAGGGCAACTACGCGGCGGCCAACGCGTTCCTGGATGCGCTGGCCGCGCACCGGCGTGCGCAAGGCCTCCCCTGCGTGTCGCTGGCGTGGAGCGCGTGGGACCGGGCTACGGGCATGACCGGCGCGCTCAGCGACTCCGATCGTGCCCGGTTCGAGCGCGTCGGCATCGTTCCGCTCTCCGACGAGCAGGGACTTGAATTGTTCGATATCGCATGTGGCGTCGAACGGGCGCTGGTGCTGCCGGTACGTCTGGACATGGATTCGCTGCGCGCTCAAGCGAAGGCCGGAATGCTGCCGATGGTGCTGCGCGGGTTGGTGCGTGTCCCGACACGGCAAGCCTCCGACGCCGGCGGCTCGCTGGAGAAGCGGCTAGCGGGCTCGCCCCCGGAGGAGTGGGACGGCATCGTCTTGGAGTTGGTCAGAGCTCACGTCGCCGGTGTCCTGGGATACGCCTCGCCCGAGGAGGTCGATCCGCAGCGCGCCTTCAAAGATCTCGGGTTTGACTCGCTTGCGGCGGTCGAGTTGAGAAACCGCCTCAGCCAGGCCACAGGAATGAAACTCCCCTCGACGCTCGTCTTCGACCATCCCACTCCCGCCGCGGTCGCCGAGTACACACGCTCCAAGGTTTCGATCAACGGAGCGGGGGTCCCCGCGATCGACGATCAGCTCGACAAGCTTGAGGCGGCGCTCGCGGCGATCGTCGAGGATCACGCCGAGCGCGCTCGGATCAAAGGGCGGCTGCAAGGCTTGACCCGGCGCGTCCAGACACTGCTCGCCGATGACTCATACGTACTTGCCGCCGTCGGCGCCGAGACGGAGGAATCACTGGAGTCGGCCACCGACGACGAGGTGTTCGAGCTGCTCGACAAGCGCCGCGACGATCTCGGCTACGCCGACGAGGAGGACGATCGGCGATGACCGACAATGCCGCCGATCAAGAGCGGCTTCGCACCTATCTGAGGAAGGCGGCCGCCGATCTCAGCAGGGCCGATCGCCGCGTGCGCGAACTCGAGGATCGCGATCGTGAGCCGATCGCGATCGTGGGCATGAGCTGTCGCTATCCCGGCGGAGTCTCATCGCCTCAGCAGCTATGGGAGCTGGTGATTGCCGGTACCGATGCCATATCGGAGTTTCCCGACGATCGCGGCTGGGGTTTGGAGCGTCTGTTTGACCCCGATCCGGACAGTCCGGGGACCAGCTATGCACGCCACGGAGGTTTTCTGGAGGACGTCGGCGACTTCGACGCGGACTTCTTTGGGATCGGTCCGCGCGAGGCGCTGGCGATGGATCCTCAGCAACGCCTGATGCTCGAAGGCGCGTGGGAGGCCTTCGAAGATGCCGGCATCGACCCAACCACACTCGTCGGCACGCAGACCGGCGTGTTCACCGGGGTCATGTATCAGGACTACGGGCTCAACGCCGGTCCGGTGTCGGCCGAACTGGAGGGATATCTGGGCACGGGCAGCGCGCCGAGCGTGATCTCCGGGCGGGTGGCGTACTCCTACGGCCTGGAGGGGCCCGCCGTGACGGTGGACACGGCGTGCTCCTCCTCGCTCGTGGCTCTCCACTCGGCCTGTCAGGCGCTCAGATCCGGTGAGTGCTCACTGGCTTTGGCGGGAGGCGTGACAGTGCTCTCCACGCCGAATGTGTACATCTCCTTCGCCCGTCAACGCGGACTGTCGGTCGACGGTCGCTGCAAGTCCTTTGGAGCGGGCGCCGACGGAGCCGGATTCTCCGAGGGCGCCGGCCTGCTGTTGCTCGAGCGGCTCTCAGACGCGCACAGAAACGGCCACGACGTGCTGGCGGTCATTCGCGGTTCTGCGGTCAACCAGGACGGCGCCAGCAACGGCTTGACGGCCCCGAACGGCCCCTCGCAACAGCGCGTGATTCGCCAGGCGCTGGACGGTGTCGGCCTCTCGCCCGCCGAGGTCGACGCGGTCGAGGCGCACGGTACAGGCACGACCTTGGGCGATCCGATCGAGGCGCAGGCGTTGCTGGCGACCTATGGACAGGATCGCCCCGACGATCGCCCGCTGTGGCTGGGGTCGGTCAAGTCCAACATCGGACACACCCAGGCCGCCGCGGGGGTCGCCGGAGTGATCAAGATGGTGATGGCGATGCGTAACGGGGTGTTGCCCAGGACTTTGCACGCCGATGAGCCCTCACCGCATGTGGATTGGTCGGAAGGGGACATCTCGCTGCTGAAAGAGCCGGTGCCGTGGCGAGCGAACGGCAGACCGCGTCGCGCCGGTGTGTCGTCGTTCGGCGTCTCCGGCACCAACGCCCACGTCGTCCTGGAAGAGGCGCCCAGGGTGCAGGGCGCCTCCGCCGCCGAGGGCGAGGTCGAGGTCGAGGTCGAGGTTGACACGACTGTCGCCGCCGAGCGTTTGCCGCTTGCGATTACTCCATGTCTGCTTTCGGGCGCGAGCGCCGAGGCGTTGGCGGGCCAAGCTCAACGCCTGCTCTCGTTCGTGAGCGAGGCGGGAGCGCTCGACCTGCATGGGGTCGGCTGCGAGCTCGCGTTGCGGCGTGGCTCGCTCTCCCATCGCGCCGTCGTGCTGGCGGAAGGTCCGGAGGATCTTCTCGCCTCGCTGCGAGCCCTGGAGCGTGGCGAGATCGTGGACGGCGCCGTGAGCGGCGCCGTCGCGAGCAAAGGCCGCTCGGCCTTCCTGTTCTCCGGTCAGGGTTCGCAGTGGGCCGGGATGGGTCGAGCGTTGTATGAGGCGTTCCCCGTGTTCGCAAATGAGCTTGACCTGTTGTGTGGTGAGCTCGATCCACTATTGGGGTGTTCGTTGCAGCAGCTCCTGTTTGCGCTGGACGGTTCCTCCGAGGATAATTCCCGACTCGACCAAACCCAGTTCACGCAGCCGGCGTTGTTCGCGCTCGAGGTGGCGCTTTACCGGCTCGCGTGCAGCTTTGGACTGAAGCCCGACTTCCTGATCGGGCATTCGATCGGGGAGCTCTCCGCCGCACACGTGGCCGGGGTGTTCTCGTTGGCCGATGCCTGTCGCCTGGTGGTCGGTCGCGGGCGTCTGATGGGAGCCCTGGATGGCGCCGGTGGGATGGCTGCGGTACGAGCCTCAGAGCAGGAGGTCATACAAAGTCTCACGGGGTTTGAGGACCGCTTGTCGCTGGCGGCCGTGAACGCCCCGGACGCGGTCGTGGTCTCCGGTGATCAGACTGCGCTCGGGGAATGGGAAGCGGCCTTCGGCGAGGTCGAGGGTGCGGCGCAGCGCAAGATCACGCGCTTGCGTGTGAGTAACGCATTTCACTCGGCGCTCATGGATCCGATGCTCGAGGAGTTCAGGACGCTGGCCGAAAGCATCGCGTTTGCCGAGCCCGCGATCCCGATTGTCTCGAACGTCACCGGCGAGCCGGCGGGCTCCCAGTTGTGTAATGCCGAGTACTGGGTTTCACAGGTGCGCGGCACCGTGCGTTTCGCCGATGGCATTCGCAGCCTGCGCGAGGCCGGTGTGACGCGTTTCTTGGAGCTTGGCCCCGATGGTGTGTTGAGCGGGCTGGCGCACGAGTGCATCGGCGCGCAAGAGGAGGACCGCGACGCGATGCTCGTCGCGGCGAGTCTGCGTAAACGGCGAGGAGAAGTTGCGGCGTTCCTGGGTTTCCTCGCCCAAGCCCACGTTCACGGAATTGACGTCGATTGGGGTGAGATCTTCCACGCCGACAGCGTCGAGCGCGTGACGCTCCCCAGATACGCCTTCCAGCGCAGGCGCTACTGGTTGCCTTCAGTGGCGAGCGCCACCGACGCGAGCTCGCTCGGTCAGTTCTCAGCCGAGCATCCGCTGTTGGGAGCCGCCCTACATCTCGCGGGCGAGGAGGACGGCTGGGTGTTCACCGGACGGCTCGCTGCCGAGGATCATCCATGGTTGAAAGATCACGAGATCATGGGCTCGGTGTTGATGCCCGGAACGGGCTTCGTCGAGCTGGCGCTCGCAGTTGGTCAGCGCGTCGGATCGGAGGTCATCGATGAGCTGACGTTGGGCGCTCCGCTGTTGCTGGCCGGTGAGGGTGTGCGGCTGCAAGTCACGATTTCCGAAGCAGACGCGCAGGGGCGCAGGGAGATCGAGATCTATTCGCGCTCACTCGACGACGCCGGCACTGAGCTCGGCGAAGAAGTGGGATGGACCATGCACGCCTCGGGTGCGTTGCGCTCCGGCGAGCAAGCCCACGACTCGGTGAGCGACATGTTCGCCACGGGAACATGGCCCCCACCGGAAGCCAAGCAGCTCGCCACCGAGGACTTCTACGAGCGCCTGGCAGAAGAGGGCTACGACTACGGTCCGGCGTTTCGCGGGCTGCAAAGGGTATTCGAGGTAGGGGATGAGCTGTTCGCCGAGGTCGCCCTGGAGGAGGATCACGCAGGTGAGGCGCAGCGTTTTTGCGTGCATCCCGCACTGTCTGACGCGGCGTTGCACGCGGGACTGTTGAGCTCGCGGGGCGAGGGCGTCGGTGTGCCTTTCGCCTTTTCCGACGTGCATCTTTACGGACGCGGCGCGGCATCTCTGCGTGTACGTCTTGTGGGTGACGGCGCCGATCCGAGCACGCTGAGCCTGTCCGCCGTAGACGAGCAGGGCGACCCCGTGTTCTCCGTCGGGACGCTGCGGACACGAACGATCGAGCAGAGTCAATTGCAGGCGTCATCCCGAGCACGTGGCGAGGAGCTCTACGAGCTCGAATGGGTGGAGGTCCCGTCCGTCGGGAGCGCTGCTCCAGGACGCATCGCCGCGCTTGGCGACGGCGAGGCGCCTCACCCCGCGATCGCCGCCATCGGAATCGAGCCGGGGAGCGGTTACCCGCACCTCACCGGGCTCAAAGCCGCCCTGTCGCAGGGAGCCCCGGCGCCCGACACGGTACTCGTGGACGTCGGCACAAAGATGTCTCCACGGAAGGCGACGGATAGCGGCCTCGCCGGTATCACGCGCGACGTCGTCGCCCAAGCGCTCGAACTCTCGCAAGAGTGGATCGCCGCCGAGGGCCTGTCGGATTCACGGTTGGTGTTCGTCACCGAAAACGCCCTCGTCGCCTCCAGAAACGACGATCCGAACCTCGCTCAGGCGGCGCTCGCAGGACTCGTGCGCTCGGCCCAGTCAGAGCACCCGGGACGGTTCGCGGTGATCGACCTCGACCACAACGAGGCATCTAGGGGCGCGCTCATGGACGCGCTGTCTCTCGGAGAATCGGAACTCGCCGTGAGAGACGGTGTGCCGCTGGCGCCCCGCCTCGCGCGTTTGGGGGCCGGCGGCTCGTTGATCGCGCCGCCGGAAGGTGTGCCATGGCGCATGGGTACAAGCTCGCCCGGAACCCTCGACGGTTTGAAGCTGCTGGAGAGCGAGGCCGCCGGCGATGCGCTGGAGGCGGGGCAGGTGCGAATCGCGATGCACGCGGCGGGATTGAACTTCCGTGATGTGCTGATCGCGCTCGGCATGTATCCCGGCGAAGCCCCCATCGGCGGCGAGGGCGCCGGAGTCGTCCTGGAGGTCGCCGAGGATGTGAGCGATCTGGTCGTCGGCGATCGCGTTATGGGCCTGATGTCCGATGCGTTTGGACCGATCGCCGTGGCCGACGCGCGCTACCTGGTGAAGATGCCCGAGGAGTGGTCATTTATCCAGGCGGCGTCGGTGCCGATCGTCTTCCTGACCGCCTACTACGGGATGTCGGACCTGGCCGAACTGAAAGCAGGCGAGCGGCTGCTGGTGCACGGCGCGGCCGGCGGGGTGGGGACGGCAGCGTTGCAACTGGCCCACTACTTCGGCGCCGAGGTGTTCGCGACCGCTCACCCCGACAAGTGGGGGGCGCTGGAAGATCTCGGTGTAGAGCAGACGCACATCTCTTCCTCGCGAACGCTCGAGTTCAAGGATAAGTTCCTGGGCCTCACCGACGGGGAGGGCGTGGATGTGGTGCTCGACTCTCTTGCGGGCGAGTTCGTCGACGCGTCTCTGGAACTGTTGCCTGGCGGCGGGCGCTTTCTGGAGATGGGCAAGACCGACATCCGCGACCCCGATGAGGTGGCCGCCAAGCACGAGGGCGTTCGCTACCGCGCGTTTGACCTCCTGGAAGCGCCTGCGGAGCGAGTCCAAGAGATGCTTCGCGAGCTCGTGAGTCTGTTCGAGCGCGGCGTCCTCAAACACCCGCCGATCACCGTCGAGGACGTTCGGCACGGCGTGGAAGCCTTCCGCGTTTTGCGCGAGTCCAAGCACATCGGCAAGCTCGTGCTCAGCATCCCGCAGCCCTTCGCTCCTCACGGCACGGTGCTTATCACCGGCGGAACCGGCGGGTTGGGGGCGCTCGTGGCGCGACATCTCGCGACCGAGCACCGGGCAGAGCGGCTGCTATTGGTCAGCCGCCGCGGGATCGAGGCAGAGGGAGCCCGCGAGCTGGGCGAGGCCCTTGCAGAACTCGGGTGCGAGGCGCAGATCGCGGCCTGTGACGTGGCCGACCGAGAGCAGTTGCGGGAGCTGATCGACTCCATCCCGGAGGAGCATCCGCTGACGATGGTGATCCACGCGGCCGGCGTCCTCGACGATGGGTTGATCGAGTCCCTGGACAGTGAGCGTCTGTCTCGCGTGTTCGCCCCGAAGGTCGATGCCGCCGTCAACCTGCACGAGCTCACACGACAGTCGTCGGAGGTACGGGAGTTCGTGCTGTTCTCCTCGATCGCCTCCTCGATGGGGAGCCCCGGGCAAGGCAACTACGCGGCGGCCAACGCCTTTCTTGACGCGCTCGCGGCCCACCGCCGTGCACAGGGCCTGCCCGGCGTCTCGCTCGGTTGGAGTGCATGGGATCAAGCCGTGGGTATGACCGGGACGCTCGGTGAGTCCGAGCGCGCCCGTTTCGAGCGCATCGGCATCGTCCCGCTCTCACAAGATCAAGGTCTTGAGTTGTTCGATCTGGCACGTGGTGTCGACGCCCCCCTGCTGCTGCCCGTGCCGCTGCAGATGACGGTCCTGCGCGGCCAAGCCAAGGCGGGAATGTTGCCGGCGATCCTGCGAGGTCTCGTGCGCACACCGATCCGGCGGGCCTCCGACGCCGGCGGATCGCTGGCGCGGCGACTGGCGACGCTGCCACGGTCAGAGTGGGCGGGAGTCGTTGCCGCGCTGGTCGGTGAGCACGTCGCGGGCGTGCTGGGCCACACGTCCGCCACGGCGATCGATCCCGAACGTGCGTTCAAAGACCTTGGGTTCGACTCGCTCGCGGCCGTCGAGTTGAGAAACCGCCTCACAACGGCCACCGGACTGAGACTCCCGTCCACACTGGTCTTCGACCACCCAACGCCGCGAGCGGTTGCCGAGTTCGTGCTCGAAAGCGTCCACGGCGCCGGCGTCCGGAGTGAGGGTGAGGTGACAACGCTCGGGCGTCCGGACCGGCAAAGCGACGAGCCGATCGCGATCGTGGGGATGAGCTGTCGCTACCCGGGCGGAGTAAACTCACCGCAAGGCCTATGGGACCTGGTCGCCGGCGGTGTGGACGGGATCGGCGAGTTTCCCGACAATCGCGGCTGGAGACTGGAAGGTCTGTTCGATCCCGACCCCGACAGCCCGGGAACGAGCTACACCCGACACGGCGGGTTCCTCTACGACGCGGGCGAGTTCGACGCCGAGTTCTTCGGGATCAGCCCACGCGAGGCGTTGGCCATGGACCCCCAGCAGCGCCTCGCGTTGGAAGGCGCCTGGGAGGCGTTCGAAGACGCCGGTATCGACCCCGCTTCGCTTGCCGGGAGCAGAACGGGCGTCTTTGCCGGGTCGGGATCCACGGTCTATGGCCTTGGCGCGCACCCGCCTGAGCTTGAGGGTCTACGCCTGACCGGCACCACGGGCAGCGTGGCATCGGGCCGTTTGGCCTACACCTTCGGTCTGGAGGGGCCCGCGGTGACGGTGGACACCGCTTGCTCGTCCTCGCTCGTTGCGCTGCATCTCGCGTGTCAGTCGCTGCGCTCGGGAGAGTGCTCGATGGCGCTCGCCGGCGGGGTCACGGTGATGACGAGTCCCGACCTGTTCATCGAGTTTTCTCGCCAACGCGGTCTTTCACCCGACGGGCGCTGCAAGTCCTTCGGGGCGCAGGCCGACGGCACGGGCTGGTCGGAGGGCATGGGCATGTTGCTACTCCAGCGACTCTCCGACGCACAGCGCGACGGGCACGACGTGCTGGCCGTGGTGCGGGGTTCGGCCGTCAATCAGGATGGCGCCAGCAACGGCCTGACGGCACCAAACGGTCCTTCCCAGCAGCGAGTCATTCGCCAGGCGCTCTCAGCCGTGGGGCTGGCGGTCGATGAAGTGGACGCGGTCGAGGCGCACGGCACCGGCACGACGTTGGGCGATCCGATCGAGGCGCAGGCGCTGCTTGCGACCTACGGCCAGGATCGCCCCGATGGTCGACCTCTGTGGCTCGGCTCGATCAAGTCCAACATCGGGCACACGCTGACCGCCGCCGGGGTTGCGGGCGTGATCAAGATGGTGATGGCGATGCGCCACGAGGTCCTGCCGAAGACCCTGCACGCCGAGGAGCCCTCGCCACACGTGGACTGGTCGGCAGGCGATGTAGCGCTGCTGACCGAGCCGGTGTCGTGGCAGGCAAACGGCAGGCCGCGCCGCGCGGGCGTCTCGTCGTTCGGAATTTCGGGCACGAACGCGCACGTGATCCTGGAGGAGGCTCCGCCGGTCACCGATGCGCGCGGCGCCGCTAACGATGAAATCGTGGTGAGTGGCGCTGGCGAACCCGTGAGCATCGGCGTTACGCCGTGCCTAGTGTCCGCGGCGAGCGCCGGAGCACTGGCTGGACAGGTTGGCCGACTGCGCGCATTTGTCGAAGACCAGCCCGAGCTTGACGTGTACGAAATCGCTAGCGCGCTGGCCCTGCGACGTGGTTCCTTGTCACATCGCGCGGTGATCCTCGCCGAGGGTCGCGAGGATCTGCTCGCGGGACTGGCCGGGTTTGAGCGCGACGGGATCGTGGATGGAGTGCTTAGCGGTGTCGCCGTCGGCACCGGCCGGTTGGCGTTCTTGTTCTCAGGTCAGGGTTCGCAGTGGGCCGGTATGGGGCGTGGGTTGTATGACGGGTTCCCCCGATTCGCAAACGAGTTCGATGCGTTGTGTGCTGAGCTGGACCCGCTGATCGGGTGTTCGCTGAGGGAGTTGTTGTTCGCAAACGATGGCTCGGACGAGGCTGCTCGACTGGATGTGACGGAGTTCACGCAGCCCGGATTGTTTGCGTTTGAGGTCGCGCTTTACCGTTTGGTGAGCAGCTTTGGCCTACAGCCGGACTTCTTGGTCGGACATTCGATCGGGGAGTTCTCGGCCGCGTATGTCGCCGGGGTTTTCTCGCTTGAGGATGCGTGCCGTTTGGTGGCAGCCCGTGGGCGTTTGATGGGGGCGTTGGACGGTGTCGGCGCAATGGCGGCCGTGCGGGCTTCAGAGCAACTGGTCTCAGAAAGTCTCGCCGCGTTTGACGATCGCCTGTCGCTGGCGGCCGTGAACGCGCCGGAAGCGGTCGTGGTCTCCGGCGAGGAGACCGCGCTTGAGGAATGGGAAGCCCGATTCAGCGAGTCCGACGCCGGAGCGCAGCGCAAGATCACGCGTTTGCGGGTCAGCAACGCATTTCACTCCGCACTGATGGATCCGATGTTGGGTGAGTTCGAGGCGCTCGCCGAGGATGTGTCATTCACGGAGCCGGCGATCCCGATCGTCTCGAATGTGACCGGTACGGTCGTCGGTGATGAGCTGTGCAACGCGGAGTATTGGGTTTCGCAGGTGCGCGGCACGGTCCGGTTTGCGGATGGCGTCAAATGTTTGCGTGACGCAGGAGTGACGCGGTATTTGGAGCTGGGTCCTGACGGTGTGTTGAGCGGGATGGCGCTTGAGTGTCTTGGGGAGAAGGACGGTGAGTATGAGGACGTCCTCGTCGCCGTGAGCTTGCGCAAGCGTCGCCACGAAGGCAGCGCCTTCTTGAGCTTCCTCGCGCAGGCTCATGTGCACGGGGTGGAGATCGACTGGGGCGCTTTCTTCGACGTACGGCGCGCCAAAGGGGTGGCGCTACCCACATACGCATTTCAGCGCAGCCGCTACTGGCTTTCCCCAGAAGCGGGAACCACCGACGCGCTTTCGCTTGGACAGTCCTCCGCCGAGCACCCCATGCTCGGCGCGGCCCTCCACCTCGCCGGCGAGGACGACGAGGGTTGGATCTTCACCGGGCGGCTCTCGACCGAAACCCATCCGTGGTTGAAAGATCACGCCGTCATGGATTCGGTGTTGATGCCCGGCACCGGATTTGTCGAGTTGGCGCTTGCAGCTGGACAGCGCGTCGGCACAGAGGCCGTCGAGGAGCTGACTCTGTACGCGCCGCTGCTATTGAACGAGGGTGAGGCGGTGCAATTGCAGGTCACGGTCTCCGAGCCCGATCCAGAAGGCCACCGTGAGCTTGCGATCTATTCCTGCCCACAGCAGGAATACGAGGATGAACTTGGCAAGGAGTGGACTCGACACGCCGCCGGCATCCTGTGCGCGGGAGAGGACGTGCCTTCACTTCAGGCACACGGACCGGAAGGAGAGTGGCCACCGCCGGGCGCCCAGGAGCTCGACAGCGAGTTCTTCTATGACCGTCTGGCCGAGGCAGGCTACGGATATGGTCCGTCCTTCCAAGGTCTGCGCAGCGCGTTTGAGACGAGCGAGGAGATCTTCGCCGAGGTGGCACTGGACGGCGAGTGTGCGAGCGAAGCACACGCCTTCTGTGTGCACCCCGCGCTGTCGGACTCGGCACTACACGCCGCGCTGCTGAGCGCCGGCCAGTCAGGTGAGGTGGGGGTTCCCTTCTCCTTCTCCGGCGTGCGTCTGTTCGGGCGAGGCGCCAGTGCCCTGCGCGTGCGTCTGTCCCGAGATGCACAGGATGCGCAGACGATGATCCTCTCAGCGGTCGACGAGCAGGGCGAGCCGGCGTTCACGATCACGGCGCTGCAGACCCGTGCGATCGATCAAAATCAGCTGCAGAGCACTCGCAGCGGGGGCCATGACTCGCTGTATGAGCTTGCGTGGGGAGAGATTTCGACGCCTTCACCGAACGGCTCACGGCCACATGTCGCGGTACTCGACGCCACAGCGCCGACGGGCGTTCTGGTGTCTGGCTCCGAGTTTGAGAGTCATGCCGAGCTGGCTGACCTCGAGCTCGCAATCGAGCAGGGCGCGTCCGTCCCCGAGGTCGTACTCCTGCACGTCGCGGGGACGCTCGCCGAGCAGACGGATGGAAACGGGCGAGGGCCGGGCGCGAGCGCTGAGGGCACGGCTGAGATCGTCCGTCAGATTGCCGAGGGCGTGCTCGGGTCGGTGCAGTCGTTCCTCGCCTGTGAGCCCCTGCTTCAGGCCAGGCTCCTGCTCGTAACCGATCGTGCGGTGGCTGTGGCTGAGGAGGAGACTCCGAATCTTTTGCAGGCCGCGCTCGTCGGTCTGCTGCGCTCGGCTCAATCGGAGCACCCCGGTCGTTTCGGCGTGATCGACCTGGACGGCGGCGAGGTCGCGCGCGATGCGCTCTACGCCGCGCTCGCGACCGAAGAGTCGGAGCTCGCGATCCGGCGAGACTCCCTCTATGCGCCGCGCCTCACGCGTGTAAGGGTCCAGGAAAAGACATCATCGCCAGAAGACTCCTTGCCGGAGCTCAGATTTGGTGGCACCGTGCTGATCACCGGTGGCACCGGCGGCCTCGGGGCGTTGATGGCGCGCCATCTGGTCAAGGAGCGAGGTGCCGAGCGACTACTGCTTGCGAGCCGTCGAGGCTCCGAGGCCGACGGAGCGGGAGACCTGGAAGCGGAACTGCGTGAGCTCGGCTGTGACGTGCGCATAGTCGCCTGCGACGCGTCG
This sequence comes from uncultured Solirubrobacterales bacterium, assembly GCA_963697945.1. Taxonomy (GTDB): domain Bacteria; phylum Actinomycetota; class Thermoleophilia; order Solirubrobacterales; family Solirubrobacteraceae; genus Palsa-744. Next base: position 2,543,438 of record OY969105.1, on the reverse strand, counting down.
GACAGAACGCAGGTCGTGGATCTACTTGGGTCGGTTGCAGACGAGCATCCCCTGAGCGCTGTTATTCATGCGGCCGGTGTGCTCGATGACGGGGTGATCGAATCGCTCGACGGTGAACGCCTGTCCCGCGTAATGGTCCCGAAGGTCGATGGCGCCCTGAATCTGCACGAGCTCGCGGGCCGGGCAGAGCTGATCTTCTTCTCCTCCGCCGCGGCTACGGTCGGAAGTCCCGGTCAGGGCAACTATGCGGCCGCAAACGCGTTCCTTGACGGGTTGGCGCAACACCGCCGCGCGAGCGGCCTGCCTGGAATGTCACTGGCTTGGGGCGCATGGGATCAGGCCGCTGGGATGACCGGTGAGCTGAGCACGGGCGATCGCGCACGCCTTGCTCGCATGGGCATGAAGCCGCTCACCAGGGAACAGGGATTGGAGCTGTTTGACCTCGCACGCATCCAGAAGCTGCCCGTTCTCGTCCCGATGGGTTTGGACACCGCTGCGCTGCGAGCCCAGGCGAAGACCGGGCTGCTTCCCGCTGTTCTGCGGACGTTGATCCGCGTTCCAACCCGTCGCGCCTCCGACACCAAGGGCTCGCTTGCCGCCAAGCTGGCGCAAACGCCCGAGTCAGAGTGGGACAACCTCATCGGTGAGCTGGTCAGAGCTCAGGTGGCCGACGTCCTGGGGCATGCCTCCGTGGCGGCGGTCGATCCACAGCGCCCCTTCCAGGAGCTCGGCTTCGATTCGCTGGCCGCGGTCGAGCTGAAAAATCGTCTGGGCCGGGCCAGTGGGCTGAAACTTCCCTCGACCCTGATCTTCGACCACCCGACGCCCGGCGCCGTGGCCACCTACATACGAGGAGCGATAACGCCCAGGGACGATCGGCAATCCGGTCTGGAGCCCGGTGAGCGGGAAATTCGAGAACTGCTCACCTCGATACCGCTCTCACAGTTGAGGCAGGCCGGTCTGATGGAGGCGCTCATGGAACTCGCGGGGGGTGACGGCGAGGCATCGCTGAGCGCCGAAGCCGACCGCATCGACGCGCTGGACGTCGCCGGTCTCGTGCAGCGCAGCTTTGAAAAACAGGACGATTTCGAGGCTCACGCCGTTGAGTCGGACGAGTGGGGGTTGTGATGGGGGAGACCTCACAAGAGCAGGTCGTCGAGGCACTGCGCACGACCCTCAAGGAAGCCGACCAGCTGCGGTTGCAGAATCGCAGGCTTCGCGCCGCCTCCAGAGAGCCGATCGCGATCGTCGGCATGGGCTGCCGTTACCCCGGGGGCGTGAACTCGCCAGAGGACATGTGGGACCTGCTGCAAGCTGGCAAGGACGCGATCGGGGAGTTCCCGACCGATCGTGGATGGGACGTGGAGCGACTGTTCGACGCGGATCCGGATGTTCCCGGAAAGAGCTACACCCGTCACGGCGGCTTTGTCTATGACGCCGGCGAGTTCGACGCCGAGTTCTTCTCGATCGGTCCGCGCGAGGCCCTGGCGATGGACCCCCAGCAGCGCCTGTTGCTGCAGGGCGCCTGGGAGACCTTCGAGGACGCCGGTATCGATCCCCGGTCGCTGCGAGGCAGCAAAACCGGCGTGTTCATGGGTGTGATGTATGGGGACTACGGGTCAAATGCGGATCCGCTGTCCGCCGAGCTCGAGGGTTATCTCGGTACGGGCAGCACGGGCAGCGTGATCTCCGGGCGTCTGGCATACACCTTCGGCCTCGAGGGTCCGGCGGTGACCGTCGACACGGCGTGCTCGTCCTCGCTCGTGACCACCCATCTGGCGTGTCAGGCGCTGCGGGCCGGGGAGTGTGAGATGGCTCTGGCCGGCGGCGTGACCGTGCTGGCCACCCCGGGCACCTTCGTCGTCTTCAGCCGCCAACGTGGGCTGGCGGCGGATGGGCGCTGCAAGTCCTTCGGGCAGGGAGCCGACGGCGTCGGCTGGGCTGAGGGCGTGGGGCTGCTGCTGCTCGAGCGCCTGTCACTCGCGCGCGAGCGAGGCCATCGCATCCTCGGACTGGTGCGGGGATCGGCGGTCAATCAGGATGGCGCATCGAACGGGCTGACGGCGCCGAACGGTCCCGCGCAGGAACGAGTGATTCGTCAGGCGCTTGCCAGCGCCGGGCTCTCCGGCGAGGACGTGGACGTCGTCGAGGCGCACGGGACCGGGACCGTGCTCGGAGATCCGATCGAGGCACAGGCATTGCTGGCGACATACGGGCAGGAGCGTCGCAATGGGCGTCCGTTGTGGCTCGGCTCGATCAAGTCCAACGTTGGGCACACGCAGGCGGCTGCGGGCGCAGCCGGCGTGATCAAGATGGTGCAGGCGATGCGACATGGGGTTCTGCCCAAGACCCTCCATGCCGACGAACCCTCTCCGCACGTCGATTGGTCACAAGGAGAGGTACAGCTGTTGAGGGAGCCGGCGCCATGGGAGCCGGGCGATGTTCCGCGACGCGCCGCGGTGTCCTCGTTTGGGATCTCGGGCACGAATGCGCACGTGATCTTGGAGGAAGCCCCCAGAGGGAGTGGCGAAGATGTCGCCACAGCCGAGGGAGACGCTGACTCGGACGGGAACCCTGCGCCAATAGCCGACACCGTCGCGTTGCCGTTTCTCGTGTCCGGGTCGAGCGTTGAGGCCTTGGCGGGACAGGCCGGGCGGCTGCGGTCCTTCGTAGAAGGCGAGCCCGGCGTCGATCTCGCCGCGATGGCAAATGCACTGGCGTCGTCTCGCATGTCCCTGTCCCATCGTGCGGTCGTACAAGCCGAGGACGTCGAGAGGCTCCTCGCGTCGCTGGCGGCGCTCGAGCGCGGGGAGGTTCATGAGGGTCTCCTAACCGGTGTCGCGGCGGAGGCGGGCAGGTCTGCGTTTCTTTTCTCCGGTCAAGGTTCGCAGTGGCCCGGGATGGGGCGCGGTCTGTATGAGGCGTTCCCGGTGTTCGCAACAGAGCTCGACGTGCTGTGCGAGCAACTGGACGTTCACATCGGGCGTTCGCTGCGGGAGTTGTTGTTCACCGAAGAGGGGTCCGAGGGCGCCGTCCTGCTCGAACGCACCGAGTTCACCCAACCTGCGCTGTTCGCGCTGGGGGTAGCGCTGCACAGGCTCGTAAACGGTTTCGGCCTACAGGCAGACTTCCTGATCGGACACTCGGTCGGTGAGCTCTCCGCGGCATACGTGGCCGGAGTGTTCTCGTTGGAGGACGCCTGTTCTTTGGTCGCCGGACGCGGCCGTCTGATGGGCGCCCTGGATGGGGTCGGGGCTATGGCGGCCGTGCGAGCCACAGAGCGAGAGGTGTTGGCGAGCCTGGACGGGTTCGAGGGTCGTCTGAGCATCGCGGCTGTGAACGCCCCCGAAGCGGTCGTCGTTTCCGGCGATGAGGCCGCGCTGGGAGAGTGGGAAGCGGCGTTTGGCGGCGCCGCCGGCGATCAGCAGACGCGTAAGGCAACGCGGCTGCGTGTGAGTAACGCCTTTCACTCCGCGCTGATGGATCCGATGCTCGACGAGTTCAGGGCACTGGCCGAAGGCGTGTCTTTCGCTACACCAAAGATCCCGATCGTCTCCAATCTCACCGGCGGGCTGGCCGGTGAGGAGCTGGCGAGCGCCGAGTACTGGGTCTCACAGGTGCGCAGCACCGTGCGGTTTGCCGACGGCGTGCGTTTTCTTCGCGCCGCCGGTGTGACGCGCTTCTTGGAGCTCGGGCCCGATGGCGTGCTGGGCGGCCTCACCTACGAATGCGTGGCCGAGGATGACGAGCAGGCTGCGCTCGTGGCGGCAAGCTTGCGCAGGCCACGTGAAGGCGACGGAGATGACGGTCGGCAAGCCAAGGTCTTTGTCGACTTTCTCGCGCGGGCTCACGCGAGCGGCGCCAGGGTCGACTGGCGCCCATTCTTCGAGCGGCGGGCAAACGGGCATGTCGAGCTTCCGACCTACGCGTTTCAGCGCCGTCACTATTGGCTTGTCTCCCATAGGGGGTCGGGCGGCACAGACGCCGGGTTGCTCGGGCAGTCCGCGATCGAGCATCCGTTCCTGGGCGCCGCGCTGCAGCCGGTCGGCGAGGATGACGGGTGGCTTTTCACCGGAAGGCTTTCGGTCGAGCAGCAGCCCTGGCTGAAGGATCACGCGGTGATGGGCTCCGTACTGATGCCGGGTACCGGGTTCGTCGAGTTGGCGTTGGCGGTCGCACAGCGTGTCGGCTCAGAGGTCGTCCAGGAGCTCACGTTGCAGGCGCCACTGTTGCTCGACGAGCGGGGCGGCGCCACCCACCTTCAGATAACCGTGTCGCAGGCCGACGCCGAGGGGCACCGGGAACTGGGTATCTATTCACGCACGCAAGATGCCGCCGAGGATGACTCAAGCCCAGCGGATTGGACCTGCCATGCCGTGGGCGCCCTGGACTCGGCGCCCGAAACATCGGACCTTGAGCTCCAGCGGCTCCAGCTCACCGAAGCGTGGCCTCCGGCCGGCGCCGAGGAGCAGGACAGTGAGTTCTTCTACGAGCGTCTGGCCGAGGCCGGCTATGGCTACGGAGCTTCCTTTCAGGGACTGCGCCGCGTGTTCGCGACACACGACACGCTCTTTGCGGAGGTCGCGCTGGAGGACGAGCACGCCGATCAGGCGCAGGGATTCTGTATCCATCCCGCGCTGTCTGACGCGTCGCTGCATGCGGCTGTGCTCGCCTCCTTGGACGGTGAGCAGGCGGAGGTCGGCGTTCCGTTCGCCTTCTCGGGAGTGCGCCTGTTCGCGCGTGGGGCAAGCGCGTTGCGTGTGTGTCTGCGCAAACAGGCCGGCGATCAGAAAGCGCTGAGTCTGTTCGCGGTCGACGAGCAAGGTGACGCGGTATTCGCCATCGGTTCGCTGAAGGCACGGGCCATCGACCGCAGCCAGCTGAACGCGGCCAAGGGCGCGGGCCACGACTCGCTTTATGCGCTCGAGTGGGTCGAGCTTGCCGGCGCACTGGAGACCAACGGTTCACAACCGCGCGTTGCGATACTCGACTCCGATACCGCCGCCCCCGACCGCGCTGACGGCAGCGCACGCGAGCGTGTGAGTGGCGAAATTCGCGCGCCCGGGATCGAGCTGGAACGCTTTCGCGATCTCCCGGCGCTCCTCGCTGCAATCGAGCAGGGCGCTTCGGCGCCCGAGATCGTGCTCGTAGATGCCTCTTCGATGAAAGCGGGCGAGGGCTTTGATCTCGCCGGTGGCGCGATGGTCGCGAGCGCCGAAGCCGACGACGGGCGACTCGCGGAGAGCGTCCACCAAAGCGCGCGGCTGACGCTCGAGCTGTTGCAAGGGTGGCTGGCAGCGGAGCCGCTATCGCAAGCGAGGCTCGTGCTGGTGACCGACCGCGCGGTCGCGGTCACTACGGAGGAGTTGCCAAATCTCGTCCAGGCTGCGCTCGTCGGATTGATGCGCTCGGCTCAATCGGAGCATCCCGATCGGGTGGGACTGATCGATCTCGACCGGCACGAGACGTCCGAGGCCGCGTTGCTGGGAGCGCTCTCGCTGGGAGAGCCCGATCTTGCGATCAGGCAAGGCAAGCTCTACGCGCGTCGGCTCGCGCGTTCGAGGCCCCGTGAGGAGGGGGATCGCGCGCCGCACGAGGATGGGACCGGCACCGTCCTTATCACCGGCGGCACGGGTGGGTTGGGCGCACTGGTGGCGCGCCACCTGGTCGCGCAGGGAGGCGCCGAGCGGCTTGTGCTCGTCAGCCGTCGCGGACCGGAGGCCGAGGGAGCTGCGCAGCTGCGGGACTCGCTCGGTGAACTCGGCGCGCAGGTACGGATAGTCGCGTGTGACGTTTCCGACCGAGCGCAGTTGAAGGACCTGCTCGACTCCATCTCAGACGCCCATCCGCTGAGGACGATCGTTCACGCGGCCGGGGCGTTTGACGTCGGTTCGATCGACTCCCTGGACGGTGAGCGCCTGGCGCGGGTATTGACGCCGAAGGTCGACGCGGCCGTTAACCTGCACGAACTCACCAAGAACACCGGGCTGCGCGAACTCATCCTGTTCTCCTCCGTCTCGGGCACGCTCGGCAGCCCGAGGCTCGGCAGCTACGCGGCCGCCAACTCATTTCTGGACGCACTATCGGCCCATCGTCGTGCCCAAGGCCTGCCCTGCACCGCCCTGGCGTTCGGGATCTGGGAGCGCACGACAGGTTTCAACGAGATGCTCAGCGACGCCGACCGCGCGAGCGTCGCGGATCGAGTCAGGCGCTCGGAAGGCCTCATCGCCCTCTCCGACGAGCTAGGTCTGGAGTTGTTCGATCTTGCGCGGGCCGTCGACGAGCCGACGCTCGTGCCGGTGCGCGCCGACATGGGCGTGCTGCGCGCCCAGGCCAAGAGCGGCATCCTGCCCGCCGTCTGGCGCGGGCTCGTGCGCGTCCCGGTGCGCCAGGCATCGGACTCCGGCGGTTCGCTGGCCAGGCGACTTGCGGTAGCCCCTGAGCCCGAGTGGGACGGCATCGTGCTCGAACTCGTCAGCGGCCATGTCGCCGGTGTCCTTGGCTATGACGTATCCGAGGCCCTCGATGCGCAGCGCAACTTCAAAGACCTCGGCTTTGACTCGCTTGCCGCGGTCGAGCTGAAAAACCGTCTGGGTCAGGCGACCGGACTGAAGCTGCCCGCCACCCTGATCTTCGATCACCCCACCCCCGCTGCCGTGGCGGCCTACCTGCGAGGGGAGATCGTGGTCGAGGGCCAGGAGAAGGTCCGCGAGCCGGAGTCCGAGGAGGCGCAGATGCGCGAGCTGCTGGCCTCGATCCCGCTCGCCGACCTGCGACGGGCCGGGTTGATGCAGGCGCTGATCGATCTCGCTCACTCCGCGGGCACGACGTCGCCGAGCGAGAGCGGCGATGAGGGCGCCGACGAGGTCGACACGATGGACGTCGCCACGCTCGTGCAGCGCACGCTCCAGCAGCGGGCGGATTTCGAGGGGCAGCTCCTCGAGACCAATGGATCGGGATCGTGAGCGAGCTCGCGCAAGAGCAGGTCGTCGAGGCGCTGCGGGCATCGGTCAAGGAAGCCGATCAGCTGCGATCCCAGAACCGGCGCCTGCTCGCCGCCTCACGAGAGCCGATCGCGATCGTGGGGATGAGCTGTCGCTATCCGGGGGGAGTGTCATCCCCGCAAGAGATGTGGGAGCTCCTCAGCGAAGGTCGCGACGCGATCGGTGAGTTCCCCGAAGATCGCGGCTGGGATCTTGACTCTCTGTTTGACCCCGACCCCGACAACGCCGGCACGAGCTACACGCGCCGAGGCGGCTTCCTGCACGACGCCACCGAGTTTGACCCCGACTTTTTTGGGATCAGTCCGCGTGAGGCTTTGACGATGGACCCCCAGCAGCGCCTGCTTTTGGAAGGCGTATGGGAGGTCTTCGAGGATGCGGGCATCGATCCCGCGTCACTGCTTGGGAGTCGCACAGGGGTCTTCACCGGCGTCATGCATCACGACTACGGCAGAAACACAGGCCGGGTATCTGCCGAACTCGAGGGCTATCTGGCGACCGGAGCCGCCGCGAGCGTCGTCTCCGGGCGCTTGGCCTACGTGTTCGGTTTGGAGGGCCCGGCCGTCACCGTCGACACCGCGTGCTCGTCCTCGCTCGTGACGCTGCACCTGGCCTGCCAGGCGCTGCGTGCGGGGGAGTGCTCGCTGGCGCTGGCGGGTGGGGTGACAGTCATGACGACCCCTGGTCTGTTCGTGATCTTCTCGCGTCAGCGCGGCCTGTCGCTCGACGGACGCTGCCGATCCTTCGGTTCGAAAGCCGACGGCACGGGCTGGTCTGAGGGCATGGGATTGTTGGCGCTCGAGCGCCTGTCCGACGCCCAGCGCAACGGGCACCAGGTACTGGCGGTGGTTCGTGGTTCGGCCGTCAATCAAGACGGCGCCAGCAACGGCCTGACGGCGCCCAACGGACCCTCACAGCAGCGCGTCATTCAGCAGGCGTTGGCCGCGGGCGGACTCTCGCCCGCCGACGTCGATGCCGTGGAGGCACACGGCACGGGCACGCCGCTCGGCGATCCGATCGAGGCGCAGGCGCTGCTGGCGACCTACGGTCAGGAGCGTCCCTCGGAGCGTCCGTTGTGGTTGGGGTCGATCAAGTCGAACATCGCCCATGCTCAGGCCGCCGCGGGTGTCGCGGGGGTTATCAAGATGGTGCAGGCGATGCGCCACGAAGTGCTGCCGAGGACGTTGCACGCGTCCGATCCCTCGCCGCACGTGGACTGGTCGAGCGGGAACGTCGAGCTCTTGACGGACGCTGTCGCGTGGGCGCCGGGCGAGGCTCCGCGGCGTGCGGCCGTGTCCTCGTTCGGGATCTCCGGTACCAACGCGCACGTGATCTTGGAGGAGGCGCCGCGGGCCGAAGGCGCCGCGCCGGCAGCGCTCGTCCGCGAGCAGGGCAGTCCCGGTGGCGAGGTTGCTGTGGCTGAGACCGCGCTCACCCCGAGCGTGGGCGGGTCTGGATCATTGCCGTTCTTGGTGTCCGCCGCGAGCGATGGCGCCTTGACGGGACAGGCTCGACGCCTGCGGGCGTTCGTCGAGCGTGCAGAGGATCTCGACCTTCCGGCGGTCGCGGGCGCGCTGGCGCTGCGGCGCGCATCGCTGTCTCATCGAGCGGTGATCCTCGGCGGCGATCGCGAGCAACTGCTGCGGGGATTGTCGGCGCTTGAGCGGGACGTCTCTGAGGATGGCCTGTACCGCGGTGTCGTCGCCGGCGGCGCGGTGGCGTTCATGTTCTCCGGTCAAGGCGCGCAATGGGCCGGTATGGGCCGCAAGCTGTATGAGGCGTTCCCGCTGTTCGCGAGCGAGCTCGACCGGGTGTGCGCCGAGCTCGACCCGCTGCTGGACTGTTCGGTGCGGGAGCTGATGTTTGCCCAGGACGGCTCTGAGGGCGTGTCGCGGATTGATCGAACCGAGTTCACACAACCCGCCTTGTTCGCGCTGGAGGTCGCGCTCTATCGATTGGTGATGAGCTTCGGCTTGAAGCCCGACCTCCTGATCGGACACTCGATCGGCGAGCTCTCTGCGGCACACGTGGCTGGAGTGTTCTCGCTGGAGGATGGATGCAAGCTCGTCGCGGGGCGCGGTCGTCTGATGGGCGCGCTGGAGGAAGTCGGCGCAATGGCGGCGGTCAGAGCCTCGGAGCGAGACGTGCTGGGCAGCTTGAACGGCTTCGAGGACCGCTTGGCGCTGGCGGCGGTGAATGCTCCCGAAGCGGTCGTCGTCTCCGGCGATGCGACGGCGCTCGGGGAGTGGGAAGCGGCGTTTGGCGAAACCAACGATGAAAGTGGGGGAGAGCGCACAAAGATCACGCGGCTGCGCGTGAGCAACGCGTTTCACTCGGCGCTGATGGACCCGATGCTCGAGGAGTTTCGCGCGCTCGCCGAGAGTGTGTCCTTCTCAGGGCCGACCGTTCCGATCGTCTCGAACCTCACCGGCGATCTGGTCGGCGAGGAGCTGACCGAACCCGAGTACTGGGTCTCCCAGGTACGCGGCACCGTGCGCTTTGCCGATGGCGTGCGCCGTTTGCGCGAGCAGGGCGTCACGCGCCTGCTGGAGATAGGCCCCGACGGAGTGTTGAGCGGATTGGCTCACGAATGCCTCGACGACGACGATGGCGGCGATGGCGACGGCGAGCATGGGGGCGCCGGCGTGCTGATCGCCGCGACGATGCGCAGACAGCGTGCCGAAGACGTTGCGCTCACCGAGTTTCTCGCACACGCACACGTCAACGGCTTGGATGTGCAATGGGGCTCGTCCTTTGACGAAGAGCGCGCCAAGACGGTCACGCTGCCGACGTATGCGTTCGAGCGCCGGCACTACTGGCTGGCCTCGCGTGCGGGCGCCACCGATGCCGGTGCGCTCGGGCAACTTCCCGGCGAACATCCCCTGTTGGGCGCCGCGCTGGCGCTCGCCGATGAGGACGGTGGCTGGCTGTTCACCGGACGGCTGTCGGTCGAGACTCACCCGTGGCTGAAGGACCACGCGGTAATGGGAGCGGTACTGATGCCCGGGACCGGCTTCGTCGAGTTGGCGTTGGCCGCAGGGCAGCTCCTTGGTACGGACGCGATCGAGGAGCTGACGTTGCAGACCCCGCTGCTGCTCGGCGCAAACGGTAGGGCGCAATTGCAAGTGACGGTCTCAGAACCCGACTCCGAGGGCCGCAGAGAACTCCAGATCTTCTCGCAGCCCCAGGAGGAATCCGCGCGGGACGCGGCGGACGCGCAGTGGACGCGGCACGCTGCCGGCGTGCTCTGCCCGGGCGCGGCGCTCGGCGAATCCGATCCGGGACCTGTCACCGGTGGGCAGTGGCCGCCGGCGGGCGCCCAAGAGCTCGACAGCGAGTTCTTCTACGACCGCCTGGCCGAGGCTGGATATGACTACGGTCCCTCATTCAGAGGATTGCGCCGGGCATTCACGGTGGGTGACGATCTGTTCGCCGAGGTCGAGCTCGAAGGTGAGCGTACGGGCGAAGCGGAGAGCTACTGCATTCACCCGGCGCTCTCAGACGCGACTCTGCACGCTGCCCTGTTGAGCGCCGAGCAGGCGCAGGAGGTCGAGGTGCCCTTCTCGTTCTCCGGTGTGCGTCTGTTCGGGCGCGGCGCCGGCGCGCTGCGCGTTCGCCTGAGCAGAGATCCGCAAGACCCGCGGATACTGACACTGTCGGCGGTCGACCAGCAGGACGATCCCGTGTTCGCCGTGCGATCGCTGCGTGCCCGGGCGCTCGACCGCAGCCAGCTGCAGGCCACCGAGGGCACCGGCGACGATTCGCTTTACCGACTGCAATGGGTCGAGTTGCCTGCGCCGTCCGCCAACGACTCACCCATGCGAGTGGCCACGCTCGATGCTCAGCCGGATGCGGGCGAGGACGGCCGCCCGAAGATCGAGGTGGCAGGAGCCGAGACCGAGCGCCACTCGGATCTCACCGCGCTTGAGAGCTCGATCGAACAGGGTTCGTCCCCACCCGACATCGTGCTCGTCAGCGCGACGGCCGCCGTCGCCGCAGACGCTTCGCGCCAGGTTGATGCGCGCGTGCCCGGCGCCGGCCGGGACGCCGGATTGGTGGACGGCGTCCATCGTGGTGCGGGTGTCGTGCTCGACTTGGTGCAGGAATGGATCGCATCGGAGCAATTGGCTCAGTCAAGACTTGTGCTCGTGAGCGAGCAGGCGCTTGCGATCGACGGCGAGGAGGTCCCGAACCTCACTCAGGCAGCGCTCATCGGGCTAATGCGTTCGGCGCAATCGGAGCATCCCGAGCGGTTTGGAGTGATCGACCTCGGCGCCGGCGAGGACGAAACCGTCGGCGACTCGCTGCGCGAAGCGCTGTTGACGCGCGAGCCGGAGGTGGCGCTCAGGCGGGGAACCCTCTTCGCACGCCGCGTGGCCCGTGTGAAGAACAGTCGCGAAAACCACGCTCAGCCGTCCTTCGATCCCGAGGGGACGGTGTTGATCACCGGTGGCACCGGTGGTCTGGGTGCGCTCGTCGCACGACATCTGGCGGGTGAGCACGGGGCCCGGAGGCTGTTGCTCCTGAGCCGTCGTGGCCCGGAGGCAGACGGCGCGCAGGAGCTGAGCGGCGCGTTGGAGGCGCTGGGCGCTCGCGCGCAGATCGTGGCCTGTGACGTATCAGATCGCGCACAATTGCAGGCGCTGATCGACGCCATCGCAGACGCGCATCCCCTGACGATGGTGGTTCACACGGCCGGTGTGTTGGACGACGGGTTGATCGAGTCTCTCGATGCAGAGCGCCTTGATCGTGTGCTGACCCCGAAGGTCGATGCCGCGGTGCATCTGCACGAGCTCACGCAAGACATGGGGTTGCGTGAGTTCGTGATGTTCTCATCGGTCGCCTCGGCCATGGGCAGTCCGGGGCAGGGCAACTATGCGGCGGCGAACGCCTTCCTCGACGCGTTGGGGGCCTATCGCCGTGCGCAGGGTCTGCCGGCGGTATCGGTGGGTTGGGGCGCGTGGGATCGGGCCGCGGGGATGACCGGCACGCTCAGCGACGCCGACCTCGCACGGTTTGAGCGGATCGGCATCGTTCCGCTCTCCGAGCAGCAGGGACTTAAGCTCCTAGACGTCGCCCGTCAGGCCGACGAGGCATTGGTGCTGCCGGTGGGCCTGCGGATGCAGGCCCTGCGTGCGCAGGCGAAAGCCGGCGTGCTTCCCTCGGTCCTGAGCGGTCTGGTGCCGATGCCCGTCCGTCAAGCATCTGACGCCGGTGGCGCGCTCTCCAGACAGTTGGCTTCCTCACCGGAAGCCCAGTGGGATGAGATCGTCTCGACGCTGGTCCTGGCGCACGTCGCCGGCGTGCTCGGTCACAGCTCCGTCGCTGCGATCGACTCGACCCGCACCTTCAAAGACCTCGGGTTCGACTCGCTCGCCGCAGTCGAGTTCAGGAACAGGCTCGGCCAGGCGACCGGTCTGAAGCTCCCGTCGACGCTGGTGTTCGACTACCCAACCGCGGACGCGGTGGCAACCTACGTTCGTTCCAAAGTAGAAGGCGTGAAGAGCCGGAGCGGAAGAGGGCGATCCGCGTCGACGTCGACCGACGAGCCGATCGCGATCGTCGGCATGAGCTGTCGCTATCCCGGAGGCGTGTCCTCGCCCGCCGAGCTGTGGGAGCTCGTCGCATCGGGTACCGACGCGATATCGGAGTTTCCCGACAATCGTGGCTGGGAGGTCGAGCGGCTGTTCAACCCCGATCCCGACAATCCCGGCACGAGCTACACCCGTCACGGCGGTTTTCTCCACGACGCCGGTGAATTTGACGCCGACTTCTTCGGCATCGGACCGCGCGAGGCGCTCGCCATGGACCCCCAACAGCGTCTGCTGCTGGAAGGCGCCTGGGAGGCTTTCGAGGACGCCGGCATCGTCCCGTCGGCGCTCACGGGCAGCCGAACGGGGGTGTTCACCGGTCTGATGTATCAGGACTACGGCTTGAGGGCCGGGTCGGTGCCAGCAGAGGTCGAAGGTTATCTCGTCACCGGTAGCGCCGGAAGTGTCGTATCGGGACGCCTGGCTTACAACTTCGGGCTGGAGGGGCCGGCGATGACGGTGGACACCGCGTGCTCGTCATCGCTCGTGACGCTGCACCTGGCCTGTCAAGCGCTGCGCAGCGGCGAATGCTCGCTGGCGCTGGCGGGCGGCGTGACCGTGCTCGTCTCACCCGCGGTGTTCGTGGCCTTCTCGCGCCAGCGCGGCCTGGCCGTAGACGGCAGGTGCAAGCCCTTTGGCGCCGGCGCCGATGGCACGAGTTGGTCTGAGGGGATGGGTCTTCTGTTGCTGGAGCGACTGTCCGACGCGCAACGCAACGGACACGAAATCCTGGCCGTGGTCCGCGGCTCGGCGGTAAACCAGGATGGCGCGAGCAACGGCCTGACGGCCCCCAACGGGCCCTCGCAGCAGCGCGTGATCCAGGAGGCGCTCGCCGGCGTGGGACTGTCTCCCGGAGATGTCGACGTCGTCGAGGCACACGGGACCGGCACCCCGCTCGGCGATCCGATCGAGGCGCAGGCGCTGCTGGCCACCTACGGCCAGGAGCGTCCCGCGGGGCGCCCGCTGTGGCTCGGGTCGATCAAGTCGAACCTCGGTCACACGCAGGCCGCGGCCGGCGTGGCCGGCGTGATCAAGGTGGTGCAGGCGATGCGTCACGGCCTGCTGCCGAGGACGCTGCACGCGGATGAACCATCGCCCCACGTGGATTGGTCGGAGGGCGATGTCGAGTTGTTGAAAGAGGAGGTTGCGTGGGAGCGAAACGGTCGCCCACGGCGCGCCGGGGTGTCGTCGTTTGGGATCTCAGGCACCAACGCCCACGTCATTCTGGAGGAGGCGCCTGCGCTTGAGAGAGCTCACGACGAGCATCATGAGGACGGCCCCGTTGGCGCGCTGACCGGTTCCTCGGTGTTGCCGTTTGTGTTGTCGGCGTCCACTGGTGAGGCGTTGGCCGGACAGGCCGCTCGCTTGCGCTCGTTCGTGGAGGGTGAGCCAGAGGTCGATCTCGCCGGGGTGGGGGGTGCGCTCGTGTCGCGGCGCGCGTCCTTGTCCCATCGTGCGGTGGTGTTGGCCGAGGACCGAGCCGGTCTCTTGGGTGCACTGGGCGCCTTGGCGCGTGGCGAGAGCGACGAGAGCATTCTCAGCGGTGTCCTCGGGAGTGCGGGCGTGGCGTTCTCGTTCTCGGGACAGGGCTCGCAATGGGCGGGAATGGGGCGGGGGTGCTATGAGGCGTTTGCAGTGTTCGCGAATGCGTTCGATCGCTTGTGTGAGGGCTTTGACGGGTTGTTGGGATGCTCGCTGAAGGAGTTGCTGTTCGCCGAGGATGATCCGGAGTCCGCGGAATTGCTCGACCGTACGCAGTACACCCAGCCGGCCCTGTTCGCCCTGGAGGTCGCGCTTTACAGGCTCGTGGAGAGCTTCGGTTGCCGCCCGGACTTTCTGATCGGCCATTCGATCGGTGAGTTGGCGGGCGCGTACGTGGCCGGCGTGTTCTCGTTGCAGGACGCGTGCCGGTTGGTGGCCGGGCGCGGGCGGTTGATGGGCGCCCTGGACGGTGCCGGTGCGATGGCCGCGGTGCGGGCCTCTGAGCGCGAGGTGTTGGAGAGTTTGTCGGGGTTTGAGGATCGTCTGGCGTTGGCAGCGGTGAATGCTCCCGCGGCGGTCGTCGTCTCGGGCGATGAGACGGCCTTGGGGGAGTGGGAAACCGTGTTCGGGGAAGCGAGGAACGGCGCCGGCGCGCCCAAGGTCACACGATTGCGCGTGAGTAACGCCTTTCACTCGGTGCTGATGGACCCGATGCTCGGGGAGTTCCAAACGCTCGCCGAGAGCGTCGTGTTTTCCGAGCCGAGCATCCCGATCGTCTCGAACCTTTCCGGAGATCTCGCCGTGGCCGGTGAGTTGACCAAACCCGAGTACTGGGTCTCACAGGTTCGTGGCACCGTCCGTTTCGCCGCTGGTATACGGCGCCTACGCGAGCTGGGCGTGAAGCGCTTTTTGGAGATCGGACCCGACGGGGTCCTCAGCGGCATGACACACGAGTGCCTGAGCGATGGCGACGAGGACGCCGAGGAGAGCGACGTTTTGATTGCCGCAACGTTGCGCAGAGGGCGTCCGGAAGATCGCGCATTCATGCGTTTTCTCGCGCAGGCCCACGTCAACGGGCTAAACGTGGATTGGAGTCCGTTCTTCGAGGAGCGCCGCGCGAGCAGGGTTGCGCTACCCACGTACGCCTTCCAACGCCGCCAGTACTGGCTGAACTCCCAGGCCGGTGTCACAGATGCGAGCACGCTCGGCCAGTCCCCGTCTGAGCATCCCCTGCTGAGCGCCGCGCTGCATCTCGCGGGCGAAGACGAGGGCTGGGTCTTCACTGGGCGGATTTCCGGCGAGACTCACCCCTGGATCAAGGATCACGCCGTGATGGACACCGTGCTGATGCCGGGAACGGGTCTTGTCGAGATCGCTCTCGCGGCGGCTCAGCATGTCGGCTCCCACGGCGTGGAAGAGCTCACTCTGCAGGCGCCGCTGTTCTTGCCCGGGGAGCGGACCGTTCAGCTGCAGGTCACCGTGTCCGAGCCCGACTCGCAGATGCGCAGGCAGATCGAGATCTACTCACAATCGCGAGCCGGCGAGGACGAAAGCGAAGACGCGTGGGTTCGTCACGCCACCGGTACGCTCTGCTCCGAGCAGGGCATGTCATCGCTGAGTGCGTTTGCGGGTGGGGAGTGGCCGCCGATCGGTGCGCAGGAGCTGGACGTCGAGTTCTTTTACGATCGCCTGGCAGAGGCCGGCTATACCTACGGTCCCGCGTTTCAGGGTCTACGTCGCGCGTTTCAGAGCGGTGAAGAGTTCTTCGCGGAGATCGCCCTGGATGAGGAGCGTGCAGGGGAGGCACAGAGTTATTGCGTTCATCCGGCCCTCTCGGACGCGGCGCTGCACGTCGGCTTGCTGGCCTCCGAGGAGCGCCAGCAGGTTGAGGTTCCGTTCTCCTTCGCCGGGGTGCGGCTGTACGGCCGGGGAGCCGGCGCCCTGCGGGTTCGCCTGGGGCGGACCGGTGATGGGGATGGCGGCGCCGCGGCGAGTCTTGCCGCCTTCGACGCGCAGGGCGACCCGGTGTTCGCGATCGAGGAGTTGCGCACACAGGCGATCGACATGGCTCAATTGCAGGGCGCCGAGGAGGCCGGCAGCGGCGTCGATGCGCTGTATGAGCTCGGGTGGACCGAGATTCAGGCTCCGGACCTCGACGGCGGCGCACCGCGCATGGCGGCACTGGAGACCGGCGGTGGGGGCGCTCGGTCTCTGGGTGAGGATATCGTCGCCTATCCAGATCTGGCTGAGTTGGAAGCGTCCTTGGAGCAAGGGGCTGGGATGCCGGCGGCGGTCCTGCTGAATGTCGCCTCGATGGCCGCGCGGACAGAGGGTGGAGGCTGGGTCGAGGGCGCTGAGCGGACAGGGCTCGCGGTAGACGTTCAGATGATCACCACGAGTGTGCTCGAGGCGCTGCAGGCTTGGGCCGCCTCCGAGCGCCTGCTGGAAACGCGGCTGCTGATCGTCACGGAGCGCGCGCTCGCAACCGGGCCGAGCAAGACACCGAACCTGCTCGAGGCGGCGCTCGTCGGGCTCGTGCGCTCCGCTCAGTCTGAGCACCCCGAACGTTTCGGTCTGATCGACCTCGACGGGAGCGATGCGTCGGCGGCCGCGGTGCTCGCCGCGGTCGCGGTCGAGGAGCCGGAGATCGCAATCAGGGACGGGTCTCTGTTCGTGCCGCGACTCGCCCGCGCCGGCGCGGGCGGTTCTCTGCTGGCGCCCGTCGACCGATCGGCGTGGCATCTGCGCAGCGACTCTCCCGGGACGCTCGAGAGCCTGGCGCTGCGCCCCAGCCAATTGGCCACCGCGCCGCTCGGGTCCGGACAGGTCCGGGTGGCGATCCACGCGGCGGGCTTGAACTTCCGCGACGTGCTGATCGCGCTCGGGATGTATCCCGGAGAGGCCCCGATCGGCAGCGAGGGAGCCGGAATCGTGGTGGAGGTGGCAGCCGACGTGAGCGAGCTCGCGGTGGGCGATCGCGTCATGGGATTGCTGGCTGACGCGTTCGGCCAGATCTCGATCACCGACGCGCGCTCGCTCGTGAAGATGCCGGAGCAGTGGTCGTTCAGTCAGGCCGCGGCCGTGCCGCTCGTGTTCCTGACGGCCTACTACGGACTGGTCGATCTGGCGGAACTGAAAGCCGGCGAGAGACTGCTCGTGCACGGCGCCGCGGGCGGTGTCGGGATGGCGGCGCTACAGATCGCCTCGCACCTGGGGGTCGAGGTGTTCGCGACCGCGCACCCCGACAAGTGGCTTGCGCTGAAGGACCTGGGGCTTGACGACGCGCACATCGCATCCTCGCGAAGCCTCGATTTCAGCGACAGGTTCCTCAACGCGACCGACGGAGCCGGCGTGGACGTGGTGCTGGATTCGCTGGCGGGAGAGTTCGTGGACGCATCGCTGCAACTGCTGCCGCGCGGCGGGCGCTTCATCGAGATGGGCAAGACCGACGTGCGCGATCCCGACGAGGTGGCGGCCCTACATGCGGGCGTTCGCTACCGGGCATTCGACCTGCTCGAGGCCGGTCCCGAGCGGATTCAGGAGATGCTCGGAGAAATCGTGGGATTGCTCGCCGCGGGCGCCTTCGAGCACCCGCCGGTGGCGGTCCACGACGTGCGTCGCGGTGTCGATGCGTTTCGGTTGTTGCGGGAGTCGCGGCATATCGGCAAGGTCGTGCTGAGCGTGCCCCAATCCTTCGATCCCCACGGGACCGTGCTGATCACCGGGGGCACGGGCGGGCTGGGAGCGCTCGTAGCGCGCCATCTCGTGGTTGAGCACGGCGCCGAGCATCTGCTGCTCGTGAGTCGCAGCGGGATTGCCGCCACAGGCGCGCAGGAGTTGAGTGAGGAGTTGGCGAGCCTGGGCTGCGACGTTCAGGTGAGAGCCTGCGACGTAGCCGACCGCGATCAATGCAAAGCGCTGATCGAGGCGGTCACGGCCGAGCATCCGTTGACGATGGTCGTGCACGCCGCGGGAGTGTTGGACGACGGGCTGATCGAGTCGCTGGACGGTGAGCGTCTGGCGCGAGTGTTCGCGCCGAAGATCGACGCCGCGCTCAACCTGCACGAGTTCACCCAAGACACCGAGTTGTCCGAGTTCGTGCTGTTCTCCTCTGTCGCCTCCACGATGGGCAACCCCGGGCAGGGCAACTATGCCGCCGCGAACGCATTCCTCGACGCACTCGCCGCGCACAGGCGTGCCGCCGGTCTGCCGGGAGTGTCGCTGGGTTGGGGCGCCTGGGATCAGGCCGCCGGGATGACCGGAACGCTCAGCGAGGCCGACGTGGCGCGTTTCGAACGGATCGGGATCGTCCCGCTGTCAGAGCGCCAGGGGCTTGAGCTGTTCGACGTCGCGCGCGCTGTCGACGAGGCGCTGGTGTTGCCCGTCCCGTTGCAAATGACGGTCCTGCGCGCACAGGCCCGGGCGGGAACGCTGCCCTTCACCCTACGCGGCCTCGTTCGCGCTCCGATCCGCCAGGCATCCGACGCGGGCGGCTCGCTGCAAAGGCAGCTGGCCTCAGCCCCGGAGTCGGAGTGGGATGGGATCGTGGCCGCGATGGTTGCGGGCCATGTGGCCGGTGTGCTCGGACATGCCTCCGGGGACAGGATCGATCCGCAGCGTGCGTTCAAGGATCTCGGGTTCGACTCGCTCGCCGCCGTCGAGCTGAGGAACAGGCTCGGACAGGCAACCGGGCTTAAGCTGCCCTCGACGCTCGTCTTCGATCATCCCACGCCGGCGGCCACGGCCCAATACATCCGTGGACGACTCGCGCCCGACGCGACCGCCTCCGAGGGCGACCCCCGCGAAGCCGAGATCCGGCGTGCGATCGCCACCGTGCCGCTTGCACGGCTGCGAAGCGCAGGAGTGCTCGACGTCCTACTGGCGCTTAGCGGCGCCGAGGCCTCGGGAGAGGATGTTGTGCCACAAGCGCCCGTGGACGAAGCGGGCCTGATCAAGGACATGGACGTGGACAGTCTGATCGACAGGGCGATGCAGATCGGCGCGGCGACCGGCGAAGGGAGCACCGATGGCGGCTGAGAACGAGCAACTGGTCGAGGCGTTGCGCACATCGCTCGTCGAGCTGGAGCGCGTACGCGAGGTCAACCGCCAACTGCTCTCCAGATCTGAGGAGCCGGTTGCGATCGTAGGGATGAGCTGTCGCTATCCGGGAGGAGTCTCCTCGCCCGGGGAGTTGTGGGAGCTCGTGGCATCGGGCACGGACGCGATCGCCGAGTTTCCCGAAGATCGCGGCTGGGGCGTGGGGCGGCTGTTCGATCCGAATCCCGACAGCGTCGGCAAGAGCTACACCCGTCACGGCGGATTTGTCTATGACGCCACGGACTTCGATGCCGAATTCTTTGGGATCGGCCCGCGCGAGGCGCTGGCGATGGACCCACAGCAGCGTCTGTTGCTCGAAGGCGCCTGGGAGAGCATCGAGGACGCCGGGATCGATCCCGCGTCGCTGCAGGGAAGCAGGATGGGTGTCTTCGTCGGGGTCAGCTCCTCCTCCTACGGAATCGGTCTGGATCATCCCGAGCTGGAGGGGCTGCGCCTGACCGGCACGATCACGAGTGTCGCCTCGGGGCGCATGGCGTACTTCCTTGGAGTCGAGGGCCCGGCGGTCACGATCGACACCGCCTGCTCGTCCTCGCTCGTGGCTTTGCACATGGCCTGCCAGGCGCTGCGCGCCGATGAATGCTCACTCGCGCTGGCCGGCGGCGCGACGGTGCTGACGAACGCGGCACTGTTCGTGGAGTTCTCCCGCCAGCGTGGCCTGTCCGCGGACGGGCGGTGCAAGTCTTTCGGCGCCGGCGCCGACGGCACCGGCTGGGCGGAGGGGATGGGCCTGTTGTTGCTCGAGCGCCTCTCCGACGCGCAGCGCAACGGCCACGAGGTCCTGGCTGTGGTCCGTGGCGGCGCGGTCAACCAGGATGGAGCGTCCAACGGTCTGACGGCCCCGAACGGACCCTCCCAGCAGCGCGTCATTCGCGATGCCCTCAGCGGCGCGGGACTGTCTGGCGCCGACGTGGACGTCGTGGAGGCGCACGGAACCGGTACGCCGCTGGGCGATCCAATCGAGGCGCAGGCGCTGCTGGCGACCTACGGTCAGGACCGTGCAGAGGGGTCGTCGTTGTGGCTTGGGTCGGTCAAGTCGAACATGGGGCACACGCTCGCCGCGGCCGGAGTCGCCGGGGTGATCAAGATGGTGCAGGCGTTGCGCCACGGGATGTTGCCACGCACCCTGCATGCCGAGGAGCCCTCGCCGCACGTCGACTGGTCCGAGGGCGAGGTGGCGCTTCTCGGCAAGGAGGTCGTGTGGGAGCGTAACGGCCGCCCGCGCCGTGCCGGGGTGTCGTCATTCGGGATCTCCGGGACCAACGCGCACGTGATCCTGGAGGAGGCCCCAGTCGCCTCCCAGACCGACGTCGTCGACGCCGCGAGCGTGAACGGCGTAAACGAGGGCGCCGGGTCCCCGACGCGCTCGGGCGCGATCCCGTTTGTCCTGTCGGCGGCCGGCTCCGCGGCGTTGGCCGCTCAGGCCGCGAGGTTGCGAGCGTTCATAACCCGCAAGCCCTCGTCCGAGCTTTACGACATTGGCGCTGCGCTTGCGCTGCAGCGTGGATCTCTGTCACATCGGGCCGTGGCGGTGGCCGACGGGGCCGAGGACTTGGCGAGCGCGTTGACCACGATAGAGCGGGGGGAGTTTGGCGAGGATGCCGTAGGCGGCGTCTCCGCGAGCGGCGGCGCGGTGGCGTTTATGTTTTCCGGTCAAGGTTCGCAATGGGCCGGCATGGGTCACGAGCTTTACGATGAGTTTCCCGTGTTCGCGCGCGAGCTCGACCTCGTTTGTGAGGGGTTTGAGGGGTTTTTGGAGCACCCGCTGAAGGATCTTCTGTTTTCAGAGGACGGCTCCGTGGAGGCGGAGTTGCTCGACCAAACCGAGTTCACCCAGCCGGCGCTGTTCGCGTTGGAGGTGGCGCTCTATCGCCTGGTCGAGAGTCTTGGCGTCAAGCCGGACTATCTGATCGGCCATTCGATCGGCGAGCTGACGGCGGCGTTCGTGGCCGGTGTGTTCTCGTTGGAGGATGCCTGCCGGTTGGTGGCCGGGCGCGGACGGTTGATGGGCGCGCTGGACGGCGCTGGCGCGATGGCCGCGGTCAGAGCCTCCGAGGGGGAGGTCTCGGCGAGCCTCGCCGGGTTCGAGCAGCGACTCGCCGTAGCGGCCGTGAATGCGCCGGGCGCGGTGGTTGTCTCCGGCGATGAAACGGTGTTGGGTGAATGGGAAACCGCGTTCGCGGCCGCCGGCAACGGCGGTGGCGCCCCAAAGGTGAAGCGATTGCGTGTCAGCAACGCGTTTCATTCGGTTTTGATGGAGCCGATGTTGGAGGAGTTCAGAGCGCTGGCGCAGAGCGTCCAATTCTCTGAGCCGCGGACGCCGATCGTCTCCAACGTGTCCGGCGAACTCGCGGGACCCGAGCTGTGCGCCGCGGACTATTGGGTCGCGCAAGTGCGGGGAACGGTGCGCTTTGCCGACGGTGTGCGGTGTCTGCGTGAGCAGGGCGCAACGCGCTTCTTGGAGATCGGTCCCGATGGTGTGCTCAGCAGCCTGACCCACGAATGTCTGAGCGACGCCACGCAACAGGACATCGACGGCGTAGGCGCGGTGGCCATCGTCCCGACGCTGCGCAAGCGCCGTCCGCAGGGCCGGGCGTTCCTCGGCTTCCTCGCACAAGCGCACGTCAGTGGGCTGGGTGTCGACTGGGGCGCGTTCTTTGACAAGCGAAGCGCAAAGCGCGTGGCGCTGCCGACGTATGCTTTCCAGCGCAACCGCTATTGGCTCTCCCCGCACATGGGCGGCACGGACGCGAGCATGCTCGGCCAGACGCACGCCGAGAGTCCGCTGTTGGGTGCGGCGCTGAATCTCGCGGGAGAGCGCGGTGGTTATCTGTTCACGGGCCGGCTTTCAGTTCAAGACACCGCTTGGCTGAAGGATCACAGGATCATGGATGCGGTCCTGATGCCCGGTACCGGATTCCTCGAGTTGGCGCTGGCGGCGGGACAGCATGTGGGCGCCGAGGTCGTCGAGGAGCTCATGTTGCAGGCGCCTCTGCTGCTCTCCGACGACGGCGCCGTGAGGTTGCAAGTCACCGTATCTGAGCTTGACGGTGAGGATCGCCGCGAGATCGGGATCTATTCCTGCGTGCAAGCCGACGGCGAGGAAGCCCTTGCCGGCGAGTGGACGTGCCACGCCACCGGGACGCTGTGCTCCGATGAGAACGCCTCGCCCGGAACCTTGCCCGCGCTTGCGGGCGAGTGGCCTCCGAGCGCGGCACAGGAGCTCGACAGCGAATTCTTCTACGACGGCCTTGCCGAGGCCGGCTATGGCTATGGCCCAGCGTTTCGTGGCATGAGCAGGGCGTTCTCTGCGCAACAGGAGCTGTTCGCGGAAGTCGCATTGGATCAGGAGCGCACGGAGGAAGCGTCTGACTTTTGTATCCACCCGGCGCTGTCGGACGCGGCACTGCACGTGGCCCTGCTGAGCGCCGATCGGGGCACGGAGGTCAGCGTTCCGTTCGCGTTCTCCGGTGTGCGTCTGCACGCGCGCGGTGCGGGGGCGTTGCGCGTGCGTCTCGGCAGGCAGGCCGAGGACGCCAACACATTGACCCTCACCGCGGTCGATCAGCGCGGCGAGCGCGTGGTCTCGATCGAGGCGCTGCACACGCGTGCGGTGGACCAGTCGCAGTTCACGCCCCTCGCCGACGCGAGTCGGGATTGGCTCTACACATCCGCGTGGACCGAGCTGTCCGCCCCCGCGCCAGAGAACGCGGGGCAGGTTCGTGTCGCCGGACTCGGAGAGGACATCGACGTCGGCGCGGTGGGGGGCGACGGCTATTCAGATCTGTCCGCGCTGGAGGAGGCTGTGGCACACGGCGCACCCGCGCCGGAAATAGTGCTCGTGCGGGCGCCCACGGAAGTGGGCGAGGAGACCGACGAGGCGCCGCCGTCGGCGGTGCACGCGCTTACACAGCGCACGCTCGAATTGGCTCAAGCCTGGCTGACCTGCGAGGGCATGGAGCAGGCCAAGCTCGTGTTCATCACCGACCGCGCACTGGCGGTGAGCGCGACCGAGGCGCCCAATCTTGTTCAGGCCGCGCTTGTGGGGCTGCTGCGCTCGGCGCAGGCCGAGCACCCTGGCCGTTTCGGGGTGATCGACGTCGACGAACTCGACGGCGCGATCGCCGCGATCCCCGGCTTGCTGTTGCTCGAAGAGCCCGAGGTCGCGATCAGGCACGGCAGCGCCTACGTGCGGCGACTGGCTCGTCCGCCGGTAGCAGAGGACGCAGGCGCGGCGCCTTTTGAGCCGCGCGGGACGGTGCTGATTACGGGCGGCACCGGTGGCCTGGGGGCGCTGGTGGCACGCCACCTCGTGACCCGGCATGGCGCCGAAAAGTTGCTGCTCGTGAGTCGTCGCGGTCCCGAGGCCGAGGGGGCCGGCGAGCTTCGAGAGGCACTGAGCGAACTCGGTTGCGATGTGCAGATCAGCGCCTGTGACGTATCCGATCGCCAGGCGCTCAAAGGCGTGATCGATTCGATCGCAGACGAGCATCCATTGACGATGGTGGTGCACGCCGCCGGAGTGCTCGACGACGGGTTGATCGAGTCCCTCGACGGTGAGCGTCTGGCGCGAGTACTGGCGCCCAAGGTCGACGCGGCCCTGCATCTGCACGAGCTCACGCGAGACCTGGACCTGCGCGAGTTCGTGCTGTTCTCCTCGGTCGCCTCTTCGATGGGCAGTCCGGGTCAAGGCAACTACGCGGCGGCGAACGCCTTCCTCGACGCCCTGGCCGCTGATCGGCGCGCCGCCGGTCTCCCGGGACAGGCGCTTGGTTGGGGAGCTTGGGACCAGGCCGCGGGCATGACCGGAACCCTCAGCGACGCCGATCGCGCGCGGTTTGAACGCGTCGGCGTCATCCCCCTGTCCGAGGAGCACGGCCTGGAGCTGTTCGACCTCGCACGCGGGATCGATGAGCCGCTCCTGTTGCCGGTCCATCTACAGATGACCGTGCTACGTGGGCAGGCCAACGCGGGAGTTCTGCCAACGGTGCTGCGCGGTCTGGTGCGCGTGCCCGTCCGTCAAGCCTCCGACGCGGGAGGTGCGCTCTCAAGACAACTCGCGGACGCGCCCGAGTCCGAGTGGGATGACATCGTCGCCGCTCTCGTCAGAGCTCAGGTCGCCGGCGTGCTCGGTCATTCCTCGCCGAGCGCGGTCGATCCGCAGCGCACCTTCAACGACCTCGGGTTCGATTCGCTCGCGGCGGTCGAGTTCAGGAATCGTCTCGCTCAAGCCGTGGGCTTGAAGCTCCCCGCGACGCTCGTCTTCGACTATCCCACCACCGCGGCCGTCGCCTCCTACGTGCGCTCCAAAGTCTCCGGCGCACAGTCAACGGGACCGAGCGTGGAGGACCAACTCGACAAATTGGAGGCAGCGCTCGCCTCATTGCAACAGGACCAGGACGCCCGCGGGCAGGCGAAGAAGAGGCTGCGCGCGCTGTTGACGGGACTCGCCGACGGGGAGAGCCCCGAGGGCGAGTCCGTGGCCGAGAAGATCCACTCGGCAACGGAGGACAGCATCTTCGAGCTCATCGACGAACAACTCGGGAAGCGGTGAACGGATGCCTGACGAGAACAAACTGCTCGAATATCTGAAGCGCGTATCGCTGGAGTTGCACGAAACGACCGACCGTCTGCACGAGATCGAAGCACGCCGGTGCGAGCCGATCGCAATCGTGGGGATGAGCTGCCGCTATCCGGGCGGTGTGTCCTCGCCCGACGGCCTCTGGGAGTTGGTCGCCGCGGGCGGCGATGCGATATCCGAGTTCCCCGAGGACCGCGGTTGGGAGGTCGACCGCCTGTTCAATTCGGACCCTGAAATGGCGGGGACGAGCTACACCCGTCACGGTGGCTTCCTCTATGACGTCGCCGACTTCGACGCGGGCTTCTTCGGCATCGGACCGCGCGAGGCGCTGGCGATGGATCCCCAGCAGCGTCTGCTTTTGGAAGGCGCGTGGGAGGCATTCGAGGACGCCGGGATCTCGCCGAGGGTCCTGACGGGGAGCCGGACCGGAGTCTTCACCGGGGTCATGCACTACGACTATGGAAGAAGCGCAGGACGCGTGTCGGCGGAGCTCGAGGGCTATTTGGCCACCGGCGGTTCGCCGAGCGTCATCTCCGGTCGCCTGGCTTACACCTTCGGACTGGAGGGGCCCGCGGTGACCGTGGACACCGCCTGTTCGTCCTCGCTGGTGACCCTGCACTTGGCGTGTCAGGCGCTCCGTGGCGGCGAGTGCTCGCTGGCGCTGGCCGGGGGTGTGACGGTGCTCGTCACGCCGGCGGTGTTCGTCGCCTTCTCGCGCCAGCGCGGACTCTCGGCCGACGGGCGCTGCAAGTCCTTTGGCGCGGACGCCGACGGCACCGGCTGGTCTGAGGGCATGGGAATGCTCGTGCTGGAGCGCCTCTCCGACGCTCAGCGCAACGGGCACGAGGTGCTGGGCCTGGTGCGCAGCTCCGCCGTCAATCAGGACGGCGCGTCCAACGGATTGACGGCCCCGAACGGTCCCTCACAGCAGCGCGTCATTCAGGAGGCGCTCGCCGGCGCCGGTCTCTCGCCCGCGGACGTCGATGTGGTGGAGGCGCACGGCACCGGTACGCCGCTGGGCGATCCGATCGAGGCGCAGGCGCTGCTTGCCACCTACGGGCAGGAACGTCCGGGGGGGAGGCCGCTGTGGTTGGGGTCGGTCAAGTCGAACATGGGCCACACACAGGCCGCGGCCGGTGTGGCGGGTGTGATCAAGATGGTGCAGGCGATGCGCAACCGAATGCTGCCGCCGACGCTGCACGCCGAGGAGCCCTCACCGTATGTCGATTGGTCGGAAGGTGACGTGGCGCTGCTACGCGAGGGGGTGGCATGGGACCCGAGCGAGCGGCCGCGGCGCGCCGGCGTGTCCTCGTTTGGCATCTCCGGCACGAACGCGCATGTGATCTTGGAGGAAGCTCCGGTGCCGGGGAGTTCACATGGCGGCGAGAGCGGCGATGCGCCCAGCGCGACCGACGCAGCCGATCGCGCGGCTTCGAGTGTCGCCTCGCCGCTGAATCCCGGCGTGCTGCCCTTCCTGGTGTCCGCCTCGAGCGCCGACGCGTTGAAGGCTCAGGCCGGTCGTCTGCGGAGATTCATCGCAGGCGAACGGGATGTCGAGGTCGATGCGATAGGTGGCGCGCTCGCGCTGCGCCGCGGCGTGCTCTCCCACCGCGCCGCAGTGTTGGCGCAGGATGTCGGGGAGTTGCTGGACGGGCTCGATGCGCTCGCGCGCGGCGAGGTGAGTGAGCGCGTGCTCAGCGGCGTGGCGGCAAGCGGCGGCGCAGTGGCGTTCTTGTTCTCCGGTCAAGGCTCCCAGTGGGCCGGTATGGGCCGCGAGCTATACGGGGCGTTTCCGGTGTTCGCACGCGAACTCGATCGCGTGTGCGAGGAGTTCGACCGATCGCTCGATCGTCCGCTGAGGGATCTCCTGTTCGCCGAACCGGAGTCTCAGGAGGCGCAGGCGCTCGATCTGACGCAGTACACCCAACCCGCATTGTTTGCGCTGGAGGTGGCCCTGTATCGGCTGGCGGAAAGCTTCGGGCTTAAGCCGGACTTTCTGGTCGGTCATTCGATCGGGGAGCTGGTGGCGGCCCACGTGGCCGGTGTGTTCTCGTTGGAGGACGCGTGCCGGTTGGTGGCAGGGCGCGGCCGGTTGATGGGCGCGCTGGAGGGCATCGGCGCGATGGCGGCGGTCAGGGCCTCGGAGCGTGAGGTCGTGGAGAGCCTGGGCGGATTCGAGGACCGGCTTGCGCTCGCCGCGGTCAACGCTCCGAGCGCTAGCGTCGTGTCCGGCGATGAGGTCGCGTTGGGGCAGTGGGAAGCGGTGTTCGGCGCCGACACGAGCGGTGGCGGTGAGCGCAAGGTGACGCGTTTGCGCGTGAGCAACGCGTTTCACTCGGTCTTGATGGAGCCGATGCTGGAGGAGTTCAGAGCGCTGGCTGAGAGCGTGCGCTACGCCGAGCCGCGTATCCCGATCGCCTCGAACGTGTTCGGTGAGCTGGCCGGCTCACAGATGTGCAGCGCGAATTACTGGGTCTCGCAGGTGCGGGGGACGGTGCGGTTCGCCGATGGGGTGAGGTGTCTGCGCGAGCAGGGCGTCACCCGTTTCCTTGAGATCGGGCCCGAGAGCGTCCTCAGCGGCTTGGCACACGAATGTCTCGGTGAGAGCAGCGGCGAGGGCGAGAGGAACGGGGCCCGTGTCGCGATCGCCGCGACATTGCGCCGGGGGCGTCCGCAGAGCAGAGCGTTCCTCAGCTTCCTTGCAGAGGCGCACGTCAACGGGCTGGAGGTCGACTGGGGCCTGTTCTTCGACGAGCAGCGCGCAAAGCGCGTGACACTGCCGACGTACGCCTTCCAGCGCAGCCGCTACTGGCTCTCCCCGCAGCTGGGCGGCACCGACGCGAGCATGCTCGGACAGACCTCGACCGATCATCCGCTGCTGAGTGCCGCGCTCCCTCTCGCAGGCGAAGAGGAGGGCTGGGTGTTCACCGGACGCTTGGCCATCGACACACAGCCCTGGATCGCAGACCACGCGGTCATGGACACCGTCCTGATGCCCGGCACCGGCCTGTTGGAGTTGGCTCTCGCGGCGGGTCAATACGTGGGCGCGGAGGCGGTGCAGGAGCTCACGCTTCAGGCGCCGCTGCTCCTGGCGCAGGAGGGCGCCCTGCGGATACAGGTCACCGTCGCCGAGCCCGACCCCGGCGGAGCGCGGAAGATCGAGATCTACTCCTGCCCGCACACCGAACTCGAGTACCAGCCCGAGAGTTCGGTTTGGACACTGCACGCCGCCGGAGTGATCGGTTCGGCAACCGAGCCCGCCGAACAACAGCGAGCGAGTGCACTGGCGGGGCAGTGGCCGCCACCGGGCTCGCGTGAGCTGGACGGTGAGCACTTCTACGAGCGCCTCGCCGAGGCAGGCTATAACTACGGTCCGTCCTTCCAGGCCCTGCGACGCGTGTTCGCCACCGAGAACGAGCTCTATGCCGAGGTCGTCCTCGACGAGGAGCGGGCCAAGCAGGCGGAGGACTTCTGCATCCATCCTGCGCTCTCGGATGCCTCGCTGCACGCGGCGATCCTGGCCTCGATGAGCGATGAGCGCGCGATGGAGGTCGGTGTGCCCTTCGCCTTCTCCGGTGTGCGCCTGTTCGGACGCGGCGCCGGTTCACTGCGGGTGTGCCTGTATAGCGATAGCGATGAGACGGAGAGGATCAGCCTGTTCGCCACCGACGAGCAGGGCATCCCCGTTTTCTCGATCCAGTCACTGCGGGCGCGATCGATCGATCAGAGCCAGTTGCAGGCAGCGGCCGGCTCGAGCCGGGACTCGCTGTATACGGTCGAGTGGGTCGAGCTGCAGCCCAACCCCGCGAAAGACTTGCCGGTGAGGATCGCCGCGATCGGCCAGGTGCAAGGGCTGCAAAACGCCGGCCTGGCAATCGAGCACTACACGGATCTCGCGGCGCTGGAGGAAGCGATCGAGCAGGGCTCGCCCGCACCCGAACTCGTGCTCGCAAGCGCTCCGGGGGCGAACGGCGCAGAGCCGGTGGGCGACGCGGCCGCCGATGCTCCCGAACGAGATCGGGAAGAGGTCCCCTCGGCGTCGGACGCTCATCGCAACACCGAACGCACGCTCACCCTGCTGCAAGAGTGGATCGCCAGCGAGCATCTGGCACAGGCGCAGCTTCTGCTCGTCACCAAGCGTGCGCTCGCGGTCGGCGACGAGGACCTGCCCGACCTCGCCCAATCGCCGTTGGTGGGGCTGGTGCGCTCGGCCCAGACCGAGCACCCCGACCGGATCCTCCTCGTCGATCTCGACCGCGACGACTCCCTGGGCGAGCGCCTGTCGGAGGTCATCTCCTGCGCTGAGCCAGAGCTTGCGATCAGGCAGGGCAGCACCCACGCACGACGCCTCGCGCGCGCGAAGGGCGCTACGCAGGAGTCGCCGGAGACGTTTGACCCCACCGGCACTATCCTGATCACCGGAGGTACCGGCGGGCTGGGTGCGCTCGTGGCTCGCCATCTGGCGGCAGAGCACGGAGCAAAGCATCTGCTGCTGGTGAGCCGTCGCGGAGCGCAGGCCGACGGTTCGCGGGAGCTGTGCGACGCGCTGAGCGAACTCGGTTGTGAGGTTCAGATCGCTGCCTGCGACGTCGCCGATCGAGACCAGCTGAAGCGGCTGCTCGACGGTCTGGGAGCCGAGCATCCGCTGAGCGCCGTCATTCACGCCGCCGGGGCCTTCGACGTCGGGTCGATCGACTCGCTGGACAGCGAGCGTCTCGCGCGCGTCCTGACCCCGAAGGTCGACGCCGCGCTCAATCTGCACGAGCTCACCAAAAACCTCGACCTGCGCGAGTTCGTGCTGTTCTCCTCCATCTCCGGAACGCTCGGCAGTCCCAGGCTGGGAGCCTACGCGGCCGCGAACACGTTCCTCGACGCCCTCGCCGCACGCCGCCACGTCGAAGGTCTCCCCGGACTCTCGCTGGCGTTTGGGATCTGGGATCGCAGCACCGGCTTTACCGAGATGCTGAGCGACGCCGACCGTGCCGACATCGCAGCGCGAGTCAGGCGCTCGGAAGGTCTCATCTCCCTCTCAGACGAGCACGGCCTGCAGCTGTTCGACAGCGCTCGCACGATCGACACGGCGGCGCTCGCACCGGTCGATCTGGACATGGGCGTCCTGCGCGGACAGGCCAAGACGGGGATCCTGCCCGCGATCATGCGCGGGCTCGTGCGCGTCCCCGTGCGCCAAGCCTCCGAGGTGGGGGGCTCGCTTGCGCGCAGGCTCGCGGGGACGCCTGAAGCGCAGTGGCCGGGGATCGTCCTGGAGTTGGTCAGCGGCCACGTCGCCGGCGTGCTGGGCTACGCATCGGCGGAGGCGATCGATCCGCAGCTCGACTTCAAGGAACTCGGGTTTGACTCGCTTGCCGCGGTCGAGCTGAGAAACCGCTTGAACCAGGCCACCGGGCTGAACCTCCAGCCCACGATGGTCTTCGACTATCCCACCCCGACCGCGGTGGCGGAGCTGATCACCGCCCAGTCCGCGCAAATGCAGCCTCAGAACGGCGCCGCCAACGAACCGCAGCGCGCCGGAATCTTCGGCGAGCTGATCGTGCAGTCGGCCGAGCAGCGCAGACTGCAGGAGATGGTGTCCGTGATGATGGGCGCCTCCGCCTTCCTGCCCACGTTCGGATCGGGCGATGCGATCGGCGAGGCTACCCGTGTCAGGACGGTCGCGCATGGCTCCGAACTGCCCGAGCTCGTGTGCGTACCGTCGTTTGCCAACCCGCTTGGGCCACACCAGTTCCTGCGCCTCGCGAGCGCGCTTGAGGGAAAGAGAACCGTATCGGTGGTCTCGCTCCCCGGTCTGGAAGACGAGCACGAAGCGCTCCCCGCGTCGCTCGCGCTCGCCTCCGAGGTCATTGCGGCGGCGATCACACGGGCGCTCGACGGTAGGCCCTTCGTGCTGCTCGGTTATTCCACCGGAGGAGACATCGCCCACGGCGTGACCGAGGCGCTGGAGCGTGAAGGCGCCGCGCCGCTGGCGCTGATGCTGCTCGACACCTACCTGCGCGAGCGCTCCGAACCGAGGCGAATGTTCGCCGCCATGATCGGTCATCTCCTGAACGAGAACCGCGTCGATACGGCGCTCGCCGATCGCCAGGTCCTCGCGATGGGCGCCTACATGCGCCTGCTGCACGAAGCGGGGCCGGTCTCGATCCAGACGCCGTCGGTCATGGTCCTGGCACAGGAAAGCCTGGGCGGGGACATGGGCAAAGAGGTCCGTCTGGCCGCCGACAGCACGATCGACGTCGTCGGCGATCACTTCACGATCGTCGAAGATCACGCCGAATCCACCGCCCTGGCCATCGACGCCCGGCTGTCGGAGATGGCGCCGTCCCTGCAGAGCACATGAGGACGGGACACCGGCGATGAGACACCCGCGAGCTGAGAACAATCAACAACAACAGGAGGTGGTCGCATGGACGAATACGATGTCGCGATAGTGGGGGCGAGCGTCGCGGGTTGCGCCGCCGCCACACTGCTCGCTCGCCAGGGCGCCGGAGTCGCGTTGATCGAGAGTCACAGCGATCCGGTGACGTTCAAGCGCATGTGCACACACCTGATCCAGCCCAGCGCCGTGCCGACGATCGAACGCCTGGGTCTGCTGGAGCCGATCATCCAAGCCGGTGGGCAACCGAGCGAGACTTACACATGGACGCGCTACGGCTGGTTCACCTTTTCGCGCGAGGCGGCAGCGCCGCCCGAGTCCGAATATTGCGGTTGGAACATTCGTCGCGAGACGCTAGATCCGATGATGCGCGCGCTCGCAACCGAAACCCAGGGGGTGCAGACGAAGCTGGGTCACACCGTGACGGCGCTGCTATGCGACGGCAACCGGGTCAGCGGCGTGCTCACGCGCGAGCGCGACGGCAGTGAGAACGAACTGCGCGCGAAGGTCGTCGTGGGGGCAGACGGGCGCAACTCACAGGTCGCCAAGCTCGCCGACGTCCCCGCGAAGGTGAAGGAGAACAACCGCTTCATCTACTTCGCCTACTACCGCGACACGCCGCTCGTCACGCAAAGCAACCCGCAAATGTGGATGCTCGACCCGAACATCGCCTACGCGTTCCCAACCGACGCGGGCCTGACGTTGATGGCGTGCATGCCCCACAAGGACATGCTGTCCGGCTTCAAGGAGGACGCCGAGCGTGAAATGACGCGACTGTTCGACGGGCTGCCCGACGGCCCGAAACTCGACCCGGACAAGCGCGAGTCCAAAGTGCTCGGAATGCTCGACGTCCCCAACATCACACGCCGCCCCGCATCCGCGGGCATGGCGCTCATCGGCGACGCGGCCACGGCCTCAGACCCCTTGCCGGGCGTGGGCTGCGGCTGGGCGATGCAATCGGCCGAATGGCTTGCGGATGCGCTGGCGCCGGTTCTATCCGATGGCCCCGCGGCGATCGACCGCGGCCTGAAGGGCTACGCGCGGCGCCATCGCCGCAGCCTGATGATGCACGAGCGAACGATCGCCCGAGTCTCGGACGGCGGCGGATTTGACCCGGTGTCCAAGTTGCTCTTCCGCGGATCCGCCCGCGATCAGCAAATCGCCAACCTCACGATGCTTGTCGCGGGGCGGTGGATCTCGCCGCTGCGCGCCCTGACACCGTCAAGGCTTGGTCATATCGTGCGTGTGAACCTGCGCCGAGACGCACCTCCACTTGGCCTGATCGCGCCGCAACCGTTCATCCGTGAAACGAAGGAGCCGGCGCTGGATCAGCGACCGATCCCGGCAAGGACGTGAGCGGGTTTCAGGCGCACAGGGATGCAGCCGGGAGCGCTATCGCGCTCAGCACGAGACCTTCGCGCATGAGCCAACGCCCGGAGAATCCCCGCAAAGGGGCGTCCGCGAACATCGGCCCCTCGACGAGCAGGCGTGCGGAGAACGTCTGTTGCGCGGGATCGACCGTCACGATCGCATCCTCGAAACCGAGCCAGCGCCGCGCCAGGGGAAACCACGCCTTGTACACCGACTCCTTGGCGCTGAACAGCAACCGATCCCAGTGCACCGCCGGCTCCTCTCGCCGCAGTCGCTCAAGCCAAGGGAACTCCTCCGCCCGGGCGATGTCCGCCAGCACGCCCTCGGGCAAGGGGGCGTTCGGCTCCGCGTCGATCCCCACGCTCGCAATCTCTTGCGAGCGCGCGAGCGCGCAGGCCCGGTAACCCTCACAGTGCGTGATGCTGCCGACGATCCCCGCGGGCCAGAGCGGCTCGCCCCGCTCCCCGCTCAGAATCGGCGTGGCGGGCAACCCCAGGCGCGCGAGCGCCTCGCGCGCGCAGGCGCGCGCGGTCGTGTACTCCCGGCGGCGCTTCTCCACGGCCCGACCGAGCGCTGCCTCCTCGGCCGGAAACAGCACCACCTCACGCGCATCCTCGAACGTCTGCGCCACGATGACCTGCTCGGGGAGAATCTCGTCCAGCATCAGCTTCCCGCCGGGAGGATCGGCCGGGGGACGCTACGCGAGGCCCGAAAATATCGCTCGCGTGGATATCCGAGTGAGACCTCCTCGAATCTCACACCGTCATGCCAGGTGGTCCGGGGAATATGCAGATGGCCATACACGACCACACTCGCACGGAAGCGCCTATGCCAGTCGGCGGTCTGGACGGTGCCGCACCACTGTGCGAACTCCGGATGCCACAGCGCGCGAGTCACATCGGGGATGAGAGGAAAATGATTAACCAGCACCGTCGCGATGTCGGGATCGCACTCGACCAGCCTACGTTCGCTCTCGTTCACCCTCGAATCACACCACGCCCCTCTGCTTGGAAACGGGTCGGGGTGCAACAGAAACTCGTCGCTGCACACGACCCCCGCCGCCTGCGCCCGTGCCAGCGACTCCTCGTTGGTCGGCGCGATGTTACGCCCGAACGAATAGTCATACAACACAAACAACGGCGCGATCGTCACCGGGCCGCCCTCTCCTTCCCACATCGGATAGGGATCCTCTGGCGTAAGTACGCCAAGGCGCCGACAGATGTTAACCAGATGCAGATAGCGCGCCTCTCCACGAAGCTCGGCGGGATCGTCGGGAAACGACCACAGCTCATGATTGCCGGGAACCCATATCACGGTCTCAAACCGCTCTGCCAGCAGGGCCAGCGCCCATTCCACGTCTGCGAGCGTCTCCCCGACGTCTCCGCAGACGATCAGCCAGTCGTGCTCGGAAGAGGGGTGCATCGCTTCCACCACGAGCCGATTCTCGGGGTGGTTGACGTGCAGGTCGCTGACACCGAACAGCTTTCCCTGGAGTGTGCGGGGAGAATGCACGCCCGCAAGCATACTGTCGTCAACCCAAGTTCGGACCGGTCCGAACGCGATATTAAACGGAGCCCATATGAATAGGCAACTCGATCCCGATGCGCAAGCCCTGCTCGACGTAATCGCGGCAATGGGCTCGGCCCCCCCGTACACCCTACCGGTCGAGGAGGCGCGCGAGCGCATGCGTGCCGCGTTCGTCGGCAAAGACGAGCCGCTGGCCTTGGCGGGAGTGGAGGACATATCGATTGCGACGCCGGCGGGGGCACTGCCGTGTCGCATATACCTCCCCGGCGAGGGCCCGCTGCCGCTGGGCCTCTTTTTCCACGGTGGCGGTTGGACGCTCAACGACATCGACACCCACGACGGGCTATGCCGTCGCATCGCCAAGCAATCGGGATGGCTCTTGGCCTCGATCGACTACAGACGATCCCCGGAGCACAAGTATCCGGCTGCCCTGGAGGATGCGTACTTCAGCTATCGCTGGCTGCTTGACAACGCCGATCGCATCGGCGCGGACGTCGAGTATCGCGCCCTCATCGGCGAGAGTTCCGGAGGCACGATGGCGGCCTCGCTGTCACTGCTTTTGCGTGAAATGAACGGGCCCATGCCCACATATCAGGTAATGGCCTATCCGATGACCGACATGTATGACCGCTGGCCCTCATACCAAGAGCGCGGAAGCGGCTACGCGCTCGATCGCGACTTCATGCACTGGTACGTAGACAACTATCTGCCCTCTTCGTGGGAGCCGCAGGACCCTTACCTGTTTCCCGTCACCACGACCGATCTGGCAGGGCTGCCGCCGACGCTGATCATGACCGCCGAGTTCGATCCCCTGCGCGACGAGGGGATCGCCTACGCCGAGAAGCTGGCAAACGCCGGCGTCGCCGTCGAGCACGTGCACGCCGGGGATCAAATGCACGGCTTTCTGATGATGGACCGCGCCGTGCGCAGGGCCGGCGAGCTGATCGACGAGCTAGCGCAGGCGCTCGCTGCGCGCGGGCCGAAGGGAGCGGGCTGAGGATCGCGAGCTCGTAGCGCTAGGCTCGCGGCGGGCGCGGCGCGTAGCGGTGGTGCAGCATCAGGCGATTCCCATCGGGATCGCTGAACAGCGCCATATGGCACACGCCCGTATCCAGCGTGTCGCCACGGAAGGCCACCCCGCGCGATTCCAGTGTCGTGCGCGCCGCCCCCACGTCATCGACGTGCAGCGCGATCTCATGCCCGCGCACCTGATGCTCCATCCCCATCTTCGCCGCGTCGATCACGCTCAACGTCAGGTTCCCCGTCTCGAACTCCGCGTAGTTGCGCTCTTCCAAATGCACCGACATCGGCAGACCCAGCGTCTCGCCGTAAAACCTCACCGCGGTATCGAGGTCGGCCGTGGAGACGGCGACGAAATCCACTCCGCTTACAAGCTGCTCCGAGGCGGTGTCGGTGGCTGCCATGTGATGTCGCTCCTGTTCTCGTCGGCTGTTCGGATGCTAGGGACTGGTGGTCTGAGTAACTCGGTTCCGGCGCGCCTGCACATACAAAGGCTCGGGTGCCATGTCGAGGCCGTCCTCCGGCCAGACAATCGTGCCGAATTGCCCGTCAACACTGACCTGCGCGAATCGTTGTGGGTCACGCAGCGGCTCAAACACACCCGTCCAGTCGCCGTCCTCGAAAGCAACGTCGCCGATGACACCGTCCTCAA
This sequence comes from uncultured Solirubrobacterales bacterium, assembly GCA_963697945.1. Taxonomy (GTDB): domain Bacteria; phylum Actinomycetota; class Thermoleophilia; order Solirubrobacterales; family Solirubrobacteraceae; genus Palsa-744. The sequence goes on along the minus strand of OY969105.1, from coordinate 2,507,710 downwards.
AGGTGAGGCGCAGCTCGTGTGCACCAATGACCTCGACATGCGTTACGTGGACTAGCGGGGGCAGATCGATCATGAAACAACTCTACGACAGTGGCTCGATTTGCGCCAGCGGCTCGCTGTTTGAGCTCGCTGCCAGTTGGCAAGCAACTCATCGCGATGCAACCGAGCCCAGCTTCTGACCAGTCGCAAAGTCGGTGCGCGCAGTGAACCTGCCAGAACGGTGCCGTCAACGGTCACCGATGCCTCTTCGCCGGCGTACTCGGCATGGAAGTGCGGGACGGGATGGTCACGCTCATTCCAGTACATGGCGATCGTGATCCCGTAGAAGTGGCTGATTCTCGGCACACCCCCTCATCCGACCACTGGGGCGGAGCGGGACACGTCAGCAAAAGCGGCTGAAGGGACTCGAACCCTCGACCTTCTGCATGGCAAGGTACCAGATTGACCTCATGTCCAGTAGACATGGGCAAAGTTGGTTTCGATAAGAGCCTGTTTTTGGGGATATACAGGGTTAGTTTGGTACCTGTGGTGGTACCTGTGTCTATAGTGGTACCCGCGAGTAAGACTGTCGATTTTTGGGCATGCCACATCCTCAGAACGAGATAATCTCCAGAACGATGGGAGCACCGAGACAACCCAACGCCACCCTGCTCGTGGTCGAGCGCGAGGAGGGGCCGGTGTACTACGCCAAGTGGCGCGAGGACGGTCGGCAGGTCAAGCGACGGCTCGGGCCGGCGTGGATAGAGCGTGGCGATGAGGCTCGCGCGGGCGAGCGCAGACACACGCGCCATCGTGGTTGGATCAAGCGGCGAGGGCGCCCGACGGATGCCTATCTGAGCGAGGACGCGGCGCTTGCGCGGATCCCGACCGTGATTGCTGCGCGCTCGGCTGAGCGGGCCGGAGAGCACGAGCAGCACCGGCGCGAGGAGGAACAGGAGATCTCCTTCGATGAGATCGCGGCGGCCTGGCTGGCGCACAGAGTGAGCGTGATGGGTATCAAGCGCACGACGCGCAATCACTACCGCACGATGCTGCTGCGTCCCGACGAGACGCCCCGCAAGCGGGGACGTGCGCCACGAGCGCGGATCCTGAGTCGCTTCGGTGGTCTTCCCGCGGCGTCGATCACCACGCGGGATATCGCCCGCTGGCTGGCCGAGCTCGACGGCGATCCGCTGCTGTCGGCACGGTCGGTCAACCAGTACCGGCAGATGCTGTACAGCATCTACAGCTATGCCTGCCGGGAGGACACGTTCGGGCTGGCCAAGAACCCGGTTGCGCCCACCGAGAAGCGCCGGGAGGCAGACCCGGCAGAGATTGTCACCTACACGCCCGCCGAGGTCGAAGCCATCGCTCGTATGGCGCAGGAGGGCGCACACCGCGAAAACCGCCTGCAGCTGACAGGGGAGGAGCTTGAAGCCCGCGCGCAGGAGGACGCCCAGGATGCCTGCCTGATCCTCGTGGCGGCGTTCTGCGGTCTGCGGATGGGCGAGTGCCTGGCGTTGCGCTGGCGGCACGTAATGTGGGACGCCCAACGGCTGCACGTCCAACGCAGCTATGCGCTCGGCCAGGAGGACAGCCCCAAGGGACGGCGTGGGCGCAGCGTGCCGCTCGCCGACCAGCCGGCGCAGGCCCTGGCGCGTCTCTCGCAACGAGCAATGTGCACGCGTCCAGCTGACCTGGTGTTCTGCTCGCGCACGGGCGAACATCTCGACGCCTCGGCGCTGCGCCGCCGCTACAAGGCCGCTCGTGACGCCGCCATCGCTCAGAGCTCAGATATACCCTCATTGCGCTTTCACGACCTGCGTCACACGTTCGGCACCCTTGCCGCCCAGGGCTTCGATCTGGTCAACGTGCAGGCGATGATGGGCCACGCCGACTCGCGGACCACGGCTCGATATCTACACGCGCGCCCGGCGGCGGAGGACGCGGCGAAGCTGACGCGAATCTTCGCCAAGGACATGCCGAGCGCGATCGTGCCCGAGCAGTTGGAGGTGGCTTGAGCGCCAACTACACCATCGCGGTACCTTGGGGAAGGCATGCGAGGCGCGATCGGTGAGGCCAAGCGTGGGTACGAGGCGATGGTCGAGTCGTGGAGCAAACAATGAGCCCAGACGCCAACCAATCGCCCGCCGGGCGGGTCATGGACGAAGCGATCGAGCTGGCGATCGAAGAACGCTCGCCATACCCTGAGAAGGCGGCGTTAGTGGACGCCGACGAGCCCTACATAGGCGCTGAGATTCGGCGGGCAGCCGATGAAGGGCGCGCTGTGGTGCTCGTGTCGGCCGACGGCAGCACGCGAATCTTGCTGCCCAAGCTGGCGGATCACTAACAAGACGAACACACCGCAGCTATGGATGCCATTTGGGCGTTGATGAGTTCGCATGCGCCCTGATGGTCTCCGCGACAAGACGACATAAGTCTTGACTTCTACAAGTGTTGGGTTATACTTGTGGGGTGTGGGAAGTCGAGTACACCGACACGTTTGGAGCCTGGTGGAATGAGCTCACAGAAGACGAGCAAGAGCGGATCGCCTCGACCGTCGAGCTGCTGGAGCAGGGTGGCCCGGCGCTCGGTCGCCCACTCGTGGACACCCTCCAAGGCTCCCGCCATTCGAACATGAAGGAGCTGCGCCCACGCGGCGGACATATGCGTGTGCTGTTCGCCTTCGACCCCCGCCGCATGGCGATCCTGCTCATGGGTGGCGACAAGAGCCGCCGCTGGAGCAGCTGGTACGCCGAGGCGATCCCAATCGCCGACGCCCTCTATGACGAGCATCTTCAAACACTGCGCGACGAAGGAGAAATCCCATGACCCCTGCCAAGGCCACTAAGAGCCGCAAAGGATTCGACGAGCTGCGTAAGCAGATCGACGCCGACCCTGCCCGCCGTGCGAACGTCGAGAAGCACAAGGCGGCGATGCTCGGCGAACTGCGCCGCAAGCTCGACCTCACTCAAGCCGTCGTCGCCGATCGACTCGACGTCACTCAGGAGAACATCTCTCAGATCGAGCGCGGCGAGGCCGATGTTCGGCTGTCCACGCTGAGCCGCTACGTCGAGGCACTCGGCGGACGCCTGGAGGTTAGAGCGGCGTTTCCTGAGGAGACGATCGCGCTCAGCCTCAGTAAGACAGCAGCCGTACGCCGCCGGCGCACGCGACCGACAGTCACCAAGCCGTCGCGCAAACTCAGAGCCACCCAAGCAAAGAGCTCGACGGCCACGAGCAACACCTGACAAGCGCGCGCAGCGCCCTCCTCCTACAGATCGGAGAAGAACTCTGGAGCGATCTCGATGTCCTCGACCTGGCGGACGGTGGTGCGTACTCCAAGCTTGTGTTCCCTCAGCAGATCGCACAGTCGCTCGCCGTCGATCAGGTCGACGGGCGGCGCACCGTCGCGTGTCGCCTCCTGCTTGGCATCGGGAGTGAAGCTGCCGGTCGTGATCAGGAGTCCCTTGTCGCCGCGACCGCTCATCGCACCGCGGAAGTCTCTGACGGCACCCGCCCCCACGCTTCCCTTGTAGCGCTTGCACTGGAAGAAGACCGGGAAGCTCACGAGTGAGAGGCGGTAGACCCCGATTCCGTCGATCCCTCCGTCGCCACTCTTCCCCGTGACGGTGGCGGAGACGAAGCCTGCCTCACGGAGCAGGCGTCTGGCCAGCCGCTCGAAACCATCGGGAGGTACCTCGAACAGCACCTCCAGCAACCGCTCCTTCCAGTCACGAGGAGCCGACTCGTCTTCGTCGAGCCCTTCCTCCAGCCTCGCCAACTGCTTGGCTCTCCTCCCCTCTCGCAACCGTGCCTTATAGGCGGCGTGACGAGCAACGACATCCTCAAGGGTCATCGTCCGGCCCAGCTCGGTAGTACTCCACACGCCGCGCTCGCTGTTCTCGAGCGCACCCATACCCTTCAGGTAGGTTCGTGCCCAGGCAAGCCGATACTCGATCTCCGTCTTGGGCCCATCGCCGTGTAGGACGCTCTGCTGCTCGTCGGTGAAACCCTCCGACTCCATGACCTTCTCCACGATCTCCCCGATCGTCCCCGAGTCACCGATCTCGCGCACCACGCGCAGCGTGGGCCAAAGCAGGTCGCTGTAAGACGGGATGTGCGAGAGAGAACTCATGAAGCTCACCCTATCCCAAGGGCCGGATCGGGTGGCGCGCCGCCAAGTCGAGGCTCTGACCGCGTGGCCCTGGGCGACGAGGCGATAGGCAGCCATCGCTGATCGACCTCCGCGTCCCGTGAATAGGACCAGGCCGTAAGGATTGTGGGGGCGTCGTGTCCGCCGCTCAACACGGCGCTGAACCCTACCCCGCTCGTGACCCCGACGTACGGGTTCACGAGCGGCTGGACGTGCGGGGCCGGGGATGTCCCCGGCCCCGCCGGTAGGAGGTGTACGGACGGTCGGGACCGGCCTGTGGCCGGTCTCGACCTGGCGCGAAGGGGTGAAGCGTGGGGGAATCCGTTGGAACGGATTCCCCCACGCTATTCGGTGCGGATATAAAATCCGCACCGAAAGGCCGGTGAGACCAAGAAGGGGGTGAGTGTCGGTTCTCGACCGTCGCGGCCCTTGCAAAAGTGGTGAGGTGGATGAACGGAGCTATCGGAGATACACAGGTATGTGGCAGGTCCCAGAGGCGGCCACGACGGTCGAGAACCGACAACGGGGCGCTGAGCAGATGAACATGGGTCTGGTGTGAAAATCGGCGAGGTAAGGCACAAATAGGATGCGACCGGGGGTCGCAGTCCTATTGGACATGGTGGGGTGGGTGGAGAAATTGAGGGCTGGGCCGGGGGGCCGAGGTCCAGCCGGCGGTCGGGCCGCCGGCTGGACGGGCACAGTTGAAATACCGGGCCGAAATGTGCGGGTGCTCATCAAGAGGGTGAAGGCGCTCGCGCGAGATGGGCAAGCGCAAGCGCTTGCCCATCTCGCCGGGTCTCGTGAGATCCGTCCGGGGTGAAAAAGGTGTTGCAGTTGCCGCTGGCCTGCTCCGGTTCTTTGCAGTACGCATCGGAGTGGCCGCAAATACTCCGATCCCCTCCGTTTTGCTTTCGTCGCTTGCTTGGGTGCAAACGCCTAATGAGGCGGGTTGTGTTGGGCAGAGGACTGCCCAACGACTTCGATTGTGGGGCTGTGTAGGGCGCGGGGTGCGCCGGTGTCAAGCCCTGTCGGGCTCCGGCCGGCCCTGTGGGGCCGGCCTTGACACCGGCTCATCGGCGGCTGCGGCGCTTGCGACTGGGGGAGTTCGCTGCGTTCCGTTGGAATTGGTGGGGGGGTCTGCGGCGGGGTTCGATCGACATGGGGTTAAGCAGCGTTGTCGTCGATCGCATCAAGGAGGCGTTATGCAGACCGAGAAGGACGCGGAAATCGTCGATTGGATCGGCCGTCTCGGCGCGGCCGGCGCGGAGCATGTGATGGGTCGGTTTGCGATGGGTCGCAGTTGGGCCTACACCCGCCTGCGCCTGCTGGTCAGGGATGGGCTGTTGGAGCATCGGATGGTGCTTTACCGTCAGCCTGGGTTGTACCTGGCGAGTGCTGATGGGCTGCGCTGGCAGGGGCTGGGGCGGCTCGGGGTCTACCGGATCAGTCCGGGCGGGTTCCAGCACGCCCAGCAAGTCGCGGCCGTGGCGGTCGGCCTGCACCTGGCGCTGCCGGACTGGGAGATGTTGAGCGAGCGCGAGATCCGCGCGCGGGAGGGCGATTGCGGCGAACCGGTCGCCTCGGCGAGATTGGGGGAACTGCCGGGTGGGCGCTCAGCGGTGCACCGTCCGGATCTGGCGCTCCTCTCTCCGGCTGGGAGGGTCGTGGCGGTGGAGGTCGAGCTGTCGGTCAAGGCTCCGCGACGCCTGGCCGCGATCTGCAGGGGTTGGGCGAGAGCGCGTCACATAGGCGCCGTGTACTACCTCGCGCCGCCCGCGGCGGCTCGCGCGGTGAACCGTGCGGTCGCGGAGACGCGGGCCGAGGAGCAGATCGTGGTCCTCCCGATCGGCCAGCCACAGGCGCTGGTCGCCATCAACGAGCTGGAGGCGTCAAATGTTTAGCGGCTTCGTGATGGTGTTGGGCGTGATCTTCGTCGGTGGGCACTGGATCGCGCGGGCGCTGCGCAACAGGGGACTGCTGTGGTCGTGCGCGACGCTCGGCCTGCCGGCCGGGTTCGTGCTGTGGCGGTTGACCTGGCCGGCGGGACTGGCGGTCATCGGTGCGAGCCTGTATGCGTGCTCGCGCGGGCGGCGCTGGCATCGCATGGACCTGGCCGGCGGTGGCGACTATGCCGCGATGGCCGAGAGCCGTCTGGGAATACGTAGCCTGTACGAGCGTCACCGCGCTCGGCAACAGATCGAGCAGCGGGGCTGGATCGGCGAGGGACAGCTCGTCGTGGGCCGCGACGAGCAAGGACTGCCGGTGGCGATCCCGGTCGGATACCGCTCGGGATCGCACACGCTGATCGTCGGAGCGACCGGTGCGGGCAAGACGGTCAGCGAGGCATGGATCGCCTGCCGTCTCATCGACGCGGGCTACGGCGCGATCACGATCGACCCGAAGGGCGATCTCATGCTCTATCAGGAGCTGCAGCGTGCAGCCGCTCGCGCCAGCGTGCCGTTCCTGACATGGACGCCGGAGGGAGCGCTGGCATACAACCCCTACGCGCACGGGACCGACACCGAGATCGCGGACAAGGCGCTTGCGGGAGAGCACTTCACCGAGCCGCACTATCTACGCCAAGCCCAGCGTTATCTCGGGCACGCGGTACGCGTCATGCACACTGCCGGAATACAGATCACGCCAGCGTCGCTGATGGCGCATCTCGATCCACGCGAACTCGAGGTCAGCGCCCGCCGACTGCCCGAACAGGACGCGAAGACCGTGCAGGACTATCTGGACTCGCTGACCGACCGTCAGCGGCGCGACTTGGCCGGCGTGCGGGATCGTCTGTCGATCCTGGCTGAGTCAGACACCCGCCAATGGCTGAACCCGAACGACAGCGAGCACACGCTCGACCTGGAGCGTGCGGTCGTCACAGAACGAGCGGTCGTCTACTTTCGCCTGGACGCAGATCGCCGGCCGCTGCTCTCTGCGATGCTCGCCGGCGCGATCATCGGCGATCTCGTCACCCTCGTCGCCCGTTTGCAGAGAAACCCCGTACCGACGGTCGTGCTGATCGACGAGTTCTCAGCGATCGGGGCCCGGCAGGTCTCGCGGCTGTTCGGACGGGCACGCTCGGCAGGGATCAGCCTGATCCTCGCCACCCAGGAGCTCGCCGATCTGAAGACGGCCGCGGACGGCGCGCTGCGCGAGCAGGTTCTCGGCAACGTCGCCACCCTCATCGCGCATCGCCAGAACGTACCCGAGTCCGCCGAGACGATCTCCCAGATCGCCAGCACCAAACGAGTCTGGATCACCACCCAACAGACCGAGCACAACGTCTTCGGCCCGCTCCCAAACGGAAGAAGCACTCGCCGACGCGGCTACGAACCGAACCTCGACCCCAGTCGCATCAAGGAACTCCAGACCGGTCAGGCGGCCGTGATCACACCCGGCGCAAACCAGCCACCCGCTGTCGTCCAAATCCACCACCCCAGCGAGGCATAACGACCATGGACACGAGCATTCATCCCCACGACCATGCGCCCGACACCTCGCGCCGTCTGGACGGACCACTGCTGCGACCCGACCAGGTCGCAGCGCTGCTCTCCGTCAAGACCAGCTGGGTCTATGACGCCGCCAGAACAGGCAAACTGCCCTGCATACGCGTCGGACGCCACATCCGCTTCACACGACCAATGCTCGAAGAATGGCTACAGAGCCGCTAACCCGACGCCGACGCTTACGCAGGATTGACTTCAGTGTGCCGGATCTCCCTTGTTGGAGCCACATTCTGCTCTGGGCGGTCTCTGCGTACTACCAATCTGCTACCAGAGTCCTGTGCTCGTGCCGCCGCGGGACCTCGTGCTGCGGGTGCCCGAAGGACTCGCCGCCGTGCCATCGCGATGCTACGTTTAGGTCATGATGCGAGCAGATCTGCACCGCCTTGTGGACGAATTGCCAGACGAGAGCGTGGACGCCGCTGGGGTCCTGCTGGCCCGTGCCAAGGACCCGGTGCTGGCGGCCCTTGAGGCGGCTCCTTTTGACGACGAGCCCTACACGGGCGATGACCGTGCGTCTTCGGAGGAGGGCTGGGCGGCTTACCAGCGAGGCGAGGCAGTCGGCGTAGCCGAGTTGCGCGCGGAGCTTGACGCTGACGCCTGAACTGCCTGCGTGGGGCGCGGTGGTCGCGCCCGCTGCCGCGAAGACCATGCGCAAGCTGCCTCGTAACGAACGAGAGCGCATCCTTGCGGCCATTGAGCGTCTACCGGCGGGCAATGTGCGAAGTCTCAAGGGCCGACCAGGCGAGTGGCGTCTGCGCGTCGGTGACTGGCGAGCCCTCATCCGCCTCGACTCGACGGCCCGAGTGATCGTGGTGACGGCCGTCAAGCCCCGTGGGGGGGCGTACGACCGCTGAGGCCGTTCCAAGCTGCGAGCGCGCCCTGCGGTGCCTCCAAAGCGTGCACGAACAACGCCCGTTTGGTACCCGTGAGTGGTACCCGCGGCCCTTCATACGGGGCCGGTACCTTGTCGACAATCAAAAAACCCCGCGATTAGCAGGGCTTTTGTGAAAGCGGCTGAAGGGACTCGAACCCTCGACCTTCTGCATGGCAAGCAGACGCTCTAGCCAACTGAGCTACAGCCGCATATGGCCGCAACTATACCCGGCTCGGGCCCTCCGGATCGCCCCATCGGCCGCTGCGGATCGCCTCAGAACGCCCCGCCGAGCGCCCGCCCCAGCGCCACCGCCCCAAGCCCGACGAGCGCGCTCACGAGCACGTTCGCGACCGCGGCCCTGCGCCGCCCGTCCTCGGCGAGGCTATGGGTCTCGAGCATCCAGGTCGAAAAGGTCGTATAGGAGCCGAGCGTCGCGCCGCCCGCCAAGACCAGCGCGTTGCCAGTCAGCGCGACGCCCGCCAATAGACCGAGGACGAACGCGCCGCTCAAGTTCACCGCGAGGGTGCCCACCGGGAACGTGAGCGGGAGGCGGGAAGAGACGACGTCCTCCACCAGCAGTCGCGCCACCGCCCCGAACGCGCCCAGCACGGCCACGGCGATCCATACGGGCGCGCTCATGCTTTCGCCCCGGAAACAACAGTGGCGGTGAGGAGGACGGCGAGCGCTCTCATGCCTCGGCCTCCGCCTCGGCCGCGACCTTGACGCTCGCTCGCGTGATCAGTCTCGTCGCCAGCGCCACGGCCGCGTAACCGCCCACGACGCTCACGCCGACATAGCCGAGCGCCGACTCATAGCGGGCGTGGTCGAGCATCTGCAGCAACTCCAGCTGCATCGTCGAGAAGGTCGTCAGCGCCCCGCAAAATCCTGTCCCGAGCAGCCGGTAGATGGGGATCGAGACCGGTCCGTGGCGCAGTCCGCTCATCAGCGCGCCGAGCAAGAACGCGCCGAGGACGTTCACCGCGAGCGTCGCCCACGGCCAGCCACCGGGTGCGGTCGGCCAAGTTTGCTCCAAGCCGACGCGCCCCAGCGCCCCGATCGCGCCGCCCGCGCCGACCATCGCGAGCTCCAAACGGCCGATCTGAGGATGCGCGGCGCGAAAGGACTCGGGCAGTTCGCCCACGTCCTCGATCGGTGCCCTCGGGTGCGGTGCAGCGCTGTTCACAGGAAAGAGTTCTATCCGCCCGCGAGGCTCTGGCGTGGAACGTAGCGCCCGCCGTCGCCCCGCCCGAGCAATCCCATCAGCTCCAGCTCGGTCAGCGCCAGCAGGGTATCGCCCGGATCTTCCCCCGCGCCGGTCAACTTCCCGGGTGTGTCCTCACCGGCGCCGACCCGCTCCAGAATCGCGCGCAGATCGCGTCGCAGCCCGCTCGGCGCCGACGGGGCGTCGTGCTCTCCCGGGCGCACTCCATACAGGATGTCCAGTGCGTCGGCCGCCCCCCGCACGAGCGGCGCACCCTGCGCCAGCAGCCCGTTCGTCCCGGTGCTCGCCGGTGAGGTGACACGACCGGGGATCGCCGCCACGGTGCGCCCGAGCGCTCGTGCGAAATCGGCGACGCGCAGATCCCACGGCTGCTCTGCGGCCTCGACCACGATCGTCATCGTCGCGAGCGCCGCGACCGTACGCGATCGCGCGATCGCGCTCCAGGCGCGCTGTTTGAACCCGCAGGGCGCCGTCGAGACGGCGCATCCGCTTTCGATCACGCGCTCATACAACCCGCTCCTGCTCACCGGCGCCACCACATCGACGCCCCCGGACATCACCGTCACGGTCGGTCCGTCGCACTCCAGCGCTCCCGCGTGCGCCGCCGCGGCGATCCCGTTGGCAAAGCCGCTCACGACCGTAACGCCCGTAACGGCCAGCCCGCGCGCGAGGCTACGGGCCATCTCCATCCCGTAATCCGTCGGGCGCTCGCTGCCTACGATCGCGACCACCGGGCCGTCCGTGAGTGCAACCAGGCGCTCTGCGCCGCCGCGCACGTACAGCGCTCTCGGCGCGCCGGGACTCTGCCCGAGCGACCGCGGGTAACAGGGCGAGCTCTGCCTGATCAGCTCGACGTCGGCGGACAGGACGGCGGCGCTGCCCTCATCGGTCATGTCGCACGCACGCCCGCTCACGCGGCCCGGCTGCCACGCAGCCCTGTCTCCGGGCGCAGCGACAGCGCGACGCCCACGTCGCGCATCCGTACCCGCTCGCACCCGTTCAGATCGGCGATCGTGCGCGCCACGCGCAACGTGCGGTGCTGCCCGCGCGCGCTCAGCGTTCCCCGTGACTGAGCCTCGCTCAAGATCCGCTGGCCCTGCTCGTCCAGGCGCGCGTGGCGTTCGAGCATCCGCACGTCCATGTGCGCGTTCACCGTCGTGCACTCCCCGCGCAGTCTGTGCGCCTGGCGCTCGCGGGCCAACGTCACACGCTCGCGCGCCTTCTCAGAACTCGTCCACGGCTCGGCGCCCAGCCCCTCACCGCCCCCGTTCTCGAGCTTGGCCTGCAGATCGATCCGATCCAGCAGCGGGCCGCTCAACTTGCGCCGGTGGCGCGCCATGTCCGTTTCGCCGCAGCGGCACCGTTCGCCCTCGCCCGCATACCCGCACGGGCACGGGTTGGTCGCGGCGATCAGCATGAATCGCGCCGGATACACCGCCGAATGCTTGGCTCTGACGATCGCCACACGCCCATCCTCAAGCGGCTGGCGCAACGCCTCAAGCGCCGGCTTGGCGAACTCCGAGAGCTCATCCAGGAACAGCACGCCGCGATGGGCCAGCACCACCTCGCCGACCCACCCTCGGCGCGCCCCACCGACCAATCCCGCCGTCGTGATCGAATGGTGCGGCGCCCGGAACGGGCGACTTCGCGCGAGCGCGCCTTCGTTCTCGCCGGCGATGCTGTGGATGCGCGTCACCTCGATCGCCTCCGGGCGGCTCAACTGCGGCAAGATCGACGGGACGCGCTGGGCCAGCATCGTCTTACCCGTCCCCGGCGAGCCGCTCAGCAGGCAGTTGTGCCCGCCCGCCGCCGCCACGATCAACGCCCGCACCGCATGATGCTGGCCGCGCACCTCGCTCAGGTCCGGTCCGCGCGCGCCGGCCGCGCCGCCACCCGGCTCCGGGTCCTCCGGGGCAGGCAACGGATCGGGCGAGCCGCCGCTGAGCACGCGCACAGCGCTGCGCAGCCCCCGCGCCGCGGCGACCGCGAGCCCATCGACCAGCATCGCCTCCCGTGCTCGCCCCGGGGCGAGCACAAGCGTCGCCACACGTTCCTCGGCGCACGCCTGCGCGACCGCGAGCGTTCCCTGACAAGCCCGCAAGCCACCGTCGAGCGCCAACTCACCGAACAATGCGTGCGTCTGCAAGCGCTCCTTCGGCAACTGCTCGCTGGCCGCCAGCACCGCGCACGCCAGCGCCAGGTCCAATCCCGGGCCGACCTTCGGTACGTCCCCGGGGGCGAGATTGACGGTGATCCGCCGTGCCGGAAATTCGTAGCCCGAGTTCAATATCGCCGCCTGCACACGCTCGCGCGCCTCGCGCACCGACACGTCCGCCAGCCCGACGATCGCAAACGCCGGCAGTCCCGGCCGGATGTCCACCTCGACGGTCACTGCTCGCGTCTGCAGTCCCTCGATCGTAAACGTCATCGTGCGTGCCAGCATCTGTGCTCTGCCTCCTGTGGTCGCGGAGACATCAAAGCTAGGCCGCGCTTAGGACGAAACTCTCAGGGCACACCCGGACACGAAAACGGGCCGGCCCTAAAGGGCCGGCCCGCAGTGAACGCATTTGGGTCCTCGCGCGTGGGGGGAAGGGCCCTCACCGCGTGTGTGACGCGATGGCCCGCCCCGCCTCGACGATCTGCTCGCGCGCGGTCTCTGCCTACATCCCCGTGGGATGGCGCGCGACGTAGCCCGCCGTCGACATCATCGAGCTCGACCAGCGCGTACCCGTCTCCTGCTGGGCGATCGTGTCGAAACGTTTCCCGTCCACCACCATCCATGCGTGTTCTGAGTTCGCATAAACAGTGATGTACTTGCCTGGGCCCGCTTCGCCGTAGGACTCAAGCGCCGAGGAGTCCTCGGGGGAACTCAACAGGCCGCCGCCGTGCAGCGCGTAGGAGACCGACCCCGAACAGTCATAGCCGCTGGACTGAAACGAGCCGTGCCCGCCACCGAACACGTACGGGCGGGTCGCGATTTCATCGCCCGCGGCGATCACCCGCGCGATCACGCTCGATCCGCCCCCGGCGCTACTCGAGGAGCTACCACCGAGCGCCGAGTGGGGAGGCTTCAGCGTTTCCTCGCTGCTGATCCCGATCACGCTCCACGTCGCCGGGCCCACGACGCCGTCCACGGTCAGCCCGTGCCGGGCCTGCAAGCGCTTGACGGCGGCCTCGGTTTCAGGGCCGAAGTTCCCGTCGGCGCTCAGGTGCAGAGCGTTCTGCAGTCGCGCCACCGCGCTGCCGCCGCCGGCGCCTTCTTCAGAGGAGCCTTCACTCGAACTCGCGAGGGCGCTGTGGTGATGATGGTGGCTGTGATGGCTCGCGGCCAGCGTCGATGCGGGCGGGTTCAGTGTTGCCGTGCTGCTAATGCCGATCACGTGCCAGGTCGCCGGTCCGACGACGCCGTCGACGGTCAGCCCGTGCCGCGCCTGCAAGCGCCTGATCGCGGCCTCGGTTTCGGGACCGAAGTTCCCGTCGGCGCTCAGGTGCAGCGCGCTCTGCAACCGCGCCACCGCGCCGCCTTCAGAGCCTTCGCCCGACGAGGACGCGGAGGATTCGCCGTTTGAGACGTCCGCCACCGACGCGCGCGCCGGCGCCCGTCCGCGCAGCGCGGCCCACGTCTGCGAACCGACGACCCCGTCGATCGTCAGCCCGTGATGGGCCTGGAAGTGCTGCACGGCTGCCTCGGTCGCGGGACCGAACACACCGTCGGCGCCGATGCCGAGCGCCTCTTGCAACAGCTTCACCTGTCGCCCTTCGTCGCCTTCGCTCAATTCGACCACGTGTTCGGTCGTCGTCGGCGCTTCCGTGGGCGAGACATTGGCGCCTGCATCCGCCAGCCCGGCGGCCGGCCCGGCGCTGAGCGCCACGAGCGCGCCCAGCGAGATCCGCTTCGCGCGTGTCCCCGCCGGCACGAACCGCAGCTCGCGCGCTCGCCTGCGCGCCCGGGAACGACCCAGCGAGAGATCCCACGGATCGGCCGCGGCCAGGTCGCGGACGCTCGCCTCGTCACGCGCTCGAATCCCGAGCAACGCCGTCAAGGATGGGGGAGAGTGCTTCTTCTTGGCGGCCGCGCTAACCGCACGGCGCTTTCCCTGAGACCGCTCGCGCCGCGCGCGAGAACGGGCGTAGGAGGCCTCCCAGGGGTCGAGTACGGCAAGGTCGCGCGAGAACTCACTCGGCATGCGTATAACGTCCTTTCGACTTCGCGATGGCGCCTACGGGGTTAGCTGTCGGGCTCGCGCACAAATGCGCTACGCCACGCTTGAGGTGGCGATTCGCCCCCGCACGGCCCTCTCCGGCCGCACACTGGGTCCCCCGCTCCCCGACCCCGTGAGGTCGAAGATTGGGCACGAACGCGGGCCAACCTAACAGGTCGCCCTGCAATTTGCATCACATCGGGAGGTCTGCAACGTTTCTTGCCGACGGGCGCCCACCCGCGATCTCCGTTCAGCAGGATACGTGTCGAGAGCGCCGCCTTCCACGCACGCGCATCGCCGCGGTCACCACGTGCTCGCCCTGAACGGTCCGAGGTCTCGGCGCAAAAAGCCCGCAAAGCGACGCATCCGGCCGTGGATCGGCTCGCCGTCGCGCCCGCTGACCGAGGCATGGCCCCACCGCGCGTTGGTAACGTCGCTGGCGATGAGCTCACGAGGATTGAATCCCCGCATATTGCTCGCCCTGCTCGTGCTCGTCGTGATCGCCGGCGGCGTCGCCGTGCTGCTGATCGGCGGCTCCTCGAGCCCGCAGGCCACGGGCGCGGTCTCCGGGCATGGGCGCTTCGAGGCCGCCGAGGCTTTCTCGCCGCCGGCGCCCGCGCCGCCGCTGGCGCTGCGCAACTACGACGGCCGGCCCGTCAACATCGCCTCCTATCGCGGTCGCGCGGTGCTCGTGACGTTCCTCTACACCAACTGCCCCGACGTCTGCCCGCTGATCACCGCCAACCTGCACGCCACGCTCGAACTGCTCGGATCGCGCGCCTCGCAGGTGCAGGTCATCGCCGTCTCGGTCGATCCGCGTGGGGACACCAAAAAGGCCGTCGCGGCGTTCCTCGCGCGCCACAAAATGACCGGAAAGATGTTCTACCTGACCGGTAACGCACACGAACTCGCGCGCGCATGGAAGGCCTGGGGGGTCGGCTCCGAACGCGACGCCCAGCAGCCGCAGTTCATCAACCACTCCGGTCTCATCTACGGCATCTCCGCCTCGGGCAAGCGCACCACCATCTACGCATCCAACTTCATCCCCGCCGAACTCGCGCACGACGTTCCGCTGCTGGCGGCGCAGTAGGGGCGTCGCGAGCACGCTTACGCGTGCCCTTACAGAACACCGCCGTTTACCCGCTCGTCAAGCGGGTAGGTGTTAGGTCAATCGACCAAGAGAGGGGGCACACATCATGGTTGCCTTGATCGTTCTGCTTTTGATCCTGGCCCTATTCGGTGGCCTGGGGTTCGCGGCGCACGTGCTGTGGTTCGTACTGCTGATCGCCGTTGCGCTGTGGCTGCTCGGGTTCTTCATCGGCGAGGTGGACGCCGGAGTAGGACGTCGGCGCTGGTACGGCCGCTGGTAATTCTCTTCAAGCGGGCGGTCGGGCCACGGCCAGCCAGGCGAACAGGCTGGTCGTGGCGGCCTGCGTTTGATGGGCGCGTGGACTTGGATGGGTGAGCCATAGCCCGCTCCTGCGTCTGGTTGCCGCAGGCGCCGCTCACCGCAGCCGTCGGCATTGAGGGAGCGCTTTTGGTGGCGTACTTCGGGCGCGGCGAAGGTTCAGCCGGCGAGCCTGACGCCGCCCTCGGGCGTGAGCGTCCAGTGGGGGTTGTGGGCGATCTCCCAGGGATGGCCCTCGGGGGCGCCTGTCACGCACACGCGTAAGGGGCGCGAAAATGCGGCGGCGGCGCAACCCGCGGCGCGGGGCGTATGCTGGCTGTTGGGCATGGAACGCGCGCTCGTCACCGGAGCCTCGGGCTATGTGGGTAGCCGGCTGGTGCGCGAGTTGCTCGCACGCGGCGAGTCGGTGGGGTGCGTCGTGCGCGACCCCGGTCGGGTCTCCTTCGAGCAGACAGTCGAGGTGCACCGTGCCGACATGCTCGACCCCGACTCGTTGCGCGCGATCGGCGACGGCTATACGACGGCGTACTATCTCGTGCATTCGATGGGTCGCGGAGGCGACTCAGACTATGAGCAGCGGGACGCGCTCGCGGCCGCGAACTTCGCCCGCTTCGCGCTTGAGGCGGGTATCGAGCGGGTGCTCTACCTGGGCGGTCTCGGCGACCGTCCCGCCTCCCAACACCTGCGTTCGCGCCTGCGCGTGGGGGAGATACTGCGCGATCAGGGGCCGCCGCTGACGTGGTTTCGCGCCGGCATGGTGGTGGGCGCCGGCTCTGAGAGCTACCGGACACTGCGCTCGCTGGTGGAACGGCTGCCGGTGATGCTCGCGCCGTCGTGGCTGTCGACGCCCACCCAGGCGATCGCCATCGATGACGTGTTGGGCTATCTCGTGCAGGCTCCGCGAATCCCGCAGACGCGCGCGCGTGAAATTCAGATCGGATCGGCACAGGTGCTTTCCTACGGCGAGATGCTCGACGAGATGGCAGATGCGCTGGGATTGCGCCGGCGCCCACGCATCCCCGTGCCGCTGCTGACGCCCTGGCTCTCCTCGCACTGGATCGGGCTCATCACACCGGTCGACGCGGGCGTCGCCAGACCGTTGATCGAGGGGCTCTCCACCGACACGACCGTCACCGACCCCTCGGGGATGGGGCTGTTTGACTTCCAGCCCAGATCGTTCGCGCAGGCGCTACGTGAGGCGCTGGCCGAGGAGGCCGCGTGAGGCGGCCCATCGTATGGCGACCAAAGGGGTGCCTGATGAGCGGTTGTGGAGCACCAAGACGCAACCGCCTTGGTGTTCGGCGCTGGAGTGAGGGCGCGTCGTGAGCGCTCGGTCGCAGGTGGCGCGCGGCGCCGCCTGTGTCGCGATCCTCGCGGCTTTGGGGTGGGTGGCGTCGACCGACGCCTCGCCCGCGGCAGTGCTGCGCGCGAGGGCTCACACTGCCGGTGCGACCTGCCTGGTTTCCGGTCGCGGCAGGCCGCTGGATCGAATCTGGAAGCCGAACATCGCCTCCGCGATCGCCTACCGGCGCGGGCGGCGCGGGGACGTCGCGTTCGCGGTCCGCACCGACGGCGCGTTCTACGGTTACCGCCCCGACCACCGCGAGTGGTCGGCGAGCGTGCTCAAGGCGATGTTGCTGGTCGCCTACCTCGATCGGCCGTCGGTCGCGGGGCGAGCGCTGAACGGCTATGACCGCTCGCTGCTGTATCCGATGATCACTCACTCGGACAACAATGCCGCCGACACGCTCGACACGATCGTCGGCGCCGGTGGCCTGCGGGCGCTGGCCGCGCGGGTCGGGATGTCGGGGTTCGCCCCCGCTGAGCCGATCTGGGGACAGTCGCAGATCACCGCGCGCGACCAGAGCAGGTTCTTTCTGCACATCGACAGCCAGATCGTGGCGCGGCACCGCGCCTATGCGATGCGCTTGCTGGCGAGCATCGTGCCCTCCCAGCGCTGGGGCATCGGCGAAGTCGCGCCGCGCGGCTGGAAGCTCTACTTCAAGGGTGGCTGGGGGTCGGGCACCGGCCTGATCGACAATCAGGTCGCACTGCTGGTGCGCGGCTGCACGCGAGTGTCGATCGCGGTGCTGAGCATGCACGACGGTTCGCACGCCTACGGCAAGCAGACCCTGAGAGAGACCTTCCGCCGGCTGCTCGCGGGGCTGCCGACCGGTCCGCACACGCGTTATCGCTGACGCGTCACATGCGGGTGGGGTGGGGTGGGTGGGCCGGTTGCGGCAAGGACCGCTCTCCTCGTCGTTATCGCCGCCGGCCCCGCCCGAAGTTCATCGCCGGCGGGGCCACCAGGGCGAAGTCTTCGGCGGGCGCATCCGCCGGCTGATCCGCGGGTTTGCGCAGGTCGCGGACGGGTGCGTCTGTTTCCGTGCTGGGCTGGGGGAGGGCGGTGATCGAGGCGGCGAGCAGGTTGATGGCGCCGCCGCCGTCGGCGTGTCGCTCAAGCCGTCCTTCGACGACGATCAGCGGCTGCGTACGGACTATCGCCCGATCGGCCTCATACAGGCGGGAGGGCACGATCACGTTCAGGGTCCCGTGCTCGTCCTCGAGCAGCAGAAACGTGATGCCGTTGGCGGTGCCCGGCCGTTGGCGGGCGATCACGAGCCCGCCGACGATCACACGGGTGCCGTGGGCGGTCGCGGCGAGATCGCCGGTCGAGCGCGCGCCGCGTGCGCTGAGCGTCGGGCGCAGCAGTTTGAGCGGGTGGCGCTCGATCGAGACGCTGGTGGTGGCGTAGTCGGCGAGCAGCGCCTCCCACTCGCCGAGCGCGGGCAGTTGCGGTGCCCGGGGGAGGGGGAGGTCGAGCGCGAGCTGCAGCCCGGCGTCTGAGTGGATGCCGGGTGTGGCGATCCCGAGCTGCCACAGGGCGGTGCGCCTGGCGTGAGGATCGCCGCCGGCGAGCATGTCACAGGCGCCCGACCACGCTAGGCGGCTGAGGGTGCTGTGGCCGACGCCGGCGCGGGCGGCGAGGTCCTGGAGGTCTGCAAACGGGCCGCTCTGCTCGCGGGCGCGAACGAGCCTCTGGATGTCCTGCGCGCTCACGCCCTTGATGTAGGAGAGGCCGATCCTGAGCTCGCCCTGCGCTGTCACCGAGCACTCGGCCTCACTGTGGTTGACCTCCGGCGCGAGCACCGTGAGGTTACGCCGCTGCGCCTCGTGGATCAGCGAGTCGGGCGGGTAGAAGCCCATCGGCTGCTCGTTCAAAAGCGCGCACAGGAACTCCTCGGTGTAATGGACGCGTAGCCACGTCGACTGGTAGGCCAGCAGGCCGAACGCGGCGCCGTGGGACTTGGGGAACCCGAACCCGGCGAAGCCTGCGACCATGTTCCAGACCCGCTCGATCGTCTCCTCGCCGGCATCGGGATGCGTTTGCCGGGCGCCCTCCACGAACCGCCGGCGGTGGCTGTCCATCGCCTCCTGGGAGCGCTTGCGGCTCATCGCGCGGCGCAGCCCCTCGGCCTCGCCGGCGCTGAACCCCGCGAATGCGCGCGCGACCTCGATCACCTGGTCTTGGAAGATGATCGTGCCCAGGGTCTCTTTCAGCGGCTCTCCCAGCGAGGGGTGCAGGTAGGGGATCGGATGGTTCGGGTCGCGCAACAGTGCTTGGCGGCGTTCGATGTAGGGGTTGACGGCGCCGCCGACGATCGGCCCGGGACGCACGAGCGCGACCTGCACCGTCAGATCCTGCAGGTTCGCCGGGCGGGTGCGCCGCAGCGAGCCCATCTGCGCGCGGCTCTCGATCTGAAACACGCCGGTCGTGTCCGCCTCCTGGATCATCGCGAACGTCGCCCGGTCGTCGAAGGGGATCCGCGAGAGGTCGATCCGTTCGCCGCGGGTGGCGGCGATCAGCTCCACGCAGCGCTCGACCGCCGAGAGCATGCCAAGCCCGAGCAGGTCGATCTTCAGAAACCCCGCGTCCGCGCAGGAGTCCTTGTCCCACTGCACCATCTGACGGTCGACCATCGCCGCGGGGACGATCGGGCAGCAGTCGATCAGCGGCCGGGTGGAGATGACCATCCCGCCGGGGTGCTGGGAGAGATGCCGGGGCAGTCCCTGCGCCTCGTCGGCCAGCCGCGCGAGCCACTGCCAGCGCCCGCCCTCCCGTAATCGTCCGGGGCCGAGCGCCGTCCCGATGTCCTCGCCGACGACGCCGTGCCCGCCCCATCCCTCCGATCCGCGGGCGACGCGCTCGATCTCACCGGCCGGCAAACCGAGGGCTTTGCCCAGATCGCGGATCGCTCCCCGCGCGCGATAGGTGGGAAAGGCGGCCACCAGCGCCGCCCGATCGCGACCGTAGTGCTTGGGGATGCGCGCGATCAGCTCGGCTCGAATGTCACGGGGGAAGTCGATGTCGATGTCCGGCAAACCGACGACGTCTTCGTGCAGGAAGCGGCCGATCGCGAGCTCGCCCGCGATCGGATCGATGTGGGAGAGACCCGTGAGGTAGCAGACGATCGAAGACACCGACGATCCACGGCCGCGCCCCGGGGGCAGCAGCGCCCTGGCGGTGTCCGAGCCGCGGACCTCACGGGCGACGTCCTTTGCCAGTTCGAGGATCTCGTGGTGCAGTAAGAAGAACCCGGCCAGGCCGAGAGAGTCGATGATGCGAAGCTCCTGCTCCAGCCTGCCGGCGGCCTCGTGGCGGCGTGGGTAGCCGGCGGGGTAGCGGTCGGCGAACAGGGCATGACAGACCTCGGCCAGCTCGCGTATCGCCCGCGGTGACTCCGCCATCGGATAGCGGTAGCCCAGGTCGTCGCTCATCTGAAAGTGCAGCGTCTCGGCCAGCCTGACGGTCTCCGCGACGGCCTCGGGATGATCTTTGAAGCGGGCGGCCATCGCCTGCGGGCGCGCGAGCACGTGCGAGTGGTTGGGGCGGCGCTGCGGCTCGCAGGCGTCAAGCGTTGCGCCGGTGCGCACGGCCACGAAAGCGTCCTGCAGGAACGCGCGCATTGGAGTGTGAGCGTGGACGTTCCCGGTCGCGACCGTACGCACGCCCAGGCGCCGTGCGAGGCGTTCGAGTTCGCGGTTGCGCCGCCGGTCACCGCGCGCATATGAGCGCTGCAGCTCCACTCGCAGCGCGTCCGGTCCGAACGCTTGCAGCAGCGCCCCGGCGCTCGCCTCGTCTTCGAGGCCGCGCCCCACCACCGAGTGCTCGGCACAGCCGGTGAGGCAGACCAGCCCGTCGGCGTGCTCACAGACCCCTGCCAATGGCACGCTCGGCTGACCCGCGCCGCGATCGGGGCGGTCGCGGGTGTGGGCGTGCGCGAGCGTGAGCAGCCGGCAGAGGTTGCGCCAGCCGTGACCGTCGCGCACCAACAGCGTCAAATGGCGCAGCCCACCGCTGCCGTCGTCGTCGCCACTGCTGCTGCTGCTGCTGCTGCCGCCACCACCACCACCACCACTGCCACTGCCAACGCCTCGCGCGGGCGGATCCGCGACTGTGACCTCGGCACCGAAGATCGCCCGCACCGGCGAGCAGCGCGCGGCCATCGCGAACTCCATCGCCCCGGCGAGCGAGTCGTGATCGGTGATCGCAAGCGCCGCATGCCCGAGCTCGGCGGCGCGCGCGATCAGCTCGTCGGGGAGCGAGGCGCCGTCCAGGAAGGAGTAGGCGGAGTGCGCGTGCAACTCGACATAGGGGGGAGTGCCGGGCATCATGCTCATTCACGCGGCCTGGGCGTACCACCCGCCGGTGCGCAGATCGTGGAAGACCACCCTGTTACGGCCCGCGACCGTCATGACCTCCCAGTAGCGGCGCCGGAGCGGGCGCTCGGTCCACCACCAGCCCTCGACCAGCCAATCTTCCAGATGCTCGCGCACCCGCTCTCCGTTCACCGCGATCGGCCTGCCGTCCGCGACGCTCACGCGAACCGCACGGGGCGCGTTCGGCAGAGAGGGCCGCGAGACCGTTCTGCTCGATGGTCGGCGGGCGGTCATTGCGCCCACGGGGCGAATCCGAACCTGCGCTCGGGCACCCGCGATCGTGGATCGAGCGCGCTCGCGCGAAGCGCCCCATAGGGCCCCGCGACCGCACGCACCTGCCGGACCGCCTCGCGCAGGCGCCGCCCACGCTCGGCGCGCTCGCCGTCGAGCAGCGAGCCCTGATCGCCCGTGGCCGGCCCGAAGCGCTCGACCGTCAGTTGCAGCGTCTGCGCCGGCGCCGGTATCGATGCGAGCCGCAGCGACAGCGCGAGCTGCATCCTGCTCCGGTCGCAGATCGCCTCACGGAACACCACATGCTCAGACCAGGCGCCGCGCTCGACGAGGCGAGCGCCGAGTGAGATCGCGCCGATCGTGCGCCCGCGCCGCTCGGGCCGCGCGAGCAACCGGTCCACGAGCATCCCCAGGGTGCGTTCGAGCGCCTGCCCGGAGTTCGACTCGCCGAGACTCATCGACTCCCGCAGGCGATCCTCCACCGTGCGGGGACGCAGCGGCTCGTCGTGCCCGCGCGCGAGCTCCCGCGCGATCGTCCCCGGCCCGGCGAACCTGTCGGCGATCGCACTCGCCCCCAGGCGGGTGAGATCTCCGAGCGTGCCCACGCCCAACCGTTCCAGGCAGACCACGAGTGGGGCCGTCTGCTCGCGGTGGCAGAGGAGGCTCACAGGCTGGGAAGCGAGATATCGGCGAGCCTGTTTCTCGTCCACCAGACGGGCGCGACGCGTACGCGATTCGAGCGCCGCTGCCAGCGCACAGAAGCGCGTCGGCCCGGCGCCGATCCGGGCGGGACGCCCGAGCGCCTTGCGGGCGGCGGCGATCGTCCCGTGGAGATCGCCATACAGCCCGCTCAGTCCGCCCGCGTCGAAGTAGGCGATGCCCGGGCACGCCGGCTCCACGCGCGCGCCGATGTTTTCCAGCTCCAACATCGCCCTCTCCCATGCCTGTGCGAGCGCCAGCGGGTCACCCGGGACGAGCACGAGCTCGGGGCAGAGCGTCAGCGCCTCCCCCAAACCCATCCCCGCGCGTACGCCCCGCGCCTGCGCGGTGCCGGAGACTTCACCAAGGGCCTGCGCGGCGCCACCGCCGGTCGGGGCGATCGCCAGCGCCCTGCCCGCCAATGCCTGCGGGTCACCGGCGGCGACCACCAGCTCAAACCGCGGCAGATGCACGCACACGATCTGGGCGCCGTTGTCGCGAGCACTCCTCATCGCTCGTGGGCCTCCGTGCGGTGCGCGATGCGAGGAGTTATCCGGTCGCCGGCCCGGCCCGGGCGCTCATTGCGTCGAACGCCCCGACGGTCGGGGGAAGGGTGGGAGCCGAGGGTTTGCATCGAACATATGTTCGCATCCTCGTCAAGGGGGTGCCCGGCGGAGCCACCGGAAGCGCGCGTCGTAATGGCGAGGGCGCTGTTTGACCTACGGCTTGGGCGGTATGCTCGCGCGATCGGGAGGGCGTACTCGTTCGCAGGACGCACGGATGCTTAGTTCGCATGTGCTCTGTTCAATATGCATCGGCACTCTCGGAGGGCCGGATTTCAGCGGCCCACCAGCCGTGTCAATCGAAAGGATCAACAAATGTCATTTCGCTCTACTCGCGGACTGCGAAGGGGTGCGTTCATCGCGACCCTGCTGGCCTGCGTTGGCTTGCTGTCGGCCGTATCGGCGCAGGCGTCGGTGCTTCCCACCCTCACGCTGACGGTCACCAAGTCCTCGATCACCGTCGGGGGCGCCACGCAATCCGGCGGGGTCAATGTCGTCTCGACGGCCACAGGCGTTAAGGAAGCAGGCGTGATTCTGTTTCTTCTGAAGCCCGGCGCCACCTTCGATCAAGTCGAAGCCGCCATCCAGAAAGCACATGGCGACATCAACGTCACAGGTAAGTACGGCTCGCTCGTGTTCAACGCCGAAGTGACCCCCGGGCAGAAGAGCGAAGTCCAGACGGACTTGCAACCCGGTCAGTACGTCGCCGTGGTCCCGGGAGGAGAAGGCCAGGGGTCCAAGGCGCACGCGCTCTTCACGGTGAGCGCCGCCGCATCTCCCGCCGTGCTGCCGGCGCCGCAGGCAACGATTCGCTCGATCGAGTTCGGCTTCCGCGGGCCGAGCACGCTGCACGACGGCGAGCTTGTCCGCTTTGAAAACGAAGGCTTCCTCGTGCACATGGACGTGGCGGCGCCCGTCAAGAACATGAAGGCCGCCAAGCGGGCCGTCAAGGACCTGCTCGCCAACAAGGAAAAGGCACTCGAAAAGCTGATCGTCGGACCGCCGGCCGGTTTTGCCGGGCCGCTTTCACACGAAGCCTTCCAGCAGGAGACGATCACGGCCAAGCCCGGTATCTACGTCGAGGTGTGCTTCATGGACACCCAGGACGGACGCAGCCACTCCGTGCTGGGAATGGAGCGGATCATCAAGATCACCAAGTAGGAGTTGCCTTGTTGCCCGTCCCCAGTGTGCGGGGCGGGCAACAAGCACAGTCGAGGACTCTTGGCTCGGCGACAGGGGTTTCTTGACGAGGGACTTGACCTCAAAGACGAGTCATCGCCCCCGGGACGCTGGCACGCTGAGTGCTACCTCGACGGAGCGCCCTGCCATTCCCAGCACGGTGCTTCTCCACTGCGTACGCGCGACGGTTGTTAGCGAAATGCTAAGCGTCATCAGACAGACGAGGGTGGCGCCGCCTCATAAACTCTCCGAACATTGGCGCCGTGTAGGCATACACACCGTGATCGTCGCGGTAGGTCAGGTTGTCGGCGATCAAGCGCGTCAGGCTTTGTGCCAGCGCACCCGTTGAGCGACCCGTCGCAGTATCCAGATCGGCCTTGGTGAATCGCTCACCGCCTAGCGAAGCGGCGACACGAAGCGTTCCTTGATCGGCCTGTCGCGCGTCGCGATATCGGGGCTCGAAGAACTCATCGTCGAGACTGCTCTGAATCGCGCGTCGCTCGCGCGTGTAAAGCTCGTCGCTGATCGTGTGCTCGCCGTAGAGGTCGGCTGCGTCCCATAGGGCCTCCCCGAACCACTGGATGAAGTACGGGTAGCCATCGACATCACGCGCCACCCGTTCGGCAACGCCCTCGTCGTAGGTGATCTCGCTGGGCGGTTCCACAAGCGCCTGTGCTGCGGCGCTAAGCGTCGCGGGCGGCACGGCTTGCAGGGACAGGTTCTCGATCGTCTCGGCGCGGAACAATCGCTCCGCATTGCTTCGTGCCGCGTGGATGTTGGCGGTTAGAGGCGGCAGACCGCACAGCACGAGCATGACCGGCAGAGGGGGCTCATCCTGGTCCTGCACAGCGACGATGGCAGATAGAAGGGCGCCGAGAGGGAACTGGTGCTTGGCCGGGCGGTCGTAGACGCTGTGCGCCTCGTCAAAGAGAAGCGCGACTCCGCGGTCCTGCGCGCGCGCCAAACTGCCCACCTCCGCAAGCGCGACGCGAAGTCGGTCCTCGAGCACCGACTTCGGCGGCTCCGAAGCCCCCGGACGAATCGCGATCGTCACATCCTCGGCGATCTGAAGCTCAATCCGTCCGATTGCCTGCAGCGCAGCGCTGGCACCCTTCTTGAGCTTGGCCTTGAGGCTGAGCGCCTCGACCGTTTCTTGTAGGTAGCCGGCGAGCGCCGTCGCGAAGTCGCTCTCCTCACACAGCCTCGCGCTCCAGTCGCGGCGGACGACCACCCAGTCACGCCGTCGTGCGATGCGCTCGTACTCCTTGAGCAGCACCGTCTTACCGACGCCGCGCAGACCGGTGATCCGCACGTTGCGTCGCTTCTCCGGATAGTCGTCAAGCAGTCGTTCGAAGCGTCGGACCTCCCCAGCACGACCAGCGAGATAGGGGGGACGCGTGCCGACTCCGGGACTGTAGGGATTCTTTGCCACACGGCAAAGATAGCAAAGCTCACAGACGATCACAGAACTCTGTGAGGTTCTGTGAATTCAGATCATGTTCTGTAAAAATCGGCAAACGGCTCTCTTGGGGAGACCGCCGAGTTCGACGCACCCGGCGGTAAAACTCCTGCAAATCGCGACACAACAGGAACTGGTTGTCTCGCCCTGCTGTCAACGGCCTTTCCAGAACCAGCCTCAAAGACTTCGGATCGCGTGCACAAAATCCCTGCAAATCACAATAAAATTGTAAGCGTTCAGTGGGTTGGGCGGCTCAGGTGAGTAGCGGGATGGGGTCTCCGCGGGCGTGTGCGGTGAGGGTTTCGGTGAGGTAGAGGAAGAGGGATCGGCGTTGTAGGCGGCAGGTGGTGTGTGCGGAGAGGAGCCGCTCGATTCGGCGTTCGCCGTTCTGGGATTGGGTGCCGAGGCTGAGCTTGCGGTAGATGACGGCGCTTCTGAGGGAGCGCTCGGCGTGGTTGTTGGTCGGCTCCACGCCGGGGTGGGCGGCGAAGGTCCATAGCGCGGGCCATGCCTTTATGAGGTTGCGAGCCATGCCGCGGCAGTACTTGTTGCGCGCCCGTTTTGATGCGTAGGTGCTGATGATCGGCTTGAACTCGCGCTGACACTGACGGATCGCTCGCTTCAGCTCGGCTCGATCGCTTGTGTGCTGGAAGATCTCCCAGGCCCAGAAGACGCGCTCGCAGAGCTTCAGACCTTGTTCGCCGAACTCTTTCTCGGCCGCCAAGCCTTCGGCGTGCGCGGCGAAATCGCGCTTCAGATGCGCCCAGCAGAGCTGACGGCGCGCGAGCGGCAGGTGCGCGTAGGCCCACCAGCGATCGGAGGTCACGATCGCCTTGGTATCGGCAAGGAGTTCCTTGGCGTGGTTCTCGTGACGGTCAGGAGCGACCCGCAGATAGGCGTGATGGGAATCGAAGACGCCCCATAGTGCGCGGCGCTCCCCTGCGGTCCGCCAGCCGGTCTCGTCCATATTCACCGCGCTCGACCCGCGAAGCGCTCCCAACAGGTCGGCGTGTGGCTCAGCCAATGCCTGTGCGGCCCGGTCGAGGATCGCGTCCACCGTGCCAATGCTGATCCTCGATGAGAACAATTGCTCGCAACACTCAACGACGTCGCGGCGAGAGATCCGGTTACGCACCGAGAGCGTCGTGACCGCCGCCTGAAAACGGGGACCAAACGCGCTCTGGGCAACCTCGCCCGGCAGCTCGGCTCGCCGGCGTTCACCGCAGCCCGGGCAGCACACCCGATGACACCGATGCTCGGTGACATTGACCGAGATCACGGGTAGCTCCTCCACCTGCCAGCGCACCGGCTCGCCCACCGACACGTGCTCGCCTGCGGCGAAGACGTGCCCGCAACCACAGCGATCGGGCCAGTGCTCGATCACACGATCGACGGCCCACGCTGGCAGCAGCGGACGCCCGCGCCCCTCATGACCGGGCTGGGCGCCCTGTTTGCGACCCGACGCATCCTTCCCGCGCTTCGGAGCGGCAGCCGGCGGATCGGCGCTCGGGGGAATAGAGGAGTTGCGCGAACTACGGTTCAGACGACGCTCAAGCTGAGCGATCCGCTCATCCTGACGGGCGACCCGCGCGGTCAATGCCTCGATCTGGGCGTCCATCCGCAACAAGACCTCAACGACCGCCTCACGCCCAGCGTCATAGATCGCCTCCGCCTCAACCCGCTCCACACCACAGGCTTCGACACACCCCAGCCAACTCCCCCCAACCAACTGAACGCTTACTAAAACCAGTCGATTTGCAGGCTGTTTTCAAAGAGGCGACGACCGGAATCGAACCGGTGTAGACGGCTTTGCAGGCCGCTGCGTAGCCACTCCGCCACGTCGCCGCGAGACTCCATTAGGTTATCGGGCCGCCGGGCTTTGCGGGCGATCTCCGCGAGGCCCAAGGTGCCGGCGATTGCCCGCCCGGCGGAATGCCTTATCGGGTGTTTCGGGGCCCGTTATCGATCTTTTCTCGCTCCGTTAGGCGCCCTTATGGACATTGTTAGCACCGGCACAGCGAGCGCTCGCATCATCACCTCATCCCATTGGAAACCTGGAGGTGGTCGTGAAACGTCTACTCGCACCCATTCTGCTCGCGGCGATCGCCGGGGCGAGCGTCGCGCTCGTCGCAATGCTCGCGCTGGGCTCCGGCGGCGGTTCGCGGTCTACTTCCAGCGCTGCGCGTCGAAGCGGCGCGTCGGTCGGTACTGGATCTTCGAGCGGAACTCGCCGCGAGGTGGCCTCGACGGGACTGACGGCTACCCAGGTCTATCAGCGCGATTCCTCCGGTGTCGTGTCGATCAAGGCCGTCACATCGGAGGGCGAAGACAGTGGGACGGGCATCGTGCTCGATGACAAAGGCCTGATTCTCACCAACGATCACGTCGTCGCGGGCGCCACCAGCATCGTGGCCAGTCCGGGGAAGTCCTCGAAGGTGACCCGCACGGCGACGCTCGTGGGGGAGGAAGCCAACCAGGATCTCGCGCTGATCCGCATCGATCCCACCGGTTTGAGCCTGAAGCCGCTGAACCTCGTTAGCTCCAGTTCGGTGCAGGTCGGTGATGCGGTCTACGCGATCGGCAATCCCTACGGTCTCGACGAGACCTTGACGCGCGGCATCGTCTCCGCGCTTGGCCGCGAAATTGCGGCCCCGGACGGCGCGAAGATCACCGGTGCCCTCCAGACCGATGCGGCGCTGAACCCCGGCAACTCCGGCGGTCCGCTGTTGAACGAACAGGGCGAAGTGATCGGCGTCAACTCCCAGATTGCCAGCGAGGCGGCGCGCTCGGAAGGCTCTCAGCCCGGAAGCACGGGCGTCGGGTTCGCGATCGCCTCGAACACGGTCGCGCAGGCAGTCAAGAAGATCGAGGCCGGCGAAGGCGTCGCCTCGGCGTCCGCCAGCCAGAGCGCGGTCCAGGTCGAAGGCGGCTCAGGCGGTGCTCAGTCGCCCTATGGCGGCCGCTCGCCGTATGGCTCGCGGAGTCCTTACGGAGAAGCCGAAGCGCGCGGTCCCGGTGCTGAAGGTGCCGAAAGCGAAGGCAGCGTCGAAGGCTCGGGTCCAAGTGGTGTCGTGATCCCTGGCGAAGCGGGCTCCAGTGGCCCTGAATCAGCCGGCGGCGGCAGCGAAGGCCAGACGATCATCGTGCCCTGACCTTGCAAGGCCCGGGTGCGCTGGGAGGCTCCGCCCGGGCCTTGTCTTGCGGACGACAGACCGCAAGGCGCTCCAGTGCGCCAAGGCCATCGCGAGCGTTTATGCGTTGATAGGCTTGGATCCGATCCCAGGGCGATTAGCTCAGCTGGGAGAGCGCCGCCTCGACAAGGCGGAGGTCACTGGTTCGAGCCCAGTATCGCCCATCGAAATGCCGAGTACAGCGAAACGCCCGCAACCGCGGGCGTTTTGGCGTTTAGGAGGGGCGTGCTAGCCATCATTATCCGACCCTCATTTTTGTGCTTGGCGCACATCTGGCGCACACCTCACCTGCTCGCGGGCGCTGCGGATCGCCTCGGCGGCCGGTGTCCGCGGCTGATCTTCGAGTTCGCGCAGCACGCCGGCGTAGTGCTTTGCGAGCGTGGCAACCGAGTGCCCGGCCTGCTCGGCGACGTAGGTCAGTGACCGTCCCTCCCACAGCAGCAACGACACGAACGATCCGCGGAGCCGATACGGACGCATGTCGTCAGTTACTCCCGCATCCTTGGCGGCCGGTTGGTAGATCCGCCGCCGCCAGTTCTGCCAATCGTGCAGCTGCCACTCCTTGCCACCCTGGCGCGGGAAGATGAGGGCCTTGCCGGGTGGACGCCCCTGTGCGAGGCGCCATTCCGCCAAGTCCTGCGCGAGCGGTGCGAGAACGTCCACCACTCGATCCCTCTCGGTCTTCCCGGCGTGCGCGTGGAGAATGCGCTCCCCGAGATCATCCCATCGGGCACTCGTCGCTTCCTCAGGACGCAAGCCCCCATATGCGAGCAGCGATGTCAGCGTGGCGTCGCGCAACGACATGCGCGCGCGCATCGTCTCAATCGTCAGCGGCGCGAGCGGCTGGGGACGCTTCGTCGGGGGCTGCCGCGGCTTGTCGACGACGCTCACAGGGTTGCTCGGGATGAGGCCGCGCACGACGGCGCGACGCAGAATGCCCTGCAGCAGCATCACCGCCTTGCGCTGCGTCTGCACGCCGACCTTCGCGGCGCGAAACTGGCTACACAGATCCTCAACCAAGGCAGGGGTGATCTCGCGCAGCTGGTAGTCGCCGATACGCGGCAGAAGGTGCGTGCCCCAAACCTCGAGGTAGCGGCGGCGCGTTGACGGCTTGAGATTCGGCACGGCATACCGTGGCCACCATTCATCCCTCACGTACTCGGCCAACGTCAGCCGGCTCTGGATCACGCCGGCCGCAAGTGGACCGAGCTGTCGTCGGCGCTTGACATCGAGCTCGAACGCCTGGGCGTCGCCCTTCTTGCCGAACAATCGGGAGCGCTGCCGCCCACCCTCTCGCCAACGCACCTCGTATTGCCCACCTCGATCATCGCGCTTGCGCACACTCATGCTCGCACCGCCTTTCGTTCAATCTCGCGGAGATCACCAACGCTACCGGGCCGTTGGGACCCCAGCGTTGGACGCCGACGACTCGGGGCAGAACGTAGGTTAGGAGCCGAGCCGGTCAGCGATACCGGCCGACCTTCGATCCAGGCGCAGGCGTCGTCCTCCCGAATGAGCAGCTTGTTTGTGGGCTGAAAGGCGCGCAGCCTGCCCGCAGCGATAGCGCGCCGCACCGACTTGTGCTCGCAGCGAGCCATCGTGGCGACCTCGCGCACGGTTAGGTAGACAGTCATGCGATAAGTGACCGCGAGGAGGTGTCCGCGGCCATCGAATTTGTCGATCGGCGGCTCGACAGTCATCAGGCCCCGGTCTACCAGGGGATTCAGGCACCGCGACTCCCGTGCTGGGCCATTGCGCACGGCGCGTGATAGTTGACAACTGGTTGTTCGGTAGGATGGCAGCGCGATGGAGTCTGAGGATCTTTGTTTCGATTCCCGTGTGCGAGCCTGGGAGAAGCAGGCGTCTCGTGTTGTGGACGAGCGTGATCTGCGCTCGGGTCGCAAGTCGGCTGAGCAGCTGCGATCCGAGAACGAGCTGCTTGCGCCGTTTGCGGGGTCTGCGCGGGTCGATCTTTCCGCGTCGCGGTCGCTCGGGTAGTCCTCGGTGATCGCCAAGCCGCCCCTCCGGCACGAGGAGGTGCTGCGGATACTGGGGTTGCTGGCGCCGCTCAGCGCGGATCGCGCGATCGTGCTCGTCGGCGGTCAGGCGGTGGCGTTCTGGACTCGCTTCTTGCAAGCGAGGTCGAGTGAGGTTTCGGCGTTCGCGCCGCTTGCGAGCAAGGACATCGACTTCGAGGGTGGTGCGCGTGCGGTCCGCCGGGCGGCCGATCTACTGACGGCGAGGATGCGCCTGGCGGGCATGGACGATCACTCACCCAACACGGGCATCGTCCTGTTCGTTGACGCCGATGGGGTTGAGCGGGAGATCGATTTCATCGATCAGCCGCTCGGTCTGAGTGCGCGCGACATACGCGACACCGCGGTCCGGCTGGTTCTTTTCAAAGACTGGGCTGGGCACGAGGTCGCCGTGTGGGTCATGCACCCGGAGCGCTGCATGGAGAGTCGGATCTACAACGCCCAGATTCTGGGCAAGACGGACGCGCTGGCGATGCGCCAGCTTGGAGCGTCGATCGCCTGCGCACGAGAATGGTCGCGGTACCTGCTCGACGACGACCCCTCGCCGGAGAGGGTCAGAGCGGTGCTTCGCATCAACGAGCGGATATTCCGCAAGTGCGTCCGCGACATCCATTTCCGTTCCGCCGAGCTTGGCTTGGGCATCGATCCCTTTGAGGCCGTGCTCGCTGAGCATCCTGCGCTGCCGGGGCGGTTCCGCGAGAGACGCTATTCGCAGATGCGCCAGCAGATCGATGATCGACGCGCGAGCTACCGACGGAGTCGAGATCACGGCGGGGATAGGTGAGCGGGTTGGCTGCGATCTGAGCAGCGGCTGGTTCGCCATCCAGGCGAGGATGGACGCGAGGAACCCGTCCGGCGCGGCGCGCGCTAGCGTGTGGCCCGCCGATGAACGATAGGCGCCTTGAACAGCGCGTGGCGGCGGTCGCCGAGGCCGCGCTCTCAGAGCGCGGGTTCGTCACTGCGATTGACGTCTTCCTCGGCCTGGGCTGGCTGGCGCCCTCCAACGAGCAGGCGTGGCGCCAGGGCCGTACCCCCTACCTGGAGAGGGTGGTGACGGCGAACCTGAGCAAGATCACCACGGCCATGCGGTGCTTCCGGGCCTGGGCTCGCCGGCGGGGCCTGAAGCCCTCCGAGACCGCGTATGTCGCCCGCTCGCGGGGCCGGCGCGCGCTGCGGTTCAGCAAGAGCGGCAACCCGAGCATCGAGCGTGCCTATCGCACGCACTGGGTCTCGCCGCGGCTCTCCGAGCGCAAGCGCGAAAAGCTGGCCGAGCGCCAAAGCAAGCCGCCGGAGCTCGTGGCGATCTCGCCGGTCCGTGACTGGACGTGCGCCGCCTGCGAGGGTACCGGCGAGCTGCTGATCATGGAAGAGCCCGGCCCGCTGTGCCTGGCCTGCGCGGATATGGACCACCTCGTCTTCCTCGCGTCCGGCGATGCCGCGCTGACGCGGCGCGCGAAGGCGGCCAGCACGCTGTCGGCGGTCGTAGTGCGTTTCAGCCGTGCGCGCAAGCGCTACGAGCGCCAGGGCATCCTGGTGGAGGAGGATGCGCTCACCGCCGCCGAGTTGAAGTGTCTCGCCGACGAGGAGGTCCGCGCTCGCCCTCGCGAGCGTGAACGCGCCAGGCACGTCGGCGAGGACGCGGATCTCCTCAAGCGCTTCGCCGTCGAGATCGAGGCGCTGTTCCCCGGCTGTCCCACCGGGCGCGCGGAGCTGATCGCACGCCGCGCTGCCGCGCGCGGCAGCGGGCGGGTCGGACGCAGCGCCGCAGGGCGAAACCTGCAGGCCGAGGCCGTGGAGCTTGCGGTGATCGCGTCGATCCGCCACGAGGACACCGGCTACGATGGGCTGCTGATGGCCGGCGTCGATCGCGGCGAGGCCAGAGAGCGTGTACGCGACGAAGTCGATCGCGCGCTCGAACGCTGGCGGGGAGAGTGACGGACGCCAGGCCCTCGCGCGCCAACATCACATGAGGCTGAGTCGTGGCGTCAAGGTTGGCGAGGCATGAAGCGCGGCCGGCGCACCATGCCGCCAGGCTGGCCACGACAACACCCTGGACAGCACGCGGGCTCTCGCCCGCTGTGACCGAGCCTCCCTGCGGTCGGCTCTCTGATCGACCCCGGCACTGCACGCCTACGGCCTACGGGCTGCTCGCTGGACTGCTGGCTTCGCCGCAGTCAGCACGGCCGACCGCCTCGCGGCGACCTTCGCAGACTCTTCGGCCTGCGCGTCTTCGCCTTCGGCTTCGCTGCGCCCAGCGCACAGCACCAAGCACAGACTAGATGATTGATTCCACGGGATTAGGCGCAGTAGTTGACGAGTGCGCGGCTGGGACGGCCGAGTTGGTGGTTGAGGGTGATGGCGGCGGCGAGGCACAGCAGGCGTTGCAGGACGCGCTCTCGGAGTCCTTGCAGTGTTCTGGCGCCGTGACGCTCGAGGGTGAGGAGGTCCTTGCAGGTCCAGAAGATCGACTCGATGCGTTGGCGGATCGGCGCGAGGTGTGGTCGGGGTCCGGACTCGTCCTTGCGTCTGGGACGCAGGATCGTGGCGTCAAGATCGCTGACTTGGCTGGTGAACTCGCGTCCGGCGTAGCCCTTGTCGCCGATCACGGTCTCTCCGCCGGTGCGTGGAGCGCGGGCGAGCAGTTTGATCGCGACCTCTCGCTCATCGATCTTGGGGGAGGTCAGGGCGATCGCTCGGGGAGTCCCGTCGGGCGCGAACAGGCCGTGCAATCTGAAACCCCAGAAGAATCGGCTGTGGCTGGCGCAATACCCGTAGTCAGCGGCATCCCCCAGCGCGGAGCGCTTGACCGTCTCGCGGCTGCGAGCACACTCCACCGGCGTGGAGTCCACGAGCAGTATCTGGCTACGCGACCCCGGGCTTTTGCTGGCGAAAACCCCGAGCAGCCACTCCAGCGTCTCTGCCAGTCGCCGGCGACGCTTGAAATAGCCCGGTTGGGCCGGGATCTGAGGGAACAGATGGATCAAGCGCTTGCGGGCGACCGCCAAGAACCGCCGATCCGATGGGATCCCCATGATCGCCTGGGCGACGCACAGCGTTATGACCTCCGCGTCTGTGATCCTCCGCTTGGCGTTCTTCGGTCGATCGGGCAGGAGATCGTCAGCCGTGACGTACACAGCGGTGAGCAGCAGGTCGAGGTCGGCGTCCATCGAGGCCCCCTTCGGTCGGCGATGCGGGTTAGCACCGCCGACTTCGGTCCTGCTGCCCAAAAACCCTCGAAAACCACGGTCCCCACGGGATTAGGCGCAGTAGTTGACGAGTGCGCGGCTGGGACGGCCGAGTTGGTGGTTGAGGGTGATGGCGGCGGCGAGGCACAGCAGGCGTTGCAGGACGCGCTCTCGGAGTCCTTGCAGTGTTCTGGCGCCGTGACGCTCGAGGGTGAGGAGGTCCTTGCAGGTCCAGAAGATCGACTCGATGCGTTGGCGGATCGGCGCGAGGTGTGGTCGGGGTCCGGACTCGTCCTTGCGTCTGGGACGCAGGATCGTGGCGTCAAGATCGCTGACTTGGCTGGTGAACTCGCGTCCGGCGTAGCCCTTGTCGCCGATCACGGTCTCTCCGCCGGTGCGTGGAGCGCGGGCGAGCAGTTTGATCGCGACCTCTCGCTCATCGATCTTGGGGGAGGTCAGGGCGATCGCTCGGGGAGTCCCGTCGGGCGCGAACAGGCCGTGCAATCTGAAACCCCAGAAGAATCGGCTGTGGCTGGCGCAATACCCGTAGTCAGCGGCATCCCCCAGCGCGGAGCGCTTGACCGTCTCGCGGCTGCGAGCACACTCCACCGGCGTGGAGTCCACGAGCAGTATCTGGCTACGCGACCCCGGGCTTTTGCTGGCGAAAACCCCGAGCAGCCACTCCAGCGTCTCTGCCAGTCGCCGGCGACGCTTGAAATAGCCCGGTTGGGCCGGGATCTGAGGGAACAGATGGATCAAGCGCTTGCGGGCGACCGCCAAGAACCGCCGATCCGATGGGATCCCCATGATCGCCTGGGCGACGCACAGCGTTATGACCTCCGCGTCTGTGATCCTCCGCTTGGCGTTCTTCGGTCGATCGGGCAGGAGATCGTCAGCCGTGACGTACACAGCGGTGAGCAGCAGGTCGAGGTCGGCGTCCATCGAGGCCCCCTTCGGTCGGCGATGCGGGTCAGCACCGCCGACTTCGGTCCTGCTGCCCAAAAACCCTCGAAAACCACGGTCCCCACCGTGGAATCAATCATCTAGGGCGTCACCCGGTGCGCCAGATGCGCGCCCTCGCGCACGCCTGACCCACGGCGCGCACGGATACGAGAGCGTTCTCAGCCGGGTGTGTGTGGAGTCGTCGTGCCATCGATGCTGGTGCGACCTGGCCGAGCCTTGGTAGCAATTTTGGTAGCAATTTGAGCGAACCCGAGCTGATCTGAGGACACGGTACCCCAGTAAAATCGGGCAATCTCCCCCTACCCGAGCTCCAGAGGCGAGTTCGAGCCCAGTATCGCCCATCACGAAAGCCCCTGTGAGTCACCCTGTGTTTGACGGAGACTTTGATCTGCTTGCTATTGCTCGCCGGTCGCTGTCTGATCTTCAGGAGAATCGGACGATGGTTCTGAGCGCTTCCCGCTGATCGCCTTCTCTGCCCACTGCCTCACGGCAGCCACGGTCGCCAGCGCCTCGGTGCGGTCGAGTGGGTTGGGTGTGAAGGGGTCTGTGTAGCGAAACTCGACGGCCCAGGGAGTCAGCGAGACGGCGGCCTTCAAGTCGTCTGTGAGATCCAGTCCGTCGTCCTCGATCAAACCGCATAGGTAGTCGATGTCATGGCTGCGCTCGAAGTGCATCCCGCGCGCTGTGAGGACTGCCTTGAGAGACTTCTCAATCGCCTGCTGGGCGAGGAAGCCCACGACGTGATCGGGCACGTCACTATGGTCTGCGAGCGCGTGCAGTCCCGCTTCGTCGCCAGCGGCCTTGGCGAGCAGCGCATTGGCTACGTCGAGTTCGTCACGCTTCGACAAGCACCCGACCCTCGGTGAGTGCAGTGTGGAGAGCGGTGCCGGGTGCCTCGCCCCATTCCTCAACCTGCGCGTCGCTGTAGACCAGCACGTCGATTGGTCTACGCATGTCGTGTAGGGCGCTGCGTAGGCGCACCATCTCAGCGTGCCGGTCGGGCACGTTAGGCTCGATCACGAGGAAGTCGAGGTCACTTCCTGGGCGCGCCTCGTTACGAGCGTGCGATCCGAAGAGGATCACGCGCACGGGTGAGCCCGCCGTCTCGGCAAGCCTGCGGGCGGCACGGTCGATGTCTCGGTCTGTCTCCACGGAAAAGGACGCTAGCGGAAGAGGCCGACACATCGTGAGCCGCCCTGGGTTTCGCGGAGATGGTGTCAGATCAAAGTCTCCGTCAAACACAGGATGGCTCATGTGGCACCCGCGATGGCCACGGAGGCATCGATGACGAGCACGATCAGTGATCGCGACGGGAGCGATGCAGCGCTGCGACCCAATTCAGCGCTCGTGAACCATCGTCGTCGAACTTCCACTCGTCGGGCAGCTCGGCCATCGGAAACAGTTCGTCCTCGACGGTGCGCAGGTCGTGGTCGTTGATCGCGTGGCGTCTGCCGACTCGTCGTGCGCGCAGCCTCCCGGAGCGAATCCAGCGGCGCACGGTCTCGGATCCTTGCCGACGCGGTCGGCGGCCTCAGCTACGGTCAACATTCACAGCATGGTACGCCCGACTACGGACCCACGCTCGTGCGGCACGAGGGGGCCGTAGCTCCGAAAGCGTGGGAAGCACGCGGGTGTCTTTCGATCGGCGGACGTTCGGGGGAGGCTGACAGGAAGCTCCGGGTGATTTGAGGGGATCTTCGGGGGAGCGCTGTCGCGGATTCGGCTTGGGTAAGCCGATGTCCGGCGGTTCGAACCAGTATCGCCCATTGGTGGAAAGCCCGTGTCCACGGGGATTCTGGAGGGTGGGAGCGACCCATGGTCCTGCGGCGGTCCCTCATGTGCGCGCCGAGGCTGTTGTCGTTCGGCACGGCGGGGCATGGTGCCATGGGCGGCGTCGCAGTCGATGCGTCCTGCGATAGCCCTACTTGTCGCCATGGCGAATTGCCCCGAGGAAGTAGCGCTTGAACTATCGCGTGCCGCGCTTGAATCTCAGGACGGTAGCGAGAATCAGCTCCGCGAGAAGGCGGCGGCGGTCCTCTCAGCCGCCTCGATCGTGGTCCCAGTCGCTGCGGTGGCACTCGGGAGCGCGCCAGCCGGTGCGGCAATTCCGTTCGGCGTCGCGGCGCTGGCGTATCTGTGGTGTGCGCGTGCTTGTGGTTCCGCGCTCTTTCCGAAGAACAGGCAGGCGGGCCTCCTCGGTGGCGAGCTGCTGTAGTTGGCGACAGACACGGGCGCTGACCTACCACAGATGCAGGCGTCCGCAGCCAGCTATCTCGACGGCTTCGATAAGCACAATCAAGTGATCCTCGAGGGAGCCGCAGATAAGATTCAGCAGGCACTCATTGCGCTGGGCGTCGAGATCGTTGCGTTGGCCGTCGCCCTAGGAGGCACTAGCGAAACTCGTAGTGCCAGTATTGGTGCGGGTTTGTAGGTCTGCTCGCATCGGGCGTACCTCGTTTCCGGCGGTCGTTTACCCCAGTAGCACATGGGTGCGCCGCTCGTCAAGGTCCAGGGGTAGCCCTACCTACCCACGGCCCTTGACGCACGCATTGAGGGCTATTCAAGATCGAGGGATGAAGCAACGTCCCCACGACCTGATACAGCTACGCATGTCGCAGAAGCGGCGACGGTTCCCTCGTGGAGCTGCTTGCCGAGCTGGTTCTACGACACCAGCGCCGAAGACCTTGGGCGCGTAACAAATGCGGGGTCAGGCCCGCCATGCATTTTTAGGAGATCTCCGACCACATAAGTAGTAGAGACAAAACTGAATAGGGAGGGGAAGCCACTAACTCCCCCTCCCGCCATGCGGCGGTGGCGAAACTGGTAGACGCACCCGGTTTGGAACCGGGCTCCTGGATGGGATTGCGGGTTCGAGTCCCGCCCGCCGTACTTCGTGAACACTGTGGGTGCTCATCTTCGGTATACCCGATCCCGAGGCGTCATGCGCGCCTCGGGACACGGATCGCACGCCGGAAACGGCCCGTTTCAGCGGGTTTTTCCGTCCGATCCGACGTGTAGTTTCTGGCTTTCTAGAGCCAAAGATGACCCCCGCGACGTTGGCGCGTCCGGGGGTCAGGATCAAGGAGTCGAAACCTCCATGACCACGCCAAAAGTAGCACGGCGATCCGTCGCCGAAGACCTCTCAAGCATCCTTGCCTCGCCGGAGGTCTCGCGCCTCATAGACGAGCTTCAAGCGACCCGCTGGACGGGTCGTCCTGGCTATCCGCTGCGAGCCATGATCGGCCTCGCGCTGGCGAAGTCCCTCTACGCCCTGCCGACATGGACTCGCACGGTAGCGCTCGTGCGTGAGCACACGACCCTTGCGGCCGTGATCGCCCCTGATGGCGACGTGCCATCCGTCTATGCGTGCTACCGCTTCACAGCGAAGCTCCGCGACCACGCGCACCTGTTGGAGGGCTGCATCGCTCGCGTGCTCAAAGAGCTGAAGAAGCGAAACCCCGTCCTCGGCTGGGACGTGTCGATCGACGCCAGCGACATGCCCGCGTACGCCAATGGTCAGCGGTTCGTGTCGAACGGTGGCCGGGAACGCTCCGACGACGAGTTCTCCGACCCCGACGCGTCGTGGGGGCACCGCTCCGCCGTCTCGACCAGAAAGGGCGGCGGCTTCTATGGCTACCGTCTGCACCTTGCTGTCTGCTCGAAGACCGATCTTCCGCTCGCGTGGCGAGTAGAGACGGCGCGAGCGCACGAAACACTCTCCGTGGCCCCGCTGCTCGACAGGCTCCACGCTCTCGGGATCGACCCCGAGACATGCGCTCTTGACAAGGGTTACGACAACAACCGCGTCTATGGCGAGTGCTCAGAGCGTGGGATCGCACCAGTGATACCGCTTCGCAAAACACCGGACGTGAAGCGTGGCAAGGACAAGCCTCCGACGTGCGATCACGGTGCGTGGCGGTTCGCTGGAGCAGACAAGAAACGGGAAGCGACCAAGTGGCGCTGCCCGACTGGCGAATGCAAACCCGCGTCCGTGTGGATCAGGGCCGACCGCCTTCATCCCCTCATCCCGCGTCAGACGCTGCGCTGGAAGGGCCTCTATCGACGCCGCGCGAGCGTAGAGAGAACGTTCGGACGACTGAAGGGGGAATGGGGTCTCGCCCCCTTGCGCATTCGTCGCCTGGAGCGAGTACAGCTTCACGCGGACCTCACGATCCTTGCGCAGGTCGCGAGCGCGCTCAACAACTCACGAGTTCAGCTTGCGGATGCACCCATACAAGCCACGAGTGAGCAGGCCGCGCCAGCCATCCAGTATTACTCTGGACTCAAACGGCGTATCACCATTCCGAACATATAGAGTCATTGAAAATACCTCCTTCCCGCCGCCATTCAAACTGAGAGGACGACAGATATGGCTTTTGACAAAACGAAGCTCGGCAACGCTGCTGCTAATCAAATGGAGGATCTCGAAAGGCGATACGGCGATGACTGCGAACTCGGCACGGTCTGCTCCGTGGTCGAGGTCACGGGACCACATGGCTCCGAGACAGCGATCCACAGCCCCGACTTGCCGATGGCACAGCCAGTCATCTCTCTCCTACGATCAGCCCTGACCGCACTGGAAAGAGCCGCGTTGGGCGGGACAGCACAGGACACCGACACCAAACTTGTGTACGAGTTTGAGACCACGGACAGCGAGCGAGCATCGGCAATGAACGCGCTTGGAAATCCGATACAGACCTTGGCTGCCATCGCAGCCAACAACGGCTACGAGGTCGAGATCAGGCTTTCACGGACAACGACATGACCTCGATACTTCCCGCGCCTTCTTAATCGCCC
The DNA here is from genome assembly GCA_963697945.1 of uncultured Solirubrobacterales bacterium. Classification (GTDB taxonomy): domain Bacteria; phylum Actinomycetota; class Thermoleophilia; order Solirubrobacterales; family Solirubrobacteraceae; genus Palsa-744. The sequence continues at coordinate 2,468,339 of OY969105.1, read as the reverse complement.
GCGCAACCTCGGCCTCCTGTTCAGCAGATCGCAGGAGCACCGAGAGCGGTACGTCGAGCGCTCGTGCAAGGCTTGTGATCTTGCCCCACGTCGGACTCGCTCTGCCGCGCTCGATACGCCCGAGGAATGTCGGGTGCATGTCCGCCGCGTGCGCGAGGGCTTCGATAGAGAGGTCCCGATCCCAGCGCAGGCGACGTATCGCCCAGCCGAGATCAGCGTTCGTCGGCACGCTCAGGCTGCGATCAGACCGAGCGCGTCCAGGTGCCGCGTACACCATGAGGCCCGGAGTTCCTCACCATCCCCGGTGTCGTCCGCAGAGACGACACCCTCAGCCAGGAGCTTCGCCAACGGCCGTTTGACCGCTACGCCGAGGACCTGCTCAAGTTCCACTCGCGTCCACGCTCGCGGATGATCGTCACGAAGCAACTGCAACACCACAGCACGCTGCACACGCACCAAGACACTACGCTGGGACTGCATCAGGACTGACCTCCTGGTGTCACGGCCCCAGGACAGTTCGCGCTGTCGCTGGGGCCAATTCAATGAGATGCCCCGACGCTAAGCTCTCCCAGCGATGAGATCAAGCAGTTTCGCTACTCGTTTCGCAGGACCCTCCTAGTAGTCGTTACAATCCTTGATTGAGATGCCTAATCCGCCTTCATCTCCCACGCCTGCTCCGCCTAGCCCGATGCCATCGGCTCCTCCGTCGAATGTCATCGCCGTAGAGATCCGCTCGCCCAAACCGAGCCATTAGATCGCAGCGGGTGCCTCTGGGCATGGCGCCTTGAGCCAGCGCCGCATCCACGCCATAGGGAAGGGTGAGAAGAAGGTGGGCGCTGGGCTCTGCGGATCGCAGCACCGCGTCAAGCTGTGCACCGTCGGACAGGCACCGGCTCGGCCGTGTCGGGTCGATGTGATACGAGATTGTGTCGAGGGGAGTCAGGTCGGCGGCAGCGTGACGCTGCTGCGTGCAACCAGACCTTCGAGGGCTGTCAGCACGCTTTGTGGGGACGGGCCGACCTGATGCGCTCGACATCACGATCAGCGAGTGCCGCCAGGAGGGCCTTCTCGTCCCGGCTGAAGGCGCGACCTGACCGCTGGAGCAAAACGCCATGCGGGGCAGTCGGCGGGCACCCAGGAGCGGGCCCTATATCCGCGCGCTCGTGGTACTTCCCGGGTACTTCAGTGAGCGAATCTGAGCTGATCTGAGAGCACCGGAGAGCAACTGACGAGTGAGGTGACGATCGAGTTCGCCGCCAACGCCTACTTCCTCACGCGGGCGCGTGGCGTCCGTTGCGGGCTCAGCCTCGTCGTCGGCGAGCCCAGAGCGCCGCGGCGGCAGCGAGCATCAGGGCGGTGGCGGCAACGGCAACCACGAGGGTCGGTGAGGTCGTGCTCGAGCCGCGGTTCGCCAACGGCACAGGCAGATCGGTGCGAGGCCGTGCAGGCGGCGACGTCGAAGCCCGCGGGCTGGGGGAGGGGACCCGCGGCGCAGCGCTGTGCCGAGCGGGTTTGTGGCGTGTGGCATGTCGATGCGCCGGCGGCGGCTTCAGAGTTTCGGGTGCGCCGAGTTCGGCGCTCGAGGTTTCTGGTTCGGGTTTGGCCGGCGCGGAATATGGCAGGACGCTCGCGATCATGAGCGCGAACCCATCGACGCCGGCGGTTCCTCCCAGATGCACTCCGTCTGATGCAAGCCATGTGGGGTGTTCGGCGGCCAGTTGGTCCCAGTCGAGCAGCAGGATGCGGTCGGGGTGTGCCGCGGCGGCCGCTCTGATCACACCCGGCGTGGAGGGAAGGACACCTCCATGCGGTGTGACCAGCACGAGCACGCGACCGGGACCGAGGAGGGTAAGCGCGGTGTCGATCTGCCGAGGGGTGACTTCACCGTTGGCGCCGAGTGCCAGCACCACGAGATGCGGCAGGTTCGCCTCGCGCTGCCTGATGATGGCGATGCCCTGACTCATCTGACGGCAGACCATGCCGTCGGCTTCGAACCCGTATCGGACGAGCTCCGGCACGGCGTCGGCGAGCACCGAGTCGCCGATCGCTAGCGGCGCTCCGCCCGGCACGGTGCTGTGGGCCGGGGCGCCTCGATACTCCTGACCGCATTGTGCGCTGGCGCCAGGCACCAGCACGGCGCCCGCGAGGGTCGTCGCGGCGAGCGCTGTTGCGACATGGATAATTGCACTCCTCCTCGGCATTCCCCTCGGCGCATCCTCGCACAGTGAAAGGAGCGCTTGGATATACGGCCGGCGGGCAAAGCGTCCGGACCGCCCGGCCGCCACTCTACACTGCGGCCGTCCCAGCGCCGGTAACACCCCGATGCGCGCGAAGGAGCCCGTTTAGCATGATCTTTCCATCAATCGAGTTCGGCATCTTCTTCACGATCGTGCTGCCGTTGTCGTGGCTGTTGATGAGCCGTCAGCAGCTGTGGAAGCCGTTCATTCTGCTCGCCAGCTACGTCTTCTACGCTGCGGCGAGCTGGCGCTTCTGCTTCCTCCTGGCGGGCATCACCGCGGGCAATCAGATTGCCGCTCGGTCGATCGCCCGCGCGGAGTCCGCCCGTCGCAAGCGGCTATTGGTTGCCGTCGCCGTCGCGCTGGACCTCGGCGCCCTGGGAGTCTTCAAGTACTACGGGTTCTTCTCGCAGCAGCTGTCGAACACGTTGGGCAGCGTCGGGTTGGGGATGCCGCTGCCGCTCATCCAGATCGCGCTCCCGGTCGGTGTCAGCTTCTTCACCTTCCAGGCGATCTCATACGTGGTGGACGTCAAGCGCGGTCTGGTCGCGCCCGGTCGTTGGTTGGACGTGGCGGTGTACCTGAGCTTCTTCCCCCACCTGGTCGCGGGTCCGATCGTCCGAGCGCGCGAGTTCTTGCCTCAGCTCGCCGCGCCCCGCGACCCCGACCACGTCGCCGTCGGCGCCGGTGTGACCCTGATCGGGATGGGTCTGGTGAAGAAGGTCGTGATCGCCGACTATCTGGCGCGAACCGTCGTCGACCCCGTGTTCGCCGTGCCGCAGGCGTACAGCGGGCCGGACTTGCTGCTCGCCGCATATGCCTATACCGCGCAGATCTACTGCGACTTCTCCGGTTACACCGACATGGCGATCGGGCTGGCATTGCTTCTCGGCTACGTGTTCCCGCAGAACTTCCGCAGCCCGTATCGGGCGACGGGACTGCGCGACTTCTGGCGGCGCTGGCACATGACGCTGTCGCGATTTCTGCGTGATTTTCTGTACATCCCGCTGGGTGGCAATCGTGGCGGGCGACTGTTCACGTATCGCAATCTGTTTCTGACGATGCTGCTGGGAGGTCTGTGGCATGGAGCGGCGTGGACATTTGTGCTGTGGGGCGCGATGCACGGAGCGGGCCTGATCGTCGAGCACGCCCTGGGTGGACGGCTGCGCATGCCGGTCTGGTTGCGGTGGGCGATCACATTTAACTTCGTCGTCCTCGGATGGATCGTGTTCCGCTCGCAGAGCATCGAGGACGCTGGAATCTTCCTCTCTCGCCTGACGGTGCCGGGGGCACTCACGCTGCTGACGGGACCAGTCCTGGCGGCGCTGGTCGTCGTGTTCTCGCTACAGCTGATTCCGTCGCGGCTGGTCGAATCGCTCCAGGGGTTGCTCGGACGGGCGCGGCCCGTGCTGCTCGGCGGGGGACTGGCCGCGGTAATAATGTTCGCCGGGGCGACCGTCTCGAGCCAGGGCGTCCCCCCCTTCATCTACTTCAGGTTCTAATGGACGAGCCCCGAGACGACAGCATGATGAGCCGCTTCGAGCGTGAGGGCGCGCGACGCTACCGAGCGGTCGATGCGGTGACCGTCGTGCTGCTCGTCGCGATCCTGCTCGGGCTCTTCGCAGGCGGATCGGTGTTGCACTCCGGTAAGCAGACGGCCGGGTTCCAGGGGAAAGTCGTGCGCGACATCGGAAGCCCACTCGCCAAGGTCTCCGCGCAATCCGGGCTCGGCAAGCTGCGATCGGAAGCGACCGGATTTCTCTCACCCGATCAGAACCTCGGGTCCTCCGGCGGAGGGTTCGCCGGCGCCGCGCCCGCAGCCGCCGGAGGGATACCGTCGGTCACCCCCGAAGCGTTCGAGCCGACGGCGCTCGGCGGCAAAGCGCCCCCGAAGCGACCACTGCGAAGCCTGCTTGTGACGGGCGACTCGATGGTCATGCCTCTGGACGCCGACCTAGCGCAGAAACTGGTGCCGAACGGCGTCAGGGTGATCCAGGACCCGCACATCGGTACCGGCATCTCCAACAGCCAGATCGTCGACTGGGGCAAGCTCGCCCAGAGCCAGGTGCGCAAAGACCATCCGCAGGCCGTCGTCGTGTTCATCGGAGCCAACGAGGGCTGGCCGATGGCCGGCGCTGGAGGAAGGGAAGTGCAGTGCTGCGGCGTCGAATGGGCAGCCATCTACGCGCAGCGTGTACGGATCCTGGCGGACATCTACCGCCAGCAGGCACATGCCCACGTCTACTGGGTAACGCTCCCCGACCCGCGTGAATCGGACAGAGAGACGATCGCACGAGCGGTCAACGCCGCGATCGCCGTGGGCGTGCAGCCGTGGGCAGCAGATGTCCGGCTACTCGACAGCGTTCCGATCTTCACACCACACGGCTACCGTGACGCAATGCCCATCGGAGGGACGCAAACGATCGTCAGGGAACCCGACGGGGTGCATCTCAACGGAGCCGGGTCCAGCTTGCTAACCAGATACCTTCTCAACGACATGGCCCAGGACTACACCTACTGAGCGAGGCCGCATGACCGACCGACCGACGCGATCCCGATTCCATAGGGGCGCCGTGAGTTCGCTCCAGCTGCCGGCCGTGGCGGCCGCGATGCTGCTGTGCGGCGCGACGGCGACCGCGGCTTCGAAGGACACCACGGCTGTGAGGTGTGCGCACGTCCCGGGGCAGGCTCCTTCGTCCGCTGCGCCGGCACCCGAATCGCTTGCAATCATCGCGAGCAACGTCCGCACCGGCTGCATCGGCCTTCTGGTGACCGGCGCGCAGGCCGACTCGGTGAGCATCTCAGAGGCCATTCCGGGACAGCAGACCCCGGTGCCGATCGGGACTGCCACTATTCACGGCGGCCGTGGGGCTCCCGCCGCGGGCTTGTCGTGGAGATGTGATCGGTCGCTACGTACGTTCGAGGTGACCGAGACGCTCCCGGACGGCTCCTCGCAATCCGCACAGACCACGATCAGCACACCCTCGTGCGCGGGGCGGCTCGACGCTCAGGCTCAGAGCAACCGCATCCACAGCGGCTATCCCTTGCGCGTCAGGCTCTCCGACAAGTGGCACCTGGGCGGGCTGCGCGTGCGCGGCTGTCTGGCGGTGGGGGGACCGCCTGACTGCGCGACGACCACGCTCGCGGCGGGGCAGACAAGCATCTGGCTGCGGCTGAGGGCACGCGGCCACGGCCGGCTCGCGGTGACTCTCAAGGACGACTACCAGAGCGTGAGACTGAGGGTGCGAGTCCTCTCCTCCCGCCCTCTGCTGCTCGCCACCGGGGACTCTGAGATGCAGGTCCTCGACGAAATGCTCGGTAACGATCTTTCCGGCGAAGGCGTGCATGTGACCGGGGATGCCCGCCAGAGCACCGCGATCTCTTCGCCGTTTTTCTTCAACTGGCCGGGCCACGCGTTCGCGCAGATCGCCGGAGAGCACCCCGACATCGTCGCGATGTTCATTGGAGGAAACGAGGGCTTCAGGCTCGGGCACGCGGAATGCTGCGGGACCGACTGGTCGAGCGAATACGCCGTACGCGTAGCCGGAATGATGCGTACCTATCTGCAGAGCGGTGCCGCCGCGGTCTATTGGTTCCTGGTACCCACCCCCAGCTCAGAACCGTTCGCACAGGTGATCAGGGCCGTGAACCGCGGGATCGTTGCGGCAGCCGCCCGCTTTCATGGCGAAGGTGTTCATGTGTTCGATCTCCGGCCGGTCTTCTCCCCTGGGGGTCGCTTCATCAACAGTCTCACGACGGGGGGCCACACGATCACCGTCCATGAGTCCGACGGGTTTCATCTTTCAGCCGCTGCCGACGTGATCGTCGCGCACATGTTTGTCGCCCGCCTTAGAACAGACGGGCTGCTGCGTTGAGTGTCACGATGCGCGACTCATCCTTCCGGTCGGCATGTCATCATCCCCTCCCATGACAGCGATCCGTGTCTCATTCGTCCTGCTGCTCGCCCTGCTGTGCCTGCTGCCGACCGCAAGCAGCCCTGCAGTCAGAATCGCGATCGCGGCGGGAGCCTGCTCGATCCCCCACAAAGGTGAGCACCTCGGCCCGACATATCTGACGTCCTTGAGCGTCAGTGGTACCAGTTGCACGACCGGGCTCACGGTAGTGCGCGAATACCATAACTGCCAGCTGAAACGTGGCGGGGTCAAGGCGAAGTGCACCTCGAGAGTCGACGGTTTCCTCTGCAGTGAGAAACGCGGGCCGTCGATCCCGACCGAGTACTACAGCAGCGTCTCGTGCCAAAGCGGCTCCAAGCGTGTCAACTACAAGTACTCCCAGTTCACCTGACGCCACGCCGACGTTAAGGTTACGTCCGCGTTGAGGGGACTCGCGACCAGCGCTGCGCTGCTGGTTTTGACGACCGCCGCCCCCGCGGTCGCATCACCGGCGAACCCAAGTGCGAGGGCGGCGGGATGCGGCAGCGTCGAGCAGGTCTCGGCGCAGCATAGGACGGCGTCGCTGCCACCGCTCGCGATCGGCGACTCGACCATGCTGCTCGCCCTGCCTGACCTCTCCCGCGAGGGCTTCGACGCGAATGCCCGGGGTTGCCGGCAATATCCGGAGGCCCTCGCCCTGATCTCCGGACTCGCACGGGCCGGTCGCCTCCCGCACCTGGTCGTGATCGACTTGGGCGCCAACGGTCAGATCGAACCCGGGGACGTCGAACGGGCACTGAGGATCCTTGGGCCAAGCCGGGTGCTCGTGCTGCTGACGCCCCGTGAGCTGGGCGGCGGGTCGGGGTCGGATGCCCAGTTGGTGCGGGCCGAGGGACGACGATACGGCGGGCGCCTGGTCGTGCTCGACTGGGTCGCTTACAGCGCCGGCCATCCCAACTGGTTTGAACCGGACGGGCTGCACGTCAACCCGACCGGAGCCGCAGGCCTGGCGCGAGTGATCGGCCGCGTGCTGCCGATCGCCGCGCCATCGCCGCGCATACGAACGCCGCGCTGTACGCCGCCCGCAGATCCTTCCGCTCCCACCAGCGGTCAGCCACCACCGCCTGAAGTCACGGTGCCGATGCAGGCAATGAGCGTTTCCCCACCGGGGAGTGTGCTTCACGGCGTTGCGGTCCGCTCCCACCACGGAGTGCTGCTCGTCGCGCCCCGGAGTAGGCACTTTGAAATTCCGCTCACCAACAACAACACGTTCGCCGTCGCCGGGCTTGCCCGCGTCGAGCTGGCCGGCGGGGCCGAACATCGGTTGATCGCCGCCGCGTGCGTAGATGTCGTCGCCGCCAGCAGCTCCCACCTCGCGGTCGGGCTGTCCGCCGAGACGGTCGCCGACGCAGAGCTGCTGGCGCGGTTCCAGGTTCGCGTGCTTCTCACACTCGCCAACCCAGAAGGGCTCAGCGGGACGATCGCTGGAACTTACGTGCTACGCAGCGAAGCCCACCGATAATGACGGGTGTTGCCCCAAAGCGCACGCAAGGGGTACCGGGATTCAGGAGCAGGCCGCTGCAGGACGAATCCAACCGACAAGTCCGGAGGCTTCCGTCTCGGGCGAGCGGAGAGGGAAGCAACCAATCACCAGGTCGATGCACGCGGCGATCGCTGTGACACGCTGGGCGGGGGCGCGTATTGCCCTGGTGCTGCTCGCCATCGCCGTGGGCCTGATCGTCGCGGCGCGCCCTGGAGATGCGCAGGCACACCGCGCCGCAGACCCAAAGGCCATCACCCTGGAGTGGGTAGGGGACATCGCGCTCAGCTCTCAGCAGGGCCTACCACCGGGCGGCCTCATCGGGGCGCTTGCCCCGGTCAGCCGGCTCCTGCATGGGGCCGATGTCACGCTCGGCAACCTCGAGGGAACGCTCTCAAGCGGCGGCGGCTCCAAGTGCGGGGGGGCGAGCGGCGGCAACTGCTTTGCCTTCCAGGCGCCGCCTTACATCGCGGGCCGGCTGCGAGGGCTCGGCTTCGACCTGGTCAACCAGGCAAACAATCACTCGATGGACTTTGGCCCTTCCGGGCGGAGCCAGACGATCGCGGCGCTCCGTCACGCCGGGCTTGCGTTCACCGGCCTCCCCGGCCAGATCACCTACCTGCGCGTGCGCGGAGAGCGCGTAGCGTTCCTCGGCTTCGCGCCCTACCCATACGACGGCAACCTGCTCGACATCGCGGGCGCGCGGCGGCTAATCAGACGAGCGGCGCGGAGCGCATCGCTGGTCGTCGTAATCATCCATGCCGGCGCCGAGGGTGCCGACAGAACCCACACCCCTCGCGGCAGCGAGTTCTACCTTGGAGAGGACCGTGGCGACCCGCGAGTCTTCGCGCACGCGGCGATCGACGCGGGAGCCTCGATCGTCCTCGGCTCCGGTCCGCATGTGATCCGTGGCATCGAGCGCTATCGGGGCAGGCTGATCGCCTACTCGCTGGGTAATTTCGTCGGTTATCACACGCTCGGCATGGGAGGGGTTCTCTCTCAGAGCGCGATCTTGAGGGTGACGCTCGGTGTGCACGGAGCCGTTCTGGGTGGCCGCTGGCTGTCCCTCTCGCTGATGGAAGGCCTCCCCCGGCGCGACTTCTCCAACGCCAGCGCAAAGCTCGTTGCCGCCCTCTCCCAGCAGGACTTCCCCTCCGATCACTTCCTCATCGGGCCCAGCGGGCTGTTTCACATCAATCCGCCCCAGGTGGGTCGTCCGCCGAAGGCGAGTGGATGAGCGCCGTTCAGCAGAACGGGTCGTGGCGACTGCAGAAGGTCTGAGCGATCGGCGGTGTGATCTTGCGCCACGCGACGGTTGCCAGGCGGCGCACCCCGTTGCCGTCCCAGTCCACACCGCTGCCGTCGGGGACGACTGATCCGATCGGTTCGTCGCCGGATCGGATGAACATGAACCCGGCGCGCTGCACTTCTCCATGGCGATAGCGCGTCAAGCGATCGAGGCTCGGATTGGCCGATGGGTCGCATGCGTGTAGATATGCGTAGAGCCAGCGTCCGGCGAGCACCGGCGAGACGAACGCGGGCCGGCAGACGTTCCCCGCGCCGCTCGTCTCCTGGTCGATCAGCTCGGGGTGGCCGCCGAGCGCCTCGAACCACAGGCTCGTCTCGCCGAAGGTGCCGACCACATTGGCTGTCACGTACCCGACCTGCTTGTCGTTGAAGGTGAGGCCGGTGATCAGACCAGTCAATCCCCTTGGCCATGCTTCCGGCCCGCCTCCTCTGGAGGTGGGTAGCGCCAACGATCGAAGCTTGTGGCTGCCAATCGTCCACGCGAAGAGATTGTCCGGCCTGCGGCCGGGATGAGACGGGTTCTCGCTGCCGCCTGATGAATTGCGGCGCAGGAACACCAGACGGTCATTCCAGATCGCCGGCTCGTGCACCGAACCGCCGCCGGGTGGTGCGAGCACGCGCTCGGTTGCTGCGCTCGTGCCGAGGTGCAGCGCGAGGATACGGCAGCCCTGCAGGGTGGTGGTGTCCGTGCAACGCGAGTAGACCGCCACCACTCCCGAGCCGCTCGGGCCGAGCTCGACGTCGAATGGCGAGGCGCGCTCGGCAACCGGGGCAAGCGAGATCGCGCCCTTGGGGGAGCGTAGGGTCAGTGCGTAGTGCTTCGTCGATTCGTCCAGGCGACTCCATGCAGCCCAGCCGCCGTAGGCCGCAACCATCGACCCCAGCCTGTCGAACGTACTCGGTGCCGACGTGCCCGCCCTAGCCGAGGACCCTGTGAGCAGGATCAACAAGATCCCGGTGACGCCAGCCGCTCGACGCACCGCAGCGGCCGCCGGAGTTGCGCCTACCACACCAACCCGCACCAGCCGAATCGAGCGCACCCAACAACCATACTCGCGAGAGCCCATCACTGCGAAATTGCCACCGACGCTTTCTGCCGTGCGACGCTCCTGCTCAGATCGCCTCAAGCGGTAAGCGAAGGTGATGAAGGAGGACGACCTCGACTGGATCCCAACGGTCGCGCGGACCGACCTGCGCGCGATCACGACGGAAGCCGTGGATGCACGCGCGATCACCGCGCAGACTGGACTGGTTCCAGGCGACGAATCCTGCGGCGGTCGCGTGACTCCCCATCGACGCCGAAGGTAAAACCAGGCCATTCGGGCCGATGCTGAAAGCCGCTCTCAGTGTTCGCAGGGGAATACGGCGAGCGTCCAACGGTCCGTCCTCGGCAATGGCGTGCCAGGGGGTGGACCATGCGTGAACACGAACAAGCCGCGCGTGTACTCGAGGATGCCGCACTTCTTACGCGGCGTCGAAAGCGTGATGCTCACGGGCGCATAGTGGAACGTGCCGTGGGCGCAGTCCGGTGAACAATCGTCACTGCCCGCGATCCCGTGGCCCGTCGCCGACCTTTGTCCCCACGACGTCCACGTCACGTTCCTCACGTAGAACGAGCCCTCGCCGGCGACGCCGAGTTCGCGTGGACGGTATACCGGCGATTCCGGTGACTGGCCCTGGGCGAAGAACACGATGCCGGGCGGGGCGACGCAGTAGTCCTTGTCCTCGCCGAGACCTGAGCTGTAGCCGGTGTTGTACCACCGACAGCCGAGGTGGTGGTCGAAGCCGGTGGGCGCGTGGGCGTATTTTCCCTGGCCCTGACCGAATACGCGCGTGCAGTTCGTGTTGGACTGGTTCGGGCAGTAAACGGTCGCGATCACCGGGCCCGGCGGCAAGGTGGACGTCACAGCTATGCCCGACGACGCGATCACGCCCAGGAGCAGCACGGACGCTCCCAGAACGATCGCGGCGAGTCTCGGCCCCGGCCGTGTCGGCGCAAACCACACACCAACTCTCACTCGGTCGCGTCGACTCGGCATCGCCGCCGCAGTCTAAGGCTCGAGACCACTGACCGCTACGTCGCCGGGCTGTGCGAGCCCGAAGCCGCGGGCGCCGTTGTATATCTTGGCGTCGTGAAACTGACCCGGACAACGCCCGCATCCATCGCCCTGGTCACGCTCGCCACGATCTGTGTCAGCGCCGCGCCGACCACGGCGTCTCGCGCCCCCGCGGCCGCCAAAGGGTCCCGGTCCATCGTCGTCACCGTTCGCGGCACCATCGGCGGGCTTACGCTCGGGGCGTCAACGGAAGCGCAGATCATCTCGGCGCTCGGACTACCCGAAGCCACGGGCTCGGGCGGCTTCGGTGCGCCAGAAACCCCGGACTACAAAGGGCTCGGCTACGAATGCTCACCCGCGGAACGACGAGGACTACGGCCCGCCGGGCCTGAAGGCCCACCGTACTGTCACACCGTTTACTACATCGACTCGGCGAACGGCGTCTTCGGCGGGCTCTGGACAACCTCCACGCGCTACGAGACCGTGCATGGCACGCGCGTCGGCATGAGCCAACACGCGGCGTCCATGCGCGAGCGAAAGCACGCCACCGTCGGCTGTGAGTCAGGGATCACGGAGACCGGACACGGCGCCACCATGTACCTAGACATCCAGCGCGGACGGATCACGAAGCCGCCGCATTCGAGCTTGGAACCGTACCGGCTCGCCGGTGGCCGCGTGACGGAAATCCTCGTCGAAGCTCGTCACGGTGCACCCGTAGGCCTGCTCTTCTGCTGACCTGCCGGAGACCTCATGAACACCAGAATCAGAACTCTCGCCGCGACCTGCGCCATGACCGCCGCGACAGTCGCCGTGCTCGTCGTCTCGTCTCCCGCCGCTGCGAGCCACGTCGGCGCGCCTGCGAGACTCCATCCGGGCAGCGTCGTCTACGTCCACATCAGCGGCTACCCGCCCACCAGTCGCGTGAGGGTCCAACTGGCCACACGACGCTCGCTCCGCTCCAACTGCTGCGTCTCCGTCACTTACCCCAGCGTGCACGCCGCCGGCGTACGCGTCAGCCAAAACGGGGCCGCAACGATCCGCTGGCGCGTTCCGACGCAGTACGCGCAGTGCGTCTCCAATATCTGCTCGTCGCCGGAGTACAAACGCTTCAGGCGTGGGGAATCAGTCCTCGTTGAGGTGTCCACAACCGACGACACCACATTCGCCGATTCAACCGCACGCGTCACCTAGCTGATGCGCGCTCGAGTTCGCCGAGTCGTCTCACCCGCGACCACACTTGTCGGCGTCGCCCTCAGCCTCGCGGTTGTCCTCGGATGTGGCGCCACGGAAACGACGACGAACACGATCGCCGACCGGGCGTCTGTTGCGTCAGCGACGGCGCTGCCAACCCAACCACCTGCGTCACCATCGACCGGAGGCAACGCTCCGACGACGACACCGACTGCGCCGACGACACCCTCTCCGGCTGTCGTGCCGAAACCACACATCATTTGGGATCCGATCCCGTTCGGCCCCGAACGGAAGGCGCAGATGGTCGCGTACGTTCGCAGACACTACGGCAGCTTCATGGCACCCACGTACAAGCTCGTCCACCCGCACGTCATCGTCATCCACTACACGGTGACACCCACCTTCCAAGCGACATACAACACCTTTGCGCCAGACACCCCCGACCCCGAGCTGCACGAGCTGCCGAACACATGCGCGCATTTCGTGATCGACAAAAGCGGTGGCATCCACCAGCTCGTCTCCCTTGACATAATGTGCCGGCACACCGTCGGGCTGAACTGGACCGCGATCGGCGTCGAGCACGTCGGCAACAGCGACCAGGAAGTCCTCAGCGACACCGCGCAGATGGCTGAGAGCCTGCGGTTGGTGAGGTGGCTCCGTTGCCGTTATCACGTTGCGGTCAGCAACGTGATCGGCCACGACGAGAGCCTCTCCAGCCCGTACCACCGCGAGGACGTGCCCTCGCTTCGCACACAGACGCACTCCGACTTCAACCACGGTGATATGCAGATCTACCGTCGCCGACTGGGGGCCGCGGGCGGCTGCACCACCCCGGCCGGCGCCGGCTAACGTCCAGTTCATGAAGCGGGCCCTCGCCGTCGCCACAACACTGGTCTACGTCCAGGACCGGGGACGCGAACGCCTCCTATACGGCCTCAGCGTGAACTATGCGCCCTGCTGATCCCCCCTGGCGCAGGCGCATGCGCCTGCGGTTGCGCTAGTCGCCCGGGTTGACGCGTACACCGCTTGCTCGAACGTTTGCGGGCTCGGATCCATCTTTGATTGTCCTCGACGACCGTCTCGGGACCTGCCCGCATATGGGCGATGGTCTGTATAGCAGCGCAAGCTGGAATTTGATAATAATGTAGCCGTCTGTCGTCATCCAGGGAGAGTTAGAGTCATGCAGCGGGGCGGTTGGCGCCGTTGGCGTCAAGAGAGTTGTGTGTGGCTTGCGCGGGTGTTCGGCTTGCTCACCGTGCTCTGTCTCGTGCTCGCGCCGGCCGCGTCGTCGCTCCAGTGGTCTGGCGGGGCCGCGGCCAGTTCGCCGGGGTGGTCGTCGGCCTCGAACTGGGCGGGCATCCCACCTTCGCTTCTCGAACCGGTGGCGCTCGAATTTCCGCGACTGGCGGGCGGAACCTGTGCTTCGGCTTCGCCCAGCGAGACGTGTTACGTGAGCAAGAACGACGTGGGCGATGTCGCGGTCGAATCGTTGCGCGTGGATGACGGCGACGAATACGAACTGGAAGGCGACGGGATCACGCTTGGCGGTGGTGGTCTGACGGCATCGCCGGCGTCGGGGACGAGCGGACCCGCTGGTGATTTCATCGGTCTGCCGATCGAACTGGGCGTGTCTCAGACGTGGAGCGTGGCGGGTCGCAGCGGGGGCGGGACAGGCGAAAACGGCGTGTTCGTGGAAGGTGGCGTCACGGGCTCGAGCAAGGGCTTGGCGGTTGACCTCGAACACGGCGCCGCGCTTTACCTGCGCAACAGCACGGACGTTGGTTTGCTGACGTTCGTCGGCGCCGATGCGGGGGAGACCGGCGCTCTCAACGGCTTCGTCGGTCTCCTGGGGGCGCGGGTCAATTCGTCGGACGGGAGCGGCGTCTCGCTGAGCCACATAGTCATGATTGGAAGTGGAAGTGTCGGGGCGCTGACGACAAGCGATGCCGAGTTGGGTGTGGGCAGCGGCCATCCGACAGGCGAAATCCAGGCGCGCAGCGTCGCGCTTGACGCGGGCAGCGAAGCGGAATTCGAGATCACCGGCAGCGGCACGACCGAGGGCGCCGACTACGGGCAGCTGTCCTCCGGTAGCACGGTCGCGCTCGGGGGCGCCTCGCTCGGCGTTTTCGTCGGGCCGATGTCGGGAACGCAATGCCCCGTCCCTCAGCCGGGACAGACGTATGTTCTCGTGTCGACGACCGGCACGCTCTTGGGTTCGTTCGGCAACGCGCCCGAAGGGGCCGAAATACCGATCCGGTTCTCCAAAACCTGCGCCTCTCGACCGGCGACCCATCTGCGCATCGCCTACCACAGGAGCGGTCCTACGCAGACGGTCACCGGCACCGTGCCCGGCGGAACCGAACCTTCTGAACCGAAAAATACCGTCAATCAGTACGAAAGGCCAAACGCGGAAGGCGCCACATGGGGACCGATCGCGGCAGCCCGCGACATAGCCGAAGCCAACGCGAAGGAAAAAGTAGAAGCGGAAGCGAGAGCGCGCGCCCTTGCCGATGTATTGTCAGGCGAAGTCTCGCTCGCCAGCACGGGCATCGCGGTCCAGAGTGACGGCATGACGGTCGTGAAGCTCGACTGCAAGGGCAGCGCGAGCTGCGAGGGTAAGCTCACCCTCTCCGCCCAGGCAACGTCCAAGGCGAAGGGCAAGAAGAAGCACACGCTCACGATCGGGACCGCTGTGTTCTCGATCGCCGCCGGCATGACGACGACAGTGAAGGTCAAGCTGAATGCTGCGGGCCGTGGCCTGTTGAGGGCAGATCACGGGCGCCTCGTCGCGCGTCTGACGATCCTCCAGAGCGCCCCGTCGGCGCACAGCCAGACCGAGGGCGTCCATCTGCTCCAGCTGAAGGCTCGCAATTCCCGTGATGGTAGTTCGAAAAAATAGGGTCCTATCCATATCTCGTGGAACACGGAGCTTGCCTCCAGGCAGGCCGGGGTCCAGCTCGTAAGCGTTCGCGCGCTGAAGGTAATCCTCGCGATAGCTAAAGGTGGCCGACTCCCTCTGACCGTGATGATGTCTCCACAGTCGTCCCGCCGGAAGGTCTCGCCCGCCGATTTGGACGTCGACTTCGATCGGCTGCTCAACCATCGTCTGTAAGCCGCCTCGGGCGTACCCGCCGCGGCGACCCTTGATCTGAACGTAGACAGCCGATGTCGCTGGCGAGTGGGTCGAGTGCCGTCGCCAGGAGGTCCTGGTGAGCGTTACATCGGCATCGGCGATAAGCGTCCGAGGGGTATGATCGGTGTGTCTACAAGGGGGTGCTGTCTTGTCTGCTGTGTCGGATGCTGAGCTGAAGGCGCGTCATCGCGCAATGTGGGCTTCGGGTGATTACCCGGATATGGTCGAGACGTTCCTGCTTCCGTTGGGGCCGCGGCTCGTAGAGGCGTGCGGCATCGGCCCCGGCAACGTGGTCCTGGATGTGGCGGCCGGTACCGGCAACGCTTCGATCCCCGCGGCGAAGGCCGGCGCTCACGTCACCGCCAGCGACCTGACACCCGAGCTGCTTGACGCCGGTCGTGCTCGTGCCGAGAGCGAAGGGCTGACCCTCGACTGGGTGGCGGCTGACGCCGAGCATCTGCCGTTTGAGGACGCGTCATTTGACATTGTGATGTCCTCGATCGGTGCGATGTTCGGGCCCCACCATCAACAGGTCGCCGACGAGTTCGTTCGAGTGTGTCGACCCGGCGGAACGATCGGGATGCTCAACTGGACTCCCGATGGAATGATCGGCGCGCTGTTCCGCACGATGGGGCCGTTCGCCCCACCACCGCCGCCCGGCGCGCAGCCCGCACCGCTGTGGGGCAGCGAGGATCACGTCAAGGAGCTCTTCGGAGACCGCGTCGAGTTCCACACGCTCGAGCGCAGGATGCTTGAGATCGCCGCGTTCCAGCGTCCGCGTGACTATGGCGAGCACTTCAAGGCGCGCTACGGGCCGACGATCGTCGCGCAGGGCAACGCCCGCAACAACGGCCGTGAGGCTGAGTTCAACGCGGCCCTCGACGACTTCTGCGATGAGTGGAATCGTGGCACGGATGACAGCGCGCGCTTCGAAAAGGAGTATCTCATCGCGGTGGGCACGCGGGCATGACGACGCGGTTGCGCAGTTACGGGTCTGGCGGGCCACCGGTGGGACTGGTAGTGACCGCCACTCTTCCGACGTAGCGCTCTGCGTGACTCAGGAGTCCGCTGGGGGGCGGCGCTCGCGCTTGCGTTCCGAAGCCCTGCGCTTGGCTTGAAGGCGCCGCTCGCGCGATCCCGCGGTCGGACGCGTGGCGCGGCGGCGCTTGGGAATTGTGAGCGCGCTTGCCAGCCGAGCGCTCAAGCGCGTCAGCGCCAGCTCGCGGTTGCGCGTCTGCGATCGCTCATCCTGTGCGATCGCCGTAAGGCGTGCTCCGGCGCGGGCCAGCACACGTCTGCGCTGTGCGTCGGTCAGCGACCGCGAGGCGAGCACGTCGAAGCTCGCTTCCACGCGTGAGGCCGTGACGTTGGCGTGCTGTCCTCCCGGGCCGGAGGAGCGGCTTGCGCGCACCGTGACCTCCGACAGCGGAATCGTCAGATCGTCGGTGATTCTTAGTCCTCGGGGAGCGCTCTCCTCGGAATCGGCCGGTCGTGTCACAGCTGTAGAAATTAGTCGAGATTCCCGAGGCTCTCGTTCGCGCGCGATCACCAAAGCTCTGGATACCCGGTGCCATCCGGGTGCATGTGGTTGAGGATGGCGGGCCCGGTCAGGGATGGCAGGGGTCTGCATCTCCGACGAGGTTTGCTGACGAGGTCCGACCGGCACCGCCGCCACGGACCGGCTCGTCGAGAAACCGCTCGATCTGCTCGATGAGCGCGCGCGGGCGCTCGAGCATCATCAAATGCCCCGCGCCCTCCAGCAGGACGGTCTGCGCGCTCGGGGCGCTGCGATCGAAAGCTTCGAGGTCGGCGACCGGGACGATGCGATCGTGGGCGGCGCCGATCGAGAAGATCGGGCGCTCGATCTGCTCCAGGCCCCAGTAAGGGTGCGATCTGCCGATCGCACGAACCGTCGGCAGGGCGCCGCACGCACCCGCGCCCGCGAGGATCGTGGCGACGGTCGCGGGATCGAGGAGCGCCGGCCGGTGCACGTAGGGCCATAGCGCCGCGCGTCGCAGCGTGGCGTGCTCGGCGATCGCCCGCTTCAGCGGCCCAGGCATGGGCAGGCCGCACGTCAGCGCCTCGGTGTAGATCGCCGCGGAGTCCACTGGCCGAGCGGCAACCGTCCGCACCACGTTTCGCAGGGCGAGCAGCGCGCTGAACGTCTCGACGGTACCCGCGAGCAGGATCAGGCTCTCGGTCAACTCCGGGTGGCGGGCCGCGAAGCGCAACGCGATCGGCCCGCCCATCGAGTGCCCGACGAAGATCACACGATCCAGTCCCAATGCCCGGGCGAGCGTCGCGGCGGTGTCGGCGAACAGCTCCAGCGTGATTTCCTCCACAGGCATCTGCGAGGCGCCGAAGCCGGGCAAATCCAGCGCGATCGCCCGGCCGTGTCTCGCCAGGGAGGGCAGAAGCTCGCAATAGTGCCGCCGGCAGCCGCCCAGGCCGTGCACGCACACGAACCCGGACGTGCCCGTGCCGATGTCCACGTAACGCACGCGCCGGCCGCCGATCGACATGTCGTGTTCGTGGGCGCCCCAGGCGATCCCCGGCGCGGCCGGATCGGGCGTCAGGCCGTAGTCGCCATCGGCCGGGACGCGGATCATGGCTCCTGGCCGGAACGGGGCAGGCCCAGCAGGCCCAGAGCGAAGGATTCGCGCGCGCGATTGAGGACGTCCTCGAACTGGGCGTCGGTGAGACCGAGGTTGCCAGGTCCGACGTGGCTGCAGATCACCCCGTCCCAGGCCGCCCACAGGAACCGCGCCATGCTCTGCGCGTCGGCGGGCCGCGCGAGACCTTCCTCGATCATCGACCGGATCTCGCCGGCCATGCGCTCGGTCTCCTCGCGGATGCGCCGCGCCACCCTCGCACTGGCCGTCGGTGTCAGCTCGGCGCCGGGACGATCCGGGGGAGGGAAGCGGAACAGCTGAAAGTAGCCCGGGTGCTCGCGCGCGAAGCGCAGGTAGCCCTCGGCCAGGCCGAACAGGCGCTCGGCGGGGGAGCCCCCCGCATCGAAGCCCTCGTCGCAGTAGCGCTTGTCGAGTTCGAGCGCCCGCTCGATCAGTGCGCCGTAGACACCCTCCTTGCTGCCGAAATGCGCGTAGATCGAGCCGACCGCCACGTCGGCCTCCTCGGCCAGGTCCTCCATCGTCGTGGCCGAATAGCCGCGACCGATGAACAGTCGCTCGCCCGCGTCCCTGATCGCGGCGGCTGTGCGCGCTCGGCGCCGATCCGAGCGCGAACCCTGACGCTCTTTCG
The DNA here is from genome assembly GCA_963697945.1 of uncultured Solirubrobacterales bacterium. Lineage (GTDB taxonomy): Bacteria > Actinomycetota > Thermoleophilia > Solirubrobacterales > Solirubrobacteraceae > Palsa-744. The sequence goes on along the minus strand of OY969105.1, from coordinate 2,449,719 downwards.
TCTCAACAGAAGCCTGCTCTACGGGGATCATTTGCAATATCTTACCAATACTGTAATCTCATTCTAGTTCTGTAACAAGATATCAAGAAAGAGGTCAGACGGAATGGCCCTGCTCGTGAAACTCGGCATCTGCGAGCCTGCCGGGTGACCGGTGTGGTTCACGCCGCGATGCAACCATGTCAAGCGCACCCAATCTTTGGGTGTGACACCAAGGTGTTACCATTCCGACTGTGCCCACACGCTTCGCTCGTATACCCATCACCAAGGATCCCGCGCTCACGGAAGCGTTGGATCGCGTGGCGCCCCTCGTCGAGCCCGAGAAGCCGGCTGCGACGTTGGTGCACGACCTGGCGATTCGCGGCGCCGAAGCTTTGATCGCCGAGCATGGGGCCAACGCCGAAGCCGTCGAGCGCTTGATCGAGCGATCGACCTCGGCCGATCCAGGGTTCGACGTCGATGTCGCCCAACGGATCGACGAGCTCGCCTGGAACATGTAGCCGTGAGCGACGGGCCTCCTCCTTACGGGGGAAGGGTATTGATCGCCGACACCTCGGCCTGGGTGCGCGCGTCACATCCGCTCGTTCGAGACCAATGGGCACAGGCGTTGCGGGGTAGGCAGATCGCGACCTGCTCGATCGTGGCGCTGGAGCTGCTGTACTCCGCGCGCGACGCCGAGGAGTTTTCGGCGATCGAGGCCGAGCAGACGCTCTTGCGCGAGGTGCCCGTCGCCGTTTCAGCGCAGCGCGCCGCGATCGGATCGCTGCGGGAGCTCGCCGGGGGTGGGCCCGGTCAACATCGCGTTCCTCTCGCCGATGCCCTGATCGCCGCCGCCGCACAGGAGGCCGGCATCGACGTGCTCCACTACGACCGGCACTACGATCGCCTCGCGCAGGTTCTCGGATTCACCAGCGTCTGGATCGCGCCCGCGGGATCCCTGTAGGCGGTCTGCTCGTCAAAAAGCCGCGGCGCCCGCCTCGCGCGAATCCGCCCACACCCAGGCCGCGACCGCCATCCCCACGGCGACGAGGAGCACCGCGGGCCAGGCGCCGATCGCGAGCGCCAGCACGTGCGAGCCCACGAACGCGCACAGCCCCACACCGACCAGCCGCACCATCGTCCGCGGGCCGTGGCGGCGTAGCCACTCCCGTGCACACCACAGCCCACCGAGCAGCAGCACCACGCCCCCGAGCGGGCGCGAGCCGGTGCTCACCGCGACCGCATAACCGACGATCAAACCGCCCGCCGCGACCGGCGCTGTGGGAAACGCACGCACGTTCGTCAGCGTAGCGAGCATGTGGTTCCGGGAGGCGCATGCGCCTCCCGGCGGGTTCGCACATGTGCGAACCCGTGACGGGCCGCATGCGGCCCGTCAGACCGTCGGCGCATGCGCCGACGGCGCAGCCGCGCATGCGCGGCTGCGAGGGAGCGCCGCATGCGGCGCTCCCGGCCATGCCGCATGCGGCATGGCCCACCTCATCAGCTTTTATAAGTCATGTGGCGCGTCCTTCTCACCGGACACGATCGTCGCGGGACCCGACATCTCAACTCGGCAGGCGGTACTTGCGCGTGTCCGGGCAGCGCTCCAGCAAGCCCAACTCCACCAGCGTCAACGCATACCGATGCGTCGTCGAGGGGCTCATGCCGAGGTCCTCGGCGATTTCCACGATCCCGCGCGAATCACCGTCCGGGCCGAAGCACGTCAGGATCGACAGGCCTCGCAACAGCGAGCGCGACAAGCGCGGGTCGACCGCACCGATCGGCATGTAGCCGCTCAGGACAGTGCTCGCGCGCGACCGCTCGGCGCCGTTCGCGGGGCGGGGTGCGCTGATGGTGTCCGCGATCAGCGTCGAGATGCTCGGCGCACGAGAGCGAGACGCTGCGCGCACCACCTCGTCCACCTGCGTGGGCGAGAGCTTGATGGAGATGGAGATCGGCTGGTCTTTACTCATGCGCCGATGCTTCCACATGCAGACGAATGTCTCAACCCCCTGTTTCTCAGTCGGCCGTGCTTACGCCCGCGGGAAGGTAGCCTCCAGCGCTGTCATGTCGATCACGGTCACCCTTCCCGACGGCACGCCCCTGGAGCTCCCCGACGGCGCCACCGGCGCCGACGCCGCCGCGGCGATCGGGCCCGGCCTCGCGCGCGCCGCACTCGCGATCGAGATCGGCCCCCCTGACGCGTCCGCCGGCAAGAGCGGAGATGGCGGCGAGCACCGCCAGTCCGAGGTTCGCGACCTGGCACGAGCACTCCCCGACGGCGCGCGGATCTCGATCCTGACCAAGAAGAGCGGCGCGCCGGCGCTCGAGCTGATCCGCCACGACGCCGCGCACGTGCTCGCCGCCGCCGTCATCGATATCTACCCCGGCGTGCGCATCTCGATCGGGCCGCCGATCGAACAGGGCTTCTACTACGACTTCGAGTTCCCCCCCGGCGTCACCGTCTCCGAGGAGCAGTTCCCCGAGATCGAAGCCCGCATGCGCGAGCACATCAGCGCGGGGGAGACCTTCGCGCGCCAAGTCCTCACGCCCGCGCACGCGCGGGAGCGCTTTGCCGACGAAAATCAGATCTACAAGGTCGAGCTGATCGACGATCTCCTCAGCGCCGCCCCCGCGGACGATCCGCTCCAGAGCGTCTCGCTGTACACCAACGGCCCCTTCACCGACCTCTGCCGCGGGCCGCACGCGCCCAGCACCGCCGCGATCGGTGCTTTCGCATTGCAGTCTGTCGCCGGCGCCTACTGGCGCGGGGACTCCACCCGCACGATGCTCACGCGCATCTACGGCACCGCGTTTCATTCTTCAGCCGAACTGAAGGAGCACCTGGAGCGCCTGGAGCAGGCCCGCGCGCGCGACCATCGCAAGCTCGGGCGCGAGCTCGACCTGTTCGCCTTCTCGGAGGTCTCACCCGGCGCCGCCTTCTGGCTACCCGCCGGGACACGCCTGTGGAACAAGCTCGTGGCCCTCTCGCGGGAGATGGCGTCCGCGCGCGGCTACACCGAGGTCAAGACCCCGCTGATCTACGACGCCGAGCTGTGGAAGACCTCCGGGCACTGGGGCAAGTACCGCGAAAACATGTTCCTCGCCGTCGACTCAGACGGTGAGGAGATGGGCGCGGTCAAGCCGATGAACTGTCCAGGCCATGCCCACCTGTTCGCGATGCGCCGCCACTCCTACCGCGATCTGCCCGTGCGCTACTCAGAGCCCGGTCTGCTGCACCGCCACGAGCCCTCGGGCGTGCTCCACGGACTGTTGCGCGTGCGCCACTTCGCCCAGGACGACGCGCACGTCTTCTGCACCGAGGAGCAGATCCAGGACGAGGTCGCCGGCTGCTTGGAGCTCGCCTTCGCCACCTACGCGCTGTTCGACCTCGACGTGCGCCTGGAGCTCTCCACGCGGCCGCCGGAGCGCATCGGCGACGACGCCATGTGGGACCGCGCCGAGGGCGCGCTCACCACCGCGCTCGATCAGCAGGGCCTTGAGTATGAGCTGAACCCCGGCGACGGCGCCTTCTACGGTCCGAAGATCGACATGCACATGACCGACTCCATCGGTCGCTCCTGGCAGTTGGGAACAGTCCAACTCGACTACTCGATGCCCGCGCGCTTCAATCTCACCTACACCGGCGCCGACAACTCAGAGCACACCCCCGTGATGATCCACCGCGCCTGCTTCGGCTCCTACGAGCGCTTCATCGGGATCATGCTCGAGCACTACGCCGGCGAGCTGCCGCTGTGGCTCGCGCCCGTCCAGGCGATCGTGCTGCCCGTCTCAGACCCTTACAACGACTACGCCCACAGCGTCGCGCAAGCGTTGCGCGACGGCGGCGCGCACGTCGAGTGCGACGATCGCGGCGAGTCCGTCGGGCGCAAGATTCGCGAGGCCGAGCTGCGCAAGATCCCCTACATGTTGATCGTCGGCGAACGCGAGCAGACCGAGGAGAGCGTGTCCGTACGCGAGCACCGCTCAGGCGACACCGGCGCCGTCTCGCTGCAAAGCTTCCGCGAGCGCTTGCGTTCAGAGCTATACTCGGCCCCGTTGAGACCCCGCCCATCCTCAGAGCGCGACGCCCAGAGCCCAGCTTGACGCGTAGCAGCCAAGACAGCTAGTGCCGGTACCTCGCAGGTTCGACCGGCGCCCGCCCGAGCGGGACCAGACCAGGGTCAACGAGCGCATCCGCGTGCCCGAGGTGCGCGTGATCGACGACGAGGGCGCGCAGATCGGCGTGATGAAGACCCCCGACGCGCTCGCCTTCGCCCAAGAACGCGACCTCGACCTCGTCGAGGTCGCCCCCGAGGCGCGCCCGCCCGTCTGCCGCGTGCTCGACTACTCCAAGTACAAGTACGAGCAGGCCCAAAAGCTCAAGCAGGCGCGCAAGCACCAGCAGCAGATAACGGTGCGCGAGATCAAGTTCCGCCCGAAGATCGCCCAGCACGACTACGACACCAAGAAGCACCACGTCGAGCGCTTCCTCAAGCACAAGGACAAGGTCAAGGTCACGATCATGTTCCGCGGACGCGAGGTCACCCATCCCGAGCGCGGCACCATGATCCTCGACCGGCTCGCCGAAGAGCTCTCCGAGCTCGGCGTCGTCGAGCAGCGCCCGATGCAGGAAGGGCGCAACATGACCATGATGATGGCCCCCTCCAAAGCCGTCCTCGCCGGGCGCTTCGACGGGACCGCGGTCATCGACGGAGCACCGCCCGACGGAGCATCGCCCGACGGGGCCGAGCCCGCCGAGCCGGCCGAGTCGGCCGTGTCCGAGAACGGCTCCGACGGCGTCGTGTCATAATCATCGGCTCGACATGCCCAAGATGAAGACACACTCCGGCGCCAAGAAGCGCTTCAAGGTCACCGCCTCGGGCAAGGTGCGCGCCCGGCACGCCTTCACGAGCCACATCCTCGAGAAGAAGTCGCCCAAGCACAAGCGCGCCCTGGGCAAGCCGGTGATCCTCTCCGACCACGACACGCCGCGCGTAAAGAAGCTCTTGGGAGCCGGCAAATGACCAGGGTCAAGCGCTCACTGCACGCGCGCAAGAAGCGCCGTGCGACACTCGAGCTGACGAAGGGCTTCCGCGGGGAGGCGCACTCGAACTACAAGCGCGCCAAGGAGGCCCTGATGAAGGCGGACGCCTACGCCTACAGGGACCGCCGCAACCGCAAGCGCGACTTCCGCCGGCTGTGGATCACGCGCATCAACGCCGCCGCCCGCCAGAACGGGATGAGCTATTCGCAATTCATGCACGGCCTCTCGCTCGCCGGCATCGAGCTGGACCGCAAGGTGCTGGCCGACATCGCCGTGCGCGACGCCGACACGTTCCGACGTTTTGCCGACACCGCCCGCGAGGCGTCGGCGTCGGCCGCCTGAGTACCCCCACCGACATCGACACGCTCCGGGCGTCGCTCCTTCACAGGACGGCGCCTTTTTTGTACCCCAACGCATCGCCATAGGACCTTCATAGTCATCCACCCAGACCGCATCGGCCCGCAATGATCATCACCTCCTCCCACAACCCCCGCCTCAAGGACCTGCGCCGGCTTGCGCGCAGGCGCGAGCGCGAGCGCGTCGGGCGCTTCACGGCCGAGGGCGAGGATCTGATCGTCGCCGCCGAGCGTGCCGGATGGCCCGCCGTCGAGGGATATCGCGTGGCGGGCTCCGACATCGGCGAGACCCAATTCACCGACGTGACGCCCGAGGCGCTCGCGGCGGTCTCGGTGCTCGGCTCGGGCACGCGCGCGATCGGCGTCTACGAGCAGCGCTGGCTCGACGCGCCCGCTGGTCCGCTGTGCGTGTACCTGCACGGCGTTCGCGACCCCGGCAACGTCGGCACCGTGCTGCGCAGCGCGCTCGCCTTCGGCGCCTGCAGCGTGGTACTCGGACCGGACTGCGCCGATCCATACTCGCCCAAGGCCGTGCGGGCGAGCATGGGCGCGCTCTTCGCGGTCGGGCTCGCGCGGTTGACAAGCACGGCGGGCCTCCCCGACGTATCGTCGTTGCCGGGCGAGCGCATCGCGCTCGTCGCCGGCGCTGGTAAGCCGCTGGTGGAGCTGTGTACGCGGCTCGGCGATGCGAACGAAGGCTCGGGAGCGCTCACGCTGCTCGTCGGCTCAGAGCGCTCCGGGCTGCCCGAGGAGGTCGTCGGTGCATGCGAGCACGTCGCCCACATCCCCATCGCGGCCGAGTCGCTGAACGCCGCGATGGCCGTGACCGTGGCGCTGTATGAGACTACGACCCGCCGCTTCACTAGGGTCCGGGCCTCATGATCGAGCGGATCGAAGAGCTGAGCACACAGGCGCGCGCGGCAATCGCCGCGGCCGCGGACGGCGAGACCCTGGAGGAGCTACGGGTGCGTTACCTCGGGCGCAAGGCCGAGTTGCCCCAGCTGTTGCGCGGCATGGCCGACCTGGAGCCCGAGCAACGCGCGGCCGTCGGCAAGGCCGCCAACCAGGCGCGCCAGCAGTTGGAGAGCCTGATCGAGGCGCGCGCCGGCGAGCTCAGCGGCGCCGAACTGGAGCGTCGCCTGCTCGAGGACTCCGTCGACGTGACCCTGCCGGGCGCGCCCGCGCAACCGATCGGACGGCTACATGTCCTGACCAGCACCCGCCGGCGCCTGGAAGACGTGTTCCTCGGGCTCGGCTTCACCGTCATGGAGGGCCCAGAGATCGAGACCGTCCACTACAACTTCGACGCCCTCAACCACTCCCCGACGCACCCCGCGCGCGCGCGTACCGACACGTTCTACGTGGCGCCCGACACCGTCCTTCGTACACACACCTCGCCGATGCAGATCCGCGCGATGGAGGCCCATCCACCGCCGCTCTATGTCGTCATCCCCGGGCGCGTCTACCGGCCCGATTCAGACGCCACGCACACACCCCAGTTCCATCAAATCGAGGGCTTGGCGGTCGACGAGGACATCACGCTCGCCGACCTCAAGGGCACGCTGCTCATGTTCGCGCGCGAGATGTTCGGCGATCAGCGCGAGGTGCGCCTGCGCCCCCACTTCTTCCCCTTCACCGAGCCCAGCGTCGAGGTCGACGTCTCCTGCTTTCACTGCGACGGCGCCGGTCACCTGCGCGACGGTTCGCGTTGCTACCTCTGCAAGGGCGAGGGCTGGCTGGAGGTGCTCGGCGCGGGCGAGGTCGACCCGAACGTCTACTCCCACGTCGCCACCAACCAGGACAACACTCCCGGCTATGACCCCGAGCGCGTCCAGGGCTTCGCCTGGGGCATGGGCATCGAGCGGATCGCCATGCTCATGCACGGCATCCCCGACCTGCGCCTGTATTACGAAAATGATCTGCGCTTCTTGGAGCAATTCTGATGCGCGTCCCCGAGACCTGGCTGCGCGAATACTGCGATCCCGCCCTGGACATCGCCGGTGTCGAGGAGCGCTTGACGATGACCGGGACGAAGGTCGAGGCGATCCACCACCACGGCGTCCCCTCCACCGATCACTTCGTCGTCGGGCGGGTGCTCAGCGCCGAGCTTCACCCCGACGCCGATCGATTGAAGGTCTGCACCGTCGACCTCGGCGAGGATACGCCCGCGACGATCGTCTGCGGCGCGCCGAACGTCGCCGCCAAACAGACCGTCGCCGTCGCCAGACCGGGCGCAGTGATGCCCGACGCCACCAAACTCAAGCAGGCCAAGCTCCGTGGGGTGCTCTCAGAAGGCATGATCCTGGCCGCCTCCGAGCTTCAGATCGGAGCGGGCGAGGAGGGCATCATGGTCCTCGACGACGCCCAGCTCGACGCCGAGCTTGCGCCCGGCACGCCACTGGCGGACGTGCTGCCGATCTCCACCGACGTGATCGAGCTGGAGATCACCCCCAACCGCCCCGACTGCCTCGGCGTCTACGGGGTCGCGCGCGAGCTGCACGCCGCGACCGGGGCGCCGCTCGCATCTGAGCCCTGGCGCGATGACCCCGGCTCGGCCGGAGTCCTGAGTGGCGTGGAGGTGAGCGTGGAGTGTCCCGAACTCTGTCCCCGCTTCACCGCGCGCGTATTCGAGCACGTCACCGTCGCCCCGTCCCCGCCGTGGCTCGCCGCGCGACTGAGCGCCGCCGGGCAGCGGCCGATCAACAACGTCGTCGACATCACCAACTACGCCATGCTCCTCACCGGCCAGCCGCTGCACGCCTTCGACCTCGACTGCGTGGCGGGCGCGCGCCTGACGGTCCGCCGCGCCGGCGAAGGCGAGCAGGTGACGACGCTCGACGGGCAGACACGCACGCTCGACCCCGAGATGGTCGTGATCGACGACGCCGACGGCCCGACCTCGATCGCCGGGCTGATGGGTGGCGCGCGCTCGGAGGTTTCACCGCAGACCACGCGCGTGCTGCTGGAGGTCGCCAACTGGCACGGGCCCAACATTCACCGCTCCTCCTGGGCGCTCGGCCTGCGCAGCGAGGCCTCCTCGCGCTTTGAGAAGGGGCTCGCGCCCGAGCAGTGTGAGTGGGCGCAAGCGGTCGCCACCCGGCTGTTGATCGAGTGCTGCGGCGCGAGCGTAGCGCCGGGCACGATCGACGTCGGCGGCGACGGCCCACCACCGCTCGCGATCGGCCTGCGCGAGGCACGCGTGCGCGCCATCCTCGGCATCGAGGTCTCCCGCGCCCGCCAAGCCCAGATCCTCGCCGCGCTCGACTTTCACACCACCGAGGTCACCGACGGCCTGCAAGCAACACCGCCGCCGGTCCGTCGCGAGGACGTCACCCGCGAGATCGACCTGATCGAGGAGGTCGCCCGCATCGACGGTCTGGAGCGCCTGCCGGTCACGCTGCCTGCGCGCCGTGGCGCCGCGGGCAGACTGACCCACGCCCAGCGCGTGCGCCGCGACGCCGAGGACGCGCTCGTCGGCCGCGGCCTGCACGAGATCGTCGGCTGGAGCTTCACCGAGCCCGCGCTGCTCGACCGGCTGCTGCTCGGCCCCGACCATCCTCTGCGCAACGTCGTGCGGATCGAAAACCCCCTCTCCGTAGACCAATCGATCATGCGCCCGACCCTGCTCGGTTCGCTGCTCGACGCCGCCCGCCACAACGTCGCACGCAACGGCCACGACCTCGCGATCTTCGAGTCCGGCTCGGTCTATCGCGCACGGAACGTGGACAGCGCGCCGAGCGAGGGCCACGCGCCCGACCCCGAGAGCGATCGCCCGGCCGACGAACACCACGCCCTCGGCGTACTCCTCGCCGGTGAGCTGGAGCCGCCCTCCTGGCGCGGGCGTCCCGGCGAAGCCGACTTCTTCGCGGCCAAGGCGCTGCTGCACTCGTTGCTCGAGCGCTTCCACGTCCACTGGTCGGTACGCGAGGCCGCGCACTGGCCGTTCCTGCACCCCGGGCGTAGTGCCGAAGTGCTCGCGCGCTCGGGCTCCGGCGAGCCGCTGCGGCTGGGCTTCCTCGGCGAGCTGCACCCGCGCGCGGCCGAGAGCTGGGATCTGGGGCGCACCGCCACGTTCGCGATCGACCTCGGCGTCCTCGCCACGGTCGCACCCGAAGTCCTCTCCTTCAGCGCCTTCGGACCCTTCCCGGCGCTACGCCAGGACCTCGCGGTCGTGCTCCCCGTCGAGGTCTCCGCGCGCGAGCTGCTGCACACCGTGCGCAAAGCCGGGAGCGAGATGCTCGACAGCGCCGAGATCTTCGACGTCTACACCGGCGCCCAGGTGGGGGAGGGGCGGCGCTCACTCGCGTTGGCGCTCTCCTTCCGCACGCTCGAGCGTACCCTTACCGACGAGGACGTTGCGCCCGTGCGTGAGCGGATCCTCGCCGCGCTCACCGAGCTTGGGGGTGAGCTGCGTGGCTGACACCAGCAAGCTCGCGCGGGACTCCGCGCCGCAGGACTTCGCCGAGGGCTCCCCACGGGTGCTCGTCGCCGGTGCGACCGGCTTCGCCGGCGCCCTCGCCGCATACCTGCTCTGGCGCCACCCACGCTTCGAGCTCGTCGGCGTGACCGGGCGCTCGGAGGTCGGCCGGCGTCTGGACGAGCTCTATCCCCGTTACCGCGTCCCCCTCAAGATCGGGCAACTGGACCTCGACGTGCTCGCGGTCGAGCGCAACACCGGCCGTCCCCTCGACGCGGCCATCGTCGCCTATCCGCACGCGGCCGCCGCCCCGACCGTCGGTGTGCTGCGCGAGCTCGGCGCGCGCGTCCTCGACCTCAGTGCCGACTTCAGGCTCTCATCGATCGACACCTACGAGCAGTGGTACGGCCCGCACCCCCGCCCGGACCTGCTCGGCGAAGCGACGTATGGGCTGAGCGAGCTGCACCGCGCTCAGATCGCCGACGCCCAGATCGTCGCCAATCCCGGCTGCTACCCCACCGCGGCAGTGCTCGGGCTCGCCCCGCTCGCCCGCGCCGGGCTGATCGCCGACGTCGTCATCGACGCCAAGCAGGGCATCTCCGGCGCCGGGCGCACGTTCGACGACACCACCCACCTGTCGATGGCCGGCGAGAACATCCTCCCCTACAAGGTCGCCTCACACCGGCACACGCCCGAGATCGAGGAGCAGCTCGGGTTGCTCGGCGCGAGCATGCCCGTCCAGTTCCAAGCCCACCTCGTGCCCTTGGATCAGGGTGAGTTGGCCAGCTGCTACGTGACCACCACCCGCACAGTCGCGCCGGCCGAGCTTGCGGAGCTGTATGGCGACGCCTACGCCCACGAGCCGTTCGTCGAGGTCGTCGCCGAGCCCCCCGGCACGCGCGACGTGCGTGAGACGAACTTCTGCCGTATCTTCGCCGCCGCCGACGGGCACACCGGCAAGGTCGTCGTGCTCTCGGCGATCGACAACCTCTGGAAGGGCACCTCCTCGCAGGCCATCCAGAACCTCAACCTCATGTTCGGCCTGCCCGAGACGGAGGGTCTGCTGTGAGCGCCGGCAACGACGTCTTCGGCGACCGGGCCTCCGCCGGCGCCCCGCAGCCGTTCTTCCATTCGCGCTGGGTGCCAACGCCCGAGCACGTGCGCGACCTCGGCCCCGCCGCCGGCCTGCCCACGGGATTTCGCGCCGCCGGGGTCGCCTGCGGGATCAAGCCCTCCGGCAACCCCGACCTCGGCCTACTCGTGTGCGACTCGGAGACTCCCGTCAGCGCGGCGCGCTTCACCGCCACCGGCACCCCCGCCGCGCCAGTACTGCTCAGCCAGGAGCGCTGCCGGCTCGATTCGCTGCGCGCGATCCTCGCCAACTCCGGCTGCGCCAACGCCGCCACCGGGCGGCGCGGGCTCGACGACGCCGCCAAGACCCAGGGCGCCGCCGCGCTGGCCGTCGGTGTGGAGGAGTCCACCGTCGCGCTCGCCTCCACCGGCGGCATCAGCTGGTACCTGCCCGTCGACTCAGTCCTCAAAGGCATCCTCGCCGTCCAGGGTCAGCTGCGCCGCGAGGGCGACGCCGACTTCCAGCAGGCGATCCAGACGACCGACGCCTTCGAGAAGCGCGCCTGCCTGGAGGTCGAACTCTCCGGTGGCCCTGTCCGTCTGAGCGCGCAGTGCAAGGGGGCGGGCATGATCTCCCCGAACTTCGCCACGATGTTCTGCTTCGTGCAGACCGACGCCGCGCTTGAGCCCCACACGGCCGACCTGTTGCTGGGGGTATGTGTCAAGCGCTCCTTCGACCGCTGCTCGGTCGATGGGCAACTGTCCACCAACGACACCGCCGTCCTCATGTCCTCCGGCGCCTGCGGCGTGCGCGTTGAGCCCGAGTCAGAGGACGAGCTTCGCTTCGGCGAGGCGCTCGACGCGCTCCTGCGCCAGCTCGCGATCCTGATGGTCAAAGACGGCGAGGGCGCCGCCCGCATCGCACGCGTGGTCGTGCGCGGAGGACATTTGGAGGGCATCGAGGCCGCCGCGCGTGGCGTGGCCAACTCGCCGCTCGTCAAGACCGCGCTGCACAGCGCCGACCCCAACTGGGGCCGCATCGTCCAGGCCGTCGGCGCGGCCCTACCCGGGACCGCCCCACTCGCCGTCGACATAACGCTTGAGGGCATCCCAGTCTGCTCGGCGGGTGTCGCGATCCCTTATGACGAGGCCGAACTGGCGCAGGCGTTGAGGGCAAACGAAGTCGAGTACGAGATCGGGCTGCCCGGTGAGGGCGCCGAGACCGAGGTCTTCTTCTCGGACCTCTCACACGAGTACGTAACCATCAACGCCGACTACACGACATGAGGACACGGGCACGCATGGCGGCGCTGGATCTGCGTCCTCGGTCGCTCGCGTACGTAGTACGCCACGCTCCCTGCGTCCTTGACCAGCTTGCCCTGCGTGCCCGTGTCGACTGGAAAGCAATATGGAAGGAGCGTCGTTTTCAATGCGCGATGTAGGCACGCTGCTGGAGGCGCTCCCGTACATCCGGGAGTTCCATGGCAAGACCGTCGTCATCAAGTACGGCGGCGCCGCGATGGAGGACCCGGCGCTGCGCGAGGAGTTTGCGCGCGACGTCGTCCTGCTCAAGTACGTCGGCCTGAACCCGATCGTCGTGCACGGCGGCGGTCCCGACATCACCGCCTACATGCAGCGCCTCGGGCTGCCCGTCGAGTTCGTCGGCGGCCTGCGCGTCTCCGACGAACCCACCGTCGAGGTCGCCAAGATGGTGCTCGTAGGCAAGGTCAACACCGAGATCGTGCTGCGCATCAACCGCCACGGCCAGCCCGCGATCGGCCTGTGCGGCGATGACGGCTCGCTGTTTCGCGTCTCCCGTCGCACCGCGCCCGGGGGCCAGGACATCGGCTTCGTCGGGTCCATCGACCACGTCGACGTCAACGTCCTGCAGCACGTCGCCTCCGACTACATCCCCGTGATCGCCTCCGTCGGCGCCGACCGCGACGGGAACTCCTACAACGTCAACGCCGACGAGGCCGCCGGGGCCGTCGCGGGGGCGCTCGGCGCCTACAAGGTCATCTTCCTCACCGACGTCCCCGGCTGGCTGCGCGACCCCAAGGACCCCGACTCGCTGATCGGACAGGCCAGCACCGCCGAGATCCGCTCTGCCCTCGATGAGCTGGAGGGCGGCATGCGTCCCAAGCTACAGGCCTGCGTCGACGCGATCGGGGCCGGCGTCTCCGCCGCGCACATCCTCGACGGCCGCCTCGCTCACTCGCTCCTGCTTGAGCTCTTCACCGACGCAGGCATCGGCACGAAGATCGAGGCGGCCCCATGAACCCGCATACCGGCGCTGGCCGGCGTCCTCGGTCACTCGCGTGCTGCCGATCGTCGAGCAGATGCTCTCGACTGATCGGCCTGCACGCCACGCTCCCTGCGTCCTTGTCCAGCTTGGTCTGCGGGCCCATGGGAACAGGTTTTTGATGACACTTTCGGAGTTGCAACACCTCGAGCGCGAGCACGTCGTGCCGTCGTATGCGCGCTCGCCGGTGCAGTTCGTGCGCGGCGAGGGATCCTGGTTGTGGGACGAGCAGGACAACCGGTACCTGGACTTCCTCTGCGGGATCTCGGTCACGAACGTCGGGCACTGCAATCCGCGCGTCGTCGCCGCCGTGCGCGAGCAGGTCGGCAGGTTGATGCACGTCTCCAACCTCTTCTACACCGAGCCCGCGATGCGCCTGGCCGCGCGGTTGTCGCAGTCGAGCCTGGGCGGCAAGGTCTACTTCTGCAACTCCGGCGCGGAGGCCAGCGAGGCCGCGATCAAGCTCGCGCGCAAGGCCCGGCCCGGGGGAGACGTCGTCGTCGTCTACGGCGCCTTCCACGGGCGCACCTACGGCGCGCTCTCGGCCACACCGCAGGAGGCCAAGCAAGCGCCGTTCGCGCCGCTGGTCCCGGGGTTTCGCGCGGTCGATCCCACACCGGAGGCGATCGCAGGCGCTGTAGATGCCGGCACCGCCGCGGTACTGCTGGAGCCGATCCAGGGCGAGTCGGGCGTCAACGTGCTCTCGCGGGAAACGCTCCAGGCCGCCCGCGCCGCCTGCGACCAGCACGGCGCCGCACTGATCTTCGACGAGGTCCAATGCGGGATGGGCCGCACCGGCACGCTCTGGGCCTACGAGCAGACCGGCGTCATCCCCGACGCCATGACCGTAGCCAAGGCGCTCGGTGGCGGCCTGCCGATCGGCGCGCTCCTCACCGCCCCGCACCTCAGCGACGTGTTCCAACCCGGCGATCACGGCTCCACGTTCGCCGGCGGTCCCGTCATCGCCGCCGCCGCGCTCGCCGCGCTCGACGTCATCGACGATCCACAGCTGCTCGGACGCGTCACCGAACTCGGCCACCGGCTGCAAGCGGGGCTCGAATCCCTACCGCACGTAGTCTTCGTACGCGGGCGCGGCCTCATGCTCGCCTGCGAGCTGGATATCCCCGCGCCCGACGTCGTCCGCCGCGCGCTACTCCAACAGCGCCTCATCCTCAACGCCACCGGCCCCACAACCGTACGCCTGCTCCCGCCGCTCATCGTCTCAGAGTCCGAGATCGACACGGGGCTGGAACGCCTGGGCGCGGCGCTGCTCGCGGGCGACGGCGGATAGGGTTCCCCACCGCGATGAGCACCGACTCCCCAGAGCAGGGCTTTCCCCCGCGCACCGCCTCCTATGAGGCCGACCCCGAGCAGGTGGGTCGCGTGCTGCTGCTGTACTCGGGCGGCCTTGATACGAGCGTGATGCTCAAGTGGATCCAGGACCGCTACGGCGCCGAGGTCGTGTGCCTGACCGTGAATCTCGGGCAGCCGGGGGAGGACTACGAGGTGATTCGCGAGAAGGCCCTGCATCTCGGCGCGCTGGACTGCCACGTCGTCGATGCGCGTGAGGAGTTTGCGCGGGAGTATCTGCTCCCGGCGATCAGGGCCAACGCGCTCTACGGCGGTGGCTACCCGCTGTTCACCGCGCTCGGGCGCCCGCTGATCGCCAAGCTCGCCGTCGAGCAGGCGCGCGCGAGCGGTTGCGACACGATCGCCCACGGCTGCACCGGCAAGGGCAACGACCAGGTGCGCATCGAGGCGACCGTTGCCACGCTCGCTCCGGAGTTGCGCACGATCGCGCCGGTGCGCTCGTGGCAGATGGGCCGCGAGGAGGAGATCGCCTATGCGCGCGAGCACGGCATCCCCGTCAAGGGCGGGACCGAGATCGCGCCCTATTCGATCGATGACAACCTCTGGGGACGCTCCTCGGAGGGGCGCTGGATCGAGGACCTGGCGCACGCACCCGAGGACGACGTCTTTCAGCTCGTCACCCGCCCCGAGGAGGCGCCGGAGCAGGCGCAGATCGTGGAGGTCGAGTTCGAGCGCGGAGTGCCCGTGGCGCTCGACGGCGAACGTCTTGAGCCCGTTGCGCTGATCGAACGGGCGGCTGAGATCGCGGCGCGCCACGGCGTCGGGATCATCGACCACATCGAGGATCGCATCGTCGGTTTGAAGGTCCGCGACATCTACGAGGCGCCGGCGGCGGCACTCCTGCTTACTGCCCACCAGGAGCTCGAGCGCCTGGTTTGCACGATCCATCAGAACCAGTTCAAGCGCCAGCTCGACCATCAGTGGGCCTATCTCGTCTATGCGGGGCTGTGGTGGGAGCCGCTGCGTACAGACCTCGACGCCTACATGGACAGCGTCAACGAGCAGGTGACGGGCACGATCGGCCTGAAGCTGTATCGCGGCAGCGTTCGCGTCATCACGCGCGCCTCGCCCAACGCCGTCTATGACGCGAGCCTCGCGTCGTTCTCGGAGTCCGGCGGCCTCTTTTCGCAGGCGGCCTCGCCCGGATTCATCGAGCTGTTCTCGCTGCAGTCGCGTATGGCCTGGCGCCTGCGCAACGAGTCCTGAGAGCCCGCTCGCGCGCGTACCGGAAACGTCCGGTCGGAGACATACGCTGCGCGGAGTCAATGATCGCCGAGGGATCTTCTTCATCGTCACAGACGCCCGTCCCACGAGGGGGCTCCTCACAGCCGCCCAGTGAGCGCGACCTGCTCGCCGAGCGCCGTGCGCGCCGCGCGGCTGAGTCCGGCGAGAACGCCATCCTGCGCCGCGCCGAAACCGCCGAGGCGACCGTCAAGACGCTCGAAGGTCACGTCACGAGCCTGCAACGTCGCTTGGAGGAAGCCGAACAGGACGGACGGCGGACATCCGAGCTGGCACAACGCCTGGAGAACGTGGAGGGCGCGCTTGGGGCGATACGCGAGAGCCACCGCCGGATGGCGGACACCGTGCGCGAACTGAAGGGCG
This sequence comes from uncultured Solirubrobacterales bacterium, assembly GCA_963697945.1. Taxonomy (GTDB): domain Bacteria; phylum Actinomycetota; class Thermoleophilia; order Solirubrobacterales; family Solirubrobacteraceae; genus Palsa-744. Next base: position 2,433,574 of record OY969105.1, on the reverse strand, counting down.
TCGCGATCAAGCTGAGGGTGGCTGTGGACGCCCAGCCCGCGCCTGAATCCCCACCCGCTCGGCCCCGCAGCGAGGAGATGGCCGACGCGCTGGCGGCCGCAGTCGAGCGTTTGCGCGCGCGCGCGCAGGAGAGCACCGTTGCGCAGCCGGACATGACGCCGACGGTGGCGCCCGTCCAACACGTGCCGCACAAGCACAGCATGTCGCTGATCGGTCGCTGGCGGTTAAGACGCAAACAGCGGCGCGGGCGCTGAACGTCCGCCGCCGCGGACCCTAAGATCGCAATCGGTGTCCGTCCCCGCCTGCGCCCACCTGCACGTCCACTCCGAGTACTCGCTGCTCGACGGGGCGTGCAAGATCGAAGCGCTCGCCGCGCGTGCCGCGGAGTTCGACCAGCCCGCCCTCGGCCTCACCGACCACGGCGTCATGAACGGCGCCGTCGAGCTGCACAAGGCCTGCGCCAAGCACGGCGTCAAGCCGATCGTCGGCTGTGAGATCTATCTCGTAGACGACCACCTCGCCGCGTCGGCCGGTCCGGGTTCGCCAAAGGTGCAGCGCAACCACCTGACGCTGCTGGCCTCCAGCGACGAGGGCTATCGCAACCTCGTCAAGCTTTCCTCGGCGGGTTTCCTCGAAGGACTCAATCGCGGCAAGCCGACCGTCGATCTCGAGCAGATCGAGCGCCATTCAGGCGGAGTGATTGCACTCACGGGCTGTCTGGCGTCGCGTTTCTGCCAGCGCCTACTGGAGGACAGGCCCGACGACGCGCGCGCACACGCCGACGATCTGCGTCGCATCTTCGGAGGGGAGAACGTCTACTTCGAGGTGCAGAAGAACGGGCTCGCGGCCCAGGAGAAGTGCAACGAGGGGATCGTGCGTATCGCCTCAGAGCTCGGCGCCGGCCTGGTTGGGACCGGCGACGTCCACTATCTGCGCCGAGAGGACTATGACCATCACACCGCGCTGTTGTGCGTGCAGACCAAGAGCACGCTCGCGGCGCCGAAGCTGACGTTCGACACGAACGAGTTCTATCTGCGCGACAACGCGCAGATGACGGAGGCGTTCGCGCAGTGGCCCGAAGCGATCGCCAACACGCTGGAGATCGCCGAGCGCTGCTCGGTAGAGCTCGAGCTCGGCAAGCAGCTGATCCCGAGCTACGCGACGCCAGATGGCTCCAGCGAGCGCGACTACCTGCGCGCACGCGTGCTCGAGGGTCTGCAGTCGCGCTACGGCGCGCCGCCGCCGGCGCAGGCGCTCCAGCGCATGGAGATGGAGCTCGGCGTGATCGACCGGATGGGCTTCAACGCCTACTTCCTGATCGTCTGGGACTTCGTGCGCTACGCCAAGGAGAACGGCATTGCCGTGGGACCGGGACGTGGTTCTGCCGCCGGTTCGATCGTCGCCTACTGCCTGCAGATCACCGACGTCGACCCGCTGCGCTACGACCTACTGTTCGAGCGCTTCCTGAACCCCGAGCGCGTGTCGATGCCCGATATCGACATCGACTTCTCGGTGCGCGGGCGCGAGCGGGTGATGAAATACGTGACCGAAAAGTATGGGCGCGAGTCGGTCGCGCAGATCGTCACGTTCGGCAAGATGTTCCCCCGCGCCGCCACCCGCGACGCCGCGCGGGTGCTGGGTCTGGACTACGGCACGGGCGATCGCCTGGCGAAGCTGATCCCAGACCCGATCATGGGCCGCTCACCCTCCTTCGAGGAATGCTTGAAGCCCGGTCAGCCGTTGCGCAAGGCCTACGACGAGGAGCCGGTGGCGAAGCAGATCGTCGACGTCGCGCAGGGCCTGGAGGGGATCGTGCGCAACAGTTCGATCCACGCCGCCGCCGTCGTGATCGCCGACCGTCCCCTGACCGACATCGTGCCATTGCAGCTCGCCGACGCGGGCGCGGATGAGAACGGCGAGCGCGCGTTTCGTACGGTCACCCAGTTCTCGATGAAACCGATTGAGGACATCGGCCTGCTCAAGATGGACTTCCTAGGTCTGCGCAACCTCGACGTGATCGAGGACGCGCTGGACATCATCGAGCGCTCCACGGGCGAGCGTCCGGACTGGACCAAGGTGCCTCTCGACGATCAGCGGACGTATGAGATGCTCTCGCGCGGCGACTCGATCGGCGTGTTCCAGTTCGAGTCCGAGGGCATGCGCGAGGCCTTGAAGAAGGTACGCCCGGACGAGTTCAACGACCTTGTCGCGCTCAACGCGCTCTACCGCCCCGGCGCGATGGACCAGATCCCGGTGTATGCCAAAGGCAAGCACAACCCCCAGTCGATTTCCTACCCCGACGAGCGCCTGCGCACGATCCTCGAGTCCTCCAACGGGGTGATCCTCTACCAGGAGCAGGCGATGCAAATCTCCAAGGAGCTCGCCGGCTTCTCGGGCGCCAAGGCAGACGACCTGCGCAAGGCGATCGGCAAGAAGAACCGGGCCGCGATGGCCGCGCTGAAGCCGGAGTTCGTCGAGGGCTGCCGCGCCTCGGGCACCAGTGCGGAGACGATCGAGTTTCTCTGGCAGACCAACGAAAAGTCGGCCGACTATTCGTTCAACAAGAGTCACGCCGCGTGCTACGGGCTGATCGCCTATCGCACCGCCTGGCTGAAGGCCAATTACACCGCCGAGTACATGGCCGCACTGATCTCCTCGGTGATGTCCACCAAGGACAAGGTGCCGTTCTTCGTCGCCCGCTGCGAGGAGATGGGGATTGAGATCCTGCCGCCCGACGTAAACCTCTCAGATCACCAGTTCACCGTCGGGCCGCCGAGCGAGCAGGGCGGCGTCGGCAACATCCGCTTCGGTCTGGACGCCGTCAAGGGCGTCGGCTATCAGGCCGTCGAGGCGATCAAGCGCGCGCGCGAGGAGGATGGCGAGTTCGCCTCGATATGGGACTTCTGCGAGCGAGTCGACAGTCGCGCCGTCAACAAGAAGGCGATCGAGGCGCTGATCAAGTGCGGCGCGCTGGGCTCGACCGGTGCGAGTCGCAAGGGCATGCTCGGTGTGCTTGAGCAGGCACAGGCCGCCGGACAAAAGGCCCAACAGGACGCGCAGATCGGCCAGGGCTCGATCTTTGACCTCGCCCCCGAGCCGGGCGCCGCGTCGCCCGAGGGCGCCATCGGCGTCGAGGGCGCGATCGCGGGAGCCGGCGCGCGTGTGAGCCCGGCCTTCTCCCGGCCGGCGCATCCGCCGATTGCAGTCGAGGAGTTCGACCAGGCGGAGCTGCTCGCGGTCGAGAAGGAGGCGATTGGGCTGTTCGTGTCCGCACACCCGCTGAAGCCCCTTCGCGAGGTTCTGCGCGCCCGCACCGACTGCCAGCTGGCGGCGCTCGCCGAGCGCCGCGACAAGGATTGGGTGACGGTCGGCGGAATCATCGTCGAGGCAAAGCGCATTCGCACGCGCTCAGGCGATCCGATGATGTTCGCCACGCTCGATGACCTCGGCGGCGCCGTCGAGATGCTCGTGTTCGGCAAGGCGCTGTCTGAGCACGAGGCCGCGCTGGCGGTCGACCAGGTCGTGCTCGTGCGCGGGCGGGTCGACCACAAGGAAGCCGGAAAGACCTGCATCATCGCCCAGGCCATCGAGGTGTTCGCCCCGAGCGAGCAAGAGATCGAGGACGCTCGCAAGCAGGCCGACGCCGAGGCGCGCACCGCCGTCTCGCTCGCAAAGCCGATGTCGGTGCGTGTGGACCTCGCGAGTGTCTCGCCGAGCGCGATCGAGGAGGTCAAGCAGCTCGTCGGCGACTACCCCGGACCGGCCGAGGTATGGATCGAGATCGCCGCCACGACCGGAATGCGACGGCTACGACTTGGCGAGGCCTATCGGGTGCAGAACACGCCGAGCGTGCGCGCGGAGTTGGAGAACATCTTCACCTCCGCCCCCGCGGTAGCGGAAGCCCTCGCGGGCTGAGTTCGCTCCCACCCGCCATGTGCTCGCCGGACCTGCGCCGAGCTGGCTGCGTGACTTTACTTCTTGCCTCTACGGGCGCTCAGTCCGCGCTCGCGTAGCTTCATCGCCAGCGCGATTTCCTCGTGTGAGGGTCCTTCGCGGTTCTCGCCCGGAGTCTCAAGCACGCACGGCAGCTTCTGCAGCCCCGGCGCCGACAGGAACGCTGTACAGCCCTCCTGCCCGAGTTCGCCCGTGCCGATGTTCGCATGGCGATCGCGGTTGGATCCGAGCGGCGTCTGAGAGTCGTTCAGATGCAACGAGCGCACGCGCCCACGGCCCAGCGCGCGCGTACATTCGCGCTGCACCGAACTCATCCCGGCGCTGGTGCGGATGTCATACCCCGAGGCGAGCAGGTGGCAGGAGTCAAGGCATACCCCCAGGCGCTCGTCCCCGCCGGCCGCCTCCAACAGCCCCGAGAGCTCCTGAAAGGAGCGCCCGAGGGTGCCGCCCGCCCCCGCGGTGTTCTCGAGGTGCAGCTCACAGCCCTCGCTGTCGGCGAGCGCCTGGGCGATCGTCTCTCCGGCGCGCGCGATCGCCTCGCCCACATCCCCGGTCTTGGCCGAGCCGGGATGCAGCACGACCCCGGCGGCCCCGATCGCGTGACCCACGCGCAGCGAATGGGTCAGCGAAGCCAGCGATTTGGCGCGTATGTCGGGATCGTCGCTGGCGCAGTTGAGCAGATACACCGCATGAATCAGCACCGCGTCGATCGGGCTCGGAGCCATCGCTTCGCGAAACGCCGCGAAGTCCTCATCGGTGTATGCCGTCGGGCGCCACATGCGCGGCGACTGGTTGAAGATCTGGATCGCCTCACAGCCGCGCTGCACTCCGCGTTCGATCGCTTTGGGCAGACCGCCGGCGGGTGAGACGTGCGCTCCGATTAGCATGGCGGCGATCTTATGCATTCCCCGCCCGATCAGCCCGACGCTCAGCCCGAGCGCCCCATGCGTGTGAGGTTCGCCCCATCGCCCACCGGGGCGCTGCACATCGGCGGCGCTCGCACCGCATTGTTCAACTGGCTGCTCGCGCGCCACGGTGGCGGAGAACTGGTGCTGCGCATCGAGGACACCGACCGTGAGCGCTCGACACCGGAGAACGTGCAGCAGATCCTCGATTCGCTGCGCTGGCTGGAGCTGGACTGGGACGAGGGACCGGTGATGCAGTCAGAGCGCTCAGAGCGCCACAGCGAAGCGCTACAGGCGCTGCTCGACGCCGACCTGGCCTACCGCTCCAATGCAACGGCCCAGGACGTGAAGTCCTTCAAGGAGCTGTACGGCGCGGAGCGAGGTTTTCGCGGCGAACCCGAGTCCAGCGGTGCGGTGCGCCTGCGCGTTCCCGCAGAGGGCGCGACGGTGGTCCATGACGTGATTCGCGGCGACACGCGCTTCGAGCACGTGCACATCGATGACCCGGTGATCGCGCGCGCGGACGGCTCGGTGCTCTACAACTTCGCGGTCGCGATCGACGATCTCGACGCGCGCATCACGCACGTGGTGCGCGGCGAGGATCACCTCTCGAACACGCCCAAGCAGCTGCTCGCGCTCGAAGCCGCGAAAACGGTGGGCCTGGGGGAGGGGGCGCCGCTACCGCAGTACGCGCATCTACCGCTGCTGCACGGCCCTGACGGCAAGAAGCTCTCAAAGCGCCACGGCGCAGCCTCGGTGGGCGAGTTGCGCGAGGCCGGCTACCTCCCGGCCGCGGTCCGCAACTACATGGCGCTGCTCGGCTGGGGCGCGGGCGACGATCAGACGGTGCTCAGCACCCCCGAGCTGATCGAGCGCTTCACCCTGCAGACGGTCAGCCGCAACCCCGCGCGCTTCGACGAGGTCAAGCTGAAATGGCTGAACGGCGTCTACATCCGCGAGCTTCCCTTGCCGGAGCTGGTTCAGAATGTCTCGTCATACCTGGATGGCAGTCCCCATGCGGGATTTCGGGATGATCCCCGCCTGGAGCGCGCGGTCCAGATCAGCCAGGAGAAGATCCACACGCTCGCGGACTTCTGGCCGCTGACGGGGCCGCTGCTCGATCGTCCGGTCGAAGACACCAAAGCGCGCGAACGCTGGCTGGGCGAGCAGGGGCGGGCGACACTCGTGCAGGTGCGCGCCGTCCTGGCGGACCTGGAGAACTTCGAACAGCCCGATCTGGAAGCTGCGCTGGAAGGGTTCATCGAGCGCGAAGGCATCAAACCGCGCGAGGCCTATCAGCCGTTGCGCGTGGCGATCGCCGGGACGACCGTCTCGCCCGGCATCTTCGAGAGCGTCATGCTGCTGGGACGCGAGCAAGCGCTGCAGCGCATAGATCGGGCCCTAAAGAGCGCTCCGCGCCCGGATCCCTCACAGGCCGGCTGACCCACCGCCCGTCGGCCCGCGAGGCGAACCTAGCAACGATCCGCCCGGCCCGGTCGCGCGGAGCCACCCGGCGGTCCCGGGCCGTGATGAAAGATTTCTCTCAACCATTCGTCCAGCCCTGCCGATAGGGACCTCGACGATGCCCGCAGCAGCGACCAAGACCAAGAACAGCGCGCGCAAGGCCGCGCCCTCCGCCACGCGCGAGCGTCCCGCGCTAAAAGCGGTAACCCAGCCCTCCGGGGCCGCCGACAGCGCGCCCGCCGCGCCCTCTGCGCCTCCGTCGCGCCGCCAGGGCGAGGGCCATGGCCGACGACTGACCAGTGCGTTCGAGGCGCTCGAGGCGTTCCCCGCCCTCGCGGAGTCGCGCAACCGCCTCCTTGCGGTTGTGGAGAAAGACAACGTTGCCACCGCTGACATCGTCACCGCAGTGGAGTCCGACGTCGCACTCAGCATCGCCGTGCTGCGCGTCGCCAATCAGGTCAAAGGCCGCCGCGGACGAGTGGAGACGATCGTCGGTGCGGTCGAGGTGCTCAACGAGCAGACCGTCCAAGCGCTCGCCTCCCGCGTGCGGACATTCGACTTCTTCGAGCGCTCCAGCGTCTGGGACGCGGCGCCCGAGCGCTTCCGGCTGCACGCCCTCTCCACCCAACACGCCGCCGACAGACTTGCGGCCGAGGTGGGGTACGAGCATCGCGATCGCCTGAGCGTCACCAGCCTGCTGCACGACGTCGGCAAGCTGGTGCTGCTGCACGCCTATCCCGGCTATCCCTCACAGGTCCACCGTGGCGCCAAGACGCCCGAGGAGCGCATCCACCAGGAGCGCCGCGAGCTGGGCGTCGACCATGCGCTCGTCGGCGGCGTGTTGATTCGTCGCTGGGGACTGCCAAGCTCCGTTGCCACCGCGGTCGAGCGCCACCACAACCCCGACGTCGAGGGTGAGGTCGCGTTCGTGCGTCTCGCGGACATGCTCGCCCACTACGAGCAGGGCTCGGTCGTCTCGCCCGGCGAGATGTTGCAGACGGCGCGCGTGCTCGGTCTCGGCGCCGATCAGCTGCGGCGCGTGATGTACGAGCTTCCCAGCGTCACCGGCGAGCGCCAGCGCCACGTCGACCCCTCGCCGCTGTCCGGCCGCGAGCTCGGAGTGCTGCAACGCCTCGCCGAAGGCAAGGTCTACAAGCAGATCGCCCACGAGCTCACGCTCTCCACCAGCACCGTGCGCACGCACCTGCACAACATCTACGGCAAGCTCGGAGCGGTCGATCGCGCTCAGGCGGTTCTCATAGCCACCGAGCGCGGTTGGCTCTGAGACGGCCATTTGCCGGCGCGGCTCGGCGTCCTCGGTCGCTCGCGTACGTAGTACGCCACGCTTCCTGCGTCCTTGATCCGCTTGACCACTGACCGTCTCAGGGGCGCGTTGCGTAGCATCGGCAAACGATGCTGACATGATCTCGATCACCAGCAAGTCCCCGTACGCCGTGCTCGCACTCGCCGAGCTGGGACGCAGCGGCGGGACAGACCCCGTTCCCATCGGCGAGCTCGCGCGCCGGCGCGACGTGCCGGTGCAGTTTCTGGAGCAGCTGTTCGCGGTGCTCAGGCGTGCCGGGATCATCAGCTCCCAGCGCGGCGTCAAGGGCGGCTACCGTTTCGCCCGCGAGCCCGCGAGCGTGACGGTGCTGGAGATCGTCGAACTGCTCGACGGCCCCCTCGGACGCGACGCATCCGGCGTGTTCGCCGATGCTGCCGCGGCGGCACGCAAAGTGCTCGCGGAGACCACCATCGCCGACGTGATCGAGCGCGAGTCGCGCGAGGCCGGCGCGAGCATGTATTACATCTGAGCGCACCCGCGCTCGCCGAGCTCATCGCCGAGAGTTCGCCCAGTGTGCGTTCCCGAGTTCGCTCGGGAAGCCTCGCCCACTATTGTCGTTCCCGAGATGTCCCGAATTCCGATCAACATTTCAGAGCTGGTGGGGGACACGCCGCTGATCGCGCTGCCCCAATTGCTGGCGGGGCCGGCCGCGGAGGGCGGCGTAGAACTGTTCGCCAAGCTCGAGTCTCAGAACCCTGGCGGGTCGGTCAAGGACCGGATCGGCGTAGCGATGATCGAGGCCGCGGAGACGGAAGGTCGCATCGAGCCGGGGCGCACGACGATCGTCGAGGCGACCTCCGGGAACACCGGGATCGCGCTGGCGTTCGTATGTGCCGCCAAGGGCTACGAGCTGGTGCTCACGCTCCCGCAGGGGATGAGCCGCGAGCGCGAGAGCCTGCTGCGCCTGTATGGCGCCAGCGTGAACATCACCGAGTCCCTGGGCGGGATGGGCGAGGCGGTCGCGGCCGCGAGGGCAATGGCCTCTGCGCCCGACGTGTTCCTACCCGACCAGTTCTCAAACCCCGCCAACCCGGCCGTCCACAGGCGCACGACCGGTCCGGAGATCGAGCACGCGCTCGACGGCCGCGTCGACGTGCTCGTGGCCGGAGTCGGCACCGGCGGCACGATCACCGGCGCCGGTGGCTATCTACGCGAACGTAATCCCAAGTTGCGCATCGTCGCGGTCGAGCCCAGTGGCTCGGCCGTGCTGTCGGGCGGCGCACCGGGACCGCACCGCATCCAGGGCATCGGCGCAGGCTTCGTGCCGGCCGTGCTCGACCGCGAGCTGCTCGACGAGGTGATCCCCGTCTCCGACGACGACGCGATCCACACCGCGTGGGAGTGCGCGCGGCGCGCCGGAGTGCTCGCCGGGATCTCCTGTGGCGCCGCGCTATGGGGTGCGCTGCAGGTGGCATCCCGTCCGGAGTCTGCGGGCAAGCGGATCGTGGTGGTGATGCCCGATTCCGGCGAGCGCTACGTCTCCCAGACTTTTTTCGCTCCCTGACGTCCCCCGGGCCCGTCCACGTGCCGGCTGAGCCCGGACGATCGGTGGCACGCGGTAAGTCGCCGTGCGAGGTCAGACGCGGCGTTTGACCATCGGGCTCGTGCCGAAATCAGGCGGAGCGGTCGAGACGACGGCGCTACGCTGTCTGCATGCCCGGCCTCAGTGTGCTTGCACAGGTCGCGAAAGAGTTGCGTCGCGACATGGACGCCACGCGCGCCCGCGATCCTGCCGCTCGTGGCGTCGGACGGGTGGAGATTCTCACGACCTGGCCCGGCATCCACGCGCTGCTCGCCCACCGTACGGCGCACGCGCTGCACGAGGCCGGCGTGGGGTTACTGCCGCGCGCGATCTCGATGTGCTCGCGCGCGCTGACCGGGATCGAGATCCATCCCGCCGCCCAGATCGGTGAGGGGCTGTTCATCGATCACGGCGCCGGTGTCGTGATCGGGGAGACCGCCGTGATCGGCAACAACGTCACGCTGTATCAGGGTGTGACGCTCGGCGGCACCGGTTTTGCCACGGGCAAGCGCCATCCGACCGTGCAGGACAACGTCACGATCGGCTCTGGCGCAAAGCTCCTGGGGCCGATCACGATCGGTCACGGCGCAAAGATCGGTGCCAACAGCGTCGTGATCACAGATGTCCCCCCGAACTCGACCGTCGTCGGCAATCCCGGCCATCCCGTGCGCGTCGACGGTCGCCGTGTCGAGGGCCCCGACGCCGACTGGATTCACCTACCCGACCCGATCGCCGAGGCGATCCAGGCGCTCGCCGCCCGTATCGGCGCGCTCGAGCGCGCCGTCGGCGAGCTCTCCGGCGAGGACCCCGACGCTCAGGTGGCGCAGGTCACGCCGTTGCGTTCGGTACGCGGGCCCAACCCGGCCGGAGGGTAAACGGACGCTGGCGAATCGATACCGGCTCCGGCGTCGGGCCGCTCTGCTAGACAATGCCGTCCAAGTGAACCGTGCTCCGTATCTAGCCGCGTGCGTCACGCGCGTGGCGTTACTGTTGGCCGCGTGCATCGCGACGCTCCTGCTGGTGTGTCTCGGCGCAGGGGCGCGGGCTGGCGCGGAGGCGTTTGCCACCGGCGACAGCGCGCCGCTGGTCCCCTACATCATCAACGGGCAGCAAGCCTCGATCTCGCAGTTCCCGTGGCAGGTGTATTTGGAAGGAACGTTCAAAGAAGGCGGCAAAACGATTGCGGTCTCGTGTGGTGGCTCGATCCTCGACGCCACTCACATCCTCACGGCCGCGCACTGCGTGGACGTCGAGGGGACGACGGTCCAGCGCTCTGCCGCTGCCTTCACGGTCGTGAGCGGAATCTCGAATTTCAACGAATTGGCTTCCACGACCCAGGTGATGGGGGTTTCGAGCATTCGCACGCATCCCTATTACGAGCCCGCTCCCGAAATCAAGGACGACGTGGCCGTGTTGACGCTGGAAGCTCCCCTCGAACTGTCCGCGGCGATGGACGCCGAGGCGATCCCACTCGTGCCGGCCGGCGCAACCCCGGCGCCGGGGACGACGCTCGGCCTCAGCGGTTATGGCAAACAGAACGGCGCTGAAAGCGCGCAGCCCGACGGCAAGCTCTATTCGACAACGCTCACTGCGATCAGCAGCGACGCCTGCCGCGGCGAGGTCAGGCTGAACTCGGCCGTACTGCTGTGCGCGGAATCGCCAAGTTCGTCCGGATGTCAGGGAGACAGCGGCGGCCCGCTGACCGAGGGCGCCCCCGCGGTGGAGGTCGGCATCGTCGATTTCGGGGTCAAGGAATGCCCGGTGGGGCATCCGGCGGCCTTTACGAACGTTGCCGCGCCCGAGATTCGCGACTTCATCGAAGGCAGCGAAGCGCCTCCGGTCGCCCCGCGCGAGCTCTCGCCACCGGCGGTGAAATGGTTTGGGAGCGCGCCGGTTGCGTTCGTCCCGTTCACCTGCGAAGCGGGGGCGTGGAGCGGCTCTCCGTCGCTTGCCTACTCCTTCCAGCTCGAAAGTGCCTCCGCGCAGACGCTTCAAAACGGGCCGAGCAACGTGTTCGCCCCGACGGGAAGCGTCGTGGGCGTGACTGTCGTGTGTGTGGTGCAGGCGAGCAACGCCGGCGGCACGAGCACCGCGAGGTCGCAGACGACGCCGGCGATCGTTGCCGACACGACACCGCCGAACGCCGCGATCGGAGCTCTCAAGTGCCACTTGCAGTCGTGCGTGCTGACGTTTGCCGCGTGGGACCCCAACGGCGTGGCCCTCAGTGCCCAGCCGACGGTGGCCTACGCGGTCACGACCAGGTGTCCAAAGAAACGGGGCAGGCATCACAACGCGTCCAAGAAGCGGGTCTGTCATGCGACCAAGACGGTGAAGTTGTCGGCGAGCGCGCCTGCGGCCGGATCGTTCCGCGCAACCGCTTCAAGGCTGCCCTACGGTGAGAAGATCACCTTCGCAGTCGCGGTCGTCAATGCTGCGGGGCTGAAAGCCAAACCGGCCGGCGTCAGCACCACGCTGCGCAAGCCCAAGCACAAGTCGAAGCGGAAAAGGAAGCGCTGAGAGGTCGCCCGCCGCTCGTTGGCGCGGGCGGCGTAGGGCCGGTCGCCGGCGGACGCTCCGGCGGTGAGGACAGTCGTCGCTTGGCTGGGCCGGCCGGGCGCGCATCTATCCTGGGGGTGGATGGCTGACGAAGCGCAGGCGGCGCTGATCTCGAACGAGGACCCGGATGTGCCTCGCCCCCCGGGCCAGCGCTCTCCCGAAGAAGAAGGGCGGATCGAGCGCCTGCTGGCGGGCCTGAACGAGCCCCAGCGCGAGGCGGTCACACACGGCGAGGGACCGCTGTTGATCCTCGCCGGCGCGGGCAGCGGCAAGACGCGCGTGCTGACGCACAGGATCGCGTTCCTGATCTACACCGAGCAGGCGAACCCGCACGAGATCCTGGCGATCACGTTCACGAACAAGGCTGCCCAGGAGATGCGCGGCCGCGTGGAGGCGCTGCTGGGACGGAACACGCGCGGGATGTGGCTGATGACCTTCCACGCGGCCTGTGCGCGGATCCTGCGCGCCGAGGCGCAGCGCCTTGGTTATACGCGCCAGTTCACCATCTATGACCAGGCCGACGCGAGACGGTTGACGCGCCGCTGCATCGATGAGCTGGGGATCGACCCCAAGCGCTACACGCCGGCGGCGCTCCACAGCCAGATCTCGGCCGCGAAGAACCGTTTGCGCTCCGCCGAGGACTACCGCCAGGCGGTGGGTTCGCCGTTTGAGGAAATGGTGGCCGACGCCTACGAACTGTATGAGCGGGACCTGTTGCGGATGAACGCGATGGACTTCGACGACCTGCTGTTTCGGGCGGTGAACGTGCTGGAGCTCTACGAGGAGGTGCGTACGCGCTATGCGCGCGCGTTCAGGCACGTGCTCGTGGACGAGTACCAGGACACCAACTACGCGCAGTACCGGCTGCTGCAACTGCTCGTTGGGGGCGGCAAGGCCCCCAAGCGTGGTGAGCGTGTGCAGCTCGACGGACACCGCAATCTGGCGGTGGTAGGGGATGACTCGCAGTCAATCTACGGGTTCCGTGGAGCGGACGTACGCAATATATTGGACTTCCAAGACGACTTCCCCGACGCCCGGGTGGTGAAGCTGGAGCAGAACTACCGCTCGACCCAGCGCATCCTCTCGGCCGCCAACGCGGTGATCGCGAATAACCGTGGAGGTATCGCCAAGCGCCTCTGGAGCGAAAACGGCGACGGCGAGCCGATCCATGTGCGCGAGCTTGAGGACGAGCACGGCGAGGCGCGGTTTGTCGTCGGCGAGGTCGAGCGGCTCGTGGACGAGGGTGCCTCGCGTGCGGAGATCGCGGTGCTGTACCGGACGAATGCGATGTCGCGGGTGATCGAGGACACGCTCGTGCGCCGCGAGATCGCCTACCAGGTGATCGGCGGGACGAAGTTCTACGAGCGTGCGGAGATCAAGGACGCGATCGCCTACCTGTCGTGGCTGGCCAATCCCTACGACGTGGTGGCGTTCACGCGCATCGTCAACTCTCCCCGCCGCGGGCTGGGGCGCACTTCGCTCTCGCGGATCGTCGCGCACTCGGCCACGATCGGCGTGTCGGTGTGGGAGGCGGCCGCGGCAGCCGATCAGATCCCGGGTCTGGGGGCCAAAGCGGTCAATTCGCTGACGCGGTTCATGGCGACGATGTCTGCGCTTTCGGAACTCGCCGAGCAGAGCGTCCCGGTCGGCGATCTGCTCGAGGCGGTGCTCTCACGCACGGGCTACGTCGAGGCGCTGGAAGCAGAGGCGTTGGGGGGCGCGGAGAAGACGATCGAAGCGCAGGGGCGTCTGGAAAACCTCGACCAGCTGGTGGAGGTGGCGCGCGAGTTCGACGCGGGCGCGACCGAGGACGAGGACACGCTCGACCTCTTCCTGCAGCAGCTCGCGCTCGTCGCCGACGCCGATTCTCGCCGCGAGGACGACGGGCTGGTGACGCTGATGACACTGCACAACGCCAAGGGATTGGAGTACCCGATCGTGTTCATCGCCGGTTGCGAGGACGGTGTGTTCCCGCACTCGCGCGCGCTGGACGAGGGCGGGTTGGAGGAGGAGCGGCGCCTGTTCTACGTCGGCGTCACGCGAGCCAAGCGCGAGCTGTATCTCGCCTACGCGCGGCGGCGCTCGGTCTTCGGGCGGGCCACCTACGGGCTGCGCAGTCGCTTTCTGGATGAGATCCCTGCCGAGCTGACAGACCGCGAGGAAGAGCTTCAGCTCAGCCTCGCCGCCGCGATCTCCGCGGGCGCCGGTGGGGGCGGGCGCACGATCGGTGGGCGCTCCGCGCAGAGCTGGGCGGCGGCGCGCGGCGGCGAGAGCGCTCCGGCGAAGACGTTTCGCATGGGCGAGGACGTCGTGCATGCGGCTTTCGGCGAGGGCGTCGTCACGGGCGTGGAGCCGGGCGGGGTGATCGTTGTGCGCTTCGCCTCAGACGGGTCCGAACGCAAGCTGATGGCCGAGTACGCGCCGGTCTCCCGCCGCTGAGAATACGATCCGATCCGTGACGGCCACGATCATCGACGGCAAGGCGATCGGCGCGCGCGTGCGCGAAGAGGTCGCCGAGGGCGTACGCGAGTTCAACGCCCAGACAGGCCGAACGCCGGGATTGGCGACGGTGCTCGTCGGCGACGATCCGGCGTCGGCGATCTACGTGGGCGGCAAGCAGCGGGCGAGCGCGGAGGTGGGGATGCAGGCGTTCGACGTGCGCCTGCCCGCCGACGCGACGCACGCGCAGGTCGCGGAGGCGTTGCGAGAGCTGGGGGAGAACGAGGAGGTGAGCGGGATCCTGCTGCAGCTGCCCGTGCCGGAACCGCTGGACGGAGCGTCGCTGACGGCGCTGGTGCCCCCGGAGAAGGACGTGGACGGGCTGACGCCTGTGAACGCCGGCCTGCTGTCGCTGGGACGCCCGGGGTTCGTGTCGGCGACGCCGCTGGGGGTGTTGGAGTTGCTTGACAGCGTCGACGCGACGCTGGAGGGCGCCGAGGCGGTCGTGGTAGGGCGCTCGAACCTGTTTGGCAAGCCGATGGCGCAGCTGCTGCTGGCGCGCGACGCGACCGTGACGGTGTGTCATTCGCGTACGCGCGACCTGCGCGCCGTGTGCGCTCGCGCGGACGTGCTGATCGCCGCGGTCGGTCGCCCGCGGTTGATCGGGCGGGACTTCGTCAAGCCGGGCGCGATCGTGATCGATGTCGGTATGAACCGGCTCACGCCAGAGGAGGCCGGCAACAAGAGCGGGCTGGTCGGCGACGTCGATTACGCTGCCGGTGTGGAGGTGGCCTCGGCAATCACACCGGTGCCGGGGGGCGTGGGCCCGACGACGATCGCGTTCCTGTTGCAAAACACGTTGAAGGCGGCGCGAATGCAGGCAGGCCTCGCATGAGCCTCAGGCGTTTGCGTAGCGGCGAGCTGCTCGCGCTGGCCGGCGCGATCTGCGTGATCGTGTCGCTGTTTGAGCCCTGGTATGAGAACTCGCTGGGCAAGCTCAGCGCGTGGGACACGTTCGGGCCGGCGCTCGTGCTGCTGATCGCCGCAGCCGCCGCCGCGCTCGGGCTTGTGATCAGCACGATCACCGAGCGCAGCACCGCGCTGCCGGTCGCCGCGGCGGTATGGAGCACGCTGCTGGCGTTCATAGCCGTGATCGCGGCGATCGTACGGTTGATCGAGCGCCCCGAACACGCCACGTCGCTGTGCGCGGGCGCTTGGCTGGCGCTCGCGGGCGCGATCCTGATGCTCCTCGGCTCCTGGCAGTCGATGCGCGACGAACGCCCCTCGCTGTATGAGCCGGCGCAACCTCCGCCGTTGCCCCCGCCGGAGGCTCATCCCAACGGTACGGGCGCAGCCGAGTAGCGCGCGGGTGCGCGCTCCTTACCGCTCGCCGCGAACGCTCCCCGGAGCGCCCCGTAGAATGCGCGACCGTGATCGATCGCGATGAAGTCCTGCACGTGGCTCGCCTGGCGCGGCTGAGGCTGCGCGAGGAGGAGATCGAGCCGCTGGCCCGGGAGCTCTCGGCGGTGCTCGACCATGTCGCGCGGATCGGGGAGCTGGATCTGGAGGGCGTTGCACCGACCACGCACGTGGTCGAGATGACGGGCGCGCTGCGCGCGGACGAGCCGCGCGAGTCGCTGCCGCGCGAGGTGGCCCTGGCACAAGCGCCGGCCGTAAGCGGCAATGGATTCTCAGTGCCGAGTCCACAGGCATGAGCACCGCTGAGATCATCCAGTTGTCCGCAGCGCAGGCGGCGCGGAAGGTCGCCTCGGGCGAGCTGTCAAGCGCAGAGTTGTTCGGCGCCTACCGTGCGCGGGCGGCGGCGGATGAGCTGAACTGCTTTACCTGGGTCGCCCCCGAGTCTCCGGCGGGCTCCGACGGCCAGGAGAGTACGCCGCTGGCGGGTGTGCCGCTGGCGGTCAAGGATCTGTTTTGCACGGAGGGCGTGCCGAGCCAGTCGGGCTCGCGCATCCTTGAGGGCTACGAGCCCCCGTATACGGCCACGGTCGTGCGCAAGCTGCAGGCGGCCGGCGCGAGTTTGCTGGGGAAGACGAACCAGGACGAGTTCGCGATGGGCTCCTCGAACGAGAACTCGGCCTACGGTCCGGTGCTCAACCCGTGGGATCGCACACGCGTGCCGGGAGGCTCTTCGGGTGGGAGCGCCGCCGCGGTCGCCGCGGGGCTGGCGCCGTGGGCTCTCGGCACCGACACCGGGGGCTCGATCCGCCAGCCGGCCGCGCTGTGCGGGATCGTGGGACTGAAACCGACGTACGGGTCGGTGTCGCGCTACGGGATGATCGCGTTCGCCTCATCGCTCGACCAGGCCGGTCCGCTGACGCGAGACGTGACCGACGCGGCGCTGCTGCTCAGGCACATGGTGGGCCACGACCAGCGCGATGCGACCTCGCTTCGGTTCCCGCACGAGATCGAACTGCCGAGCGCCGAACGCCTCGATGGGATCAGGCTGGGGGTGCCGGCCGAGCTGACGGGCGCCACTGCGAACGCCGGCACTTCGGGCGATGGCGGTGTTGGGGGACTCGCGGGCGAGGGGATCGAAGCGGGCGTGCTCGACTCCTTCCGGGCGGCGCTCGATCGCGCTGTGGGGTTGGGGGCGGAGATCGTGGAGAGCGTGAGCTTGCCGCACGCGCCGCATGCGCTGTCGGCCTACTACGTGCTCGCGCCGGCGGAGGCCTCTTCGAACCTGGCGCGTTTTGACGGTGTCCGCTACGGGCTGCGCGCAGAGGGGGCGGAGGATCTGCTTGAGATGTATGAGCGCACGCGCCACGACGGGTTCGGGGCGGAGGTCAAGCGGCGGATCATGCTCGGCACCTACGCGCTCTCGGCCGGGTATTACGACGCCTACTATGGGCGCGCGCAGAGGGTGAGGACGAAGATCGCCGAGGACTTCACGCGCGCTTTTGAGCAGGTTGACTTCATTCTCACGCCGACCGCGCCGACGGTCGCGTTCGAGCTCGGGTCGAAGACGAGCGATCCACTGGCGATGTATTTGAACGACTACTGCACCGTGCCGATGTCGCTCGCGGGGATCCCGGCGATCTCGATCCCGTGCGGGCTCAGCGCGGGACTGCCGGTCGGGTTGCAGTTGGCCGGTCCGGCGTTCAGCGAGAACAAGCTGCTCGACGCCTCCTACGCGCTGGAGCGGGCGTTTGCGTTCGACGGGAGTCCCGCCCGTGCCTGATGCGCCGACACATGAACCCGTTATCGGCCTGGAGATTCATGTCCAGCTGAAGACGCGCACGAAGATGTTTTGCGGCTGTGAGCTGTCGTTTGGCGAGCCGGAGAACACGCGCACCTGTCCGGTCTGTTTGGGATTGCCGGGCGCGCTTCCGGTGGCGAACGCCCAGGCGATCCACCTCGGCCTGACGATCGGGCTGGCGCTCGGCTCAGAGCTCGCGCCGACGTCGGTGTTTCACCGCAAGAACTATTTCTACCCGGACCTGCCGAAGGGCTATCAGATCTCCCAGTACGACCGGCCGCTGTGCAAAGGCGGGAGCCTGGGGGAGGTGCGTATCCACCGCGTGCACCTGGAGGACGATGCGGCCAAGCTGACGCATCTCGGTGAGAGTGGGCGCATTCACGGCTCCCGCGAGAGCGTGGTGGACTTCAACCGCGGCGGGACGCCGCTGGCGGAGATCGTGACCGAGCCGGATCTGCGCAGCGCCGAGCAGGCGAGCGAGTGGTTGAAGCTGTTGCGCACGACCCTGCGCCAACTGGGCGTCAGTGACGTGAACATGGAGGAGGGCTCGCTGCGCTGCGATGCCAACATCTCACTGCGTCCGGTCGGGAGCGAGGAGCTGGGGACGAAGACCGAGCTGAAGAACATGAACTCGTTCCGCTTCATCGAGCGCGGGATCAGGGCCGAGATCGCCAGGCAGGAGGGGATCTTGGGCGGCGGCGGAGCGGTCGTCCAGGAGACGCTGCACTACGACCCCGCCTCGGGTGCGATCACAACGCTTCGAAGCAAGGAGGAGGCGCACGACTATCGCTACTTCCCCGAGCCCGATCTCGTTCCGGTGGCGATCGACGAGCAGATGCGTGCGCGTGCGCAGGCCGCGATCGGGGAGTTGCCGGCCGAGCGGGCGCAACGGTATGAGCAGGAGCTGGGGCTAAGCGCCGACAGCGCGCGACTGCTGGCGTTCCGGTCCGAGCTGGGCGAGTACTTCGAGATCTCCCTGGCCGCGCAGGTGGATCCGCCGGCGCCTGCACAGGCGCTCGCGAACTGGATCGCCGGGGACCTCCTGAGCCGCCTCCCGGAGGATGGAGATCCGGCGCAGTCGCAGGTACAGCCCGGCGCGTTGGCCGCGCTCGCGGGCCTCGTGGCGGGGAAGCGGATCAGCGTCGGCGCCGGACGGCAGGTGCTCGACAGGCTCGTGGCGCAGGGCGGCGACCCCTCAGAGATCGTCAGCGCCGAGGGTCTTGAGGCGATCGATGCGGGCGATGAGCTGGGCGAGATCGTCGCGGCGGCGCTCGCGGCCAACCCCGACGCGGCGCAGCGCATCCGCGACGGCAACGCCAAGGCGATCGGTCCGATCATCGGGCACGTGATGCGCGAGACCAAGGGCCGCGCCGACGGCGGCGAGGTCACGAAGCTGGTGCACGAACAGCTTGGTGTCTGACTCGAAGTATGCGTGTGTGGCACCCGCAACACGCGGGCGCCCCACATTTTGGACTGTGGGCCAAAGGCAGGACGGCGGGTTTGCGCCAATATGCCGGCCATGAACCCACCAGTGGCCAATTCGGACGCTCAGTCCTCGCGCCGGTTCGTGCTGTTGCCGGAGCAGGGGGATGACGTGTCGAGCCGTGGGCCGCGGATCCGTCGCTATCGGCTGGCGAGTGTCGGCCGGCGCTCAGGGACGAGCGCGGTGGACGTGGCGTTGGACCGTATGGCCCGTGAGCTTGGGGTTGGCCGCCCGGGGCGTTCATGACGAGCAGCAAGATGGACAGGTTCCTTTGTAAAGGTCTCTTTCCGGCTTCCCTCGGCCGGAAGTGAGCGGGGCGCGGCCGGACGGGGTGGCGATTCCCGTCCGGCCGCACCGTTATCCGGGTGCCCGCGCACTCAGGCGATACCGCTCCGGTCGTGTCCTGGTTCGCCGATCGTCTTGCGAACCGTCTACCCTGATAGGACGATGAGTCGGTCTTCTTCACAGTCGGCATCCGGAAGCTCGTTCGCCCGCACGGTCGTGGCGGTGCTGGTGCTGCTGGTCGTCGGCTACTTCCTGCTGCACGTGCTGATCGGCGTCGCGGTAGCGGTTGCCGGGTTCGTGCTCGTGATCGCGGCGATCGTCGCCGTGATCTGGGCTGTGCGCGTCCTGCTCTGAGGCGAGAGGGCACGCGAACCAGATGGCCTATGTCGTCATCGCACTGTGCTTCGGACTGGCCGGTGGGATCGTCGGCAAAGTCAAGGGGAGCTCGTTCTTGCTGTGGTTCTTGATTTCGGCGGTCGTGCCGATCATCGGCCTGGCGTGCGCGATCGTGTATCGCTCCGAGCGCAACGAGCCGCGCCGGGCCTGCCCACGGTGCGGGCGGGTGACGAAGGTTTATGACGCGATCTGCACGAAGTGCGGGACCGAGCTTGAGTACCCGGACGTCGTGATCGCGTCTGAAGCAGCGGGCACGCGCCGTACCGCGCCGCCGGCGCGGTCCTGATTCGAGGGCGCCCGCGTGGTGGGCGGCGAGCGGGCACGCGAGATAAGGGAGCCCGAAGTCGGGGGCTGTCTATAAAGCAGAGATGGATGCGAACGCCACGAGCGCACCCGCGCGCGAGAGCCTGATCGCCCGCCTGATTCACCGGGCCGGGTTCAAGGACGAGACCGATTTCGTGCTGCGCGTTGTACAGCCGGCGCTCGTCGGGATGATCGACGGGACGGTCTCTTCGCTGGCGCCGATCTTCGCCGCGGCGATCGCGTCGAACTCGCATACTGCTCTGCTGGTGGGATTCTCGACGGCGCTGGGGGCCGGGGTGAGCATGGGCTGGTCGGAGGCGCTGTCGGACACGGGAGAACAGACGGGCCGTGGCTCGGCGGTGGTGCGCGGCTCGATCACGGGCGGGATGACGACGTTGGGAGGGATCTTCCACACGCTGCCGTTTTTGATCTCCGACGTGCACAAGGCGCTGCTGGTGGCTGGGGGCGTGGTGGCGTTTGAGCTGTTTGCGATCGCGTGGGTGCGCAAACGGTTCCTGCACGTGTCGATGCGCTCCTCGCTGCTGGTGGTGACGGTGGGCGGTGCGATCGCGCTGGCCATCGGCGTCGCCATCGGCAGCTCCTAGCGGCCCGCTGGCGCGGCGCCAGGCTGCGTCCTCAGTCGCTCGCGTACGTAGTACGCCACGCTCCCTGCGTCCTGGCCCGGCTTGGCCATCGAACCGCTAGGGATCGGCGTGAAAACCCGCTGGTAAACTCCCGATATGCGCGCGGTGGACGCAATCATGGAATGTTTGAAGGCCGAGGGCGTGGACGTCGTTTTCGGGCTGCCCGGCGGCGCGAATTTGCCGACGTATGACGCGTTCGTGAACGGTGGGATCAGGCACATCCTGGTCAGGCACGAGGCTGGTGGCGGGCATGCCGCCCAGGGCTATGCGAAGGCGACCGGGAAAGTGGGGGTGGCGTTCGCGACGAGCGGTCCGGGGGCGACGAACCTGATTACGCCGATAACGGACGCGATGATGGACTCGGTGCCGGTGGTGTTCATCACCGGGCAGGTGCGTACGGAGCTGTTGGGGACGGATGGGTTTCAGGAGGCGGACACGCTGGGGATCACGATCCCGATCGTGAAGCACTCGTTCATGATCCAGGACCCGCGGGAGATCCCGCGGGCGATCCACGAGGCCTTTCATATCGCCCGTACGGGCCGGCCCGGACCGGTGCTGGTGGACATCCCGCAGGACCTGTCGCGCGCAGAGATCGAGTATGAGCCGGTGACGGATGTGCGCCTTCCGGGGTATCAGCCGACGACGGAGGGCAACCAGAAGCAGATTCGCCAGGCCGCGAAGGCGCTGGCGGCGGCACGCCGGCCGGTGATCTATGCGGGCGGGGGCGTGGTGAACGCGAACGCCTCAGCGGAGCTGGTGGAGTTGGCGGCGTGCGATCGCTTCCCGGTGACTTGCACGCTGATGGGTCTGGGCGCGTTCCCGGCGCCGCACGAGCAGTGGCTGGGGATGTTGGGGATGCATGGGACGCGGGCGGCGAACTATGCGATGGACGAGGCCGATCTGATCTGTGCGGTGGGCGCGCGCTTTGACGATCGGATCACGGGCAAGCTGTCGGAGTTTGCGCCGAAGGCGAAGTTCATCCACATCGACATCGACCCGGCGGAGATCTCGAAGAACGTGCCGGCGCACATCCCGATCGTGGGCGACGCCAAACACGTGCTGGCGAAGTTGGCGGTCGAGTATCGCGCGTTGAAGGCCGACACGGCGCGGCTGGGCGACTGGTGGCAGCGGATCGAGGGCTGGAAAGCGAAGTACCCGCTGACCTATGAGGATTCGAGCGATAACGAGATCAAGCCGCAGTTCATGATCCAGGCGCTGTATGAGGCGACGAAGGGCGAGGCGATCGTCTCAAGCGACGTGGGCCAGCATCAGATGTGGACGGCGCAGTACTACGACTTTCCGGCGCCGCGAAGGTGGATCAACTCGGGCGGCCTCGGGACGATGGGCTTCGGGCTGCCGGCGGCGATGGGCGCCGCGGTGGGCTGTCCCGACAAATTGGTGTGCTGCGTGGCGGGGGACGGGTCGGTGCAGATGAACGCGCAGGAGCTGGCGACGTGCGCGCAGGAGGGGATACCGATCAAGGTGTTCATCATGAACAACGGCTATCTGGGGATGGTCAGGCAGTGGCAGGAGCTGTTTTGGGATGGCAAATACAGCCACGTGGAGACGGGCGAGTTCCCCGATTTCGTGAAGCTCGCGGAGGCGTACGGCGCTACGGGTATGCGGTTCGAGGACAAGACGACGCTGGTGAAGGACATGGAACGCGCGATCGCGACGGACGGACCCGTGTTCGTGGACGTGCGGGTGACGCGCGAGGAGAACACATATCCCATGATCCCGGCCGGTCAGGCTGCGCGCGAGATGGTCGGGTGAGTACGGCGATGGGCGAACCTGGGACGAAGGCGCCGCTGAGCCTGGAGGAGTTGCAGGCTTCGACGGGATTGCGCACGGGGCGCAAGCACGTGCTGTCGATCCTGGTGGAGAACAAGTCGGGCGTGCTGACGCGGATCGCGGGGCTGTTTGCGCGTCGCGGGTTCAACATCGACACGCTGACGGTGGGGCCGACCGATGACGAGCAGATTTCGCGGGTGACGCTGACGGTGGACGGGGCGCTGCACCCGATCGACCAGGTGACCAAGCAGCTGCACAAGTTGGTGAACGTGCTGAAGATCCGCGATTTGGAGCCGACCGACACGGTTTCGCGCGAGCTGGCGCTGTTCAAGGTCTCCGCGGACGGGGTGCAGCGCGGCGAGCTGATGCAGATCACGGAGATCTTCCGGGGCAAGGTCGTGGACGTGACGAAGCGCTCGGTGATCGTCGAGGTGACCGGTACGACGGAGAAGATCGAGGCGTTCGAGGGCATGGTGCGCCCGTTCGGCCTGATCGAGATGATGCGCACGGGGGAGATAGCAATATCCCGCGGAAGGACAGAGACGTAGGAAGGCGCATTAAGAGGAGCGGGCTTTGGTGGGTAAGCCAGAGCCGGTCCTTGCATCGAGTTGCGGTCGAAGCCGCTTACCGCAGCTGTTGACATTGCGAGAGCTTTGAAGAGCAGAGCGATAACCGAGAAGCAGCGCCTGCAGAGCCCGTTCGCGCTGAGCGAGCACGATCGCGAACGGATGGGCGCGCGGCTGGATCTGGCGCTGCGCCGGGCCAGGCGCAGTGGCGAGCCGACGCTTGCGACGAGCACGGTGCGGTTGGGAGGAACGGTGGACCCGAGCGCGGTGGTGTGCGCGTCGCGCAGGGAGGGTGAGGCGTGGTTCGCGTTCGAGCAGCCCGACAGGGGCGGGGCGGCACTGGCGGCTTTGGGTGAGGCGGTGTGCCTGACGAGCTCGGGCGAGGGGCGGTTCGCGAGCGTGGCCGACCGCTGGCGGGCGTTGGCGGCGACGGCGGTCGGGGATCCGCTGGACGATCCCGATCGCTCGGGGCCGGTTGCGGTCGGAGGGTTCGCGTTCGCCCCCGAGGGCGGGAGGACACCGGCTTGGGAGGGGTTCGATCCGGCGTCGTTGATCGTGCCGGAGGTGGCGATCAGGCGCACGACGAGCGCAGGGCGAGATCGAGGGGAACCGGACGTGAGGTTGACGTTGGCGGCGCTGATGGCGCCCGACGACACCTCCGAAGGGGTGCTGGAACGCCTGGAAGACCGTTTAGCGGAGCTGGAGGAGCGCGCGTTGGGACTGCTCGACCCCGCTCCCACGGGCAGGTACAGCGTCGGCAGCGCGATGCCGCCCGAGCACTACGAGGCGGCCGTGGAACGCGCGACGGCGCTGATCAAGGAGGGCAGGCTGGAGAAGATAGTGCTCGCTCGCGAGGTCGAGGCGCGCGCGCCGCGAAGGTATGACCCTGGGGCGATGCTGGGCGTGCTGCGCGAGGCGTTCCCGGCGTGTTACTGCTTTTGTGTCGGGCGTGGGGACGCGACGTTGATCGCGGCGAGCCCCGAGCTTTTGGTGCGCCGCGAGGGTCATCGTGTGAGCACGCTGGCGCTCGCGGGCTCGACGCGGCGCAGCGCCGATCCGGCCGTGGATGACCATCTGGGCGAGCAACTGCTGCGCGACGAGAGTTATCGTTCCGAGCACGCGATTGTGGCGCGGCGGATCGAGCGCACGTTGCGCCCGCACGCGGTGTGGGTGGCCGCGGCGGGCGAGCCGGAGTTGGTGAAGATCGCGAACATCCAGCATTTGGCGACACCGATCCGCGCACAGCTCGCCGCGCCGATCGACGCGCTGGAGCTGGCGGGGCTGATGCACCCGACTCCCGCGGTGGGGGGCGAGCCGCGCGAGGTCGCCATGCCGCTGATACCGGCGCTGGAGGGCTTGGACCGCGGCTGGTACGCGGGTCCGGTCGGTTGGACGGATGCGACTGGCGACGGCGAGTTCTGCGTGGCGCTGCGCTGTGCGCTATTGCGTGAGAACGTCGCGCGCTGCTATGCGGGCAACGGGATCGTGCGCGACTCCAAGCCGCAGGCGGAGCTGGCGGAGACCGAGGTCAAGCTTCAGGCGCTGCTGCCGCTCTTGGCCGGTTAAGCACGTGAGATCACGCGTTCTCGGTCAACCCATGCAGCGCGGAACCGCTGTCCGCAGCTATTTACCAGGTATCGTCGGCAATGGAACCATGATCCCCTTAAGGGTAGCATTCAGCGAACACGCTCAGCGGTGCAGGCACTGATCATTCATGTCCGCTATCTGTGCGTCGACGACTGCCGATGTGGGCGGCTTGATGGCTGGGATCGCCACTGCCGGACTTCTGATCGTTGCCTGTATCGCCGGCTGGATCGCAAAAAAGCAACTTGACCTCCAGCGACAGCTGGAGCGTCGACGGCGCGTGTACGAGCACTTGAGCCGACTCTACGATCGCGACTTCATGAGCATGATGATCGAGGCTCAGAATCTGTTCAGCGAGCATCCCGAGGATCGGCGTGAATGGGCGACGTTGTGGAAGGGGAGGAACGATCAGCAGAAGGCGAGGGTCACGGGTGTGCTGAACTTCTACGAGATCGTCGCGAGTGAGTACAACGATGCGACCGATGAGCTGCTCGACAGGGACGTGGCTGACAAAGCCCTTACCTACGTGGTTGATGAAATGTGGCCGCTGGCCGAGCCGTTCATTCGCTGGCTGCGCGAAAAGCCTGGCCTCGAGAAAGCGTTTGACGAGATGGAGTCGATGTACCTGCGCGTCAGGGAGGAGCGCTGACCCGACGGTGGTGCATGGGTCGCGCTCATGGCGGCCTACTCGCCGATCCTGAAGACGAAGGCGAGGCGGTCCTCGATGTCGAGGAGTCGCTGGGTGGGGAGCACTCCCAGGCGCTTGACCAGGTCGCCGTCGTTGAGGGTGACGAGGTCGTGGCAGAGCACGTAGCTTCGCTCTGGAAGACCTTCGACCTCGCCCGGCTCGATCGCGACCGCCGTGGGGATGGCGCGTTCACGCTCGACGCTCGTGATGCGCGCGACGATCGGGTGCAGCGCGAGCGTCACGGCTCGATCGGAGACGATCACGACCGGCTTGAGCCCGATGCCGGGAAGACGTGCCGTCCAGACGGCGCCGCGTTCGTACACGTTTACTCGTCGTCGGGCTCGCGCGCGAACGCGTGCATTGCCCCCCGACGCCAGTCCTCGCCCTCCGTGTCTTGCCGGTCGAACGCGCGCATTTGCTCGATCAGCTCGGGTTCGCGCCGGGCGCGCTCGGCCGTGACGACCAGCGCTTCGGTGACCGCGCGCGCGAACTCCGCCTGGCCGGAGGTCGTGGGCAGGTTGTGCAGTCGTCGCAGCAGCGCGACCTCGAACTCGCGCGTGAAATGCTCGGACTCGGAGGGATCGGCGAGGATCGCCGGCAGGGCCGCGCGCGCGTCTCGCATCCGCTCGCCGAACACCTGTGGCGCGCGGAAACTGTAGGTCTTGTCGGCCTTTGCCGAGACGGCCACGAGACGTAGTGTAGACGTTCTGTAGACAGGCGGATGGGATGGCGTCCGATGGCCTCACGGACCGCTCTGGAGGGCCGTCGAGACAGCGTTCCAGGTGGTGTTGTGAAGCGATACGTTGGCGGCGCGGTCGCTGCGGACGTGGATCAGCGTGGGGCCGGTCTGGGGTGCGAGCGCGCGCTCCAGGGCGGCGCGGAGGTCGGGGATCGTGTCGACCGGTTCGTGTACGAAGCCGTACAGGGTCGCGACCTGCGCGAAGTCAAGGCCGGTTGGAGTGGCGATGTGGCGGGTGTAGATGTCCTCGTCCGCGCGCGCCATCTGGGCTCGGGAGACGGGGAGGAAGTCGAAGATCCCGCCGCCGTCGTTGTCCAGGAGCACGATCGTGAGCTTCAGCCCGAGGCGGGTGGCGGCGAGCAGGCCGCCGATGTCATATGCGAGCGCTACGTCACCGACCAGCAGTACGACGGGGCCGTTGCCGGCGGCGGCCGCGCCGAATGCGCTGGAGACGGTGCCGTCGATTCCGTTGGCGCCGCGGTTGCAGAGTACGCGCGGGGGGTCGTCTCGCGTTGGCCAGAAGGTCTCGATGTCGCGCACTGGCATCGAGGATGCGACGAACAGGGTCGCCTCCTCGGGTAGCAGCACGCCGAGCTCGGCGGCGACGGATGGCTCGTCGAGCCCGTCTCCGTGCAGGACGCCGAGGATCGCCTCGGAGGCCTGCTCGTCGGCGCTGCGCCAACCGGCCAGCCAGTCCGGGTCGGCGGGGTGCAGGGGAGGAAGCTCGGGTTCGTTCGAGCCGTCGGGTGAACCGACCGGGGTGGGCGTCGCCGCGGCGTCGATCAATTCGGCGAGTGTCGCGGCGGGCTCCATGGCGATGGAGTCGCTCAACACTGATCCCGGATCCTGCCAGGAGCCCTCGGGGTCGAGTGTGACCTGACGCACATTCTCAAGGCTCGCGAGCCACGTCCGCAAGGGCTTTGAGACCGGCAGGTCCCCGACGCGCAGCACGAGGTCGGGGCGCCGCGCTGCGGCGAACAAATCGTCGCGCAGCAGCGCGTCGTAGTGAGCGATGGCGGCAGCGCCACGGCGCGCGCCGGAAAGAGGGTCTGCCAGCAGCGGCCATCCGAGCGCCTCACAGAACGCGGCGGCGGCGATCCCGAGCGGGGTCTCGCGCTCGTGGCGCCCGGCGATGACGAGGCCGCGTCGAGATTCGGCGACGAGTTCCCCGAGGCGCGTCTCGCCGACGGCGGATGTCGGTGCGCGGCGTACGTACGGCCGGCCCGCGGCGCGGGCGGTCTCATCGGCCGGCAGCGCCTCGTCGCTCACGAGCGGTTCGCGCAGCGCGAAGTTCAGGTGCACGACCCCCGGGCGGCCTTCGAGCGCGGTCCAGTAGGCGCGGCAGGCCAGCGTCCTGATCCAGCGCAGGCGCTCCGGGGTCGCGTCATGGGTCCCGACCTCGAAGAACCACTTGGCGGCGTCGCCGAAGATCTTCAGCTGGTCGATCGCCTGCCCGGCGCCGTTATCGCGCAGCTCCGGAGGGCGATCTGCGGTCAGGAGCAGCAAGGGCACCCGCGCCTCGTGCGCCTCGATCGCGGCAGGCAACAGCTCGGCCACCGCGGTCCCGGAGGTGCACGTCACGGCCACCGGCAGTCCTGAAGCCTTGGCGGAACCGAGCGCGAAGAACCCCGCGCAGCGCTCATCGATGTGGGAGTGGCATTCGATCCGCTCCTCGCGCGCGAGCGTCAGCACGAGTGGAGCGCAGCGCGACCCAGGCGAGGAACACGCCATCCGCATTCCGCAGCGAGCAAGCTCGTCGACGAACGCGCGCAGAAGGAGGTAGGTGTCGGTGGCGGGAGTCATAGGATTCGCATGTGCCCGAGACGCTTGTCCTGCTGCACGGTTTCGCCGGCACGCATCGTGCGTGGGACGGTGTGGTCGAACGGCTGGACCCCGAACGCTATCGCCCGCTGGCGCTGGACCTGCCCGGGCATGGCGAGCGGGCCGATGCTGAGCGGCCGATCTCGTTCGCGGGCTGTGTCGAACATGTGCTGGCGCAGGCGCCGGAGCGCTTTGCCCTATGTGGCTACTCGCTGGGCGGGCGCGTCGCGTTGCACGTTGCTCTGGCGGCGCCTGGGCGCGTGTCGCGGCTCGTGCTCGTGTCCACGACGGCTGGAATCGAGGGCGACGTTGAGCGGGCGGCGCGCAGTGAGGCGGATCGTCGTCTGGCCGACGAACTGCAAGGCGGATCACTGGAGGAGTTCGTCGCGCGCTGGTGCGCGCAGCCGATGTTCGCCGACGATCCCGCCGCCGTCGATGCGCTGGCGCGCGAGGACTATCTCCGCAACCGGCCGGATGCGATCGCGGCGGTCCTGCGGGGGATCGGCACGGGGGAGATGGTCCCACTGTGGGAGCGGCTGCATGAATTGACGATGCCCGCCACTATCCTGGTCGGCGAGCGCGACACGAAGTTTCAGGTCGTGGGCCGGCGTATGGCTGACCTGATGCCCCAAGCCGCCGTGAGGACAGGCCCGGGCGGTCACCGTCTCCTGTTGGAGGCTCCCGCCGCGGTGGTGAGTGTGTTCGTGCGATCGTCGTGACGATGGCGGTACCAGTTTGCTACCATACTGGGATGAGCACGCAGATCGCCGTGAGACTCCCGGATGAGCTTGTCGAGTTCGTTGACGAGGTCATTGCCTCTGGCGCCGGGCGCAGCCGTGCGGCCGTCGTCACCGTCGCGCTGGAGCGCGAGCGTCGGCGCGCCCTTGCCGCTCGCGATGCCGAGATTCTGGCGCGCACCGGGCCCGACCCGGACCTCACCGGGCTGGCCGAATACGCCGCGAGCCTGCCGTCTGCGCTTGCCTGATGCGGCCGATCCACGTCGCGCGGGTTGACAAGGCGCGACCGGTTCTGATCCTGACGCGCGAGCTCGTACGAGCGCATCTCGCGACGGTCACCGTTGCGACGATCACCACGACGATCCGCGGACTCTCGACTGAGGTACACGTCGGCGCCTCGAACGGCCTTGCCGAGCCGTCAGTCGTGAGCTGCGACAACATCACCACAATCCCGACCGACGCTTTGGGCGAACGGATCGGCACGCTGCTCGATCATCAGGAGCCGGCGCTAGGCGACGCCATCCGGGCCGCGTTCGATCTCGACTGACGGCCTCCGTCTCGTCTTACGAAACCGCTTCGTGGAGCGGTGTTCGCAGCGGCGCCGCGTATGAATTTGAAGCTCATACGCGGTTGCCTCTTGACAAGCCCTGGAGTTGACGCTATGTTCTTGAGTGTTCATGGCTTCCCTGTGTGGGAATGCCAACACCATAGATCGGGTTTGGGTCGGTCGTCTAGATCGATTTCAAGCGCTTGAGTAGTAAGGACCTTGGGAGAGGGACTTCCGATTCGCCAGATGAGGGGTTGTTTTCGCGTGTTTTCTTCGGGGACAGATGTGACGGGAGTCGCTGTGCGTCAAAGCACGGCCATCTGTAGATGCCTCAGCGTCGCTGATGCATCTCTCTCTCTCTCTCTCTCTCTCTCTTCCCCCGGTAGCACCCCCCGTCTAACCGGCAAAAACGCCCGGTTTTCCACCCCGCTCGCGGGGAGGGTTGCGTGATGTCTACCCGCACGAGCGCGCGCGTACGCGCATCGGCCTCGCGGCGTGGCGCTCCTCCTCCGCGGGTGCAGGTTTCGGAGATGCAGCGCTCGCGTCTGCTCGCGGCCGCCGCCGCGGCCGTGGACGAGGAGGGGTATGGGCGTACGACGGTCGCACGGATCACCGAGCGCGCACGGGTTTCGCGCCGGACTTTCTATGAACTGTTCGACGATCGCGGGGCGTGCCTGGACGCGTTGATCGAGGATGTCGTCGCGACGATCGAAGGTGAGATCGCCGGCGCGAACCTCGCCGGTCTCACCTGGCGCGAGCGTGTGCGCGGCGGGCTGCTGGCGATTCTCTCGTTCTTCGATCGCGAGCCCGCGCTTGCGCGCGTGTGCGTGGTGCAGTCGCTACGCGGCGGCCCCAAGGTGTTGAAGCGTCGCGAGCACATCCTTGCGCGGATGGCGGGCGTGCTCGACGAAGGCCGCAGCGAGCGCAGGACAAAAGGTGCAGGCGGGGTCACGGAGCTGACAAGCGAGGGTCTGATCGGCGCCGCCCTGGCGATCGTGCACACGCGGTTGCAGCGTGGGCAGACCAGTCCGCCCTTGACGAGCCTCACGGGCGAGTTGATGAGCATGATCGTGCTGCCGTACCTCGGGACTGCGGCCGCGCGTCGCGAGCAGAATCTTCCGATTCAGGTGTCGCCGGTGGGGGTACGCGAGGACTTTTCCACAGGCGAACCGACCAACGGCGATGCGCTCGCGGGAGTCCCGATGCGCTTGACGTATCGCACTGCCCTGGTCCTCGGTTTCATCGCGCAGGAGCCCGGCGCCAGCAACCGTGTGATCGGCGACCACGCCGGCGTCACCGATCAGGGCCAGATCTCGAAGTTGCTGGCGCGTTTGGAGCGGCTGGGCTTGGCGCAGAACGCGGCGGCGGAGGGGCGCCAGCTTCGCGGCGAGGCGAATTCTTGGACGCTCACCGAGACCGGTGGGCGTGTCGCACAGAGCATCGGCGCTCATGTCGAGCGTCATCAAGACAGTGGAGAGGCATCAGCGTGATTCCCGTATTCGAGGAGGAGATGGAGCGCATGAAAAAGTCGTCGTCGCGTAGTGGTCGACTCTCGGTTCACGGCGGGATTACTGGGGTGGAGGAGGAGGGCGCTGCTTTGCGTGCTCATCTGTCGCTTGGTGTTATTGCGACCCTGGTCGCTGTTTTTGCGTTTTTCGCGCTTGCCTCGTCGGCGTTTGCCGCCGCGAGTCGTCCTTATGAGAGTTCGTTCGGCTCGTTCACCGACCCGGAGGCCGTTACGGTCGATCAGTCGACCGGCGATGTGTACGTCGTCGATATCGCGGCGGGTACGGTTTCGCGCTTTAGCGCAGCCGGCGTGCCGGTGGAATTCTCCGCGACGAAAACGAACTTTCTGAGTGGTTTCATCTTCGAAGCCAACGCGGCTCAGGTCGCGGTTGCGCCGGCGGGTTCTCCGGGTGGTACGGCCGGGGACGTCTACGTCGTCAGCAGCCTCACCGACAATGTCGAAATCTTTGATGCCAACGGGAATCACGTCGGTGAACTCAACGGGTCGGGCAATGCCGACGGCGGCTTCGGCGAAGCCTGTGGGGTGGCGATCGAAGCCTCGACCGGCGCTGTTTACGTCGGTGAATACGACAACCATCATGTGTGGCGTTACACCCCCACGACGGGGACGGTGACCGAGGCGAACTACACCGGCGGCATCGAAACGCCGGCCGCGGTATGCAACGTCGCCGCCGACGGCGGTAGCGTCTACGCCGGTAACACCTATGAAGCGGGCGAACTCATGAAGTACCAGGCGTTCTCGTTCGTGAAAGGATCCCCGCCGGCTCCTACTCCCGTCTCGGTGGACGCAACCGCGACCGCGGTAGCGACGGACCCCTCAAACGGCGACGTGTATGTTGACGAGGGCGAACGGATCTCCGTGTTCGACGCGAGCGGCGCGTCGTTGTACACCTTTGGTTCGGCGGCGGACTTCGGCGCCAACTCCGCCGGTGTCGGTGTCAAGGGTTCGAACGGCAAGGCGTATGTCGCCGATCGTGTCGCGGGAGAGATCGACGTCTTCTCCCCGGCCGCCAATCTGCCCCCCATCGCCAGCACCAATCCGGCCACCACGATCCATCACACCGACGCAATTCTCAACGGCCACCTGGCTCCGGGCACCGATTCCGCTGGAGCCACCGACCCGATCACGGACTGCCACTTCGATTGGGGAACCACGACCTCATACACGGGCGGGACCGTGCCTTGTAAAGAGGGCAACTCGTTCGGCGCCGCGGCCGACGTCACCGCGAATCTCGGTAATCTCACTCCCGGCACCGCGATCCACTTCCGTCTGAACGTCACCGCCACCGCCACCGGTACCGCGACGGGCGCCGACCAGACCTTCACTCCAACGGTCTTCCCGGTCGTGCACGTCACGATCGCCGCTTTTGGCCCCGACGGCACCTCGGCAACCAGCTTCGACGGGGGCAACGTCCAGCTTGCGTTCGACCAGTCCAACCTCAAGCTCTATGCGCTCAGTTACACCCAGCGCGGTGTCTATGGATTTGACGCCTCCGCACCCCCGGCCTATCCGCCATTGCCCGGGTTCAGCCCCCTTGGCCTGCCCAATAACATCAACAGTCATCCCGGTGTCGCCGTTGGCACCGGCGGCGATGTTTACGTCGCATCAGAGGGCACGGGAGGCTCGAACCCCGAATTCCCCGCGATCGTTTACGGATTCGGTCCTTCCAGTGCCGGGTTGGGCGGAGCGTTCCCAATCGATCCCGCAATAACCCCTGGAACCCCGTCCGGCGGACCCAGCAAGGAACTCTGTGGCATCGCGACCGATACCACTGGGAATATCTGGGTCGCCAACCGTGCCACCAAATACGTCCTCAAGTACAACTCTGCGGGCGTCTTTCAGAGCGCGCTCGACGTCTCGGCTCACGGCAGTCCCTGCGACCTGGCGTTCGATTCCAACGACGACCTCTACGTCGATCAGAACGGAGAAGTATGGCGCTACACCGCCGCCAGTAGTTACGCGACGTCTACGCAGGCCGCCGCGACCGGCGGCAACGCGATCGCCGTCGACCGGTCCACCCACCGTCTCTATGTCGCGCGCTCCACAGAGATTGACGAATACGAATCGTCCGGGAGCCTGCGTGGCGTCTTCGCCACCGGCATCAACAACGCCAACTTCAAGGGTGTCACCGTCGACGAGACCAACCATTACATCTACGTTGACGACGAAGGCAACGGCAAGATTCGCGTCTTCGGGCCCGGTCTGAACGTGAAAGGCCCGACGGTAACTCCGGGTGAGCCGACTTTGATCACGGGTGCCTCGGCGACGCTTAACGCCAAGGTGGATCCCGAGACATTTACGGTCACCGACTGCCACTTCGAGTATGGCACCAGCACTTCTTACGGTCACACCGCGCCATGCGCTCCGAATCCGGGATCGGGCTCTGGCGATGTCGCAGTCTCAGCCGCCCTCCCGGGTCTGGCGTCCGGGACGGTCTACCACTTCCGTATCGTGGCTGCGAACGCCAACAGCGATGCGGAAACCACCGGTGTCTCCACTGGTCCGGACCAGACCTTTGCCACGCTCGGCGCTCAGGTTCACGGCGCCGGGGCGGATCAGATCACCACTACCGGGGCGAGGCTCAGCTCGCAGGTCAACCCCGAGGGCAAAGCTAGCACCTACCACTTCGACTACGGGACCACGACCTCTTACGGGTCTTCGACGCCCGAGAGCTTGTCGTTGGGCTCCGATTCCGTGGATCATGCCGCGATCCGCTCGATTGCCGGTCTCACACCTGGAGCGACCTACCACTTCCGGATCGTCACCGCCAACTCTGACGCGACGACCTTCGGGCTCGACGCGACGTTCACGACATACCCTGCCGTGCCGTCCTTTAGCGGCTGTGAAAACGATGCTTTGCGTGGTGGTCCCGGCGCTCGTCTCCCCGACTGTCGCGCCTACGAGCAGGCCAGCCCCGTCGAGAAGAACGGTTCAGGTGTCAGTGGGGATCTCAACTTTATTCAGGCTGCCGCGGACGGTCACGCCGTCGATTACTATGACTCCAGTAATCTTCCCACTTCTGGCGGTAGCTCCGAACAGCCCCTGTATGTCGCGAGTCGTGGAGCATCTAGCTGGAGCTCTGATGGTCTCCTGCCGTCCGCTGGAGGTGTCGGAAAGCGCGCTTACGAGCTCGGCTGGAATGATGGTTTCACGACCGCCTTCAGTTATGTAGAAGACAAAGTCGGCGGCGGTCTTGATCTCTATGACGTTGCGAGCGCCATCCATCGGCAGGCCACCGCCACTCCCTCGCTGACCCGTGCGCCGACACTTGCCGCGTTCGCCGCCGATCCCTCTCATCTGATCTTCGAAAGCAGAGACGTCCTGGCCTCGGGCGGGGTTGAAGGTAAGTACAGCCTGTACGATCTCGACCACGGTGCGGTCACGCTCGCCGGTCGCGTCCCGTCCTTCCCGGCGACGAGTTGCGACGACTCCGGTGGGCCGGCATGTATCGCACCGGCGGGCGGCTCTTTCGCCGGGTCTTACGATTCGATGGGTCCGGACCTCAACGAAGGCGGCGCCCATCCACGCTACTACACTCAGAACACGATCTCCGCGGACGGGTCGAAGGTCTTCTTCACGGAGGGCGGCACGGGCCGTCTGTACATGCGCGAGCACGGCACGAGCACTGTTCAGATATCCGCGTCTCAGACCAGTCCCGATCCCAACGGTCACAAGCCGGCCGCTTTCATGGCGGCCACACCATCGGGTTCAAAGGTATTCTTCACCAGTTGTGAGAAGTTGACCGACGACTCCACGGCCGTATCGAGCGCGGCCAACGATTGCACCACCTCAAGCCAAGGGCAGGATCTCTACTCCTACGACACCTCCTCGGGAGACCTCACAGACATCACGGTCGATTCCAACGTGTCCGACTCTGAGCGCGCCGCCGTCCAAGGTGTTCTCGGTGCCTCCGAGGACGGCTCCTACGTCTACTTCATGGCCAACGGTGTCCTCGCCCCGGGCGCCACCCGCGGCAACTGCGAACTGCAGCTGGAAGCCTGGATCGGGACGTGCAACCTCTATCTATCTCACAACGGCGCCGCCACCTTCATTACTCGCCTCAGCGGCAACGATGATGGGCCAGCCTGGGAGCCGAACTATGCCGCAAGTGGCACATACGGTGGGGCTACCAAGGAATCCCGCGTCTCTCAGAACGGCACTCTTGCCTTTATTTCACGAGGACAACTTACTGGATATGACAATACCGAGGCTACCACGGCCGCGTGTGGGGGTGGCTCCCCATCGTGCCGTGAGCTTTACCGTTATCGTCCCGGTGACGCGGCTCTGACCTGTGTTTCCTGTAATCCAACTGGAAAACGTCCCGCAGGTAACTCCACCCTTACCACTGGGGAGTATTGGAATAGCGAGTCAAACTCTCTGGGGACTATCCTGACTCGGAATATGTCTGCAAACGGCGATCGTGTGTTTTTTGACAGCAAAGACGCTTTGCTCGCTGCAGATACGAATGGTGTCGGCGACGTTTATGAGTGGGAGGCGAATGGCTCCGGGTCGTGTAGTTCTTCCGCTGTGAGCGGAGGGTGCCTCTATCTGCTCTCAACCGGTACCAGTTCGCAGCCGTCGTACTTCGCCGACGCATCGGTGTCGGGGAATGATGTTTTCTTGTTCACCGATTCGCCTCTGGTGCCGGCGGACCAGGACCAGCTGTTGGATGTCTATGACGCGCGGGTCGGTGGCGGACTCGTCTCCCAGCACCAGACGGCGCCGCCCGTATGCTCCGGTGATGCCTGCCGGGGTGTCGCTTCAAGTCCGCCTCTTGAACAGAACGCAAGCAGCTCGGTCTTCTCCGGTATGGGCGATCTTCTGCCGCCGGCGTCCCGCCCGGTCGTGCAGGCAAAAGCGAGGGCGGTGAGCCGGACACAGAAGCTGGCGAAAGCCCTGAGCGCGTGCAGGAAGAAGCCGAAGAAGCAGCGGGCTACGTGCAACACGCGGGCACGAAAGAGATATGGCGCTGTGAAGGCCAGGAAGCAGTCGGCAAACGTCAACCGGAGGGCTCGGTAAATGGGACTTTCAACGAAACTAAAGAGCCTGAAGATGGAACGCCGTTCGCCGGCGATGATAATCGCGGCTATCGGGATCGCGGGTGTGATTGCCGTGCCCGTGCAGGCCGCGTCGCCGGCGTGGACGATCACCTCGGCCGCGACGCCCACGTACTTTCATCCCGGTGACACGTCCGGCGTATCCGCCTACACTGTGATTGCGACGAATACGGGTGGCGTGTCGACCAGCGGTGACATCACGATCACAGACACATTGCCCTCCGGGCTGACCCTGGATTCCAGTCATCCCCATAATGAAGTTAGTCTGAAGGTAGCTGACGAGACAGGAGGCATTCTCTATCCGTGTGCGCCCAGCACACCAGTGTCCTGTGTCGTCTCCGGGACGTCACTCCCCCCGGGTGGGCGCTTGATCCTGTTTGTCCCCGTCGATATCGACCCGAGCGCGCCGGCGAACGTCACGAACGTTGTCAGCGTGTCCGGCGGGGGCGCCACGTCCGCGTTCGTCACAGAACACACGACGGTCAGCGCTCAGGACGCGCCGTATGGTTTTCAGAGCCTTGACACGTCGATCACAGACCCCAATGGGGTCGCGGTGACCCAGGCGGGTTCTCATCCCTACCGTTTCCACACCGGGTTTCAGCTGAACACGGTCTTTCAGAGTTTCCAGCCGGTCAACCCCCCTGCGGCGTCAACCAGGGATGTGGTGGGCAAGCTGCCGGTCGGCATGGTCGTCAACCCGCGGGCGACGGCGGTTCGCTGTACCGAGGCTCAGCTTCGAGAAACGGGGGGAACTGCTGTTCCGCATTGTCCTGCCGGGTCCGCCGTCGGTGTCGCCCACGTTGTCGCCGGACTGTTCGGCTATACCAATCCTACCTTTGTCGAGGCGCTTTACAACATGGTGCCTCCACCCGGCGCGCCCGCCGAGTTTGCGTTCGATGTCCCGAGTTCGGGTGTCGACATCATCGTCCACCTGATCGGGCATGTGGACACGGCCGGGAATTACGCGCTGACCGCCGAAGCCAACGACGTCATCCAGTTTGGTGAGATCTCCGGGTTCTCGGTGGATCTGTGGGGCGATCCGACCGATCCCAGTCACGATAAGCGGCGCGGTGAATGCGCCACCGCGCCTGCCGATGTTCTGACGCAAGGTTGCCCCACGGCACGGGTGGGCACCCCGTTGTTGACGATGCCGAGCGCGTGCTCGGGTCCTCTGTCGACACAGATCAGTGTCGACTCGTGGGAAGATCCGGGTAATTTCATCAGTGGGTCTTCGCAGACCGAAGATTCCTACGGCAATCCTGTGGGTGTCGCCGGTTGTGATCAGTTGCCGTTTGCGCCGACGATCACGGTGCAGCCGGAATCCACGGTCGCGGATTCCCCGACGGGTCTGCACGTCGACCTGCACGTTCCCCAGAACGAGACGTTGGAAGGGTTGGCGACGGCTAACCTGAAGAACGCGGTCGTAACGTTGCCGAAGGGGATGGTCGTCAATCCGTCCGCGGCCGATGGGCTGGTCGGATGCAGTCCGGCGCAGATCGATCTCCACGGCGCCGGCGCCGCGCTGTGCCCGGACGCGTCGAAGATCGGGACGGTCGAGGTCGATACGCCGTTGCTTGAACACCCATTGCCCGGTTCGGTGTATCTGGCCAAGCAGGATGACAACCCGTTCGGTTCGCTGCTGGCGTTGTATATCGGTGTTGACGATCCCAGTACGGGTGTCGTGGTCAAGCTCGCGGGCAGGGTCGAATCGGACCCGGTGACGGGACAGTTGAAGGCCACGTTCGATGAAAACCCGCAACTTCCGTTCGAAGACATTAAGCTCGATTTCTTCGGTGGTCCCAGGGCACCGCTGATGACGCCGTCGGTGTGCGGTACGTACACGACGAACACGGACCTGACGCCGTGGAGCGCACCGCAGGCAGCGGACGCGTTCCCGTTCGACACCTTCCAGGTCAGTGGCGGGTGTGTGTCAAGCGAAGCGCAGGCACCGAACGATCCCGGGTTTGAAGCCGGTGCGGTGACACCGTTGGCGGGTAGCTATTCCCCGTTCGTGCTCAAGCTCACTCGTGAGAACGGCTCTCAGCGGTTGGGTGCGTTGAACGTGACGTTGCCGCCGGGGATGATTGGCCGGTTGGCGGGGGTTGGGGAGTGCTCTGATGCGCAGCTCGCGCAGGCCGCGGGTCGTAACCGGCCCGGGGAAGGCGCTGTGGAGCAGTCGAGTCCTTCGTGTCCTGATTCCTCGCGGGTCGGGTCGGTGACTACGGGTGTTGGTTCGGGTAGTCCCTTGTATGTCGGTGGGCGCGCGTATCTGGCGGGTCCGTATCAGGGCGCGCCGTTGAGTATCGCGATCGTCGCCCCGGCGGTAGCGGGCCCGTTCGATCTCGGGAACGTCGTGGTTCGCTCCGCCCTGTACATCGACCCGAACACGGCACAGGTGACGGTCAAGAGCGACCCGATCCCCACGATCTTGCAGGGTATCCCGCTGGACATACGTTCGCTCGCGATATCGATCGATCGCGCCCAGTTCACGCTGACCCCGACGTCGTGCGAACCGATGACCGTCAGCGCTCAGGCGATCTCAACCCAAAACCAGACCGCCGGCCTGTCCAACCGCTTCCAGGTAGGTGGCTGTCAGGGCTTGGCGTTCAAACCGGGGATGGCGATCAGCACACAGGGCAAAACGAGCAAAGCCAACGGCGCGAGCCTCACCGTCAAGGTTTCTCAGAAGCCCGGTGAAGCAGACATCCACAAGGTCGATCTCACGCTACCGACGGCATTGCCGGCGCGGTTGACGACGTTGCAGAAAGCGTGCACCGAAACGCAGTTCGCGGCGAACCCCGCGGGCTGTCCGGCGGGATCGTTCATCGGGACGGCAAAGGCGATCACACCGATCCTGAGCGTCCCCCTCACCGGTCCCGCGATCCTCGTGTCCCACGGTGGCGCGGCATTCCCCGACGTCGTGTTCCTGCTGGAGGCAAACGAACGCGGCGGCACGATCCGCATCGACCTCGACGGACGCACCGACATCAAAAAAGGCATCACCTACTCCCGCTTCGAAACCGTCCCCGACGCCCCCATAACCAGTTTCGAAACGAACCTGCCCCAAGGCCCACACTCCGTCCTCTCGGCAAACGGCAACCTCTGCACGAGCAAACTCGCGATCCCAACAGAACTCGTGGGTCAAAACGGCGCCAAGGTCAACCAGAGCACGCCCGTGACCGTCACGGGCTGCCCCAAGGCCAAGACCCTCACCAGCGCCCAGAAACTTAAGCTCGCACTGAAGGCATGCCACAAGAAGGCGAAGGGCGCCAAGCGCAAAGCCTGCGAACGTGCTGCCCGCAAGAAGTACGCGCCGGTGAAGAAGAAGGCGAAGAAGAAGTAGGGGAGGCGGCTTACGGAGCGCTGCCGGGATCGGTGATCCACTGGCTGGTGAAGTTGAGGACGGTGGCGAGCCGGTCGAAGTGCTGGTCGTAGTGGAGCACCGCGAAGCCGCGCTCGGCGGCCGCGGCGGCGATGAGCGCGTCGGGTACGCGTACGCGATGGGCGCCGGGCGCCCCTTGGGCGGCGAGCGCGCGGATGGCGGAGATTGCGGCGTCGGTCACGGTGCGGGTGATCGGCGCCTGCCGCAGTCCGGCGAGGGCCGCGGCCGCGGTCTCGACGCTTTCGCCGTCGCGTGCGTCGTAGAGCAGCTCCAGCGTGATGATCGGACAGCCGATGAGGTCTCCGGCGTGGGCCGCATTCGTCCACTGGGGAGCGACGTCGGGGTGAGATGCGCGCGCCCAGGCGGACGTGTCGGCAACCCACGGGCCGTCGCGCCAGCTCAGCGCCACGCCCGGTCTCGCACGTCGCACAACTCCCGGAGGTCGAGCCCCGAGTTGCCCTCTGCGGCGCCGATCAGGAAGTCGCGCGCGCGATCTTCCGCCTCGCGGTCCCGATCGAGCGCGGCGGCGCCGCGGATCGCCAGCTCGTGGACGATCTTGGAGGATGGTGCGCCCGGTGCAAGCACACTGCGTCCGCGCGCGATCGCGCGATCGAGTTCAAGATCGCGGGGAACTTGGATGCGTTGGTGTCGAGTTGCCACCCGCCTAGTGTACCCGCTAGCGGGTACCATACGCATGGGAACTGGAGTTTTGCTGTCGTCCTGTGAGGGGCCCATGTCCTCTCCACCGACTGGGTATCGATCCCGGGACAGCAGGCTGGCGAAGGCGGCTCCAGGGGGCGGGAAAACTAGACTAGGTGCGTGCTGTCGCTGGGATTGGATCCATGACGCTTGGCGAGCTCGTCGCGGGCGTCGGCTCCGTTGGCGGCGCGGGCTCTGACGTCGAGATCGCCGGGCTCGCATACGACAGTCGCGCGGTGGCGCCGGGGACGCTGTTCTTCTGCGTGCCGGGCTTTCGCAGCGACGGGCACGACTTCGCCGCCCAGGCCGTCGCGGACGGCGCGGTCGCGCTCGTGGTGGAGCGACCCCTGGGCGCGGGCATCCCCGAGGTGCTGGTCCCGTCGGTGCGCGCGGCGATGGGGCCTGTCGCGAGCCGCTTCTACGGCGATCCGAGCGCGTCATTGCGCGTGGTGGGGGTCACGGGCACGAACGGCAAGACGACGACCGCGTTCCTCGTGCGCGCGCTATTGGAAGCGGTGGGCGACCAGACGGGGCTGCTCGGCACCGTTACCTCGATCGTGGGCGGCGCGGAGCGTTCGGTGCAGCGCACTACCCCCGAGGCGATCGACCTGCACGCGAGCTTCCGGGCGATGCTCGACGGGGGCGATCGCGCCTGTGCGATCGAGGTTTCCTCGCACGCGCTACAGCTCGGGCGCGCGGGTGGGGTTCGCTTTGCCGCGGCCGTGTTCACGAACCTGACCCAGGACCACCTCGACTTCCATCCGAGCATGGAGGAGTACTTCCTCGCCAAGCGCCTGCTGTTCCTTCCCGGAGAGGGGCCGCCTCCGGGCGTGAGCGTCGTCAACGTCGGCGACCCCTACGGGCGGCGGCTCGCGAGCGAGATCGAGGGTGCGCGCACGTTCGCGCTGGACGCTCCCGCCGACTACAGCGCGACGGACCTGCGCTGCGACGCAACCGGCTGTCGGTTTGCGCTGCACACATCGACCGGCACGCGCGAGGTGACGCTGCCGATGCCCGGCCGCTTCAACGTCGCCAACGCCCTTGGCGCGCTCGCCACTGTGCACGCGCTCGGCTTCGACCTCGACACCCTCCTCGACGCCCTGCGACGGGGTGTGAGGGTGCCCGGGCGCTTCGAGCCCGTCGACGCCGGCCAGGACTTCGCGGTGCTCGTCGACTACGCCCACACCCCCGACTCGCTCGAGAACGTGCTGCGCTCCGCCTGCGACATCGCCCGCGGCCGCGTGATCAGCGTGTTTGGGGCCGGGGGCGACCGCGACCGCGGCAAGCGCCCCCTGATGGGCGCGATATCCGCACGCCTGGCGGACATCACGCTCGTCACCTCCGACAACCCCCGCTCGGAGGAGCCGGCGGAGATCGTCTCCGAGATCGTCTCCGGTATCCCGCCCACCGCGCTCTCCGACGGGACGGTCCACGTCGAGGTCGATCGCCGCGCGGCGATCCAGCAGGCGCTCTCGCTCGCGATGCCCGACGATGTCGTCGTGATCGCCGGCAAGGGCCACGAGCAGGGGCAGGAGTTCGCCGACGGGCGCAAGGAGCCCTTCGACGACATGAGCGTCGCCCGCGAACTGCTCACCGGTGGGATCGGCGCCCCCACGGGGCGGGGCGGATGAGGGACTGGGACGCAAATCGCGTCGCCCGCGCCGCCGGCGCGCGCCTGGTCTTCCGCCCCGACGCGGACGCACTGCCCGGCGGCGCGCAGGATGGCGCCCCGACGGGGCCGGTGCGCGTGTCGATCGACTCGCGCGCCGTCGCCCCGGGCGATCTCTTCGTCGGGCTGCGTGGCGCCTCCGCCGATGGGGGCGAGTACGCCGCGCAGGCGTTGCAGGCCGGCGCCTGGGGCGTGCTGGTCGC
Source organism: uncultured Solirubrobacterales bacterium (assembly GCA_963697945.1). Taxonomy (GTDB): domain Bacteria; phylum Actinomycetota; class Thermoleophilia; order Solirubrobacterales; family Solirubrobacteraceae; genus Palsa-744. Next base: position 2,392,050 of record OY969105.1, on the reverse strand, counting down.
GCCCGAGCACGCGCTCGCGGTCGCCGCGATGGCCGAGGCGGCCGGCGCGGACGCCGGCATCGGTTACCAGGGCGTCGTGCTCGCCGACCCCAACCCGCTCGCGGGACTGCAGTCGCTCGCGCGCGCCTGGCTGGCGCAGCTGCGAGCGACTGTCGGTGCGCGTGTCGTGGCGATCACCGGCTCGACCGGCAAGACCTCGACAAAGGACATCCTCGCCGCGCTGCTCGCCCCGCACCTGCGCACGGTCCCGAGCCCCGCCAACTTCAACACCGAGATCGGCCTGCCGCTCGCGATCCTCGCGGCGCCCGAGGACACGCAGGCGCTCGTGCTGGAGATGGCGATGCGCGGTCCCGGGCAGATCGCGGAGCTGACGACGATCGCAGAGCCCGAGGTCGGCGTGATCGTCAACGTCGGCCCCGTCCACCTGGAGCTGCTCGGGTCGCTTGAGGCGATCGCCGCCGCCAAGGCGGAGCTGATCGCGGGCCTGAAGCCCGGCGCCACCACGATCGTGCCCGCCGGCGAGCCCCTGCTCGGCGAGCACCTGCGGGACGAGGTCCGTACGGTCACCTTCGGCCCCGGTGGCGATGTCCAACTCTGCGACGACCATCCCGACGGGTGCGTTTGTATCTTGGACGGTAGCTCCGCGAACTTGGCCGTCCGCTCGCCAACCAGCGACCGCGATCGCGCAAATACAGACCCAGCCGAGGCCGCCCGCATCATCCTGCGGCCCTCCTTCTCTCAGGCCCACAACCTGCGCAACCTGCTCGCGGCCGTCGCGGCCGCCCGCGCGCTCGGCGTTACGCCCGGCGGCGAGGTTACTGTGCGGTTCTCCGCGCTGCGCGGCGAGCGCATCCGACTGTCCGAGGACATAGTGCTGATCGACGACTGCTACAACGCCAACCCGATGTCGATGCGCTCCGCGCTCGACGACCTCGCGCAGAGCGCTCCCGGGCGGCGCGTGGCGGTGCTCGGCGACATGCTCGAGTTGGGCTCACAGGAGCATCGCTTCCACCGCGAGATCGGCGTCCACGCGGCCGCGCGCGGGGTGGACGTGCTTGTTACCGTCGGTCCGCTCGCGGCCGAGATGGCCCCGGCGTTCGCCGGCGCCGACGCTCACTCCGTCGCTGACGCGCCCGCCGCCGCGGAGCTGCTCGCACGCCTACTCTCGCCCGGCGACACGGTGCTCGTGAAGGGTTCCCGCGGCGTCGGCCTTGAGCGCGTCGGGCAGGCGCTGCTCGCGCGCGAGGCTCAGGGCGGCGTACGGGAGCCCGGCCTGCACGCCGGCCCCGACGAGTCACCGGCGGACGGGCGCTGAATGGGGCGCATCCTCTTCGGCGGCACCGCCGCGGCGCTCATCTGCATCTTCCTGAGCCCCAAGTTCATCGAGTTCCTGCGCCGGCGCGAGTTCGGCCAGCACATCCGCGAGGACGGACCCGAGGGCCATCACCAGAAGGCCGGCACCCCCACGATGGGCGGGATCATCGTGATGCTCGCGGTCGCGATCCCGTTCCTGATCCTGACCGACTGGGATTGGCGCTCGGTCGGCGTGTTCGGCGCGATGATCGCCTGCGCGCTGCTCGGCTTCGCCGACGACTACACCAAACTCGTGCGCCGCCGCTCGCTGGGCCTGCGCGGGCGCACGAAGCTCGCGATCACGATCGCGATCTCCCTCGGCCTCTGGTACGTCGCGGCCCACAAGGCCCACCTCGCGCCCGAGCTGCGCCTGCGCGTCGTCGACTACACCGTCGAACTCGGACCGTTCTACCCCGTGCTCATCTACTTCGTCGTGGCCGGCACGACCAGCGCCGTGAACCTGACGGACGGGCTCGACGGTCTCGCCGCCGGCTGCGCGGCGATCGTGCTGCTCGCCTACATCGCGATCGCGTTCGTCACCGAAGACTACGATCTGGCGATGCTCGCCGGCTGCCTCGTCGGCGCCTGCATCGGCTTCCTGTGGTTCAACGCCTTCCCCGCCACGATCTTCATGGGCGACACCGGTTCGCTAGGTCTCGGGGGCGCGATCGCCGGCCTGGCGGTGATGACCCACACCGAGGTCCTGCTGATCCTGCTCGGCGGCATCTTCGTGATCGAGGCGCTGTCGGTGGCGATCCAGGTCTTCTCCTTCCAGACCACTCGACGGCGCGTGTTTCTGATGGCGCCGATCCACCATCACTTCGAGCTGAAGGGCTGGTCTGAGACGAAGATCATCCTGCGCTTCTGGATCGTCGCCTCGATCTTCTGCGCGATCGGCTTCACGATCTACCATCAGAGTATTCGTTGATCCGTTGATCGGAAGGCGCGTACCGTGAATATGAGACCGGCTCTGTCCGAGGGTCCCCACCTCGTGGTGGGACTTGCCCGCTCAGGGTTCGCGGCCGCACTCGCGTTGCGCGAGCGCGGAGTGAGGACGATCGGCGTCGACCGCGACGCCCCCGAAGGCCTCGACGCGCTCGCCGACGCCGGCGTGGAGCTGCACCTGGCCGATGACGGTCTATCGCTGCTGGAGGACGTCGAGGTGGTCGTCAAGAGCCCGGGCGTGCCCGCGCAGGCGCCCGTCATCGCCGCGGCCCGCGCACGCGGCCTGCCCGTGCTCGGCGAGCTGGAGCTCGCCTGGCGGCTGTTGCCGAACGAATTCGTCGCCGTCACCGGCACGAACGGCAAGACGACCACCGTCGAGCTGATCGGGCACGTCCACCGCACGGCCGGACTGCCCGTCGCCGTCGCCGGCAACGTCGGCGCCGCACTCAGCGGCCTCGTCGGCGAGGCCGACCCGGATGTGACGGTCGTCTGCGAGGCCTCCTCGTTTCAGCTGGAAGACACGCTCGCGTTCGCGCCCGAGGCCGCCGTCCTGCTGAACATCGCCCCCGATCACCTCGACCGCCACGCGACGGTCGAGGAGTACGCCGCCGCCAAGCTGCAAATCTTCGCGCGCCAATCCCGTGGACACGTCGCGGTGCTGCCGGCCGACCTCGACGTCGAGCTGAACGAGGATGTCTGGCGCGTCAGCTTCGGCCCGCCGACGATCTCGCGCGGAGATCCCCGCTCGGCCGCGATCACGCTCGGGGAGGACGGCGCGATCAACTGGCAGGGCACGCCGCTGCTCTCGGCCGCCGAGATCGCGCTGCGCGGACGCCACAACGCCGACAACGCGATGGCCGCCGCCGCGGTCTGCTTGGCGCGCGGGATCGACCCCGACGCCGTCCGCGAGGCCCTGCGCACGTTCGCGGGCGTACCCCACCGCCTGGAGGAGATCGCGCGCCGCCGCGAGGTCCTCTACGTCAACGACTCCAAGGCCACGAACGTCGCCTCGACGCTCGTCGCGCTCGACTCCTTCGCGCCCGGTGTCGTGCACCTGATCCTCGGTGGCCAATCAAAGCGCCAGGACTTCGGCCCCCTGCGCGAGCCAGTCGAACGCTCATGCCAAGCCGTCTATCTGATCGGCGAAGACGCAACCCTGATCGCCTCCCAGCTCGCCGGTATGCCGGTCCCGTTACTGGAATGCGGCGAGCTCGAGCAGGCGCTGGAGGTCGCCGTCTCGACCGCGCGTCCGGGCGACGTGATCCTGCTCTCGCCCGCCTGCGCAAGCTTTGACCATTACGCCGACTTCGAAGCCCGCGGCGAGCGCTTCCGCGAGCTGGTTCTCGGCATGGAGGCTTAAGCGGACATACGTCGAAGTGGGCATGGATGCCGGCCACGCCGCAGATGCAGAAGCAGTCGATCGAGCATCGCATTCTGATCACGGCCACGATGTGCCTGCTCGCCTACGGCGCCGTGATGGTCTACAGCGCCACCTCCGCGACCGCGCTATTGCAGGGCTCGGGCAACGGTACCGGCTACCTGATCAAGTTCGTGCTCTACGGCGCGATCGGCCTCGTCGTGATGCGCGTGCTCGCGCGCGACGGGATCGCCAAAGCGCAGAGCTTCGTCGCGCCGCTGCTGGCCGTCTCGTTCGCGCTCGTGCTGGCCGTGCACATTCCCCACGTGGGCGTCTCGATCAACGGCGCGCGGCGCTGGATCGGCCCCGGCCAGCTGCAGTTCCAGCCCTCGGAGCTGCTCAAGCTCGCGCTCGTGCTCTATGCCGCGACGCTGCTCGCGCGCCGTCCCAAGCGCGTGCACGACCTGCGCGAGCTCTCGCGGCCACTGCTCGTGGTCGTCGGCGGCGCGTGTTTGCTCGTCGCCACCGAGCCCGACCTCGGCACCGCGATGACGATCGCCTTCACGACCGTCGCGCTGCTCGTCGCCGCCGGGATCCCCGTGCGCAACCTCGCGATCGTCGCCGGGATCGCGTTCGGTCTCGTCGCGATGTATGCGATCGCGCGCCCCTACGCCCGCGCGCGACTGACCTCGTTCATGGATCCCTGGGCGCACGCCTCCGGCAGCGGCTTTCAGGCCGTCCAGGGCCAGATCGCGATCGGCTCCGGCGGCCTGTTCGGGGTCGGACCCGGACAGTCGGTGCAAAAGATCTTCTATCTACCCGAGGCGCCGACCGACTTCATCCTCGCGGTCATCGCCGAGGAGCTCGGCGTCGTCGGGGTATGTGCGCTGCTGTTCCTGTACGGGCTGATCGCCTACGCCGGCCTGCGCGTCGCCAAGTCGGCGCGCTCCCTGCACAGCGCGCTGATCGCGGTCGGAGTGACCTCGCTGATCGTCAGCCAGGCGTTGCTGAACGTCTTCGCCGTGCTTGGTCTCGCGCCACTCACGGGGGTGCCGCTGCCGTTCGTCTCCTACGGCTCTTCGAGCCTGATCGTGATGCTCGCCTCGATGGGGCTGTTGCTGAACGTCGCCGCCGGCGGCAGCGCGCACGTGCGCGCCGTGCCCTCGCGGGGTAAGGGTCGCACGGTGGCCGACGCGCGAAAACAGGCAGGATGGGGCCGTGACACAGACGAAGATCGCAATCGCGGCGGGGGGCACCGCCGGACACGTCGCGCCGGCGCTGGCGGTGGCCGACGCGCTGCGGGCTGAGCAGGTACACGTCGCGTTCGTCGGCGGGACGCGCGCCGAGGCCCAGCTCGTGCCCGCAGCGGGCTATGAGCTGCGCACGATCTCAGTCGAAGGGCTCAGCCGCAGCAACTCGTTGCGCGCCGCCCGGGCGCTTTGGCGCGCCGCCCTGGCATTGCCGCGCGCACGCGCGATCCTGCGCGAGCTGCGCCCCGACGCGGTCCTGGGCGGCGGCGGCTATGTGGCCGGCCCCGTCGGGCTCGCCGCGCTGAGCCTGCGCATCCCGCTCGTACTGACCGAGGCCGACAGTCACCTCGGGCTCTCCAATCGTCTGCTCGCGCGCGGCGCGCGGCGCGTCTGCCTGGCGTTCCCGATCGCCGGGCGCGAAGGAGATCGCTACCGCGTCACAGGCCGGCCGATACCGGTCCCCGACGCCGATCGCGCACAGGCGCGCGCCCACTTTCAGATCGCCGACGGCGAGACATGCGTGCTCGTCTTCGGGGGCTCGCTCGGCGCGCGCTCGATCAACCTCGCCGCGGTGGACGCGTTCGCCGACGGAACGTTTCGCGTGCTCCACGTCTGCGGCCGGCGAGACCACGCCGAGCTGGCCGCCCGGACTTTGCGTGAGGGCTATGACCTGCGCGGGTACCTCGATCTGTCCGGGTTCGCGGACGCGCTCGCGGCGGCCGACCTCGTCGTGGCGCGCTCCGGGGGCTCGGTGTTCGAGCTCGCCGCCTACGGCCTGCCGGCGATCCTGGTCCCCTACCCGCACGCCTCCGCCGACCATCAGAGTGAGAACGCGCGCTGGATGGCCGATGCGGGCGCCGCGGTCGTGATCGCCGATGGCGAGCTGAGCGCCGCCCGCCTGCGCACGGAGGTCGCCGCGCTGCTCGACGATCGGGAGCGGCTGGCCACGATGGGCTCGGCGTCCAAGAGTCTCGCTCGCCCCGACGCCGCCCGCGAGATAGCCGCCGAGCTGCTTGAGGCCGCTCGATGACGGGCGCCTCGCAGCGGCCCTGGAGCGGGCGGCGCCTGCACTTCGTCGGTGTGGGCGGCGCCGGCATGAGCGGCTATGTGCGCGCAGCTCACGCGCTGGGCGCCCAGGTCAGCGGTTCGGACGCGCAGGAGAGCTCGTATCTGCGACGGCTCGCGGCCGACGGGGTGCTGCACGCGGCGATCGGCCACGACGCCGCGAACCTACCGACCGGGGAGGGCGTGGAGATCATCTACTCCTCGGCTGTGGGCATCGACAACGTCGAGCGCCGCGCCGCCCGCGACCGCGGCCTACCAGAGAGAGCGCGCGCGGAGCTGCTGGGAGAGTTGAGCGCCCTGCGGCGGACGGTGGCGGTGGCGGGCACCCACGGCAAGACGACGACCGCGTCGATGCTCACGCACGCGCTGCGCGCCGCTGGATTGAATCCGAGCTGGCTGGTGGGCGCTCCGATCGGCGGCGGGCTGGCGAACGCCCAGTGGGGCGATGGGGAGTGGCTGGTCGTCGAGGCCGACGAGTCCGACCGCTCGATGCTCTCCCTGCACGTGGACATCGCGGTACTGACGAACGTCGAGCTCGACCACCACGCGACGTTCGCTTCGCTCACCGAGCTGCGCGAGGCGTTCCGCGCATTCCTCGCAAGAGCAAGCACCGCGATCGTCGTCTGGGATCGCGCCGAGCTGCCGGCGCCGGCGCCCGAGCGCTCGCAGGCCGAGGTCGTCCCCTACGACGCTCCCGAGCCGACGCTCGCCGACGGCGGCTCACGCTTTGACTGGCGCGGGCACGAGGTCGCGCTGGCGGTGCCGGGCGCGCACAACGCCCTGAACGCGACCGCCGCACTGGAGGCCGCCCGCCTGGCCGGAGCGGACGCACGGAGCGCGATCGCGGGACTCGCCGAGTTTCGTGGCGCAGGCCGGCGCTTTCAGCTGCTGGGGGAGAGCGCGCGCGGTGCGCGCGTGTATGACGACTACGCCCACCACCCGACCGAGGTCTCCGCGACGCTCGCGGGAGCGCGCACGCTCGCGCACGGGCGCCTGATCGCGGTGTTCCAGCCGCACCTGTACTCCCGCACGGCGATGTTCGCGCGCGAGTTCGGGATCGCGCTGGCACAGGCCGACGTCGTGGTCGTGCTCGACGTGTATCCCGCCCGCGAGCGCGCGGCGGACCATCCTGGTGTCAGTGGCCTGCTGATCGCGCAGGCGGTCGCCGACGCGGCGGGCGGCAGGCCCGTGTATTGGCTGCCGACGTTCGCCGACGCCGAGCCGGTGCTGCGCGGGCTACTGGGCGCGGACGATGTGTGCGTGGTGATGGGCGCAGGCGACGTGGATGCGCTCGCCCGAACGTTGATCGAGGGCGACGATGGCGCCTAAGAAGCCCCTCTCCAGGGATTCGCCCATGACCGTGCCGTCGATCGTGCAGCGCGACTTTTCGCTCGCGCGCATGGCCACCGTGCGCACGGGCGGCGAGGCCGAATATTTCGCGCGCGCCGGCAGCAAGGCCCAGCTGCATGAGCTGCTCGCGTGGGCAAGCGCCGCGAACGTGCCGGTGGCGGTCGTGGGCTCGGGCTCGAACCTGCTGATCGCCGACGAGGGAGTGCGCGGGCTGGTGATCAAGCTCGACCGCAAGCTCTCACTGATCCAGCGCGAGGGTCCGCTGCGGATCGTCTGCGGCGGCGGCGCGCGCCTGCCCGCAGTGGCCACCCGCGCCGCGCAGGCGGGTCTGTCGGGGATCGAGTTCGGCGTGAACATCCCCGGCACCGTCGGCGGGGCGGTGCGGATGAACGCCAACGCCTACGGCGGCGAGCTCGCGCGGACATTGGAGTGGGTCGAGATCGTGACCGCGCAGGGCTCTGAGCGCCGCCCCCCGCAGCAGCTCGGGTTCGCCTATCGCCGCTCCAACCTCACGAACGGGGAGATCGTCGCGCGCGCCTCCTTCCAGCTCTCCGAATCGGACACGGACACGGTCAAGGCGACGCTCGCCGACATGCGCGCCCGTCGCCACGAGGCCCAGCCGCAGGGGATCAAGACGTTCGGTTCGACCTTCGTCAACCCCGAGGACCCTCGCGCCGAGGGCCGCACGGCGGGACAGCTGCTGGCCGAGGCGGGCTGCAACGGTCTGGCGGTCGGCGGCGCCCGCCTCGCGCCCAAGCACGCGAACTTCGTCGAGAACACCGGTGACGCCACCACCGCCGACGTGATCGCGGTGATGGCCGCGGGGCGTGCTCGCGTGCTCGAGCAGCTCGGCGTGGCCCTGGAGCCCGAGGTGCAGACGCTCGGGGAGCTGCGGTTTCCTTGGACCCAGGCCAGGGGTCCTAAGCGCTGAGTAGTTTCCTCTGCGAGGTCATCCCTGGACTCGGATCGCGACTGATGCGGGGCCGATCGGTCCCGAGAAAGGGGGTGATGGTATGACGATAGGTATCGATCTGCTAGCGACTGCGCTGCTTGTCGCCATCTTGGTCATAGACCGGTTGGCGAGGTAGCAGTTGCCCTCCAGCCCCGGTGGACGACAGGCTCCATGTCCGCCGGGGCGCTTGCACAAAAAAGGGGGCCCGATTTCCGAGCCCCCTCCAAAGATGTCGATAGACATCGACCTGCTAGCGCGTTAAGCATAGCGCCTCTCTGTTCGTATGTAGACCATGTAGGGGTTCGCGCATGAAGGTCGAACACCTCGTGAATGGCCCGCTCTATAGCTGCGCCCGCACCTCGCCGTCTGACCCGTCATCGGGCGCGCCCGATGTTCGGCGTACTGCTCCCGTTGGGAGGGGTCGCGCGCACGACGCGCGCCGGGATCGCCGCGGTGTGGGCGCGTCGGCGCCTGCGGATAGCGCTGCTGACGGTCCTGATCGCCGTACCACTACTCGGCGGCGTCTACCAACTGCTGCGCCACTCCTCACTCACCTCCGTCGAGCACGTGCAGGTGCGCGGACTCGCGGCGGTGCACGGCGCGGACACGGCCGCGATCGAAACGGCCCTGACGGGCGCCGCGCACTCCATGAGTACGCTCGCGGTCAGTCCGGCGGCACTGCGTGCGGCGGTCGCGGCCTATCCGATCGTGGGCGCGGTCAAGGTCCATCCGAGTTTTCCGCACGGTCTGCGCGTCGAAGTGGTCGAGCGCCCGCCGGTCGCGGCGCTGGTCGTAGGCGGCGCGAGCACCGCGGTGGCCGCCGATGGGGTGGTGCTCGGCCCGGGCTTTCTGTCGGGTTCGCTGCCGCTCGTGAACGCCGGCACTGCCAATGCGACCGCGACGTCGGCCTCCGCTGTCACGAGCACCATGCCTCCGGTCGGAGGGAGCGTCCGCGGCGCCTCGCTGCTCGGGGCGCTTACGATCCTGGGCGCCGCTCCGGCACAGCTGGCTCATGAGGTCACGCGCGTGTATTCCGGGCCGAAGGGTCTGACGGTTGCGCTGCGCGGGAACCTGCAGGTGTACTTCGGCGATGCGACGCGGCCACACGCGAAGTGGCTGTCGATGGCGCGCGTGCTCGCCGACCCCAGCTCGGCGGGCGCCTCCTATGTCGACGTGCGCCTGCCCGAACGGCCGGCCGCGGGCTTCGCTCCCGGCACGAGCAGACCGAACGCGAGCTCCACCGAAGCGGAATCGACCGGCGCGCCCTCAGACCCGAGCACGGCGGCAGAACTGGCCGGCGGCCTGGATGCCGCCGTGGGGGGCGGGTCGAGTTCAAGCGGCACGAGTTCCGGCAGCGGCGCCGGTACGGAACCGAACTCCGGCGAAGAAGCGGCGCGATCGGGCTCGGGCTCCTCTGAACCCGGCTCGGGCGCGTCATCGACGAGCGAAGCGGCGAGCGTGTCGCCGACCGCGGAAGGAGGTTCCTCGGAAAGCGCCGAAACGCCCTCCACGAGTGGGGTTCCCGGGGGCTGAGCGCGGCCTCGCCACCACCAGCCTGAACCCTCATTCTCGACTTGAGGTTTACCCCAGCGAAAGGGCATGTCTCGGGGCACGGTCGAGAGTTCCTGGATCTGCAACGATTGTTGCGAGATTGGCGGCAGTCGTTGACAGGGCGAAGTTCCCTGCATAACGTGCACAATCCAGCGGGCCGCGCGACAGTGTCGCTCGAACCCTTAACTCTTACTGAAGGCTGTGGACGGAACCCATCATGGAGAGCTCAGCGAGTAGCGGCAGCATGACCGGCGCCGGCAGCTACCTGGCGGTGATCAAGGTCGTCGGCGTGGGCGGCGGCGGCACGAACGCGGTCAGCCGGATGGTCGACGCGGGCCTTCGCGGCGTGGAGTTCATCGCCGCGAACACCGACGCGCAGGCGCTCGCGATGTGCGACGCCGACATCAAGCTGAACATCGGCCACGACTCCACGAAGGGTCTCGGCGCGGGCGCCAACCCCGAGGTCGGTCTCGGCGCGGCCTCAGAGTCGCGCGATGACATCAAGGAGGCGCTGAAGGGCGCCGACATGGTTTTCGTCACCGCCGGCGAGGGCGGCGGAACCGGCACCGGCGCGGCGCCCGTGATCGCGGACATCGCCAAGAACGAGATCGGCGCGCTCACCGTCGGCGTGGTCACGCGCCCGTTCGACTTCGAGGGCTCCCAGCGCGGCCGTCAGGCCGCCGAGGGCATCGAGCGCCTGCGCGAGGTCGTGGACACGCTGATCGTGATCCCCAACGAGAAGCTCCTGACGGTCGTCGAGCGACGCACCTCGATGTTGGACGCCTTCAAGGAGGCCGACGACGTGCTGCGCCAGGGCATCCAGGGCATCACCGACCTGATCACGATCCCCGGCCTGATCAACCTCGACTTCGCGGACGTGCGCACGATCATGCACGACGCCGGCTCGGCCCTGATGGGCATCGGCACCGCCGGCGGCGAGAACCGCTGTGGCGACGCCGCCAAGGCCGCGATCTCCTCGCCGCTCTTGGAAGAGAACGTCGATGGCGCTACGGGCATCCTGCTGAACATCACCGGCGGCAAGGACCTGGGCCTGTTCGAGGTCAACGACGCCGCCGAGATCATCCAGAACGCGGCCGACGCGAACGCAAACATCATCTTCGGCGCGGTGATCGACGAGTCGATGGCCGACGACGTGCGCGTGACGGTGATCGGCACCGGCTTCGACCACCGCCCCGGACGCAGCGCGCGTGCCGAGACGCGCTCCAGGCGCGACCGCGGGCCGCGGATCGACGATCGTCAACGCTCGTCGCTCGAGATCTCAGACGACGACATCGACGTCCCGCCGTTCTTGCGTTGAGGTAGCTCGACCGGCACATGTGCCGGTCGCCGAGGGGCGCATGCGCCCCTCGGTAACCAAGCCGCATGCGGCTTGGTTCGGGGACGCGCATGCGCGTCCCCGCCGACGGCGCATGCGCCGTCGGAACAGCACCGAATACCGCGCCCGCTAACCTGCTGCGCCGTGTCGTCCACCCTGCGCCGCACCGCCCTGTACGACCGCCATGTCGACGCCGGAGCCAAGCTCGTCGAGTTCGCCGGCTGGGAGATGCCGGTGCAGTACGAGGGCGTGCGCCAGGAGCACACCGCCGTGCGCGAGAACGTGGGCGTGTTCGACGTCTCGCACATGGGCGAGATCGAAACCTCCGGTCCGCAGTCGCTTGAGTTGCTGCAGCGGCTGATCTCGAACGACCTCTCGAAGGTTCCGATCGGCGGGGCGCAGTACGGGCTGCTGTGTCGCGAGGACGGTGGGGTGCTGGACGATCTCTTCACCTATCGCCTGGACTCCGAGCGCTGGCTGACCGTCACGAACGCAGCCAACCATGCGCAGGACCTCGCGTGGTGGCTTGCGCACGCCGGCGAGTTCGACGTTCAGATCGACGATCGCATCGAGGACTACGCGATGCTCGCCGTCCAGGGTCCGCGTGCGCGCGAGCTCGTGCAGGCCCTCTCTGACGCGCCGCTACCCCCGCGCATGTCCGCCGCCACCCGCCGTCTGTTGGGAACGCAGATGCTCGTCTGCGGCACCGGCTACACCGGCGAGGACGGAGTCGAGCTGCTGCTCGCAGGAGCCGACGCGCCCGCGCTGTGGGACGAGCTCTTGCGTCGCGGCGCCGTCCCGGCGGGCCTGGCCGCGCGCGACACGCTGCGCCTGGAGGCCTGCTTTCACCTCTACGGCAACGACCTTTCGAGCGAGCGCGGGCCGATCGAAGCCGGCCTGGGCTGGTGCTGTGTCGAGGACACCCATTTCATCGGCTCAGAGGCCGTGCGCACGGTGCGTGCCGAAGGACCGTCCGAACGACTGGTCGCGTTCGCGATCGACGGTCCCGGGATCGCGCGCCAGGGCAACCTGATCGCCGGCGGTGGTGTCGTTAGCAGCGGCACCCTCTCGCCGACTTTGGGGGTCGGAATCGGTCTCGCCTACGTCCCCACCGCGCGCTCTGCCGTGGGAACCGGTCTCGAGATCGACGTCCGTGGCAAGATGCGCCCGGCCGTGGTCCGTGAGAAGCCTCTCTATCGAAAGGGCGCGTGATGTCCGAGGCGGGTTATCCCGACGATCTGCTGTACCACCCCGAGCACGACTGGGCGCGCATCGAGGGCGAGCAGGCCGGCGAGGCGACGCTCGGCATCACCTGGTACGCCCAGGACGCCCTCGGCGAGGTCGTCTTCTTCGAGGCTCCGGCCGTGGGGACACGGCTCGTGCAGGGGGCGCCCTACGCCGAGGTCGAGTCCGTGAAGGCCGTCTCCGACGTCGTCGCGCCGCTCTCGGGTGAGATCGTCGCCGTCAACGAGACGCTCGCCGACAGCCCTCAACTGATCAACGAGGACCCTTACGGCGAAGGCTGGATGGTGCGCGTAGCGCTCAGCGATCCGGCCGAGCGCGACGCGCTGATGGACGCCGATGCCTATTCCGCCACCCTGGGCGGCTAGGCTGACGGTTCGCCCTTGACGTACTTCACCAAGACAACCTCACCGCCCTGCGAGCGACTTCGCGGCGAGTGCGAGCACCGGACGTGAGCCGCTACACCGCCACAACCGCGCAGGATCTCGAGCAGATGCTCGCGACGATCGGCGTCGGCTCCGTCCAGGAGCTGTTCGACCGCCAGATCCCAGCGGGCGTACGTCTCTCTCGCGCGCTCGATCTGCCTGACGGGATGGGCGAGCAGGACGTTTACGCGCACCTACGCGAGCTGGCCTCGCGCAACGTCAGCGCCGAAGAGGAGATCTCGTTCCTGGGGGCGGGCATGTACGACCACTATGTCCCGGCGCTGATCGACATGCTGATGGAGCGCTCGGAGTTCCTCACGCCATACACCCCCTACCAGCCCGAGATATCCCAGGGCGGGTTGCAGGTGATGTTCGAGTATCAGACCGCGATCTGCGAGCTGACCGGGCTGCCGGTGTCCAACGCCTCTGTGTACGAGGGTCCGAGCGCCGTCGCCGCCGCCGGGTACCTGGCGAAGCTCCACAACGGCCGCACCCGCCTGGTGGTGAGTGCCGGCATGCACCCGCACTCGATCCAGACGCTGCGCACGCTCGCGCACGGGTATGGGATGAGCATCATCGAGGTTCCCCTCACCGACGGCATCACCGACATCGATGCGTGGACCGAGGCGATCGACGGTGATACAAGCGCCGCGATCTTCGCCCAGCCGAACTTCTACGGCGCCGTCGAGGACGCCGCCGCGCTCAGCGCCGCCGCCAAGCGCGCCGCGGGGGAGGAGGGTAAGGCGCCCGTTGTCGTCGCGCAGGTCGACCCGATCGCGCTCGGCGTGCTCGCCGCACCCGGCGAATGCGGCGTGGACGTCGCCATCGGCGAGGGTCAGCCGCTCGGCAACCGCCTCGACTTCGGCGGACCCTCCTTCGGTTTCTTCGCCGCGCGCGAGGAATATCTGCGCCGGATGCCCGGGCGGATCGCCGGCGAGACCGTGGACGTGGACGGGCGCCGCGGGTTCGTGCTGACGCTGCAGACGCGCGAGCAGCACATTCGCCGCGAGAAAGCCACCTCGAACATCTGTACTTCCCAGGCGCTCAACGCGCTCGCCGGCGTCGTCTACCTGGCATGGCTGGGGGGGCGCGGGATCGTCGAGCTGGGCGAGCTGCTGCTCGCGCGCACCCACTACGCCCGCGAAGCGCTCACCGCGCTGGAGGGTGTGGAGGGGCTGCACTCACAGCCGGTCATCCGCGAGTTCGCCGTGCGCCTGGACGCGGACGTCGCCGCTGTCAAGGCCCGCTGCGCGCGCGCGGGCGTGAATCCGGGCGTGGACATCCACGCGCTGAGCGGACGCGAGTCCGATCGCGGCGGCCTGCTCGTCGCGATCACCGAGCAGCGCTCGCGCGCGGACATCGACCGTCTCGCCGAAGTGCTCGGCGCGGCCGTCGCGGCCGAGCGCCAAGCGGTGGCGGTATGAGCGCTAACGACGCGCCTCAGATGGTGACAACAGAGACCCCACAACAGCGCGATCGCGCGCGGACGATCTTCGAGCAGGGCGCTCCCGGGCGCCGCGCGTTTGTGTGCCCGGAGTTCGACGTGCCCGCGGTGGCCCCTGAGCAGCTGCTCCCCGCGCGCTACCGCCGGGTGGGCGCGCCGCGCTTGCCCGAGGTCTCCGAGCCGGAGATCGTGCGCCACTACGTGGGCATCTCCAAGCGCAACTTCGATCTGGACTCGGGCTTCTACCCGCTCGGCTCGTGCACGATGAAGCACAACCCGCGCCTGCACGAGCGCGCCGCGGCGCTGCCCGGACACGCACGACTGCACCCGTTGCAGGACCCTGAGCGTGCGCAGGGCGCGCTGGAGCTGATGTGGCTCCTGCAGGGCGCCCTGGCGGAGATCGCCGGGCTGCCACACGTCTCGCTGCAGCCCTCGGCCGGGTCGCACGGCGAGCTCGCCGGGTTGCTGCTGACGCGCGCCTATCACGAGTCTCGCGGCGAGACCCACCGCCGTAAGGTGCTGACGCCCGACACCTCGCACGGGACCAACCCGGCGACCGTCACGATGGCCGGATTGGAGGTCGTCAAGCTCGCGACCGACGCCCACGGCGGGATCGACCTCGACGATCTGCGCGCCCACGCCGACGGCGAGGTGGCGTGCCTGATGCTGACCAACCCGAACACGCTCGGCGTGTTCGACCCGAACATCGAGGCGATCGCCCAGATCGTGCACGAGGTCGGCGCGACGCTTTACTACGACGGCGCCAACCTCAACGCGGTCATGGGCATATCCCGTCCAGGCGACATGGGCTTTGACATCGTCCATTTCAACCTGCACAAGTCCTTCACCCAGCCCCATGGCGGCGGCGGTCCCGGTTCGGGCCCGATTGCCGTGAGTGAGCGCATCGCCCCGTTCCTGCCGACCCCGATTGTCGTCCGCCGCGAGCAGGAACAGACCAACGGCGCGGCGCCGGCGCCGGCAGTGTTCGATCTCGACTTCGGCGCTGAAAGCGAGGGCCCCGGCTCGCGCACGATCGGGCGGTTGCGCGGGTTCCACGGCAACTACGGCTGTTTCGTGCGCTCCTACGCATACATCCGCTCGCTCGGCGCCGACGGCCTCAAGGACGCCTCGGAGACGGCGGTGTTGAACGCCAACTACCTGCTCGCGCGCCTGCGCCAAGAGGGCATCGTCGCCGAGCATCTGCCGCTCGCCTACGGAGAGCTGTGCATGCACGAGTTCGTCCTCTCGGGCGGTCCGATGAAGCGCGAGCTGAAGCTGAAGACGCTCGACCTCGCCAAGCGCCTGCTCGACTTCGGCTTTCACCCGCCGACCGTCTACTTCCCGCTGCTCGTCGAGGAGGCGCTGATGGTCGAGCCGACCGAGACCGAGACGCGCGAGACGCTCGACTCCTTCGCCGAGGCGATCGCCGCGATCCTGCGCGAGGCCGTGAGCGACGGGCCGGAGGTGGCGCAGAACGCGCCCTACACGACCCCCGTGAGACGGTTGGACGAGGTCGCCGCGGCCAAGCGCCCGGTGATTCGGCAGACCCTGTAGCGTCGGCCGTCACGATGCGAATCTTCTCCGGCATCCAGCCCACAGGCTCCAAGCACCTGGGCAACTACATCGGCGCAATCAGCCAATACGTCGCCGGGCAGGACCGTGGGCAGGCGCTGTATTGCATCGTCGACCTGCACGCGATCACCGTCTCCTACGAGCCCGCGCGACTGCGCGAAAGCCTGTACGACCTCACCGCGCTACTGCTCGCCGCGGGCCTCGACCCTGAGCGCTGCATCCTGTTTCGCCAGGGCGACGTGCAGGAGCACACCGAGCTGTGCTGGCTGCTCAGCGGCGTGACCGAGCTGGGGCGTTTGCAGCGGATGCACCAGTTCCGCGACAAGTCCGTGGTGCAGCGCGAGCTGGTCAGCGCCGGGCTGCTGATGTATCCGGTATTGCAAGCCGCGGACGTGCTCGCCTACCAGGCAGACGAGGTCCCGGTCGGCGAGGATCAGCGCGAGCACCTGGAGCTGATGCGCGACGTCGCACGGCGCTTCAACGCGCGCTTCGGCGACGGTGAGGACGTCCTGGTCGTGCCCGAGCACCGCATCCCCGAGGTCGGCTCACGGATCATGGACCTGCAGGACCCCACGCGCAAGATGTCCACGACCAGCGGCTCCGAACAGGGGACCGTATACGTGCTCGACGAGCCCCGCGCGATCGAAAAGAAGATCAAGAGCGCCGTCACCGACTCCGGCTCTGAGATCAGGCGCAGCGCCGAGAAGCCGGGCGTGACGAACCTGATCGAAATCCTGGCGGTCGCGCGTGCAAGCACCCCCGAGGCGGTGGAGGCGGAGATGGCCGACGCGCGTGGATACGGTGATCTGAAGGCCGCGGTCGCACAGGCCACGGTGTCCTATCTCGCGCCTGTGCGTGAGCGCTACACCGACCTGCGCGCCGACGAGGACGCGCTGGAGGCGGTGCTCTCGGACGGGGCGGCACGCGCACGCGAGATCGCCGCGGGAACCCTCGCGCGAGTGCGCGAGCTGATGGGCGTGGGCGCACCCCGTCGGGGCTGACAGGTACCGTGGACACGTGAGCACCGTCGCGACGCTCGACCTCGACCTGGACGTGTTCAGCGGGCCGTTCGACCTACTGCTGACGCTGGTGCTGCGCGAGGAGATCGATCTGCTCGAGCTTGCGCTGGCCGACGTGGTGCTCTCCTACCTCGATCATCTCGAGTCCCGCGGCGAGCTGGACCTCGAGACGGCGACCGAGTTCATCGTGCTGATCGCCGCGCTGCTGGAGCTCAAGTCCAAGCTGATGCTCGCCAGCGAGGACGCCGATGAGCTACTGGACATGGAACCCGAGGAGGCAGCACAGGAGCTGCTGGAACGGATGCTCGACGCGCGCCGCTACCGCTCGGCCGCCGGCCACCTGCGCGAGCTGCTCACCCAACAGCACGGCGTGCGCTTCCGCCAAGCGCCCCCGCCCGCGCATCTGCGTCGCACCGAGCTCGCGCCGCGGGAGGGCTCTCAAAACCCCGACGTCCTGGGCGAGGCGATCGGTCGCCTGCTGAGCCTGCCACCGACTATCAGCCTGCGGCACATCGGCACGCCACGGGTGACGGTTGCCGAGCGACTCGCGCACCTGCGCGGACTGTTGCGCCGGGGAGCGTTCAGCTTTGACGAGGCCGTCAGCGGAGCCGACCGGATGACGGTCGCGGTCACCCTGTTTGCGTTGCTTGAGCTGTACAAACGCGGAGAGGTCGACTGGCGCCAACCGGAGAGCTTCGGTGAGATCGCGATCGAGGCGTCCTCGGCCCAGCCCGGCGCGCCGGTCGCGGCCGTGGCAGGATAAGCGCCATGGACGCGCAGATGGACACCTTCGCCCGGGACGCGCCCCCGTCAGAGGCCGCTGTCGAGGAGGCGGCGTTCGGCGGACATACAGGCGAGCCATCGGGTATCGACACGGAGGCGCTCGCCAGCACGATCGAGGCGCTGCTGTTCCTGTCGCCCGACCCGCTGAGCGTGACCGAACTGGCCGAAGCCGCGCAGGCGGGCGAGCCCGACACCCACGCCGCGTTGGGGGTGCTCGCCGAGCGCTACGTTCCCGGTGCGCGCGGGATCACGCTGCGCGAGC
Source organism: uncultured Solirubrobacterales bacterium (assembly GCA_963697945.1). GTDB lineage: Bacteria > Actinomycetota > Thermoleophilia > Solirubrobacterales > Solirubrobacteraceae > Palsa-744. Next base: position 2,374,144 of record OY969105.1, on the reverse strand, counting down.
TCGCCGGCGGCTACACGTTCGCCACCGACCCCGCCACCGAGGACGCGGCCAGGCGCCTGTTCAGCCGCCCACGTACCGCCACACTCACGCCCGCGCAGGCCGAGACACTCGCGATCGTCGCCTACCTGCAACCGATCTCGCGCCCCGAGATCACCCGCATCCGCGGCGTCAGCGCCGACTCGGCCGCCACCACCCTGCTGGAGCGCGGCCTGATCGAGGAGGCCGGACGCTCGCAGTTCGGCGCCGTCACCTACCGCACGAGTACGCTCTTTTTGAAGCTGTTCGGCCTGCGCTCCCTGCAAGAGCTGCCCGACGTCGCGCGCTGGGACCCGACCCCCGAGGAGCAGGCCGAGCTGCGCGACCGACTGCTGCGCGCGGGAGAGGCCCGAGCCGGGGGCGGACCCACGCCCGAGTAGGTCTGCCGGAGCCGCCATGCGCCTGGCGAAGCATCTCGCCCACGCCGGCATCGCCTCGCGCCGGGCCGCCGAGCGGCTGATCGCCGACGGGCGCGTGGTCGTCGATGGACAGGTCGTAACGGACCCCGCGCGGGACGTGGCGCCCTCCGATCGCGTCGAGGTGGACGGGAAGGTTCTCGCGGGCGCCGAGCCACGGGTCGTGTATGCGTTGAACAAGCCGTTGGGCGTCGTGTCCACGGCCAAAGACACGCACGGTCGCCGGACGGTCGTCGAGCTCGTTCCCGCGCGCGGGATGCGCCTGTATCCGGTCGGGCGCCTGGACGCCGACAGCAGCGGACTGATCCTGCTCACCAACGACGGCGAGCTCGCCAACCGGCTGACGCATCCTCGCTACGAAGTGTCCAAGACCTATCTGGCGCGCGTAACGGGCGGTCGCGTGGGGGAGGGCGCCCTTCGCGCATTGCGCGAGGGTGTCACGTTGGATGACGGCCTCACAGCGCCCGCGCGGGCCCGTCGCGTGCGCTCGGATCAGATCGAACTGACGATTCACGAGGGGCGCAACCGGCAGGTGCGGCGGATGTGCGACGCCGTCGGTCATCCAGTGCTTGAGCTCACGCGCATCGGGTTCGGTGCCCTGCCTCTGGGCGATCTCGCACCGGGCGCCCATCGCCGCTTGAGCGCGGGCGAGATCGGGCGTCTGCGCGCGCTCTGACAGAATCGCCGCCATGCGACTGTTCGCCCTGCGCGGCGCCACCAGCGTCACCCGCAACGATGCCCAGGAGATCCTCGACGCGACCACCGAGCTGATGAGCGCGATCATGGAGCGCAACTCGCTCGCCCCCGAGCACGTCGTCAGCTGCATCTTCACCGCCACCAACGACCTCAACGCCGAGTTCCCAGCGGTCGCAGCGCGGGCGCTCGGGTTCGAGCGGGTGCCGCTGTTGTGCGCGCGAGAGATCCCAGTGCCGCGTGCGATGCCGCGCGTGATCAGGGTGCTGATCCACTATCACGCCGCCGACGACCACGAGGCCAGGCACGTCTACCTCGGCGACGCGGCCGAGCTGCGCGCCGACTTACAGTCGGCCCAGTAGTCGCCGACTCAGCCCATCGGACCGATCGCGTGGATCGGCGACGGGTTCGTCACAATGAGCCGACCATGAGTATCGAGTTCGCCGAGCGCATCCGTCGTATTCCGTCCTATCCCGCCGCGGGCGGCTACGCCGAGCAAGCGCCGATGGTTCGATTGGCGAGTAACGAGTCGCCGCATCCGCCACTGCCGGCGGTGCGCGAGGCGATCGAGCGCGCGCTGTCCTCGCTGAACCGCTACCCCGACCCTTCGAACGCGCTCCTGCGCGAGCGCCTGTCCGATCGTTACGAAGTGCCGGTCGCGCAGATCGCGATCGGCAACGGTTCCTGCGACATCCTGCTCGCGGCCGGCGAGGCGCTGCTGGAGCCCGGCGCGGAGCTCGTCTACGCATGGCCGTCCTTCTCGGTCTACCCGCACCTCTCCGCCGCCTCGGGGGCTCGCGCGATCACCGTCGCCCTCGACGTCGATCAGCGCCACGACCTCGACGCGATGCTCGCCGAGATCACCGTCGCCACGCGCCTGGCGATCGTGTGCAACCCGAACAACCCGACCTCGACCGCGCTCCCCACGGAGGAGATCGCGGCGTTCGTGGAGGCGGTCCCGCCGCACGTGTGCGTGATCGTGGACGAGGCCTACTGCGAGTTCAACCTGCTCGGCGACCCTGACGCCTCGATCGAGCTGCTGCGCGAGCACCCCAATCTGGTGCTGCTACGGACCTTCTCGAAGGTATACGGCCTGTGCGGGCTGAGAGTCGGGTTTGCGCTGTGTGGCTCGGCCGATTTGCCACGCGCGGTGAACCAGGTGCGTCAACCGTTCTTCTGCAACGCTCTCGCCCAGGCCGCCGCGATCGAGTCTTTGGCACATCAGGACGCGGTGCTCGAGCGCGTGACGAGCACGGTCGCCGAGCGCATCTCCCTCGGCGAGGCACTGAGTGCGCTCGGCCTGGGAGTGGCCGATTCGCAGGCGAACTTCTGCTGGATCGACCTTGGCGAGCGCGATGAGACAGAGGTCATGCGCGGGTTGGAGGATCGCGGCGTGCTCGTGCGCGGCGGCAACGCACTGGGCAGTCAAACACCGGCGTTGCGCGTCACCTATGGAACGCCGCGGGAGAACGCCCGCTTCCTGGAGGCGTTGGGCGAGCTGCTCTGAGCGCGCAAAGCGCCGCCACCGGCGCAGAGGGCGCGTCGCTCATGGGTGGACGGAAACACGCCGGTCTGCTACAAAGACCGGAGACGTCTATGACCGCGACGGTTCGTACATCCGGCAGCACATCCAGCGCCCTCGCCGCGTGGTCCTCGTCCTACGCCTATCGCGCCTGGCGATTTATCTAGGCGCTTCGGCCGTGCCCCGCGCGTGAGAGCGGGCGCAGGCGGCCGCACCGGGTCCGCAGTTGTGGACCGAGCGCCTCGCCCGGCGTGCAAAACGACGCCACCCTCACATCGCTGGTGCGTATAACTCTTAGGCGTAAGTGAAAGGATGAGTCAATGATGATCGTCATGAAGGAGACCGCGACCCCCGAGGAGGTCGACGCGGTCGTCGAGAAAATAGAGCGAGCCGGGGCGCTCGCCCATCGCAGCACGGGCGCGCGCGTGACCGTTATCGGGGCGATCGGCGACGTCGAGCAGGACGCGCACGTGGGGAGCCTCGGACTGGAGGGGCAACCGGGCGTCGATCGGGTAGTCCCGATCCTCAAGCCCTACAAGCTGGCCTCCTCGCAGATAACCCACGGCGAGCGCACGGTGCTCGACATCGAAGGGCGCAAGATCGGCGGCGAGCACTTCTCGCTGATCGCCGGGCCGTGCACGGTCGAGTCGCGCGAGCAGACACTGCAAACCGCGCGCGCTGTGCGCGACGCCGGCGCATCGTTGCTGCGCGGCGGAGCGTACAAGCCGCGCACCTCGCCATACGCCTTCCAGGGACTCGGCCAGGAGGGGTTGCGACTGCTCGCCGAGGCGAAGGCCGAGACCGGGTTGCCGATCGTCACCGAGCTGATGGACATGCGTGACCTCGACGCGGTGCTGGAGGTCGCGGACGTGATCCAGATCGGCGCGCGCAACATGCAGAACTACCCGCTGCTGGCCGAGATCGGACGCTCCGGGCGCCCTGCGCTGCTCAAGCGGGGGCTCTCCTCGACGCTCGACGAGCTGCTGATGGCCGCCGAGTACATCCTCAAGGAAGGCAACCCCAACGTGATGCTGTGCGAGCGTGGCATCCGCACGTTCGAGACGGCCTACCGTTTCACGCTCGACCTGATGGCCGTGCCGGTGCTCAAGGAACTCTCGCACCTGCCGGTGATCGTCGATCCGAGCCACGCCGCGGGCCGGCGCGACCTCGTGCTGCCACTGTCCCTGGCCGCGGCCGCCGTCGGGGCGGACGGCATCATCGTCGAGGTGCACCCCAACCCCGACGAGGCCGTCTGCGACGGACCACAGGCGCTTTACGCGGACTCCTTCGCGGAGTACGCCGCTGCGGTCGAGCGCGCCACGGCACTGGCCGGAAAGGCGCTCAGCGCCGTCTGATGGGCCGCACTCAGCCCGAAGCGGCCCGTGGGTCAAGCGACCGATCGAAGATCGGCCGGCGGACGCAGGGAGCGTGGCGTGCTGGCCGATCGGCGACCCCGTCGGTCGACGATCGGTACACGAGCTGGCCGATCAGTCGATCGCATCTGATCGACGATCGGCAAGGACAAAGTCCCGCGCCGTGCCCACGGGTCGCGTGAGGGTCGCGGTGCTCGGCCTCGGCCTGATCGGCGGGTCGATCGGGCTCGCGGCGCGACGGCGCGCGGGTGCGCAGGTGAGCGGTTGGGACCCCGATCCCCAAGCGCGTGCGCTAGCGCTTGAGTTGGGCGCGGTAGACGAGATTGCCCCCGATCTCGCCGGGGCGGTCTCAGACGCCGACGCCGTGTTCGTGGCTGCGCCCGTGGGGGCGATTGTGCGGACGGTGCAAGCCGCGCTGCAGGGCGCTGGAGCCGAGACGGTGGTCACGGATGTCGGCTCGACCAAGCGCGCGGTCACCGAGGCGATCTCCGATCCTCGCTTCGTCGGAGGGCACCCGCTGGCCGGGTTAGAGGCATCGGGTGTCGAGCACGCGCGCGAGGACCTGTTCGACGGAGCCGTCTGGTACTTGATGATCGACGCGACTGACGCCCCTGGACAGCCGGATGCTCCGGTGTCGACGGATGCCATGGAGCGGGGGCGCGTCCTTCACGAGCTGATAGGCGCGTTCGGCGCCCGCACCATCCCGATCGACCCCGAGCTTCACGACCGCGTGATGGCGACGGTCTCGCATCTTCCGCACGTGCTGGCCAACCTGCTCGTCGCTCAGGCCGCGGCTACGTTCGTTGACGATGATCGCGCGGGCGCGAATCGGTTGGGCACTGGACCGAGCTTCCGCGACGCCACGCGAGTGGCGGGCTCCAACAGTGCGATCTGGACTGACATCTACATGTCCAACCGCGAGGTGCTGATGCAGGCAATCGACGAGCTGACGGGACGGCTCGCACAGGTCCGCTCCGACCTGCAGACGGGCGACGCTCAGGCTGTGCGCGCGTGGAATGAGCGCGCGCTGACCGAGCGCGAATTGCTGCTGGGGCGATCCGATAGGGGCTAATCGGCGTCGGCCGGGAGCAGCGTGAACGCATCGGCTCCGGACAGTGGTTTCACCGCCCGAAAGTGGCGTTCGTCCAGTGTCGCGATCGTCGTCGTCTGCAGGCGTGCCGCAAGCGCGATGAGCGAGGCGTCGGTCAGTCCCAACTCGATCGACTCGTAGCGCCTGGCGATCGCCACGGTCTCGTGGATCGCGGTCGGCCACCATTCGACCAGGTAAGCGCCGCGCTCGAAATGTTCGCGCAAGACGCGTGAGACCTCCGCACCGCCTCGGCGCGCGACGAGGTAGTCGAGCTCGGCTACGACGAACGGAGTTGTGCTCAGTTCGTTCTCCTGGTTGCGCATCCACTCGCGGACGCGATCGTGATCGGCGTCGTCCCGATCCATGAACGCCAGCACTACAGACGTGTCGAGAACGATCAGTCTTCTCCGAAACCGTCCAGATACTTGTCGACGTTCTGGGAGAGATCGCCCGGGCCGGCGAACACGCCGGCCCCCCACGGCTTGACCCGCATCATCGGCGCCGCCGCGTTTGCGAGTGCCTCGCGGATGAGCGCGGCCTTTGTCGTGCCTTCGGCTGTGGCCCTGCGACTGAGGGCCCGATCTATCGCCGGATCTATGTAGATGCTGGTCTTTTTCATCGCAAGGCTCACTGTACCACCTACCACCTACCACCCGTATTGTCCCGTGAAGGTCTCTCATAACCTCCACACCGTCGGTGGCCCGTCCGCGGGACACCGCGTAGCGCCGCGGGCGTCCGAACCGCCCGGGTCGCCCAGCCCGGTCATACTGCCCCCACCATGAACCTGCGCTTCGAGCCGTCCAGCGGGCTCGCCGGTGAGCTGCGCGCCCCGGCGGACAAGTCGATCTCCCACCGCGCCGCGCTACTGGGGGCGATGGCCTCTGAGCCGGTGCGGATCGAGAACTACCTGCACGCCGCCGACACCACCTCCACTCTGGAGGCGGTCCGCGCGCTGGGCGCGCTCGTGGAGGTCCGCGACGGCGAGACGACGATTCGCGGTACCGGCCTGCGCGAGGCGCGTGAACCAGACGGGCCGATCGACGTCGGCAACGCCGGAACGCTCATGCGACTGCTGCCCGGCTGGCTGGCCGCACAGGAGGGTCGCTCGTTTACGCTCGACGGCGACGAGTCGATCCGTCGTCGCCCGGTCGATCGCATCGCGCGGCCGCTGGAACAGATGGGCGCCGAGTTGGATGCCCGAGAGGGACGCTTTCCGCCACTGACCGTGCGTGGCGGGCGGTTGCGGGCGATCTCCTATGAGTTGCCCGTGGCAAGCGCTCAGGTCAAGTCGTGCGTGCTGCTGGCGGCCCTGGCCGCGGACGGAGCGACGACCGTCGGTGAGCCCGAGCGCAGCCGCGATCACACCGAGCGGATGCTGCTGCGCGCGGGGGTGAACATCCACCGTAACGGTCGTCACGTCACAGTCGTCAACGCCGACGAGCTGATCCTCGACCGCGTGCGCATCCCCGGCGATCCCAGCTCGGCCGCATTCCTGGTGGCCGCCGGCGTGCTCGTCCCCGGCTCGCGGTTGCTGTTGCGCGACGTCGGTGTCAACTGGACGCGCACCGGCTTTCTGCGGATCGTCCGGCGCATGCGCGGGATCGTGCTCGGCGACCTCGAGCCCGAGAGCGGCGAGCTCTGCGCCGATGAGCCCGTGAGCGATCTCGACGTTGCTCACGGCGCGCTGGAGGCGACCGAGGTCGAGGGCGACGAGGTGCCGCTCGCGATCGACGAGCTGCCGCTGGTCGCGCTGCTCGGCTGCTACGCCGAGGGCGAGACGATCGTACGCGGGGCGCAGGAGCTGCGTGTCAAGGAGTCAGATCGCATCGCCGACGTAGTCGAGGGGCTGCGCGGTCTCGGCGCGGACATCGAGGCGACCGAGGACGGTTTTGCAGTACGCGGCACCGGTGGCCTGCGCGGCGGCGTGTTCGACGCGCGCGGCGATCATCGCCTGGCGATGCTTGGCGCCGTCGCCGGCCTCGCCTCGCGCGAGGGAGTCGAAGTCCTTGGGGTCGAGGCCGCCGCGGTGTCCTATCCGGGGTTCGTGCAGGACCTCGCGAGCCTGTGCTCGTAGCGATCGACGGCCCTGCCGGCGCCGGCAAGTCCACGGTCGCCCGCGCGCTCGCACGGCGCCTGGGCTACACCTACCTGGACAGCGGCGCGATGTATCGCTGTGTCGCGCTTGCCGCCCTGAACGCGGGTGGGGGAAGCGTGGCACGAGTTTGGCAGGCGCTCGGCGAGCTGGCGAGCACGGCTGCGATCGACTTCGCCGGCCATGTCGATGGCGCGCAGAGTCGTGTGTTGCTGGACGGGCATGACGTGAGCGAGGAGATCCGCACGCCGACGGTCGCCGAGGCCGCGTCTCTGGTTGCCGCCGATCCCGATGTGCGCGTGGCGCTCGTGGCCAAGCAGCGAGCGTTGATCTCGACCGGAGACTGGGTCGCCGAGGGTCGCGACATCGGTACGGTCGTGGCGCCCGACGCGGAGCTGAAGATCTTCCTCACGGCCGATCCCCGCGAGCGAGCGCGCAGGCGGGCGCTCGAGCTGGGCGCCGATCCCGAGGGCGTGCTCGCGGAGCAGACCCTCCGCGACGAGCGCGACTCCACGCGCGAGCACAGCCCGCTTGCGCCCGCGCCGGGGTCGGTGACGCTCGACACGACCGGCCTGAGTGTGGAGCAGGTGGTGGATCGCATCGCCGCGCTGCTGACGGACTGAACGCCATCCATCGCGGCCACTGAGCCCGCGCGAGCAGGGCGACCTGGCGTGTTCAATCCAGGGTGTTCGCCCGGCAAGGTCATACTGAGTGGATGCTGAAGGTCGCGATAGTCGGCTACCCCAACGTGGGGAAGTCCTCTCTGATCAACCGCCTCACGGGCACCCGCGAGGCGGTCGTGCACGAGCGCCCCGGGATCACGCGCGACCGTAAGGAGCTCGACTGCGAGTGGAACGGGCGCCAGTTCAAGCTGATCGACACCGGTGGAGTGGACTTCGAGGACGAGGATCCGCTGGCCGGCTCGATCCGCGATCAGGCGCGTGCCGGGCTCGCCGACGCGCAGGTCGCGGTGCTGGTCGTGGACGCTCGCGCGGGGATCAGGCCGGGCGACGAGGAGATGGCCGATCTGCTGCGCCGCTCACCGGTCCCGTCGATCGTCGCGGCCAACAAGTGCGACGGCGTCGGCGAGATTCCCCTGGCGGCCGAGTTTCACCGCCTCGGCCTGGGCGACCCGTTGGCGGTGTCCGCATCGCAAGGTTTGGGCTCGGGTGATCTGCTCGACCGGATCGTGCAGTTGCTCCCCGAGGAGGAGTCAGAGCCGGACGAGGACACGATCCGCCTGGCGGTGATCGGACGGCCGAACGTCGGCAAGTCCTCGCTCGTGAATCGCATCCTCGGTCAGGAGCGTACGATCGTCTCCGAGTTCGCTGGGACCACGCGCGATGCGATCGACACCCCCCTGATCGTGGACGGGCGCAAGTTGACGTTGATCGACACGGCCGGGATCCGCCGCCAGTCGAAGGTCGCGGACTCGGTCGAGTACTACACGACGCTGCGCTCTCATCGTGCCGCCGAACGCGCCGATGTGGCGCTGGTCGTGTGCGACGCGCGCGACGGCGTCACATCCCAAGACCTGCGCATCGCCGAGCTGGCGATGAAGTCCGGGTGTGCGACTGCGCTCGTGCTGAACAAGTGGGACGTATACGAGGGCGACGAGGACGGCCTCGAGCACGAGCGCGCGCGCGTCACCGAAAAGCTGCGCCTGCGACCGCGCGTGCTGACCGTGAGTGCAAAAACCGGACGGCACGTGGCACGACTGCTCAACGAGGCGATCGCGCTCGGCGACCGAATGTCCGGGCGCATCCCCACACCCGAGCTCAACCGTTTCCTCGCCGAGGCGGTCCAGGCCCGTCAGCCACCGGTGGGGACGCGGCGCAGCGCCGGTCAGCACCGTCTGAAGCTCCTCTACATGGCTCAGATCGGCGAGCGTCCCCCGCGCTTTGCGATCCAGGTGAACTCCCGCACGCGCGTGACCCGCGACTACGCCTACTTCCTCGAGAACCGGCTGCGCGCTCGCTACGGGATGGACGGCGTGCCGCTGATCGTCGATTTTGTGCAGCGCGGAGAGCGCGGACGCCGCGCGACGCGGCGGGCCGCGTAAGTAGACTCTCGGCTCTTTCCTTCACAGCAACCACCGGAGCCGCATGAGCCAGCATCAAGACAACGAGTTCCTGTTCACCTCCGAGTCAGTCACGGAGGGGCATCCCGACAAGGTCGCCGACCAGATCTCCGACGGCGTGCTCGACGCCGTGCTCGCCGACGACCCCTACGGCCGCGTGGCCTGCGAGACGCTCGTCAACACCGGTCTGATCGTCGTCTCCGGGGAGATCTCGACCGACACCTATGTGGACATCCAGGAGATCGCGCGCGAGACCGTGCGCAAGATCGGCTACACGAATGCCGACCTCGGCTTTTCGGCCGACTCCTGCGCGGTTCTGAATGCGATCGACAAGCAGTCGCCCGACATCGCACAGGGTGTCGACCAGGCGTATGAGGCGCGCACCGATGCCAGTGACGACGACGAGCTCGACGTCGCCGGCGCCGGCGATCAAGGGATGATGTTCGGCTATGCGACCAGCGAGACCGAGTCGCTGATGCCGCTGCCGATCTCACTCGCCCACCGGCTCGCCGAACGACTGGCGGCGGTTCGTAAGGCCGGCACGCTCGACTACCTGCGACCCGACGGCAAGACCCAGGTGAGCGTGCGCTACCAGGACGGCAAGCCGGTCGCGATCGAGAAGCTCCTGATCTCCACCCAGCACGCGGAGGGCGCCGAGGCGCTGATCGCCGACGACCTGTGGGAGCACGTCGTCGAGCCGATCTTGCCGCACGGCCTCTATGACCCGAGCGGCCTGCGCAAGAACTTCCTCGTCAACCCGACCGGACGCTTCGTGATCGGCGGTCCGGTGGGAGACGCGGGGCTGACCGGTCGCAAGATCATCGTCGACACCTACGGCGGGATGGCACGCCACGGCGGTGGCGCGTTCTCCGGGAAGGACCCCTCCAAGGTGGATCGCTCGGCGGCCTACGCGGCGCGCTGGGTCGCCAAGAACATCGTCGCCGCAAAGCTCGCCGAGCGCGCCGAAGTGCAGGTCGCCTACGCGATCGGTGTGGCGCACCCGGTTTCCGTGATGGTCGAGACCTTCGGCACCGAGCTCGAGGGCTGCACACGCGGCCAGATCGCCAAGGCCGTCGACGAGGTCTTCGATCTGCGCCCGGGCGCCTTCCGCGAGGAGCTCAACCTGCATCGCCCGATCTACCAGAAGACCGCCGCCTATGGCCATTTCGGCCGCGACGACCATGACTTCACGTGGGAGCGCACCGACAAGGCGCAGGCGCTGCGCGCGGCCGCCGGGCTCTGAGCTCAAGAACGGTCCGGCGGGCCGTCTAGAGTCAGGTCGCGGCGAGAGAAAAGAGGCTCTCGCTTCCGTCTTCGCCCTGGGAAAACCATGGGCCTTCACTCCGATGCCCGCTATCGCTCAAGTCGAGCCATTGACGACCGCTCGCGCGCTGCGCGGCCCGTTTGACTACCGTCTTCCCGAGGAGTTGCGGGGAGGCACCGTCGGCGTCGGTTCGATGCTTGTGGTCCCGTTCGCGCGCCGGCAGGTGCTCGGGGTCGTCGTGGGGATGTCCGAGCGCAGCGAGATCGCGGAGGACAAGCTGCTCGCACCGCTGCGCGCGCTGGAGTTGGGTGTTCCCGTCGAGCTCGTGGCGCTGGCCGAGTGGGTTGCCGCCGAGTACTGCTCGACGATCGCGCGGGCGCTGACACTGGTGCTGCCACCCGGCGCCGCGCGCAGGCTCAGCGGGCGCAAACGCCGTAAGGTCGTTCGCTCCGAGCACCTGCCGGTCGGTGCCCGCAGGCCGCTGCCGCCCCCGCTGACCCCCGCGCAGGAGCACGCGCTCCGATCCATCCACGACGCCTTGGCGGCGCATCGCTTCGAGGAGACCCTGTTGCAGGGCGTGACCGGCTCGGGCAAGACCGAGGTCTACCTGCGCGCTGCGGCCGGTGCGCTTGAGCAAGGGCGCGGCGCGATCGTGCTCGTGCCGGAGATCGCGCTGACCCCGCAAATAGTCGGTCGCTTCCGTGAACGTTTCGGCGACACGGTCGCCGTGCTGCACTCGCGTTTGCGCCCCGGGGAGCGCTACGAGGAATGGCGCCGGTTGCGCACCGGGCAGGCGCGGGTGTGCGTGGGTCCCCGATCGGCGGTATTCGCGCCGATCGAGGAACTAGGCCTGATCGTCGTCGACGAGGAGCACGACGCCTCCTACAAGCACGAAGGCGACCCGCGCTATGACGCCCGCGAGGTTGCCCTCCAGCGCGCGCGCTCGGCCAACGCGCTGCTGCTGCTCGGCAGTGCCACGCCACGGCCAGAGAGCGTGTATCGCGCCGCGCGCGCCGGAGCAGGCGAGCCGCGAACGTCTGCGCTGCTACGTCTTCCCGAGCGCGTGGATGGGCGGCCGCTGCCGCGGGTCGGGGTGCTCGACATGCGCGGCGAGCAGAGCACCGGGCTGCATCCCCTCACGGTTCAGGCGCTCGCCGACGTGCGCCGGCAACGGGGCAAGGCGATCGTGCTGTTGAACCGCCGTGGCTGGTCGAACTTCCTGTCCTGCCGTTCGTGCGGGCGCGTGTGGAGCTGTCCGGAATGCGACGTCTCGCTGGTCCTGCACCGGCGCGAGGGGTACCTCGCCTGCCATCACTGCGGACATCGCGAGCCCGCACCGCAGCGCTGTGAGCAGTGCGGCTCGATCTCCGTCGGACGCCACGGCGCGGGTACCGAGCGCGTCCAACACGACCTCGCCACGGCGCTCGACGGCGACGAGGACGAGCGCTTTCCGGTGCTACGCCTGGACGCGGACACGGTCGGCGCCGATGGTGTCGCAACGCTGCTGCGCCGTTTCGAGGCGGCCGAGTCGGGGGTGCTGGTCGGCACCCAGATGGTCGCCAAGGGCCACGACTTTCCCGACGTGACGCTGGGGGTGGTGCTCGACGCCGACGCGACCCTGCGCTTTCCCGACTTCCGTGCCGAGGAGCGCACGTTCGCGCTGATCGCCCAGCTCGCGGGACGCGTCGGGCGCGGGGCCGACGGTCATGTGTTGGTGCAGACGATCGCGCCCGAGGCCCGCGCGATCGCCTACGCCGCGCGCCACGACAGCGACGGCTTCCTCGCCGGCGAGCTTGAACGCCGCGAAGCCTTGCGCTACCCGCCGTTCTCCCACCTGATCAGGATCGTGTGCTCGGCCGTAGAGAGCCCTCCCGCACGCGCGGCCGCCGGTGCGCTGGCGGAGCGACTGCGTATCGAGCCGGCCTCAGAGACGAGTGTTTTGGGGCCTGCTGCGCTGTTTCGCTTGCGCGGCCAGGAGCGTCAGGTGCTCGTTATCAAGGCTGCTGAGCGTCGTCCCGCGGTGCGTGCCGTCGGCGAGGCGGTGCGGCGTGTCGCGGAGGACCGCGCGCACAGAGGTGTGAGCTTCAGCGTGGACGTCGACCCCCAATAAACTTGTTTGCATGAGCGAAGACGAGGATCTGGAGGTCGCGCCCGACCAAGACGTGCCCGTGGTCGAGGAGCTGGACGAAGAGACGCGCGCGCGACGTGACGCGGCGCTGGCGCGCGTGCGTAAGCTCGGCGATCCCGTGTTGCGCGCGAGCGCGGTCGAGGTCGATCGCTTCGATGACGCGTTGCGCAGTGAGATCGAGCGTATGGGCATGCTGATGAGCGACGCTCTGGGCGTCGGGCTGGCGGCCACACAGGTCGGGATCCTGCATCGCGTGCTGGTGTATCGCGCGTACGCCGACGATCCGATCACGGCGCTGGTCAACCCTGTGATCGAGTGGCGCAGCGACGAGCTGGAGAGCGCCGAAGAGGGCTGCTTGAGCATTCCCGGAGTGCACGTCGAGGTGGAACGCCCAGCCCGTGTTCGCGCTCGTGCACACGACGCGTTCGGAGAAGAGCTGCTGGTGGAGGCCGAGGGTCTGGAGGCTCGCGTGATCCAGCACGAGGTCGACCATCTGGACGGCATCCTGATCCTCGACCGGATCTCGCGCGAGGCACGCCGCGAGGCGATGCGTACCCTGCGCGAAGCGCATCAGGGCGCCGCGTCCGAGGGGCGGCCCGAGCGCGCGGCCGTCTCCGAGACGAGCCCCGCCTAGCCGCGCGTTGGCGGCATCGTGGGAGGAGCTCGGGTCGTGCGCACGGTATATCTGGGCACCTCTTCGTTCGCGGCCGCCGTGCTGGAGCGCTTGGCGGCGAGCGAGCATCGCCCGGCACTGGTCCTCACGCGCCCGGACCGCCCGCGGGGGCGTGGGCGCAAGCTCGGCTCTCCGCCCGTCGCAGACGTTGCGCGAACACTGGGGATCGCATGTGCGCAGCCTGCGAGCGTCAACGAACCGGCAGCGCGCGAGGAGGTTGCGCGAGCGCGACCCGAGGCTGTGGTTGTGTGCGCGTTCGGTGCACTCATCAAGGAGCCGCTGCTCTCAGAGCACGAGATCCTGAACGTGCACCCGTCGCTGTTGCCGCGCTGGCGTGGCGCCGCACCGGTGGAGCGAGCGATCATGGCGGGCGATACGCGCACGGGCGTCTCGATCATGCGCCTGACGGCGGGCCTTGACAGTGGGCCGGTGTGCTTGACGGATGCGCTTGCGATCACGCCGCAGGACACCTACGGATCCCTGGCCGAACGTCTGCAATCGCTCGGCGGGGAGCTACTCGTGCGGGCGCTCGATTTGATCGCGAGCGGCGAACCGGCGGAGTTCGTCGAGCAGGACGAAGCGGGCGTGACCTACGCCGAGAAGGTCGGTTCCGAGGATCGCCTGCTGGATTCGGCGCGCCCCGCACAGGAGCTGGAGCGGGTGGTCAGGGCGCTGGAGCCCCACATCGGCGCGCGCCTGGCGCTCGCCGACGGGAGCCTGCTGGGCGTGCACGATGCGCGGGTCGCGATCGAGCCGGTGGCGGATACGCCGGCGCCCGGGAGGCTCGCCGCGGACGGTGAGCGCCTCTTGTACGGGACGGCACGGGGCGCGCTTGAACTCGTGCGCGTGCAGCCGCCGGGCGGACGAGCGATGGACGCGGGCGCCTACTTGCGCGGACATGCTCTCTGAAGCGCGGATCTGCGCGTACGCGGTGCTGCGCCGCGTATTCGAGGATGACGCATACGCCGATCACGCCCTGCACGCCGAGTCTCGTGCGCTTGCTCCGCGCGAGCGCGCGCTGGCGATGCGATTGGCCTACGGCGCGGTGCAGCGCAAGGGCACGCTCGATCGACTGATAGAAGAGCTCGCCGACAGGCCCGTCGCGCGACTGGACCCGCCGCTGCTGGCGGCGCTGCGGCTCGGGTTGTACGAGCTTCTGTATCTGGACGGCGCCCCCGACTACGCGGTCGTCGCCGACGCTGTCGAGCTCGCCAAGATCAACGCGCGCGCCGGTCACGGTCTGGTCAACGCGGCCCTGCGCCGTGCCGGGCGCGAAGGGTCGGACGCGTTGCTGGGTGCGATGAGCGATGACACCCCGGAGCAGGCCGCCGTCAAGCACTCTCATCCGGAGTGGATCGCGCGCCTTTGGTGGGAGGAGCTGGGCGCCGAGGAGGCGCGCGCCCTGATGGCCTACGACAACGAGCCGGGCGAGGTGGCGCTGCGGGCGAACACGCTCCTCACCGACACACCCACACTGGCGGCAGAGCTACCGGTCCGCACACACAGCGATCCCGACATACCCGAGGCTCTGGTGTTGGAGGAGGCGTTCGATGTCCACGGCTCGCCTCTCTGGAAGCAGGGCGCGTTTCTGGCGCAGTCGCGCGCGGCCATGCTCGTCGCGCGCGTACTTGGGCCCGAGCCAGGTCAACGCGTGCTCGACCTGTGCGCGGCGCCGGGAGGCAAGAGCACCCACCTGGCGGCACTGATGGGCGGGACCGGTGAAGTCGTGGCCGTCGAGCGCGATCGTCGCCGCGCGGGCGCCCTCACGCGAACCGCGCAACGGCTGCTCGTTGAGAACGTGCGCGTGGAGCTGGGCGACGCGGCGGGGACGCGGCCCGAGGGCGCGGTGTATGACCGCGTGCTGGTCGATCCTCCATGCTCGGGACTGGGGACACTGCAGGCGCGTCCCGATCTGCGCTGGCGGATGCGCCCCGAGCACTTGAACGAGCTGGAGCAGGCGCAGGCGAGGATTCTCGCCGCGGGCGCGCAGGCTCTCCGTCCGGGCGGCGTGCTGGTCTACTCTACGTGCACGATCTCTCCGACCGAGAACGAGCGCCGGATCGTCACGTTCCTGAACGCCCATCCCGACTTCACACTCGATGACCTCGGCGTCGAGCTGCCGGCGCGCGCCAACCCGCGGGCACCCGAGACCTTGTTGACGTTGCCCCATCGCGACCTGACCGCGGGCTTCTTCATCGCGCGGCTACGCCGGACGGAAGGCTGACACGGTGGCCGGCGAAACGGACAAGCCCGCCAAGGCTCAAGCGGACCTCGGGCCGCTCTGCCCACACTGCGGCGAGCCATGGCTGCGTCCGACGAACCTGCCAGGACGCTACCGCTGCGTGTACTGCCTGCGACGGTTCGAGCTGACATCGGTATGCCCGAACTGCGGCGAGCATTCTACGATCGTGCGCATGTCCTCGACCGCGATCCTCAAGTGCAACAACTGCGGCGACAGCATGCTGCAGACGATCTGAGCCCGCATGGCTGCGCTGGATCTGCGTCCTCGGTCGCTCGCGTGCGTAGCACGCCACGCTCCCTGCGTCCTTGCCCAGCTTGCCCTGCGAACTCAGATGGGGGTTGGTCCGAGATGACTGCGAATGAGCTACTCAGCGGCGTGCGGGTCGCGCCGTCGATCCTGTCGGCCGACTTCGGGCGACTGCGCGAGCAGGTGGGGGAGGTGCTGGACGCGGGGGCGCGGGTGATTCACGTGGATGTGATGGACGGGCATTTCGTCCCGCCGATCACGGTTGGGCCGATCGTCGTCGCGGCGCTGCGTGAGCAGGCGCACGCGGTGGGAGCGCTCCTTGACGTGCACCTGATGATCGAGCGCCCCGAGCGCCACGTGGGTG
Source organism: uncultured Solirubrobacterales bacterium (assembly GCA_963697945.1). Taxonomy (GTDB): domain Bacteria; phylum Actinomycetota; class Thermoleophilia; order Solirubrobacterales; family Solirubrobacteraceae; genus Palsa-744. Next base: position 2,357,925 of record OY969105.1, on the reverse strand, counting down.
AGTTCGTCAAGGCCGGCGCGGACACGATTACATTTCACGCCGAGGCCACGCCGCACGTCGCCTACACCGCCGGGCTGTTGCGCGAGCAGGGCGTCGGGGTCGGTGTCGCGATCAATCCAGCCACCGCCGTCGGCGCCTTGGCGGAGATCGTGGGGGCGATCGACATGGCGCTCTGCATGACCGTCAATCCCGGTTGGGGCGGTCAACCATTCATCGCGCACTCGCCTCAGAAGATCGAGCGGGTCAGGGCGATCGTCGGCACTGAGGTCGCGGTGCAGGTGGACGGCGGGATCGACCCAGAGATCGCGCCCAGGTGTGCAGCGGCCGGCGCGAACGTGTTCGTGGCGGGCTCGGCGATCTTCGGCCGCGCCGATCCTGGCGAGGCCTACCGGGCGATCGCCGGCGCGGTGGAAGCAGACTGACCGTCGTCGTCCGGCCGGGCCGGCGCCGCGGGGCGCCCACGGCGGTACACCACTCCGAGCAACAGCGCGAGCACGGCCGTGGCCCCGGCATAGCCGATCTCGGTGCGCATGAGCTGTTCGCTCACAGCCGGGGTGAGCATCCAGATCAGAAACAGCACGGCGGCCACCCCCCAGCAACAGGCGGCGGTACGGGCGCGGTCGCGCGCCAGCGCGGCCTGGTTGAGTGCCCCCGAGGCGAGGTGCAAGCCCATTCCGACGCCCACCAGGGCCAGGCCGAAACGGCCATAGGAGAACTGCTGGCCGAACAGGTGAGTCATCGCGAACGGCCCGATCGCCAGCAGACCGAGCGCCACCGCACCGGCGAAGGCGGCGATCGCGAGGACCGTCACGCGGATCGCACGAGCAAACGCGTCGTGACCCGCGGTGGCCTCAAGGCCCGTCAGATGCGGCAGTAGCGAGGTTTGGATCGACTGAAACAGCTGTAGCGGCGCGCGCGCGATCAGGAGGACGTCGAATACGATTCCCGCGAGGGCCTTGTTCGGCGAGGTGGCGGCGACGGTCAGCACGGCGGCGTTGAGGATCGTCTGCTCGGAAAGCATGATCCCCGAGACCCAGCCGGCGAAGCCGGTACCCCGCCGCAGCGAAAGCTCTTCGTGCGCCGCCGCCTCCTGCACGCCCTCGGTGCCCGGTCCCGCGAGCGCCGCGTCGGCCTCGTCGACGGTGATCGGCGCGTCCGCCAAGTCGGCGTCGTGGGGGTGGGCGGGCGCATGCTGAAAGCCGGAATCGCGCCGCTCCTCGCCGCGGCGGGCGAACGCCGCCGGGACGACCACAAGCGAGATCAGCGGCGCCGCCGCGATGCCGAGCGCGACGGCCGTCTGTCCGCTTGTGATGCCGAGCACGACCGCCAACGCGAAACAGATGCGAGCCAGCGCCTCCATCAGCACGAGCAGCCCGAACAAGACGAAGTATTCATGCCCGGCCAGCCAACCCCGCGCGAAATAGCTGGCGGCGTAGGCGAGCGTCCCCACCACCAGCACGTAGTAGAGCGCTTCATATCCTTCGAAGACCTGATCGACCAGCACTTCGTGCAGCGCCAGCGCCGCGAGCAGAAACAGCAGCGCGAACCCCGACTGGATCGCGATCGGAATGCGCAGCGGATGCTCTCCGTGCCCGTGCGCTCTGCGCTCGGCGATCGTGCGCGAGAGCAACTGTTCGATCGGCCGGTAGATCACCGAGATGATCACGAACATGACCGACCACAACAGCGCCACGCGCGAGGCCGCTTCTTCGCTCAGGACATGACTGGAGATCGAGAAGAATGCGAACGTCAGCAGGCCCGTCGCGGCGATCCCGATTGAGAGGATGCGCGCGCCGCTGCCATACGAACGGGCTTGGCCCGAACCCGCACCGCTGCCGTCGCGAGCGGTGTCGTCACCGGTAGAGGTCATCGCCGAGGCGCCTGCGGGGTCGGCGAGAGCGCCGGGGTCGGGTTGAGCGTCCCGACGCGAATCCTCAGAGCCGGACAAGCAGCATCGTCCACGGGAACGGCGAGCGCACCTCCGCCACCTCGCCGTAGCGCGAGAGCAGCTCGACGAACGTCCGCTTGGACCAGTGGTTCAGATGACCCGGAGTGTTGCCGAGCGTCCTCCAGTACGCGCCCCGGGCCATGTTGAGCATCCGCCACAACGGCTCGCGTGGCACCGAGACGAGCAGGTGGTGCTCGGCGCAACGCGCCATCTCGCTCAACGTATGCTCGGGGTCGGGGACGTGCTCCAGCACCTCGATCGCGGTAGCGAGATCGAACTCGCCGGCGGCGAACGGCAAGTTCTCGGCGTGCATCACGCGATACTCGAGGTTCGGGGCCTTGTGCAGCTCCCAGCCCGCCTGGATCGACTCCTCCTCCAGGTCGATCCCGACGACGCGCCTGCTCTCCCCGAGACGTTGTGCCCACTGGTGCACGAGCACCCCCTCACCGCAACCTACATCGAGCAGCGAACGCGGGTCGGCCTTGTCGAAAAGCTCATCCAGCGCACCCTCGAACCCGGCCATCATGCGCTTTACGAGCGGGTTGGTCGAGCCGTACTTGTCGTAGGTGTTGCCGGTGACGATCCCCTCGTCGGATACTGTCACGCCACTCGCGCTCATACCTTCACCGTCTCGCGCTCGGGCGCCTCTATCGGCGGCGTTGCGTTCGCTTCGTAGTGAGAGGGCGCGACGCCGAGCTGCAGCTCGATACGGCGAACTCGCTCGAACGTACGCTGGGTCATAACGCGCTGGGCGGCCAGCAAATCGCCGATCACGCCGAGCGCCCACAGCACCACCGCGGCGATGAACAGGACCGCTCCGAGGATCAACGACTGGACGTGCCCCTTGCCGTTGCCTTCGGCGTAGGCGACCGCGAAGCGGATCCACACGCCGATCGAGACGAGGCCCATCAGCAGGGCGAGGCTCCAGAACACCCGCAGCGGCTCGTACTGGGCGTAGATGCGAAAGATCGAGATCGTGTTGCGGCGTACGTATGCGCCCATCGAGGGGAACAGGCGCGACTCGCGCGTCTTGGGGTTGGTGCGGATCGGGACGTGATCGACCGCGACCAGCAGCTTGCCGGCCTGGATGATCGTCTCAAGGGTGTAGGTGAAGCGCGAGACGACCATCATCTGGATCGCGGCCTCGCGGTTGTAGGCGCGAAAACCGGAGGTCGTGTCGGGTACGGAGGTCGAGGAGGCCTGGCGAACGACCCACGAGCCGAGGCGTTGCAGCGTCTTCTTCAGCGGCGAGAAATGCTCGATGCCGCTGACCTCGCGGTCGCCGACGACCATGTCGGCGCGTCCGTCGAGGATCGGACGTACGAGCTTTGAGATATCCGGCCCGTAGTACTGGTTGTCGGCGTCGGTGTTGACGATCACGTCGGCGCCGAGCTTCAGGGCGGTGTCGATGCCTGCCTGAAAGCCCGCGGCCAAGCCCTTGTTGTTGGTCAGGCGCACCACATGGTCGACGCCGTGAGCGCGCGCGACCGCGATCGTCTCGTCGGTCGAGCCGTCGTCGATGATCAGCCACTGCACGACATCGAACCCATCCACCTCGCGGGGCAGGTCGGCGAGCGTGCTCGGCAACTGCTCGGCCTCGTTGAAACAGGGGATCTGGATAATGAGCTTCACTGCGCTGAACCCTACCCCGTGGGGTGCTCTGCTCGGGGCGGCTGCTTGCAAGGATAGGCTCTGCGACCGATGGCCAGCGCGACATTCAGCACTCCGCGGCAGGACACGACCCCGCTGCAGCGGTTGCGCGCGGTCGATGCCTCGACGTGGGCGAAGATCGGGTTTGCGCTCCTGTGCATAGGTGCGCTGGTCGGCTATTTCGCCTACCCCACGTATCCGACGTATGACTCGTTCTACGCGCTGCTGTGGGGCCGTGACCTGTTGCACCTGCATTTGCCCGACTTCAGGGTGTATCGCGGGCCAACCGAGCATCCGTTGGCGATTGCGTTCGGGATGGTCTGCTCGGTCTTCGGTCAGGGCGGCGCGCGGCTGATGGTGCTCGGCTCGATCGCCTCGTTCGTGGCGGTCGTCGCCGGCATGTACAGGCTGGGACGGTTGTGCTTCGGTCCGGTCGTCGGGTTGTTCGCGGCGCTGCTCGTGCTGAGCCGCTTCTTCATCGAGAACCTCGCCGCGCAGGGCTATCTGGATATCAGCTACGTCGCGCTGATCGTATGGGCGATCGTGTTCGAGGTGCAGCGCCCGCGACGGGGCACGCTCGTGCTCGTGCTGCTCGCGGCCGCCGGCCTGTTGCGCCCCGACGCATGGGTGCTGAGCGGCGCGTACTGGCTGTGGTGCGTATGGCCTCGCCACGGAGAGACGACGATCGGCAACCGCAGGCGGCTGGCATACCTGGCTCTCGCACTGGTCGGACCGATCGTGTGGCTTGCTTTGGACGGGATCGTGACCGGCGATCCGCTGTATTCGCTGCACGCCACCGCCGGGCTGGCCCAGGAACTCGAACGCACCCAGGGGGTCTCGAGCGTGGCGGCGTCGGTGTGGACGTTCGGTGTGCGGATCGACAAGCTCCCGGTGATCCTCGGCGTGCTGCTCGGATTGCCGATCGCGGTATGGCTGGCACCCCGGCGCGTACTCACCCCGCTCCTCGCGCTGGTGTTGCTGATCGCGGTGTTCATCGCCGAGGGCGCCGCCGGGGCGTCGGTGATCGATCGCTACCTGATGGGGGCCGCGATCGTGATGCTGTTGTTCTGTGCCGTCGCGATCGGCGGCTGGGCGATGCTGCGAGCGAAAACCGCCCTGCGGCGAGTGTGGCTGGTAGGGGCGATCGTGCTGGTGCTCTACGGCGGTGTGGCGGCCGCCACGACGCTCAGCCTGACGAGCCTGCGAACGACGCTGGCCTATCACGAGGACTTCCACGAGGGATTGGCCGCGGCACTGTCGAATCCGCGGGTACACGCGGCCTTGAAGCGCTGTCCGCTCGTCTCGCTGCCAGACAACAAGCTGATCCCCGACGCGCGCTGGATCCTCGACAGCGTAGGCCAGCACGAGATTCTCGCGCGCAGCCAAGCACGTGCTGACTCAAAGAAAGGCGCTCACGCGTTGCAGGACAGGTTGAATCAGGGCAGTGTCGCCGTCTATCCACTCGGCAGCGCCGTGTTCTTCAAGGCGATCGTCGATGTTGGCGACGATCCTCGCGACCAGGTCCCGCAGGCCGGCTATCACCGGATTTACACGAGCCGCTATTACGCGGTCTATGACAACTGCGGCTGAAGACGCCGATCCGCCGGTGGCGGGCGTGCGGAGCGCTCCCCCGAGCGTCGGCTCTCGGCACGGTGAGGGCGACGAGCGCGGCGGCGCGGGTGGGACCGCGCGTGTGTGGGCGTGGGCCGGGCTGGCGCTGGTGCTCGCGGGCGGGCTCGCGTTGCGCCTGTGGGGTCTGCGTCAGGGATTGCCCTACGCCTTTAACGCCGATGAGGCCGACCACTTCGTGCCGCGTGCGATCGAAATGTTCGGGCATGGCCTGAACCCGCACTATTTCGCCAATCCACCCGCCTACACCTACGTCCTGCATTACGTGTTCGCGATCGCTTACGGTGGGACGACAGGCGTCCAGAAAGCGATCGCTTTGCACCCCGCGGACGTGTACACGCTCGCACGTGTCATCGCGGCCGTGCTCGGCACGCTGGCGCTGTGGTTGCTGTATGCGACCGGAGCGCGCCTGTGCGGTCGCGGTGCCGGACTTCTCGCCGCGGCAATTGAGGCCGTCGCCTTCCTGCCGGTGTTCTACGCGCACCTGGCGCTCAACGACGTGCCCACGCTGGCGCCGCTCACGCTGGCGTTGCTCGGGGCCGCCGGCGTGTTGCGTAGGGGCCGCGCGCGCGACTATCTGCTGGCGGGGATCGGCCTGGGGTTGGCGTGCGCGAGCAAGTACACGGCCGGCATCGTCCTGCTCCCGCTCGTGGCGGCGAGCGCCGCGAGCTATCTACAGGCGCAGTCGAACGCGGCTCGGCGTGTGCTCACCGGGCTTGCGCTCGCGGGTGTCGCGGCGCTGGCGGCGTTTCTGATCGCGAACCCCTATGCGGTCCTGGACTACACGGCGTTTCACTCCGAACTCGTGCATCAGTCGACACTCTCGGCCGAAGCGCAGGGCAAGCTCGGCGCGCCCCATGAGGGTGGCCTGGCCTACTACCTGTGGACGCTCACCTGGGGTCTCGGCTGGGTGCCCGGGCTGGCGGCGTTGGGGGGTGCGCTGAGCGTGTGGTGGCGGGAGCGGGCGCTGGGCTGGATGCTCGTACCGGCGCCGCTCTTGTACCTCGCGTTCATGGGTCTTCAGGGGCGCTATTTCGGTCGCTGGCTGTTGCCGATCTTTCCGATCCTGTGCCTGCTCGCGGCGTTGTTTGCGGTGCAGGCAGTGGATCTGCTCGCCCGCCGCGCTCCACGTCTGCGCGTCGCGGTCACCGCGCTGCTCGTGGGGGCGCTGCTCGCACAGGGCCTCCTCTACAGCGTCCACGCGGGCAGAACTCTTGCGCGTGCCGACACGCGCAATCTGGCGCGCACTTGGATGCTCGCGCACATCCCCGCCGGCACGCCGATCGTGGTCGAGCCGGTGGCGCCCAACGGGTGGGGCACCCACTGGAACAAGTACCCGTCGCTGATCTCGCGCATCTCTTCGACGGGCGCTCTGACGAACGGCACGACCGTGAAGATCGGCATCGAGGACTACGAGCGCACGCTCGCCCCGGCATTGATCGACTACTACCAAGCGCACCGCTACTGCTGGGTCGTGAGCGGCTCGATCGAGTCCGGGCGCGCCTTCGCCGACCCGCACGCGGTACCCCGAGCGATCGCCTACTACCGCGCGCTGGCCCGCCAGGGCGAAGTCGTCTATCGCTCCTCGCCCTACGTCTCCGGGAAGGGTCCGGTCGCGTTCGATTTCGACTGGAGCTTCGACTACTACCCGCTCTCCTACGAGCGCCCGGGGCCGACGATGACGATCTATCGATTGCACGGCGGCCGGTGCCGTGGCTGAGCGGGGTTATCCTGGATGTACAGATGACGATCAGCACCGATACCGACGCCACGCACCTGGCTCGTGCGATCGACCTCGCGCGCAACGGTGCGAGCGAGGTCAGGCCCAACCCTGTGGTTGGGGCGGTTGTGGCCCGTGACGGCGAGGTCCTAGGCGAGGGCTGGCACGAACGGTTCGGTGGGGCGCACGCCGAGGTCAACGCGATCGAGGCATGCGGGCTGGCCGATCTGAGCGACGCGACGCTGTATGTGTCGCTTGAACCTTGCTGTCACGAGGGCAAGACGCCGCCTTGCACCGACGCGATCGTGCAATCCGGGATCAGGCGCGTGGTGGTCGGTTCGGACGATCCGACCGAGAAGGCCTCCGGACGCGGGCTGGGGATTCTGCGCGACGAGGGGGTCGAGGTCGTGATCGTCGACGGCGAGCTGGCGACCAGGGCGCGCTTGCTCAACCAGGCGTTTCGCAAGCACGCGCGCGTCGGGCGACCATGGGTGCTGTTCAAGTCCGCGATGACCCTCGATGGCAAGGTCGCCACTCGCACCGGCGATTCGCAGTGGATCAGTGGTGAGGCCAGCCGCGAGCTGGCGCATCGCTGGCGTGCCTCTGTCGACGCCGTGGTGGTCGGGATCGGGACCGCGCTGGCCGACGATCCGCGCCTGACCGCCCGTCCTGAAGGCCTGGCCGACGAGCTTGAGCGACCCCAGCCTCGCCGCGTCGTGTTTGACTCGCTCGCCCGCCTGGAACCCGGCTCGCAGCTCGTCTCAGCGGCGCTTGAGATACCGCTCACGGTCGTCGTCTCCCGTGCGGCGGCGCGCGCGGACACCGACGCGTTGGAGGCCGCGGGGGTGCAGGTGCTCGTCGCGACCGGTGAGAACGAGCCGGCCCGAGTGCGTTCGGCGCTGGATCAGCTCGGGTCGATCGGTGTCTCCTCAGCGCTGTTGGAGGGCGGTCCGCACCTGGCGGGAGCGTTCCTGGACGCCGGTGAGATCGACGAAATCCGACTGTTTTTGGCGCCGCTTTTGCTCGGTGGAAGCGCAGCCCGCGATCCTCTGGAGGGCCAGGGGGTCGAGCAGATCTCCGAGGCGCTGCGTGCATTGACCTGCGAATGCGATCGCGTCGGCGAGGATCTGCTGATCAGCGCGCGACTGCGCGAGTGGTAGGCGAGTTAGATCGTGTTCACGGGTCTGATCGAAGATCTCGGCAGCGTGACTGCGCTTGAGCACAGCGAGCAGGGCGCGAGGCTCCGTATCGGCACCCGTCTCGCCGCTCAACTGGCTCGGGGCGACTCGGTGGCGGTCAACGGCGTGTGTTTGACCGCGATCGACGTTCGCGACGAGGGGTTTGCCGCGGAGGCGATGGCCGAGACGCTGCGGCGTTCCGCGCTCGGCTCCTTGGAGCCCGGAGCGCGGGTCAACCTCGAGCTGGCGTTGCGAGCCGACGGGCGTCTGGGCGGACATGTCGTCCAGGGGCACGCCGACGGCACCGGTCTCGTGAGTGAGATTCGCGATGAAGGCATTGCGCGAGTACTGCGGATCGAGAGTGGACCCGAGGTGGCTCGCTATCTGGTGGAGAGGGGGTCGATCGCCGTCAACGGGGTCAGTCTGACCGTGAGCGCGCTGCACGAGGACGGGTTCGAGGTCTCGCTGATCCCGGAGACGCTCATGCGCACCAACCTGGGAACCATCGCCGTCGGGGATCGGGTGAACCTGGAGGGGGACGTGCTGGCAAAGCATGTAGAGCGACTTATGGAGGCCTCACGCGTATGAGCCAATCCAAGACCAAAACCACGACTCCGTTCGCGACGATCGAGGAAGCGCTGGAGGAGATCCGCGCCGGCCGGATGGTGGTCGTGTGCGATGACGAGAACCGCGAGAACGAGGGCGATTTGACGCTGGCCGCACAGTTCGCGACCCCGGAGGCGATCAACTTCATGGCCAAGGAGGGGCGTGGGCTGATCTGCCTGTCGCTGACCCCCGAGCGCTGCGAGGAACTGGGACTGGAGCTGATGGCGGCGAAGAACGAATCGTCGTTCGAGACCCCTTTCACCGTGTCGATCGAGGCGCGCGAGGGGGTGACGACGGGAATCTCCGCACACGATCGCGCCCGCACGATCCAGGTTGCGATCGACCCGAAGACTCACCCTCGCGATCTCGTGCAGCCCGGCCACATCTTTCCGTTGAAGTCTCGCTCGGGAGGCGTGCTCGAGCGCACCGGACAGACCGAGGCGGCGGTGGATCTCGCCCGCCTGGCAGGTCTGAACCCGTCGGGGGTGATTTGCGAGGTGATGAACGACGACGGCACGATGGCGCGCGTGGGAGATCTCGCCGACTATTGCGTGCGGCATGGGCTGAAGATGATCACGATCGCCGATCTGATCGCCTACCGCCGTCGCCACGACAAGCTCGTCGAACGCGTCGCCGCCGCGCACCTGCCGACCGCGCATGGCGAGTTCGAAGTGGTCGGCTATCGCTCACTGGTTGACGATAAGCATCATGTGGCGCTCGTCAAGGGTGAGGTCTCCGGGCACAGCGACGTGCTCGTGCGAGTCCATTCGGAGTGCCTCACGGGCGACGTGTTCCATTCGCTTCGCTGTGACTGCGGTGAGCAGCTCGAGTCGGCCCTGGCGATGATCGAGGCGCAGGGCGAGGGTGTGCTGCTGTATCTCGCCCAGGAGGGTCGCGGGATCGGCCTGCTGAACAAGCTCAAGGCCTACCGTCTTCAGGAGGACGGTCTCGACACCGTCGAAGCCAACCTCCAACTGGGACTGCCGGCGGATCTGCGCGACTATGGGATCGGCGCCCAGATCCTCTCCGACCTGGGGTTGTCCTCGATCCGCATCCTCACGAACAACCCCAAGAAGATCAAGGGTCTGGAGGGCTACGGCCTGTCGGTCACCGCGCAGGTCCCGATCGAGCACGCGCCGAACCCGCACAACGAGGAGTACATGCGCACGAAGGCGCAGCGGATGGGCCACACTTTGCACCACCAGGGATTGAACCTCGACGCTGAGATGCTGCACTCCGAGCGTGCTCAGGACGCCTCCGAGGGAGATCGGGGACAGTGAGCGCGCCCTCGTTTGCGATCGTCGTCGGGCGCTTCTACGAGGACCTCGCCGAACGCTTGGTTGGGGGCGCGCGCGAAGCGTTCGCGCAGGCCGGCCACGAGGACGTGGCGGTGTTCGACGTGCCGGGCGCCTACGAGCTCCCGCTGGCCGCCCAGTACGCGGCCGAGTCGGGTCGCTACGACGGCATCGCCTGCCTTGGTGCGGTGATCAGAGGCGAGACCGACCATTACGACTTCGTCTGCGCCGAGACCGCGCGCGGGGTCATGCAGGTCTCACTCGACACCGGCGTTCCGTGCGCGTTCGGCGTGCTGACGTGCGAGACGATGGAGCAGGCGCTCGCGCGCGCCGGCGGAGGCAAGCGCGACCAGGGACGCCACGCCGCCGAGGCCGTGCTGGCGATGGCGGCGCTGCGAACGCGGCTGCTCGATAACCCGGACGTCCCGTCCGCGCCCGGGCTCGGCTAGTCGGCTAAACTGCCGGACGCGATGGCAAAGGTATGTCACAGCTGCGGCAAGGGTCCGGCGTTCGGGCAGAGCCGCAGCCACTCGATGGTCGCCACCAAGCGCCGCTTCGACCCGAACCTGCAGAAGGTGCGGATCCTCGTCGGCAAGGCGCCGCGGCGCGTGTACGTGTGCACGCGTTGTCTGAAAGCCGGCAAGGTAACGAAGGCCGCCTGACGCGCGTGGCCGGCCTCGCGCGGGCTCGCTCTGCCGCTGTACCTGATAAGACCTAGCGCAGTGAGCGATACCAATCTGGTTCGTTTTCGCGCGGCGGTGGCAGGAGCGCTGGCGCATCTGGAGTCCCGCCGCGAGGAGGTCAACGACCTGAACGTGTTTCCGGTCGCGGACGGGGATACGGGCGACAACATGGCGCTGACGTTGCGCGCGGTGCTGGAGGAGCTCGACCGTTTGCAGGGCGCGAACGGGCACGCGCGTACGATCGACGAGATCGGACGCGAGGAGATCGTGCAGTCGGTCGCACGCGCCGCGCTGCTGGGAGCGCGGGGCAATTCGGGTGTGATCCTCTCGCAGTTGATCCGCGGAGCGGCCGAGGAGCTGGTCTCGCGCCCGGGTCAGCTGATCGACGCGACGTTGATCGGCGCGGCGCTCGCCAACGCCGCGGACCGAGCTTACGCGTCCGTGCGCGAGCCGGCGGAGGGCACGATTCTGACGGTCGCGCGGGAGATGGCGCACAAGATCATGACCGACGTGGCGCACAGCCCCAAGGACACACGCCTGGGTCCCGCGACCGATCCCGCCACACAGGACATCGCGATCGCGGATGCACTGGAGCGCGCGGTTGCAACCGGGCAGGATTCGGTCAAGCGCAGCCCGGAGCTGTTGGCGGCGCTGCGCGAGGCCGGTGTGGTCGATGCCGGCGGGTACGGGCTGACGATCATCTTTGCGGGCGTGGTGGCGGCGTTGCGCGGCGAGGAGGCGCCCGATCTCGACCATTATGCGCCAGCTCAGATCACCCACCCCCACCACGTTTCGGGCACGTACCGGTTCTGTACGAACTTCGCGGTCACCGGCAGCGGCTTGAGCGCGGGCTCGTTCGTCGCGCCGTTGGAGGCGCTCGGCGACTCGGTGCTGGTGGTCGGCGATGCGAGCACGCTGAAGGTTCATTTGCACACCGACGAGCCCGAGCGCGCGACCGCGGTGTTCGCGCAGGTGGGGGAGGTATCGAGACTGGACATCGCTGACATGCGTCTGCAGGTCGCCGAGCGCGACGAGCGCGTGCTCGGCACGAGTTCCTCCAACGGCGCATCCTCCACCGGCCCGCACGACCTGGCGGCGCCCCGAGCTCGCTGCGGTGTGCTGGCGGTCGTCAGCGGGAAGGGGCTGGCCGGCATGTTCGGCGAGCTGGGGGTGCGCACGATCGACGGTGGGCCGACGATGAACCCATCGACGTATGAGCTGATCGCGGCGATCCACGAGGTCCCGGCCGAGGAGGTGTTGGTGTTGCCGAGCTCTCCCAACGTGACGATGGCCGCCGAGCGCGCCGCGGAGCTCTCGGACAAGCAGGTGCTCGTGGCTCCGGCGGCCGGTCAGCAGGCGGGGCTGGTGGCAGCGGTCGCGCTGGAGGCCGACCGTGGTGTTCGCGAGAACGCGCTGGCGTTCGCGCGAGCGCTCGAGCACATCCGCACGGGGGCGGTTGCTCCCGCCGCTCGCGATGACGCGCAGGGGCGGTTCACGCGTGGAGAGGCCGTCGGGTTCCTCGGCGAGGAGGTCATCGCCTGGGGAGACCCCGCGCAGACCCTCGGTGCTGTGATCGCGAGTCTCGCGCAGGAGGCCGAATTGATCAGTTGTCTCACGGGCGAAGGGGCTCCGCTGGCAGCGACGGAGGTCGCGGCGATGGTCGACGGCGAGGTCGAGCTGGAGCTGCGCGACGGCGGTCAGCACGCGTACTGGTGGCTGCTGGCGGCCGAGTAGCGTCCCTGACGACCGCGAGGCTCGCCATCATGCAGGGTTGCGGATGTCCCCAGTCGCCGCCGCCAACCCCACGTCACCGTCCGATCTGTCGATCGCACCGCGAGCGTTCGCCTCAAGCGAGGGTTTGGCGCGAGATCTGCTGCTGCTCGCCCCGGTGCGCTGGCCGAAGCCCTCACGTCTGGATGATTCACTGGAGGTGGCGCCGGGTAAGACCGCCGATGGCTTGCAGGCGCTTGGACTGACGAGCGTGGGGGCGCTACTGGAGCATCTGCCCAGAGACAGCCGCGACGCGCGTACCGTTAGCGGCCTCAAGCCCGGCGAGGCGGCGACGGTGGCCGTGCAGGTGCGGACGATCTCAGCGCGGCCGGTGCGCCGGCGGGGGATGAAGCCGTTGGTCGAAGCGAGCGTGTTCGATGCAACCGGCACGATGCGCGCGACGTTCTTCAACCAGCCGTGGCTGGTTCAGCGTTACAGGCCCGGGACGCGGCTCGTGCTGCACGGCAAGACGACGGCGCGCGGCGCCTTCAACGTCGCCCATCACGCGATCGGATCGGATCTCGGCGCCGACGATCCGATCGCGGGCGAGAGCAGCGCACCCGGAGAGATCGTGGCGCACTATCCGGCGACGGACGGTGTCAGCTCGACCCAGATTCTTACCCTCGTACGCGACCACAGGGGCGCGCTGGCAGACGTGCCGGAGGCGCTCGGCGCCGCCGCGCGCGTCGCGGAGCGCCTGCCCGACCGGGCGGGCGCGCTGGCGGCGATGCACTTCGCACGCACGACGCAAGAACGTGAGGCGGGACGGCAGCGGTTGGCGTTCGAGGAGCTTCTGTTGACCCAGCTCGTGTTCCTGCGCCGCCGCGCCCGGCGCCGGTCCGGTGGTGGCGCACCGGCGCTCGACGGACCGCCGGGCCTGAGCGAGCGCTGGCTCAAGGACGAGCTTCCGTTCGCGTTGACGGGCGATCAGCGCCGCGCGATCGTGACGATCGACGAGGACCTACGGCAGGAGCGTGCGATGCAGCGACTGCTATTGGGCGAGGTCGGGAGCGGCAAGACGGTGGTGGCGGTGTGGGCGCTGTTGCGCGCGGTCGAGCACGGGTGCCAGGCCGCGCTGATGGCGCCGACCGAGACGCTCGCCGAGCAGCATTTCGCGACTTTGCAACAGCTGCTGGGGGGCGAGCAGGCGAATGTGACGTGCGCGCTGCTGAGCGGTTCCACGCCGGCACGCAGGCGCGCCGATACGCTCGGCAAGCTGGCGGGTGGCGAGCTGTCGCTGATCGTCGGCACGCATGCGCTGATCGAGCCCGACGTCGTGTTTCGCTCGCTGGGGGTCGCGGTGGTGGATGAGCAGCACCGCTTCGGGGTGCGCCAGCGGGCTGCACTGGATGCCAAGGCCGGAATCGGAGCCGACGGGCAGCGGATCGCGCCCCACGTGTTGCACATGACCGCGACACCGATCCCGCGCACGCTCGCGCTGGCCAACTACGGCGATCTGGACACGACGATGCTGCGCGAGCTGCCCCGGGGACGGCAGCCGATCGAAACCCGGATCGTCTCCGGCGAGTCAGAGCGCGAGCGTGCCTATGAGCAGCTGCGCGAACAGTTGCGCGCCGGCCGGCAAGCGTATGTCGTCTGTCCGCTGATCGAACAGGCGCAAGACGACGAGACGGGCATGGGCATCGGCATGGGCGCCGGCACCGGTGTGAGCCCAGGTGCCGGCGTGAGCCCGGGCGCGGGCGCGCAGACGGACCTGCGCACCGCGACCGCGGAGCTGGGGCGGCTGCAAAAGGGCGAGCTCAAGGATCATCGCCTGGTGCTGTTGCACGGTGGGATGAAGCCGCGCGAGAAGGCGCACGCGATGGAGCAGTTCGCTTCAGGCGCGGCGGACGTGCTGGTCGCGACGACCGTGATCGAGGTCGGGATTGACGTGCCGAACGCGACGGTGATGCTGATCGAGAACGCCGAGCGGTTCGGGATCTCCCAGCTGCATCAGCTGCGGGGGCGTGTCGGTCGCGGCGAGCACCGCTCCGCGTGTCTACTCATGGGGCCTGCCGGTGCGGCGAGACTGAGGGCTCTGCAACAGCACGCCGATGGGTTCGAGCTCGCGGAGATCGATCTGCGATTGCGCAGCGAGGGCGAGCTGATCGGGGTCAGGCAGTCGGGGATCGGCCAGCACCGGATCGCGTGCCTGCCCGATGACGCGGACCTGTTGGAGCGGGCGCGCGCTCGCGCTCAGACGATCGTGTCCGCCGATCCACGGTTGCAGGAGCCCGAGCACGTGCTCCTGGGCGATGCGCTGGAGCGTGCATTCGGAGCCGACGCGCTCGAGCCGATCCCCGCATAGGGGTCCTCACACGGACCAGGTTCGGGTTTTGCGTGCGGATCGTGTCCGTTCCGTGATCGGCGTTACGGTGCGTACATGAGGGTGATCGCGGGCCGCTACGGCGGTCGCAGGCTGACGGCGCCGAAGGGACGAACGACCAGGCCGACATCCGAGCGGGTACGCGAGGCGCTGTTCGCGATGCTCGGTGACATTCACGGCGCACACGTGCTGGACCTGTTCGCGGGGACGGGCGCATTGGGGATCGAGGCGCTCTCACGGGGCGCCGAGAAAGCCGTGTTCGTGGAGTGCGAGCGGGCCGCGATCCAGGCGCTACAGAGCAATCTGGTGGCGCTCGGACTGGTCGAGGAGCGCGCTCAGCTAAGGCGCGAACGCGTGCAGGATGCCCTCAGCAGGGCACGGGAACGCAAAGAGACATACGATCTGATCCTGATCGATCCTCCATACGGACAGGCGCTCCAGTTGGAGCCGCGGCTGCCGGCGGCGCTTGAAGGGGTACTGGCGCCGAGGGCGCGCGTGGTGCTCGAGCGCGATCGCCGACGCCCGTCGCTGGACCTCGGGCTGAGGCTCGAGAAAGAGCGACGCTACGGAGACACCATCATCGCTATCCACCGTCACGCATGACCGAGAAACCCCAACGAGTAGCAGTCTGCCCGGGCTCGTATGACCCGATCACGAACGGGCATCTGGACGTGATCGGGCGCGCGGCGATGCTGTTCGACGAGGTCGTGATCGCGGTCGTGAACCGTTCGGTGCGCAAGGACAAGACGCTGTTCGGGATCGAGGAGCGGCTCGCGTTCATCGAGCAGGCCACGGCGGGAATGGCGAACGTGCGCGCGGAGCCGTTTAACACGCTCGTGGTCGAGTTCGCGCGCAAGGTGGGCGCGCGCGCGATCGTGAAGGGGCTGCGGGCGATATCGGACTTCGAGTATGAGTTGGAGATGCACCAGCTCAACCGCCGCCAGGACCCGGAGATAGAGTCGGTGTATCTGATGGCCAGTTCGCAGTACAGCTTCCTGTCTTCCAGCGGCGTCAAGGAGCTGGCGATCTTCGGCGGGCGAATCGACGATCTCGTGCCCGCGCCGGTGGCGGCGCGATTGCAGGAAGAGTTGCGACGTTGACGAACTTAGGGCCGAACCCCAGAGGAGAGCAGCCGCGCGACGAGCGCGGTCGGCGTCCCCGCACAACCAATCGCGCCCACGCAGTGGGCGCGGACGGAGATAGTGTTTAGCCAATGGATGTCCTGGTACTGATAGACAAGCTCGACGATCTGGTGCACAACGCCAAGCCGGTGCCCCTGACCGATCAGGTGCGCGTCGACAAGGAGGAGATCTACGACATCCTCGACCAGATGCGCGCGACGATCCCCGAGGAGATCAAGCAGGCGCGCTGGATCGTGAAGGAGCGTCAGGAGATGCTCGCGGAGGCCAAGAAGGAGGCCGAGCGGATCCTCAAGGAGGCGCGCGAGCGCCAGGACCGGCTGGTCGGCGAGGAGGAGGTCACCAAGCAGGCCGAGCGCGCCGCCGAGGACATCGTCGAGGACGCCCGTGCCCGCGAGCGCGAGATCAGACTGGGGGCGGAGGACTACGCGGATGAGATCTTGAACACCCTTGAGGTGAACCTGTCGAAGTTCATCGCGGCCGTACAGCGCGGCCGCGAGCGCCTTCAGGGTAAGGACGAACCGGCCGAAGTGGGGTAGGCGTGGCAGGGCGCCATGCCCTGCGCCGGCTCGAAACTCCCGCAATTGGGTAGGGTCTCGCGCGTGAATACGCGTGAAGCGAAGTACAAGCTGAAGGTCGCCCAGACGCTGTTGGGTACGGGCATGGTCCAGCCGATGCGTCCGGACAAGGCCGTGCGGACGCTTGCGGCGTTGCGTCGCTGGGGACCGACGCCGGCGGCGTCGTGCGCGGTGATGTCGATCAGGTACCCCGAGCGGGAGGCCCTGGTCGACGAGAGGGGGACGCTGACGTTCGCCGAGGTGGAGCGTCGCAGCAACGCGCTCGCGCGAGTGCTCGCGAAGGCGGGGGTCGCCGAAGAGGACTGTGTCGCGATCATGTGTCGCAACCACCGCGGGTTCATCGACGCGACGATGGCCTGCTCGAAGCTGGGGGCGGGCGCGCTGTATTTGAACACGGCGTTCGCGGGCCCGCAGATCGCGGACGTGATGCGCCGTGAGGATCCGGCGGTGCTGATCTACGACGAGGAGTTCGCAAACCTGGTCAGGGAGGGGGGCGAGGGCCGCAAACGGTTCGTGTCCTGGCATGAGCCCGGCGAGCGTCCGCCGGCGGAGTCCGATCCGTTGCTGGAGGAGCTGATCGCAAGGGAGTCGGAGGAGCCGCTTGAGCCGCCGGCCGAGAAAGGGCGCGTGGTGATCCTTACGTCGGGCACGACGGGGACGCCGAAGGGGGCGCCGCGCAAGCAGCCCGACACGATCGAGCCGTTGGCGGCGCTGTTCTCGAAGATCCCGCTGCGGGCGCGCGAGAGCACGGTGATCGCCGCGCCGATGTTTCACTCGTGGGGTTTCGCGCACTTCACGCTCGCGCTGCCGCTCGCCTCGACTCTGGTGTTGCGGCGTAAGTTCGATCCGGAGGACACGTTGCGGGCGATCGCCCACCATCGCGCCACGGCGTTGGCGGTCGTGCCGGTGATGTTGCAGCGGATACTCGAGCTGGGTCCGGAGACGATCGCGAAGTACGACCTGAGCTCGCTGAAGGTGGTCGCGCTGAGCGGCTCGGCGCTGCCGGGCGAGTTGGCGATCAGGGCGATGGACGTGTTGGGGGATGTGCTTTACAACCTGTACGGGTCCACCGAGGTGGCGTGGGCGACGATTGCCACACCAGAGGACCTGCGCGCCGCGCCGGGGACCGCGGGCCGTGCGCCGATGGGCACGGTCGTGAAGCTGCTGGACGCCGAGGGTCGCGAGGTGGCGCCGGGCGAGGGCGGGCGCATCTTTGTGGCCAACGAGATGGTTTTCGAAGGCTATACGGGGGGCGGCAACAAGGAGATCGTGCGCGGACTGATGAGCACCGGCGACGTCGGGCGTTTCGATGCGAGCGGACGGCTGTTCGTGGATGGGCGCGATGACGAGATGATCGTTTCCGGCGGCGAGAACGTGTTCCCGCGCGAGGTCGAGGATCTGCTGGCCGACCACGAGCAGATCGAGGAGGCCGCGGTCCTCGGCGTGAGCGACGAGAAGTTCGGGCAACGGCTGAAGGCGTTCGTGGTGTTGCGCGAGGGCGCGCAGTTGGACGAGGGGGCGGTGCAGGAGTACGTCAAGGCGAACCTCGCCCGCTACAAGGTCCCGCGCGAGGTCGTGTTTCTGGAGCAGCTGCCGCGCAACGCGACCGGTAAGGTGCTCAAGCGCGAGTTGAGCGCACCGGCGTAGCCGGCAGGGGGGACGAGCCCACGGTCGTAGTCGAGTCCGGCGGCCGGGTCCGTCGCGGTGCGCGTGCGCGAAATGAAGCGATCGCGACACTGCTCCTGCTGAACGGATATCGGTTCGGGTTTGGACGGCGCACGGATGGGGGCGGGCGCTAGCCTGAGAGTCGATGAGAGCGATGACGCATACGTATGACCTGGCGGGCCTGAAGCTCAGCCCGGGGGAGGGGCGGCGGCTGCAGTTGACCGTCCCGATCGACGCGCTGCAGCTGGGCGGTGAGCGCTATCGGGCCGGACCCGAGAGCGTGCCGGTGACGCTGGAGGTCTCGAAGATGATCGGCGGGGGGTTTGCGCTGCGGCTGGAGCTGAGCGCGGCGCTGGTGGGACCGTGCATGCGCTGTCTGCAGGAGGCCGCGCCGGTGGTCACGGTGCAGGCGCGTGAGGTGGACGTGCCGGGCGAAGGGGAGGAGCTTGAAAGCCCGTACGTGACGGGGGAGATGATCGACGTGGCGGCGTGGGCGCGCGACGCGTTTGCGTTGGCGGCTCCCGCGAAGGTGTTGTGCAGGCAGGACTGCGCGGGATTGTGCCCGCAGTGCGCCGTCGACCTGAACGAGGCCGGTCCCGGACACTCCCACGAGCCTGCGCGAGACTCGCGCTGGGCGAAGCTGAGCGAGCTGAAGCTTGACTAGTCCAGAGGCGACGGTCGGCGACACCGGCGCAGGAATGGTGCCGGCCGACGCATCGGATTCGCGCACACGGGTGGTCGTGGCGGTCGATTGCAACGGTGCCGATCTCGGTCCGGCGGAGGTCGCGGCCGGCGCCGTGCTCGCCGCGGGTGAGGGCGTGCGGACGATCCTGTTCGGCCCCGCACGAGAGCTGCGAGCGGCGATCGGTGATGCGGATCGGGAGGGAATCGAGGTGGTGGATGCCCCCGTGTCGATCGCCAAGAGTCCCGATCCGGCGAGGGCGGCGCGAGCCAATCCCGACGCCTCGATCGTGCAGGCCGCGGGCGCGGTCGCGGCCGACCGGGCGCAGGCGCTGGTCTGCGCGGGGGGGACCGGGGCGGCGCTGGCGGCGGGACTGTTCAACATCAAGCGCGCCCGTGGGATTCACCGGCCTGCGCTTGCGCTTGTGCTGCCGGTGCCGGGCAGGCCTGTGACGCTGCTCGACGTCGGCGCGAACGCGCAGGCGCGCGCCGAGCACCTGGAGCAGTTCGCGTTCATGGGCGCCGCGTTGGCGCAGACGCTGCTGGGGGTGGAGCGTCCGCGGGTGGGGTTGCTGTCCAACGGCGAGGAGGCCGAGCGGGGTAGCCCGCTGGTCGTCGAGGCTCATGCGCGGTTGCGCGCGCGTATGGATGGGGGTACGAGTGGGTTTGAGCTGGTGGGTAACGTCGAGGGCGGCGATCTGGTGTCGGGCGCGGCCGATGTGATCGTGACCGACGGGCTGACGGGGAATATCGCCCTGAAGACGATGGAGGGCGTCTCGCAGACGTTGCTGAGGGCGATCCGCAATGCGGCGATGTCCTCGACGCGAGCGAAGCTCGGCGGGCTGTTGCTGACTCCGGCGCTGCGCGGCTTGCGCGAGGAGATAGATCCCGAAGGTCAGGGTGGCGCGTACCTGCTCGGTTTGCGCCGGCTCGGGGTCGTTCCTCACGGGGGGTTCGCACGGCGGGGCTTCGCGCAGGCGATTGTGCGCGCGCAGCGGGCTGCCGGCGAGGATCTGGTCGGCCGCACACACTCGGCGCTGGCACGTGCGGGAGCGCTACGAGCGGCTGCGCCCGTGTCCGCTCAGATCGCTAGCCTGCCTGGCAATGACGCGTGAGGAGGTGGGGGAGCTGATCAGGGGCCATCTGGCCGACGAGCTGGACGTCGATGCCGGCGCGATCGGCGAGCAGACGCGGTTCAAGGAGGATCTGGAGGCCGATTCGCTGGACCTGTATACGTTGGTGCAGGAGCTCGAGGACACCTATGGGGTACGCATGACAGATGAGCAGGCGGCTGCGATCACGACGGTTGGGCAGGCGGTGGACTTCGTGTTGGCGCATGCTCCCGCGTAATGTTGCGCGATGAACCTGCTGAACGAACTGCTCGAAGGGCTCCCGGAGGAGCTGGAGCGCCAAGTGTTCACGCATGCGTCCTGGACGGAGCGCCGCGAGGACTCCTATTCGCGACTGGCGTTTCTCGGCGACAGCGTGCTGGGGCTGGCGATCACCACACACCTGTATCCGCGCTTGGCGGCCGAGCGGTTCGGGGCGGGAAGGTTGACGAAGATCCGTGCGCAGGCGGTCTCCGGACCGAGCTGCCGTGCGGTCGCCGAGCGCTTGGGGGTGCCCGAGCGTTTGCGCGCCGCGGCGCCCGAGAGCGCCGCGGGTGGAGCGGTGGCGCTGGTGGAGACCGAGCGGGTGCTCGCCTCGGTGATCGAGGCGGTGATCGGGGCGTGCTATCTGATGGTCGGCTACGAGCGCACGGCGGAGGCGGTCGTGGAGGCGTTTCAGCCGGAGATCGAGCAGGCGCTGGAGCATCCGGTCGATTTCAAGTCGGCGCTACAGGAGTTGCTCGCCCGTCGCGGGTCGGTGGTGGCCTACGAGATCACCGACGAGAGCGGCCCTCCGCACGAGCGCACGTACGAGGTGGTGGCGCTGGTGGACGGCGAGGTGCTTGGTTCGGGGTCGGGGAAAAGCAAGAAGCACGCCGAGCAGGAGGCTGCTCGGGGGGCTGTGGACCGGTTGCAGGCGCAGACGTGATGGTGCGATCATGCGCCTGAAGTCGCTCACTTTGAAGGGATTTAAGTCCTTTCCCGACCGCACGCGTCTTGACTTCGGTCCGGGCGTCAGCGTCGTCGTGGGGCCGAACGGGTCGGGCAAGTCCAACGTGACCGATGCGGTGCTGTGGGCGATGGGCGAGCAGTCGCCGCTCGCGGTACGAGGCCAGTCGATGCAGGATGTGATCTTCGGCGGCGGACGGGGTGTGCAGGCGCGCAGCGCCGCGGAGGTCGAGATCGTGCTCGACAACTCCGACGGCACGGTCGATCTGCCGTTGAGCGAGATCTCGATCGTACGGCGGCTCGATCGGAGCGGCGAGGGCGGCTATCGCTTGAACGGTGCGCGCTGCCGGCTGACCGACGTGATCGAGGTGCTCTCGGACACGGGACTTGGCAAGGAGCAGCATTCGGTCATCTCGCAAGGTCGCGTGGAGGCGATCGTTACGTCCAAGCCGCGCGATCGGCGACTGTTGATCGAGGAGGCGGCGGGGCTGGGCAAGCATCGCAAGCGCCGTCGCCGTGCGCAGTTGAAGCTCGATCGCACCCAGGAGAATCTCGATCGTGCGCTGGATGTCGAGCGCGAGGCGCGCACGCGGTTGCGCCCGCTCAAGCGTCAGGCCGAGGCGGCGGAGTTGCACGAGCGGCTGGAGCTGCAGTTGCTGGAAGCGCGCTGGACGCTCGCGTGCGAGGCTTTGCGTGCGCGGGGAGTGGACCTGCACGAGGCGGAGGGTCTGGTGCGGGAGGCGCGCGCCGGTCGCGAGTCGGTCGAGGCTGAGCTTCAGGCGATCGTGGTGCGGCGGGGGCAGGCCGAGAGCGCGCTGGCGCAGCGCACCGAGCGTCACGATGCGCTCTCGCGGCGCGCGTATGAGATCCGCTCCGCGCGCGAGCGGTTGCAGTTGCGGGGCGAGCAGGCCGACGCGACGGCCGTGACGCTGGCTGAGCGGGCGCGGCGCATCGAGATCGAGCTGGGCGCGCTGACCGCGCCGATCGACGGTTCAGAGGCCGGTGCGGGCGCGGTTGACGGTCAGGATCACGAGGCTGCGAGCGCCGAGCGGATACGCGCGCTCGAACACGAGGTGGCTGAGCTTGAGCGTGAGCGTGAGCGCGAGATTGAGCTCGAGGTGCAGGAGCTTCAGGCCGAGCGTGAGCGTGCCGGCGCGCTGGTGGGTGAGTTGAGCAAGGCGGTGGAACTCGCGGGCGCGGAGCGTGCGCAAGCGGACGTAGCGGCCGAGGAAGCCCGCGTACGATTGCGCACCGCGGAGGCCGCGGTCGAGTCGGCTCGGCGCGAGGCCGCGGCGGTTGGCGCCGAGCTGGCCGCTGCGAACCAGTTCCTGAGTAGTCACGCCCGTCATCGCGGCGCCGGGGGCGAGGACGCGCGAGCCTTGAGTGAGGCGTTGCAGGTGGGGGATGGTTACGAGCTGGCGCTTACCGCTGCGCTCGGAGGGCGCCTGGATGCAGCGCTCGTACGTGACCTGGACGGAGCCACCGCATTGCTGGATGGTGCCGGCCCCGATGGCGCTAGCGCGTTGCTGGCGGGTGAGGTCGCGGATCTCGGCACCGCGGATGCGCCGGTTGTTAGAAGCGATGGGTCCGGCGAGGACAGCGCGCCACCGGCATCCGGTGCGATCAGGCTGATGAAGCTGGTCAGCGGGTCGAGCGCCGCGCTGACCCTGGCGCGACGGCTGCTTGGCGACGCGTGGGTGGTCGAGAGCTTGCAGGATGTCGGCGAGGAGTTCGGTGGGATCGCCGTCACGAAGTCCGGGCGAGTGCTGTTCGCCGCGTGGGGTGAGGTGCGTCAGGTGAGCGAGGGCGGCGCGGAGCGGGTGCTGGCAAGGCGCAACGAGCGCGAGCGTCTGATCGCATCCAGCGAGCTGGCGGTGCAGGCCGAGCACGCGGCGCAAGTCGCGGTCAAGAGCGCGCTGGAGGCCGTGCGTGGTTCAGGTGACACGCGCGCAGGGGCCGAGGAGGCGCTGCGCGAGTCAGAGCGTGCGCTCGCCGAGGCGAAGGAGGCAGAGCGACGAGCGGGGTGGCTGATCGAGCAGCGACGCAGTGCGCCCGAGCAGGGTCCGCTGGCGGTCCGCCGAGCGCAACTGCAGGGTGAGCTTGCAGCCGAGCGCCGGCAGACCGAGCGACTCGCGGTCGAACGCGCCCAGCGCGAGCAGCGCATCGCCCGTCTGCGAGCGCGGCGTGCCGCCGACATCGCGCTTGAGCCGCGGGCGCGGCGCATCGCCGCCGTGCTGGAGTCAGTGGCGGAAAATGCCGAGGGGCTGTTGGCGCAGTTGGAGGAACAGCTCGCCGGCGACCAAGCCGCCGGCGAACAGGTCGCGGCCGAGCTGCGGGCCTGCGCGCAGGAGGAGGCCGAGATTCAGACGCGCCTGCGGACGCTCGGGGAGGCGGTGACCAGCGCCGAGGTTGCGGCCCAGCGACTACGCGATCAGGCCGCTGAGGCCGCCGAGGAGCTACGTGTGATCGCGGAGCGTCTGGAGCGCCCATTGCCGGTGAGCGGGGACGAGGACGCGCAGCAGCCGCTGCCGCCGGAGGAGGCGAGTGCGTTGGAGGCGCGCGTGCAACGGTTGGCGCGTCGCCGCGAGCAGCTTGGCCCCGTCAATCCGCTCGCTCAAGAGGAGTACGCCGAGGCGCTCGCGCACGTCGAGGAGCTCGAGAGCAGACGCTCGGATTTGGAGACCGCGCTACGTGAGCTGAGGACGCTGATCAAGGACACCGATCGTCAAATCTCGGAGACGTTCGAGCAGACCTTCGCGGCGGCCGCGCGCAATTTCGAGGAGCTCGTCGGTGACGTGTTCCCGGGTGGCAGCGGACGCTTGCGACTCGTACGGGACGAGCAGACCCCCCGTGCGGTGCTCGGTGGACAATCCGCGGCTGCGAGCGCGGCCCAGGATGGGAGTGCGTCGGAGGGCCGCGACGACGCGGAGGCCGCTGCCGACGCCGAGGCCGAGCACGAGCAAGAGCGTGCTCGCGGCGAAGGCGAGCAGGAGGATGCGATGGGCGTCGAGATCGAGATTACGCCTGCGGGCAAGTCGACCAAGCGTCTGTCGTTGCTCTCGGGCGGAGAGAAGTCGATGACCGCGCTCGCGTTCCTGTTCGCGGTGTTCCTCGCCCGCCCTTGCCCCTTTTACATCCTCGACGAGGTCGAGGCGGCGCTGGACGATCTCAACCTCGACCGCTTCCTGGCGCTGCTACGCCGCTATTCCGACCGGGCGCAGTTCATCGTGATCACTCATCAGAAGCGCACGATGGAGGCCGCGGACTGGCTGTATGGGGTGTCGATGGGCGGCAATGGCGTCTCCAAGGTCCTCTCGCGACGGCTGCCACCGGAGGCCGTGGGAATCGAGCCGACGGCGGAGCAAAGCGCCACACCTGTTCAGGCGCCCGTGGCCGAAGTCGCCTGACTGCGGCGGGACGCGACCGATGCCAGGCGACTGGAGCGAGCTGTTCATAACGGAGGCGGCTACCGGCGAGCGGTCCGCAACGGCGTCCGAGCGCCCCCGGCGAGGACTGTTCCGTCGCCTGCGCGAAAACCTGGCGAAGACCCGCGACGCGCTCGGTGGCGAGATCCAGGCGACACTGTTCGGCGAGCTGGACGCGCAAGCGTGGGAACGCTTGGAGGAGGCCCTGATCCTCGCCGACGTCGGCGCGCAGACGACGGCGTCGGTCGTCGGCACGCTCGAGGCAGAGGCCGACGCCGGCGAGCTCGCGGGTGGCGAGGCGCTGAGCGAGCGGCTGGTCGGGCTGCTCGCTCAGACGGCGCGCGTGGGTGACGCTCGCATCGACATCCGTCACGAGCCCACGGTGATCATGGCCGTGGGCGTGAACGGGACCGGAAAGACGACGACGATCGGAAAGCTCGCCTGGCATTTGCGCCATGAACTGGATCGCACGGTGATGCTTGGTGCGGCCGATACGTTCCGGGCGGCCGCAACTGAGCAGTTGGCCGGCTGGGCGCAGCGCGCGGGATGCGAGATCGTGATCGGCGCAGAGGGCTCCGATCCGGGCAGCGTCGCCTTTGAGACGATCGCCCGGGCGCGCGCCGAGAAGGCGGACGTCGTCATCATCGACACGGCCGGGAGACTGCACACTCAAGACGACCTGATGGCCGAGCTCGGCAAGATCCGGCGTGTGATCGCCCGCCAGCTCGACGGCGCTCCGCACGAGACGCTGCTCACGATCGACGCGACCACCGGCCAGAATGGGCTGCGCCAAGCCCGGATGTTTGCAGCCGCGGCGGAGGTCACCGGGGTGGTGCTGACGAAGCTCGACGGAACCGCTCGGGGCGGGATCGCGCTGGCGATCGCGACGGAGCTGGCACTGCCGGTGAAGCTGATCGGGGTCGGCGAGACCGTCGAGGATCTGCGCCCGTTCGACCCCGAGGAGTTCGCGCGCGCGCTCGTCTCACCGGAGTAGCGGTTCGCTGCAACGTTTGCCGCGACCCACGGGACTGCCATTTCGAGCGATTCGGCCCCTCCAGATGGGGAGAGGGTGGGTGCGCGCGACGCTTCGAGGGGTAACCTGACAGACATGTCTGTATGGATCGTGTGGCTCCTCGCGGCATGCTTGCTCGGGATCGGCGAGATGCACCAGGGCGGGTTCTACCTGGCGCCGTTCGCAGTGGGCGCCGGTCTCGCCGCAGTGGTCGGTCTGCTCGGTGTCGGTGTTCTGCTCAGCACGCTCGTGTTTCTCGCCACCTCGGGCATCGTGTTCGCCACGCTGCGACCGGTCGCACGCAGGCACCGTCGCCTGCCTCCCGCGATCCGGACGGGCGCCGCCGCGCTCGTCGGCAAGCCCGCGGTCGTGATCGAGCGGATCGCCAACGGGGAGGGAGTCGGGTGCGTGAAGATCGACGGTGAGGTGTGGACCGCGCGCAGCTATGACGAAGACGAGGTCATCGACGCCGGAGAGCGGGTCGAGGTCGTGGAAATACGAGGAGCCACCGCCCTGGTCATGCACTGAGGGGGTCCCCGAGTCGCGGCTGCGGCCGCGATCGAGCTAGGCTCACAGAGAACCCGAGAAAGGAATTGGTCCGATGGCCGCACTCATAGTTCTCGCCGTCGTCGTGTTGTTCGCGCTGGTGGTCGCGGCGCGCACGATCCGCGTCATTCCCCAGGCAAGGGCCGGGGTCGTGGAGCGGCTCGGCCGCTACAGCCGCACGCTGGAGCCCGGTCTGACAATCATCACGCCCTTCATCGATCGGGTCAAGCCACTCGTGGACCTGCGCGAGCAGGTCGTCAACTTCTCCCCGCAACCCGTGATCACAGAGGACAACGTCGTCGTCGCGATCGAAACGGTCCTCTACTTCACGATCACCGACCCCAGATCGGCGACGTATGAAATCGCGGACCCGCTGCAAGCGATCGAGCAGCTGACCGTCACGACCCTACGCAATGTGATCGGCGGGCTGACGTTGGAGGCGACGCTGACCTCGCGCGAGAACGTCAACGCCCAGTTGCGTACCGTCCTTGACGAGGCGACCGGCAAGTGGGGGATCCGGATCAACCGCGTGGAGATCAAGTCGGTCGAACCGCCTCCGGACATCAAGACCGCGATGGAGAAGCAGATGCGCGCCGAGCGTGACCGCCGTGCCGCGATCCTCACCGCCGAAGGCGAGAAGCAATCGCAGATCCTGACCGCCGAAGGCGCCAAGCAGGCCGCGGTGCTCAACGCCGAGGGCGCCCAGCAGGCCGCCGTGCTCGACGCCGAGGGCGAGCGCCAGGCGGCGATCCTCCGCGCCCAGGGTGAAGCGAAGGCGATCGACACCGTGTTCAAAGCGATCCACGAGGGCAAACCCGACCGCGAGCTGCTGAGCTACGAATACCTGCAGATGCTGCCCCAGCTCGCCGAAGGCGACGCCAACAAGGTGTTCGTCGTGCCGAGCGAGTTTGCGCAAGCGTTCGGCGGGATCGGCGAGGCACTTGCGCGGCACAAGCCCGAGGACGCGCCCGAGCGCCCGGCCATACCGCCCCGGCGCCCCGCCCCGCCGGGCCCGTCCGCCGGCTCCAAAGACTGAGGGTCGAACTGCCCGCGCGCCGGGGCTGCGAGAATCCGGGCGAATGTTCGACGCCCTCTCAGAGAAGCTGCAGGCGACACTCGCCGACGTACGCCGTCACGGCACCCTGACCGAACAGGACATCGATGCGGCGATGCGCGAGATCCGCCTCGCGCTGCTGGAGGCTGACGTCAACTTCAAGGTTGTGCGCCAGTTCACCGCACAGGTCAAGGAGCGCTGTCTCGGCGCGGGGGTGATCGGTGGGCTGAACCCTGCCCAGCAGGTCGTCAAGATCGTCGCCGAGGAGCTCGCGTCGCTGATGGGCGGGGGCTCGGCCGGACTCGCGTTTGCCCCTCACCCGCCGACCGTGATCCTGATGGCGGGCCTGCAGGGCTCCGGTAAGACCACGGCCACGGCGAAGCTTGCGCTGCACCTGCGCGACGAGCGCGGCTCCTCGGTCGCCGTCGCCGCGTGCGACACCTACCGCCCGGCGGCCGTAGAGCAACTCGTCAAGGTCGGTGCTCAGGCCGGTGCAGAGGTGTACGAGCAGGGGACCGAACGCGACCCCGTGGATATCGCCAGCTGGGCGCTGGAGCGCGCCACCCGGGAGGGCAAGGACGTGCTGATCGTCGACACCAGTGGGCGCCTGCACATCGACGAGGAGTTGATGGCCGAGCTCGTGCGCATCCGGGCCGCGGTCAAACCGACCGACGTGCTGCTCGTACTCGACGCGATGACCGGCCAGGACGCCGCGGCCGTCGCCGAGAGCTTCGCGCAGGAGGTGCAGTTCGACGGTCTGATCATGAGCAAGCTCGACGGTGATGCGCGCGGCGGCGCGGCACTGTCGGTGAAGGCGCTCACCGGCAAGCCGATCATGTTCGCCTCCACCGGCGAGAAGCTCGACCAGTTCGAGCGCTTCCACCCCGACCGCATGGCTCAGCGGATCCTCGGGATGGGCGACGTGATGAGCCTGATCGAGCAGGCCGAGCGTCAGTTCGACGAGGACGAGGCGCGCCAACTGCAACGCAAGCTCACACGCGACGAATTCGGTCTCGACGATTTCCTCGCCCAGCTGAAGACCGTACGGCGGATGGGTCCGCTGACGAACCTACTCGGAATGATCCCGGGGCTCGCCGGTCACCAGTTGCAGAACATGAAGGTCGACGAGCGCGAGCTCGACCGCGTGCAGGCGATCATCCTCTCGATGACACCCTCCGAGCGCACCCGGCCCGAGCTGATCAAGGGGTCGCGAAGGTTGCGAATCGCACGCGGATCAGGCACCAGCGTGCAGCAGGTCAACCAGCTCGTCAAGCAGTTCGGGCAGACCCGCAAGCTGATGAAGCAGGTCGGGCGAGGCAAGATGCCCGACATCGGCGCCCTCATGCGCCAAGCTCGTTAGCTAAGCTCTGTGTTCGTAAAACGGTAGGCACATCGAGAGGAACAGGTTTTGTCGGTACGGCTGAGGCTCACACGGGTGGGCGGCAAGAAGGATCCGATCTGGCGCGTGGTTGTCGCCGACCAGCGCTCGCCGCGCGACGGTCGCGTGATCGAGACGATCGGGCAATACAACGCGCAAACCAACCCCTCGACGATCGCGATCGACGAGGATCGCGCCCGCAGCTGGCTGGCGCGCGGAGCACAGCCGACGAGCACCGTACGGAAGTTGCTGCGCATTCAGGGCATAACTACCGCGCAGGCCGACTGACGCTCCTGCGAGCCGGGCACCGACGGTGACCACGCAAGAGAACGACTCCGACCCCGGTGAGATTCCGCGCCAACTGCTCGAGTATCTCGTCGAAGGGCTGGTGGACGACCCCGAAGAGGTCTCCGTCGAGCGCTTCGAGGAGGACGACGGCACGATCGTGCTGGAGCTGTGCGTGGCCGACGGCGACTACGGGAAGGTGATCGGACGCGGTGGGCGCACCGCACACGCGTTGCGCACCGTCGTCAAAGCCGCCGCGACCGGCGTCGAACGCCGGGTGTTGGTCGACATCGTCGACTGAGGCGCCGCGGACGCTCAGTCAGACAGGAACCCGGACGCCCGGTGAACCCCAGCAGCTCCGCTCCCGACGGCTCCCTGTCCGCGGGCAAGGTCGGCCGCGCCCACGGACTTGACGGCAGCTTCTACGTAACCGGTGCCCGACCGCGCCTGCTGGAGCTCGGTGCGGAGGTGACGATCGCGGGCAAAAACGCTGCGATCGTGCGCCGTGCCGGAACCGACAAACACCCGATCGTGCGCATTCACGGTGTTACCGATCGCTCCAGTGCCGAAGCGCTGCGCGGCCAGACGCTGAGCGTGGCCACCGCGGACGCACCCGCGCTCGGCGAGGGGGAATGGTGGGCTCACGAGCTGGAGGGCTGCGTCGTGCACGACGGCGCGCAGCGCGTCGGTACGGTCAGCAGGATGATCGAGCTGCCCTCGTGTGAGGCACTGGAGGTAGCCACCGAGACGGGCCGATCGCTGCTGGTGCCGATGGTCAAAGACGCAATCCGCAACGTCGACGTCGCCGGTGAACGTATCGACGTCGATATGAACTTCCTCGGGGAGTAAAGCCATGGAGATAGACATATTCACGCTGTTCCCCGAGTGGTTTGAGTGGCTGAGCGAGCAGCGCCACGTCCACAACGCGCTCGCGGCGGGTTCGCGCATCGAGTGCGTGAACTTCCGCGAGCACACGCCCCTCAGCGCCGGGCAGGTCGACGACACGCCATTTGGCGGTGGCGCCGGCATGGTGCTGCGCGTGGACGTACTCGACAGTGCGCTGCGCGCCCGCTACGGGGTGGATCCGGTGCAGTTGCGCGAGCAGCGCCGAGTGATCGCGCTGACCCCGGGCGGGCGATTGCTCGACGATGAACTCGCCAGTGAACTGGCGGCCGAGCCCGCGTTGACGCTCCTGTGTGGTCGCTACGAGGGGTTCGACGAGCGCATTCTCGAGCACTTCGCAACCGAGCAGGTCTCGATCGGACGCTACGTACTCGCGGGCGGCGAGCTCGCCGCGATGGTCGTCTGCGACACCGTCCTGCGCAAGCTGCCCGGTGCGCTCGGACACGAGCAGTCGGCGATCGAGGAGTCCTTCAGCCCCGCCCTGCAAGGACGCCCCGAGTACCCGCACTACACCCGCCCGGCGGAATATCGCGGATGGCGAGTCCCCGAGGTACTGCTCTCCGGTCATCACGAGCGAATCGCGCAGTGGCGAGCGCAGCGCAGTCGGGAACGAGACGACGCGGGCGCCGCGCATGACGGGACGGAGCATCCGGGCGGGTGAACCCTGGCGCACGTGCGTGGAACCCGGGGCTCCAAGAGCGCTGAGTGGGGCCGTCTGCGGAGTGTGAGGGAGCCCAGCGCGCGGTGAGCGGGCGCGCAAAAGACGACCGTCCGCTACCATTCCTGACCGCGCCGACCGTCGTGCCCTTCTCGGGGATTGCGAAGCGGTTGTCCAGGCGCCATTTGCCTCGCACCCCCTTTACGTTATGAGCAGCGTCATCGAAACCATCGAGCGCGCGCAGTTGCGCCGCGTCCCTGCCTTTGCGCCGGGCGACCGTGTCAAGGTCCACTTCCAGGTGATCGAGGGCACCCGTCGGCGTGTACAGGTGTTCGAGGGCGTCGTCATCAAGCGCCAAGGCCACGGCGCCCGCGAGACCTTCACTGTGCGCAAGCAATCCTTCGGCGTCGGCGTCGAGCGGATGTTCCCGGTGCACTCACCGAAGATCGAGCGCATCGAGCTCGCGGCCCGCGGTGATGTGCGCCGCGCGAAGCTCTACTACCTGCGCGACCGCGTCGGTAAGCGCGCGCGAGTACGCGAGCGTCGCTACACGGGCCCAGAACAGGCCGTCGAGCCGGGACTGCTGCACGAACAGGACCCGGCCGGAGCGACCGACGCCGAGGGCATGACCGCGGAGGAGACTCTCGGTGAGGGAGTGCAGGCGGCGCAGGAGGGCGCCGAGGTCGAGAGCGCCGGCACAGACGCCGCCGTCGCAGCAGGGGGCGAGCCCTCGCCGGACACACAGGCAGTGCGGCAGGGTGACGAGCCGGTGCAGGCCGGGACGGTCGAGCCCGGGGGGGCTGAGACAGAGGCGACGTCTGAGACTGTAAAGTCCGAGACGCCGGCCGACGATTCCCCATCCCCCGATACCGGCGACACCGAGGGGGACGCGCTCGCCGGCGATAAGCCGGCGTGAGCCCGCTCCTAAAGCCCGCCCGTCACAAGGCGTCGGCCCGGTCGTGAGCCCCAAACGCAGCAAATCGACCGCGAACTCACTCATCGAGCTGGTCGTCATCGTGCTCGTCGCACTCGGACTGGCGCTGGCGATCCAGGCGTGGATCGTCAAGCCCTACCGTATTCCCAGTGGTTCAATGGAACCGACGCTGGCCGTCGGTCAGCGCGTGCTCGTCGATCGCATCGGCACCCACTTCAGCAAACCGCACGTCGGACAGATCACCGTGTTTCACCCGCCCGAAGGCGCCCAGCAGCAGCAGTGCGGTCCGATCCCGCACACCGTCAAACTCGGTGGCGCCGCCTGTGCCGAACCGATCCCCAAAGAGGACACGGGCGTCAACTTCATCAAGCGCATCGTCGCCGGGCCGGGCGATGTGATCTCGATCCACGAAGGTCACGTCACACGCAACGGCCAGCCCGAGAAGGACTCCTACATTCGCCAGTGCGAAGGCAGCGCCGAGTGCAGCTTCCCCGTCCCGATCAAGATTCCGGCCGGACACTGGTTCATGATGGGGGACAACCGTGGCGAATCCGACGACAGCAGGTTCTGGGGACCCGTCCCCACTTCATGGATCATCGGCGAAGCATTCGCCACCTACTGGCCCCCCGACCGCATCGGGTTCTTCTAGCGGGCCGTATGCCGGCGCGCTACTGCGTCCTCAGTCGCTCGCGTACGTAGTACGCCACGCTCCCTGCGTCCTTGTATCGCTTGGCCTACGGCCCGCTAGTGGCGCACCGACGTTGGTGGTTGCGACGTGAGCGAAGCGCCTGCCCCACGATCATCAGTGGGCTCTGCAAGGGCACGGCGTCGCCGCGCACGGGCTCGGACGAGTGGACGGCGCCTGTTCGCTTTCGATCGTCGCCTCGATATCCCGCTGGTCGCGGGCGCCGACGAGGCCGGCCGCGGCTGTCTCGCCGGGCCGCTCGTCGCGGCCGGAGTCCTGTTCGACTACGACACGCTCACCACTCGTGAGCTGCGCTCGTTGAGCGCGCTCAACGACTCCAAGCAACACTCTCCACAAGCCCGCGAAGAGCTCTACCCGCTCGTGTTGCGCTGCGCCGCCCGCGTAGCCGTGATCTCGCGCTGCGTCGGCGGCATCGACGAGCGCGGGCTGCACGTCACGAACCTTGCCGCGCTACGCGACGCGCTGCGTAACGTCACCGCGGGCGTCCCCGGTGAGGTCATGTGTCTCGTGGACGGCTTCTCCGTACCCGAGTTCGAGCGCCCTCAACGGGCGATCGTCGACGGCGACGCCACCAGCGCCGCGATCGCCGCCGCGTCGATCGTCGCGAAGGTCACCCGCGACCGCTACATGCAGCACGCCGACACCCTGCACCCCGGTTGGGGCTTCGCCGAGCACGTCGGCTACTCCACTCCGGTTCATCGTGAAGCGATCGCCCGTCAGGGCGTCTCGCCATTGCACCGCATGTCGTTCCAGTCGCTGGCTTACCAGCAACTGGCGCTCTGAGGCCAGCGTTCCGAGCTGTCATCGATCAACGTGAGGCGGGCTCTGCGTATAGGGTGCGCGTGCTGTGGTCGGGGAATACGATCACAATGGCCATGTCTTCGTCTAGGGCCCGTCTGATCTCAGTGCCCATATGAGGCGCATCGGCATTAATGAAGGCGGCGCGGTCGGGAAAGGGCGAGCGTTCTTCGATCGCCAACTCGATTGCTTCGTCTGCCACCTGTACCGCGGGTGACCTGTGACTGTCAGTGCTCATCGTTTTCGCCACCCTTCGATGATCGATCGATAATTATGCTCGATCTCGTCGATCGCAGCGCGCATTCCAGTTCCGAGAGTACCACCGTGGAAGATCTCGGCCGCCTGCTTTCCTCGGTGGCGCGTATAGCGATGAAGCTCGTTGACGCCATGCGCGCCGTCGTAGAGATGAACAGTCTCAACCCGCATGTTCTCCTCGATAAGAAGGACAACGGCATAGTCGATCACATCGCGCACCCGGATTGTGAACTCGACATGTCTCGACACACCAAGCTCATGGTCTACTTTCACCGTATAGGCCGTGGTTCTTGCGCCAAGTCGTGCACGGTGCTCTGGCACCTCACCACGCCCCCTCCACATGATCAAGACGCAGCAGCCGGTCTTTGCTGTCGATCATCACTCCGATCGCGTCGAAGCGGATCGTGTGGGCCGTCGGGCGGATGTGCTTCTCGTCGGCCAGCCAGGCGGTCGCGAGTTTGCGCAGGCGGATCCGCTGGCGGGGGCGCAGCCAGTGCAGCGGCTGCTGGTCGGGGCGAGGGCGGCCCGGGCGGAGGTCAACCCTCCGACTCTTAACCTCGACGAAGACGAGTGTCTCGCCGTTGAACGCGATTAGGTCGATCTCGCCGTAGCGGGTGCGCTCGTTACGTCCCAGCGGAGAGAAGCCCAAGCGGTGCAGGTGTTCGGCGGCGAACTGCTCGCCGCGACGGCCGAGCGTGTGGCGCGGGTCGGAGGACTTTGCGGGCTCGTTATCGGCGTTGCGATCGGACTCGGAACTACTTGTCGTGCGCATGTCGAGCACGCTAGACCGACAAATGTGACCGCAGGCGCGGGTATGTGACTATTCATGTTCAAGACCGTCACAACTCTGTGACGCCGACCTCGCAGGACGGGAAGGGGCGCGCTCGCGTAGCCTCCCGGGCGATGGACGAAGCGCTTGAGACCCCCAACGCGGATGCCCGTGCATCTGCCGCCGACACGCACGCTCCCGCCGGCGGGCCGGGATCGATCGACGGCGTGAGCGGGTTCATGGGGATGCGCTGGGACGATCCACAGACCGTCCGCCTGCAGATCCGCCCGGAGCTGATCAACGCGGGCGGGCTGCTCTCCGGCGTCGTCACGTATGCGCTCGTCGACTACTGCATGGGCTCGACTCTATGGGCGCAGACGAGCGCCGAGGAGCGGATCGCGACGATCGGGATCTCGATCAACTATGTCCAGACCGCCACCGAGGGCGAGATCGTGTGCTCGACCACGCTCGATCGGCGTAACCGCACGACGGCGGTCAT
Organism: uncultured Solirubrobacterales bacterium; assembly: GCA_963697945.1. Taxonomy (GTDB): domain Bacteria; phylum Actinomycetota; class Thermoleophilia; order Solirubrobacterales; family Solirubrobacteraceae; genus Palsa-744. The sequence continues at coordinate 2,323,778 of OY969105.1, read as the reverse complement.
GCACAGCGAGGTTCGCCACGAGGACGGCCGGCTGCTCGTCACGGCGATCGGCAGCTACACGATCTTCCCGCGCCGCCGCCGCGCAGCGACGCCGCGACCGGACTGAGTGCGATGGCGCGCGGTGGGCGCGAAGAAGCGGCGGCGGGTGAGACTCGGTCGGGTAAGGCCGGGAGGCGCAGAACCCCGGTCGCCCTGACGATCGCCGGCTCGGACTCCGGTGGTGGCGCCGGGATCCAGGCCGACCTGAAGGCGTTCGCGCGTTGCGGCGTGCACGGGACGAGCGCGATCACCGCGATCACCGCCCAGAACACCGTCGGCGTCACGGCGATCCATCAGCTACCACCGGAGATCGTGCTCGCACAGGTACGAGCGGTCCTGGCGGACATCGGTGTGGATGCGGTCAAGGTGGGGATGCTCGGCAACGTCGAGATCACGCTCGCGGTCGCGCGCGCGCTTGATGAGATGCCTGCGGGGACCCCGGTGGTGGTCGATCCCGTGATGGTCGCCGAGTCCGGCGCGCGCCTTCTGGACGAGGACGCGCAGAAGGCGCTGATCGCGGAGATCGTGCCGCGCGCGAGCGTACTCACACCCAACCTGCCCGAGGCAAGGGTGCTTGCCGGAGTGTCCGCGCCAGAGACACACACCACGCCCCGACCGCCGAGAGAGCAGGACGATGAGCAGGACGACCAGGACGGGGAGGAGGAGGGCGAGGACGGGGAGGAGGGCGAGGCGCGCCGGCTTGCGCGGGCGGTGCTCGCGCTGGGGCCCGGCGCGGTCGTGCTCACCGGAGGGCACCGTGCGCGCACCGTCGATCTGCTGCTCGAACGGTCACCGAGCGATCGGTGGGGCGAGCCGAGCGTTCGTAGGGGAGGAGCGAGCGGGTGTAGGAGCGAGGCAAACGATCGCGCAAGCGACACGCTGATCGTCGAGATCCCCGGACAACGCCATCGCGACGGCGCCGCGCACGGCTCCGGATGCACCCATTCGGCGGTGCTCGCGGCAAGACTGGCAGCGGGCGACACCACGCTGCAGGCGGCTCGCACAGCGCGCGCGCTGGCGGGGGACGCGGTCGCGCACGGGCTGCGCGACGTCGGCCGCGGAGCCGGCCCGGTCGACGTGCTCGGGCTTGGACGGTTCGGCGGGAGCCGCTGACCCGGCGCCGCCGCCGTGCCATAATCGAACGGCTATGAGGCGCCTGCGTATGAAGCCCGGTCTTCGATGAGATTCCTGCGTTTGAAGCCAGGCTATGGTGAGATGGTCCTCGCCGAGGGCGACGTGGAGGTGGCCGAGCAGGAGCAGGCGCTGATCGAGGCTTTCAAGCGCGAGCTGGACGCCGGCATGTGGGCCGCGGTGCCGACCGAGACCAGCGACGGACGACGCGAGGCGGAGCTTGTAAAGACCTTCTCCGAAATCCCGCGCGACGCCGAGCGCGTGATCTTCTTTCCTCGCGCGGCCGGCGGCGCGCGCTAAAGCGGTCCCACGGTGCTGCTGGGGCTGACGACGGCAGTGCTCGTGTTGAGCGCGCTCGTGCTGGAGCTCGGCAGGCCGAAGGCAAAGGCCGAGTTGGGGAGTTTGCGCGAGCGCGTGCGTGCACGCCGGACCCTCTTCGCGAGCGGGTCCGCCCGAACCACCGAACTGGACTACGACCCGGGCCGCGAACGCCGAGCCGAGCAGCGCGCACGAGCGCTGCTGCGCTCGTGCGTGAACGAGCGCGAATGGGAGATGTATCGCGATCTGGGGTTCCTGCGCGTCTACGGAGGCTCCGGGGAGCGCTACGCCTACCTCGTCTATCCCCATAAGCCGATCGTCTCCTACGTGCCGCACACCGGAGCGCTGCTGAGCGAGTACTGCGTCGCGTTCCCCGACCATTCGCGTCCCTACGGGAGCGCGCGACTGCCGGACTCCGACGACGTGCTCGCAAAGTGGATGGCCCTCAGAGCCGACGAGCGCAGGTTGATCGCCGACGCGAACATGCACCTGCCCGGGCGCCAGGTCGATCCCCAGCGCGTCCGGCGCGATCTGCGGCGGCTGGAGCGCTGGGAGCGCGAACACGCCGACGGCGCCAATGCCCACACGCGGGAGCGCGCCCGCGATGAGGGCCAGGAGCGCAGCACCCCCGCGGGCGGCGCCCGGCAGGACCGGCTCGGCGCCGGTAATGTGCGTGCCGCGTGAACGCCACCGCCTTCGACGTCAAGCACCGCAGCCGCGCCCTCACAGAGGGACCCGAGCGCGCGGCCGCGCGCTCCTACCTGCACGGGATCGGCTACTCCGCCGAGGATCTCGCGAAGCCGATCGTCGGGGTCGCGCACTCGTGGATAGAGACGATGCCCTGCAACTTCAACAATCGCGTGCTCGCCGCGAAGGTCAAGGAGGGCATCCGCGCGGCCGGCGGAACGCCGATGGAGCTGAACACGATCGCGATCTCCGACGGGATCACGATGGGTACGCACGGGATGCGCGCGTCGCTCGTCTCGCGCGAGCTGATCGCCGACTCGATCGAGCTGGTCGCAAGCGCGCACCATTTCGATGCGCTCGTGACGATCTCCGGCTGCGACAAGACGATCCCGGGGACCGTGATGGCGCTCGCGCGCCTGGACATTCCGGGACTGATGCTCTACGGCGGCTCGATCAGACCAGGCCGGTACAAGGACCATGACGTCACGATCCAGCAGGTCTTCGAGGCCGTCGGCGAGTTCGCCGCCGGGAAGATCACCGAGGAGGAATTGCACACCCTGGAGGAGGCCGCCTCGCCGGGTGCGGGGGCTTGCGGTGGACAGTTCACGGCGAACACGATGGCGATGGCCTTCGAGGCGCTGGGCATCTCACCCGCGGGCTCGGCGATGGTTCCCGCGGAGGACGGCAGCAAGCTCGCGGTCGCGCACGAATGCGGCGAACTGGTGATGGAGGTCCTTCGCGCCGGACGGCTGCCGAGTCAGGTGATGACCAAGCAGGGGCTGGAAAACGCGATCGCGGCCGGTGCGACGAGCGGCGGCTCCACCAACATCGTGCTGCACCTGCTCGCGGTTGCCCGCGAAATGGGTGTGGGACTCGCGATCGACGAGTTCGACGCGATCTCAGAGCGCACGCCGCTGCTGTGCGACCTGCAGCCGGGCGGGCAATACGTCGCAACCGACCTATACGAGGCGGGTGGCGTGCCACTCGTGCTCAAGCGGTTGCAGGAAGCCGGGATGCTGCACACGGAGGCGATCACCGTGACGGGCAAGACGATCGGCGAGCACGCCTCCGAGGCCAACGAGACAACAGGCCAGAAGGTTGTAAGGCCACTGAGCGATCCGCTCAAGCCGACAGGCGGCTTCGCGATTCTGCGCGGGAACGTCGCGCCGGAGGGCTGTGTGGTGAAGCTCGCCGGACACGAGCGGCGCAAACACACCGGGCCCGCCCGCGTGTTCGACGGCGAGGAGGCCGCGATGGCGGCTGTGCTCGCCAAAGAGATCCAGGCCGGTGATGTGGTCGTGATCCGCGGCGAGGGTCCGGCCGGAGGTCCCGGTATGCGCGAGATGCTCGCGGTCACCGCTGCGATCGTCGGCGAGGGACTGGGGGAGACCGTCGCCCTGATCACCGACGGGCGCTTCTCCGGCGCCACGCACGGGTTCATGGCCGGTCACGTCGCCCCGGAGGCCGTCCGTGGCGGCCCGATCGGAGCGCTGGAGGACGGGGATGAGATCACGATCGACGTGGACGAGCGTCACATCGACGTCGCGCTTTCCGACGAGGAGATCGCGCGGCGAGTCAGCGCCTACGCACAGCCCGTCCGTCCCGACGATCGCGTCGAGGTGGCGATCCAGAAGTACGCGAAGCTCGTCGGCAGCGCCGCCGAGGGCGCGATCGCTCGCTGAGCGCCACGCAAGCAGCCACGGCGGGGCTCGCCCGACGCGCGGACTGTTCGTGATAACGTACGTACGTATGCCAGAGGTGCGCGCGTGGGATGGTCAGACTTACGACCGGATATCCGGTCCGATGCAGGCTCTCGGCCAGGCCGTGCTCGATCGTTTGGAGCTGCGCGGCGATGAGACCGTGCTCGACGCCGGTTGCGGCTCGGGGCGGGTCACCGAGACGTTGATCGCGCGCCTGCCCCGCGGCCATGCGATCGGAGTGGACGTCTCGGAGTCGATGGTCACAGCCGCCCGCGATCGCCTCGGTCCTGGCGCGGACGTCCGGCGCGCGGACCTGCTCGAACTGGAGCGCGCGCTGGATGAGCCCGTCGATGCGATCCTCTCGACCGCCACGTTTCACTGGGTGGCCGATCACGCTGCGCTGTTTCGCTCGCTGCACGCGGTGTTGCGCCCGGGCGGGACGCTCGTGGCGCAGTGCGGGGGCGAAGGCAACATCGCCGAGCTGCGCGGGCGGGCCGGCGCGGTCATGCAGCGCGAGCCCTACGCCGAGCACTTCCGAGACTTTCGCCCGCCCTGGAACTACGCCAATCCCGAGGACACCAGGGCGCGGCTGCTGAGCGCCGGGTTCGCGAGCGCCGAGTGCTGGCTTGCGCCTGCGCCGACCGAGCCCGGGCATCCGCGCGAGTTCCTCTCCACGATCGTCCTCGGACCGCACGTCCAGCACCTGCCCGAGTCGCTGCGCGAGCCGTTCATGGACGAGGTGATGGCCGAGTTCGGCGAGCCGGTCGTGGTGGATTACGTGCGCTTGAACATCGACGCGAGCGCCTGACCCGCGCCCGCTTACGCGAGTGCCGCGCCCGGGTCGCCGATGCGATCCTCGGCGACCGCCGCACCGCTCAACAGCGCCGCATAGCGCCCGTCACGCTCGAGCAGCTCATCGTGTGTGCCGCGCTCGAGAATGCGTCCGGAGTCGAGCACGAGGATCTGGTCGGAATCGCGGATCGTCGAGAGGCGGTGGGCGATCGCGATCGTCGTGCGTCCGCGCGAGAGCTCATCGAGCGCCTGCTGCACGGCGCGCTCGGTCTCGGTGTCAAGGGCCGAGGTGGCCTCGTCGAGGATCAGCACGGGCGGGTTGCGCAGCACGGTGCGGGCGATCGCCATGCGCTGCTTCTCCCCGCCGGAGAAGCGGTAGCCGCGCTCGCCCACGGGCGTGTCATAGCCCTCCGGGAGCGAGGAGATCAGCTCGTGGATCTGCGCCGCCCGAGCGGCGTCCTCGATCTGCTGATCGCTCGCGTCGGGGCAGGCGAAGCGCAGGTTCTCGCGGATCGAGGCGTGAAACAGATAGGTCTCCTGGGAGACCAGGCCGACGGTAGCCGCGAGCGAGGCGAGGGTCATGTCGCGGATGTCCACGCCGTCGATCGACACGCAACCGCGCTGGGGCTCGTACAGCCGCGCGACGAGATAGGCGAGCGTGGTCTTGCCCGAACCGGTCTCGCCGACGAGCGCCGTGCGGGTCCCCGCGGGGATCTCCGCGGCGATCGATTCGAGCGTCCACGGCGCGTCGGGGGCGTAGCGAAACCACACGTCCTGCAAGCGCACGTCGCCGCGCACGCCGCTCAGCCGGCGCGCGTCGGGGCGCTCGACGATGTCGATCGGCAGGTCGAGATACTCGAAGATCCGCCCGAACAGCGCGAGCGAGGTCTGGACTTCCAGGCCGACCGAGAGCAGCGACTGGATCGGGAACAGCAGGCGCGTCTGCAGCGTCGTGAACGCGACGAGCGTGCCGATCGTGATCGCCTGACTCCCCGACGCGATCGACTCGCCGGCGAACCAGTAGACGGCGGCGGGCATGATCGCGAAGCTCATCTGCACCGAGGCCATCCGCCAGCGTCCGGCCATGCGTGCGCGTACCTCCAGGTCGGCGAGCTCGCCTGACTCCTCGCCGAAGCGCCGTACGAGCTCGGGCGAGCGACCCATCGTCTTGCCCAGCAGGATGCCTGACACCGACAAGGACTCCTCGACGAGCGTCGACATGTCGGCTAGGCGCGATTGGCGCACCGACTGGATGCGCCTGCGCTCGTTGCCCACGCGCCGGGTCAGCCACACGAAGAACGGCAGCAGCACGAGTGAGAACGCCGCCAGGCGCCAGTCGAGCAGCACCATCGCCACGACCACCGCGACGACCGTCGTCACGTTCTGCACGATCGAGGTGGCGGTGGAGGTGACGACCGAGTCGATCCCGCCGATGTCGTTGGCGATCCGCGACTGCACCTCGCCGGTGCGCGTGCGCGTGAAGAACGCCAGCGACATCCGTTGCAGGTGCGCATATACGGCCGCGCGCAGGTCGTGCATGACGCGCTGGCCGACCTGGTTTGAGATCCACGTCTGCGCGACGCCGATCACGCCGCCGATGATCGACAGCGCGATCATCCCGCCGACGAGCAGGCTCAGTAGCGTCGTGTTGTGGTCGGGGATCGCCGTGTCGAGGACTTCGCGCAACAAAAACGGACTGATCACGCCCAGGCCGGCGGAGAGGAAGATGAGCGTCAACAGGCCGCTCAGGCGCGCACGGTAGGGCCTGAACAGCGCGCCGATCCGCCGCAGCGAGACCGGTGTTGAGGGAATGTCCTCGGGGCGTAGCTGCGGTTGCCGGTAGCGGCGGCCACCGCCACCGTTGTGTCCCTGGGCGAAGGGCTGGGCGCTCACGTCAGAAGACTTTAGAAGGTGACCCCGGTCCCGCAACGGTGATGGTGCGAGGCGCGGTGGGCGCGTCGCGTCGTAGGCTTAACGCGATGAACCTGTCCGCTTCGGAGACGCGCGTGCTCGGGTGCATGCTCGAAAAGCAACTGACCACGCCCGACATCTATCCGCTGACGCTTAACAGTTTGCGGTTGGCGTGCAACCAGTCGACCAACCGCGATCCGGTGGTCGACTACGACGACGCGACGCTACGCGACGCGCTGCACCGGCTGGAGCGCCGCGGGTACACGCGTCTGGCGAGCGGGCGCGGCAGCCGCGCGCCGAAGTACCGCCACCTGCTCGCCGAAGCGCTGCCGCTCGCGGACGACGAGCATGCGGTGCTGTGCGTGCTGCTGCTACGCGGAGCGCAGACACCTGGGGAGCTCAAGCAGCGCGGCGAGCGGATGCATGCGTTTAACGATCTGGATGCGGTCCACGACACGCTCGATCGACTGATCGCGCGCGGGCTCGTCGCCAGGCTGGAGCGCCGGCCCGGGCAGAAGGAGGAGCGCTACGAGCACCTGCTCAGCGCCGACCTCGACGACCCAGCGCAGGGTGATGTACTCGCAACCCCCAACGCCCCAGCGGCATCCTCGAGTCCGCCTGTGGGAGCGTGGAATGGGGGAGACTCGATCATCGCGTCCCCACCCGCAGAACATCAGCCGGAGCCGCTGCCGACGGAGGGCCTTGAGGAGCGTGTCGCGCGACTGGAGCGCGCGGTGGCGGAGTTGCGCGAAGCGGTGCGCCGATGATCGCGACCGCGACCGACGCCGCCGGTGGGGTGGGCATCCCGATCGCGCTCGCGGCGGGTCTCGTCTCGTTCATGTCCCCGTGCGTGCTCCCGCTGGTGCCCGGGTACCTCTCGACGGTCGTGGGCGTTGCCCCCGCAGATATGCAGCACGCGGGAGCGCGACGGGTGCTCGTGCCGAGCCTTTTGTTCATCGCGAGCTTCTCCTCGATCTTCATCCTGCTCGGCCTCGGCGCGACGGCGATCGGCTCGACGCTGAACGAACACAAACAGACGCTCGAACAGGTCGGCGGGGTCGTGATCGTGGCGATGGGGGTCCTGTTTTTGATGACTCCGTTCGTCGATCGGCTGAACTTCGAGTGGCACTCCGAGTCCCTGCAGCGCCTCGCCGGGAGGGGCGGTCCGCTGATCGCCGGAGCGGCGTTTGCGATCGCGTGGACGCCGTGCACGAGCATCACGCTCGGCGCGATCCTCACCCAGGCCGCGGTGTCGAACTCGGCTGCGCACGCGGCATTGCTGCTCGCTTTCTACTCCGCCGGACTGGCGATCCCGTTCCTGCTGATCGCGCTCGCGTTCGAGCGCGCGACGAACGCCCTGAGCGTCGTCAAGCGCCACTTCCCGATCGTGATCGGGATCGGCGGAGCGATTATGATCGCGCTGGGGCTGCTGATCCTGACAGGCGAGTTCACGACCCTTAATGCCCAAGCGAACAGTTGGCTGCAGGGGACGGGCTTGGACGTTTCCAACATCTGAGTGCGTCTGGGGCGAGCCCGCGCGTCACGGCGAGCCGGCCGGCCAAGTCCGTCGCGGATCGCGTGCGCGAAATGGGGCGCTTTCGACACAGATCCTGCTGAGCGGAGCGAGCGGGCGCAGTAACGCGGGCAGTCACTACCCTCGCACGATGAGCCGACCTTCGATGCCCGCGCCGCAGCGCACCGCGCTGATGTCGGTCGCCGCGGCCGCCGCGCTGGTGGCGATCAAGCTCGTGGTGGGGTTGCTCGCGCACAGCCTGGGGCTGGTCGCGGAGGCGATCCATTCGGCCACCGACCTGGTCGCGGCGCTGCTGACGTTCTTCGCGGTGCGCGTCGCCGGACGCCCGGCCGATCGCGAGCATCCCTACGGTCACGGCAAGGCCGAGCACCTGTCGGCGCTCGGCGAGTCCGCGATCCTGATCCTCGCGAGCGTCGCGATCGCCTATGAGGCGATCGACCGTCTCGCCGGACACGGTCCTACCGCGGACGCGCGCTGGTACGTGCTGGCGGTCGTCGGCGCGGTGATCCTGATCGACCTGGGACGCTCGCGCACGCTGCATCGCGCCGCGCACGAGCATTCGAGTGCCGCGCTGGGTGCGAACGCGCTGCATTTCACGCTTGACCTCGTCGGCTCGATCGCGGTGCTGATCGGGCTGCTGCTCGTGCGCGCGGGGCACCCGCAGGCCGACTCGATCGCGGCGCTGCTGGTCGCCGGACTGGTGTTGTATTCGGCGGGGAGGCTGATGCGGGGCAACATTCGCGTGTTGATGGACACCGCCTCGGGGCCCGCCGAGCAGACGGCGCGCGCGGCGATCGCCGGGATCGAGGAGCCCGTGACGCTCAGCCGCCTACGGATGCGCGAATCGGGCGGGCGCCATTTCGTCGATGTGGTCGTCGGTGTCGAGCCCGATGCGGATCTCGCGCACGGTCACGCGGTCGCGAGTGCGATCGAGGATGCGATCGAGCGGGATCTGCCGGGCAGCGACGTGATCGTGCACGTCGAGCCCGACACCGCACTCGGCTCCCGCCATCTCAGCCATGGGCCGCGCGCGGTGCTGACCGTCTGCCTGGGGCCCGACCGTACCCTCGCCGACGCACGTGCGCTGGCCGCTCGGTTTGAGCGCGAAATCCGGGACAAGCATCCGGACGTGGTCGACGTATCGGTTCACACCGACCACGACTGAGCTCCGCGTGCTCTCATCCCTCCGGGCGGACCTTCAGCGCAGCACTCTAGGACCCCCGCCAGACACACTGTCCGGGCGGGGGTCCTGAGAGGAAATGCTTAGGCGGCCTCTCTGAGCGCAGCCATCTCCGGAGACTCCGCGAGCTTCTTCAGCGCGCGCTGCTCCAGCTGGGAGGCTCGCTCGGCGGAGAACCCGAGCCGTTTGCCGATCGCCGTCAACGTCTGGGGCTCCTCGCGACCGGTGCCGAAGCGCAGCGTCAGCACGGTGCGCTCGGTGTCGGGCAGCTGCGAGATCGCCTCGTGCACGATCCGCTCGCGCTCGTTCTCCCAGGCGGTTTCCTCGGGGGCCTCCTGCTCGGCGGGCAGCAGATCTCCGAGGGCGGTGTCGCCGTCCTCGCCGACCTGCTGGTCGAGGCTGACCAGGGCGGCGCGCTGGTGGCGTACCTCCTCGACCTGCTCGATCTCAAGGCCCGTCTCTGCCGCCAGCTCCTCGACGGTCGGCTCGCGCCCGAGCCTGACCGACAGCTCGCGCTCGACCCTTCCGACCTTGCGCGAGCGCTGGGCGACGTGCACGGGGAGGCGGATCGTGCGTCCAGAGTTCTCGAGGCCGCGTTGGATTGCCTGCCTGATCCACAGCGTCGCGTAGGTGCTGAACCTGAAGCCCTTGCGCCAGTCGAACTTCTCGCTGGCGCGGATCAAGCCGAGCATGCCCTCCTGCACGAGGTCGGCGAGGGGCAGGCCCTGGTTCTGGTAGCGCCTGGCGTTGGAGGCGACTAGGCGCAGGTTCGAGTTGACGAGCAGTTCCTTGGCCTGCAGGTCGCCGCGCTCGATCTTCTGCGCCAGTTCGATCTCCTGCGCGGGGGTCAGCAGGGGGTAGCGCCGCGAATGCGCGAGCAGCTGGTCGACCGACTCGGGGATGAAGCTGTCCAGCGCGGCGAGGGCCGCGCTGTCGGCTGGTTTTACTGGGGTTTTGCGAATGTTATCTGCCATATGAGGCCCTTCTAATCCGATGCTTACGGTCGGAATTATACGCCGCGATAGTTGCGTTGTCAATTATTCTTTGCGGACCGCTGATCGAGGTGTCGTTCGACACTGTGTACGCCGCTCCCTGCTCGCCGGTTGTGCTCATCAGCACTCTTTCTGTCGGCTTTTCTTCCCGTCTGCCGATCTTTCGGTCCCCGTTTTGGACATCCGCGCGCCCACGCGCACGCGCGCGCTCACGCCCCCGGGATCACCTACAACCCATCAGACCGGCCCAAGTCTCGTCTATCTACCCAGATTCAGACAGTCCTATAGCCATAAGTCGAAAGTAGACCGCCCGGCGGATGTTGGCCGCGCCATCGGACGACGCAGGGGCTCGGCATGATTCGGCGCGCCGCCAGCGACGGCCCTTAAGGGCCTCTCCAGCGAGGGCCACACGTCACTTTTGGGATAGTCCCTACACTCTCGACCGATGACCTCAACCGATCTTTCCGGGCAGGTCGTGGCGGTCACCGGCGCCTCATCCGGCATCGGCGAGGCCACCGCGTTGGCCTGTGCCCGGGCGGGCGCGGCCGTGGCCCTGGCCGCGCGTCGCGTCGATCGCATCCAGGAGTTGGCCGAGCGGATCGTCGCCGACGGCGGGCGCGCGATCGCGATCGCCACCGACGTGGGGGAGGAGGAGCAGGCGGGCGAGTTCGTGCGACGCGCCCACGCGGAGTTCGGTCGGCTGGACGTGCTCGTTAACAACGCCGGCGTGATGCTGCTCGGTCCGATCGCCGACGCGCCCACCGAGGAGTGGCGCCGGATGATCCACGCGAACGTCTTCGGCGTCCTCTACTGCACTCACGCGGCCCTGCCGCTGATGAGCGAGCAGGGCTCGGGGCACATCGTCAACGTCAGCTCGGTCGCCGGGCGCTTCGCGCGCCTGGGATCGGGCGTTTACAACCTCACCAAGTGGGGCGTCGGCGCGTTCTCGGAGTCGCTGCGCCAGGAGGCCGTGCCGCTCGGGATCCGCGTCACGTTGGTCGAGCCCGGCGCCGTCGCCACCGAGCTCGCCGGTCACAACCGTCCCGAGGTGCTCGGGCAGATGGCCAAACGCTTCGAGGGTGTCACACCGCTGAGTTCGGAGGACATCGCCACCGCGATCCTCTACGCGATCGGCCAACCGCCGAACGTGAGCGTCAACGAGCTGCTGATCCGCCCCTCCGGGCAGACCGGATAGCGGCCTCACGCCGTTTGCCGCCGTCGCCTCTCGCCCCTGCGCTCTCACTCCGTGCCCCGCGATCCGGGCGACACGATCCCGTGACCTCCGGGGAAGGTTCTCCCACGCGCGGCGTCTGAGGGCTTGAAACGCGCTTGCGTCGACAACCCGAACGATCCAGGAGACCACATCGTGAGAAGTCCTATTGCGCTTGCCCTCGCCGCATCGACGCTCGCCCTGTTCGCCGCCGGCTGCGGCGGCAGCAGTTACTCCAGCGGATCAAGTACCGCGAGCAACACGAAAAGCGCGACCGCGGCAAACAACTCGGCCTATCCAACGACCTCCAGCACCGCCGCGGCCGCGGGCGCGAGCGGATCGGCTGGGAACGCGCCGAGCACGGGTGTGGTGGTCGTGAGCAAGCACAGCCACGACGGCACGATCCTCGCGGCCGGGTCGAAACGGATGACGGTGTACATGTTCGATGGCGACAAGGGCTCCACCTCGAACTGCTCGGGTGCGTGCGCGCAGGTGTGGCCGCCGGTCACAACCGCGGCCGCGGCCACGGTCGCAAGTGGGGCGGTTGCAGCGGACCTGGGCACGACCACGCGCGCAGACGGCACCAAACAGGTCACCTACAAGGGGCACCCGCTGTATTTCTTCGCCAAGGACAAGGACGACGGCGACGTCTACGGTCAGGGCGTGCACGGCTTCGGGGCCGACTGGTACGTGCTGAAGCCGAGCGGCGCCAAGGTCGACAACTCATGAGTTGCGTTCGGTCTGCGCGACGCACCACACAAGACCCGATTCACAAATATGAAATGATCTGGCGAACTGCCGGCGAGACAGCGACGACAAGGAGCATGCGATGACGCGCGCAACATCCACCGACAGGCCGAGGGCACGCAGGGTCCGAGCACGATCGCTCGTGCCGAGCATCGTCAGCCTCGCGCTTACCGCAGCGCTGATCGCGGGCTGTGGTTCGTCGAGCAGCAGTTCTACGTCGAGTTCTTCCTCCACGCCGGCCGCCCCGGCGACGACGTCGAGCACATCGTCCTCCGGCTCCTCCTCCACGGGCGGCACAGCGGCCAAGTCGGCTGTCAGCGTCGAAGCGAACGCCGAAGGGGAATTGAAATACAACACGACCACGCTCACGGCAAAGGCCGGGAAGGTGTCGATCGACTTCACGAACATGGCCTCGCTGGCGCACAACGTCACGATCGAATCCTCCTCGGGTGCACAGGTGGGCGCCACGCCCACGTTCCAGGGCGGATCGAAGACCGTGTCGGTGAACCTCAAACCGGGCACCTACAAGTTCTTCTGCACCGTTCCCGGACACCGCCAGGCGGGCATGGAAGGCACGCTCACCGTCCAGTAGGGGGATGACCTAACCGCTCGTCAAGACGGTCTTGACGCCCTCACCGCTGGTGAAATGCTCGTGCAAGACCCCGATCGCGTCGTCGAGCGGGGCGACGTTCATGGGGATCGACTCGGGGTGCAGGCGTCCCTCGACCATCATCGCAAGCACCTCTGGGATCAGGGCGCGCGCATGGGTGCGCCCAACGTGGAGGGTGGCGTTACGGACGTACATCCGCAGCATCGGAACGTTGGCGTTGCGATGCAGTCCTCCCGCGCTCGAGCAGATCCCGTCGGCGGCGGTGTTGGCGAGGGCGAGACCGGGGTTGGTGTTGACGTCCGCGACCAGCGGCGCGGGTGCTCGTCGGCGTAGCTCGCGCGGACGTACGGCTTCAAAGCCGAGGTCACGGGCGTGCTCGCGAATGTGCGGCCGCGCGTCGGCGAGGGTGATGTTGCGGGCGCCGTACGCGCGGGCGATCAGTCCGGTGTATAGGGGCAGGCTTGCCGTGAACAGAGACTTGCGGGTGCTTGCCGCGACGATCAGGACCTCCGCCGAGGGATCCTTGCCCAGCAGCGCCGGGAGATGCGGTGCGATGTGACGGTAGGCGTCGCAGACGTTGTCGGCGACGCTCGCCGCCGCGACCGGATCGATGTCGTCAGGGAGCGCTACGAGCATCGCGTCGGCATATGGCACGGCCAGCTGATCGGAGAACGCGCCGCCCCAATGGCCGGCCGCGAGACCCATCCCATACATCGAGACAGGGGGGACGCCGGTGCAGCTGCCGGTGCGCCCGTCCCGGCAGGCCTGACAGGTGCCGCAGTTGATCTGAAAGGGGACGACCACACGATCGCCGACCCGCACGGTGCTCACGCGCTCGCCGACCGCGATGACCTCGGCGACGCATTCGTGCCCGAGATGGAGCGGTAGCGCGAGCTGTGTCGCGCCGAGCGCGAGTGGACAGTCGAGGTCGCACGTCGAGGCGGCGATCGGGTGCACGATCGCACCGAGCGGCCCGGGCGCGGGCGGCGCCGGCACGTCGCGCCAGCGCAGGCGACCGCCCGCGGAGGCGATCAGCGCGCGCATCCGCGGCCGTGTCGGTCGCACCCGCTGACCGGCACGATCGCCCACGGTGCCGGCCAGCCGGCGCACACGCTTGAGGTTGTCGCGTTCGAGCAGCACCGGCATCGCCGCGGCGGCATCGGGCGAGAGGAATCCCGCGTAATGGCGCACACGACCGTACGGTCGATGGCGAGTGCTTCGCTTCACGGCAATCCCCGGGGATCTTACCGGCGCGCCATCCAGCCGCTCGCGGCGCGGGGGATCGAGGATCGCCGTTTCCCGGCGGGCGATCCGGGGGTGCGCCGAAGCGCTCAGCTCACGACGACGATGTCGCCCAGCTGCAACATCTCGAACACTCTGTGCGCGGTTTCGATCGGCAGCTCGACGCAGCCGTTGGATTGGGGAGTTCCATAGGAGCCCCGCGGGAAGCCGTGGACGGCGTCGCCGCCGTTGAAATAGTTCACCCACGGCACGCCCGGGTCGCTGTAGTGGGAGCCGTCCGGGTTGGTGCCGGTCATCGTGGTCGAGGTAAACCGCGAGAAGATCGGGAAGATCCCCTGCGCCGTTTCCGCGCCGGGCACGCCGGTGTTGGCGGGCGTGCTCAGGATGACCTGGTGGCCGTGATGGACCTCGAGTGTCTCTGGGATCGACTCGGAGACGGTCACCCAGGTGTAGAGGTGGGGATTGCGGTGGTAGGCGCTCTCGGCCGCCAGCAGCGATGCCCACGTCGCGTAGTTCGGTTCGCCCGTCGGTTCGAGGCCGTGGGCTGATTGGTAGACGGTCAGCGCACCGCGCGTGGTCGCGTCCAGATGGCCCGTTTCGACCGCCGGGGCGTCGGAGGGGTCGGGCGCGAGCACGCCGCGGGGCGGGTGGAACATGTGCGCGGCGGCTTCACGACGGGTCTCAGGTCCGGCCGCGATGCGCACGGCGTAGAGGGGGTGGAAGTTCGCACCCATATACCCCAGGCGCGCGAGGCTCTGTTGCAGCGCGGCCGTCGAGGGGCAGGCCACGTTCAGGCCGACCGTACGGCGCTTACCCAGGCGCGAATGACCGGTGGCGATCGTGCTCGCCCAGACCGTCAGGGTGTAGCTCGAGCATGGCATCAGGGTGGAGGCGGGCGTGAACACGATCGAATTGCCCACGGTGCTCCACGTGCCGGCTACGGTCGGTCTCAGCGTCGGTGTCGGCGAGTTCGCAGCGGGCGCGCCCGACAGCGTCACCGCTAGCGGCTCGGTGCCGTTGGCGATCGTGTGCGAGGGCAGCGCCACCAGCCGGGTGGGGGTGAGCGGTTCGGTCGATGCGGCGGCTGCCGCATCCGTCGGGTGCGACGAGCCCAGCAGGTTGCCGACGCCGTGATCGCGCGCGAGCAGCAGTGCCGCCGCGGCCGCGCCGGCGGCGATGACCATCAGCAGGACGCCCACGGAGAGCACCGTGGAGTGTGGTCTGTGCTCGATCGCCGAGTCGCCGCCGGCGAGCGGTTCACCGTGCGATCGACGACCGGGAAAATGCTCACCGATCGCCTTCATTCGACCGACAAATGCGCTCATAGCGAAAAAGGCTAACGCATGGATACGACATGATTGAATCTTTCTGGACGGATTGCGGGCGCGTGCAAGATCGCGCCCGGCGGGTAGGATCGGGCCGGCGCGTATGAGCCTCGGCGAGGTGATCACGATCGCCCTCGCGGGACTGGCTGCGGGGACGATCAACACGGTTGTCGGCAGCGGCACCCTGATTACGTTTCCGGTGCTGCTCGCGTTCGGCTATGCGCCCGTGACGGCGAACGTGTCGAACACCGTCGGTCTTGTCCCGGGCTCGGTGTCGGGCGCGATCGGCTATCGCCGTGAGCTCTCAGGTCAGCGCGCGCGGGCAATACGTTTGGGGACGATGTCGCTGCTCGGCGGGATCACGGGCGCCGTGCTGCTGCTGGTGCTGCCGGCGGCCGCGTTCAAGGCGATCGTGCCGGTGTTCATCGCGCTGGCGCTCGCGCTGACGTTGCTGGGACCGCGCCTGAACGTCTGGCTGGCCGAGCACGAGTTCGACCTCGACCGTCACGGCGCGATCCCGACGGCCCTCGCGGTGTACGCGATCGGGGTCTACGGCGGCTATTTCGGTGCGGCGCAGGGCATCCTGCTGCTGGCGGTGCTCGGCGTGGCGCTCACCCAGGACCTGCACCGCACGAACGGCCTGAAGAACGTGCTCGCAGGCCTCACCAACGGCGTGGCGGCGCTGTACTTCGTGTTCGCGGCGCACGTCGATTGGGCACCGGCGGCGATCATCGCCGTGACCTCGATCGTCGGCGCGCAGCTCGGGGCGCGCTACGGGCGGCGGCTGCACCCGGACGCGCTGCGAGCGCTGATCGTGGTGGTGGGCGTGTCCGCGATCGTGCGATTGGTCGCCTGAGAGCGCTCAACGGAGAGGCGCGAGAGGGGAGGGGGGCGCCGCGCATGCGCGGCGCCCAGCCCGGCCGCATGCGGCCGGGCTTCCGGTGGCGCATGCGCCACCGGCGGGCCCGCACATGTGCGGGCCCGGGCAGGGCCGCATGCGGCCCTGCCTACCGCTCCGCAGGCGAGCGGGGAGCATCATCTTGTGCGTGTATTTCCCGCGCGCGACAAAGGGGAGGGGAGAGGGGTCAGCTGCCGTGCAGGGGATCGCGCACGAACACCGGCTTGAAGCCCGCCGTCGGCAGAGCCTGCGCGGCGTCGTCGAAGGGGAGGACCGCCGTTTGCACCCGGCGCGGATCGATCCGTCCGCTCGCCACGAGTGCGAGGACCTCGGGGATCAGCGGGCGCGCGTTTGACATGGCCGAGCGGAAGGTCAGGCACTTGAAGTGCATCGCGGCCACCGGCAGGGGCACGTCGGCGAAGTGAAAGCCGAGGTTCTCCACCTCGCCGCCCGGGCCGGTCGCCAGCAGCGCCGCGCGCAAAGCGCTGACGCTGCCGTGGGTGACGAGCGAGATCGCGTATTGGCGTTCGTTGGGATCGAAGTCATCGGCGGATGACGTTTCGGCCCCGAACTCGCTCGCGAGTGCGCGGCGCTGCGCGCTCGAATCGACATAGCGCACCGTCCGCGCTCCGAACGCGCGCGCGATGTCGGCGGCGTAGAGCCCGAGCGAGCCGCCGCTGCAGATCAGCACGTCGCTGCCGGGACGTGCGCGCAGTCGCGGCGCGATCGCGCGGTAGGCGTCGGTGAGGTTGTCCCCGACCGACACCGCCTCAAGCGCCGTCACGCTCGGTGGTAGCTTCACGAGACCATGATCGGCGAAGGGCACGCGGACGAGCTCGGAGAACAGCCCGCCGTACTCCTCACCGACGGGAACCCCGTACACCGCGAGCGCCTGCGAGGCGGTCTCGCGGCAGAACAGCGGCAGCTCCTCACGGCAGCGATCGCAGGCGCCGCACGAGAGGTGGTAGGGGATAACGACCTGATCGCCGGGCCGCAGGCGCGTGACCGCCGAGCCGACCTCGATCACCTCTCCGACCGCCTCGTGCCCGATCGCAAACGGCTGCTCGGCGCCGGGAACGGTCGAATGGACGATCGCTTGATCGAGATCGCAAGTCGAGGCCGCCAGCGGACGCACGAGCGCGTCGGAGGCGGCCAGGATCGTTGGCGCGGGATCCTCCCGCCACTCAAGCCCACCCTCGCTGCCGCGGTAGTAAAGGGCCTTCATTTGCGACACCCTAAAGGCTGCGCTTCACACGCGAGGGCGGCCTCGTGTATATAGGGTTGTGTTACATTGTCTTACATGGCGGCGGCCCGTCAATTCTCGGCACGCATGGACGCATCGGTGATCGATCGTCTAGAACGGCGTGGCGCGAGCGCGGGCCTGAACAAGTCCCGCATGGCCGAGCGCTACATCGACGAGGGGATCCGCATGGAGGATCATCCCGGGATCGTCTTCCGCGACGGTCCCACCGGACGCCGCGCCGGTCTCGCGGGGGGGCCTGACGTGTGGGAGGTCATCGCGGCGATCCGTGCCGGCGATCGCGAAGGCGAGGACGCCATCCTTGCGGTCGCCGAGTGGGGGAGCCTCACCGGGGCACAGGTCAGGGTGGCAGTCGGCTATTACGCCGAATATGGCCGGGAGATCGATCAACGGATCGTCCGCAACGTCGAGGAGGCCGACGCAGCAGAGGCGCGCTGGCGTCGTGAGCAAAACGCGCTCGCGTGAGATTGCTCCTCGACGAGATGCTCTCGGCCGTCATCGCCGAGCAACTGCGCGATCGCGGCCATGACGTGATTGCCGTGGACGAGAGTCCGTCATTGCGCGGTCTACCCGATCCCGACCTTTTCGATCACGCACAACCCGAGGGACGAGCGCTCGTCACTTACAACCGCGACGACTTCCTGGCACTCGACCGCGCCTACTGCGATCGTGGGAGCGAGCACAACGGAATCGTGATCCTGAATCCGCGACGCTTCCCGCAAGGCGCCGGGACCATCGGCGCACTCGTCGCCGCGCTCGTGGCTTTCATCTCATCCGGCCCGCCTTACCCGAGCTTCGTGCATTGGCTGCGGTAGCGGTGAGATAACTCTCTCTGTTACCGTGACACCGTATGCGGTGTACAAATGATGCCTCTGTTTTGTTGCGCGAGGCGAGAAAGCGCAGTGGCATCAGCCAGCGAAGGCTCGCGCTGCGCGCGGGGACCAGCCAGGACGCGATCAGTCGCATCGAGCGTGGGGTGGAGTCGCCGACGATCGAGAGGCTTGCAAGGCTCTTGTTGGTGATGGATGAGCGCCTTGAGTTCGACAGTGTGCCGATGGGCGAGGTAGAGATCCCCGGGGTTTCGCTCACCGCTCGCGAGCGGTTGCGCGAGGCGGCATCGTGGAACCTGGTCGCGACCAAGCTTGAAATCGCAGGTGCACAGGCACGCAGGGCGGGCCATCCGGCGACGCACTACACACGGTCATGAGCGACGCAGCCGAACGCCCGCTGGATCTCCGAGAGCTGTTTCGAGTGCTCGACGAACACGGCGTGGACTATTTGGTCATCGGCGGAGTTGCCGCACAGGTGCACGGACGCCGGCGAACGACTAAGGATCTCGACGTTACGCCGGCGCCCGATTCGGAGAACTTCACGCGACTGGCGGCCGCGTTGGTAGCGCTTGACGCGCACCCGGCCGAACTGGGCCCAAACGCCCCGACACCCGATGCGGAGCAGCTTCGTCTCGCGCCGGTCGTCCCGCCGCTTATGACCCGACACGGGGAGTTGCACATCCTGAACGACGTACCCGGTGCCGCCGTGTATACGGAGATGCGCACACGCGCACTCAGCACCGACTTCGAGGGGATCGTCATGCAGATAGTCGCCGTCGAAGACCTCATTCGGATGAAGCGGGCCGTTGGCAGGCCAAGCGACATCGAGGACATCGAAGCCCTAGCAAGGGTCGCAAAGCAGGAGACGGTCGATGTCGATCCGGACAAACGCGGAGGCACCGAGGCCGATCCGGAGTGACGAAGGCGAGGGGCGATTGGCGGCCCGCCCGGCACCTTCAGCCGATCTTCTCCGCAAGCTCGACGATGATCCCGGCGGGGCCGCGGACGTAGCAGAGCCTGTAGCGATCCTCATAGCGACCCAGCTCGCCGACGAGCTCCGCACCGTGGGCTTTCAGTCGAGCGAGAACGTCGTCGATGTCCTCGACGGCGAACGTGATGTGGCGGATGCCGGCAGCGTTCGCCGGTGCGTGCTGGTGGCCGCGGTCGGTCGCGGGCGAGTGAAACTTCGTCAGCTCGACTCGTCCATGTCCGTCTGGAGTCTGGAGCATCGCGATCTGCGCCCTGACGCCCTCGAGCCCGACGATGCGATCCACCCAATCGCCCTCGACCGGCGTTTCGCCCTGAAGCTCAAGTCCGAGTGCGACCAAGAACGCCACCGCCGCCGCGAGGTCGTCGACGACGACGCCCACGTGGTCCATCCGCTGGATCGTCATGTGCTCGATGGTAGGCGCGTGGCCAGGAGAACTCGGTGAACTGAGCAGACGCTCAAGACCCGCCAGCTCACGCTCGCGTTCAAGCACGAGCCGGATGACGGCGCATTCGATCGCTGGGTCGCCCCGCCCGCTGGGTAGCGATCCCCGGCTCGGATCTCAGCCAAGGCGTTACCGCAGCTCTCGTCGTGTCACCAGCGAGGCTAGCTCGGAGCGGTTGCGCACGTCGAGCTTTGCGTAGATATGTGAGAGGTGCATCTTGACGGTCCCGCGGGCGATGAACATCTTCTCGCCTATCTCGGGATTCGTGAGGCCCTCGGCGGCGAGGCGAACAACCTGCAGCTCGGTCGGGGTGAGCGACTCCCAGCCGCCGGCGGGACGCTTGCGCGAGCCACGTGCTCGGCGCAGCCAGTCGATCGCCTGCTTGGTGCTCATCGCGGCGCCCTGTGCGATCGCCTCGGCAATCGCATTCTCGCCCAGCTCGGCGCACAGGCGCTCTTGGAGCTCCTCGACGATCGCCTGCTCGGGCGCCCAGCGAACACGCCCGAGCTCCTCGCGGGCACGCTCAGCGGCACCAAGGATGCGCCCGGCCTCCTCGAAGCTGTCGAGCGCGGCGGCGACAGCGGCTAGGACATCGAGCGAGGGGAATACATACGGGGGAAGCTCGTGCTCGATCGCGGTGCCCAGTGCCTGGTGCGCAAGTCTCTCGGCCTCGGACGCCTCTCCCCGAGAGACGGCGACACGGGCGAGCGCGAGGCTGGCGGTGGCCCTGAACGTGGGGTTATCCAGGGGGCCGTCTGCGATCTCGGCGATTATCTGTGCATGCTCCGCGGCGCTGTCCAGCAGCCCGAGCGCGAGCTCGGTGCGGGCCAGCAGTGACAGGCTGGAAGCCACTTCGAATGGCCCTCCGGCAGCCCCCTGCTCCAAGCCTTCTTGCAGAGAGGCGCGCGCCTGCTCGAGTAGACCGGCGCTTGCCTGCGTGTAGGCGATAGCCAGCTGCAGTGGGGATATCGCGAGGCCGGCGGCGCAGGCGACAGAGCGTTCCATTACCGGGCCGAGGTCGGCCAGTGCTGCTTCGCCGTCGCCTCGCTCGGCGCGCAGGATGCCCCGGTATGCGTGTGCGTAGCCGGCGCTGACGGGCTCGCCGACTGCGTCTGCCACGGCGATCGCTCGTTCATAGAGCCCGAGTGCTTCCTCGTCGCGGCCCTGGCTGAGGTGGCGCACGCCGCCGACGCCGACCCAGTGCCAGGCGGCGAACTCTGCGTAGCCAGTGCGATCGATGATCTCGAGCGCCTCCTCGAACACCTCTACGGCACGCTGATCGGCCTGCATCGACAGCGCGAAGCCGAGGATCTGCGTAGCGTCGACAAAGCACCACTCGTCGCCGCTTGAGCGTGCCAGTTCGCGCGACTGTTCTAGCCCGTCGCGTACACCGGCCGGATCCGGATATATCTGGATTGTGCCCAGTACATCGAGGGCGCGCGCGGCGGTGGAGATCTCCTGCAGTGACCGCGCCATCTCGAGTGCTTCCTGCTCGCTGGCGACCGCCTCCTCGAAGCGCCCGGCGTAGGCGAGCAGGTAGCCGCGGGCCCACAGGACGCGGGCCTTGACCGCAGAGGGCTCCGGCGGGGCGGCGGCCAGCGCGCGCACGTAGGCGTCGTCGGCGAGAGCGAACCGCCCCCGCAGCTTCCACCAGACCGTCAGCGAAACGCACAAGCGCAGCGCGTACTCCCCGTCGGTGCCGGACGCATGAGCAAGAGCCGCCGCGAGGTTGGCAGCCTCCACGTCGAGCAGGTCAAGCCACGCGCTCTGGTTTGGGGTCTCAAGGTGAGGCGCGATCTGCTCGGCCAGGGCGAGGTAGACGTCGCGGTGGCGCTCGCGCAGAGCGGAAACCTCCTGCGCCTGTGCGAGACGATCGAGCGCGTACTGGCGAACCGTCTCCAGCAGCCGGTAGCGCACGCTCGCCTCGTGTTCCTCGACGACGACCAGCGACTTCTCTACAAGCGAGGTGAGCAGGTCCAGGATCTCAGGCCGCTGCAGCCGCTCGTCGGCGCAGACTTCCTCTACGGCGTTCAGGGTCCAGCCACCGGCGAACACCGCCATCCGCCTGAACAGCACACGCTCGTCGTCGCCCAGCAGCTCGTGGCTCCAGTCGACCGACGCGCGCAGTGTCTGCTGGCGTGGCATCGCCGATCTCGCTCCGCCGGTTAGCAGGCGGAAGCGGTCGCCCAGCCCGGAGGCGATTCGCTCGACGCCGAGGACACGCACCCGTGCGGCCGCTAGCTCGATGGCGAGCGGGATTCCGTCGAGGTCGTGACAGATCTGGGCGATCGCCGGAGCGTTGGCGGCATCGACGGCGAAGTTCGGGCGCACCTTCACCGCACGCTCGATGAACAGGCGCACCGCGTCGGATTGCGCGACCGCCTCCACCGGCTCCGTCTGACGCTCGGAGGGCAAAGAGAGCGAGGGTACGCGCCAGTCGGTCTCACCGGACACGCCCAGCGGTGCGCGGCTGCTCGCAAGCACGGTCAGCGTTCGGCAGCCATGCAGAAGAGCCTCGGTGGCGTTTGCGCAGGCGTCGAGCAGGTGCTCACAGTTATCCAGGACCATCAGCGCTTGTGAGTCGGCGAGGTGGGCGACCGCCGCATCCAATGAGGATTGGCCTGGGAGCGGCTTGACCCCGATGGCCTCGCCGAGCGCCGGGCCGACAGCATCGGGATCGGTCAGCGGCGCCAGCTCGACCCACCAGGCCCCGTCGGGGAAACGGTCCAGCACGTCGGCTGCGGTCTGCGCGGCGAGCCGTGTCTTGCCGCAACCCCCGGCACCGGTCAGCGTTAGTAGCCGAGTGGCGCTCAGCGCCTTTGCGATGTCGCTCAGCTCCTGTTCGCGCCCCACGAAGCTCGTCAACTGCTCAGGGAGGTTGTTCGGCAGCGCGTCCAGTGAGCGCAGCGGCTCGGTGCTCGCGGGCAGGTCGGGATGGTTTAGCGCGAAGACGTGCTCGGGGCGCCCGAGATCGCGCAGCCGGTGGGTCCCCTTGTCCACGAGCGTCACCCCGGCTGGGAGTTGCTCGATCACGAGGTCGTACACGGCGCGCGAGAGCAGCGTCTGACCACCGTTGGCGATCCCTCGCAACCGTGCACAGCGACTGAGCGCTACGCCGAAGTAATTGCCCTCGTCGCGCAGCTGCGCCTCGGCGGTATGCAGAGCGATACGCACGCGCAACTGCAGCCCGTCGGGCCACACGTGCCCGGTCAGGGCTCGCTGAGCCTCAAGCGCCGCCGCCACCGCGTCCGACGCGCGGGAGAACGCCGCCACGATGCTGTCGCCCTCGCCCTGCTCCACTGGTCTGACACCGCCATGCCGGCCCACTGCGTCGCACAGCAGCGCGTAATGCGCGGGCACGGCGTGAGCCATCTCCGGGGCATGCGCCTCCCATAGCCGCGTCGATCCCTCGATGTCGCTCAGCAGGAACGTCACGGTGCCCGCCGGCAGCGCGAACGGCGCCTCTGTCGCCTCAGCGATCCCTTGCAATCCGTCCCTCCACACGCTCGGCCGGCCAAGCGCCAGCCCCCGGCCAAAGTCTGTCATGGCACCACCGCGATCGTCGGGACCCATGTACGGCTTGGTCCGCACACGGGTGTCTTGATTTGCATGATCGCGCCGTAGTCCGGTGCTAGCTCACAGCGGACAGGTCAATACCGACCTGGCGTTGAAACGACAGCCAGTCGACGTAGGAGTCCTTACGCGCGATCAGGCCGTCTCGCAGCGTGAAGACATCGGCGCCGTCGCACACGAAGCGCTTGCCATCGGCGGTGCCGCACATCTCGTACTCGGTCACGAAGTGATCCGCGCCGAACATGACGCGCCTGCGCTCGAAACTCACGTCAGGCGACTGCTCGAACACGCCCGCGATCGCATCTCTAACCGCGGCACGACCGCACGCCGGCTCAGAGATGTTGTGCAGATGGAACACCGAGTCCTCGGTGTGTAGAGCGGCGATCGCATCGGGGTCGCGGTTGGCCCACGCTTGGCCGTACCGCAACGCCAGTTCCTGAGGGTTCGTGCTCATCGTGCATCCTCTCGTTTGCTCATCCTGATCATTGACAGTCGCCCGCTTTGGGCTGAAGTCAACATAGGAGCGTCTCCTGCTCACTACATCTGCCAGATGGCATATATCGACCTTGACCCTGGCCAAAACGTCGGCGTTGGTGATCGGTTCCGACATAGTCGTGAGTGTGAATCAGTGCGCGTTGGGCTTGTGGACATTCGCGCCGTGCGCAATTCGGAGGCCCGCCAGCGAGGTTGACCAGCTCGCCGTCAAGGATCGTGCCCGAGGGCACCAGCTCGGCCAAAGCGCCCGTGGGAGACGATCGGTCCGCGGAGCCGGCCCGGGTGGTGATGGTTACTCTCCGGCGGATGATGCGGCCGCCACTGACCAGGTTCGCTCGCAGCGGCGTGCAACAAGCCGTTGACGCTACGGACGTTCGAGCGTGCGGGCTGCGGGGGGTGCCTGGCGTCCTCGCGAACTATTCGGACAACGCCCACATTCGCCACTCGGTCAAGCGCGCCCTGACACGACGGTGCTTCGGGTTGTGACGGGGTGACGCGCGCCGGGACCCTGCAGCGCGACGACGGGCCCACGATTGCCTACGACGTCGCTGGCCGCGGCCCGCTGGTCGTGTTCGTGCATGGCCTCACTTCCTTCCGGCAGACCTGGGATCCGGTCACTGCGCTGCTTGCCGAGGAGTTCACGTGCGTGCGGTTGGATCTACGTGGTCACGGGGCTTCCTCTCGGACCGCGGAGTACTCAATGGTGTCGCTGGTCGGTGATGTGCGGGCGGTCGTCGAGGAGGTCGCGCTTGGGGAGCCCGCGATCGTCGGTCACTCCCTGGGTGCGAGCATCGCCGCCGTATACGCGGCGGCGCACGGTGCGCGTGCCGTCGTCTGCGTCGACCAGTCGCTACGGTTCGGCGACTTCGCTGAGCTCGTGCAGGCGCATGCTGACTATCTGCGCAGCCAGCGCACGATGGAGGCCGTTCTGTCGATCGACCGCGCCCTCAAGCTCAAGCCCTACACGGGGGTCGAGAACATAGAGCGCAGAGTGCTGGCGTTTCCGCGCGAGGTCGTCCTCGGAATCTGGGACGCGCTGCTGAGCACCCCTCCAGAGCACCTGACCGCGATCGCCGAGGCGATCCTGCCCCGAATCGCAGCGCCACTCCTATCGCTGCACGGCTCGCCGCCAACACCGGACTACGCGGCCTGGCTGACGGGCCTCACGCGCGCCGCGCGCGTCGAGATCTGGGATGGGACCGGCCACATGCTTCACCTCGTCGTCCCGGAACAGTTCGCGGCGCGTGTGCGGCCGCTACTCACCGATCCACCCGAGCACTGAAGGCTCGTTCTGACTGCCGGCGTGACTTCGTCGGCGTCTCCACTGGAGGTGTACTCAAGCGAACCATTACTTTGAAGGAGCGGGCTGACTGACCACCGACGCCCGCTTGCGGCCCTCACAGCCAAAAGACTCAGTGTCGTGGCGCCGTTGCGATGAGCCAGGCCGCACCCTGCCATAGCCAGGAGGTCTGGTAGCGTGCCGCATCGTGCACAGCGGGGCGCGCAAGGTGCTGGTGATCGGTGCGCAGGGAGCGCTAGGACGACTCTGCGTCGACCCGTTGCGCCGTGCTGGCTTCGAGGTTATCCGTGCCGGCCGAAAACCCGAGAAGGCGAACGACTTCCGGCTGGTCGATCTCGACAAACCCGACTCGGTTCCCGAGGCGTGCGCCGACGCAGACCTCGTGATCTCGATGGTCAACGACCGGGCGCGCACCGCAGAGCGGTTCGTGCTGCGCGAAGGCGGCACGATGTTCACGATTATCGTCTTGCCCGAGGATCGAGCAGCATTGAGGGCACTTGGTGACGGAGCGGAGGGCCTCGTCGTGACCGACATCGGGCTCGGCCCGGGCGTGACCTCGCTCGTCTTCAAGGATCTGCTTGCCGCTCATCCCGACGCGGACTGTCTGGAAAACGCCGGCACGTTCTCAATGCGCGAGCCGATGGGTCGGGGCACCATCGAAGATTTTCTGCATCGAGGGCTGACCAGCGTGCGCCGTCACCCCATCGAGGACCTCGACTTTCCTGAGCCGTTCGGCGGGCTCCGTTGTCTCGAGTTCACGGACCCTGATGCGGCGATCGGGCTCGTCGGCAACCTCGGCGAACGGCTCCCGGTCCGCAACTATGCCTACACGCTCGAGCCGTGGGCGCGGGAGCCGGTCATGGCGATCAACGCGCTCGGCTTGATCTCCAAGCTGCCGCTCGCGCTGTTCACCCTCAACGCAGAGCGCCAAGCCAGCAGCACGGTCGCGAAGTCACAGTGCCATATCTGTGGCGTCGCGCGCGATGGGCGTCGCTTGGCGGCAAGCGCTGTCACCGGCAAGGGCAACTTCGCGATGACCGCGGCATCGATCGCCACCTGTGCCAAGACGCTGCTCGACCGTAAGAATCAGGGCGAGATCCCCAGTGGGGTTCTCGGCGTCGACGACGTCTTTAACCTCTCAGAAGTCAGAGCTGGTTTTGAAACGCAGGGCATCCGGATCGCCGCATTGTCATAACGCGACGCTCGAGAACCAAGAAGTAGGCAGTACTTGCCACAACCCCGCTGCTGGTCGAGCCCTTTCACCCACACAGAAGTGAGTGATCTCTAGTCCACAGGGCGCGCACTGTCGCGGCCGTCTCACGTGAGTGAGATCCCGGTCTCAGATGAATGAGACGCCGCAGCAAGACGAGCAGGCCGTAAAGCCAACTAGTCACGCTCGATAATCTATGTTATGTCAACTAACGGGGAGGCGGGCGAAGGTCCTCAACGGGACACGGCAACTCCTCGCAATCCAGGATCTCGGGATCTCCGGTCAGTAGGACGGCTTCATGTGCCACCGCGGTTACGATTGCGAAGCAATCGGCGAGCCCGATCGGGTTCTCTGCCTTCAATCGAGCGGCCTCGACCATTCTCGTCACACCCGGCAAGTCGAACTCGAGTTCGCCGCGCAGCAATTGAAATATTTCCTCTGCCTGGGTCCGTCCGTGATCGCGCTCGACCCTGTAGTAGACCTCCACGGCATTCACCCAACTGATTGTCGGTCTGCTGTCGAGAAGTTCATCGACGCGCCCTCTCGCAGGCTGCTCTCCGTCAAGCCACGCCAGCACGGCCCAGGAGTCAAGGCATGCGTTCAACGAGGCTCACGCGCGCGATCGTCGAGTAGGCGGGCAGCCATGCCGCTGCCGGCGAACCGGCCCCCAAGCGTCGGGTGATGACGCGTTGCGGCGATCGTCACCTGCTTCCCGTTCAGCTTGAACTCGACGTCAACTCCGGGCTGCAGACCCGCACTCTCCCGCAGATCTTTCGGGATGACAACCTGTCCCTTGGCCCCTACGCGATGAGTCATACATGGCAAGTATAACAACAACCAATCCCTGTCAACTAGTGCTTGCGGATAAGTACGGAGCTGGTTCACGAACGTCTCCGGATGTATGGGCGAGCAGGATGCGAAAGGCTGCCGCTCGACACACGATTCGCCGTGGGCGAGGAGATCGAGATGCATAGCGGCCACGATTCGCAGCCTGCGATCATCGAGCGCAGTGCCGAAAAGGCGGACATCTGGCTGAAGGACGTCGCCGTGGAACTCGGCGAGGGCGATCGGCAGTACGCATATCGGGTGCTGCGCGCCGTTCTGCACGTCTTGCGCGACCGGGTGACGATTGAGGTGGGCGCGAAGCTCGCCGGCCAGTTGCCGACCCTGATCCGCGGGATCTACTACGAGGAGTGGGATCCGGGCCGCAAGCCGATGCCGCCTCACACGATCGATACGTTCCTCGATCATGTCGTCAGCGAGGGTCGGTTCTCCGGTGAAAGCGAGGCATCCGCGGCGGTCACCGCCGTCGCGTCCGTTCTACGCAAGCGCCTTGGGGTCGATGAGAGCAATGCGATCCTGGCGATCATGCCGGAGGAGATTCGCGTACTCATCGAGGTGTGACCAAACAGACGCGACGCTCATGCCAGTTCGCGGGCGCGCGCGAGCAGGACGTCGATCATCGGCTCGGTCAATCTGCCGGTGAACGTGTTCTGCTGGCTGGGGTGATAGCAACCGAGGAGCGTATAGCCGGCACGCCGATGCTCAGCGCCATGCGCGAACCGTGGTCGTGGAGTCTTGACCACGTCCCCAGTCCGGGACGATGAGTTCGTATCGGTGCCCACCGCGAGGCTCAGGCGCAACGCGGCGTCCCAGGCAAACGCTCCCAAGCACACGATCACCGTCACGTGGCGCAGTAGTCGCAACTCGCGCACGCTCCACGGCAGGCACGCATCGCGCTCATCCGGTGCGGGCTTGTTTGCCGGCGGTGCACACCGGACCGCCGCACTCACCCACGCGTCGATCAGTTCCAGGCCGTCGTCGGCTGCTGTCGAGGTCGCCTGACTGGCCAGACCCGCGCGCCACATAGCCGCATATAGGAAATCTCCCGAACGATCGCCCGTGAACATTCTCCCGGTTCGATTCGCGCCGTGTGCGGCCGGAGCGAGCCCCAACATCAGCACACGAGCCTGCGGGTCGCCGAAGCCCGGTACGGGTTTGCCCCAATACTCCTGATCGGCGAAAGCCGCTTTGCGCTCGTGCGCCACCTGCTCGCGCCATGCCACCAGTCGCGGACAACGCCGGCAGCCGACAATGTTCCGCCGCAGAGTCTCCAACTCGGCGTCTTCCAACCCCGCATCCGTATCGGTCACCGAGCCCGTCACCGTCCCACCCGCGGATCGCAGACCTTCACAGGCGACGGTAGTAGCATCGCAGTGAGTATGTCGCTGTGGATGGTGATCGTCCTACTCGGGTTGGTGAAGTTGCCGGTCGCGGCGTTGATGCTGTGGCTCCCGTTTCGTAACGACCAGGCCATGAGCGCGGTCACGGCCGAGGCGGACGCCACCGACGACTCTGAGGACGATGGCGGCAGCATCGCGCTCGTGGGCACACCGCTTGATCCCCACCCGCGCTCCCCCCGACCGCGCCCACGTCGGCGCGGGCCGCACGGCTCAGGGGCGCCACCAGCCCCACGGCGTATACGCCGGCCGGCCACCGCCCGACCGTTCAGAAAAGCGCTCACGCCCATGCGCGGCTACAGCGAGCGACTGGATCAACCCGCGCTGTTTCAGCGATTGCGCTTGCGCTGACGGCGCGCGGCCTTTGCTTTCGCGCGACGCTTACGCATCATCGTGGCGACATCGCGCGCGGGGCGGCCTTCGGCGGTCGCCTGACCATCGGGGACCGGAGCGACCCTGTGCGCGTCGCGCAAAATCAGGAACGCGATCCCCGCGATCAGCGCTCCTGCGGAGATCAAACCCAATAGCAGCACGGTACTCGTGTTCGAGTTTGACGTCGTACTCGAGCCTGTCGATTCGGTGGTCTTGGTTGTGGCGCTGGAGGTCGGAGTAGTCGCGGCCTGTTTCCCCCCATTGGCCAGTTCGCTGAAGGCGCTGCCACTTGCGGCGCTCGCGGCACTCGCGCTACTCGCCCCCGTCGAGGCAGAGCCTGCCGCGGAGACGGGTGCGCAGGAGATTGCGGGGATCAGCGCCAGGACCGTACAAAGGCAGCCGAGGCACAACCGCGATCGAGCTGTAAGGCTGAGGAGCACGCAATCGAGAATATCGCCTCATGCACTCTCCCGGACAGGTTGCTCCCAGCGCGGTGCGCTCTCCTTGTCAGCGTTAGGGGCATTCGAACTCGCGCGCATGCCTCGCGGGCGCCGAGTCGACGCGCAGACCATAGAATGGTCGCGCGATGGCACCCAAACAACGTCAAGTCCGAATGGAGCAGCGCGGCGCCCTGGAGGCGATCCAGGCGTTGGAGCAGCGCTCGGACGAGGAGCTGCAGAACGAGACCAAGTACAAGTCCGCGGCATTGGCGATCCTCGGCGCGCGCGCATCCGAGCGCTTCGACGCCGAGGAGGCACGGGGCTACTTTCAGCGCGCGATCGCCGCGGCCCGTCCGCAGGAGCGCATGCAGCTACGCCGGATGGCCGACGCTTCGCTCGCACTGGCCGAACGGCGCGCGGGCGATCTCAAGGATGCGGTCGAGCGTCTCGGGCAGACGCCCCCGACGGGCCGGCAGATGTTCGCGCTGCGCGCGATGGGCCTGCTTATCCCCCCCGCCTCCGCCGGAATGCTCGCCCGGATACGGGGAATCGTCCTGATCGTGATCTTGATCGTGTTGCTGTTGGCGATCGGACTGGGCATCGTCGAGCTGATCTCGCTGCCGTTCGGCGGGCTCGGCATCGCACCAGGTGTCCTGCTCGGCTTCTTCCTCGTGGCAGCAGCGATCGCAGTGGTGGCCACGATCGGCCGGCGCCGACGCAACCGCGCCCAAGCCGAGGCTCGCGGAAGTTCCTGAGCTCACGCTCAGCGAGGGGGTGCATCGGGGAGTTGCGCGAAGATGTCTCCGATGGCCAAACAAACGCATCACAAGCACTCCTCGCGCAAGGACTACCGCCGTCTGCTCGACACGCTCGCAGAGCACGACTCCGTGCACCGCGTAGCCACCGGCCGCGTCAAGCCGCGGATGGGCGCCGGGCGTCCCATCGCCGCGATCTCAAAGGTGCGCAGGGTCGAATCGGGACTCTCGATCACGATCAACTCCGCGGGAGCCATCATCGACGCCTACGTCATCACCGACCGCCCGGATGAGGTGATCGCGTTCATGCGCTCACAGGACTGGACTCGCTGAATTGTCCGCGCCCGTACGTCTGCTGGTGAATCCGTCCGCGGGAGGCGGCCGGGCGCGTAAGGTCGCTCCGGGCGTCGAGCGTCGGTTGCGTGAGCTCGGGCTGCGGGTGCGACGAGAGGATACGCGCGACCTCGAGCACGCCCGTACGCTGGCCATCGCCGGGGCGCGCGCTGGCGAGACGGTGGCGGTGCTCAGCGGTGACGGCATGGTCGGCGCGGTCGCCGACGCGCTGCGCCAGGTGCCCGGTGCCACCGTAGGGGTGCTACCGGGCGGACGTGGCAACGATCTCGCCCGAGTGCTGGGGATCTCCCAGGATCCGTTGCTGGCTTGCGCCACGATCGCGCATGGCGTTCTACGCGCGATGGACGTCGGCGAGGTCAACGGAGGGCGCGCGTTCGTCGGGATAGCCTCGGTGGGGTTTGACTCCGACGCCAACCGCATCGCCAACGAGGCGCCACCATGGTTGGGGAACCTCGTGTATGTCTACGGTGCGTTGCGCGCGCTGCTCGCATGGCGCCCCGCGCGCTTTGAAATCGAACTCGATCCGCCAAGCGAGCCTGTGCGCGTGGTCGCATACACCGTCGGCGCCTGCAACTCCCGAGCCTACGGCGGCGGGATGCGCGCCGCACCGGACGCGGTGCTCGACGACGGCCTGCTCGACGTACTCGCGCTGGAAAACGTCAGCAAGTTCAGATTTGTAACGAAGATATTGCCAAAGGTGTTCAACGGGACGCACGTCAGCGAACCGGGCGTGCGGGTCTGGCGTGCGAAAGAAGTGGCCATCAGCGCCGACCGTCCATTTGAGATGTATGCCGATGGTGATCCGATCGGAGAACTGCCCGTGCGGGTCCGCGCGCTGAAAGGGACCATCAGGGTGCTCGTCCCCGGCGACGCAGCCACCGGCACGGCCTTTGGTTTGCCGGTGCCATCGAGCTTCGAGAACGCCACCTCCCCCACCCCGCCGCCGGTCTCATCGGGTCCGCCAACGCCTGCGTCGGGGCGTCCGCTCGGGGAGTCCTGATGGCAACGTTGTTCGCGCCGAAGCTCGCGCTCGCGCGGGTCGCGGGTGCGCTGTCACGTCTGCGCGGCGGCGGAGCCACGAGCGTTCCCGGCAAGGTGCTGTTGAGGTTGGAGCCCGGCGCGATCGGCGCCCTCGCTGCGCGCCTGAATCGAGGCAGCGTGCTCATCTCCGCGACCAACGGCAAGACGACCACGGCCGCGATGGCCGCCTCGATCTTCAAGCGCCAAGGTGTCGAACTCGTGCACAACCAGGCGGGCGCGAACATGGCCGGAGGGATCGCCTCGACGCTCCTATCGGCCGCTCGTCCACGCGCTCGAATGGCGGGCGAGCTGGGCCTGTTCGAGGTCGACGAGATGTGGCTTGCGCCTGTCGCCGCGCAGCTGAGCGGCCTGCGTGCCGTGCTGCTCTCGAACCTGTTCCGCGATCAGCTCGACCGTTATGGTGAGCTGGAGACGATCGCCGACAGTTGGGTCTCAATGTTGAGTCACGGACCCGCCCGCACGGCCACCCTCGTACTGAATGCCGACGATCCGCTCGTCGCCGATCTCGGCCGAGACCGAGACGCCGCCGTCAACGAAGGTGCTCAGAACGCTGAAGACGGCCGCCGAGTCGTCTACTTCGGTGTCGAGGACAACGCGCTGGCACTGGACGGTATGGCGCACGCCGCCGACGCCAAGCACTGCCGTCGCTGCGGTGTGCCGTACGTGTTCGACGCCATCTACCTAGGTCACCTTGGGCATTACCACTGCCCTGGGTGCGAGCAGCGGCGACCCTCCCCCACGGTTCGCGCGAGCGAGGTCAGGCTCGACGGGGTGCGCGGGGCCAGGTTCCGATTGACCATTCCCGCGGGCGAGGCCGAGGTCAAGTTGTCCTTGCCCGGCCTCTACAACGTCTACAACGCCCTCGCCGCTGCCGCACTCGCGGTCGCGCTGGAGGTTGCCCTGGAGGACATCGTGGCGGGACTGCAGAGCGCCACGGCCGCGTTCGGTCGCGCGGAGACCGTGATCGTAGACGGGCGCCAGACTCAGATCCTGCTCGTGAAGAACCCGGCCGGTACCAACGAGGTTCTACGCACCCTCGCGTTGGAGCCGGGCGAGCACGATCTGCTGGGCGTGCTCAACGACAACATCGCAGACGGTCGCGACGTCTCCTGGATCTGGGACGCCGACTACGAGCTGTTGGCTGGGCGTGTGCGCAGCGTCACGTGCGCGGGCACCCGCGCGAGCGAGCTTGCGCTGCGTTTGAAGTATGCGGGAATCGATCCGCGCCGCATCACGGTGATCGACGATCTGGGACAGGCGCTGACCGCCGCGGCGGCCGACCGCCCCGCCGGCGGGGAGCCGTTGTACGCCCTACCGACGTACACGGCGATGCTCGCCCTGCGCGAGTTGCTCGTACGACGCAAAGAGGCCGGTAGCTCATGGCGCTGAGTCGAGGTTCCTCGCGCACGCTACGCGTGTGTGCGCTGTATCCGGACCTGATGAACATCTACGCCGATCGCGGCAACCTGCTCGTACTGCAACGCCGCTGTCAATGGCGCGGGATCCCCTTCGAGCTGGCCGCCAGTGGACTCGGCGAATCGCTCGACGCCCACGCGCACGACCTTTTCTATATCGGAGGCGGACAAGACCGCGACCAGCGGTTGTGTGCCGAGGACCTGCTGCAGACCAAGCGCGCATCGCTACACGAGGCCGCTGCGCGCGGGGCGGTGATCCTGGGCGTGTGCGGCGGTTATCAGCTGCTCGGCCACGCATACACGATCGGTGAGCAAGAGATCGAGGGCGTCGGCCTGCTGGACGTCCGCACCGTCCGCGATCCCGGTCCGCGGCTGATCGGAAACGTCGCGATCGAGGTCCGTCTCGCCGATAACCATGAACCGCGAGTGCTCGCCGGGTTCGAGAACCACGGCGGACGCACCCACCTGGGCGCAGATGCCCGGGCGCTGGGACGCGTCATCAAAGGTCACGGCAACGACGGGCGCTCAGGCGAGGAGGGGGCGCGTCACGGCACCACAATCGGCACCTATCTGCACGGCCCGCTGCTGCCCAAGAACGCGTGGTTCGCGGACTGGCTGATCGCCACTGCGCTGAGCATCGACCAAAGCGAGCTGAGCCGCCTCGACGACAGCCTGGAGCGCGAGGCTCATCGCAGCGCCCGTCACGCCGCCGGGGTGTGAGGGCTCGCGCGTCCGATCGGACTTAGACCGCTTTCAAAGGGCGGCACGTCCGCATACATCTCCCTGAGCATGTCACCGGATCGCCGGGTGACTTGCTTCGAACGACGTTCTCAGTCTCGACCCTCGCTCTCCCTCCGGTTCCCCAGACGAGAGGAGATGCGGTCGGCGGTCGAGATGAGATGTGGGCCGAGTGCGTCGGCGAGGTCCTCGACGGCAATCGCATCGGCGCCGGCGGTCAGGTCGATCGCCGCCGTGATCTCACCGGCCTCGTCGAAGACAGGCGCGGCGATCGCGATCCTGCCCTCGGCCAGCTCCTGATCCTCGATCGCGAGCCCTTCCTCCAGGACTTGGGTGAGTTCGTCACGCAGCGTATTTTTGCTCACGATCGTGTTCGGACCCTGACGCTTGAGGTCTAAACGCAGCAGAATCTCACGAAGCTCATGCTCGGGCAGGTGCGCGAGCAGAATCTTGCCGAGCGCCGTGCAGTAGGCGGGCGAGCGCAATCCCGCCTTCACCGCCGGCCCAGGGACCGGCTGGCGTCGGCGAAATCCCTGTAGACGGTCGACATACAGAACTTCGTCGTCGTCGAGCACCGCGATGGTCGCCGTGTAGCCCGCCCGCTGCGCCAGCTCCGCGAGGTCGGCATGGGCATGCTCGCGCAGGCTCGTCTCGTTCAGCGCCGACATCCCCAGTGCGGTGACACGCAACCCGAGGCGATACTTGCGCCTCGCTCCCTGTGTGAGGTAGCCGAGCGCGAGCAGCGTCGTGACATAGCGGTGGGTGGTCGAACGACTCATCCCAAGCTGGGTCGCAATGTCGGCGATCCCAAGCACCGGCGTCTCCGGCGTAAAGCACTCGAGGATCGCCAGGCCTCGCTCCAGCGACTGCGAGTAGCGCGGTTCGGAGAGGTCGGGGATCCTCCAGGTATCCGGATAGCTCGTGCCTGCGCGAGGTGGCATGGTCAGCCGGCCGCTTCCCGCCAAAGGCGCGAGCGAACGCCGGTGATCGTCACGGGTGCGCTCGTAAGGGACCTCCCCACATGTAGGCAGGTGCGCCCACGGAGGCAGCCTCTAAAGGGCCGGACGTCGTATGACGACGCCCGGCCCATCTCTGGCGAGACGGAGGTAAGGGTGGGGTGACACCTCAATCGCGCCGCCCGTTGCCGGGCAATGCCTGGCCCTCTGGGAAGGTCAAGAAAGGCGCGGTTGGCGGTATCAATCCTTACCACCGACCCGATCATGACGGGCGCAGGAGCCCGTGTATAGCGACATGTCGCTATGTAGATGCCTATTGTCTGCGTTCAGCGAGATCGGGCACGCGAATCTGTGCTGGACAGGTGCTACCGGGCGTCCGTCGAACGCGCCCGGGAGCCTTGGGGCGGCGCTCGCGTGGACGCAGGACGACACGCGAACCGGCATGCGGCGTGACGATCACGCTGCGCCACTTCGGACGCTCCATGCGCCTGCTCGCCGGAGCCACCGTCGCGGTCTCGAGCACCGCCCGCAACACCGTCTTCATCTCCAGCAACGCCAGATGCGAACCCGGGCAGCGACGACGCCCTCCTCCCCACGGCAGATACGTAAACGGGCTGGGCTGTCCTTCCAAGAACCGCTCCGGGCGAAACTCCTGGGGCTCGGGATAGACCTCGGGGTCGTGATGCAACAGGTAGATGCACCCAAGCAGATGCGCCGGGGGATGGTATGTCCAGCCACCGATCTCGATCGGCGCCACCACCGCCCGGGGAATCGTGAACAGAAACACCGGCCGATGGCGCAACACCTCCTGGATCGTCGCTGTCATATATGCGTCGTCCAAGCCCCCGTCGATCTCCTCGATCAGCCGCCGCTGCACCCGCGGGTTATGCGCCAGCAACTGAAACGCCCACGCCAACTGCGACGCGGTCGTCTCATGCCCGGCCAGAATCAGCGACATAACGTTGTCTCGCAACTGGGAACGAGTCATCGGTGCCCCATCCTTGCCGCGTGCCGCAAGCAGCACCGCGAGCGCATCATCGCCCACCCTATCGGTCCGCAACCGCTCGTCGATCAACGCGTAGATCAGGGTGTTGACTTCGCGTCTGTGTCCAACAAAGCGGGTCCAGGCAATCAATCCGGGGCCTCGGCGCATAATCGGCAGAGGCAGCGCGACACTGCCAGTGACGGCGAGCATCGCGAGCACCTCATCCAGCAACAACGGGATCCTTGCTCGGGCTTCATTCTCTCCGCCGGCAAAGATCCTACGGAGGACGATTTCCAGCGTCAAAGCTCGAAGGTGCGGGTGCAATTGCATCGGTGTTTCCTGGGGCCACGAGGCCGCTGCATCCCTTACGGCCTCTGCTATGCGATCGGCATCCCGTTCCACAGCCCGCTTGCGCAAGGCTGGAGATACGGCTCTGCGACCGCTCAGATGCTCGTCCTCGTCCAGAAGCATAAACGAACGCTCTCCGACAATCGGCATGATCGTCTGTCCCCCCTCCCCCGGGTGAAGTATCTCCGATGGTGCACCCAACATGGCTCGTACATCATTTCGATCTGCAAAGAACACCATGGGCGGATGGCTCATCGCGCGCAAGGTAAAGCGGGTTCCACGACGACGACGACTGCGTTCGCAATAAGTAAATGGTTTGCGCCAAAACACAAACGTCTGAGCAGCGCGAGGAATGCTTAGCCCCAATGGAGGGTCGACATCGGTCGACCGTGGCAAGATCCTTCGTAGGCGTGCTGTTCGCCACGCGAAGGCCGCGGGAAGCAACAGAATTACAAGCAGGCCCCCTGCTCGAACAAGCGCTCGGGTTTGGGCACGCAGCCTAGGCGTATTGGCGCTGCTTTTCGATAGATACATCGAGACCATGCTCGCTGCTATGACCGTATGTCGGCGACCTTTTGGAAGGTTCGCTGTCAGCGATATAGCGTGTTCGACGATCGACGCCAAGCGCATCAGTGCAGAGTATTCGCTGGGGTAGTGAGATATATAGCTGTGGCTGTCGCTCACATCATCATCGGCCCGATCGACATAGCTATCGAGCATCGCGATCGCGAGTGAAATATGAGGAAAATAGACCGAATAGACCGCGTTGAGCTCCTGAGTGTCACACGAAGGCGCCGCCGCAAGTGCCAGCAAGGCATGCGGCATGAACGCACTTGCGGCGGCCGTCAACTCAAACCACTCAAGACCGTGACAGTCGGCAAACTCACGCTCAGCCCACAGCCTCAACGCGGCGTCGCGTTTGCCTGGGTCCGGTTCATGATTCAAGCTCTGTATGGCGCATTGCTGGACACCATCGAGTATTAACTCGCACACCTGTCTGTATGAGGGCATTTGGGCGCATAGGGATCGGCAGGTTTCAACAAGCGACAGCAGAAAACCTCCATCGTCCTTCCATCGATGGTGGCGGTAGTAGTCAGATATCGGCGCGTCAGGGTTAAGCGCCTCGGTGAGCGCGCGGTGCAATTGACGTCCGTTGTCGCTACCGCTGCCTGCGCCGCGCTCGCTGGCGCTGTCCAAAAAATCCCACATCACTTGATAGGCCACCAGCAGCTTGAGCAGGCGGCCATCTCGGCGCCTGGGCAAGATCGAGAAAAGTGCAGCGCCCTCAGCGTTGTCTCGCTTGCGCACTATTGCATCGAGCGCGTCCTCACTTATCGCAGCATCGGGAATGAGCTCGGCCTTGTGATGCCAAGCGCTCAGCTCACGCGATGTCGCCCGTCGGCTCCAAAGTACACCGCGGGCTATCGCGGCGATAAGTGTCGCGAACTGTGCAGGAGTGAGAATCTGAATACGAGTAGCTCCAACGACACCAATATTTCCGAGCGTAGAAGGTCAACGCAAAGCACCTCGTGACATCCCCTTGAGACTTGAGACACGCATTCTCGAAGGCGATTGAAAATCTTGAGTGTGCTCCATCGAAAAGCGACCCCAGACTAAGGATGTGGAGGGACGTCGGCGGCGCGAAAGCCGGGTATTGCAACGCATGTCGCCGCTACGGCCGTCACCAGCGCAAAGCTCCCGAACGCGACCAGCACGTTCGCAGAGATGATCACCGGAAAGCCGGTGACCGTGACCAGCGCATGACTGAGCAAAAGCTGTCCAAAGACGCCGACACTCGCTCCTATCAAGCAACCCGCCCCGATCAGCAGCGCGCTCTCGCAGACTAGAGCCCGCCACAGGGTACGCGTGTCATAGCCCTGCACCTTCATGCGCGCGAACCGGCGGCGACGCTGCCAGATTGCGGCTCCCATCACGGTCGCGGTTGCAAGCACTCCAGCTACCAACACCAGCAACGCGATCTGGGTTAGGCGGCCCAGTCCTTGGCGGCTTGCGGTCCGCTGGCTCTGTTCACGCTGCGCCGCAGTTTCAACGGTGAGGCCCGAACGAGGTCCCAATACCCCCTGGATCTCAGTGCGAACCGTAGTCGCCGAGGCGCCGCGTGCCAACGTCACATTGTACGCGCTTGGATCGTTACTTTCCCAAGCGCGCGCGTAGTCTTCGCCGTTGAGTATGATCGCGCCCGGCGGCCACCCAAGGTTCGTCGTAAGTGCGGCGACGCGCAGCACAGTTGTACGCGGTGACGGCAAGACAAATGTTTGGCCAATGTGCAGATGATGCTCGGTAGCCAGGGTCTTTGAGATCGCTGCCCAGCCGCCATCATGCAGTCGCGCATTGGCAAGCGCGAGATTACCGGCCACGATTTGGCCTGACGGTAGGGGCGCTCGTACCATCGGAGGTGGCGCGAGCGCCCAGATGCGCCTGTCGCCGTATTCAAGGAACCCAGCGCGATACACACTGACCGTGCGGATGCCGGGAAGCGTCGCAAGGCTCGCTGCGGAAAGCGCGCCAAATGAGGTCGTGGACAGCAAGTTCTGTTCTTCGCGTGGGACGATCCACAAATCGGTCGTTCCGCTGACACCATGGAACACGCGATCGAGTCCACGTTGAAGATTTATGTGTGATCCCTCAATGGTCACACTCGAGAATACGGCAACCGCCGCGGTCGCCGCGATCGCAATCGATCGAGTGCGTGTCTTTGGCGATCGCAGTTCAATCACGGCTATCTCCGTAGCCCCAGCTCCATGGCGCCGCTGCAAATGATCGAAGGCAGCGACGATCAGATCGAGCAAGAGCGGCAATAGCAGCAAAAGCGAAGCGATCAAAGCCACGATGCCGAGAACCGCCGACTGTGGTGCTACCACAAGAATCAGCCCAGTTATTCCAAGGCACCCACATCCACTGACAAACATGTAGACGCGTCGTCCACAAAACGAAGACCCTTCATAGGAGATCTCTTCACGTCTTGAACGTGCCCATAGATCCCGCGTGGGCGTCAGAACTCCAACGGACGCAGCGAGCATCCCCGCCCCCACCGCAATAAGAATGCTCGTCCCGGTGATAATGCGCTGGGAGCCAATCGGGAATGCAAACGAGAGAAATCCCGGGGGCGAATTGAACACTACGATCGACAGTAGATCTCCGACGGCCAGGCCTACCACCGAGGCGATAATCCCGAGCACCAGAGCGTCGAACAGGAGAGTCTTGATGGTCTCCCAACGAGTCGCGCCACCACGCCGCAATTCTCGTATCAGCCCGCGTCGCAGATCGGTCGTAAGCAGCATTGCGCAGTATGCGAACATGAAGCCCACCAGTGCACAGATCGCAGCAAAGGTCTTAGTTGACTGGTTGACCGGTGCTGCGGCCTGGCTGAACAACGTGGCCTCGAAGTTGGCCGGCTCGACGTTGATGTTCCCCGCCGCCAGCCTGATCAGTCCTTCGTGCACCGCACGGTCGGCTCCGGGTCGCACTTGGACGAGCACTCGCGTGATCCGCCCCTGCATGTTCGTCAATTTCTGCGCATAGGCCAGAGGTGCAAGCACGATTGGACTGTTGACGAGCGCTCCGACGCTTCGCTGAGTTAGTTCAGCGCCGACGAGCGCATGTACGACTCGTGCGCCGACCTGAAGCTTGAGCGCGTTCAGAGTTGACACACCCAGCTCGTCAGCTATTGGTGTTGGTAGCGCAATCACGTGTTGATGTGACAGCTGTTCTGTTGGAAGATGCCGCAGCAGGCGCCCGGTGAGGCGCACGTCGCGAGGGTCCGTAGCGATCAGGTCGACCGACCGACTCCCCAAAGGACCGGCCGCACTGGCCGGGCGCTCAAGCACCGGCACCGCGGCGCGCACGCCAGGTAGACGCTGAACCTCACTCAATAGTGATTCGCTGAATCCCTGCGGGCCACGCGCCTTGAGCTGATACTTCGACTGTCCCACGACCCCACTGGCAAGCTGTGCAACCGACGCATCCAAACTGGTGCTGGCCACCTGTGACGCAAACAGCAACGCCACCCCCACAGCGATCCCAAGCACCGCAAACAACTCCTGAACGAGCACCACCCTCGCTTTCAGCCGCACCACATACAGGTGGGCAATGGTCCTTAGCCGCATCTCTACGTAGCTGACTCGGGCGACCGAACAGGTACGAACAAGTGATCGGGCTCATAGTCGACCAGGGTCCCGTCGCGCAACGCAAACACCCGATCGGCGTACGCCGTCGCCTGCGGATCGTGGGTGACCAGCAGCACAGCGGCCCCCTGTTCGCGGCATACCTCCACCAAGAGCGCAAGGACCTCGCGGCCACGATGAGTGTCCAAGTTGCCCGTCGGCTCGTCGGCGAGCACGAGCTTTGGTCCGGTCGACAACGCTCGGGCGATCATCACCCGCTGGCGCTCGCCCATCGAAAGCTGATCGGCGCGATGGCCGAGTCTGTCGCCGAGCCCCAGGCGCACAAGCAATGGCTCGATGCGGTGCTCAGCATCACGAGTATGTTCGAGCAGCCACAGCTTCATCGCCGCGTTCTGCACCACGTTGCCCCCAGGCAGCAGATCCGACGTCTGATCGACAAACCCCAGTTCACGCAGCCGGTAATGCGACCGTTCCACGTCGCTCAGCCCCGCCAGATCACGTCCTCCAACGAGCACCGCGCCGCCATCGGGCTCGATCAGCGCCGCGATCAGCATCAACAGCGTCGTCTTACCCGACCCGCTGGGCCCATACAGCGCCACCAACTCTCCCGACGCCACCGACAGTGAGACGCCGTCCACCGCTCGCACCGGCTCCGCATCGCCCACTCGATAGTGCTTGACCAGATCGCGTAGCTCCAGCATCGGCGATCTATGCCCGGCGCCGAGACTCGCCCGGGAAGTCCAATACGTTGGTCTGCACCGTCGGCGCGGGGGGCGCGAGGACCAGTCTCCCCCCACTGAGCGATCCCACTCGTTCGGCGTTCGGAGTTGGCCCGGAATCCGCGGCACAGACAAGCACCGCAATTCCCCGTTCGGCGCTGAGCCTGCCCAGCAACTCGCCGATGTCGGCGTGCTCCTCGATCCCGAGCGCCGCGGCGACATCGTCGACCAGCAGCAGCTTTGGTTCGCGAACGATCCCATGGGCCAGCGCGACCAAGGCGCGCTCCGAGTCGGCCAGCTCGCCCCACTGTTGCCGCGCACATTCGCTCGCGCCGACCTGCGCGAGCGCGCTCTTGGCCCGCGCGTAGGCCTCACGCTGACCGCACCGGTCCAACAGCGGCAGCGCCACGCCCGTCAGCACAGGCACATCCAGGTGCGGTGCCGTGCGCTCGACCAACGCGATCTCAGAACTCAATAGTCGCGAGCGTCGCCGGTCGGACAGACGCCAGACCTCCTCTCCCGCGAACATCACATCACCGCGATTGGGACGCTCGATTCCCGCGGCGACCCGCAGCAGCGAAGTCTTGCCCTGAGAGCGTTGCGCAAGCACCGTCACGCTTTCCCCAGCGTGCAAATCGAGCGAAACGTCCGCCAGCACCCTCACCACGTGCCGTCGCCCGCGCGGAAAGCTCAACGACACCTCCCGCAGCGACAGAACCGGATCGATCACCGCGCGGGCGCCCGCCTCCGTTGCGGGCCGGCCTCGGACTGACGGCGTGCGTGCTCACGCTCCAGATACATACGCACGTTCTGCAGCCACTTGATCCGCGCGTCCCACCAAGTCGCTTCCCCGGCCGAAACGATCAGCTGCATCGTTCGCTCCCAGTCGCTGGCCTCGTTCGCCTCACGCTCAGCCCGTGCCTGCCGGTTGGCGTCCCCCAGCTGCAACGTGCACGCCAGCTCCGCCTCGCGCACGATCTCGATCAAGCGCGGCAGCTCCGCCGAGCCCCACAGCGCGATTTTCGCGTGCAGCTCCTCTCGCACCGGCGGGGTCTGCGTCGAGGCGCGCAACCACCGCTCGAAATGATCAACGCCCGACGGCGTGGTCTCATACACCGTTTTTTTGCGTCCGTCCACCGCCCGCAGCGCCGGGCGCTCCTCGACATCCGCCGGACGGACCAGTTTGCGCTCCAACAACCGTTCCACGGCCCGGGAGGCCGCACCACGGCTGAACTGGGCCGAACCCAAGCGTTCAGCGATGCGTTTGTCGAGGTGGTAGCAGGTATCGGGCTGCTCGATCAAAAGGCCGAGCACGATCTCGCCTGCTGACATCTCGGACTGTTGGATGGTGCTCGCCATGTCAACTAATCGTAATGCCTACGTGTGATTCTCGGAGAAGAACTGTTTGGATCAATGGAGAGCATGGTCCCAACGGGCGTTCGCGTTCCTAACCCCCGGGAAAACTGACGACATTCGGATACGAATGAGTCGAGGCCCGCTGGCGCGAAGGGGGCTCCAGCATCAGCGTCCCGCCCGCGAGCGTCGCCACCCGGTCAGACCATCTCGTGGCTCGCGCATCTCCAACACCCGCCAGCACCGCAAGTCCGCGCGCAGTAGCCAGCGAATGCAACAGGCTCGCGATCTCTTCGGTCTCGCCCAAGCCAAGCGTCCCCGTGAGGTCGTCCACGAGCAGCACCTTCGGGTCACGCGAGATCCCCTGGGCGATCGCCACCCGCGCTCGCTCGCCGTCACTCAGATCGCTCCAGTGTCGCCCCGAGCACTCCCCCACACCCACCTCCTCCAGCGCCCGCTCGGCCAACACACGGACCAGACGCCCTCTGTGAGCGCCACTCAACGCAAGCGCGATGCCTTCCCCCACCGGCACATCCACCTCGGGCGCGCCCGGTCGCACGAACACGATCGGCACCGCCAGCGGACGCGGGCGGCGCCGGCGACCGAGCACACGGCGACCGCGCACGTCCCGCGAGCGCCACACGTCCTCCCCGGCGAACATCACACTCCCGCGATCCGGGCGCTCCATCGCCGCCGCCACCCGCAGCAGCGAAGTCTTGCCCTGCGCGCGTTGAGCCAGCACCGACACAACTTCGCCCGGATGAACCTCCAGCGAGACGTCCACCAGCACCCGCACCACGTGCCGGCGCCCGCGCGGATAGCTCAACCACACGTCGCGCAACACCAACAACCCCTCCATCCACGACACACTACCGGAGGGTTTGGCACTCAGGAGCCGTTGTTTCTTGCCCCGAAAATACCGTCCCAAGTCGTCCGTACGATCGCTGGACGGTGGGTGTAGCGTCGAGGCGACGCGATCGACTGTCAATCGGGAATTCGGGGTAGCTCCTCGGATGGAGTTCGAGTCTCCCGCCCACCGCAAACGGTTTGCTGAGCCCGGCTAGGCAGAGTGCACCGACAAGCGCTCGTGGGTAGCTCCCGCCCTGGTCACACAGCCGGGCCAGCGAACACAGATCTCGAGGGGTCGCTTTGCTATCGTTGCGGCACGATTGACAGTCGTTTGGAGGTAGCTCCTCCTACACTCGCACTCGACCCGCTCCGGCGGGTCGAGTCGTTTCATGACCATGGACCTCTCCGAGTACCAGCGCCTCTCGCGTCGCACCGCCCAGTATCCACGCGAGGCGTCATCGTGGCTCGCCTACCCCGCCCTCGGGCTCTCCG
Organism: uncultured Solirubrobacterales bacterium; assembly: GCA_963697945.1. GTDB lineage: Bacteria > Actinomycetota > Thermoleophilia > Solirubrobacterales > Solirubrobacteraceae > Palsa-744. The sequence goes on along the minus strand of OY969105.1, from coordinate 2,280,158 downwards.
GTGAGGCCGGCGAGGTCGCCGAGCACGCCAAGAAGGTCATCCGCGACGACGCCGGCCAGGTCTCCGACGAGCGCCGCGCGGCCATGTCCAAGGAGCTCGGCGACGTGCTCTGGTACGTCGCTCAGCTCGCCAGCGAGCTCGACCTCGACCTCGAGGAGATCGCCCAGGCCAACCTCGACAAGCTGCGATCCCGCCAGCAGCGCGGAGTCCTCTCCGGCGACGGCGATGACCGCTGACGTTCGCGCCCGGCCTACGAGGCCACGGCGAAACGTGCGAAACGCTCCGCAAACCGCGCCGGCACCAACGCCCGCACCCTGACGCCCTCCGGCGTGTCCTGGCGCGCGATCTCGCCCGCCACCTCATGCAGCTCCGCCAAGCTGCCCCCGTTCGCGTAAGGCACCAGCAGCTCCACCGGGCGCAGCGTATGCGCCAGCTCGCGCTCGATCCGCTCCCCCAACTTTTCCAGGCCATAACCCGTCCCACCGCTCACGAGCACCGCCTCCGGGTGATTCGTGCGCAACTCCTCGCGCTCCTGCTCGCTCAACAGGTCGACCTTGTTCAACACCAGCACCCGCGGGCTCTCATCCGCTCCGATCTCCCGCAGCGTCTCTTGCACCGAGCGTCTCATCGCCTCCCGCTCCTCCTCGGCGGCGCTCGCGTCGATCACGTGCGCCAGCAGCTCCGCGCGCTTGGTCTCCTCCAGCGTCGCCCCGAACGCGTCCACCAGCTGATGGGGCAGCTTGCGGATGAAACCCACCGTGTCGCTCAACAGATAGCGCCTACCGCTCAGCCTCCACGACCTCACCGTCGGGTCCAGCGTGTTGAACAACCGGTCGCGCACGCTCACCTCCGCACCTGTCAGCGCGTTCAAAAGCGTCGACTTGCCCGCGTTCGTATATCCCACCAGGGCCACCGTCGGCAAAGCCGCGCGCTCACGCTCCGCGCGCATCACCGCACGCGTGCCCTTCACGTGCTCCAAACGCCGTCGCAACGCCGCGATCCGGTCGCGCGCCAACCGCCGATCGGTCTCGATCTGACTCTCCCCCGGTCCCCTCGTACCGATCCCGCCGCCGAGGCGCTCCAAGTGGCTCCACAACCCCCGCATCCGCGCCAGGTTGTACTCCAGCTGCGCCAACTCCACCTGCAGCTTGCCCTCGGCGCTCGCCGCATGGTCGGCGAATATGTCCAGGATGATCGCCGTCCGGTCGATCACCGGCAGACCAAGCGCCTCTTCCAAGTTGCGCTCCTGTCTCGGACTCAGCTCATCGTCGCACGCAATCACATTCGCATCGCACCCGCGCGCCTGCTCCTTCGCCTCGCTCACCTTGCCCGAGCCCAGATACGTATTCGGGTGCGGCTCCTCGCGACGCTGCACCAGCTCGCCCACAACCGCCACACCAGCAGTACGCAGCAGCTCCCCCAGCTCCTCCAGATTCTCGCCTTCGGGCAGGGCTGCGATGCAGAGGGCTCGCTGGCGTGCGCGCTGAGTCTGTTCCACTACACCCCAGTGTAGATCGCCAGGCCCGACATTCTCAATGCTCGCGCCACGCCTGCAGCTGCGGTAAGCGGCTTGGACCGCAACCGATGCAAGAAACCGGCTATGGCTTACCCACCATTCCTATCCCGTGAGCTTCCCCAGCCTCCTCACGGCCTCCAGCAGCCGGTCATCCGGTGTCGTCAGCGAGATCCGGAACCAGCCCTCGCCCGCCGGACCGTAAATCGCGCCCGGTGAGAGCACCACAGAGGCCTGCTCCAACACGTGCTCGCAGTACGCCTCAGAGCCGGTGAAACCGTCAGGCACCGGCGCCCACACGTAGATCGTGCTCCGCGGCGGCTTGACATCCACCCCGATCTCCTTCAATGCCTCACACACCAGATCGCGGCGGCGCACATACAGCTCGCTCATCGCCGCCACCTCCGCGTCGCCGTCCGGCGACAGCGCCGCCACCCCCGCCAGCTGCACCGCGTCGAACATCCCCGAATCGATGTTCGTCTTCAGTCGCCAAAACGTCTCCAGCGCCTGCGCGTTTCCAACCACTGCGGCGCAGCGCCAACCCGTCATGTTGTAGCCCTTCGAAAGCGAAAACACCTCCACCCCCACATCCTTCGCTCCCGGAGTCTGCAGGAACGACGGGGCGCGATATCCGTCATAGGAGATCTCCGAATAAGAACAGTCGTGCACCACCAGAATCCCATACGCACGCGCAAACTCCACCACGCGCTCAAAGAACCCATCCGGCACTATCGCCCCCGTCGGGTTGTTCGGGTAATTCAAGAACATCAGCTTCGTCTTCTGCGCGATCTCATCCTCGATCGCACCCAAATCCGGGACAAACCCCAACTCAGGTCTGAGCGCCATCAGCACCGGCTCACCGCCCGCCAGCCACGGCCCTCCCGTATACACCGGATACCCCGGGTCGGCAGCAAGCGCATAGTCACCCGGATCCAAAAAAGCCAGGTTCAGGTTAAAGATCGCCTCCTTGGCACCCAACGCCGGCACAATCTCGCGCTCAGGGTCCAGCTTCACGTCGAACCTGCGCTCATAAAAGTCCCTCACAGCGCCCCTGAACTCCTCGCGACCACGATTGCTCGGATATTTATGCGTCCCCGGCTCGCTCACCGCCTCCTGCATCGCCTCCACCACCAGAGCCGGCGTCGGCCGGTCCGGATCGCCGATCCCCAGGCTGATCACATCGACACCTTCACCGCGCTTTTGCGCGATCTTCGCCTCCAGCTGCGCAAACGCATACGGCGGAATTCGTTCCAGTCTCTTACTCGGTCTCATCCAGCTCCCTTAAGAAGTTCTCGCTCAGCACGCCCGCAAACACCGGCCGCGCCCAGCCCGTCAAATACACCTGCAACTCCGCCCCAATCTCGACCTCCAGCTCGCCGCCGTCCAATTGCACCACAACCGGCGACGCGCTCCCCGAACCGGACCTCAGACGATACGCGACGGCCGCGCCGGTCGCGCCCGTACCCGAAGACAGGGTCTCTCCAACGCCACGCTCGAAGATCCGCGCTCGAATCGCCGTACGCTCGCCGTCGTTGGGGCGAACCTCTGTAAACCACGACACGTTCGTGCGATTCGGGAACAGCTCATGCCCTTCGATCGCCGGCCCGATCGCCTGCAAGTCGAGCTCCTCCAGCGCCTCCAGGTCCGGCATCCAAATCGCGCACTGGGGATTGCCGATCGAAACGTGTTGAAACCTCCATGTTTGCCCATGCGCGAACAGCTCGTCACGGCCATCCTTTGGTCCGCCGGGAAAGTCCTTCGAGGTCAAGCTCGCTCTGCCCATGTCCACCCGGCACGTATCCACCCCCGTGATCTTCGGTCTGACCTCCCCCGCCACCGTCTCGATCGCAAATTCGTCCCGGTCGGTCCACCCGTGCCTGCGCAGATACATGATCGCCTCGCGCGCCCCATTGCCCGACAGCTCCGCCTCCGAACCATCCGGGTTGAAGATGCGCAAGTCCGCCACGTTCTCGGGGTTCGCCGGCGGGGAGAGCAACAGGACGCCATCGGCGCCCACTCCCACGTGCACATCGCACAGTCGGCGCACCCTCCCAGGCGTCAGCGCGAACGGCAGCCCCTCCCGCTCGAAGATCAAATAGTCGTTGCCCAACGCCTGCCACTTCTCGAATCTCACGCTCATCGGTCGCAGGAGTCTAGGATCTCGCGGGCCACATCGTCCGGCGCGCGCTCCGTCACGTCGATCAGATGCACGCCCGCCATCTTGCGCATCCAGGAAAGCTGGCGCCGGGCATAGTTACGCGTGCGGCGCTGCATCGCCTCCACATCGCCTGCAAGCAGCTCCTCGAAGCCGAGCGCCTTGCGAGCCGTCAGTGACGCGCCCGCCGCCTTTGCCCGCAGCACCTCTTCCCGCGCCCCCGCCGCCACCAGCTCCAGTACGCGCGCGTCGATCCGCCCATACAACTCGCTGCGCTCCATCGTCAAACCGACCAGCAACGTCGGGCGACGCATCTCCGCGCTCCACAACTGCGAGGGACCCTCCGGGGGCGCCGGCTCGAAGTCCAGCTCCCCGAGCGCCGCCCGCACGTACAGACCGGTCCCGCCCACCACGATCGGCCGGCGCCCTTGCGCCAACAGCTCATCGATCTGTGCGTGCGCCAAACGCGCGTACTCGCCCGCGCTGAAAGTCTCCCGCAGCGGTACGAACCCCAACAGGCGGTGCTCCAATTCGGCCCGCTCGGACTCGCTCGCCACGCCCGTCAACGTCTCCATGCCCTCATACACCTGCAGTGCATCCGCCGACACCGCCACCGGGTCTTCTCCGAGCACCCGCAACCGCCGTGCCAGGGCGAGCGCGACCGCGGTCTTGCCGACGCCGGTAGGTCCGAACAGCGCGATGATCTGCATTGACGTAGGCTCTCAGCTCATGCAGATCTCCGGCTCGACCATCCTGCTCACCGGCGCCACCGGCGGGCTCGGGCAGGCAATCGCCCGCGCACTGCACGCCCGCGGCGGCACCCTGATCCTGACCGGAAGGCGCCTGGACGTGCTGGAGCCCCTGACGGCAGAGCTTGAGGGGTCTCGCGCGCTCGCCATCGACCTGAGCGTGCCCTCTGAGATCGACCGTCTACTCGCCGAGTCAGGCGACATCGACATCCTCGTGGCCAACGCGGCGCTGCCCGCCGCGGGAACGCTCGACTCCTTCACCATGGACGAGATCGACCGAGCCCTGAACGTCAACCTGCGGGCGCCCATCGCCCTCGCGCATGCGCTCGTGCCGAAGATGACCGCACGTGGGAGCGGGCACCTACTGTTCATGTCCTCCCTCGCCGGCAAGTCCGCCACCCCAGGCACCGGCATCTACAACGCCACCAAGTTCGGCCTGCGCGGCTTCGCCTCCGCGCTACGTGCAGACCTCCACGACAGCGGCGTCGGCGTATCCGCCGTCTTCCCCGGCTTCATCCGCGACGCCGGCATGTTCGCCGAGGCGCAAGTCAAGCTCCCCGCCGGCGTCGGCACCTCCTCTCCCGAGGACGTAGCTCGTGCCGTCGTCAGCGCCATCGAGCGCAATCGTGCCGAGGTCGACGTCGCGCCGCTCACCATGCGTGCCGGCGCCACCTTCGCCGGCATCGCCCCAGAGCTCGCCTCGCGCGTCGCGCGGCGGTTGGGCTCGGAGGGCATCGCCAAGGACATGGAGGCCGGTCAGCGCGAGAAGCGCTGAGACGACCGCTGGGCGGCGCATAGTACGCCACGCTCCCTGCGTTCTTCTCTTGCTTGCCCAGCGGTCGTCTTAGGGCGCAGTGCTCGTACAGGCAGCGCTGAGAGGGCCTTACAAACCTCCTACACACACATACGTCAAGCCTTACCCGTGCCTACGGGTCCGCTTAGCGACCGGATGGACGATGGCTCGCACACAAGCAGTCCTCTCGTCCCACACACCCAGGAGGTTCATCCGATGCACATCTCGAAAATGCTCGGCGCCACGATGGTCGCGGGTGCGCTCGCTACCGGAGGCGCGATCGCGGGCATCGCCGGCGCCGCGGCCGCGCCCAGCGGCAGAACCGGCGCCACCGGACCCACCGGCACCACATCCACACCGAGTACCACCACCCCGGCGACACCGCCCCACCAGGGACAGGGCCAGTCTGGCCCCCAGTCCAAATCCGGCGCTCCCGGCAAACATGGTCCCTGCCCGAACATGGGCTCGCATTCCGGCTCGGGCTCAGGTGCCACCGGTCCATCCGGGGCGCCAAACGCCGGCGCCAGCGGTCCTCCGGGACCACCCCCGGGCGCGAGCTACCAGTAGTAACCGGCCGCGCCGCCGGAAACGGGCCTCATCGGCGTGGGCGCGGGCGATTCCGCGCCCACGCCAGGCCCGCTTGCGGCTGACACGCTCCGATAGGACACGCTCCGGCATAGACCAAGCGTTTACGGCGAACGCTGCGTTTCGCGCTCAGCCCGCGACACGGGCGAGCAGCGACTCCTCGCCGGAAAGCGTCTGACTCGTCGCCGAATCGATCCGAACCCGGGTCAGCTCCCCCGGCTGGGCCAGCCCCGTGAAGTTCACAACCTTGTTATGGCGAGTCCTGCCGCGCATTCGCTCGGGATCCGTACGCGATGTCCCTTCGACCAGCACCTCAAGCGTCCGCCCCACAAACCGCTGGGCGCGCTCGCGTCCGTTGCGCTTGACCGCCTCCACGAGCCTACCCATCCGCTCGACCTTCACCGGGTGAGGGACGATCCCCTCGGTCATCTCCCCGGCCTCGGTGCCTCGCCGCGGCGAGAACACGAACGTGAACGCGCCGTCATAGCCGACTTGCTCGACCACATCCAGCGTCTGCGCAAAATCCTCCTCCGTCTCCCCCGGAAAGCCGACGATGATGTCCGTGGTGAGCGCCGCATCGGGAACGTGCTCGCGGATCAGCGCAACGCGGTCCAGGTAGCGCTCGCGATCATAAGTGCGTCGCATCGCCTTCAAGATCCGACTAGAGCCCGACTGCAACGGCAGATGGATGTGCTCGCACACGCTCCCAAGCTCCGCATGAGCGCGAATCACGTCCTCGCGCATGTCCTTCGGGTGCGGGCTCGTATAGCGGATGCGCTCGATCCCCTCGATCGCGTCGATCTCTCCCAGCAGTTGCGCGAACGTCGCGCGCTCCGGCCTCAAGTCGCGCCCGTAAGAGTTCACGTTCTGCCCCAACAGCGTCACCTCGCGCACACCCTCGCTCGCCATCGTCCGCGCCTCGACCAGCAACTCATCGAACGGCCGCGAGACCTCCCGGCCCCGTGTCGAGGGCACGATGCAATACGAGCACGCGCAGTTGCAGCCGACGCTGATCTGCATCCAGCCCTGAAACGGTCGCTCCCGGTGCGCCGGCAGATGGCCGGTGAACCCCTCGAACTCGAAATACCCCTGCGCCGTCAGCGAGTCGCTCGTCAAGAACTCCGCGAGCTTATGCACCTGTCCGGGACCAAACGCCACGTCCACGAACGGAAACCGCTCGAACACCTCCTCCTTCACGGACTGCGCCCAGCATCCACCCACGCCCACCACACGCTCGGGCTGCTCGTTCTTCAGGCGTTTGGCCTCGCCCAGATGAGCGATGAAGCGGCTATCGGCCGTCTCGCGGATAGAGCACGTGTTGAACAGAATCAGGTCTGCCTCGCCTCGCTCCGGCGCCTCGGTGTAGCCGAGCGACTCAAGCATGCCCTTCATCCGCTCGGAGTCGTGCTCGTTCATCTGGCAGCCGAACGTCGTCAGGTGGTAGCGAGGCATGGCTGTAGTGTGCCTCACGGCGCAGCGCCTGTGTGTTCCTGTTGGTCCCGACGGCCACAGGTGTGGCACGGATGCAATAGGTGCTACACTGCGGGGATGCCCACGACACGCCCTCGACACGTGCTCACCGAGACAGACGAGCTGGCACAGGCGCTCGAGCACGCTGCGCAGCGCTGGCCAAAGGATGCGGAGCGTCCAAGCCGGCTGCTGCTGCGACTGGTGGAGGCGGGCGACGAGGCGATCGGGCGCGAGCGCGATCGTACCCGTGAGCGCCGCAAGCGGGCGATCGAGCGTACGAGCGGTCAGTTCACCGGCATGTACTCGCGGGGCTCCATCGAGAGGCTGCGCCGCGAGTGGCCGGCCTGACCATCCTCGACGCGAGCATTCTCGTCGCTCACTTCGACGCGAGCGACGCGCATCACACGGATGCCGGCGCGGTCATCGCGGGCGCCGATGAGCTTGCCGCTTCGGTGCTCACGCTCGCGGAGGCCGCCGTTGATGCGGTACGCACCGACCGGCTCGACGAGCAGTTGGCCGCGCTCACCGAGCTCGAAGTCCGCTCCGTGGCGCTCGGCGCCGACTCCGCGCCAGCGCTTGCCCGGCTGCGCGCGGACACGGGGCTGCGAATGCCGGACTGCTGTGTGCTGCAAGCCGCCTCGGTCGTCGGCGCCGACGCGATTGGGACCCGCGACCGACGCCTGGCCAAGGCAGCGCGCGAGCGCGGCTACGAAACGCCCTGATCGCGAACGAGCGCCTAGCTGCGCCACCCCGCGGCTAGCGGATTGAGGACGAGCGAGCGCATCGACCACATGCTTCGCGCCAGCCCCCGCGGGCTCAACCGTAGCCGCGGGGAAAGCCCCGGGCTCGCCGCAACCTTGCAGTTTGATAACTACGTGGTGAGGTGGTAGCGCTTCATGACACCCGACAGGTTAACTCGCGCGAGCGGCTCTGGCCGCTCTATGTCCTTGCCGATCTGCGTGGCGATCAGGCTGCCACTACCGCCGGTGGGTCTTCTACCACCGTCACGGGCGGGACATCCTTGTCTCTGGCGATCGGCGTCACATGCTCGCGGCCGATTCCGAGCGCCGCGTAGATCTTCTGCTCGATCTCCTTCGCCACCGCGGGATTGGCGTCGAGATGAGCCTTCGCGGCGGAGCGGCCCTGGCCGAGACGGTCCTCGTTGTAGGAGAAGAACGAGCCGGACTTGGTCACGATGTTGTGCTCGACCGCCAGATCGATCAGGCAACCGGAGGTCGAGATGCCTTTGCCGAACTCGATGTCGAACTCAGCCTGCCTGAACGGCGCGGCACACTTGTTCTTGACGACCTTCACGCGCACGCGGTTGCCCACCGCCTCGGTGCCGTCCTTGAGTGTCTCTATCCGTCGAATATCAAGGCGCTGTGAGGCGTAGAACTTCAGCGCCCGTCCGCCCGGCTGGGTCTCGGGCGAGCCGAACATGACGCCGACCTTTTCGCGGATCTGATTGGTGAGGATGCACAGCGTCTGCGTACGGTTGAGGTTGCCTGCCAGCTTGCGCATCGCCTTGGACATCATCCGCGCCTGCTCGCCGACGCTCGTGTCATCCATCTGACCCTCGAGCTCCTTACGCGGCGTAAGCGCCGCGACCGAGTCGATCGCGACCACGTCGACGGCGCCTGAGCGCACGAGCATGTCGGCGATCTCCAATCCCTGCTCGCCGTAGTCGGGCTGGGAGACGAGCAGCTCGTCGATGTCCACGCCGATCTCCTGCGCGTACAGCGGGTCCATCGCGTGCTCGGCGTCGATAAACGCGCACACCCCGCCGAGCTTCTGAGCCTCCGCCAGCACGTGATAGATCAGCGTCGTCTTGCCCGAGGACTCCGGGCCGAAGACCTCGACGATGCGCCCCTTGGGCACTCCGCCGACGCCCAGCGCCAAATCGAGCGACAGCGCGCCCGTGGGGATCGCGTCGACGCGCACCTGCGCGCCCTCGTCGCCCATGCGCATGACCGTGCCCTTGCCGAACTCGCGCTCGATCTGCGTGAGCGCGCCCTTCAGGGCTGCGTCGCGTGCCTTTGCGGCCTTCTCCTCTTCGTTCACGGGCATGGTCGGGCTCCTCCGGTCGAGATGGACTGAAGAAGCTACGGAACGCTTCGGACGGAACGTCTGTTCGCATGCCGCATCCGGTCCGTTCGTCCAAATGTCGGCACTCGCACTCGTGCCCGTCATGCCTCCGGACGATCTGAGACTGCACCCAAACCTCCCATTCCACAGCCCACAGAGGCCTATCGCCGGCCTCTCAGGAGTTCACCACGATGTCCCGCCCGTCCTTCCCCACATATCGCTCCGGCGCTCGCGCAGGGCTCCGTTCAGGTGCACTGGCGCTCGCCGCGATCGTGTTCACGTTCGCGTTCGCGTTCGCGTTCTGCATCCCCTCGCAAGCCGGCGCCCAGACACACCGTGCCGGCGTCCACGTAAACAGAGTCGTCACGCACACGCACAAGACCCGGACTCACGCTCGCAGCGCTGGCGCCGGCGCCAGCAACGCCGCGTGCCCAACCACACATGCCAAGCACGGATCCCACGCCTGTGCGCCGGCCAAAGGCCACAAGCACAAGACAAAGACCGAAGCCCATCGCAAACACGCGGCCGGCAGTCATCACACCCCCTCTCAGGGCAAAGCCCAGACACCCCCGGCCCCCGGTCCCGGCGGATCCTCCGGAACGACCTGCCCCGATGGCCTCAACGCGACCCTCAACGAAGAAGGCACCTTTAGTTGCGCGAGTGGCGGCGAACCCGGCTGCCAAGAAGACTTCGCTCCAGTCGTGGCCGGCGACGGATCGACGCTCGTCTGCGAACCGGAACCGGGCGAAGCCGGCGGCGAAGAAGAAGGCTGAGCGCTGCCATCCAGGACAGCGTCCAGGCGCTCTTTGCAGTCGTGACCGCGCGGGACTATGACGGGATGAGCGTACGCCTGACCAGCGGTTCGTAGGAGGCGCCCGCCGGTGAGAGCCACGAGCGGTAGAGGACGACCTCCGTGGGTATGAACGACCGCGCCGGTGTCGGCGGCAGCACACGCTCGTTCGCGCGTCCACGTGGAGCTTCCCGCACGCGTGCAAGCGTCACGTGCGCCCGAAACCGTCTGCGCTCCACTTCATAGCCGCAAGCTCGCGCAAGCGCTTGCACCAGCATCGCATGCAGCGCCGCAAGCCCACCGCCGGCGTCGTCGCGCACCTCAACTGCCAGCGCACGCGGACGCCGCGGAGGTAGCCACAGCGGCGCTCCGATCTCCAGCTCGCCGACCCCGGTCGCGCACTCCTCCAGCGCCTCGCCAATGAGCGCGATCTCCTCGACCGGGCAATCCCCGAGAAAGCACAGGGTCACGTGCAGCGACTCCGGATCCAACACACGTATCGCGGAGATCTTAGCCTCGATCGCCTGCGACCCTCGCAGGGCACTTCGAGCCCAGGCGGTCAGCTCCTCGCGCACCTGCACCGGCGGATCAACCGCCACGAACAGGCGCGCGCTCGAAACGTCCGTCATCCGCTATTGGCCGTCGCTCTCACCCAGCAGCACTCGTCTGACCATGTGCAGCGCCACGGTCGTCGTGCGGTCCCTGATGTCCGCCCGTCCGCCCGGCAAATTGACCGAGCGCGTCATCGAGGCGTTCCCGGGGGTCGCGACGCTCAGCCACACGAGCCCAACCGGCTTCTGTTCAGTCCCTCCGCCCGGTCCGGCGACACCGGTGACGCCCACCCCAACGTCCGCGCCCATCTGCGCGCGCACGCCCTGCGCCAGCGCCCGAGCGACCTCTTCAGAGACAGCCCCGTGCTCCTCGATCATGCGCGGATCCACCCCGGCCAGCGTGACCTTGGCGTCGTTTGCGTAGACCACCACGCCTCCCTTCACATACTCAGACGCGCCTGCCGGGCCGGTCAGGCGCGACGTGAGCTCTCCGCCCGTGCATGACTCAGCCACGGCGATCGTCCACCGATGCTCGCGCAACATCTTCGCCACCTGCATGTCCACCGTGTCGCCATCGTTCGAAAACAACGTGTCCGCATGACGCTCGGAAACCAACCGCGCGAACGCCTCATACACCCCGGCCGCGTCCGGCTCATACCGGGTCACGATCTCGATCTCGCCGCGTTTCAAACAGGTCGTGACCTCGAGCTTTGAAAGCTCGACTCCCTCCACCTCGGCTTGACGCAACGTCTCGGCGATCTCCGACTCGGGTATCCCGAACATCCGCATCGTCCGCTGCTCGTACACGGTCGCCCCCGCGATCGCCTCGCGCAGCGCGCGCGTCTGGATCGCGGCGCTCCACATCGGCTGAAGCTCGCGCGGCGGTCCCGGCAGCACGACCACGGTCGGTGCCCTCGCGGGGGCACGCGGTGGCACAACCAGCCCAGGCGCCGTGCCGACCGGTTCGAGTACCGTCGCGCCCCGCGGGACCATCGCCTGCTTGCGCGTGCCCACCCTGATCGCCTCGGGATCGATGTTCGGCCAGCGAGTCAACAACGGCCGCACAATCGTTTCGATGCGCTCCGCCAGCGCCTCGTCCAATGCCATCTCCCGGCCCTGAAACCGACCCACCACCTCGGCCGTGAGATCGTCAGCGGTGGGTCCGAGCCCGCCGCTGGTCAGCACCAGGTCGATCTCCTGCGCCGCCATGAACTCGAGCGCCCGCTCCATGTCCCCAGGACGGTCGCCGACGATCGTGAGGTATGCGAGATCCACCCCAAGTTCACGCAGCCGATCGGCCAGCCATGGGCCGTTACGGTCACGTACGCGACCGTCCAGCACCTCGGTACCGGTCACCACTATCCCTGCCCGAACGCTCATGTGCAGGTCGGCAGGTGTCCCTGCGCGAGCGTTTTGCGCCCGGCCCTGGTGATCGTATAGCCGATCGCGCCACTGCTCGTCGGCACCGTCCGCGGCGTGCCGTCGATCGTAAGCGCAACAGCGTTGTTACCCAGCGTCAGCGCGAACCGTTTGGCGTGAAAGGTGGGCGTCCGCGCTCCCGCTTCAAGCGTCTGTCCGTTGATCAGCCGTCTACCGCCTTCGCCCAACAGGCAGACGTACACAGTCCCGGTCGCGCGCAGCGAAAGCGCGACCACGGATGATCCAATGGAGGTCTGATTTGCGCCACGGGTGCCATTGCGGCGAGTAGCCGTGTGCTTGGTAGTCGTGTTCGCTCGGGTGCTCGTGCTTTTAGTCGATCCACTCTTGCCGCCGTCGGAGATCAGGCCGTAGATCAACAGCACGATCACCACACCGACGATTCCCACAAGCGCCATATATCCCCGTGATGGGCCACCTCCGCCACCAGAGCCGCGAGGAACGCGCACCTTCCTTGGGCTCGACACGATCGGCTCCGGCGGTTCGCTCGGGCGCTCGAAGTTCAGCCGATATTCCTCTACCAGCGCCTTCCCGTCCAGGCCAAGCGCGGTCGCGTAGGTGCGCAGGAAGCTCTTGACGAAAGTCGGTCCGGGCAACAGGTCCCACTCTTCGTTCTCCAGCGCCCGTAGGTACTTCGCCCGAATCTTGGTCTGCGCCTCGATCTCGGACACGTCGATCCGCTCGCGCATTCGCGCCTCGCGCAGCGTCTCGCCGATCTCGGGCATACCGGGTGAAGGCTAGAGGGTTGGGTCTCTTATACGTTTTCCAGCACGTATTCGTGCACCGCTCACAACTCCACCGGTGTCGGTGGAACCGTCGGGGAGGATTCCAGTGAGGCCAACACGCGCGGCAGGTCGGCCTCACTGACGAGCACCTGGCGAGGCTTCGAACCCTCGTACCCGGAGATCACACCGCGGCGCTCGAGCATGTCGATCAGCCTGCCGGCGCGCGTATACCCCAACCGCAGTCGGCGTTGCAACATCGACGTCGAAGCCGTGCCCATTTCCACCACGAGCGTGATCGCGTCCTTCAGCAGCGGATCCTCGTCGGGATCGAACTCGTCCTGGCCGCCGCTCTCGAACTCGGCGGGCTCGACCTCCTCCAGAAGCTCCTCGCGCAACTCCGGCTCACCCTGTTTGCGCCACAGCTCGGTCAGCTTTGCGATCTGTCCCTCATCTATATACGCGCCCTGGATCCGCTGCAAACGCGAGCTGCCGACGGGACTGAACAACATGTCGCCCTGGCCCAACAGAGACTCCGCTCCGTTCTGGTCGAGGATCACGCGCGAATCGGTCTGGCTGGAGACCGCAAACGCGATCCGTGAAGGAACGTTTGCCTTGATCATCCCCGTGATCACGTCCACGCGCGGGCTCTGCGTCGCCAGCACGAGGTGAATCCCCACGGCCCGCGCCTTCTGGGCGAGACGGATGATCGAGTCCTCGACATCGGCCGGCGCGACCATCATCAGGTCCGCGAGCTCGTCGATCACACACAGGATGTAAGGAAGCGGCGCTTCGCCACGCTTATCACGTGCCTTGTTCAACTCGAGCAGGCTGCGAGTGCGCGCCAAAGACATGATTCCGTAGCGCTGCTCCATCTCCTTGACCAGATTCTGCAACGCATTGGCGGCCATCCGCGGGCTCGTGATCACCGGTGTCAGCAGATGGGGGATCGACTCGTAGTGGTTGAGCTCCACCTGCTTGGGATCGACCAGTACCAGGCGCAGCTCGTGTGGGCTGGCGCGCAGCAGGACACTGCAGAGCATCGCGTTGATCGCCCCCGACTTGCCGGCGCCGGTCGTTCCCGCCACGAGCAGATGTGGCATCTTCGCCAGGTCCGCGCCGATCGCCTTACCCGCCACGTCCTTGCCCAGCCACACGGTCAGCGGCGACCAATCCTTTGGGGGCTCCTGGAAGACGTCGCCGAGGCGCACTATCTTCCGGCGCGCGTTGGGCACCTCCACCCCGACAGCCTGCTTGCCGGGAATCGGCGCGAGGATCCTGATGTCGGTCGCCGCCAGCGCATAGGCCAGATCGTCCTTCAGCTGGGCGACCTTCGCAACCTTCGTGCCAGGCGCCAAGCGCAGCTCATAACGCGTGATGTGCGGCCCGGCGACCGTGCCGATCACCTTTGCCTCCACGCCGAAATGGCCGAGCGCCTCGACCAGGCTCGTCGCGGTGCGCTCCTGCCCGGCGGTATCTGGGCGCGACTGCTCGCCCGTGGATCGTGTCAGCAGCCGAGCGGCGTCCGGCAGCTCCCATACAAAGTCAGGGTCCTCGGTCACGCGGTCGCGATAGCGGCCCTGAGGAGTAAGCGCGTCTGCGTCCGCATCCGCGTGAGCGACCCCAGGGATCGCCTCTTCCTCGGAATCGGCGCTCTCCACCACATCCAGATCGTCCTCGCTTCCCGACACGCGCGCGGCGCGGATCTCCTCGCCCTCAGCCAGCGGTGGTTCTTCAACACCGTCGCCGTCGAAGCCGATTCCGTCGCGCGACGGCGCCTCGACATGGGTGGACCTGACGATCAGCTCCTCGGGGGCCGGCTCGGGTGGGCCCATTCCCAACGGGTCATAGCCGGCAGCGGGGGGCGTTTGGGGGAAGCCCTCTCCTACCCCACCCGTCGCCCCGTCGCTGCCGGCTATGACCCGTCGCGCGTGCATGAAAGCCCGCAACCGCTCCACCCCGACCCTTGTCGCGTTCGCCGACTGACCGGCTATGGAGCGCAGCACGCCCGCAGGTGAGGCGCCCGTCAACAATGTTACTCCGACAAATAGCAACACGGCTATCAGCAGGTCCACGCCCACGTCCTGCACCAGCCGGTGCGTGACCTGATACAGAGCCTCGCCGACGACACCGCCATGCGCCTGCACGAACACGCTCGACCATGACGATTCGCCGGTGTTCGGGCTCGCACTGGAGCTGACCCCAAGCGTTCCCGCGGCGAGCCCCATCGTTACCGCGGCCGCAAGACAAGTCGCACCCGCACGCAGGGGTCGCAGCTGCGGCCATGCCGGGCGGGCCAGCAGCGCGCCGCCGGCCGCGACGAGCGCGATCGGCGCGAACACCTTGGCTTCGCCAACAAACCAACCCAGCCCTTCGGCGAGTCCCTGTCCCACACGACCGCCGTTCCACCCGCCATACAGGACGAAGCCCATGAACACGCCCACGGCAATCGTCGCGAACCCGAGCATGTCGATCTGGCGCTGATCTAGCTCGGACAGTGGCTTCGGCCATAGTCGCGACAGCGCCTCGACAACCGAAAGCCTCGCGGGGCCTCTACCTCGGCCGTTCGAACGCGAGCGCGGGCGCGCCCGCGCTTTGGCCGCCGGTTTCTTCGCGGTCGTCCGGCGGGTCGTTGTCGAGCGGCGCTTGCGGGTCGTACTCATCCCGCGCAACTTCGACGCCGACGCCCGCGGTCCTCTACCGGCCAAGCGGCGCGTGCTGGCGATCGCTCCCCTTGCGTACGCACCGGGGGCACGTACGTTGCCGGCCGCCCCACGAACCCTTACCATCGCTTTAGCGCGTCCCGCTAGATAAAGAACCCTGCTCATGAACGACTTCGCCCGTGCCCCCAGAGTGTTGGTCGTCGAGGACGACGAGGACATCGCCCAGGCCCTGCAGCGCTCGCTGCGGATGGAGGGCTATGAGGTGCGCGCGGCGCCCGACGGACCCGCCGCGCTGGAGCACGGGCGCGCGTTCGCGCCCGACCTGGTGATCCTCGATCTCGGCTTGCCCGGGCTCGACGGCCTGGAGGTTGCCCGCAGCCTGCGCGCAGAGGACGACGTGCCGATCTTGATCCTCACCGCGCGCGATGCGCTCGAGTCTCGCGTAGAGGGCCTGGACTCCGGCGCTGATGACTATCTCGTCAAGCCGTTCGAGCGCCAGGAGCTGCTGGCGCGCATGCGCGCGCTGCTGCGCCGCCGCCCGCCTCGCGGCTCCGCGCCGCTACGGGTATCGGACCTGTCGCTGAACGCCGACACCCACGAGGTGATCCGGGGCGAGCGCTCGATCGACCTCACCCAGCGCGAGTTCGAGCTGCTCGAGTACCTGATGCGCAACGAGCGCATCGTCATCTCCCGCCAGCGCCTGCTCGACGAGGTGTGGGGGTATGACCCGTTTTCCACGACAAACACAATCGAGGTGTTCGTCTCGAATTTGCGCCGCAAGCTCGAGGCCGAGGGCGAGCCGCGCCTGTTGCACACGATCCGGGGAGCCGGATACGTCCTCCGCGCCTGAGCCCCTGGACCCGGAGTCCGCGAGTGCGCCGCAGCACTTCTTCGGGCGTCTGACGGCGGCCTTCGACCGTTTGCCGATACGTACCCGACTGGCGGGCGTCTCGGCGTTGCTGACGTTCACGATCCTCTGCGCCTTCGCCGTCGCGATCGGCTCGCTCACCGTCAGGCGTATTCGCTCGGACTTCAATCGCCAGGTCGAAACAACCGCCCAACAGCTACCCAAGCAGCTGAGCATCAGGGTCAACCCTTCCACGTACAAGATCGAATCGATCGTTCCACCGCTCGAGGATCTCGTAACCCCGCCACACAGCGCCGTCATCCGCGTGCTCACCCTCGGCGGCGCCACCGTCGAACAGGCGCCTTCGAAAGCTCCGAACCTCGGCGCTCCCTCCGGCGATCCCCATACCGTCGCCGGCTACCGCGTAATCAGCCTGCCCGCGACGATCGGCATCGCCGGCAGCGGCGAGCCGATCGGACGGGTCGTCATCCAATACGGACGCTCTGTCGCCGACACAAATGCCACGATCGCCCGTGTCGAGCTGTTCCTGTTGCTCGGCGTCTTTGCCGGCGCGGCGTTCGCGCTGCTGGCCGGCGTCGCCATCGCGCGCCGCGCGATGGCGCCGATCGGCGAGCTCACTGCCACCGCTGAGCAGATCGCGCGCACCCGCGACCCCTCCCGCAGTGTTCCCCAGCCGCAGGCCGACGACGAGGTCGGCGAGTTGGCGCGCACACTGCAGGGCATGCTCCGTGAGCTGGACGCCGCGCGCGGGGAGACAGAGGCGATGCTCGCCCGTCAGCGTCGCTTCGTCGCCGACGCATCACACGAGCTGCGCACGCCGCTGACGAGCGTACTCGCGAACCTCGAGTTGCTGGCGGAATCGCTACACGGAGACCAAGGCGACGCAGCTCGCTCCGCATTGCGCTCCTCCCAGCGGATGCGTCGCCTGGTGGCAGACCTGTTGCTGCTCGCGCGCACCGATGTCGGCAGGGTCGTTTCGCACGAGCCGTGCGACCTCGCGCAGATCGTGGTCGAGGCAGCCGGCGAGCTGGGGCCTGTCAGCGACACCCACGACATCGAGCTCGACGTCCACTCCGCACCGATCGAGGGCTCCCGCGACGAGCTTCACCGCCTGACCATCAACCTGATCGAGAACGCGCTACGCCACACCCCGCCCGGCAGCGAGATCCGCGTCAGCACACGCCCGGTGGGAGGTCAGGCCGAGCTGGTCGTCGAGGACGATGGCCCCGGGGTGCCCGCAGAGCTCGCCCCGACGCTTTTCGAGCGCTTCGTCCGTGGCGCCGGTGATCGTGGCGGCTCGTTCGGGCTTGGTCTGGCGATAGTCCGAGCTGTCGCCGAGTCACACGGCGGCTCGGTAAGACTCGAGACTCACGATCCGCACGGCGCGCGGTTCATAGTCGATCTACCGACCTCGACGGTGGTGGACGCTAAACCTCCACCACAACAGGCAGCACCATCGGCCGCCGCTTGAGCCGGTCGTAGACGAGCTTTGCGAGATCGTCGTGCAGGATCTGCTGGAGCAGGTCGACCTCGCGGATCTCCTCGCCTGCCGCTCGCAGCAGTGAGCCTTCGACGGTCGCGCGGATCTCTCCCACGAGATCGTCAGCCTGGTCGCGGAAGGGCACGCCGCGGAAGATCACCTCCGGGTCGGCGACCGAGCGACCGTCCTGCTCGGCGATCGTCGCGACGACGATGAAGATGCCGTCCGCGGAGAGCATTCGCCGGTCGCGTAGAGCCACGTCGGCCATATCGCCGATCTCCACCCCATCGACAAAGATCATCCCCGACTGCTCGCGCGAGCCAAAGCGCGCGCCGCGAGCGTCGATGTCCAGAGGTAGTCCGTTGTCGCCCTGAAAGATGTCCTCGGGCGCCACGCCGACGGCCTCGGCGAGTTGGGCGTGCAGGCGCAAACGCTTGAAGTCGCCATGAAAAGGCATCACGTAGCGCGGGCGTACGAGATTGAGCATCAGCTTGACCT
Source organism: uncultured Solirubrobacterales bacterium (assembly GCA_963697945.1). GTDB lineage: Bacteria > Actinomycetota > Thermoleophilia > Solirubrobacterales > Solirubrobacteraceae > Palsa-744. The sequence goes on along the minus strand of OY969105.1, from coordinate 2,261,799 downwards.
CCTCGGCATAGCCGTGACCGGAAGCGTGCACAGGCGCATCGACCGGCGTAACCACGTCACAACCGATGTGGTAGAGCCTGTCAATGGTCTCGTTGACGGCCCGCTCGTTACCAGGGACGGGTGTGGCACTGAACACGACAGTGTCGCCGCCACGCAACTGCACCTGTGGATGGTCGCGATAGGCCATTCTTCGCAGCGCGCTCAGCGGCTCTCCCTGAGACCCCGTTGAGACGATCACCACCCGCTCGTCGGGAAAGTCTTCGATCTCGCGAGGCCCCACGAGCATCCCGTCGGGCACCTCGATGTGGCCGAGACGACGCCCGATCGTGACGTTCTTGCGCATCGAGCGGCCAACCAGAGCGACCTTGCGATCCAGTGCCGCCGCGGCGTCCACGACCTGCTGTACGCGATGGATGTTCGAAGCGAAGCTCGTCACGACGATCCGGCCCTCGCAGCGCGCGAACGCCTCCTCCAGATGCGGACCGACACCGGACTCCGACGGGGAAAAACCTGGCCGATCGACGTTCGTGGAGTCCCCGCACAGCAGCAACACCCCTTCGCGCCCCAGCTCCGCCAGTCGTGACATGTCCGCGGGCGGACCATCCACCGGTGTCTGGTCAAACTTGTAATCGCCGGTGATCAGCACCGTGCCGAGCTCCGTGCCGAGCGCCACGGCGGAGGAATCGGGGATCGAATGGGTCATGTGGATCAGCTCCAGCTCGAACGGCCCCAGCTCCAACGATTCCCCCGGGGCGACATCGTTCAGCTCGACCTCCTTCAGCTTGTGCTCCTCAAGCTTCGAGCGGGCCATCGCCAGCGTCAGCGGTCCCCCGTATACGGGCGGAGTGGCGCCGGCCGCGCCCAGCTCACGCAACACCCAGGGCAGCGCCCCGAGATGATCCTCGTGCCCGTGCGTGACCACGATCGCCTCGATGTCCCGTGCACGCTCGCGCAAGTAGGAAAAATCTGGCAGCACCAGGTCGATCCCGACCATCTCCGGCGTTGGAAAGCGCAGGCCGACGTCCACGACGACGATCCGGTCGTCGTGCTCGACGACCGTCATGTTCTTGCCGATCTCCCCGAGTCCGCCCAGGGGCAATACGCGTAGCGTTTGGCTCACGCGGGCGCGCCTGTCAGCAGGCCGTGCCGGGTGAGCATCGCGCGCACCGCTGCGGTCTCCTGCACGGTGGCGTCCACGATCGGCAGGCGTGTCGTGCCGGCGTTCAGACCAAGCAGATTCAGTGCTGCCTTGGTGCACGTTGGGGACGCCGTCATGAACAGCGTCTCGTACACGTCGCGCAAAGACGCGTCGATCTCCGCGCGACGGGCCGGCTCTTCGACCATCCGCCGCATTTCCGGGCCGACGATATGGCTGGCGACGGAGATGCCGCCCGCGCCCCCCATGTCGAGCGTGCGCGCAAACGTGGCGTCATCTCCGGTGTAGAGGACGAGACCGTCGATCGGTCCCAGCTCCGCCGGGTTGGACTGCTTGACACCGTCGATGTGCTCGATCTGAGCGAGCTCGGCGAGTAGGTCTGGAGAGATGTTCGTGCCCGTCCGCGAGGGGATGTTATAGAGCAGAATCGGTCGGTCGGTGGCCGCCCCGATCGCTTCGTAGTGGCGCTTCAGACCCAGCGGACTCGGTCGGTTGTAATACGGGGTTACGCTCAGCTGCGCGTCGGCGCCCAGTTCGGTGGCGCGTTCGGTCAAAAAGACCGCGTGACGCGTGTCGTTGGTGCCCGTCCCCGCGATGATCGTCGTCCCGGGCGGGCGCTCGCGCGCCGCGAGCTCGATCAGACCGAGATGCTCCTCGTCGCTCATCGTCGAAGCCTCGCCGGTTGTCCCGGCGACGACAAACCCGTCGGAGCCGTTGCGCGCCAGATGCGCCATAAGCGCCACGAAAGCGTCCTCGTCGATGCGCTGGCGGGCGTCAAAGGGCGTGACGATCGCGGTTAGGATCGCTCCGAGATTCATGCGTCGCAGTATTCCATGCGGGGGAGCATCAGAAGAGGAGACGCTCAAGACCGATCGTTGGACTCTCAGTGAGCGAACCGACGCGGCGCACAGCGAGCAGCACGCCCGGCATGAACGACTCGCGCCCGGTCGTGTCGTGACGGATCGAGAGCGTCTGGCCGATGTCGCCAAGGATGACCTCTTGGTGGGCCACCAATCCCGGCAGACGGACGGAGTGGATCGGTGGCTCAGATTCTCCACTGGCCGCCGCCATCAGCTGCGCCGTGAGCTTGGCCGTTCCGCTGGGCGCGTCGAGCTTCTGGTCGTGATGGAGCTCGACGATCTCCGCACGAGCCATGTGCCCGGCCGCCTGGGCGGCGAAGCGCATCATCAGCACCGCGCCGATCGCGAAGTTCGGCGCGATCAGCACGTTCGCGCGCGGCACGCCCTCGGGCGTGCGCGCCGCTCGGAGAGGCTCGACATCGAACCCGGTGGTGCCGATCACGACGTGCACACCGGCACGTATGCACTCCAGCGCGTTCTCAAGCGCGGTGTCCGGCCGGGTGAAGTCGACAACGACCTCGGCGTCTGAAAGCACGTCCGCGAGCGAGACGTCCAGCAGTGGGTCGGCGCGCCCCACGAGTTCCATGTCCTCGGCACCCTCGACGGCGGCACAGACGGTCGCTCCCATCTTGCCGGCGGCGCCCGCCACGGCGACCCGAATCACGCGGCCACCTTTTGCAGGGGGGCGAGCGCACGCGTGAAGGCGTCCTCGTTGGCGCCCACGCCTGCGGCCGAGAGCGTCTCGGGCGCGAACAGCTCGTGCGCCAGTTCGCGCAGATCATCGACGGTCACGGCGTCGATCCGGTCGACAATCTCATCGACGGAGTAGATCGGCATGTCGCCAAGCAGCGCCGAACCCAGCCGGTTCATGCGCGCGGTCGTCGACTCCAGCGACAGCGCAACCCGACCCTTGAGGTTCTCACGCGAGCGATCGAGCTCTTGCGGACTCGCGGGATCCTCGACCACCCGTTCGAGCTCACCCGCAATCGTCGCGAGCGCCTGTGTGAGGTTGTCGGGGCGTGTGCCCACATACAGCCCGACCTCACCCGTCTCGGCGTACTGGCTGGAGAAGCTGAACACCGAATAGGCCAGTCCCCGGCGCTCTCGAACCTCCTGGAAGAGCCTTGAAGAGGACGTGCCCCCGAGCACCCCTTCGAGCACGCGCAGAGCGAAGCGGCGCTCGTCGTGGCGCGAGATGCCCTTGCCACCCAGGCACACGTGGTACTGCTCGGTGTCTTTGCACAGAAACCTCACCCGGCGGTCGAACTCCGGCTCCTGCGCGTAGGACGGCGTCCGAGAGATGCCACCCCCGCCCCCCACGAGGTTCCCCTCGCCGGCGACGTCCCTGCGCCCGGCTGCCCGCGCAAGTTCCACGAGGGCATCATGCTCGACCGACCCGGCCGCCGCGACCACAATCCTCTCGGGGGCATAGCGCTCGTCGTGGAATGTTCGCAACTGCTCCTGGGTGACGGTGCCAACCACAGCGGCCGTCCCGATCACCGCTCGCCCCAGCGGGTGCGCTCCGAACACCGCCTCGCCAAGTACGTCGAACACACGATCCTGGGGGTCGTCCTCGTACATCGCTATCTCCTCAAGCACCACCTCGCGCTCGGCCTCCAGCGATTCAAAGCGCGGCTGCCACACCATCTCGGCGGCGACATCGAACGCGCGCTCCAGGTGGCGATCCATCACGCGCGTATACAGCGAGGTGCTTTCACGATCGGTCCCGGCGTTTATCTCCGCCCCCATCGCGTCGAAGATCTCGTCGATCTCATGCGAGCGATAACGCTCGGTGCCGCGAAACAGCATGTGCTCCAGCAGGTGGCTGGTCCCTGCCTGTGCGTCTGACTCCATCGCCGAGCCGGTGCCGATCCAGAAGCCGAGCGCCACCGAGCGCACGTTCTCGATGCGCTCGGTGATCACCCGCACGCCGCCATCCAGCGTGGTTGTCTGATGCTCTGTCATCTCATGCCGGGTGGAGCCGTGGCCGCGCCGGTCCCGGCGCGGCCCCCCGCGGACGCTAACGGTCGCGCCCTGAACCGTGCCGCGGACGACCCGAGCCGCGCTCGCCCTCACGGCGAGGACCTCCGCCGCTGCCGCCACGTCCGCCGCCCTCACGGCCATTACGCCGAGCACCGTCGCGCGGCGGCCTTGAACCTCCCCCGCCGCCACCACCGGCGGTGACGCCGGCGAGCTCCTCGACGGACTTGCCGGCGATCTCCGGGTCCTCGGAGAGGCGCAGGCCGATGCGGCCGCGCTCGCGATCGACCTCGACCACGCGGACATTGATCTCATCCCCGCGGTTGAGCACGTCCTCGACCGACTCCACGCGCTCGCCCGGCGAGACGTTGGAGATGTGCAGGAGCCCGTCCGTGCCCTTCGTCAGCTCGACGAAGGCGCCGAAGGTGGTTGTCTTGACGACCTTGCCGACGTACTCGTCGCCGACCTCGACCTCCTTCATCATCACGCGAATGTGCTCGGCAAGCGCATCGCCGAGATCGCCGTTGGCGGAGTAGACCAGCACCTGACCGTCGTCGTTGACGTCGATCTGTGACTCATACTCCTCTGAGAGACCCCTGATCGTTTCCCCGCCCTTGCCGATCAGCATGCCGATCTGAGAGGGGTCGATCTGGATCGTCTGGATCCGCGGCGCAAACTGGCTGAGCTGTTCGCGCGGGGTCTGGATGATCTCGGCCATCTTCCCGAGGATGAACGTCCGCGCCTCATGCGCCCGTGAGAGCGCGTCGCGCAGGATGTCGAAGGTGACACCCGTGATCTTGATGTCCATCTGCAGCGCCGTGATCCCGCGCTCGGTGCCGGCCACCTTGAAGTCCATGTCTCCCAGGTGATCCTCGACGCCCGCGATGTCGGTCAGGACGACGTAGTCATCGCCCTCCTTGATCAGGCCCATCGCGATCCCCGCGACCGGTCGCTTGATCGGCACACCCGCGTCCATCAGCGACAGCGAGGATCCGCAGACCGACGCCATCGAGGAGGAACCGTTGGACTCAAGGATGTCCGAGACCACGCGGATCGTGTACGGGAACTCCTCGATCGAGGGCACCATCGGCGCCAGGGCCCGCTCGGCGAGCGCGCCGTGGCCGATGTCGCGGCGCTTGACGCCACCCATGCGACCGGCCTCCCCGACCGAGAACGGCGGGAAGTTGTAGTGGTGCCAGTAGTACTTTTTCGTCTCCAGGCCGAGCGTGTCCAGGCGCATCTCCTCCTTGAGTGTGCCCATCGCGACGACGCTCAGCGCCTGCGTCTGCCCGCGCGTGAACAGTGCCGAACCGTGCGTGCGTGGTGTCACCCCGACCTCGATCGAGATGTCGCGGATCTCGTTCTCGCCGCGGCCGTCCGGTCGCTTCTTGTTGACGGCGATCCGCTCGCGGATGATCGACTTCTCGAGCTTGTCGAACGCCAGTTGCACCGCCGCGCGCTTGAGCTTGGCGGCGAGGAGCTGCTCCTCGGAGGCGCCCTCGGGTGCGGGCGCGGCGTGCTGGGAGAGGATCGCCTGCTCGACCGCCTTCGTGGCGTCCTGGCGCTCGAGCTTGTCCTCCACCTGTGTGGCGTCGTCGAGCGCTTTGCCGTGCGAAGCGCGGATCGCGTCCAGCACGGCCGGATCGACCTGGATGGTCTCGAAGACTTTCTTCTCCTTACCGACCTTCTCGGCCAGCTCACGCTGCAGCGCGCATAGCTTCTTGATCTCCGCGTGCGCGATGTCCAGCGCGTCGAGGATCTCGGCCTCGGGGATCTCGTTCGCGCCCGCCTCGACCATCAGGATCGCCTCCTCGGTGCCGGCGACGATCAGGTCGAGGTCCGAGGGGTTATCCGCGTCGGGCAACAGATCCGGCTCGTTCGGGTTGACGACGAAGTTGCCGTCCACCTTGCCGATCCGCACCGCGCCGACCGGGGTCGGTAGCGGGATGTCGGAGATCATCAGCGCCGTCGAGGCGCCGTTCATCGCGAGGATGTCATAAGGGTGCTCGTGGTCGATCGACAGCGGGATCGCCACCAGCTGCGTGTCATAGCGCCATTCCTTGGGGAACAGCGGGCGGATCGGCCGATCGATCATGCGCGCGGTCAGCGTGCCCTTCTCGCCCGGGCGACCCTCGCGCTTGAAGAAGGAACCGGGGATTTTGCCGGCGGCGTACATCCGCTCCTCGACATCCACCGTCAAGGGCAGGAAGTCCACGTCGCGCAGGCTGCCCGCGACCGCGGTACAGAGGACCATCGTGTCGCCCTGACGGACGACCACCGCGCCGGAGGCCTGCTTGGCCATCCTGCCGGTCTCAAATGAAATCTCGCTGCCCGCAATCTCCACGGAGACCCGTGTTACGGCGTCATTGCTACTCATATGCTTTCTACCTTCCTATGCTCCGCCCGTCGGGTAGGGACGCGAAAGGTCCCTGGCGGCTCGTGTTTATCTCTTATTCCGAACCAGCGGAGCTTAGCGGAGATGGATGGGAGACCCATGGCCCCGCGTCTTCGTACGGCGCGTCCGGCGCCGGTCACCGCACCCGTGGCGCAACGATGAGGACGTCCGGGCGCCGCGATCGTCGATTAAGCGTGCGCGGCGCCGGTCGCGGCGAGTCCTTCGCGCAACAACTCAACGCTCGGCAGCTCCGCGGGCGTGGGCGCCTGATAGCTCCAGCGCACGACCCCGTCGGGCCCGGTTATCACGAGCGCGCGCTGTGGAAAGCCGCCCTCGTGCAGCACTCCCAGCGCAGTGCACGCGGCGCCCTTGGGCTCGAAGTCAGAGAGCTGCGCGATCGACACGCCGAGCTTCTCCCGGAACGCGGTCTGGGCGTAGGAGCTGTCGCAGGAGACCCCGTAGATCTTCTCGCCGTTGGTCGTCAGCTCGCCCAGAGCCTGCTCGTAGACCTGCAGCTGGTCGGTGCACACCGGGCTGAAGGCGAACGGGTAGAACACTAGGATCGTGGTCGTGTCACGCAGATCCTGCTCGGTGAAGCGTTCACCGTCCTCGCGCTGAAGTCGAAACGACGGCGCAGGAGTGCCTGGCTCGATTACCGACACAACGCCCTACTTGCGCAGGCCGAGCTCTTTGATTAGAGACCGATAGCCCTCGAGGTCGCGGCGGCGCAGATAGTCCAGAAAACGCCGGCGACGCCCGACGAGCATCAGCAGACCCCGGCGGGAGTGATGATCTTTGCTCTGCTCGCGCAGATGCTCGGTCAGATGGTTGATGCGCTCGGTGAGCAGGGCAACCTGGACACGGGTGTTACCGGTGTCCTGCTCGCTGGCCCCGAACTTGGCGGCGATCTCACGCTTGCGCTCTGCGGTGATGGCTGTCATTCGCGGGGCAACGGTAGCAGACGGGCCTGCTCGTCAGGGAGCGCGGCCCGGCCGTGGTGATCGGGTTATGTGTGCCAGGTCGTCTCTCAGCGGGCCGCGACGATGTCGCGGGTGCGGGCGACATCGCGGCGCATCTGCTCAATCAGAGCCTCTGGCGTGTCAAACCGCCGCTCCCCACGTAGGCGCGCCAGAAAGTCCAGTCGCAACGGACTGCCGTAGAGGTCGCCGTCGAAGTCGATCAGATATGCCTCGATCAGCTCCCCTCGACCGGTCTCGAACGTCGGACGTACGCCGATGCTCACGGCAGCCGGCACGTTGCCGTTGGCCAAACATGCATACACCCCGTGTCCGGGACAAGCCAAGGCCTCCTCCGGCACCAGGTTGGCGGTCGGAAAGCCGAGTTCGCGCCCGCGCTCATCCCCATGGATCACCTCGCCACGCAGCTGAAACGGGGCGCCCAGGAACCGTGCGGCCTGATCGACCTCGCCCGCGAGCACGAGTCCACGAATGTGGCTCGAAGGAGACGATCTCCCCATCCACCTCCAGCAACGGGTGCACGACCGTCTCGAAGCGCTCGTCGGCGGCCAGCAAACGGGGATCGCCCTGCGCGCGGTGGCCGAACCGAAAATTCTCCCCGATCGCGACCCTGCCGGCGCCCAGCGCATCCACCAGCACCTCGGAAATGAACTCGCCCGCCGAACGCGCCGCGAACTCTGCGTCGAACGGAATCACGATCAGCTCACGAACGCCGAGCTCGGCGACCAGCTCGGCCTTCACCTCCAGCGTCGTCAGCAGCTTCGGCGTGTGCTGGGGCGCGACGACCGACACCGGATGCGGTTCGAACGTCAGCACGCTGTCGGAGCCCTCGATCACCGCACGGTGCCCGAGGTGCACGCCGTCGAACGTACCGACCGCCACGCTGCGCCCGGGATGAGCATGATCGCCCTCCTTCGTGGGCGGCAACACATCGGTCAGTCGGGTGATCTTCACGGCCCTCACAGCCTATTTGGGTAGCGTCGCAAGCGCTTGGTCGAGGGCTATCAGCGGTGGCTGAGGCCACGATTGACCGCGGGCCGGCGGGGCGATCGCGTTGGTGACCTCGAAGGGCCCGATCGCCGTGCGTCTGAGCTCCACGCAATAGCCGTCGCCCAAGTCGGAGATCAACGAGCGTATATATGTGCCGGCCGAACATTCGATCTCATACCCCGCACGCTCCAGCCCAGGCGCCGGTTCGCTCGCGGCTGCAGACCCGCCGGTGTCTGCGGTCGGTGCGCTGCCCCGCTCGGGTTCGCGCCAGGTCTGCGCGAACCTGTACACCGTCACGATCCGCTCGGGCATCTCGAAATCCTCGCCGCGCCGAGCGCGCTTATAAGCGCGCTCCCCATCGATCTTTACGGCCGAGTGGCGCGGAGGTCGCTGCCTGATCTCTCCCGTGGGCAGCGGTGGCGGGTCGGGCGGCAGGAGGCCCGTCAGGGTTATCTCGCCCTCGGTGTCGCCGGTACTGGAGGTAGCCCCCAGCCGGGCGACGGTCTCATAGCGCTTGGGCAGCTCCATCATCCGCCGCTGCGCTTTCGTCGCACGTCCGACCAGCACGATCAGTAGTCCCGTCGCGAACGGGTCGAGGGTGCCGGCGTGACCGACCTTCACGCCTCCCAGTGCCCGCCTGACGAGGGCAACCACATCGTGCGAGGTCATCCCCGCCGGCTTGTCGATCAGCAGAATTCCGTCCGAGTTCACGCCGGTGCCGATCGGAGATCGAAAGGAATCTCCGATCGGCCGGCAGCATGCAACTGCGCGCCAAGCGCCCCGCGCAAGAACTCGATCAAGGGATCGACCTCCAACGTCGTGGTGAAACCCGCGGCGCGGCGGTGTCCGCCACCTCCCTGCTCGCGAGCGATCACCGACACGTCGACATCGTCGTCGGTGGCCCGCAATGACACTTTGCGCCGGCCGTTACCGGGCTCGCCACCGCTCAGCTCGCGCACCAGCGCCGCGACCTTGGTGCCCTGGACCGCACGTAGATGATCGATGATGCCCTCCGAGTAGCTGTCCTGTGCAGCGACTCGCAAAAAGTCCTCGGCGCTCAGCGCCGCCAGCGTCAACTCTCCGTCGTCAAAACGGCGCATCTGGCCGAGCGCGAGCGCGAGCAGAGAGATCTTTGCCGCCGGCATCTCCTCATACAACCGCCGGTAAACATCCTGCACATCCACGCCCGCCGCGATCAACTCGGCCGCCATCTCGTGCGCGCGCGGACCGGTGTTCTCGTACATGAACCGCCCCGTGTCGGTGATCAGCCCCACGTACAGCGCCCGCGCGGATTCGGGTGTAGGCCGCACGTCGAGCCCATGCATCAGATCCCACACGATCTCGGCTGTGCAAGAGGCGTCCGCCACGACGTGATCGACCGCGCCAAAGCGCGTGTTGTCGTGATGGTGGTCGATATTCAGCAGGTATCTGCCCTGCTGGAGCACGGCGGCCGAGTTACGGTCGATGTTGCCGCAGTCCAGAAATACGACCGTGCGCGCCGCGATGTCCTCCGGCGGCGAGGAGATAAGACCGTCAAGAGCAAAGAAGCGATACTCATAGGGAAGCGGCAGGTCCTCGGGCGCGATGAACATCTGTGAATCCTTGCCCAGCGCGGTAAGCAACCCCTGCATCCCCACCAACGACCCGAGCGCGTCGCCGTCTGGGCCCTCGTGCGCGGCCAGCACGAAGCGTGAGTCCGCACGGATACGCTCCAGCACGCGCTCACGCGTGACCTCGGCGCTCGCGACGCGATCGCCGTTCACGAGTCCTCGATCTCGCCCAGCAGTTCATCCACGCGCAACGCCCGATCGGTCGTCTCGTCGTAGTCGAACTGGAGCGTGGGAGTGCGCTTCAGACGCAGCTCCGAGGCTAGGCGGCCCTGCAGGTAGCCGTGTGCGCTGCGCAGACCGTCGAGTGTCTCCTCGCGCTGGGCGTCCCCCGAGGGTCCGCCGCTCTGACCGAGCACGCTCACGTATACGCGCGCATGGCGCAGGTCGGCGCTTGTCCTGACATCTGTCACGGTCACGAATCCAACTCGAGGGTCCTTCAGCTCTCCTGTCACCGCGTCGCCGAGCACCTGTCTGATCGCCTCATCGACGCGCCGCATACGTCCCGAACTCATCCTATCCTCCAACCGTCACACGGTGATCGCCACATGCAACCGCTTGCGTGAGCAATCTCCCATGGAACGCGTCCACGCAGGCCATCGCCGTGACGGGGTCAGCTCAGTTCCCGCTCCTGCAAGCGCGTCTCGTAGGTCTCCAAGGTGTCGCCCTCGCGCAAATCCTGGAAGTTGGCGAGCACGATCCCGCACTCGAATCCGGAGGAGACCTCGCGGGCATCCTCGTTGAAGCGACGCAGACTCGCGATCGTCGTGTCATAGATGACCGTGCCCTCGCGCACCACACGCACCCGCGCACCGCGCGTGACCTTGCCCTCGGTCACGAACGAACCGGCGATGACGCCGATCCGCGAAGCTCGGAAAAGCTGGCGGACCTCCGCCTGCCCGAGTGGCGTCTCGACCTCGGTGGGCTCGAGCATGCCTTGCATCGCCGCGCGCAGCTCCTCGATCGCGCGATAGATCACCGAGTATGAGCGGATCTCCACACCCTCGCGCTCGGCCACTTGGCGAGCTTCGCCGACCGGACGCACGTTGAAAGCCAAAATCACGCCCCGCGAGGCTGCCGCGAGCATCACGTCGGACTCGTTGATGCCGCCGACACCGCGATGGATGGTGTTGACGTTGACCTCTTCCTGGGGCAGCTTGGCGATCTCGTCCTCGATCGCCTCGAGCGACCCCGCGACATCGGCCTTGACGACCAGCCCGAGCTCCTTGACGGTGCCCTCCTGGGCCAGCTTGAACACGTCCTCCAGCGACACCTTGCGCCCAGAGCGGCGCGCGAGCGCCTCGGTCTTCAGACGGTTGGCGCGCTCGCCCGCGAGCTGACGCGCGCGACGCTCGTTCTCCACGACGCGCACGAGCTCTCCAGCCTCGGGCACGCCGTCAAAGCCGAGTACCTCCACCGGCTGTCCCGGCGTGGCGTGCTTCAAGCGCGCGCCCGTGAAGTCGTGCATCGCGCGCACCCGTCCGAAGTGCGCGCCGGCTACCAGAGCATTGCCGACGTCCAGGGTCCCGCGCTGGATCAGGACGCTCACGACCGGTCCGCGGCCGGGATCGAGCTTTGACTCGATCACCGTGCCGGAAGCATCCGCGTCGCTGTTGGCCTTCAGCTCCTCCAGATCGGTGACCACCTGGATCGTGTCCAGCAGCGTGTCCAGACCCTGACGCGTCTTGGCGCTGACGTCGACGAACTCGATCTCTCCGCCCCACTCCGCCGGCTGCAGTCCGTGCTGGGTCATCTCCGTGCGCACGCGCTCGGGCTGGGCGCCCTCCTTGTCGATCTTGTTCACAGCCACCACGATCGGCACTTCCGCCGCCTTGGCGTGGTCGATCGCCTCCTCGGTCTGCGGCTTGACGCCGTCATCGGCGGCGACCACGATCACCACGACATCGGTAACGCGGGCACCGCGGGCGCGCATCGCCGTGAACGCTTCGTGGCCGGGAGTGTCCAGGAACGTGATCTCTTTCCCGCCGTGGCGTACCTGATAGGCGCCGATGTGCTGAGTGATACCGCCCGCCTCTCCCGCCGCGACCTCTGTCTCGCGGATCGCATCCAGAAGCGAGGTCTTGCCGTGATCCACGTGCCCCATGATCGTCACCACGGGCGGGCGCTCGATCAGATCCTCCTCGGCGTCCTCAAACACGGGCTCGACCTCGACGTCGTCTGCGGCGTGGACGATTTCGATTTTCTTCTCGAATTCGTCGGCCAGCACCTGGATCGCGTCGTCGGAGAGCGTCTGCGTCAGGGTCGCCATCTCGCCGAGCATCATCAGCTTCTTGATGATCTCCGGGACCGGCGCGCCGAGATACTCGGCAACGTCCTTGACGGTTGATCCTGAGTTGACGCGCACGAGGTCGGTCGCCTCCATCGCGGTCGTGTCGATGGGGGCGATCGTCTCGTCATAGGTTCCGCGCCGCCGCCGTCCGCGCCGCGGTCGCCGCTGGGGCTGGTTGGCCGGTCCGCCCTGCTGACGGCGCGATGCCTGGGAATCGATCACCACGCGGCGGCGACCCCCTGGAGCGTTTGCGGCCGGAGCGCGCTCGCCGGTGCGCGAATCGCGCGTGGGACGCACCCGCTCGGCGGCCTGCCCGCCACTTGACTCGGTCTCCTCCGAGGCCGTCTGGGCGTCACTCCCCGCGGGCGCCGAAGGTGCGGCGGGTACTGTCTGGGGCGCCTGGGAGGTCTGCGGCGCAGCTGCGGATGCGCCATTGGGCGCCGCGGTCGCCGCGGGCTCGGGGGCGGGTGCCTGAAGCGGCTTTGCAGCGGGCTGCTGCTGGGGAACGGTCGCGGTGGCCGACGCCGAAGAGGCGGCTGACGCCTGCGCGCCGGACGTGCCGGCGTCGCCCAATGCGCGTAGGACTGCGCTCTCATCCACCGAGGAGGAAGCGGTCTTCGCCTCCACGCCGGCCGCATGCAGCTTCTCCAGCAGCTCCTTGCTGGAAAGCCCCTGGTCTTTGGCGATCTCGTGTATCCGCTTCTTGCTCATCTGTCCATCGATTCTACGAGTTCGTCGGGGAGAGATACGGCACAGCGCAATGTACGCGCGATCCCACCGTTGCCCAGCGCGCGCCGCAGACACTCCGCGGAGGGATCCACATCGTTCGTCTCGCGGCAAAGATACGCCCCGCGACCCGGCATCTTGCCGTCACGATCGAGCGTCGCCCGCCGCGTGCGCCGCTCACCCTCGTCGGAGGATTTTCGATCGGTAAGCGCGATCCTGACGAGCTTCGGCTTCGGCGCCGTGCGCCCACAACCGACGCACCTGCGCCGGGCGACGTGAGCGCCTATGGCGCCGGCTCCTCAGTGCCGTCGGCTCCAGCGGGCGCATCCTGCGCGGGCTGCTCGTCGGACGCCACCGGCTCGGCGACGGCCCCCTCGGGTGCAGGCGCTCCGGCATCGGCTGTCTCGCTCGCAAGCGCTGCGGAGACATTGGCGGCGTATGTAGCCTCGGTATCGGCCCCGGCGGCATCGGCCGGCGGTTGCGGGGAGGCGTCGGTCTCGCCGTCATGGGCGAGCGCCACCGCGTCCTCATCGCCGTTCGTCTCCCCTCCCGTCTCTCCATCCGATGGGGCGTTGAGATCGGCAACGTTGTCCGTGGCGATGTTCGCCAGCGCCTGGTGGGTCTCAAGGCCGCAGTAGCGTGAGCCCGGCAGGGAGGCATTCGGACAGCGGCGACCGTTTGAGAGCACGGCGGCACAGCGGCCCTGGACCTCCTCCTCCTCATAACCGTGCTCGGCCTCCTCGGCGGCGAACTCGGTCTCCGAGCGGATGTCCACGCGCCAACCCGTCAGGCGCGCAGCCAGTCGCGCATTCTGACCCTCCCGACCGATCGCAAGCGAAAGCTGATCGTCGGGCACGATCACGGTCGCCTGCTTGGCCTCATCGTCAACGAGCACCTCGCGAACACGAGCGGGGGAAAGCGCCTTGGCGACAAACCGAGCGGGCTCGTCGTTGTGGGGAATGATGTCGATCTTCTCGCCACGCAACTCCGATACGACCATACGCACGCGCGACCCGCGCGGGCCGACGCACGCCCCGACAGGGTCGACGCCGTCGGTGTTCGACACGACTGCGATCTTCGAGCGATAGCCCGGCTCGCGTGCGACGTTGGCGATTTCCACAAGGCCATCCGCGATCTCGGGGACCTCCAGCTCGAACAGCTTCTTGATCAGCTCGGGATCGCGCCTGGAGACGATGATCGAGGGTCCCTTGGTGGACGGGGAGACCTCCTTGATGACCGCCTTGATGCGCTGTGAATGGTCGTAGCGCTCGCCCTCCACCTGCTCGGACTTGGGCAACAGCGCCTCGACGCGTTCGCGCAGTTGTACGAGCGTGTAGCGGGAGTCCGACTGCTGCACGATGCCCGTGATCAGCTCACCGACCCGGTCGCGGTACTCCTCGTACATCATGTCCCGCTCGGCCTCGCGGATACGCTGCAGGATCACCTGCTTGGCCGTCTGCGCGGCGATCCGTCCGAAGTCGTCAGGGGTGACGTCGCGTTCGTCGATCTGGTCGCGGTATTCGGCGAACTTAGCCGGGTCGATTTCCGGTTCCTCCGGTTCGCGCATCTCCCCCGTCTCGGGATCGACCGTCGTTTCCTCGTCGATCGTCTCCACGATCAGGTGCGCCTCCAACCGTTCAGGGATGATCAATTCGATCACCCGGAAATCGGCAGTCTCGCGGTCCATTTCCACGCGCGCGTACTTCGCCGAGCCCGGCTGCTTCTTATAGGCGGAGAGCAGCGCGTCCTCGAGCGCCACCATCAGCTTCTCGGGCTCGATTCCCTTCTCGCGCGCCAGCGCGTGCATCGCCTCAAGGATTTCGCGTGACATGTTTGGACCTCACTCCTCGACAAGGTTCGAACGACGGATCTCGGCGTAGGGAATCGCGACGATCCCCCCGTCGGCTGCCAGCATGACCTCCTCCTCGGAGGCCCCGACCAGCTCGCCGGTGAAGCTGTTGACCGGGTGCCTGGCGCCGACGGCGAGCTCGGGCCGGCCCGTGGGCGGCGCCGACGGGCGCGGATGACGAGTACGCACCCTCGCACGCCGACCCACAAAGCGACGGAAGTGCGCGGGCTTGGTCAAAGGGCGCTCGGTACCGGGCGAGGACACCTCCAGCGAATAGCGCTCGCGTAGCTCGTTCAGAGCGGCGCTCACACGCTCGCACAGCTCGAGCGTGACGCCATCGGGATGGTCGATAAACACCCGCAATCGCCGACCGCCCATGACCTCGGCGAGCAGCACCTCGACCTCCGGCTCTTCGACGGCGAGCCGCTCTTCGATATCGGTCTGCAGCGTTGTCATCGCTCTCTGCTCACTGGTTCCCATGGGTGTCTGTGTATGTATGACGGTCGTATCCGGAGTATCTGGGCCGCTCGCGCGGACCGGGTGTTGACGTAAAAAAAGCGGGCGGGCGCCCACTCTCGGTACTGCAACCGGCATCTGCTGGCCGATCTTCGATCGGTCGGCTCGAAAGCTGTCGGTCGAGAATAGCATCGGGAGGCATCGCCGATCGTCTGAGCGCCTTGTCCGCGGTGCTCGTCAAGTTCCCCGTGCCGCTCGCCGGGCACGGTCGCGGTAGCGTCGGTAGTCCTCGCGCTCGGGCGCCAGCGAGCACGCCAGGGCCAGGGGCTGACATGCCTCGCGATGGCGTCCGAGCAGTTGCATCGAACGACCCAGACAGAACAGCGCGTAGTCGTTCGTGGGAGTCCTTGCGGCAACAGCCTCGAACTCCACGGCGGCGCCTTCGTAACAACGGGCATGAAACAGTGCACGCCCCAGCGCCTCGCGGATCGACGCCTTGTCGGGCTCCAAATCGCGGGCTCGACTCAGGGGGACGATGGCTGCTTGGTGATCGCCGTGCTCGAGCAGGTCACAGCCCCGCCGATAGAGCTCGTAGACGCTCTCCATACGGCCCCATTTTAGAACCCGCGCGAGCGCTCATGGAGCGCTCTTAACCCGCCGCGCGCAGACCCTCTACGGCGTCGAGGATCGCCCCTGAGATCTCGGTCTTGCTGGCCCGCGGAACGTGATGCGCTCCCGCGGAGGTGAGGATGGTGACCTCGTTCGCGTCCACCTCGAAACCGATGTCGGCACGCGAGACGTCGTTGACCACGACCGCGTCCAGGCGCTTGCCCGAGAGCTTGGTCTGACCGTGCTCGATCGCCTGCTCGCCGTGCTCGGCGGCAAATCCGACGAGCGTCTGGTCGGTCCGTCGATGCTCGGCAAGGACCGCCAGCACGTCGGTGGTCGGCTCAAGCTCTACCTGCAAAAGCTCGCGTCCGGCCTTCTTGATCTTGCCCGCCGCCGGGCTCGCCGGGCGGAAATCCGCGACCGCAGCCGCCATCAGCAGGATCTCGCACGCCGGAAACTCCTCCTCACAGGCCCGCTGCAACTCGGCGGCGGTCGACACCTTGCGCCAGCGCACGCCGGCAGGAGGGTCGAGCGCGACGTTGGCGGCAATCACGGTCACCTCGGCTCCCCGTGCTTGCGCGGCCCGCGCGAGCGCCAGCCCCATGCGGCCCGAGGAGCTGTTGCCGACGAACCTGACGCTGTCAATCGGCTCGCGCGTGCCGCCGGCGGTGACCAGCACCCGCAGACCTTTCCAGGTATCCGCGGTCCTCCGCGCGCGGTCGTTCGACGCGGCGTCCGCGGGGGAGCCTGCGATTACCTGCTCACATGCGGCGAAGATCCGCGTCGCCTCCGCCAGGCGCCCGACCCCGTACTCCCCGCGCGAAGCGAGCCGTCCGCTGTCGGGCTCGACGATCAGCGCGCCGCGATCGCGTAGCGTTTTCAGGTTGGCCAGCGTCGCCGGGTGCTCATACATGCGGTTGTTCATCGCCGGAGCGATCACCAGCGGGCAGTCCACAGCCAGCGCGCAACTGCTCAGCAGGTTGTCCGCCAGGCCGGCGGCGAGCTTGGCGATCGTGTTCGCCGAAGCCGGTGCGATCACGTAGGCATCGGCACGCGACACCAGCTCCAGATGGCTGAGCGGCTCATGGTTGGGAAGCGGCTGCCCGGGAAACGCTCCCCGGGCCGGGTCGCGCTCGAACTCGCTGACCAACACCGGCGCGCCCGTCAGCGCCTCGAACGACGCGGCGCCCACGAACTTTCTGCTCGCCGGTGTCTGCACGACCCTGACAGCGTGCCCGGCGCCCGTCATCAGGCGCACGAGTTCAAGCGCCTTATACGCAGCGATTCCGCCGCTCACGCCGAGCAGGATTCGGGACATGACCTAGCTTTTAGACGGCCCGCCGGTGGTCGGCAAGCGCTGGTGGCGCGCTTGCGATCCGGGCCTACCTGTAGTGGTACTTGATCTTCCCCGCTGCTACCTCCTCAAGGGCGATCGTGAGGTAGTTCTTGGAGGCCGTGTCGACCATCGGCGGGGGGAACTCGTCGAACGTGCCCTCGCCGAGGTTGTGGTAGTAGCTGTTGATCTGGCGCGCGCGCTTGGCGGCCACCAGCACGCTGGCGTAGTTGGAGTCAACGTTATCGAGCAGTCTGTCGATGCGCGGTGAAATCACTTGGGTTCAGGCCTTTCCTGGTTGACTTCTCAGTGTAGTGGCTCCGTCAGTCCAGCTCAGCGGGGAGCGCTCAATCACTCAAGCTCGGTTGCGACGATCGCCGTCAAACGCGCCAGAGCGTCCTCGAGCCGGTCGTTGACGACGACATGGGCGAACTCGGGCTGGGCTGTCAGCTCCTCCTCGGCGACCCGCAAGCGGCGCTCGACCTCCTCCCCATCGTCGGTCCCGCGGCCAACCAGGCGCGTGCGCAGCGCCTGTAGCGATGGCGGCGCGATGAAAACCTGCAGGGCGTCCGGCATCGCCGCGCGCACCTGCCTGGCGCCCTGGACCTCGATCTCCAGGACCACCGGCACCCCGGTATCGACGCGCGCTTGCAGCTCGGAGCGCAGCGTCCCGTAGCTGCGCCCGGCGTAGTCGGCGTGCTCGACGAACTCGCCCGCGGACACTTTCTCATCGAACGCATCGCGCGTGAGGAAGTGGTACTCGACGCCGTCGTGCTCCCCGGGGCGCGGAGCACGGGTGGTCGCAGACACGGACAGCTCCAGCTGGGGCAAGCGCTCCATCAGTCCCCTGATGAGCGTCCCCTTGCCGACCCCCGAGGGTCCCGTGATGACGAACACGCGCGCCACGGCCTGGACCCTAGTTGCGGGACCGGCGGGAGTGATCTATCGGCGCAGCAGGGAGACCAGCTCGCTGCGCTGGCGCTCTGACAGACCGCCGATCGTCTTGCTCGGCGAGATCCGGCAGTGAGCGAGGATCTTGTTGACCTTCACGCGCCCATACTTCGGGACGGCCAGCAGCATGTCGAAGACCTTCGCCGTCTCCAGGTACTCCGGAGGATTCAGCAGCAGCGCGTGAATCGAGAGGCGACCGGCCTTCAGGTCGCGCTTGAGCTGGGCGCGCTTGGTGCGAATGCGGTTGGCTCGCGCAAGGGCGTCCATACGCTGATTGAGGGACCGCTCGGGAGCCATAACGTGCTTGGACCCGGTCGGTTCGGTCGCCGTCGCCATGGGCGGCGAGTCTACACACCGAGGCGCGCCGATCAAGGGAAACCAGACGAATTCATCTACACCTCAACCTGAGGTTCAGTCATGTCGAGGCTCCTGTACGGTGGCATGGCGCGTTTGCAGGGGTTTTTATCCGGCACGCGTTTGGCCGCATAGCCAGTCGAAGGGGTCGTTCAAGTCCTACCGGCGCTCAGCCCACCAGCTATACGCGCACCCGCCAGCGGCTCCCGGAAGCTCTCCGTGCCGACCGCCACGAGCGTCGCCCCGACATCCAGCAGATCCTGTGCGTGCGCCCCGCATTGCACGCCGCCCATGCCGATCACGGGGATCTCGACAGCGGCCGCTGCGGCGGCCACCTGCGCAAGCGCGACCGTACGGATCGCCGCTCCTGACAGCCCGCCGGTGCCGCCGCCCAGCCACCGCCCCGACGGGTTGACAGCGGCGCCCTCAAGGTCCCCCGAGCCGCCGGTCTCCCCGCCCAGGGTCGCGCGCGTGGACCGAGCGCGCGCACCGGCCCGCGGGGCAAGCGCCATCGCCCGCAGAGTGTTGATCAACGACACCGCGTCCGCGCCCCCCGCTTGCGCGGCGCGCGCACACGCCCCGACGTCCGCCGTGTTCGGCGTCAACTTCACGATCAACGGCTTGCGCGTGGCCGGACGGACCTCTTTTACGACCGCCTCCAGCTGACGCGGGTCGGCGCCGATGTCAAGGCCCGTCTGGACGTTCGGGCACGACACGTTCAACTCGATCGCCGCGATCTCCTCGCGCCCGTCGCACGCCCGCAGCAGCTCGGAGATCTCGGGCGCGCTCGAACCCATCACGTTCGTGATCAGCGGCACCGGCAGCCAGCTGCTGAGCGCCGGCAGGTCCTCGGCGAGGTACCCGTCCAGGCCACGATTGGGCAGACCGATCGAGTTGACCAAGCCGGCCGGCGCCTCCCACAGGCGCGGCGGCGGGTTACCGCCGCGCGGGCGCAGCGTGATCGTCTTCGACACGAACGCCGCGAACGGGAACTCGCGCTCCAAGGTCTCGCCGAAGACGGTCCGGGCCGCGATCGCGTCGAACGTACCCGAGCCGTTGATCACAGGGTGCGCCAGCGTCATGCCGCAGAACTCGACCGGGCTCATGCCGGTGCTCCGGCGTGGGCCTCGACGTGTTCCAGATCCCCACCGTCGAGCACGGGGCCATCGATGCAGACACGCACAAAGCCACCGTTGCGCGTAGGCACCACGCATCCGTAGCAGGCCCCGAACCCACACGCCATACCTGCCTCCAGCGCGAGCTGGGCGGGCGTCTTGAGCGCCGCGCACAGCGCGCGGACGGCCTCCAGCATCGGCGCGGGACCGCACGCGTATACGACCGCGTGCCCGTCTCGCCGAAGCTCGGCCGCCAACAGGTCGGTGACCAGCCCCGCGTGGCCGGCGGAGCCGTCGTCGGTGGCGAGCATCGCGTCGTTCAGCAGGGCCGCGCCGGCGGCGTGGGGTGCGTCACGAAAGCCGAGCAGGACCGTGTGCGCGACCGCGACCGCCGTGAGCCTGTCCTGCAAAATCGCCAGTGGCGCGATCCCCACGCCACCGCCGACGAGCAGTGCACGACGGCCCTCGTGCGGCGGCGAGAACCCATTCCCCAGTGGCCCCAGCGCGAGCACACCCTCCCCCGGCGCCAGCTCGCACAGCCGTCGAGTTCCGGGCCCGACGTCCTCCAGCAGATAATGCGCTTCCCCGTCTCCTACGCGCGCCACCGAGAACGCGCGCGCCAAATAGGGACGTCCGTCCTCCCCCCGCCCCAACCCCCGGCGGCCGCGAGCATCGCGAACTGCCCCGGGTCCGGATGCGGGGCCTCGGGATCGGCTACACGCAGAACGCGATACGCGCCGAGCTGCTCGTTGGCTGTGACCGTCAGCAGGCGGCGGTGCGGCGAGGCGAGGGTGCGCCCGAGGGTCGCGTCCACTTAGGCGACCCCGGCTCCGTCCGGGCTGTTGGCGCCGGGGTTGCTCGCAGCGGCGTGTAGCTCCTGCAGACACAGCACCTCGGGCTCGCCATCGGCCTGTGCTCGTGAGATCGCTCGCGCCGCCGACACGCCCGCCGCGAGCGTGGTCAGGCAGGGAATCCCATGCGCGACCGCCGCGCGGCGGATCTCCCACCCATCGGTACGCGCACCCGAGCCGGTGGGAGTGTTCACGACCAGATGCACATCGCCGCGCTCGATCCAGTCGAGCACGTGCGGCGAGCCCTCCCCGATCTTGTTCAGCCGCTGCACCGGCACGCCCATCCGAGCAATCGCCTCCGCGGTCCCTCGGGTGGCGACGATCGTAAATCCGACATCGTGCAGCGTCTGCGCGATCGCAAAAGCTCCCGACTTGTCGGAGTCCGTGACCGTGATGAAAGCGGTGCCCTCGCTTGGCAGCGGCACACCCGCGGCGGCCTGGGCCTTGGCGAACGCAGTCGGGAAGTCGGGCGCGATCCCCATCACCTCACCGGTGGAGCGCATCTCCGGACCCAACACCGCATCAGAGCCCTCGAAGCGATCGAACGGAAGCACCGCCTCCTTGACCGAGACATGATCTCCGTACCCGAGACCCTGCCGGCCTTCCGGCAGGCCCAGATCGGCGATCCGCTCACCCAGCATGATTTGGCACGCGAGCTTCGCCAGCGGCACCCCCACCGCCTTGGAGACGAACGGCACCGTACGCGACGCTCGCGGGTTGGCCTCGATCACATACAGCCCGCCCGCGTGCACCGCATACTGCACGTTCAACAGCCCCACCACGCCGATCGCCAGCGCGAGATCGCGCGTGGCCAAGCGAATCTGCTCGAGCATCTCCTCGCCCAGCGAGTGCGGTGGCAGCACGCACGCGCTGTCACCCGAATGCACCCCCGCCTCCTCGACGTGCTGCATGATCCCGCCGATCCACACATCCGTGCCATCGCACAGCGCATCGACATCCACCTCGGTGGCGTTCTCCAAGAACCGGTCGAGGAATATCGACGGCTTTGACCGCGAGGAGGCCGAGGAATCCTCCGCCGGCGCATCGACGTTCGGGGGAGGCTCGCGGCTTAGATAGTCCGCCAGACCCTCGCGCGAATAGACGATCTCCATCGCCCTGCCCCCCAACACATAGGACGGGCGCACCAGCAGCGGATAGCCCACTCGATCGGCCTCCGTCAGGGCCTCCTGCACAGACCGCGCCGTTGCATATGGCGGAACGGAGTAGCCCAACTCCGCCAGCAACGCTCCAAACCGCCCACGATCCTCAGCGAGATCGATCGCCTCCACGCTCGTGCCCAGCAACGGCACGCCCGCCTCCACAAGTCCGGCCGCGAGCTTCAACGGCGTCTGCCCACCGAACTGCACCACCACACCCTCCGGCCGCTCCACTGCGATCACGCCGAGTACATCCTCGAGCGTCAATGGCTCGAAATACAACCGATCAGAGGTGTCGTAGTCCGTCGAGACCGTCTCCGGATTGCAATTGATCATCACCGCGTCACGACCGGACTCGCGCACCGTCGTTGCGGCGTGCACGCAGCAATAGTCAAACTCGATCCCCTGCCCGATCCGGTTCGGCCCCGCACCCAGGATCACGACCGACGCGCGCTCCCCTCGCTCCACCTCGTTACCTGCACCCGCGCCCATAGCGGACGGACGCTCCCAGCCCGAGTAGTAATACGGGGTGCGCGCCGGAAACTCCGCCGCGCACGTATCGACCGACCGAAACCCCCGCTCACCGGCAAACGGGGCGTCGGGATCTTCAGCCAGTACCAGCAGCTCACGCAAAAACCACCGATCGATCGACGTGCGCTCCTGGACCGCCTCGACACCGAC
This sequence comes from uncultured Solirubrobacterales bacterium, assembly GCA_963697945.1. GTDB lineage: Bacteria > Actinomycetota > Thermoleophilia > Solirubrobacterales > Solirubrobacteraceae > Palsa-744. Next base: position 2,239,462 of record OY969105.1, on the reverse strand, counting down.
GCCGCGACGCAACAGCTCGAGGATCGCCTCAAACCGCTCAGGCCCGGGGATCTGGAGCCCATCAAGCAACTCCTGCTCAGGGACGGCATCAAGGCACGGGGGCTTGTCCAGCTCGCGCGAACGCAAAGCCTTCGCAAACGCCTGCCCAAACGTGCGCCCGATCGCCATCGCCTCACCGACCGACTTCATGTGTGTCGTCAACGTCGAGCTCGTCCCCGGAAACTTCTCAAACGCAAACCGCGGCCACTTCACCACCACATAGTCGATCGTCGGCTCATAACACGCCGGGGTCACACCCGTGATGTCGTTATCGATCTCCTCCAACCGATACCCCACAGCCAAACGCGCCGCGATCTTCGCGATCGGGAACCCCGTCGCCTTCGAGGCCAGCGCCGAGCTGCGCGACACGCGCGGGTTCATCTCGATCACGAGGATCTCCTCGGTCTGCGGATTGACCGCGAACTGCACATTCGAGCCGCCCGTCTCCACACCCACCGCACGGATCACCGCGATCGCCTGGTCGCGCAACCGCTGATACAGCCGGTCGGTCAGCGTCTGCTGCGGCGCCACCGTCACCGAGTCGCCCGTATGCACGCCCATCGGATCGACGTTCTCGATCGAGCACACGATCACCACGTTATCCGCGTTATCGCGCATCACCTCCAGCTCGAACTCGCCCCATCCCAGCACCGACTGATCCAGCAGCACCTGTCCGATCGGTGAGGCCTCAAGGCCTCGCGCCACGATCGTGCAAAACTCCTCCTCGCTGCGTGCAATCCCGCCGCCGCGCCCGCCAAGGGTGTAGGCAGGGCGCACGATGCACGGCAGACCCAGATCCGGCAGTGCCCCGAGCGCCTGCTCCGGCGTCGTCGCGATCGCGCTCTTGGGCATCTCAAGGCCCGCACCGGCCATCGCCGCGCCAAACAGCTCGCGATCCTCCGCGCACGCGATCGCCTCATAGTTCGCGCCGATCAACTCCACCCCGAAACGCTCCAGCGTGCCGTCGTCGTTCAGCGCCTTTGCAAGATTCAACGCCGTCTGGCCGCCCAACGTCGGCAGCAGCGCATCAGGGCGCTCCCGCGCGATCACCTGTGCGACCGGACCCGGCAGCAGCGGCTCCACATACGTCGCATCCGCCAACTCGGGGTCGGTCATGATCGTCGCCGGGTTCGAGTTCACCAGCACGATCTCATACCCCTCCTCGCGCAGCACCTTGCAGGCCTGCACCCCGGAGTAGTCGAACTCCGCGGCCTGCCCGATCACGATCGGGCCCGAGCCCAAGATCAGGATCTTGTGGATGTCATCGCGCCTAGGCACAGGTGCGCCGAGCCCCCAATCCACGTCCGGTCATAAAGCGCTCGCGCGATGCCAACAGGTGTGGTAACCGGTGGTGGTAGGGCCGTAGGAGATACGCGCTATGGGTTACCCCCAAGAAAACACCACCCATCGTCTACACCGCCTCCGCGATCCGTTGCAAAAATCGGTCGAACAAATAAAGGCTGTCATGCGGGCCCGGCCCCGCCTCCGGGTGGTACTGGACGGTCCCGCCGGGCGCCTCCAGAAGCTCCAAGCCCTCGACCGTGCGGTCATACAAATTCACATGCGAAAGCTGAGCCTCTCCGAAATCGGTCTGCCAGCGCACCGGCTCGTCGGACTCGATCGTGCGCGCGCCGCCGGGCCCGAGCGCCGCGAACCCGTGGTTCTGAGAGGTGATCTCGATGCGTCCCGTCTGCAAATCCTTGACCGGATGGTTAGCGCCGTGATGACCAAACGGCAGCTTGAACGTGTCAAGGCCAACCGCGCGACACAGCAACTGATGGCCCAAGCAGATCCCCCACACCGGCCTGCGCCCCACAACCTCGCGCACCGTCTGAACGACATAGTCAAGCGCCCCCGGATCTCCAGGGCCGTTGGCGAGGAACACCGCGTCGGGCTCCTCGGCCAACAGTTCAGCGGAAGAACTCGTGCACGGGTACAGCGTCACGCGCGTCCCGCGCGCGATCAACTCGCGCACCATCGAAGCCTTGACACCGGTGTCGAGCACGGCGATGTGTGGTCCAGTGTTCGTCTCGCCATGACGACTCACAACGCTCGGAGTCACCACTCGCGCGAGGTCCTGACCGGCCATCGGGGGCTCGGAATCGACCAGCTCGCGAGCTTCGCGTTCGGGCATGGTTGCCGGAAACACCCCCCCGCGCATCGCCCCCCGGTCGCGAATGTGGATCACCAGTGCGCGGGTATCCACACCACTGATCGCCGCGATCCCGCAATCGGCGAGCCACTGTAGCCAGCCGCCCTCGGCGCCAGGTGAATCTTCGCGATCGCACGCCTCCCGCATGATCGCCGCCCGTGCCCACGGTCGTTCGGACTCCATCGCCTCGCCGCTCACTCCGTAATTGCCGATATGTGGATAGGTGAACGCGATCAGCTGCCCCGCGAACGATGGGTCGGTCATCGACTCCTGATAGCCCGACATACCCGTCGTAAACACGATCTCACCGACCGCATACCGCTCCGCGCCGCAAGCTATCCCGTCATAGCGCGTGCCATCCTCCAGCAGCACATAGGCCGTCGAGTCGCTCATCTCAGATGATCAACTTCTGCACGGCCTTAAACTCCGGGGTGCCAGCGCGCCCCAGCAGCTCGAACAGCGCCGACTCGACCGTAGTCACGACCGCCCCGGCGCGCTCCAATCGCTCCAGCCCGCGCTCATAGTCGATCTGATGGCGCGAGCCCACCGCATCCGCCGGCACATGCACCTCGACACCCCGCCCAAGCAGATCGTGGACGGTCTGACTGACGCACACGTGCGTCTCGATCCCACACACGATCGCCTGCTTGCGCCCGTCGCCCAGGTCAAATCCATCCGCGCGCGCGGCGCTGAACACGGTCTTCTCGATCACACGCTCATCCTCGATCCCGACCTCAGACGCCGTGTGTCCCAACCCTTTCGGATACTGCTCACTGACCAGCGTCGGAACATTGAGGATGCGCGCAGCCTCCACCAGCTTGCGCGAAGCCTCGGCGACGCCCGCAAACGAGCCGTACGGGCGGAAACCCTCCTGGACATCGACCACGACAAGCGCAGTCCTGTTGCGGTCGAGCAAGCTCATCAGGCCGCCACCACCGAGAACACCCGCTCGCGATAGGCGACCGCGCCGGCCGCGACAGTGAGCAGCACCCGCCCGCGTAGGCGACGCCCGGCAAAGCAACAGTTCTCCGAGCGGCTCTCCCATCCGCGCTCGCCCGCCAGGAACTCCGCCTCGAGATCCACCAGCGTCAAGTTGGCCGGCTCACCCACAGCGATCGTCGGTGTCGGCAGCTCAAACAAGGCCGCTCCAGCCGTCATTCGCTCCACGAGCAGGCCGAGCCCCAGTTCGCCGGTCATCACCAAGCCGGTGTAAAGCGCCGCGAACGCCGTCTCCAAGCCGGTCGTCCCCATCGGCGCCTGCTCAAACGGGACTTCCTTCTCCTCGCGGGAATGCGGCGCGTGGTCGGTCGCCACACAGTCGATCGTGCCCTCGCGCAAACCCACAATCAGTGCTTTGCGATCATCCTCGCTTGCGAGCGGCGGATTCATCTTCATGCGCGTATCCAACCCACGCACCGCCTCGTCGGTAAGCAGCAAATGATGAGGCGTCACCTCTGCGCTCACGCGCCCGCCGGCAGCCCGCGCATGCGCGACGGCTTGCACCGAGGCCGCGCAGCTGAGGTGCTGAAAATGCACGCGCGCCTGCTCGTACATCGCAAGCTCCGCGTCGCGCGCCACCATCGTCGACTCGCTCACGGTGGGAATCCCACCGATACCCAGCGCAGCGCTGACCGCGCCCTCACGCATCGAGCCGCCAACTGAGAGCGTCGGATCCTCCTCGTGCAGGCTGATCACACCCCCGCACAATCGCTGGTACTGCAACGCCTTGCGCAACATGCCCGCCGAAGAGACCGGGCGCCCGTCATCGGTGAACCCGAGCGCGCCCTGCTCGCGCAGCTCAGCCATCTCCGTCAGCTCCTCACCATCCAGCCCACGGGTAATCGCGGCGAGAAAGCCGACCGGGACACGCGCATCACGGGCGGCCCCGTCGCGCAGGGACCGCAACAGCGGCGCCGAATCGATCACCGGGTCGGTGTTCGGCATCGCGATCACCGCCCCGAACCCCCCGGCGGCAGCCGCGCGCGTACCCGTCTCCAGATCCTCCTTGTGTTCCTGTCCGGGCGTGCGCAAGTGCACGTGCGGGTCAACAAACGCCGGCAGCAGACGCCTGCCCCCTCCCTCCACCGTCTCGATGCCGTCGGGCCGCTCGATCGCGCCGGGCTCACCCAGCTGCGCGATCAGCCCATCGCGCACGAGCACGTCGTGGCGCGCATCAATGTCTCTGCGAGGGTCCAGGACATGGACGTCTCGCAGCAACAGCTCGGCCGGTACCGTCGGCCCCTGGATCAGCGTGGTGGCCGCCATTACGCGAGCTGGGGCTCAGGGACGGGTTGTCGCGGGACGTGCGCTCCGGACAGCAGCTCGTACAGCACGGCCATCCGCACCACCACGCCGGCCTCTACCTGGGCTGTGATCACCGCCTGGGGCGAGTCGACCACCTCGCCCGAGAGCTCAACCCCGCGGTTGACCGGACCGGGGTGCATCAGCACCTGGCGCGGCGACAACCGCCGGCCGTTGATCTGATACCAGGTCGCATACTCGCGCAGCGAAGGCACCCAGGTCTCGCGCATACGCTCGCGCTGCATCCGCAGCGCATACACAACGTCCGCGCTACCCAACTCATCGAGCGTGTAACGCACCTCGCACCCCAAAGCCTCGATGTCGCGTGGAATCAGTGTCGGCGGGCCCGCGAGCGTGACCCTTGCGCCCATACGCTGAAACGCGATGATGTTCGAGCGCGCCACGCGCGAATGGGCGACGTCGCCAACGATCCAGATCGACGCGCCGTCGATGCCACCGAGGCGCTCCTGCAGCGTGTACACATCCAGCAGCGCCTGCGTCGGATGCTCGTGCTTGCCATCGCCCGCGTTCACGATCGCCGCACTGCACCAGCGCGAAACCAGCTCCGCTGCGCCCGCCCACGGCGTGCGCAGCACGATCGCATCCGGCTTATGGGCGCTCAAAGTCAGCACCGTGTCCTTCAACGACTCGCCCTTCTCGACGCTCGACCCGTTGACCGCAAAGTTCACCACGTCCGCAGACAACCGCTTGGCCGCCAACTCAAACGAGCTGCGTGTACGCGTCGACGCCTCATAAAAGAGGTTCAGCACCATCCGCCCGCGCAACGCCGGCACCTTCTTGATCTCACGATCCGAAACCTCCGCGAAGCGCGCCGCCTGAGCGACGATCCGCTCGATCGCCTCTCTGTCGAGATCTTCGATCGAAAGCAAATGATTCACGCCGCCGAGACCTCCACCCGCGCCGGTCCGATCGCGACCTCATCCACGTCGTCCAACTCGCTCAGGCGCACATACACGTGCTCGGCGCGTGATGTCGGCAGATTCTTGCCGACATAATCGGGCCTGATCGGCAGCTCGCGGTGGCCGCGATCGGCGAGCACCGCCAGCTGCACGCGCGCCGGGCGGCCGTAGTCGAACAGCGCCTCGATCGCCGCGCGCACCGTCCTGCCCGTATACAGCACGTCATCGACGATCACCACCGTGCGGCCCGCGACATCGAAGTCGATATGCGAGGCGTGCACCACTGGAGTATCGGGCCGGCGTGAGACGTCATCGCGATAGAACCCGATGTCCAAATCACCCAGCGGCACCTCCACGCCCAGCAACTCTTCGAGCGTACCCCTCAATCGCCGCGCCAAAAACGCGCCGCGACGGTGGATTCCGACGAGCGCCAAAGCGGACGAGTCATCGGGCGCGCGCCGGTTCGCGCCGTCATCCAGACTGGAAAGACCGGAGTCATCCGCCGCCATGCCCCCGTCGGAAATGCCCGCAACAGCGAGATTGCGCTCGACGATCTCATGCGCGATACGCGTCAGCGCTCGCCTCACATCGTCCTCGTGCAGGACCGTCTTTTCGCTGCTCGTATCCAACGTCGCAACCTTCCTGGCCTCTCAGGACCGGGTTAAAGGATCGCGAAGGACTGTATCAGCGCGCCAAGACGCCCCGGCGGTCGCCTACCGGCGGGGACGGGCCCCGCGGGCGACCGACTAGCCGGCAGGGACAGGTTCGGCGGGCGGAGTCTCGCGCGCGCGCCGATCCGACCAGCGCACCAGCCGCGGCTCGCCGCGCTCGGGAAACGGGACCTCGATCGTGTCGTAGTCGCGCGGCGCCTCCGTCTGGGCAAACACCTCACGAGCCTCCTCCCGCAGCTCCCCGCCCGGGTAGCGGCTGGAGATATGCGTCAAAGCGAGCATCCGCACCTGTGCCTGGAGCGCGACCTCCGCCGCCTGCCTCGCCGTCGAATGCGAGGTCAGACGCGCCCGCTCGGTCTCCTCCTCGGCGAACGTCGCCTCATGCACGAGCAAATCCGACTCATGCGCTGCCACGATCAGCGACTCGCACGGCGCGGTATCCCCCGAGATCACAACCTTACGCCCAGGACGCTCCGCCCCGAGCACCTGCTCGGGCGTAACACCGCCGACCGCTTCGCCGCGCTGCAACCGCCCGAAATCCGGGCCCGGCCTGACCCCGAGCCGCTGCGCCAGCTCCGGGTCCAGATGTCCCGGTCGAGGATCCTCCACAAGCGCATACCCGAAGCACGCCTCGCCTTTATGGCGTACCGGAACCGCACCGATCAGATACCCCTCGCGCACGACCGTCTCGGTGGGCACGAGCTCCACCACGCTCAGCTCATACGGCAATCGCCCGTACACGAACCGCATCTGCTCCATCAGCCCGGCAATCCCCGGAGGCCCATACACGCTCAGCGGCTGCGCGCGTTCGCGCAACGCAAACGACTTCAACATCCCCGGCAATCCCAGCCAATGGTCGGCATGAAAATGCGTAATGAACACGCTCCCCAAATCCGCCAAGCCGACCGACTTGATCAACTGCCGTTGTGTGCCCTCGCCGCAGTCGAACAGGATGTGCTCCCCACCTCGGCGAACCAGGATCGCGGGCAGGCCACGGCGAGCGCTCGGGACCGAGCCGCCCGTGCCCGCGAAGAAAACCGATAGATCCATCCGCGCAACGGTAGCGGCGGGAGGGGTCGAGCGTGGGAAACGAGGCGCCCGTCCGCGGACGGCGGCGCACTCGCCGGTAAGCTCTCAAGGCGACGGTAACCGGGTCTATCCGGTGCCGCCTGCGCCCGTAGCTCAGTGGATAGAGCGCTCGCCTCCGGAGCGAGAGGTCGCAAGTTCGAATCTTGCCGGGCGCGTGATGACGATCTTGCTCGGGCTCGGATTCCGCCACAGCGTGAAAATCCGTTTAGGACTTGGGCTATCTGACGACACCGTTGAGCGCCACCGGCAATGAGGTACTCAGCACCCGTCCGCTTGCGTCGAGCGCCTGGACCGCGAGGTAGCGTGCGGATGCGCTTGAGAGTTCGATCGCCGTCTCAAAGCCACTGTGCGGGGCGAGCGCAACAGGGGTGAGCTTGCTGGTAGTTCCGCCCGCCAACAGTCGCCATTGCGCGACGGACGTGGCTCCGTTCCAGCTGACATAGGCGCGGAGGCTTCCGTGAACGCCCGCGCGGACCGCCAGCGACGGTCGTTGCCTAGGCATGCCAGCCCACGGAAACTTGAAAGCGGTGTAGGACTGGTAGGACGCCGGCAGGTGAGCGTCGAATAGGAGCTGTCCGGAAGGGGAGTATTCCGAGAAGAACGGTTCCTGACCCCAGCCTACGAACCAGTCGCCGCCGGAGAGCGGCTGGAAGTCTCCCTGGCTCGCGGCCAGCAATGGTGTGGAGTGCGCGAAGCTCGCTACGAGCGTCGCGGTCTTGGTCTGGGTGTTGAGCACGAACACGGTCACGCGCGATTGCGGATGCACCTGGGGGCTGGCGCCGTTGTCGAAGAAGGAGATCGCGCCTCCGGGCTCTTCGCGGGCGTCGTGCTGCCAGGCTGGGCCAGCTCCGGGCGCCAGCGCGAACGTCGAGTGCTTGCCGCCGAGGCGCCAGACGATCTGGCCGGTGCGGGCATCGATGTAGTAGGCGGCCCATGTGTTGCGCGAATCCACCAGCAGATCGTTGCCGTGTTCGGAGACCGCGTTGATATGGAAGTAGTCCCACGGGGAGACCGGTGTGCCACCGCGCCCCACTGGCATGTAGGAGTCGCCAAGCGCCACGTGGTCGAGCGCGTGCCACTCCGAGCGCACGAGCCCGGTGTGCAGGTCGACTTCCTGAAACAGCGTATCGGCGACCGCTCCGTCGGCGGGACCGCCGTAGGCGCTCAGATCGCAGCGGATCGCGTCGTAAACGGTGAACAGCGCCGTGCCCTTGGGGGTGATTTCGAAGGCGTGCAAATCGGGCTGATAGCCGTTGCCGCCACGTACGATCGCGATGTCGTCGTAGGAGCTGTCGGCGATCACGACGCCCGCATCGCGCCGGCCCGCGGCGATGAGCGGGCTCTGCCACCAGGTCAGCACCGGACGACCGTCGTAGGCTTGGACCCGCAGGTCCGCCGCCCTGGAGCCGCGCGGGATCGTCTTGAACCACACGAGATTGCCGGCGCCATCGAGGATCATCGGGCCGTACTGGCCCGGTCCCGCATACGGTGCAAGAAAGATGTCGCCCGCGGTTCCGGCACCAGTGCCGGCGGCGGTGGTGACGGTAACGGTCGGTGGTCGCAGCTGCGAACGCGAGACGAAGTGTTGGAGTTCGCTCGATTTGGCGGGGGGAGGAGGCGGGGGCGGCGTCTCCAACGAGCGGCTGACCGAGTCGACCTCGGCGACCGTGAAGCGCCAGGCGAACGGGACGGCGGAACCGGGGGTACGACGCACAACCCCGTGCACGGTCACGGTCTCCCCCTGAGCGAAGGGCTTTGTGGGGAGGAAGCTGGCACCGTCTCCCTGCGAGTAGGCGCCGAGCCGACCGGAATGTGCTCCGCTGCGCGATCCGCTCACGACGAGGCTCTGAATGTCGGCGGCGGGGACCCCGAGGAAGCTGATCTGAGCGAGGTAAGAGGCGTCCGCCGAGTCGGGCGCCGGCGAGACGCTGAGGGCGCCGCCGGCAAGCGCGCGGGAGACGTTCAGCGGCCGTGGCACACAAACGGGAGCGGTTGCCGCCGCGGCCGTATGAGCGTGGGTGCACACAGACCCGAGCAGCACCAGGACCCCCGCCAACAGGGAACGCGCCGACAGACCGCGCAGAAGATCAGGTGACAGGCGACTCAACCGGCGGTGAGCCTAGCCCGAAAAACTCCGGTGTGCGCCGGTGGGAGCGCTAACCTGAAGGGCATGATCACCCAGGCAGATCGTGCGGCTGAGCGGCGCCGCGTGAAACTGGAGGAGATTGAGCGCCAGGTGAAGGACGGCTCGTTGACGATCCGCAAGATGACCGCGGAGGAGCGCAAGCGCTATCCCCCGAGACCATCTACGGGGCGTGGACGTCGGCGCTGAGTTCCACGGTGGGGACTCAGTGGCGCCATGGCTGAGCGTCAGAGCGTGGGCGAGCGATCCTCTGGGCTGACTTTTCGCTCGCCTCCCAGCTCCAGGTAGCGCAGCACGACCCGTCCGAGCACGATCACATCGCCGCTGTCCAGGTCGGCGTGGGTTACGCGGCGGCCATTCACCAGCGTCCCGTTGGCGCTGCGATCGTCCAGGATGCGCGCCCCGGAGCCCCGGTGTACGAGGATCGCGTGTCGACGCGAGACCGAGCGCTCGTCGAGGTGCAAGTCTGCCGAGAGGCCCCGCCCGATGTGGATCACCTCGCGCCCGACGGGAACCAGCAGCGTCTCGCCCGACCCCTGCACCTCCAGGTAGCGGCCCGGCCCGGCCTTCAGGGGCTCGCTCGCCAGGCTGCGATTGCGCTCGTCAAGGCACGCGATCACGTCGATCCGTTCGGTCGCTCCAAGCTCGACGGGGTGCGGTGCTTGTACGGGCATGGTGAGCAGTCAAGCTCACGGTACTCAGTCACAGCTCAACGCTCGTGAAGAAATAGCGAAGCCGATCCCAGACGATCGGACCCACGGCTGGTGGATCCCCGACGGTCTTGGTCGCGATAAGAGCAGGGCGCCGATCGGTGGGGGCGTCTACGCCGCGCGCGTGGTCTTCGGGGGCTCCGAGCGACGGGAGATGCGCTTGGAACTCCACCAGCACCATCCGCCGACGACCAGCACCGGCACGACGTAGAGCATCGAGACGTACCAGTGCGTGAGGCAGGCGAGCGAGGCCATCAGAGGGAACGCTATCACGGGCTCACCACGCTTCCCGGCGGGGCTCCTCGGGGTCCTCGGCGGTGTTCACGCCGCCAGTTGGCTCGGTGGGCGCACCCTCGCCGGTGGGGCCATCCGGTCGTGTACCGGCACGTGTGCGGCGACGGCGCACGAATACGACGAATGCGAGTCCGAGCAACACGATCGCCACGCCGAGCACGATCACGACTGTCGATGCGTGCGAACTCTCGGGCGTCCAGAACAGCTGCCCCGCGACCGTTCCAGCCTGTGTCCCCACGCGGATCGGCACCTGCCAGTCGAAGATCAGCGTGCGCTTGCTCTTGTCCTTGACCTGCGGCGGCGTCAGCGGCGACATCCAGTGGATGCGATGGTCGTGCCATTCAAACTGGCCGGTGCGATCGACGACGACCCAATGCGGCGGCGCGCCCGGGTTCGCGGAGGCCGGGACGGTGACGTTGCCGTAAAAGCTCGTGTTCAGGTAGGTCGCGGGTGAGTGCGTATTCTGCTCGGCCGTTCCATTCGCCAGGACACGCGCATAGGGCTCTCCCTGGTAGCCGTAGATCGTGACCGTCTTGCCGGTGTGGTTTCGCAGCAGCAGCCGATCGGCGAACTCGAGCACTTCCAGTTCAAGGCCGGGCACACTGGGCGTGACGGCGGTGATGTTCGAGCGGTAACGGAAGTTGCCGCCCTGGTCGTCGATCGGGTTGCCGCTCTCACCGGCCGTGGCGCCGGTGGTCGTGCTTGTCTGAGCCGTCGCCGGCATCGTCGACAGGGCGAGCGCGGCCAAGCAAAGCAACACGACGGTCGGGCGTGCGGACACCCGCTTCACCGTAGTCGAGAGCGAGCGCACGACGCGCCGTCGAAGACTCATGTGCCGACCGCCGAGAGCAGCCACAGGCCGAAGCTTGTAAAGGCCACCATCACTGCCAGCATCCAGTACTGGGAGCGCACAGCCTCCTCGACGTTTTCGTACATCGCCAGCGCGCGGTCGTGTGCGAGCGCCAGGCCCGCCACATGACCGGTTAGGAGCGCGGCGACCTGCACGTACCAGATCGCCGCGAAAGAAATCACGTTGTAGTCGATCTGATAGCTGCTGGTGCCGAACAGGTTCGACCCGTCACCGAGCGGATCCGAAGCCAGATAGCCGATCGCCTGTCCTTGCCAGATCAGCAACGAGAAGTAGTGTGCGATCACGTATGCGAACCCGATCGGCACCAGCGTGTGTGCGAACGCGTGGACCAACTGTGGCGTCTCATAACGGTCACTGACGCTGCGCACACCTGCAATCCCGAGCCGGTAGACGCCGGCGATCAGCGCCACACACAGCACCAATCCGACCGAGTAGGTCAGCTCGTAGGCGGGTGTCTGGCTGAACCCGAGATCGGTGAAGAGGTTCGCGATGCTCGGCTCGATGTTGCGCCAGACCCCACCGTTGCTGAACCCATCGAAGGTCGTCGTGCCGATGATCGAGCAGATCAGCGCGACGGTCCCCGGCCTAATCTCGAGGTCGGTGACCCCGCTGAGCGGGCGGCGCAGACAGATTACGCCCCGCTCGTCTCGGCACAGTGGCGCCAGCCGTGAAAGCAGGTTGAAATAGGCACCGAACCCGTCAGCGCGTCCTCCCCACTGCTCCACGCCGAACAGCATCATTCCCATGAGCATCACGAGGAAGTAGCCGAGCGAGAGCGTCGCCAGCGTCGCTGGGTGGTCGCGGTCGGCGGGGACGTAAACCAGCTCCAACCAGGCAAATCCGACGATCACCGCCACCGCCGGCCACGTTCCCAGCCATTCGGGATATCGGAGTCTGGGGGTTCGACGCTCGGATGCCGTTTGAGCGTGGGCAGAACGACGCGCGAGACCCATCAGTGCGGTGAGAGCACGTGCGCACGTGCGCCACGGACTGAAAGCCCTGAACACGTCGCCGAACAGCACACTTGCCACCGGGAGGCCGACCCAAAAAATGACGTAGATGAATGTGACCGAGAAGTTCGCCAAGGGCACCTGCGCGCCGGCAAACCCGCTGTACAGGACCAGCGCGAACAATCCCAGCCCAAGCAGAGACCCCACCCATTCCAACGCGCCAGGCAGGCGCACGAGGGCTCGTCGGTACTGACGTTGCAGCTGGGGCGTCCTCCACATCGTCGAGAGCGCCACGAATGAGACCACGAGCACAATCGCGGCCGTCCAACTGAACAGCCATACGGGGATCGGCAAATTGGCTCGTCCGACGATGCCATGTGCCTGTGCGCTCGCAGGGATAGCAAGCGTCGCAACCGTCAAACCGCCGAGCAGAAACGGCAGCTTGCGGCGCAGTCCCAGGCTCATGCCCGGCGCAGTCTACGGATCGTCCGACACTCGGGCGCCGGTGCGCCCGAAGGGGCCACACCGGGTGCCGAACCCTACACCGGACGCGGGCACGACGATGGTCTCCAACCCATAACCTTCGGTCACATGAACGTCCCTCCCATCGCGGTCTCGACCGGTATCGAGGCCGCCCTGCAGCTCGGGCCGTTGGCGATCTTCGGACTGCTCTACGCCAAACGGGTGCGCACGCTCGCAATCGAGGCGCGCAATCCCGTTCCGGGTTGGCGACAGGCCTGCTTCTACGCCGGGTTCGTCACGATTGCGGTCGCACTCAGCTCGTTGGGCGGCGCCAGTCAGGAACTGCTGCTCGCGCACATGGCCGAGCACCTGCTGCTCGGCGACATCGCCGCGCTGCTGATCGTGCTGGGGCTCACCGGACCGTTGATCGCCCCGATCTTGCGCATCCGTTTCTTTGACCGCTTGCGGGTCCTCGCTCACCCCCTGATCGCGTTCCCGCTATGGGCGGTCGACCTGTATGTGTGGCATCTGCCGGTTTTCTACCAGGCGGCGCTGCGCCACACCGGCGTGCACGCGCTCGAGCACGCGATGTTCCTGGCATTCGGGATCAACATGTGGATGTGCCTGTTCGGCCCGCTGCCGATGCCGAGCTGGTTCGGCAACTTGGGCAAGCTTCTCTACATCATGGCCGTGCGCTTGACCGGCACCATCCTCGGGAACATCTTCCTGTGGTCGGGCACTGTTTTCTACCCGTTCTATGTTCACGGCGACGCCGTCCACCACATTTCCCCGCTCGCCGATCAGAACATCGCCGGGGCCGTGATGATGGTCGAGGAGTCGCTGCTCACGCTCGGCCTGTTCTGCTGGCTGTTTCTGAAGACCGCGCGCGAGGGTGAGGAGCGCCAGGAGCTACTGGACTTCGCTCACGCCCAGGGGGTCGAGCTGACAGATGCTCGCGCCGCTCGCGCCGTCGCTGCCGGTCGCGGCGCGGAACTCCGCCGCCGCTTGGAGGGCAGTGCCGGCGCCTCGGAACGCTAGAGGGCGGTACCCTCGACACATGTGCGTCGGCTGTGCGATGGCGGCGGCCTCGGCCGCGACTGGAACCCGGACCTGGCTTCAGACCCACAACATCGGCTGGCTGACACCCGCCCGTCTGCGCGCACTGACGATCGCCGTGATGTCAGCGGCCGCGATCGTCTCCACGATCGGCTTCAGCGGCTCGAGCGCTCCGCCTGCGCACCCGCAGACCCCTGCGCAACACGTCCCAGTCCGCTAGGGAGTCGATGGTCCGCGCCGCGCCAGCGACTTCCTAGTGGACGTGTCCGCAAGTCTTGCGGATTATCGGAAGGGATAACGGTGTGCGCGCGGAATTATGTGTTGTGCCGCGGGTCAGCCAGCATGTGATCGAGCTCTCTGAGGAGGAGCGTGCCGAGTTGGAGCGGCGGGCGAGTACGGTCACGATGCCGTTCCGGACGGTGCAGCGGGCGAGAGTGATTCTGTATGCGGTGGAGGGGATGCAGGACATCGATATCGCTGCTCGGCTGGATTGCTCGCCCGATAGCGTTGCTCGGCGAAGATCCCGGTTCTGCGCTGAGCGGCTGGATGGGCTTGAGGATCAAGCGCGGTCGGGTCGGCCGCGTCGTTTTCCCCCCGGAAGAGGTCGCCGAGGTCAAGGCGATCGCGTGCGAGCTGCCGCGCACCCACGAGCTGCCGCTCTCGCGCTTCTCCCGGGTTGAGCTGCATCGATTGGTGATCGAGCGCGGCGTGACTGAGGCGTCGGCCTCGACGATCTGGCGGTGGCTGCACGAGGACGCGATCAAGCCGTGGCAGACCCGTTCCTGGATCTTCCCGCGCGACCCAGAGTTCGCCGAGAAGGCTGGCCGTGCGCTGGACCTCTACGCCCGCGTCCTCGACGGCAAGCGGCTGCGCCCGGACGAGTACGTCATCAGCGCCGATGAGAAGACCCAGCTGCAAGCGCTCGGACGCCACCACGAGACGATCCCGCCTGGGCCGGGACGCCCGGGACTGGTCGAGTTCGAGTACCTGCGAGGCGGAACGCTCGCGTACCTCGCTGCGTGGGACGTGCATCACGCCAACCTGTTTGACCGGGTCGAGCAGACGACCGGGATCGTGCCGTTCGGACGGCTCGTGGACCAGGTCATGAAGGTCGAGCCCTACCGGTCTGCCCGCATGGTCTACTGGGTCGTGGACAACGGCTCCAGCCACGCCGGGAAGACCTCCGTCAAACGGATGGCCGAGGCGTACCCAAACGCGAGGCTGATTCACCTCCCCGTCCATGCTTCCTGGCTGAACCAGATCGAGATCTACTTCTCGATCGTGCAGCGCAAGGCCCTGACCCCCAACGACTTCGCGACGCTGCCCGAGCTCGCCAGGCACCTGCTGGACTTCGCCCAGCACTACCGCACCCTCGCGCGACCCTTCCAATGGACCTTCACCCGCGCCAAGTTCGACAGCGTGATCGAGAAGATCACCCGTCACAAACCTCAGCCCCTCGCCCTCGCCGCGTGAGCCGCACCACTTCCGGACACGTCCACTAGCCGCCGGCTACGGCGGGCAGGATCGTGAGCTCCGCGCCGTCGGCGACCGGGGTGGCCAGACCCTCGAGGAAGCGGATGTCTTCTCCGGCGACGTACACGTTGACGAACCGCCGCAGCGAGCCGTCCTCGTCACTGAGTCGATCGCGCAGCTCGCCGTGCAGCGCGTACAGCTCGTTGAGGACATCCTGGACGGTCGCGCCGTCGAGCACCGCCTGGGCCTCTCCACCGGAGGCGGAGCGCAGCTGCGTGGGGATCTTGACGGTCACCGCCATCAGACCTCGACCGCCTCGGGTACGTGCGTCTGGAAGGACTCGATCGTCGGTGCGATCGTGTGCGTCTCGAAGCTGCCGCGCACCGCGTCGAGCGTCTTCAGGCCCTCGCCCGTGATCACGAGCACGACGCGCTCGTCCGGGTCGATCTCGCCGCGCTCGGCGAGCTTTGCGAGCGTTGCCGTCGTGACCCCGCCGGCTGTCTCGGTGAAGACGCCCGTCGTCTCGGCGAGCAGCTTGATCCCCGCGCGGATCTCATCGTCGGTGACCGAGTCTACGCCGCCGCCCGTGCGGCGGGCGAGGTCCAGTGCGTACGGGCCGTCGGCCGGGTTGCCGATCGCCAGCGACTTCGCGATCGTGTCCGGCTTGACCGGGCGGCAGAAGTCCTGACCGTCGGCGAACGCGCGCGCCACCGGCGAGCAGCCCTCGGCCTGAGCGCCGTTCATGCTCGGCAGCTCGCCCTCGACCAACCCGATCTCGACGAACTCCTCGAAGCCGCGAGCGATTTTCGTGAACAGCGAACCGGAGGCGATCGGCACGACGCAGCGGTCCGGCAGCTCCCATCCGAGCTGCTCGGCGATCTCGAACGCGAGCGTCTTCGAGCCCTCGGCGTAGTACGGGCGCAGGTTGATGTTGACGAACGCCCAGTCGCGCTCGGCGCACAGCTCGGTGCAGAGGCGGTTGACGTCGTCGTAGTTGCCTTCGACACCGACGAGCTTCGTCCCGTAGATGCCCGTCGCGAGCACCTTCTGCTCCTCGAGGTTCGATGGGATGAACACGTAGGAATCGAGACCCAGCGCGGCGCCGTGGGCCGCGACCGAGTTCGCGAGGTTGCCGGTCGAAGCACATGCGATCGTCTCGAAACCGAACTCGCGCGCCCGGGCGACGGCGACCGAGACGACGCGATCCTTGAACGAGTGCGTCGGGTTCGCAGCGTCGTTCTTGACCCACACCTCGCGCAGTCCAAGACGCTCGGCGAGACGGTCGGCGCGGATCAACGGGGTGCAGCCGGCCGGCAGGCCGACACGCGAGGCGAGCCGACCAGACGGACCCGGAGGGCCGCCAGCGAGCGGCAGGAAGTCGGCGTAGCGCCAGATGTTCTGCGGCCCGCCCTGGATGCGGCGACGCAGCTCGGCGACGTCACCGCCGATGCGGCTGTGGTCGTAGACGACCTCGAGCGGCCCGAAGCACTTCTCGCAGACGTACAACGCCTCGAGCGAATACTCGGTCTTGCACTCCTTGCACTGCAGATGACTGGCTGCCATTGGGGCTCCCTTCGCTAAACCTTCGCCTTGTCACGTGTGGCGAAGAGCGCGAAGCCCGGCCACACATCACCTGGAATTGGCACCTTCCCGCCTGTGACTTGGCGGTGGTTGCCGGGGTTTCATAGGGCCAGGCCCTCCACCCCTCTGGATGTGTACTGCTATGTAGCGCGGAAGTTTAGCAAGCGTCCGGACGGATGCAAGGACGCTGCCGGCACCTCGCGATCGCGAGGTGCCGGCACGGCCGGGCCGGCGCGGGCGGAGGATGCGAGTGGGACGGGTAACGCTCTCGTCCGCCCGGTGTAGAGGCGTGGGATGAGCGTAGTGAGATCCCAGGCGGCGGCCCAAACCGACCGGCAGATTCAGGTCCCCGGCGTGGCGACGGCGGACTTCGAGCCGGAGATCCAGGCGGTCAAGCGGCGCATGCTGATCATCGTCAATCCGTATGCCACGACTGTCTCTGACCGCCTGCGCCATCTCGTCGTATATGCGCTGCAGGGTCGCTTCGAGGTCGATGCGGTCGACACAGAGGCCCGGGGGCACGCGACGGAGCTGTGTCGCGAGGCTGCGCACGAGGGTTATGACGTGGTCGTCGCGTTCGGCGGCGACGGCACGGTCAACGAGGCCGCGAACGGTCTGCTCGGCTCCCCCACCCCGCTGACCTGCCTGCCGGGAGGTTCGGCGAACGTGTTCGCGAAGATGCTCGGCATCCCGGGAGAGCTGGTCGACGCCACCGAGCACCTGCTCGCTCTCGCCGACGATTGGTGTCCGCGGCGGGTCGATCTCGGAGTCGTCAGCGCCGACGGCCCGGACGGCGAGCAGCCGATCGCCGACCGCCGCTGCTTTACGTTCGCCTCGGGCCTGGGCGTCGACGCGAGCGTGGTCGAGCGGGTCGACGCCAACCCACGCCTGAAGGCTCGCCTTGGCGCCTACTACTTCACATGGGTGGCGCTAAGAACGTTCGCGCGCCGCTACCTCGTCAGGCCTCCGCGTATGGACGTGGCGCTCGCGAACGGGGACACGCTCGCCGGTGTCACGACGATCGTCCAAAACGGCTCGCCGTTCACCTACTTTCAGAACCGCCCGATCGAGATCGCCGATGGCACGACACTCGACTCGGGCTCTCTGTGCGGGTGCGTGTTGCACCGAGCTACGCCCCTGTCGATGCCCTCGATCGGTTTGCGCGCATTCTCACGCGGAGCCCGAGTGACCCGTCATCGCCAGGTCACGGGTGTATCCGGACTGACCGAGCTGACGGTGCGCTCAAGCGACGAGCGACTGTTGCCGCTGCAAGTCGACGGCGACTATCTCGGCGAGGTCTCGCAAGCGCGCTACTCGATCTTGCCGGGCGCGCTGAACGTCATCGCCTGACCCTGGGACGCCACCATTGGCTACGTCGCGCGCTCCTAGGCGGACGCTGGTCAAGCGAGACAAGAACGCAGGGAGCGTGGCGTACTACGTACGCGAGCGACTGAGGACGCCGTATCGCGCCGGCCGGCGTTCGCCTAGGCCGTGGCGCCGCCGGGGGTGACGCGGTAGGCGTCGAACACGGAGTCGATGTTGCGCAGGCGCGTGATCGCTCCCTTCAATCCGTGCGTGTCTGCGACCTCGACGACAAAGCGGTTCTTGACCATCGGGCCCATCGACAGGCAGCGCGCTTCGAGGATGTTCGCCCCGGACTCTGAGAAGGCGCGTGAGAGGTCCTCGAGCAGGCGGTGGCGGTCCCACGCGTCGATCTGGATTTCGACCACAAACGAGGTGCTGCGCTCGCCCGCCCAGGAGACGTTGGTGAAGCGCTCGGGATCGCGCGCCAGTACGACTGCGTTGGGGCAGTCCTCGCGGTGGATCGTGATCCCGCGGCCGAGCGATATGTAACCGACGATCTCATCGCCCGGCACGGGTCGGCAGCACTTGGCGAGGCGGAGCATCACGTCATCGACGCCCTCCACCTCGATCCCGTACTGGCCCGAGGACTTCGTGGGGCGCCGGCGCGCGCGTCCGACACGCAACAGCTCGGCGCGAGTGTCCTCGCCATCGGCGGCCTCGCCCTGCTTCAAACGCTGCATCACCTTGTTGACGACGATCTTCGGTGAGACCTTGGCGGCGCCCAGGGCGATGTAAAAGTCATCGGCCTTGCGATAACCCATCTCCCGGATCACGTCGGCAAGTAGCGCCGATCCGGTGATCTTCTGCGCGGGTAGGCCCTGCTTGCGCAGGTGCTCCTGCAGTACCTCGCGACCGGTGTGCTCGGTGTCCTGGCGCGACTCGGCCTTGAACCAGGCCTTGATCTTGTTACGTGCACGGGTGGTCTTGACCATCGCCAGCCAGTCGCGCGAAGGTCCGCGCTCGCGCTTGGCGGTCAGGATTTCCACGATGTCGCCCGAGCGCAGCTCGCAATGCAACGGGACGATCTTGCCGTTCACGCGCGCCCCGACACAGCGGTGGCCGATCTCTGTGTGCACCTCATACGCGAAATCCAGCGGCGTGGCGCCGGCAGCCAGCGACTTGACTTCGCCCTTGGGTGTAAACACGTAGACCTCGTCCTCGAACAGGTCGGTCCGTAGCGTGTCCATGAACTCCTGCGGGTCCGAGAGGTCTTTCTGCCAGTCGAGCATTGACCGCAGCCACTGCAGCTTGGCGTCCTCGGGTGAGCCTGGACGCCGATCCTCACCGGCCTGTTCGGGACCGGGCGGCTGCTTGTACATCCAGTGAGCCGCGACCCCGAACTCCGCCATCTCGTGCATCTCGCGGGTGCGGATCTGGATCTCCAGCGGCCGGCCCTCGGGCCCGATCACGGTCGTGTGCAGCGACTGATACATGTTGAACTTCGGCATCGCGATGAAGTCCTTGAAGCGACCGGGAAGTGGCTTCCAGAGCGAGTGGATCGCACCGACGGTGCCATAGCAGTCCTTGACCGAATCGACGATCACGCGCATCGCCGTGAGGTCGTAGATCTCGTTGAACTCGCGACCCTTCTTGGTCATCTTCGAATAGATCGAGTAGAAGTGCTTGGCTCGGCCCGCGATCTGTGCCTCGATCCCGAGCTCGGTGAGCTCGCTCGCGAGATACTCGCCGGCTTCGCCGACATAGCGCTCGCGCTCGTCGCGCTGCTGCGCCACCAGCCCCTTGATCTCCTGGTACTTGCGAGGGTGCAGCGTCGCAAAGGCGAGATCCTCGAGCTCCCACTTGATCGCGTGAATGCCGAGGCGATGTGCGAGCGGGGCGTAGATCTCGAGCGTCTCTCGCGCCTTCTCCGTCTGCTTTTGCTTGGGCATCGCATCGATCGTGCGCATGTTGTGCAGCCGGTCGGCAAGCTTGATCAGGATGACCCGCACGTCGGTGGCCATCGCGACCATCATCTTGCGATAGTTCTCCGCCTGGGCCTCGTCACGCGACTGGAAGGTGATACCGGTCAGCTTCGTCACGCCGTCGACGATCTGAGCGATCTCCTCGCCGAAGCGCTCACCGACCTCCTCGATCGAGGCGGAGGTGTCCTCGACGGTGTCGTGCAGCAGCGCCGCGCACAGCGTCTCTGTGTCCAAGCGCATACCCGCGCAGATGCGCGCCACTCCCACGGGATGCACGATGAAGTCCTCGCCGGACTTGCGCCGCTGTGCCGCGTGATGCTCGCACGCGAACACGAACGCGTCCTGGACGCGCGCTCGATCGATGTCCACGGCCGAATCGGCCGCGTGCTCGGAGACGATCGCAAACAGATCCCCGAGCAGGCGACGCTCCAGCTCGTTGAGGTCAAGGCGCGGCGTGACCGGCTCCACAGCGGGCTCCTGCACCGTGACGAGGGTCGTGGTGTGTGGATCTGCAGCGGGGGTCATGCTCACAGGTTAGGGGACTGCCCTCCCGGATTGAAGCGGGCAGTGCCCGCGCCTCAGGCGAACAGCACAAGCTCCTGTTGGTCTCGCTCCTTGTGCGCTCTCGGCGTCTTTGCCGGAGCGGGCTCGGTGGGCGGCGTCGCGGAAGTCGCGCCGCGACGGTCCTCGATCCGCGGTGAGCCGGCGGGGCGCGCGCGGCGAAGCACCAGCCGCGGCTCGCTTACGCCGTTCCACTCGTTGATCTCCAGCGTGAACGTGGCTTGCGCCGGTTCGCCCTCGGCGACCCCCAGCTGCCCGCCGGTGTTGAATGCGACGGCGCGGGCGCGCCCCGCGTGGGAGTGAACGGTAAAGCGCGCGTGCTTGCCTTCCCCCATCGGCCGCACGTCCGCGAACGTCGCGTCGGCGATCATCAGCGACACCGAGGGATTTCCCCGACCGAACGGCGCCAGCCCGCCGAGTTCCTCGGCCAACGCCATCCCCAGTTCGGCGCCATCGACGATCGCGTCCACGCGCTCCACAGGCGCCATGTCTTCGCTGCTGAGCACCGAGGCGGCGTAAGAGTTGAGCGCCCCGGCGAACCCCGGCACACGATCGCGCTCGATCTCAAGTCCCGCCGCAGCCCGGTGTCCGCCGTAACGGCTCAGGTGCTCCGAACACGCCGTGAGCCCCGCCAGGAGATCAAACGCCTCACAGCCGCCGCGACCTGAACCACGCCCGCGGTCTCCTTCCAGGGCGATCAACACGACCGGGCGGTTGTGAGTCTCGGCCAGTCGCGAGGCGACGATCCCGATCACGCCCACATGCCAGTTCTCCCCCGCCAGCACCAGGGCACGATGCTCCCGGAGGTCTCCGAGTGCTGTGATCTGGGCTTCGGCCTCGAATCTGATCGTGCGCTCAGCGGAGCGGCGCTCGTGGTTGACCCGGTCCAGCTCATCCGCGATCTGCGCGGCGCGTGCGGGGTCTTCGCTGAGGATCAGCTCAAGGCCGGCGTCCGCTCTGTACAACCGCCCTGCGGCATTCAGTCGTGGAGCGAGCCCAAAGGCGACCGAGCGCTCGTCGACACGCGCGGGGTCCACCCGCGCGACGGCCATCAGCGCGCGCAACCCCGGCTTGACGGTGCCCGACAGAGCGCGCAACCCGCGCCGCACGAGCGAGCGGTTCTCGCCGAGCAGCCCCACCACGTCCGCGATCGTCGCAAGCGCCACCAGATCGAGGTCCTCCAGCGGCGCGCGACCCTCTAGAGCGTGGGCGAGCTTGTAGGCGACCGCGGTGGCGCAGAGCTCCTGAAACGGATATCCGCACACCGCCGGATGCACGATCGGAGCGTCCGGCAACATCCCGTCCGCACGCACACCGTGGTGGTCGGTGACGACCACGTCCATCCCCAATTGCTTAGCCGCCGCAACCTCCTCGACGGCCGTGATCGCGCAGTCGGCGCTCACGAGCAGTCGCGTGCCCCGAACCGCCAGTCGCCGCACGGTGTCCAGTCCCAGCCCGTATCCGTCGGATGCGCGATCGGGCAGATACCAGTCGACGTCCGCCCCCAGCCTGCGCAAAGAGCGTACGAGCACGGCCGTGGAGCACACTCCATCGACGTCGTAATCCCCGTGGATCGTGATCCTCGTCCTCGCCTGGAGATGCTCGCGGATCAGCGCGATCGCGGTCTCGATACCGGTGAAGGCCGTATAGGAATGCTCCTCCTCACCTGCCAAAAAAGCCTGAGCGAGCGCGGGGTCGGCCATGCCACGACGGACCAGCACCTGCGCGACAGGATCGCTCACGTCAAGCTCGCGCCGCAACCGCTGGACCGCGCTCGGCTCACACTCCGGAATCTCGAATCTGGGCTCCCCCACTCCCCCACCCTACGGTTGGGGGTAGACAGAACCCATTGGCCCTGGCGCGCTAGATGATTGATTCCACGGGATTAGGCGCAGTAGTTGACGAGTGCGCGGCTGGGACGGCCGAGTTGGTGGTTGAGGGTGATGGCGGCGGCGAGGCACAGCAGGCGTTGCAGGACGCGCTCTCGGAGTCCTTGCAGTGTTCTGGCGCCGTGACGCTCGAGGGTGAGGAGGTCCTTGCAGGTCCAGAAGATCGACTCGATGCGTTGGCGGATCGGCGCGAGGTGTGGTCGGGGTCCGGACTCGTCCTTGCGTCTGGGACGCAGGATCGTGGCGTCAAGATCGCTGACTTGGCTGGTGAACTCGCGTCCGGCGTAGCCCTTGTCGCCGATCACGGTCTCTCCGCCGGTGCGTGGAGCGCGGGCGAGCAGTTTGATCGCGACCTCTCGCTCATCGATCTTGGGGGAGGTCAGGGCGATCGCTCGGGGAGTCCCGTCGGGCGCGAACAGGCCGTGCAATCTGAAACCCCAGAAGAATCGGCTGTGGCTGGCGCAATACCCGTAGTCAGCGGCATCCCCCAGCGCGGAGCGCTTGACCGTCTCGCGGCTGCGAGCACACTCCACCGGCGTGGAGTCCACGAGCAGTATCTGGCTACGCGACCCCGGGCTTTTGCTGGCGAAAACCCCGAGCAGCCACTCCAGCGTCTCTGCCAGTCGCCGGCGACGCTTGAAATAGCCCGGTTGGGCCGGGATCTGAGGGAACAGATGGATCAAGCGCTTGCGGGCGACCGCCAAGAACCGCCGATCCGATGGGATCCCCATGATCGCCTGGGCGACGCACAGCGTTATGACCTCCGCGTCTGTGATCCTCCGCTTGGCGTTCTTCGGTCGATCGGGCAGGAGATCGTCAGCCGTGACGTACACAGCGGTGAGCAGCAGGTCGAGGTCGGCGTCCATCGAGGCCCCCTTCGGTCGGCGATGCGGGTTAGCACTGCCGACTTCGGTCCTGCTGCCCAAAAACCCTCGAAAACCACGGTCCCCACCGTGGAATCAATCATCTAGGCGGCGCCGGTCGGGGTGCCGCGGCGTTCGCGTCTGATCCCCTCGACATACACGGCGGCGATGCCGATCAGCGCTCCCGGGACCGCGTACAGCACGACCGCGATATCCGTGGCCTTCTGCCCCGGCACTTCGAGGGCGCCTACTTTGGCGCCGTAGATGATCAGCCCGACGACGATCGCGCCGAACAGCGAGCCGAGGAACGCGCCGACGATCCCGCCCCAGAAGCGGTCGGGCATGAAGATCGTGAAATGCCAAATCGCCAGACCCATCATCACCCAGCCGAGCATGCCCATCAGCGACTTCTCCCGTGTCGTTTGTTGCGCGGACGACGACTACTACGTTTCTCCCGCGCCTTGGGGGTTTCCTTGAGCACGAGGTCCTCGGGCGTGAGATCGGCTGCCGGGTCGCGATCGGGCGCCCGCTTGGCGCTCGCCGCACCGTCCTCGCCGACGGGCGGTGCCGTCGTCTGCGCGACGCCGGCACGCGCGCGAGCGCCTGGTTTGGGGGTGGCGTCGACGTCCAGGTCCTGGACCAGTTCGCGGAACTCGTCGCGTGAGATCTGCTCCCCCGGCTCCTCGGTGATCAGCCCTCCGCGGCGTGCGCGGCGACGCTTCTTACGTTCGGGCTCCACGTCGATGGGCGCCCCACCGATCGCGGTCGCGTAGGCCGGTACGGCGCCGAGTTCGCCGATGATCCGCGCGCGGCGCTGACGGTAGGCGCCCTCGCGCTCCTTCCAATGCGTAAGCACCGGTGAGGCGATGAAGATCGAGGAGTACGCGCCCGAGGCGATCCCGACCATCAACGCGAAAGCGAAGTCCTTCAGCGTGCTTCCGCCGAAGAACAGCAGCGCCAGCACGGGCAGAAGCGTGCAGAAGCTCGTCGCCAGCGATCGTGTGAGCACCTCGGACATCGAACGGTTGACGATCTGCGAGAACGCAGCCCTGGGCATGCGCGGGACGTTCTCACGCACACGATCGAACACGATGATCGTGTCATACAGCGAATACCCGAGAATCGTCAGCAGCGCCGCGACGGTCGCCGAGGTGACTTCTCGGCCGGTCAGTGCGTAGATGCCCGATGTGATCAACAGGTCGTGCATCAACGCGATCAGCACCGGCACGGCGTACTTCCACTCGAACCGCAGCGCGATGTAAGCGGAGATCACCAGCAGCGAGGCGATGATCGCGATGATCGCCGAGTTGGCGATCGTCTGGCCGAACGTCGGGCCGATCGAGGTGCTCGAAAAGTCCTTCGTGCCCGGCGAGTTCGCGCCCTGGCCGAACTTCTTGTCGAGCGCGCTCTTGACTTCGTGCACCGCCGTCGGTTTCAGTTTCTCGGTCGAGATCTGATAGCCGCTACCGCCGATGCCCTTGCTCGAGTACTTCTGCACCTCCGCGTTCGGGTAACCCTCGGCGCTCATCACGGCGCTTACTTCGGCAGGGGTCACGGTCTTCACGAACGCCGTCTGGATGCGCGTGCCGGACTTGAAGTCGATGCCGAAGTTCAAGCCCTTGCCGCCGATCGCCAGCGCGCCGATCAAGAGGATCGTGCCCGACAGCGAGAAGAACCACTTCGAGGCGCCCATGAAGTCGAACGTCCACTCCCGCTTGGGCTTGCCCGCCCCGAGCGCCCAGGAGTGACTCATCACCTTCGTACGCCCCATCGTGCCGAGCGCCGCGCGCGTCGCGAGCACGGCCGTGAACAGGGTCAGCATCGTGCCGATCCCGAGCATGAACGCGAACCCCTTGACTTCGGCCGTGGCCAGCGCGAACAGGATGAACGCGGTCATGAACGTGACCACGTTCGCGTCCACGATCGCCGCGAATCCACGCGTGTACCCGGTGGCGATCCCGGACACGATCGAGCGTCCGCCGCGGATCTCCTCCTTGACGCGCTCGAAGATGACGATGTTCGCGTCCGCGGCGATGCCGATCGTGAGGATCACGCCGGCGATACCGGGCAGCGTCAGTGTGATCGGAATCAACTTGATCAGCGCGAAGAAGTACGCCCCGTAGACGATCAGCCCACCGACGGCGATCGCGCCGAGCACGCGATAGAACATCAGCAGGAACAGGCACACCACGGCGAAGCCCACGAGACCGGCGACGAGACCCTGGTGTAGAGCCGTTTTGCCGAGCGTCGCCGAGACCTGCGAGTTGGAGATCAGTTCCAGACGGATCGGCAGCGCGCCCGATTGCAACTCGTCCGCTAGTGCCTGCGCGGAGGTGATCGTGAACCCGCCCGAGATCTGTGATCCCTGGGTTGCGTCGATCCCTTCCGGGTACTGGGTGTAGTCGATCGACGGCGCCGTGATCAGCTGCCCGTCCAGCGAGACCGCGAAGTGCTGCTGCGCGGCTTCCTTGCCCACGCCCGGCAATTGAGCTTCCTGGCCGCGTTGGGCAATTTCCTTGGTCACCTGCTGGAAGACCTGCTTGCCGTGTGCGGTGAACCCGAAGTTGACGTTCGGGTTGCCGGTTCCCCCGCCGCCTTCGTCAAAGCCCTGCTGTGGATTGGTGATGTCCGCGCCGGTCAGCACGGGATCGTCGTTGATCACGTAGAAACTGTTCGGGCTCTGCTGTGTGACCTTGTTGGTTTTCGGTGATTCGACCGGGCGTGCCTGGAGCAGGATCGTGCCCGGGTTCACGCGTACGGCCTTGGGCTTTGAACCGGCCGGCGGTTTGTAGCCGTCGGCAAACAGGTCTTGTTCGGTTTCCTGCGGCGGACAGATCGGCTTGCCACCGGCACAGAGCATCTTTTCGTGTTTGGTGTCGATCAGATACCAGCTGCCGTAGATGCATCCGTTGGACTGCGCCGGTGTGCAGCCGGGCTCATATGTCGTGGCGTTCTTGCGCAGGATCGCGGGGCGCTTGGCCGCGCGCAGCACCGCCTGATACTGAGGCAGGCCAGATTCGCTGGAGCCCGCGTTGGCGCCACCGGTGGCCGTCGGTTCGGTCGTGCCGGCCGGCTTGCCGGTGGGGCCGATCACGTTCGGCTCCCAATCATAGAAATACAGCTGCGCGGTCTTGCCGACCTCGGCTTCGGCGCGCTGAGCGTTGCTCACGTCGGGCAGGTCCACGTTGATTTCCTGCGCACCGCTGCGCTGGATTTCGGGCTGGGCGACGCCCAGCTGATCGACGCGCTTGCGCATGATGTCGATCGAGCGTTCCAGCGATTCGGAATCCACCTTCGCCTGGGCGGTCGGCTTGGCCTGATAGACCAACTGCACACCGCCCTTCAGGTCCAATCCCAGTTTCGTGGGCATCAGTGCGATGACCGCGATCGACGCGGCGAACAGCCCCGCGACGAGCAGCAGGATGAAGATGTTGCGCCGACGGTCGTTCATCGTCGGCATCGATCGATCGTGGTGTTCTGGAACGCGAGCATCGTTCGAAGGAGACTACTTCTCCGGGGTCAATACAAGCAACAGCCCGCCGTCGTCGTCATACGCCGGGAACATGTCGGCCTTCGCGCTGGCCGCCACATCGCGTTCGCCGCTGACGAGCACGGGCTTGTCCAGCGCGCGCACTCCCCACTCCAACACCGTCGCCACCGGGTCGTCCCCGTTGGAGAAGCTGAGCCCCAGGACCTGCTCGACGCGCTGACCGATGACCTCCTCCTCCTCAAGGCCGGTGAAGGCGAACGAGTTCTTGCCGCAACCGATGATGCGGCCCTCGGCGTCGCACACGAAGAAGGCGGCGTCGGGCGCCGGGTAGTAGTCGTCGAGCAGCTCGAACAGAAAGGCGAATCCGCACTTCGAACAGCCCTTCGGCTGGCGTGTGAAACCGATGTTTCGGTCCAGCTCGGTCGTTCGGTGACCGCAGTTGGGGCAGATGAATGGGTGGGCCATAGGCACAGACTAGGGGAGCGGGCGCATCGAGGTCCCCGCACCTACCGCGCACCCTCGCAAGCCCCTGCATGCGCCCGTTTCGAGCGCCGGTGCCGGCCTGCCGCGGGGGGTCGGCGGCGATATCGGCAGGAGCGAGAGCGGGGACTCAGAACAGTGGCGATCCGGCAGGCGCGGGTGCCTGTAGTCCCAGGTGGGCGAACGCCGCCGGTGTGGCGGCACGCCCGCGCGGAGTGCGCTTGATCAGGCCCTGCATCAACAGATACGGCTCATAGACATCCTCGATCGTGTCCTGCTCCTCGCCGACCGACACCGCCAGGGTCGAGAGTCCCACCGGTCCGCCGTCGAACTTGACGCAGATCGCGCGCAGAATCTCGCGGTCCAGCCGGTCCAGGCCCAGCTCGTCGACCTCCAGCATCTCAAGCGCGGCGTGCGCTGCCGCGGCCGTGACCACGCCTGCCATACGCACCTCGGCGTAGTCGCGCACGCGCTTGAGCAGCCTGTTGGCGACACGCGGCGTGCCGCGGGAACGGGCGGCGATCGCCAGCGCGCCGTCCTCCTCGAGCTCGATCGCGAGGATCCCCGCGGAGCGCCTGACGATCGCCGCGAGCTCGTCGGTGGCGTACGGCTCAAGGCGCGCCTGGATTCCGAAGCGATCGCGCAGTGGGGTCGTCAACAGACCTGTGCGCGTCGTCGCCCCGACGAGCGTGAAGGGGGGCAGCTCGAGTGTCACCACCCGCGCGCCCGCGCCCTGTCCGACGGTGATCGGGAGGCGGTGGTCCTCCATCGCGGGATAGAACGTCTCCTCGAGCGTTCTCGGCAGTCGATGGATCTCGTCGACGAAGAACACGCTGCGTGGCTCCAGGGCGGTGAGAAACGCCGCAATGTCTCCCTTGCGCTCCAGCGCGGGCCCGGCGGTCTGTACGAAGGGTGCGTCGAGCTCCGTCGCGACGATCTGCGCAAGGGAGGTCTTGCCGAGTCCGGGTGGGCCGGCGAGCAGCACGTGATCGAGCGCGTCCCCCCTGGCGGCGGCCGCCTCGATTGCTACCGCGAGCTGCTCGCGCAACGTCTCTTGACCGATGAACTCCTGCAACCGCCGCGGGCGCAGCGAACGGTCGAGCTCGTCCTCTGGCACCAGGTATGGCGTCTGGATGCGATCGGCGGTCTCGGCCATTCGCTCAGCTCGCTCTCGCCGCGCGCAATGCGTGCGCGATCAAATCCTCGGCGCTGTCTCCCTCGGCGTCGCGCAGCAGCTCCTCGACCTCGCCCGGCGCGTAGCCGAGCTCGAGCAGCCCGTCGCGTGCCAGTCCGCGCGGCCCATCTCCGCGTCGTGCGGTGATGTGCCGGCCCTCTTCCGCGGCGCCGTGCACGCCGACGACGCGCTCGCGCAACTCCACGATGATTCGCTCGGCGGTGCGCTTGCCGATCCCGGGGACCGCCTGAAAGCGCGCGGCGTCCCCGCCGGCGATCGCGCCGATCAGCTCGCGCACGGGTCCGCCCGAGAGGACGGCAAGAGCCACCTTGGGACCGACGGCCTGCACCGAGAGCAGCATCAGGAACAGGTCGCGCTCGGCCTCGGACTGAAACCCGTAGAGCGTGAGCGCGTCGTCGCGCACGATCAGATGTGTGTGCAGCATCGTCTCCTCGCCCGCGGCGGGCACGTGGGTGAGCGTCTGCGCGGATACAGCGGCGCGGTATCCGACGCCGCCGCACAGCAGGACGACGTGATCGGGCCGGCGCACGACGACCTCGCCTCGGAGAACCCCGATCATCCCGCCCCACCGACTCCCGCGAGTGCGCGCGCCAGCGGCGCGCGGTTGTGGTGGCAGACGGCGACGGCCAGCGCGTCGGCGGCGTGGTCGCTGCTCGGCGGCGCAGGCAGCGCGAGCAGCGTTTGAACCATTCTCGCGACCTGCTCCTTGCCGGCGCGTCCGTTGCCGCACACGGCGCCCTTGACGGCCTGGGGCGTGTAGCTCTCGCACCGCACCCCACGTTGTCCTGCCGCGAGCATCACTACACCCCGGGCCTGTCCGACCGCGAAGGCGGTGCGCACGTTCTGCCCGAAATACAGCTCCTCCAGAGCCACTCCGTCGGGCTCGTGCTCGGCCAGCAGCGCATCGATTGCGCGGTGGATATCGGTGAGCCGACGCTCGATCGGTATTCCCGAGCGAGTCTGGATCGTGCCGCCGTCGAGCGCCACGAGGCGACCCTGGCGTTGAGCGATGACGCCGTAGCCGGTGTTGGCCAGGCCCGGGTCGATGCCGAGAACGATCACACCATGTGATTCTGCGCACCGGCTCGGACGCCTGCCCAGGGCGCCGCTCCCGAGGCCCACAGGTCGTTGAGCGCGACGGCGTCCTTGTAGGTGTCCATGCACTCCCAGAAGCCGTCGTGGCGGTAGGCGCGCAACTCACCCGCGGCGGCCATCCGTTCCAGCGGCTCGCGCTCGAGCACGCTGTCGAGGCGCACGTGATCGAGCGCGCCGCGGCGCAGGCAGAAGAAGCCGCCGTTGATCCAATGCTCGGAGCGAGGCTTCTCGCGAAAACCCGTCACGCGACCGTCCTCGGCTAGCTCGGTGACGCCAAACTGCAAAGCTGGCCGCACGACCGTCATGCTCGCCAGAGCGCCATGCTCCGCATGGAAGGCCAGCAGCCGGTTGAGGTCGATGTCGGCGAGCCCGTCGGCGTAGGTGGCGCAGAACGTCTCCTCGTCAGTGAGGCGATCCTCAAGCAGCTTCAACCGCCCGCCGGTCGGCGTGTCGAGACCCGTGCCGAGGCATTCGACGCTCACGTCGGCCGGCCAGGTGGCCGACGCGGCGTAGCGCTCGATCATCTCCCCCTTGTAGCCGGTGGCCAGCAGGAAGCGTGAGAAGCCCTGCGCGGCGTAGAGTGAGATCACGTGACCGACGATCGGCTCGCCGCCGATCTCCACGAGCGGCTTGGGGATCTCCCGAGTTCGCTCTCGCAGGCGCGTGCCGCGACCGCCGCAGAGGATGACCACGGGTGGTCGTGATGGTGGGTGAGCCATAGCCGGTCGTTGCATCTGGTTGCCGTCGGCGCCGCTCACCGCAGCCGGCGGCGTATCGGGAGCGCTTCTCGCCGAGCGCCCGCGCCTATCCGGCAACGCGCTCCAGGACCTCGGCGGGGACGTCGAAGTTGGCGTGCACCTCGCCTACGTCGTCGCTCTCCTCCAACGCCTCGATCAACCGCATCAGGCTCGACGCTTGGGATTCGTCGATCGGTACGAGCGTCGAGGGACGGTATTCGAGCTCGGCGCGTTCGATCGTCACTCCCGCCTGCTCGAGCGCCGAGCGCACGCGTGCGAGGTCGGCGGGGGCCGTGAGCACCTCCCAGACGCCGTCTTCGGAGGCGATGTCCTCCGCGCCGGCCTCGACGGCGATCATCAGGTCGTCTTCGGAGTGGCGCTCTGCGTCGACGGCGATGACGCCGCGCTTGTCGAACAGGTAGGCGACCGAGCCGGGCTCGCCGAGCGAGCCGCCGTGCTTGGAGAAGGCGTGACGGACGTCGGCGCCGGTGCGGTTGCGGTTGTCGGTCACGGCCTCGACCAGCAGCGCCACCCCGCCGGGGCCATAACCCTCGTAGAGCACCGTCTCCAGCGCCGCCTCGCCGTCGGAGCCGGCGCCGGTGCCTTTGGCGATTGCGCGTTCGATGTTGTCCTTGGGCATCGAGGCTTCTTTGGCCTTGCGAATGGCCAGTTCGAGCGAGGGATTGCCGACGGGATCGCCGCCGCCGTCGCGCGCGGCGACGGTGATCGCGCGGGTGAGCTTCGTGAACTGCTGACCGCGGCGAGAGTCCACGATCGCCTTCTTGTGCTTGATCGAGGCCCACTTGGAGTGTCCGGACATGGCCAGAGTCTAGTGGTCCCTTTTGAAAACTCGCTGGTGTTTCCCGGCGCCTGCTCGCGTCTGAGTCTCGCCGCCCCCGGTCCCCGTACTACCGGTACGGAGACCGTGTCCGTCGAACCTCAGACGCAGACCATCCATCCGGCAAACCCTCACCGAGTTTTCAAAACGAACCACTAGGATGCGAGGCCGCATGGCGTCCCTCGACCCGAGCATCTTCAAGGCGTATGACATCCGCGGCCTCTATGGCGAGCAGCTGGACGGCGACGCGGCCGAGCTGATCGGGCGGGCGTTTGCGCAGGTGCTGTCGGGCCTCGTGGGCAAGCCGGCGGGCGAGCTGCGGGTGGGCCTCGGCCGTGACATGCGCCTGAGCGCGCCCGAGCTGGCTGCGCGCTATCGCATCGGTCTCTTGGAGGAGGGCGCGGACGTGATCGATGCCGGCCAGGTCGGCACGGAGATGCTGTATTACCTCGTCGGTTCGCGCGAGCTCGACGGGGGCCTGATGTGCACGGCCTCGCACAACCCCGCCGCCTACACCGGCGCCAAGCTAGTGCGCGATGGCGCGATCGCGCTGTCCGGGGACGCCGGCATCCAGGACATTCGCCTTGCGATCGAGACGGGTCTTGGCATCGCTCCAGGCGGCGGCGTGGCGCAGGACGTCGACGTGTACGGAGAGTTTCAGGAGAACGCGCTGCGCTTCATCGACCCTGAGATCGTGCGCTCGCCGAAGGGACGCGAGGGCCGGTCATTGAAGGTGGTCGTGGACGGAGGCAACGGTATGGCCGGGCCGATGGTCGGCCCGGTGCTGGAGCGGCTGGGTCTCGAATTGATCGAGACCTATTGGACACCCGACGGCACGTTCCCCGACCACGAGCCCAACCCGCTGCTGGAAGAGAACCGCCAGGCGATCATCGCCAAGGTGCGCGAGAGCGGCGCGGACCTTGGCATCGCCTGGGACGGCGACGCCGACCGCTGTTTCTTCATCGACGACACCGGAGAGTTCGTCGATGGCGACTTCCTCACGGCGCTGCTCGCGCAATCTCTGCTCGGCAAGGCCGCGGGATCGGACCCCGCCCACCCCGAGGCGGTGTTGTATGACGTGCGCGCCTCACGTGCCGTCGCCGACACCGTGCGCAAGTCCGGTGGTGTGCCGCATGTCAATCGCGTGGGTCATGCGTTCTTCAAGACACGGATGCGCGCCGAGGGCTCGCTGTTCGGCGGCGAGGTCTCCGGGCACTATTACTTCCGCGAGTTCTTCTGCGCCGACTCGGGGACGATCCCGGCGCTGCTGATCCTCGAGCTGCTGGCTCGCGAGGGCCGTTCGCTCTCGCAACTGCTTGAGCGGCTGCGCGCGAAGTACTTCATCTCAGGCGAGATCAACTCGGAGGTCTCCGATCCCGAAGCCAAGATGGCCGAGATCGCCGAGCGTTACGGCGACGCACGCCAGGAGCGGTTGGACGGCATCTCGATCGACTACGAGGACTGGCATTTCAACGTTCGCCCCTCGAACACCGAGCCGCTGCTGCGACTGTGCCTGGAGTCGCTCGTTTCGCGCGAGGACATGGAGCGCCGCCGCGACGAGGTTCTTGCGCTGATCCGCTCGTGAACAAGGACGGACAACCGGAAGGACCGGACGAGCAGGAACTGCTCGCGCGGGCCACCGAGGCCGGAATCCATCGGTTGGCGATACCGACGCCGTTTCAGGTCGGGCGCGTGAACGCCTATCTGATCGAGGACTCCCCGCTCACGCTGATCGACTCGGGGCCGAACAGCGAGCGCTCGTTGCAGGAGCTCGAACAGGGCCTTGCCGCCCTCGGACACAAGGTCGAGGACATCGAGCTGCTTGTCATCACCCATCAGCATGTGGATCACTTCGGGCTGGCCGCGACCCTTGCCGAGCGCTCCGGCGCGGAAGTCGTGGCGCTCGCCGGACTGGCGCCCTACCTGCGCGAGTTCCAGACGGCCACCGAGCTGGACGACCGTTTTGCCCAGCGGGTGATGCTCCGCCACGGTATCCCCGCAGATGTGATCGGGGCGCTGCGCGCGGTCTCGGCGTCGTTTCGCACCTGGGGCGCGGCCGTGGAGGTCACCCGACCGGTGCTCGACGGTGACGAACTGCGCCTGCGCGATCGCGCGCTGCGCGTGCTGCACCGTCCCGGACACAGCCCGTCGGACACCGTGTTTGTGGACGAGTCCCGTGGGATCATGTTCGCGGCCGACCATCTGCTGGCGAACATCTCTTCCAACCCCTTGCTCGCCCGGCCCCTGGAAGCCGGACCGGACTTCACCGGGCCACGACCGCGGGCGCTGATCGACTACATCGCCTCACTGGAGCAAACCCGCGAGATGGACCTGTCGCTGGTGCTCCCCGGCCACGGTCCGACGATCGCCGATCACTCTTCGCTGGTCGACTCGCGCCTGCACATGCATCGGCGCCGCGCAGAGCGAATTCACGATCTGATCGTCCAGCGGCCGCTCACCGCGCACGAGATCGCGACCGAGCTGTGGGGCAACGTCGCGGTCACGCAGGCCTACCTGACGCTCTCGGAGGTGCTCGGCCACGTCGATCTGCTGCTCGACGAAAGCCGCGTGCTCGAGCGCGAGGACACAAACGACGGCGTCGTCCGGTTCGTGGCCTTGGCCCGGTAGCTCACTCACCGCCGCGCACCCGAGCGCACTGGTCAGAAACGGTGCGGTGCGGTATCGTCTATGGACATTGAGGCACATGTCGTTAGTCAATCATCATTGATTGTCGGCGATGTGATTGATTGACAGATAGGGTCGGTTGGGGAGTGAGATCGTGACCGGGGGCGGCGTTGAGAGCATCAGCTCGAATCCCCACCTGAACGTGTTCGAGCCCTATCGCGACCTGGGACGTGGCCACGAGGACCAGCTGACGCGCGCCGCGATGATCGTGCTGCGGCTCGTACCGCTCGCTCGCGAGGCGCTGCTGCACGAGATCGGCGAGCCATCTCAGAGCCACCTGCCCGATTGCGCCGTCGACCTGCAGGCCGCCCATCTGGTCGATCCCTCAGAGGAAAGCGCATCAAACGGTGAGATTCAGCGAGGGCGCCTCGTGAGTGTATTCCTGACGCCCGACTTCGAGCCTCCGGAGATCGCCCGCGAGGTCACCGACACCGACCGTGGTCAGCGCTTTGACGGCGTACTGCGCTTCGATCCCGACCTGGTGGTGCTCCTGGAGAGCAAGGTCTGCCGCAAATGGGCCAAGCGCAACGGTCATCGCGTGACCGAGCTGAACCTCGGCGGCGTGCGCTTTGCGCAGCGGCGCACCTGCCTGCTGCGCTGGCACGATCTGCTCGAGGCGTGGTGGCGCCTGGCCGAGATCGGTGTGCTCTCCCCCGCCGAGCATGCGCTCGTGCAGGACATGCTCAGCTATGCCCACCAGGACTTCGGGCACCTGCTCCCGTTCGGCAGCCTGCGCCGCGTGGGCGCCGACCCGACGCGGCGCAAGTGGCGGCTGCGTTCGCTGCTGCGCGAGGCCACCGGCATCGAGCCCGAGCGCGTCGGTCTCGTGCACGTGCGCCTGGACAACGCCCTCGGCGCGCAATCGCTGCAGCGTGCGGCTCTGGACATCGACGAGGACGATCGTCTGACGCTGCACATGTGGCCGGGAGAGCTCAAGCCCCAGGCCGAACACCTGTATGCGGCCGGTCACGCCGATCGTCTGTGCGAGCTGGCCTGTGAGCCCGACTGGCGCGTTGAGCCCCAGCCTTTGCTCGGCTTTCGCAATGCACCACGGCGTACTCGCGTGTACCTCACGTGCACGCTGGACGCACCGACCTACGCACGCCGCTGGGAGGGTGAGGACTGGTCGCACGTCGGTGCTCACCACCGCAACTCGATCCAGTCCGAGCTGTGGCCGTGGCTGCTGGAACGCGGCTATGCCTCCGAGCAGGACGCCGAGCGCTTGGACCCCTTCCTGCGCGCACTCGGGCGCCGCTTCGCGCATTTGCGCCCGAGCATGCACGTTGCGCGGTCCTGGTCCTGGACCGAAGCCGAAGGACTGGAGGACGACGGTCGGCTCGTGGGCGAGATCCGCGACGCGGTCAACACCGTGCTCTCGGCGCTCGAGGAGCCGCTGCTGGCGCCCGAGCTGAACGGACGCTCAGGTACGCGCCCCGACCGCGTCGAGGAACAGGCGGTGGACGCGGTCGTCGTCGGTTAGCTCGGAGTGAAAGGCCACCGCCAGCATCCCGTTTTGGCGCGCTGCCACGGGATGGCCCTCGACCTCGGCGAGAATCTCCACGCCCGCACCCTGCTCGGCGATCCACGGCGCACGGATGAACACCGCCCGCAGCGGCCCTCCGTCCAGGCCGCGCACGTTCAGATCGGTCTCGAACGAGCGCGACTGGCGCCCGAACGCGTTGCGCCGCGCGCGCATGTCCATCAGTCCCAAGTGCTCGCGATCGAGCATGATCAGTCCCGCGCAAGACCCCAGCACGGGCACGCCACGGGTCGCGACCAGTTCGCGCAACGGCTCGCGCAACCCCTCGCGCTCGATCCCGAGCGTCATCGTCGTCGACTCGCCCCCCGGGATCACGAGGCCATCCAGACCATCGAGATCCGCGGGAGTGCGCACCTCGCGCACGTCCGCACCCAGCCCACGGAGGACCCGCTCGTGCGCCTGAAACCCGCCCTGCAAGGCGAGCACTCCTACCAACGGCACGTCTACCAGCCGCGTTGGGCCAGAAGCTCAGCGCCCTCCAGCTTCGAGCTCTCCAGGCTGACCATCGCCGGCCCCAACCCGCGCGAAGCCGCCGCGACGCGCTCGGGATCCTGCCAGTGAGTGGTCGCCTCAACGATCGCCCGCGCGCGGGCGGGCGGATCGTCGGACTTGAAGATGCCCGAGCCCACGAACACGCCCTCGGCGCCCAGGGCCATCATCAGCGCCGCATCGGCCGGTGTGGCGATGCCGCCCGCGCAGAACAGCACCACCGGCAGATGTCCGTCAGCAGCGACCTGCCGAACCAGGTCCGCGGGCGCACCGAGCTCCTTGGCGGCGCTCGCCAGCTCGTCCTCGCCGAGCGTCCCCAGGCGGCGGATTTCCCCGCCGATCGCGCGCATGTGCCGGACGGCCTCGACGATGTCCCCGGTCCCGGCCTCGCCCTTGGAACGAATCATCGCCGCGCCCTCGCCGATCCGCCGCAGCGCCTCGCCGAGGTTCGTGGCGCCGCACACGAACGGCACGGTGAAGGGATGCTTGTCGATGTGGTGAAGCTCGTCGGCGGGCGTGAGCACCTCGGACTCGTCGATGTAGTCGACCTCGAGTGCCTGAAGTACGCGCGCCTCCATGAAATGCCCGATCCGCGCCTTGGCCATCACCGGGATCGAGACCGCCTGCTGGATGCCGGAGATCATCTCCGGGTCGCTCATCCGCGCCACGCCGCCGTCGCGACGGATGTCCGCGGGCACGCGCTCCAGCGCCATCACCGCGGCCGCGCCGGCTTCCTCGGCGACGGTCGCCTGCGCGGGCGTGACCACGTCCATGATCACCCCGCCCTTCAGCATCTCCGCCAGGCCGGTCTTGACTCGGAATGTCGCCTCGTCGCGCATACCCGGGAGGATAGCTGTCGCTGTTCTGGTGGCGCATGCGCCACCAGCGGGGCCGCACATGTGCGGCCCCGAGCCATGCCGCATGCGGCATGGCTGCGGACGGCGCATGCGCCGTCCGACGGGGCAGTGCATGCACTGCCCCGGACCTGCCCGCATGCGGGCAGGTCACCCCGAACTACTTCAGGCGGAAGGCCTTGATGCGGTCGTCGTACTGTGCGCTGTCCTGCGAATACACCCCATACGCAAGCGCCTGGATGATGCTCAACAGTGCCGTATGCGAACGCACGTAAGCGGGTGAGTTCGAGGAGTAATACAGCTTGATCTGTCCGAGCTTCGCGACCTCCGAGAGCGTCGCGTCGGTTATCGCCGCCGTGCGCGCCTTGCGATGGCGTGCGAGCTTCATCGCGCGCACCACCAACGGATGCGGACGACCCGCGGACAGCCCGATCACGAGCGTGTCCTGATCGATCCGCCCGAGTCGGCTGAGCGCCTCCTGCGAAGGACTCGCGACGACGTCCACGCGCAGATCGAGCAGCATCAGCAAATGGCGCAGATAGCTCGCGAAGAACGCCATCTGGTCGGTCCCGGCAACGAGCACCTTCTCGGCTTGAACGATCGCCTCCACGAGCGCTTCGACCGAGCTGCGCGACACCTTGCGCGCGGTCTCCTCGACGTTCAAATAGTCGGCCGTGAGCGCGCTCTCAAACTCGTTCTGGTCCAGCGAGAACAGCGGCG
This sequence comes from uncultured Solirubrobacterales bacterium, assembly GCA_963697945.1. Taxonomy (GTDB): domain Bacteria; phylum Actinomycetota; class Thermoleophilia; order Solirubrobacterales; family Solirubrobacteraceae; genus Palsa-744. Next base: position 2,202,027 of record OY969105.1, on the reverse strand, counting down.
TCGAACTCGTGCCGGTCTCGCTCGCGCCCGCCGGGGCCTTCGCGTGGACGCGGCGGTATTCCTCGCGTGCGGCCGCCTGCAGCTCGGGGAAGCCCTCGAAGCCGAGCGCCTGCGAGAAACGCACGACCGTCGAGCTGGACGTGTTCGCACGCCGCGCCAACTCCTCCGCGGTCTGAAACGCGGCCTCGTCGAGATGGTCGACGATGTATTGCGCCACGTCCTTCTGCGAACGCGAGCACTCGTCAAAGCGCGCGCGAATGTACTTCGACAGGCTCTGATGCTCGCTCGTGCCGTTCACGGGCGGTGCGGGAGCGGTGGGAGTCGCGACACGCTTCATCGGCGGTCTGATTCGACGCCCCTGCCCGTCTCTCCTGCTCGCGTCCTCTCAGATAGTCAGCGGGCCGCTGCCTCCCGGTAGGGTCTGCGCACGATGCGACGCACCCTGTTCGAGGACGTACACGAAGACTTCCGCGCGAGCTTCCGCACGTTCCTGGAGCGCGAGGTCATCGGCGAGGAGGGGCGCTACGGCGAGTGGGAGCGCGTCGGGATCGTCCCCCGCGAGGTCTTCGCCTTGGCCGGACGCGGTGGCTTTCTCGGCATGGCCGTGCCCGAGCGTTTTGGTGGAGCCGGGGCCGAGGATTTCCGTTTCAACCTGATCGTCGGCGAAGAGACCCAACTCGCCGGCGTCGGTAGCTTCGGGCTGGGGATCACCCTGCACAACGACATCTGCCTCCCCTACTTCCTGAGCTACTGCACCGAGCCCCAACGCGAGCGCTGGCTGGGAGGGATCGCCACCGGTGAGTTGATCACCGCGCTGGCGATGACCGAGCCCGGGATCGGATCGGATCTCGCCGCGATGACCACCCGCGCACGCCGTGACGGCGATCATTACGTGGTCGACGGCGCCAAGACCTTCATCACCAACGGCATCAACGCCGACCTCGTGATCGTGGCCGTCAAGACCGACCCGTCCGAGCGCCACCGCGGGATCTCGCTGCTCGTACTCGAGCGCGGCATCGAGGGGTTCGAGCGCGGGCGCAACCTGCAGAAGCTCGGTCAGCACGCCCAGGACACTGCCGAGCTGTCCTTCGCCGATGTCCACGTACCGGTCGAGAACCTGCTCGGCGAGGAAGGTCAAGGCTTTCGCTACCTCGTCTCCAACCTGCCCCAGGAGCGACTCTCGATCGCCGCCTCGGCCGTCTCGGCCTGCGAAGCCGCGCTGCACTGGACGCTCGACTACGTGCGTGAGCGCCAGGCGTTCGGCCAAGCGATCGGCTCCTTTCAGAACTCCCGCTTCGAGCTCGCTCGCATGCGCTCGGAAACCGACATCGCGCGCGCCTACATCGACCGCTGCGCGCAGGCGCTCGGCGTCGGTGAGCTCACGCCAGAGGACGCCGCGACCGCCAAGTGGTGGTGCACCGAGCTGCAGGGGCGCGTCGTCGATCGTTGCCTACAACTGCACGGCGGCTATGGCTACATGCTCGACTACCCCATCGCCCGCGCCTACGCCGACGCCCGCGTCACGCGCATCTACGGGGGCGCCAACGAGATCATGTTGGAGATCGTCGGGCGCTCGCTGGGGCTATAGCGTCTTCGAGAGCTTCACGAAATAGTCCAGCGCGCGCGGGTCCGCGAGGGAGTCGACGCTCGCCGCCTGCTCCGGCGGGGTGCCCATCAGGATCTTCTTGATCGGCACCTCCAACACCTTGCCCGAGAGCGTGCGCGGCACCTGCTCGATCTGCAGGATCTCGTTCGGCACGTGCCGTGGCGAGCAGTCCTCGCGGATGCGCCGCGCGATCTTCGCGCGCAACTCCTCGTCGAGCGCCACCCCGTCGTCGAGTACCACGAACAGGATCATCCACAGTTCCGCATCGCGCTGAGGCCGCGGCACGTCGACCACGAGCGCGTCCAGCACCTCCTCCACCGCGCCCGCCGCGCGATAGATCTCACTCGTACCCATCCGCACGCCCTGGCGGTTGATCGTCGAGTCCGAGCGGCCGTAGATGACCGCGCCTCCGCGAGGAGTGATCCGTACCCAATCCCCGTGACGCCACACGCCCGGATACATCCCGAAGTAGCTCTCGCGATAGCGCTCGCCGCCATGACCCTCGCGATCAGGCGGGTCCTCGCCCCAGAAATAGAGCGGCATCGATGGCAACGGCTGGGTCAGCACCAGCTCGCCGACCTCGTCCACGACGCTGCGGCCCTGTTCGTCGAACGCCTCCACGGCGCACCCAAGCGCGCGGGCCTGCAGCTCGCCCTCATACACCGGCAGCAGCGGACAGCCACCCACGAATGCCGTGCACACATCAGTGCCGCCGCTCGTGGAGAACAGCCATATGTGCTCCCCCACGTGCTCGTTGACCCATCGGTAGCTCTCCGGCGCCAGCGGCGAGCCGGTCGAGCCGATCGCCCGCAGGGCACCCAGGTCATGGTCACGTGCGGGCTCTACTCCCGCCTTCGCGCACGCGCTCAACCACCCAGCCGAGACCCCCATGCACGTCATTCCCGTGCGCTCCGCCAGGCGCCACAAGGTACTCATGTCCGGGTGACCGGGACTGCCGTCATACAGCACGATCGCGGCGTCCGTGAACAGCGCGCCGATCAGGAAGTTCCACATCATCCAACCGGTCGTCGTGAACCAGAACATGCGATCGCCGGCGCGCAGGTCCAAATGCAGCCGGCCCTTCTTCAGCTGCTCCAGCAGGATCCCGCCGTGGCCGTGCACGATCGCCTTCGGCAGGCCGGTCGTGCCCGAGGAATACAGCACCCACAAAGGATGGTCGAACGGCACCTGCTCGAACCGCATGCTCGCGAAGGCGTCCTCCCCGTGGGGGTCGTCGGCGCCCGCTGTGCGCCCGAGTTCCAGCAGCTCGCTCCAGAGCATCCCTCCCGGCAGTGCCTCGGCGCTTGCCTCGGCGGAGAGGTAAGGCAGCAGCACCGTGTGGCGCACGCTTCCCAGCTCCGCAACGATCGCATTCAGGGGCTCGCCGCGATCGTAGTCTCGACCGCCGTGGCGGTAGCCGTCAACCGCCAGCAACACCACCGGCTCGATCTGGGCAAACCGGTCGATCACGCTGCGCGCTCCGAACTCCGGCGCCGCGCTCGACCAGATCGCGCCGAGCGAGGCGACCGCCAGCAGGGCGACGAGCGTCTCGGGGATGTTCGGCATGTAGGCGACAACCCGATCGCCGCGTCCGACGCCCAGCGCGCGCAGGCCCGCGGCGACCTCGGCGACCTGCACCGTCAGTTGCGCCCACGTCAGCGAGTCCAGTTCCCGCAGCTCCGAAGCGTGCATCACCGCCACCGCGTCAGACCGATCGGAGATCGGCCAGCGCTCGCGCATCAGCATGTTCTCGGCGTAGTTCAACTCAGCCCCAGCAAACCACCGCGCCCCGGGCATCCGGCGTGAGTCGAGCACCTGCTCGTACGGGCGCGAGGCACGCACGCCGCAGTACTCCCATATCGCCGCCCAGAACTCCTCGACCTCCGACACCGACCATTCCCACAGCTCGCCGTAGTCGGCGAACTTCCGGCCCGTGCGCTTCCCTGCCCAGCGCATGAACTCGGTCATTTCCGCGCGCTCGCGATCCTGCGCGGTCGGTTCCCACAGCGGCGCTTCGCCCGTGTCGGAAGTCATTGTGCGCACCCCCTCCTTCACCCCAATGTGCGTGCGCCGACGGTCGCTGTTCTCCCCACCGCCCGCACACCATGTCGTCCTTCTCTCTATTGATACTCGCTTTTCGTCCCGCGCGAAAGCCCCTCCACGGACGGTGCGACCGTCCCAACCCGCGGTCCGCCGCCGGTATGCTCGCCCGTCGTGGCCCGCAACGACCTGCGCGACGAGTTCCCGGTACTGCGTCGACTCGCCTATCTGAACGCCGGCACCGACGGCCCGCTGCCCGCCGCCGCCGTGCGCGCCGCCGAAGAGGAGCTCGCGCGCGAGGCCCACGATGGGCGGGCGATGGCCCACTTCGAACGCCGCACCGAACTGGGCGGCCAACTGCGCGCCGCCTATGCCGTGGCGCTCGCATGCGATCCGGCTGACGTGGCGCTGAGCACTTGTACCAGCGAGGGCATCGCCCAAGTCATTGCCGGCATCGATCTCGGCGCGGGCGATGAGATCTTGACCAGCGACGAGGAGCACCCGGGACTGCTCGGCGCGCTCGCGGGGGCGCGAGAGGTCAAAGGCGTGACCGTAAGGATGGCCCCGCTGGACGGTATCGCCGACGCGGTCGATCCGCGCAGGACCCGCCTCGTGGCCTGCTCACACGTCGGTTGGATGAGCGGACGCCTGGCCCCCGCCGCCCTCTCGCGGCTGCCGGTTCCGGTGCTGCTCGACGGCGCCCAGGGCGTCGGTGCGATCCCCGTCGACGTTCATGCCTTGGGCTGTGACGCCTACGCGGGCGCCGGCCAGAAGTGGATGTGCGGTCCCGACGGCACCGGGATGTTGTACGTCAGCGGCGAGTTGCGCGCGCGACTGCGTATCGAACGCCGAGGTTATGCCAACCTCGCGGAACCCAACGCCGGTGTGGACGCCCAGCTCCACGACGATGCGCGTGCGCTCGACACGATGTCGCTGAGCGCCGAGGCGCTCGCCTGCGCACTGGCCGCCGCGCGCGTGCTCGAGAATGCCGGCCTGCAAGCGGTGCACGAACGCGCCCGAAAACTCGCCGGCCGCCTGGTTTCGCTGCTGGGTGAGCACGGGCGCACCGTGGCACCGCGCGGGGACACCACGCTCGTGTCCTTCGAGAGCCCAGACCCCGAGCGCGAGCGTGAGCACTTGCGCCAACTGGGGGTGATCGTGCGTAACATCCCCGGCACCCCCTGGCTGCGGGCGTCCGTCGGGGCCTGGAACGACGAGAATGACCTCGACCGGCTTGTGGGCGCGCTCGCACAGATGACGCTCCCGCCATGACCTCCGCCCCGCAGACGACCACCATCGCCGCGACGCCGACGCTCGACCCCGGAGCCGCCGCCATCGCAGCGCCTCGGCGCGGCGCGCGCGTGTTGCCTCAGCACGTCGCGCTAGCCGCCGTGCTCGCGCTTTCGGCCGTGTTGAACGTCAACCACCTTTCGCGAAACGGCTACGCCAACACCTTCTACTCGGCCGCCGTGCGCTCGATGCTGCATTCGTGGCACAACTTCTTCTTCATCTCCTTCGACCCCGGCGGGATGGTGACGGTCGACAAGCCCCCACTGGGCCTGTGGGTGCAAGGGCTCAGCGCTGCCCTGTTCGGGTTTCACCCGCTCAGCCTGCTGCTCCCGGAGGCGATCGCCGGCGTGGTCTCCGTCGCCGCGCTCTACTGGGTGGTGACTCCCAGGTTCGGTCCCGCCGCGGGCGTCATGAGCGCGCTCGCGCTGGCGGTATTCCCATCGTTCGTCGCCGTCTCGCGCGATAACAACCTCGACGCGATCCTGATCCTGTTGATGATCCTCGCCTGCGGTGCCGGATTGCGTGCGATCGACTCTGGGAAGCTCTTGACGCTGCTCGGCTGCGCCGCGCTGGTAGGGCTCGCGTTCAACACTAAGACCCTTGCCGCGTACCTCGTCGTGCCCGGGCTTGCGCTCGGCTATCTCGTGTGCGCCCCTTTATCGCTTGCGCGCAGAAGTGCCCAATTGCTCGCCGCGGGCGTGGTGCTCGTGCTCGTATCGGTCTCATGGTCGCTCGTGGTCGAACTGACGCCCGCGTCGCAGCGGCCGTTCGTCGGCGGTTCGGTCAACAACACCGAGCGCGATCTCACGTTCGGGTACAACGGTTTCGGTCGCGTCGAAGGACAGGTCGGCGGACCGGGTCGCATCCCTGTCGTGTTCAAACACGGCTCGCTCGCGCACATCGAAAAAGTTGCGCTACGCGCGCAGAACGCGCAAGCTCATGCGCCCGGCGGCTCCCGCGTCTTCGCTGCGCCGACAGCGCCCGCGCTGCACGCGAGGCCGGCCGCCAGAAAAAAGGTCGTCCTCTCCAAATACCTGCGCAACGGTCGCCTGCGCTATCCGGTCGCGTTCGGTGGTCCGACCGGGCCGCTGCGTCTGTTCGAAGAAGGTCTCGGCGGGCAGGCCGGCTGGATGCTGCCGTTCGCGCTCATCGGACTGATAGCCCTCGCGCTGTGGTCTATCGGTGTAGGCCCGCAGTCCGACAGCGCGGCCGTAGGGGCCGTTGATGCCGGGCACGAGCTCGACGGCGAGACTTCGCGGGCGACCGAGGGCAGTGTGGCACCTCGCGCCGGACGACGGGATCCTCGTGTGGCGGGCCTGATCGTGTTGGGCGGCTGGTTTCTCGTCGAGGCGGCGGTGTTGAGCCTCTCCAAGGGGATCGTGCACCCCTACTACCTGTCCGCCCTCGGGCCGGGTACGGCAGCGATGGTAGGCGCCGGCGCCGTCGCATTCGTCGCGGCCGGCGCTCGCCGGCGAGCGCGCCTGGCCCTCCTCCCGGTCGCGGTCGCGAGCGCCGTCGCGGCCCAGTTGACGTTGCTCGGCTACGACCATTACATGCACTGGTTCAGGCCCGTACTGATTCTCGGCGCCGGGGCGGGAGTGATCGTGATCTTGGCGTTCAAGCAGTGGGCGCGTCCCACGATGGCCATCACCCTGGGCCTGTTGCTGCTCGCACCGGCCGCCTACGCGGCGACCACCTGGCAGTTCGCCGTCGAGGGCACCTTCCCGGCCGCCGGCCCGCGTGCCGCGGGGGCGGTCGGCTCTCTCGGCGAGAGCCCTAAAGACCTGCGTATCACCAGGGCGCTGGTGGACTACGTGGACGTCCGCCACCCGAGCACGCGTTGGAGTGTGTTGACCGAGGCGTCGATCACGTCCGCGCCGATGATCCTGCTCGGTCACAGCGCGGGCGCGATGGGCGGCTACAGCGGAAACGACCCGGCCCTGAACGGGCCCGGTCTCGCGCGACTGGTTTCCGGGGGACAGGCGCGCTATGTCGTGCTCGGCGGCGCCTACGCCGAACGGGGCGGCAACGCCGGCTCAAACGCCGTGATCGAATCCTGTCGCGTGATACCCGCAGCGGCGTGGCAACCACGTCCGATCAACCCCAACGCGCTGCTGCTGTATGACTGCGCCGGACGCGAGCGCGAGCTGCGCGCGCACTGAGCCCCCGGCGCACTCGATCGGCGCTCAGGCCGCCACCGACAGCTCGCGGTGAAATGCGCGGGCGAACAGCTCGCTCTCGCGGCGCGATGCCCAGCGCGGAACAGCCGACTCTCCGTCGGCGATCAAGCGCAGCTCGATCTCGCCACGCGTGCCACCGGCGCCGGATTCCTCGGGCGTCTCCTCACCGGACCCGCCGATGAGCGTGAATCGCGTCGCGCGCACCATTTGATCGCGCGAGCGCTCGAGGTCCTCGGCGAGCCGCAGCAACACCGCGCAACGATCCAGACGCGCGATGTCATCCTCTGTGAACAACGCCCCCAAGGGGCCCGGGTGGGGCATGCCCTTGCGGTGGTACCGAGCGGCCTGAGCGACGATCGCCACCTCGATCGGCGAGTAGCCCGGCAGGCCGCCGTTGAGGATCAGGTAGCGCGAATGCTTGTGATGGTCGTCGTAGTCGACTGACATCCCGATGTCGTGCAACATGCACGCCGCCCACAGCAATTCCCGCTCCCTCGGATCGCCCTCGTGCAACCCCAACCGCGAGAGCTCGTCGAACATTGCCAGCGCGAGCGTCGCGACGTGCTCGGTGTGGGCCTCGTCGGGTCGGTACTGCGCGGCCAGATTCAGCACGCTCGTGCGCCGCAGATCCGCGAACAGCGGCGGGTCCCGATCGGCGAGCAGCCGCTCGAAGAACACGCCCTCGCGCAGACCCGCCTCAGTGACTTCCAGGCCGTCGAACCCGCCCGCCTCAAGCGCACCCTGTACGACGATCGCGCCGGCCAGAATCAGGTCGGCGCGCGCCGGCTTGATACCCGGCACCGAGCTGCGCTGGGAGGCCGGCAGCGCCGCGAGTCGCTCCACGAGCTCCTCCAGTGCCTCGCGTGAGACAAACATCGCCTGCACCCCGTTGGAGGGCAATCCCGCCGCGCGCTGCACCGCGGCCGCGAGGTTGCGGACCGTGCCACCGATACCGACCAGGCGTGAGCCGGCGCGTTCGAGCCACTCGGCGCGCGCAAGTTCGGAGGCGACGTGCGCGCGCAACTGCTCGATCTGCCGCCGCTTGGCCGGCCCGTTTACCGGCAAGAACCGCTCGGTCATGCGTACCGCGCCCAGCCGCCAGGAGCCGAGCTCGTGCGCCACGCGGTCGACGACACGGACCAATTGCAATGACCCTCCACCGAGATCCAGCACACAGCCATCCGTCAAGGTCGTCGAATTGACCGCCGCCAGATAGCCGTAACGGGCCTCCTCCTCGCGACTCAGCACGCGAATCGGCAGGCTCGTACGCTCGCGGGCCAGTGTCAGGAAGCCGGCGGCGTTCTCGGCGTCGCGGATCGCGCTGGTCGCGAGCGCGTCCACAGTGTGGCCGCTGAGGCCGGCCGCGCGACAGAAGTGGTCGAACACGTCCAAGGTCGCCAATGCGCGGCGCATCGGCTCCTCCCCCAGCTTGCCGCTCGCCGCGAGCCCCTCGCCGATGCGCACCGGCTCATAGATCTGGTCTGTACGCCGCCACCACCCCTTCCAGGCCATGAACACGACGAGCCGGAACGAGTTGGAACCCAGGTCGATCACGGCCAGCCGCTCGCGCGGCACCGTCACGATTCATGCACCCCCATCATGCATCCAGCGTATTCACCGCACCGGAGGACTCCGGTGGCGGCGGCACGTCTGTGAGCGTGGGATTCAGGCGAAGCGCTCGGAAAGGCCAAGCTCAGAACGGGCGATCCGCATACGCTCGGTCAGCTGTGCCTCCGCTTCGGCGTCCGCGACGATCTGAATGACGGAAATGCCGAGCCCATCGGCCAGGCTCGTGATCTTGCTCCACGTCGGGTTGCGTCTACCTCGCTCGATCCCCGACAAATAGGTCGGATGCATGTCTGATGCATGCGCGAGACCTTCGATCGTGAGCTTGCGCGCACGCCGCAAGCGGCGAATCGCGCGCCCCAGCTCGGGATTCGTTGGCGCCGGCGCGGACATTCCGGGAACTTTGCTGGTTGACGAGTACATGACTACAGGTAATAGAGTCCGATGTGTACAAATGTCTGTCTACTTTGTGTCTTCTTTCAAACATTGCCGGTTCGATGTGCATTCAGCTGCAAAACATGCACTATCGACTGGAAAGGGTCGTTCGTGATGCGGGTTAGCCGGCCAGATATGCAACGACGGCCAGTGCGTCGGCTTGCAACGCCGCCGTATCGGCGCGCGTGAGTCGAGCGAACGGCCGTAGCGAAATCTCGCCCGCGCGGATGCTCCAGACAGCGACCGCGCGACCCCGTACGAGCGCGAACGGCCGGAACACACCGTTGAGGGTGATGATCGGATCTTTCTCCACCAGCATCGGCTCGCGCGACACCCATCCGTGCAGGACCGGGTCGAACGAGCCCAGCAACCGTGGCGGCGGCAGCTCAGCCGCCTCGGCGTCTCGCGCCAGGGCCAGCAACCCATCGTCACGCTCGATCAACTCGGAAGAGATCGCCTTAAGCCCGGCGCGCACGTCGCGCAACGGCAGTCCCGCCCACTTCGCCAGATCGCGGTCGGCGGCGGGACCGTGGCCCGCCAGGTAACGGCGAGCCAACTCCTCCAATGCGCGATCGCGATCGATCGGTTTCTGTTTTGGCAGCCACTCTCGAACAAGCACATAAGCGTGTTCGAGGCCAATCATCGGGCCACGCACAGCTATGCCCCGCAAGCCGGCCTCCAACAGCAGATGCACGAGCGCCTGTCCGTCGGTACGCACGCCGGCCGCCGCGATCCGCTCGCGCAGCTCGCCCCGTGTCGACGGGCCCTCCTCGGCGAGCGTGCGCTCGATTGCCGTCACGCCGCGCTCCACCGCCTCCCCTGTAAGGCCCTCCTGGGTAAGCCGTCGCACACTGCTCGTCCGCAGGCGCGGCGCCGTCAACGCCTGTAGCCACGGGTAGTCCTCGCTGCGCACCAGATGCAGGGTGCCTCTGTTCAGCCATGTGATCACCAGCGCACGCTCGTTCAGCGCCCGGTCCACGTGGGAAGCGTTCAGGCCTACGCTGCGTGCCCTGATCGCCAGGCGCGCGCCGCGCGGATCCTGGCCCTGCACCGCCAGCAGCCGCTCGACCACAGCCTCGGCATCCTTCGCCGGCGGACCCGTCAGCAGTTGGGCTGTCAAGCGCTCCCGGAGCATCGCCGCTCGCACAGTAACGTTCAGTGACCCGCCGATCGGGGTGAGTCAGCGACACCCAGGAGACCGATGTACGTCAACCCCCACTTCGCCGAGCGTGAGCTGCCGGTTCTGCTGGACATCATCGAGACCGTCCGTTTCGGCGTCCTCGTGCTCTGCTCCGACGGTCCGCTCGCGGCCCACATCCCGTTTGTCCTGCACCGCGACGAGGGCCGCTTTGGGACGCTCGTCGCGCACGTCTCGGCGCGTGATCCGCTCGCGCGTCATTTGGACGGCGAGCACGAAGCGCTCGCGATCTTCAGCGCGCCCCGCGCCTACGTCTCGCCGCGCTGGTGCCCAAGTGGCGGTCTACCCACATATAACTTCCTGGCCGTCCACGCTTACGGGCGCCCGTGCAGAATGGAAGATCGGGACGCCCTGCTTGGCCACCTCTCCGAGCTCGTCCAAGTTCACGAGAAGCGTTTCTCACAACCGTGGTCGCTCGCCGCGGTCGCCGACGACTACGTCGAGGAACGATTGCCACACATCGCCGCCTTCACCCTCCAGATCGACGCGCTCCAAGGCAAGCGCAAGCTCAGCCAGAACCGCACACCCGAGGATCGCGACGGGATCATCGAAGGGCTTCGTGGGCGCGGCCGCGACGACGATCTTGCAATCGCCGAGGTCATGGCCGGTTATCCGTACTCGGCGCGGGATAGCTAGTCGATCCGTGGAGGATCGTGCGGCGCAACTGAGAGCACGCCGTGCTGCTCGTGCCAGGGCGCTGCGTCGCCGTCGGCGTACCGTGGCGTTGGCTGCGTTTATAGTGGCGCTCGGCCTCGCCGCGGTGCTGGTCAATGTGGTCTCACGCGGCTCGGGCGGCCGCACCGCGACTCATGCCGCGCTTGCATCCCCAAGGCGCGCCAAGCACCGCGCCGATGACGGGCGCGGTTCAAGCACGCAAGCCCAGCAGGCCGCCGTCGAGCGACTCGCGGCCTACGGTCTGCCGCTGTTCTGTGGCGGACGCTCCAAGCGCATGGTCGCACTGACCTTCGACGACGGTCCCGGCCCGTACACGCGCTTGGCGATCGCCAAGCTGCACAAGCACCATCTGCGCGCGACCTTCTTCCTCGTCGGCAAGCAGATCCGCGCCTACCCCGGGTTGGCGCCCATGGAGCACCTGGTCGGCGTGGACGGCGACCACACGATGACCCACCCGTTCCTTCCCTCCCTGGGCCAGGCCGAAATGGTGCAGGAGATCGCCGGCGCCAAGGCGTTGATCGAACACGTGACCGCCCAGCGGGTAGTCCTCTTTCGGCCGCCGTATGAGGGGCGCACTCCGGCGATCGACAACGAGGCGAAGGCGCTCGGCCTGCTCGAGGTTCTTTGGACCGTCGACAGCGCAGACTCGCTGGGCGCGAACTATGCCGCGATCGAACACAACGTTCTCGCCGGCCTACACCCAGGCTCGATCATCCTGATGCACGAGAACCATGGCCAGACCATCCGCGCGCTGTTGACCATCTTCGCGGCGCTCACCCACGATCATCTGAGCGCCGTCACCATCCCTGAACTCGTAGCCGAAGACCCGCCGTCACTTGCACAGCTACGGGCCGGGGGGCGCGGCTGCGGGGTATCGGGGTCGAGCGGCAACGGCGGGTAGAACACGACAGAGCCGATACGGCTCACGGGAGACTCCTGATCGACAGCGGCGCTCTTGACCGCGGAGCTACAGCGGCGGGACCTGATTGTTGACCTGTGTGCCGTGGTACAGATGGTCGTGGCTCTTACAGGCGGCCGGGAACCTGAATTGGACGCTGTCACTGCGCACGCCGTTGTAGCTGGCGAACAACGTCGCTCGTCCGATGGTTCCGACTCTGCATCCAGGATCGTTGCTCGCTCGCACGCGCACCCGGATCTTCATGATGTTCCCGGGAAAACCCCACATCACCGCGTAGTGCGATTGGTAGACCAGATGTCGTTCGACCGTCATCGTGATCGAACGAGTCGGCTGGTGTCGAACGTGGTCTTCCTGGCAGATGATCCCGGAGACGGTATGAGCCGACAAATCGATCTCACCATGACCGCGGGCGAAGCTCCCCGTGGGCGCCGTGATCGGCGCTCCCGTATGAAAGCCCCAGGGCGGAATCCCGTAGACGATCGGGACCTGGCCGCAGCCGGGCGTATACGCGGCGGCCCGATCGGCTACCGCGGTGAGCGCCAACAGCGACGCAAGCACCACAAACACGAGTACTGCGCGTCGCATGATCTGGTTGTTCATACAGGCCATCTGGAGAACTCTTCCTGGTTCGGTCTATCGGATCGCAAGCCGCTTTGGCTAAGACGTCACGCAGATACTCGGCGGAATGCGTACTGGGAGCGATCAGGTTCAGCACATGCCGCCAATTTGGGCGCATCAAGACACATGACAGCCCGCAGCCCGCGATCGGCGAGACCCCTCCCAGCCCCCAAGCGACCCAAAATCTGGCTCAAGAATGCTCAATCCCAGCATGGGCCCGCCAGGACTCGAACCTGGGACCAATCGATTATGAGTCGACTGCTCTAACCAACTGAGCTACGGGCCCTCCTCGCGCCCGGTCCGCGAGGCGGCTCGGGCGCGATGGACAGAAGCTACCAGTACCTTGAGCTCGCCGATTGAGCTCCAGGTGTGCTGCGATCAGGCGAAGACGTGTCGAATCATCCGCCGCCAAAGGGGTTCTCGACCCGTACCCCGGCATAGTCCTGCCCATCGCTCATGTCCTCGGAGAGGACGACGTCGCAACCCAGCGCGCGGGCCGCCTCGAGGATGGCCGCGTCCCAGTAGGAGAGATCGAAACGCTGTCTTGTGGCCATCGCAGAGAGGAGCACATCGACAGTCGTCTCCTGGACGGGGAAGCGCCGGAAGCCGTCCACGAGGCTCGTGGCCTGCTCATGAGTCAGGCGGTCCGCGCGACTATCCCGGGTGGCTTGGACGTAGAACTCTTGGAGTACCTGCACCGAGAGCGCGATGTCTCTGGAGGCGAGAAGCTCTTTGGCCCGTGTTGCCTTCTTCCGCTCCAGCGGATCGCGCGAAATCGTATAGAGCAGGATGTTGGTGTCAGCGAACCGCACGCGAGTGCAGCTCCTCGCGATCCAGACGGTCGCGAGCACTGAAGCGCTCTATCTGGCTTTGGATGCGCCGTTCCTGGTTCTCGAGTCGCACGAACTCGGCCTCGCGCCTTGAGAGCGAGTTCAGATAATCGGCGACGAGCGCGCTCACAGAACTGCCACGTTCGGCTGCGCTGATTCGCGCGGCACGGTAGACGTCATCTGAGACGGAGACGGTGATATTGGCCACTGTGTTTCACAGTATCACATATACGCAGCCTGTGCGCGGGGGCGTTTGACGCCTGGGGTGCGCGTATATGGAATGCTCCGCCGGTCGCCGAGACCAGGCGAACGCGGCTCGCCGATGGGGCGGGAAGCGCAGGCGAGCAAGGAGGACGTGATGGCGGAGCGTGCGGCGATAGTGACGGGAGCGTCGAGCGGGATCGGGTTTGCGATCGCACGGATCCTCGGGGAAGAGGGCTATGCGATGACGCTGGCCGCGCGCCGGCCGGAGAAGCTGGAGGCGGCCGCGGCGGAACTTTCGGAGGAGGGCTTTGAGCTGCAGGCGGTGGCGGCGAACGTCTCTGATGAGGCGGAGATTCAGAAGGTGGTGGCAGCGCACCGCGAGAAGTACGGGCGTTTGGACGTGCTGGTGAACAACGCGGGCGTGGGGATCGGGGCGCCGGTGGGTGAGATTCAGACGAAGCGACTGGATATGCAGCTGGACATCAATTTGCGCTCGATCGTGTTGTTCTACCGCGAGTGCGTGGAGATGCTCAAAGCGGCCGCGGCGGAGCACCGCAGCGCGCTGGTCGTGAACACCTCTTCGATCAGCGGCAAGCGCGGTGAGGCATGGCTGTCGGTGTATTCGGCGGCGAAGCACGGTGTGGTCGGGTGGACGGAAGCGATGAACAAAGAGCTGGGCGGCGAGGGGATCAAGTCGACGGCACTGTGTCCGGCGTTTGTGGATACGCCGATGACGGACTTCGTGAAGGGACAGGTGAAGGCCGAGGAGATGATCCGTCCGCAGGACATTGCGGAGGCGGTGCGGTATCTGTTGAAGGTCTCGCCGGCGTGTGTGGTGCCGGAGATGATGTTCGTGCGTCCGGGCGACTCGATCTGATGCCGCGAGCGACCGAGAGCGGAGAGGGTTTGTTCATGCAACTCCCTGTAGGGTGTGGGCGATGAAGTTGGGTGTGCACATCGGCTACTGGGGCCTGGGCCTGAGTAGCGAGGATCAGCTGAACATCGTTCGGGAGTCCGAGCGGCTGGGCTATGACTCGGTGTGGGCCGCGGAGGCCTACGGGTCGGATACGGCCACGGTGCTCGGCTGGCTGGCTGGGCAGACCTCGAAAATCCGGTTGGGCTCGGGCATCTTCCAGATGCCGGGGCGCTCGGCGGCGATGACGGCGATGACGGCGGCGACGATCGATCAGCTTTCGAACGGGCGGATGATCTGCGGGATCGGCTCCTCGGGGCCACAGGTGGCGGAGGGCTGGCACGGACAGCGCTTCGCTCAGCAGCTGCAGCGCACGCGCGAGTATGTGGCGGTTGTGCGGATGGCGCTGAGGCGCGAGCGGGTCGAGTTTCACGGCGAGACGCTGGAGCTGCCGCTGCCGGATGGGCCGGGGAAGGCGCTGAAGCTGACGATCGGCACCGTACAGGAGCAGATTCCGATCTATTTGGCGGCGATCGGCCCCAAGAATACGGCGCTCGCGGGAGAGATCGCGGACGGGTGGATCCCGACGCTGTTCTCGCCCGAGCACGTCTCCGAGTTGCGCCCGTTGCTTCAGGAAGGCGCGGCGCGCTCGGGCAAATCGCTTGAGGGCTTCGATATCGCGCCGACGGTGAACGTGTTCGTGACCGACGATTTGCAGGGCGCGCGAGATGCGATGCGCCCGTTCATCGCGCTGTACGTGGGCGGGATGGGCTCGCGCAAGCAGAACTTCTACAACCAGCTCGTCTGCCGGTACGGGTTCGAGGCCGAGGCGAAGACCGTCCAGGACTTCTACCTGGAAGGCAAGCGCGAGGAGGCGATGGCGGCTCTGCCGGACGCGCTGATCGACCAGGTGTCGCTGTGCGGCCCGCCCGACGTCGTGCGCGAGCGGTTGGCGGTGTACCGCGATGCGGGCGTGGGTACGCTCGGGGTCACTCCGATCGCGTTCACCGCCGAGGATCGTCTCGCACAGTTGCGGCTCGTGGCCGAGCTCGCGGCAAGCTGACCTCGCGGTCGCGCGTGTAAGGGTCGGGTTATGGTGGGTAAGACGTGAACGCGCCCTGTTATCGGTTGCGGTCCAAGCCGCTTACCACAGCTGTTGGCGCCTGAGAGCACCGCAAGACGACTGTTGCTGGGCGCCTTCGGCGACCCGGGCCACGCGTTTCCGATGATCGCGCTCGGCAAGGCGTTGCGTGAGCGTGGGCACGAGGTGACGCTGCAGACGTGGCGGCGCTGGCAGGAGCAGGTCGAGGGCGAGGGGTTGCGGTTTGCCGCGGCGCCGGAGTACACGGTGTTTCCCAGCGGCGGTCCGGGCGGGGAGCCGCTGGACTTTTACGAGGCGGTGGTGCATGCGACCGAGGACACGCTTCCACTCGTGCGCGAGCTGCGCCCGGATGCGGTCGTGGCGGACATCTTGACGCTCGCGCCGGCGCTCGCGGCCGAGCTGAACGGTATTCCCCGCGCGACGTTGATCCCGCACGTGTTCCCGGAGAACGAGCGGGACGCGCCGATCTACTCCCTGGGCGCTAGGCGTCCCCGTACGGCGCTCGGGCGCGCGATGTGGCGCCGTGCGCAGGGACCGATTCGTCGCGGCGTCGAGCGCGGCAGGATCGAGCTGAACGAGACCCGCGCGCGATTGGGACTGGGCCCGTTGGCGTACGGCCACGGTGGCACCAGCCACGAACTGGCGCTCGTGGGGACGTTTCCGCAGCTGGAGTATCCGCGCGCGTGGCCGCAGTGGGCGCACGTGGTGGGACCGCTGATGTGGGAGCCCTCGTCGGGTGACGTGGAGCTGCCGCCGGGTGACGATCCGCTCGTGTTGATCGCTCCGTCGACGGCGCAGGACCCCGATCATCGTTTGCTGCACGCGGCGTTGCGCGGTCTTGCGGACGCACCCGTGAGGGTGTTGGCGACGTGGAACCGTCGCCTGCCTGCACGCCCCCTGGATGTGCCCGACAACGCGAGGGTGGTCGAGTGGGTGTCTTACGCACGCACGATGCCGAAGTGCGACGTGGTCGTCTGCCACGCGGGCCACGGAACACTCGTCCGCGCGCTGGCGAGCGGTTGCGCGGTGGTCGCCTGCCCTCATATCGGCGACATGAACGAGAACGCCGCGCGCCTGGACTGGGCCGGAGCGGGCGTACGCCTGCCCTGGCGCTTCGTCTCGCCACGCCCGCTGCGATTGGCCGTCGAGAGAGCGCTGAGCGAGCCGTCGATCAGGACTCGCGCGAACGACCTCGCGGTGTGGACCACCTCCAACGATCCGGGCGCTAGCGCCGCTGCACTGGTGGAGCGACTGGCCTACAACAAAGCTCCGGGGGTGGGACTCGAACCCACAACTTCGAAGTTAACAGCTTCGCACTCTGCCAATTGAGTTACCCCGGACCGTATCGGCAACTTTACCGATCTTCACGGTGTCCGACCCTACCCCGTCTCCTCCAACGCCCTCTCGTAGGCCCGGTCGAACTCGCGCTTGACCTCGGCGCGGCGTACGGCCAGTTCGCTGACGTCGCCTGACTCTTGCGCGCGGGCGCGTACGATCTCGCGGTCGATGCGAGCCAGCTCCAATTGCATGCGCTGGGACTCGAGCATCGCCGGGGCCGGTGACTCGCGGCCCGCCTGGACGACCAGCTCGGCGAGCAGGCCCGAAAGCTCGGGATCGTCCTCGGGGAGCTGGGCGCCCGGATCGGTGAGGTGCGCGCTCAGGTGTCCGGCCGCGCGGCGCAGCAGGTCGCTGGTGAAGTGCGCGTCCAAATCGAGTTCGCCGAGCGCCTGTGCACCGGACTCGGGCTCGGCGATGCACTGGGCGAGGAACGCGCGCTCGGTGCTCTCGCCGCGCGAGGCCACCGAGGCGACACGGGTCGGACCGGCGGTGGCAGCGGCACCGGCGGCCTGTCGTCTGGCGGTCGCGGAGGTGGCGCGGCTCGCGAGGGTCTGCTCCGCCAGACTCTCGGGCAGTTGCAGGCGCTCGGAGACCGTGCGCGTTAGCTCCATCCGCAGTGCGCTGGGCGGGAGCGTGGCGAAGATCGGGCGCAGCTCGTCGAGCATCCGATCGCGGCCCTCGGGACTACCGTGGTCGCCGCCCTCCAGCACCCGCTCTACGCGAAAACGTACGAACGGCACAGACGCGCGTACCGCCTGCTCGATCGCCGAGGCCCCCCCGCCCTGCACGAGCTCAGCCGGATCTGTACCGTCGGGCAGCGGCACGACGCGCAGCTCGAGCTTGCGTTTCGCGGCCAGGCCGGCGGCGCGCAGCATCGCCTCCTGCCCGGCGCTGTCGGCGTCGAGCGCCAGCAGCACGGTGGGCGCCATCCGCGCGAGCTCGCCCACCTGCTCGCCCGTCAGCGCGGTGCCCATCAGCCCGACCGTGTTGCGAAAGCCGGCCTGGTGCAGGGCGATGACGTCGGTGTAGCCCTCGCACAGGATCGCCTGCCCGGCCTTCGCGGCATGTGCACGCGCGAGGTCTGAGCCATAGAGGTGCAGGCCCTTGTGGTAGACGGTGTTGTCGGAGGTGTTCAGAGTACTTCGGGCGCTGCTCCTCGCTTAGAGCCCGCGCGCCGAACCCCAGAACGCGCCCGCGGGTGTCGGCGAGCGGGAACATGATGCGCGAGCGAAAGCGGTCATACAGCCGTCCGTTCTCCTGTGAGCGCTGGGCCAGTCCGGTCGCATACAGCTCGGCCTCGGTGAAACCGCCGCGCAGCGAGCCCGTCAGCACCCGGTCCCACGCGCTGGGGGAATAGCCGACGTGGAACTCGCGCAGGATCTCCTCCCCCAGTCCGCGGCCCAGCAGATAGTCGCGGGCGCGCGCGGCCTCGGGCGAATCCCACAGGCAGCGTTCGTAATAGGCGCTCGTGCGGGCGAGCAGCTCCAGCAGCCGTTCGCGCCCGCGCCGGCGCTTGGCTGCATCGGGGTCCTCCTGCTCGCGCTCCAGCTCGATCCCGCAGCGGTCGGCGAGCAGCTCCAGGGCGCCTTTGAAGTCGACGTTCTCGGTCTCCTGGACGAACTTGAAAACGTCCCCCCCGGCCTGGCAGCCGAAGCAGTAGTAGACCTTCTGCGTGGGGTCGATCCCAAAGGAGGGGGTACGCTCCTCGTGGAACGGACATAGGCCCTCATAGCTGTTCTGCCCCGCGCGGCGCAGGTCCGTGCGGGCGGAGACGAGCTCGACGAAGTCGACCGCATCGCGCACACGATCCCGAGAGTCGCTGGTGTAGAGGGCCATTGCCCGCCAACGCTAGCGGGCGAACGCCTGGGGCACTTGGAGGTCCGTATACATCCTGATGCAATACCGGTCGGTCATGCCGGCCAGATAGTCCGTGACGCGCTCCGCAAGGCCCTCGTCGGCCGAGCGGGGAGCCGGCAGCAGCTCGGGATGGGCGACGTAATGCTCAAACAGCGTGTGCACCACGTTGGCGATGCGCGCATGCTCGGCGCGGACGGCCGGTCCGAGGTAGACGCGCTCGAACATGAACCGGCGCAACTCGCCCATCGCCGCGCCCGCCTGCTCGCCCTGCACGATGTCCCCGGCACGGGCGGAGTGCTCGACGAGATCGTGCACGAGCGTGTCGATCCGTGATGAGCCGCTGGCGCCGAGCACCGCGATCGACTCGCCCGGAAGCTCATCTTCGTGCAGCAGTCCCGCGCGCAATGCGTCGTCGATGTCGTGGTTGATGTATGCGACACGGTCGATCAATCGGACGATGCGTCCCTCTAGCGTGCTCGGAGGATCGGCGCGCCCCGAGTGATGGGCGATGCCGTCGCGCACCTGCTCGGTCAGATTGAGCCCGAACCCATCGCGCTCGAGCTCCTCGACGACGCGCAGCGAGTGTTCGTAATGACGGAAAGACCCGTCGAAGCGCTCGCGCAGGCAACGGTCGAGGACCTCCTCGCCGATGTGTCCGAAGGGTGGGTGCCCGAGGTCATGGCCGAGACCGATCGCCTCGGTCAGGTCCTCGTTCAACGCCAACGCACGCGCGACCGTCCGCGAGATCGTCGTGACCTCCAGCGTGTGCGTGAGGCGTGTGCGGTAGTGGTCGCCTTCGGGCGCGACGAACACCTGCGTCTTGTGCGTGAGCCGGCGAAACGCCTTGCTGTGCACGATCCGGTCGCGGTCTCGCTGAAACGGCGTGCGCAGCGCGCAGTCGGCCTCCTCGCGTGCGCGCAGAGCCGGATAAGAGCGAGCGGCCAGGGGCGAAAGCGAGGCTTGCTCGCGCGCACGGGTGAGCTCGGCGAACCGCGCGCCCACCGACCCGGGTTCGGTGGCGGTGCCCATCAGGCGGCCATCCCGGCGGCCGCGGCCGGCATCAGGCGGATGTGGGCGTGATGCTCGAGCGTTTCGGAGATCGCCCGCTCGACCTGACCCAGCGCCGGCTCGGGCGCGCTGGGAACGTCCGCCAGGGATTGTCCGAGCGCCTCGGTCATGAACCGGTAGGCGTCCGCGTCGAGTGGGAATGAGACGGCCTCGCAGGCTCCACACACGACACCCCCGGCCGCACCGGAGAAGCCGACGAGGTGCTCGCGCTCGCCGCAGCCCGCGCATGCCCCCAACTGAGGAGCGAGGCCGGCGGCGAGCATCAGCTTCAAACGGAACGCGAGCGCGTCCGAGCGCCCGCTCCCCGCCCCGGCGGCGCCGGTGTCTAGCAACGACAGTCGCCGGCAGAGCAGGTTGAACACGTTCGGGTGCGGCTCCCCCGTCTCGAACAGCCGCCCGACGGCATCGCACGCGCGCGCGGCGGCATCGAGCGCGCGCGCGTCGCAGCGCAGGCGCGGATAGCCCTCGACGGTCTCCGCGCCGGTGACCGTCAGCAGCTCTCCACGGCCTTCGTGCAGGTCGAGCCGCAGGCGAAAGAAGGGCTCCAAGCGTCCCCCGAAACGGCTGCGCGCGCGACGCACCCCCTTGGCGATCGCGCTCACGCGCCCGCGTTGGGGCGTGTAGAGGTGCAGAATTCGATCGGCCTCGCCGTAGCGTAGGGAGCGCAGCACGATCGCCTCAGTCTTGACTGGTCCGGGCATTGCCTCTTCGAGTCTAGGATCGCGCCCGGCGCACCGATCCGCCTACGCCCGTGGTGGTGTTGAGAACCCGCCAAACTAAAGCTATACTTAGTGAAGTAATGAGTGAGATCACCGTATACAGCACGGAGCCGTGCTCGTTCTGCGCCCGTGTCAAGGGCCTGCTGAAGGCGCGCGGGGTCGAGTTCTCCGAAGTGAACCTCTCCAAGGACCCACAGGGTCGCGTGGAGCTCGCGAGCAGGACCGGGATGATGACCTTCCCGCAGGTGCTGATCGACGGCGAGCTGCTCGGCGGCTTCGCCGAGGTGCGGGACGCGATCGAGAGCGGCCATCTCGACGAACTGCTCGCCGCCTGAACACGCGCGGCTCCCGTGATGCGCGACGCCGGGCCAGCGAAGCCTCTGGGCGGGGCAGGCGTTACCCCCGCCGAGTACGGCGTCTGGGCCGTGATTGACAGCTCTCACAGACGTAGGTCCCCCGTCCGGCGACGACCAGCTTTACGATCGTCGTTCCACAGCGAGGACACGGCTCGCCGGCGCGGCGATGCACCAAGAACCGGTCCTGAAAGGAGCCGCGCACGCCATCGACGTGGCGGAAGTCGTCGATCGTGGCGCCCTGCGCGTCGATGCCTTCGCCCAACGCCTCGACGATCGTCTCGCGCAGGCGCCCGTACTGCTCGCGTGTCAGTGCTCCGGCAGGGCGCAGCGGGTGAACGGCGGCGCGGAACAGAGCCTCGTCGGCGTAAATGTTGCCGACTCCCGCGATCCGTCGCTGATCCAGCAGCAGAGCCTTGATCGGGGCGCTGCGCCCGCGAGCGAGCGAGCGCAGGTGCTCGGCGGTGAAGCGCTCGTCAAATGGCTCATAGCCGAGACGTGCGGCGAAGAACGCCTCCAACGCGGGCTCGCCCAACAACAGCTCGCCGGTGCCGAACCTGCGCGGATCGACGATCACCAGACGGCGCTTGGGCCGCAGTCCCAGCCGGACGCGAACGTGACTTGGCTCGGGGTCCGGTTCGGAGAGGACGGCGCCGGTCATGCGCAGGTGCTGGGCGAGGAAGACCTCGTCGGAGAAGCGCCACACCAGATACTTACCGCGTCGACCAAGCTCCTCTATGCGCCGCCCCTGGAGCGCGTCAGCGAGTTCAGCCGGCGCGAGCGGCCGCGACCAGCGGGGATCGAGAATCTCGATCGAGGTCAGCGTCCGGCCCTCCACCAGCGGCGCCAATTGGCGCCTGATCGTCTCGACCTCGGGAAGCTCGGGCACGACCTCAGCCTACGAAAGCATCCCCGGGAAGCGTTTTGCTGTCGGCTCCGGTCAGCCAGCGCAGTACGGTGGCGCCGACGTCGGCCAGCGGTCCGTCGTGGCGATAGCCGCCCGTGTATCCACCCGCGATCGGATCGGACCGTGACGCGAGCATCCCACCCGTGACGGCCAGCAGCGGCGCGTACTCGCGCGTGTGATCGGTCCCGGCATGCGCAGGATCGACGCCGTGATCGGCGGTCACGACCAGCAGATCGTCATCGCACAGCTCCGCCAGCCACCGCCCCAGCTCGGCGTCGATCCTGCGCAGGGCCTCATAGAAGCCAAACGAGTCCTTGCGATGCCCGTACACCTGGTCGGTCTCGATCAGGTTCACGAACACCAACCCGCGGTCGATCCCCTCCAGCAGTTGGCGCGCACTGCGCAACGCGTGCGCGTTGGTCGCGCCGGGGTGGGAGTGGCTGATGCCGACGCCGGCGAACAGGTCGGAGATCTTGCCCACGCCGTGCGTGG
Source organism: uncultured Solirubrobacterales bacterium (assembly GCA_963697945.1). Lineage (GTDB taxonomy): Bacteria > Actinomycetota > Thermoleophilia > Solirubrobacterales > Solirubrobacteraceae > Palsa-744. The sequence continues at coordinate 2,179,717 of OY969105.1, read as the reverse complement.
GCACACCGCCGTCGCGAAGTCGCTGAAGGTAGCCGCCGGTGGGCGGCTCCAGCGCGAGGTCACGCCGTCCTTCGGTGCGCTCGAACGCGCCCGGCTCGCCGCTGAAGGGCCGTGCGATCACGCGACCGACGGCATGCTCGCCCGTCATCTGCTCGCGCGCGGCTTCGCACGCGCGATACAGCTCCTGCAGCGGCACGCAATCGACGTGCGCCGCCAGCTGCAGGACCGAGTCCTGCGAGGTGTACAGGATCAGCGCGCCCGTGCGCAAATGCTCAGCGCCATAGTCCTCGATCGCGGCGATCCCGTTGTAGGGACGGTTGCACAGGACATCCCGGCCCATCGCTCTCCGCAGCCGTTCGATCACCTCCGGCGGGAAACCTTCGGGGTAAGTCGGAAGGGGCCGGTCGAGCACGATCCCCATCAGCTCCCAATGGCCGGCCGTGGAGTCCTTGCCGGGACCGAGCGCGTGCAGACGCCCGTAGATCGCCGGATCGGCCGCCGGCGCGACGCCGGCCAACGCCAGGATCGACCCCAGCCCGAGGGAGGCGAGCGTCGGCAGGTCCATGCCGCCGACCTGCTCGGCCACGTGCGCGAGCGTGTTCGTGCCCTCGTCGCCGTACTCGCCGGCATCGGGGAGCGCGCCGATGCCACACGCGTCGATCACGAGCACGAACGCACGCCGACTCGGCTCCTTCTCCATCCCCCGTCGCTTCCCAGGCTCGCTCATTTAGATCGCGATCTCCTTCCTCACGATACCCGCGCATCCTTCCCCGGCACGGCTCAACTGCCCCTGAACGCTTCCGGCTCCTTCGTTCGCGGCCGACCTCAACCCCCGCGTCTGGCACGAGGATGAGCGTCGAAGTAGACATCCTTCAGGCGCTCTGCCGACAGGTGAGTGTAGACCTGGGTGGTCGCCAGATCGGAATGACCGAGCATCTCCTGCAGCGAACGCAAATCACAGCCCCCTGCGAGCAGGTGCGTGGCGAACGTGTGGCGGAGCGTATGCGGGCTCATCTTGCGCTCCAAACCGGCATGCCGCGCGTGGCCCTGCACGATCTTGTAGAGCCCTTGACGCGTCAGAGCGCCCCCGCGGGCGTTCACGAACAGCCGCGACTGGACCTGTATGCCGACGAGCGCGGGGCGTCCCCGCTGCAGATACACCCGTGTCGCGGCGATTGCGCTCGCACCGATCGGGACGATCCGCTCCTTCGACCCCTTGCCGCGAGCGCGCAGCACGCCCTCCTCCAGGTCGATGTCGCCGAGCTCCATGCCGGTCGCCTCCGAGGCGCGCAGACCGCACGCGTACATCAGCTCCAACAACGCCCGATCGCGCAGCGCAAGCGGCTCGGTACCGCGCGGCTCACCTAGCAGCTTCGTGATCTCTCCGCGCGTAAGCGCCGCCGGCAGGCGCTGGGTGCGCGGCGGCCCGCGCAGCTCCGCGGTGGGGTCGTGCGCGATCGCTCCCTCGCGGCGCAAATGCCTGTAGAAGGAGCGCAGGCAGGCGGCCTTGCGCCGCAATGTCGCGGCGGACACGGCCGTACCGCGCTCCTCGCCGCAGGGCTCGCCGTCCTTGGACTCAGACGGCATCGCATCTGTCGCCAGCTCGGACAGGAACGCCGCGAGATCTCCGTGCCCGGCTCGCAACGGGTCGACGTTGCGCCGACGTAGGAACTCACCGAACTGCAACAGGTCTGAGCGGTATGCCTGCAGGGTGTTGCGCGACAGACCTCGCTCGAGCTCCAGATAGGCGAGGAACTTCGAGCACCAGCGCCTCGGTCGAGCCGCTGGTCGCAGATGCGGAGGTGGTGCTCACATGCCGAGCTTCGCCTCTCCCCTCCCGGCTCCTGCCCGTGGATCGCCGCCGTCACGCCCGCTGCCGGCAGGCTCGTCGGCGGCGTGTTCGACGAGCTCGCCCAGCGCGGCCCCACCGGCGAGCGCGGCGGCGAAGAACAACGGATCCTGTGCCACGCCGCGACCCATCGTGTGCGCCGGCAGTCCCGAAGCGACATACGCCGGCAGGTCGATGGGTGCCCGACGCCAGTCGTGGCGGGTGATGCGCGCGGGGCGCTCGACGTCGAGTTCCAGTCCCGGTCGGCTCGGCATCGCTCCGCCGAAGACCGCACCGAGACCTGCCCGCAGGTCGGCCCCCACGGGCGAACGCATCCCTGCCGGCAGTGCGATCGTGACGGGCGCGAGCAGAAGATCGAGCACGGTGAGCGTGTGGTGGGAGATACCACGGTGGCGCGTACGCGGATCGCCCGAGGACATCCGTGCGACGATCAGCGCCTCGCATCCGAGCGCGAGCGACGCGTGCGCATTGTCGAGCGCCGATAGCCCGCCGTGCCCCAACGGCGAGTCCGAGCCCACGATCCCGGGTCCCGGACCGCACACCGCGGCATCCCAGCCGAGCGACTCGAGCCCGTGATGCAACGCCCCGGCGGTCGTGATCGCCTCGCCTTCGCCCCCGAACGCCGCGCCCGCCGTGAGGTGTCCGGCGAGTAGGCCGCGCTCGCGCAGCTCGCGCACGGTGCGCGAGTGCCCTCCCGGGAGCGCCCCGCCCTCGGTCTGCACGTACCCGAGGCGAGCCTCGGGTACGGCCTGGGCGAAGGCCCAAACGACCGGTGCGAGCTGACCGTGCAGGGCGAGCACCGCCACGGGACGGCCGAGAGGTAGATTCATCGCGCGCGCATCCTCGACGGGACGGACGGCGTGTTGCAGGCTCGTGTAGTTGAGCTTCATCACGTGCGCGCCGGGCACACCGTCTCCGCTCAGTCCGCGCGTGAGGTTGACGTGCACCACATCGAAGCCTCCCGAGCCCAATCCGAGGTCGAGCGCCTGCGCGTTGACAATCACCTCATCCCCCACCTGAGCGGCGCCGAGCAGGGCGACGTCGGCGATCGCCGCGCGGGCCCTGCCGTCCAACTCGACGACCAGCTGCTGCTCGGCGCCTTCGGGCGGTCCGGCGTCGGTGACGGTGGCGCGGCGGAGCTTCAGCATGGGCGGCGCAAACTACACGCTGCCGGCGCTGCCGGCGTGAGATGACTCGCGCCTGACGTTCACGTCCACATCGCACGCATGCTCGGGCAGGTTGGCGAGCTCGTGCGCGCGAGCGATCAACTCGGCCGCGATCGTATCCGCCTGCTCGGCCTCGACGTCATGAAATACGGCCTCCACGCGCAACACCCCAGGCTCACTCGGCGGGATCGCCACGCCGGCCTGAACCTCGCCGGACGGCTCCGGAGTGCTCACGAGCGTGAGCTGGACGCCGGGACCTCGCCGGCGCGAACGACGATCTCCGCGGCCCCGCCATCGGCGATCCCGGCGCCCTCCCTCAGCTGCGCGAGCGCGGCGGCGACGAACTCGCGAAACAGGGGCGCGGGGCGCTCGGGTCGGGACTTGAACTCGGGATGAAACTGCGAGGCCACGAAGAACGGATGATCGGCCAGCTCGATCGTCTCCACGAGGCGATCGTCGGGCGAAGTGCCCGATACGGTCAAGCCCGCCGACTGCAAGCGCTTGCGCAGCAGGTTGTTGACCTCGTAACGGTGGCGGTGGCGCTCGTACACGACCGCCTCGCCATAGATCTCGCGTGCGCGCGTGCCGTCGTGGAGCTTGATCGGGTCCGCACCCAGGCGCATCGTGCCGCCGAGATCGGCGACCTCCTTCTGCTCGGGCAGCAGGTCGATCACCGGGTAGGGCGTCTCCAGATCGAACTCGGTCGAATTCGCACCCTCCATCCCGGCGACATGTCGCGCGAACTCCGCCACAGCGACCTGCATGCCCAGGCAGATGCCCAGATAGGGAATCCCCTGCTCGCGTGCGATCCGCGCCGCCGCGATCTTGCCCTCGATCCCGCGGCCGCCGAACCCGCCGGGGATGAGGATGCCATCCGCCAGCGCCAATCGCGAGGCGGCGTCGCTGTCGGGATCCTCAAGGCTCTCGGAGTCAACCCACTCGATCCGCACCCGTCCGCCCTGCAACGCACCGGCATGGCGCAGCGCCTCGGACACCGACAGGTAGGCGTCCGCGAGCTGCACGTACTTGCCGACGATCGCAATCGTGACCTCGCGCGTGGCCCGTTCGGCGCGCTCGATCGGCTCACGCCAATCCGCGAGCTCGGGTGCGGGCGCCTGCATGCCGAAATGGTCCAGGATGAAATCGTCCACGCCCTGATCGGCGAACACGAGCGGCACCTTGTAAATGTCGTCCACGTCGCGTGCACTCGCCACGGCGTCCATCGGCAGGCTCGCGAACAGCGCGATCTTCTTGCGAATATCGCTCGACAGCGGACCCTCCGAGCGGCACATCAACATGTCCGGCGCGATCCCGATGCGCCGCAGCTCATTAACCGAGTGCTGCGTCGGCTTGGTCTTCAGCTCGCCCGCATGCCCGATGTAGGGGACGAGCGTCAGATGGATGTACATGCACCGCCGGCGCCCCACATCGACGGGGAACTGTCGGATCGCCTCAAGGAACGGCAGCGACTCGATGTCCCCGACCGTGCCGCCGATCTCGGTGATCACCACGTCGACGTCGCTCGACTCGGCGATCAGCGCAACCCGCTGCTTGATCTCGTCGGTGATGTGCGGGACGACCTGCACGGTCCCGCCGAGATAGTCCCCGCGGCGCTCGCGCCGGATGACAGTGTCATACACACCGCCGGCCGTCACGTTGCAGGCGCGACTCGTGTTCGCGTCGGTGAAGCGCTCGTAATGGCCGAGGTCCAGATCGGTCTCGGCGCCGTCCTCGGTGACGAACACCTCGCCGTGCTGATACGGGGACATCGTGCCCGGGTCGACGTTGATGTAGGGGTCGAACTTCTGCATCGCCACGGTCAACCCGCGCGCGACCAACAAGCGTCCGATCGAGGCCGCCGCGATGCCCTTCCCAAGCGAGGACACGACGCCGCCGGTGACGAAAATGAACCGGGTCTTCGCTGGGGTGTCCGCGTGGCGGTCGGAGGGATGCAGTGTCATCGTGGAGGGCTGGACGGCCTGCCAAGAGAGTCTAGCTCCCGCAGCAGCGGCACCCGCGCGACGAGCTCGGAGATCGATCGCAGCTCGCCGTAGACGGTCACGATCACGAGCAGCGCGAGGGCGACCAGTTGGCCGGTCTGGGAGAGCACCAGCACCATCCACAGCCCCGCGAGGGCCCCCAGCAGGTTCGCGCCGGTGTCGCCCAGCATCGCCTCTTCGCGCAGGTCATATACGCCCGCGACGAGTGCCGGTCCGACGAACAGTCCGAGCGTCCACAACGGGCGCAGTTCGCGCGCGCCGATCGTCAGCCCGGCGCCGATCAGCACGAACAGCTTGAACGCGCGGCCGGGCCGCAGGTCGAGCAGGTTCAGCGCGTTCGTCGCCAGCACGAGCACGGCGGAGGCCAACAGCCAACGACCGACAGACAGGCCGGCGAAGTCCATCGCGAGCAGCGCCAGCCCGAGCGAGCCGAGCGCCTTCAGCGCTCCGGTGGATAGCTCGCCGCGCATCGCCGCCGCGCCGTGACCGCGCCACCCGCGCGGGGCCGCGACGTCTCCCCGCGGAGAGCCGAGCGTGTCGTCGATCAAACCCAAACAGGCGACCCCGAGTGCGTACACCGCGACGGTGATCAGGCCCGGATACACGATCGTTGTGTGTCCGATCCGTTCGATCAACGTCAGCGGCACCAGCGCCGGCAATGCCGCCACGACGATCAGCACCCCCAGCGGGCAAGGGAGTTCGCGGCCGCGATAGTTGGGCCGCGTATGGCCGCCCCGGCGCAGTGCGCGCAGCGTCGGCTGCGCGAGCAACACCGCGCCCGCGAGAGCCAGCACGAACGGCAGGGCTAGGACTACGCGCATGCGCGGAAGCTAGCGCCCTTCACGGATGGGAGCGCGTGAGAGTGCTGTTCCTGTCGGCGCACGCGCCGACAGGCGGGAGAGCGCATGCGCTCTCCCGGGACAAGTCGCATGCGACTTGTCCTCCGATGGCGCATGCGCCATCGGCGACCCCGCACATGTGCGGGGTCGGACCTCGCCGCATGCGGCGAGGTCACCCTTCCCTCGCGTCGCTCTACGGCACCGCGCTGGGTAGCAGCGAGTCGGCCGTGGGCTTCACCCCGAACGCGCCATGGGCGCCCGCCAGCGCGTACGCGAGCGCCGCCTGTCCGGCCGGGGCGTCGAGGTCGTCCACGCTGGAGACGTTCTTGCCCTTGTACCAGCTGATCTGACTTGGTTCGGTGCCGCTCAGCTCGATCCCCACCGCGGGCACTCCCACGGCCGCGACCCCGCTCAACAATCCCGTCTCGAACGCCGCGCTCGCGGCGGCCTGTTCGGGGGTCATACCGGTCGGGTCCGCGCGCACCACCACCAGGCCTTCGAGGCGGCCGAGCTGTCCGTCGAACGCGCTCAGCAGCCCGCCCCGGACCCTACTTAGCAACTCACGATCAACCGCCTGTCCGCCGCTGACCAGTTGCCGTCCCATGAGTTTGCCGAAGCGTTCGATCAACACGGGCGAGCCGGTCAGGGTGGCGTAATGGGTGCCGGCCGCCTCCTGGGAGATCGTGGGCAGGTTCAGCGGCTCGTGCACCGCGGCCACGACCGTCAAATCACCACCGGCCTGCGTCACCGCCGAGCGCACCAGTCCGTCGACGTGGTCGGAGGAGGCACCCAGGAACACGAGCCCGATTGTGCGTCCGCCCAACAGGTCGTGGACCGCCAGCGGATACAGCCCGTTCGCGAACGCTTCCTCGTCACCGAGCTTCTCCTGCAGCTGTTCGGCCTGCTTGCGTGCACCGCTCACTTCCGAGTTCAGGTTCGCGACGATCCCGTTCTTCGCCGAAGACACCAGGTTGGAGTCGCCGATCGCCACGCCGATGACGATCCCCACGGCGAGCGCGAGCAGGACGGCCGCCAGGGACAGCGCGTGGTAGCGGTAGTCGAACATCGCTCGTCGGGAGAATAGATCGGGGTGCTCGGCCGAGGTCGCGCCGGGCGCACGGGGCGCGGCGGGCGCGGGCTCAGCCGGTGGAGAACAGCAGTTGCAGCTTCAGCCACAACAGGTCCATCACGTCGCGCAACGCCGGCGTCATCCACACGACCGCGATCATCGCGATCAGCCCCGCCGCGATCACCACCAGCAGCGGCGTCAGCCCCGGGCGCGGGTGATAGAGCCTGCTTACGCCCTTCGCGTCGACCAATATCTCGCCGATTCGCAATCGTGTGAGGAACGTCGAGGACATGCCCTCGCGATTGCGATCGAGGAACTCCACCAGGTTGAACTGCGAGCCGACCGCCACGATCAGCCGCGCGCCCTTCTCGGCCGCGAGCAGCATCGCCACGTCCTGACTGGTACCGGGTGCGGGCACGAGCTTGTAGGGGACGCCCAGCTCGTCCAGTCGCGCGCGTCCGGGCGCACGCCCGTCCGGATAGGAATGCACGACCAGCTCAGCGCCGCAGCGCAACGCCGCCTCGCCGGCGGAGTCCATGTCACCGACGATCATGTCCGGGCACAGTCCCGCTTCAAGCAGTGCCTCCGCGCCGCCATCGACGGCGACGAGCACCGGGCGCATGTCGCGAATGAACGGCCGCAACGCCCGTAGATCGCGCTGGTGATCGACGCCGCGCACGACCACGAGCGCCGAGCGGTCGCGAAAGTCGGTCGCAAAGCGCGGCAAGTCGATCCTGCCCGCCAGCAACTCGCGCTCCTCGCGCATGTGCTCGATCGTGTTATGCGCAAACCGCTCCAAGGCCTCGCCGACCTCGCGCCTGCGAGCCTCGGTCTCCGCGCGAACCCGCGCCAGGTCGAGCACCTCGCCGGTGGCAAGCTCAGTACCGTCGCCGCGCAACACGTGCTCGTCGCGCACCGTGATCGTCTCGCCGTCAGAAACCAGCTCGAACAGCGAATCATCGGGCAGATCCACCAGGTGGATGCCGGCTTCGACGAGCAATTGCGGGCCCAGGTTCGGATACGTGCCGCTGCTTGAGCAGCGGCAGTTTATGACCGCGGCGGCGCCCGCGGCGATCAGCTCCTCGGCCGAAACCCGGTCGATGTCGAGATGATCGATCACCGCAATGTCACCGCGATGCAGATGGCGCACCAGCAGCTTCGTACGCCGCCCCATCCGGACGGGGCCGGTGACGGTGCGCCACGGTGCGATCGGGGGAAGCGTCGGCGGCGACGTGGCGGCGCCTTCCGGCTGAGTCGAGCCGACCGGCGCAGCTGAGCCCGCCGGCTGGGCTGCGCCGTCGGGTGGCTGCCTGGTAGCGGCCATGGCGGCGAGGTTACCCGCTCACGGTTCGCGCCACAACAGCCGGCCCTGAATCGAGTGATCCATGAGCGTGAGCACTCAGGCCGCCTTGCGCAAATCCCTGGCGTGCCGTCGCGCCGTCGCGTCGCTGTCCTGGGCTCCGAGCATGCGCACCAACTCGGAGACCACCTGCGGCTCGCCCAACTGCACCACCGTTGCGAGCGTCGGATCAGCGGAGGTGTCCTTGACGACCGAGAAGTGACGAACTCCCAGCGAGGCGATTTGCGGCAGATGCGTGATGCACACGACCTGCCCGCTTTCGCCCAGCGCTCGCAAGCGCTCACCGACCGCCCGCGCCGTATGGCCACCGATGCCGGCGTCGATCTCGTCGAACACCAGCGTTCCCAACATCGCCTGCTCGCCGGCATCGCCCCCGCCCGCGCGCTCACCCTCGGTGGAGGCGGTGATAAGCGCGAGCATCACCCGCGAGAGCTCGCCGCCGGAGGCGATCTCACGCAGTGGTCCCGCGGGAACACCCGGGTTGGGGGCGATCAGCAGCTCGACCGCATCCCCACCGGTGAGTCCGGGCGCTCGCTCGGTGAGCATCACCTCGAACTGTGCATCGGCCATCGCCAGCGCGGCCAGCTGCCGGCGCACGCCCTCCGCCAGGCGTGGGGCCGCCTGTTCACGTGCGTGGCGCAGCTCCATGACATGTCGATCGAGCTCGGTCCGAGCCTGTGCCAAGCGATCTTCTGTCTGCACGAGCGCCCCTTGCGCTCCGTCGAGTTCCTGCCGGCGCCCGCGGGCGCGCTCGGCATAGGCGAGCACGTCGGCGATCGAACCGCCGTGCTTGCGCACCAGCCGCTCGGTCGCCGCAAGGCGCCGTTCGACCTCATCCAGCGAGCCGTCCTCGGCCGCCAGCCGTTCCCCGTAGTCGCGCAACTCGCCCGCGAGCTCCTGTGACTCGACCGCGATCGCGCTCAGTCGCTCGGCGAGTGAGTCCAGGTCCGGGTCCACGCCCGCAACCGCCTCCAATCCCGCCGCGACCGAGGCAAGTAGCGCCACCGCGCCGGGGGCCTCGCCCGAGTCGGCCGCCAGTCCTTGCGCGCCGTGACCGGCGGCGGAACACAGCGCGTCTGAGCGGCGCAACCGCTCGCGGGCAGCGAGCAACCGCTCGTTTTCAACCTCATCCGGTGCCGCCTCGTCGATCTCGGCGAGCTCATGCTCCAGCAAATCGAGCTCGCGCTCTCGCGCCTGCGCCAGCTCGCGCAGATCCCCCAGTTGCGCCTCAAGCGCAGTGCACAGGCGATATGCCTCGGCACACGCATGCAGGCGCCCGGTCTGCTCAGCCCCGCAGCGTCCGTCGAGAACCTGCAGCTGAGCGCCCGCGACGGTCAACTTGCGGTGCTCGTGCTGGCCGTAGAAAGAAACGAGTCGCGCACCGATATCGCGCAACTCCGCCACTGTTGCCGAACGGCCATTCAGATACGCACGCGTACGGCGTCCATCGGCGTCGATACGACGCGCCAGCACGATCTCACCCGCGTCAGACGCCAGACGCTCTCCCAGCTCCTCACGCAGTGCATCCGACAGCTCGAACACGCCCTCGACATAAGCCTCGCTCGCGCCCGGACGCACGATTCCCGGCCGTGCACGCCCGCCCAACAACAGATCCAGGGCGTGCGCCAGCACCGTCTTGCCCGAGCCCGTCTCGCCCGTCAGCACGTTCAGGCCCGGGGCAAGCCGCAACTGGGCGCGCTCGATCAACAGCAGGTTCTCGACGTTCAGCTCTTGCAGCATCAGATCAGCATGTGTAGCAGTGAACGGGGACGGTATTCGCGCGGGACCGGGCCCACCGGACCCCCGTAAGTGTCTCCCCGCAGCGGGAATGTGCTTGCGAGCGGCGACACGATCGCTTCGAGCAGGCATAATCGAAGCGAGGACGGCGGGAAGGATCCCGCAACAGGGCCGGCTCGCGCGTACACTCGACCGCCCAACAACAGGCATGGCCGCCAACGACACCCACCCGCGTATCGACTCGCCCTCCCCGGAGGGCCGTGAGGACGTGCAGCGAAGCCAGATCGACTGCCTCTCCGCCGATGCACTCGAAGATCGCCTCGAAGAGGAGATCAGCCGGGCCGGCCGCCACGGCACGCCGCTGAGCTGCCTGCTGGTGGCGATAGACGATCTCGCCGAGCTCTCCTCCCGGCACGGACGCAAGCTGCCCGAGCAGGCGCTCGCCTATGCCGGACCCGCGCTGTTGCGCGAGTTGCGCCGCTTCGACCGGGTCGGGCGTCCCAGCGACACCGAGCTGCTCGTGGTCCTCCCCGGCGCCGACGGTCCACGCGGAGAGATCGTCGCCCGACGCGTACTCGACCGTTTGCGCGCGATCAAGATCGAGACCGACGGCGTGCGCCGTCCGCTGCGCGTATCCGTCGGCCTGGCCGCCTGGCGCGAGGATCTCGACTCCTCGCAGCTGCTCGCGCACACTCGCGCGGCCGTCCAACGGGAACGCAACGGAGCCGTGACGACCGACCCATAGGGTTCGAGGAACCCGGAGGTTCGACGGACCCAGGGGTTCGACGGACCCATAGTCCATAATCCCGCGCGGTGCTCACGGGATCTGAGTTGTGGCTGCTGCGCCTGATGGCCGATCGCGGCCTGGCGCTACTCGACGCCAGCTCGCTGTTGATGGTGATCGAGGAGCGTGGCGAGCTGCGTGTGGCCGCCGCCAGCGGCGAGAGTCGCCCGCGACTGCGCATCGTGCCGGTCGAAGGCAGCGCGCTTGGCGCCCTCTATCGCGAGGGTAAGCCCGTAGCGATGGATCGTCCCCGCGGACAGGACGCGGCGCTGCTGCACGAACTCGGGATCGAGGCGCGCGCGCTGCTCGTCGAGCCTTTCAACATGGAAGGCCAGGGCGGAGGTCTCGTGATCGCGCTGCGTCGGGACGCAGGCTTCAGAGGTCCCGACAGGGAGGCGCTGAGTGCGTTCGCGGCGAGCGTCGCCCAGCGCCTACAAGCGGAGCGCTCGGTCGAGATCGAGCGGTTGCGCTACGGGATGGAGGCCCGCGAGCGTGAGCGCACGCGCTGGGCGCGCGAGATCCACGACGAGACCGTGCAAGGGCTCGGCGCGCTGCGCCTGAAGCTCGCCAACGCACGCGACATCGACGAACGCGAGGCCCTGAGCAGCGCGGTCGACGCGGTCCTGGATGGGCTCGGCGAGGAGATTGACGGCCTGCGCCACCTGATCACCGAGCTCCGGCCCGCCGCGCTTGACGACCTCGGTCTCGCCGCTGCCCTGGAGGCGCTCGCGCGGCGCATGCAGGCAATCGACGGCCTGGACGTGCAAACCGAGATCGACCTCGGACCCGAGCACGACCCCAAGCGACTCGATCCCGAGCTCGAGAGCACGATCTATCGCGTCGTTCAGGAGGCCCTCACGAACGTCAGTCGCCACGCCGAAGCCGAACGCGCGGTGGTCAGCGTGACCGAGCGCGACGGCGTCGTACGCGCCTCGGTCACCGACGACGGCAAGGGCCTACCCGAAGCCGATCGTCTCGGCCCTCGCGGCGACGGCCTGGAGGGCGGCTTCGGCATGTCCGGTATGCGCGAGCGCGCCGAGCTCGTCGGCGGCGATCTCGAACTCGTCCCCGCCCCCGGCAAAGGCACCGTCATGCGCCTGGCGGTGCCGCTCGCCGGGCGCCCCGACCCCGCCGTGCTCGATCAGTTGCAGCCCGGCGGGGTGGCGTAGCTCCCGGTCGTCAAAGGGGCGCCGACTTTGGCGCCTATGCCGCCTCGGAGAGCTCCCGCGCCTCGGCTTCGCCGGCGCTGTGTTCTGTTTGCATCTGGTGGGCGGGCATGGCAACCGGTCGTATGACGGTGAGGACGACTACGAAGGCGAGCGCCATCAGGCCCGCTCCGATGACAAACGCGAGGTGATAGCCGCCTACCAGTGCGGCCGCATTGGAGGAGCCACCGGCTAGCAGGTGGCTCGTGCGCGTCGCCGAGAGCGTGGCGAGCACCGCCAGGCCGAGTGCGCCGCCGACCTGCGCGGAGGTGTTCACCAGGCCGGAGGCCAGGCCCGCGTCCTCGGGGGTCGCGCCGGACATCGCAAGGGTCATCAGCGACGGGAAGGAGCTGCCGATACCGAAGCCGAACAGGAGCATCACCGGTAGGACGTTCGTGAGATAGTCGCCGTGCACCGGCGCACGTGAGAACAGCAGTAGGCCCGCCGCGATCAGGATGAGGCCGGGGAACAGCATCGTCCGCGCGCCGAAGCGCATGATCAGCCGTTCCGAGTAGCGCAAGGACAGGATGCCCATCACGACCGTCGCCGGCAGGAACGCCAGGCCGATCTCCAGCGCGTCATAGCCGAGCACCCGTTGCAGGTAGAGGGCACCGAGGAAGAACATTCCGAACATGCCCGCGACCATCAGCATCTGTACGACGTTCGCGCCCGAGACGTTGCGCGAGCGAAAGATCCTCAAGGGAATCAGCGGGTTGCGTGCCCGCGCCTGCCGCAGCACGAACGCGCACAGCAGCACGAGCGAGACGGCGCCGAGCTCGAGCGTACGCGTCGCCCCCCAGCCGTCTTCGGCGGCGGGCTTGACGATCGTGTAGACGCCCAGCATCAACGAGCTCGTGATCAGGGCCGCGCCCAGCACGTCGGCTCCGGCGCCAAAGCCGATGCCCTCGTCGCGCCGTAGCAGGCGCAACGCGACGATTCCCGTGGCGATGCCGATCGGCACGTTGATGAAGAAAATCCAGTGCCAATTGATCGCCTGCGTCAGCACGCCGCCCGCCAGCAGGCCCACCGACCCGCCGGCGGAGGCGACGAAGCCATAGACGCCGATCGCCTTCGCCTGCTCGCGGGGTTCGGGGAACATCGTGACGATCATTCCGAGCACGACCGCAGAGGTCATCGCGCCGCCGACCCCTTGCACGAAGCGGGCGGCGACGAGCATCTCCTGGCTCTGCGCCAGTCCACACGTCAGCGAGGCCGCGGTGAACACGACCAGACCTGCCATGAACACCGTGCGACGGCCGATCAGGTCCCCGAGCCGGCCGGCCAGCAGCAGGAGACTGCCGAAAGCGATCAGGTACGCGTTTACGACCCACGCGAGGCTCGATTGCGAGAAGCCGAGATCGGTCTGGATTGACGGCAGCGCGACGTTCACGACGGTCGCGTCGAGCACGATCATGAGCACGCCCACACACAGCACGTACAGCGCGATCCAGCGGGTACGGTCGATGCTCGGCGCGACCGTGGGTTCCTCGATAGTTGCGACGTCCTGCTGCGTCATTGGCGCTCTGCTCCTTCCGGTGCTGCATCTGTGGCGTCTCGAAATGGAGACCGCTCGTGGCCTCGAAACTCATCGCAACACCCACTCTATGAGCCTCGCTCGCCGATCCGGCGCCGCGACGCGGAAGGTCTACTCGACGAGCCCCAGTTTGCGCGCATACGCGGTGATCTCCGAGCGCGAGGAGAATCCGAGCTTCTCGATCGCACGGGCACGATAGGTCTTGACGGTGCGCTCGGCGACGTGCAGCTGCTCCGCGATCTGAGGGTTCGTGTAGCCGTTGGCAATCAGCCGCACCACCTCGCGCTCGCGCTCGGAGAGCGCTACGCCGTCGTTCGCGGACTCCTCACCGGCGGCCATCAGCGCACCAAGCCGAGGATGCAGATAATTGCCCCCTGCCACGGCCAGCCTGAAAGCCTGCAACAGCTCGGAGGGCTCGGCCTCCTTGAGTACGTAGCTACGCGCGCCGGCGCGCAAGGCCTGGCGCGCATACTCGGGATCCTCGCGCATGGTCAGGATTGCGACCGCCAGCGTAGGGTGAGCGACGAAGCACGACGGCAGCGCCGCGAGGCTCGATCCCCCGGGCATCGTCAAATCGAGCGTCAACAGGTCGGGCTTGTGCTCGCGCACTTCCCTGATCGTCGAGGGCACGTCGGCGGCTTCGGCGACCACGTCGAACTCTCCGGCCTCACGCTCGAGCACCATGCGAATCCCGTCGCGCACGACCGCATGGTCGTCGGCGATGATCACCCTGATCGGCCTGTCCACCCCTGGAATGCCCGCCTCCATTGAGCGCACACCGTAGCGGGTCATCCAGACCCCCTCCTGCGAACACCCGCACGGCCCGCCGGGGATGACACTCTCAGGCCACAAAGGACGACATAGATCGGCACCAAAAGGACGACACGATCGGCACCCTCTGCCCTACAGACAAACGGCCCGCGAGGACGCATCATGTCGGTCATGACGCACAGCCACCCGAATCGCTCGCCCCAGTTCGACCGCAAAGGAGTGCCACGATGATCGCCCTTTCCATCCTCACCGCATGGCTGACTCTGACTGCCGCGGGCTTTGCCGGCCTGAAAGCACTGCGACGCGCTGACGCCCGCGAAGCGGCCGACGCGGGCCTTGAGAGCGGACGCCGCGTCCCTGCGTCGGCCGATGGTCGCATGATTCCGAAGGCCCTCCTGCAATGAGTCCGATCGTCTCACCGCGCGCCCGTGAAGACTCGCGGCGACCCGTTTTGCGGGTCCTGCGCTCCGGTCAAAGCGCCGAGGCCGGGGTTGCGGATATCGGTATGACCATGCCCGAATCTCCCAGGCCGTCATTGCGGATCGTCCCGGACGACGATCACCCCCACCTCCGCCCACTTGCCCCGGTGCTGCTGGCCGGCGGGGACCGGCACGGTCGCGCGACCCTACGCGAGGAGTTCGGCGCCACCCTGCCGCCTCGCACCGGGTGGGTGGAGGCCGAGGACATAACCGGCGTGCTGCAGCGCGCCTCGTACAGCCGAATGGTGATACTCGCCGGCGATCTTCACGATGCAGACGCCGACTCGCTGATGCGTCTGCTCGGCCAACGCCATCCCGAGCTGCCCGTGATCTGCGTCGACGCTCCACTTCCCGCCGTCGCAGGAGGCCGTGGCTGATTGCCATCCGGCACTACCGGCGCTCATCCCTGACCCGATCTCGGCGACGGAAGCGGCGCCGTGAGCGTGGCAGCTGGGCGTCGCGAAGGGCCACGATTTGATTCACGACGTTGCCGATTCGGTTACCACTGGCCACGGAGCGCATGCATGGCGCTCGAACGGCTCGGTTGAGCGGGATAGGCGTTGCATGGCTCGTTGCCATCTCAAGCGGCCTGTAGCGTGGCCCCGCAGTGTCCTCGACAGCGAACTCCCAAACCGCTCCCTCCCCTCTGCGCTCGTCCCGAGTCCGGCGGATCGTCGCGGCGTACACGGTCAACAGACTGGGTACCTGGTTCGGCTTCATCGCGCTGTCGATCGCCGTTTACGACCAGACCGCCAGTGCTGCGGCGGTCGCCGCACTGCTGCTGGCCAGTCAGGTCATTCCGGCGTTCATGGTGCCGGTGCTGGTGGCCAGAGTCGAGACC
Source organism: uncultured Solirubrobacterales bacterium (assembly GCA_963697945.1). GTDB lineage: Bacteria > Actinomycetota > Thermoleophilia > Solirubrobacterales > Solirubrobacteraceae > Palsa-744. Next base: position 2,164,083 of record OY969105.1, on the reverse strand, counting down.
TCGGGGCGCAGGGGTGCGCTGAGCCGCCTCTACCTGTTCGAGGCGCTCGCCACGGCCGCCCTGGCCGCGGTCGTGATGTGGCATTTCACGTTGGCCGCCGTACTCGTGCTCGTCGCTTTGGACGGGACCGCGGCGCTGGCTGCAAGCGCGCTGTTGCGAGCCGCCGCGGCACGCGCCGCGCGCGAATGGTCCTACGACCACCATGCCCAAACGACCTCGCCGGCGACGAGCCTGCCTGCGCAGACCTACGCGGGCCAGGCGGGGCTGGCGCTTGCGACCGGCGAAAGCGGTCTCTCCTCCGCCGGCTTTGCCGCAGAGGGCGAGGGCGGCGACGCCCGCGAGGCGAGCGCTCAAGAGGCCGAGCGCAGGGCGAACGCCGCGATCAACATCGGATTCGCGATCACCTTCACGCTCGGGCCCGCGCTCGCCGGCCCGACCGTGTCAGCCTTCGGCGTGCCCGTGGCGCTGCTGATCGACGTCGCCTCGTTCTTGGTGTGCGGGGCGATGCTGATCGACCTCACGCCGCGCGTACAGGACGCGGAGACCGCCTCCGTGCGCGCTCGCCTGAAAGCGGCCTGGGATCACATCGCCAGCGCAAGGACGTTGCGCCGACTGCTGGTCGTTCAAGCGGTGGCGCTCGTGTTCTTCGAGTTCTCCCCGCCGATCGAGGTCGCCTACGCCAAGACGACATTGCACGCCGGCGACGGCGGCTACGGCCTGTTGCTCGGCTTCTGGGGCCTGGGCGCGGCGATCGGAAGCATCATGTTCGCGCGCTCGATCAAGCGTTCGCTGGGATTGCTGCTGAGCGCATCGACGTTGGCGGTCGGGGTTGCATATCTCGGCTGGGCCGTAGCGCCATCGCTGGCGCCGGCGTGTGCCGCCGGCTTGATCGGTGGGATCGGCAACGGAGTGCAGTGGGCTGCACTGATCAGTGCAGTGCAGCGGCTGACGCCCGAGCGGCTTCATGCGCAGTTGATGGGTGCCGTCGAATCGATCGGCGCGATCTCTCCGGGAATCGGCTTTGCGCTCGGTGGCGGCATCGCGGCCCTGGGTTCGCCGCGGGCCGCTCTGCTCGTCGCCGGGATCGGCGCGATGGCGAGCACGATCGCGTTCGTGCGTTTGCCCCTCGGGGGTCTGACGGCGACGACTGCCGCGTCGCCCGCGACAGATGTCGAGCCGGAGTGGGCGCCGCGCGATTCGCCTCAGTCGAGCGATTCGCGCCCGTCCAGCGTGCAGAGCACACCTTAAGGACCACGCCGAATCGGCCGTTAAGTACGACAGGACCGCGGGCCACGAAATGAACGACTCAAAACTGACCATCCGGATCTTCTGCGCGGCCGAGGCGCTCGCGCTCGCCGCCGCGCTCGCGGCGGCCGCATGGCTGTCCAACACGCAGGAATGGCAGCCGCTGCTGCTGGTCGGGCTGCTATTGGCGCTTTCGCTCGGAGGACAGCGGCTCGTGTTCACGATCCGCGGTCAGCACCTCTCGGCGGGGTTCGTCGCGCAGGTGTTGGCGATCAGCCTGCTCGGCCCGACACCGGCCGTGGCGATCGCGTTGGCCTGCGCGATCTTCATTTCGGTCGGGCGACAGCTGCCGCTGTCGGCATGGCTGAACAACCTGGCCGCGTTCGCCGTGTTCCCGCTGATCGGAGGCCTGCTCGTGCAGACCTCGATCGGCAACGTGCACGACCCGTCAAATCAACTCGCGCACGAAGTCACGTTTGGGCTGGTCGTGTTCGCGGTTTTCATGATCACGAACGCCCTCAACTTCAGCGTGATCGCGCTGGACAACTACTTCGTCGAGAACCGCCGCCTGATCGGGCAGGTGCGAGAACTGTTCGTGCCGATGCTGCCCGGGCAGATCGCCGCAGGCGCACTGACGGCGGTGCTCGCGGTCGCCTACATGAACCTGGGTCTGCCGGTGCTGTTCGGTTCGGTGCTCGTGATCGTCATCTTCCAGTACCTGATGATCGCGCTGCTGCGCTCGGAGGATCGCGCCGACCAGCTGGAAGCGCGCTCGGTGCACCTGGCCTCGTTGCAGCTCGGCGTGCTGACCACGCTCGTCGAGACGCTCGCACTGCGCGACCGCATCACCGCACGTCACGCCGCGGCGGTCGCGCGCTACGCCCGTGCTTTGGCCGGCGAGATCGATTGCTCGGAGGCCGACCAGGACCTCGTGCACACGGCCGGGCTGCTGCACGACATCGGCAAGTTCGCGCTGCCCGACAGGATCCTCAAAGCCGAGGTGCTTTCCGACGAGGATTGGGCGGTGATCCGCCGCCATCCCTCCGACGGCGCGACGCTCGTGGGGCGCCTGGACGGCTACGGGCCGGTGGCTGACGCGATCCTCTACCACCACGAGCACGTCGATGGCAGCGGCTACCCGGCCGGGCTGATCGGCAACGAGATCCCGCTGGCCTCGCGCATCATCGCGGTGTGCTCGACGTATGACACGTTGACCGCGCGCGAAACGTATCGCTCACCGATGACGCCCCAGGACGCGATGGCCGAGCTGCGCCGTGTGGCCGGGCGCCAGCTCGACGGCGAGCTGGTCGAGAGCTTCATAGCGATGCTCGAGCGCGAAGGTCCGGTGACTTTCGCGCACGGCGACGATGCTGACTTCGAGGCCGAGCTCGCCTTCGAGCGTCGTGCCCGTAAGATCGCCCAGCCCGCGCTGAACTAGACCCTATGTCGTAGGTCGGCCGTTGGGTTGACCGTCGGAGGTAGGCCGGACACTCCTCGCGGGGGTTTGTCTGGCCGGAGACTGGCTCCGGCTGACCCCAAGACAATGAGGAGGTCCGGCCATGACCGGAATGGTGACTTATGCGGGGCTCGATGTCCATGCCCGCTCGACGCATGCGGCAGCGATTGATGTCTCGACGGGTGAGCTTTTGCGCGCGAGGTTCGGGCCGGGCGTCGAGGAGCCTGTCGCGTGGCTTCAGAGCTTGCCTGGCCCTGTGCGTGCTTGCTATGAGGCGGGGCCGACCGGGTTCGGGCTCTATCGCGCCGCGAGCGCTGCCGGTGTGGCCGTCGAGGTGATCGCGCCTGGCAAGACACCCCGGGGCCCATCGGATCGGGTGAAGACTGACCGCAAGGACGCGGAGCTGCTCGCCAGGTTGCTGCTGGCCGGCTCGTTGACCACGGTCGTGGTCCCGCCTGTCGAGGTCGAGGCTGCCCGCGAGTTGATGCGCGCCCACGATGCGTGCCGAAGGGATCTGATGACGGCTCGTCACCGGGTCTCCAAGATGCTGTTGCGCCACGGCCGGGTCTACCCCGAGTCCTCGACCTGGACCGTCGCTCACCGGCGCTGGCTCGCCCGTCAACAGTTCCAGGAGGCTGTCAGTGACCTGGTGTTCGCCGATCTGATCGCCTCCGTCGACGGCTTGAGCGCGCGCAAGACGGCGATCGCGGAGCGACTCTCGCGCCTGGCCCAGGACGAGCAATGGTGGCCGACTATCGCGAGGCTCCGGTGTTTCCGGGGCGTTGACACGCTCACCGCGTTTGCGCTTCATCTCGAGCTCGGCGGCGACTGGCAGCGCTTCGCAAGGGCGAACGCGCTGAGCGCGTGGCTCGGGCTGATCCCGTCCCTTCACCAGTCCGGGGAGTCATCGCACCAGGGGTCGATCACCAAGACAGGATCGGGCTTCGCTCGCCGGCTGCTGGTCGAGTCGGCCTGGCACTACGGGCGCCCGCCACGGATCGGGGTGACGCTCAAGAATCGTCAGCAAGGCCAGCCCGAGCATGTCCTGCAGATCGCCAACCGCGCGCAGCAGCGGCTGCACCGGGTCTATCACCGGATGCGCGGCCGCGGCAAGCCGCACAACGTGACCGTGCTCGCGTGCGCACGCGAGCTGTCTTGCTTCCTCTGGGCAGCAGCCACCGCCGACTAACCGCTGCGGACAGCCCTACCGGCCGGGAGAGCGGGGCGCCGGGCCATCAGCGGCCAGCACGCGCGATGACGCTATGGGCAGCACCCCGAAAGGAGTGCCACGCCCGTTCCTAGACAGCGCACGCTGGCAGCACGAAACCGGGCCCTGGGGTACCCAACCCCCGCATAATCAGACTGGCAACGCCGACACCGAGCCCGGCGCCCCGCTCTCCCGACCCCCCCAAACGCCCGCCCAGCGGACGCGACCAAACACCCCCACTTGACAAACAACACGACATATCAGCGTCGCCACGCACACACTACGTCCGGCAACCCGGGAAACCCCGAGAGACCGGGATGACCGGGCTTCGTTAAACGACGAAGGCGCCCCGCAACCGGGCCCTACCGGCGCGCGACGCCTTCAAGTCTGGTCGCATTGGCGACCTCTCCTACAGCTTATTTATGCCAACGCACGATAGGTCTCCTTCGCCGTGGCCCCACGGGGCCTTTTGCGAGGCGGCCCTGTCTGTCTCCATCCACAGGACTACCGCTACCCTTGAGTAGGTTTGCACAGCATAATAACGGGATTGGACGAGATGTCCAGCTTAAGTCGTCGTTGTGCAGGATTGATTGCACGGAAAGGACAGCCTGCGTGCAGTCTCGACGCAGCTTCGCCCGACCAAACGTCCACAAACGTGCGCCTCGCTCAGCTAGTCGGCCCATTCCGGCGATACATAGCCCAGGTGGACCTCCGCGTATCCGCGGTATGAGCCCGCCGATCCAGGGCCAAGGGCCCGTATCCGACCGGAAGAGGACAGCTGAGATGACCGCAACCCCCCTGCCAACACCGTTTCCCGGCGCCGGCGACGAGCGCCAGCTGGTGTTCACGAGCTCGCAGGCGGCTCGCTACCTGGGTGTCTCGTTGGCGACGATCCGTCGCTGGACGGACGCCGGCCACATCGCCTGCTACCGCACGCCGGGCGGCCAGCGCCGGTTCTCAAAGGACCAACTCGACGGATTCATCGTCTCACTGCAGAGCGAGGAGCCCACGCACACTGTGGTGCACGCCGCGTAGCGATCAGCTCGCCAGCCGGCCGAACTTCTCGCGCAGACGGCGATAGAACGAGGAGTCGGGCAACTGGGCGATCGTCCCGACGGCGTCGAGGAAGCGCGCGTCGATCGCTCCGCCCGCCGGGATCTCACCCGCTGGACGTCCGTCCACCGCGATGTCCAGCGGCTCGCGCGAACGGTTGTGGATCGTCAACCTGTCATCGGGCGCCACCACGAGTGCGCGTGCGGTCAACGAATGAGGCGCGATGAACGACACCGCGAACCCCTCCACCCCCCAGGCCATCACAGGACCGCCGTTGGCGAGGTTGTAGCCGGTCGAGCCGGCGGGCGTCGCGATCACGAGACCGTCACAGCGCACGCTGCCGACGATCTCGCCCTCCAAGGCGTAGGCGATCTCGGCGACTCGCTCGCCGACCTTGCGATGGATCGCGACGTCGTTGATTCCCACGCGCGCGCCGGGCTCTTGAGCGACCGGATCCTCGGCCGGTCCGTCGAGGACGATCGCCGGTAGCTGCAGCAGCTCGAACTCGCCGCTCAACGCCCGCTCGATGCCCATGTCGAGTTCGTCGGGCTCGACGGTCGCCAGGAACCCGATCTCGCCGAAGTTGACCGCGAACACGGGGACACTCGTGCCTGCGTAAAGGCGCAGGGCCTTCAGGATCGTGCCGTCTCCGCCGAGCACCAAGCACAGCTCGACGTCGTCTTGCAGTGGCGCGTCGAGCTCGAGGCCGGGGCCGGCGGTGAGCTCTGAATGCTTGCGCGTCTCCTCCTCGTCAAGGCGCATCGTCACGCCTGCGCGGGCGGCCGCGTCGATCAGCTTGCGCAGCGCGGCGATCGTGTCGGAGGGACGCCGATGGGTGAGCACCGTCATCGCACGCTCACTCATGGCTCCACCCTCTGCGCCATCGCCGTCAGCTCCTCCTCGTCGGTGGCGGCACCTGGCCGTCCAGACTCGGCGAGGTGGACGAACGTCTCGCGGTTGCCCTTCGGACCGGGCAGCCCCGAGGAGTGATATCCGAGCACGCTCGCCCCGAGATCGCGCGCTGCCCGACCAACGTCGACGAGCGCGCCGCGACGGTCGCGGGCGTCGCGCACCACTCCGCCTTTGCCCACGAGCGCGCGACCGACCTCGAACTGAGGCTTGACCATCGCGAATACGTCATAGCGGCTCGCCAGGCACGCGATCACGGCCGGGAGCACCTTCCTCAACGAGATGAACGAGACGTCGATGCTCGCCAGGTCGGGCAGGCACGCCTCGGCACCGATCGCCGTACCCGGCAGCATCTCGGGGGTCAGCTCGCGCGCATTCGTTCGCTCCAGCACGCTCACCCGCGGGTCGGTGCGCAGGGTGTAGTCGAGCAGCCCGTAGCCCACGTCGACCGCCACGACGCTCGCGGCGCCTCGTTGCAGCAGGCAGTCGGTGAACCCGCCGGTGGAGCTACCCACGTCCAGTGCGTGGCGGTCCGCGACGTTCAGAGCGCACGCATCGAGTGCGTTCGCGAGCTTGATACCGCCACGCGAGACGTACGCACGCCCGGCGCGCACGCTGATCGGCTCAGCCGGGTCGACCAGCTCGCTCGGCTTGGCCGCGCGGCGCTCGCCCGTGCCCACGTGCACCTCGCCGGCCATCACCGCGACAGCCGCGCGACTGCGTGACGGGAACAGGCCGCGCTCGGCCAACAGACTGTCCAGACGCACCCGCCGCCGATGGGAACGCGAATCGCTCACCGCCCGAACGGTACCCGCTCCTCGTGCCCGTGCGGGTGCTTCTGTGATTCTGCACACGAATCGACCACCCATACGTCGGCAGTGGCTGTATCATCAGGAGTGAGGTCGTAATCGAGTCCGCTCGAAGCGAACCTCGCGCAGGAAATCGCAATACATCTTCAGTCGCGCCGGTATCCGCAGGGAACTGGACCGAATCCGATGAGCCACAACGTCAATCGACGAGCTGCGCTTCGCGCATGAGAACCGTGCGCTCCGTCACCGAGCTGCGCTCGGCGCTGGCACCCGTGCGGCAGGCGGCACGGGCCCGGCCTACCCATGCCGGAGCGGCCGTCAGCGGTGTGGCGACCACGATCGGACTTGTCCCCACGATGGGGGCCCTGCATGAAGGACACCTCTCGCTGATCCAATGTGCGCGAGAACAATGCGACTTTGTGGTCGTCTCCTTGTTCGTCAATCCCGCGCAATTTGACGAGGGCGCCGACCTCGAGTTCTATCCTCGCCGCGAGGCCGACGATGCCCGCCTCGCCGAGCAGGCAGGCGCCGACATCTTGTTCGCTCCGTCGATCGAGGAGGTCTACCCGGATGACTTCTCCAGCGCTGTCGAGGTCTTCGGCCTCACCGACCGCTTCGAGGGCGCGTCTCGTGGAGCCTCCCATTTCCGCGGCGTCACCACGGTGGTGACGAAACTTCTCAACATGGTGTCGCCGGATCTTGCTTACTTCGGACAGAAGGACGCCCAGCAGGTTGCGGTGATCAAACGCATGGTCGCGGACCTCAACATGCCGGTGGGCATAGAGGTGTGCGACACCAAGCGCGAGCGCGACGGGCTCGCCATGTCCAGCCGTAATGCCCGTCTCGACCCGGATCAGCGGATACGGGCAGGAGCGTTGTTCGAGGCGCTCGAGCAAGCTGCTGACCTGGCCTACTCGGGCGAGCACTCAGCCGAGAAGCTCGTGCCTGCCGCCCGTGAGACGCTGACTGCGCGCGGAGTCGAGCCGGAATATCTGGAGCTTGTGGACCCCCTTACCTTCGAGCGGGTCGACTCGCTCACCGCAACTGCTCTGCTCATCGTCGCCGCGCGCGTCGGTGAGGTCCGCCTGATCGACAACGCGATGCTGACCGGAGCCGGCATGGACGCCACGAGCAGCGCAGCGCAACACGACTCACCCACAAGCCACCTACCCACGGGAGCGAACACATGCAGCGCGTGATGTTGAAGTCCAAGATCCACCGCGCGACGATCACCGATTGCGACCTGCACTACGTCGGGTCGATCACGATCGACCCGGACCTGTTGGAGGCCGCGGACATCCTCGAGCACGAGCAAGTCCACGTCGTAGACGTCGACAACGGCGCTCGCTTTGAGACCTACACGATCCCCGGAGTGCGCGGTTCGGGCGAGATGAAGGTCAACGGCGCCGCCGCCCGCCTCGTGCACCGGGGCGACACGATCATCGTGATCTCCTACGGCCAGTACGACCAGGCCGAGCTTACGCACTACGAGCCGCGCGTCGTGCACGTGCGGGCGCAGACCAACAGCATCATCACCATCGACGACGAGGTGGCGACCCTGCTCGCGTAGGGCGTCAACTTCCTCAGAGAGGACTCACCCAGCCATGTCCAGTCACACCATCCAAGCCCCAGCCGACCCCGGGCGCCTGCCCATGACCCTGCCGCTGCTCGCCGAAAAGAAGCGTCTGGACGAACCGATCGTGATGGTCACCGCATACGACTACCCGAGCGCGCGCTCCGCCGAGACCGCGGGCGTCGACCTGGTGCTGGTCGGAGACTCCGCCGCCACGACGGTACTCGGCTACAACTCGACCACCCCGGTCGAGCTCGACGACATGCTGGTGCTCGCGCGCGCGGTGCGCCGCGGACTGCGAACCCCCCTGATGATCGGAGACATGCCCTTCGGCTCCTATGAGATTTCCGACGAGCAGGCGATCGGTAACGCGATGCGGATGGTCAAGGAGGCCGGCTGTGAGGCCGTCAAGCTCGAGGGCGGCGGACCCGCCTCGGCTGCCCGCGCGCGCGCGATCGTGGCGGCCGGAATCCCCGTGATGGGCCATGTCGGCCTCACCCCGCAGACCGCCACGGCGCTCGGGGGCTGGAAGGCCCAGGGTCGCAACGCGGCCGCGGCCGCGCGGATCGGCGAGGAGGCGCTCGCACTGCAAGACGCCGGTTGCTTCGCACTGGTCTTCGAGGCGATCCCCGCCGCCGTCACCGTGGAGTTGATGGGTTCGATCGAGATCCCCGTGATCGGCATCGGCGCAGGTCCCGCGACGGACGGGCAAGTGCTCGTGTTCCACGATCTGCTCGGCATCCGCGACGGTCTCGGAGCGCGCTTCGTCAAGCGCTATGCCTCCCTGCAAGAGGAGATGAACGCCGGCGTGTCCGCCTACGCCGAGGACGTGCGCTCACGGCGCTACCCCGGCCCCGAGCACACCTACTCGATCGACCCCTCCGAGTTGAGCGAGCTGCGCGAGCTGCTCTCCTGACGGCCGCCGGACTTGGCGCCGAGATCCCGGCCGCGAGTCGTGCCGGATCTCGGGTCAGGGTCGGGGGCCGTGGTCGATCCTGCGCAACACCCTCGCGGGGGCGCCGGCAGCTAGCGAAAAGGGCTCGATGTCGTGCGTGACGACGCTGTTGGCGCCGATCACGCAGCGCTCGCCGATCGTCACGCCGCTCGTGACGACCACGTGCGCGCCCAACCAGCAGTTATCGCCGATCCTGGTCGGGCCCTTGCCCTCGAAGCCCTGCCAGGTGATCGGCTTGGAGGGATCGTCGTAGCGGTGGCTGGAGTCGCTGACGAAACAGCCGTTCGCGAGCATGCAATGAGCACCGATCTCGACCAGCTCCTGGGCGGCGACCATCACGCCCATGTTCAGGAACGTCCCCTCGCCGATACGCACGCGCGCGTTGCCCGGAGCGGTGATCCACACGTTCGGCTCCAGTAGCGCTCCGGCGCCAATTTGGAGGCGACCCTCGCGCATCGCCTCCAGCACGTTGCCGTGGATCGGCCAGCGCACGAACGCCTCGCTGCCCATGAACCGCGCGTGGATGCGCGCGCGGTTCCAAGGCAGCGAGTTGCGCTCATACCAGCGCCACTTGGCAGCCCATAGCCGAGCCTGGCGCGTAAGCTCGCTCACCGCGCAGGTGGCCGGCTAGTGTTTGGCGCTCACTTTTTTCACACCCGTGTTGGTCGGCAACGCGGTCACCGGGCATCCCGAACCGCGCCTGGGCGGGCAGCCCTGCTGCCAGTTCAAGGGGATGTTCTGGATCGTCCCTCTGGAGGTGTCGGCGACATAGGTACCGTCTTTTTCCTGGTAATAGGAGAGCGTCGGAACTTCGCTGCGGCCACCCATCAGGACGGGCGTCGCGGAGATCATCTGGAAGTACCCTCCGGAGAGGTGCACGCTGGGCTGCACACCGCACACCGTGTTGCCCCCGCCGCCGATCGTGCCGGAGCAGATCAGAAGGTGTTGGGGCTCGTAGTAGACGCTGAATTTGCCGCTCGCCGTCGAGGTGCTCACGATCGAGATCGTCTTCGCCAGGAACTGAACCGGACCGATCGTCCGCCCGTCGGGGTCGAACGCGATCCACTGCTTCGCGCCGCCGTTGGTCACAGCCGGCGCCGCCGCGGCGCGGCCCTTGCCGCTGGCGAAAGAAACGGCCGCAGCAGACGTGAGTAGGAGCGCGGCTGTGAGCAGCACACCCGCCCATACCGTTCCACGGCTCTTGAGTAGTCGATGCATGTCAACTCCTTGGTTGGTCAAATGGCGTGCTCGGATGCGCAATGGAGCGATCCTATACCGGGACGTACGGGCGCGGCCAACCTGTCAGTCGTTCAGGCGGCGACCTTCGCGCGGAGTTTGCGCTGAGCGCTCTTTGCCGGTTTGGCTCCCTTTGACCGCTTGGCAGCAGGGGTGAGCAGTTCCGCGAGGAAGCCTCCGGTGTGCGAGGCGGGCTCGGCGGCGACCTCCTCGGGAGTGCCCACGGCGATCGCGAGACCTCCCTCCTCGCCACCCTCGGGGCCCATGTCGATCAGGCGGTCCGCGCACTTGATCACGTCGAGGTTGTGCTCGATCACGACCACGCTGTTGCCGGCCTGCACGAGTCGCGCGAGCACCTCCAATAGCCGCTGCACGTCGGCGAAGTGCAGGCCCGTCGTGGGCTCGTCGAGGATGTACAGGGTGCGCCCGGTCGCCACCTTCGAGAGCTCGGTCGCGAGCTTCACGCGCTGGGCCTCCCCGCCGGAGAGCGTCGTCGCGGGCTGGCCCAGGCGCACGTAGCCGAGCCCGACCGCGTGCAGCGTCTCCAAGCGCCGGCGCACCTTCGGGATGTGCTCGAAGAACTTCAGCGCCTCCTCGACCGGCATGTCGAGTACGTCGGCGATCGAGCGGCCCTTGAACTTGACTTCGAGCGTCTCGCGGTTGTAGCGCTTGCCGTGGCACTGCTCGCACGGCACGTACACGTCGGGGAGGAAGTGCATCTCGATCTTGATCTGCCCGTCGCCGCGGCAGACCTCGCAGCGCCCGCCCTTGACGTTGAAGCTGAACCGGCCCGGCTTGTAGCCGCGGGCACGCGCCTCCTGGGTCTTGGAGAACATGTCGCGGATCACATCGAACAGGCCCGTATACGTCGCCGGGTTCGAACGCGGAGTGCGCCCGATCGGGGACTGATCGACGGCGATGATCTTGTCCAGCTGGTCCAGTCCGTGGATCGCACGGTGGGCACCCGGACGCTGGCGGGCGCGGTTCAGGCGGTTGGCCGCCGCCTTGTAGAGCACCTCGTTGACGAGCGTCGACTTGCCCGACCCCGACACGCCCGTCACACACGTGAGCACGCCCAGCGGAACGTGCACGTCGATGTCGCGCAGGTTGTTCTGGCTGGCGCCAACCACTTCCACATAGCCGCTCGGGGTGCGTCTGCGCGCCGGTGTAGCGACGCTCAGCTCGCCCGACAGATATTGCCCCGTCAGCGACTCCTTTGTGCGCTGAACCTGCGCAGCGGTGCCCTGAGCGACGATCCACCCGCCGTGCTCACCGGCGCCGGGTCCCAGGTCGACCAGGTAATCGGCGCAGCGCATCGTCTGCTCGTCGTGCTCGACCACGATCACCGTGTTGCCCAGATCGCGCAGCCGCTCCAGCGTCGCGATCAGCTTTGAGTTATCGCGCTGATGCAAACCGATCGAGGGCTCGTCCAGGATGTACAGCACACCCACCAGCGACGAGCCGATCTGGGTCGCCAGGCGGATGCGCTGCGCCTCTCCGCCGGACAGAGTCGAGGCGGCCCGGTCCATCGATAGGTAGCCGATGCCGACGTTCTCCAGGAACTGCAACCGCTCGGAGATCTCGCGCAGGATCAGCCGCGCGACATGACGATCGGTCTCCGAGAGCTCCACGTGTTCCAGCCACTGAAGCGCCCGGCGCGCCGATAGCGCGGTGAAGTCCTCGATCCGCGTCCCTCCCACGAGCACCGCGCGCGACTCAGCCCGCAGTCGCGCACCGTCGCAGACCGGACACGTGCGCAACGACATGTACTGCTCGATCTTCTCCCGCGTCCCCTCCGATTCCGTCTCCTTGTAGCGGCGCTGCAAGTTCTTGACGATCCCCTCAAAGCGCGTCGCGTACGAGCGCTTGCGCCCGTAACGATTGCGATAAGAGATCTGCAGCTTCTCGCCATCGGTGCCATACAGGAACAGGTCGCGATCCTCTTGCGAAAGGTCTTCCCATGGCGTGTCCAGGTCGACGTCATAGCGTCCGGCGATCGCCTCGGTGACCTGCTCGTAGTAGTTCGACACGCTGTTAGCCCACGGCACGATCGCGCCCTCGCCCATCGACAATGACGGGTCGGGCACGAGCATCTCCGGGTCGATCTCCATCTGCGAACCCAGTCCCGTACAGCGCTCGCACGCGCCGTGAGGCGAGTTGAACGAGAAGATCCTCGGCTCCAGCTCGACCAGCGACGGACCGTGCTCGGGACATGCAAAGCGCTCTGAAAACGTGAACACCGTCCCCGCCGGCGGCACCTCGCCCGGGACGATCTGCGCCGAGGCCGAGCGCACGCCCTTTGCGCCGGTCGCACGCGGACGTTCTTCGCCCTCCGTGACGGCGGTCTCCGCTGTCGAGGCGCCGACGATCTCGATCTCCACGAGCCCTTCCGCGCGCCCCACCGCCGTCTCGATCGAATCCGCCAAGCGCTTGCGCAGGTCGTGGCGCATCACCAGGCGATCGACCACGACCGAGATGTCGTGCTTGTAGCGCTTGTCGAGCACGATCGATTCCTCCAGCATCCGCACCCGGTCGTCGATCTTCACGCGCTGAAAGCCATCCGTGCGCAGCTCCTCCAGCAGCTTGCCGTACTCGCCCTTGCGCCCACGCACCAGCGGCGCCATCACCATGAAGCGAGTCCCCTCCCCCAACTCCATCGCCTGATCGATGATCTGCTCCGCCGACTGCCCCACGATCGGGCGCCCGCAGATCGGACAGTGTGGCTTGCCCACCCGCGACCACAACAACCGCAGGTAGTCGTAAATCTCGGTCACGGTGCCGACCGTCGAGCGCGGGTTGCGCGAGGTCGTCTTCTGATCGATCGAGATCGCCGGCGACAGTCCCTCGATCGAGTCCACGTCGGGCTTGTCCATCTGCCCGAGGAACTGCCGTGCGTACGCCGACAGCGACTCGACATAACGGCGCTGACCCTCGGCGTAGATCGTGTCGAACGCCAGCGAACTCTTGCCCGAGCCCGACAGCCCCGTGATCACCACCAGCGCATCGCGCGGCAGGGTCAGCGAGATGTCCTTGAGGTTGTGCTCCCTAGCGCCGGAGACGACGATCTGATCGCTTGCTGGCATCAGCCTCTTATTGTATTGAGGGGAACAGACGTTCGAGGAGAAGAGGACCTAAGACACCAAGCGGTGTATAATGGTGTCGTGAGTCGTACTCAGGTCTATCTCGGTGAAGAGGAGCTTGATCTTCTCGATCAGGCTGCCCAGGCAACCGGAGCTTCCCGGTCAGCTCTCATCCGTCGTGCTGTCAAAGAATCGTTCGGTACAACCACAAAGGCCGACAGGCTGCGCGCGCTGCGAGCCAGCGCCGGGTCCTGGAAGGGGCGAAACTTCACGGGCGCCGAGTACGTCGATGTCAGGCGTGGAGACCTCAACGATCGTCTGCACCGACTCGGCTTGCAGTGAAGCTCATCGACACGACGATCGCCGTCGATCATCTGCGCGGCGTGGAGGCCGCCGTCGAGCTGATGACAACACTGATCGAGGAAGACGAGACACTCGCTGCCAGCGAGCTGGTCCGCTTCGAGCTGCTCGCCGGTGTGCTGCCAAAGGAGATCGACGCCTTCGAGCAATTCTGCTCATCTCTGCCCTGGATCCCGGTTGACGAGGACGTTGCTCGCGCCGGTGGATCGCTCGCGCGCAAATACCACAAGTCGCATAGCGGGATCGACGATGTCGACTACCTGATTGCAGCGACGGCGATCACTTGCGATGCAGACCTTCTGACCACCAACGTCCGTCATTTCCCAATGTTCCCGGATCTCGCGCCGCCGTACTGACGCAACGAGACGCTACCCCTCGATAGCCGCGAACACCTCGTCCAGCAGCTTCGCCCGGTCGGCCACCTCGTAGTTCTCGGCCAGATAGCGGTCGGTCGCCTCGCGCGAGTCTCCGTTCAGGGCCATGTTCAGAGCCACCAAGCGGGCTCCGTCCAGGTCTCCGTTCTCGGTCGCCGGCCGCTGCGACGGGGACGGCGACACCGGTGGTGCGGTCGGGATAGGCGGCGTCGGCACCGGAGGAGCGGGCTGGGCGGCAGCCACCGGCGACGGGGGTGTATCCGGTGGGGGAACAGGTGCTGGAGTCTCGGACTGCACCGACGCCTCCTTGGCGAGGGCCGACACCGTCTCCGGGGACCTGCCCGACGCCGCGTCGTACAGCTCCCCCATGTTCGTCTCCGCGCTCGCCAAATCGCTCGCCAGTCGCGTAGCGCCCGCGCGCAGATTGTCCACGAGCGCGCCCGTCTCGCCGCTCAGCGCCTCCACTCGGCTGAGCAGCGTGGCCGTCGCGCGGCCCACTTCGGCGACATGCGCCTGTGCTTTAGCAATCGCGTCCGCGCGCGTCTTCCCCGCGTCCGCCGCCGCCTGCGCGCGGGTGTTCTCAGCGTTCGCGCTCGCGTCGCTCTCGATCTCCGCGGCCGCAACCTCCGCCGCCGCGACGATCGCCTGCACCTGCGTTCCCGCGCTCGCAGCCAGCGAGTCCGCACCGCGCCCGGCCAGGGTGCGCTGCAATTCCTCGACCTCGCTCGCCAGCGCACTCAGATGCGCATCGACGGCCGCCGGATCGTACCCGCGCCGGCCGATCGGAAAGTCGCGCTTCTCGATGCTCTGCCTGTCCAGCTCCACTGCGTCCGAACACTAGCGAACGCCCCGGCCGACACTCGCCGCCTGTACACCACCGAAAGCGCTCCCAACCATGCCGACAACTGCGGTGAGCGGCTTAACCGGCGTCTCTACGAAGACGCGAGCCGTGGCTCACCCATCCAAGCCCGCACTCTTTAGGCGACCTCGCCGGCAGGCTCCTCGGCCACGCCTTCGTTCGCCTGAATCTCGCGCAGGTCGCGTCTGAGCTCGCGCAACTCGTCGCGAAGCTGAGCGGCATACTCGAAGCGCAGATCCTCCGCGGCCGCGCTCATCTCCTCCTCCAGCTCGACCACCATCCGCTCCAACTCGTGCGTGCCCATGTCCTTCGTCTGCTCGCGGCGCTCCTTGGCCCGGCGACGGCTCCCGCGCGGGATCTTCGAGTCGGACTGCAAAAACTCCGCGATGTCCGAGATGCCCTTCACGATCGTCGCCGCGGTGATCCCGTGCTCCTCGTTGTAAGCCAGCTGAATCTCGCGGCGGCGGTCGGTCTCGGAGATCGCCGCTTTCATCGCCTTCGTCTCCCTGTCTGCGTACATCAGCACCGTTCCGTCCACGTTCCGCGCCGCGCGGCCGATCGTCTGGATCAACGACGTCTCCCCCCGCAGGAAACCCTCCTTGTCGGCATCCAAGATCGCCACCAGCGAAACCTCCGGCAGGTCCAACCCCTCGCGCAGCAGATTCACCCCCACGAGCACGTCGTACTCCCCCAGGCGCAAATCCCGGATGATCTGAATGCGCTCCAGCGTGTCGATCTCCGAGTGCAAATACCGTGTCTTAAAGCCCATCTCCAACAGATACTGCGACAGGTCCTCTGACATTTTCTTCGTCAACGTCGTCACCAGCACCCGCTCGTCGCGATCGACCCGGCGTCGGACCTCGTTCATCAGATCGTCGATCTGATTCTTCGTCTCACGCACCTCCACCAGCGGGTCCACGATCCCCGTCGGCCTGACGATCTGCTCCACCACCCGTCCCGAGCGCGTGCGCTCATATTCGCCCGGCGTCGCCGACACGAACATCAACTGTGGCGTGATCGACAAAAACTCTTCAAACGTCTGCGGGCGATTGTCAAGAGCCGACGGCAGCCTGAACCCGTAATCAACGAGCGTCTGCTTGCGCGATCTGTCCCCCTCGAACATCCCCCCAATCTGCGGCACCGTCTGGTGTGACTCGTCGATAAAACAGATGAAGTCCTTCGGGAAATAATCGATCAAACAGTAAGGCCGCTCGCCCGGTTTGCGCCCGTCCAAGATCCGCGAGTAATTCTCGATCCCCGAGCAAAACCCCATCTCGCGCAACATCTCCATGTCATACTGCGTGCGCTGGCGCAGCCTGTGCGACTCCAGCGGCTTACCCTCCGCCTCAAGCTGCTCACAACGCTCGTTCAACTCCCTGCCGATCTCCGCCACCGCCGCTTCGACCGTCCCCTCGCGCACGTTGTAATGCGTCGCCGGCCAAATCGCCACGTGCTCCACGTCGTCCTCGATCAGCTCACCCGTCAACGGATCAAACTCCTGCAACCGCTCGATCTCATCGCCAAACAAACTCGCCCTGAACGCCGCCGTCTCCGAGTAAGCCGGCCACACCTCAAGCGTCTCCCCCTTCACCCTGAACGTCCCCCGCGCCAGCACCGTGTCGTTACGCGTGTACTGGATCGACACCAATTTTCGTAGCAACCGGTCGCGGTCAATCGTCTCCCCGCGCTTGAGGATCTGCATGTTCATCTCATACACCTCCGGTGAGCCCAACCCGAAGATGCACGACACCGACGCCACCACGATCACGTCCCGGCGCGCAAACACCGCCGCCGTCGCCGCGTGGCGCAACCGATCGACCTCCTCGTTGATCGCCGAATCCTTCTCGATATACAGATCCCGGCTCGGGACATAAGCCTCCGGCTGGTAATAGTCGTAATAGCTCACGAAATACTCAACCGCGTTCTCCGGGAAAAAAGTCCGAAACTCGTTACACAGCTGCGCCGCCAGCGTCTTGTTGTGAGCGATCACCAACGTCGGGCGCTGCACCGCCTCGATCGTCGCCGCCATCGTCATCGTCTTCCCCGTGCCTGTCGCACCCAGGAGCGTCTGAAAGCGCTCGCCCGCGTTCACGCCTTCGGCCAGCGACTCGATCGCCTTCGGCTGGTCCGCCGTCGGCGTGAACGTGGTGTCTAGCTTGAAATCGGGCATCGGACGGAGCGTTCTACGTTAGCGACGAGCGATCGACATCTCATTGCGCAGACGCAAGCAGATCCTACGGCAGCAGTTCGAATGCCCACCTTGGCAGGTCGTTACAAACCCAGCTGCCGCGGATACAACGCCCGGTATTCCCGCTGCGCTCGTAGCACTCGCTGTACGTAGGCGCGCGTCTCCCCGAACGGGATTTCGCCGGCGGTCAGGCTCTTGCCTTCGGCATGGGCCTGCGCGACCCAGCGATCGACGTTGGCCAGCCCCGCGTTGTAGGCCGCCACGGCAAGCATCTCGTCGCCGTCGTAGTGGTCGAGCAGATACCGCAGGTAGTAGCTCCCATACGCGACGTTCACGCTCGGCGTGCCCAGATCGCTCCTCTGAAAGCGATATCCACCGGAGAGTTTCGCCAGGAATTCGGCGGTCGCGGGCTCGATCTGCATCAGCCCCTCGGCGCCAGCGGGTGAAGTACGGGGGTCGAACTTGGTCTCTGCGTAGATCACGGCCGCGATCAGCGCAGGATCGAGATGCTTGGCCGCGGCCTGTTCGCGGATGACCTGTTCGTTTGAAAGCGGCAGCGCGAGCCTGCGCACGGTGTGGTCGAGATTGGAACCGAAAGCGATCGCCAAAGCTCCAAGTGCCACCACGATGACGAACACGACGCCCGGACCGCGCAGCCTCCCGCGGTGCCCTCCCCTGCCGGTATGCCTGCCGCGCTCGCGACCCCCCGCGCGATACACCGCGCGGCGAGAGGCACTGGGCGAAACCGAGGGTGAGCGCGTCGGGCTCATCCCCCAAGAGTGTCAAGCACGGCCGACAGCTGTGCCGCCAACTTTCCCTCGCCGCCGTCGTTACGCACCGTGAACGTAGCCCGCCGCGCCTTCTCCTCCTGGGGGAGCTGTCGCTCGGCGCGGGCCTCTTCGAGCGCGTGCCCCCGCTTCGCGGCACGCTCGCGC
Organism: uncultured Solirubrobacterales bacterium; assembly: GCA_963697945.1. Lineage (GTDB taxonomy): Bacteria > Actinomycetota > Thermoleophilia > Solirubrobacterales > Solirubrobacteraceae > Palsa-744. Next base: position 2,145,844 of record OY969105.1, on the reverse strand, counting down.
CGTATCTGCTCATCTGCGATCACCGCCACCGTGGCGTCGTATACCCCCTCCATCCCGGCCTCGAACAGCAGCGGCACCTCGACCACTGCCGCGCGCGGGGCCGGACGTCGCGCGCGGGCCTCCGTCAGCCACTCCCCAACACGTTCGCCCACGAGCGGCCACAGCACGCCCTCAAGCCATGCACGGTCCTCCGCGTTAGCAAACACCCGCGCCGCGACCGCCGAGCGATCGACGACGCCGCCGGGCGCCACGTCCTCCCCCCAACGCTCGACGACCGCGTCGCGTAGACGCTCGTCCCCATACAACTCGTGCACGACCGCATCGGTCGAGAGCACCGCTGCCCCCAGCCGCTCCAGCTCCGCCAGGGCCGTGGACTTGCCGGCCCCCATGCCGCCCGTCAACCCGACGAACGGCACACGCTCAGACGCCATCCGCCCTACGCCGCCCGGATCCTCGGCCGAGTGTCAGTCCTGCGCCGGCTCGCCGGCGTGCTGCAACTCCGCCTCGGCGCCACCGTCCGCAGCGGACGTCTCAGGCTCCGCCGCCGCCTCTGGCGGTGCTTGGGCCTCGGTAGCGGCGGGAGCCTCCTCCTCAGCTGGGGCCTCCTCGACCGCTGGCGCCTGCTCGGCGACCGGAGCATCCTCGACGGCGTCCTCAACCGGCGCCTCCTCGGCAGCGGTCTCCTCGGCGGCGGCCTCGGTTGGCGTCTGCTCTTCGACGGCAACCTCCGCAGCGGGCTCAGCGTCGGCCGGAGCCTCCTCATTGACCGCAGGAGTCTCCTCGGCGGCCTCGACAACGCTCTCCTGGACAGGTGCCTGCGCCACGATCTCGCCATCGCCGGCGGCAGCCGAAGCGTCTGCGTCACTATCTTGGATGGCTTCGGTCTCGGCCTCGGTACTCGCGGCCTCAACGACGGGAGCATCGTCGGGACGAGATACGGGCAGGATCTGATCCTCGACGCGCTTAGCCGACAGCGACAGGCGCCGGCGCTCGGAGTCGATCTCAAGGATCTTCACGCGGATCTCATCGCCCGGGTGGACGATCTCGCGCGGGCTTTCCACGTGGTGGCCGGCGAGCTCGGAGATGTGCACCAGGCCCTCGACCCCGTCGAGGATCTCCACGAACGCGCCGAACGTGACGACCTTCGTGACCTTGCCCGCAAGCTCGTCGTTGACGTTGTAGGTATCGACGATCCGCTGCCACGGGTCCTCCTGGGTCTGCTTGAGACCCAGCGAGATGCGCTGGCGATCGCGGTCGATGTCGAGCACCTTCACCTGCACGGTGTCGCCGATGTTGAGGATCTCGCTTGGGTGATTGACGTGCGACCACGACAGCTCGGAGATGTGGATCAGACCGTCGATCCCGTCGAGGTCGACGAACGCGCCGAAGTCCACGATGTTCGAGATCTGACCCTCCACGACCAGGCCGGGCTGCAGGCGGTCGAGGATCTGCTGGCGGACCTCCTTGCGCTCCTCCTCCAATACCGCGCGGCGCGACAGCACGACGTTGTTGCGCGAGCGGTTGAGCTCGATCACCTTCGTCTCGATCTTCGTGCCCATGTACTCGTCGAGGTTCGGCACGCGGCGGATGTCCACGAGCGACGCGGGCAAAAAGCCGCGCACGCCGAGGTCGATGATCAGACCGCCCTTGACCACCTCGATGACCGTGCCCTCGACCGGCTCGCCGGACTCCGCGGCCGTTTCGATGCGCCGCCACGCTTTCTCGAAGCGCGCGCGCTTCTTGGACATGATCAGACGCCCGTCCTGATCCTCCTTGGTCATGACGATCGCATCGACCTCCTCGCCCTGATGCACCTCGTCATGGGGATCGACCGACTTGCGGATCGACAGCTCGTTCGCCGGAATGACGCCCTCGGACTTGTAACCGATGTCGACCAGCACCTCGTCCTTGTCGATGCGGACGACGTGGCCGGTGACGACCTCGCCCTCCTCGATGTCGCGGAACGTGGCGTCGTAGTTGGGGACGATCTGCCCGTCGATTTCGAGCAGCAGTCCGTTGGACCCGGCGACCACGTGGGCCTCGGGATTCTCGATCAGTGTTTGCACGGTCCAGAAGCCTACCGCAGGGCGACGTTTTCATCCGGCAGATAACGGTGGTTCGCTGGAGGAGCACGCGAAAGTCGGCTCCTGCCTGGCCGATTCCCGACCTATACCATCGGTGAATGCCCACACGAGCGACCAAGCGTGGAGCCGCGCGCACCCCCTTTGCGCAACGCCACGACTGTGACGTGTTGGTGTGCGGCGCCTCGTTCGCGGGCCTGGCCGTGGCGCGCGAGCTCGCAGGGTCGGGGATGCGTGTGCTGCTGCTCGACCGTTACGAGATCGGCGAGCGTCAGACCTCGGCGTGTGCAATGCCGACGCTGTGGCTGCAAGCGATGGAGCTGATGGGCTCGCTGCTTCAAACCTTCGACGAGCTCGTCGTGCACACGCGCTCGCGGACCTCACGCTGGCAACTGCCGTGGTCGTTCTCGACGTTTGACTATCGCGAGCTCTGCGCGCTCCTGTATGAGCAGGCGGACGCCGCGCAGACGGAGTTCGAGACCGCGACCGTCACCGGACGCGACGGTTTCACGGTCCACACCGACCGAGGTTCCCTCAGTGCGCCGCTCGTGGTGGATGCGCTCGGTTGGCGGCGCGTGCTTTCAAACGCGAGGGCGATCCAGCCGCCGAACGCTCGCCTCTCGCGCGGCCTGGAGGTTCATCCGGCAGGGACGGGCGAGGAGCTGGAACTGTGGATCGACCACCGTTACGTCCGCTCGGGTTACGCCTGGAGCTTTCCCGCACGCGAGGAGGTGCGGATCGGCGCCGGCTCCTTCTGGCCCACCCATCACGTCAAGGAGCCGACCGTCAGGCTCGCCGGCGAGCTGGGGCTGCCACCGGACGGATATCAGGGCAACTGGATCCCCCACCAGTTGCGCGCGGCGGTCGAGGACGACGTGTTCTTTGCGGGGGACTCGGCCGGCCACTGTCTCCCACTCACCGCCGAGGGGATCCGCACGGCGCTGTACTTCGGTCTCGCATGCGCGCGCGAGCTGCGCTCTGTGTACGAAGGGCACATCACGCGCGCGCAGGCCCTTGCACGCTACGGGGCGTTCTCGGACAGTCACGCGCGTAAATATGCGTGGCTGCTGCGCGTGCAGCGCTCGGTCGGGCAGCTCACCCCCACGCCGCTGCCGCGCTTGCTCTCACAGAGCTTGGAGTCGCGCCGCTTCGCCGCCTGGTCATTCGAGCACTACCTGGATATCGCTCCGCCCTCGTTCGCCACGCAGGGCCCACGTGCACCAGTGGCGATCCCGGCCACCGCCTGAGCCCGGCGTGCCGCCCCATCGAGGGCGCAATTTCCACCGGCATCTGAACATAAAATGTCCGGCCCACCCGGATGTGCCGAGCCCGCGCGGGCGCGAATGGCGCCCGCGCGGACGAGCCGCTCAGACCCGCTCAGGCGACGCGGCGAAGCGCCGGGCGGACGCTGCCGAGCGCCTCCAGCGCAAGACGAGCGGCCTCGACGCCGCTGGCCCACGACACTTCGGCGAGCAGCCCCGGGGCGGCGACCATGTCACCGGCTAGAAAAACGCCTTCTCCGCGGTCGATCGCGGGGCGCTCGCGCCAGGTCTGGCCGGGCATGTCGAGCGCACCGGAGCGTCCGTCCATCACCTGGCGCCGGCGCCAGGTCTCGCGCTCGCGCCAGTTGGGGACCGCCTGGTCGATCAGCCGCTCCAGGCGCGTGCCCGCCTGCTCGGCGCTCTCGCCGGGACGGATCGGCATCTGTGCCTGGATCAACTCATGTCCGGCGGGTGCGATCGTGCGATCCGAGGAGGAGTAGCGCCCGATCCAGCCCGACTCGTCGAGGTCCGAGACGATCCACGGGTCGCCGCGCCGGCGCGAGAGTCCTACGTCGAGGCAGAGGGTGTTGCCGCTCGGCCACCCCAACGACGACTCGCCGAGCAGCTCGGCGGCCTGCCCCAGCTCGGTCGCGAGGATGACCGGCGACTCGGGTAGCTCCCGCACGCGCTCGCCTGTACGGATCTCGACTCCCAACTCGCGCGCGCGCCGCTGGAGCGGCTCCACCACGCCGCTCCAGCCACCGGCGGCGTAGCGCACGATCGTGCTGGGCGGGGGCGTGGACATGAACAGGCGCACCGTGCGCTCCCACACAAAGGCGGCCGAGAGCTCGCCCGAGTCGTGGTGAAAGGTGTAGACGCCGGCCATCGAGGAGAGCATCGCGGCGGTGCGCTCGTCGGTGTGGTCGGACACCCAGCTGCGGAAGTCCTGCTCGACGGGCGCTTGGCGACCGCGTAGGCGCAGCACCGCGGGGATCGCACCAAGCGGCGGGGTGCGCTGGACTTTGCCCTGCCAGCGAAAACGCGCGCCGGAGAGCGGCGGTCGCACCGCACCCGGCAGGAGGTTGCGCTCGGCGAGCCAGCCCCACATCGCGCCGTCGCTGTAGAGGGCGTGCGGTCCAAGGTTGGCTTTGAATGGGCCATCGGCACTGCGAGCGCGGCCGCCGAGGTCTTCGTGCGCCTCCAGCAACGCCACCCTGGCGCCACCTTCGGCACAAGCGATGGCCGCTGTCAGTCCTGCGAGTCCGCCTCCCACGACGGTGATCTGCTGCTGCTGGCTCATGTCGGTCAACTCCTTTGGGTGCAGAGAATCTTGGGTTGGCGTGCATCGACGAAGTTACGCTCTAACTGGCCCGCGGTAAAGTGCCAGTCATGGCATCTCACGAAGTACCAGTTGAGGGGCCGGAGCTTCCCGTCGAGCTCGACCGCGGAGGAGAGCTGTCACTGAGCGAGCAGCTGGTTGGGGCGATCCGCGCGAGCATCCGCTCAGGAAGGCTGCCGGGAGGCGCGCGGCTGCCCTCCACGAGGGGTCTGGCAAGCGAGCTGGGGGTCTCGCGTGGCGTGGTCAGCGAGGCTTACGGGCAGCTGGCCGCCGAGGGTTATCTGAGCACCCGCCAAGGGGCGCCCGTGCGCGTGAGTGGAGCCGTGCGGGCAACCACGCCGCGCGCACCCGCGCGCTCGCTGGTCGAGCGCTTTCCCTATCACTTCCATCCCGGCCTGCCCGACCTCGTTGGCTTTCCTCGCGAGAGCTGGCTGCGCTCGCTACGGGCGGCGCTGCGCGAGTCGCCCTTGGACGCGCTCGGATATGGCGATCCGCGCGGGCTGCCCGAGCTGCGAGAGGCGCTCACCGACTACCTCGGGCGCGTGCGAGGCGCAGCGGCGGACACCGAGCAGATGGCGATCTGCACCGGCTTCGTGCAGGCTTTCTCGCTGACCTGCGCGGCGCTGCGCTGGCACGGCGTGGAGTCGATCGCACTGGAGGATCCCGGCTGGCACCTGCACCGGCTGATCGCCGAGCAGGCGGGCCTTACGGTGGTACCGGTCGCGGTCGACGCGGAAGGGTTGCGGGTGGACGAGCTGATAGCAAGCGAGGCCCCGGCGGTGGTCGTCACCCCCGCGCATCAGTTCCCCACCGGAGCGGTACTCAGCCCGGCCCGTCGCGCGGCGCTCGTCGAGTGGGCCGAGCGCGAGGAGCGCTTGATCGTGGAGGACGACTACGACGCGGAGTACCGCTATGACCGCGTGGCGGTAGGCGCGCTGCAGGGGCTGGCGCCCGAGCGGGTGCTCTACATCGGCTCGGCGAGCAAGCGCTTGGCGCCGGGGATGCGTTTGGGCTGGGTGCTGATGCCCTCGTGGCTCACGTGGGAACTGACGACCGCCAAGACCCTGGGCGACGGGGGCTCGGAGGCGATCGGGCAACTGGCGCTGCGCGACTTCATCGCGCGCGGCGAGCTGGACCGCCACGTGCGCCGTACACGCTTGCGCTATCAGCGTCGGCGCGAGGCACTATTGGAATCGCTGGCGCGGTGGCTACCCGACGCAACGCCACACGGGACAGGCAACGCCGGCGGCGCGGCCGGGCTGTTCGAACTGGTGACGCTCCCGGAAGAGGTCGCCGAGCACGCACTGATAGCAGCGGCCGCCGCGCGCGGTGTCGGCGTGGAGGGACTCGCCCTGCACCGCTTTCACGGGGGCGGCCCAGCGGGCCTCGTGCTCGGCTTCGGCAACCTCTCCGAGCCCGCGATCGAGCAGGGGGTGCGACTGCTGGGCGAGGCATACGCACAGTCGCCGCGAATGGTCGGTCCGGGCGCTGACGACGCTTACCGCTGAGATGCCAGGGGTTCGCGCCGGGAGTACCGGCGCGAACCGAGGTCCTCGTTTCAGCCCACCTTGGCCGTAAACGGAACCTTGCCGCTGTCACACAGCAGACCGTGCGCCGATCCGGCCGAGTACGTCAGATTCTGTTCGATATAGCCGCTGGCCGTGCCCTTCTTCGTGAAGGTGACCGAGAAGGTCCCTTCTCCTGTCTCCGGTTCTCCACCGGGAACTGGGGGCGACTCCGTGACGGCGCCGTGCTCGATGAGCTTGCCCGAGGCGGGGAGCGCAACCGGGGTCACGAAGCTCGCGAGCGGGTTTTCCATGCTGACCGGCGATGTGCACCCCAGGCGCGGCGAGGTGGGTACCGAAACACACAGATGCAGCTCGGACGCGCCTGTACCGGGCGCGGCGGCGCATTTCGTTTTCTTGAGGATGATGTTGAACTTCTGCGCTTCACTCGGCGGCGACGCGGACAGCTTCACCTTGTAGGTACCGGTCTTGATGCTCGCCGGTTTGCCGTGAGCGCCGGCTGTGGCGACACATGCCAGGCATGCTGCGAGGGCGATTCCCGTCAATCTTGCGAGCCGAAATCGGCGCATCATCAACCTCATATCCTCGGGTGTAGGCGGGCATGTGCCCAGGCGCCAGCATACAAGGTGGACGAATGTTCGGAACTTGAGCGTTTCTCTCACCGACGCACGACCAGAACCACCCCGACGATAAGCAGCACGAGCCCCAGGATCCGCGTGGCGTCGATGTGCTGCTTGGAGATACCCAGCAGGCCGAAGCGATCGATGATGACGGCAACCACGAGCTGACCGGTGACGACGATCGCAGTCAGACCGCTGAGGCCAAGCGTGCGCACGGTGAGCAGCGCCACGGTGACATAGAACGCGCCGAGCACACCTCCGATCAACGCCCACCACGGTGCCCTGGTCGCGTTGCCGATCCCTGACAATCCGCCGCTGGAGAGCGACGCGACGAGGATCAGTGCGAGTGTGCCGATCGTGAATGAAACCGTCGCGGCCTGCAAAGCGCCGATCTGACGTCCAAGCCGGGCGTTCACGGGCGCCTGCAGGCCGACGAAGCAGCCCGCCGCGACCGCGAGCAGGATCGCCAGACCACGGCTCACTACTTCGCCTCCAGCCAGTTCGCACCCACACCGATGTCTACGGCCATCGCCGGCTCCTCGTCCCACACGCCGCACATCTCCCGCTCGATCAACACCAGCGCGGCGTCGATCTCCGCCGGGGGCCCCTCGAACAGCAGCTCGTCGTGGATCGTCAAAATCAGACGGGTGTCGAGCCCCTCGGCGGTAAGCGCGGCGTGAGCGCGGACCATCGCGAGCTTGATGATGTCCGCGGCGGTTCCCTGGATGACGGTGTTGACCGCCAAGCGCTCGCCGAGCGTGCGCACTTGATAGTTGCGGGCACGCAACTCGGGAATCTGCCGGCGGCGCCCCCACAAGGTCGTCACATGACCGTCCTGCTTGGCCTGCTCGATCGTGTGCTCGATGAACGCGGCCACTTGGGGGAAGCGTTGGAGGTAGGCGTCGATGAATGCCTTCGCCTCCTCTCGCGGGATGTTCAAGCGGTCGGCGAGCCCGTAGTCTGAGAGGCCGTAGACGATGCCGTAATTGATCATCTTCGACTTCGAGCGCATCCCCGGGTCGATGTCTTGCGGGGCGACCTGGAAGACCTGCGAGGCGGTGGCGGTGTGGACGTCCTCACCGCGACGAAAGATCTCCTTCAAGGCCGAGTCGTCGGCCGCGTGGGCGAGCACGCGCAGCTCGATCTGGGAATAGTCCGCGGAGATCAGCCGACCACCGGGAGCGGCCTCGAAACAGCCGCGAATCTCGCGCCCAAGCTCGGTGCGGATGGGGACGTTCTGCATGTTCGGGTTCGTGCTCGACAGTCGCCCGGTTTGGGCGACCGCCTGCAAAAACGTGGTGTGGACGCGCGAATCGGCGTCGGCCTGCTCGGGGAGCACGTCGAGATATGTCTTGATCAGCGTCGAGAGCTCGCGCCAGCGCTCGATCCGCGGCACGATCGCGTGCTCTGAACGGATCGCCTGCAACACTCGCGCGTCGGTCGAGTAGCCGGTCTTGCCGCGACGCTTGCGCGAAAGCCCGAGGCGCTCGAACAGGATCTCCCCCAGCTGCGCGGGCGAAGCGATCAGAAACTCGGTTCCGGCAAGCGCGAAGATTTCCTGTTCGAGCTCGTGAATCTCCTCGCGTACCCGCGCGGTGATCTCAGACAGACGCTCGAGGTTCAAGCGCACCCCGTCGAGCTCCATCGCGCGCAGCACGGGCACGAGCGGCAGCTCGATCTCAGCCATCACACGATCGAGATCGCGGTCGCTGATCTGCTCGCGCTGCCAGGAGGCGAGCGCACCCAGCAAAGCCGCGTCACCGGCCACGGGATCCTCGGCATCGCAGGAGAGACCGCGCTCCTCACACAGCTCGGCGAACGGATATCCGCGGCGCGCGGGCTCGAGCAGGTAAGCGCCGAGCAGCGTGTCGTGGACGAGCAGGTCGGGCACGACACCAAGCGCCTTGGCGTCGTGCGCGATCACCGGCCTGCCGGCACACGCGGCGACGATCTCCTCTGGCCCTGCGCAGTCGCCGGCGAGCACCTCCACGAGCCCCGGACCGGCGCTCGCCGAAGCGCGCTCGGAGGAGGCGGGGTCCACGGGCGCCACCGCAAAGCGCCACGGCGAACCCTCGGCGAACAGGGCCCCTTCGGGGGTCTCGGTGGCGTGCACCACCACGCACAGCGCCTCGCCCCTGCCAAACCCGGCGATGTCCGCGGGGACCCCGGAGCGCACGTGTGTGCGCAGTGCGACCTCCGCGGTGTCGGTCGCGATCGCCGCGCCGGGAACCTGCTCGGCCTCACCGAGCGCCTCCTCCAGGCGACGCAAGGGATCGCGCAGCTCGTAGCGCCGAAAGAACTCGCGCAGTCGCGAGCGGTCGGGTTCGCGCGAAACCTCCGCGCCGAGATCGACCCCCACCTGCAGATCGCGCTGAACGGTCGCCAAGCGCTTTGAGATCCGCGCGTTCTCGCCGTGATCGATCAGGTTCTGTTTGCGCTTGGCGCCACCGATGTCACGGATGTGTCCGAGCACACCCTCAAGCGTTCCATAGCTCTGAATCAGGTCAGACGCGGTCTTGTCGCCGATGCCGGGGACCCCGGGGATGTTGTCCGAGGTGTCGCCCTTCAGACCGTAGAAGTCTGGGATCAGCTCGGGTGGAATGCCGTAGCGGTCGATCACGGCCTGGTGGTCGTAGATCTTCGTGTCGGTGATCCCGCGCGAGGTTGCCATCACCTTGACCAGCCCGTCGGGGTCGATCAGCTGGAAGACGTCGCGGTCGCCGGTGACGATCATGCTCGCAAGGCCGGCTTCGCGCGCGCCCTCGGCGAGTGAGGCGATCACGTCGTCGGCCTCGTAACCATCGAGCTTGACGTTGCGATACCCGAACGCCTCCACCAGGGGTTCCATCGCCGGCCACTGCAGCTTCAGCAGGTCCGGGCGCGAACGCCGGGTGGCCTTGTAGTCGGCGAACATCTCCGTACGCCCGGACGTCCCCGCATCCCAGGCCACAACCGTCGGCTGGACGCCGTACTCGGTGACGATCTTGACGAGCATCGAGGCAAACCCGAAGATCGCGTTCGTCGGCTCTCCGGTCGATGTCGCGATCGACTCGGGCAACGCGTAGAAGGCCCGATACACCAGGCTGGGGCCGTCGATCAGGAACAGGCGCCGGTCTGCACCCCCTCCATCCGAGTCCGCCACCGAGGACGCGGACGCTCGGACTGTCGCTTTGGCCGCCATGCACCGACCACTCTACGAGGACCCTCACATAAGATGCCGGTCCGCTGCCCACACAGGGCGGCTGCCGCCTCGTGCAAAGTCGCCGCCTGACGCCGGGCGCACCCCAAACCCAGGAGAGCACTCCGTGACGAGCATCACCCCGAGCGCCCAGTACAGATTGAACGTGCGAGTAGAGATCGACGACAGCGCCGGCCTACTCGGTCGGGTCACGAGCGCGATCGGCCAGGTCGGGGGAATGGTCGCCGCGGTCGACCCGGTGGAGATCGAGCACGGGCACAGCCTGCGCGACATCGTCGTCGACGCAGCCGGCCCAGAGCACTGGGCGCAGATCGTAGAGGCGATCGAGGCGATCGAGGGCGCCCACGTGATCGACCAGATCGATCGCACGTTCCAACTACATGTCGGCGGCAAGATCGAGCAGCACAACAAGCATCCGCTGAAGACTCGTGACGATCTGTCGATGGCCTACACCCCGGGGGTGGCCCGCGTCTGCCTCGCGATCGCAGAGGACGAGGACAAGGCGTTTCAGTACACGATCAAGCGCAACACCGTGGCGGTCGTCTCCGACGGAACGGCCGTGTTGGGCCTCGGCGACATCGGCCCCAGCGCCGCGATGCCGGTGATGGAGGGCAAGTGCTGCCTGTTCAAGGAGTTCGCGGGCGTCGACGCCTTCCCGATCTGCCTGGACACGACCGATGCGGGCGAGATCGTGGAGACCGTCAAGCGGATCGCACCGGCCTTTGGCGGGATCAACCTCGAGGACATCTCCGCCCCGCGCTGCTTTGAGATCGAGGATCGGCTGAAGGCCGAGCTTGACATCCCGATCTTCCACGACGATCAGCACGGCACGGCCGTGGTCGTGATGGCCGCGCTGATGAACGCGGTCAAGCTGACCGGCAAGCGAATGGCCGACATGAGTGTGCTGATCATCGGTCTCGGCGCCGCCGGGATCGCGGTGACCAAGATCCTGCTGGAGGCCGGTGTCGGGCAGATCGTCGGCGCTGACTCCCAGGGAGCGCTACACGTACGGCGCGCTGACTACCTGGACGGGACGATGAACGCACAGAAGCGCTGGTTCGCGCAGGCGACCAACCCCGAGTGCCGAGATGGAGCACCGGCGGATGTGATCGACGGCGCCGATCTCGTGATCGGGCTGTCCGGCGCGCGGGCGCTGCCCGCGCAGGCGCTCGCGCGGATGAACGAGGACGCGATGGTGTTCGCGATGGCCAACCCCAACCCCGAGGTCGTCCCCGAGGAGGCCGCGCCATACGTGCGGATCATGGCCACGGGACGCTCGGACTATCCCAACCAGATCAACAACGTGCTGGCGTTCCCCGGCATCTTTCGCGGCGCGCTGGACGTACGCGCCGGTGCGATCACCGAGCGCATGAAGATGGAGGCAGCCCGTGCGATTGCCGAGATCGTGGCCGAGGACGAACTGCGCGAGGACTACATCATCCCGTCGGTGTTCAACCGCGACGTGGCCCCCGCAGTGGCGGCCGCGGTCGCCAACGAGGCGCGCACGAGCGGCACCGCCGCCGCGGCCGGCAACGAGGTCGGGTTCGCCCAGGGAGACACCCAGACGGGAACTCATCCGGTCGTCCCGGCCGGGGATGCGAGGACGTAGGCCGCACCCTAAGCTGAAGGGCACGATGCGCGTGGCCCTCACAGGAGCGACCGGCCTGATCGGGACCGCGCTGCTCGCCGCTCTGCGGGACCGCGACGACGAGGTGACGGTGCTCGCCCGCGACATTGAGCGCGCGAGTGAGCGACTGGGCGATGACGTGCAGGCAGTGTGCTGGGATCCAGAAGCGGAACCGGCGCCGGCTGCAGCGCTCGCGGGGCGCGACGCGGTGGTGCACCTGGCCGGCGAGCCGATCGCACAGCGCTGGAGCGAGCGGGTGAAGCGGGCAATCGCAGACAGTCGTGTGGCAGGAACGCGCAACCTCGTGGAAGGGCTCGGCGAACTCGATGCCGAGGTCCGTCCGAAGGTGCTGGTGAGCTCCTCGGCGGTCGGCTATTACGGCGCGCGGGGGGCCGAGCCGATCGACGAGGAAGCAACCGCGGGCGCGGACTTTCTGGCACAGGTGTGCGTCGCGTGGGAGTCCGAGGCGCAAGCTGCGACGACGCTCGGGATGCGTTCGGTGCAGGTGCGCACCGGTGTCGTGCTCGACCGCTCAGGCGGTGCGCTTGCAAAGATGCTGCCCCCCTTTCGCCTGGGCGTGGGCGGTCCGGTCGCGGGGGGACGACAGTACGTCGCCTGGATTCACCGCGACGACCTCGTCGGGATGGTGCTGGCTTCACTGGATGACGCTCGATGGTCTGGCCCGATCAACGCGACGGCGCCCGAACCGGTGAGCAATCGTGTGCTCTCACACGCGCTCGGACGGGTGCTGCGCCGCCCGGCTCTGTTGCCGGTGCCGGGATTCGCGTTGCGAGCGCTGTACGGGGAGATGGCGGAGATCGTCACCACCGGAGTGCGCGCGGTGCCCGCCAAGGCACTGGTGCTGGGCTATCAGTTCAAGTACCCACGGCTCGATCAAGCGTTGCGGGCAACCTTGGGCTGAGTCGCCCAGCGCCGGCCCCGTGAGCCACGCCGCACGGGCAAACAGGGCGATCAGCGCGTGTGCAGCTCACGCCAGAACACCGGCGCTCCGCCCGACACCCGGTCAATGCCATAGCTCGACAGCGTCGTTTCACCGTCTGGTTCGATCGCGTAGCGGCCGATCACCGAGTCGTGAGGGGCCGCCGAGAACAACGCGCCGGTGACCGCCTGGCGATTGTTGCCGCGCGCGCCGGCACGTGCGATCGCCCGCAACGTCGCACTCATCGCCTCATACCCGAACAGGGCATAGGCTTCGGGCCGTTCGTGAAATTGGCGGCGATAGACCGCGAGCAGACGCTGCGCGGAGGCCGGGTAGTGCTCGACCGGCAAGATCGGAGTGCTCAACAACGTCTTCGCGCCCGCCCCGGCACCGATGGCCGCGGTGAAAGTACGGTTGACCATCGTGCTCGACCCGAGCAGCCACAGCCGCGGATCGGCCGCGTGCAGCTGCTGCCACAGCGACACGGTTTCCGGCGTCGTGCCGCCGGCGAAAAACACGGCCTGGGCGCCAGAGTGCGCGACCTTGGCGACCTCTCCCGTAAAGCTGGTCGTGGCGGTCTCGTCGAGACCGTCGTTGCCCGCCAGCGAGATGCCGGCGTGTTCTGAGTCGATGGCCACCATCTGGGCGAGCGGTAGCTCGAATGGATCCTGATTGTCGAGCACGTACACCCTGCGCACTCCCAGATCGCGCATCAACATCACCTGCGCTCTGGCCTGCGCCGCATCTCCTGGCTGAAGACGCGCGAACGTGCGCCGGCCGGTCGGGTAGAACCGTTCAGGCTCGTCCTGGCCTGCGTATGCGGAGGACGTCAGACCGGCGTAGGGACTGGCGGGACTGATCTGCAGAATGCCGGCCGCGTTGATCAGCGGGAGCGAGATCGCGGTCGCAGCCGAGTTGTAGTCGCCGAGGTAGGCGATCGTACTGGGATCGTTGGCCGCGGTCTTGGCGTTGCTCGCGGTCACACTCGGGTCCCATTGGCCGCTGGTGGGGCTGGAGTCGTCCATCGAGTCGTAGCTGATCTTGAACGGCCCGATCCGTCCACCGGAGTCCCGCAACGCGAGCTTCTCGCCATTGACGAGCTGCGCAGAGACAGCCGCGGATGGGCCCTGCAACGGCAGGCTGGAGTAGACGGTCAGCTGATTGCCCTGGCTGGTGGAGGCCCCGGATACGCTGCCGCAACCGGACGCAGCTATGACGAGCACGGCCGTGGCGATCAGAGCGCTCGCCGCTTGGCAGTGCCTGCGCGTCCGCACCTGCCGACTCAAAGCACGTTCTCAGCTACGGCGGCCGGGCAGGTAGCCGGAGACGAGCTTCAGCGTGGCGCCGACGAGGATGATCGCGGTCGCGAGCATGAACGCGTCAAAGCCCTTTGCGCCCAGAGCCCAGAGCACGATCCAGATGACCAGGCCGGCGGTTGCGGTGAGGACCAGTCCCATGTTGCCGCGCATCCTACCGGAGGCATGCCCGGACCGGCGGCGTTGCCGAACGAGGCGGGCCGAGGGCGGCGAGAGGCGCTCGGTGGGTCAGGTGCTCAGCGCAGACCGGCCGCGAGTTCGGCCACGACCGCTCCGACCGCGGCGGCCGGTTCCTCGGGCGCGTCGCCCGCGGCACGCACCAGGCGGGTGCCCACGATCACGCCGTCGGCGCCGGCTTCGGCGGCGCTGCGCGCGTGCTCGGGCGTGGAGATACCGAAGCCGAGCGCCACGGGGACCTCGGTGCTCGCCTGCGCCCGTTCGAGAATCTCCCCGAAACACTCGGACAGCGATGGCGCCTGCCGCTCCCCGGTGGTGCCCACCACCGAGACCGTGTACAGAAACCCTTGCGCCCGTTTGCCGATCGCCGCCATCCGCTCGGGCGTTGTCGTGGGAGCCACGAGCGGCACAAGCGCCAGCCCGTGGGCTTCGCAAGCGCTTCGAATCTCGAAGGACTCCTCCAGCGGGAGGTCGGGCACGATCAGCCCGCACGCCCCGGTCTGCGCCAGACGCGCAAGGAACGCATCGGCTCCGGGTGCGAGGACCATGTTCGCGTAACACATCAGCACGATCGGCACGCTCGCCGCCAATCCGCGCGCAACCTCCAGCACGCCGGCGACGTCCGCACCGGCCGCGAGCGCCTGTGTGCCCGCCGCATGGATGACCGGACCGTCGGCCAACGGATCGGAGTAGGGCATTCCCAACTCCAACAGATCCGCACCCGCGTTTACGCACGCTTCGCCGATCTCCAGCGAGTCTGCGAGCGTCGGATATCCGCCCATCAGGTAGGGCATCAGCGCCGCTTTTCCGGGCGCACCGGCAAAGCTCTCGGCGATCCGCTCGACGCCGGTCATCGACCGCGTGCTCAAGGCTTTGCGTCCCCCAGAACCTCCGCTAGGTCCTTGTCGCCGCGACCGGACAGGCACACCAGATCGAGTTCGCCGTCGGTCTGAGCAAGCGTCCAGGCAAGCGCATGGGCGGTCTCCAGGGCCGGGATGATCCCCTCCAGGCGTGCGACCTCGCGAAATGCCGCGAGCGCCTGCGTGTCGGTCACAGCGACGTAGCGCGCGCGACCCGAATCGCGAAGGAAGGCGTGCTGCGGGCCGGTGCCGGGATAGTCAAGGCCGGCGGAGACCGAATGCGCTTCGATGATCTGACCCTCCTCGTCCTGCATGATCGCCGAGCGCGACCCGTGCAGCACTCCCGCACGCCCGCCGACCGTCAGCGGTGCGCCATGGCGAGGCGTGTCGATGCCCTCGCCACCGGCCTCGACACCGATGAGCTCCACCTGCCGATCCTCCAGGAATGCCGTGAACGTCCCAATCGAGTTCGAGCCGCCGCCCACGCACGCGATCACTCGCGACGGGAGCCTACCCTCGCACTCGAGGATTTGTGCACGGGCCTCGTCGCCGATGACCCGCTGCAGGTCCCGTACCAGCGCCGGATATGGCGCTGGGCCCACGGCAGAGCCGATCACGTAGTGCGTGTCCCCCACGTTCTCCACCCAATCGCGGATCGCGGCGGAAGTGGCCTCCTTCAGCGTTCGCGCGCCCGCGGTCACCGGCTGGACGCTCGCTCCCAACAGGGTCATGCGCTGGACGTTCGGCCGCTGGCGTCGGGTGTCCTCCTCGCCCATGTAGATCACGCACTCCAGGCCAAATAGCGCGCACACCGTCGCGGTTGCCACTCCATGCTGTCCGGCGCCTGTCTCGGCGATGATGCGCGTCTTGCCCATTCGCTTCGCCAGCAGCGCCTGTCCGAGTGCGTTGTTGAGCTTGTGCGAGCCGGTGTGGTTCAGATCCTCGCGCTTGAAATAGATCGAACGCCCGACGCGCTCGGAGAGCCCGCGAGTGCGATAAAGCGGCGTGGGACGCCCCACGAAGTCTTTGAGCAGGCCCTGGAGCTCTGCGTTGTAGGACGGGTCCTCGCGTGCGGACAGCCACGCCTGCTCCAGTTCGCTGAGCGCGGGCATCAGGGTCTCGGGCACGTACTGCCCGCCGTACTCGCCAAACCGGTGCTCGACCGCCGCTTGACTCATACGGTCATCGCCACCGAGGGTGCCTGCACGGCCGCGAAGAATGCGCGCAGCTTCACCTCGTCCTTGAGCCCAGGGGCGCGCTCGGTGCCGCTGGCGGTATCGACGGCGTAGGGACGCACCTGCTCGGCGGCCTGCGCGACATTGCCCGGATGCAGTCCGCCGCTGAGTATCAGCGGCGTGTCAGAGCGGCGGGTGGCCAGGAGCGACCAGTCGAACGTCTCGCCGGTGCCGCCGCGCAGATTCTGCTTGGCGGGCGTCCGCGAACGCGCGTCGGCGAGGTGAAAGTCGACGTGGTAGCGCTCCAACTCGCGCACGTCTCCGGGGCCCGTCACCTGGATCGCCTTGATTACGCGCGCACCCGTGCGTCGTCGTACCTCGGCGCAGAAGGCCGGCCCCTCCTCGCCGTGCAGTTGCAGCATGCTCAGACCGAGCTCATCGGTGCGCTCGGCCAGCTCGTCGAGCGAGGCGTCCACGAACACGCCGCACAGCTCCACGCGCCGACGCAGAGCCGAGGTGATCCTCAGTGCCTGTTCGATCGAACAGCGGCGGGGACTGGCCTCGTAGAAGACCATCCCGACCGCCCACGCACCGAGCTCGACCGACAGCTCGGCGTCGTGCAGATCGGTGATCCCGCAGATCTTGACCTTGGGCGGCGTCTGGCTCACACCGCCAACGGTAGCGGTCGCCTGAAGGCGACCGCGTTCCGTCCTCGGCGGCGTTTGCCGGTCTACCCTCCGGGAGTGTTCGCGTTCGGCACCGAATTGGGACGTGAGCCGAGCGTGACGGACACGGTTTTGTGTTCGTAGTTGCCTTTGCCGTTGGCGCGCAATAGCCCGACCGTGACGGTGTCTCCGGGTTTCTTGGAGGCGACGTCGTTGGCGAGGTCTTCTGAGCTCGTCACGACTTTGCCGTCGAAGGTCGCGATAATGTCGCCACCGATCGCCACCGAGCCGTTTTCGGTGTTGCCGCTGACGGTGCCACCGCGGATGCCGGCTTTTTCGGCGGGCGTACCGTGCTGGACGCTCTGCACGAGCGCCCCGCTTTTGACGGGCAGGTTAAGCGCCGAGAGCGAGCCGTCGATCGTCAGCGAGGTCAGGCCGAGATAGGCACCGCGCAGCGTCCCGCCTTTCTCCAGCTGGGCGATCTCGGACTTGGCGGTGTTGATCGGCACGGCGAAACCGATCCCAACGCTGCCGTTGCCGGAACCGCCGGTCTCGATCTGTGAGTTGATACCGATCACCTGGCCCTGTGCGTTTAGCAAAGGACCGCCGGAGTTGCCCGGGTTGATCGGGGCGTCGGTCTGCAAGACGTTGTCGATCGTGAACCCGTTCGGCGCGGTGATCTGGCGTTGCAAGGCGGAGATGACACCGGTGGTCAACGTCCGTTCGAGGTCGAACGGGTTGCCTATCGCAAGCACCGGATCGCCGACCTGCGCCTTGCTGGAGTCGCCCAGGGTCAACGGGTGAAGCGTTAGTCCGTCGGTTGGAATACGCAGCACCGCAAGATCGTTGGAGGGATCCTTGCCGACCACCTGCGCGTCCACGTTCTGACCCTTTTCGATGCTCACCTGGACCTTTACGGCGTTCTCCACGACGTGGTAGTTGGTGAGAATCGTGCCGTTGCCGTCGATGATGATCCCCGAGCCCGTGGCCTTGCCCTGGCGCTGCGTTTCGCCGCCACCGAACAGGTTGAACGGCGAGGATTCGCCCTGCTGCACGATCGTGGAGGTGACGAACACGACTCCGGGCGCGTCGCGCACATAGATCTGGTGCGGGGTCAGACCCGTCGTCACCTGAGAGGCGTTAGAGGGCTGTAGCGGCACGGACTGGACGGTCGTGACGGTGCTCGTCGAGGAGCTAAGGCCGCCGGCGGCCGCGATCACGGCTGCGACGACCGCGCCTCCGACGAGGGCCGCGATGAAAGGGATGGCGAAGGTGCGCTTCATAGCGATCGATCAGTGTAGAGATGGTTGTGGAAGTGGTGTGTCATCTTGGTCTCCCCCGTACGATTCCCGGCTGGTCGTCAAGCAGCATGGTCAGCGGCGATGAAGGCCATCTAAAGCGAAACATCCGCTCAACCTAAAACTTTTGGCCGAGACTTATTCGACTGCGCTGGGAGTGTCGACTGAGGACCGCAGCTCACGCAATGCCACGTCTGGAAGGGGTGCCCGCATCAGCGACTCCCCCACCAGAACCGCGTCCACGCCGGCCTCCTGCAGCCGCGCCAGCTGCACCGGCTCGCAGATCCCGGACTCCGAGACGACGGTCACACCGGCCGGGATCGCGGTACGCAACGCGAACGTGCGCTCGATGTCAACGCTGAAGTCGCGCAGGTCGCGGTTGTTGATCCCGACCAGGTCGGCTCCGGCATCCAGCGCTACGCGCAGCTCGGCGAAATCGTGGACCTCGACGAGCACGTCCAAACCCAGTTCTCCCGCGAGCACGCGCAGACTCTGAAGCTCGGGTGGTGAGAGCGCGGTGACGATCAACAGCACCGCGTCCGCTCCGGCCAGACGCGCCTCGTAGAGCTGGTAGGGATCGACAATGAAGTCCTTGCGCAGAATCGGCAACTCGCACACCCCACGGGCGGCCGACAGGTCGGCGAGCGAGCCTTCGAAGTTGGGCCCCTCGGTCAGCACCGACAGCGCGTCGGCGCCACCGCGCTCGTAGGCATGGACGATCTCGGTGAGCTCGGCGCCCTCCCGCAACCCGCCCGCCGAGGGCGAGCGTCGCTTGAACTCGGCGATCACGCCGATCCCGGGGCGATTGAGCGCTTCTCGCAGCCCACGCTCGACGCCGGCTGGAGCCGCGAGCGCCAGATCGCGCAGCTCCGATTCAGCTCGCGCGCGCTTGCGTCGCGCGAGTTCAGTGCGCGTGCTCGCAAGGATGTCGTCAAGGACGCTCATCCGGCCGGCACCGCCTGCTCGGGCGCGTGCCGGACGCTCGCTTGTACGAACCGCTCCAGCGCATCCGTGGCCTGCCCACCGGCCAGCGTTTCGCGCGCGAGCTCGACGCCCTCTGCGATCGAGTCCGTTGCCCCGGCCGCATATATGGCGGCACCGGCATTGATCGCCGCGAGGTCGCTGCGCGGGCCGGACTTTCCACTGAAGATCGCGCGCGTCACCTCTGCGTTCTCGTGCGGACTGCCACCGGCGTACAGTGCCGCCTCCTCGCTCGCGTGGTCAGCGGACTCGACACCGACGTCGCCTGGCGTGAGCGTGTAGCGGTTCAGCTCCTCGCCGTTGACCTCGATTACGGTGGTGGCGGCCGCGGTCGAGATCTCATCGAGACCGTCCTCGCTGCACACCACCAGCGCGCGTTCGACGCCCAGTCGCGCGAGCGCCCCGGCGATCGTCTCAAGGAACGCGGGGTCAGACACGCCGATCAGCTGGCGACGGGCGCCCGCCGGGTTGGTGAGGGGACCGAGGAAGTTGAAGATCGTGCGTACCGCCAGCTCGCGCCGCACGGGGATCACAAATCGTGTCGCCTGATGGTGGGCGGGAGCGAACATGAATCCGAACCCGGCCTCTTCGATGCATGCCGCCACGCCTGCGGGGCCGAGATCGATGCGCGCCCCGAGCGCCTCCAGTAGGTCGGCGGAACCGGAACGACTCGTGGTGGAGCGGTTGCCGTGCTTGGCTACCGCGCAGCCGGCGCCGGCCGCGATCAGGGCGGCGGTGGTGGAGACGTTGAACGTGCCGCGCCCACCGCCCGTGCCGGCGGTGTCGAGCAGATCCGTGCGATCGATCGGGACGTGCGCCGCCAGCTCGCGCATCGTGCGCGCCAGCCCCGTGAGCTCCTCGACCGTCTCGCCCTTGGTGCGCAACGCGATCAAAAATCCGGCGATCTGTGTCTCTGAGACCTCGCCGTGCATGATCTGGGCGAGCACCTCCGCGGTCTGCTCGGCGCTGAGGTCGCGCCGCTGTGCGAGCGCGTCGATCGCGCGGGTGAGGATCTCGTTGGGCATCAGCGGGCCTCGGCGACCGGGGCGATTGCGACCTCGCCCGCCCGCGTGGGCGCTTGACTGACCCCGTGGCGCGGCGACTCCAGGCCGGCGACGCGACCGTCGAGGAAGTTGGCCAACAGCTCGCGGCCCTGTTCGGTAAGCACCGACTCGGGATGAAATTGCACTCCCTCGGCCGGCAGCTCGCGGTGGCGCAAACCCATCAGCACGCCGCCGCCGCGCGCGGACTCTTCCAGGCAGTCCGGGAGTTCCGGGGAGACCACCAGCGAGTGGTAGCGCCCGACCGTCAGCGGACAGGAAAGGCCGGTGAAGATCGTGCGCCCGTCGTGCTCGATCGTCGTCGCCTTACCGTGCACGGGCGGGTTCAGTGCGACCCGACCGCCGAACGCTTGGGCCATCGCTTGATGACCGAGGCACACGCCCAGCGTCGGGATCCCCGCTTCGGGCATCCGCCGGGCGACTTCGAGCGAGATGCCGGCCTCGTTGGGCGTGCACGGCCCGGGTGAGATCACACAGCGCGCATATCCGTCCTCCAGCAGCTGATCGACGCTCGCGCGGTCGTTTCGTACCGTGCGCACGTCAGCACCCAGTTCGCCGAGATACTGGACGAGGTTGTACGTGAACGAGTCGTAGTTGTCGATCACCAAGACCTTCATCGCAAGACTCCCCTTACGGCCAGTCGGGTTGTTCGCAGGCCAGTTCGATCGCGCGCAGGACCGCGCGGGTCTTGTTCTTGGACTCGGCCAGCTCGTAGGCAGGCTTGGCGTCGGCGACGGTGCCGCCTCCGGCCTGAATGTGCGCGATGCCGTCCTTGACGACGACGGTGCGGATGTGGATCGCCGTGTCGAGATCCCCGCCGTAGCCGAGGTAGCCGATCGCGCCGCCGTAGCCACCGCGCTTGATCGGCTCGAGCTCGTCGATGATCTGCATCGCCCGCACCTTCGGCGCGCCCGAGAGCGTGCCCGCGGGCAGCACCGAGCGCAGCGCGTCCATCGCGCTGACGCCCTCGCGCAGGAGGCCGGTGACGGAGGAGACGATGTGCATTACGTGCGAATAGGTCTCGACCGCCATGAACGTCTCGACTTCGACCGTTCCCGGCTCGCACACGCGGCCGAGATCGTTGCGCCCGAGGTCTACGAGCATCACGTGCTCGGCGCGCTCCTTCTCGTCCTCGAGCAGCTCGCGCGCGATCTGCTCGTCCTCGGCGACGTTCGCCCCGCGCGGACGCGTACCGGCGATCGGGCGCGTGCTCACGCGCGCGCGTCCGTCGGAGCGATCGCTGGAGCTGACCGTCAGCAACGGCTCGGGACTGGCGCCCACCACCTGGAAGTCGGAGAAGTCCAGGAAGTACATGTATGGGCTTGGGTTCACCGTGCGCAGGCCGCGGTAGATCGAGAACGGATGTACGGGCGAGGGCGCGGACCAGCGTTGGGAGGGCACGACTTGGAAGGCGTCGCCAGCGTAGATGTACTCGATGATTCGCGCGACCATCGCTTCGAAGTTCTCACCGGACATGTTCGACTGAAACTCGGGCATCGTCCGCGCGGACGCACTCGCCGGCGGATGCGGGACGGGACCGGCCAGCGCGCACTTGATCTCTTGCACGATCGCGTCGGCGCGATCTCGCGCGCACTCGGCGTCGGGCTCGGACTCTAGGTCGGCGTTGGCAAGAATCGTGATCGTGTGGCGCAGATGGTCGAACACGACCAGTGCGTCGGAGAGCATCAGCGCCATGTCGGGCAGCCCGAGCGGATCGGGACCGGGCTCGCCCAGTGGCTCGACGGTACGCACGAGGTCGTAACCGAAGAAGCCCACCGCGCCGCCGGTGAAGGGCGGGGCGTCTGCGATCGGCGCCTGGCGATAGCGGGCGAGGTGCTCGGCCGCTATCGCGTATGGATCGCCGCCGTCTGCGAGTGACCAGCGCAGAACCGAGCGGGGTCGAAAGCCGATGAACGACCACCGTCCCACGCGCTGGCCTTGATCGGCGGACTCCAACAGGAAGGCCGGCTCGCCGGGTGCCAGCGCGCGCAGCTTCAGAAAGGCGGAGACGGGCGTCTCGCAGTCCGCGATGAACGTCTCGCAGACCGGGATCAGGTTGTGGGCGCGCTCAGCGACGGCGGCCATCGAGTACCCGCTCGGCGTCGGCGAGCTCCCGTCCGCGACCGTGCACGAGCACGAGCAGGTGATAGAGCAGGTCGGCGGCCTCTTCGTCGACACGCTCGTCGGACTCCTCGCGAGCGGCGCGCGTGACCTCCTCGGCCTCCTCGCGCACCTTTGCGCCCGCGAGGGCCGGGTCGTCGAGCAACGTGACCGTGTAGGAGCCCTCCGGGCGCTCACCGGCGCGAGCGCGCAGGGTCCGCTCCAGCGTGGGCAGGGTCTCGTGCGGGGCCGGCGGATCGAGCTCGCCGCGATGAAAGCACGTGCGCTCTCCGGTGTGGCAGGCGGGCCCGGCGGGCTCGACGAGCGCCAGCAGCGTGTCGCCGTCGCAGTCCAGGCGCAGCGCTCGAATCGCTTGCGTGTTGCCGCTGGTTTCGCCCTTGTGCCACGCCTGTTCGCGCGAGCGGCTGTAGAGGTGCAGCTCCCCTGTGCTGCGGGTGCGCGCGAGCGCCTCGGCGTTCATGTAGGCGAGCATCAGCACCTCGCCCGAACTCCAGTCCTGCACGATGCACGGCACGAGACCGCGCTCGTCATAGACGACCAGTTGATCGATGGGCGTGGGCGCCGGGGTGTTCATCTGTGGGATTGTAGGTCCCATGACGACAACCACATCGGTGCTCGAACGCAGGCTCGTGGTCGTCACCGGCAAGGGCGGCGTGGGCAAGACCACGATCGCAGCGGCGCTCGGGCTGGCCGCGGCAGAGCGCGGCCTGCGTACGATCGTCGTCGAGCTGGGCGAGCAACGCCGGCTGCCGGCGTTGCTGAGAGCCGATGGTCGCCACGTGAACGGGCGTCCACCGAAGGAGCCCGACGTCGGCGCCGAGATCGCCCTCGGAGAGAACCTGTGGGGCGTCACGATCGATCCCGACCGGGCGCTGCTTGAGTGGTTGCAGGCGCTCGGCGGGCGTGTTCCCGGTCGGGTGCTTGCGGGCAGCGGCACGTTTCAATACTTCGCGGCGGCCGCGCCGGGCGCAAAGGAGCTGGTGAGCATGGTCAAAGTGTGGGAGCTCACGCGCGGCTCCGAGCGCTGGCGTCGGCGAGCCGGGCGTTATGACCTGGTTGTGCTCGATGCACCCGCGACCGGACACGCGCTTGGTCTGCTGCACTCGCCGCGGACGTTCGGAGCGATCGCACGAGTCGGTCCGATATTCGGTCAGGCCGAGCGCGTACGCGCACTGTTGGAGGACCAGACCCAGACCGGCTATCTGGCCGTGACTCAGGCGAGCGACATGGCGGTCACAGAGACGCTGGACCTGCGGGAGGGGTTGCGCTCACAGCTTGAAGTGGAGCTGGACGGGGTGATCGTCAACGCGACGCTGCCCCATCGCTTCAACGGTTCTGAGTTGACACGGATCGCGCGCCTGGACGCAGGCGGCTCAGTGGCCCGCTCCGCGGCACTGGCCGCCCACACCGTGCACGAACGCGCGCGTGTTCAACACAATCAGATCGCGCGCTTGCGCCGCCACGGCGTGAGGACTCATACGGCGCCGTTCGTGTTCGCGCCCGCACTCGACCACGATGGGGTGCGGAGCATCGGTCGGCGGTTGGCCGAGCGGGTGTAGCGCTTAGAACCGCTTGCTACGCCGCGGCGATCCGGTACCGGCGCGTCGCCGGATCGCGTTCGATCAGACCGACCGCGAGCAGCGTGGTGACGTAGCGGTGGGTGGTGCTCGTGTTCATGTCGAGCATGCGCGCGAGCTCGGCGATCCCCAGGTATCCCCCGTCCGCGGGAAAGCACGAGAGCACCAGCAGGCCCGACAGCAATGAGCGTGACAGACGCCGATCCTCCATCTGCTCCGGATAGCTCCAGTCCTCGGAGTCGACCGCGAGCGTCCATTCGGGATCGCGCAGCGCCGAGAGGAGGATCGACATCGTGCCACCCTCGCCGGCGCCGCGCACGACCTGGTCGACCTGGGACTTGGACAGCTCGATCATCACCTTGCCGGCGTCTCCGTCCCCGTCACGGCTACGAGCCGGCCGTCTGACCGGGCCTCCCGTGCGTTGCCATTGGCGGGGCGGAGTGACCCCCGATGCTCCCACACCCGCCTCGACGCGCCGGGCACGCCTCCCTCTCTCGGCTGTCGCATCCCGGCTGTCGCTGTTATCCAACATGGCGTACGTATGAGCATGTCGAAAACGCCACGCTATGCAAAGGTTGAGCTGAATATTCAGTTCTGACTAGCGTGGATGCCCGGCAATGTTCACGCGGTTTAGCTCTCCTCGGTTCAGCGCTCGACTGCCCGCGCACGGCCATGAGAGCGCGAATGCAGTCGTCATGGCTCGACGGCGAGCCGGCCGGACGATCGACCCGAGAAATCGCGGTGCGTCGGTCGGCGAGTCCCAACTAAAGTGGCCTCCATGGATGGACATAGCGGCGCCGCCGACAGCCACGAGCTGATTCGTGTGCATGGCGCGCGCGTGAACAACCTCAAGGACATCAGTGTCGAGCTCCCGAAGCGCCGATTGACAGTCTTCACGGGCGTCTCCGGTTCGGGCAAGAGCTCGCTGGTGTTCGGCACGATCGCCGCGGAGTCCCAGCGGCTGATCAACGAGACGTACAGCACTTTCGTGCAGGGCTTCATGCCGGCTCTGGCTCGACCCGAGGTCGACGTGCTCGAAGGGCTGACGACGGCGATCATGGTCGACCAGCAGCGCATGGGCGCAGACCCCCGCTCGACGGTCGGCACCGCGACCGACGCGGGCGCGATGCTGCGCATTCTGTTCAGCCGACTCGGGCAGCCGCATATCGGCTCGCCGGGGGCGTTTGCCTTCAACGTCGCCTCGGTCCGGGCGAGCGGCGGGATGACGGTGGAGCGGGGAGCCGGCAAGACCCGGACCAAGAAGGTGACGTTCACCCGCATCGGCGGAATGTGTCCACGCTGCGAGGGCCGGGGCTCGGTCAGCGACTTCGACCTGTCTGCTCTGTATGACGGCAGCAAGTCGCTGAACGAGGGCGCGATCACGATTCCCGGCTACAGCATGGATGGCTGGTACGGGCGCATCTTCCGCGGCTGCGGCTTCTTCGACCCGGACAAGCCGATCAAGAAGTTCAACAAGCGCGAGCTGCAGGACCTGCTTTACAAGGAGCCGACCAAGATCAAGGTCGAGGGGATCAACCTGACCTACGAAGGGCTGATCCCGAAGATCCAGAAGTCGTTCCTCTCCAAAGACGTGGAGGCGATGCAGCCGCACGTCCGTGCGTTTGTGGAGCGAGCGGTGACGTTCAGCGTGTGTCCCGAGTGCGAGGGCACTCGGCTCAGCGAGGCGGCACGGTCGTCGAAGATCGGTGGGATCAGCATCGCCGACGCGTGTGCGATGCAGATCAGCGACCTTGCCGGCTGGGTGCGCGGCCTGGACGAGCCGTCGGTGGCGCCGCTGCTCGTGGCGCTGGCGCAGACGCTCGACTCGTTCACGGAGATCGGGCTGGGGTATCTCTCGCTACAGAGGCCGGCCGGCACGCTCTCGGGCGGTGAGGCGCAGCGCGTGAAGATGGTCGGCCACCTCGGCTCCTCGCTGACCGACCTCACGTATGTCTTTGACGAGCCCACGACTGGCCTTCACCCCCATGACATCCAGCGGATGAACGACCTGTTGCTGGCGCTGCGCGACAAGGGCAACTCGGTGCTCGTGGTCGAGCACAAGCCGGAGACGATCGCGATCGCCGACCACGTCGTCGATCTGGGCCCCGGCGCGGGTGCCGCCGGCGGTGAGATCGTGTTTGAGGGAACCGTCGCGGGGCTGCGCGCCGCGAACACCGTGACGGGCCGCCATCTCGACGACCGGGCCGCTCTCAAGGAGTCAGTGCGCACGTCCACCGGCACGCTTGAGATTCGGGGCGCTTCGCTGCACAACCTGCGGGATGTCGACGTCGACGTCCCGCTCGGGGTGCTTGTCGTGATCACCGGCGTCGCGGGCTCCGGTAAGAGTTCGCTGATTCACGGCTCGGTGTCGGGGCTTGACGGGGTGATCGCACTCGACCAGGCGGCGATAAGAGGCTCGCGACGGAGTAACCCGGCGACCTACACCGGACTGCTCGACCCGATCCGCAAGGCGTTCGCCAAGGCGGGGGGCGTCAAGCCGGCGCTGTTCAGCGCCAACTCCGAGGGCGCCTGTCCCAACTGCAACGGCGTCGGGGTCATCTACACCGACCTGGCGATCATGGCCGGTGTCGCCACCACCTGCGAGGAGTGTGAAGGCCGGCGCTTTCAGGCCGCGGTGCTGGAGTATCGCCTCGGCGGGAAGGACATCAGCGAGGTGCTCGCGATGTCGGTGAGCGAGGCCAAGGAGTTCTTCGGTGACGGCGAGGCGAAGACGCCGGCAGCGCACAGGATCCTCGAACGACTCGCGGACGTCGGGCTCGGCTATCTCAGCCTCGGCCAGCCGCTGACCACACTCTCCGGCGGTGAGCGCCAGCGGCTCAAGCTGGCCATCCAGATGGCTGAGAAGGGCAGCGTCTATGTCCTCGACGAGCCCACCACCGGCCTGCACCTTGCCGACGTGCGCCAGCTGCTCGATTTGCTCGATGGGCTCGTCGACTCCGGCAAGTCGGTGATCGTGATCGCACACCATCAGGCGGTGATGGCGCGTGCCGACTGGATCGTCGACCTCGGTCCGGGCGCGGGCCACGACGGCGGCAAGATCGTCTTCGAAGGTACGCCAGCCGCGCTTGTCGCCGCGCGTTGCACTCTCACCGGCGAGCACCTCGCGGCCTACGTCGGCGCGTGAGCGAGAGCCCTTGCACTCAGGCCGAGCGCTGCGCGTAGACGATGCGCCAGAGACGCAGGATTGGCATCAGCGTCCGCGTGAGCGAGCCGCCGGCCTCGACGAACCTGTCGGTGCTCGCGCGCATCGCCGGTGTGCGAGCGCTGTCGCGCGAGAGATACATCGCGATCATGCAGGCCACGATTACAGCGTGGCGGCTGCCGCACGGCAACCGCCTGGATTCTCGAGCGGCGCGGTCGATTAGCTCGCACACTCGTCGTGTTGCCAGCGCCGGGCTTCGATAGTGAGCGATATAGCTGTGATCGCCATTGGCCTGATCCTCGACCTGGTCGACGTAGCTGTCCAGCATCGTCGTCGCCAGGGACAGCCATGGGAAGTAAGCCGCACAGGCACGCTCGACTTCGTGCTCGGTGCATGCGGGCTCCGCGGCCAACGCCAGGAGTGCGTGCACCGTGAGCGATGCGCTGGCGGCGCCGCTCAGCTCGAACCAGCTTGCGTCCTGCCGTTCGCCAAACTCGCTCTCAGCCCAACGCTTCAACGAGGCGTCGCGACAGACGGGATTCAGATCGTGGTTGAACGCGAGCACCTGGGCACGAGTCGTTTCGCGTGTTACCAACGACTGCACGCGCGGATAAGAAGGCAGGGCGCTGCACCCTCGCCGACACGCCTCCACGAGCGCACGCAGGTACCCACCGTCTGCTCGCCAGGGATGGTGCAGGTAGTAGTCGGAGATCGACGTGCTCGGATCCAGCGCCTCGACCAGGGCCAGGTGCAGTTGGAGACCGTTCTGCTGGCCGCGCTCGGCGCCGTGCTCGTTGACGCTGTCGAGGAAGTCCCAGATCATCTCGTAGGCCACGAGTAGCCGCAGCAGCACCCGGCTGCGGCGCCGGGGTAAGATCCAAAAGAGCGCGGCTCCGTCGGTGTGACCGCGCTTGTGTTCGATTGAGGCCAGCGCGTCTTCGCGAATGGGCGCGTCAGGAATCGTTAGCGCGCGCAGCTTCCATCGGCGGATCTCCTGGGAGATCGCCGGCAGTCCCCAGATCAGCTGACGCGTTGCGGCAGCGGCCAGCGCCCAGGACTGCCTGGCCGAAAGCGGCAGTGGATCGATGTTGTCGTCCTCTCCAGAAATCGGAACTCGCCCGGAGACTAAAGAGTGACGCGGTCGGGATTGAGAAGGTTTGCGTAGCTTTTGGCTCAGTCTCGATTATTAGCAAAGTACCGATCACCGATCCTGCAGGCTTATCGCGGGACGCACCCGAGCGGCCACGTATCCGGGCACCGCCACGATCGCCACGGCGATTGCTGTGACGAGTGCGAAGCTTGCGATCGCCACCGTCACCTCGACCGACTGGATCACCGGAAAGCCGCTGATAGCGATCAGTGCCCGGCTGAGCAGCAGTTGACCGCAGAGCCCGAACAGAGCGCCGATCGAACAGCCGGCACCGAGCAGCACAACGCTCTCCAAGAGCAGGGCTCGCCACAGCACCCCCCGGTCGAAACCGTCGATCTTCATGTCCGCGAGCCGTATGCGACGCTGCCAGATCGCGGCGCCCATCGCCGCAGACATGGCGAGCACGACCGCGATCAGCACAAGCGTGCGGATTTGCGTCAGGCGCGAAAGACCTTGGGCGGCTTGCGCATAGTGTTGGCGCTGGCGCTGGGCAGACGTGGCGACGCGCAGTCCCGATCCAGGACCCAGCGACCGGCGTATCTCGGAGCTCACAGCGCTTGCCGAGGCCCCGGGAATAAGTTCGATTTGGTAAGCGCTCGGGTCCTGACTGGCCCACGCGCGCGCGTAATCGTCGGCGTTCAGCACGATCGCTCCCGGTGGCCAGCCGAGGTTCGTGCTCAGGGCGGCCACGCGAAACGCGGTCGGCTTGGGGGTGGGCAGTACGAACAGTTGGCCCACGTGCAGATGGTGTTCTGCCGCAAGAGCCTGTGAGAGCACGACCCATCCGTGATCTTGCAACTCTGCCGTGGCAGATCGGACGTTACCGCTGACGATCTGACTCGGGGTGATCGGATGTTCGGCTGCCCGTGGCGGCGCGAGCACCCACAGTCGGCGCTCGCCCCAATCCAGGAAGCTGCCGCGATAGACACGAACACTCTCGACACCGCCGAGCCGCTGGAGCGTGCGGGCGTCGAGGCCGCGAAACGGGGTGGTGTTAAACGAGTTCGACATTCCCGCGGGTGTGACCCAGATCGCGGCTAGCGAATCGATGCCGTGGGCCGAGGCATCGAGGCCACGCTGCAGATCGACGCGGGCTCCCTGAATCGCAACGCTGCCGAACACCGCGATCGCACCGGTGGCGGCGATCGCGATCGAGCGGGTCCTGTTGGTGGCTGAGCGCAGCTCGATCACCGCCAGGTAGGCAGAGGCACCGGTGCACACTTGTTGGAGTCGAGCAAATGCCCTGATCGCGAGGTCGAGCAGCACGGGCAGGAACAGCAACAGGCCGGCGGCCAGGCTGACGACCCCGACGATCGCGGCTTTGGGCGCGAGCAGCAGCACGAAGATCGTGATCGCCAGGCAGAGCGACCCACCGGCCAGCAGCCAGCGGGTTCGGTCGCGCGTCTTTGCTTCCGGTGTTTCCACGAGATGACCGAGACCGGAGAACAGGTCGCGCCGCAATGGCACGAGCACGCCCACGCACGCCGCCAAGAGCCCGCCACCGACCGCGATCGCGTAGCTCTGCCAGGTCACGATCCGCTCCGATCCGATCGGGAACGCGAACGACAGATAGCCCGGATCGGCGTGGAACAGCTCGACCGACATCAGCTCACCCAGCGCAAGTCCCGCGAGGCACGCGACCACACCGAGAACCAGAGCGTCAAACAGCAGCACATCGACGATCATCTTGCGCGTATAGCCGTCGAGGCGTAGATCTTCGATCAGGTTGCGCCGCTGGGGTACTGTGAGCAGGAGTGCGTTGAAGGCGAACAAGAACCCTACGAGCGCACTGATTGCCGAGAACAGGCTGGTCGACTGATTGGTCGGTTCGGCGGCCTTGTGAAACAGCACGTCGGTGAAATCGGCGGGGAGGACGTTCAGGCGCCCGGCCGCCAAGTGCTTCAACTGCGCGATCACCTCACGATCGTGTGTGGGCTGTGAACGCACATAGATGCTCGTCAGTCGTCCGCTCATGCCGGTAAGTCGCTGGGCGTAGCGCAGCGAGGCGATCGCGATCGGGCTTTCGCCGAGCACGCCTGAACCGGGCGCGAGCAGCTCGGGCACCAGCAGCGAGGACACGGTGCGTGCGCCGATCTGCAACCGCACCGGCTGCAGCGAGGACGCGCCAATCTGCTGGGCGATAGGCGCCGGCAGCATGAAGGCCCGCGCCCTGCTGAGTTGGGCGGTGCCGAGTTTTCGTACGAGCGCTCCACCCAGATAGGCCAGGCGCGGTTCGGTGCCGACCAGGTCGACCGATCGGCTTCCCTGCGGGCCCACGACGTTGGCGCTCGCCTGCAGCACGGGCACGGCGGTGAGCACGCCTGGAATCCGCTCGACCTTCTTCAAGAGCCCGGCGTCGAAGCCGTGGGCGTCACGGGCGGTGATCTGAAAGCGCATCTGCCCGACGATTCCCGAGGTCAACTGCCGCACCGCGCCGTCGAGCGAGGTTCCGGCGACCTGCGAGGAGAACAGCAGGGCCACCCCGACGGCGA
This sequence comes from uncultured Solirubrobacterales bacterium, assembly GCA_963697945.1. Classification (GTDB taxonomy): domain Bacteria; phylum Actinomycetota; class Thermoleophilia; order Solirubrobacterales; family Solirubrobacteraceae; genus Palsa-744. The sequence continues at coordinate 2,115,214 of OY969105.1, read as the reverse complement.
TCCCCAGCACCGCGAACAGCTCTTGCACGATCCTGCTGCGCAGGCGTACGCGATAGAGCCGAACAATGTTCGACAGCCTCATGTAGGTCGGTCAGCCTACTGCGTGCCGGCAGCCGGGATGAATGCTCGATCGGGCTGATAATCGACGAGCTTGCCGTCCAGCAGGGCGTGCACCCGATCGGCATATGCCGCCGCCTGCGGGTCGTGCGTGACGAGCATCACGGCGACGTTACGTTCGCGACAGACCTCTGTCAACAGGTTCAGCACAGCACGGCTGCGCGCGCTGTCGAGGCTGCCGGTGGGCTCATCGGCCAGCAGCAGCTTCGGCTCGGTCGAGAGCGCCCGCGCGATCATCACGCGCTGGCGCTCTCCCATCGACAGTTGCTCGGCGCGATGCTTGGTGCGCCCGCCCAACCCCAGGCGCTCGAGCAGTGGCATCACCCGCCGGTGAGCCTCGCGCGCACCCATATCGACGCCGAGCAGCTTCAGCGCGGCGTTGTCGAGCGCGCTCACACCCGGGACGAGGTTCAGTGATTGGCGCACGAACCCCAACTCGTGCAGCCGATAGCGCGCGGCGTCGGCGTCTGTGAGCTCTGAGATGTCGCGCCCGTCCATCAGTACCGCCCCAGCATCGGGACGCAGCAGCGCGGCGATGAGCATCAACAGCGTGGTCTTGCCCGAGCCGCTCGGCCCGTACAGGGCCACCAGCTCGCCCGGGGCGATGGACATCGATACGCCGTCGACCGCATGCACGATCTCTCCGTCCCCGGACCGGTAATGCTTGACGAGATCGCGCAGTTCGAGCATCAGCGAGCCGGCCCACCGCTCCGCGGGCGCGCCCGATCGGACCTCCTACTGGACACTTTGGCGCAGCGCACCTACGCCGACCGTTCCCTGTTTGGGAAGTCGATCACGTTGGTCGCGGGCGCGGGTCCACTCGGCGGCGTCAGCAGCCGGCCGCCGCTCAGGACAGTGATCTCATCGCTGCCCATCGCCGCCGGCATGCCCGGCGCTGTCATCAGCACAGCCAACCCCTCCTCACCGGATAGCGATCGCAGCAGCTCGTTGACGTCCTCGCGTTCGCGTACTCCGAGGTTCGCGGTGGGATCGTCGATCAGCAGCAGTCGCGGGTTGCGCACGATCCCGTGGGCGATGCCGGTGAGCGCGCGCTCACCGTCGGACAGGCTCTCCCAGCGCTGGCTCGCGCACTCAGACATGCCGACGCGGGCGAGCGCGTCGTATGCGCGTGATCGCGCACGGCGCTGACCGTGCTCGACTAGCAGCGGTAGCGCGACGTAGTCGAGCATGCTCAGATCGCTACGTGGTCCGGCGCGCCGGACCCATCCGATCCGCTCGCGCATCAGTTGTGCATGAGCCGACTCGGACATCGCGGCCAGATCCTTGCCTTCAAAATGCACAGAACCGCCGTCTGGAGCTTCCAGTCCGGCGGCGATCTTCAGCAGGGTCGTCTTGCCGGCCCCGCGCTTGCCCCAGACCGCGACGAACTCGCCGGCTGACATCTCGATTGAGACGTCCGTCAGCACCTGTAGCTCGTGGGCGCCCCTCCAGTAGCTCTTGCGCACTGCGCGCAGCGACAGCAATCCGTCTGTCATCAGCGCCCCGATGCTCGACTCATCGCCACCATGGTGCTCTGTGCGCCGGTGGGCGTGAAACGGCCGGCGTGCCGGCGCATCAACACGCTCGCAGGCGCCGACCCGTCGGTCGGGCGAGGCTCGGTTGGTCGGGCTCTCCGCGTAGCTGCTCGAGCAGCTCGCGGGCGCTCTGCAACCACTCGATGCGCGCGTTCCAGAAAGCGACCTCGGCGTCTCGGGCGAGCACCCTCATCAGCACCGACCACTCGTGTGAACCCGACGCGCGATCCTCCTCGGCCAGCCGGTTGAGGTCGCGCAGACGGGCTACGCAGGCGAGTTCCTGCCCGTAGACCATGTCGATCAGCCGCGGGACGTTGCGTGGTCTGCAGAGGGAGATCTTCATGTGCAGATCGTCGCGCAACGGTGGCGTAGGGGATGACGCGAGCATCCAGTTCTCGAAGTGATCTACCCCCGCGGGCGTGGCCTCGTAGATCGTGCGTGGCGCGGCGCGCCTGGCCGGTCCGGCGCCCATCTCACCGGCGCTGCGAACGAGCTCGTCGCGGGCGAGCTGGTCCAGCGCGGAGTAGACCCCCGAGGGCGCGAACCCGGATGCGCCGAAGCGCTCCTCCAGACGCTGCGCCAACTGGTAGCCATAACCGGGACGCTCAATCACGAGACCCAGCACCGCATGCTTGGCGGACATTCCTCACCCTCCTGGTGAACCTACGACACCGCAAAGACTTATCGATCCTTCCAGACGGTACCCGATTATTCGACATGACGCATCTCAAAGCTGGAATGAATCAAATCAGGCGGAATTCCCCCTAATCGCGCTGAGGCATCTGTCGGATCTTTGGGTGGCTGTTGGCGCATGCGCCAACAGCCGAGGGGCCGCATGCGGCCCCTCGCGGGCCGCACATGTGCGGCCCGTGCCGGACGGTGCATGCACCGTCCGGCCATGCGGCGCATGCGCCGCATGGAACTACGTTATGCCCAGGCGATCCAGCAAGCCCTCGTCCGCACGCCAATCCCGGCGCACGCGCACCGACAGGTCCAGGTGCACCTGGCATCCGAGCTCGCGTTCGAGCTCTGAGCGCGCGGCCGTGCCGATCGTCTTGATCATCCGCCCGCCCGCGCCGACCACGATCCCCTTCTGTGAGGCGCTCTCGACCCAGATCAACGCCCGCACCCTTGCCAGTTCGGGCCGGGGTCGTTCGATCTCCTCGACGACAACCTCGACGGCGTGGGGAACCTCCTGGCGCATACGCCGAATCACAGCCTCCCGCACCAGCTCGGCCAGCAACAACGCCGGCGGCTGATCGGAATGCTCCTCGGGCGCGAACATGAACGGCCCTTCGGGCATTGCGCCGTGGAGATGCTCGACCAGCGCGCCTACCCCCTTTCCGGTACGGGCGGAGATCGGGAAGATCTCATCGCCGCACTCCAGCTCGGCGGCCTGCGTCAGTACGGCCGCGGTCCCGGCCCGGTCGAGGCGGTCGATCTTGTTAACTGCGATCGTCACCGTGGGCGCGGCCTGTGCGAGCAAGCCCGCGATGAATCGGTCACCCGGGCCCACGCCCTGCTCGCCGTTAAGGATCAGCAGCGCCACGTCAGCGCCGTCGAGCTCGCGCTCCACCCGCCCGGCCATACGTTGGGTGAGAGCGTCACGCGGACGCTGGACTCCGGGCAGGTCAACCAGCACGATCTGACTGTCCTCGCGCGTGCGTACCCCCCGGATCGCCCGCCGTGTCGTCTGGGGGCGGTCTGAGACGATCGCCACCTTCTCCCCCACTATGGCGTTTATGAGCGTCGACTTGCCCACGTTCGGCCGGCCCGCCAAAGCCACGAAGCCGCTGCGCGTCCCGCTCACGTGGATGACGCCTGGCTTAGAAGTCGCGCCTGGAGGGTCAGCATCTCGCCATTGTCGGTCTCGTGGTCCATACCGACCAAGTGCAGCACACCGTGCACGATCGCCTCGCGCAGGTCGGTGGTGTGCTCAGGGCAGATGATCACGTCGCCGAGCTCGCGTGGAACGTCCCCCTGACGCAGGAGGCCGTCGATCGGGAACGAGAGCACGTCCGTCGGTCCGACCTTGCCGCGATGCTCGGCGTTCAATCGGGCGATACGGTCGGCATCGACATATTCGACCGCGAGGTGGCCGTCCTCGACGCCGACCGCCGCGGCCGCGCGAGTACAAAGGCGCGTCACCTCGCTCGACGGTGGCCCGTCGGGCGCGAGGCTCACGCCGAAGAGGTCGACCTCGATCACCTGATCAGGTGCGTCGGGACTCGCCCGAGCCTCCTCGGACGCCGCCCGCGCGACCGGGCGCGCCGGGACTGTCGGCGCTCTCGCGCTGGGCGTGCTCGTCATATGCCTCGACGATCCGCTGCACGAGCTTGTGTCGTACGACGTCCTCGCCGCCAAAGCGCACGAACTCGATGCCCTCGACGGTGTCTAGCACCTCGCCCACCGCGATCAAGCCCGACTGCTGCTCGCGGGGCAGATCCACCTGGGTGACGTCGCCGGTCACGACCATGCGCGAGCCGAAGCCAAGGCGCGTGAGGAACATCTTCATCTGCTCCGGCGTCGTGTTTTGCGCCTCGTCGAGGATCACGAAAGAGTCGTTGAGCGTACGCCCGCGCATGAACGCGAGGGGAGCGATCTCGATCACGCCCCGCTCCAGGTACTGGGAGACTTTCTCGGGATCCAGCATGTCGTGCAGCGCGTCGAACAGCGGGCGCAGATAGGGATCGACCTTCGCCATCAGGTCGCCCGGTAGGAAGCCCAAGCGCTCCCCCGCCTCCACTGCCGGGCGCGTGAGGATGATCCGGTTGACCTCATGGCCGGAGAGGGCCGCGGCGGCCATTGCCACAGCGAGAAAGGTCTTGCCGGTACCCGCCGGACCGATGCCGAACGTTACGGTGCTCTGGCGGATCGAATCGACGTAGCGCTTCTGGTTGACCGTCTTGGGCGCCACCTGACGGCCGCGGTAGCGCCACACCACGTCCTCCAGCACGCGTGCCGGCGACTCGTGCGCGTCCAGCGCTCCGGTTACGGCCGCGATCGTTCCCGGCCCGATCTCATGGCCGCGCATGATCAGGTCGGAGAGCTCACGGACAACCCGCTCGCCGGTCTGCGTCTCGCCCTGCTCGCCATCGAAGGTGATTAGGTTCCCGCGCAAGAACACGCGGCACTCCAGGTGGGCCTCCAGTGCACGCAGTACCGCGTCCTGGCTGCCGGCCAGCTCGGCGGCGACGTCACCCGGCAGCTCGATCTGGGTCCTCATCCGCCGTTCCGGGGCCGGCGCATCGTCGAAAGGTTCATCCTCCGAGCGCCGCCCTGACCAGACCGGACACTCGTCCACCCTCAGCTCGACCGTCGACCGCGGCCATCGCGCTGCCCATCGCGCGACCCATGTCCCGCACCGACTCCGCTCCGCTGTCGCGCACCGCGCGCTCGACGATGCTGCGGAGCTCCTCGTCAGAGAGTTCGGCCGGCAGATATCCACTGATCAGCTTCGCCTCTGCCTCCTCGCCGTCGGCGAGATCTTCGCGTCCGGCCTCACGATAGGCCTTGGCGGCCTCCAGCCGCCGCTTGCGCTCGCGCCTGAGCACTGTCAGCTCGTCCTCAGAGCCCTCCTTGGATGCCTTCTGCAGCTCGGACAGCACCAGCCGCAGCGCGCCCACCTGCGGTTTGTCGCCGGCGCGCATCGCGTCTCGCAGGTCGTTTTGCACTGTCTCGAGGATCGCCATCTACGCCAGGATACGCCGTCGCCGCGAGTTGTATGTGACGATCCCCGCTCGAAGCTCCTACAGACGCACGCACGCGTACGGGCTGGCGAGCCATTAGGGTGCCGTCCGTGAACGATGCCCTCTACGCCGACGCGCTCGCCCCGTTTCTGACCGAGGCGCAACGTTTGCGCCCGTCTGAGACCGAAGTGATCGATGCGCACACTCACCTCGGGTTGGACGAGGACGGTCGCTCGTTGACGCTCGAGCAGTTGCTCGACCAACTCGACGACGCCGACGCTCGGCGTGCGTGTGTGTTTCCGCTGCACGACCCGCAGCGGCGCCCCGCCTACAGCCTGCCGAACGACCGCGTGCTCGGGTGGGCGGCAGAGAGCGAGGGCCGGCTTGCTCCGTTCTGCCGCCTGGATCCCGCCGAAGGGCCGATCGTCGAGGGAGAACGTTGCCTGGCTGCGGGGGCGCGCGGCATCAAGCTGCATCCGCGGGCGCAGGACTTTGTGTTCGACGGTCCCGAGATGCGCGCGATCTTCGGGCTCGCCGAAGACGCACGGGTACCGATCCTGATCCATGCCGGCCGGGGTCTGCCGCCGTTGGCGGACGGTCTCGCGGATCTCGCGATGAGCCATCCCAACGTCGTGCTGATCCTCGCCCATGGCGCGATCTGCGATCAGGGAATCCTGACCTCGCGGTTGGCCGACCATCCGGGCGTGCTGTATGACATCTCTTGCTTCTTTCCGCTCGACGTGATCGAGCTGTTCGCACGCGCGCCCGCCGAGCGGATCGTGTTCGCCTCCGATCCCCCCTACGGGCTGCCGGCCACGACTCTCTATCTGGCGCTGCGCGTAGCCGCCCAGGCCGGCTTGGACGAGTCTGCCACCCGGGGAGTGTTGGGGGCAACGATGGCCGACCTGCTCGACGGTCGCGGCCTGCCTGCCGTCACTGCGCCGCGCCGCGGGTCCTCGATCGGTCTCAGTGGTCGCTTGGCTCGCGTCTATAACTACGGAAGTCTCACCGGTCCGGCGCTGTTCGCGGGAGTTCCCGAGCAGGCGCTGGCGATGCTCGAGATGGCGATCGCCGCCTGCCGCGACCCAGAACCGGGCGATGTCGGCGAGGCGTTGGAGGTCGTCGGCTCGGCGCTGAGCGCCGCCGCCACTCTGCTGCAGGATTCCGACGGTGTACGACCGGCGATTGACCTGGTCTACCGCGCGATCGTGCGCGCAGCGACCGAGCTGCCGGACCCAGCCTGAAGAGCCCACACGCTGGACGCGCCACACGCTTGGGCACGGGCTCGGATTCACACTCAGTTGCTCGTTGGGCCCGGCCGCCGAGCGGTTCTTTATTGTGCCCGGCCGTCGTACGGTTGGCGGGCGTCCTGCAACCAGATGGCTGCCCACTCGCCGCTGATTCGCCGCTTGCGCTCTGACATGCCAAGGTGCCGGGCGAACGCTTGACAGATCTCCTGCGCCTCTCCCACGAGCAGCCCGCTGACGATCAGATGTCGCGGGGGACGCTTGAGCGCCTTCGCCAGATCGAGCAGCAGTGGCCGCAACAGATTCGCCAGCATCACCGTGCTTGGCTGACGGTCGGTGCACGGCCAACGGTCGTGGCGTAGGTCAAAGCGACGCACGTCGATCTCAACCTGGTTTACGGCCGCGTTCTGTTCGACGGCGCTGACGCTCAGCGGGTCGTGGTCGAGTGCCAGCACCGGGGCATAGCCGAGTGTCGCGGCGGCAATCGCGAGCACCCCCGAGCCGCAGCCCAGATCGGTCAGCCCCGATCGCTCGGCTTCGGCGGCGGCGAGGTCGAGCAGCAGTTCCAGGCACAACCGTGTGGTGGCGTGAGCGCCGGTGCCGAACGCCTGGCCGGGATCTATCACGATCTCTCGCAAGTCCCGACGCTCGGCGGGGCTCTCCCACGGCGTGCGCACGCGCAGCGCGCTCACTCGTCCGGGTGCGGGCGAGGAGATGGTGATCGGCCGATGAAAATCGCGCCAACGCTCGGACCAGTCATCTGGTATTTCGCTGGTGGAGATCTCCACCAGCGCGCCTGCGACGGCTGCGCGTAGGTCGGGCAGGAGCGGCAACTCACCGGGTGCCCCATAGATCGCGTACTCGACCGCACCTCCCTCCAGGTCTGATTCCTCAACGCCCGAGGGAACAAGCTTGAGTAGGTCGGCGAGCACCGTCTCTGCCTGCTCGCGGCGTACGCGCAACGCCAGGCGGATCACGCCGGATGACTGCGCAGCACGCGGCGCAGCTTGGCGAACATCGATTCCTCTGAGCGCAGGTTCTCCTCGGTGAGGGTCTCTTGAAGACGACCGATCAACTCGCGCTGCTCCTCGCTCAGACGACGGGGCACCACGACGTTGACCACAACCTTCAGATCACCCCGGCGACCGCCTCGCAACGAGGGCATCCCCTGGCCCTTGAGCGTGATCACCTCGCCCGGCTGCGTGCCCTGGTCCACCTCGACGGGAACCGGCTCATCAAGGGTGGGAACATTTAGTGTCGCGCCCAGGGCCGCGAGCGGGGCGGGGACGTCGAGCGCCGTGATCAGGTCTTGCCCTTCGCGCACGAAGCGCTCGTCCTCGCGAACCCTTACAAGCACGTACAGATCGCCTTCGGGCGCGCCCGACTCGCCGGCGTGTCCGCGTTCGGAGAGCCTGATCCGCTGACCGTCGGCGATGCCTGCCGGCACGTCCACCTCCAGGGTGCGCCGTCCCACTCGGCGACCGCGTCCATCGCATTCGCGGCACGGTTGCTTGGCGACCCGTCCATCGCCGTGACAGTTCTCGCATACCACCCGTCGCATCATCTGCCCGAACGGCGTCCGTGTCAGGGCTTGCAACTGCCCACTGCCACCACAACGCTCGCACGCCTCGATCGGAGTCCCTGGCTCGGCGCCGTTGCCGTGACAGTGCTCGCAACGCTCGATGACCTCGAAGGAGACCTCGACCCGCGCGCCCGATGCGGCTTCGCTGAGATCCAACTCGACCGCCACGGCTGCATCCTCGCCGGCCGCGTGACCGCCGCGCCCGCCGAAGGGGCTGGAGCCGCCGCCGAAGAAGGCGTCGAATAGGTCTCCGATCGAGCCGAATCCCTCGAAGTTCGGTGCGTAGCCTCCTGATCTGAGGCCTTCGTGACCGTAACGATCGTAGGTGGCGCGACGCTCGCCGTCGGACAGGATCTCGTATGCCTCGGCTGCCTCCTTGAACTTCTCCTCCGCCTGGGGGTCGTGAGCGTTGACGTCCGGGTGCAGCTCGCGCGCGAGCTGGCGGAAGGCTTTCTTGATCTGCTGCTCGGAGGCGTCGCGCTGGACGCCGAGCACGTCGTAGGGGTCTCGCGGCATCGAAGTTCGGCTCATGCGCGAGCGCTCATGCTTCCGCGTAGGCGTCTTCGACGAATCGCGACAGCTCGTGTGCGGCCTCGCGCACGGTCACGATCGCCTCGGCATAGTCCATCCGCACCGGCCCGATCACCGAAACGGTGCCCAGCTTGCGTCTGGCCACGCCGTAGCCGGTCGCCACCAAACCAAGGGAGCGCATCGCCGGGATCTCGTTCTCGTGACCGATCCGCACGTACACGCCCTGCTCGCCGAGCGCCATGCGCAACACCCGCAGAAGCGCCACCCGTCGCTCGAGCATGCTCATCAGGTCGTTGATCTGCGCTGTGTCCTCAATCATTCCTGTCGAGAACAGGTGCGCGGCGCCCTCCACATACAGCGCATCCTCGCCCTCGGGGTCGATCTCGCCAAATGCGGGCGCCAATTGTCGTAGAAACTCGACCTCGGTCGCAGATAGACCGGGGTCGATCAGGCGCTGGTGCAACATGCGCGCGCCGAGCCCCGTGCCGAGGAGTCGCTCGTTCAGATACTCCCCCGCCCACGTCACCAGTCCCGGGTCGACGGGGTGCTCGAACGTGACCAGCATCTTCGACACGCCGCCCGTCGAGGTGATGATCACCACCACCACAACCCGTGACTGCAGGGCGAGCACCTCGACGTGCCTGATGCTCGCGGTGTTCAGAGCGGGGGCTGATACCACGGCCAGTAGGTTGGTCACCTGAGAGAGGGTCTCGGTTGTGGTGCGCACCGCCTCCTCGACTTCGCGACGCATCAGCGACAGCTCCAACTGCGCTCCACGTCCCGAGGAGGGCAGGCCGTCTCCAGAGGCGAGCATGCGATCGACGACATACCGCTGTCCGGCATCCGTCGGGATCCTGCCCGCTGAGACATGCGGGTGAGCCAAAAGCCCTTTCTCCTCCAACAGCGCCAGCTCGCCTCGCACCGTGGAGGCGCGACAGGCGAGGTCGGGGTCGGCCGCAATTGACTTCGACGCCACCGGTTGCCCCGTGCGCCGGTAGTCCTCGACCACCTTGCACAGGATCGTCTCTTGACGGGCGGTCAGGGTATGCATCGACCTGATTCTAGGTTGCCCGTCGTGGCCCCCCGGTCCGGGCGCTCACAGCTGAAGTTCGGCCTCCGCATTGCGCACGATCTGCTTATCGGCCTGTTCGGCGACGGTATCGATGATCGCGCGTCCGTCGCGCAACTCCCGGACGGTGCCCTTGACGACGACCTCCTGCTCGGGCACGCCCATGCCGCGGAACTGCACCGACAGGCGCTTGAGATGCTCCGGTCCACCGGCGGCCTCGGTCTGCGCACGCGCCACCTGGGCCATCGTCCACAGCCCATGCAGGATCCTCCCGGGCAGGCCGACCGCGCGTGCGAACTCCTCGTCGATGTGAATCGGGTTGAAGTCCCCCGAAGCGCCCGCGTATCGGGCCGTCAGATACTTGTCGGGCGTGACCCGTACCTCTGGGATCTCCCCGCCGACCTGTAGATCGCTCATACGTTGATCACACTCCTCGCACGATATTTGTCCAGGTGCCACGGCACACTTGCTCGCCACGCTGGTTGATCGATGTCGACTCGAACACGTAGTAGCCGCGCCCGTCGCTTTCTGAGATGTCCTTCACCGCGGCGGTCGTCGTGATCTCATCGCCGGCCACCACCAGGGGCCCCCACTCAAACTGCTGCCCACCGTGCACCATCAGCGCGAAGTTCAGTTCGATCTCGGGGTCGAAGATAGGTGGACCAACCGAAGGCGCGCTATAGACGACCGCGAACATCGGCGGCGCCACCACATCCGCGTAGCCGGCGTCGCGTGCGGCCTGCACATCGAGATGGATCGGGTTCGTCTCCCCGACCGCACGGGCGTACTCCTTGATCTTCTCCCGGCCCACGGCATATGTCGTGGGCTCGTACTGCTTGCCGATCGCTTGGGTGTTCACTGGCACCGTAAGGAAGCTCCTTGACGCGGACTGGTTGTCAGGTCGCGAGCCGCAATGGGCGACCGCAGCGCGGCAGTTTACGCAGACGCTCTCAGCTGCGCGCCGCGGCGGTGCTCGTTCGCCGCTTCTAGATCGTCGCGCGGCGGCTTGAGTCGTTAAACACAAAAAGCCCTCCCGGGCCACCGCGGGGGGATGCCGAGATGACATCCCCCGCGCGGTCTTCCCTGACGCGATCTTGAGTTCTAGAACACAAGCTCCACGTCCTCGGCGCCCGACCCGACGCCCGCGAGCTCGCGACCGTCGTTCTCGGGGTTCCCGTCCTGTGTCTGCCCTTGTTGCTGCTGAGCACCGGGCGTGTCCAGGAACTGGACGGTATCGGCAACGATGCTCACCGCCTGACGCTTCTGCTGATCGGCCGTCTCCCACTCGCGCCACTCCAACCGACCGTCGATCGCGACACGGCTTCCCTTTCGCATGTAGCGACTGACGCTCTCAGCGGAGCCGCCATAGACGCTGACGTCGAAATAGTTGGGCCGCTCGTGATAGTCGCCCTCTGCGTCTTTGCGGCTTGAGCTGCACGCGATCCGCAGTCCGCAGACGCTCACGCCCGAGGGCAGGCTGCGGAGCTCCGGGTCGCGCGTGAGACGCCCGACGAGTACAACGCGGTTGATGCTGAAATAGGCCATGGTTCAGGTCTCCATCGTTGAGGTTGACCCCCCACGAGATGAAGTTACGCATCGCTTGGGACGGTATCTTCGGGGCAGGCCTGTTCATGGCTTGGACCGAACGCTCCGGATGCAAGGCAGGGCAGCGTCTCGGGCCCTACCACGACGATCCGCTCCTGTGCTTGAGTCTTGGCGATTGCTCGCTGAAGGGCGCGCGCGACCTCCGGTGTGGCTACATACAACACCCCGGCGATGCCCCGACAGCGTGCCCATGCACGGCAGATGTCCGCCAGTCGCCTCGGCGCCTTGACCGTCAGCTCGACCTCGACGGCCACCGGCAGTCCATCGGCGGACTCTATGGGCCAGAGGACCAGATCCGGACGATGTAGCAGCGGCTTGCCATACGGTCCGAGGCCCATATGCGCGCTCGCCACCGCGACGCCCGACTCTCGCTCTTCCCTACGTAGCTCACGCTCACCCGACACCCGGTGATCGGGGTATCCACGCTGCAACGTCGCGGCGACCGCCGCACACGCGATCAGGTGGGCGGCGCCTGAAGCGCTCACGCGACACGGGTCGAGCCCGTGCAGCCCAGACTTGCGCATACCGGCGCGAGTTGCGGTGTAGAGCGCCGGCCGTTTGACGAGCGGCCGAGCGCACGTGAGCAATCCGTCACGCTGCGCCGCCTGCAAACGCGCGCGAGCCGATCCCTCTGACACGTTCTTGGCGATCGCCAGAGCCTGTGCGGTGACTGCGCCCATACATGCCGTCCACTGAACGAGCGCTACTCGTTCGCACGAGAGCGCAGAATCTTTTCCAACCATCGCGATGTTCCTCCTGGGTCTGAGTTTTGTGTTTGGAGGGGGTCCCGCTCAGGACCCCCTCCATGCGTGCGAAGCGGGATCGCGCTCAGTGAACGCGTTTGACCCTGAGCATCCGGGTGATGCTCACGCCACCGCCGTCCGCCAGCCCGATGACAGCCGCGTAGCCCTGTGCGAGGCTCATCACCTGGCCCGCTTGCAACGCCCGATCGAGATCCCGCGTGCGAGTGACCTTGCCGTCGCCATGACGGGAGGTCTTCCACACACCTCTGGTTTCTGTCATTTCCGCCAGAAGCTCGGCCGAGCCTGGAACGACTTGGCGGTGAGCGATCAGGACCGACAGGTTGCCGACGATCTGCTCCAGCAACATCTCCCGTCCCGGCAAGCGCAGGTCGGCCAACTCCTGTGTGCCCAATACAAGGCTCATGCCCGCACCGCCTGCCCTCGCGAACAGGCCAACCACACGCTCGGGCACTATCGCCGAGAACTCGTCGATCATCACGAGCGTCGACTCTGGTCGTCCTTGCATAGCGGCAACCACCGCCTGCACGTCGCCGACGATCGCCGCTCCGAGCATCTGCGCCAGCAGCGGACGATGGTCGGCCTGTAGGTTGAAATACACCACCGCCTGCGTTTTTGCCGCCTCCAGAAGATCCAGGCGATCCGCGTTTGGTGTCTGCGGGTCAAGCCATGGTCCGATGTCCGACTCGGCCATGATCGCCAAACGATCGCGCACGCCCGCCAGATCGCTCTGTTGGCGCGTCGTGAGCGAATCCAGATAAGCATGAGCTCCCTGAGCCTGTGCTTCGGGCAGAACCCGGACCAGCGACTCCAATCGCGATGGGTCGAGGTGCTCGACGAGCGCCTTCAGATCGACCTCGATGCCGGCTCTGCGCAACACGCGCACCTCGTGACCGAGGTAGCGCTGAGCCTGTCTCAAATAGTGCGGCTCGGTAAATCGCTCACCGGCGAGCGCCTTGTCGGCGATCTCAGTCTCACTGCCCCGCGCGTAGGGGTTGTAGACCGTGCGCCCCCGAGGGGTCCACTCGACGAACCTTCTCCCACGTGCGGCCGCGGCACGTCGCAGCGCGTCGCGCAAATCGTGGTCGCCCTTTGGATCGATCACGATTGCTCCCATTCCGCGCTCGATCGCGTTGGCGAGCATCCACGTCATCGTGACGGTCTTGCCGGAGCGAGTCGCCCCCACCACGAGCGTGTGGGTGCCGCCGGTCGCCCCGCCGAGCGCGATCGTCACCGAGCGGCCGTCGCGCTCGTGACCGACAGTCAGTCGATCGCCCTGCCACCAGCCTGCCGGCTCGGGGGCGCTCAGCCATGGGCGCCCCTTTTGGACAAGCAGACGCAGCGCATCCAGCGGCCCCCACCGTCCGCTTGCGACATCCGCCATGTCGGCGCCCGTCTCGAGATCTTCGCGGTGCCAGCGCCGACCGCGCACTGTCGCGCAGAGCGCCGCCGTGCCCAGAGTCAGCGCATCGCCGCCCAGGATCCTCCGGGCCAGCACGACCAGAATCAGAGCCCCCGAAGCCCACGTCCAACGGAGATGGTGTCTGCGCATCACCGTCGCAGCGATGAGACCGATCGCGAAACCGATCGCGAAATGGACGGTGGTGGTCGTAAGCCAGCGCATGAGTTGTTCCGCCGGCGCCAGCGGATTCACCGCCGGTTCGGCTGTGTATTCGGATGAGGACATGTTTACGCCGCTCCTTCTCTCTTTATGGACCGGCGCGAGCGCCGGTCGCGATGGTTAACGAGCAACGGCGGGCCCGGGGGCCCGCCGTTGCGGTCTTCTTGCGAGCCTTCTCGGCTCGTCAAGCTCTATGGGTCGCGCTCGTGCGGCTCGTGCCGAGCGGCGCTCATGAGGTCGGTGATCAGTGCAGTCTGTAGCCGACGCCCCACTCGTTGATCACCCAACGCCCGCCGCGCTCCTCCAGCTTGCGGCGCAATCGACTTGCGTGACTGTCGACGGTGCGGGTTGAGCCGGCTGACCTATATCCCCATACGGCACGCAGCAACTCGTGCTTTGCGAAGACACGCTCGGGTTCGCCCGCCAGATGGACAAGGAGATCGAACTCAAGCCGACGTAGGTGGACGGGCAGCCCGTTCACACGGACGAAGTGCCCTCTGATGTCGATCTCCAACGCCCCCACCTCAAGCCGATCGATCGACGTGGACTGCGACTCGACCCGATGCAGAAGCGCGCGTATTCGTGCCCGCAACTCCAGATAGCGCGCCGGGCGCGCAACGAAATCGTCCGCCCCCGTCTCGAATGCCCGGAGCATGTCGAGATCGCCGACGCTCGCTCCGATCACGATGACCGGCACCGTGGGCGTCCATAGTGGCCTCCCGCAGGTCGTGCGGCGGATCTCTTCCAAGAGCCCCAAGGGCCCACGCGCACAGCCCATATCTCCGAGCAGGATCAGCCTCGGCGAGCTCGACTTCGCGCGTGCCCGCGCGTGCTCCGCGGTCCTCGCGAGCTCGACCTGATAGCCGTCGCTGGTGAGTTGCTCGATGAGGGTCTTTGCGATAGTCGCATCTGACTCGACGACGAGGATCGGCCGCGAACCCGCGAGATCATCAAGCACAAGCCCTGGACGAGCAGCAACTGCACAGGCAGGTACGGCCGCGTGAGCTCTCACGCGATGCGTGGGCCGAGCGAGAACGGCGACTGCGGCGGGGTTGCTCCTCACCCTAGCTCCACCTCGCGCGGGCTGATCCCGAGTCCGTTGCGTGCGATCAACGCAAGCACGTCACTGTGGATCCACGGAGTGCGTCGGCTTGAACCGCTCTCGGGCAATATCCCCACACGTCTGGCCAGCCAACTGCTCTCGCCGCTTGTGTTGCCTTTGGAATCTCGCTTTACACGCCCGCAGCGAATCGCCATCTCGCTCAAGCTCAATTCGTTGCGCTCGATCGCAGTAAGAACCATCTGACGGAGCTTGCGGTTGAGCACGATCGGACTCTCGCGTAGGCGCTCCAACTCGCCGCGCAACACCGTGGTCGATACGTTCGGATCTTCGCGATACCCGGCCAGATACCGATGTGTGAGGCTGCACACCGGCTCGTAGCTTTCAAGAGCACCGATCGTCTCGCGTAGGCAGACCGGCCTCGGCGCCGCGCAGGCGGAGTCAAAGCTGGATCGGCGACACCAGCGCAGTTCCCGCGCGGCAGTATCGGTGCGCACCAGCTCCAGGCGATAAACCCCGTCCTGTTCCGCAACTCCGTTCCGCGCCACGAGGCCCCTCTCACTAACCAATCGTCGCGACTCCTGGCTGTCTTCCTGTGCCACCCTGCCGATCAGATCCTCGGCGGTCACTCGTCTACAACGTCCCTTGCGAACGTCCTGCAGGTACAGAGCGCACACCAGCGCCGCGTTTTCCGCAGGCTCGTCGGCCGCCATCTGAGCGACCAGCCGACGATCGCCGAGCGTCCGGGCGTCACGATCCATCACCAGCACGCAACCATCCCCTCGGCGGCGCGCAATCACTTCCCGAGAGCGCCCGGTCGCGTCTTGATAGCGGCCAAGAGGCTTGCGTCTGTGCTGGGCGCGAACGCCGGAGCGTCGCGGGGTGAGTACGGCGCCACTGCCACCTCGCGCGAGCCCGCCACGGCGTGAGCGGGCAGGGGTCATCGGATGGCGCGAAGGCGACGTTTCAGAAGCAAGCACGGGTGAGGGCGAGATGGTCTGCGTCATGTGGATTCCTCCTGTCCGGATTCAGGCTGGCGCTGGGGTCGTGCGGCTCGTTTTAGATCTGCCACCGCGACGCGTCAAGAGGCATCGGCCCGAATGTTCGCCGGCAGGGTGACAATCCGAGACCCCTATAGGGGTCTCGGAAACTGGGCTCGAAGTGCGAGCCGATTGAAGAACTTGGCGCGAAAGCGTCCTGTCGACGTGGCACCCTTCGCCTTCGTGAGTTCGCCTGGGCTCGGACTGACGGGTGAGCGCGATCGTTGCAGTGAGGCCAAGCGGATTGGCGATCGGACAAGTGCCGATCGGCCTTTGCGTGTGGAGAAGGAGGCTGTGTGAAGCGGCGTGTGGCGACTGGCGTGGAATGAGAAGAAGTGAGGCTCCGATAGTAGTCAGCGGCGCCGGGCTGAGACGCTTCAGATGGCTTCCTTGCATCGATCGGCGCCCTCGCCGATCCCGCGAAAGGCGCTGTTTGGCTCTGCAGAGCCAAACAGCAGGGTTCCAGCCGGCAGTCGCGTACTGGGGTGACCGGAGGGCAACTGCACGACTGGGGCCTTGCTGAGAAGCGCGACTGCACGCCGGAGGTGGGTAACCGCGCTTTGAGGTAGGTGAATGCAACGGCGTTTCCGCGCCAATTCCTGCACCCGGATGAGGCTCTCCGATTATGGCTCGTTCACCGACCGAACCAGCCCCGGCAGCTCCGCCGGCCACGCGGTGGACTCGCGCGCCCGCGGGTCGCCGCTTGCGAGCGACACACGCACCTCGGGCGGCAACGAAGGCACGCGATAACCGCGCGTGCTGCCCTCGTATACATCGCGCTCGGCGACAAACACGATGCCATCACGCCCCGGATACTCCCACTCTGCCGGATACTCACCCGCATACGCACGGCATGCGGTCAGAATTGCGTCGGCTCGGCGAGCGCACTCGCGCGCGCGATTACGGTCGCGACAGACAAACACGACCGTTGGCTGCACGCCGCGCCGGGGCCCGTAGCGCTTGGTGTGCACCGACCAGCCGGCCAACAGGTGGTCATAGCGCTCGAGCTTTCCCGCCGATCGCCCACTGGGTAGACGATCGTCGAACTCGACGAGGAGATCGATCGCGACGCTACTCAATGCGCCGTCCTCATGACCGTTCACGTTTGCGCCTATCCCCATCTGCGCTGGATGTGCTGAAAGCTCGATCGTCACATCGGGGCGTACGGTCTCAAAGCGCTCCACCGCAACCCGTGTTCCGGTGGCATCCGTATACAAGAATTCGTGTGGCGCGCGCCCACCGGGTAGGCTCAGATCGAGCGGGCCGAGTGCTTTGCGCCCATCAGATCCCGGGCGCATAGGCGCAGACAGAACGGATTCCCGGCATCCTCGGATGGCCACGCGCGAGCGATCCAGTACGTGCTCCAATGCCAGCGCCCATCCGGCCACGTGTACGTCGTGGCGCGCCTGGCGCAACAGACGCAAGTCACCTGCGGGAGCGGCCGTTGAACCAGAGCCGGGCAGTGCG
Source organism: uncultured Solirubrobacterales bacterium (assembly GCA_963697945.1). Classification (GTDB taxonomy): domain Bacteria; phylum Actinomycetota; class Thermoleophilia; order Solirubrobacterales; family Solirubrobacteraceae; genus Palsa-744. Next base: position 2,097,890 of record OY969105.1, on the reverse strand, counting down.
TCCATGCCTTCTGTATGGAGCTCCGTCGCCCGGTCGTGAGCGTGGAGCACCCTGAGACCGGCTGCGGTTATCTCGTAGCACATCGGCACCCCACCACCGTCCCGGCGATGAAACTGAAACCGCTGCACCAGCCCAGCATCGGAAAGACGCTTTAGTCGGCGCTGCGTCGTGGTGGACGCCCGTCCCGGGTTAAAGCGCCGGTGGATCTGACTGCTCAACACGTGACACAGGCACGCCACCAGCGTGAGAATCTCCAGGTCCAGCGGCTCCGGGTCCAGTGCGCTCGGGTCGATCGGGCGTTTGGCTTGGCGCACACTGTGCGCACCGTCGAGCTCGACCAACTCGTGGTAGCCCTCACCGACGGTGCCGGTGCTCTGAGTAGACGCACTCAAAGGGGGTTGAGTATCCGTCGAGGACCTTGGCTGGACGCCACATGGCCTGTCCGTGACGGGACGCATAGGACCGGGGACCGAGCGCTCGGCGGACGCGGTCTGCGACGCAGGCGAGCCGGCGGGGCGCGATGCGGAGCGACCTTGTGCGGGACTTTGTGGCGAGCCACCCGTACCCAACCCGACGCCCTCGACCGCCGGTGCCTTTGCGTCTTTGTCATCCCGGACGGCGCAGTCTTGCGCGCCCTGACCACGCCGCGCGGCCTCCCAGTGCGGCTGGCGCAGGTCTTCGAGATAGCGCCCGCCCCGTTCGGCTTGTTGAGTGGCGTGCCAGCGTAGGCGCTCGGCGTCCACTCGCAACGGGATCGTCTCGGCCAGGAACGGCGCCTGGCGTCCATCCGGCGTGAGCCAACTCGCGATCGCGCGATGCTTGGGTAGATACAAACGCGCGTCCGGATGCCCCAGCGTGGAGATGCGCTCGACCCCCGGGCGGATGGTGTCGGAGAACTCGGCCATCGTCAGCTTTACCGCTGCGCGAGCGTCTTCAGCCGATGAGGTCGCGAAATAGACACGATTGGCGAACAGCGCATCGAGCTGATTGCGCACGTCGCGATCGACCCACTGCGCGTCTGTCTGCCAGCACGCGACAGTCTCAAGACCCGCGGATCGCTTCAGCGCCATCGTTTCGGCGAAGCCGCGGTTGAGCACCAGCGGCGCCTCGTCGACCTTCAGCGCGACGGCGACGCGTTCGGTCTCGGGGACGAGATCTTGCTGGCGAGCCAGCGCCGCGTCGAGCATGCCCACGAGCAGCTGCATCAGTACCGAGGTGTTACCTGCGCCCATCCCACCGAGCGCGCCCTTGACGACCAGGACTCCCTGCTCGGCGATGATGCGGTCGAAGTCGATCGACAACGAGCCGTTGAGCAGCACGCGCTTTATCGACGGGGAGTTCAACATGCGCGCGAGCTTGTTGACGGGCGCATCGAGCTTGGCCGTGGTCGTGCTTCGGGAATCCGCGAGCTGTGCCACGAGCTCGGCTGTGAAGAACGCAGAGATCTCCTTGAACTCGGGCATCGTGCGCAGTCGCGCCCCGACCGCGTTGCGATAGGCGTAGCCCTCCTCCCCTACAGACAGCAGCCGGGCGGCATCCCACAGCGTCGAGGAGCGGTCATATGCGAGTACCGCGATGATCGCGTTGCGTAGATACCTGTCAGAGGACGCGCGTACATCTGCGTCGGTAAAAAGGTTCTTAACGGCTGCGACCACGTAGTCGGCGATCACATCCGCCGGTGCATCGACGGCCAACGGGTTGAAGCCGCACGTCGGATGAGACAGGTCGAGCAGTGTGCACACCCGTTCCGGCGGGACAAGGCTGACGGCGGCCTCGGCGGCATCGCCCTTCGGGTCGAGCACGATCACACAGCACCGCTCGCGATGAAGATCCTCTGCAACCGTCGCCACCAGATAGCTGGACTTCCCCTGGTCGACCGCACCGGGAACGGCGGTGTTCTGCCGGCGCATCGCCGGGTGAATCGAGACGGCGCCCAGAACGTCGCGCAGGACGCCGGGAGCGCCATCGGGGGGTCGCGCGATGCCGGGGGGAGCGGGGACGCGGGGCAGGCCCGTGCGTGCGAAGGGGACGGCGGCGAAATCGACGGACGGCAACTGCCACAACGCGGCGAGCTCGGTGGATGCATATACGCCGCGGTGAAACGAGGGCAGCGGGTTGCCCTCGCCTCGCAGCACTCGCCTTCGGTAAAGGCCCAGCGCTCCGTGGCGCACCGCCGTACCGCGCTCGACCAAACGGTTCTCCGAGTGCACCGCGCGCAGCTCGGCGGCAATCCGCTCGCAGGTCGAGCGCCGCGAGGCGACCACGCGCAGATCGGAAAAGAACAGCGGCCTGTGCTGCACATCCAGACCACCACGTAGCTCGGCATCCTCGACCATCGAGCGATCGCGCACGATCAGGTGCTCGCGACGCTCGCGCGAGAGCTGAGCCTCGTGACGCTTGTACAGGTGCTTGGCCAGCCGCTCGAACAGCACTGGCGCAGGGGTCATGGCCAGTTGCACAAAGGCCGGTTCGGCGCAGGCCCCCATGACCGTCATCACGCGGTTGACCGGCGGCTCACGCTGATGCTCGAAACGGTCCAGCGCGGCGACTCGCTTGATGAACCCCGTCTGCTTCTTCAAGCGCAGCACCACCGGCGGACTCCCCAGCGGCTCTGGCGGCGAGCAGATGCGGCAGTTGGGGTAGGCGGTGCGCAAGGCGGACTCGACCATCGACCCATCGGCCAGGGGACAGCTCAGAGCAAGCCAAACCGACCGCTTCGAGCCATGATGGATCTCGAGCGCAAGCGAGGGCTGGCCCGCGAGCAGCCGGCGCCACCATCGGCGCAATAGGCGCTTGTGCAACGACTCAAACATCGTGACAACCCCCTGCGCAGTGGTGTTGTCCGTGCGGTAGACCTCAAGGCCGAACCGCACATAGACCCGGGACCGCCGTGCGCGCACGCGTAGACCCCCGAGCACAGACGCCGTCAAGATGACAACGATTGTCATCGTTCTCGCCGCGGAGACTCCACCGAACGGCGCCCAGCCCCACGCGACGCTCGCCGCCGAGCCGAGAGCGCCCAGCAGTGCTTGTGCCGAGATCTCTTCCGAGAGCGCGTCGCCGGTACCGCGCAGCGCCATCCCCAACCCGCCGTCCAGCAACCAACCCGTCATCCCGATGGCAACGACGAGCGCGATCAAACCAAGTATGCGCCACAGCAAGATACGCAGCAACTCGTCCGCTTGTTCCGACCCAATTACAAGACCGGGACACGCGTTCCCAGCCGATCACTCCAATTGCGGTCCACGACCTGCGCGAAAACTCAAGCTTGCGCGTATAACGATCGAATGGACGTATAGATGAGAGATACCGAGACACCGCACTCCAGGCTTCATCCGCAGACGGCCGGCTGGCCGCGCTCGAGACGCGGCCTTCGTTGGATCGGCACGGCGCTCGCATCGATCGTCCTGTCGCTGGCGCTGCTTGCAGGAAGCGCCGGTGCGACAACGTTGAAGTTCGGCAGCCAGCTGGCGGGGCCCGCGAGCAAAGACACCGCCAACGACCTCAACTACCAGGGCAGTGACGTGCCGCTTCCCGGTTCGGTCTTTCACATCCCCCACGACGGCGCCGACGCCGCATTGTGGAACGTCCGGCTCCCAGTGGGCGATCCGACCGCGCCCGTGGGAGGACAGGTCGTGAGCGTGCGTCTGGAGGGATGCGCGAAGTCAAACGGTCCTTCGCCCCTTACCCAGATCCACTTCCAGTCGCTGGCGCCGCTGGCGAACGGCGGCGCGAAAGTCGAATTGACCAGCCAAGCGTTCGACATCCCGATCTGCGGCATCGGCGGCGCGGACGGCTCGACCGTCAGCTCCTACGATCCGATCAACCTCTGTGTCGCGCAGGGTGACTATGTCGCCTTCAACGAGGAGGGTGGCTTCGTCGGCGCCCAGAACGGGCCCCCGCCTTACCCTGCCGGCGTCCCGTACATGGTCATCGGCAACACGCCGGGGGCCACGATGGACTCATTCATTCGCAACAACGCGGTCGGCAATGGCGCGGTGTTCTCACCGACCGACACGACCAACCACGACGGCTTCGCTGCGAACCAGAACGAGGAACTGATGCTGCAGGCGACGCTCGCCACGGGTGCCGACGCGACCCCGATCTGTCCTGGCGGCACCAAGGGCCTGCCCCCGCCAGGTTCACCCCGCCCATCCCATCGCCACGTCTTTCCAACGTTGACGATCCCCACGCCCCAACTGGACGGTATGAACATACGTGGCGTCGTCCAAGTGGCTGTCTATTGCCACTCAGCCGTCAGCTGTACCGGCACGATCACACTGCACTCCAAGCCCCGTCATGGCTCGCATTCGATCTGGTTGGGCGCTGCCCGGTTCGTGGTTGGCGCCCATCGCACAGGCAAGGCACGCGTTCACCTCAGCAATCTGGCCCGGCGTATGGTACGGGGCACGAACGGAGGGCTTGGTGTGGTGGTGACCGGCGGGCCGGTCGCTGGGACGAACGCATTCAAAGCCGCGATCGCGGTGCACGGCGCCTGAGCGACAGGAGCGCGAGCGCGAACGCTCAGCGTGGACGGGCGGCGCGCTCGACCTCGATGCCGCGGTCGGTGAGATACCAGGCGTTCGCGGCTCCCTTCGCCTGACCCTCGCCTCGGTTCTCGACCAGATCCAGCCGTCGTAGGCGCGTCAAGAGCTTGGAGATCTGGCCCTGGTCGGCGATACCGGAGCCCTCGGCGATCTCGCGGTTGCTCGCACCCGGACGCCCACCAATGACCACGAGAACGCGGACCGTCCGATATGTGAGCCTCATCTCCAGACCCTCGAGCGGGTCGCGACTTGAGGAACGCCCGGGCGGTTGACTCGCTCTCCGGGGCATCGGCGCCGGCCTGGCGAGTTCTTTGCTCGCCGTACGAGCACCCATATAGGGGAGCACGATCATGCTCATCAGCGGCGCAAGAAGCATGCGCAGGGGCTCTTTACCGCTCTCCAGCAAACGCGTATGGATCACCGCAAAGACCGCACCGACGACGCCTTCTGCGGTCACCTCTGGAGGTTCGCGGGCGGCGTTGCCCTCGGATCGTCCGCGATCGACGACCTCGGCGAGTTCATCGAGCACTACGGCGCGACTCTCGAGGACCCGCGTACCGGCGCCGAGAGCCTCGACCACGCACAATCTGGCAAGACCGGGCTCTTCGTCCATGAAGTCGAGCAGCCGAGCCAGGCCCGCACGTATGCCGTCTCGCCACCCGGCCTCCAGCGTGTAAGCGTCGACCGCCTGTGCGCGCGCTCGGGCGATCGCCTCGTCGAACGCAGCGAGGAAGCAGTCCTCACGGTCGATGAACACGTCATAGAAGGTCTTCCTCGAAACCTTTGCTCTGCCAATGACCTGGGCCACCGTCATCCGCGAGTAGCCGACCTCTTCGACCGCCTGCACCGCCGCCGTGAGCATCCGGCTGCGCTGAATCTCGGTTACCTGCCCACGTGGTAGCCCATTTGGCCCAGGGCGCAACCGCGGGGTAGCCGCACGCGTTTTTTCGATCGAAGCCATCGTTTCCTGCCTAATCGTCCTATTTCGACTATGAAAGTGACGTCAGCCCCGGAGCACGGCCCCCGGTAGCGGGCGTTGTGCCCGAACGGGCGCTATGCCTGTTCATGCACTCCACAGAGGTTCATAGGTCGAAGGCCACAAGTCGAGACGCGTCTCCTACTTTTCCGCGACTTGCGCGACTAGCAGAAAATCAGCTCTACCAAGCCAAAATCTTCCGCTTGGCGGACCAACTCTTAGCGCAGTGGGGTCGCGATCGAGCAAGAGGCTCGACCGGCTCTTCGCGAGCGACAGTCGAGGAAGCGTGCGCAGCCCATCGCCAAGCCCTCCCCCTGTGGGGCCAGGACACGCAGTGCAGCGGATGCGGGCGCTATCTCACGCGATCCAGTGCGGCCGCATCCGGCAAACCGGTATCGCGGGCAACCTCGTACACGCTGACTGCATTACTGGCGCAAAAACTGGCGCAAGCGGCCCTGTCGACCGCGAAAACCCCCGGAAGCATTGGGCGAAACGTCATACCGCCAACGGGATTCGAACCCGTGTTACCGCCGTGAGAGGGCGGCGTCCTAGTCCCCTAGACGATGGCGGCGCGCCAGAACCCGACCGAGGCTAGCAAAGCACCCGGAACGAGCCCGGGCAAAGCAGCTCGACCGACCGTACGAACGGGTCGTGTGCAGACTGTAGCTCGCGCAGCTCCGGAGTTCGAGCCCGGTGCGATATCTTCGCTGCCCATCGCACGCGGATGTGGCGGAATTGGTAGACGCGCACGGTTCAGGTCCGTGTCGGGGAGACCCGGTGGAGGTTCGAGTCCTCTCATCCGCATCGAGGGACAGGCGCTGTGAAGCAGCAGTTTTTGAGTTCCGCCGGACGACTGGGGGCACGTCCACCGTGACCGGCACCAGCCTGAAGAGCAACTCAGACGTTTCCCCGCGGGCAGCCACGGCCGGTGTCTGTGCAGCGCAACTATCGAGCGGCCGGCGTCAGTGAGCGACTCTGGCTCGGACGCACGAAATAGCCGGCCACGGATACGGCGAACAGCGCGAAGCTCCACCCGAGCACCGCGCCGGCGTCCGGATAGAAGTGCGCGGCGCTGGGGACGACTTCCGGCCAGATGTTCACGAACCAGGACCAGAGATGCGGCGAGTAGCCGGGGCCGGTCACACCGGGTACTCCGGCCACCGGAGGTGGCGGCTCGAACACGACCGCCAGGGCCAAGTAGAGGGTTAGCGTCGCAAGCGGCCAGAAGACCCAGCGAACAGGCCGGATGTCGGCCACGGCGATCAGCAATGGGAGGGCAGCGAATGGCATCAGGATGACGGTGTATCGGCCGGCGAAGGAGAACCCCGGAGTGGATCCCTGGATCGTGAGGTTCACCAAGTAGACGCCCGCCACGGCCAGCCCGAAAAGTGCCCACAGGCGATAGCGCCGCACCGTGTAGCCAATGCCGGCCAATCCGAGAATGCAGGCCGGCGAATAGGGCAGCCAACCACGGGTCGCGCTCCAGAATCCGCCCATCAGCGTGGCCCACGAGGCCGAGAGGGTTTGCGGCTGGCGGGTGATTGCCAGGCGATATTGGGCGTCGGGCAGGGGTGAGCCGTACCAGTGCTGGAAGGCGATCCCCATCGCCACGAGACTGAGCAAGATCGGAACGACCGCCCACGCGGCACTTCGAATACCCGCCGCCGTTCTTCGGTCCCCGGTCGGAAGGACCCCGACCGCTCGGATCGCGAGCGCGAAGACCAAGAGCGCGGCGATCGGCAGGAGGCGCACGTGCAGCCACGGCATCAGTGCCGAGGCGACCGCACCGATCACGATCGTGCGACGCGTGGGCGGCCTCATAAGGGCATCTACTGCGATCAGCGCGAGCAGCACCGCGGGCATCTCGGGGTACACCTGGCTGGCGTAGACGACCATCGGCGCGCTGAATGCCGCGCTCGCCCATACGCCGGCCACGAGGTACCGATGGTGCGGCCGCATCCGTCTGAGGATGCCGTAAAGCAGCTGCGCTGCCAGGGCCGCGCAGAGGATGATCTCGATATTCCATGGCCAGAGCTGCTTGTTGGGGCTCAACACCGAGGCCTCGCGGACCCACGGTACGGCCGGCGCCAGCAACAGAGGCAGGCCGACGTTGTGCACCAGGACCAGCTCGCCGCCCGGCTTGTAGCGATAGGCGTGGACATCGGGCAGTCCCAGCGGGAACATCAGTCGGTAGCGGTCCGCCTCGGCGTACTCCTTGGTCATGTCCCGTGTTTGTTCGTAGGCGAGTCCGACCGACTCGAGCTCGTAGTGCGGCTGGTCTCCCTCCGAGACCGGGGACATGATCACAAAAGCAAAGAAGTACACGACCGCGGCCACCAAGAACGGCGTCGATCGGCGACCGAACTCCGCGATCTCACGCTCCGACGGCCACCCACTCCACGTCAGCCTCAGACGCGAGGCGCCGGCCACGATCGCGCCGACTCCCAGCGCCAGCGCGAGGACGCGCTGCCAGCCGTAGTCCCCCGACCACGCGACTCTTTGGGCGTGGGAGACCATCACCTCGGCGATCACGAGGATCCCACACACGATGAGCGCCACTGCACTCCCGCGGCCCAGGGAGTTCCACGGCGCCCGCTTCCTCACGGCCGGAAGCGTACACAACGTCCGAAATCAGAGTGGGCACACTTCCACGGCAGTCCGATCTGACCGCTGACGCGCTGATCGACGCGGCGGGTCACGCACTCCCCCACGCGCGACCCGCCGGATGAGCAATCGCGTCGTGTCGTCATTCGGACTTTCTTGGCCGCACGCGTCGGGCACCTCGGGCTGACACCTCGGAGCGCTCAGCGAAAATCCGGCTCCTGATCCTCCAGCGCGTCCGGCATCTCGGCGAACAGCTCCGCCGGACGGACCTCGAGCGCCGCGGCGATCTTGAGGATGTTCGTCAGGCTCGGGTTTCGGGTCCCCCGCTCGATCCCGCTGATGTATGTCCGGTCAAGGCCACATTGCAGGGCCAGGCTTTCTTGAGAGACGCCTCGCCGGTTGCGAATGTCGCGGATCGTCTGACCGAACGCCGCGTGCGCAGATGATCGGATCGCCATACCACACCTTTCCGCCTTGACGACTATTAGTCTATGGACTATCGGTCACATCATCGGCAACAAAACACCCCGGCGCGGGGGCCACCGCCCGGGGTACGGCACGGAAGGAGTGCTCCCATGCAGGATCAAACTAAGCAGATCTACGACGAGCGCGACCGTCGGCTCGAACGGGCGGTCGTCTCGCAGACCCTGCGCGACGATCGCACCGAGGGTTGGTCGCACACGGATCTGGCGGCCGAGTTCACCGACGCCGACCCGCGCGAGATTCGCGATGCCCTCGCCCGTCTGCATGAGGCTGGGGTGGTCGAGCTCACGGGCGAGACGGTGAGGGCCTCGCCCGCGACCGTGCATCTGAACGCTCTGGCAATGATCGCGATCTGAGACCCGCACCGGGCGCGATCGGGCACCCATGCGAGCGCATGTCTCCACGGAGTCGAGCACCGCGAAGCGCTCAGCGCGGCGCGAGGATCGAGAGCCGGGCGGTGGACGTCCGGTGATGGCCGCGCCCTCGCACGTACTCAGACACGACGGTAGACGGTGTGAAATCCGAGCAGTTCGGGAACTGTCACGAAGCGATAGTCGCGGGAGCGCAGGGCGGCGATGATGCCGGGGTAGGCCGCCAGGGTCTGTCCGCGCGGACCGCCCCCGTCGTGGGGATCACGATCGAGCCCGGACGTACCTGCGCGAGCACACGCCCACGAATCGCCCCGAGCCGCGGGCGGAGAGATGGGCGGGATGATCTGCTGGGCAGTTGGCGCATGCGCCAACTGCACGAGCGCCGCATGCGGCGCTCGTTTCCGGGCGGCGCATGCGCCGCCCGGCGATCTCGCACATGTGCGAGATCCGAGCAGGGCCGCATGCGGCCCTGCTGCCTTCGTCGCATGCGACGAAGGCGACCCTCCTGCCGTGTCATGCGGGACCAGCCACAGGATCAGTGCAAGCGTTACGCCCAGCAGTACAAGCCCGGCCGCTCTCAGCGGTCGTTCGGCCGAGCGTGCGCGATCACTCCCGAAACCCCGATGTCGCGCGCCTGCGGGAGCTACTCGACGGACACGCGGCCCGGCAGCGTCCCCTCGGCCAGTTGGGCGCGCAGGACCTTCTTGTCGAACTTGCCGACGCTCGTCTTGGGGACCTCCTCGACGAACGCGAACTCCTCGGGGATCCACCATTTCGCCACGCGACCGCTCAGATGTTCGGTCAGCTCTTGAGCGCTCACGGTGGAGCCCTCACGCAGCACGACACAGCACAGCGGGCGCTCGGCCCAGCGCTCGTCCGGACGGGCGATCACCGCCGCCTCGATCACGTCGGGGTGGGCCATCACCTCGTTCTCGAGCTCGACCGAGGAGATCCACTCTCCGCCGGACTTGATCACGTCCTTGGAGCGGTCGGTGATTTGCACATACCCGCGCTCGTCCACCGATGCGATGTCGCCGGTGCGCAGCCAGCCCGCGTCGAACTTCTCGTCGTCCTCCTCGCCGTGGAAGTAGCGCGCGGCGATCCACGGCCCGCGCACCTCGATCTCACCGGTGGAACTTCCATCCCAGGGGACCTCCACGCCGCCGTCGCCGATCAGGCGCAGCTCCACCCACGGCATCGCCCGGCCCTGCCTGGCGCGATCGTCCCAGTAGGCGTCGTCGTGCTCAGCACTTTCGTCCGGGCGCGAATAGGTCGCCACGGGGCTCGTCTCGGTCATGCCCCAGGCCTGGAAGATCCGTACGCCGTGACGCTCCTGGAAGTCGCGCATCAGCTGGCGCGGCACGGCCGAGCCGCCGCAGGCGGCGTTCGAGAGCGAGGAGAGGTCCAGGTCGGGGTGCTCGTCGGCGTAGCGCAGCAGGTCGGCGAAGATCGTCGGCACGCACCCCATCAGGGTGGGACGCTCTGATGCGATCAGCTGCGCCAGCGGCTCGGCCTGCAAGAACCTGTCGGGCAGGATCAGGTCGGCGCCGGCGAGCGCCGCGCCGTGCGGCAGACCCCAGGCGTTGGCGTGGAACATCGGCACCACCGCCAGCACCCTGTCCGAGCGCGAGAGACCGACGGCGTCGCGCATGAGCGTCGCGGAGGAGTGCAGGCTGATCGAGCGGTGCGAGTAGAGCACGCCCTTGGGGTCGCCGGTGGTGCCGCTCGTGTAGCAAAGGGCAGCTGCCTGGCGCTCGTCCACGTCCGGGTAGTCATACCCGCCGGGCCCCGCTTCCTCCAGCAGCTCCTCGTAGCTCAGCGCGTTCGGCAGGCTGCCCGGATGAGCGCTCTCCCCCATGATTACGTAGTGGCGGACGCCCTCGAAGGTCGGCGCGAGCTTCTCCAGCATCGGCACGAGCGAGGCGTCGACGAAGATGATCTGGTCCTCGGCGTGGTTGACGATGTAGGTGAGCTGCTCGTCGAACAGGCGGATGTTGAGCGTGTGCAGCACCGCGCCCACGCAGGGGATCGCGAAATACAACTCGAAGTGGCGCTGGTTGTTCCACGCGAACGTCCCCACCCGGTCGCCCTGGCGCACGCCCAGACGCGTTAGTACGCGCGCGAGGCGGTCGATCCGCTCGGCGCTCTCGGCGAAGGTCATCCGCGTTCGCTCGCCGCCCTCGCCGAGCGTCACCACCTCGGCCCGGGGATCGCTGTTGCGCAGGCGGCGCAGGATGTGGTGCAGCGTCAGCGGAAAATCGTCCTGCATCAACCCTTCGATCGCGCCGCTCATGTTCGGTTGGCCTCCTCTCGCACGCGTGCCTCGGTGAGTTCGTCATAGATCGCGTGCGTGCGCTGCGCGATGTCATCCCAGTCAAATCGCAACACGTGCTCGGAGGCCTCGGTCACGAGCCGGTCGCGTAGCTCATCGTCAACGAGCAACCGCTCGATCATCGCCCCCAGATGCTCGGCGTCACCGCCGTTAAAGCGCAACCCGACGCGCTCGCCGGGCGGGACGACCTCGCGCAGACCGCCCGTGTCGGCGACGATGCAGGGACATCCCGAGGCCATCGCCTCCAGCGCCACCAGCCCGAAGGGCTCATAGATCGACGGCACCACGCAAAGGTCGGCAATGCGATAGAGCGAGTGCAGCGCGTCGTCACCGATCCAGCCCAGGAACACACCATGCTCGGAGAGCCCCAGTCGCTGTGCCTGGGCGCGCAACTCGCCCTCGTGAGTTCCAGATCCCGCCACCAAAAAGCGCACGCCGCCGACCCGCTCGATCACACCCGGTAGCGCGTCCAGGGCGAGTTGAAAGCCCTTCTCGTAGACGAGCCGTCCGATCAGCAGCACCAGGCGGTCCTCGGGCTCTGCGAACTCGCGGCGCAGCGTCTCCAGGTCATCGACCGGTTGCAGATCGCCCGGGTCGATCCCGTTGGGGATCACCGCGATGCGCCCCTCCTCGATGTCGAAGATGTCAGCGACGTGACCGCGCATGTAATACGAGCAGACGATCACCCTTGCCGCCCGCTGCGCCATCGCGCGCTCGACCGCATGGATGTGGGCCTGGGGCTCGTCCTGCACCCAGCCCTGATGACGGCCGTGCTCGGTCGCGTGGATCGTCGTCGCGTACGGGATCGCGAGGCGATCGGACAGCTCCGTGGCGGCGTGCGCGACGAGCCAGTCGTGTCCATGGATCAGGTCGTATGAGCGTTCCCCGGCGAGCGCCATGCCGGCGGCGAGCATGTCGTCGTTCATCCGCTCCACCCACGCGACGAACCGGTCGAGATCGCGCGGCCAGCCGGGCTCGGGCACCCGATGGACGTTCACCCCGCCGCGCTCTTCCACGGACGTGTCCGCAGACCCGTCTCCCGCCCCGCGGGTGAGGACATCCACTTCCACGCCCCTGCGCACCAGCGCCTCGGCGAGCTTGCGCACATGCCGCGCCAGGCCGCCCTCGATCACGGGCGGGTACTCCCAGGAGAGGAGCAGCACACGATCGCTCATCCCCTGCACCCTATCTCGCGCCCCATCCTGACGCGATCGAGCAGACTGGGCGTATGGATGTCGTACTCGAAACCGCATGGGAAGGCCTGCAGAACGCGCTGCTGATGGCCTGGCAGGTGTGGTGGGCGCTCGTGCTGGGATTCGCGATCTCCGGCGCGGTTCAGGCGTGGGCGCCGCGCGTGCGTATCGAGCGCGCCCTCGGCGGCGCCGGCGCGCGGCCGGTGGCGCTCGCGACCGGCCTGGGGGCGGCCTCCTCTTCGTGTTCCTACGCGGCAATCGCGATCGCTCGCTCGCTGTTCGCCAAGGGCGCTTCGGCGGCGAGCTCGCTGGCGTTCCAGTTCGCCTCCACCAACCTGGTGGTCGAGCTGGGCATCGTCATGTGGGTGCTGATCGGCTGGCAGTTCACGCTCGCGGAGTTCGTCGGTGGAATCGTGTTGATCGCCACGATGACCCTGCTGCTGCGCCTGTTCGTATCGCGGCGCCTGGAGGCTCAGGCCCGCGAGCACGCCACTCACGCCGAGGGCGGACACGTTCATCACACCGCTGGCGGACTAGACGGCCAGGGCGGGCTGGGCGGGCGGTTGCGTTCGTTGCAGGCGTGGTCGGACGTCGCGCACAACTTCCGCAACGACTGGGCGATGCTCTATCGCGAGATCGCGCTCGGATTCGTGCTCGCGGGGTTCGTGGGGCTGCTCGGACAGAACTTCTTCAATCGCCTGTTCGCGATCGACGCCCCCGAACCGTGGCGCCTGCTCGAGAACGTCATCGTCGGGCCGATCGTGGCCGTGCTGAGCTTCGTCTGCTCTGTCGGCAACATCCCCCTGGCGGCCGTGCTGTGGTCCGGTGGGATCGGGTTCGGCGGTGTGATCGCGTTCGTGTTCGCCGACCTGATCGTGTTGCCGATCGTGCTCGCCTACCGCAAGTACTACGGGGCTCGCTACGCCACCCGCATCGTCGCCCTGATGTTCGTGACGATCGTGATCGCCGCACTGATCGTCGACGGGCTGTTCGACGCCGCCGGCCTGATCCCCCGGACGCGACCCACGCAGGCGGAGGTCTTCGGCGAAGTGACGGTCGACTACACGCTCGTTCTCAACGTCCTCGCGACGGTCGCCTTCTTGGCGCTGTTGGGGCTGACGCGTCGACGTGGGGCGAGCGATCCGGTGTGCGGGATGAAGGTCGACCGCGCCAACGCGATCACGCGCGAACTGGGCGGGCGGACGTACTGGTTCTGCTCGACGGGTTGCGCTGACTCCTTCGACCCCTCGCCTCGCGACGCGCTGCGATAATGACAGCGTCGGGGACGCCGCTGTGCACGCACGGCGAAGAGCTACGGGGCGGGAGACGCACATGTCCAGACCAGAGTCGGATCGGGCCGAGGTCTTCGCCGACCCCGTTCGCGACGCCGAGACCTCAGAGCTGCTGCGGATGGAGCGGCGCCTTGAGGCAATCCTCGCGCAGCTCGCCGAGGCGATAACCGTCGTCGACGAGCACGGCAGGACCGTGTTCGCCAACCAGGCGGCAGCCGATCTGCTCGGCATCGCGACCCCCGCCGAGCTGATGAGCGCACCGCCGGGTTCGATCATGCCTCGCTTTCAGGTCCTCGACGAGCAAGGTCGCGAGCTCGATCTCGAGAGCATGCCCGGCCGCAGATTGTTCGCCGGCGAAGACCCGAAGCCGCTGCTGGTGCGCAACATCGTCCGCGCCACCGGCGAGGAGCGCTGGCTGGTCGTCAGGTCCTCGCCGGTCATCGACCCGGACAGCGGCCGGATCGCCTATGCGGTGAACGTCTTCGAGAACATCACCGAGGTCAAGCGCGCCCAGCTGAACGAGCGCTTCATGTCCGAGGCCAGCCGTGTGCTCGGCTCCTCGATGGACTACAACGAGACACTGCGACAAGTGGCGCGCCTGGCGGTCCCGCGACTGGCGGACTGGTGTGCGGTGGACATCCTTAACGAGCGCGGCGAGATCGAGCTCGTGGCCGTGCATCATTCAGATCCTGACAAGCTGGCGATGGCCGAGCGGCTCGACCGCCGCTACCGCCCGGCACTGGACGATCCGACCGGCGTCGCGGAGGTGTTGCGCACCGGACTGCCGCGCATCTTCACCGACATCCAGCGGGACGCACTCATCGCCTACGCCCACGACGAGGAGCACATGGAGTTGTTGCGCATGGTCGGCCCGCAATCGGTGATCATCGTGCCGATGATCGGCGCCACCGCAACGATCGGGACGATCACGCTCGTGTCCTCCGAATCTCCGCGCCGCCTCTCCGCCGTCGACCTGGCGCTCGCCGAGCGCTTGGCTCGGCGTTCCGGGACCGCGGTCGAACGGGCGCGGCTCTACACCGAGCGCTCGCGCATCGCCAACATTCTCGAGCGCTCGCTGTTGCCCGAGTCCCTACCGGCGATTCCCGGCGCGGAGATCCAAGCGCGCTACTCGCCCGCCGGCGAGGCCAACGAGGTCGGCGGCGACTTCTATGACCTGTTCGAACACACGCACGGCCACTGGATGCTCGTCATCGGCGACGTCTGCGGCAAGGGCCCACGGGCCGCCGGCGTGACCGCCCTGGCCCGCCATACCCTGCGAGCGGCGGCGCTCAGCGCCCAGACACCTGCCGAGATGCTGCACACGCTGCACCGAGCACTGCGCCTGCAACCGCCCGGCGCCGACCTGTGCACGGCCTGCGTCGTCCTGATGCATCCCGGCCCCGATCACGCCCGCCTCACGGTCGCGTTGGCCGGACATCAACCACCGCTGCTGATCGACCACGCGGGTGCCGTGACATCGCTCGGCAAGCCCGGCACCTTGTTGGGAGTCCTCGATCCGATCGACATCGTCGAACACCACGGCGAGTTGCGTGCCGGGCAGACGCTGCTGCTGTACACCGACGGAGTGATCGAGGCCGGTCGCGCCGGCAAGCAGCTCGGCGAGGCGGGCCTACGCGGACTATGCGCGCAAACCGCGCACCTGCCTCTCGACGGGCTGCTGGAGCACATCGAGCACGCGGCCATCGAGCGAGCCATGGGCAGGCTTCGCGACGACGTGGCCCTGCTTGCAGTACGCCTCGACGGCAGCGGCGGCCCGTTGTGAGCCATACCGCGGGGCAATACAGACACGCCTCGCGAGACATCCTGACACCACGAATAGATGGAGCCAGAGCGCCCAACCCCTGCGATACCATCCGCGTGTGACGGCTCAGGAACGCATGCAGGCCGAGCACCTGCAGGTCGAGGTTCGCAGCGATCCCGACAGGATCGTGCTGCGCCTGCTCGGCGAACTCGACCTCGCGAGCGCTCCGCTGCTGCAGGAAGCGATCGAGAACGTGGAGACCGATGGGGCGCCGTTGATCGTGCTCGATCTCGACGACCTTGCATTCATCGACTCGACCGGACTGCGCATCATCCTGGCCGCGCACGAGCGCGCTCAGGAGCGCGGGCGGATGCTCGCGCTCACCCGCGGCTCACAACAGGTCCAGCGTCTCTTCAGCATCACCCGCGCAGGCGAGCATCTGCGGATCATCGACGACGCCGACGCACAGCTCGTCTAGCACGCAGTTCGTCTGGTGCATAGTTCGATCAGCGCTTGCGAGCGCGCGTTGCCCTGGGCGCGTGGATGGTGAGGATCACCTCGGCCGTGCTCGTAGAGCCGTCTGAAAGATGAGCAGTCGCTGTGGCGCGTGCGCGCAGCGCGTGCACGCGCGCCAGCAACGCCCGTCCCCTGCCCGACAGGCGCAACTCGACCCTCGCCACCCCCCCAGCGGCGATCGTGAACCTGCCGGTGGCCAAAGTCACGAAGCCCGTTCGGTGCCGATGCGATCCGTGGCCCGTCGCGATCCTGTATTGAGCAAGTGTCTTCAGCAGGATCGTGCCTGCGCAGCTTACGTCTGCGGACGGGCAGCCGACTGGGACGGTGATCGTTCCCGTGGGACTGGCCGTCAGGACCGTGTCCATCAATGTCAGCGGACTCGATCCTTGGGCCGGCGGGGCATGCGGCGACTGTGAGAGCGGCAGGCTACCGAGCGTGTCCGCCCTCAGTGTCATCTCCTGCGTCGATGCGATTCCCACGCCACGCAACCGCACTTCGTGCAGACCCGTCGTATCTTCACCGTTGATCTGCCACACTCCCGTCGCTTCTTCGCCTGCGGCGGCGGGCGTGAACACGACCGTCTCGTTCACGCTGGCTCCCGGTGCGATCGTGGTCCCCTCGGGCAATTTGGAAGTCGCGGAGAACCGACCACCGCTCGGGGGCTTTGACTTTGTGATCGTCACAGCCGTCCCTCCGGTGTTAGTCACGCTGAAAGTCCGGCTCGCGCTTTCGCCGACCGTCACCTGGCCGTAGTCGATCGCTTCGCTTGAGACCTGAAGCGCCCCCGGCCTCCCGGCGCTGCCGGATAGCCCGACGGCCCGATTCCCACCGGTGGTTTCGAGGCCGATTTCGTCGGTGAAGGCGCCTTCTTCGGTCGGCTTGAACGTCACTGTGACGGTGACTGAATCGCCGGAGGCGATCGACAAGCCTTTTGCCGGAGCGCCTTCGACGATGAACGGCACTTTCGGCAGGTGCACCGCGTTGACGGTTAGCGCGGTACCGCCGACGTTCCGGAACGTCACGCTTTCAGAGCGTTCTCCCCCAACGGTCGTACCTTCGAATGTGACGAGCGGTGGTGTCGCTTCGAGCTTTGCGCCCACCGCCTGTCCCGTCCCCGACAACGCGAAAGACACTTTCTTTCCGGTGCTCGTTTCGGCGGTGACGCTCGCCGCCTGCGGACCCGTGCCCGTAGGCGCGAACGTGATCGGAATTTCGATCGTCTGCCCGGCCGCCAACGTCGCGGGTAGCGACGGAACCGGCGTGCCCAGCGTGAATTGAGCGGAGCTCGAAACCAGGCTTGCGAGTTTGACTTCCTGCGTCGCCGTAAGTGTCAGGGTCCGTTCGGAGGAACTGCTGATGGTCGTCGTCGGAAACGTCGTCGCCGGGCCGGTCAACACAGGCGTGACCGGCGAGCCGAACGCCAGGACGTGCCCGTCGCGAGTGCCGACGTACAGCCGCCCCGCGCCGACGCCGGGGATCGCGAACTTCGCCGACGTTCCCACCGATCCGCTCCAGCGCAGCACCGGTTTGCCGTTCACCGGTACCGGGTCGTAGGCGCGCAACTGTGCGCCGGTGCCTTCGCCGTTGGGCGCCCACACGATCCACACGAGCGCGGACCCCGACGCGGTCCCGTTGGAGGTGATCACCGGCGCGCTGGAACCGAACCCGAACGCATCCGATGAGGTTGCCCGCAGCGAGAGCGTCGGCGAGCCGCCACCGGAGAGACCGTACTGGTAGACGCGCAGGTTGCCCGAGGAACCTCCCGCGCTGTTACCACCCGACGCCGTCGGGATGTACACCCAACCGCCTTCGCCCGGCCACACTCCCGGCCGCGACCACACCCCGCCGTAAGGGCCGATCCGCTGGACCACCTTGTCCGAGCCCGACGGCCCCTGACCGATCCCGCCGAGGTTGTCGCGGTTGAGCAGATACACGTAACCGTCCTTGCCGACAGCCACCGCCAGGCGCGGGATCGTCGGGGTGCCGAAGAATTCTTCCGGCAGGCCAGTGACGCCGCCCGAAGCGAAATCGGCGTCCCATTCGTCCAGCGAGGAGGCGTCGAACGGAGCGAAGAAGTCCGTCGGCTTCAGCGACCCGTCCGGCTGCACCTGCAGACGCACGATCGACTCACCGAGGTTCGCCGGCGGGCTGGTACCGGGCGCCGGCGTCGTCGGTGCTTCGCCGTTGCCCGTGCTGATCAGGATGTTTCCCGGACCGTCTGATGTCAGGCCGGCGCCGGACTGCCAGATGCCCGCCCCGTCCCCGCTCTGATCGGCCACCCAGCGCGCCTTGACCACACCGCCGGTCGAGACGCCGAACACCCAGCCCTGCCACGGCGAGATGTCACAAGACGAGCCGAACGCCGCATAGACCACGCCGCCCAGCAGCAACAGCCCGGGGCGCTGCAGCTCGGTAGTCGGATGAAAGCTCTGTCCGGGCGCGTTCTGCGCGGTACCGCTCAACTGCACCGGAAAGCCCGGCTCCTCCGTGCCGGTGGTCATGCTCACGGCGTCCATATACCAGCGCGCCGAGCCGGAGTTGCCCGAGGCATAGGTCTTGTGGGTCAGATACGCGATGTGGGTGCTCGGATCGATCACCGGGGTCGCGGTCACGCCGATCGTCGGCGCTAGGTCGCCACACCCGATGTCGCTCGCGTTCCACGGCGTACCCAGATCGAGCGGTTTGGTCCAGCTGAGCGCCCCGGTCGCCGGATCGAGGCCGTAGACCTTGTTTTTCTCGGTCGCCACCAGCAGCGTCCCACCGTCCAGCAGCGGTTGCGCGTACACCTGCCCTTCGACCGGCGCAGACCACATCTGCCCGAACGTGCCCCCGCTCACCAGTTCGGGGGTGATCGATCCTTCGTTCGGATACCACCCCGTGCGCAGATCATCGCCCGCGTTCGTAATCCCTTCCCCCAACGCCGGTCCCGCCGTGGCGAGCACCGCGAAGATCCCAACGAGCACAGCTGTGCGCATCCAGCGCATCGATCCCCTCTTCGCCGCCGGCCGAAGCCGGATTCCATTCCCGGCTCAGGATACCTGACAGATCTGAGATATCTGCGACTACCGCTCGCAGCTCAGCGACGGCGGCGAAGGCGCCGTAATCCGGTCACGTAGTACGGCGTGGCCTCGACTCAGGCCTCGGCAAGCCAAGCCTTTGCCTCGGCCAGGTCGCGGACGTGAAAGCCCCGGGCCTTTCCGGGAAGCAGAAAGGAAAGGGCACGCAACGCGGGGCGTATCCAATCCTCGTCGCTGACCACCGCTACGCGCTCGTATGAGGTCGCGTGGCGCACGCGGAAACTCGTGTCGGCGCTCATCGCGTCGCCCTCGACCTCACGGGCTCCGGCACCGATCAGGTAGAGCAGCCGCACGTTGCGGCCCGCGGCGATCTCTTGGCGCAGCACAGGCTCGACGGTCTCCTCCCAATCGTCGTCCTCGACCTCCCCGACGGCCTCAAAGCCGATCGTTCGGTCTGGCATGTCCGTGATCCTTTGCAACATCGACCGATCCCTTCTCTTGGCTGCCATCGTGGCTGACAGCGGTGTCGAACTCACCCGGCACCATAGTCCTTCCATGCCACCGGCGCCAGACTCCGATGGGAGCCAATCCGAGATCCGGATGCAGGCGCCCGGCGAGCGCTGAGGCACAGCTGAAACGCGAACCGATTCGGGCCGCCGGGGATCTGAGAACATGGATGACATGCCCGGTACGTCGGTGACTTCTCAAGGAGGCTGGGTCACGCAGCACCCCGGGCGCAGGCGCTTCGCGGCAATCGTCGCTCTCGTCGCACCCGCCGCGATGGTCGTGGTGACGGCCGTCGCGCTGGCGGGTGACGTCCCCATCGCCGTGCTCGCGGCCGGGCTCGTGATGTTGGCGAACGCCGCCATCTGGTTCGCTTTGACGGAGCGCGGCACGCTGCGCGCCCTCGGCGCACTGGCCGCGGTGCTCGCGGCAGCCGGCCTGGTCGTGGTGCTCGCGACCCACTGGCAGGGGCTCCTGGTGCTGGCCGTGCTAATCCTGCTGCTCGCTCTGTTCGGATTGGCCGCGCGCTACGCACTGGGGCAGGCTGAGGAGGCGGCGCTCGGCGGGATGGCCGCCGCGGTCGTGCCGGCGGCTGCCGCCGTCTCTGGGGCGCTGATCATCAACCTGAAGTCGGGCGGCGGAAAGGCGGAGCGCTTCGATCTCGCCGGAGAGGCTCGGCGGCGGGGCATCGAGCCGATCGTCCTTGAACCGGGCGACGATCTGCGCGAGCTCGCCGAGAGCGCCATCGCGCGGGGCGCGGATGTGATCGGAATGGCCGGAGGTGACGGGTCGCAGGCACTCGTGGCGACGGTTGCCGCACGACGCGACATTCCCCACGTTTGCATTCCGGCGGGAACGCGAAACCACTTCGCGCTCGACCTTGGCCTGGATCGGGACGACGTCGTGGGTGCGCTGGACGCGTTCACCGACGGCGTCGAGCGGCGCGTCGACCTCGCGCGCGTGAACGACCGCGTGTTCGTCAACAACGCATCGCTCGGCGCCTACGCGAAGGTGGTCCAGTCCGAGGCATATCGCGACGCCAAGCTCGGGACGTGGACGGACATGCTGCCGGACCTGCTCGGCCCGGACGCCGAGGCGATCGACCTCCAGTTCACCGCCCCGGATGGGACCGACTGCGACGATGCCCCGCTCGTGCTGGTCTCGAATAACCCATATGAGCTCACCCATCTCGCGGGCGCCGGCACACGCGAGCGGATCGACACCGGCCTGCTCGGCATCGTGGCCGCCCGGGTGCGGGGCACCGACGTGTCAAAGCTCGTCGCGCTCGAGCTGGTTGGTCAGGCGGGGCGCTACCCCGGCCTGCTGTCCTGGTCTGCGCCGGAGTTCGAGGTCCGCTCCGGCGGCCCCGTCGAGGTCGGCCTCGACGGCGAGGCGCTGATACTGGAAGCGCCTTTGCATTTCACGTCGCTGCCCGGAGCGCTGCGCGTGCGACTACCCCGCAGCGCAGGGCTCTCGCCGGCGGCGCGCGCAGTGGCGCTCACAACACAGAACCTGGGCGCGCTGGTTCGGGTAGCGGCGGGCCGGTGAATCGCACAGGCGCGCGGCTGCTGCTCGGCCTCGTCATTTTTGTGCTCGTCGGCTGGGGAATCGGGGAGCTGTTGGCGTCGGCGCTTGCCTCGGCAAACCTGAATGTCGTACGCGACATAGCCGCCGAGCGCTCCGGAGTCCTTACCCGGACGACGCAAGTGGCGACGTGGGCGGGAAGCGCATTCCTGCTGGTTCCACTCGCCTTGGTCATCTGCCTGGCGCTCCTGCGGGCGGGTCTGCGCCGAGAGGCGCTCGCGGTCGCGTTGAGCCTCGGCGGCGCGATACTGATCGCAGACTGGGTGAAGCTGCTCGTGTCACGTCCGCGGCCGCCCGTCGAGCACCTGCAGGCGGTGACAGGCTCAAGTTTTCCCTCGGGCCACGCGACGCAGGCCGGCGCGTTTTGGTTCTCGCTGGTGCTGGCCTTGCACACGGCGGGGGCGCCGCCGACGAGCACCGGGGTGGCCTCCGGGTTCGCGCTGCTGATCGTCCTCCTGGTAGCCACGTCTCGCGTCTATCTGGGCGTCCATTATCCAAACGACGTGATCGCGGGCGTGCTGCTCGGGACGGGCTGGGCGCTGTACGTGTCGCACTGCCTGCGGCGGCCTAAGTGACGATGTGGCGTCGCGTCCAGCGCCTGGACCGCCGGCTGATGAGGCGCTCGTTTGGGACTCGCTCACCCACAATGGATCGCACCCTCATCGCCATCACGCGGGCGGCGAACTACTCACGACTGTGGCTGGTGCTCGCCGGCGCTCTCGCGGTGTTCGGCGGGGGGAAAGGGCGCAGGGCGGCCGGGCGCGGACTGATTGCGATCGCGATCGCGGCGGGGGTAGCCAACGGCCCGGCAAAGCTGCTCGCGCGTCGGCGTCGGCCCTTCTCACGGTCGCACCCGGCGCTCATTCGTACACCGCGGTCGACGTCGTTTCCGTCGGGCCACAGCGCGGCAGCATCCGCGTTCGTCACCGGCGCCTGCGCTGAGTTGCCAATGCTGGCGCCGGCCCTGGTGCCGTTGGCAGGCGCCGTGGCCTATTCGCGCGTGCACACGGGCGTTCACTACCCGAGTGATGTAGCGGTCGGCGTGGGGATCGGGATCGGATCGGGCCTGCTGGCCGCGCATTGGCCGCGGCATGTTCGCGCGCCCTGACGCCCAGCCGTGCGCCAACCCTAGACGCCCCAGCGTGGCGAGAGAGCCGTGCGACCAGCAGTCGCACCGACCGCGAACAGCCCGCGCGTAGCTCCGGCTGTCCCCTCACCCTTCACAGCACAGGCGATGCGCGACGCCATCACCACTTCAGCTCGATCTTCGAGCTCGCGCTCGTCGGTCTCCACCTCGAGCTCGACCTTGAGCTGAAGCTGGTCGGGGACATGAACAGTGAAATGCATGCCGCCGCGGTCGAACTCCAGGTCGTTGTGTTGAGCGAGCATGTCAGCGAGGAGCCGTAGGCGCTTCGCGACCTCCTCCCTGCTGACGGTCTCCTGCTGCTTGACCTCAAAGATGTCCATCAGACTCTCCCTTCGATGTAGCGGGTTGCCTGCGTCGTCACGAGCCGGTGCGAGCATTTCGCCACCTCAGTATGCCGAGCCGCCGTGATGATCAAGCGTGTCGAGAAACCGCAGCGATCATCGGTCGACCTTCCCGGCCTGGGCGGACGACCCGACCCCGTCCTGAGAACCCCTCCAAAAACAACGACCCTCTCAAGAGGACACGTGGAATATCGCCCTAACCGGACGGTATTTGAACCCGGAGAGGGTCGCGGCGATTGGGCGGCTGCATCGCGCGCTGTAGCAGTGCTGGGCAGATGAGTCAGCGTCTACTATAGTGATGCTTGATTTATGGCTGACGCTGCCACCCATCCCGACAGCGCGGCGCTGCACCGCCTCGCCTACTCCCAAGAGGGCATGTTCACAGCCCGGCAGGCTCAGGAGCGGGGCTACAGCGCACAACTGCTCGCCCACCACGCACGAACCGGACGGTTTGCGCGAGTGCGGCGCGGGCTCTATCGCCTGAGCGACTACCCCACAGGAGAGCACGAGGAGATCCGCGCCGCATGGCTCGCCGTCGGGATGGAGAGAGCGATCGTCTCGCACGAGAGCGCGCTCGTGCTGCATGGACTCTCCGATGTCCTGCCAAACACAGTGCATCTTCTCGTCTCCCGCGGGCACCGGGGAGTCCGGGCGCCCAGCGGCGTAACCCTGCACACCGCTACCGCGTCCATACCGAACGGCGACATCACGACCCGTCACGGCATCCGCGTCACAACCCCGGCGAGGACGATCATCGACGCGGCACGCTCAGGAACCGCGCCAGAGCAGATCCAGATGGCCGTCCGCCAGGCACTCCATGAAGGCCGCACCACGCCGGACCAGCTCGCCGAGCACGCCGAGCGAAACGGCGGACACGTCGCCGCACTCGTGAAGCAAACAACCGAGGAAGCTACCGCCGCGTGAAGTACGACACCGCCGAGGCATTCCGAGCCGCGCTTGACCAGCGCATTCGCAACGAAGCGACCACGACCGGTCTGCCCGTCATGCGGCTACGCAAGCGCGTCGCCTTCGAGCGCTTCCTCGCCAGGCTCGCCATCGCGGAGCCAGGAAGTTGGGTGCTCAAGGGAGCATTCGCGCTTGAGCTGCGACTCGGCGTGCGGACACGAGCAACCAAGGACATCGACCTCGTGGGAGCCGACGACGAGCAGACCGCGACCGCAAGACTGCTCGCCGCGCAGGCGATCGACCTCCACGACCACTTCAACTTCGATGTAGCGCGCACCGCCGCACTCGACCAAGCGGAAGCATTCCGAGCCGTCCGCTACAGCGTGACCGCCGAAGTCGCCGGACGACGCTTCGAGCAGTTCCCCGTCGACGTAGCGCTCAACGAGCAGCCAACCGCCCCATCCGAACAACTGCCAATCCCCAGCCTCCTGGACTTCGCGGAGATCCAGCCCATCGAGATGCCCGTAATCGCCCTGGAGCAGCACATCGCCGAGAAGGTCCACGCATACACGGCAACATACGGCCCACAAGAACAGCAAAGCACCCGGATCAAGGACCTCATCGACCTCCTCCTGATCGCTGACCTCGCCGCTCCACAGGCCGACCGCCTACACGCGAGCCTCGACACGACATTCAGCCGCCGCGAGCGTCAGCCTCTCCCGACCGCGCTCCCGCCACCGCCAGCCTCGTGGGCAAGCCCCTACACCCGCGCCGCTGAAGACGTCGGACTACCAACCGACCTCGGGGCAGCACACGCCGAGGCCGCAACCTTCCTCGACCCGATCCTCGCCGGCGCCACGACCGGCCGCTGGAACCCCACGCAGAGCCGCTGGACCAATTCCTGAGCAGCGACCACGGGCTCTCCTTCCCGAGCCGCGCTGCCTGCCCCGCTGCGCACCAAAAAAATCTCGTACAGACGCGATCGACCGCCACCTTCCCGAACCATTCTTCACCCCCTGACAGCTCGAACGCTGGAACGCCGCGAGCAGCGCGCTCTTCCGAGAAGGCATATACCAAGCGCCATCAACACCCGAGTCGGCCGACTAACAAGAATGGGGCGGGTTACAGCGGCGCCCCGCGTGTGCGGTCGTGCCAGTTCTACGTGTGCGCTCCGTGTGCGGTCGACTACCAGGGTCGAGCACATCGGGTAGCCCGCCGTCACCGGCCCTGAATGGCCGGGACCTCAGCTCCAGAGCCAAACTGTGCGCTCTCAGGAGGCCCCCAGCATCCCCCTGACTCCAACAGCAAAACAGTCGGGGCGCCCAGATTCGAACTGGGGACCCCCTGCTCCCAAAGCAGGTGCGCTACCAGGCTGCGCCACGCCCCGATGAGCTAAAGAGTAGACGCATAGCGGGCGCCGACGGGATTCACGACGGGTCGGGTTCTCTCCCAGGCCCGGCAGGCTTCCCCCACTGCTAGCCTCACGTACCGCCCATGGCCGAGATTCAACCGCTGCGAGCGTTGCACTACGACACGGCTGTCGTGGGCCCGCTGGCGGGCGTGACGGCGCCGCCGTATGACGTGATCGACGCGGAGCAGCGAGCGGCCCTGCTGGCCGGCTCTCCGCACAACATCGTCGCGATCGACCTCCCCACGGGCGAGCCGGACCCGTACGCGACGGCCGCGAACCTGCTTGAGGCGTGGCAGCTGCAGGGCGCGATGGTGCGCGATCCCGAGCCGGCGATTTGGGCGCATACCCAGGACTACACCGGCCCGGACGGTAGGCGGTTGACGCGGCGCGGGTTCTTTTGCCGGGTGCGGATCGAGGAGTACGGCGCCGGACGGGTGCGCCCGCATGAGCGCACTCACCCGGGGCCGAAGGAGGATCGGCTGCGCTTGACGAGGGCGACGCGCACGAATGTCTCCCCCATTTTTTCGCTCTATTCCGACCCGACTCAGGCCGCGTGGACAGCACTTGAGCCGGCGACGGCCCTACCGCCCTGGGGCGAGGTCACCGATACGCAGGAGACGACGCACCGCATATGGCGCGTGAGCGACCCGCAGGCGATCGCGGCGGTGCAGGCGGCCACCAGGGACGCCGAGTTGTTGATCGCCGACGGGCACCATCGCTATGAGACGATGCAGGCCTACGCGCAGGAGCTCGGGGGCGAGGGCGATCACCGGTACATCCTGATGTGCCTGGTTGCTTTGGAGGACCCGGGGCTTACAGTCTTCCCAACCCATCGCCTGATCGGACACCTGGACGAGGACCGCCGCCAGGCACTCAGGAGCGCACTTGAGCGCGACTTCGAGATCGCCGAGGTCCCGATCGAGCAGATCGCGCCCTCGCCAGGTGTGGGCCCACTCGAACTCGGCTATTTCGACGCGTATCACGGGCGTGCGTTGCGTCTGACGCTGAAGGATCAGGCGATCGCCGACGCGGCCCTGCCCGGGCGTTCGGAGGCCTATCGCCATCTGGATACGGGCGTGCTGGAGGCGCTGTTGCTGAAGGGCGCGCTTGGGCTGAGCGACGAGGACATATCGCATTTGAACGGCCTGTTCTATGCACGCTCGACCGAGGAGGCGCTGGCGCTTGTCCGCGCCGGAGACTATGACGCGGCGTTCTTCATGCGCCCGACCCCGGTGGCCCAGGTCAGAGACGTTGCGGCGGCCGGGGAGAACATGCCGCCAAAGTCGACGTTCTTCTTCCCGAAGCTGCTGACCGGACTGTTGTTGAACCCACTCTCCTAGACCACGCGGCCGGCGGGCTCGACCCGCGGGCTGGGCCGCCCGCGAGACATCCGTGTGAGCGCACCGGCGTCGAGGTTGCGCCGGCTGCGCAATTCGCTTACCCGCGGGATCAGACCGGAGCCGGAGTAGCATGTGAGGTAGAGGCGTATGTGCAATGAGGGGTCGATCGGAGGGGCTCAGATGATCGATACGAAAGGTGGGCCGCAAGCATGAAAGCGACGGCGCGACGCGACGGCAGGACGTTGAAACACACGGTGCAGGTGCGCGAGCACCAGCTGACGGTCGATGAGCCGCTGGACAGTGGCGGCGAAGACGCGGGACCCGATCCGCAGGAGCTGTTGGCGGTCAGCCTCGCCTCCTGTACGGCGATCACGATGGAGATGTATGCGGCCCGCAAGGGATGGGATCTCGGCCACGTGGAGGTGGACGTGGAGTACCACCCCTCCGAGCGGGGATGTCCGACAAAGTTCGAGTTGGTCCTGCGCCTACCAGACGACCTGCCGGATGAGCAGGCGGAACGACTGCTGGTGATCGCGGCGAAGTGTCCGGTGCATCGCGCGCTCGACGGCGAGGTCATGTTCGCGGAGCGCGTCGAGCGCGTCCATATGGCCGCCTGAGTATGACTCGCTCATAGTCTCAAGCGTCGACAACTCCACCGGTTCGGGACAGATCGCCGCGGCCGTGCTGGTGCCGCTGTTCTTGGCCTCCGAAGACCGCGAGGACCGGGATCTGCACGTGGTCTTTACGAGGCGCCGCACCGATCTGCGCCGGCACGCCGGCGAGATCTCCTTCCCGGGCGGGCGGCGAGACCCGGAGGACGCGGATCTCTCAGAGACCGCGTTGCGGGAGGCCGAGGAGGAGATCGGCCTGCCACGGACTCGAGTCGACCTGCTGGGCGGGCTGCCGCCGGTGTCGACGTTCGTGACCAATTATGAGATCCATCCCTTCGTCGGATTGATCCCGGCGGGCCTTGACTGGGAGGCGTCGCCGACGGAGGTTGACGCTGTGCTCGAGCTTCCGCTGGACGCGTTGCGCGCCGGTAGGACGCGCACGCGCATGGAACGCCGCGGGATCTCCTTCGAGACCGACGCCTATGTCGTAGACGAGCACCTCATCTGGGGCGCGACCGCACGCATCCTGGAGAGCCTGCTGGAGCGGGCGGAGGAACTGCTGCTCCGCCGCCCGGCTGACGACTAGCTCGGCTGGGGCACGATCCGGATGTAGGGGCGGGGCTCCTCCCAGCCGTCCGGATATGCCTCTTTGGCTTCGTCGTTTGAGACCGAGCCGGCGATGATCACCTTCTCGCCCTCTTTCCAGTTGACCGGCGTGGCGACCTTGTGCTTGGCGGTGAGCTGCAGCGAGTCGATCACGCGCAGCACCTCGTCGAAGTTGCGCCCGGTCGTCATCGGGTAGATGAGGATCAGCTTGACCTTCTTGTCGGGGCCGATCACGAACACATTGCGGACCGTCTGATTGTCGGCCGGCGTGCGTGCGCCGGAGTCGCCGGAGGTCTCGGCGGGCAGCATGCCGTAGAGCTTTGAGACGTTGAAGTCTGCGTCGCTGATGATCGGGTAGTTCGGCGCAGCGCCCTGGGTCTCCTCGATGTCCTTGGCCCACTGCTCGTGCTTGCCGAGAGCGTCGACGGACAGCCCGATGATCTTCACACCGCGCCGGTCGAACTCGGGCTTGGCGTTGGCCATGTAGCCGAGCTCGGTCGTGCAGACCGGCGTGAAGTCCTTGGGGTGTGAGAACAGCACAGCCCAGGAGTCACCGATCCAGTCGTGAAATTTGATTTGCCCCTCGGTCGTGTCGGCCTCGAAGTCGGGGGCTGTGTCGCCCAGATGCAGCGTCATTGATGTGGTCCTTTCTCGACGGTCAGCCGTCGCGAACGTCGTGAGGAGAGTCGCACTTTTGTGAATCTTGATCGGCTTTTGAGGATTAGTCTCAGGATAGCGTGTCCGTGCGATCGCCTCGACCTGCGAGCAGCCCGTCGATCGCAGCCCCCGCCTGCGCCTGCCATGCCACGGAATCGGCGACGTCGGCTTGCACAGTGGCGATCGGGATCGCGTTGCGCGCGGCGATCGTTCGCACGATCCGCTCGCCCGCGAGGATCCGCTCAGGAGCCGTCCGATGGCTCGTTACGGTCTCGTAGACGAATCCCCGCATGGTCGTGTCGATCGCCCCGCTCAGAAACGATTCGAGCCGCGAGCCGTGCAACGCCTGCACCTGCTCCGAATCACCCTGTGCGGTCGCGAGCATCCAGCAGGCGATCGTCACGCCGTCGAGCGCTCCACGCATGCTCGCCAGGCGGTCGGGGGTGCCGATCAGGCATTCGGCCCCGGCCGCCTCGATCGCCGCGCGACCGGACTCCGTGCGGGTGGTGATGCGCACCGCGTGTCGCCCCTCCTGCACCAGTCGGACGGCCAGCGCTCTGCCACGGCAACCGCCGCCGACGATCAGGATGCGGGCCACGGCGGGCGATGCTACACGCAAGCGGGTGGCGGCCCGACCGGCGTTGCTGCCCGGTCGGGCCGCTGCGCCCGTTTCGAGGAGGCCGGCGCGAGGCGACCGTGTGCCGAGACCTGTTCGAGCGCCACCGGAGAGGTATGGGTAGCGGCGCTCGAACAGATCCCGGCACGAGTGTGTCTTCTGCGGATGGTGGTCCCGATCGGAGTCCATTCCCACCGGGTTGGCTACCTTCCACTGCCATGAAGAAAAACACAGTTTCTAGTGGATGTCAAGGGGGAAGCGAAAAGTTTTGTCAACCCATGCCGCGCCGCGTCCGGCGGACGCCCGCCGACGGACCCCGTGAGGAGCCGGTCGGGACCGGGTGACGGCGGTAATCCAAGCGTCGAATACCATCAGGCGCCAACGATGAGTTCGAGCCCCTCCACACCCGATCCAGACACCACCACGACCGGCACGCCGAGCGCGGACGTGGTGACGATGGACAAGATCGTCGCGCTGTGCAAGCGACGCGGGTTCGTGTTCCCCTCCTCGGAGATCTACGGCGGCGTGGGCTCGACCTATGACTACGGCCATTACGGGGTGCTGCTGAAGAACAACGTCAAGAACGCCTGGTGGCGGGCGATGCTGCAGGAGCGCGAGGACATCGTCGCGATCGACTCGGCGATCCTCCAACATCCGCGGGTGTGGGAGGCCAGCGGGCACCTCGCGGGCTTCACCGACCCACTCGTGGACTGTCGCACCTGCGGGCAGCGCTTTCGCGCGGACCATCTTTCCGACCTTGCGTGCGGGCGCAAACCCTCCAAGCATCCTGGTGAGACCGAGGAGTGCGACCTGACCGACGCGCGCGACTTCAATCTGATGTTCGAGACGACGATCGGTCCCGTCAAGGAGTCGGGGGCGACCGCCTACCTGCGCCCTGAGACCGCTCAGGGCATCTTCATCAATTTCAAGAACGTCCTGCAGTTCTCCCGCAAGTCTCCCCCGTTCGGGATCGCCCAGGTGGGGAAGTCCTTCCGCAACGAGATCACCCCGGGCAACTTCATCTTCCGCACGCGCGAGTTCGAGCAGATGGAGATGGAGTTCTTCGTGCCGCCGGCCGAGGCGCAGAAGTGGTTCGAGCATTGGCTCGCAGAACGCGAGCGCTGGTATCTGGAGCTGGGTCTGCGCCCCGATCACCTGCGCCTGCGCGCGCATGACGCCGACGAGCTCTCTCACTACTCATCCGGTACGAGCGACGTCGAGTACCTGTTTCCGATCGGCTGGTCAGAGCTTGAGGGGATCGCCAACCGCGGTGACTTCGACCTGACCCGGCACGCGGAGTTCTCCGGGCAGAAGCTCGAGTACTTCGACCAGGCCAGCGGCGAGCGCTACGTCCCCCACGTGATCGAGCCGGCCGCGGGCGCGGATCGCGCGACGCTCGCGTTTCTGGTCGACGCTTACGACGAGGAGCAGGTCGAGGGCGAGACTCGAACCGTGCTGCGCCTGCATCCCCGCTTGGCGCCGGTCAAGGCCGCGGTGCTGCCGCTGGTCCGCAAGGACGGCCAACCCGAGCTGGCGCGCGAGGTCTACGAAGCTGTGCGCAAGCTGGCGCAGGCCGAGTACGACGAGGGCGGCTCGATCGGCAAGCGCTACCGCCGTCACGACGAGATCGGCACGCCTTTCTGCTTGACGATCGACCACCAGAGCATCGAGGATCGCACGGTGACGTTGCGCGATCGGGACTCACTCGCCCAGGAGCGGCTGCCGATCGACGGCATCGCACACGAGATCGAGCGGCGCGTGAACGCGCCGTGGAGCACACCAAAGCTGAACGGCGCCACCCTGGACGCGACGAGCTAGGAACCACGACCGCCCACGTACGGGCACGAGGAGACAGACACGCATGGATTTCGACCTGACCGACGAGCAGCGCTTGATCCGCGACACCGCACGCGAGTTCACCGATCGCGAGATCGTCGTGCAGACGCGCGAAAACGCGCGCAACCACCATTTCGACCTTGAGCTCGTGCGCAAGATCGCCGCGCAGGGCTATCTCGGCGCGATCGTCCCGCAGGAGTACGGCGGCGCGGGCCTCGACTACCTCAGCTACGGGCTGATCGTCGAGGAGATCGGTCGTGGAGACTCGGCGATCCGCACGGTCATCTCGGTGCAGACCTCGCTCGTGTGCTCGGCGATCCTCAAATGGGGGACCGAGGAGCAGAAGCACAGCTATCTGCCAAAGCTCTGCTCGGGCGAGTGGCTGGGGTGCTTCGGGCTGACCGAGCCCGATACCGGCTCGGATGCCGCCAACCAGAAGACGCGTGCGCGCAAGACCGACACGGGCTGGGTGATCAGCGGGGCGAAGATGTGGATCTCGATGGGCAACTATGCGCGCGTCGCGCTGATCTTCGCCCAGACCGACCCCGACCTCGGGCACAAGGGCCTGGCCTGCTTTCTCGTCGATACCGACCAGCCGGGATACACAGCCCAGACGATCGAGCACAAGATGGGCCTGCACGCCTCGGACACCGCCTCGATCTCCCTGGAAGACGTCGAGGTCTCAGACGATCAGATGCTCGGGCGGATCGGCGAGGGTTTCAAAGTCGCGATGTCGGCTCTGGACTCCGGGCGCTACTCGGTGGCGGCCGGGTGCGTGGGCATCTGTCAGGGATGCGTCGAGGAGTCGGTGAAGTATGCAAAGGAGCGCGAGCAGTTCGGCCGTCCGATCGCCTCCTTTCAGCTCGTGCAGGCGATGATCGCGGACATGGTGCTCAAGACCGACGCCTCGCGCATGCTCGTCTGGCGGGCGGGGTTCCTCAAGGACAAGGGGCGCCCGAACACCTTGGAGACGTCGATCGCCAAGCTGCACGCGACCGAGGCGTCGCTTGAGTGCGCGAACCTCGCGATCCAGATTCACGGCGGTGCGGGCTACGTCGACGATCATCCCGTCGAGCGCTACTTCCGCGACGCTCGCGTCACGACGCTGTATGAGGGAACCTCGCAGATTCAGAAGCTGATCATCGGGCGGGGCATGACGGGCATCAACGCGCTGGTCCCCGCCTGAGACGCGCGTGCCCGAACAGCCGACAGAGACAGCCGCTCCCGCGAAGAAGATCGGCGTCATCGGCGCTGGCACGATGGGCTCGGGCATCGCGCAGCTCGCGGCCCGCTCCGGCGCGGCGACGTTGTTGCACGACCCGCTCGCCGAGGCGCTCCAGCGCGGCGCCCAGCGCGCGCGTGACGGACTGGCCAAGGAAGCCGGCAAAGGCAAGTTGAGTACCGAGGAGGCCGCTGCGGCCGCCGCGCGACTACAGCCCGTGGACGGCCTGGACGCGATGGCCGAGTGCGAGCTCGTGATCGAGGCCGCGCCCGAGCGACTCGAGCTTAAGCACGAGCTGTACGGACAATTGGCGCAGATCGTCTCGACCGAGTGCGTCCTGGCCAGCAACACCTCCTCGTTGCTCGTCACTGCGATCGCCTCGGTGGTGCCCCATCCCGAGCGGGTGGTGGGCATGCACTTCTTCAACCCCGCGCCCGTGATGCGCCTGCTGGAGGTCGTGGCGGGCGAGGAGTCGGACGAGCGCTCGCTCGCGCTCGCCCACGTGACGGGCGCGGCGATGGGCAAGACGGTCATCCGAGCACACGATGGGCCTGGCTTCCTCGTCAATCGCTGCAACCGTCCGTTCGGATTGGAGGCGCTTCGCCTGGTACAGGAGCGGATCGCGGACATCGAGACCATCGATCGGATCGTGCGGGTCGAGGGCGGCTTTCGCATGGGTCCGTTCGAGCTGATGGACCTCGTGGGGATCGACACTGGCTTTGAGATCTCAAAGAGCTTCTACGAGCAGAGCTTTTACGAGCCGCGCTGGCGTCCTTCTCCGATCGCCGCCCGCTATGTCGCCGCGGGTCGCTACGGCCGTAAGAGCGGGCGCGGCTACTACGACTACTCGCGCGATCCCTACCGCGCCCCGGACCCGGATCGGCCTGCGGGCGACGCTGCCGTGGGCGTGCGGCCCGCGGCTGGCGGCGTGCTTGAGCGGATCGTCTGCCAGGTGATCAACGAGTGCGCCTTCGCGCTCGGCGAAGGCGTGGGCAGCGCACAGGACATCGACACGGGGATGGTGCTCGGGCTCAACTATCCGCGAGGACCGCTCGCGTGGGCCGATGAGATCGGCCTCGATCACGTTCTCGCCGTGCTGGACGGCCTGTGGGAGGAGTACCGCGAGGAGCGCTACCGCGCCGCGCCCGCGCTCCGGCGACTGGTCCGCGAAGGCCGCCTCGGCCGCGCTACCAGCACCGGCTTCTTCGAACATCCGGCCGGCTGAGTACAACAAACCGCGTGAGTGCCGACGTCCGCTATGCGCCGATCGACTCGCCGTTTGGCACGCTCCACGGCGCTGTCACCGACCGCGGCCTGGTGCGTCTGGCATTCCCGGAGGAGAGCGTCGAGGTGTTCCTGGAGCGGCTGGCGGGCAGGCTCTCGCCGCGCATCGTCGCCTCGCCGCGCGCGCTGGCTCCCGTGCGACGGGAGTTGGACGAGTATTTCGCGGGACGGCGCCGTGACTTCGAGCTCGACCTCGACTGGTCTTTGATCACGCCGTTCGCACGGCGCGTGCTTGAAATGACGGCGGCGATTCCTTACGGCGGACATCTCTCATACGCGGAGGTCGCCGCCGAGGCCGGCAGCCCGCGCGGCGCTCGCGCGGCCGGCAACGCGCTCGGCTCAAACCCGATCGCGATCGTGATCCCCTGCCACCGCGTGCTGCACGCCGGCGGCGGCATCGGCGGCTACGGCGGCGGACTGGACCGCAAGCGCTATCTGCTGGAGCTCGAGGGCGGGCTCCAAGACGACCCCCATTAAGCGCCGCAGGACGCCGAGCCCGCGAAGCTCAGCGGCTTCCTGCGGCCCATTGCGCCTCGGCCAGATCCCCTTCGGGCATCCCCGCGGGCGTGGGCACCTCGGGTGTGTCGCGCAGATACCACTCGGCGTCGAGCGCGGCCTGGCATCCGGAGCCGGCGGCGGTGATCGCTTGGCGGTAGGTGTGGTCGACGAGATCGCCGGCGGCGAACACGCCCGGGCGGTTGGTTCGCGTGGAGCGTCCCGCTACCTTTACGTAACCCTCGCCGTCCACGTCGATTTGGGCGCGTACGAGCTCTGACTGGGGCTCGTGGCCGATCGCGATGAACGCGCCGGTGATCTCCAACTCGCGGGTCTCGCCGGTGTCGGAGTGCACGAGCACGGCCTTGGAGAGGGCTCCGTTCTCGCCGGGGAGCAGTTCTTTGACGGTGTATGGGGTCAACAGCTCGATGTTCTCCTGTTCGCGGGCTCGCTCGAGCATGATCTTCGAGGCCCGGAACTCGTCACGGCGATGCACGACAGTTACGCGGGAGGCGAACTTTGAGAGGAATATCGCCTCCTCCATCGCGGAGTCCCCACCGCCGACGATCAACGTCGGGGCGTCTTTGAAGAAGGCCGCGTCGCAGGTCGCGCAATAGCTGACCCCGCGACCGCTCAGCTCCTCCTCGCCGGGAATCCCCAGCTTTTTGTGCTCGGCGCCCATCGCCAGCACGACCGTGCGGGCCCGGTGCTCGACGTCTCCTACCCACACGCGATGGATGCCTCCGGGCTCGTTCGCGAGCTCCACGCGCTCGGCCTGATCGGTCTCAAGACGCGCACCGAAGCGCTCTGCTTGGTCGCGCAGCTTCTGCATCATCTCCGGGCCCATGATCCCCTCTGGAAACCCGGGGTAGTTCTCGACGTCGGTCGTCTGCTGCAGCAGGCCGCCCCAGGCGAATCCCTCGATCACCAACGGGTTGAGGTTCGCTCGGGCGGTGTACAAGGCCGCGGTGTAGCCGGCCGGCCCGCTGCCGATGATGATCGTGTTCTCGATCTCGCCGCTGTTGGTCTCGCCCATCGTCTCTCCATTCTCGGCCGCTGATGTCACAACGAGCATAAGGCCCCTGAAAAACAGAGCACTTTACTTTGTAAAGTATAGCAATGGCGCCTGGCCTCGGGGCGTTCAGGAGCCCTGCAGGACACCGGCCCTGTCGACCGTGCCGGCGCGCGTGGCGTTAGCCGCAGGAGTGCTCTGCTCCTCGCGCCAGCGCGCGACGGTGCGCCGCAGCTGAAAGTAGGCGATCGCGCCCGGGACCGTGGGCAGCCAGAAGGAGATCGCACGGTAGGACAGGACCGAGACGTAGGCCAGGTTGAAGTCGACTCCGAAGGCGACGAGCGCACCGATCATGCCTCCCTCAACCCCCCCGAGCCCGCCCGGGAGCGGCAACAGGTTGCCGAGCATCCCCAGGAAGTAGGCCATCCAGATGACGGTGAACGGGGGCGGTGAGCCGAACGCGTGGAACATCGCCCACAGCACGCTGATGTCAAAGCCCCACCATGCCACGGCGCCGAACAGGCCGGGATCGCGTGAGCGTAGGAGTTCGATCGAGGTGCGCACGCCGCTCGCCGCCAGTGCGGGCGCCGTCGCTCCCATGGCGATCCAGCGGGCCAGACGGCCGGAGCCGGCGGAGCCCCACGATTGCAGGCGCCGCTCGATGTCGTCCGGGAGCATCGCCATCGCGCCGACCAGCGCCATCAGGGCCACTGCGACGATCGCCGGGACGATCGTCAGCGCGAACGAGCCGCCGCCTGGGAACAGGCCGGTCCCGAGGCCGATTCCGTCGAGGATCACCGAGACGGCATATACGGCATAGAGGAGCACCATGAATGCGACCATGCGACACGCGACCAGCCGCGGCTCCATGCCCGAGCGGCGCAGCGCCCAGGCGGTCAGTGCGATGCCTCCCGCACCGGCGGTCGCGAACAGGCGCGTGGCGGCCAGGCCGGCCATCGTGATCTGATAGCTCTCGCGCCAACCGATCGGCCCCGGGGGATGGACGTCCCGACCGACGAACACGGCGCGGAAGAGCACCACGTAGCCGGCGAATGAGGCCAGCTCGAGCACGACCCCGATCGCGATCCACCAGACGTTCCCGTTCTCGATGTGGTGCAGCGTCGCGCCGACCCCGGCGAGCTTCGGCAGCACGAAGTACAGAAACCCGATGAACGTGAGCACGAAAATCCCGAATGCGACCGCTTGCCGGCGTGTGACGACCACGCGCGGCATCTCCTCTTCGTGGTGTGAGGCGCCGCCGCTCCTCGGGCTGTCGATCGCATCCCGGACCACCTCCGTTTCGCTCTCCCCCCCGCCCATCAGCGCGCCCCGTGCGCGATCGCCTCCAGCGCCCCGACGGCGCGCCCGAAGCCTTCGAGTGCCGGTCCCGCGCGCGGCCCCAGCCGGCGCACGACGCCCGTGAGCGCGGCGCCCGCGAGCAGATCGACCGCGTAGTGCTCCCCGAGGTACACCAGCGCGAACCCCAAAACCGCCGTATAGGCGCCGCCGAGCGCACCCGCGACCGGCCCCGTCTCGGCGAGCAGGAGGGCGGCCATCAGGGATGTGGCGAAGTGCAACGAGGGCATCGCAGCCAAGGGATTGCCTCCGAACACACTGTATAGAGGCCCCCAGCCGTCTCTCCAGAAATGCTCGCCGTACTCGACCATCATCCGGCGCACGTCCTGCGCGCCGTGATCGTCGCGCCCCGCTACCGCCGCCGCATACCAGGGGGGTGCCGTGGGTGCGATCCAGTAGACGCTCGCACCGAGGTCGAACACCGCGTAGGTCATCACGGCCGCGCGCGGGAACTTCTCGGGGTGGCGCACGAGCATGAACGCGAGCGAACCGTGGGGCACCAAGAACCACGCCCAGTGGGCCCATACGAGGACCTTGTCGAGCGTCCGCCAGCTCGGCTGACCGTTGGTGGGGTCGATTCGGGCGAGTGTGCGCTGCAGGCGCAACGTCGGCAGCTCCCCGAAGCCGAGCGCGCGATCGACGTCGATCGGGTAGTCGATATGTACGCGCCGGGCCTGGCCCTGTTCGTCGTCGTGCGGTGTCTTGTAGGCCGCCAGATAGGCCCACATCTGCAGGGCGCACACCGTTACGTCACGCGTGCGCGAGCGGCGCACTGCCACGCACAACGCGACCGGCGCGGCGAACGCGACGGTCTGGGTCACGAGCGGCGGCGCCGCGATCCGCTTGCGCACCAATGGCGCGACGACCCCCGCCGCCACCACCCCCCAGGCCGCCGTCCTGATTACTCTCGACAGCCGCACTGCGTGCTGAGTATATGAGCGGCCCAGACGGCCGCTCTGCACGGGCGCTCCGGTGGAACTCAGACGGCAGACACCCGCGCAGCCGCGGCGGCAGCGACGAACCCGCCGATGACCGTGCTGGTCGTGTCGGCCTCGGGGTGCCATTGCACGCCGAGCACGAAGCGTCTGTCCGGCAACTCGATCGCCTCGGGCAGATCGTCGAGCTCCGAGAGACCGCTCACCACCAGCCCCTCCCCCAGCCGATCGACTCCCTGATGGTGGTGGGACTTGGTCGTGTGCGTGACCTCTCCCGCGGCGCTTGCCGCCAGCGAACCTGCGGTCAGCACCACCTCGTGCTCGGAGCCGTCGAAGGAGCCGATCACGCGACGGTGCTCGCCGTGGCCGAAACGCTCGGGCAGATGCTGTTGCAGAGTGCCGCCGCGGGCGATGTTGAGCAGTTGCATCCCGCGACAGATCCCCAGGACGGGCAGGTCGCGTTCGATCGCGCCGCGCGTGAGCGCCAGCTCGAAGGCGTCGCGCTCGGGCACCGTGTCGACCGTCTCGACGTGCGCGCTGTGACCGTAGGAGCCGGGGTCGATGTCGGCGCCGCCCGCGAGCAGCAGGCCGTCGAGCAAATCCAACACCTCTCCTGGGTCCTCGGTTACGTGCGCGTCGACGGGCAGCAGCAGCCCGAGCCCGCCGGATCGCTGGACCGCTTCGACGTAGTTGTAGGGCAGCAGCGCCGCGCGCAGGTCCCATACGCTCCAGCGCGCCTGCTCAAGGGCCGCGCACATGCCGATCACCGGACGCGTGGGGGTGCTCATCGCGCACACACGATACGCAAGGCCGCCAGTCCGTAGGATCGTCTCCGCGCCCGGCACGCAGAGTGCGCGATGGTGGCGGCGGCGCAACGAGATCCCGTCCACGGCAGACACGCGAGGAGCGCACACGATGAGCGACCGAGAAGACCAGCTGGAGACCGTCAACGTGTCCTTCGCGGACGCAGTCGCCACGATCCGGCTGAACCGGCCAGAGGCGCTGAACGCGTGGAACAGGCAGTTCGGCGAAGAGCTGCTGGAGGCGTTGCACCGGGCGCGCCGCGAGGAGTCGGTGCGCGCGGTACTGATCGAAGGCACGGGACGCGCCTTTTCCTCCGGCGCGGACCTGAAGGACATAAGTGGCGGCGAGACCACGGCGGACGGTAGGCCGGACGTCTACAAGACCTTGACCAAGCGCTACCACCCGATCATGCACGCGATCCGCGAGATGCCAAAGCCGGTGATCGCGTCGGTGAACGGGCCGGCCGTGGGGATCGGCTGCTCGTTGGCGCTGTGCTGCGATCTGATCGTGGCGGGCGAGAGCGCCTATTTCCTGTTGGCGTTCGTGAACATCGGGCTCGTGCCCGACGGGGGCTCGTCGCTGTTCGTGCCCACGCGCATCGGCATGGCGCGGGCCACCGAGCTGATGATGCTCGGCGAGCGTCTCCCTGCCCCACAGGCGCTCCAATGGGGTCTGATCAACCGCGTCTTCCCCGACGAGCGCCTGGCAGAGGAGGCGGCGGGACTGGCACAAAGACTGGCGAGCGGCCCGACGCGCTCCTATGCGGGGACCAAGCGCCAGCTGAACAACTGGCTGTACGCGCGCTTTGAGGAGCAGTTGGAGTTGGAGGCGCAGATCCAGCGCGAGATGGCCTCAAGCGAGGACTTCCTGGAGGGCGCGATGGCGTTCGTTGAAAAGCGTCCGACGCGGTTCTCGGGCCGGTAGCGACGGCGCGGGCCACACCTGTCCCGCGCCTTGGCACAGGCGCCGATGAGCGATCTCCGCGAGCGCTCGCGACACGTCTCAAAAGGCAAGTAGCAAACGTCATCAAGCGCTTCCGTGCCGGGCCTGAATAGAATCCCGCGCGCCTTGGGCCACCAGCTCTCGACAACGCTTGCCTTCTTCACGCCCGAGTCGGGGGGTTCGCCGAACGCGGACAACATCGACTCGCTCTACAAGATCATCCTGGTGATCGCCCTGGTGATCTTCTTCGCGGTGATCGGCGGTCTGACCTACGCGCTGATCAAGTTCCGCGCGCGCAAGGGCGCGACGGCGGCGCAGATCCACGGCAACACGCGCCTTGAGGTCGGCTGGACGGTCGCGGCCGCGGTGATCCTCGTGGGCTTGGCGATATTGACGTTCGCGAAGCTCGGCGCGATCCAGAACCCGCCCAATTCGAGCGCCGCCGGCGCGAGCCTGATCGGCGAAAGCGAAACGGGCGTGCTGTACGCCAGTGCCGACCGGCGGCTGCCGCCGAACGGGAAATCGCTGAACATCAAGGTGATCGGCCGGCAGTACCTCTGGCAGTTCGTCTACCCCGGCGCGAACGAAGCGGACGGCCTCGGCGCGCCGTACTCCTACGAGGAGATGGTCGTGCCGACGAACACGACCGTGACGCTTGACATCGTCTCCTCAGACGTCGTGCACTCCTGGTGGATACCGAAGCTCGGGGGCAAGTTCCAGGCGGTCCCCGGCTATCACAACTACACCTGGTTCAAGATTCCCCACCCGGGCGTGTACACCGGCCAGTGCGCGCTGCTGTGCGGGCGCGGACACGCGCGGATGATCGCGACCGTCAAGGCGGTCCCGCCGGCGCAGTTCGAAGCGTGGCTGGCGTATCAGAAGAAGGAGATCGCCCAGGCGAACGCGGCCGCGAAGGTGGCGCGCGCGAAGTTGGGCGCCCAGGTCGGCGCCGGTCAGGTCGAGAACCCCTAATCGCATCCGAGTCATCCAGGAGAACACCCAGCACATGGCCACCGTCGCAGCCAACCCGGTCCCCCAGATAGTCGCCCATCGCGCCCAGCGCGAGGCCCGCGGCTGGACGAGCTGGATCACGACGACCGACCACAAGCGGATCGGGATCATGTACATGGTCACGACCTTCGTCTTCTTCTGCCTGGGCGGGATCGAGGCACTGATGATCCGCCTGCAGTTGGGCGCGCCGAACAACACGCTGGTGACGCCGCAGATCTACAACCAGCTGTTCACGATGCACGGGACGACGATGATCTTTTTGTTCGTCGTGCCGATGATGGCGGGCCTGGCGAACTATTTCCTGCCGCTGATGATCGGCGCGCGCGACATGGCCTATCCGCGTTTGAACGCGCTCTCCTACTGGCTGCTGTTGACGGGCGGGCTGGTCTTCTACGCGTCGATCTTCTGGAACCCACCGGAAGCGGGCTGGACGAGTTATGTGCCGCTGTCGAACGCGATCTACTCGCCGGGGGGCGGTCAGGACGCGTGGATCTACCTGATCCACCTGACCGGCATCTCCTCAATTTTGGGGGCGATCAACTTCTATGCGACGGTCGCGAACATG
This sequence comes from uncultured Solirubrobacterales bacterium, assembly GCA_963697945.1. GTDB lineage: Bacteria > Actinomycetota > Thermoleophilia > Solirubrobacterales > Solirubrobacteraceae > Palsa-744. The sequence continues at coordinate 2,057,612 of OY969105.1, read as the reverse complement.
CGCGCGCGGGGGATGAGCTGGGGGCGGCTGCCGCTGTTCGTGTGGGCGATGCTGACGTATTCGATCCTGATCATCTTCGCGATGCCGGTGATCGCGGCCGCGGTGACGATGCTGCTGACCGATAGGCACTTCGGCACGCATTTCTACGACCCCGCGCAGGGCGGCTCGCCGCTGCTCTGGCAGAACCTGTTCTGGTTCTTTGGCCACCCCGAGGTCTACATCATGGTGCTGCCCGGTTTCGGGATCGTCTCGGAGATCCTCCCTGTGTTCGCGCGCAAGCCGATCTTCGGCTACAAGGCGATCGCGGCCTCGACCGTGGCGATCGCGTTCCTCGGCTTTCTGACGTGGGCGCACCACATGTTCACGGCGCCGATCCCGGAGGCGCTGCTGATCTTCGTGATGCTCAGCTCGTTCTTCATCGCGGTGCCGACGGGCGTGAAGATGCTCAACTGGATCGCGACGTTGTGGCGCGGGACGATCGAATTCAAGACGCCGCTGCTGTTCTGCGCGGGGTTCATCGGCCTGTTTTTGATCGGAGGCATCAGCGGCGTGTTCCTGGCGGTGTTCCCGGTCGATTGGCAGCTGAACGAAACGTATTTCGTGGTCGCGCACATCCACTTCGTGCTGATGGGCGGCGCGGTGTTTACGATCTTCGCGGCGATCTACTATTGGTTCCCGAAGATCACCGGCAGGATGATGTCCGAGGGGCTGGGCAAGTTGAGCTTCTACCTGATGTTCGTCGGCTTTTTGGTGACGTTCCTGATCCAGCACGTGATCGGCCTGGATGGGATGCCGCGACGGGTGTACGAGTATCCGGACGTGGGCAATCTGGCGCTGTACAACCTGATCTCGACGGTCGGCTCGTTCATTCTTGCGGTGGGGGTGATCGTGACGATCGTCAATGCCGCGCGCAGCCTCAAGCACGGCGCGATCGCGGGACCGGACCCGTGGAAGGCGAATACGCTTGAGTGGTTCACGAGCTCGCCTCCGCCGGTGAACAATTTCGACACGGTCCCGCTGGTGCGCTCGGCCGAGCCGATGAAGGACATCCGTCGGGAGGTGCAGCGGCGCAGCAGCGCTGCGGTCCCCTCTCCGGGCGCGGCCACGGTGCCGGCGGGCGCCACGCAAGTGGGCGTGTAGCACCGTGATTGCCGCTGATCGCGTGCGAGCGTGCCGTCTCCCCTCTGCCTCGCCCGCGGCGGGACATGGCTTGGCGCCGGCCCGTACCATTGGCAAGGCATGAGCGCGCGTTCCACAGGCGCGGCCCCGGCGATCGAGGCGGGGCCGAGCATCGGTCTCGCCCCGCGTACCCGCCGGCTGCTCGGCGACTATGCCGAGCTGACCAAGCCGAAGGTTCAGTCGCTGCTGTTGTTGACGACGATCGCGACGATGTACGTAGCCGGCGACCCGTCGGTGGCGCTCGTGGCTCTCACCTGCCTGGGCGGCTACCTGTCGGCCGGTGGGGCGGGTGCGGTCAACCATTGGTTCGACCGCGACATCGACGCGCAGATGACGCGCACCGCTTCCCGACCGATCCCCGCCGGGCGCATCTCACCCCGTGCGGCATTGCTGTTCGGGTGCACGCTCGCGGCGCTGTCGTTCGTCGAGCTCTCGCTGACCGTGAACGTGCTCGCGGCGAGCCTGTCGTTTGCCGGATTCCTCGGTTACGTGTTCGTATACACGGTCTGGCTGAAGCGGCGCACACCACAGAACATCGTGATCGGCGGGGCCGCGGGCGCCGTTCCCCCGCTCGTCGCCTGGGCGGCGGTCACGGGCTCGGTGAGCGGCACGGCGGTGCTGTTGTTCTTCATCGTGTTCTTCTGGACGCCACCGCACTTCTGGGCGTTGAGCTTGCTGATGAAGGACGAGTACGCGCGCGTGGGTGTGCCGATGCTGCCGGTCGTCAAGGGCGAGGAGGAGACTCGTCGGCAGATCCTGATCTATACGGTGCTGCTGTACGCGGTCACCCAGCTGCCGTTCTGCGCGGGCGGCCTGGGCACGGTCTATCTGGCCGCTTCGATGACGCTCGGGCTCGGATTCATCGCGGGCGCTGTCGTCCTCTACCGGCGGGCGGACCGCAGTAGCGCACTGCGGCTGTACCTGTATTCGCTTGCGTATCTGGCGCTGCTGTTCTGCGCGATGGTCGTCGATGTCCACGTATAGAATGCGCGCCCGATGATGACCAGACGCCTCGCCCGCAAGAACATCCGCACGGGACTGATCGTGTGCGGCATCTGCATGTTCATGTTCGGCATCACATTCGTAGTGGCGGCCTATTACGTGTCATGAGCCCGCTCGACCCCGAGATACCGCCGACGGGCGAGGAGATCCATCTCCCGGGCCCCTCGATCCTGCCGCTGCTGACCGCGATCGGCATCACTCTGGCGCTTGTGGGCGTGACGACGATGATCGAGCTGACGGTCATCGGCGTGCTGTTGACGCTCGTGTGCGTATGGCGCTGGATCAAAGACACGCGCCACGAAATCGACGAGCTTCCGCTGGATTGATCGGCAGATTGCCGCGCGTCCGATCGCGAAGTCGATCGGAACTGCGCCGCATGGCTTGATTAAGGCTGATTGGGTGGGCCTCGTCGCATGCGACGAGGCCGGGAGGGCCGCATGCGGCCCTCCCTCGGAGCCGCACATGTGCGGCTCCGCAGACGGCGCATGCGCCGTCTGAATGACGTGCCGCATGCGGCACGTCACGAGGCCGCGCATGCGCGGCCTCGCCTGGCGGCGCAAAGCGCCGCCAGGGACATCATCAGCTTTCTCAAAACATGCGCGGACTCGCCTCCCAAGCGTGCCACGCGGTCCATCGCCCTACGCGCTCGCCGGCACCGGGCAGATGGCTCCGTCCTGCGTCCAGCAGCGCACGACGTCGCGCACCGACAGCACCCCGATCGTCTCGCCCCCCTCGAGCACGATCAGATGACGAAACCCACCGCGTACCATCGCCGCGGCGGCCTCCTCCAGCGACCAGTCGGGCGCGGCGAAGACGACGTCGCGCGTGAGGTGCGCGTCCACCGTCTCCCGATCCGGGTCCTGGCCGGCGCCGAGCGAGAGCAGGATGTCGCGCTCGGTGATGATCCCCGGCCCGGCCCCGTCGGGGTCGATTACGACCGCGGCGCCGACCTCGCGCTCGGACATCAGCCGGGCGACCGCCCGCAGCGTGTGTCCCGGCCCCACCGTCAGGACCGTCGGGCTCATCCCGTCGCGTACATGCATATGAAACCGACTCCTTCCCGCTTACACCTCGGACAAAACACCAACCCAATGCATTGCAACGATTGCCTCAATGTAGTACTGCGAGCGTCTCCGGTCAAGGCCCCCCGCGGCCAACATGTGCGTGCGCGCGCGACCACCCAACATCGCATCGGCACGAACCACTAGGATCACGCCTCGTGATGGAGGGGATCGCAGTCGACAGGACTTCACATCGTCTGACCGCGCGCCGCGCGAACGGCGGGCGCACCACGCACGGGGACGCACGCCATGCGTGAGCGTCGCGCGATCCTGACCGCCGCCATCGCTGGGCTGATCGCCGTCGCGGTTGGTATCGCGTTGAGCTATCAGATCCACTGGTTCCCGGTCCAGGCCAGCACACAGGCCAAGGAAACGGACACGCTCTATCACGTGCTCGTGATCGCCTCGGTGCCGATCTTCGTGCTGGTCGTCACCGTGATCTTGTTCTCGGTGTGGCAGTTCCACATGCGTCCCGGCGAGGAGCTCAAGGACGGCCCGCCGATCCACGGCAACACGCGCCTTGAGGTCTTCTGGACGGCAATCCCGGCGGCGCTGTTGATGGGTCTGGTCGCGTATTCGTTCGCGGTGCTGCACAACAACGAGAAGAAGCCCGCCGGCGTGCCCGAAGTCCAGATCGGGGTGACCGGGCAGCAGTTCTTCTGGGATTACGAATACCCCTCCTCGGTCACCGGGGGCAAGCCCGTAAAGAGCTATCAGCTGTATCTGCCCGAGGGCTACACGGTCTACTTCAACATGAACTCCAAGGACGTCATCCACGCGTTCTGGATCCCCGCGTTCCGCCTGCAGGAGGACGTGGTGCCCGGCATCACCACCCACTACCGCGCGACGCCCGACCGCCTTGGCACCTATCCGGTGGTGTGCAACCTGTTGTGCGGCTCCGGGCATTCGCTGATGCGCTCGGCCGTGCACGTCGTGCCGCCGGCCCAGTTCCGGGCGTGGCTGGCCGCGCAGGAGCGCTCGGGCTCGACCGTCGCCACGGCCTCCACGACGGCGCCGGGGAGCGCGCCGTCGCCCGCCACCCTCGCGGGAGCGGGTGCGGGATAATGCGCGCGAGCATGAACGACGCAGACACTGAGGGAGCAAGCTGATGGCGAGCACGGTGCATTCGCCCGGCCCCGTCCGTCCCGGCACGAGCGGATCGCCGTTGGGTGGTCGACCGCAGCGCACGGGCTTGGGCGCGAAACTGCGCGCGCCGGGCTTCTATCGCGCCGCCTGGATGATGTTGCTGGGGGTCGCGTTCGCGTTCGCGCTCACGTGGCTCGTGCGGATGTCCTATGGGCATGCCAGCTACCACCACTTCATCGACGGCGAAGCGATCCTGACCGTCTCGCTGATCTCCGCCGGACTGATGTTCTTGGTGGGGATCGGCGGCTTTGACTACTGGTTCTACTGGGCCGCCGGGCGCCCGACGCGCGCCGAGGACCACTCCAGCCACGGGGCGTATTCGTGGCGCGACTATTTCCGCATCAACACCGACCACAAGGTGATCGGGGTGCAGTACACGGTCACCTCGTTCTTCTTTTTGCTCGTGGGTGGCCTGGTGGCGATGCTGATGCGCATCGAGCTCGCCCAGCCGGGCGCGCAGTTCGTGGACGCGAACACGTTCAACGGCCTCTTCAGCGTGCACGCGTCGATCCTGATCTTCTTCTTCATCATCCCGGTGTTCGCGGGCCTGGCGAACTTCGTGCTGCCGCTGATGATCGGCGCGCCCGACATGGCCTTCCCGCGCCTGAACGCCCTCTCCTATTGGCTCTTGCCGGTTGGCGGGGTGATGATGCTGCTGAGCTTCCTCGCGCCCGGAGGGGCGTTCGCGGACGGCTGGACGGCGTACACGCCGCTGTCGACCGACATGCCGGTCGGGCAGGTGTTCTTCTCGCTCGGCGTCCAGTTCGCGGGCGCCTCCTCGATCATGACCGCGCTGAACTTCCTGGTGACGATCATCACGATGCGCGCGCCGGGGATGAGCTTCTTCCGGATGCCGCTGCTCGTGTGGGCGAACTTCGCGACCTCGCTGCTGGTCGTGATCGCGACGCCGTTCATCGCGGCCTCGCAGTTCTTCATCATGCTCGACCGCTCGCTGGGCTTTAACTTCTTCAACGCCGGGGCGGGCGGTGACGTGCTCATGTATCAGCACGTCTTCTGGTTCTATTCGCACCCTGCCGTCTACATCATGATCTTGCCCGGGTTCGGGATCGTCTCGGAGGTCATCGCGGTGAAGTCGCGCAAGCCGATCTTCGGCTATCGCATGATGGCCTTTTCGCTGCTGGCGATCATCGTGCTCGGGTTTACGGTCTGGGCGCACCACATGTTCACCTCCGGGATGGCCGCCTGGATCAGGATCCCGATGGCGATCACGACCGCGATCATCGCCGTCCCGACCGGCATCAAGGTCTTCTCGTGGCTGGCCACGCTGTGGCGCGGGGTGCTGCACCTGGACACGCCGATGTTGTTCGCGCTGGGCTTCTTGACGACGTTCACGCTGGGCGGGATCAGCGGTGTGATGTTGGCGATGATTCCCTTCGACATTCACGTCAGCGCGAGCTATTTCATCGTCGCGCACATCCATTACGTGCTCTTCGGCGGCTCGCTGATGACGATCTTCGCGGGCGTCTACTACTGGTTCCCGAAGATGACCGGGCGCATGTACGACGAGCGGCTGGGCAAATGGCATTTCTGGAGCACGTTCGTCTTCTTCAACCTGACGTTCGCGCCGATGCACATCCTCGGCCTCGACGGCATGCCCCGGCGCGTGGCGACCTACGCGACGAAGTACGCCGACCTGAACCTGTTCATCTCGATCGCCAGCTGGATGTTGGGGTTGAGCACGCTGATCTTCCTCTACAACATGGTCACCAGCTGGCGCGGCGGTCCGCGCGCGGTGGCGAACCCGTGGCGGGGCATGACGATCGAGTGGCAGGTCACCTCGCCCCCGCCGGTGTTCAACTTCGACCGCGTCCCGACGGTCGTGGGCGGCCCGTACGAGTACGGCGTGCCGGGCGCGGTGCACGCGATCCTCGGCCCGGCGCCCGCCACGGTCGGCGCGGCGGCGGGGACGGCAAGCGCGGCCCCACCGGGCGTGAACCTGGCGCCCAGCGAGTGAGCGATGCGGATCCGAGCGACACATACGACGAGCGAAGGCGAGGCGGGGCGATGACGGAAATCTTGGTCGTGGCCAACCGCACCCTGGGCGGCGAGAAGCTGCTCGACCTGGCGCGCTCGCGCGCGCAGGCGGTGCAGGACGTCAGCTTCCGGCTCGTGGTTCCTCAGACCAAGCCCTCCGCGGGCCTTGTGATCTACAACGAGGCGGTCCGCGAATCGGCGCAGATCAGGGTCGATCTGGCGCTGACGCGCGCAGCCCAGGAGGGCATGGCCGCGAGTGGCGAAGTCGGCGACCCCGACCCGTTCCTGGCGACGATGGACGCGATCGCGATGCGCCGCCCGGACGAGGTGATCGTCTCCACCCATCCCGCGACGCAGTCCGGATGGTTGCGCAGGGATTTGATCGAACGCATCCACAACGCCTCGGGACTCCCCGTCGAGCACGTCGTCACCGATCTCGACCGCGAAGGGCTCCCGTTCGGGGTGACGCTGGTGATCGCCTCGAAGACCTCCAGTGGCGAGGAGTTGATCGAGCGTCTGCGCGCGAAGGCCACGCAGGAGGAGCGCCCGCGTCTGTTCATCGCGGTGGTTCCCCTGCAGGACGGCAGCGGCGACGCCCCGCGCGAGGCGCGTGCGCGTCTGGCCGCGATGCTCGACAAGCTGCAGAGCGCCGGACTGCTCGCCTCGGGCATGACCGGCGACCCCGACCCGTATACCGCCGCGGTGAACGCGCTGGAGCTGTTCAGGGTCGACGACGTGGTCATCTCCACACTCCCCAACCAGCGCTCGGGCTGGTTGCGTTCGAATCTGATCGGACGGGTGCAACACGCGACCTCGGCGAAGGTCGAGCACGTGGTCGTGGACGTGGACGAGGCGAGCGCCGACATCGCGAGCACGGCGGCCTAGGGGCGAATCATGGAGGCAGCCGGCATCTCAGCCCACGCGATCGGTCACGGCGACCACGGCGACCACCACGGCCCTCCAGAGGCCAATCGCAGTTCGCGCGTGGACCCACAGATGTTGGGGATGCTGCTTTTCATCATCTCCGAGGTGATGGTCTTCGGGGCGTTCTTCACCGCCTACTTCTTCATCCGCGTCGCCCAAGGAGACCCCTGGCCGGCCGTCGGCACGCACCTGCCGGTGCAGGTCGCGGGCGTGAACACGGCGATCCTCGTCTCCTCCTCGCTGACCCTGCACTGGGCCGAGCGCGCGATCAAGAACGGCAACCGCTGGGGCCTGAAGGCCGGCATCCTCACGACCTTCCTGCTCGGCTGCACGTTCCTGTTCATCCAGATCAACGAGTACGCCAACATCGGCTTCGCCCCCCAGGACGCTGCCCAGCAGACGATCTTCTATTCGCTCACGGGCTTGCACGGCGCGCACGTCTTCATCGGCCTGTTGCTGCTCCTGTTCGTAACGATCCGCTCCTTCCGCGGCCACTACTCCCCCGACTCTCACCGCGGCGTCGAGATACCAGGCATCTACTGGCACTTCGTCGACATCATGTGGATCGTGGTCTACTTCTCGGTCTACATCCTCTGACGGCCGTAGGCACGGCGCGCTACTGCGTCCTCGGTCGCTCATGTACGGAGTACATTTCGCTCCCTGCGTCCTTGTATCGCTTGACCTACGGCCGTCAGAGAGCGCGGTTTGGAAACCTTCAGTGTCGGACAACAGAGGAGGCGACTATCGTGCTTAATCCGCTGCGTAGCGAGGAGGAGGCGTTCCGCGCTCTGCTCTACGTGGTCGCGGTGTTCGTCGTGCTGATCACCGTGGTGCTGATCGTACGAGCGGTGTCCTGAGCGTGCCGCTCGCCCGAAGCGCGCCCTACTTGACCGTTAGCGTCCCGTACATCCCCGCCTGCCGGTGCCCGGGTGCCTCGCAGAAGAAGGTGTAGGTGCCGGGTTTGAGCGTGACTGTGAGGGAGGCGGTGGTCTTGGTCGTGAAGGTGCTCGCGCCGATCGTGGGACCGGGTCCGCTGGCGCCGCCCGAGCCCGCTTCGATGGCGATGTTGTGGGAGACGCCGGACATGTTCGGCATTTCGATCTTGACCGGCCCGGCCGTGGCGGTGGCCTTGTTGGTGGCGTAGGCGAGCTGGCCTTCGGGATTGACCGGGATCTGGAGCTTGCCGGCGGTCTCTTCGGCGGCCTTGCCGCTGCCTGGAGCTTTGACGGCGCCGGCGAGCAGGCCGACGTCTTTGCCGGGGTTCGCGGCGGCGCCGGCTACGTAGGCGGCGACGTCGGTGACGGTCTGACCGTTGACGAGATCCTTGGGCATCACACCGAACGGGTTGGGCTGACGGATCTGGTATTCGACAACGCCCCGGATCGCCGAGCGCCCGTGGGCTTCGTTGACGGCCGCACGGAACGCTTCGTCGAGATCGGGGCCGACGGAGCCTTTGGTGCCGGCCCGCGCGAGCGCATGACAGGAGCCGCACTTGGCGACGAACTGCTGCTTGCCGACGATCACGTCGGCGTTCTGACCCTGCTTGGCCGAGCACCCGGCGACGGTCAGGATCAACGCGAGCAGCAAACCAGCGGTCCCGACCGCCCGGCAGACGGCGCGCGAGCGTACGCGCGGATTTCTCGTGACGTTGACCCCATGCATGAGCGCGGGAACTCTATCCGAACGCCCGGCCGTCAGGGCTCTGCCAACGCATCAAGTTCGCCGCGCGCCGCTGTGATGACGCCCCTGGCGACGCCCTCCCACGACCAGCGCTCGCGCACGGTCTGCACGAGCCCGGCACGAGCCTGCTCACGGATGCTCGGATCGATCTCCAGCCAGGCCACGATGCGCGCGGCGAGCGCCACGACCGAGGCGTCGTCCACCGGGAAGGACAGCAACGGGGCGACCTCGTCGGGTACCGCGCGGGCAAGCGCGCTAGATACCTCCGCGAGGCCGCTGTGGGCGGCGCTGATCGGCAGCGCTCCGCAGGCGGCTGCCTCGGCGGCGACCATCCCGAACGCCTCGGGAAAGGTGCTCGGTACGACCATCGCCTCGCATACCGGCAGCAGGTCGACCAGCTCGCCGTGGTCGAGCCGACCGGTGAACACCACGCGCTCGGGCAGTGCGCGCGCCGCCTCTACATAGCCTGCACGTGCATCTGCGGGGAGGCCGCGCAGGAAGGCGAGCAGATGCGGTAGCGCGATCTCCTGCGCATCCTCCAGGTCCCCTGATGCCAGCGCGAGCAGCAGTCGCTCAAGCAGCGGGCGGTCCGCTCCGAACCCGACGACTACGAGCCTTGCGTCGGGAACGCTCTGGAGCACCAGCGGCCAGGCGGCGAGCAGCAGGTCCACGCCCTTGTTGACGATCAGCTTGCCGACGAACACAACCAATCGATCGCGGGCGGGCTCCAGGCGCTCCAGCGCGTCGGCGGCGGCGAGCTCGTCGCGCGCGAAAGCGCTCGCCGAACTCTCTCCCTCGGTGTGTTTCCTCTCGGTCACGAGCGCACGTAGTCGGGCGATCGACTCCAGCAATCCCGCGGCGGCGTGTTGGGAATCGCGCGGTGTGAACCGCGCCACGTCCACGCCCGGCGGGCCGAGCCGCGTGCGCGCCCGCAATGCCTGATCCCCGAGCGCAGCCCACAGGCTGGCGGCCGTGTGGTGGGAACCGACGAGCACCCCGCGCGCATCCGCGAGTCCCTCGCGAGCGAAGCCGAGAAAACGCTCTGGGTGCGGCTTGACGGTGTACTCGAGCGCGCTACCGTGCACCTTCACGGCATACGGGGTGTGACCGGCCAGCGCCCGGGCGAGGATCGCTGGGCCCATTATCAGGTGGTTGGCGAGCGCCACGTCCGGTCGCACGCGAGCGGCGACCTCTTCGACCGCGGCCACGTTCGCGTTGAGGTAGGAGGCGATCTCGGCGTCCGAGCAGTCGGCAAACGGGCGCGCCTCGATCCCCTCGTAGCGGTCGGCGACGTACACCGGCAACAGGTCCCCGATGTCCGGGCGGTACACCGTGCAGCGTCCCGCGGCCGATGCCCTCCCGGTGCTGTCAGCGCGCAGCTCACGCACCTGCAGCGCTCCCCCATCCCAGTCGCCGGCCGCGTCCACGAACGGCTGCTCGTCGGGGTGGCGGTCCTGGCAGAGCAGGTGGACCTCGTGCCCGAGCGCCACCAGCGCAGCGGCCAGGCGGGCGTTATAGACGTTCGATCCGGTGCCGCCCAGCAGGTAGCCGTGGAAGATGAAGATACGCATGGTCCTCCGCGAGCCTATCGGCATGGCTCCCGCGTCCAGTGGCTCCGATAAAGTGCCGCGCATGAGCACACAACAGCGCTATCGCCTGCGCAATCCCGCGAGCGGGCGTGAGATCGTGATCGACGCCCAGCCCGATGAGATCTACCGCGACCGCGACACCGGCGAGGAGCTTGAGATCGTCGGCAAGCTGCTGCCGCTCGCGCCTTCGGACTCGAAGCTCCCATGGGCCGTCGAGAATCTACGGTTCTGCCCGTGGTGCGACCAGCTGGCGCAGAAGGATCTCAACGACTGCCCGACCTGCGGGCGGCGGATGGGCCCCCTCGGAGTGCCCGCGGCGGGGTGAGCGCTTTGAGCGCAGCGCCCTCCCCCATCACCGTTCCCGCGCCGCGCACACGGCGTGCTTTGACAGCCGCGGCGACGATCGCTGTGGCGCTGGGCTGCGGCGTCGGACTGAGCGCATGCGGCGGTTCGAGCAGCGCCTCGGACGCTACCCCCAAGAGCACTCCGGAAATCACCCCGCCGACGAACACGAGCGCCGAAAAAGAATCGGCGCAAACCACTTCGACCGCGACGACCGCCAAAACGAAAACTGGCAGCGCAAGCGAATCGAGCTCCTCCGAAAGCGAATCGAGCTCGGAATCGACCGGCGGCGGCAGCTCCGAACCGGAACAGGAAGCGGCCGGCGGTACCTCCGCGGGCGGGACCAAAGAAGAAACGCCCAAAACCGAAAGCAAAAACGGGGGCGAAGCGGGCGGTACGGGAGCGCCCTAGTAGCGCTGACCGCTGACTACGGGGTTGAGATCAGCGTGGCGCTGTAGGTCAGGCGCGCGGTGCGGTAGAGGCAGGCGTACTGCACGTTTGACCCGACCGTCGTGTGGGTCGTCTGCGTGGAGGTGCTCGCACAGCTCGTTTTGGGGCGAGAGGCCCGCCATGAGGTCGTGTTGGCGAAGCCGAGCGCCAGCGCCGGAGCCCATGACGGGACGGTGAGCGCGATCACGTCGCCCTTTTTGACCTGTAGGGTCGTTTCGAGTGGGAATTGGGCGGTTTTGCCAAAGTAGGGTTCGAGTTTGACGAGCGGGCCCTGAGAGATGAGCTTGTAGGTGAGGTTCGGTTTCTTCTGCGCCCGCAGCACGGCGATGCCGGCGATGGAGGGCCCGCCCTCGTTGGCGTTGAAGAACTTGACCTGCGTGGCGTTGGGCTTGCCCAGAGAGATCGTCCAGGCGACGATCGTGCCCGTGCGCGGCACCGACAGGATGTTCGTCGCCGAGCCGACCTTGACCTGGAAACCGGTCGTGCGGCTCACGGCCAAGCACGGGCTGGCGGGGCAGCTGGGGACGGTTTCGGGCGTGGTTGCGCCGATGATGCCGACTTCGCTGAGAGTGGCCGGGGCGATCGCGGGCAACGCCAGCAGCGCCAGCGCTGTACCCCCCAGGATTGCCGTGAATTTTGCTCGCATATGCGTCATGAACACGCCCGCCTCGAAAAGGGTGCGGTCGCTTTAGATTCGCTGTGCGCCGGTGAGTTCCTGCGCGGCCACCGCGATCTCTGCGGGATCGCCCGGAGCGGGTGTCCACGGCAGCCGCAGCGGGTCATCCGCATAGCGCGGGATGACGTGGACGTGGAAGTGGAACACGGTCTGCCAAGCGACGGCGCCACAGGAGTTGACGAGGTTGACGCCGTCGGCCGCGAGCTGCTCGCGCATCCGTCCCGCGAGACGCTGGGAGGCGAGCGCCACGGCCGCCAGATCGTCGGGATAGACCGACAGCAGGTCGGCGCTGTGCGCGCGCGGAATCACCAGCGCGTGCCCGCGGGTGGCGGGATTGATGTCCATGAAGGCAATCGTGCGCTCGTCTTCGTCGACGATCGTGGACGGCAACTCGCCGGCGATGATCTTGCAGAAGATGCAAGCGGGATCGGACATTGCCGAAGCCTAGACGTTCCCGGCTGAAACCAGCCGGCGCGCATGCGCGAGAGCCTGCTCCCGAGTGGTGAGTTCACCGGCGTACTGTGCCGCGGCGAGCTCGCGCAGAATCTCGCCCAGCTGCGGGCCAGTGGCGATCTCCAGCGCGTTCGCCAGCTCATCGCCGCGCCACAGCGGCGCGGGCGGACCGTCCGCGCGCCAGCGCAGCGCGTCGGCGAGCATCGGACGAGCGACGCGCATGTGTCGGTCGATCGCCTCGGCCGCGCGATCGCCGCGCGTGGCCAGACGGTCGGCTACCGACAGAAGCGTAACGTCGACCTCGACCGGCGAGGTGCGCTGCAGGTAGTCGAACACGATCCGCCGCGGGAGCGGCCGTTGGGGCTCGTGTACGAGAAAACCGAGTCGCAGGTGATGGCGCACGAGCCCAGCCACGTGCGCGCGCAAACGCTCGCTGGCTCGCAAACGCTCCAGCACCGAACGCGCGAGCTCGGCGCCGCGAGCGTCATGGTCGAAGAAGGTGACCCGCCCGTCTGCTCGCACGGCGCTCGTGAGCGGCTTGGCGGCCGAAGCCGGGCGACACGCGCCTTCGGCGCGCATCCCCGTTTCGCCCAGCAGCAGCGCGCCCCAGCGCAGCGCCTCGCCACGGGTGAGCTCGTCCGCGAGCGGCTCAGCCAGCAGTTCGGTAACCGGACCGGCGAACTCGGCTGAGCCGAGAACGTCGCTTGGATCGGCCTGCAGGCGGATCGTGTTGGCAAACACCTCCAGCGTGTGTCCGTAAACGTCGAGATGGTGGTAGCGGCTCTGCTGCACTCCGTGCAGAACATCCAACTCGCCCAACACCGCGGCGGTGATCCCGAGCGAGTCCATCAACCCCAGCCCGTCCAGCGCTTGCGGAGAGGCAATCACGCGGCGCAACTCCATGAACACGCGCTCACCCGAGACGCTCCCCAGCTTGGGTGCCGCGACCGACGCCGCGTGCGCGGTCTCGGGGTCGGGCTCGAGACCCAGGTCGAGGGCGAAGCGGACGAGACGCAATACGCGCAGCGGATCGTCGGCGAACGCCGACACAGAGGCTACGCGCAGACGGCCCGCCGCCAGATCGTCGAGCCCTCCCAGCGGATCGATCGGCTCACCGCCCCGAACCGGTTCGGCGATCGCGTTGACGGTGAAGTCGCGCAGTGCGAGGTCGGCTGCCAGCGAGCCCCCGCGCAGCGGCTGCACATCCACCTGCCACGAATGGTCGCGCGCGATCACGCGCCAGCCCGAAAACTCCTCGGATAGCTCAAAGCAGGCAGCTCCGCCGGCGGCCCGAGCGATCGCCCGCGCCGCGGTCTGCGGTGACCCGTCGATGACTATGTCCAGATCGAACGTCTCACGACCGAGCGCCCGATCGCGCGGGGCGCCTCCGACCAGCCACGCATCGACACCGTCCAATGCCGCGCGAACGATGCGTAACGCCTTCCCGAGCGGCGTCTCGCTCACGGCGTGGGCGCAGCGACGGGGCTGTACGTTCGCGGAACTCGCGCCGACAGCCCACAGGTGATCTCGTAGTTGATCGTGCCCATGCGCCCCGCAAGCTCCTCGGCCGTGATCCGCTCGGGACCGCTCGCGCCGATCAGGATCGCCTCGGCGCCGCACAGCTCGACCGCCGTGGGGTCGGGACCGAGATCGACAGCGACGTTGTCCATGCTGATCGTCCCCACCAACGGTAAGCGCGAGCCGGCGATCAGCACATCGGCGGCACCGGACAGCGCGCGCCTGAAACCATCGCCATAGCCGATCGGAAGCACGCCCAGGTGGGTACCCCGATCGGCTACGAATCGCCGGCCATAACCGGTGCTCTCACCGGCACGACAGGGCTTGACCTCGGCCACATACGAGCTGAGCGTGAGCGCCGGGCTGAGATCGTGCGCGAACGGGTCTCGGTTGAACGGGTCGAGTCCGTAGACGGCGATCCCGCAACGGGCCATGTCGAAGTGGGAGCGCCTATCTCGCAGCACCGCGGCGCTGTTGGCCCCATGAACGAGCACCTCGGGATGCTCCGCGCGCACCGCCTGCGCCCAATCCTCGAATACGGCCAACTGGCGCTCGAAGAAGCCCTCGTCGGCAGGGATGTCGGCGGTGGCGAAGTGGGTCATCACCCCCGCCAGCCGAACCCCCGGGGCGCCGTCGGCGGCCGCCACGACACGCGATGCCTCGCCGGTGTCGCGCGTGCCCAGACGCCCCATGCCGGTGTCGAGCTTGACGTGCACGCGCGCCTGACCTGAGACGAGCGCCGCGGCCTCGGATGCGAGCGCGACCGTGCGCTCGCGCCACACGACGATGTCAGCGCGCAACTCGATCGCCCGCACGACCTCCCCGCGGTCGCACAGCGCCCCCATGATCAGCACCGGCGCTTCGATCCCGGCGTCGCGCAGTTCGGCCGCCTCCTCGACCGTCGCCACCGCCAGCCACGTCGCACCCGCTCGCAGGGCCGCGCCGGCGCACTCGACCGCGCCGTGACCGTAGCCGTCGGCCTTCACGACCGCACACAGCCGCGAACCGTCGAGCACCTGGAGCAGGCGAGAGCAGTTGTGCGCGATCGCGTCCAGATCGACACTCGCACGGGCTCGCGCGAGACTCATGCGGGACTCTCCCGAGCCCGCGGCAGAGCCGCGATCACATCGGTCGCGATCACGCCCTCGGCAGCACCCTGTGCGCGCGCCGCCAGTCGTCCGGCCTGGACGTGCAGCAGTACACCGGCCGCGGCCGCCTCAAATGGCGCCAGACCCTGGGAGAGCAACGCCGCGATCACACCGCAGAGCACGTCTCCACTGCCGGCGGTCGCAAGCGCGGGACTATCGCCGGGGCTGACCGCAACCAGACCGGAAGGGTCGGCGACGAGCGTGTCATCGCCCTTGAGCACCACCACCGCGCCGGCACGCACCGCTGCCTGCCGCGCGCAGGTCAGACGTTCGCGCGCTATCTGAGCAGTGTCGGTGTCCAGCAGGCGCGCAAGCTCTCCCGGATGGGGAGTGAGCACCGTCGCGGCGGTGCGCTGAGCGAGATCGTCGAGATGTCCGCCACCGTGCGCGCCCGAGTTGCCCGCGTGCGCGTTCAGACCGTCAGCGTCGAGCACCAGCGGGACCTCGGCGCGGCGTGCGAGCGCGCGAGCGAAAGCGACCGCATGATCCCCGCGCCCGAGCCCGGGGCCGAGCGCGAGCGCCCCGCCCGCTCGCGCGGCCTCGAGCACCACCTCCACGCCCGCCGGCGTCAGGGTCCCATCGGAGTCGGGCAGGCCGCGAGTCATCAGCTCAGACGGTCCGCCGCTCGCGACGATCGCCTGCTGGGAGGCCGGGATGCAGGCGGTGACATAACCGGCGCCCGCGCGCATCGCACCGAACGCGGCCATTCGCGGTGCGCCGGTAAGCCCGCGCGAACCGCCCGCGACGAGCACATGCCCGGAGGAGAACTTGGTAGAGGAAGCCGTGCGGCGCGGCAGCACGCCCAGGATCGCGAACTCGATCAAGCCGGTCTCGGCATCCGCGGGAGCCCCGCGCGGAATGCCGATGTCAAACACCTCCACCTCGCCGGCGTGAGCCTTGCCGGGATGAATCCACAGCCCGGGCTTGGCCGCGTGAAACGTGACGGTCATAGTGGCGCGCACAGCGCCACCCGCAACCATGCCCGTGGAAGCATCAACGCCGGAGGGCACATCGACACTGACCACAGGCGCCGCGCGCCCTTCGAGCGCGGCGATCGCCGCACCGACCTCACCGCGGGGCTCACCCACAAAACCCGTCCCGAGCAGCGCATCGACGATCACGCTCGCCCGCGTGAGCGCGTCCGCACCGTTCGTGAGATCCACGGGCGCGGAGCCGGGCAGGCGCTCCAGGTTGGCGCGCGCGTCTGCGCTCAGCTTCGCGAGATCGCCCGCGCAAACGACCGTCACCACGCGCCCGGCGTCGCGCAGCAGACGCGCCACCACGAGCCCGTCCCCGCCGTTGTTGCCGGTGCCGCACATCACAGTCACAGGACCGTCGGGCACGAGCCGCTGCACCGCGCGCGTGACGCCGGCCCCGGCGCGCTCCATCAGATCGAGCGAGGGAACGCCCCGCTCCTCGATCGCCCAGCGGTCTATCGCCCGCATACGCTCGGCGTCGGGCAGGGGCGTCAACCAGTCGGGAAGCGCATCCACGTCCCGCGATGCTAGATGGTCACACAGACCGACCAGCGGTCCGTTGGCCAAGTCAGGCAAGGACGCAAGGAGCGTGGCGTACTACGTACGCGAGCGACTGAGGACGCAGCATGACGCCGCGCCAACGGACCGCTGGTTTACTCGACCGTGACGGTCTTTGCCAGATTACGCGGCTGATCGACGTTCAACCCGCGCCGGCGCGCGATCTCATATGCGAGCAGCTGCAACGGGATCACCGCGAGGATCGGCTGCAACATCCAATCGACCGCCGGTACGTAGATGACCGAGTCGGCGTGCTGGGCGATCTGCTCGTTGCCGGCCGTCGCGATCGCGATCACGTGCGCCCCGCGGGCGCGCACCTCCTGCATGTTCGAGGCGATCTTCTCCAGCACCGGCGAGTCGGTGGCGACCGCCACGACCGGCGTTTGCTCGTCGAGCAGCGCGATCGGACCGTGCTTCATCTCCCCCGCGGCGTAAGCGTCGGTGGCGATGTAGGAGATCTCCTTCAGCTTCAGCGCACCCTCCAGCGCCACCGGCAGGCCGACGTGGCGACCTATATACAGGAAAAACTCGCTGCGCCAATGCGCATCGGCCACCTCCCGCACCCGCGCTTCGATGCCCTCACCGTCGGCCGCGCGCGCCTGGCCGGTCAACTCGGCGATGCAGTGCGGCAGGCGCTTAAGCTCCGACACGAGCTCGGTGACGCGCTCGGGCGCCAGCGTGCCGCGCAACTGGGCCAGGCGCAGACCGAGCAGATACATGACCGCGACCTGGCACAGAAACGTCTTCGTCGCCGCCACCCCGATCTCCAGGCCCGCACGGGTGAACAGCACGCCGTCGGCGTCACGCGTGGCCTGCGAGCCCATCACGTTTGTGATCGCCAGCACCTTCGCGCCGCCGGCACGGGCCATCCGCATCGCCGCGAGCGTGTCGGCGGTCTCACCTGACTGGCTGATCCCGATCACGAGATCCCCCGGGCCGAGCACGGGATTGCGATAGCGATACTCCGAGGCGACGTCCATCTCGACCGGCAGGCGTGCCCACTCCTCGATCGCATAACGGCCGATCAGACCGGCGTGGTAGGAAGTGCCACAGGCGACGACCACGATCCGGCGCACGTCCGCGAGTAGCCGCTCGTCGAGCGCCCCCGGCTCGTCGAGATCGACACCGTTCCCGGCAGCGGTGCGATCGGAGATCGTGTCGGCGACCGCGTCGGCCTGTTCGTGGATCTCCTTCAGCATGAACGTCTCATAGCCGCCCTTCTCGGCGGTGTCCTCATCCCAGTCGACCGTTTCCACGGCCCGCTCCAACTCCTCGCCCACTGGCGTGGTGATCGTGACGCCCTCGGGGCGCAGCACGACGATCTCGTCGTTGTCCAGGAACTGCACCCGCCTGGTCTGCGCCAGGAAAGCGGGCACGGCCGAGGCGACGAACTGCTCACCCTCGCCGCGACCGACGATCAGCGGGCACTCGCGGCGCGCGCCAACGAGCACTTCGGGCTCATCAAGGCTCATCGCCACGAACGCATAGTGGCCCTGAAGCTGCGCATAGGCAGCGCGCACGGCGTCGGGCAGATCGCCGTCGTAGTGGGATGCGATCAGGTGCGCGATCGTCTCGGCGTCGGTCTCGGAGGTGAACACGCACCCTTGCGCGGCGAGGCGTTCCTTCAGCGCGATGTAGTTCTCGACGATCCCATTCACCACCACATGCACGCGATCTTGAGAGTCATAGTGAGGATGGGCGTTCTCCTCGCTCACCCTACCGTGGGTCGCCCAGCGGGTATGCCCGATTCCGGTGCTCGCGGGTTTGGAGGCGAGCGCAACGCCGCCGCTGCTCGCCGCACTGGCGTCCTGCCCGTCGAGCTTGACCCGCAGCGCGCCGAGGTTGCCCACGGCGCGCACGGACTCGATGCGCCCGTCCTCGATCGTGGAGATCCCCGCCGAGTCATACCCCCGGTACTCCAGGCGTGTCAGCCCGCTGAGCAGCAGCTCGCGAGCAGGACGCCTACCTACATACCCGACGATCCCACACATCGCTCGAAGATATCAGCGGTTTCGCCACGCGCCCGGGCGCGATGGACGCATCGGCCCCTCATGTCAGCTCGCGCTCGAGGAGAGCGACCAACCGCCCGCAGACCTCCTGCGCCTCGGCGTCGGTCGGCGCCTCGACCATCACGCGCACCAGCGGCTCGGTCCCGCTGGCTCGCACCAGCACGCGCCCGCGCCCGCTGAGTGCCTCGTCCTCGGCCTGCACAGCGGCCCTCACCGCCTCCGATCCGTGCAGCGCCTCGCGGTCGCGGACCCGCACGTTCACCAGGCGCTGGGGCAGCTTGTCCATAGCGTGACGCTCGCGCAGGTCCGCGCCCCCGAGCGCCTCAAGCGTTAGCAGCGCGCCGGCGATGCCATCTCCCGTGCGGTTGAAGCCGAGCTCGATCAGATGGCCGGACTGCTCGCCCCCGAGCGCCCAACCGCGCGCGAGCAGCTCTGCCAGCACGTACCTGTCCCCCACCTGGGCGCTGGCCACCTCGATCCCGGCCTGCGCCATCGCCGTATGAAAGCCATAGTTGGTCATCACCGTCACCACCACCCCATCGCCGCGCAGCCGCCCGGCCGCGCGCAGGTGCAGCGCCGTGAGCGCCATCAGCTCATCTCCGTCCACGACCGCTCCGGCGCCGTCCACTGCGAGCACGCGATCGCCGTCCCCGTCGAACGCGAACCCAAGCGCGTGCCCACCCGCGAGCACTCGCTCCGCCAGCCGTTCGACGTGGGTGGAGCCACAGTCGGCGTTGATGTTGCGCCCGTCCGGCGCGTCCGCCACGGTTGTCACGTTCGCGCCCAGACGCCTGAAGATCTCGGGTGCGACGCGATAGGTCGCACCGTTGGCGCAGTCGAGCAGCACGTCCAGACCGGCGAGGTCAAGCTCGACGAAACGCGTGTGCAGCTCGCGCAGATAGTCCTCCTCGGCGCCGCGCAGCTCCCGGATGCGCCCGATTTGAGGCGGCGATCCCGGTGATCGGTCGGTGCGCCCCACCACGGGCGAGCCGGTCTCATCCGCCGTGCCAAGCCGGGCGGCGCGCTCCAGCTCGCGCTCGATCTCGAGCTCGGTCTCGTCGCTCAGCTTGTAACCGTCGCCGCCGAAGAACTTGATCCCGTTGTCCTGATAGGGATTGTGCGATGCGGACAGCACCGCTGCCAGATCGAAGCCATAGCGCGCGATCAAAAGCGGCGCGGCGGGCGTCGGCAGTACTCCGCCGAGCAGCGCTTCCCCGCCGGCCGCTGCGACGCCCGCCGCGACCGCCGCCTCCAACATCTCGCCCGACTCGCGCGTGTCGCGAACGATCAGCACCCGCGGCCGCTGCACCGAAGTGAGGCGCGTGGCGGCCTGCGCGAGCGAAAGCGCGAGCTCGGCGCTCACCAGCTCGCCCGCCACACCGCGCACTCCGTCGGTCCCGAACAGCTTACGAGTCATCTGCGCCCCCGATGAGGATCTCGAAACCTCCGACCCTGACGGCCCTGCCCATACGGGCCAAGGACGAACTAACGCTTGGAGAACTGCGGCCGCTTGCGGGCCTTCTTCAGCCCGGCCTTCTTGCGCTCCTTCGCGCGCGAATCGCGCGTCAAAAAGCCACGGCGCTTGAGCTCACCGCGCAAATTGGGGTCGGCCTCCAACAACGCCCGCGAGACGCCGTGGCGCAACGCTCCCGCCTGCGCCGATATGCCGCCGCCGTGCAGCCGTGCGACGACATCCATGCGGTCCTGATATCCGACCGTCTCCAGCGGCTGGCGAATGTTGCGCTGCAACGTCACGCGGGGAAAGTGCTCCTCCAGGACGCGCCCGTTGACCAGATACGTGCCGGTACCGGGTCGCAGCGTGACTCTCGCGATCGCCGTCTTGCGCTTTCCGGTCGCACGGTATCGAGCGCCGGATGCAAGGTCGATCGCGGCGGTCGAGATCGGCTCGGCGAGCACCTCCTCGTCCTCCTGGGACTCGCCCTCCCCGTCGCCAGCCTCGACATCCTGCTCGTACGCCTCCGCGACGCTCGCATATGGGTCCGCGGACTCCGTGTCGCGCCCCAGCGGGTCGGCGCCCTCGGGGACGATGTCCACTTCGAGATGCGCTCCGGGCACGGCCGGCTTCTCGCGCGGTGCGGCCTCCTCGTCCTCCTCCAACTCAGCCTCCGCGACCTCCTCGGCAATCTCGGCCACGACCTCCTCGGCGATCTCCTCGGCCACGGCCTCGATCTCTGCTTCGACAACCTCGACGAGGATCTCCTCGGCCACGGCCTCGATCTCTGCTTCGACGACCTCGACGAGGATCTCCTCGGCGACGGCCTCCTCTACGGCCTCCTCGAGCGCCTCCAGTGGCGCGTCCTCAGCCGAGCCGGCGATCTCCTGCGCGTCCGTGGTCGGGACCGCGTGGCCCTCTCCTGCCGCCTCGATCGAGACCGGCTCAGGCGTGCCCTGTCCGCCCGGTGCCTCTTGGGCCTCTTGGGCTGCCTCGAGTGCGGCGTCCTCTGCCGAGCCGGCGATCTCGCTGGCGTCCTCGCTGGGGACAGCGTGTTGCGGAGCGCTCTCCGTGTCCTCGGGGTTGTGCGTGTTCTCCTCGTCGGCCATCAGGCCTCGATCTCCAAAGGTTGCGGGTTCTGGGCGACGTGCGGGTGCTCGGGCCCGGCGTAGATCTTCAGCTTCGTAATCTGTTTACGCGCCAGGCGATTGCGCGGCATCATGCCTTTGACGGCCAAACGGATGATCTCCTCTGGACGCCTGGCGAGCATCTCCTCAAACGTACGCGAGCGCAGTCCGCCGGGATAGCCCGAGTGGCGGTAGTAACGCTTGTCCTGACGCTTGTTGCCACTCACATGGATCTTCTCGGCGTTGATCACGACCACGAAGTCGCCCGTGTCGATGTGCGGCGTGTACTCGGGCTTGCGCTTACCCCGCAGCACGTCCGCGATCTGCGTCGCCAACCGTCCGAGCGTCTTGCCGTTGGCGTCAACAACGAGCCAGTTGCGCTCGCGATCGGTGGGCTTGGCCACATATGTCTTCGTCGAGGTAGTCATCACGTGAAAAAAGCCGCACGTCAGCGCGCGGCGCAGCGGAACATCATAGGCGACTTTCCCTGCTCTCGCGGTGCCGACTGCTGCGGTGACCGGCGCCGGCTGCGCTGTAGGAGAAGCGAGCTATGGGTCACCCACCCATTCAACCCGCTACAGCATCACTCCCACTCGATTGTCCCCGGTGGCTTCGAGGTGATGTCGAGCACCACCCGATTGACCTCGCGCAGCTCGTTGATCATGCGCGAGGCGATCGTCTCCAGTAGCTCGTAGGGCAGGCGGGCCCAGTCGGCCGTCATCGCGTCGTCGCTTGTCACCGCGCGCACGACCACCACGTAACCATAGGTGCGCTCATCCCCCTGCACGCCCACGGTGCGGACGTCCGGAAGCACACAGAAGGACTGCCACAGCTCGCGATACAGCCCCGCGCCGCGGATCTCCTCTTGCAAAATGTGATCGGCCTCGCGCAGCACGTCCAGGCGCTCCTTCGTCGCTTCGCCCCCGACGACCCTGAT
This sequence comes from uncultured Solirubrobacterales bacterium, assembly GCA_963697945.1. GTDB lineage: Bacteria > Actinomycetota > Thermoleophilia > Solirubrobacterales > Solirubrobacteraceae > Palsa-744. Next base: position 2,035,388 of record OY969105.1, on the reverse strand, counting down.
CGCCAGGCCCGGCCCCGGGAACGGCTGGCGCCACACCAGCCGCTCGGGCAGCCCCAGCTCGGCGCCGACGGCCCTCACCTCGTCCTTGAACAAAGCCCGCAAAGGCTCCACCAGCTCGAACTTCAAGTCGTCGGGCAAGCCGCCGACGTTGTGGTGAGACTTGATCGTCGCCGCCCCGGTACCGCCGCCGGACTCGATCACGTCCGAGTAGAGCGTTCCCTGCACCAGAAACTCGGGCGGATCCTGCACCGAGATCTTGGCGGCCTCCTCCTCGAACACCCTGATGAACTCAGCGCCGATCGCCTTGCGCTTGGCCTCCGGCTCGGTCACGCCGCGCAGCTTGGCCAGGAATCGCTCCTCGGCGTCGACCGCCACGAGCGGCACCTTGAACGTGTCCCTGAAGGCGCTCACCACCTGCTCGCCCTCACCCTTGCGCATCAGTCCGTGGTCGACGAACACGCACGTCAGCTGATCGCCGACCGCACGGTGCACGAGCAGCGCGGCCACCGAGGAGTCAACGCCGCCCGAGAGCCCGCAGATGACCTTGCCGTCGCCGACCTGGGCCCTGATCCGCTCGATCTGATCCTCCACGATCGACCTCGCCGACCACGTGCGCTCGCAGCCCGCGATCTCCGTCAAAAAGCGCGTCAAGATCTCCTGCCCGTAAGGCGTATGCACAACCTCGGGGTGAAACTGAATGCCGTAAATACCCCTGGCGGTGTCCTCCACGGCGGCCACCGGCGAGGCACTGGAGGACGCCAGCGCCGTGAATCCGGGCGGGGGCTCAAACACGGTGTCGCGATGAGACATCCAGCACGTCTGCTCCCTCGGCAGACCCGCGAGCAGCGTCCCGGGCTCGGTGACCGTCAGGTCCGAGCGGCCGAACTCCCCCACCTCCGCCTGCTCCACACGCCCGCCGAGCTCGTGCACGAGCAACTGCATCCCGTAACAGATGCCCATCACCGGCACCCCCAGATCCAACAGCCCCCGGTCGAGCGTCGGGGCCCCCGGCGCATACACCGACGCCGGCCCGCCCGAGAGCACGATCCCACGGGGTTTGCGCCTGGCCACCTCCTCCAGCGGGACACTGTTCGGCAGCAACTCGCTGAAAACGCCGCAGTCCCGGATCCTCCTTGCGATCAGTTGGCTGTACTGGCCGCCGTAGTCCAGGACCACGACCTGCTCGCTCGTCACGGGCATCCCGCTCTGACTCTCCTTCGCGGGCGCCGCTGCGACAGACGAGCTAGTCATTTACGAGAGCTGCCGTCTTTCCGTTCACAGCCCCCATGCCGACGGCCTGGTCGCGCTGCAGCGCCTTGCCCTCGGTCTGCAGCGCCGGCGCGATCACGACCTCCGCGCGGTTGAACTCGGCGAGGTCCTTGTGACCGCACGTAGCCATCGAGGTGCGCAGCCCGCCGAACAGGTTGAACGTGCCGTCGTTCTCGCGCGCCGGCCCCACGAGGATCTCCTCCAGCGAGCCGTTCTGCGTGGTCGCCACCCGCGCTCCGCGCGGCAACGTCGGATGGAACGTCGCCATGCCCCAGTGAAAGCCGCGACCCGGAGCCTCGTACGCCCGTGCGAGCGGGGAGCCGATCATCACCGCGTCGGCGCCCAGCGCGATCGCCTTGGAGACGTCCCCACCGTTACGCATCCCACCGTCGGCGATCACTTGGCAGTACTCGCCCGTCTCCAGCATGTGCGTCGAGCGCGCGTGCGCCACATCTGCGATCGCCGTCGCTTGCGGCACACCGATCCCGAGCACACCTCTGGTCGTGCACGCCGCGCCCGGGCCGACACCCACGAGGACTCCGGCTGCGCCCGTGCGCATCAGGTGCAGGCCCGTATGGTAGGAGGCGCACCCGCCAACCACCACCGGCACGTCCAGGCTGGGAATGAACTCCTTGAGGTTCAGCGGCTCGGACACCGTCGAGACGTGTTCGCCCGAGACGACCGTGCCCTGGATCACGAGCACGTCCAGACCGGCCTCCAGCGCCAGCTCGTAGTAGTCGCGCACCCGCTGCGGTGTCAGCGACGCGGCGACCACGACTTTGCGCTCCTTGATCTCCGCGATCCGCTGGGCGATCAGCTCGGGCTTGACCGGCTCGGCATAGATCTCCTGCATCTCCCGCGTCGCCGCCTCCTTTGGCAGCTGCGCGATCCTCTCCAACTGCTCGTCCGCGTCCTCATAGCGCGTAAAGATGCCCTTGAGATTGAGCACCGCCAGTCCGCCCAGCCCGCCGATCAGCGCCGCCGTCTCGGGCGAGACGACGCCGTCCATCGCCGACGCCAGCATCGGCAACTCGAACTGATAAGGCCCGAGCTTCCAGCTGATGTCGATGTCGTCGGGATCGCGCGTGCGCCGCGAGGGCACGATCGCGATGTCGTCAAAGCCGTATGCCTGGCGGGCTTTCTTGCCGCGCCCGATCTCTATCTCCATCGTCGCATCCTTTCAGTTCGGGCGGACGATATGACCTCATGTGCAGAGGCGCCGCGGGAGCGGCCGAGCGTCGCGATAGCCATGTGGGTGCGCGCGGCCAAGTGGCATCGAGCATAGCAACGGTCACAACCGGACTTGGGCCCTTGGATATGCTCGTTTGACCATGAACGGCAAGGCTTTTCCAAGCTACGACCCACACACGATCGAGGCCCGTCGTCAGGCCGCCTGGCGGGCGAGCGAGGCTTTCGCGACCCCTTCGGTGGGGCGCGATCGTCCACGCCGCTACATCAAGCCCTCGGCGCCGTTCACCTCCGGCAACATCCACATCGGTCACGTCCGTTCCTACTCGATCGGTGATGCCTATGCGCGCTTTCGGCGCGCACGCGGAGAGGACGTGCTGTTCGCCTTCGGCTTCGACGCCTTCGGCCTACCGGCCGAGCTGGGCGCGATCGATCGCGGGGAGGCGCCCAGCGACTGGGTGGCGCGCTGCGCCGAGCACATGACCGGCCAGCTGCTGCGCCTGGGCTACTCCTTTGACTGGGAGCGCACCTTCATGAGCTCCGACGCGCAGATGTACCGCTGGTCGCAGTGGCTGTTCCTCACGCTCCTGAAAGCCGGCCTCGTATATCGCGGCACGGGCGTCGTGGACTGGTGTGACACCTGCCAGACGACCCTCGCCACGATCCAGGTCGAAAACGGCGAGTGCTGGCGCTGCCATAACCCCGTGCGCCTGATCGAGCGCCCCACCTGGTACCTGCGCATCAGCGCCCACGTACCCGAGAACGACCGGCGGTTGGCGGAGCTGGATGAGGAGGGGCGCTGGGATGAGGTCGCGCTCTCAAGCCAACGCTTCGTGCTCGGACGCGTCGACGGCGTCGAGGTCGACCTGACCGGCCCCGATGGCGCCAGTCTGAGCGTGTTCACACCGCACACCGACGCGCTCGATGCGGCCCGCTTCGTATTGATCTCCCCCAAGCACCCCGAGATCGACAGCTGGGCCGGCGATCCGCAAGTGCGCGCGCAATTGGAGGAGCTGCGCTCCAGCGGCCTGCAGCGCAGCTCGCGTGACGCGGGCACGATCGGACTGATCGACACCGGACGCACCCTGTTCAACCCCACGGGTGGGGGCTTGCTGCCGGTGCTCATCTCACCGGGCGTCGACGGGCGCTTCGGCGCGACCGCCGTCTTTGGCGTTCCCGAGCGCGATCGCACCGACGAGACGATCGCCGAGCGCATACAAGACCTCCTGGGCAGCTCCGAGCCACGCAATCGCGAGCCGGCGGTGGCCGCGGGGGCGGCGACGGGTGCGGGTGAGGGATCCGCACCGCGACAGACCGTGCGCTACAAGGCCGAGGACTTCTCGATCTCGCGCCAGCGTTCGTGGGGCACGCCGATCCCGATCGTCTACTGCGAGGGCGACTGCGGAATCGTGCCCGTCCCGCTGCAGCAGCTGCCGGTGGTGTTGCCGCTTGACCTCGTGCCCACCGGCGCCGGCAACCCGCTGGCCGAGCGCGCCGATTTCGTCGAGACGATTTGCCCCACCTGCGGCGGTCCGTCGCGCCGCGAGACGGACACGCTCGACTGCCATTTCGACGCCCTCTGGCTGTGGGTGCCCGTGTGCGTTCCGCCCGCCGAGCGCGAGCGCCCACTGGATCAGATCTTCGCCCTGGAGGACCTGCGCGCGTGGCTGCCCTGTGAGCGAGTCGTTGCGGGCTCGGACAGCGGCAACTTCGTGTTCGACCAGCGCATCGTCACCAAGGCGCTGCGCGACATTGGACCGCTCGCGTTCCTAGGCGACGGCGAGCCATTCGCGGGCTGCCTGTTTCACGAGATGGTCATAAGCGATGGCCGCAAGATGAGCAAGCATCTCGGCAATGTCGTCGACCCCGACGCTCTCGTGCAGCGCTACGGCGCGGATACCGTGAGGCTGGCCGTGCTCTATGCCGCGCGCCCGCAGAAGACCCTCAACTGGAGCGATTCCGCGGTCCTGCGCGCGCACCGTTTCCTCACCCAGGTCTGGGAGTTCTCACAGTCGCGTCTGCTCGCCGCCCCGCCGCCCGCCGCCGCCGAGGACGCCGAGGAGCCCTCCGTCAGAGACACGACCGAGCATCTGCGCCTGAAACTCGCACAATGGTGTGAGAAGGCCGTCGAGAAGATCACCGAGGACATGGAGGGTCTTGAGATGCACAGTGCCGTACGCAACGTCATGCGCCTGTTCGATCGGATCCGCGACTTCGAGAAGCGCGCGCTCGCGCGCGAGCAGGAGCTCAGCGTGGCCGACCATGCGGCGCTGCTCATCGCGCTGGGCGTGCTCGCGAGGCTGCTCGAGCCACTCGCGCCGCACATCGCACAGGAGCTGTGGATCGCGTTCGGCAACGACGGTGACGCGCAAACGCCGTGGCCCGGCGTATCTTCCCCGGTACCGGCATGAGCCCGCTGTCCAGCACCCCACCCGACGACGGACCCGGCCAGGCCCCCCGCAAGCGGACGCGCTCGTGCGCCACGGGCCTGGTCTGCCACCGCTGCGATAACCACTATCCGCTGACCGACACCGTGTTCGCCTGCCCGGACTGCGGCAAGGGTCTGGACATCGCCTACGACTACGAACTGGCCGCGCGCCACTTCAAGGAGTTTCCGAGCTCCGAGCGTCCGCAGAACATCTGGCACTTCGAGGAGCTGCTGCCGATCGTCGACGCCTCGGCGCAGGCGCGCGTGGGGCAGTTCTCCGGCTACACGCCGCTGATCCGCGCCGACCGCCTCGGCGCCGAGCTGGGGCTCAGCAACCTGTATCTGAAGGACGACTCCAGCAACCGGCCGAGCCTCTCCTACAAGGACCGCGTCGTCTCGATGTCGGTGGCCAGGCTGCTGGAGCGGGGCAAGACCGAGATCGGCTGCGTATCGACCGGCAACGTCGGTACAGCCGTCGCCTCGCTCGCCGCCAAGGCGGGCGTGGACGCTTACATCTTCTATCCCAACGCCCTGGAGGCCACCAAGGCCCGCGTGTGTATGGCGCTCGGCGCGAAGGTCTGCCAGGTCGAGGGCAACTACGACGAAGCCAACCGCCGCTGCCGCGAAATCGCCGCCGCGACCGGCATGGACTTCGCCAACATCACGCTGCGTCCCTTCTACGCCGAGGGCGCCAAGACGGCGGCGTTCGAGATCGTCGAGCAACTCGACTGGAACGCGCCGGATCACATCATCACCGCGGCCGCCGGCGGCACGCTCTCCTCTCGCCTCCACAAGGGCCTGGGCGAGCTGCAGCTGATGGGGCTGTCAGAGACCGACGGAACCCGCATCCACATCGCCCAGCCCAGCGGGTGCAACCCGATCGCCTCAGCGATCCTCGCCGAGGAGGCGGAGGTCCATCCGGTGACGCCCGAGACGGCCGCGCACTCGCTCGCCATCGGCGCGCCCGGCGACGGCTACCTGGTGATCGACGCCGTGCGCAAACGCGGAGGGACCGGCGGGTTCGCGAGCGACCCGGAGATCTTCGCCGGCATCGACCTACTGGCCTCCACCGAGGGGCTTTTGACCGAGCCGGCCGGCGGCACCACGATCGCGGTGCTGGAGAAGTTGGCGGCGATCGGGCGCTTCGCCCCCGACGACACCGTGGTGGCGATCATCACGGGCAATGGCCTGAAGACGCTCGATGACCATCCGCAGAAGCCGTGGCCCGCCAAGGTGGACTGCGAGCTCGAGCCGATGCTCGCCGCGCTGGAGGGACTCGGGCGCAAGCCCACCCCGGTCGCGGCCTAGCCTAGGCCCCAGCGGAATATTGTCCGGCGCGCGAGCCCCGCTACTGCTCGGTGGCACGCACGGCGGTGCCGTAAGCGCAGATCTCCGTCCAGGTGGTGCCCAACTCTGACGTGTCGAAGCGAAACGCAATAACCGCGTTGGCTCCCTTGGCTTCGGCCTCCTCAACCAGCCGTTCCTGGGCGTGTACGCGTCCTTCGGCGAGCATCTTGGTCATGCCCTTCAACTCACCGCCCACCAGCGACTTGAAGGAGGCTCCGAGCTGCGAGCCGATGTTTCGCGCGCGCACGGTTAGACCGAACACCTCTCCGAGCACTTCTTCGATCTCATAGCCGGGCAGGTCGTTCATCGTGGTGATGATCATTCAAGCCTCCTCACTCGGGATCGAGCGAAGCATATTTGTACGTGTCCTGGTCTGGTCCTTCCTCCGGTTTGAGGGTGTCCTCCTGGGTCCCGCCTGGCCTACTCGTCGAGCGCCACCGGGCGGTACTCCCTCGTGGTGGGGTCCTGCTCCATCAGGCCGATCGTCTTGAGCGTCTTGACGTAGCGGTGGGTCGTGGAGGGCGACATGCCGAGCTGGTTGGCGAGCTCGATGATCGGGCGCCAGGGCCGGTCGGGGCCGTAGCACGCGAGCACCGACAGGCCACGCAGCAGCGACTGTGAGAGTTGGGGATCGTCCAGCGCGGCGGTCAGCGCTTCCTGGGAGGCTCGCTGCAAGTCATAGGCTTTGCGGTGACTGCCCGACGGTGGTTCGTGGGCGTTGTCCAGCGCCGCCAACAGTAGGTTCGAGACGGTGCCGCTGGGACTCTTGCTCGCCGCGCGCATGACCTGCTCGACTTGCACCGGCGAGAGGGTGATCGAGATGTAGTCGCTGTCGTTGTCGTGTCTGCTCATTCTGTTCGTCTCCCCAGGGTGTGTTTTGACTGCGGGCCCACCCGAACGGAGATGGACTCCTTCTCTGGTTACTTTCGAATACCACTCGTGTTCGGATCATCGGCTACCTCCAGATAGCGGAACTGTATTGGATCCGTCGGTCGCATCTCCTTGCGCGTCGGTCCGTGTAGCACTCTGATAGACCCCCGGACGATGGACGACCCCGAGCATCCGCGCCCCCGGCAGCGTTCGCTGGGTCGCCTGTCGATGCCCTCCACGGCGATTGGGCGGGCTGGCCTCTTGATCGCTGTGCTGTTGCTGGCGGGCGTGCTCGTCTACGCGGTCTCGCGCCTGGACCTGGACCGGGTCGGGCACGCCCTGATCACCGCGACGCCCGGTTGGATCGTGCTTGCGCTGGCCCTGATGGCACTCTCGTTGCTGCTGCGCGCGATCTCCTGGCACGAGGCGCTTTGCGCCGCCCTACCCGACACGCGGATCGCCTGGAGTCCGGTGATTCGCGCGACGATGATCGGAGTGATGGCATCCGCTGTGTTTCCGGGGCGCATCGGCGAGCCCACGCGCATCGTTGTACTCTCGCGTCGCCTTGAGGGCCCCCAGCGTCGGCTGCTGCCGATCGTGACGGGGACGGTGTTCTCACAGACGCTGATCAACCTGCTCGCGCTGGCGATCCTCGCGTCGATCACGTTCAGCAGCATTCCCGTGCACGGCCGCTTCGCGGCGATACTCGCGGTCGCGGCCGTCCCCTTGGCGCTGTGCGCGCTTGTACTGCTTGGGCCCGGCATGCTGCGAGTCGCACGGCGTGCGCCCTCGTTGCGGATCCGGCTGGCTGCGGCGACGATCGCACGCCTGCTGGGACTCGCCCGGCAGGGCCTGGCGGTGTTCGTGACCCCGCGCCACGGGATCGCGGCGGTCGCCGCGCAGCTGTGCGCGTGGATTTTGCAATGGCTGGCGTGCTACGCGATCCTGCTCGCGTTGGGAGTGCCCGCGCATCCCCAGCTCGTGGCGGCGGCCGCGGTGCTGCTCGCGGTGAACGTCAGCGCGGTGCTGCCGGCGACGCCCTCCAACGTGGGCGTCTTCCAGGCCGCCTGCCTGGTCGTGCTCGCCGCCTACGGCGTCGGCGCGGGCCAGGCGATCGCCTACGGGATCGTGCTGCAGGCCGTCGAGGTCCTCACCGCGCTGGCTCTGGGCATACCGGCGCTACTCGGCGAGGGTCTTACCTGGCGTGACATCCGCCCCGCCGCCAGTGAGCCGCTAGGAGACGAGGGCCCGTAGGGACTGCTTGAGCGAGTGTGTCGTTTGCAGCACCGCGGTCGGCTCGTAGCCGCAGTGGGCCATGCAGTTTTCGCAACGCGGGTCGCGGCCGCGGCCGTAGGCGCTCCAGTCGGTGGTCTCGAGCAGTTCTTTGTAGGTGCTGCAGTAGCCGTCGGACATCAGATAGCAGGGGCGCTGCCAGCCGAACAGCGAGTAGCTCGGGATTCCCCACGCGGTGCAGTCGAATTCGGCGTTGCCTTCGAGGAAGTCGAGGAACAGGGGACTGTGGTTCAGGCGCCATTTCTTGCGACGACCGTCGCCGAAGGCCTCCTTGAACAGCCTGCGCGTCTCGGTGACGCCGAGGAAGTGCTCCTGGTCGGGAGCTTTCTCATACGCATACGCCGGCGAGATCATCATTTCGTCGACTTGCAGGTCGTCGTTGAGGAAGTCGAGCACCTCGCGCACGGTTTTGGGCGAGTCGTGGGTGAAGAACGTGGTGTTCGTCGTCACCCGGAACCCGGCGGCCTTCGCCGCCTTGATCGCCGAGACGGCCTTCTCGAACACGCCCTCGCGCTCGACCGAGGCGTCGTGGCGCTCGCGCAACCCGTCCATGTGCACCGCCCATGAGAAGTAGGGGCTGGGTTTGAAGTTCTCGAGCTTCTTCTCCAGCAGCAGCGCGTTCGTGCAGAGGTAGACGAACTTCTTGCGTTTGATCAGCTCGTCGGCGATCACGTGGATCTCGGGGTGGATCAGCGGCTCGCCGCCGGCGATCGAGACCATCGGCGTACCGCTCTCCTCGATCGCGGCGATCGCCTGCTCGACGGGCATCCGCCGGCGCAGCTCGTGCTCGGGATGCTGGATCTTGCCGCAGCCCGAGCAGGCGAGGTTGCATTGAAACAGCGGCTCCAGCTCGACGATCAGCGGAAACTTCTCACGTCTCGCCAGTCGCTGGCGCATCAGGTACCAACCCATCCGCGTGCTCTGCCTGACCCGTACCGCCATGCGCGTTACCTTAGCCCTCCTCGTCCCAGACCCCAAGCGCGACCGCCGAGGCGCGGCGCAGAGCCTGTGCCGCCTTCAGCGCGCCACCGACGGCCCGCACGCGAAACAGCTCGTGGCTGGGACTGTCCAGCACTACCCGCACGACCGCGAACGGCCGCCCGGCGGCGCCCGCGGCGAGCCACGCCGACTCCATGTCCACGGCCAGCGCGCCGGCCGCGCGCAGCTGCTCGCGTCGCTCGCCCGTGGCGATCTTGCCCACACCTACGATCGGGCCACGCCGCACCGTCAGGCCGGCCTGACCGAGCGCGCCCGTCAGCCGCTCGACGCCGTGGCACGCCGCCTGAACCCGGTCGTGCCCTTCGTCCGCGGCGCTCATCACCTCCTCGGCGACGATCACTTCGCCGGGGCGCGATTGCGCGTCAAGGCCCCCGCAGAAGCCGAGCACGAGCAGCGCGTCGCCCGGTTCGCGCGCGAGTCGCTTCACGGCCACGCGTGACCTGTCCGGCCCCATGCCGGTCTTGCGCACGCGCGAACCGCGCGCGCCCGATCGGATCAGCGCCTCCTCCAGCGCCAGCGGCGCGGCGACGAGGATCCGCTTCACGCGCTCGCTCCGGTCCGCGCGGCAGCAGCAGCGGCGGCGGCGAGCCCGCCGGAGGTGTCGGCGTGCTTAAGTCCGAGGGCCGCGAGCGCGGCGCCGGCGGCGGTGTGACCGCTCAGCACGGCGCTCTCGAGCGTCGCGGGCCAGCCGGTGTCGGTATGGGCCCCGGCGAGCGCCAGCCCCGGCGTCGAGGTGCGGGCGCCGGGCCGCAAGCGAGCGATTCCGGGGACCGCGCGGAACGTGGCGGAGTGCTCGCGCGTGACGAAGAAGCTCTCGACGCGGGCATCGCGCGCCCGTGGTAGCAGCGCGGCGAGGGCGGGCAGGTAGCGCGCGCGCAGGTCGTCCATGCTCATCCGCATCTCTCGCTCGGCACCAGACAGCGACACGGCCAAATACTGACATCCGCCCGGCACACCGCCGGCCGCGGTGCGATCGAACAGGTATTGCACGGGAGTGCCGACGCCGGCGGCGAACCGGTGCTCGCAGACGGGACGGTCATAGACGACGTGGACGTTGACGATCGGCGAGCCCTCCAGCCGGCGCAGTCCCCCTGCGACGCTCGGCTCAAGGCCCGCCAGCAGCCCGGCCGCCCGCGCGTGCGGTACGGCCACGATCACCGCAGAGCTCTGCCGCTCCTCCTCCCCCGCGTTCGGTTCATCTGTCGAGCCCATGCCCCGCACCTGAAAGGCCGATCCGGCGCGCTCGATCGATTCCGCACGCCAACCCAGACTGACGTGCACTCCGGCAGACCTCAACGTTCGCAGCGCGGGCTCGGCGATCGTCTCACTGAGCGGGCGCTCGTGAAAACCGATGTCGCCCGCGCTCGCGCTCGCCAGCAGGCCGGTCTGAAACACGAAGGCGCCGAGCGCCAGCGACGCCTGTGCGGCCGGTAGGTTCAGGGTCGGCAGCGCGATCAGGTCCCATAGCGCCGCCACGGCCTCGGGGCCCTGACCGTGTTCGTCCAGCCACTCCCCGAGGGTCTGGCGTTCGAGCGCCGGATCGTCCGGGTCGAGTCCTCCGAGCGCGAGCGTGGCGCGTGCCGCGCCCAGCCGCTGAGCACGGGTCAGATGGGGGTAGCGCAGCAGCGAGCCCGCGAGATGCAATGGCGCCGGGAGCCCTCGTCGGCGTAGGACAAACGGCTTGCTCCCGGGGCTCAGCACGGGGATTCGCAGGCGCTCCTGCAAGACCACGCCCTGCTCGCTCCCGAGCCGGCGAAGGAGCCGGCGGTAGGCGCTGCAACAGCGCAAAAAGACGTGCTGGCCGTTGTCGATGCTCAGCCCGTCGCGGTCGAACGAGTAGGCGGCGCCACCGAGCCTGCGACGGACCTCGACCAGCCTCACGCGGGCGCCGGCATCGGCGCAGTCCAGCGCCGCGGCGATCCCCGCGAGCCCGCCACCGATCACCAGCACGTCGCGATCGCCTCCGTCCACGACGCTCACCGGCCGCCGCCCAGCATGGAATGTGCCGCGACCCAGGCCTTCTCGTGCATCGGCAGCGATATCCGCTCACACAACGCACGCTCCGGGTCGGCGGCGATACGGGTTAGCAGGCGGCTGTAGATACCGGCCATCGCCAGCAGGCACGCGGCGCTGCGCCGGTCGAGCAGCGGCGCCAACTCGATCCCTCGATCAAACCAGGTGCGCGCACGATCGGCCTGGAAGCGCACGAGCGCGTCGAGCCAGCCCGCCTCGGCCGGCTCATCCCCGGCGCCGTTACCGTCGAGCGCGGCGCGGTCGGAGAGCCTGACGATCGTCGTAGCGGCTTCGTGCTCGTCCCCGGCCGCGATCAGGCCGAAGCGCCGCAGATCCTCAGCGGGCAGGTACACGCGGCCGCCCAGCGCGTCTTCGCGCAGGTCGCGCAGGATGTTCGTGAGCTGCAGCGCCACGCCGAGGTCGTCGGCGAGTTGCTGCGCCGCCGCCCGATCGGTCCCGTCCGGGTCGCGCAGCGCGAAGATCGCCAGACACGCCCGGCCGATCGCACCGGCGACGCGCCGGCAGTAGAGCACGAGCTCCTCGAAACTCTCGTAGTTGACACCCTGCACGTCCATGCGTACCCCTGCGATCAGCGCCTGCAGCGCATCGGGAGGCACGTGAAAGCGCACGTACGCGTCAGCCAGCGCGACCATCACGGGATCGCTCGCGGGGAAGTCCTCTCCCCCGGCCGGTAAAGCGGCGAGCGCATGCGCTTGGGCGTCGAGGCGGCGCAGCTTCTCGTCGCTGGCGAGTGTTCCATCGCCGATGTCATCGACGCGCCGCGCAAACGCATACACCGCGCACATCGCACGGCGTCGCCGAGGCGCGAGCAGGCGGATGCCGTAGTAGAAGTTCGCCGCGGAGCGCTTGGTGATCGCCTCGCACTCGCGATAGGCATCCCGCGTGGCTTCGGTCACCGGCGGCGCTCCGCGAGCGTGCCGGCCAGCGCGAGCGCTCGGCGCGTGGCTCCGACCCTGGGCGGACCCGCGAGCACGTCGTAGTCGGCGCGTGAGATCGCGTCGATCGCGGCGCGTCCGCCGGCGATGAACGCCGTGACCGCCAGTCGTGCGCGCAACCCGCGCAGCTCGTCGATCAGTGGGGCTCCACGCGCGAAGAGTTCGCGTGCGCGGGCGCACTCGAAGGCGAGCGTGGCGCGCAACGGCGCCCCGACATGGAGATCGGCGAGGTCCGCGAACGTGCAGCCGAAGCGGGCGAGGTCCTCGGCCGGCAGGTAGACGCGTCCGCGCGCGAGATCCTCGGCCACGTCTTGACAGTGCTCGGTGAGTTGCAGCGCGGTGCAGATTTCGTCGGACAGCGCCACCCGTGCGGGCGTCGCCTGGCCGAACACGCCGAGCACGAGCTCGCCGACGGGATTGGCGGAATGCGCGCAGTAGGCGCGCAATTGCTCCCACGTCTCGTACCGGCGGACGCGCTGGTCGATGCGGTTGGCCTCGATCAGGCGCGCGAACGGCTCGCGCGACAGTGCACACTCGCGCAGGGTCGGCTGCAGAGCCCGCAGCAACGGGTGCTCGGCTTCTCCACGATAGGCGCGGTCCAGATCGCCTTCCAGCCAATCCAGCGCGACCAGACGATCGCCGGCGAAGGAGTCGCCGAGCTCGTCGACCAGGCGCGCGAACCCATACACGGCGAGCAGGTGCCGGCGCAGCCGCCGACCGAGGAACCGCCCGGCGACCGGGAAGTTCTCACTCTGTGCCCGCGCCATCACCGCCGCGGCCGTGGGCGCTTCGGTCGGTGGCTCAGATCCGCGCGAGGACATGGGCTCGCGCACAGGCGTGGGCTCGAACGGACCGCGCCCTTCAGGGGGCACCCCGGGCGAGGGCGAGGCCGCGAGCATCGCGGAAATCACCGCCTCGCGGCGGCCGATCCCAGGCAGCGACCGAGGGCCGCGATCGGAAAGACGAGCCGGTACAGGTGATAGTTGATGTAGTAGTCCGAGGGGAAACCGGTGCCGGTGTATTGGGGCTCATCCCAGGTCCCGTCAGCGCGCTGTGTGCTCGCGAGCCAATCGACGCCGCGGCGCACGGCCCGGGTGTCGGTGCGCCCGGCGGCGTGCAGCGCGAGTAGTGCCCACGCGGTCTGCGAGGCCGTGCTGTGACCGCGCCCGATCCAGGCCTCATCGTCGTATGAACGCGGGTCCTCGCCCCAGCCGCCGTCCTCGTTCTGGTGAGCCTCAAGCCAGTCCACCGCGCGGCGGATGCAGGTCTCGCCCGGTGCGAGGCCCGCGGCGATCAGCGCCGGTACGGCGGCGCCCGTCCCGTATACGTGGTTGACGCCCCAGCGGCCGAACCACGACCCGTCGGGCTCCTGCTCTGAAATCAGCCAGCTGACCCCGCGGCGCGCGGCGGGCGTGTCGAGCATGCCTACGGCGGCGAGCATCTCGATGGCGTGCGCGGTGACGTCGGCGCTGGGCTCGTCGATCACCTCGCCGAAGTCCAGGAACGGCAGCTCGCGCACTAGCGCGCGTGTGTTGTCGGCGTCGAACGCGCCCCAGCCGCCGCCCTCGCTCTGCATGCCCTGTGCCCAGCGCAGCGCGCGGCCGACCGCCCCTTCGATATTCGAGCGCAGTTCCGTGCCGGCGAGGGCGCCCTCGCGCGAAGTGGCGTTTGCGGCGCCGTTGGTGGTGCCGTCGGCGTGAGCCGACTCGTCGGCGACGTCCAGGGCGTTGGCCACGCGCCGCAACGCAAGCACGACCTCGGCGGTGTCGTCGACGTCGGGATAGTTGACGTTGGCGAACTCGAACGCCCAACCGCCGGGCGCAAGCCCCGGGCGGGCGACGGCCCAGTCGCCGGCCTGAGTGACCTCCTCGCCGAGCAGCCATTGCGCGGCGCGCACCATCGCGGGGTCATCCCCGGAAAGACCGGCGTCGGCGAGCGCGACCATCGCCAGCGCGGTGTCCCATACCGGCGACTGACAGGCTTCCAGGCGGCGGCTGCGACCGGCGGGCGCTCCGACTGCGCGGGCGTCGTCGCGGTCCTCGACCATGAACCGATCCAACCCCTGCAGTCCCCGGCGCATGACCGGATGGGTGAGCGGGTAGCCGCCGAGGTGTAGCGCCATCAGCGAGTAGACCCACGGTGGCTGGATCCCGCCCCAGGAGCCGTCGGCCTCTTGGCGACGGACGATCCAGCGCTCGGCACGGCCAAGCGCGAGCCGGCGCAACGGGCCGATCGGCCGTTGCTCGTAGGCGCGCAGAATCCGGTCCAGGCCGCCCAGCAGGCGCCCTTGCCACGATCGGGCTCGGTGCGCGGGGGCGGGTTCGCCGGAGTGGAGCTCCGCCAGATCGAACCCCAGGCGGCGCACCGGCCGGTGGGCTTTGACGAGCGCCAGCGCGACAATCGTCTGGCGCGCCCAGCAGGCGAAGTCGTACACGTTCAGCGCCACCCAGCGGGGCAGCAGCACGATCTCGGGGGGCAGCGCCGGTACGCGATCCCACGACCACAGCCCAAACAGGGCCAGCCATACGTGCGTGAACACCCGCGCGCGCTCGATCCCACCGTGTGCGCGTACGTACGCGGCGGCCCTGCGCATGTGCTCCTGCTCGGGCGCATCTCCGGCGAGACGCAACGCCCAGTAGGCCTCGATCGTGGTGGACAGCTCGCCGGGGCCGCCGTGGAAGTTCGCCCAGGTGCCGTCCGCGCGCTGCTGAGAGCGGATCCAAGTGGCCGAACGCTCCGTCTCCTCGGAGCGGCGCACACCGAGAAACTCGCGCAGGAGCATGTCCTCGGCGTCCATCGTCACGTTCGTCTGCAACTCACCTTGCCACCAGCCGGCGGCGTCCTGCAGCGAGAGCAGGTGCTCGCGGGCTCGTTGCAGTGCCACGTGTGCGTCGATGGGCGATGCCTCTACGGTCGCGGGAGAGGACATTGCCGGAAAGCTAGATGGTTTTCCCGGAAAAGGGCATGTGCAGAGCACATTGTGCCCACACGCGCGGGCGACATTCGTGGCCCGCGCGGCGATTCACGCTCCGGAGGGCCCGGGCGCGGGCGCGGTCGGCGCCGATGCCGTGACCAGCACCTCGGGGTGCGCGTCGGTGATGACGTGGCGGCGCAACGTCGCCACTGAGACTGTGCGGGGCGTGGCGGAATAAAAGCGGTAGTCGATCAGACCGTGGATCTCGCGCCGAGCGAGCAGGCGAAAGCCAGGCGCCGGGGGCGTTCCCGCGGAGGCGCGCAGCGGCGAGTAGCCGGTCTCGTCGATCTCGTTTACGCGCACCGATCCACTCGCGGGGATGTTGCGCAATTGCCGGAGGTAGTACTCGAGCGGAGCGGCGCCGAGCTCGACGGTCGTGATTACGCGCCGGCCGGGCGGGACAGGACTGGCCTTTAGTACGCGCGCGAGGCCGCGCCAGTCACCGCGCTGCAAACGGGGGCTGAACGCCACGTCCACCGAAATCGCCAGGAACGCGACGGCGATGATCGCGGCGAGCGCGACCCCGCCCCGTCCCGCGCGCTCGGCGGGGACGATCACGGCGATCAGCGCTGTGACGGGGATCATCGCGCCGACGAGGTTGCGCGGTGCGAGGTAGTCGGCGCCGAAGACCACGAGCGCGATCGGGATCAGGATGCCGCCGGCGGCGATCGCCAGGGCGATCAGCGCGCCGCGCTCCTCGGGCGGGGTCAGCACGCGCCACAGGCCGTATCCCAGCCCGGCGATGATCGGCAGCGCGAGCAGCAGCTCAATGCCGTGCCCGAGCGCGGCGCCGTAGTAGTCGGTGAGGTAATACTGGGGGATCGCCTGCAGGCGACTGGAGAGCGCCCAGGCGCCGATCCATTGGGTGCCGTGACCGCCCTGCGCGGAGACCAGCGGCGTGAGCGCCAGCCCGACGAGCACCAGTACGACGATCGCGGGCACGACGGCGCGCAGACGATCGGCATAGGCCCACAGCAGCCACAGGACCATCGGGATCAGCAGGAACACCGCGAAGTAATGGCTCAGCAGCGCCAGCGAGCCGCTGAGCGCGAACGCGGCCATCCGCCCCGGCGTGGGCCTGCGCAGGGCGCGCAGGAAGCAGAGCATCGCGAGTGCGGCGAACAACACGAACAGGGCGTAGGCGCGGGCCTCCTGGGAGTACCACAGCAGCAGTGGATTGACGGCGACGAACGCGGCCATCGCGATCGCGCTCGCGCGACGGGCGGTCAGCTCGCGTCCGATCGCCCAGGCGACGGGTACGGTGACGATCCCCGCGAGCGCGGAGGGCAGGCGCAGCGCGAACTCGCCACTACCCAGCAGGCGCGTGTCCGCCCAGGCGATCAGGTACCAGAGCGGGGGCGTGTTCTCGGTGTGCACGATCGAGTGCAGCGTCGCGGTGAGGCTCGGATGCAGGACGCGGACGGGTGTGAAGGCCTCGTCGTACCAGAAGCTCTGTGCTCCGAGCGTGGACAGGCGCAGGATCGCCGCGAGCAGCGTGAGCGCCGCCAGCGGCCACCACGCGGGCAGGCGTCGCGAGCTCACCGCGGGCAGATGCCGGCGGAAGCCGGGCCGAAGCAGCCGTAGCGGTGGCGGCGCAGGTCTTCTTCGGTGCCCGGCGGCAGATACCAGCCACCGTGCACGACGCGCCTGCCGTTTACGACCGGGCCCCAGATCGCCAGGCAGACCTGCACGCGCGCTTTCGGCGCGCCGGGAGTTGTGTTGCCGCAGACGACCTCGCGTTGGGAGCGTTCGCCGTAGAGCGTCTGCTCGATCGAGAGGTTGTGGTAGTCGTGATGGGTGTATGTGCGCCAGGTGTGCAGGTCGTCGATCAGGCGCTGGTTGACGTGGGTCTGACGTGAGACGTCGTTGACCGTTGCCGCTACGAGCAGCAGCCCGAACAGGATCAGGAGCGTGGTCTCGATGAGGCGTACGCGGCTCATGCTCAGGACACGGGGGCGAACAGGGGTGAGGTTTGATGGGCGATGAAGAGCGCCTGTACGAACAGCGTGGCCAGGAGTAGGCGTCGGTCGCGGGTGACCACGGCGAGGGGTAGCGGCCAGAGGATGTACCAGGCGAGCAGCCAGGTGCTGGTGACGGAGATCGCCAGCAATGCCCAACCGGAGGCGGCGACCCAGTCATAGCCGCGCCAGGTGCGCCACAGCAGGTGCAGGACGATAAGTACGAGCGCCCCCTTGAGCAGGTCGTGGTCGACCGGGAACACGCCGGGCTTGCCGAACAGGTGCGCGAGCTCGTTGGGGAAGCTGTCGGTCGAGACGAACGCCGAATCGCGGTTGAGCGCGGAGACGACGTCGATGCCGTGGATGCCGAAGGCGAGCCAGCCGGCGAGCGCGCACAGTCCGAGCGCGGCGAGGGCGCCGTAGATGGCGGCGGAGCGCCGCCGGGCGAGGATCATGAACGGGAGCAGCACCGCGACGGTCGCCTTGACGAGCGCACCGACGACCACCGCGGCCCCTGCGGCCGCGTCGCGATCGGAGAGCGTGAAGGCGACGGCGGCCATCATCAGCGCGAGCATGATCAGGTCGTTGTGCGCCCCGCCCAGGCCGTAGATCACATACAGCGGGTTGGCGCCGACGGCGAGCAGCGCGAACACACGGTCCTGCCCGCGCCGGCGTGCGACGTTCCAGATAAGGGCGAGCGTGGCGGCGGAGGCGAGCAGCGCGTAGAGCTTCATTCCCCACAGCCCACCGACCAGGCCGAGTGCCCCGAGCGGGTAGGAGAGCAGCGTGTAGACCGGGCCGTAGGCGGTGGCGACGCGCAGCCAGTCGTGCCCTACGTAATAGAAGACGGGGTCGCCGACGATCGCGACCGGGCCGTGGGTGTAGGGGTCGATGCCGTGCACGACGCCCATGCGGGCGTAGGCGAGGTAGCTGAAGACGTCGGTGGAGATCAGGATCGGACCGACGAACACGATCAGGCTGAGCAGCGCCACGAGCCCGATCGCCCAGCGCGAAAGCGCTGGCTCTCCGAGCGCACTCTGCGAGACCTCGACCGGTGCTGCGCTACTACTCCCCTCTCCCCCTTTTGCTGCGGCCGGCACGGTTCCAGCAAGGCGAGTGCGGACGAGCGCGAGCAGGACGCCGTAGGCGAGGCTCGCGGCGAGGATCGCGATCAGAAAGACGCGATAGCCGAGGCGCTCACCGCCGAGGGAGGCGATCCAGCCGGAGATTTGCGGCGAGCGCGGCACGAGCGGCGAGTGCCGCTGGGCGGCGTCGAGGACGATCTCGATCGTCGCCGCGAGCAGCACGAACGCGCAGACGCCTGCCGCTGCGAGGCGCCACCGCTCTGTGCGCGCGCCCTCGCTCGCCGCGGCGGGTGCCAGGACTACAGCGTTGTCCAAACCGTCTTGGTCTCCAAGTAGGCGTCGAGGCCGTCGCGGCCGTGCTCGCGACCGACGCCGGAGGACTTGAAGCCGCCGAAGGGCGCCGACGGGTCGACGGCGCCCCAGCTGTTGACGTAGACCATGCCGGCGCGCAGTTGCGCCGCGAGACGGTGGGCGTTGCCGACGTCGCGGGTCCAGATCCCGGCCGCGAGACCGTACTCGGAGGCGTTGGCGCGCTCGGCGACCTCGTCGAGGGTGTCGTAGGGGGAGGCGACGAGGACCGGCCCGAAGATCTCCTCGCGGGCAATGTCGAGGTCGTCGGAGGTGGTGGTGAAGAGGGTCGGTTGCACGTAGTAGCCGCCGCTGTCGCTCAGTGTGGCGGCGCCCCCGGTGAGCAGCTCGGCGCCGGCGTCGCGACCGGAGTCGATGTAGGAGAGCACGCGCGACTGTTGCTCGGCGGAGATCAACGGTCCGAGCTGGGTGGCTGGGTCGAGGCCGGGGCCGAGCGGTGTCTGCGAGGCACGCTCGGCGAGTGCGCTTACGATCTCCTCGAAGCGCTCGGCGGGGGCGAACAGGCGCGAGCCGGCGTTGCAAGCCTGGCCGGAGTTGAAGTAGATCGCCTGGAAGGCGCCGGCGATGGCGGCGTCGATGTCGGCGTCTGGGAGGATGATGTTGGGCGACTTGCCTCCGAGCTCGAGCGTGACGCGCTTGAGGCCCCGTCCGGCGACGGCGCCGATCTCCCGTCCGACGGCGGTGGAGCCGGTGAAGGCGATCTTGTCGACGTCGGGGTGGGCGACTAGCGCGGCGCCGGTGGTGCCGTCGCCGGTGAGGACGTTGATGACGCCCGGAGGGAAGCCGACCTCAAGGGCCAGTTCGCCGAGGCGCAGCGCAGAGAGCGGGGTCTGCTCTGCGGGCTTGAGCACGACGGTGCAGCCGGCGGCCAAAGCCGGGGCGAGCTTCCAGGCGGCCATCAGCAGGGGGAAGTTCCAGGGGATCACCTGGGCGCAGACGCCGACGGGTTCGTGGCGGGTGTAGCAGTGCATGCCGGCGCCGGCCGCGACGGGCAGGACGGCGCCCTCGATCTTGGTGGGCCAGCCGGCGAAGTAGCGCAGGTGGGCGGCGGTTCCGCGTACGTCGACGTACTGGGCCAGGCCGACGGGCTTGCCGTTGTCCAGCGACTCGATCTG
Organism: uncultured Solirubrobacterales bacterium; assembly: GCA_963697945.1. Taxonomy (GTDB): domain Bacteria; phylum Actinomycetota; class Thermoleophilia; order Solirubrobacterales; family Solirubrobacteraceae; genus Palsa-744. Next base: position 2,015,524 of record OY969105.1, on the reverse strand, counting down.
GGCGAGTTCCTGCGCGTGCGATTCGACGGCGAGCGCGAGATCTCCCATCAGGCGCTCGCGCCCGGCGGCGGGCAGCTGCGACCACGGACCGTGCAGGGCGGCGCGGGCGGCCGCGACCGCGCGGTCGGCGTCCTGCGGACCGGCGAAGGCGAGCAGGGCGATCTCCTGGCCGCTTGAGGGGTCGAGCGTGGCGAACGTGCGCCCGTCGGCGGCGTCGGGGCGCTCGTCGCCGATCAACAGGCCGTGCAGGCCGGAGACGAACTGGCGCGCGTCGTCGTCGAGCGCGTCGGGGAGTGTGGTCGTGGTCATGGTCTCAGCACAATCTTAAGCGCCTCGCGGCGGTCATAGAGAGCGTAGGCGTCCGGGGCCTGGTCGAGGGACATGTGGTGGGTGACGAGCGGCGCGGGGTCGAGCAGCCCGCTTGAGACCATCGCGAGCACGCGGTCGACGTGCGCGATTACGTTCGCGAGACCGAGCCTCAGCGTTACGCCCTTGAGCCACGCGAGACCCAGCGGAATCTCGCCCTTGCCGGCGTAGGCGCCGATGCCGGAGACGGTGCCGGCGTCGCGCACGAGGCTGATCGCCAGCGCCAGCGGCGCGGGGTCGCCGACGGCGTCCACGACGACGTCGACGCCGGCGCCCTCGGTGGCGGCGCGGATCGCGCGCTTGGGGTCTTCGTCGGTCAGGTGGATCGCCGTGGCGCCGAAGTAGCGGGCCATCTCCAGACGGTCGGGGACGGTGTCGATCGCGAACACTTTTGTGGCGCCGGCGGCGCGGGCCGCCTGGATCGCGCACAGTCCGACGGGTCCGAGGCCGAGCACGGCGGCGGTGTCCCCGGAGCGCAGGTGAGCGTGGGCGATTGCGTGGTAGCCGGTGCCGAGCACGTCGCCGGCGAACAGTGCGACGTCGTCGGACATGTTCTCGGGGACGCGGCGCAGTGTGAGGTTGGCGCGCGGCACGAGCAGGCGCTCGGCCTGGGCGCCTTGGAGGTCGCCGAGTTTGGAGCCGTGCCCGAACGTGCGGCCGTGGGCGCAGCGGTGATAGTCGCCGCGGATGCACGGCGTGCAGGTGGCGCAAGCGGTGTGAAAGCAGCCGAGTACGCGCTCGCCGATGGCGGCGCGCTCGAACTCGGGGCCGGCGGCGAGGACGGTGCCGACGAACTCGTGGCCGATCGTAAAGCCCCGCTCTACCGGGACGCGGCCGTGGTAGATGTGCAGGTCCGAGCCGCAGATGCCACTCGCGTCGATCTGCACGATCGCGTCGTCGGGACGCTGAAGCTCGGGCTCGGGGACGTCCTCTACGGCGACCTCGTTGGGACCCTGGAAGGTGACTGCACGCATGGGCGCTCACCCTAAATGAGTCACGGCCCGTATGCTCCGAGCCGTATGGCGCAACCATCGAAGGCGGTTCTGATCACCGGTTGTTCCTCGGGCATCGGCCGCGCCACGGCGCTGCGGCTGGCTGAGAACGGCTGGACGGTGTATGCGAGCGCGCGCCGACCGGAGTCGATCGCCGACCTGGCGCGGGCGGGCTGCGAGACCCTGGCGCTGGATGTGACCGACGCGGAGTCGATGCGCGCGGCGGTGGCACGGGTCGAGCAGGAGCAGGGGGCGGTGGGCGTGCTGATCAACAACGCCGGCTACAGCCAGAGCGGCCCGGTGGAGCAGGTCGAGATGGAGGCGGTGCGCCGGCAGTTCGAGACGAACGTGTTCGGGGTGGTCGCGCTGACGCAGCTGGTCCTACCGCAGATGCGCGCGCAGCGCTGGGGCAAGATCGTGAACATCGGTTCGATGGGCGGGCGGTTGACGTTCCCGGGCGGCGGTTTCTACCACGCGACCAAGCACGCGTTGGAGGCGATCTCCGATGCTTTGCGCTTCGAGGTGCGCGGCTTTGGGATCGACACGATTTTGATCGAGCCGGGCTTGATCGTGACCGACTTCGGCAACGCGGCCGTGGCGAGCATGGACGGCGTGGCGCAGGACGGCGACGGCCCTTACGCGCAGTTCAACTCGAAGCTGACGAAGTTGACGACGGAGACCTATGAGGGGCCGATGCGCCACCTCGGTGGCGGTCCCGACGCGGTCGCGAAGGCGATCGAGAAGGCGATCTCGCGCAAGCGACCGTCGGCGCGCGTACGGGTGACGGCCTCAGCCCGGTTGGCGATCGCCCAGCGCCGGCTGACACCGGACCGCGTATGGGACGCGGCGATGCGCACGCAGTTCCCCCAGCCGCGCTAGAGACCCGCGTCGGCGCACCCGGCGCCCTTCGTCCAGGCGCTCCCTCTCTCCCCGTCGGCGGGATCCGGGGTCTGCCCTACGCGGCGACGGGGAAACGCGGGTGGGGCCGCCCCAGCTCGAACCCCTGGGCGTAGTCGACGCCGTAGCGGCGCAGCAGTGTGAGCGTGGGACGGTCGGTGACGTACTCGGCGATCGTACGTACGCCCATGCCCTGTGCGATCCCTACGAGGGCCTGCACGACGAGCTGGTCGTTGCGTGAGCCGGTCAGGCCGCGCACGAACGAGCCGTCGATCTTGAGGTAGTCGAACGGGAGCTGGGTGAGGTAGTGGAAGGAGCCGTAGCCCGCGCCGAAGTCGTCGAGCGCGACCTCGCAGCCGAGCGCCGCGAGACCCTGGCAGAAGGCGCGGGCGCGGTTCATGTCGGAGATGGCGGCGGTCTCGGTGATCTCGATCACAAGGCGGCCCGGGTCGGCGTCCTCGCGGCGTAGGCAGCGCTCGACGTGGGTGAGCATCGCCGGGTCGGTGACCGACAGCGCGGACAGGTTGATCGCCACCCGCGGCCCATCCGTGCGTGAGCCGAGCAGCGCGGCGACGCGGGCGAGCACGAGCCGATCGATCTCGCGTACGAGGCCGTAGCGCTCGGCCGCGGGCAGGAACCGCCCGGGCGCGACGAGCGGGCCGGACGGTTCGTCGGCGAGACGAACCAGCGCCTCGTAATGGGCGGGCCGCCCGTCGGCGATCGCGACGATCGGCTGGTAGTGCACGGCGAACAGGTCCTCCGCCAGCGCTCGGCGCAAGCGCGCGAGCCATGGACGCCGGTGCAGGCCGGCGGGCGAGGAGTAGTCCTCGGCGAGATCTCCGCCGTAGCGGTGGGCGGGGCGATCTGGCTCGGACGTGCGCAGGATCAGGCGCGCAGCGGGGTCGCAGGCGGGTGTCGGGGGACGCATCGGCTGAGGATTTCGACGCGCACAGCCCGGCTCCCTGCGCGTTTCGCGTATATGGAGGTTTGCTCGCAAAAGCTCAGGCAAAGCTGCACAAACCTGCTCATAGCTGCTCAGCCGGTCCCGGGATAGGGCCTGCGGCGTGTTTCGCGGGCTCTTTTCGAGCCCGCCGGGCGGCCGGCGCCGCGCGCGGGTTACGGTGCGCGGCGAGCGCGCTCAGCGCCGCGAATACGGCCGTCGCGCGCGGTCGGAGATCACGAGCAGCAGCGCGAGCAGCACGAAGTTCATCACCACCGAGGAGCCGCCGTAGGCGACGAGCGGGAGCGTGACGCCGGTGAGCGGGATCACGCGGGTGACGCCGCCGACGATCACGAACACCTGCATCGCCACGATGAACGACAGTCCTGTCGCGAGCAGCTTGGAGAAGGAGTCCTTGGCGAGCATCGCCGTCTTCAGCCCGCGGGCGACGAACAACAGATAGACGAGCAGCAATCCGGCGGCGCCCACGAGGCCGAGCTCGTCGGTGATGACGGAGTAGATCAGGTCCGATTCGGGCACCGGCAGGATCGAGCGCCGCACGATCTGGTGGTTTGCGAGTTCGACCGGATATTGCAACAGCGACTGGTCAAAGCCGGTGCCGAGCAACCCACCGTCGGCTTGGGCGAACAGGGACTGGGCGAGCTGATAGCTGCCCTGGGGGGCGTTATACAGAGCCGGGTCGAGCGGGTGTTCCCAGGCGAGGAAGCGCGCGTGCACGTGCGCGACGTGCCCTGCGACGAACCATGCGCCCACGGCGAACAAGACGAGGCCGATCAGCGGGAACGACAGCCGTCCGGTGGCGACGTAAAGCAGCGCGAGGAACGCGCCGTAGAACATCAGCGAGGTGCCCAGCTCGCGCGTGAGCAGCAGCGTGCCCATCGCGGCGCCCCAGACGATCAGCATCGGGCCGAACTGCTTCATCGGCGGGATCGTCAGGCCGAACACGCGCCGTCCGGCGGTGACGAGCACCTGGCGGTTGTCGTGCAGGTAGCTCGCGAGGAAGATCACGATCGCGACCTTGCCAAGCTCGGCGGGCTGGAAGGAGACCGAGCCGAAGTGAATGTCGAGATAGGCGCCGTTGACCTGCTCGCCGATGACCGGCAGGCGCGGCAGGATCGTCATGCCGATGCCGAGCGCGGCGATCGTGTAGCGGTAGCGCTCGAGCACCCCCACGCCCTGGCGGCGCAGGGCGAGGATCGTGGCGGCGAACAGCGCGAGGCCGAGCACCATCCACTGCGCCTGCTGGCGCGCGAGCACGGGGTCGATGCGGTAGACCATCACGATCCCCACGCTGGCGAGCACCGCCGCGAGCGGGAACAGGTAGGGGTCGGCGTCGGGGAGGCTGAAGCGGATCACGAGGTGCGCGGCGATGCACAGCGCGAGGAACAGCGCGCCGTAGGTCAGGGAGACGTTGGAGGCGTAGTTGAGCGTGAGGCTCGTGTCGGCCCCGCGTGAGGTGTCCTGCTGCTGGATGAAGATCGCGGTGAACCCTCCGGTGACGAGCAGCGCGGAGGGGATCAGCCCGAGAAGCTCGCGGTTGCGGGGGCTCAGCATCGGTTGCGAGCGTAGCGAGACCCCCGGCAGCCGGGCGCGGCTGGGAGGCATCCAGCCGGCGTGGAACGCCGGTCGGGCCACTACCATTCTCGGACGCATGCCGTCCGGGGGGAGCGGCTGCGCCTGAGCACGAGCGTGGTATGAGCGGCTATCCGGTGACATCCCAGGACGACGACCGCCCGCCCTCGCCCGGGTGGAGCATGACCAAGCGCTTCGCGATCGCCGCCGTGGCGATCGTCGCACTCAGCGCGGGTGCGACCGCGACGGTGGCGTTGAACAAGATCACGGGCATCGCCGAAGAGGTCTTTCCGAAGCTCAACCAGATCAACGCGCCGAAGGGCGTCGTCACGGCCGAATACAACGGCGGACCGCAGACGTTCCTGATCCTAGGCACCGACCGTCGCGTGGGAGCGAAGGACTCTTATGACCGCGAAAACCCGCCGCACTCGGACACGATGCTGCTCGTGCGCTTCGACCCCGGCCAGGGACAGACCTCGGTGATGTCGATCCCGCGCGATCTGATGGTCAACATCACGACCAAAACCGGACAGGTGTACGTGAAGGAAAAGATCAACGCGGCGTACACGATCGGCAACAAGCTCGGCGCGACCAAGGGCGGGATGGTGCTGGCCGCGGAAACGATCGAGCACGAAGTCTTTCCCGGGCTGAAGATCAACGGGATCGTCGACGTGAGCTTCAAGGGATTCATCAAAGTCGTCGACACGCTCGGCTGCGCGTACGTGAACGTCGACCGCCACTACTACAACCAGAACGTCGGCTCCACCGAAACCGACTACACGTCGATCAACCTGCAGCCCGGCTATCAGAAGCTGTGTTACGAAAACGCGCTCGACTACGTGCGCTACCGGCACACCGACTCGGACTTCGTGCGGGTCGCCCGCCAGCAGGACTTTCTGCGCGACCTGCGCGAGCAGATCTCGCCGAGCAACGAGATCGGCCAGATCGACACGGTCGCGAAGGCCGTCGGGCACGCGATCAGCTCGACCTTTCACGCGTCCGCAAGCGAGCTGATCGAACTGTCGAAGCTGATCGCCTTCTCGCAGACCAAGCCTTTGCGCCAGGTCAAGTTCCAGACCGCCAACGTGAACTTCCAGGGCGCGAACGGCGGATCGTACGTGACGAGCACGCCCGCCCTGGCGCAGGCGACGCTCGCGAACTTCATGCATGGCCGCGAAAGCCCCAACCCGCCGGCGCCCAAAGTGCCGGCGCACACCGCCCATCACAGCTCGCACAATTCCCACGGTGGCTTCTCGTTGCGCGCGCTGGGGCTGTATCCGACCTCCTCGGCGGGTAACGCCGAAGCCGTCAAAGCTGCTGTGCAGGTTCCGTTCGAGGTCCTATATCCGACGCTGCAGACCAGCGCGGCCGAACAGCAACAGGTGCGCCCGTACGCGCTGAGCGATCAGCACGGCCATCTCCACCATGCCTACGTGGTCGTGTGGCGGCAGAACACGAACGGCGGCTATTACGACTTCGAGGGCTCGGATTGGCTGAACCCGCCGCTGTTCGCGCACGCCCGCGTACAGACGATCGACGGTCGCCAATACCGGATGGTCGACGACGGTTCGCACATCCACGTGATCGGCTGGCGCTCGCACAACGTGTTGTATTGGCTGACGAACACGCTGCTGGAGGAACTTTCCAATCAGCAGATGCTGCAGCTAGCCAAATCGGCGCAAACGCTGCACTGAGCCCGGCGCGGGCTCGCCTTACAACCTTCCCGTGTCGCGTGCCTGATCGAGCGCGGCGTTGACCAGGGCGTCGGCCTGCGCGTTCTGAGCGCGCGGGACCGTGCGCACGGTCCACTGCTCGAACTCGCGCAATGCCGCGAGCGCCTCAAGGTACAGCGGGCGCATCGCGGCGTGCTTGACCTTGTACTGGCCATTGATCTGCTTGGCGATCAGCTCGGAGTCGTTGACGACCTCGACGTCGGTCACCCCCAACTCGCGGGCGTGACGCAGGCCGAGCAGCAGAGCGCGGTACTCGGCGACGTTGTTCGTGACCTTCCCGAGCAGTTCCGCGTACTCGCCCAGGATTTCGCCCGCGGGCGTGGAGATGACGCACCCCGCGGCCGCCGGACCGGGATTGCCGCGCGCGCCGCCATCGACATGAACGATCGCTCTCACGCGGCGAGATTATGCAGGTCGCTTGGGACGGCTCCGAGGAACTGCTAGAGAGCCTTGGCGAGCGGGGGCAGGTCCCCGGGCATGCGTGCGCGACGGCGATCGCGAATCAAGCGCTGTTGCTTAACCGCATCGGCCGGACGAGCGCCACGGGCGCGGCGATCGGACTCGCGGCGATCGACGATCACGGTCACGTTCTGCTCGTCGGCGTAGTGCTCGGCGAGCTTCGGATACAGCTCCTCGGACATCTCGCGGGGCACGACGCAATAGATCATCGTGCCACCGATCCTACTCCTCGACAAACATCCATGCGTCTCGCCACGAGCCCTCCTCGGCGGGCTCGGCCGCGGCGGGCTCGACCTCGACCGGCGCGTCCGTTTCGGAGATCTCGGCCTCGGTGGTGACAACGGGCTCGACGACCGCGCCGGCGAATACGGGTGTGGTGCCCGTGACAGGCTCGCCGGGAGCGCCGTCCGTGACCTCGTGCGACCGCTCGTCGTGCTCCCCTTCCGCGGGCGTCGCGCTCGGCTCCACGGGCTCGGCGTCCGACTCCGGGCTCAGCCGGGGACGACGCCAGCGCGCCAGCGGGTTGCGGCCCTGCCGCGGACGAGCCGGGCTCAGGTTGAGCTTGCGGGCCTGCTCGGCCTCGCGCAACCACCCCTCGGCGCTGGCGCGCGGCGCGCATAGCTCGCACACCATCCGGCGCCGTCCGCCCGCGAGGAACACGTCGGGCTGCTCACCGCGCAGCAGGCGGCGCCCGCACACGTCGCAGGCGACATCGGGCTGGGAGGTGACGATCATGCGCGTGGCCATAGGCAGCGCATTAGGGTATCGGAGACTCCAAGCGGTGCGCTCAGCGCACGGACGAGGGCCGTTGACGGTCGCTTTCGATATGCAGCCGGAATGGAAACCGGCGCCGACCGCGCTGTCCCGAAGCCGCGAGCTACGGGTTACCCAAAAGAACTACTCGGCGAACGCCTCCTCCTGCATGCGTGAACGCAGCCGCAGGACCGCCTTCGTATGCAGTTGGGAGACGCGCGACTCGGTCACGCCGAGCACCTCGCCGATCTCGCGCAACGTCAGGTTCTCGTAGTAGTAGAGGGCGATCACGAGCTTCTCGCGCTCGGGCAACAGCGCGATCGACTCGGCGATGCGGTCCTTCAAATCGCCCACGTCCAGGGCTTTCGCCGGATCGGGCGCGCTCGGGTCCTCGATCGTGTCCATCAGCGAGACCTGATCGCCGCTCGAATCGGAGGTCGACCACAGCTCGTCCAGCGCGACCATCGAGGAGTTCGAGATCGCCAGCAGCGAGTCGTTCAGTTCCTCCACCGTGATCTTCAGCTCGACCGCCATCTCCTTGTCGGTCGGCGAGCGGTGCAAGGCGTTCTCGAGCTTCACGTTCGCCCGCTCCACTTCGCGGGCGCGCGAACGGACGCTGCGCGGCACCCAGTCCAGCGAGCGCAGCTCGTCGATGATCGCGCCCTTGATCCGCATGATCGCGTACGTCTCGAACTTGATCTCGCGGGAGAGATCGAAGCGCTCAATGGCCGAGATCAGCCCGACCAGGCCGTAGGAGATCAGGTCGGCCTCCTCCACGTGCGGCGGCAAGCCCGCGGCGGTGCGCCCGGCGACGTACTTGACCAGCGGCGAGTACGCGACCACGAGCCGCTCGCGAGCGCGCTGGTCGTCCTCAGACTTGTATCGACGCCACAGTTCCCGCAGCTCGATCGCTTTTACGTTCGTCTCCATCCGGGATCCTCGTCCTTATGATCTCCCTTGCGCTTTCTAGGCCCGAGGGTGGCTGCGAGCATAAGCGCTTTTCAGCTTCGCCGACTCCACGCGGGTGTAAATCTGGGTGCTCGACACGCTCGCGTGGCCCAACAACTCCTGGATCGAACGCAGGTCAGCGCCCCCGTCCAGCAGGTGCGTGGCGTAGCTGTGGCGCAGCGCATGCGGTGAAATCGCCCCCGCCGTGGACTCCACGCCGCTATGCCGGGCCCACCCTTTCAAGCGGCGACGCACGTCGCTCGTGCCGAGCCTTTTGCCGCTCTTGGACAGGAACAACGCCTCCTCCCCACTGCGCGGCTCAAGCAATTGCGAGCGACCCCGCTCCACGTAATCGCCGAGAGCCTTCAGCGCTACCTCGCCAGCGGGCACGAAGCGCGTCTTGCGGCCCTTGCCCTCCACGCGCAGTTGCTCGGCGTCGTGATCGACGTCCCCGAGCGTCAGCGACACGACCTCCTCGGCGCGCAACCCGCACGCGTAAGCCAGCTCGAACATCGCGCGGTCGCGCAGCTGTAGCGGCCCTCTCGCGGGGATCGCGTCCAGCAGCGCCGCGGCCTCGCGCGCTTTGAGCACGCGCGGCAGGTTACGCGCGCGCTTGGGCGTCGACACGAGCTCCGCCGGGTTCTGGGCGAGAAGCCCGTGCTCGCGCTGACTGCTGAACAGCGCCCGCAGCGCCGCCAGCTTGCGCGCGCTCGTGCTCGGCGCCAGCTCGCGCTCGGACAGCAAGGCTACATACGCGCGCACGTCCTTCGGGCCGACCCCGTTTGGCGCCAGCCCGCGCGCGCTCGCCCACTCGGCGAACTGCTCCAGGTCGGCGCCATAGGCGCGGACGGTCCGCGGGGCCGCGTCACGGCGGCGCAGATCCTCCATCAGCAGCCCCAGCGCGCGCTCCCAGACGGTCGTCATGGCGCCTACTTCGCCGCCGCGACCTCCGTGCCCTGCCTGCTCAACAGCGGTTCCAGCACGCGCGCCAGCTCCGGCCAGTCCGCCGCCACGAGCACGTCCTCTTCTTCGCACACGTCCCGATTCCAGGGATGGGCGAGCGTCGCGCCCGCGATCCCCCGTTCCAGCGCCGCCGTGAGGTTCAGCGGGCTGTCGTCGATCAGCACGTCGATCACAAGCTCCTGACAGCGCGAGACCTTGTCCCACGAGCAGCACAAGTCGTCAAACGGCAGGCCGATCTCACGCAGCCAGCGTTCGCTCGCGAGCGCGCAGCCCGGGTCGCGATGGCTCGTCACGTGGATGTAATGCCCTTCCTGGGAATGCCAGCGGCGCACCGTCTCGACCGCGCCGGGATAGGGCACACCGGCGAGAATCCGCTCGTCGCGGTGGCTCTCCTCGATGCAGATCTCAAGCTGCTCGGGCTTCAGCCGCGTGATGCCCCACGTGAACTGCTCCTCGTAGGGCAGCTCGATCCCGAAGCGGCGCACCGCGATCTCCGAGAGCGTGTCCCAGTAGTGATGCAGCGTACTGTCGATATCGATCGCGATTCTCATCCGTGCCCCCGCCCAACCGTCGGCCTCATCCGCGCGCGGGCCGGCAGTGCGGCCCCGAGCGTCGGATTGCAAGCCCCCCGGCGCGACGCTGTAGATTATGCAGATGGACACCCCTCCTGGCAACCTCGTAGAGACAGCATCCAGCAACGGCCATCACACGGCGAATGTTTACGGCCCGTCCGGACGCTCCCCGTGGCTGGACGTCGACTGGCGCGAGCACCAGCGCTGGGTCAGCGTCGCGGGACAGCCCGTCGTCAACACGATCGACCTCGGCGAAGGCGATGCCCCGCCTCTCGTGTTCGTGCACGGCCTCTCGGGCTCCTGGCCGAACTGGCTGGAGCAACTGCCCGTGTTCGCCGCCGACCACCGCGTTATCGCAATGGACCTGCCCGGCTTCGGCCACTCCCCGATGCCGCACGAGCGCATCACCATCTCGGGCTACGCCCGCCTCCTGGACGGACTCCTCGACGAGCTCGGCATCGGCGCGGCGACGCTCGTAGGCAACTCGATGGGCGGCTTCATCTCCGCCGAGCTCGCGATCGCCTTCCCCGAGCGCGTCGAGCGCCTCGTGCTCGTCTCCCCCGCCGGCATCAGCTCCTACCGCAACACCCGTGGCATGCGCGCGCTACCCGCCCTGCACCGCGCGGAGCGCATCGTCGCCGCCTACACCGCCTGGATGGCCTCCAAGTCAGAGACCGTCACCCGCCGCCCGGCGCTGCGCAACGCCACGCTCGGCTTCGTCACCCGCCACCCCACGCGCCTGCCCGCCGCCCTCGCCGCCGAGCAGCTGCGCGGCGCCGGCAAGCCCGGCTTCATCCAAGCGCTCGAAGCCAACCTCGACTATGACTTCCGCCACCGCCTCCCCGAGATCGCCTGCCCCACGCTGATCGTCTGGGGCGACCAGGACAAAGTCCTCACCGTCCGCGACGCCGCCGTCTACGCCGAGCTCATCCCCGGCTCACGCAAGGTCATCTACGAGGACACCGGGCACATGTCCCAGATCGAGCGGCCGGATGCGTTCAACTCGCTTTTGCGCGAGTTCCTCGGCGAGTAGGGTCGAGAACAGCAGCATCGGCAAACGCACTGTCAACGCTCAGCTCAAACGATGGGGACAGGACCGAAGCGCTCGTCGAAGGCACTCTGATCTTCGACGGCAACGGCTTGAGCAAAGCGGCTGGCGGTGACCGTGAACTGATCCAAGAAGCCAACGTTTCCGAGCAGGACAAAGCCATAGCTGTGCCAGTTCGGGATGAACCCGACCGGCGCCTGCCATTCGATGTAGGGATCGTCCTCGCCCTCGGGATAGAGCCGGAGACCGACCGTCTTATAACGCACACCGACTACGTGACCACCGACGCCGAGAATCGTCTCACCATCATGGTCATCCAAATCGACTCCCAACTGCTCAGCCAGATAGTCGCTGGCGAGGACCGAATCGGCCCCCGTGTCGATCAGACCGGTCAACTGCAACGTCTTCTGGTCCCCATTCGTCAACGAGATCGGCACGAATGGACGGTACAACGGCTCACCAAGCCGCAAGGATGACGGATCCTCCTTGTACGGGTACAGCCATGGCAGTGGCGATGAGTCAGCCAAGACCGACAGGGATCGGCTCGTCCTTAAACGGCACGCGACCACCGAGCACGATGTGATCGCGACCCGCGGCTTGCTCGAAGAGGCTCGCGAGATCCTCAGCGGCCAGCACAATCTCGCCCGTCCGCGAGTCCAGAGCGACGAACTTACCCTCATAACCGTTGAAGTCGGTGCGGACAGGCTCCATAGAACAAAGCTTAGCGTTCCCATCCCGAGGGCTGGGAGACGGCGCGGACGGCACCCCACAGCCCTACTTGGAGCAGGCATTGCGCCGCTCCCGCGGCGGCCATTGAGCCCTACTTCTTCTTCCCCTTCCGCTTGACGATCGGGGCGTACTTGTGACGGGCGGCCTTTTCGCAGGTGGCGCGCTTCGCGCCCTTCTTCTTGTGACACGCCTTCAGCGCGAGCGCGAGTTTCTGGGCTCGCGTGAGAGTCTTGGCCTTGGGGCAACCCGTGACCGCGACCTTCGTGCTCTGGGTAAGCGTCGCGCCGTTTTGACCCACGAGTTGGGTCGGGATCGCGAGTTTGGTCGTGCAGAGGTTCGCTGTTGCGGCCAGGACAGAATGCGGGCCTTGGGGCAGATTCGTTTCAAAGCTCACGATCGGGGCGTCGGGTACGGTTTCAAAGCGAGAGTACGTGATGCCTTTTTTGATGTCGGTGCGTCCGTCGAGGTCGATGCGGATGTTCGCTCCGCGTTCGTTGGCCTGTAGGAGGAAGACGACGTCGGGGAACGCCGCGCCCCCGTGGGAGACGAGGATCGCCGGACCGGTCAACGGGACGCTCAGGATCGGTGTGACGGCCTTGGCGGTGCCGATGAACGAGCCTGCGGGACACCCTGCTGGGTTCGCCGCGAACTGTGTTTCGGTACACGCCTGTTGGAGTGTCGTCAGGCGTGCCGGTAGTGCCGTGGGTAGCGTGAGGTCTACCTTGTGGATGTCGGCTTCACCGGGTTTTTGAGAAACCTTGACGTTCAGGCTCGCGCCGTTGGCTTTGCTCGTTTTGCCCTGCGTGCTGATCGCCATCGCTGGTTTAAACGGCAGGCCCTGGCAACCACCTACTTGGAAGCGGTTCGAGAGACCAGCTGTTTGGTTCAGGGTCGATGTCTCTTCCCCGCCGACGCTCATCGGTTCGCAGCTGGTGGGGTTGAACGTGAACCCTGCACGGTTCATGTTCAATGAGATCGAGCGTACGTCGAGGGGTATCCCGTCGAGGATCTGCGGGATTGGGTCGCTGACCGCACGGATCTGTGCGGTGGAGCGATCGATGTAGAGCGCGGTACGCACTACGACGGCGCCGAGGTCGAATGGCCCCGCGATCGCCGGTGTCACGATCGCAAGACTCAGCGGGGCGTCCTTGTAGGGACCGGCGAGGTAGGCCTTGCCCTGGACCGCATACGGTTGTGCGCCGGCGCCTGCGGTGATGTTCACGACACCGACCTGGGACGCTTCAGGACACGACGGCGAGGACTGCTCCATGACACCTTGGCCTTCCCCGCTACGCGCCCTGGCAGCAGCGATCTGCGCCTCAGAGCAGAACGAGATGCCCGCGAGTTTGCCGATCAGGCCCTCAGGAAGACTGGCGGTGATCGCACCGAAATGCTGCGACCCGTCTTCGCGGGAGACCTTGAACACGAACGGCGAATACGCCCCCGCCAACGGCACCGTGGTGCCCGCTTCAAAGCGCGGCGTGTTCGCCTGACCACCGTCGCCCGCCGGGCACGCGCCGCCATTCGCGCCTGTGGTGATCTGGAACACCGAGCTCGTCGTGACCGGCGGCCCACCCGACCACGGCGTCAACACGGCCGAAGCGCTATAGCTACCGCACGTCGAGGGGGTGATCAGCGGGGTACGGGACCCTTCCCGGAAATGCAGCTTGAAATGACTGAAGGGCAGCTGCGGCAGGTTGTCCGCCGTCGCGACAAGCCGCCCTGTGACCGGGTCAGGTTCAACCAGCACGGGCTGCTTGACGATGATCCCCAGGTTCGGGTTCTTGATCACGATGTAGAGCCCCAGCAGAGAATCGAACGGGTTCGCATGGGGCGTCGCCACGAACAACGACCCCTTCAAGGGTTCTTCAAGCAACGGCGTTTCGACTTCCACGCCGCCGATCTTGGCCGCCTCAGGGCAACCTTCGCCGGGTTCCGCGTTGACCGTTTCGCGCGCCAGATCCGCTTCGGTGCAGCTGGACAGGCCGGACGCCAGCGAGGGGTTCGTGACCATCCCTTCCGGCAACGTGACGACAGTCTTCTTGACATCCGACTGCGCGAGACCCGTCGGACTCGTCAACCCTTCATCCCGCACATCCAAACCAAAATCGAGACCCGACGAACTCCCCGCCGCTTTCGACGATGGGGCAGCCTCCACAGTCGGGCTGAACCCCAACCTAGAGCAACCACTGAAACCCAACGGGTTTGCGGGGGTCGCATTGTCATGGGTTTCTGAGAAGCCCTGCACAAACACCCCAGGGTTCTGCCACGAATCCGCTTCGAAGAGCGTCTGCTGTGGGCCCACACACGAACGTGGGAGCGTCAAGAAGGGAACCACCGGCACGTCCGTCGGGCAGGCGATTCCGCCTCCCACACAGTGGCCGCGTTCATGGTCGTGGACCGGGTCGCTGGGGACACCCCAGAGCGTCACTCTTGCACTGTAGACCGGCACAACATTCGAAATCGCGTGTGAGACTGCGATCACGTTATACGGCGGTAGCGGGTTGACGATCAGGTCGACCGTCACCGGCACCACGATGCTCCAAAAGCCGATCTCCGCAGCGACCCCGGGGGGTGGTGCGAGGTTATACACAGCGGACGTGATTTCGCCCGCTTCGTTCGGTTCCTGGGCATCCGTGACCGCGACCCCTATCGCGGAACTGTCTCGACAGTTACCCGAACCGCCGTGTTCGCCGCGTTCGAGAAATGCCGCTTCGGTGCACCGAGGCACCGCCGTCGGGTCGCCCACGAGCCCGGCGATCTGCGAGATGCTGAGATCCCTTACCGCCTCGGTCGGCGTTTCAAACGGAACGCTTGATTCTTGTTCGGTAGTGATCGCGAATGTCGTCGTGATCGCGAACGGGTGCGAGCCGGCCTGCATCTCGGGCGAGCCATCCGCGCTGGTGAACTTCGTATCGAGTCCCTTCAGGCCGAAGGACGACGCATCAGCACGCGCCGCGAGACCAAACGACGCAGCTACCAAGAGCAGCGCCAGCAACGCGCCGGCGTTGAGCGACATGCGGTCAGTTATCGTCGGTGCGCGCCTCATGACTGCCCCCCCTTGGTGTTCATCCCGTATCGCGTGCGGGCCGCTCGTTCGCAGCGCTTTCGCGCCGGCTTGCGTTTCTTGCGACAGGCCCTAAGGGCTTTGCTGAGCTTCACGGCTTTGATCTGTGCGGCTGTCTTCGCGGGTGCGAGTGCAGCGATCAGGTTCCCGGGGCCGCTGAACGCGGCGCTCTGCGGGGCCGAGTCGCTCGCCGGGGGAGCTGGGGTGCCCTGGCACGCTTCGCCTTCACAGGCCGCCGGCGCTATCTCGGGTGGCGGGAATCCGCCTCCGGCGCGAGCGTCGTATATGTCAACGAGACCCGTGTCCTGGGGCGACAGGCTGGCGCCGGTCGCGAAGAACACGTCGCGGCCATCCGCCGAGGCGTCGATGAATTCGGAGTCGCCGGGGCTTTCCCCCGATGAGATCAAGCTGACGCAGCCGTCCGCGGCCTGGCTGAATGCTCCCGCCCCTTCGACACAGTCGCCAGCTCCGGCGGCCTCCCACTCATAAACATCCCGCTCACCATTCGTGTCCGCGAGTACGAGCGGCTCGACGCTTTCGAAGAACACGCGCGACCCGTCATCTGCAAGCACGCGCGATGCCTGGTGTTCGGTTTCCCACGCGGGGATCGCCGCGTCGACCATGAACGTGCCCAGTTCCTCGCCAATCCCTTCCTCGCGTCCCGTCGGGCGCGCTCCGCTCGGGTTGCAAGAGACACAGCTCAACTTGCCGTGACCTTCGCCCGCCTGGGCGTCGTAGTAGAACACCTCAGCGTCCGGCAGTCCGTTCACGGCGTCCGTGTTGTCATAGCCGGTCAGGGCGCCGCGTGACGTGAAAACGGCATGCATCCCGTCGGGGGTCACCCGCGCACTGTGAAAGTAGGGCTCTATGGCACTCGGCGACAGCGCCCCTCGACTCTCGTCGAGGCCTGGAAGCGACGTGATATACCGAAAGTCGCCGCCGCGTTGGTAGAGGTAGACGTTCGAGCGGCCGGCCGTAGCGCCGACCGCGAGGCTCTTTGTGGACACCAGGTACACGCGTTCGGCGTCGGTGCTTGTGCCGAGCAGGCCCTGAAACCCTTCGGCGATCAGAGTGGCGTGAGGGACCAGGTGTTCGCTTTCCTCGACGAGCCGTGCTTCATAGAGGTCTTCACCCGCCTGGAAGATCACGAGCGACCCCGTCGGGTTCGCCGCCCAAAACGACGCGTTGGCGGCCGAGATCGTGATCGTGCACGCCAACGCGGGTTCGGTGCATCTGCCGCCGGTTACGGTGCTCTGCGGTTCCTGGGCGTTGATGCGGAGGTAGAGCACCCCCGGACGCCCGTATTGAGCGCCACTGTCCGTCCAGTAAACCCGCGACCCGTCCGTCGATACGGCATGGCTGACGCTGGCGTTCCGAAAAAAGCGCGGATTGATACCCGCCGCTGTCCCAAGCGAGGCCTGGCCGCAGGTCGCTCGGCCCCCCGGCAACACGCTGACCAGTCTGAGCGGCGCGGTTTCGCTGGACTCGTAGAGCTGCGTCACGCCCTTAGTCGAGCAGGCATTTTCGGTCAGCTTCGCATTGGCATGGAGGACGGTGTGCGCCCCGTCGGCACTGAAACCTTGTACGTTCGCGTTGAAGCCGGAATGTTCGCCTTCGCCCACGCCATAGCCAGGAGGCGCGACGGACGTCAATAGTTCGTAGGGCTCACCTCCGCAGTCGCGTTGCCGGTAGAGATTTGGAACGCCAACCGGCGCGCCGGGTGCGAGCGCCAAGCCCGTATCCTGATACACCCATCCGTTGCAGAGATCTTCGCTGAACCCCCGAAATGGAGTTTCAGTGGACAGTTCGGCGTCTAGGCTGCGAACCGCACGCGGCGGTGAGATCGCCGTGTTCGCCCAGCCTGCCAGCGGGTCGCGTACGGCCAGATACTGGCTTGACCAGCCCGCTGACTGCGAACCAGCGAACGAGCGGCTCGCCGAATAGGTGAGCTTGTTTCCTTCCGGCGCCGCCTGATCGATACGACTTTTGAGCAATGTCTTGTGGACCCCCTCCGGCCCTGCGCTCTGCGAGATGAGCGCTTCGATGTTGCCGCCGTTCTTTTCGATCGGTGAGACCATCTCATACGCGCGACAATCGGCAAGCCGCGCCGCCGGACCCGTACGAAACAACTGGTTCGCGCACGAAGTGTCCAGTGCCGACGGTGAAGAAAAGGTGGTGAACCTCCCTTCTGAGCCATCTTCGCCACCCACACCACGTACTGGGCCGCCTCCGGAGCTCACGGCCACGAAACGGTAGTAGTAGGTCGTTCCCGGCCTGAGATCGCTGAGGGCGACAGGCGCTGTGGTGACAGTGGCGTTCGTGGTCGCGGGCGTAAGCGGCGACCCAGGCGCCGCCGGTTGGCTCTCCCCGCAACCGCCTTCCGAGCAGCGACCAGTGCCATACTCCACGTAATACCTCGCATCAGGCCAGAAGTGGGGCGCGATCTGTGCTCGGACGGCAGCAGTATCACTACCGACCGCTGTCGCATACTGCGACGAGATCGTCGGCGCGACTTTCGGTGGCGGGCAGTCCGCGGGATTCGGCGGCGTACCGTAGACGCCGATGTAGCTGTTGTACTCACTGAAGTTGCTGACGAGCACCTCGGCGCCGACGATCCCGCAGGCTTCGCTCGTCGCTATGCCCGTGGATTCTTCGAGGCCACCCGCGAATGTGAAGCCCGGGAGTTCGGTTCCCGTCGCGCTGAACTCGCGGACCTGCAGGGTTTGACCGATTCCGTCAAAGCCGTCAACGACGTAGACGTTGCCCTGCTTGTCGGTAGCCAGAGCCCGCGGATCTGCCACTGGGAGCGTGGCGAGAGCGACGCCGGCGGGATTCAGCTTGCGAATGCCTGCTAACGAGCATGCGATAGCCCCGCCACATTCTTTCGGGTCGAAGACCGAAAGGTACAGGTTCCCGTCGTTGGGGTCCACGGCTAGAGACTGCACAGTGGCCCCGGGCAGGGGCAGACTTTCGACGTATGCCCCGTTGGTATCGAAGCGCTGGATGCGTTCGACGTCGCCGACATAGACCTTGTCCCCGGGCCCGACGCCGATGAAGCTCCCGATTTCGCCTTCGAGGTAGCCGTCCACCTGCCCAAATTCCCCGGGACTGGTGCCACGGGTGCCCGCCCCGCATTGATCCCCTTCTGCGAGAGACGTGGCGGTACAGACCGCGCCGGGGTGAAGTGGGCCCTTGTCGACGTTTCCGCCAAACATCAATAGAAAGTGGCCTTCAGCGTCAAACTTCTGAACGCGGTGATTCCCAAGGTCGACGACGTACACGTTCCCAGCCGAATCAAGCGCAACGCCTTGGGCGCTCCTGAACTCGCCCGCCCCGGCCCCTTCGGTTCCCTCGCGGCAGCCACTAACCGTGGTACAGGTCTGCAGTTCGGGGGCACCGTCCGTAACGCCCCAGCCCCACGCTCTGAGCAGACCGCCCCACGGGGTGAACTCGTCGATCCGGTGGTTGAACTGATCCGCGACATACACGTTGCCCGTGGTGGGCGAAACGGCAACACCGCGCGGAACGGTCGTTTCACCCGCACCGGAGCATTCACCATTGATGACTTGCTGAGGGATGCCGCAATTGGCGCCAAAGTCGGCAAAGGGCGACGGCGCAGCGGCCGCAGTTGGGGTATGAATAGAAAGGAACAGCGCCATAGCCGCGATGACAAGCACACCGACCACGCGATGTTGCGAAGGCCATCCGATTGCAAGTGTGGTCATTGATGCACTCCTAATTCCTAGGTGTTAGTCATTGGGCAGGGGGGCCCCGCGTAGTGGGTCGCTGATGCCGCCGCGGGACGGTGCCGAGGCGGCATCGCGACTCGGAGCTACGGGGCAGTCACCGCCCAGGTGCCCCAACCCAACGCTTCGGCACCGGTTACTTCCTGAGCAGCGAGCGTCCCTGAGACATCGGCGGCGCCGCCGGCGCCCGGTACCTGGAATTCCATTCGCGCGCCTTCGAGGTTGAACGCTTTGGCTGCATAGACGCAGAGGAACCCCGGAGCAGCCTCGGGGTTCGTGACTGCGGCGGTACCCGGGTGTTCTGAGTTTTCGCATTCCGCCGGAGCGCCGTGGCCCACGGGAACGTAGATGCCGTGTTCTTCGTCCAACGGGTTGGCGAGGGGGATTGAGAACGAAATCGCGCCCTGGGCGAGTTCTTCTTTTGGCGTGCTGCGGCCGTCGATCAGGTAGGTCCCAGTCTCCGTCGATCCTTCCGGAAGGGTGCCGCCCGCGGTCCAAGGGGAGCCTTCAACGCCTTTCGCGCCAGGCGCCCCGGGGGTTCCAGGCGTCCCTGGTGTTCCGGGCGCGCCGGGTGCTCCGGCGTCGCCCTTGGCACCGGCTGCTCCGGCGGGGCCCTGCGGTCCGGCAGCTCCAGCGGCGCCGGCGGGTCCGGTCGCGCCGGCCTTACCCGTCAACGACTTCAGGACCTTGGGGCTGATCTGCTTGGTGGAGGTGATCAAATACTTCTTTGCGGCATAAGCGCCGCCGGTCATCGCGAATACCAACGCCAACCCCGCGATCACCGTCGCGGGACTGAGGTGGAGTCGTCTACGCATCGCTGAGAACATCGGTTATTTTCCTCCATGTGGAAATCGGAGGGGACAAGCAAGGCCCCCCGGTTGTTGTGGTGTGACAACGCGCCGAGAGGGCGCGGGAAGATTGGGGTGGGGCGATTGCCGAAGTGCGAAAGGACGGTGTTCATGCCGCGCTCCGCTGTCCATCGGCGCTGAGATGCGCGGTGACGCGCTCGCCGAGCGTGGTGAGGCTCCAGGCGTTGGACTCGCCCTTGCTGTGGCCGTCGCCGGTGTTGGCGGCGAGCCCCAGGCGCTCCAGGCGCGCGAGCAGCTTTGAGATCTGGCCCTGGTCGGGAACCCCGGCCAGCTCGCCGACGACGCGATTGCTGACGCCTGGGCGCTCGGCGATCGTCTCCAGCACCCGCGCGGTGCGATACGTGAGACGCATCGGGACCTCGCGTAGCGGGTCCTGCTCGATCCGGGCGCTGTTCGCACCGGGCGTGCTTGCAACCACCGCTGGGACGGGCGGGACGGCGCGATCCTGTTCACGTCGCGCAATCGCCGGGCCGCAGTAGGGCAGTGCGAGCATGCCCATCAGTTCTCCGAAGAGATCCGCGAGTGGCTTACGCTCCGAGCGCGTCGAGCGCGCGTATACGATCGAGAACACGGCGCCGACGAGACCCTCGGCGGTCAGGGGCGGGAATGAGCGTCCGTTTTCACCGTTGCGGCCCTCGTCCAGCGCGCCGGCGAGCCGCGCGAGGATCTGCTCGCGGCGCGCCAATACTCGCGGTCCGCCCTGGAGCGCCTGCGCAACGCACACGCGCGCTAGTACCGGCTCGCGATCGAGGAAACAGAGAATCGTCCACAGACCCGCGCGGATGCGCTCGCGCCAGGAGAGCTTGGACAGGTTTGCGTCGGCAAGCTCGCACTCTATGCGCTCGACGACCTCGTCCAAGACCGCGAGCAGGCAATCTTCGCGGTTCTCGAAGAGGTCGTAGAAGGTCCGTCGCGATACACGTGCGCGCGCGGTGATGTGCGCGACCGAGGCGCCCGACCAACCAAGCTCCTCGACCGTGACGACGGCGGCGGAGAGCAGGCGCGCGCGCTGCATCTCGGATACCTGTACGCGGGGGGAGGCGCCAGCTCTACGAGAGGATTGGGGGCGCTTGGTGATCAAGCTACGCCTCCAGGCGCGCGGCAGGTACGGTCGCGGTGGGCTTGCCGGACGTTCGCGTGCGTGTAAGCACTGTTCCGGTCTCGCGTTACCTCGTGCGGGCGGCGAACATCCTTACGCGCGTGGCAGGGTAGCTTCGAATAATGCGCGTGGAGACGTGGGTTGCCATACCCCGCGAGGGGGCTTGAAAACCGGGCGTTTTTGCCGGTTAGACGGGGGGCGCTACTGGGACAAGAGAGAGAGAGAGAGAGAGAGAGAGATGCATCAGCGATGCTGAGGCATCTACCTTCGGGCGTGTATTGGCGCACGCCGACTCTCGTCACATCTGTCCCCGAAGAAAACACGCGAAAACAACCCCTCATCTGCGACTCGGAACCCTCTCCCAAAGGTCATACTGCTCAAGCGCTTGAAATCGATCCAGAGACCGACCCAAACCCGATCTATTTATGCCCGGCGTTCCACCGTGGAACACCATGAACACGTATGAACATAGCGTCAACCTAGGGGCTTGTCAAGAGCGAACCGTAAAAGAGTTTCTACGACAGTGCGAGCAGCGCCCGCGAGACCCGTCCGCCCTGCCATGCCAGCGGCGAGGAGCCGGGCTCCTCCACGAGTAGGTTCGCACCCGGGATCGCTTGCGCGTAGCGTTCGCCGACCGTGAGCGGGTGTCCGGGATCGACCTCATCGCGGGAGGCGATCACGAGGGTGGGCGCTGCGATTGCGTTCAGTTCCTGAAAGCGCTCGAACGGGCGCGAGCGCGGGACGACTTCGAGTGCGTTCGCCACCGCCTCGGGATGATCGTGAGCGCAGAGGCGCTGGTGGACGACCTTTTCGACGGTCGCCCGCCAGGCGTCGGGCAGGTGCGTGAAGTCGTAGGCGGCGACGAAGCCCTCCACCCCACCTTCGCGCAGCCCTTGCGCGAGCGCGTCCCACGCCGCGAACTCGCCGTCCCCTCCGCTCATGTGCGTGTCCGGGTCATATGCGGGCGTGATCAGCCCCAGCGCCGCCACGCGCCGTGGGTGCTCCAGGGCGAAGCGGATGATCGTCTGTGCTCCCATCGAGGCGCCCGCGAGGGTCGCCTGCTCGATCTGGAGCGAGTCCATCACCGCGAGCAGGTCGCGCGCTAGGCGCTCGTACCCGTACGCGCCCGCGCCGGGGGCCGAGGCGGAATGGCCGTGGCCGCGCGCGTCGTAGGCGATCACACGCCGGCCGGAGCGCTCCAGCAGGCGCGAGCCCATTACGACGTAGCGTCGCGTCGCGGTGAGGCCGTGCAGCAAAACGATCGGCGGGCCCGCCCCGGCCTGCTCGCCGGCCAGCTCGATTCCGTCGTCGGTGAGGACGCGCAGCTCGTTCGCCTCAGAGCCCAAGCTGGTCTCAGGCATGCACGGCGGCGTGAGCGCGCACGAGTTCCGCTGAGCGTTCGGGCCGCTCCCAGAAGAAGAGGTGGCCGACGCCGTCGAAGATCTCCAGTTGAGCGCCCGGGATCAGCCCGGCGATCATGCGGCCGTTCTGCACCGGGAGCATTTGATCGAGCGTGCCGTGGATGACGAGCGTCGGCAGCGCGATCTCGGGGAGCCGCGCGGAGGTGTCGTGTTCGGTGATCGCGCGCATCTGCTCCATGATCACCTCGACCGGTACGGCGCGACGCATGCCGATCTCTGTAAAGCGCGCGTATGCCTGCTCGTCGGTGGCGAAATCGGGCGAGACGTTGACCTCCCAGCCGGTGCGAAGCGCGCGCTCGCGATCGCCCGACATCATCCCTTCGGCGAGCCGGCGCATGACCTCTTCGGAGGCGACGGCGCTGCCCTCGCCACCGCAGTAGGTGCAGCCGAGTGTCAGCGTACGAATGCGCTCGGGGTGGTCCAGGGCGAGTTCCTGGGCGACCATCCCGCCCATCGAGATGCCGAGCACGTGGGCGGAGTCGAGCTCCAGCGCCGCGAGCAATCCCGCGGCGTCTTGTGCCATCCGGGCGGTCGTCACCGGTCCGTCCAACCTGCTGCTGGCACCGACCCCGCGATGGTCGTAGACGATCGTCTCGAAGTCCTGGCGCAGATCGGCGAGGAAACCGGCGTTCCAGTGGTCGAACGTGCCGCTCATCCCCATGATCATCAGCAGCGGCGGCCCGGTGCCGGCGCGCTCGTAGCTGAGCTCGACCTCCCCGATCTTTGCCTGCGGCATCGAACGATCCTATACCCGCAGGGTCAGCTGGTCCAGCGCCTCGTGCGTGTCCTGTGCACGATCGCCGTCCCGCTCGGCATCCGTGGCGGAGGATGCGGGCGCGTCGTCTGAGGTCAGCCCGGCGACGCGCACGCCGAGCAGGCGCACCGGGCGCGCGGGCGCGTACTCGGCGAGCAGGGCCAGCGCGAGCGAAGTGACCTGCTCGACGTCGTGGGTGGGCGTTTCGATCGTGCGCGCGCGGGTGGCGGTGGTGAAGTCGTCGAGGCGGATCTTGATCCCGATCGTGCGCCCCTTGCGCCGGTGTGCGGCGAGGCTCGCGCACAGCTCGTCGGCCATCGTCTGCAGCGCCTCGCGCAGTTGCGCGGGATCCGCGACGTCGTAGTCGAACGTCCGCTCGCGCGACTCCGAGACGACCTTGCGCGCGGCGCCGACGATCCCGTCGTGTTCGAAGCGCGCGCGGCGGCCGAGCTCGACGCCGAGGTTCGCTCCAAAGCGCTCCACGAGCACGCGCTCGGGCGCGGCGGCGAGGGCGCCGAGCGTCGTCAACCCCAGCTCGGCCAGCCGCGCCGCTGTCTTCGGTCCGATCCCGGGCACGAGTGCGGGCGGAGATTGCGCGAAACGCGCGCACGCCTGCGCGCGCGTGAGCACCACGAACCCCGCCGGCTTCTCGGCGTCGGAGGCGACCTTCGCGACGAGCTTGTTCGGGCCGATCCCGACCGAGCAGGTCAGTTCGGTGCGCGCGCCGATCTCCGCGATCAGCCGGCGCATTGCCGCGCGCGGGGAGTAGAGCCCGTCGAGGTCGAGATAGGCCTCGTCGAGTCCCACCACCTCGACCCGCTCGACGTGCGCGCGCACGATCTCCATCACTTCGCGCGAGGCCTCGCGGTAGACGGTGAAGTCGGGCGCCAGCACGACCGCCTGCGGACACAACCGCCGCGCCCGCGCCGCGGGCATCGCCGAGCCCACGCCGTACTTGCGCGCCTCATAGCTCGCGGTCGTCACGACCGCCCGCGGCCCACTCCCCGCCACGATCACCGGCAGCCCCCGCAACTGCGGACGACGCCGCAGCTCGATCGAGACATAGAACGCATCGGCGTCCAGGTGCGCGACCTTCAGCTCGCTGGGCTCGGATGACTGTGTCTGCACAAGTTGAATCTAGTTGCGCGTCCGGCTAGCGCACCTGCAGGATATGCACTATATTTAGGCCAGTTGGCCCTTATCTAGGTCACTACGTGACCACCGTCAGGCACCGTCGCCCAGGATGTCATCACAGATGGACGTCTCCAAGCCATTCACAGCCCTTTCCCCGAGTGTGGACCTTGATGTCCTCGCTGTGCTCGCCGGATCCAGCAAGCCGCGCAGCGGCCGTGAGATCGCGCGTCGCGCCGGGCGCTCGAAGACCGGTGTGCAGCATGTGCTGGATCGCCTCGTCAACCATGGCCTCGTTGATTGTCTATACAGCAGTCGCACCCGGCTCTACACGCTCAACCGCCACCACCTGCTCGCGGGCACCGTCGAACAGATGGCAGGCGCACGAACGGAGCTGATCCGTCGTCTGCGGGAGCAGATCGGCAGCTGGGAGACGCCCGCCATGCACGCCTCGCTGTTCGGCAGCACAGCACGCGGCGACGGAGACGCACACAGCGACATCGACCTGCTCATCATCCGTCCCATTGACATCAGTGCTGAGAACGAGACGTGGCGAAGACAGATCGACGACCTAGCCGACTACATTAGACAGTGGACCGGCAACCACGCGGGCATCGCCGAGGTGTCCGAGGCAGACATGCGTCGCCAGTACAGCAAAGGTCTACCCGTCTTCGAGCAGGTCCGACGGGACGCGATCGATCTCGCCGGAGAACCCACCAGGTTGCTGCTTAGAGACGTGTGATGGCGCAGGCACGCAACAGGACACAGGCATGTGGCTCACCGCAGGCGCGCCAGCGACTCAGACAGGCACAGAGCTTTCTCGAAGTCGCCGAGCTCACCGCCGACGTGAACGACCTCTCGCTCGAATACGCAAGTGTCGCCGCATCGGTGGCAATCCTCGCCGGGATCGCTGCGGGCGACGCCGCCTGTTGCCAGGAGTTGGGCAAGCGCTCCCGCTCTGACGATCACCATCACGCCGAGACGCTCATCCAGCAGATCACCCCAGACGGCAAGCGGGCCGCCGGCCAGCTGCGCCAGCTGTTGAACCTCAAGGACACCGCGCACTACGGATTCATCAGCATCACCGCTCCCGAGCTCAAGCGCTCACTGCGCCAGGCCCGACATCTGGTCGAGTTCGCCGAGACGATCCTGCAACGGTCGCCTCAATAGCCACACACCCGCAAAGCGTCCGCGTCCAGGTGCGCGACCTTCAGCTCGCTGGGTTCGGGCGACATTCTGTTTCGAATCTAGCGTCGGTGGCGGCGACACATAGACTCCGCCGATGGAGTTCCACACGATCGAGGGCGAGGAGCAGCGCTACGTTGTTTCTCAGCGCGGCGAGGGCCCCGATGTGGTGCTGTTGCACGGGTTCCCCGACACCCCGTACTCGTGGTCGGAGATCGAGACGGCGCTCGTCGACGCGGGTTGGCGCGTGACGGTTCCGTGGCTGCGCGGATACCACGAGCAGACGCTCGTTCCCGGGCGACCCTATGACCCGGAAACGCTGGGACGCGACGGGCTGGGCTTGCTCGACGCGATCGGCGCCTCCCGGGCGGTGCTCGTCGGTCACGATTGGGGCGCGCTGGTCACGTACGTCGCTGCGGCGCTGGCGCCCGAGCGGGTGCGAGCGATTTCGACGCTGGGGATCCCCCACCCCAGCCTGTTGGAGCGCACGCCCGCCTCGATGTGGGCGGTCCGACATTTTCTCGGCTTGAAGCTGCCGTGGGCGGCGCGCACCTGCAAGCGCAAGGACTTCGCGTATCTCGACAGGCTCTATCGGCGCTGGTCGCCCAACTGGTCCGGCCCCGAGCGCGAGGAGACTGTGCGCCGGGTCAAGCAGGCGCTGTCCTCACCGGCGACGCTCGAGGGCGCGATCGCCTACTACCGCGACCTGCCCCTGGGCGGACAGCCCCCGGCGCTGCGCCGCGTACCGACGGTGCCCGGCCTGGTCGTGGGCGGAGAGCACGACCTCGGTGACAGCGCGATGCTGACGCGCACCGCCGAACTGCTCGGGCCGCCGAGCCAGGCGTTGATCGTCGCGCAAGCCGGCCACTGGCCTCACCGTGAGAACCCGAGTGTCGTGCTGCCAGAGCTGCTCAGGTTTCTGGCACCGCTCAAGGCCTCGTAGTCGTCGTAGACATCAGGAGCTGTGCGAGCCTTTGGCCGCGAGCTTGAATGCGCCCGTGCCGAAATCCTGGTTGCAAGTGATCGTCGTGGGCGTGTCGCGGCAGGAGAGGCTTTGCGGGAACACGATCTGCTGGCCTCTCGGCAGGGTTTGGCCGCGGCGTGCGAGTTTTAGTTTGAGCGCTTTCGCGTGACCCGTCGGGCGCAGCCGGTAGGCGCGTCCGGAAGCGAGAAGGTCACAGACGACGTTGTTCGGAGAGGGCGTCCACAGACAGTGGATGTTGCCGCTCGGCGTGGAGAAATGGCAGGGCGTTTTCAAGCTTTTGGGGCCGGTGCAGGGAAAGCCGGCCGGCACGGCTCGTGCACCAGAGGCCATTGCCCAGTTGGAGAGCAGTGCGGCGGCGCCCAGCGAACAAACCAGGCACAGCACGGCGACGGCAAGCCACGCTTTTGCGCGCAAACGCCGAGCCCCCAACACAGGGGTGCGAGCGAGTTCCATCGCATGGATTCTCGCACACCTGTCGAGAGACCTGGCCGATCGCGATCCTGACGGCGCCGAACTCGATCTCGCGACGCGGGGTCGGCCGTGTCGGACGCGTATGGTTCGCGGCGACCATCGACGAAGGGCATAGACCAATGGACACCGTGAACCGCCAGATCAGACTCGCCGCCCGCCCCGAGGGGCTGCCGCAGCCCGGCGATTGGTCGCACACCGAGGAGCCGGTTCCTGAGCCGGGCGATGGGCAGGTGCTGGTGAAGGTTTTGTATGTGTCGTTGGATCCGGCGATGCGCGGCTGGATGAACGACGCGAGGTCTTATATCCCGCCGGTGGGCATCGGCGAGGTCATGCGCGCACTGGTAGCCGGGCGCGTGGTCGCCTCCAAGCATCCCCGTTTGGCGGAGGGCGATTACGTGACGGGAATGTTGGGCGCGCAGGAGTACGCGGTCGTAAACGGCGATGGTCTCGGGAAGGTCGATACGAGCCTGGCGCCGTTGCCGACGTATCTGGGCACGCTGGGCATGCCCGGCATGACCGCGTATTTCGGACTGCTGGACATCGGCCGGCCGGCCGAGGGCGAGACGGTCGTGGTCTCGGGCGCGGCGGGCGCCGTCGGCGGCGTGGTGGGACAGATCGCGAAGCTGAAGGGGGCGCGTGCGATCGGGATCGCCGGGGGCGCGGAGAAGTGCGAATACATCGTCGATGAGCTCGGGTTCGATGCGGCGATCGATTACAAGGCCCAGGACGTCAAAGAGGGTTTGCGCGAGCACTGCCGCAAGGGCATGGACGTGTATTTCGACAATGTCGGCGGGGAGATCCTCGACGCGGCGCTGGCGCGGCTGGCTCGCCACGCACGCGTGGTGATCTGTGGCGCGATCTCGCAGTACAACGCGGGCGAGCAGATGGTCGGTCCGGCGAACTACCTGTCGTTGCTGGTCAACCACGCGACGATGACGGGGTTTGTGGTCTCGGACTACGGCGATCGCTACCTGGACGGCGCGCGCGAGATGGCCGGGTGGCTTGCGGCCGGCAAGCTTGTCTCTCGCGAGGATGTCGTCACGGGCGGCATCGAGCGTTTCCCGGAGACGTTTTTGCGTCTGTTCGAAGGCAGGAACATCGGCAAGCTCGTGCTAAGAGTCGCCGAGGACGAGTGAGGGCCCGCGAGTTCGGGCGCGTCGTCTACAGCTTGCGAGCGGCGAATTCGAGCATGTGTTCGAGGTGGGTTTCGAGCGTTTCGAAGTCGTGTTCGCCGGGGTAGACGGCGCTGTGGGCGTTGGCGCCAGCGGCGCGCAGGGCGGCGGCGAAGGGCACGTTCTCGGAAGGGTTGGCGATGTGGTCGGAGGCGGCGCCGTAGACGTAGGCGCGCAGGCCCAGGCGCGAGATCGTGGGCCGGTCGGCGCGCAGCCGGCCGCCCAGGCCGTCGAAGAAGCCGAGCCAGCTCTCGACGGCCGAGAAGGTCTGCGGGTGGGTGAGGGCTAGGTGCATGGCGCCGTAGCCGCCCATCGAGTAGCCGGCGATCGCGCGGGCGCCGCGGGTGGCGACGGTCGGCAGCGTACGGTCGATGAGACGCTGCGTTTCGAGGACATAGGTTTCATAGTCGGCGGTCCGGTGGTTCGACCATTCGTTGCTCCCGCGCCCGCCCTGGATCATGACGGCGATCGTCGGCGGGATCGCGTGCCGGGCGATCAGGCGGTCGAGCGTGCTTTGCAGGCCGATCCGCAGGAAGGATTCGTCGGACTGTTCGTTGCCGTGCAGCAGATAGATGACGGGATAGCGCGCGGCAGTGCTCGCGTAGCCGGGCGGCAGGTAGACGAGGAACGAGCCTTCGCCGTGCAATGCCGCCGATGTGTAGCCGCTGGAGTCGATCGAGCTGCCGGCCGCGTCGCGGCTGACGAGCGCCAGCCTCGGCAACGGTTGCGGGGAGACGGCGAGGGCGCGCGCGAGCGCACTCGCGGCCGCGGCCTGACCGGCGGTGGGGCGCATCCCGACGAGGCGTTCGAAGTTGGTGCGACCGTCGAGCGCCAGCCCGACGCAGACGGCCGCGAGCGCGGCGAGCAGGAGGCTCGTGCCGTATCGCCGCCGCAGCGCTCGCTGCGAGCGCGCGGCGCCCGCGAGGCTCCCCTCACCCGCGGGCGTGGAGCCGCGACGGGGCAGCGCGGGGACCCACGGGGGCGGCGAGAGCTCGGCGGCCGCTTCGCCGCCGCCGCCGCTGCCCGGCCAGGCCCAGTCGCCGCTCCCTTCAAGCCAGACGTGTGCGCGCGTGCCTTTCACGTGCTGCATTGAACGGCGGCAAGGGGCCGCTGCCAAGTTCTGCACGAACGCTCCCAGGCCGGCGAGCGCTCCTGAGAGCCCCGCGCGAGCGACATTTTCGCCCCCGCGGCTATCGCGCCGGGAGGGCTCAGCGCGTGCTCCACACCTGTCCTGTGTCGCCGAACCCGAGGGCGCGCTTGGTCGCTTCGGTGAGGTCGAAGTCGCGCCCGGCGACGTAGGGTCCGCGGTCGATGACGCGCACGCGCACGGTGCGATCGCCGTAGTGCAGCGTGACGAGCGAGCCGCACGGGAGCGTCTTGTTGGCGACGCCCATGGTCGTGCTCGTGAGCTGTCCTCCGCACGCCAGCCCGCCCCCGCCGCCATACCAGGAGGCGCCGGCGAGGCGGTAGACGTTCAGGCGCCCCAGCGGGCGGTTCACAGCGCGATCGGCGCCGTCGCCGGCGAAGCGCAGCCGTACGCGCTCACTGCCGTCGTGGCGCGGGGTGTAGCGCAGGCGAAAGCGCCCGGCGCGCCCGGTGTGGGTGCTCGCGAGCGTGCTCCAGCCGCGGGCGCCGAGCGCCTGCAGAACGACCTTCCGTCCGGGAAGCCCGGGACGCAGCACGCCGGCGATCGTGCCGGTGTGGCCGGCGAGCACGTTCAGATCGGGGTGGCGCACGGCGAGCGAGACGTGCGCCGGCGTGGCGGTCAGCCCGGTGAGCGCGGGGATCCCGGGTGAGGAGCCGCCGGTGGCGGCTTGCACGAGGGCCGGCGGGGGCGGCGTTACGGGCGCAGCGGACTGCGCTGACGTCGCGGGGACGTACATCGAGGTAGAACCTCCTGGGTGTCCGCCTACGGGGTTAGCTGTCGGGCTCACGCGCGGCGAGACGCGCAACGGGCGCGCATCGACCGGGCGTTACGGCCACAGCAGCGGCCGATTCGCCCCATCCGGACCTGCCTCGGTGGAGGCGATCCGGCAGTGGGTCCCCCGCTCGCGCCCATTGACGGACACGACTCGGCAGGTCGAACTGAATACGAGGCTAGACGGTCGCGAATGCCGATCTGTGTGTTATGGGACACACACGATCGGGGGCGGATGTGTCTCAACCATGCGATATGTCGCACGGAGGGGGCGTTTGTGGGTGAGCCATAGCCGGTCTTTTCATCGCGTTGCGGTAGGCGCCGCTCACCGCAGCGGTCGTCGTTGCGGTGGCGCTTTCGGTGGCATGCATTTACGCGTGCGTTGACGCGGAGGCTTTGAGCAGCGACAATCAACCGCGATGGCCAACCCCGACCGCCTGTCTGCCCTCGACACCGCGTTTTTGCACCTCGAGGACGATTCGACCGCGCACATGCACGTGGCGTCGGTGATGGTCTTCGAAGGTCTCGCTCCGACGCCGCAGGAGCTGATCGACCATGTGCTCAGCCGCCTGCACCTGGTGCCCCGCTATCGCCAGCGCTTGGCGTACGTGCCGCTGGGGCAGGGACGGCCGCTGTGGACGGACGATCCGCACTTCAACCCGCGCTATCACATCCGTCATACGGCGCTGCCGCGCCCGGCGGATGAGACCGCGCTGAAGCAGCTCGCGGGACGGTTGTTCTCGCAGCGCCTGGATCGCTCCAAGCCGCTGTGGGAGATCTGGCTGGTGCAGCGGATGGCCGGAAAACGCTTCGCGCTGATCGCCAAGACCCATCACGCGCTGGTCGACGGAATCTCGGGCGTGGACATTACGACCGTGCTGTTCGACACCTCCCCCGAGCCGGCCGGCACCTCGCGCCCGCCTGCGCCGTGGACGGCCAAGCCGCTGCCGGGGCAGGCCAAGCTGCTGGGCGAGGCGCTGCTGGAGCGCGCGACCGTGCCGGCGGAGATGGGCCGTGGCACGCGCGCGCTGTTGCGGGCGCCACGCCGGGCCGTGGCGCAGGCGAAGGACAACGTCGCGAGCATCGGCGCGACGACGCTCGCGGGCATCAGCTCGCCCGCTCCACCGAGTCCGTTCAACGTCGACATCGGCCCGCACCGCCGTTACACGTGGGTGGACACGGAGCTTCCGGTGTTCAAGGCGATCAAGGACTCGTTGGGCGGGACGCTCAACGACGTCGTGCTCGCCTCGGTGAGCCTCGCGCTGGGACGCTACTTGCGCGGGCAGGGCGTGGACACCGAGGGCCTGGAGCTGAAGGCGATGGTCCCCGTGTCGGTGCGCGCGGACTCTCAGCGCGGTGCGCTCGGCAATCAGGTCGCGGCGATGTGGGCGCCGCTGCCGGTCGGCGTGGAGGATCCCGCCGAGTGTTTGGCGCTGATCCGCGACGCGATGGAGCACCTGAAGGACTCCGGACAGGCCGTAGGCGCACAGGTGCTGACGAGCCTCGCGGGCTTCGCGCCGCCCACGATCCTCAGCCAGGCCGCGCGGTTGCAGGCGCGCCAGCGCTATTTCAACCTGGTCGTCACGAACGTACCCGGCCCGCAGTTCCCGCTGTATCTACTGGGGCGGCGTTTGCGCGGGCTGTATCCGGTCGTGCCGCTCGCTCGCCGCCAGGCGCTGGGGATCGCCGTGATGAGCTATGACGGCCGGCTCGGATTCGGTCTGCTCGCCGACTATGACGCCGTCCCCGAGCTTGAGTCGATCGCGCGCGATCTCGACCGGGCGATCGTGTTACTGGCTCGCGCCGCCGGCGTGAACCCGCCCGGCAAAACCTCCAAGAAAACCGGCGCGGCGAAGACGGCCGCGACCAACGGCTCGCCCGTGCGTGCCAAGCGCGCTTCCGGCAAGCGCCCGGCGAGTAAGAGCCCGGCGAGCAAGCGCGCGCGCACCGTCTGATACGCGCGGCGGACCCGCCCGGGGGGTGTTTGCGGGGCGCGGATACGATCCCGTGACGTTGCGCCTTTCCCTCTGTCAGATAAACGCCACCGTCGGCGACATCGCCGGCAATGCCGAGCGGATCCACGAGGGCCTGCGCTCGGCGCGCGCCGCGGGTGCCGAGGTGGCGCTGTTCGGAGAGCTCGCGCTCACCGGCTATCCGCCCGAGGATCTGCTCCTGCGCGAACACTTCCTGACCGACGCTCGCGCGGCGCTGGAGGACCTGGCGCGCGAGGTCACCGCCGCCGGCCCGGTCGCGATCGTCGGCTTTCCCGAGCTGGCCGACGGCCATGTGTATAACGCGGCGGCCGTGCTCGGCGAGGGCGCGGTGCAGTTCGTCTACCGCAAGCTCCATCTCCCGAATTACGGCGTGTTCGACGAGCGCCGCTATTTCACGCCGGGCTCTGCGGGAGCCACGATCGACATCGCGGGGCGCCGCGTCGGTTTGACGGTGTGCGAGGACCTGTGGCAGCCGGGATCGCCCGCGAGCGAGGAGTCCGCGGCGGGCGCGAGCCTGCTGGTCAACATCTCGGCCTCGCCCTATCACGCCGGCAAGGGCGCCGAACGCGAGCGGCTGTTCGCCCATCGCGCGGTCGAGTCCGGTACGTATGTGGCGTTCTGCGCGCTCGTGGGCGGCCAGGACGAGCTGGTGTTCGACGGCCATTCGTTCGTGCTCGACCCGACCGGCGCGACGGTCGCTCGCGCAGCCCAGTTCACCGAGGATCTGCTCGTCTGCGACCTCGCGTTGCCGGCGGCCGGTGAGACGCCGGAGGCGACCCCCCCGGCAAGAAGCTCGACGGCGTCCGCGTCGGCGGCGAGCGTCCAAACCGCCGCGGGCGAGGACCCGCTTCGCCCGCCGCTCGAACCGGTCGAGGCCGAGGTGTATGCGGCGCTCGAACTGGGGTTGCGGGACTATGTCCAGAAGAACGGGTTCGCCGGCGTGGTGCTGGGTCTTTCGGGCGGGATCGACTCGGCGCTCGTGGCCTGCCTCGCCGCCGACGCGCTCGGTCCCGAGCGCGTGAACGTGGCGGTCATGCCCTCCCCCTACTCCTCGACGGCGACCCAGTCCGACGCGCACACGCTCGCGGCGACGCTCGGCGTGCAGACGCACGAGCTGGCGATCAAGGCGGTGATGGACGCCTACACCCACACCCTGCGCACCGACTTTGACGGGCTCCCGGCGGATCTGACCGAGGAGAACCTGCAGGCGCGCATCCGCGGCAACCTGCTGATGGCGCTCTCGAACAAGTTCGGATGGCTGGTGCTGACGACCGGCAACAAGTCGGAGATGTCGGTCGGCTATACGACGCTCTACGGGGATCTCGCGGGTGGGTTTGCGGTGATCAAGGACGTTCCCAAGACGCTCGTCTACCGGCTGTGTGAGTGGCGCAATTCGCCCGCGGGCGCCACCGTCGGCGGCTCCGCCTCCCCTGCGCGCGCGCTCGCGCCGATCCCGGTATCGATCATCACCCGGCCCCCGACCGCGGAGCTGCGCCACGACCAGCGCGACGAGGATTCGCTGCCGCCCTACGAACTGCTCGACCGCATTTTGCAGGGCTACATCGAGCTCGACCACGGCCGCGAGCGGCTGATCGCCGACGGTCTGCCCGCCGCGGAGGTCGACCGCACGATCCGTCTGGTGGACCTCGCCGAGTACAAGCGCCGCCAGGCCCCGCCCGGGATCAAGGTGACCACGCGGGCGTTCGGCCGGGATAGGCGCATGCCGATCACCAATCGTTACCGGGGTTAGATGCGCCGCCGGTCACATACGCGGACGTTCGCGACGGTCACTTTCGTACTGTGCGCGCTGTGCGTAGGTGCGTGCGGGAACACGATCCAGGATCAGCCGATCCCGCACAACTCGCTTGAGAGCATGCTGCTGGCTCCCTACCCGGTGTATTGGCTGGGGAGCTCTTTCCACGGCATGCAGATCACCGAAGCCTCGCACGATCCCAGCGGAGCGTTCACGGTCCAGTACGGCGACTGCCTGGAAGGCGGCCAGTCCACGTGCGTACCGCAGCTGAAGGTGGTCACCTCCCCCGACAACGGCTTCGTCCCCGGCGAAGGGGGCCACACTGCACGCACGTCGATCTCTTTGCGCGGCGTTCCCGGCTATCTCGCGGCGCAGGGGAAGGCCATCTCGATCCCCACGGGCGCAGTGGTGCTCGACATTTACGCCCACAAGCCGGCGCTCGGCCGCGCGGCCGCGCAGAGGGCCGTGCCGATCAACTCTCCCGGCAGCCCAGGCGAGCCGCTGTCCGCCCCACTCCCCGACACGGGCTTTGGCGAACGGCCGCTGCCCTCGCAAACGCCGAGTCCGTTGCGCGCCGTACGCTGACCTCGGAGTGACGCTCCCGGGCGCGCCCGGATGCGCGCCCGAGCGCCAGACTCAGCCGGCGGCGGGCTGCGGGCGCACGGCGATCGTCATGCGCGTGACCGCGCAGGTGCGGCCCTCGTCGTCGCTGAAGGTCACATCCCACACCCATGTCGTGCGTCCGTGGTGCAATCGCCGCGCGCACGCGTGCACGGTCCCGGAGAGGATCGGGCGCAGAAAGCTCGTGCTGTTGGACATGCCCGTGGCCATGTTGCCCTCGCCCATCACAGCCGCCGCGGTCGCCAACGAGGCCATCGCCTCGGCGATCGACGCGTACAGCCCACCGTGCACCAACCCCATCGGCTGCTTGACCTCATCACGCACGAGAACCTGCGCGCGCACCTCGGCGTCGGAGAACGCCACGAACTCCAGCCCGTAGTGACGGTCGAACCCTGTCACCGACGCGTTCAGCCACTCGATGCTGGGGAGGGGCGGCGTAGCCATCGGGGCGCCACGATAGCCTAAGCCCCCGATCATGCCCCGCCTGGACGATCTCCCCCCGGATCTGCGCGCGACCCTGTCGCTGCTCGTCGATCGCGGCAAGAGCTACGCCCAGGTCGCCGAGCTACTCGGCATTCCCGAGCAGGCGGTCCGCGACCGCGCGCACGCCGCGCTCGACGCGCTCGCAGGCGCCCCCGGCGAGCCCCCGGCCGCACACGCGACTCCCGCCGGCTCCCCGGCGCGCGATTCGGGGCGAAGTAGTGGACAGACCGCCCGCCGGGCGGCCGCGAGCGTCTCGGACGCCGCCGCGGGACTGCCGGTGTCAAGGCGCGGCGGGGCGCTGTTGCTGGGCGGGATCGTGGTCGTGGTGATCGTCGTTGCGGCCCTGCTGAGCAGCAGTGGTGGTGGCGGCGGCGGCTCGGGCGCGAGCACCGGCACGAGCGCTTCGGCGAGCACGAGCAGCACCGGGCACACCACGTCGAGCTCGGCGAAAACCGCCAAATCGGGCTCCACCACAGGCTCGAAAGCCAAAGTCACCAACCAGATCACGCTCACGCCGCCCGAAACCTCGAGCAAATCGATCGGCATCGCCGAGGTCCTCGCCGAAGGCAGCCAGCACGCGATCTACGTGGCCGCCGAACACCTCCCGCCGACACACGGGTTCGTTTACGTCCTGTGGCTCTACAACTCGTCCTCCAGCGCTCAGGCGATCGGCAAGACGACCGTCAACTCGACCGGACGCATGCAGGCCGGCGCGCTGCTGCCGGCGAACGCGGGCGACTATCACCAGCTGCTGCTCACCCGCGAGACCGCCTCACAGCCCTCACAGCCAAACCACACGGTCCTCGCGGGCGCGTTCAGCCTCAGCAAATAGACCTTCAACCGAAAGCGCTCTCTCAACGCCGAGAGCAATCGAAAGCGGCGCCGACAGCAACCAGACGCAGCGGCCCGGCTCTGGCTTACCCACCCATCTCAGCCGGCTTCCGGCAACAGCTTCCCCGGGTTCATGATCCCGGCCGGGTCGAACTCCAGCTTTAGCGCTCCCAGCGCCGCCACTCCCCGCTCGCCGATCTCCCGTTCCAGCCACGGTGCGTGGTCGCGCCCGACGGCATGATGATGGGTGATCGTGCCGCCGTGAGCCACGATCGCCTCGCCGGCCGCATGCTTGACCGCGCGCCACTGCTCGATCTCGTGCCCCGTTCGCTGACGGGCGATGAACGTGAAGTAGAGCGAGGCGCCCGTCTCATACAGGTGTGAGACGTGGCACATCACGATCCCGGGCGTCCCCTCGGCCTCCAGCGCGCGCTCGATCGCGCCCGTCACGGCATCGTGCAGGGCTTCCACGTTCGACCAGCGCGTGGCCGTCTCGAGCGTCTCCACGATCACGCCGTGGCTCAACAGGTCGTCGCGCAGATATGGCGCCTGAAAGCGCCCGGCCAGCCACGCCCGTCCCGGCGAGCCCCCGAGCGCGACCCCGCCGCTGCGGCGGGCCAGCGCGATCGCACGCGCACGCCTGCGCTTGAGCAGATCCCCCTCGCCCTCGAACCCGAGGATCGCGATGCACCGCTCCGTCTGTTGGCCGATCTTCGATCGGTCGCCGCGCCCGCGGGCGCCCAGGTAGGCGCGCCCCAAACGACCCTTCAGCCCGCCACTGCCCGCCAGCGCCATCGACATGCGCGTCTCCGCCGCATCGGAGAGCCGCGCGACCTCGGGCATCGCGTGCTCCTGAGCCATCCCCCGCAGCGCTTGCATGCCGGCGGTGAAACTCTCGAACATCACGCCCTCGTAGCGGCGCTGCGCGGGCGCTCGGCGCACCCTCAGCGAGACCTCATCGATCACGCCCAGCGTGCCCTCGGAGCCGACGATCAGTTCGCGCGTCTGCGGCCCGGCAGCACTCGCGGGCATCGGAGCGAGCGCAATGTCTCCCGTAGGCGTCGCCATGCGCAGACCGATCACCATCTTTGCGATCGCGCCGTAGCCGCTGGAGGCCTGGCCCGCCGAACGACTCGCCGCGCAGCCGCCGAGAGTCACGTACTCGAAGGACTGCGGCCAATGTCCGAGCGTCAGACCCTCCGCCGCGAGCGCGCGCTCCAGGTCGGGCCCGCGCATGCCCGCGCCGACCGTCACGATCCGCGACTCCCGGTCTAGCTCTGCGATCTGCGCCATCCTGCACGTGTCCAGCGCGATCACCGCGGCGTGCCCTCCCGAGAGCGGCTCGACGCCGCCGACAACGCTCGTTCCTCCCCCGAACGGCACCACCGCCAGCGAGCGGTTCGCGCACAGCTCGAGGACCGCTTGCACCTGCGCGTGCGTCTGTGGCAACACGACCGCATCGGGCGCCCCCGCGGGCGTTCCCGCGCGCATGCGCACGAGATCGACATAGCCCTTGCCGGCCGCGTGCGCTACGCGTTCCAGGTGATCGTCCCTGACCGCCTCTGTGCCGACGATCGCGGCCAGGGCCGCGCTCGCGCTCTCATCCAGGCGCGTGCGCGGCAATCTAACCGCCTCCAGCGCGACCGGCGCGCGCGGCGTCTGCGCGACCCCGACGGTCTCACGCAGCAGCTGCAGCGTGTGCGGGTTCAGCGCGGGACCGTGCTGCGGGTCGCCCCATCCCCACCAGCGCATCCGCGGCGGCTCACTCATTGAGCGTCCTCCGTAAACGCCATCACTTGTCACGACCCTCCAATCCGCTCGAGCCCGTCGAGCGCCTCGTCGATCGTCTTGCTCGCCGCGCGGCGAACCATGTAGGCGCCGAAGCGCGAAAAGAACCCGTTCAGCGCCTGGCGCAGCTCGATCGTCACCTCCGTCATCGGGCCGGCGCCCTGCGGACCTCCCGCGACGTCCTTTAGTCGCACCTCGGTCTCGGCCGACTTCAGCAGCCGCGCGAACGGGCTGTCCTGCACGCGCTGCTCCCAGCACAGCCGGCGCTCGCGCTCGTCGCACACCGCGAGCGTGAAGTCCGCGCGCACGTATTTGCCGGCGCCCGTGATCAACACCTCGGTGAACTCTGTCTCGGTCACGTCCTCCACGCGGTTGACCCGCGGCCACCAGCGCGGCAGGTGGTGAGGGTCGCGGATCGTCTCCCACAGCTCGTCTGCCGGAGCGGCGATCGTACGGGTGGCACTGGCGGTCGGCATCGGCTCGGCGTGTTCCCTGCGTCCGTCAGGAGGATCCGTAGGTGATCAGCGCGTGCGCGTCGTGGGGCGCAAGCCGCGCCCGCCCGTTCAAAAACTCGAGCTCGATCAGAAAACCGCAGCCGGCGACCTCCCCACCGAGGCTCTGTACCAACTCGCACAGCGCCCGCGCGGTCCCGCCCGTGGCGAGCAGGTCGTCGTGCACGAGCACCCGCCGGCCGGGGCCAAGCGCGTCGGTGTGAAGCTCCAGCTCGCCCGACCCGTACTCCAGCATGTACTCGGCGCTGACCGTCTCATACGGGAGCTTGCCGGGCTTGCGCGCGAGCACGAACCCGGTGCCCAGCTCCAGCGCGAGCGCCGGCCCGAGCAAAAACCCGCGCGCCTCCGCGGCGATGACACAATCGACGTTCAGCGGGCGCGCATACTCCGCCAGGCCCCGCACGGCGGCTTTCAGCGCGCCCGGGTCGGCCAGCAGCGGCGTGATGTCCTTGAAACCGATGCCCTCCTGCGGGAAGTCCGGGATCTCCCGCACGAACCCCCGCAGATCGCTCATCAGCGAACGATCTTGCGCAAGTCACGAATCAACAGCAAGTGCTTCAGGTGTGTGGCGACCGCCGCCAGGTTCTCCAGCGCCTCGACCGCCTCCTTGCGCCGCTGCGGGTTGCGCGAGCGCAGAGCAGGAGCGAGTATCTGCTGCAGCAGCGTCGCCTCCCGATCGGCCGAGGAGCGGAAGACTCTGAGGTTGCGTCCGCCCACGCCGTAACGCGCCAGCTCTGCGACGGCGCCGATGATCTCGCGTTCGGTCTCGTCGAAGTAGCGCACGCCCCCGCGCAGCTCGCCCTTGATCACGCCGTACTCCTCAAGCTCCCCCACGAGCTTTGCGTCGGCGTTGGTCTCCTCAAGCACGTCCTCCAGCGAGTACAGCGCCCCGGTCGCCTCGCGCACGCTCACGCTCGTGCGCCACGGCCGCATCCCCTCGCGCCCGCCGCGCTTGCCTGGCGTGGGCGTGGCGGTCGCGGCGCCATCCCCTGCGCGTCCGGTCGCGAGCTCTTGGCGGATCACGCGCAGCGGCAGGAACTCGTCGCGCTGCATCCGCAGGATCGTGCGCAAACGTGCCACGTCCCCTTGGGTGTAAAGGCGATAACCGCCCGGTGTGCGCCGCGGTGTGAGCAGTTTCTGATCCTCCAAGTAGCGGATCTTGGAGATCGAGATGTCCGGGAACTCCTGTGCCAGCGCCTTGCACACGGCGCCGATCGTGATCGACTTCTGCCGCGGCGCCCCGGCCGTGCCGTCGGTCTGCTCCAGCTCGGCGTTCAGCCGCTCGACGTCTGATTGCGGTGTTTGGGTCTGAGTGGTGGTGATGGCGGCCATCGCAGAACCTTTAGCGTGCGTGGAAGGTGAGCTTGTACTTGCCGATCTGCACCTCGTCGCCCTCCTCCAGGCGCTGAGACTCGATCCGCCCGCGATTGACGTACGTACCGTTCAGCGAACCGCAGTCGTCGAGATGCCATTGACCCGCGCGCTCGATCAGCAGCGCGTGATCGCGTGAGACGGTCACGTCGTCGAGGAACACGTCGGAGTCCGGACGCCGGCCGATGGACATGCGCTCGCCGACGATCGAAAAGCTCTCGCCGACACGCCCACCGCCGGTGCGAATAACGAGCGCCGGGCCGTGCGCCCTGACGTCATCAAGCTCGACCGGCACGAGCTCGCCCGCCTCGTCTATCCGATATGTGGCAGTGACCGGCTCGCCGGTTCCCTCCGCGCGCGGCAGCAGCGCGCCGCAACGCTGACAGTAGTTGGCGCCCTCGACGTTGACGAACCCGCACTCGGTGCAGTGCAGAGCCATTTCGTGCGGTCCTCTTCTTCCCCGGGCCGGCTCTACTCGGCGTCCGTGGGGACCGTCGTCTGACGGTTGGCGAGAATGTCCGTCAGCTGCTGCACGTCATCGCCGCTGATCACCGGCGTATCGCCGCCGTCGTGCTTGTGGCGCAGCCGGTTAACCAGCTCGGCGCGCAGGAT
This sequence comes from uncultured Solirubrobacterales bacterium, assembly GCA_963697945.1. Lineage (GTDB taxonomy): Bacteria > Actinomycetota > Thermoleophilia > Solirubrobacterales > Solirubrobacteraceae > Palsa-744. The sequence continues at coordinate 1,975,748 of OY969105.1, read as the reverse complement.
GTCGATCTTGCCGTGCAAGATGCGCCGCCTGTAGGAGACCTCGGTCTCCTCGTCGGTCAACTCTTTGATGAGGCCCTTCAGCTCGTTGTCGTCGAGCGAGCCGAGGTCTGGGAAGCTGTCCATGAATTCGATCTCCTATCGGGCTTAGGCCCCAGTCGGGCCTGCTCGCTACGCAGGCGACATCCCACACTTGCCCGTCAAACAGTACCGTAAACCTGAGCTTGAGGTTCGGGTTCGCGTCGGGACGACCGACACGCGTGTCACCCCCCGGCGGACGCTCGCAGCTGCGTGAGACCCGAGCGCGCATACATCACGGTCGCGGTCAGCGCGAACGCCAGGCCGACATACAGCAGCACCTCGCCGATGGTCTGTAGGCCCGCCATCGCAAAGAAAAACGAGCCCATCACCGGCGCCACACCGATGCGCCCCGGCCAGTTGATGCGCAACTCCACGCCGTGCGTCTGCGCGTAGCGCCCCAGCACGAGCATCGTCAACTCGCGCGCCACCAGCACCGCCAGCGCCCAGCGCGGCAACAGCTGGAAGTGCCAGCACACGACCACGCCCGAGATCACCAACAGCCGATCGGTGATCGGGTCCATCAGCGTGCCCAGTCGGCTGTATTGGCCGCTGACCCGGGCGGCGATCCCATCGGCATAGTCGCCCCAGCCGATGACCGCGAACAGCGCCGCGGGAGCAGCCCCGGTGCCGTCGGCGCTCGAGAACGCGACGAGCAGGAACACCGGGATCAGCGCCAGTCTGAGGAACCCGATCGCGTTCGGGATCGTCCACGGGCGCAGCGGCTGACCGGCCAGCGTCTGTGGCGGCGGGGGACCCGAACGATCGAGCCCCACCAGCCGGCGCAAGGTCAGTCTGTATTCGCCCCCGGCTTTTCGCGTCGGTGCGCCGCCGCGACCCGGCGAAGGTCCCGCCCGGCCCGGCGGTCGCTCTAGGGGAGGCCCTGCCACAGCTCGTCCACCGCTCGAAGCAGCGCCTCGGGCTCGCCCGCGAGCGCGATCCCCGGCGCCTGCGTGCGTCCGCGGCGGACCTGGACCTCGATCTCACCGGACTCCAACGTCCGGCGCCCGACGGTCAGCCGCAGCGGACACCCGAGCAGCTCGGCCTCGGCGAACTTCTCGCCCGGGCCGAGATCGCGATCGTCGTAAAGCGTCTCGATCCCGCCCTCGCTCAGCGTCCCGTAGAGCGCGTCGGCGGCTTCGCGCTCGGGCGTGCCGGGCTTGCCCAGCCCGACCAGATGCACTTGAAACGGCGCCAGTGCGCGCGGCCAGGAGATGCCGTGCTCGTCGGCGTACTGCTCGACCGCGGCCGCGACGATCCGCGCCGGGCCGATGCCGTAGGAGGCCATCCACACCGGCCGCTCCTCTCCCTGCTCGTCCAGAAACGTGGCGCCGAGCGGGACCGAGTAGCGCGTGCCGAGCTTGAAGACGTTGCCGATCTCGATCGCCGTCTCACGCGTGAGCGGACGCCCGTCGCGCGTGTACTGCTCCCCCACCCGCTCCACGCCCGGGAGCGCGTCGATGACCTCGAGGTTAGCCGCCCAACCGTCGGTCGGATCGAGCAACACCTCGTCCTCGCCGGCCGGGCACGGGGCCATGTACTCGTGCGCGCCCAGGCCGCCCATCATGCCGACGTCGCCCTCCACGCGATACCAGCGCAGGCCGGTGCGCCCCATCATGCGGTCATACGCATCGACGTGCAGCGCATAGTTGGCCTCCATCCCGGCCTGGTTGCGGTCGAAGCTGTAGGAGTCCTTCATCACGAACTCGCGCGTACGCAGCACACCGGCGCGCGGGCGCGGCTCGTCGCGCTCCTTGACCTGGAAGTGGTAGAGGATCTGCGGCAGGTCGCGGTAAGAGCGGATCGTCTGCGCGGCGTGGAACGTGACCGCCTCCTCGTGGGTCATCGCGAGCACGAGCTCTGACCCCTTGCGATCGTTGAGCTTGAACAGCTCCTCGATCTCGATGCGCCCGGTCTTGCGCCACGGCTCAGCCGGTTGCAGCACCGGCATCAACATCTCCTGGGCGCCGATCGCGTCCATCTCCTCGCGCACGATCTGGACGACCTTCTGATGCACACGCCAGCCCGCCGGCAGCCACGTCCACATCCCGGCGCCCATCTGGCGGATCAGCCCGGCCCTGACCATCAGCTTGTGCGAGATCGCCTCCGCGTCGGCAGGGGCCTGCTTCTCGGTCGGAAGCATGTATTGCGAGAGGCGGGGCATAACGGAGGCAGAGCCTACACGGACCCTTTGGACCGATCCCAAAAAGGGGACGTGCCCCTTGCGCAACAGGCGCTTAGGGTGCCTTTGATAGAACAGCCCACACACACCGACGAAAGACCCGACAAGGAGCCTTCCTCATGGCCTATTCCGTTCCGCCGCTCCCCTACGCCTACGACGCGCTCGAGCCGCACATCGACAAGGCGACGATGGAATTCCATCACGACAAGCACCATCAGGCTTACGTAGACAAGGCCAACGCGGCGCTGGCAGGAACCGAGTGGGCCGAGCAGCCCGTCGAGGAGGTGCTGAAGAACCTCGACAGCCTCGGTGACAAGAAAGGTCCCGTCAAAAACAACGGCGGCGGGCACTACAACCATTCGCTGTTCTGGGAGAGCATGAGCCCGGGCGGCGGCGGCGCCCCGAGCGGAGATCTCGGCGCGGCGATCGACGCCACGTTCGGCTCCTTCGCGGACTTCCAGGCGAAGCTGAAGGAAACGGGCGTCAACCAGTTCGGCTCGGGCTGGTCCTGGCTCGTGCACGACGGCTCCGGCCTGGCTGTTGTCGGCAGCGCCAACCAGGACTCCCCCATCTCAAACGGTCAGACGCCGCTGCTGGGAGTGGACGTGTGGGAGCACGCCTACTACCTGCACTACCAGAACCGCCGCCCCGATTACATTGACGCGTTCTGGAACGTCGTCAACTGGGAGAAGGTCGCCGAGCGCTTCTCGGCAGCGAGCTAGGTTCTACTGAAGCGACGGCCGGCGACCGGGGATACGGCCTCGTCCATCTCCGTCGCCGGCTCGAGCATCGACTCGAGCACCTCGGCTGCGCTCGCGTCGTTCTCGGCCGCGGCGGCTTCGAGCGCGGCGATCCGCTCGGGTGTCATCGCAGTCGCGTCCTCGTTCTCCTGCAGCCATCTGCGCGCCTCGGCGGCGGCGGTCTCGTCGCGCTGGACGGTCTTGCCGGCGGCGTAATAGCGGTCGATCTCCTTGAACAGCTCGTCCACGAGCTGCTCGGTCGGGACCTTCTTCAAGGGCTCGCCCTTGGAGTAGATCATGCCCATGTCTTTCGCGCCGGTGATGCCGAAGTCGGCGTGGCGGGCCTCGCCGATGCCGTTGACCGCACAGCCGAGCACCGAGACCTCGATCGGGTCCTCATAGGCTTCCAGGCGCTGCTCGACTTCGACGACGACGCGGTCCATGTCGAACTGCAAGCGCCCGCAGGTCGGGCAGGCGATCAGGTCGGGGCCGCGCTCGCGCAACTTGAGCGCCTTGAGGATCTCCCAGGCGACCTTTACCTCCTCCTCGGCGTGGAAGGTCGAGAGCGAGATGCGGATCGTGTCGCCGATCCCGTCCGCCAGCAGCGTGCCCAGGCCTACGGCCGACTTGAGCGAGCCCGACCACTTCGTGCCCGCCTCGGTCACGCCGAGGTGCAGCGGGTAAGGAATACGCTGGGAGAGCAGGCGGTTGGAGGCGATCGTGTTGGGCACCGAGGTCGACTTCATCGAGACCTTGAAGTTCTCGAACTCCAAGCGCTCCATCAGCGCCACCGTCTCGATCGCCGCGGTCACGAGCGCCTCGACGGGGTTGTCGTACTCGAGCTGGCGCAAATGCTTGGGCAGCGAGCCCGAGTTCACACCGACGCGCAGCGGCGTGCCGTGCTGCTTGGCGAGCGCGATCACCTCGGCGACCTTCTCCGGCCCGCCGATGTTGCCCGGGTTCAGCCTGACGCAGTGGGCGCCCGCTTCGATCGCCTTCAGCGCGAGCGTGTGGTTGAAGTGGATGTCGGCGATGATCGGGATCGGCGACTGCGCGACGATCGTCTTCAAGGCCTCCGCGTCCTGCTCACGCGGCACTGCCACCCGCACGATGTCCGCTCCGGCCTCGGCGACCGTACGGATCTGATCCATCGTCGCGGTGAGATTGGCGGTCTCGGTCTTGGTCATCGTCTGCACAGCCACCGGTGCGCCCCCGCCGACGGGCACTGCGCCGACCTGAATCTGCCGCTCTGAAGCCATGCGCCCTATTCTACGTGGGGTCGGGTCGCGCACCTGAATAACCTTGCCGGCGATGGCCGAACCGCGCGCACGGGATGTCTACGGCACTGCGCGCGGCCCGCTCGCGCGCCTGGCCTCACCGTTCGCGGCCCGCGCGCGCGCCGCACGGCATGAGCGCTTCTTCGCGCTGACACACCTACCGTCGGGGGCCCGCGTGCTGGACGTCGGCTGCGGCGCGCTCGGATTGCGGGGGCTCGAGCCCTCGTTGGACATCACCGGCGTCGATCTCGCCGCGCGCCCTGAGTACCCGGGGCCGTTCGTGCGCGCGGACGCATCCGCGGGACTGCCGTTCGCCGACCGGGAGTTCGACCTCGTGTATTGCTCGTCGGTGATCGAGCACGTGCCGCCTTCGCGCCGCGCGGCGTTCGCCGCCGAGGTACGCCGGGTCGGGCGCGGTTGGTTCGTGCAGACCCCGGCGTACTCGTTCCCGGTGGAGCCCCACGCGCTGCTGCCGTTCGCGCACTGGCTGCCTGAGCGAGTGCGCCGCCCCTACTGGCGCCTGGGCGCGGCCGGAAAGTGGGAGCAGATCGAGCTGTTGCGCCGCACCGAGATCGAAGCGCTGTTCGGACCGGCGCTGGCCGAGCGCGCTGGGGGACTGGTCAAGAGCTGGGTTTGTGTCAGCGCGGCGGGCTGAATCAGGCTGCTATCAGCTTGATGAGCCGCTGAATCGCGGTCGTGGCAGGCGGGTCGGCTTCCCGCTCGAGTGTCAGCGGCGGCGTCGGACGCACGGACACCGCACTGCCGGAGGCGTCTGATTCGCTGGGCTTTTGAGCTTCGTCGGTCATTGGTCCTTACGCACCCCAGGAGGTTCGTAGCCACCCTTCTCGATCGAGCCAAGCGGCAAGCTGACCGGCGGCTTGGGACGCTCCGCACCGGCCGGCGGCACAGCGCTCCCAGCAGGTCTACCGGGTTGCGAAGGCAGTTGTTTCGGATTGGTCATGGCGACTTGTCTGACGGCCAGTGTACCGCCCTCGCCGGCCAGAGCAAGCACGGCGATCATCAACAGCAGACCGGCGCGACTGACGATGTCGAGCTTACGGTTGTTGCGCCGCTCCTCGGACACAACCTCCTGACCATAGGTACGGATCAACATACGCTTGATTTCGACGGAATCGGCGAGGACAAGATTGCCATCAGCAAGCCCCTCGACGTCTTTGCGCCGGAATGCGAGCGTTCTCTGAGGGAGAAACACGCCGCGGATCGCGACATAGGCGGCGGCGACCAGGGCGAGCAGCGAGATTACGAAGAAAGCCACGAACACGTCACCGTATCCGCCAGAGATTCCGTGATCGAAGACATCGCGTCCAAGCGCAGCGTCGATCGCGAGGATCACCCCAGTGAACCCGACAAGCTGACCTGCCTTTGCGTCCGCTGTCTTGCCACGTGAACGCTCGTCCTCGATGATTCGCACCGTAGCGCCGAGCAATGCATCGACGGTATCCGGTTCCGGCTGGAGCGATGTGACTGGCATTTGAAAAGCCTCTCAATGTCGCCGGACGCAAGCCCGGCCAGGCCAAGCCGCCCTACCGCTGGTGGGACTACGCAACGATGCTGAAAAAGGGGCGTCAGCCGCCGAGGCGGCCGATGTCGTTGCTGACGCCGTTGATCACGAGGAACAGCAGCAGCACGATGCCGACCGAGCTGAAGCGATACATCGCCGCCAGCGAGATGCGCTTGCCTCGGACCTTCTCGGCCACCGACCACAGCACGTGTCCGCCGTCGAGCGGCAGGAACGGGAACATGTTGATCACGGCGAGGACCAGCGAGATGTAGCCGAGGAACACGAGGGCGATCCCCGGCCCTGCGACAACCGTTTCGTGCGCAGCGCGCGTGATGCCGACGATGCTGCTGACTTCGTGGCGCGTCTTCGAGCTGGTCAGCGCTTTGGCAAAGCCCGTCAGCGTGCCCCAGGTGGCATGCCACATCACTACCACGGCGCCACCGGCGGCGCTGAGGACACCGTAGGGCTTGGCTGCGACTCCGAACTGCACGCCGATCAGCATGCGCTTGTCGGCCGTGCTGTAACGGGGATAGATCGAGACGCGCAGCGTCTTTGATCCACGGCGCACCGTCAGCACCGCGGGGGTGCTCGCGCGACAGCCTTCCGCGGCCACACCTGCACAGCGATGCGCGTCGATCCGGCGCCTGGCGGCTTCTTGAGAGACCTGTGCACCGTCGACCGCGACGATGTGATCGCCCGTGCGCAGCACGCTGGCCGCCGGTTGGCCGCCCTGCACCGCTTGCACCGTCGAAGTCGCCTGCACCGCTTCCGTCGCCGGGTCGAGGTGGTACAGCGCGGTCGCCCCTGACAGGCTGCCCGAGAACAGGATCGCCCAGAAGATCACGAACGCGATCGCGATGTTCACGCCCGGTCCCGCCACGATCACCGCGATCCGCTTCCACGGCGCCTGGCTGTAGTAGGCGCGGCGTGTGGCCTCCGGATCGAGGTCCTCGAGCTCTTCGGGGTTCATCCCGGTGATCTTCACGTAGCCGCCCGCGGGGATCGCGCCGATCGCGTACTCGGTCTCGCCGCGTTTGATCCGGGCGATCGTCGGTGGGAAGAACAGCGAGAAGCGCTCCACGCGCATCCCCACCAGCTTCGCCACCGTGAAGTGCCCCAGCTCGTGCAGCACGATCAGCGCCACAATCCCCAGGATCGTCAGGACCCAACTCATGCGCTCAGTTTGGCAGGCGCGGCTGTGGTTGCCCGTCGGTTGGGTGACCTACACAACCTCCAGTCGAAGATCTGGGTCGAGTCGGTGGAGATCCTCGGGGTCACTCGTGACGACGCTTTGCCGATTGACACGAGCGCAAATGACCACACTCGCGTCCACCGCATCGGTAGACCCACGCTTGCCGAGCAGCAGACCGGCGGCAAAAGCGGTGCGCGCGTCGAGCTCAACGATCTTTGTCTGCGCCAGTCCGAGCAGCCTCATCAACCGAGCCTGCCGCGCGCCGTCACGGAATGCCTGCGCGAGGACGCCGGCCGGAACGTGCAGCATCGCGTCGGGTTCGTCCAGCGCGGGTTTGAGCAGCGCGAGCATGAACTCATCGCGCCGTTCCAATGCGATCAACGCCCCGGTGTCGAGCGTGAATCCCTTCAATCGGACTCCGACATGGCCCAGGCCCGGTCAGCCCACGCGCGAGCCTCAGCGCTGGGCTCGCCGTCCTCGGCGATCAGATCCCTTACGAAGTCCGCGAGCGTGTCTCCGTCGTCGGCGTTCGGCGGAGCTACCGCCGCCAGCGCAGCGGAGATGTAGCCCGACACGCTCGACGCCTGACCGTCGGCGACGGCGGCGCGCGCCTGCTCCACCTGCTCGGGCGGCAGTGAGATAGTGATCTTCGCAGCCTTGGTCATACCGCGATCATACCAAGCGGGTCTGGTGTCACCGGGCCCGAGAAACGCCGCTGAGATCGTCCCACTCGAATGTCCGGATGATGCATGGAGGGGGCCCATGTTCTCTTCACCGACTCCCGGACAAGAACGGGACGACCCTCGATCGCGGGCCTCTCCGTAGCAGCTTGCGCCCCTATTGCAAAGCCGCCACAGCCTCCCCCGCGACCACCCGCGCGGCACGGTCGGCCTCGTATAGCGACTCGAAGGCGCGAACCGGCTCGGCGGGCAACTGCGAGAGGGTGCGCTCGATGGTGTCGGCGATGGCGGTGAAGGACAGGCGTCCGTCGAGGAAGGCATGGACGGCGATCTCGTTGGCGGCGTTCAACACACACGGGGCGGTCCCGCCGGCGAGCGCGGCCTCCCGCGCGAGACGCAGGCAGGGGAAGGCGTCGAGATCGACCGGCTCGAACGTGAGCGTGCCGACGGCCGCGAGGTCGAGCGGTGCGATCGGAAGTCCGGCGGACTCCCCGGAGTGCAGCGCGTATGAAATCGCGATGCGCATGTCGGGGGGACCGAGGTGGGCGAGCATGGCGCCGTCGGCGAGTCCGATCAGGCCGTGTACGAGTGATTGCGGGTGCACGAGCACGTCGATTCGCTCATAGGGAACGCCGAACAGGTGGTGGGCCTCCATCAACTCCAGGCCCTTGTTCATCATCGTGGCGGAGTCGATCGTGATCTTGCCGCCCATCGCCCAGGTGGGGTGGGCGAGCGCCTGCTCGATACTCACTTCCGCCATCTGTTCACGCGTGCGCCCGCGGAAGGGGCCGCCACTGGCTGTGATCGTCAGGCGCTCGACGGCGCCCGGGGGCTGCCCGGCGAGCAGCTGGTGTAGGGCCGTGTGCTCGGAGTCGACCGGCACGATGCGCGCGCCGGTGGCTTCCGCGAGCGCGCTGACGAGCTCTCCGCCGACGACGAGCGACTCCTTGTTGGCAAGCGCCAGGTCGATGCCCTCGCCGAGCGTGGCGACCGTCGGCCCGAGTCCGGCCGAGCCCACGAGCGCGTTCAGGACGAGGTCGGCGCCGGACTCGACGACGAGCCGGACAAGGCCCTCGGCGCCGGCCAGCACCTCGCCGTCCGTCCACGCCCCGGAGGCCCGCGCGGCGGCGTGCTCGTCGGCGAGTGCGATCCGCCGTACGCCATGAGCACGGGCCTGTTCCACGAGCGCCTCCCAGGAATGCTCGGCCGAGAGTCCGACGAGCTCGAACTGCTCGCTCTCACGTGCACACACGTCGAGTGCCTGCGTGCCGATCGAGCCGGTCGAACCGAGGATCAGCAGGCGCTTGGCCCGCGAACCGGAGTCCGACTCGACGGAGTGCGGTACAGGCTCAGTGGACATAGGCAAACCAGATGTAATAGCCGACGACCGCGGCGAAGAGGACGGCGTCGAGGCGATCGAGGGCACCACCGTGCGCGCCGAAGACGCCGCCGGAGTCCTTGACGCCGGCCTGGCGCTTGACGAAGGACTCGAAGAGGTCGCCGACGGGCGCGACGATCGCCACACCGAGGCCGAGGACGAGTGCGTGGGTGCCCGGCAGCCAGTCCTGATAGCGCCCGGCCAGCCACACCCCGATGATCGTAAAGGCCATGCCGGCGAGCAGTCCCTCGACGGTCTTGTTGGGGGAGATGCGTGGCGCCAGCGGACGGCGCCCGAAGGTGCGACCGCCGAGATAGGCGCCGGTGTCGCCGAGGAAAGTGCCGACGAGCACGTCGATCACGATCCCCTCGCCGTGCGGCAGACCGCGCAAGAGGACCGCATGGGCGAGCGCGAAGCCGATCCAGTAGATCCCCAGCAGCGTGACGGCCAATCCGGCGACGCTTGGCGTGGGCTGTATGAGCGTGAAGGCGAACAGGACCGGCAGCGCCGCGACGGCGACTAGCAGTATCTGGAACTGGCCTCCGTATTGGGCCGCGAGAAGCAGTCCGGCGAGCGCGAGGAAGCCGGCGAGGCGGGCGGGGTGTGTGCGTGCGTACATCGAGTAGAGCTCGTGCATGCACAGACACCCGAGCACGAACAGACCGAGGGTGAAGATCGAGCCGCCCTCGATCACGAGGAACAGCGCCAGGGCGATCGCCGGCAGTGCGACGAGCACGCGCGCGCCGAAGTCCGAGCGGGGAGTGCGCAACGGCATTCGCATGCGAGATCCGGAGGTCCCCCTCACGCCGGAGTCCGATGCCTGCCCGCCCCCGGAAGTCCGCGCCATCACCGTCCGCCAAACCTGCGCCGCCGCGCGGAGAACTCCGCGAGGGACTGCTCGAGCGCCTGGCGCGTGAAGTCCGGCCAGAGCTCGTCGCGGAAGATGAGCTCGGAGTAGGCGGACTGCCACAGCAGATAGTTGGACAGGCGCCGCTCGCCGCTGGTGCGGATGATGAGATCGGGGTCGTGCATCTCGGGGGCGTAGAGCAGGGAGCGGAAGTCCTCCTCCTCGCCGCCCTGAAAGGCGCGGGCGGCGTCGAGGATCTCGGCGCGACCGCCGTAGTTGAAGGCGACGAACAGAGTGATGCGCTCGTTGGCGTCGGTCAGGGTTTCGGCCCAATCCATGCGCTGAACGAGATCGTCGGAGATGCCTTTGCGCCTGCCGATGAAACGCATGCGCACGCCCTCGTCGTGCAGCTCGGGCGTCTCCCCGGCGATGCGCCTGGCGAACATGTCCATCAACCCCTGAACCTCCTCGGCGGAGCGCGACCAGTTCTCGGTGGAGAACGAATAGACGGTCAGCTCGCGCACGCCAAAATCGACCGCGTCGCGCAAACGTGCCTTGACCGTGTCGGCGCCGGCGTCGTGGCCGTCGTTGACCGGCAGGCCGCGCGCGCGCGCCCAGCGGCCGTTGCCGTCGGTGATGATCGCGACGTATTTGGCGCCCGAGTCCCCGTCCGTCCGCTGGCTCGCCGGGGCGTCGGCCATCAGACTTCGAGGATCTCCTGCTCCTTGGTGGCAAGCACCCCGTCGAGTTCGCCGATGCGCGCGTCGGTGAGCTTTTGCAGCTCGACCTCGGCGCGGTGCTCGTCATCCGAGGAGGCTTCACCGGCGGACTTGAGCTCGCGCAGGTGCTGCATGGTGTCGCGGCGGACGTTGCGGATCGCCACGCGGCCCTCCTCGGCGAGGTTGCGCACCACCTTGACCAGCTCGTGGCGGCGCTCCTCGGTCAGCTCGGGCACCGCGAGGCGCACGACGTTGCCGTCATTGGAGGGGTTCAGCCCGACGTCGGACTCGTTGATCGCCTTCTCGATCATCTTGATCGAGGACTTGTCGTAAGGCTGGACGGTGATCAGGCGCGCTTCGGGAGCGGAGATCGTCGCGAGCTGGTTCAGGGGCGTCATGGCGCCGTAGTAGTCGACCACGACGCGATCTAGCAGCGAGGGGCTGGCGCGTCCTGTGCGTACGGTCGAGAACTCGTGCTGAGCGGACTCGACGGACTTGGCCATCCGCTCGCGCGCGTCCTCGAGCAATACATCGATCATCTCAGCTGCCATCGCCGTCTCCCTGGTCTGCGGTCGGTGTGGATACGAGCGTGCCCACGCGTTCTCCCGAGATTATGCGCGCGATGCTCGTGTCGTCGTCCATGTTGAATACGTTCAGCGGCATGCCGTTCTCCATGCAGAGTGCGAGCGCGGTGGAGTCCATTACGCGCAGTCGGCGCTCGATCGCCTCCATGTGGGTGATCTCGGGGATGAACGTCGCCTGCGGATCGGTCGCGGGATCGGCGCTGTACACGCCTTCCACCCCGTTCTTGGCCATCAGGATCATCTCCGCGTGGATCTCGGCGGCGCGCAGCGCGGCGGCGGTGTCGGTTGTGAAGAACGGATTGCCTGTGCCGGCAGCGAAGATCACGACGCGGCCCTTCTCCAGATGACGCATCGCGCGGCGACGAATGTAGGGCTCGGCGACCTCGGCCACGCCCAGAGCGGAGACGACGCGCGTGTCGGTGCCGATCTTCTCCAGGGCGTCCTGCAGGGGCAGCGCGTTGAGGACGGTCGCGAGCATGCCCATGTAGTCGGCGGTGGCGCGATCCATCCCGGCGGCGGCGCCCTGCATGCCGCGATAGATGTTGCCCGCGCCGACGACGATCGCGACCTCCACGCCGCGATCGCGCACGGCGCCGACCTGCTGGGCGACGGCGGCGACGCGCGCGGGATCGGTGCCGAACTCCAGACGACCCATCAGGGCCTCGCCGGAGAGCTTCAGGAGGATGCGCTGGAATGCTGGGTCAGACATGCCGCAGGAGACTATCCACTCCTGGGGCTATTGCTATTGGCCGACTGCGAAGCGCACGAACCGGCGAATTACGACGTTCTCGCCGGTGGTGGCGGTGAGCTCGTCGCGTAGCTGCTGGACGGTCTTGTTGTCGAACTTGGGGTTGTGCATCTCTTGCTCTAGCAGGACGATCGTTTGATACCAGGAGTCGAGCTTGCCGGTGACGATCCGCTCGCGGACGTTCTCGGGCTTGTCGGCGGCCTCTTGCTCGTAGATGCGCGCCTCGGCGTCGCGCTCGGCCTCGGGCACGTCCTCGCGACTTACATGGCGCACCGTGGGTGTGGCGGCGATCTGCATGGCGACGTCACGGGCAAAGGTCACGAAGTCGTCGTTGGTGGCGACGAAGTCGGTGTTGCAGTCGACCTCGATCAGCACACCGACCTTCGCGCCGGCATGGATGTATGCCTGGATTGTGCCCTCGGTGGCGACGCGCTCGCCGAGATCCTGGATCTTCTTGCCCTGCTTCAGGCGCAGGATCTCGATCGCCTGCTCAAGGTCGCCTGCGGCCTCGGTGAGGGCCTTCTTGCAGTCCATCATCCCCGCACCGGTGCGATCGCGCAGGGCCTTGACGTCGCTTGCTGAGATCTCGACGGTGCTCATGACGCGCCGGCCTCCTCTGTGGCAGCGACCTTGACGGTCTCGGCTGGCGGCTCGGGGGTGGGCGTCTGCGCAGGCGCAGACGGTGCCGGGGCCTGCGACGCTGCGGCTGGCTCGGTGGGCGCCGTGGACGCGCCCGGAGCCGGTGCGGTAGTCGCGGCGGCAGCTGCTGCGGCGGCTGCTTGGCGCTCGGCGACCTCGCGGGCGGCGGCTTCCTCTGCCTCGCGCTTGGCCTGTTCCTCGGCTTCCCGCTTGGCGCGTGCCTCTGCCTCCAGACGGGCGCGCTCCTCGGCTTCCTGGCGGGCACGTTCCTCCTCGGCGCGGAACACCGAGTGGCCTTCGGAGACGACCTGGCCGATCGCCTGGGTGATGAGCGCGCAGGAGCGGATCGCGTCGTCGTTGCCGGGGATCACGAAGTCGATGCCGTCGGGGTCGCAGTTGGTGTCGACGAGACCGATGATCGGGATGCGCAGTCGCTGAGCCTCTTTGACGGCGATGACCTCGGTTTTGAGGTCGATTACGAACATCGCGTTGGGCACGCGCTGCATGTTCTTGACGCCGCCGAGGTTTGCGCGCAGCTTGGCGAGATCGGCCTGGGCGGCCATGCGCTCGCGGGTCGGAAGCAGGGCGAGCTGGCCCTCGGCCTCGAAGCGTTCGAGGTCGTGCAGGCGGCGGATGCGCTGGTTGATCGTCTGGAAGTTGGTCAATAGGCCGCCTAGCCAACGGTGGTTGACGTAGGGCATGCCGGCGGACTCGGCGACGTCGCGGATCGTGTCGCGGGCCTGCTTCTTGGTGCCGACGAACAGGACGGTGCCACCACGATGGGCGAGCGTGCCTGCGAACTCCTGGGCGGCGCTGAGCAGCGAGGAGGTCTTGAGCAGGTCGATGATGTAGATGCCGCCGCGCTCACCGTGGATGAAGCGGCGCATCTTTGGGTTCCAGCGGCGTGTCTGGTGACCGAAATGAACGCCGGCCTCCAGCAGCTCCGCTATGCCTACCTGGGCTTGAGCCACGAGTGGTGCTCCCTTATGTGTGTGTGGACGTGTTTCCGCACGGTCGCCGCGGACCCGGAGATGGCTGAGTGAGGCTTGGTGGTCGCCGTCCGGGCAGGGCCGCGATCGAGTGCTCCGCGCGGGTAAATGGTTGGAATGAACCCGTCAGGATAGCTGTTCGGCTTGAGATAGTGCGCGCTGAAGGTCGGCCGGGAGCGGCGAGGCGATGTCGATCGGCGCTTCGGTGAAGGGATGGGCGAAGGACAGGCGCGCGGCGTGTAGGAACTGGCGCTCCAAGCCGAGCGTGCCGGGGGTGTCCGTGGCGCCCGGGCGCGACCCGTACTCGGGGTCGCCGACGACGGGATGGCCGATCGCCTGCAGATGGACGCGTATCTGATGCGTACGCCCGGTGTCCAGCCGCAGCCGTAGGAGTGTGAAGGGTCCCAGCGGACGCTCGATCTCGAAGTGGGTGCGGGCCTCGCGCGGGTGGGCGCCGTCGACGGCCATGCGCGTGCGCACGCGCGGATCGCGCCCGATCGGGGCCTCGATCGTGCCGGTGCGCGCGGGCGGGCGACCGTGCACGAGAGCGAGATATTCGCGCACGATGTGACGCTCGGCGAGCGCGTGCTGCAGGCGCCGATGGGCCTCGTCTGAGCGTGCGACCACGAGGAGCCCGGAGGTGTCGCGGTCCAGGCGATGGACGATGCCGGCGCGCTCGGGGTCGGGACCGCCGGCGGCGGCGGCGCCGAGCAGTTGTGCGAGCGTGCCGGTGCGGTGGCCGCGCGCGGGGTGAACGACGAGGCCGGCCGGCTTGTCGATGACGAGCAGGTGGGCGTCTTCGTAGGCGATGGTGAAAGCGTCGGTCATGGGATGGGTGGGTGAGACGGGGGCTCGCGTCTTCGTCGGGCGCAGTGGGCGCCGCTCACCGCAGTGGTCGGCGCTAGCGAGGTCGAGTGCATCGGCGTGGCGATCATCCGCCGAGTTGGGCGCGCTCGTGCGCGGTAGCGCGGGGGGACTCGATCGCGAACAGCAGCAGGGCGACGCCGAGCACGATCGAGGCGTCGGCGAGGTTGAAGGGCGGCCAGCCGAGCGGGAGCTCGATGAAGTCGACGACAGAGCCCGTGCGGATGCGGTCGAGGAGGTTGCCGAGGGCGCCGCCGAGGAGCAGGCCGGTCGCCAGCCAGATGAGCGGGCGCGAGGAGTGGGTGGCGAAGTAGACGAGCAGGCCGAGTAGCGCGAGACCGACAAGGATCGCCACGAGTGTGCCGTGGCCGGCCTCAAGGCCGAAGGCGACGCCGTGGTTGCGCGTGTGCACGAGATGGACGCCCGGAAGGAGGGCGATGCGTTCTCCGGGGGCGATCGAGTGTGAGACGAGTCGCTTGGTGAGCTGGTCGAGGGCCAGCACTGCCGCGAGCACGAGCGCGGCGCGGGCGTATGCGCTTGAAAGGGCGGCGCGCACGGGCCAGATCAGCCGTGGATGATGCCCTGAATGACGATCGAATTGAAGATGCCCAGCGCGAGGATCGCGACGATCGGGCTGAAGTCAAAGCCGCCGAAGCTGGGCAGCACCCGGCGGAAGATGCGCAGGAAGGGTTCGCAGATGTCGCGTAGGAAGCCGAGGATCGCGTCGGTCGTGCGCGAGTAGGGCGGGCGCAGGCCGGCGGCGAAGAGGAGCTGGACGACGATGTGGAGGATGATCAGGAGGGTGTAGACGTAGATGAGCGTCGAGAGGTAGTCGGCGATCTGGGTGCGGGCGCTGAGGAGGATCATCGTTCGCCTAGGACGGCGTCGAGGGCGTCGCTGAAGGCGGCGCGCAGGCCGGCGCGCTCCAATGCGTCGAGGCCGCGGGCGGTGACGCCGCCGGGCGAGGCGACCTCGCGGCGGATCGCGTGGGTGTCGTTCTCGCGCCGGCGCAAGAGCTCGGCGGTGCCGGCGAGGGTCTGGACGACCAGTTCGGCGCCCTGGGCGGCGGGGATGCCGTGGCGCACACCGGCGTCGATCTGGGCCTCGGCGACGAGCGCGACGTAGGCGGGCGCGCATGACATCAGGCCCATGGCGACGTCGACGAGCGCGTCGGGGAGCACCACGAGCGTGCCGAGTTCGGCGAACAGGTCGTGGGCGCGGGCATCCAGGGCGGCGTCTTGGGAGGGCCCGTCGGCCTGTACGACGGCGCCCTGACGTACCTCGACGGGGAGCGAGGGGATGAAGCGGTAGACGGGCTTGCCGGGGTAGGCGTCCTTCAAGGTTTGCAGCGGTGTGGCCGCGAGGATCGAAGCGACGGCTTTGGCGTGCGGCGCGATTTCGCTTGCGACGTCGTTGAGCTGGGCGGGCTTGTGACAGAGGACGACGAGGTCGGCGCGCTGGGCGACCCGGGCGTTGCTTTGCAGCGCCTCCCCTCCCACCTCGGCGGCGAGCGCGGCGGCGCGCTCGGGGAGCGGGTCCGAGCACAGCACGGGACGATCCCAACCGCGCGCCAATGCGCGCGCCATGTTGCCTGAGCCGATGAGTCCTACGTTCATGAGAGGGCTCAGGCTACAGGCCCGTCAGCTTTGATTAAAAAAGCCCTTCTCGATCAACCGCGCGCGCTCCTCGGCGGAGATCTCGACGTTGCGGGGGGTGAGCATGAAGACCTTGTCGGCGATCCGCTGCATGCCGCCGTCGAGCGCGTAGGTGAGGCCGGAGGCGAAGTCGATGAGGCGCTTGGAGAGTTCGGTGTCCGAGGACTGCAGGTTGAGGATCACCGGGACCGAGTCCTTGAAGCGGTCGGCGATCTGCTGGGCGTCGTTGAAGGACTTGGGCACGACCAGATGGACGCGCACGTCGCCGTTGCCATTGCCGTTACCGGTGCGCACGGAGCGCAGTGCGGTGGTCGAGCGTGCGCGGGGCTCGTCGTCCTCGGCGAAGATGTCGTCGAACTCGTCGCGACGACGGCGCAGGCGACGGACGTTGGGGCGCTCGCGGTAACGGTCCTGGACGTCGGACTCGGGTAGGGGCTCGTCGTCGTAGTCGTCGTGGTGGTACTCCTCGGCGAGGCCGAAGTAGACGAGGGCGCGATGCCAGGAGTCTCGAAAAGCCATAGGTACAGGTGCGGAGTTCGCGCGGGGGGCGAGTTTCCCTGCTAATGCTAACCGTCGGGCGTGCCCGATGGGAACACTAAGAGTACAAGCTCGTGCCTATGCGCACAATTGTGGCGCCCTCTTGCACGGCGACGAGGTAGTCCTGGGAGGTTCCCATCGATAGTCGGGGCAGCTCGCGCGCAGCCGCCAGCTCGCGCGTGGCGGCGAACCAGCGGCGGCTGTCCTGCGGGTCGGAGGCGAGCGGGGGCATGCACATCAGTCCGGCGACGGGCACGGGCGCTTGTTCGAGATAGGAGTCGAGTTCCTCGGGAGCGATCCCGGACTTTCCGGGCTCACGGGCGACGTTGACCTCGATCAGGACCTCCAGCTCGGGACGGGCGAGCGCGCGGTGACGGTCGAGCTCGCGCAGCGCGGAGGTCGAGGCGACGGAGTGGATCAGGCGCACATACGGCAGGATCGTGCGGACTCGCCGCGATTGCAGTGCGCCGATGAAGTCCCAGCGAAATAGCTCGCCGTAGGCGCCGGCGCGGGCGGCGAGATCCTGTGCGCGGTTCTCCCCCACGAGCTCGATTCCGGCGGCTGCGAGGGTTGGGAGATCCTCGCTGAGCACGTACTTGGTGGCCGCGAGGACTTCGACCGAGCCCGGGTCGGTGCCGGCCTGACGGGCGGCGTCGGCGATCTGCTCGCGCACGCGGGCGAGGTTCTGCCTGATCCCCTCCTCGCGCAGATCGGTGATCAGCTGAGCCATGCGACTCCCGCCTGGCGGCCGGCGTGCGTGTGTTCACGGCGGTATGAGAAGAAGCGCCCGTCGCAGATCGTGCATGTCGCGACGTCCCGTACGTCGAGCACCCCCGCGGCGTGCAGTCGATCCCGGGCGAGTGCCTTCAGGTCGATGTGCCGACCGCTGCGATGCGCTCCCGCGAACGCCGCATGCACCTCCTCGCCAACCTCGTAGCAACAGGGGCCGGCGCCAGGGCCGATGATCGCCGCTACCTCTCCTTCGCCGCCGAGCTCGCGTAGAGCGCGCACGCCCTCCTCCAGCACTCCGGCGGCGAGCCCGCGCCAGCCGGCATGAACCATCGCGACCGCGCCACTGCCGCCGAGGGCGACCGGCAGGCAGTCGGCGCCAAGCGCCATCATCCCGATACCGGCCACGCACGTGGCATGACCGTCCGCCTCGATCGGCGCCTGCGCGGCATCGGTGTCGGGCGCAGG
The DNA here is from genome assembly GCA_963697945.1 of uncultured Solirubrobacterales bacterium. Lineage (GTDB taxonomy): Bacteria > Actinomycetota > Thermoleophilia > Solirubrobacterales > Solirubrobacteraceae > Palsa-744. The sequence continues at coordinate 1,957,923 of OY969105.1, read as the reverse complement.
GATGTCGGCGTCGCCGCGGATACGCCGGACGGTAGTGCCATGCACCTGGTAGCCCCGCGCGAGGCGACGCAATCCAAGCTGAGTAAGCAGGCGGTCGCGAGCGCGCAGGCCGTGCTCGTGGTCGAGGCCGCCGACCGAGGACATGTTGCCGTGAGCGCGGGTGGTGAACAGCGCGTGGCCGCCGCCGCGAAGGTCGAAGAGCAGCTCATTCGAGCCCATGTTCGCCGCGGGCGAGCTCATGGACTCGCTTCCAGGGCCGCGACCAGCTCAGCATCGCGACCGTCCGCCAGCTCGCCGTCGAGCTTGCGCATCAAAGCCGCATTCAGGCGGCGGCCGATCTCCGGGCCTTGCGAAACGCCCGCCGCGAGCAGGTCCTTGCCTGTGATTTGCAGGCGTACGCTGTGCAGTTCAGCTAGCCAGCGGTGGGCGGCTTCGGTGATGACGTTGTCGGGGCCTCCTGAAGACAGCGCGATAATTGTGCCCACAAGGGCAACGGCCTCCAATGACGCGCGCGAGACGATCTGGTGGATTTCTGAGGGGGTCTCCGCGAAGGCCAGCCCCGGGGCTATATCCGGCCCGTCAGCCAGCGCTTTCAACACCAGGTCTCGATCGGTCGCCGAGAATTCCAAGTCGTCCAGCAATCCGGCGATCCGTCCTCGGGCTTGATCGTCGATGAAATGGCACTCGGGGTAGTACCCGGGCGCGAGCATCATGGTGAGTAGCAGCAGGTCTGGGCGGGTATCCACGCCCGCCTCGGACAGGAGAGCGAGCGCCTCGCGAGCCGTCTCCTCGTCAAAGCTCAGTTCTGTGGATATTGCTCTCAGCAGGCCGAGATGGTCGATCGAGGCGATTGCGCCCACCATGTCTGCCTCACTTAGCGCAAGGCGCAACTCTGCGCCGATGCGGGCAAGCGAGACCGTGTTCAGTGCGCGCGAGCTCACCGCTGTGGCGGCCAGGCCTGCGGTGCGCTGGTCGATCGCAAAGCCCAGCCGCGCGCGGTAGCGCGCCAGGCGCAGCAGACGTGTGGGGTCGTCGATGAAGCTCGCGTCGTGCAGCACCCGCAGCCGGCCGGCCGACAGATCTCCAAGAGCACCCGGAACGGCGCGCAGCTCGCCTCGATGCGCGCCGCCGAGAGATAGCGCGATTGCGTTGACAGTGAAGTCGCGGCGTTCGAGGTCCTGCTCGGGCGTGCCCTCGCTCACTTCGGGGAGCGCTCCGGGCGCTGAATAGCGCTCGGAGCGCCGCGTCGCCACGTCGATCCTGCTTCCCTCACACCACACGAGCGCGGTCCTGAAGCGCTCGTGTGAGCTCGACTCGAACAACGACCGCTCCCCCGCGCTCTTACCCGCGAGCGCATTGAGGCGCTGGGCCAGCTCTTGCGCGAACGCCGCGGCGTCATCGGCCACCACTACGTCCAGCTCGCGCGGAGTGCCGCCCAGCAGCAGGTCGCGCACAGCCCCGCCGACGAGCTCCACATCGTCGCGGTCAGCTGCCAGCTCGAGTAGCTGTTGACCGCCCGGCTGATATTGGAGTGCCCCGAGCACCTCGGCGCCGGTGCGCAGCGATGCCACCTCGCTCATCCGGTCTCGCGCACAGGCACTCCTGCAGCGACCAGATGCGCCTTGGCCTCGGCGATCGTGTGACGGCCGTAGTGGAAGATGGACGCGCACAGCGCCGCGTCAGCTCCTGCGCGCAGCGCCTGCGCCAGATGCTCGAGCTCACCGGCGCCCCCGGAGGCGATCACCGGCACGCCGACGGCGGCGCTGACGGCCGAGGTCAGCTCGAGGTCATATCCGTCGGATGTCCCGTCGCGGTCGATGCTCGTCAGCAGGATCTCCCCCGCTCCGCGCTGGGCCGCCTCGCGGGTCCAGTCGATGACGTCGCGTCCGGTGGGCGTGCGCCCGCCCGCCAGGTAGGCCTCCCAGCGCTGCTCGCCGTTGCCGACCGCCTTGGCATCGACGGCGAGGACGACGCATTGCGAGCCGAACACGCGCGCCATCTCGTCGATCAGCTCGGGCTGCTTGAGGGCGGCGCTGTTGATCGAGACCTTGTCGGCGCCGGCGTCGAGCACGACCTGGGCGTCCTTGACCGAACGGATGCCGCCACCGATGGTGAACGGCACGAACACCTCGTCGGCGGTGCGCCGCGCGAGCTGGGCGATCGTCTCGCGGCGCTCGTGCGTGGCGGTGATGTCGAGGAACACGAGCTCGTCGGCGCCCTCGCGATCGTAGTGCGCGGCCAGCTCGACCGGGTCGCCGGCATCGCGGATGTCTACGAATTCGACGCCCTTTACGACACGTCCGGCATCGACGTCCAGGCAGGGGATTACGCGCTTGAGGTGCACGTGCCCAGCCTAGATGGTCGGTGGACCGTGCCGCATGCGGCACGGTCGGCGGGGCCGCATGCGGCCCCGCCGGGGACCCGCACATGTGCGGGTCCCGCAGTTGGCGCATGCGCCAACTGCCGGGCGGCGCATGCGCCGCCCGAACCGCACGCTCCTACGCCCGCAGGGTCTCCAGGGCCTGTGTGACGGTGAAGCGCCGCTCATACAGCGCCGTGCCGACGATCACGCCGTCGATGGCGTCCAGTTTGTGCTCTCGGCGGAGGTCCGCGATCGCCTGTAGATCCTCGCGGGCGCCGATGCCTCCGGAGATGATCACGCTCCCGCCCCCCGCGGCCTTCGCCACCCACTCGATCTCCTCGCGGTTGGCGCCGTCGAGCATCCCGTCGTGGTCGACGTTGGTGAAGATGAAGCTGCGCACGCCCTTCTCTCGCAGGGCTTCGAATGCCTTGCCGGGTGTCACGTCGGTTCCCATCAGCCACCCGTGCGTCACCACCTGGCCCCCGCGCACATCGACCCCCACGAGTATCCGCTCGGGGCCGTGCGCGGCTAGACACTCGTGCAGGACCGTCGGATCGAACATCGCGGCGGTGCCGAGAATCACACGGGCCGCGCCCGCGTCGAGGGCGGCGGCGACCGCCTCGGGGGTGCGCAGGCCGCCGCCGTACTGCACCGGCACGCCCGCATCGGCCGCGATCCGCGCGAGCTGCGGGATGTTCACCGGCTTGCCGCTCTTGGCGCCGTCGAGGTCCACGACGTGCAGGTACTCGGCGCCCGCGTTCACCCAGTTGCGGGCGGCGGACAGCGGGTCTTCGTCATAGACCTTCTTGGCGTCGAAGTCCCCCTTGGTCAACCGCACCGCGTTGCCGTCGAGGATGTCGATCGCGGGATAGAGGTTCATGCGGGGACGGCCGCGCGACCGCACAGGCGGGTGAAGTTCGCCAGCAGCGCGAGCCCGTGCGTGGAGGACTTCTCGGGGTGCGACTGCGTTCCGTAGACGTTCCCCTGCCCGACGACCGCCGCGAAGGGCTCGCCGTAGACGGCCGTGGCCAGCACCGCGTCTTCCTCGGCGGGATGCGGCGCGAAGCTGTGGACGTGGTAGAGGTAGCTCGGGTCGGGCAGGCCCTCGGCCAGTGGTGTGTCGCGGCGCCAGTGCACCTCGCTCCAGCCGATGTGCGGCAGCTTCAGATCGGGCGCCTGGAGCCGGCGCACGGTGCCCGCGAGCAGCCCCAGCCCCTGCGCGCCGTCGTGCTCGTCGGAGTGTTCGAACAGCAGTTGCATCCCGAGACACAGCCCGAGCAGCGGAACCCCGGCGCGGGCGCTCTCAATCAGAAACTCGTCGAGCCCGAGTTCGCGGATCGCGCTCATTCCGGCGGGGAACGCGCCGACGCCGGGCAGCACCAGCCCGTCCGTCTCGCGCAGCACCTCGGGGTCGCTGCTGGCGTGTACGTGCGCGCCGACGTGCTCGAGCGCCTTTTCGGCCGAGCGACGATTGCCCATGCCGTAATCGACCAGGCCTATCTGAGGGGTCATCTCCGGCGCCTCGCGGCGTCCTCAGTCGCTCGTGTGCAGAGCACACCACGCTCCCTGCGTCCTTGCGAGACTTGGATCTGACTCCTCAGATCCCATAAGAGTGCGCCGTTTGTCATTCCGTCAAAGTTCCCTTGGTGCTGGGCACGCCACTCTCGGTCGGATCGATCGCGACGGCCTGGCGCAGAGCACGGGCGAAGGACTTGAAGGCGGCCTCGATCATGTGGTGGGCGTTCGTGCCGGCTTCGATGCGCACGTGCAGCGTGAGCTTCGCAGCGTTGGCGAGGGCGCGGAAGAACTCCTCGGTCAGCTCGTGCTCGAATCCGCCCGTCGCACCCGAGGGCAACTGTGCGTCGAAGACGGTGAGTGGACGCCCCGAGATGTCGATCGCGCAACTCGCGCGAGCCTCGTCCATCGGGATCGTCGCCTGCCCGTACCGGACGATCCCGGCGCGCTCGCCAAGGGCACGATCGAGCGCCTGGCCGAGCACGATCGCGGTGTCCTCGACGGTGTGGTGCGCCCCGGTCTGCAGATCGCCGCTGACGTTCACCTCCAGGTCCATTCGACCGTGACGAGCGAGCAGATCGAGCATGTGGTCGAGGAAGCCCACGCCGGTCTCGCGCTTACCGGCGCCGGCGCCTGCCAGCGTCAGCGACAGGGAGATGTCGGTCTCGCCGGTGCGGCGCTCGAGCTTGGCTGTGCGTGTCGGTTGGCTGTCGGTCATCGGTCTTTGTGGCTCTCGGCATGGGCTCGGCCGGTACGGCACCGAGGAACGCGAACGTCCATCAGATTACGCATCGCCTGCGACGGTACTCTCGGCCGCGGGGTCCAGGGCGCGCGCCTCCATCGACTCGGCGTGCACTTGAAACCCCTCCGCGCGGGCGATCGGCGCCCCGGCCGCGGCGAGCTTGCGCACCGTCTCGCCGCCCGGCGGACCGAGTCTGACCTCGCTCATGCGCCGGCGAAAGTGGCGGGTCGAGAGCGTCGAGCCAAAGCGCGCCGAACCGTCGGTCGGCAGCACGTGGTTGGAGCCGGCGACATAGTCACCAAAGGCCGTCCCCGCGCCGGCGCCCACGAACAGGCAGCCGGCGGTTCGCACGACCCGCGCGAGCGCCTCGGGCTCTGAGCCGATCAGTTGCAGGTGCTCGGGCGCGATCGCGTTGGCGAGCTCGATCGCCGCGCGGGCGTTGGCGGCGTGCACGAGGGCGCAGGCCGCATCGGCGACAGTGGGGCGTTCAAGCACGAGCCGCTCGTGCGCGGTCGCGAGCGCGTCGAGTACGCGGGCTGAGGGCGAGATCGCGATCACGAGGCTGCCCTCGCCGTGCTCTGCCTGCGCGAGCATGTCCAGCGCCGCCAGCTCCACCTCGCGGGACCCCGCGTCCTCGCCGAGCACGACCACCAGGTCGCTCGGACCGGCGAACCCATCGATCCCGACGGTCCCCGACAGCAGTCGCTTGGCCTCCTGCACGTACAGGTTCCCGGGCCCTACGATCACGTCGACACGCTCCACCGTCTCGGTCCCGTAGGCGAGCGCGGCGATCGCCTGGGCGCCGCCCATGCGGTAGACGCGCTGCACCCCGCACAGCCGGCACGTGCCCAGGATCGCCGGGTCGATCTGCCCGTTTCGACCGGGGGGAGCGCATACCGCGACGTCGACCACGCCGGCGGCGCGGGCGGTGACGACCCCCATCACGACCGTGCTCGGGTACGGGGCGCGTCCCCCGGGCACATACACCGCGGCGGCCTGCACCGGCACCTCGCGCAGCAGCACCTGCTGCCCCTGCGGAAGCTCGACCGCGACATCCTCGCCCGCGCCGGCCTGGGCCACGGAGGCGACGTTCGCGATCGCGACCTGCAACCCGGCGACGAGCTCGAGATCGAGCAGCTTGAGCGCGTCGTCGAGTTCCTCTTCAGAGATCAGCAGACCGGTGAGCGCGACTCCGTCGGTGTCAAAGCGCGTGGTGTAGTCGAGCACGGCCGCATCGCCGCGTACGCGGACGTTCGCGACGATCTCACGGACGGCCGCTTCGACGCTCTCGCCGGCGGGCACCAGCGAGCGCAGGTGGGCGGCGACCTGAAGCGGACTGCCCAGGCCGTCGAGTTGCGCGATGCTCAGGCGCTGCACGCGCATCGGTTCACGCGGCCCCGCGTGCAGGCATCTGCTCCCGCAAACGCGCCAGCAGCCGATCTATCTGCGCAGCCTTCAGCTTGTAGGCGACCGGGTTGGCGATCAACCGCGCGGTGCACTCGACGATCTCTTCACGCACCACCAGACCGTTCTCGCGCAGCGTCGTTCCGGTCGCGGTGAGGTCGACGATCGCCTCCGCCAGACCGGTCAGGGGCGCCAGCTCGACCGAACCTTTGACCTCGACGATCTCTCCCTGGCGGCCGGTGTCCTGGAGGTGGCGGGCGGCGATACGCGGATACTTGGTCGCCACGCTCATCGCGCCCAACCGGCGCAGCGCCTCGGCGGCGGGATCCTCGCCGCGATCGTTGACGCGGTCGGCGGTCGCGAAGACCATCGTGCAGCGCCCATAGCCGAGGTCGAGCAACTCGTAGATCTGCCGGCGCCCGCGCTCGCGCGCGCCGTAGTCCGACGCCGGCCCATTTCGCTCGAGCAGCACGTCCTTGCCGGTGATCCCCAGATCGGCCGCCCCGTCCTCGACGTAGGTCGGCACGTCCGAGGGGCGCATGGTGATCACGCCGATGTCCTCGAACAACAGCTTGCGATCGTTGCCGCGCAGCTCGGTCGTGTCCAGCCCGAGCGAGGCGAGCAACTCGACTGTGCCGCCAAACAGTGCGCCGCGCGGCACCGCGATCGTCAGATCGTCGAGCATCCCGGTCATCGACAGTCCCCGTTCATCGCGATCATCCCGACGCCACCACCACTCCCGTTCCGCGCTCCTCACCCGTGAGCGCGATGTGCAGCCGTTCGACGTCAAGCGCGAAGCCCACGGCGGGGCGTCCCGCGCCGAAGCTGCCGAGCAGATCGTCATAGCGTCCGCCGCCGCCGATCGGGACGCCGAGCGCCGGGTCATAGACCTCGAACACCGCGCCGGTGTAGTAGCCGATGCTGCGCACCAGGCCGAGGTCGAAGATCACCCGGGCGGCGACCCGCTCGTCCAGCAGCTCGCTCACCTGGCGCATCCCCGCGACCGCGTCGGCGACCGGTCCCGGCGGCTCGGCCAGTACCTCGGGTCCCCCCCGGCGCTGGGAGAGGCTCAGCAGCAGTGCAGAGTCCTCTTGGGAGGCACCGATCCCGGCAAGGCGCTGCTCGAGTTCGACGAAGTCGCGACTGGCGAGCGTCTCCAACAGGCCGGCACGGGCGTCCGGGGCGATCTGCAGGCGGTCCATCAAGGTCGCGAACAGCGAGGCGTCACCGAGCCCGACCCGATAGTCCTTCAGGCCGGTCGCATCCAGCGCGTCGCACAGGACCGTCAACGCCTCGGCGGTGCCTGCCGGGGCGGATGATCCGATCAGCTCGATGCCGGCCTGCAACAGCTCGCGCGGCTGACTCCACTGAGGACGGGTACCGCGATAGCAGTGCGCGAAATAACAGAACCGCAGCGGCTCGCTGACCCCCGGATAGCGCGTGGCGACGAGTCGCGCGATCGGCACGGTCATGTCCGAGCGCAGCACGAGCGTGGCCCCGCTCTCGTCGAAGACCCTGTGCACGGGTCCGGTTCCGTCGAGGCCGGCGTGTGCGAGCACCGACTCGTACTCGAGCGCCGGCGTATATACCTCGCCGTAGCCGTGGCGCTCGAACACGCCGCGCAACGCGTCGGTGATCGCACGCAGCTCGCGCGTCTCGTCGGGCAGCACGTCGCGCGTGCCGCTGGGGATCGGGTGCATCATCAGGTCGGTCTCACCATGGCGGTTCGCGGGAGGATATCCGGGGGCCTGATCGCCGGTGCGCGCAGCTGCGGGACGGCATCGCAGCCGGGGGTCGCCCGGCGGCGCTCGCGCGCGTATCGGCGTCGAGTTCAGGCGTGAACGACCGGCTCCGTGGCGACACGCTCGATGCGGGCGCCGAGCTCGCGCAGACGCTCGTCGATGCGCTCGTAGCCGCGATCGATCTGGCGGATGTTGCCGATCTCGCTGCGACCATCCGCGCACAGCGCCGCCAGCAGCATCGCCATCCCGGCGCGAATGTCGGGGGACTCGACGCGCTCCCCGCGCAACCTGCGTGGACCGGTGATGATCGCGCGGTGGGGGTCGCACATGACGATGTCCGCGCCCATCAAAATCAGCTTGTCGGTGAAGATCAGGCGGTTCTCGAACATCCACTCGTGCACGAGGATCGACCCCTCGGCCTGTGTCGCCAGCGCCACCGCGATCGAGGTCAGATCGGCCGGGAAGGCCGGCCATGGCCCGTCCTGGATCTTGCTCTTGTACTCCCCCACGTCGGCCTGCACGACGAGCTTCTGATCGCCCGGCACCAGCACGTCGGCCCCGTCCAATTCGGTGCGCAGACCCAGGCGCTCGAACACCAGGCGGATCATCCGCAGGTCGCCGGGGACCGTGTCCTTGATCCGCAATTCTCCGCCGGTGACGCCCGCCAGGGCGATGAAGCTGCCGATCTCGATGTGATCGGGGGCGACGTCATGCTCGCAGCCGTGCAGTCGCTCAGCCCCATTGACGGTCAGTAGGTTTGAGCCGATGCCCTGGATGTCGGCGCCCATCTTCACGAGCATGCGCGCGAGGTCCTGCACGTGTGGCTCGCACGCGGCATTGCCGATCACGGTCGCTCCCGGCGTGAGCGCGGCGGCCATCAGCGCGTTCTCGGTGGCCATCACCGAGGGCTCGTCCATGAACACGTCCGTCGGGCGCAGACCGCGCGGTGCGCTCAGCACGATCTCCCGCGCGCACTCGGCGGTGGCGCCCATCGCGCGAAACGCGTCCAGGTGAGGGTCCAGGCGCCGGCGTCCGATCACATCGCCGCCAGGGGGCGGCATCACCGCGCGACGAAAGCGCGCGAGCAGCGGCCCGGCCAGCAAAAACGAGGCCCTGATCTGCTCGGCCAGTTCGGGATCGATCTCAACCTCGTGGACCCCGCTGGCGCACAGCGTGACTTCGTTCGGTCCGCGCCAGGCGACCGCGACGCCGATCGCTTCGAGGATCCGCAACATCGCATCGACGTCCCGGATGCGCGGGACGTTGCGCACGACCACCTCGTCCTCTGTGAGGATCGCCGAGGCAAGGATCGGCAGCGCACTGTTCTTGTTCCCGGCCGGCACCATCATGCCGGACAGCGGTAGGCCGCCTTCGATAACGAACTTCTCCATGGGCTGAACGCGTGCTCGCCGGCCAAGGATCGGACCGCCCGAGGAGCGTATGCCTAGCGTAACAGCCATCTGCAGCGGTGTTCGCTACCCGCGGCGATCGCCCTGCACGGCCGTTCGTCAGCTGCAGTTCGACCGGAGAACGCAACTTTCCTTGCACGCCGCCTGCGCATGTATGGCTCTAGAATGCGGGATTACGAACTCGTGCCGGGATACGTACGTATGTTCGTACGCATCCGTCCGCTAACGGCCCTATCTTTTGCGAACACATGTTCCCACGGAGCACCTCATCCCCACTCACGCGCCGAGCGCGCAACGCGCTCTCCTTGGCCCGTTCGTTCCTGTTGCTCGAGGACGACTACGACGTCGACTGGGAGGTCGACCAGGACGAATCTCGCCGGGACCGATCGAAGATCGAAGCGATCTCCGATCGGCCGGCGCGTGACCGGGTACGCGCGGAACATCCTCATCGCACGACTCTGCGCGGCCGATCGGCGCGGGTGCGCGCGGGAGAACCGGCGCAGGCGCCACAAGTGTGTCTGTGCCCTGTCGAGCATTCGTCGGCGACGGGCACGGTCAGACATGTCGCGTCAATAAAAACGGGTCGCCCGCGGGCGACCCGTAGTTGAAGAAACCGGCGGCGTCCTACTCTCCCAGGCCCTTGCGAGCCAAGTACCATCGGCGCTGAGGGGCTTAACTGCTCTGTTCGGAATGGGAAGAGGTGTTTCCCCCTCGCAATAGCCACCGGAAAAAGGCGAGAGACCGAGGATCCTTTCCTCGGTCCTTCAAAACTGCACAGCGCCACAGCGGGTATCACTTCGCTCCCTGCATTGGGAGCGAATCAAAAAAATCCGTCAAGCCCTCGACCAATTAGTACCGGTCTCCTTCGAACGTTACCGTCCTTCCAGATCCGGCCTATCAACCTGGTGGTCTACCAGGGGTCTTACTCCCTCTAGGGGATGGGAGAGTTCATCTCGAGGCCGGCTTCCCGCTTAGATGCCTTCAGCGGTTATCCGATCCACACGTAGCTAGCCTGCAATGCCCTTGGCAGGACAACAGATACACCAGAGGTGCGTTCATCCCGGTCCTCTCGTACTAGGGACAAATCCTCTCAACTCTCCAACGCCCACGGCAGATAGGGACCGACAGTTTTGTTACCACAGACTCCTAAAGGGCCTGTGGGCCAGGTCATTTCTGCCTGACTCTGCATGTCGCCATGCAGCTCGGACTATATCTTCACGAAGGCATCAATCTTCATGTTCGGCGTATAGTCTCTGAGGATTCTGGATTGCTACCGATGAGCTCCTTCCATCGCACACTACGGAAGCGGCCTCCGCCATTCATTGACAGTGCCTCTTCCAAAAGCCTGGAGAATCCTCCAGACGTGCGATGGTGACCGAGCGCCATCGATCTAACGATCGCAGCAAACTTCTCGAAGTCTTCCTGCTTCGGAGACAAGAGAGGCGATCGTTCGAAGAAAGGGATCACGTGCCCCAAAAGGTCCTCTCGTCGTCGAACGACGTAGACCAAAGCACGATCTTTCCTTCCATTGGGCTTGATGTAGCCGCTTCCATCGAATCGATTGCGTATCAGTTCAAGTACCTGAGCCCTGTCACCGTTCTGGCTGACATGAAACTCGGGGACCAGTTGATAACCGCTACGACTCGTTGGATTACGGTTGACGGCGACTGCAAAGCAGCCCTCGCCATCTACATAGCCCGAGATGTAGCTATCCAGCCTTTCCTGCTGATTGTCCGCACCCATCACATTGTCACTGTAGCCCCTGCCCCGGATGGAACAGAATGCTACGAGTAGTGTGGGATTCTCGGGTTTTCCAGCATATAGCCGAATTTATAGACAGCAACGGTTAACTTACTGTCTCACGACGTTCTGAACCCAGCTCGCGTACCGCTTTAATGGGCGAACAGCCCAACCCTTGGGAGCGACTCCACCCCCAGGATGCGACGAGCCGACATCGAGGTGCCAAACCGGGCCGTCGATGTGGACTCTTGGGCCCGATAAGCCTGTTATCCCCGGAGTACCTTTTATCCGTTGAGCGACGGCACTTCCACTTGCTACCGCCGGATCACTAAGACCTGCTTTCGCACCTGCTCGACTTGTCAGTCTCGCAGTCAAGCTCCCTTGCTACCTTTGCGCTCTACGCACGATTTCCAACCGTGCTGAGGGAACCTTTGCGCGCCTCCGTTACATTTTGGGAGGCGACCGCCCCAGTCAAACTACCCGCCTGGAACTGTCCAGCACCCGGATTCACGGAATGCTGTTAGAAATCCAATACACCAAGGGTGGTATCTAAAGGTTGGCTCCACGCCGGCCGCAACCGGCGCTTCAAAGCCTCCCACCTATCCTGAGCGAGATGCACCGAATCCCAATACCAAGTTGTAGTAAAGGTTCACGGGGTCTTTCCGTCTAGCCGCGGGTACTCGGCATCTTCACCGAGACTGCAATTTCACCGAGCCCATCGTTGAGACAGCGCTGAAGTCGTTACGCCATTCGTGCAGGTCGGAACTTCACGTAATCTCTCGTCACCCGAGAGCGCAGACTATACCTTCACCTCATCCAGCACCCTTAGAAGCGTGGCCTTTGAGTGACGCCGCTTTCCCAAATTCATCTGGTAGGCGATGTCCACAATCTCTCTCAGACCTTCACACTGCAGATGATCTCCTTGTTTGATCATCTGGCAGACGCGGGAGAAGCCTGCACAGCTCCTCGCCTTGTCTCCCCGCAAAGGGAAACGTTCAAAATGAGGCAGGATCATGGTTGTGAGATCCCCAATCGACCGCACCTCATACTTGAAGGTGCGATCACTCTTGGACTCACGGATCCAACCACAACGAAAGAACGCTTGCAGATCATGCAGCAGCCCTAGGTCCCTCTCATTGAGCGAGAGCGAAAACGACGGTCTCACCTCGAGACCGGTTCGTAGCTTCGCACGAATGGCCAACGAGATGCAAAAGCATCCCTCGCCATCCGTCAGACCCGTGACATACCAGTGATCCAGCGGTACTACCACTTCATAGGCGCCTTGTCTTTCGATGAGGGCCGGCGTATTGCGCGTCACATAGATTTTCGGACTTTCCGAAGCGTGGCACGCCTCTCCTTTCGGATCAGTCGTTAGGGGGTCACTAGGACTTCCCTCGGGATTGCCCGCTGCCACTGTGGCAGGGAGGGTTTCCCCGATATGAGCCGGTTCTCGATCGCCTCTCGCGAGGCGGTGGGGCAAGTGTTTGTGCTTACCCGACAAGGAATTTCGCTACCTTAGGCACTTTTGTTACGCCTCTCTGGAGAGACGGCTAGGTCGTTTCTTGTTCCGCCTAGCTCTCCACGTCGCCATGGAGGTCGGACCATATCTTCACTCCCGGCCAGGAAGTGTTCAGCGTATGGCCTCTGAGGATTCCGGCGTACTGCCGGCCTTTCCTGCTGATTGTCCGCACTCGTCACATTGTCACGGTACCGCCCCGTTCGGACGGAACTCGTAGTGCGAGATACTCGGATATCCCAGCATATAGCTGAATTTTATAACAGCCATGTTACTAACCGTTATAGTTACGGCCGCCGTTTACCGGGGCTTAGCTTCGCTGCTTCGGGTCAAGCCCTAACAACTCCACGTAACCTTCCGGCACCGGGCAGGCGTCAGCCCCTATACGTCGTCTTACGACTTAGCAGAGACCTGTGTTTTTGGTAAACAGTCGCTTCAGCCTATTCACTGCGGCCCCCTCGGGCTCCAGACGCGAAGTCCTTCACCCTACTGGGGCGCCCCTTATCCCGAAGTTACGGGGCAATTTTGCCGAGTTCCTTAACGATGGTTATCTCGATCACCTTAGTATTCTCTACTTGCCCACCTGTGTCGGTTTTGGTACGGGCACGCGCTTCCTCCCTAGAGGATTTTCTTGGAGGTATGGCGTCGGGGACTCGCCGGCTTAGAGCCAGCTGGCATCGCACCTCGGGTTGAATGCAGCCCCGCATTTAACAGGGGCCGCCCCTACATGCTTACCCCAGGACAACCATCGCCTGGGTTCCCTTAGCCTTCCTCGTCCCCCCATCGGTCAAACGGAAGCGACGTGGTACAGGAATATCAACCTGTTGGCCATCGACTACGCCTTTCGGCCTCGCCTTAGGTCCCGACTAACCCTGAGCAGACGAACTTTACTCAGGAATCCTTGGGCAATCGGTGGAGGGGATTCTCACCCCTCTTTCGTTACTCATGCCGGCATTCTCACTTCCCACGCCTCCACGGCTGGCTTACGCCGCCGCTTTACCGGCGTGGGAACGCTCTCCTACCGCGCGATCGACTCGAAAGTCTCACGCACCCGCAGCTTCGGTGACTAGCTTGAGCCCCGTTACATTGTCCGCGCTCGAACACTTGACCAGTGAGCTGTTACGCACTCTTTTAAGGATGGCTGCCTCTAAGCCAACCTCCTGGTTGTCTATGCACTCGAACATCGTTTCCCACTTAGCTAGTACTTAGGGACCTTAGCTGGCGGTCTGGGCTGTTTCCCTTTTGACGCTGAAGTTTATCCCCCAGCAACTGACTCCCGGAGTAAACGTGATGGTCTTCGGAGTTTGCCTGAAGTCGGTAACCTGGTAGGGCCCCTAATCCAAACAGTGCTCTACGGCCAACACGCAATTTATCCGAGGCTATACCTAAATATATTTCGGAGAGAACCAGATATCACTGAGCTTGATTAGCCTTTCACTCCGACCCACAGGTCATCCGCCCAGTTTTCAACCTAGGTCGGTTCGGCCCTCCACGAGGTCTTACCCCCGCTTCAGCCTGCCCATGGGTAGCTCGCTCAGTTTCGGGTATACCGCCTACGACTGTGTCGCCCTATTAGGACTCGCTTTCGCTACGGCTCCGCTCATCGCTTAACCTTGCCGCAGACGAGTAACTCGCCGGCTCGTTATGCAAAAAGCACGCGGTCACAGGACAAGCCTGCTCCCACCGCTTGTAGGCACGCGGTTTCAGGTACTATTTCACTCCCCTTCCGGGGTACTTTTCACCTTTCCCTCACGGTACTTGTCCGCTATCGGTCACCAAGGAGTACTTAGCCTTAGAGGGTGGTCCCCCCAGGTTCAGTCCGCGTTTCACGGGCGCGGACTTACTCAGGAACGTCTGACGGAAGATCATGCAGTTTCGTCTACGGGACGATTGCCCTCTATGGTGCGCGGTTCCACGCGCTTCGACTACCACATGATTTTGTAACTTCCGCCGAGCCGGTCACGGCTCGGAACAAACGCCCTACAACCCCTGCTGCGCAACGCGTGACCGCTTACACGCAGCAAGTTTGGGCTGATCCCTTTTCGCTCGCCACTACTCAGGGAATCTCTGTTGATTTCCTTTCCTCGGGGTACTGAGATGTTTCACTTCCCCCGCTTGTCTTCCGCCGGCCTATGTGTTCAGCCGGGGATAACGCCGCATTACCAGCGCTGGGTTTCCCCATTCGGGAATCCACGGGTCAAAGGCTATTCAGCGCCTAACCGTGGCTTATCGCAGCCGTTCACGCCCTTCATCGACTCTTGGTGCCAAGGCATCCACCATGTGCCCTTACTATCTTGACGGTGATCTGGCCCAACACGACCCGAAGGTCTTGTAGGGCCCGGTGATACCCGTTATTCAGCCGCCGCTTATCGATGGCGGCTGATGTGGCTTCTGTGCAGTTTTCAAGGACCGTGGAGAGCCACCATTACCTAGCCCAACGATCTCCGCGTTATACGATCACGTCATCTGCGACGTGGTCTCACGGGGACCGGCGGACTATGCCGGTCTCTCAAAACTCAACAGCATGCTGGGGTCGTTTAGCGCCGCATCCGCTCACGATCCCCAAGTAGGAGGGGTCGCTCACGGGTTGCGGTCATTCCAGCCAGGTTCGGTCGACATGCTAGGCCCGACCGCGCGATCACCGCCAGGTCGTTTCCCGCTCACGAAGAGCGGGGCGCCTGCCGGCCGGTGCGATCGGGGCACTGTTATGTGCTCCCTAGAAAGGAGGTGATCCAGCCGCAGCTTCCGCTACGGCTACCTTGTTCACGTGGTTCCCCATGTCGCCATGAGGCGTGGACTATATCTTCATCCTGGTTGCCGGCAGTCCCCAAAACGGGCTACCAACAGATCGCGCTTCCTTGGATGCCAAGACCCCACGCGGGACACAAAATCCCGTTGAGAGGCAGCTGCAACGTAGAACCGCCAGACCGGATGGTCTGTAGCGCTCGGCTGGTGCAACTTCCCACAGACAATCCCCTCTTCTTCGAGGATCGTCCGCAGGTTGACAATATCCGCTCGGTCCTTCTGCACGAACTGAATGTAAAACCTCGCGACGACATTCCTTGGAATGCCACCCTCTGCGTCGAAGTAACCTCGTGCATATGCACGACGCTCTTCCGGCGTAGAGAAAAGAGCGGACCGATTCGCCAGCCATCTGGCCGACGTCTCAAGTACCCAAAACTGACGGGTGCTGCCCTCGCGATACATCCATGCCTTCTGTCCTCGCTCCTTCAAAAGCAAGCGAAGGACATCAAGCCATTCCACGTCTGCCTGTCCAAATCGAACAGTATTGTGACGTGAACTGATCGTCGCATCATGTGCTGCTCCGAACAGATAGCTCCAAGCACCTGAAGCGCTTGTCGCCAGGAGCTCGGCGTGTAGTCTCTGAGGGGTCAATGGCTCCGCCAGGTTAGGAGGAGACACGACTTCCCTGCTGATTGTCCGCACCCCTGCATTTTCACTGTTGCACCGGACGGAAAAACTGCTCCGACCAGAACAACGAGTAGCAAAGGGATACTCGGAGTTTCCAGCATACAGCCGAGTTTTTCACGTGTCGTTACCGACACGGGTCGCAACTTGCTTACGACTTCACCCCAGTCACGAGCCCCACCTTCGACGGCTCCCTCCCTTGCGGGTTAGGCCACCGGCTTCGGGTGTTGCTCACTCCCGTGGTGTGACGGGCGGTGTGTACAAGGCCCGGGAACGTATTCACCGCGGCAATGCTGATCCGCGATTACTAGCAACTCCGCCTTCATGCAGGCGAATTTCAGCCTGCAATCCGAACCGAGACGCACTTTAAGGGATTCGCTCCACCTCGCGGTATCGCAGCCCTCTGTATGCGCCAATGTAGCACGTGTGTAGCCCTGGACATAAGGGGCATGAGGACTTGACGTCATCCCCACCTTCCTCCGGTTTGTCACCGGCAGTCTCGCATGAGTCCCCAACTAAATGCTGGCAACATGCGACGGGGGTTGCGCTCGTTGCGGGACTTAACCCAACATCTCACGACACGAGCTGACGACAGCCATGCACCACCTGTGAAAGTGCCCCGAAGGGAAGACGTGTTTCCACGCCGGTCACTCACATGTCAAGCCCAGGTAAGGTTCTTCGCGTCGCGTCGAATTAAACCACATGCTCCGCTGCTTGTGCGGGCCCCCGTCAATTCCTTTGAGTTTTAGCCTTGCGGCCGTACTCCCCAGGCGGGCAACTTAATGCGTTAGCTTCGACACAGGGGGAGTCGACACCCCCCACATCTAGTTGCCATCGTTTACAGCGTGGACTACCAGGGTATCTAATCCTGTTTGCTCCCCACGCTTTCGCGTCTCAGCGTCAGTCACGTCCCAGCGAGCTGCCTTCGCCATTGGTGTTCCTCCTGATATCTGCGCATTTCACCGCTACACCAGGAATTCCACTCGCCCCTTCCGGACTCTAGCCCGACAGTATCCACCGGCATTCCAGGGTTGAGCCCTGGACTTTCACAGCGGACTAATCGGGCCGCCTACACGCTCTTTACGCCCAATGATTCCGGACAACGCTTGCACCCTACGTATTACCGCGGCTGCTGGCACGTAGTTAGCCGGTGCTTCTTGTGAAGGTACCGTCACTCCGTCCGGCTATTCACCGGAGAAGCTTCGTCCCAACTGAAAGGGGTTTACAACCCGAAAGCCTTCTTCCCCCACGCGGCGTTGCTGCGTCACGCTTTCGCGCATTGCGCAAGATTCCCCACTGCTGCCTCCCGTAGGAGTCTGGGCCGTGTCTCAGTCCCAGTGTGGCTGATCGTCCTCTCAGACCAGCTACCCATCGAAGCCTTGGTGAGCCGTTACCTCACCAACAAGCTAATGGGCCGCGGGCCCATCTCGATGCGGAGGCCGAAGCTTCCTTTCCCCTTGCGGGCACATCCGGTATTAGCCCGAGTTTCCTCGGGTTGTCCCGGTCATCGAGGCAGGTAACCCACGTGTTACTCACCCGTTCGCGGCTCTGCCCCAGGGCAAGCCCTGGTTCGTCGCTCCACTTGCATGTGTTAAGCACGCCGCCAGCGTTCGTCCTGAGCCAGGATCAAACTCTCCGTGAAGAACTTCACGAAAAGCTGTCATGGAGTTGTCTGCTGCCCGAAAGCAGAAGACGGGCCGGTACCTATACACCGTGGTCCCGGCACCATGACGGGGTACTGCTTTTCCTACTTTGACTCTTTGGTCCGCCAACGGACGCTTCTGTGCTCCCGTCGGCGGGTCGAACCTGGACGCACACCACGATCGAGGTCGATCGTAGGTGCGCATGCTGTTGAGTTTTCAAAGACCGCCATCATCACGCCTCTCCGTCAGGGTTGCTTCCTTCCGAGAAGACCGATCGGCCCTACGTCCGTAGACGCGTTTTTGGCCCGACCGCGGAGTATAGCGCTATCCGGCGCGCAGGCGCCTGAAGCGACGCTTGCCCACCTTCAGCAGCGCGCCGTCGGCCCGTGCTGGCGCCACGTCGTGCTCCTGTGGGCCAAGCATAGCGTCATCCAACGACACCGCGCCCTGCTCGATCAGGCGCCTGGCCTCCGAGCGCGAAACGCCGAACTCACGGGCCATGATCTCGGGCACGTGCACGTTCCCATCCTCTCCCGGCTCCACGCGCGCCTCCTGCACGTGCTCGGGCGCTTGGCGATCTACGAACAGGCGATCGAAGTGGCCCTCAGCCGCAAGCGCCTGCTCGGGCGAATGCAACCAACCGACGATCTCGCGGGCCAGCGCGCGCTTGGCCTCGCGCGGCGAGGTCTGCACACCCGGGGGCTCACGATGCAGCAACAGCCGGTAGTAGTCCGCCATCGCCTCGTCTGGGATGCTCAGCGTCTTGCCGTACATCTCCTCGGGGGCGTCCGTGATCCCGATCTGATTGCCCAGCGACTTGGACATCTTCTGGTGACCGTCCACACCGACGAGGATCCCCATCGTCAAGATCGCCTGCTCGTCCTGGCCATAGGCGCGCTGGATGTCGCGCCCCAACAGCAGGTTGAACTTCTGATCGGTCCCCCCCAACTCCACGTCCGCATGAACCGCGACCGAGTCATAGCCCTGCAACAGTGGATACATCAGCTCGAGCATCGAGATCGGCTCTGACGCCGTGAAGCGTTTGGCGAAGTCCTCGCGCTCGAGCAGTTGGGCGACGGTCGTGGTGCGCACGAGCTTGAGCAGCTCGGCCATCCCCATCTCCAGCCACTCGCCGTTGTGGCGCACCTCCAAGCGTCCGGGATCGGTGTCGAGTATCCGCGACGCCTGATCCTGGAAGGTCCGCGCATTGGCGTCGATCTCCTGTTCGGAGAGCATCGGGCGCAGACTCGACCGTCCCGAGGGATCGCCCACCCGCGCGGTGTAGTCGCCGATGATCAACACCACCCGGTGCCCGGCGTCCTGGAACTCGCGTAGCTTGCCCAGGACGACCGCATGCCCGAGGTGGATGTCGGGCGCGGTTGGGTCGATTCCGAGCTTGATCCGCAGCTGGCGCCCCTCTGTGCGGGCGAGCTCCAACTTGTCCGCCAATCCGCCCGCGGGCAAGCTGTCCACGGCGCCCGCGCTCAGCCGGGCGGCGTCCTCGGCGACGGCCCTGGCGGCCGCATCGGTGGCGTTCGGCATGGGAGGCCAATGCTAGACTCTCGACGCACCGGGGGGTCCGCAGCACGCATTCGGCGCATTCCCGCCGTCGGATCAGGCCCTCCTTGCCCCTGTGAGCGCAGCGGTCCCAGACCGCGTCTTGCCCATGGCTGCGACAGTCGCCCCCGACATACCCGCCCCACCGCCGGCACCAAAGCCGCGCGTGAAGCGCCTGCGCTTCGTGGCGATCCTGTTTGCGGTGCTGCTGCTCGGGCTCATCTCGTTCGTCTTCGGCATGTTCGTCGCCGTCGCCTCTGACCTGCCGTCGCTGACGCGCTTCTCCCAACTGAAGGACGCCCAGAGTTCGACCCTGCTCGACGACCTCGGCCATCCGATCGGCGTCCTCAGCCAGCAGAACCGCGTGATTCTCACGCCCTCACAGATCCCGCAGCTCGTCAAGGAGGCCGTGATCTCGATCGAGGACAAGCGCTTTCGCACCAACAGCGGCGTCGACGTGCGCGGCATCGGGCGCGCGTTCGTCCAGGACATCCTGCACAAAGGCTCCATACAGGGCGCCTCCACGATCGAGCAGCAGTTCATCAAGAACGCGCTCCAGGCCCAGTCGCACCGCACGATCTTCGAGAAGCTCCGCGAGGCGGCCCTGGCCTTTCAGCTCTCGCACAAGTGGTCGAAGGAAAAGATCATCACGGCGTACCTGAACACGATCTACTTCGGCAACGGCGCCTACGGCATCGAGGCCGCGGCGCGAACCTACTTCGGGCACGACGTCAACCACCTCGGCTGTGGCACCCCCAACCACCAGCTGTGCGTGCAGCAACTACAGCCCTGGGAGGCGGCGCTGCTCGCGGGGATCATTCAGGACCCAAGTGCATATGACCCCGCCAACCATCCGGCGGCGACCAGGACGCGCCGCGACGTCGTCCTCCGGCAGATGTTCGAGCAGGGCTACCTGACCAGGATCGTCTACGAACAGAGCATCCAGCAGTCGCTTCCAGCGGCGATGGACATCCAGGCGCCGCAGGAGCCGACGGTCGAAGGGGTCGACGCGGGCTACTTCACCAGCTGGGTGCAGCAGCAGGTGATCGAACGCTACGGCGCGCCGCGCGCGTTCGACGGCGGGCTGAAGGTCAAGACGACGCTCGACCTGGAACTGCAGCGTGCCGCCGAACACGCGATCGAAGGCTATCTCGCCTACTCCGGAGGGCCGACCGCCTCGCTCGTCGCGATCGAAAACGCGACCGGGGAGGTGCGCGCGATGGTCGGCGGACGCAGCTACAACGAAAGCCCGTTCAATCTCGCCACCGAGGGGGAGCGCCAGCCCGGATCCTCGTTCAAGGCCTTCGACCTCGCGGGCGCGCTGGAGGACGGCATCTCACCCGACTCCAGCTGGACCTCCAAGCAGAAGGAATTCATCGTCCCCCACACCGGTGGGCACGAACGCTTCCTCGTCCACAACGACGAAGGCGCCTATACCGGCTCCAACACGCTCACCGGAGCCACCGCCTACTCCGATAACTCGATCTACGCCGAAGTCGGTCTGAAGGTCGGCACCGAGCGCATCGCGCGCCTGGCCCACCGCATGGGTATCACCACGCCGATCTCGACCAACCCGGCGATGACGATCGGGGGGCTCAAGGTCGGCGTCACGCCATTGGACATGGCCCACGCCTACGAGACCATCGCCCATGGTGGACGGCGGGTCAGCGGCACGCTCGCCGAAGCGGGCTCGCCGGTCGGGATTCAAGAAGTCGTCTCCCCCGCCCGAGCGCTCCCGGACGGCTCCCGCCACGACGTCAACCGTGTCGTTACCAAATCGGTGCTGCCGCCGGACATCGCCGCAACCGAGACCTCGGTCCTTGAAACGGTGCTCCAGTACGGCACTGCCCGCGCGGCCGCGATCGGCCAATTCGCGGCCGGTAAGACAGGCACGACCTCAAACTACGGCGACGCCTGGTTCGTCGGTTGGGACAGCAAGTACACGGTCGCCGTGTGGGTCGGCTATCCCAACGGCCTCGTTCCGATGACCACCCAGTTCAACGGGGGTCCGGTGCTGGGCGGTACCTTCCCGGCGCTCATCTGGCACGACTTCATGACCTCCGCTCTGCGGGTCGACAAGACCCGTGCCGAACAGGCGCTGGCGCAGGCCGCGGCGCGTGCGGCCGGCAAGACCCATGGCCAGTCCACGACGAGCGTCTCCGAAGAAACGCTCGCGCCCGCCGCCAGCCCCTCCGGCTCCTCTCAATCCGCAGAAGAAGGCGCCGCCGAACGGCACTCGAGCCCGAACACCGGCGGCGGCAGCGAACACGGCGCGTCACCTTCAGCGCCCTCTCCCGCCGCGCCGACGGCTCCGGCCACTCCGAGTCCCGCGGAAAGCTCGCCTGCACCCAAAGGCGGCGGCCCGAGTTCGGAAGCGACCGGCGGCGTCAGCGCCAGCCCGTAGGACGTGGCCGTGACACATGGCGGTTGCCGGCGAGACAGAAGCGCCAGGGCAGCTCCACCGCCTTGGTGATCCCCACCCGTGTGCCGAGGACGATCGAGCCCTGCCATCCATCCGCGGGCGCGCTGATGTGTACCGGGCCCGCGCACAGATCGCCACCGTTGTGCGACATCGAGACGCCCAGCGCCTGCGTGAGCTTGCCCGGACCGGAGCACAGTTCGTTATCGCGCAGCGGTTTGCCCGGCGCTCGGGAACTCGACGAGCGTCGAACGGTGCCCGTGTTGGCTGCATTGGCCTCTCGACGGGCACGCATCTGCTCGATTCCGGCCAGCGGCTCGAGCGCGCGGATCAACACCGCGGCGCCTACGCCCTCCGGCTCGCAGACGGCGTTGAGCAGCGCGTGAATGCCGTAGGAGCGATACACGTAAGCCCGCCCGGGCAGACCGAACAGCGTCTCCGTGCGCGGCGTCAGCCCGACGTAGGCATGACATGCGGGCTCGCTCTCGTGGTAGGCCTCGGTCTCAACGATCACGCCTGCGACCGGTGATCGTCCCGGAGCCCTGAACCAAACGGTGCAGCCGATCAGCGCCTCGGCCACCTCTATGACCGGGCGGTCGTAGAACTCGCTCCCGAGCGCCTCAGTACGCGTAACGATCATCGAATGTCGTGCGAGCCAGCTCGAGCTGCTCGCGCACGCGCACGAGCGCCGTCCCGCCCTGGGAGACCTTGGACTCAAGCCAGGAGCTCTGCGTGAGCACCTCGCGAAAGCGCCCCTCGTTCGCCGCCAGCATCTCGCTGTGCGCCGCCAGCTCCTCGACGGTCAGTTCCGAGAGCCGGCGTCCCTCCTCTAGCGACGTTCGCACCAATCCCGCCACCACGCCATGCGCCTCGCGGAACGGAACGCCGAGTGTCACCAGCAGGTCGGCCACGTCCGTAGCCGCGATCAGCTCGTCCGTCGCGGCCTCGCTCATGCGCTCACGATCAAAGCGCGCGCCCGCGATCATCCCGGTCGCCGCCGCCAGCGAGAGCTCGATCGTGTCGACCGCGTCGAACAGGTGCTCCTTGTCCTCCTGCAGGTCCTTGTTGTAGGTCAGCGGCAGCGCGTGCATCACGCCATGCAGGGCACCGAGATGGCCGACCACGCGCGGCGCCTTCGCCCGCAACAGCTCGGCCGCGTCGGGGTTCTTCTTCTGGGGCATGATCGAGCTGCCCGAGCTCCACGCGTCGGGCAGTTCGCAGAAGCCGAACTCCACACTTGACCACAGCACGAGCTCGGCTCCCAACCGCGACAGGTGGGTGGCGCAGGTCGCGGCCGCGTTCAGATAGTCGAATACGAAGTCTCGTCCGGACACGGCGTCGATCGAGTTCGGTACGACCTCCTCGAACCCGAGCTCCCGTGCCATCATCTGCCGGTCGGTGTCGAAGCTGACTCCGGCCAGCGCCCCCGAGCCGAGCGGCAGGCGCGAGGACTCGCGCAGCGCGAACTTGAAGCGCTCACGGTCGCGCGCGAGCATCCAGAAGTACGCCAGCAGATGGTGTCCCAAGTACACCGGCTGAGCCCGCTGCAAATGGGTATAGCCGGGCATCGGCCAATCGACGTGCTCCTGCGCGCGCTCCAGCAGCGCCGCCATCAGCAGGTCGATCGCCGTGATCGCGGCCTCGGCGTGCACGCGCGTGAACATCGCGAGATCGGTCACGACCTGGTCGTTGCGCGAGCGCGCCGTGTGCAGCTTCCCGCCGATCGACCCGGCGATCTCGGTCACACGTCGCTCGATCGCCATATGGATGTCCTCGTCGCCCTGCTCAAACGGGAAGCGCTCCTCGACGAGTTCGACCTCGACCAGACCCAAGGCCGCCAGCAGCACGTCGCGGTCCTGTTCAGAGACGATCCCACACGCCGCCAGCATGCCCGCGTGCGCCCGTGACTGGGCAATGTCATAGCGGCACAACCGCCGGTCGAAGGCGATCGAGGAGTTCAACCGTCGAAAATCGGGATGTTGGGGCTCGCGGAAACGGGACACACCCGTGAGTCTATGGAGGTGAGCCCGTTGCCCGTCGCTTCGGTGAGCGACAGGGTCGCCCAGGGACCGGCTTCACGCACGCGAGCGCAGCGGCCGTCCGACCCTCGACTGAGGAGCGAACCGTTCATACAGCCGATATCATTGCTATCGGCCCGTCGCGAGTGGGAAGGTCCACGGCGGCGGTGTCTGTTCATGCCGTCTCGTAAAGCCACGATGTCACCAGGGGACAGGACACGGTCAGAGGGGAGCACCACCGCGGGAACCCGTCTTCCCCGTGGGCCGCACGCGCTCACGCGCGAGCAGGTGAGCGCGAGCCAGCGCGGGCGTCTGATCGTCGCGATGGCCGACCTCGTCGGCCATGACGGTTATACGGCCACGACCGTCGCCAACGTGCTCGCCTATGCGGGAGTCTCGCGCAAGGCCTTCTATAAGCACTTCGATAACAAGCAGGAATGCTTTCTCGCGGCATATGACGCGATCGCAACCGAAGGCCGGCGGGAAATCTCGCGCGCGTACGATGCCGGGTCCGATCCGGCGGAGGGAGCGCAGTTGGCGATCGCCAAGCTGTTCGAACGGGCGATCAACAACCCCGGCAACGTGCGCCTGGCACTGGTCGAGGCCGGCGTCGTCGGGCCGACCGGGATCGAGCGTCGTGAGCGCCTGATGAGCGAATACGAAGGCCTGTTGCGCGACATGCTGGGGCTGCCGCGCGGACCCGGCACCGTTCCAAATCCGATCCTGCGAGGGATCGTCGGCGGCCTCAACGGCGTGCTCTACGCACATGTGCGTAGCGGCGAGCTGGAGCAACTGCGCGAGCTGATCCCGGACATGGTCGGCTGGGCAATGTCGTACAACCCGCCGCCGACCTCGATAGTGCGTCTGCTCAGCCAACCCGTCAATGGGCATGGGCTGCCGCCAGGGCTCACCGGCGGCAGAGCGCCGGGCACGCTCGCAACCAGCGCCGTCGCGAGTCGACGTGGGCTGGCCCGCGGCAAACAGAGCAACGTTTCGCGCAGCATGGTCGTGCACAGCCAACGCGAGCGCATTCTCGACGCGGTGGCGAACCTTGTCGCCCAAGATGGCTACGGCGCGCTGACCGTCGAGGGCATCGCCGAGCAGGCCGCCGTCTCGCTGCAAGCCTTTTACGAGCATTTCGCCGGCAAGGAGGACGCCTTCCTCGTCGCCTACGAAGTCGGCCACGCCAGGGGTCTGTCAGTCGTCGAACGCGCCTTCGCCACCCAAGCAGACTGGCGTCTGGGCGTTCGTGAGGGGATCTCCGCCCTGTTCGGTTTCCTGGCGTCCGAGCCTGCATTCGCGCACTTGGCGCTTGTGGAGGCTCTGACCGCAACCCGGCGCACGGCCGAGCGGGCAAGCGACGGCGTCGCCGCATACGCCGAGATGCTGATCCCCGGCACCGAAGCCGCAACCGAGCTCAAGCTGTCGCCGTCGGTGACGATCGAAGCGATCGCCGGGGGGCTATTCGAGCTGTGCCTCACCTACGCGCTGCAAGGGCATACAGAGAGCCTGTCAGAGCTTCTACCTCGTGCCACCTACTTCACGCTGGCGCCGTTCGTCGGCCCCGAGCAGGCCGGAGAGATCGCCACGGCGACCTACACCAACTGACGGTCCGGCGCCAGCGAACGTTCTTTCAATGTCCTCTGGGGAAGAGTTTCGCGGGCGCCGCGAAGACCTCTGGGGAGTGGTCTCGCGACGCCCGCTTGCGTGTTCACCGTGCCCGGCCGGCGGCTCAACCTACGCCGCCGCCGGTTTTCCCAAGCGCCGCCGGAGAGGAAAAGCGGCGCCCGAGCTTGTTGAAGAAGCCCCCCTACTTCTTCTTAGCTTTCCCCTTTCGGTGATGTGACGCCTTCTTCGCCTTTTTCTTCGGACAGCCGGTAACGGCGATCTTTGTGGACTGGTGGATCGTCGCTCCGTTCTGCGCGACGAACGCGGTCGGCATCGCGAGCTTGCTCTTGCAGAGGACCCCGTTGGTGGTCAGCGCGGAGAACTTGCCCTGCGGCAGCGACAGTTCAAAGCTGCCGACCGGCACGTCCGGCACCGTCTTGAACGTCGAACTGGTGATTCCCTTTTTGGAGATGAACGTCGTCCCAACCAGGTCGACCGTCACACCGTAACCCTGCAACACCAGGATCAGACTCGGGAACGCTTCGCCTCCATGCGAAACGAAGTACGCCGGGCCCTCCACCGGAACCGGCAGCAGCGGTGTCGTCGCCTTCGCATGGCCCACAATCGAGGCTGCGGGACAACCGGCAGGATTGCTTTCGAACTGCGCCGCAGTACACGCCTTCTGCAACGTCGTCAGCCGTGACGGCAGTTGCTTGGGCAGATCGACCTTCACCGAGTGGATGTTCGCCTCGGCACCCTGCGGCGCTTTGGGGAACGCCAGCTTCACGTTCAAGCTCGCGCCGTTCGCTTTCGAGGTTTTGCCCGACGTCGAGACCGTGAACTTCGGTTTGAACTGAAGGCTTGCACAGTTGGTGACCTGGAACGGGCTCGCCACCGGCGCGCTCAGGCCTTCGCTGCTCGCGAGCGTTCCCGTGACCTGCAGTTTCGAGCAGTTCGTCGGACCGAACATGAATTCAGGACGATCGATCGTCACGTTGACGACCTTCAACTGCAGCGGAATGCCATCGAGCATCGTCGGTAGCGGATCGCTCTTGACCGTCAGCGCAGCCGTGTGCGGATCAATGAAGATCTGCGCCCGTACGACCACTGTGCCGTGACCGGTCGTGCCGGACAGCGTGTACGGACCGGCGACAGCAGGCACCACGATCGACAGGCCGAAGGGAGCGCCCTTATAGCCTTCCGTGAGGAACACCTGTCCGCCGGTAACCAAGAACGGGTTCGCGCCCGGACCGGTCAACACCTGCGTGTGACCGATCAGGCTCTGCGGGCCGCACGCGCCCTCCGAAGCCTGTGGTTCCGGGCACAGCGGTACGTGGGCAAGTGAGCCCAGCAGTCCGGGGGGCGTCTTCAGTTCGAGGCCGCCCAGGAATTGGTCCTGGTCGGAGCGACCGAACGCAAGCGTGAACGGTCCGTATGCGCCGGCCTGGATGTTCGGCAGACCGGCCCTGAACGTCGGATCGAACTGGGGGCCAAAGCAGTTCTGTTTGATTTCGAATTCGTAAAATGGCGTAGAGTCAACACCGAGCGGCGTGGTCCACGGAGTAAGATCCCCGGTCGCCTTCACGGGACCGCAGATGCGCGGGTTGGCGAGCACCGCTCGGGGACCACCTTCCAACACGAAATGCAACCTGTTGAACGGAACCTGGGGTGTGCCGTTGAACAGCGTCGTGATCTGGCCCGTCTGCTGATTGACGTCGGCACGGCCTTCGAGCTTGACGACCACGCCCGATTCGCCTTCGCCTACCAACTGCACGAACAGGTGGACCATCTTCCCATTTTCCGCGTCGGCGGGAGAACAAGGGTCGCATTCGGGCGCTCCCAGAAACACCTGCCCCTTCAACGGCTTTTCCAGGTCGGGCGTTTCTACTTCTACTTCCCCAACCTGCGCTTCGCGCGGACATTCCGCCGGCGACGCTGGTTCCTGGGAGGGATGCCTCGCGCCGTAGAACTGTGTGCTCGAGCACGATTGCAGACCCTGAGCGGCAGAGGGGTTTACGACTATTCCCTCGGGCAATTCGAGCTTAAAGTTCTTCAAACTAGAAGTCGCCAAGCCGGCCGATTCGTTGTGTTGGGGGACGTTCAGGTCGAATGTGTAACCCGCTGGGGCTCCAGCTTCGAGCGTGTCCGGAAGCAATGAGAACGAGGAATCGAACGGGACCTGGTCGCAACCGGTCATCGTTCCCATCTGGACCTGTTCGGAGTGAAATACTCCGGGTTCGGTCCATGAGTCGGCGGACATCGTCGCCACCAGCGGTTCGGTGCACTGCTGGGGATTGGTCAGCAAGGGCACATGCGTTTGGCCTGGATTTTCACCGCCGAAGGTGTTAGCTCCAGCAAAAACGGTATAGAACGTCCGGTCGTTGCCAGGCCCGTTATGCAGGGCGGGCACGCCCCATGTAGTGATGGATACTGAGAACGTATCCGCCGTCTCGGGCAAGTCGGGTGAGGTCACGCGCACACCGTAGTCGCCGTCTGAAAGAACGCTTGTGTCCAAGCGGACCGTCAACAGCTCCGCATCGAAACCGAACGCCGCCGGCTCCCCCGGCGACGGAGCGATGTTGATTACCGGCGCGACAAAGGTCGACGGAAACGGCTGGCCCGGTTCTATGGCCGTGACTGTTGCCATTCCTACGATCGTGTCGGTCGGACACCCATTTGGATTGACCAACAGTTCGATCACGCGACTCATCGAACAGCGCGCCATACCGACCGTGCTGCCGACCAGGCCCGGCGGCAGGTCGAAACGAATGTCCTTTGGGTCCGCACTTGATGTGTTCGGTTCATCCGAGTTCAACGTGAACTGACTCGTCAGGTTCGGGTGAGCACCGGCTTGCATCGTCGACAGCGCTGCAACGACGCTGTCCGTCGCAGGGCCGAACGGCGCGCGCGTGCCAGCTGCGCCAAAGGGTCCAGCGAAACTAGCTTCGCTCGCACCACCTCCCGACACGGACGCGTTGTTGACGCCGCTCGGTCCCAATGGCAGGGCTCTAAGCGTTCCCACTACGATCAGCTGATCTCCGGGATCCACCACGCCGTTATATGTGCAACTCAATGCTGGCGGCGCTTCGCAATTCAATGCGACTTCGCCTTCGCCCCCACTGCCACGCCCGCTGGCCCATACGTCATAGCCACTAACCGCCGTAAGAGCTACACCGGCGGGCAGAAGATCGCCGACCATGATAGTGCTTCCGTCCGTCGAAGCGCCGCCGACGTTCGTCGCGGTCAACACCACCAGCGGAGCACGCTCTCCGCGCACATTCTCCGAAACCGCGACCGTATGAGAGCTTCCGGTCAGCAGCGACGTGCTCGCGTGTATCAAACCGACCGGCCGATTAGCACTTTCTCCACCTTCAAACGTCACTTCATACGGCGCAGAGCCGCCGGGACCACCGGTAACCGAAACTTTTACGCCACCAATAGTGTTGAGCGCGGTTTGAATTTCGCCTGCAGTCGCATTATACGACAGTGACGACGTACCTTCGGCTTTGTTGATCGACGGCACGGAAAGCGTGAACGAACCACCGGTCGCCTCCACGTCAACGCTTTGCACCTCGTCGCGAGGGGAATCCGCAACCAGATTAGTCGGGGTTGCGACCGCGGTGAGCCTCCACTGTGGCGCTTCCGCCGCAGTTGCGACGGTTACTTCGGAGCCACAAAGAATGCATGTTACGACCCCAGCCAGCAAGGCCGCCAAGAAAATCGACTGCGAAAACCCACAGCTCTTGTGCGTGTACACTATCATTACTGATTCCCCCTGTTGCGATTCCGACTGGCCTTCTTGCCATGCCTCTTGACACGCTGCTTTTTGGCGTTTCCGCGTTTCTTCTTTTTCTTCTGAACCTTATGAGGCTGAGAATCCTTGGCCAACGCCTCGACACCGACGGGTGAAGCTACATTGCCGATACCGTCGAAGGTTTCACTGGCCGGAGAACCAAGAAGCTGCGGCACGCTCGGCGGACCTTGACAGATCGATCCTTTGCATGGTATCGCCGAGGGCGCCGGATTGTCTCCAGAGCGGGGAATCCGCGCATCGTATACATCATACGCTTCGTCCGTATCCCCCGACAGCAAACCGGTCGGCGTTGCAAAGAAGACATCACCACCGGATTTACTGCTATCCAAATAATAGGATGCCTCCGTGCCTGTGCCAGAGGAAATCAGATGGGCCGCGCCGTCCTCCCACTCATAAACATCGCGCACTCCATTCGTGTCTTGAGGGCTGAGCACATTGGGCGTGTCAAAGAAAACGCGATCTCCATCCGCCGAGACCGCACGCGTTTCGACCGTCGTCTGCGGCTCGCTGTTAGTGCCGTTTTTATGGCGAATTTCGTTGGTGGTGGCTTGATAGTTATTATAAGACGTATATGAGTCTCCCGTCGGCATTACGCTCGCAGGAGGACAAGAAACACACGTAAGCGCAGCCGATTCGACGTCATAACGGTAGACCTCGAGCGGACTTGCCCCTCGCGCATTTTCTCCACCGTTGTTGAAACCACCCGGGATCTGAGAGTTTGTAGAAAACACGAACACCGACCCGTTACTGCTAAATTGAGATGAGCGCATCTTTCCCGACAATTCGGCGAGCGGTGTGACGGTCCCGCCACCAGACCCGCTGCGCCACAGTTCCAACACGCCGGTCACGGTGTTCAGGAACGCCAACTCCGATCCATGATCGCCTGTTGCTGCGATCTCCCCCCGCACCCCCGGCAAATACGTCAAGTCATCGGTGCCCGTTTCAAACTCGTACTCCTTGACTTCGCCGTCTGCAGGTGCGGCCTCCGTCAGCCTGTCTGTACTGGCAAAGAACACGCGCGAGCCGTCGGGCGTTCCAAACGCATATGTGGCGCCCGACCCACTCGGATTGCTGACGGAAACGGGACCGTCCGGTGCCGGATCTCCTTCTTCGCCCGGAAGCATCGAGTGTGATACGAGGGTTACTTTGTGACCGCCACCCGCAAGCGCTTCACGTACATAGAGTTGGGGAGGTTCCGAAGCGCACGGCGGTTTTTTCCCGCACGGTTCCGGATTGCTGACGATCGATGCGATTGGGTCGGGGCTTACGAACAACGCACGGCTTCCGTCATTCGACGTCCAATCGTCAAACCCTTCGGCCTGGAATGCTCGTTTACGCCCAATGCTGCCCGACAGGCCGACCACCGCCGGCACCGCACCAAAAGGATTCAGCTCTCCATCGGGGAGAGTCCCTGCCTCACGCAGCGATCCACCAACCCATTCGTAGAATCCCCATGGCGCATCTTGAAACGCAGACGCTCCAGTCCCATGGCCACCCTGCACGTGTGATTCTCTAGCTGAGTCTTCCGGCAGAAGTGTGCCCGCGTAGCCGAAGTAGATGGTATTGAGATCCGCCGAGGCGCCCGTCACTGTGTAGTTTTCGGAAGCGCCTTCTTCACCGAGCCCGGGAACCGGGTTGACGAGTTGTGGCCTGGAAATCCACTGCGGTTCATGCGTAGGGTTATCGGAAAGAAAAATGTTGAGTGAATTGCCTTGCCCGTCTTGAACGTACGTTTCAAGACCTGCGAACAAAAACCTTGAGAAGTTCGCCGAGGACACCAAGGTGGTAGGACTCTCTGAAGCGAGGCTAAATGTGCTACTGATCTGCCGGGGCGTCGCCTGTTCGGTGCTCCAGTCACCTCCGGTCTTACGCTTGGAAACGTACTGACTCACCGTCCCGGAATAGGCGCTGCCGGCGGCGCCGCTCATGGGATAGACGACCGCGTCGCCGCCTGCTTCGGCAAGTCCAAAGTCGAATTCCTGGGTAAAGGCGACGAGATTGCCGTTCTTGTACGGAGGCGATACCTGTTCGTAGACCCTCCCGTCTGGCAGCGCGACAGACGTGGATGCGGCGAGTGCGACGACGACGCCGGTCAGCGTCAGTGTCGTCGCGGCACGAGTCATGCGCCCTCCGATTCCGAGAATCACTGTGACGGGAAACGACGATCCACGCCCACCTCCAAACCTGTTCACAACATCGCTACCCGCTCCCATACCCTCTCCCCTTTCGTTATCGACAAACGTCAACTCCCATATCAGCGTGGAGCGGACGAACCACATCCATCCGCTCCACGCGGGATAATCTTATTTCACCTCAGCTACGGTAATACTAAAATTCCTGTTTGCACACCTCCACTTAACCCTATGACCGGTACAGTTTCTGTATATACGGCTTCTTCCCCATTTTTCGCACAGCCAATGCCTTTTTGATTACTAGTATATTTGATTTTGCTAACGTTTGCTAAGACACTAACTACCATTTTACCGCCGACGACTTCGTTATCGTATTTCACGGTGCCAAGCCCGGCCTGAGAGCCCACCGTCACTTCACATTCGAGTGCTTTGATCTGAATTGGTCCACAACCAGCTGGTCCGATGTCTACGGTACCGTTAGTGTGGAAAGTATAGTCACAGCCGTTCATATTAACCGTGGCGCCGACAAACCCAAATGCGGTACATTTGTCATATTTGGCTAAGATTAATAGTTCCTCGCTACGCGCGGACTGCTCCTCGCTTTTGAATAACCCTTTTTCGCATTCAACCGAGGTTCCACCAATCGCGAATACTCCACCAGTTCCAGTGCCCTCGACTAAGCAGGGGTATTTTTCACACTCAAAGAATTCTAAGGTCGCAAACGCGGACGAAGATGCAATCGCGCCAAGCGCGACCACCGCCACGAAGGCTAGGCCAAGTATCTTCATATGTTTCATTACTCTCAATACTCCTTTTCCCATAGGGGGGTTGGTATGACCGACATCCGAAGGCGCTCGTCGTTTCAGGTCAGAGACCTCCGGGGCCGATCCCTACCGCCTGCCGGTATTCCGACGGGCGAGACTTCACTCGGGACCTTCGCAAAGAACATACCCGCCTGTCAAGCGCAAAGTAGACCCATGTTTCTCACTTGGCCCCCGAGCGCATCGAACGCCGGCGCCAGCAGCCTCCGTCGGCCCGCTCCTCCAGCTCCGGGCAACCCGCCGCGAGCCGCGCCGACTCCACCCGATCCCCCGCGACGGTCGTCCGCACCCACCCCGGCGCCGGCGCCGCTCATCGGTGGTATTCCAACAGGCCACATCCGTGCTTTTCCCCAGCAATACAAAGGAAAACCCCAGATGCGCCGAAGCGCATCTGGGGTATGATGTGCCCTATCCCAACCGGCTCCACACCGGGTGGGGGTTGGTAGGCCGACGCCGGGACGCTCGTCATTCAGGTCAGAGCTGTCCCGGCGCCGGCACTTTGCCCGGAGGTCAGGGGCACACAGGTCTTACCACATCGCCGAATCGTGTCAAGCGAGTCGGGTTTGAGATCCTCCACGATTGTCTCCGACTACCCCGGGCGACCACAAAAAGCGCTTCCAACGATGCCGCCCTGTGCGGTGACCGGCGCCGACAACGGTGTTCGAAGACGCGGGGCTCTGAGTCACCCACAGACGCCCGCCGGGTTCTACCGACCGACCGCCCGAACCAACTCGCCGGCCACGCGCTCCACCTGGCTCTCAGTCATCTCCGGAAAGAACGGCAGCGCCAACGAGCGCGCCGCCACGTCCTCGCATATCGGCAGCATTCCCGGCCGATAGTCAAAGCGCTCGCGGTAAAAGCTCATCAAGTGGATCGCCGGCAGATACGGCTTGCTCTGGACACCCTTCTCGGCGAGCTCGCGTAAGACCGTGTCTCGCTCCGCCCCAACGGGCAGTTGCACCACGAACACGAACCACCCGCGCCGGTCCCCACCCGTGTCCACACAGGGCAAGCCCAACCCCTCAATCCCGCCAAGCGCCTCCCGATACCACCCGGCCACGCGGGCCCGCCCGGCAAGCATCTCCTCCAGCCGCCCCAGCTGCGCGATCCCCAGCGCACAAGCGATATCCGACAGCCGATAGTTGAATCCCAGGCGATCGTGATCGAGCCAGCCCATGTCCCTGGCGCGCCCCTGATTGCGCTCAGAGTCGATCCGCTCCTTCAGCTCCCCGTCGCCAAGCGTCACCATTCCTCCCTCCCCGGTGGTGATCTGCTTGTTCGCATAAAACCCAAATACGGCCGGATGCCCTCGCCCACCCACAGTCACGCCGTCCCCGTGCACCGCCCCCAACGCCTCGCAGGCATCCTCAACGATCCCCAACCCATGCCGCTCAGCGATCGACTCGAACGCGACCATGTCCGCGGGATACCCAAAGATGTGCACCGGCAAGATCGCCTTAGTCCGCGAGGTAACAGCCGCCTCCGCAGCAGCCGGATCGAGATTAAGGGTCACCGGATCGATGTCCGCAAACACAGGCCGAGCCCCCTCATACACGGCGGCGTTGGCCGAAGCCACAAACGAAAACGGGCTCGTCACGACCTCATCCCCAGCCTCAACCCCAACAGCCCGAAGCGCAAGGTGCAACCCAGCGGTCCCACTGCTGACAGCGCAAGCATGCCCAGCCCCGACCCGAGCAGCAAACAAGCGCTCGAACTCGGCGACTCTCGGCCCCAAAGAGAGTTGTCCCGAGCGCAGAACTTCCAACACAGCCTCCTCCTCGGCCTCCCCCAATACGGGCTTCGCGAGGGGAATGAGGTCGGAAGCGCCGGCACCACCAGGGCTGTCTTCACGTCCTCGGCGGTTCGACATCCGATCGGCCGGCCCCGAGCCCTGCACCCCCTCCAAGCCCGTCACTAAGCGTTCCCGGCCGAGCGGAACGTCGCAACCGACGAGGGCCTGCCGCCATGCATCCCAAACTCCAGCGAATCCACCAGCGCGTCCCAAGAGGCGGCAATAAGGTTCTCGGAAACCCCAATCGAACCCCAAACGTCCTTCCCATCAGAGGCATCGATCAACACGCGGGTCACAGCCCCGGTCCCCTTCGTCTCATCGAGAATCCGCACCTTGAAGTTAACGAGGTCGATGTCCTTCAAATGGGGATGAATCTCGCCAATAGCGTCGCGCAAAGCCTTGTCGAGAGCATGAACCGGTCCATTTCCCTCGGCGGTGCGCACATACCGCTCGCTACCGACCCAAATCTTGATCGTGGCCTCGGTAGTAGCGCGACCATCGGCGTGCTTTTCGACGATCACCCGCCAGGACTCCAACTTGAACAGTGGCTCGTACTCGGGATTACCGGCCTCCCGTCGCATCAACAGCTCAAACGACCCGTCGGCCGCCTCGAACTGGAACCCCTTGTGCTCGAGCTCCTTCACCCGCTCGACCACGCGCCGGATGAACTCCTCGTCGGCGGCGATCCCCGCCGCGCGCGCCTTCTCCAGGATGCTCGCGCGCCCCGAAAGCTCGGAGATCAACACGTCGCTGCGATTGCCCACGAGCGCCGGCTCGATGTGCTCAAAGGCAGTGCTCGACTCACGCGCGCCCGCCGCGTGCAACCCCGCCTTGTGCGCAAACGCGTGCTTGCCGACGTACGGCTGCGCCGGGTCGGGCGTGCGATTCAACAGCTCGTCCACGAAATGAGCCGTCTCCGTCAGCCGCGCCAAGCGCTCCGCCGGCAAGATCTCATACCCCATCTTCAACTGCAGGTCGGCGATGATCGTCACCAGATTCGCGTTCCCGGTGCGCTCGCCGATGCCGTTGATCGTCCCCTGCACCTGCGTAGCGCCCGCCTGCACCGCCACGAGCGTGTTCGCCACGCCACAGCCCGTGTCGTCGTGGGTGTGAATCCCCAGCGGCACGTCCGGAACCTGCTCGCGCACGGCCTCGACCGCTTCGCGCACGTCCAGCGGCAGCGAGCCCCCGTTCGTGTCGCACAGCACGACCCGCTCGGCGCCCGCATCCGCGGCCATGCGCACGCATTCAAGCGCATACCCGACGTCTTCCTCGATCCCGTCGAAGAAATGCTCCGCGTCGAACAACACCCGCTTGCCGTGCGCGACCAGGTGCGCGATCGACTCGCCGATCATGCTCAGGTTCTCCGCGCGCGTCACCTTCAACACCGTCTCGGCCTGCAGCGCCGAGCTCTTACCCACGAGCGTGCACAGCGGCACGAACGACTCCACGAGCACGCGCAACCCCTCGTCCTCGGCCGCATCCACCCCGCGCCGGCGCGTCATCCCGAAGGCCACGATCTCGGCGTGCTGCAACGTCTCGCGCTCAAGCAGGTCGAACAGCTCCAGCTCCTTCGGGTTCGACGCCGGGAACCCGGCCTCGATCATGTGCACGCCGAGCGCGTCCAGCGCATGCACCACCCGCACCTTCTCAGCCGCCG
Organism: uncultured Solirubrobacterales bacterium; assembly: GCA_963697945.1. Lineage (GTDB taxonomy): Bacteria > Actinomycetota > Thermoleophilia > Solirubrobacterales > Solirubrobacteraceae > Palsa-744. The sequence continues at coordinate 1,922,600 of OY969105.1, read as the reverse complement.
TCAGCGTCATCCCGCCGCCGCCCATGCCGTCGCGCAAGGTCGCGTCATACAGCTGTATGTGAGTCATCGCCGGTTTACCCCGCAGTGCCGGTACCGCTCGGTGCGACCACCCGCGCCGCGTCCGGGCCGGCACCACTGGGCGTCTGCAGCGCCTGCGGCGCGATCACGTCAAGCCACTCGCGATAGCGCTCGGAGCGACCGTGGATCGCGTCGTCGAACGCGGCCTGCAACACGCGCGTGATCTCACCCGGCTCGCCCGTGCCGACCTTGTGGTCGTCGACTTCGCGCACCGGCACGAGCTCCGCGGCGGTCCCCGACAGGAACACCTCGTCGGCGAGATACATCTCCGCGCGCGCCACGTTGCGCTCCACCACCGTATAGCCGAGATCCTGGGCGATCTGCATCACCGAGCGGCGCGTGATCCCGTCGAGGATCGAGTTGTGCTGGCCGGGCGTCGCAATCTCGCCGTCGCGCACGATGTACACGTTCTCGCCGGTGCCCTCGCACACGTGACCATGTTCGTCGAGCAGGATCGCCTCCTCGTACCCGCACTTCGTCGCCTCGATCTTCGCGAGCACGCTGTTCAGGTATTGGCCCGAGGCCTTCGCGTGCGGGATCAGCGAACGCGGGCCGATCCGCTCCCACGAGGAGACCTTCGCGCGCACACCGTGGCGCATGCCCTCCTCGCCCAGATACGTTCCCCACTCCCAGCACGCGATCGTCACGTCCACCGGGGCCTCTAACGGGTTCAATCCCATCGTGCCGTAACCGCGATAGACGATCGGGCGGATGTAGCAGGAGGAAAGCCCGTTGCGGGCCACCAGCTCGCGCGTGGCCGCGCGCAGCACCTCGTCGGTGTAAGGGACCTCCATGTAGTACAGCTCGGCCGACTTACGCAACCGCTGCACGTGCTCGGCGTTGCGGAACACCGCCGGCCCCAGCTCCGTGTCATAGCAGCGCACGCCCTCGAACACGCCCGTGCCGTAATGCAGGCCGTGCGTCAGGACGTGGACCTTCGCGTCCTCCCATGCGATGAATTCTCCGTTCATCCATATGAGGTCCGTGGGGTCCACTTTCATCTCACTCCCGTTCTAGAGGTTGTCGAGCACTGCCTTCGTCGCATCCGCCGTACCGTCGCCACCGCCCAGGTCGGGGGTGCGCAGGCCGGCGTCGAGCGCTTTCTCAACGGCCGATTCTACCGCCGTGGCCGCGTCGGGCAAATCGAGTCCGTGGCGCAGCATCATCGCGACCGACAAGAACATCGCCAGCGGATTGGCCGCGCCCGTGCCGGCGATGTCAGGCGCCGAGCCGTGCACGGGCTCGAACAGGCCCGGTCCCTCACCGCCCAGCGACGCGCTCGGCAAAAGGCCGATCGAGCCCGTGATCATCGCGGCCTCGTCGCTGAGGATGTCCCCGAACATGTTCTCAGTGAGGATCGCGTCGAACTCCTTGGGCGCGGAGACGAGCTGCATCGCGGCGTTGTCCACGAGCACGTGCTCCAGCGTCACGTGCGCAAACTCGCGCTCGTGCAGCCCGATCACGACCTCCCGCCACAGCCGCGAGGTCTCCAGCACGTTCGCCTTGTCGACGCTCGACACCTTCGTCCGGGCGGCCTTGAACGCTACGCGCGCGATCCGCTCGATCTCCACGGTCGTATACGCGCACACGTCGCTCGCGCTGTCCACCGTGCGTGTCTTCTCGCCGAAATAGATACCGCCCGTCAGCTCGCGCACGACCAGCAAATCGGTCCCCTCGATCCGCTCGCGCTTCAGCGGCGAAGCGTCGTACAGGGCAGGCAGCGGCTTGACTGGGCGCAGGTTCGCATACAGCCCCAATCCCTTGCGCAAACCCAGCAGGCCCTGCTCGGGACGCGGCTTGGCGGGGTCGGTGCTGTCCCACTTCGGACCGCCCACGGCCGCCAGCAGCACCGCGTCGGCGCAACGGCACGCCGCAAGCGTCTCGTCGGTTAGGGCGACGCCATGCGCGTCGATCGCGGCGCCCCCGAACAGATGCTCCTCGAACTCGAACTCCCCCAGCCGCTCCAGCAACTCGAGCGCGGGGGCCATGATCTCCGGGCCGATCCCGTCTCCGGGCAGCGTGACGATGTGATGACTCATCGGCTCTCCCCCAGCGCCTACAGCGCAGTCGTGGCCACGCGCGCGTAGCCGTCGTGGTCGTGCTCAGACTCGAACTGCGCGATCTCCGCCGCCTGCTCCAACGTCAACGCGACGTCGTCGAGACCGTTCAACAGCCGGTGGCGGATTTCGTGGTCGATCTCGAAGGCAATCTTGTGCCCCGCGAAACGGACCTCCTGCTCGAGTAGATCGACCTCGCCGGCGCCGGCCTGCGCCAGGCTATGGCAGTCCTCGGCGCCGAGCACCACCGGCAACAGCCCGATCTTGGTGCAGTTCGAATAGAAAATGTCCGCGAAGCTCGGCGCGACTATCGCCTGAAAGCCGTAATCCTGCAACCCCCACGGCGCGTGCTCGCGCGAGGAGCCACAGCCGAAGTTCTCCCCGGCGACCAAAATCGGGTTCGCAGGCAGGTTCCAACCGCGCTCCTTCGCCCAGTCGTAGAACAAAAACTCGCCGAACCCACTGCGCTCGACACGCTTGAGAAACTGCTTGGGCATGATCTGGTCGGTGTCCACGTCGGCGCGATCGAGATGGCTTACCGCTCCGGAGATGACGCTGATCGGGTCCACGATTTAGCTCCAATCCCTGATGTCCACAAAGTGCCCCTCGATGGCAGCGGCCGCGGCCATCTGCGGGGAGACGAGATGCGTCCTGCCGCCCCGGCCCTGGCGCCCCTCGAAGTTGCGGTTCGAGGTCGAGGCGCAGCGCTCGCCCGGTGCGAGCGTGTCGGGGTTCATCCCCAGGCACATCGAGCAGCCCGCCACGCGCCAGTCGAAGCCGGCCTCCCGGAAGACCTCGTGCAGGCCCTCCGCTTCGGCCTGTTTCATCACCTGCTGGGAGCCGGGCACAACCATCGCGTCCACACCCGCGGCGACCTTACGTCCCTGCACGACCTCGGCGGCGGCGCGCAGGTCGCCGATGCGCGAGTTCGTACACGAGCCGATGAACACGCGGTCGAGGGAGATCTGCTCGATCGGCGTGCCGGGTTGCAGGTCCATGTAAGTGAGCGCGCGCTCTGTGGCCTCGCGGTCGGCCGGGCTGTCGAACTCTGCGGGCGCCGGCACGGTCTCGGTGACCGCGCGCACCATTCCGGGGTTCGTCCCCCACGTCACCTGGGGAGAGATCGCGCTCGCGTCGATGCTGACCTCGGTGTCGAACCGGGCACCCTCGTCGGTGGGCAGCTCGCGCCAGGCGGCGATCGCCCGCTCTGACTCCTCGCCGTTAGATGGCGCTCCCGGGCGCCGTGTCTCGGTGAACCACGCGAACGTCGTCTCGTCCGGGGCGATCATCCCCGCGCGCCCGCCACCCTCGATCGTCATGTTGCAGACGGTCATCCGCCCCTCCATCGACAGCGCCTCGATCGCCGGCCCGGCGTACTCGACGACGTGCCCGGTCATTCCGCCCACGCCGAGCCTGCCGAGCGTGCCGAGAATCAGGTCCTTGGCGGTCACGCCGAAGCCGAGCGTGCCCTCGTAGCGGATGCGCATCGAGCGCGGGCGGTGCTGGACCATGCACTGCGTCGCCAGCACGTGCTCGACCTCGCTCGTGCCGATCCCGAACGCGAGCGCGCCGAACGCGCCGTGCGTCGAGGTGTGCGAGTCCCCGCACACGATCGTCATCCCCGGCTGGGTCACGCCCAGCTCGGGCCCGATCACGTGCACGATCCCCTGCCGGTCGGAGCCGAGCGAATACACGGGCACGCCGAACTCGGCGCAGTTGCGCTCCAGTGTTTCCACCTGCACGCGCGAGAGCTCGTCCTTGATCCGTGCCGCCACGGGCGTGCCGTCGGTCGGCGTGTTGTGGTCGGCCGTCGCCAGCGTGCGATCGGGGCGGCGCACCGTGCGCCCGGCCAACCGCAGCCCGTCGAAGGCCTGCGGGCTCGTGACCTCGTGCACCAGGTGCAGGTCTATGTACAGCAACCCGTGGGCGACCTCGTGGCGCTCCCAGATCTTCTCGAACATCGTCTTTGGCATCGTTTATCGGCCTTTTCGTCGTTGGTCAGCTGCGTCGCAACCCGGCGCTGACGACGGCCAGCAACGAGGCCGCCTCCGCGCCGGATGGGTTCTCGAAGTGGTGGGGCAGGTCGGCGTCGAACGTGACGCAATCGCCCTCCTTCAGCTCAAAGCGCTGCCCGTCGCAGACGAGCACGACGGCGCCCTGCTCGACGAGCGCGGTCTCACGGCTGCCGGGCTCGTGCATCGGCGGATCGTCGGGGGCGCCCGTGGCGCCGTTCGCGGCGAGCGTGTGACGCGAGAGCTCGGCGCGCTGCCCGGGCTGGGAGGCGGTCATCACCTCGAAGCTGTGCCCGCGGCGCTTGTTGCCCCCGCGCGAGCGTTCACCCGCGCGCACGATCGTCACGGCGCCATCCTCGTCCAGGCGCAGCAACTGCGAGAGTCGCAGGTCCAAACCCGCGGCGATGCGCGCGGCGACCGTCAGCGTGGGGCTCGTCTCCCCCCGCTCGACCTGCGAGAGCATCGGCGCGCTCACGCCGCTGCGCAGCGCCAGCTCGCGCAGCGACAGCGACTCGGACTCGCGCAGCGCCTTCACGCGCGCACCGATCGTGACCGGATCGAGCTGGTCGAGCGCCGTGGCCGGATGCGGCGCAGAGGCCGCTCGGACGGCGGGCGTTGCGTGCGTTGGCGTCATACGCGCGTACGTTATCACAGACGCACGTGTGGCGCACTGCACGGCCAGGACCCTCCCGCAGACGCCCTCGACCCCAGCTACGACGCCGCGCTATGGCCCGGCGGGCTCCGGCAAACCGACCGCGTCTGCCGAGGCCAGCGCGCGTGCCCGCGCGACCGACAGCGCGCGCACGTAGGCCCGCGCGGCCGCGTCGATGATGTCGGTCGAGACGCCCTGTCCCGCACCGGACATGCCGTTGACCTCGACGACGACCGAGACCTCACCGAGCGCGTCCTGACCCTCGGTGACGGCGCCGATCGTGAACTCGCCGAGTTGCGCCTCGACGCTCGCGGCGGCGTTGATCGCGCGGAAGACCGCATCGATCGGCCCGTCGCCGGTGAACGAGCCCTCGGCCGAGCCGCCCTCGGGCAGCGTGACCGACACGCGCGCGTGCGGGGGCCGGCGCGAAGAGGCCTCGACCTCGAACCACTCAAGCGCGTACCCGGGGATCTCCTCGCGCAGCTCGTCTGTCACGAGCGCCTCCAGGTCCATCGCCGTGACCTGCTTCTTGCGGTCGGCGATCTCCTTGAAGCGCTTGAACGCCGTGTTCAGCGCCTGGCCGTCGAGCTGGAAACCCATCTCCTCCAGCGCGTCGCGCAGCGCGTGGCGGCCGGAGTGCTTGCCCAGCACCAGCGAGTTGCTTTTCAGGCCCACGGTCGTGGCATCCATGATCTCGTACGTGGAGCGCTCCTTGAGCACGCCGTCCTGGTGGATCCCCGACTCGTGCGCGAACGCGTTGCGCCCGACGATCGCCTTGTTCGGCTGCACCTGATAGCCGGTCAAGCGTGAAACCAGCCGGCTCGTGCGAGCCAGCTCGGTGGAGTTCACGCCCGTGTCCATGCCTATGTCGGCGCGGCGCGTGCGCAGCAACATCACGATCTCCTCTAGCGAGGCGTTACCCGCGCGCTCGCCGATCCCGTTGACAGCACACTCCACCTGCCTGGCCCCGGCCAACACGCCGGCAAACGAATTGGCCACCGCCAGGCCAAGATCGTCGTGACAGTGAACCGACAGCACAACATCGCGCAGGTCGGGAACCAGCTCATACAGCCGCCCCAGGAAAGCGGTGAACTCTTGAGGCATCGTGTAGCCGACCGTGTCGGGGATGTTGATCGTCGTGGCGCCCTCCTCCAGCGCGATCTGAATCACCTCGGCCGTGAACTCGACTTCCGCCCTCGTGGCGTCCATCGGCGAGAACTCGACGTCCTCCAGGTACTGCTTGGCCTGCGCCACAGCCGCCCGCGCCTGGCCCTTGACGTCCTCGCGCGTGGTCTGCAGCTGGTGCACGATGTGAATGTCCGAGGTGGAGATGAATGTGTGGATGCACGGCCGTTCCGAGTCCCTGACGGCGTTCCAGGCCGCGTCGACGTCCTGCTTGCTCGTCCGCGCGAGCCCGCAGATGACGGGCCCTTCGACCTCCCGCGCGATCGCCTGCACGGACTCGAAGTCGCCAGGCGAGGTGATCGGAAAGCCCGCCTCGATGATGTCCACGCCGAGCCGCGCGAGCTGGTGGGCGATCTCCAGCTTCTCCTGGCGGTTAAGCGAAATCCCGGGCGACTGCTCGCCGTCGCGCAGTGTCGTGTCGAAGATGCGGACACGGGCCTGCTCGGTTCGCTCCGGGGGCGGGGATGCTCCTGGGTCACTCATGTCGTTCCACGGTTCCTTTCAAAGTCTCGATTACCTGCTGCTGCTCTCCGTTGGTATGCGGCTACGCGGCCGCCACGCGCTATTCCCCCCGAGGGGGGAGCAGGAGAAGCAGAAGGGACGAGAACTGGAACGACATCTACGGCGCAGACTAGCACTCACACGCCGAGAAGCAACCGCTTTGGAGGGCGGCGAACCTGCCGCCCCAACAGCTCCCGTTAAGGGGTTAGGATGACCTTGCCGACGTTCTTGCGTTCAGTGATCATGTTCTGAGCGGCGCCGGCTTCCTCGAACGAGAACGTCCCAGCGACGACCGGTTGGACGATCCCGTCGGCGGTCATTTCCGCAAGCGCCGCGCTGACCTCGGCGCGGCGACGCTCGTCCTGGGAGAGCGTGTACATGTTCAGGCCGATCACGGCCTTGGACGCGGACATCTGCTTGATCATGTTGAAGCGGGGCATGCGCAGCGCGGTTTTGAGCGCCGGGATCGGGTTGCGCCGCTCGCCGGAGACGACGCCGGAGGCGCCGAAGGCGATCAGGCGCCCGCCGGGGCCGAGCAGTTCGTAGCTGCGGCGAAAGCTCTTACCGCCAATCGCATCCATGATCACGTCGAACGGCGGCAGGCCGCGCTCCCAGCCGGACTTGGTGTAGTCGAGCGCATGATCGACGCCCAGTTCGGAGATCCGCGCGTGCTTGCCGGGCGAGGCGGTCCCGTAGATCTCGGCGCCGGCGCGCTTGGCGACCTGGGTGGCGGCGATGCCTACGCCGCCGGCGGCGGCCTGGATCAGCACGCGTTCGCCGCGGCGCAGACCGCCGAAACGGAGCAGCCCCATCCAGGCGGTGCCGTAGTTGACGGGAATCGATGCGCCCTGCTCGAACGTAAGCCCCTCGGGCAACGGCAGCACGCCGTCGGCGGGCGCGACCACCTGCGAGGCGTAGCCACCGAACTCGGTACCGGCGACGACGCGCTGGCCGGGGCTCAGGCCCTCGACGCCCTCACCGACCTCGAGGATCGTGCCCGCGACCTCATAGCCGACGACGCACGGCGGCTTGGGCGCGTCGGGATAGAAGCCCAGGCGCGCCATCACGTCGGCGAAGTTGATCCCGGCGGCGGCAACGTCGATCCGCACCTCTCCGGCACCGAGGATCGGATCCGGGCGCTCCTGGACCTGCAGGACCCCGGGTCCCCCATGCTTGGTGATGACGACCGCGCGCATCGGCGACACCTTATCCGATTTTGTTAGCAGACACTAATAGCGCCTCTTACGGCTCGTCAGCCGAGATCAACCGACCAGCCGTTGACGAACCCCTCGGAGGCGACGATCTCATCGACGACCTCGGCCGGGACGCGGGCGTCGGTCGTGACGACCATCGCGGCCAGGCGCCCGTCCTCGCCGTCGGCGTGCGCGGCGCCCTGCCCGTCGGGGACGTGGCCGACGGCGGCGGAGGAGATGTTGATGCCGTGCGTTCCGAAGATCGTGCCGACGCGACCGATCATCCCGGGCAGGTCCTGGTAGCGAAAGACGGTCACGTAGGGCTCCAGCTCGATCGTCAGGCGCCGCCCCTGGACCTCGACGAGATGGGGTACGCGGTTGGGGCCGATGCCGGTGCCGGCGACGGCGACGCGCTCGGCTCCGGCCTCGACGGTGACGCGAATCAGCTCGTTGAAGTCCTGGGCCTCGGAGACGGTCTTGTCCTCGACGATGATCCCGCGCTGCTGAGCCATGGTGGGGGCGTTGACGAGGTTGACGTCCTCCTCCGTGCGCCCCTGCAATGCGCCCTGGATCACGGCGAGCGTGAGCAGGCGCGTGTCGAAGTCGGCGATGCGCCCGAGGAACGCGGCCTCGATGCGCTCGACGGAGCTGCCCTCGGCAAGCTCCATCGCCAGGCGCCCGAGCTGCGTGGCAAGCGGCAGGAACGGGCCGAGCACCTCCATGTCCTCGGCGCCGATCGCGGGGATGTTGACGGCCGTGGAGACGACGCCACCGGTGAGCGCGGCGAGGACCTGCTCGGCGCTTTGATAACCCGCGCGGTCGGTGGCCTCGGCCGTGGAGGCGCCCAGGTGCGGAGTGACCACGACCTGGGGGTAGTCATCGTCGAACAGCGGGTAGTCGGTCATCGGCTCGGACGGGAACACGTCCAGGGCAGCGCCGGCGACCTTGCCGGAGTCGAGCGCCGCCTGCAGCGCGGCGTCATCGATGAGCCCGCCGCGGGCGACGTTGAGGACGCGCACGCCGTCGCGCATCTTGGCGAAGGCCTCGGCGTCGAGGAAGCCTTCGGTCTCGGGCGTCTTGGGCAGGTGGATGGTGATGAAGTCGGCCTGCGCGTAGACGTCCTCGGGCGAGTCGGCCTTGTCGACCCCCAGCTCGCGATAGCGCTCGGCGCTGACGAACGGGTCGAACGCGAGCACGCGCATGCCGAACCCGCGCGCGCGCTGGGCGACGAGCTGGCCGATGCGCCCGAAGCCGAGGACGCCGAGCGTCTTCTCATACAGCTCGACGCCGGAATATTTCGAGCGGTCCCATTTGCCTTCGTGCAGCGACTGGTGCGCCTGGGGGATGTTGCGGGCGAGCGCGAGCAACAGCGCGAGCGTGTGCTCGGCGGCGGTGACGACGTTCGATTGGGGGGCGTTTGCGACGACGATCCCCCGACGGGTGGCGGCGGGGACGTCGACGTTGTCCACGCCCACGCCGGCACGCCCGATCACGCGCAGGTTGGTGGCGCGCTCGATCAGCTCGGCGGTCATCTTCGTGGCCGAGCGGATGAGGATGCCGTGGTAGGCACCGATGCGCTCGTTCAGCTCCTGCTCACTCCAGTCGATGCCGAGGTCGACGTCGAAGCGAGTGCGCAGCAACTCGATGCCCGACTCGCCGACCTTCTCCTTGACGAGGACTTTCAGGCGCTCGTGCGTGTCGGCCGCAGAGGCGCTCACGACGCGAGCCTCTCGACGACCCAGTCGATACACGCCGTCAGCGCGCGCACGTCGTCGGGATCGACGACGGGGAACATGCCGATGCGCAGCTGGTTGCGCCCTAGCTTGCGGTAGGGCTCGACGTCGACGATCCCGTTCGCGCGCAGGGTCGCGGCGACGGTGGCCGCGTCGACCGTGTCGGCGAAGTCGATCGTCCCCACGACGAGCGAGCGCTTGGCGGGGTCGGTGACGAACGGGGTCGTATAGGCGGTGCTCTGCGCCCAGCCATACAGGTGCTCGGAGGACTCGTGCGTGCGCGCGACACATCCATCCAACCCGCCGAGGTCGAGCATCCAGCGGATCTGGTCGGCGAGCAGGAACAGGGTCGCGACGGCGGGGGTGTTGTACGTCTGGTCTTTGCGCGAGTTCTCCAAAGCCGTGCCGAGCGAGAGGAAGGCGGGGATCCAGCGCTCGGATGCGGCCAGCGCGGCGATCCGCTCCTGCGCGGCGGGGCTGAGCAGCGCAATCCACAGGCCGCCGTCGCCTGCGAAGGCCTTTTGCGGAGCGAAGTAGTAGGCGTCGGCGTCGGCAACGTCCACCGGCAGCCCGCCCGCGCCGGAGGTCGCGTCGATCAGCACCAGCGCGTCGCCGGTCGCGGCGGGGCGCCGTACCGGAACCATGACTCCTGTGGAGGTCTCGTTGTGCGCCCAGGTCACGACGTCAATCGGCTCGTCCGGGGCCGCGAGCGCGCCCGGATCGGGGGCGTCGCCGGGATCGGCGGAGACGACGACCGGGTCCTCCAGGAAGGGCGCGCCGGTTGTGACGGTGGCGAACTTGGAGGAGAACTCCCCGTAGGTCAGGTGCAACGCTCGGCGCTCGATCAGGCCGAAGGCGGCGGCGTCCCAGAAGGCGGTGGCACCGCCGTTGCCGAGCGCGACCTCGTAGCCGTCGGGCATCGAAAACAATTCGCGCAACCCGGCGCGAATGTCTCCGACGAGCGACTTGACGGGCTTCTGGCGGTGCGAAGTGCCCATCACGGCAGCGCCCTCGCCGGCCAGGCGCGCGAGCGCCTCGGGGCGCACGCGCGAGGGCCCGCAGCCGAAGCGCCCGTCGGCGGGCTTCAGCTCGTCGGGAATGACCAGCTCGGGTGCCATCAAAAAGAGGGCTTGATCCAGTCCATGTGCGAGCGCAGCTCGCCACCGACGTGCTCGACCTGGGTGTCGGCCTGTTCGGCGCGCATGCGCAGGAAGTTCTCCTGGCCGGCGCGGTTCTCGGCGATCCACTCGCGGGCGAAGTCGCCGGACTGGATCTCGGCGAGGATCTGCTTCATCGCCGCGCGGGTCTCGTCGGTGATGACGCGCTTGCCGCGCGTGTAGTCACCGTACTCGGCGGTGTTTGAGATCGAGTAGCGCATCCCGGCGAGACCCTTTTCGTACATCAGGTCGGCGATCAGCTTGAGCTCGTGCAGGCACTCGAAGTAGGCCATCTCGGGGTCATAGCCTGCGTTGACCAGCGTCTCGAAACCAGCCTGGACCAGCTCGGAGGCGCCGCCGCAGAGGACGGCCTGCTCGCCGAAGAGGTCGGTCTCGGTCTCGTCCTTGAAGGTCGTCTCGATCACGCCGCCGCGGGTGCAACCGATGCCCTTGGCGTAGGCGAGCGCAAGCCCGCGCGCGTTTCCAGTCGCGTCCTGGGCGACGGCGATCAGTCCGGGGACGCCGCTGCCCTCGGTGAACTGGCGGCGGACGAGATGGCCGGGGCCCTTGGGCGCGACCATGCCGACGTCGACGCCGGGGGGCGGCTCGATCTCGTTGTAGTGGATCGAGAAGCCGTGGCCGAAGAGGATCATGTTGCCCTCGGCGATCCCGTCGCGGATGTCGGACTCCCAGACGTCGTGGTGGCGCTCGTCGGGCAACAGGATCATCACGAGGTCCCCGCGGGAGGTTGCCTCGACGACGGGCAGGACCTCGAGACCGTGCTCGCGCGCCTGGGCCACGGAAGCCGAGTCTGCTCGCAGGCCGACCACGACTTTGACGCCGGAGTCCTTCAGGTTGAGGGCGTGGGCGTGGCCCTGGGAGCCGTAGCCGATGATCGCGACGGTCTTGTCGTCGAGGAGCTTGAGGTCTGCGTCGTCGTCGTAGAGCATGGGGCGGCAGGCTATCGGGTCGGCGCTCGATCCCGAACCCCCGCAGAAGGCGAGACCGTCCCGCGTAACCCCGCACCCTCGCGAGACCCCGTGCGGGACCCGGGCGAAGCCCGCAAGGAGACTCAGGCGCTCGCGGAGGCGACGAGCGTGCGTCCGGGGATCGCGAGCGTCCCGTCGGGTTCTGAGAAGGGTTCCAGTCGGGCCGCGAGCCCCGAGCGGATTTCGGCGATCTCGGGCTCGGGACGGCTGAGGACCGCGTCGTGAAAGAGACGGGCGATGTCCAGGGTGGTCTCCCAGAAGGCATCGAAGGACGGGTGGCGCTGCTCGATGGCGAGCGTTTGCACGTCGATGTCGGCGAAGCCGGCCTGCGCGAGCAGCTCGCGCACGCGCTCGGGATCGCCGAGCGCGAAGGGGCCGGGCGTGCCCTGGACGGGCGGGGAGGTGAGCCCGCGCTCGAGCAGCTCCATGCTCGGCAGCAGCGCCCAGGGGTTGTGCTGCAACTCGTCCCACACGGCCAACGCGACGTGCCCTCCGGGCCGCAGCACGCGGCGGGTCTCGGCCAGCGCGGCGGGCGGGTCGGCGAGCAGCATGTAACCCCAGCGGCAGAGGACGGCGTCGACGCTGGCGAGCGGCATGTCGATCCATTCGGCGCCGATGACCTGGAACTCGACGTTGCTGAGCCCGAGTTCGGCCGCGCGGGCGCGGGCACCGTCGAGCATCGCGTCGGCCTGGTCGGAGACGATCACCCCGCCCGTCGGGGCGACGAGTTCGGCGGCGAGCATTCCCGTCTCCCCCAGACCCGCTGCGAGCTCGAGCACGCGCTGGCCGGGTTGTAGGGCGAGCGCGTCGAGCATCCAGGCGGAGACGGGGGCGCCGAGTGCGCGGATCGTCTCCTGCTGGCGCGTCCAGCCGGGGGCGGCGGCTTCCCATCCGGCGAGGCTCGCCTCGCGGTGGGCGTTGGCGTCAAACGCGGGAGCTCCCGCGCTGCGCTCGTCGTCGAGCTCGGCGGCGCCGGGAGTGTCGTTGTCGTTGGTGTGCGCGCTCACGAGAGATCCCTGCGCAATAGCTTGCCCGATTGCGTACGCGGCAAAGGGGCGGTGGCGATGTCGAACTGCTTGGGCACCTTATAGCGGGCCAGGCGCTCGGCGCAATGGGCGCGCAGGCTCTCGCCATCGAGGGTCATACCGGGGCGCGGCACGACGATCGCGGCGACGGCCTCCCCCCATGTCGGATCGGCGCGCCCGAGCACGGCCGCTTCGAGCACCCGCGGGTGGGCTTCGAGCACGGCCTCGACCTCGGCCGGAGCGACGTTCTCGCCGCCGCTTACGATCGTGTCGGCGACGCGTCCGGTGACGCTCAGAAAGCCGCGCTCGTCGAGCGCGCCGAGGTCGCCGGTGTGAAGCCAACCGTCGGGGTCGCGCGAGCCTCGGGCGACGGTCGGGCCGGCGACGAGGATCTCACCGACGTGCGCCTGCCCGCCGGACGGTACGCCCGACGCTGCGCCCGGACGTACGGATGCCCCGTCGATGCGTACGCGCGTGCAGAACAGTGGTGGGCCGGCGGTGGTGACCTGCGAGCAGGCCTCGGTCAGGCCGTAGGTCGCGCTGACGGACACTCCAGCCTCGCGGGCGCGCCGCACGAGCGCGTCGGGGACAGGGCCACCGCCGGTGAGCGCGTGGCGCAGCGCGACGGGACGCTCCAGGCCGGCGTCGAGAAGACGCGCGAGCGTGGTGGCGACGAGTGAGACGAGCGTGACGTCCCGGGTGTGTAGGGCGTACAGGACGCGGTCTGTCTCGAAGCGCTCGTGGACGACGGCGGTGGTGGCATAGATGGCGGAGCGCAGGAGGATCGAGAGCCCGCCGACGTGTGAGACGGGCAGCGCGCACAGCCAGCGCTCGCGCGGGTCGCGGTCCAGAGCGACGGCGGAGCCGAGGGCGCTCCACAGGAAGTTGCCGTAGGAAAGCTCGATCGGGCGGGGCGCGGAGGTCGTGCCGGAGGTGTGGATGACGGCGGCGAGGGCGTCGAGATCGTGGCGTTCGCCTAACGCAAAGTCCTGCCCTGTCAGGGCCTCGGACGCGTCGCTTAACGTCTCTGATAGGACCAGCGCGGCATCGCTGCAAATGTGCGCGCGTTCGGGCTCGGCGAGGCGCAGATCGACGGGGACGGCGACGGCGCCCAACAACAGGCAGGCGTGCAGAGTTTCGGCGAACTGCAGGCCGGGCGCCAGGGCGATCGCGACGCGATCCCCTCGTTTCACGCCGCGAGCCGACAGCGCGCTGGCACCGCGACGCGCGGCGGCGTGCAGCTCGGCGTAGGAGCGCGTGGCGCCGTCGGCGTCCTCCAGCGCGGTGACTTCGGGGTGTGTGCGCGCGGCGCGGCAAAGCCAACCCTCGACGACCATGGCCACAGGCTAGCTGTAGCCTTGTCCGCCATGACAATCGTATGGACGAGCGCGGGAGAGTACGAGGACATTCGCTACGAGAAGTCGGGGACGCCGGAGGAGCCGACGGGGATCGCGAAGATCACGATCGACCGCCCGGAGGTGCGCAATGCGTTTCGGCCACAGACGATCGTGGAGATATCGCGTGCGCTTGAGGATGCACGCGAGGACACCGATGTCGGCGTGATCGTGCTGACGGGTGCGGGCGAGCTGGCGTTCTGCTCGGGCGGGGATCAGCGGGTGCGCGGCGACTCGGGCTATCTCGCCGAGGACGAGGCGGGCAAAGCGGGGATCGGCCGCTTTCACGTGACCGATCTGCACGTGCAGATCCGGCGGCTGCCCAAGCCGGTCGTGGCGATGGTCGCGGGGTATGCGATCGGCGGCGGGCACGTGTTGCATCTGGTGTGCGATTTGACGATCGCGGCCGATAACGCGAGGTTCGGGCAGGTCGGCCCGAAGGTGGGGTCGTTCGACGGTGGGTTCGGCGCGGGTCTGTTGGCGAATTTGGTCGGTCCGAAGAAGGCGAAGGAGATCTGGTTTTTGTGCCGTCAGTATTCGGCGCAAGAGGCGCTTGCGATGGGGATGGTGAATACGGTCGTGCCGCTGGCGCAGTTGGAAGCGGAGACCGTCAAATGGTGTGAGGAGATGCTGGCGCTGTCACCGTTCGCGCTGCGCTTGTTGAAGGCGAGCTTTAATGCCGCCGAGGACGGATTGACGGGCATCCAGCAGTTGGCGCATGACGCGAACCTGTTGTTTTACGGCAGCGAGGAGGCCCAGGAGGGCCGGAACGCTTATCGGGAGAAGCGCAGGCCGGAGTTCGAGCGGTTTCCCAGGCGCGCGTGATTACGACGATGCAGAGCACTTCGACGCTGACCGCGCCGGGCAGCATGGGCGCGGGGCGCCCGAGTAGGGTCCACGCCAGAGTATCTGGCGGGGTTGAGGACGCCGTTCCGCGGCGTCAGACGCCACCCACGATGCTCGACGTGCCACCAGCACGCCTGCGCTCGCGTCCGGCGTCTGCCATCCACGGCCCGACCCCCTCAACCCACCATCTACTCTGACGTGAACCTGGTGCGGATTTGGGTGATGGCCGCGCGCATCCGGACGTTGCCGGCGGCGATCGCGCCGGTGCTTGTGGGCACGTCGCTGGCGTTGGGCGCGGGCGTGTTTCACCCTTTGGCTTTTGTGGCGGCGCTGCTGGGCGCGGTGTTCATCCAGGTGGGGACGAACCTGTCAAACGACTATTCGGACGCGCGCCGGGGAGCGGACACGGAGGACCGCTTGGGACCGGTGAGGGTGACGGCCGGCGGGCTTGTGCCGCCCAAGCAGGTGTTGATCGCGACGTACGCGACGTTCGGCTTGGCGGTGCTGTGCGGGGTGTATTTGGTGGCGGTGGCGGGACTGGAGCTGATTGCGGTCGGCGCGGCATCGATTCTCGCGGGCGTGCTGTATACGGGCGGGCCGCGACCGTACGGGTATGAGGGGTTGGGCGAGGTGTTCGTGTTTTTGTTCTTCGGTGTGGTCGCGGTGACGGGCTCGTATTTCGTGCAGGTGCAAGAGTTGCCGTGGCAGGCGTTCGGGTGCGCGGTGCCGGTGGGGTTGCTGGCCAGCGCGATCCTGGTGGTGAACAACGTCAGGGACATCGACACGGACAGGCGGGCGGGCAAGCGCACGCTGGCGGTGAGACTGGGTAGGGAACGCACGCGGTTGCTGTATACGGCGATGGTCGTGGGCGCATTCGCGAGCGCACCGATTTTGTGGGCGCTGGGGATGTCACCGTGGCTGTTGCTGAGTTGGGCGGCGATCCCACTGGCGGCACAGTTGGTGAGAACGGTGAGAACGCGAGTGGACGGCCCGGCGTTGAACGGCGCGCTGGCGCGGACGGGCATGTTGCAGTTGCTGTTCTGCCTGTTGTTCGCGGCCGGGATACTCACGAGCGGCGGGATCTGAAAGCGGCGATGAGTCGTCACCCGGGGGCGGTGGGTTGGGTGGGTGAGCCAGAGCCCCGCGCCTGCGTCGTTTGCTGTCGGCGCCGCTCACCGCAGCAGTCGGCGCTGAGGGAGCGTGAGGGCGCGCGTTGCAACTGAGCATCGAGCAGAAAACGGTGCGTTTGCGTAAACCGCTGGATACGGCTCACGGCACGGTGCGGGAGCGTGAGCTGGTGGGAGTGACGCTGGCGGCAGACGGAGAGGGTCCGCTGGGTTGCGGCGAGGCCGCGCCGCTGGAGCAGTACGACGGCGTGAGCATCGAGCGGGTGCGAGATGCGCTTGAGCGTTACAAGCGTGTGCTCGCACGCGCGGATGGTTTGACGGGGGTGCAGATGATCGAAGCGTGCCGGCGCGAGGAGGATCTGCCCCAGGCGCTTGCGGCGATCGACATGGCGCTGTGGGATCGCGCGGGCAGGCGCGCGAACAGACCGATCGCGGAGCTGTTGACGGACGAGCCGCAGCGCGCGGTGAGCGTGAACGCGACGATCGGTGCGACCGACCGCGTGGGCGCCGCCGAACAGGCGCAGGCGGCTTCGCGAGCAGGGTATGAGTGCATCAAGGTGAAGGTGGGGATCGGCGATGACGCGGCGCGCGTGGCGGCGGTGCGTGCGGCGGCGGGCGCGGAGATCGCTTTGCGTTTGGACGCGAACGGAGCGTGGACGGTCGATGGCGCGGTGCGAGCGATCGAAGCGCTGGCGCCGGCCGGGTTGGAGCTGGTGGAGGAGCCGACGCACGGGCTGCACGCGATCAGGGAGGTGCGCGAGCGCGTAAGCACCAGGATTGCGATCGACGAGACCGCCGCGGAGCACGGGGCGCTCGGGGCGGGGGTGGCCGATGCGGTGTGCCTGAAGATCGGCCGTTGCGGCGGGATCTCCGGGTTGCTGGCGGCGGCGACGCTCGTGCGAGCCTCGGGCGCGGAGCCCTATGTCACCTCGACGCTCGACGGCCCGTTGGGGGTGGCCGCAGCTCTGCACGCGGTCGCGGCGCTGGCCTCGCGCGGGCCGGTGCCGCCGTGCGGACTGGCGACGCTTGGGATGTTCGAAGACATCGAGGATCAGTTGCCGGTGAAGCGGGGCAGGATCGCGCTGCCGAGCGCGCCGGGGCTGGGCGTCAGGGGGCTGTAGGAGCCGCGTCGTCGGGGTCGGCCGGCCAGTCGATCCGCTCGGCGAGTTGGTCGGCGCCGAGATCGATCAGAGCACTGCGGGAGATCGGCTCGTAGCCCTCGCCCTTGCGCGCGAGCCAGTGGACGGCGCGCTCGCGCGGGGCGACGATCAACAGCTCGTCGACGCTGTGGGGGGCGTAGATCCGAACAGCTCCGGGTAGATGCCACGCAATGCGGCCACCGGCAGTCCGACGACGTTCTCGATCTCGCCGTCGATCTCCCGGGCGAGCTTTTGGCCGGCGCCCTGGATCGCGTAGCCGCCCGAGCGTCCGCGCCACTCTTCGGTGCCGACGTACCAGTCGAGCAGATCCTCGTCGACCGTCGCGAACGTGACCCGTGTCCGCGCGACGACCACGCGCTCGGCGACCTCCGGTCCGTCGTCGCTGAGCAGCAGCGCGAGACCGCTGATCACCTCGTGCGTGCGCCCCCCGAGCGCCGTCAGCGTCGCGCGCGCGGCGGACTCGTCCGGGGGCTTGCCGTAGATCACGCCGTCGAGCGTCACGAGCGTGTCGCAACCGAGGACGGCCTCGGCCATGCCGGGGCGGTGCGCCGCGCGAGCCTTGCGCAGGGCGTTCTCGCGCGCGACCTCCACCGGGTCGCCCGCGTCCAGCTCCGCCACGTCGGTGACGCGGACGGTGAACGAGACCCCCAACCGCTTCAGGATCGCGCTCCGCTGCGGCGAGCCCGAGGCCAGGATCAGGGGCCGGGAGGAGGCCATCGCCCGGACCCCTCCGCGCCGCGCCTATCCCTGCGCGAGCTCGGGGAAGAACAGCGCCGCCTCGCGCGCGGCGCTCTCGGGCGAGTCGGAGCCGTGGACCATGTTCTGACCCATCTCGATCGCGAAGTCGCCGCGGATCGAGCCGGTGGCGGCCTCCAGCGGGTTGGTCGCGCCGATCGTCTGGCGCGCGGCCTTGACCGCCTCGACTCCCTCAAGCACCATCGCGACGATCGGACCCGAGGTGATGAAGTCGACGAGCTCGCCGAAGAACGGGCGCTCGGAGTGCTCGGCGTAGTGGCGCTCGGCCAGCTCGCGCGTCACGGTCATGTGGCGCAGGGCGAGGATCGTAAGGCCCTTGCGCTCGAAGCGAGCGATGATCTCCCCGGACAGGCCCCTTGCGAAGGCGTCGGGCTTGACGAGGATCAGGGTGCGGTCCATGAGAATGCAGGGTCCTTTAGGTGGTTGTTTACGGAGAGCTCGACCGACGTCGAGCGTCAGGAGGTCGGACGCGGCCGACGAGCGCGGCCCGTGCCGCGCGAGCGCGAAGACGTCGGGTCGGAGGCCGCGACCGGTTTCGCCCGTGCCTCGTCGTCCGCCGCTCCCCCGGCCGGCGTGACCGCGGGCAGGGCGGCGGCGTCCTCCGGTGCAAGATCCTCGGCGCTCAGCGTGACCTCACGGGTAAGCGCGGGCTCGCTTTCGATCGACAAGGACTCCTCGTCGGCCTCCGAGCGGCGACTGCGGCGTTTGCGCCGCGTCGGAGCCGGCGCCCCGGGGACCTCGGTCTCGCAGTAGGGGCAGATCGTCCACGCCTGGTCGAGCGGGCGCTGACAGCTGACGCAGCGATCCTTGAGCTTGCGCAGACAGCTGGGGCAACGCACGAAGTCGCGCTCGATGCGGTAGTCGCAGTGCGGGCACAGCGAGCTGTCCATCTCGTGCAGACGCGCCTCGGCCGCCTGCACCTCAAGTTCGCGCTCGCGCACGTCCTCCAGATACTCGGGCGGGCGCAGGATCACGTAGACGATCGTCCCCACGAACGGAAACAGTGACGCCGCCGTGGCGCAGCCGACGAGCATCGGATCGAGGATCCGCCGCCGCGCGTCGGCGTAGGTCCAGTAGATCAGCGAGAAGTACAGGACGGCGACGAACAGGATCAACAGATCGATGACCAGGTTCAGGCCGCTGCTTTCGATTCCAAAATATGCGAGCGGTGGCATCGGCCGGCTGAGTTTAGAGAAACAGGCGGCCGAAACCGTAGCCCGCAGCAAAAAATACAAGGATGACCAAAGCCACGATCAGCGCGACGGCGCCGATCATCGTGAGCACGGAGGGGCCATCGTCGTCGTTCATATCGCTTGAGTTTGCGCGCCTGCCTGCGCATCCAGGGTATCGGAGGCGCCCTGTCCGCGTAGGAGATCGCCGACCAGATAGATCGAGCCCGTCGCCAGCACCGCCCTGTCCTGCACCCTCTCGGTGGCCCACTCGCGCGCCGCTGTCAGCGCACTGCCAGGCTGGGACTCGCATCGCACCGCGTCGAACCCGAGTTGGCGTGCGAGCGATTGCAGAGCGGCCGGCGAGAGCGCGCGCGGGCTCGGCGGCGCCGTGAACCACGCGCGCTCACACACCGGGAGCAGTGCAGCGAGCATGCTCGCTGCGTCCTTGTCCTCGAGCACGCCCATCACGAGCCCCACGTCGCGACCCTCCAGCACTTCGGGCAGCGAGCGCACCAGCTCCTCGACAGCGTCGGGGTTGTGTGCGCCGTCCAACACCGTCAGCGGGCGCTCGTCCACGACCTGCAAGCGTCCGGGCACCGTCGTCACAGCGCCCGCAGCCGCCACCGCTCCCTCGTCGAACTCGATCCCGGCGCCGCGCAGGTGCGCTTGCGCCGCCGCGCGGGCCAGCGCGAAGTTGCGCCGCTGAAACGGACCCTTCGCCGCCAGCGCCACCTCGCTCGGGGCCTCGTGCACGCGCACGATTCGCGCGTCGCGCTCCCCGGCCACACGCTCAGCCACAGTCAGTGCCTCCGCGGCGAGCCATGACCCGAGCACGAGCGTCCCCCCCGGGCGCACGACCGCGAGCTTCTCCTCGGCGATGTCCCGCAACGTCGGCCCCAGCCAGCGGGTGTGCTCGAGCCCCACGTTCGTGAGCACCGTCACGGGCGCATCGATCACGCTCGTGGCGTCATAGCGCCCGCCCAGACCGGCCTCCACCACCGCCGCCTGCACCTTGCGCTCAGCCATCTCCGAGAGCGCCGCGGCGGTGATCAGTTCGAACTGGGTCACGTGATCGTCCTCGGTCAGCGTACGGTTGACCCGCTCGGCCGCACGCGCGGCGCGCGCGAGCGCCACGGCGAACTCGCCCTCCTCCAAGTCCCGCTCCCCCACCCGCACCCGTTCGCTGTAGGAGACAAGGTGCGGGGAGGTATACACGCCCGTGCGCAAACCGTGGCGCTCCAGGATCGCCGCGGTCATCCGCGTCGTCGAGGTCTTCCCGTTCGTCCCCAACACGTGGATCGCCGCTAAACGCTGCTCGGGCGAACCGAGCGCGGTCATCATCCGCCGCATCCGGTCGAGCCCGAAACGCATCCCGAACAGCTCCAGCGTTTGCAAATGGCGCTCGGCCTGCGCCGGCGTCCAGCCCGCGCCCGCGCCGAGCCCGGCGCCCGAGAACCCCATGGCGGGGGCCGGGCGCTTGGCGCTGTGTGATCCCTGCATACCCGCGATCGGCGCCCGCGGAGGACTAAGCGTCGGGGTGCTTGCGCAGGTAGTTGATGAACAGCGGCCGCAACGCCTCGCCGAGCGCCCCGTCGCCGCTGTGCACCGCGTCGGAGATCAACCCTTTGGAGGACTCCAGGTCATAGTCGGCCTCGCCCTCGTCGCCGCTGAGCATCTCCGCCGCCGGTATCGCTTTCAAGAGCGACCAGAAGAATTTCACGTCCACGTGGCGCTCCGCGCGATGCACGGCGCGGTCGTGGAGCTCGCGCGTGGACAGCTGGTCGAGATCGTCGGCCATGTTCAAAGATCAGCGGTGCTTGCGCCCACGCTTGTGGCGCCGGCGCAGCACGAGCGGCGCGAGATCGCGACCCATGCCCCTGACGTCGAGCTTGTGCGCGAGCTTGCGCAGCTCCAGGCGCTCTTTCGTGCTGAGGTTGCGCACCCGGCCCCGCGAGCGGCGCACCAGCTCGGAGAACCGTGCACGCTCCTTCTCCGACAGCGAGGCCCAACGCCGCCCGACGATCATCGTGCCCTGCAGCAACGTCGCCCACGGCACCGCCTTGGCGGTGCGCTTCAATTTCGAATCCGACGCCTTGGCCGGGGTCTTCGCGGGCTTGTGCACAGCGCGATGGTAGCGGTCGGGCGTTCCCGGCGAGGGCCGGCTACGCCGACTCCTCGCGCAGTTCCTGGCCGGAGGACTCCTCCGGCGCGGCTTCGGTCACGAGTGTTGGCGTCAAGCCGCGCTCGACGGTCTCCTTGGTGACCACGCACTTCTTCACGTCCCGGCGCGAGGGCAGCTCGAACTGGACCTCCAGCAGGATCTCCTCGATGATCGAGCGCAGCCCACGCGCGCCCGTTTCGCGCTCCAACCCGCGCTCGGCCATCGCGATCAGCGAGTCCTCGGAAAACACCAGCTCGATCCCGTCGAAGGAGAAGAAGCGCTGGAACTGCTTAACCAGTGCGTTGCGCGGCTCGGTCAAGATCGACACAAGATCCTCGCGCGTGAGCTGGTGCACCGCGCTCATCACCGGCAGACGACCGATGAACTCGGGGATCAGCCCGTACTCGATCAGGTCCTCGGGCAGGCACTGCTCGAACACTTCGCCCGTGTCCTTCTCCGCCTTCGCCTCGATCGCCGCGGCAAAGCCAATGCCCTTGTTGCCGATGCGTCGCTCGATCACCTGATCGAGGTTCGCGAACGCCCCGCCGCAGATGAACAGCACGTTGGTGGTGTCGATCGTCAGGAACTCCTGGTGGGGATGCTTGCGCCCGCCCTGGGGCGGCACCGAAGCCTGCGTGCCCTCCAGGATCTTCAACAGCGCCTGCTGTACCCCCTCGCCCGAGACGTCGCGCGTGATCGAAGGATTGTCGGCCTTGCGCGCGATCTTGTCGACCTCGTCGATGTAAATGATTCCCGTCTCGGCCTTCTTGACGTCGTAGTCGGCAGCCTGGATCAACTTCAGCAGGATGTTCTCGACGTCCTCCCCGACATACCCCGCCTCGGTCAGCGCGGTCGCGTCGGCGATCGCGAACGGCACGTTCAAGATCCGCGCGAGCGTCTGCGCCAGCAGCGTCTTGCCGCAGCCGGTCGGGCCGAGCAGCAGGATGTTCGACTTGTGCAGCTCGATCTCCTCGTCGCCCGTGGTCATCATCTGCACGCGCTTGTAATGGTTGTAGACGGCCACCGAGAGCGTGCGCTTGGAGGGCTCCTGGCCGACCACGTACTCGTCCAGGACCTCGTAGATTTCACGCGGCTTGGGCAGGTTCTCGAGGTCGAAAGCCGGCGGCGCGGCCAGCTCCTCGTCGATGATCTCGTTGCACAGGTCGATGCACTCGTCGCAGATGTACACGCCCGGCCCGGCGATCAGCTTCTTGACCTGCCTTTGCGACTTGCCGCAGAAGCTGCACAGGAGCTGCTCGTTGGTGTCTGTCGGGCGGGCCATCTCAACTCAATGTTCGGTGATAACCCTGTCGATGATCCCGTACTCCTTGGCCTCCTCGGAGGACATGAAGTAGTCGCGCTCGGTGTCTTTGCGCACGTCGGCCAGGTCCTTGTGCGTGTGCTTGGCGATGATCTCATCCAGCCGCTGGCGCACGTCGATGATCTCCTTGGCGTGGATCTCGATGTCCGTCGCCTGCCCCTGGAAGCTCGAGGACACCTGGTGGATCAAAATCTTCGCGTTCGGCAGCGCCATGCGCTTACCCTCCGCGCCGCCGGCCAGCAGCAGCGCCCCCATCGACATCGCGATGCCGACGCAGATCGTCTGCACCTTCGGCTTGATGAACTGCATCGTGTCGTAGATCGCAAGGCCCGCATACACCGAGCCGCCGGGCGAGTTGATGTACAGCGACACGTCCTTCTCGGGATCCTCGGACTCCAGATGCAGCAGCTGGGCGACGATCAGGTTCGCGACCTGATCGTCCACGGGCGTGCCGAGAAAGATGATCCGCTCGTTGAGCAGACGGCTGTAGATGTCGAACGCGCGCTCGCCTCGCGAGGTCTGCTCGACCACCATGGGTACCAGTGGGCTCATTGTCCTCGCTTCAGTTTGTCATCGCCGGCTCGAATCCTTCAGCGGGCGGATCGATCGTCGGTCCATGCCGAACCCACCGGTCTCTCCCACACCCGCCATCGTCGCCCCAACGTTAGCGCTCCGGCGTCCACAATCCGCCGCCCGCGGCGCCCTCTCCGCTCGCCACGCCCGCGCCGGCCCGCTCCTGCTCGCCCTCCTTCTCCGGCGTCCACAGCTTCTCGCGCGCCGCGGCCTGCTCCAACGGGATCGGCTTGGCGCGCTCTGAGATCAGCTCCACGGCTTGGCGCGCTGCGAGATCCTCGCTCAGCTCCTCTGCGCGCCCGGCCTCGCGCAGCTGCGCGAGCACCTGCTCCGGGGCGATCCCCTCGCGTTCGGCGCTCGGCGCCACCGCCGCCAGCAGGTCCTCCTCGGAGGGCTCGATCCGCTCGGCCGCGACCACGGCGCTCAGCACGGCCTCGCGGCGCAACCCCTGCTCGGCCTCGGGGACCATCTCCGCGAGGATCTCCTCCTCGCCGCGCCCCACGATCTGCAGGTATGCCTCGCGCGTGATCCCCCGGTGGGAGAGCGTGTGCAGCATCCGCTCCCACATCTCCCGGGCGCGCGAACGCGCCAGCTCCTCGGTCACGGGCACACGCGCGTTACTCACGGCCGCGTCGAGCGCCGCCTGGCGAAACTCCTCGGCCACGCGCTGCTCCTCGGCCTGCAGGATGCGCCGGCCGATGTCCTGGCGCAGCTCATCGACGTCGTCGAACCCGGCATCCACGGCAAAGTCCTCGTCCACGTCGGGCAGCTCCTTGCCCTTGACCTCCTTGACAGCGATCTCAAACGACGCCCCCCGGCCGGCCAGCTCGGTGTTGCCGTAGTCCGCCGGGAACTCCAGCTCGACGGTCCGTGTCTCCCCTGCGGCTACGCCGATCAACCCCTCCTCGAACCCGGGGATCAGCTTGCCCGAGCCCAGCTCGATCAGCTGGTCGCGACCCTCACCGCCCGCGAACGCGACCATCGTCGTCTCGCCCGAACCAGGGTCCACCTCGGGCAGGCGCCCGACATAGTCGATGACCACAAAGTCGCCCTTGTCCGCGGGGCGCTCGACCGTCTCCAGGCGGGCAAGGCGCTCGCGCATCGCCTGCACCTCGCCCTCGACCAGCTCCTCGTCGAGCTCTGCCTCGCGGCGACCCACCTCCAGGCCCGAGTACTCCCCCAGCTCCGCCACCGGCAGCACCCCGATCTCGAACGCGAACTCAAGCGCCTTGCCCTGCGCCGGCAGCCCTCCGAGATCGATTTTCGGGTCCCCGACCGGCACGATCCCCGACTCCCTGATCGCCTCGGCATACCAGCTGCCCAGACCGTCGCGCACCGCGTCCTCGAGCACCGCCTCGCGCCCCAACCGCTGCAACACCAACGGCGCCGGCACCTTGCCCTTGCGAAAGCCCGGCAGCTTCAGCTGACGCCCGAGCTCGCCGGCCTTGCGCTGCACGCGCGCCTCGATCTCGCCGGTCGCAACCTGCACGTCCACGCGCACGCGTGACTCTGGAAGCTCTGCGACTGTCGTCTGGACGGGCTCTGCCATGGCCGCCACGATACCGTCCGCCCGATGAGGACCGTGCGCCCGCCGGCACACAGACGCCTGGAGACGTGGTTGTGGACCGGTCCGCTCGGACACCTGCTCGGCGGGGGCCTCGACTTCTGCCGCGCACTCGCGGGCTATGCACTCACCCGTGCGCGCGCCCGTTCAACAACCCCCAGGAAGAAGTGACGTACCCTGCTCACTTTTGAAAGCGCCCGTGTCTAACGCACGCGCCCCGCGCGGGCGCCCCCTCTTGCAGACGCCACACGCGGGGGCTCGCCCCAAAAACTACGCCACGACAGCCGCCCGCGCACCACCGAACTGCAGCGCTACACCGCTCGGCAGCACCAGCACGGGGCACGTCGCGATCTCGATCAGATGCGAGGCCGACGAGCTGATCGACACGCGACCCTGCTCGGCATCGGCACGCGAATCGATCACCAGCAGGTCAGCCGTGGCGTCGGCCACCGGCACGACCTCCGCGCCGAGCACGCTCGCGAGCGACTGTACCGTCGCCTGAGCGCTGCCCGCACCACCGGCCTCACCGACCGCCACGATCCTGCGTGCCGGGGACTGCGCCTGGGCCAACCCGACCGGTGCGATCCCGACCGCGACGCCGCCGCCCTCCAGCAGACGCGCTGCCGAGTTGCCGATCGTCACGTGACCGTGAGCGGTGTGGGAGTCCGAGCAGAACAGCACCGCCTGAGCGCCGATCTGCGCCGCCAGGGCCTGCAACCCCTCCGGGGTCGAGCGATCGGTCACCGCATGGCGGCTCGCGAACGTTCCCGCGAAGTGGGCTTCGCCACGATCGAGCACTTCCTGTGCCTCCTCGTCGCTGACCGCCGCGTCGGTGTGGCGGACGTAGCCGAGGGAGACCTCGGCGCCGGCACGTGCGAGCAGCGAGCCGAACGCGATCGCGTCGTCCTCGTTGGCGGTCCCGTCATAGGAAACGATCACCTTGGTTGCCATTTCAATTCTCCTGTCTCTGGGCTGCATAAGGGCCTGGTTTCAAGTTCCGAGTTCGCTTCATAGTGGCACGATCCTGCCATCAGTTCCAGTACAATCTTTGATCTCTGCGATAAGCTTTACTTATGCTTAACGTTAACCGCCTGCGGATCCTGCGCGAGGTCGCGCACCGCGGCTCCTTCTCGGCCGCCGCCGATGCGCTCTCCTATACCCAGTCGGCCGTCTCCCAGCAGATTGGGGCGCTCGAGGCCGAAACCGGGATGACGCTGCTGGAGCGCCGCCCGCGCGGGGTCAGCCTGACCGCGGCCGGCCAGACGCTGATCGGTCACGCCGAAAGCGTCCTCGCCGACCTCGACGCCGCCGAAGCCGCGCTCGCCGCGATCGCCGGCCTGCGCGGAGGCCGGCTGCGGATGGCCTCCTTCCCCACCGCCGGCGCCACCCTGATGCCGCTCGCGATCGCCACCTTCCGCGCCCGCCATCCCGACGTCGAACTGACCCTCGCCGAGGGCGAGCCCGAGCAGATCGCGCCCCGCCTGCGCACCGGCGAGCTCGACCTCGCACTGCTGTTCGAGTTCGACCCCTCGACCGCGGACGCGAGCACGGGCGCGAGCGCGGATGGCTCCGCACGGAGCGAGGACTCCGAGCCACTGCCCGCCGGTTCCCTGACGCGCGTAGAACTGCTCCAAGATCCCCTGTATCTGGCGCTACCCCGCACCCACCGCCTGGCCGAGCGGCGGCGACTGCGCTTGGAGGACCTACGCGAGCAAGCCTGGATCCAGACATCCACGGACAGCCCCTGCGCACGCCACGTCGTACGCTGCTGCCACGCCGCAGGGTTCGAGCCCAACGTGTCCTTCCAGAGCGACGACTACCAGACCATCCAGGGTCTCATCGCCGCCGGAGTCGGCGTCGCGCTGATACCCGAGCTCGCGCTCTCGGTCGTGCGCGAGGACATCGTCATCCGCGCTCTATCCCCTCGACCGCCCGCCCGCCGGGTGATCGCCGCGACCGCCGCCGGCGCGCGCCTGTTGCCCGCGGCGCCGGCCATGCTCAGCGTCCTGCAAGAGGTCGCCTCCGACTATCAGGCGCTGGACATCGCGCGCCTGGCGGCCTGAGCGCCGCTCCACGACTCACGCCATCGCCGTCAGCTCCGCCGCGCTCGCCCGGTAGGGCAGCCGGCCTGACACGCCCGAACGTGACCGGCGGGTTCTATAACGAGCCTTCGCTCGGTCCCGTCCGCGACGGGTGTCAGCCTGTTCTGTTCACACCGTCTGGGAAAGGCCGATCGCCAATGAGCATCCTGTTGCTGATAGTCGGACTACTGCTCGGCGCCGCGTGCGTGCTTGTGCTCGGGCGCCGCGGCGCCGGTGCGCGCGAGCAGGAGGAGCGCGAGCGCACACAGGAGCGAGAGCGCCTGCGCGACGAGCTGAAGGCGGTCTCCCTCGACGTCCTGCAACAGACCGGCGATTCGCTCGCGCAGCGGATGACGGAGGCGCGCCGCGTCGAGGAGGAGCGTGCCGCGGGCGAGATGGCCCGCCGTGCGGAGGAACTCAAGGGACTCGTCGGGCCGGTCCAGGAGAAGCTCGGCCGGATGGAGGGCGAGATCGGCAGACTCGAGCGCGAGCGCCGTCAGGCGCAGGGCGAGCTGGCGCAGATGGTGCGCTCGCTCGGCGAGGGCGTCGGCAGCCTGCGGGCAGAGACCGGCAACCTCGTCTCCGCGCTGCGACGCCCGAGCACGCGTGGCTCATGGGGTGAGATCCAGCTGCGCAACGTCGTCGAGATGGCCGGGATGGTCTCCCACTGCGACTTCGTCGAGCAGAGCACGATCCAGACCGGGGAGGGCACATTGCGACCCGACATGCTGGTCCGCCTGCCCGGGGGCAAGCTCGTGGTCGTGGACTCCAAGGTGCCGCTCGACGCCCACCTCTCCTCACTGGAGGCCGAAGAGGACGAGGAGCGGGACATGCACGCGGCGCGGCACGCCCGCCAGACGCGCGAGCACATCTCGAAACTCGCCGCGAAGTCCTACCAGAGCCAGTTCGACTCGACGCCTGAGTTCGTCGTGATGTTCGTGCCCTCCGACGGGATCTACCAGGCCGCGCTCGCGCAGGATCCGGCCCTGATCGAGTACGGCGTGCAACAACAGGTCCTGATGGCCACGCCAACGACGCTGATCGGCTTGCTGTGGGCCGTGCACTACGGCTGGCGCCAGGAGCTGATCGCGGAGTCCGCACGCGAGATCGCCGACTCCGCGCGCGAGCTCCACAGCCGCCTCGGTCGTTTCGCGCAGCCGCTCTCGAAGGTCGGCCGCCAGCTCGACTCGGCGGTGTCCGCCTACAACGAGGCAGTCGGCTCTTTCGACCATCGCGTGATCCCACAGGTCCGCAAGATCGAGCAGGCCGGCGCGGCATCCGAACGGGACGTCTCTGCGCCGCCCGCGATCGAGACCACCGCGCGGACGATCACCGCTCGACTGGAGCCCGTCGCGGAGGAGGAGGAGGAGGAGTTCGCTCTGGGTCAGACTCCGAGCGCCTCGGGCGCCCATCCGCGGCCAAACCGGATCGTGCCCTCGACGCGCGAGGTTCCCGCCGAGTCCGCCTCAACCCCGAACGTCGACACGCCATCAACACGAGCAGCGTGAGCGCCACCGGCACGGTCGCCGGCAGCTCGTCTACGAAGAAGAACAACAGGTCCAGCGCCAGCGCCAGCGTCGCCGTGAGCGCCGCTGCGCGCAACTGCCATCGCCGTCCTATGGCCGTTGCCAGCAACCCTCCGAGCACGCCGGCGACGAACAAATCGCCGTAACCCATCACCGCCGAGCCGAACACCGCGCTCTGTAGTCGCGGCAGTCCGGCCAACGGATGAGCGGCGTTCAAGGCATTGTTCGGCCGCTGCAACAGATCCGAGACCACGAGCACGGTATCGGCGAGCGCCATCGCCACGATCCCCGCGGCCAGCCAACGCGGGGGCGTGACCGCAGCCAGCAGCGCCCCCAGCGCCGCACAGCTGAGCGCCGACAGTGCCAGCGCGGCCCCCTCCCCCGCGACCCCGCCGCGGTCGGCCCAAGCCAGCGCGAACAGCGGTATGACCAGCAGCGCCCAGCGCGGCCGCGGCGACTCGGCATACCAGGCCAACCAGCCAAGCGTCAGGGCCGCGAGCGCCGGCACGGCCAGCAGCGCCAGATAGGTCAGAGCGTCGGCGCTGGCCCGTTCGGCCTCGCGCGCGATCAGCACGAACACGAGCACCGACAACGGCGGTATCAGCGCCCAGCGGCGTCCCCGCAGCCGCGCCAGGCGTTCCGGCTGCCACGCGCGCGGAACGGCCACCACGGCTCCCTGCACGAGCGACAGCACGGCGATCGAGATCGAGAACGGAATCATCGGACTCTCACATTACGGCGAGCATCCCGATAGATGGTCAGTTGCGGATGTGTGGCGTACGATCGTGCCCCTACACTCTTGCGCGATGGTCGCTCGCCCGCAGCCACCGCCCAGCCAAGCGCACGAGCACGTCTACAGGCGCCGTCGCGCGGTCGCCGCGATCGTCGCACTCGCACTCCTTGCGCTGCTGATCGCGGCGCTCAGCTCGCATGGAGGCAGCGCGCATTCGGCGACAACCTCCGCGCACACCAAGACCGTGCCAAAACACACTCCCGCCGAAGCACAAGCGCTGAGCGCCGCCGCCGAAGGCAATGCGCTCGACCGCGTCCTCTCCTATGCCCCGGCGATCCGCGAAGGCGGCGCCAAAGGCAACGAGGTCGCACTCACCTTCGACGACGGTCCCGGCCCCTACACACAGCAGCTCGTCGATGAGCTGAACAGGCTGAACGTGCACGCGACGTTCTTCGCGATCGGCGACGAGATGCGCTACTTCTCCCCCGGCACCCAGTTGGAGCTGCGCTCCGGGGACGTGGTCGGCGATCACACCGAGTCCCACCCGATGATGGCCTCGCTCTCCGCCCACGACCAATATGAAGAGCTGTTCGAACAGATCGCCCGCATAGAACTCCTCGACGGCCCGCGCCCACGCCTGTTCCGCCCGCCCTACGGCTCGTTCAACGCCACCACGCTCAAACTTACTCACAAGCTGCGCCTGCTGACCGTGCTGTGGTCGACCGACACCGAGGACTACACCCTACCGGGCGTCCCCGCGATCGTGCAGAACGCGCTCGCGGGCGCGCATCCGGGCGCGATCATCCTGATGCACGACGGCGGCGGGGATCGCTCTGAGACGATCGCCGCGCTGCCCGCGATCGTCGCGGGGCTGCGCAAGAAAGGACTGCATCCGGTCACGATCCCGCGGCTGATGCTCGACGACCCGCCGCCGCCCGGACAGCCGCTGCCGACCAGTCTGGCCGGAGACTGAGCCGGAAGCCCACCGCTCGGGCGCGCGCGCCCTGGACTGGCCGATCCCGCGCGAGACCCTTACGATGAACGACATGAACGCGCCCGCCACGCAGGCGCCACCGATCCTGCACCTGTCGACCGTGACCGGCAGCCCGCTGCGCGACGCAGACGGCGAGCGCCTGGGCAAGGTACGCGACGTGATCGTGCGTCTGGGCGGCGTCGGCTACCCCCCGATCACGGGCTTTCTGGTGACGGTCGCCGGGCGA
Organism: uncultured Solirubrobacterales bacterium; assembly: GCA_963697945.1. GTDB lineage: Bacteria > Actinomycetota > Thermoleophilia > Solirubrobacterales > Solirubrobacteraceae > Palsa-744. Next base: position 1,892,384 of record OY969105.1, on the reverse strand, counting down.
ACCTCCTACCTGGGTGTCGAGCGGGTCTCCGACATCGGCGCCGACGGTGTCGTGTTGCGCAAGGCCAAGCTCGATTTGCGCCGCTTCGACCGCCGCCCCGAGGAGGTGCTGTTGAAACGCGACGTGCTCGACCGCCAGCTGATCAACGTGCAGGGAGCCCGTCTGGTGCGCGCGAACGAGATCGAGCTCGCGCTGATCGCCGGGTCCTGGCGCGTGGTCGGCGTGGACACCGGGCCGCGCGGCGGCCTGCGACGGTTGCTGCCCAAGCCGCTCGGGGCGCGCATCGCCACCGGGGAGTTCCTCGATTGGGCCGGCGTTGAGCCGTTCGTCGGACACGTCCCCACGGTGCGTCTGCGCGTGCCCCACCCCAAGCTCGCCAAGCTTCATCCCGCGCAGATCGCCGACCTCGTCGAGGCCGCCTCCCGTCGTGAGGGCGAGGAGATCATCCAGGCGGTCGGCGAGGACGACCGCGAGCTCGAGGCCGACGTGTATGAGGAGCTCGACGACCAGCACCAGCGCGAGTTCCTGGAGAACCGCCCCGACGAGCAGGTCGCCGAGATCCTCGCGCGGATGGCGCCCGACGACGCCGCCGACATCCTCGGCGAGCTCGACGAGGACCGGCGCGAGCCGCTGCTCGCGCTGCTGCCCGTAGGGCACCGCGTGAAGGTGCGCGCGCTGCTCGGCTACGACCCGGCCGAGGCGGGCGGGCTGATGAGCCCGGACTTCGTCCTCCTGCGCGACCTGACCGCGGCCGGCGACGCGCTGGAGGCGATCCGCCGCAGCACAATCGCTCCCGAGCTGCTGACGGCCGTGTTCGTAAGCGCGCCCGACGGGACCGTGGAGGGCAGCATTCCCGTGACCGCGCTGCTGCGCGCCGAGCCCGGTCAGCGCCTGGAGGGCCTGGTCAAGCACGAAGCTCCCTGCCTGCGCCCCGACGCCTCCTTCGAGGAGCTCGCGCGTTTGATGGCCGACTACAACCTCACCGCGATCCCCGTGGTGGACGAGCACGAGCACATGGTCGGCGTCGTCACCGTCGATGACGTGCTCGAGGCGATGCTCCCCCGCGGCTGGCGTCTGCGCTTCGGCCTGCTCGGCGAGGACTGAACTCAAAACCCCACGAGCGTCGACCCGCAGCGCAAGAACCGGCCCGGGACGGCCCTTGCGAGCCCGCCACGAATAGACTGCCGGGCGTGAGCGTCCCCACCACCGGACAGTTCGATGGCGGTCCGAGTACCGCCCGTCATGCGTCGTGCCCGCTCGGCCATCCGTGGCCGACCGCGCCTGCCTGCTCGCCTCAGCCCTAGACGCACCCGCTTGTTCGTCTTCCTGGGGCTGCTCGGCCCGGGACTGATCGCCGCCAACGCCGGCAACGACGCGGGCGGGGTCGCGACCTATTCCTCCGTCGGCGCCAAGTACGGCTACGGCCTGTTGTGGACGATCCTGCTGATCACGATCTCACTCGCGATCGTGCAGATGCTCGCAGCGCGCATGGGCGTCGTGACCGGCAAGGGCCTGGCCGAGCTGATCCGTGAGGAGTACGGCATCCGCTGGTCGGTCATCGCCACGACCGCGGTGCTGATCGCGAACCTCGGCATCTGCATCTCGGACTTCGTCGGCGTCGGCGCGGCCCTCGGTCTGGCGGGCGTGCCGGTGCAGATCTCGGTGCCGATCGCCGGGGTCACGATCTGGACGATCATCGTGCGCGGCTCCTACCGCTCGGCCGAGCGAATCTTCATCTGGCTGACGATCCCGTTCTTCGCCTATCCGCTCGCGGCGATCCTCGCGCACCCCGACTGGCACGCGGTCGGACACGGCTTCGTGACCCCGCAGATCCACGTCGAACCGGCCTTCCTGCTCTTGCTGATCGCGACCGCCGGCACGACGATCACCCCGTACATGCAGCTCTACCTGCAATCGGCGGTAGTCGAGCGCGGCGTGCGCGAGGACGAGCTCGCCCATGAGCAGCGCGAGGCGGTCGCCGGCTCGATCTTCGCGAACGTGATCGCGGCCTCGATCATCATCGCCACCGGCGCCACGCTCTACACCCACGGCATCCACAACATCAACTCCGCAGCCGAAGCCGCGACCGCTCTGAGCCCGTTCGCCGGCAGCTACGCCGAGGCGCTGTTCGCGATCGGGCTGCTCGGCGCGAGCCTGCTCGCCTGCGCGATCCTGCCGATCGCCACCTCGTATGTGATCTCCGAGTCCCTCGGCTATGAGAAGGGCGTCGGTCGTCGCCGCGAGGAGGCTCCGGTGTTCGTCGGAATCATCACCGCGATGATCGCCATCTCCACTGTCGTTGCGATCATCCCGGGGGTCCCCGTGATCTCCCTGCTCGTGGGCGTGCAGGTCGTCAACGGCCTGTTGCTGCCGATCAATCTGTTCTTCATCTGGCGGCTCTCGCGCTCGGCGAGCGTGATGGGCAAGATGCGCAGCGGGCGCCTGTTGGGCGCCGCCTCGGGGATCACCGTCGTTGTCACCTCGACCTTGTCGGTGATCCTCGTGATTGCGACGATCGGCGGGTTTTAGACCCCTCCGGGCTCAACCAGCAGCGCCGCGCCGATCGCGCCGCCGAGATCGCCGAGCGCGGCGACGTGCACGTGCGGCGGACGGTTATCGGCGAACAGGTGCGGCTGCATCGCGTCCGCGATCCGCTTCGCGTAAGGATGCCCGAGACGAACTCCCAGGCCGCCTCCGATGATCACGCCCTCGACGTCGAGCAAGTTCACCGCAGAGGCGATCCCGGCGCCCAGCGCGCGTATCGCCCGATCGATGATCTCGATCGCGAGCTTGTCGTGGTGCTCCAGAGCCCTGGCCCAGATCCCGCTCGTCAAACGCGTGCGCTCGCGCTCGCGCATCAGCTTGAACAGGTCGGTCTTGCGTCCCTTCTCCTCGTGCAGCTTGCGCGCGTGCGACTCCATCGCGGCGCGTCCCGCGTAAGCCTCCATGCAGCCATGACGGCCGCACGTGCAGCGCGCACCGTCGATCTCCACGACCATGTGGCCGATCTCCCCGGCGCCGCCGCGGCCGATCCAGGGCTTACCGTCGAGGATCAGGCCGCCCCCGACGCCCGTGCCCCAGAAGACCCCCAGCAGCGATGTGTACAGCCGGCCGGCTCCCAGCTTCAGCTCCGCGTCGGTGGCGACCTGCACGTCGTTGCCGACCCGCACCTCGGTCCCGAGCGCCGCGCTGAGTCTCGCCGCCAGCGGGAACGTGCCTTCCCAGTCGGGCAAATTGCGCGCGCTCGTCACGGCCCCGTCGGACTCGATCGTCCCCGGCGAGCCGACCCCGATCCCGTCCAGGCGCGCCGGTTCGATCTCTGCAGCCGCGGCGGCGTCGCGCAGCGTCGTCTCGATCTCGCTCGCCACGTCCTGCGGCCCGCCGCTGGTCGGCGTGGAGCGGCGCGCGGATCCGAGCACCTTGTGATCGTCGTCGACGATCACCGCCTGGATCTTGGTCCCGCCGAGATCGATGCCGCCGTAGGTGGGCATCGACTCATCATCGCTCATCGCCGGTCGAATCGCGCGTGAGCCTTTGGGTGTCTCTGCAAACGACAGCTGGGGCCGCTCATCGAAGGTGACAGTCACTTGTCCCAAGCCATAGGCTTCTCATGGATGTTCACACGCCTCGTGATCCGCCGGTTCAAGCGCTTCGTCGAAGCCGACATCGAGCTCGGCAACCCGGTCGTGTTCGTCGGCCCCAACGACGCGGGCAAGACCAGCGCGCTGCAGGCGTTGCTGTTGTGGCAGATAGGATTGCGACGGTACCTTGAGAAGCGTGGCCCGTCGAGCGTCCCCGACACGCGAGCCGGAATCGCAATCAATCGCAAGGACCTGACGGGAATCCCTGTAGCCACCGCGCGCGCTCTTTGGCACGACCTGTATGTGCTCCACAACTGGACGGACAAAGGGAAAAAGCGAGCGGACAAGGTGCGGGTCGATGTGATCGTCGAGGGTGTCAGCGCCGGGCGACCATGGGTTTGTGGCTTGGAGTTCGACTACGCCAACGAGGAGTCCATCTATGTTCGCCCGCTGCGGGGCGAGAACGGTGATGAGCGCATGCTGATTCCCGAGCTGGCAGCCGAAGCAAGCGTCGCACTACTGGCTCCTATGTCCGGGCTGGCTGCCAACGAGACGCGACTTCCGCCTGGAGCCATCGACGTACGCATAGGCGAGGGACGCACGGCAGAGGTCCTGCGCAACCTCTGTTTTCAAGTCCTAGAGCGCGACGAAGCCGAAGGCGAGGCTCGATTCGCCGAGATATCTGACCGAATCGCGCGCCTGTTCGGTGCCCAGCTCGATTTGCCTCGCGAGATTGCCGAGCGCGGCGAGATCGCGATGAGCTATCGCACAAGCGGCAATATTCGACTGGACCTCGCATCAGCCGGTCGTGGTCTGCAACAGACTCTGCTGCTACTTGCTTTTCTGACCTTGAACCGCGGAGCGGTCGTACTGCTGGACGAGCCCGACGCCCATCTGGAGATACTGCGCCAGCGACAAACCTACGCGATGCTAAGCGAGATGGCGAACGAAACGGGAGGCCAGATCATTGCGGCCAGCCATTCGGAGGTCATCCTCAACGAGGCCGCGCGGCGAGATACTGTGATTGCATTTCTGGGTCGCCCTCACCGAATCGACGACCGAGGGAAGTCTCAACTCGCCAAGGCACTGACCGATATTGGCTTCGAGGCCTACTACACAGCAGAGGAGCGCGGGTGGATCCTGTTCCTCGAGGGTTCCACCGATCTGGCGATTCTGCATGCGCTTGCCCGACGTCTCGGTCACCCTGCAGTAGAGCCTCTCGACAGACCCTTCGTGGATTACGTCTTCGACCGACCGCAACTCGCGCGCAACCGCTTTCACGGTCTACGCGAGGGCGTACCGAGCCTCGTGGGCGTCGCGCTGTTCGATCGACTGGACCAGGTCCCCGAGGGTGGCGCGGGCCTGAGCATGCACATGTGGTCCCGCCGCGAGATCGAGAACTACATATGTCAGCCCGCAACGCTGGCGTCGTGGGCACGTCAGACTGGTGGCGAACGTAGTCTTGGAGGACTGTTCGAGGTGGCCGAGGCCGATCGCTGGGAGAGCGTGATGACCGAACAGCTTCAGCACCTTGTGCCCCCTGTCGCGCTGGATGCGCCCAACGACCCTTACTGGCACGACACCAAGATCAGCGAGCAGCTTTTGGATCGGCTGTTCGAGGCGTTCTTTGCGGAGCTTGAGATCGATAACCTCATCCGGAAGTCGAACTATCACGTGCTAGCCGATCACGTCAGGCCAGCGGACATAGACCCGGAGGTCACCGAGGTCCTGGACAAGATCGCCGCAACGGCGAACGCCGCGACTCCTGCTCAGCTACCAGATGCACTCACACCCCCACAGGACATCTAATCGCAGCTATCCGCCTGACGAAGAACTCGATCCGGCGCCCGCGGGCGGGGTCTGCGAGCGACCGCTCGGACTGTCAGGGATCGCCCCGGGACTCGGCTTGACCGCGACCGTCGGTTTGGGCAGACCGGCTATGCGCCCAATCAGCTGTTCCCACTGCGCCACGCTCAGTTCGCCCACGACCGCCACCGGAGCGGGCGCGGTCTGGCCTGCACCTGCACCTGCACCTGCACCTGCGGGACCGGCGACGGCGGCGGTCGCCGAGGGCTTCAGCGCCGCCGCGTGCGGCGCCGGGTTGAACGCGATCTCCAGATAGTCGCCGTGGTCGGCGCGCGCGAGCGTGCTCGGGGCGCCCGGGTAGCGCATCAGGCTGACGATGCGAGCCGGCTTGAAGTTGGTTTGGAGGGTCAGCAGTGTGCGAATCGTCGTGTCGGTGATCGACCCCGCGCCCTGATGACCTGCGATCGGGACGCCGTTGATCGCGACGATCGCAACGGCATCGCCGAGATGGCCGGCGTTCACATAGCCCGCCGCGTCATACGCACCGCAGCGCAGCGTGCCGACCGTCGGCTTCAGACCGCTGCGCGAAAGGAACGCGAGCATCGCCAGCGCCCGCTTGTCGATCGCTCCCGAGGCGACTTCGTGCCGCGAGCACGCCGACAGCGCGACGCCCGGATCGGAGAGCACCTCGCGCTCGAGCTGGCTCTTAGACAGCAGGAACACGTCGCCGGCGGTCGCGCCAAGCAGGCTCGGACGGCCCTTCGCGCCCTGCGGGTGCAACGCGGCATCGAGCTGGTCCCAGTTCGAGAGGATCGCCCGCGGGTCGATCGTGCTCGTATCGCCGGCCGGGCGGATCGCAAATCGCAGATGACCGTCTTTGGCGCCCGGGGGTGCGCTCACCTGGCCGAGGACCGTGCCGGCCGCGACGACCGATCCGACGCTCAGAGGCATCCGTCCGGTGGCACTCGACGCCCCAAGAGTCCTGGCGCTCACCGCGGCCTGGGCGTCCGGGTTGCGGTAGGTGCGGGCGAAGACGCGCATCTTTCCGCTCACCCCGGAAGCGCCTTTGGAGGCGCCGGTGGATGTCCCCCTGGAGGCCGACGCGACGCTCGGTGCACCCTGCGAAGCCGCACCGGCGGCCGACTCCGACTTGGGGAGTTTGTAGCTGTGGGCGATCGCGCCGAGCCCGGCATACGTGAACACGTCCCCGTAGACGTCGCGCAGGATCAGGTAGCGGCCGAGCTTGCGCGAGTAGCCGAGCTTGACGATGCGACCGTCCTGAACCGCCACGGCGCGCGCGTTCGGTTCAGCGCGGACGTCAACCAGCCGCGGTGCGGTTGCGGTGGCGCCGGTGCCGGTCCCGGCGGCCGCGCTCGGAGATGGCGGGGACGTTGATCCGGGCGTCGCGGTGGGAGCGGATGGTTCCGCGGACGCCGACGTCGTGCTCGCTCCGGCCGTCGCACTGGAAGAGGGGGGCAGTGCCGCGCCCGTGCCCGCGGGAGTAGTGGGAGCACCCCAGCCGATGCGCTTACCGGTCACCGGCGGGCGTCCGTCGATCAGACCGGTCAGAGTGGCGATCACCTGATCGGGGTAAGCCGCGATCAACTTCGCGCGCAGCAGCACCGAGCTGACATACGCTTCGGAGTGGTTGTAGGCGAGGATCGCCCCGCTCAGGTTGCTGGCCGCGCCGGCCGCCTTCAGATAGCGAGCGGCGGCATAGATCGCGTCGACCGGGTTGTAAGGATCGGCGTAGCCGGCGTTCAGCGCGTCCACGCCGTATTGCAGCCAGGTCGAGGGCTCAAACTGCATCCAGCCCTCGGCGCCGGCCGAGGACACCGAGAGGTCGGTCCCGTAGTTGGTCTCGATTTCGTTGATAGCGGCGAGGATCGGCCACGGCACGTCGTACTGAATCGCCGCCGCACGGTAGATCGGCAGCAGGAACAGCGGGATGCGATAGAAGTTCAGCGCCTGCAGCGACGCGGCGTTTGCCGAACCGCCCAACAGCGCCGCGAGCGCACCGGCCTGACCGGCCACGAGCTGCGGCGGCAATGCCACGTTGCTCGGAGCGCCCGTACTCGGCGTCGTAGGTTGGATGCCGGCACCGGCCGGGCTTCTGGTGGTCGTCGTCGTCGTTTGCGTGACCGTGCCCGCGACCTGTTTGCTGGGGCTGGTGCGCTGTTTGCGATGGACGACGACCGTCGGGCCTTCGCCGCCGGTCGCGCCGGCCGGGGGCGGTGTGGTGGAGGTGGTCGTGGGCTGCGTCGATGTCGGCTGCGCAGGTTGAGTGGTGGTGGTCGAGGTGGTGGAGGGTTCCCACGGGACTTCTTTGGGCGTTTCGCTGGTGGTGGTGGTTGTGGTGGTCGGTGTCGTGGAGGTAGGCGGTGGCGAGCCGTCGGTGCTCGTCGGACCGGTGGAGCCTTCCGCGCCCATCGCGCCTCCCGCTAGCGGTCCGCCAAGGCCGGCCGCGGTGAGCCCCCCGCCCGCGAGCAGTGAGAGCACGGCACGCCAGGATGGGCGCAGGCGCACGCCCACGCCACGCGAGCCGCTCGATGGCGGCCTCTCGGAGGGCTTTTCCTGGTGCGGTCCCTTATTCATTGCGGATCGGTGGTCGGCGCCGCTGACCCACGATCGCGGGCACGCCACCGGTATTCATATCGGCAGACAAGCAAGATCCCGTAAAGGATTCGTTAATGCGCCCACACGGCGCCCGGACAGCGGACCGTAGCGATGTTTGCGGCGGAACGTCGCAGTTTGCGGATGTTCGCGGCCGAACGTCGCAGTTTGCACCAAACCGCTCTATCCTTCATCGCCGAGGGTTTACCGGTCAGACGACCGGCGCTCGGGTCGCGGGTTGCGGCAAACATAAATCGGCGGAGAGAGGGATAGGGATCGCGATGTTGATGACTGCAATGTCCCGGGTTCGGATCGTCACCACCACGCTGGTCGGCTGCGTGCTCGCGCTGTGCCTGGCCGCGGGTGCGGCGCAGGCCGAAGAGACCGTGACGATCACCAAGGCCGGCTTCTCCCCCGACGCACTGGGAGTACCGACGAACGTGTTCGGCGAAGCGAAGATCGCCTCGACGAATCTGCCCGTGCCCTCGCCGATCACCCACATCAACGTGATGGGTCCGGCCGGCATGACCCTGAACCTCGAAGGCACCGGCGTGTGCACCAAAGAGATCCTCGAAAACATCGGTCCGGAAGGCTGTCCCGCGGACTCCAAGGCCGGGTTCGGCGGCGGCCTCGGCGCCTACGAAATCGCCCACGAAGTCATCAACGAGAGCTTCACGCTCGACTTCTTTCTCGCCAACAACAAGCCGGGTCACGTAGAAGCGCTGATCTACCTGGACGGCGCCACCCCGGTCTCGATCCAACTCGTCTTCCAAGCGCCCGTGGTCAAAGAGCCCAAGCCCTACGGCCTCGGCTTCAGCCTCAACGTGCCGCTCATCAAAGTCCTGCCCGAAGCATCGGACGCATCCGCGATCAGCGCCTTCTTCACGGCCGGCGCGAAGAACGTCGCCTACTACAAGAAGGTCCACGGCAAGCGCAAGCTGTTCCACGTCAAGGGCATCATCACCCCGAAAACATGCCCGCTCGGATATTGGCCGGGAGCCTCGGAAATCAGCTTCGAGGACGGCACCACGGTCAAAAGCACTGTCAAGATCCACTGTCCGAAGAAATAGACACGGCTGGAGACGACGGCGCGAAGTGGATCCGGTGACGGGGCTGCCAGGCTGGCTGGCGACCGATCGGGCCTATCGCCCAGCCGGAGCGACCGTGAGTCGACGCACCCTGACAGCCCTCGCTGGAGCGCTGGCTGCGTGCTGCGCCGTCGCGAGCGCAGCGCCCGCTGCCACACAGACGGAAACAAACGCGAGCATACGCCCCTCACTGCTGCCCGACCGGCTCGGCGCCAGCACCGCGCTCACGCTCGCGTTGCGCTTCTCCGGAGGCCCGGAAGGCGTGCCGGCTCCGTTGCGCGGCTTCGTCGTGCACCTGCCGGCCGGGCTGACCGTCAATCTGCGCGACGCCCGCGTGTGCCCGCCGTCACGGCTGCGAAGCGCCGGTGCGAATGGCTGTTCGTCCAAGTCGCTGATCGGGCGGGGTCATGCGCTGATGAGGGTGAACGCGGGATCGCTGGCGGTCTCGGAGAGCGCCAGCGTGTCGATCTATCGCGGTCCCAATCGGGGCTCCAAGCAAACGCTCGAGATCCTGAGTCAGGGCTCGACCCCGCTGCAGCAGAGCACGATCGCCACCGGCGTGCTCACACCCGACGGCGGGCGCTATGGCTCCAAGCTGACGGTGACGGTCCCGGCGATCCCCACGCTGGTGCTCGAGCCGGACGCCTCGTTCACATCCCTTTCCCTGACGATCGGCGGCATCGGGGGCCGCCCCCGAGCGCATACCGCCGCGGGCTCGATCGTCGTGCCTCGCACCTGCCCCGCGGCGGGCTTTCCGTTCGCCGCCGAGTTCACGTTTGCGAGCGGTGCGACGGCGAGCACCAACGCGGTCGTCGCCTGTCCGTGATCTCGACGCGATAATCTGGGCGCATGACGGCGATTCTGTCCATCATCCAGCTCGGGATCTGCGTGGTCCTGATCTTTCTCGTGCTGATGCACTCCGGCAAGGATTCCGGTCTCTCCGGCGCGTTTGGCGTAGGCAGCGGTCAGGGACCGCTCGGCGGCGGCTCGATGGTCGAGCGCAACCTCAACCGCTGGACGGTCGTGTTCGCCGTGCTGTTCTTCCTGAACGCGATCATTCTCCTCAAGTCCTAGTGAGCACCCGCTCCTCGGGCTCCGCGACGGGCTCGGGAGGCAGCTCCAGCCGGTCGAGGATCGCCACGGCTTCCGCGCGCAGCGTCGCATCGACCGTTTCGTAGTCTGAGCGCGAAAGCTTGCCGACGCGGTAGTCGAGCTCGGCATCGCGGATCTCGCGGTACTTCGCTTCACGCTCCAGCTCCAGCGCCACCGGACTCGTCAGGCGAACGCGCCGGCGCATCGCGCTGGGCGCCGGCCAGATCGCGATCAGACCGCCCCCGAACACGATCAGTCCGCCGATCCAGATCCACATCACCAGCGGGGAGACGATGAAGTGAAACTGCGCCGGCGGCGGGTGCTGGAGATAGGTGCGCGCAAGATAGGCGACCGCTATCAGGGCCTCTTCGGGGTGCACGAATGGGATCGTGCGGTTGCCGACTTCGACGATCCGCTTCAACTGGGGCGTTTCGATGTTCGGCGCGATCGCGCTCCATACGTCGCGGGTGACCCCCGCGCTCATCGCCACGTGGCTGACGGGCTGACCGCCGATCAGGCTGCCGACCGATCCTTGCGAGGGTTCGTCGGAGGCGTAATAACCCTCGCTGGGATACAGCGTGGCGACGTGACGGCCGTGCTTGCTGACGCTCAACACGGCGCCGAGACTGAGCGTAGCCCCGGTATGGGCAGCGTCGTTGCTGGGCGTCACGGTCGCCGTGGGGCGCACGTAGTGGACCGTGTAGGCGCCGACGCGGCTGGACTGTCCGGGCGAGAGCGTCGGCTCGACCGTGTGCTGGAAGGAAGAGGACGCCGCGACCCCGACGAACAGCACGGCGATGCCGATGTGCACGATGTAGCCGCCGTAGCGACGGCGGTTGCGGCGCACGAGTGCCACCAATGCGACCGGTAGGGCCTCCCCCGCCATCGCCCGCCGTGCGCGCGCGCCACGGACGAACTCCTGGCCCACACAGCCGAACACGAACGCGGCGCAGCCGAACATCGCCAGCGCGAACGGCTTGCCGGAAACGCCCGCGAGCAGCAACACCGCGACTGTGCCGAGCGCGATGGCAACCGGCGCCAGGAAGTTGCGCCGGGCGTTGGCCAGCGTCGCCCGGCGCCAGGCGATCACCGGCCCGATACCGCTGAGCAACACGAGCACGAGTGCCAGCGGCACCGTGTAGCGGTCAAACCAGGGCGGCCCGACCGAGGCGGCCTTGCCGGTCAGCGCTTCGGAGATCAGCGGGAAATACGTGCCCCAGAAGATCACGAAGCAGAGCGCAACCAGCACCACGTTGTTGGCCAAGAAGATCGACTCGCGCGAGAGCAGCGAGTCGATGCGGTGCTCGGAGCGCAGCATCTCCCGGCGTGTGACGACCAGATAAATAGAGAAGGCGATCGTGACCGCGATCAGGCACACGAACGGCACGCCCAGCGTCTGGCCGCCGAAGGCGTGGATCGAGTTCAGCACGCCGCTGCGCACCAGGAACGTACCCATGATCGCCAGCGTGCCCGTGGCCAGCACGAGCGAGGCGTTCCACACCTTCAACATCCCCCGCTTCTCCTGGATCATCAACGAGTGCAGGAACGCGGTACCCGTCAGCCACGGCATCAGCGAGGCGTTCTCGACCGCGTCCCAACCCCAATACCCTCCCCAACCGAGCTCGGCGTATGACCAGCGGGCGCCGAGCAGGATGCCGATGCCCAGGAAGAACCACGCGGCGAACGCGAAGCGGCGGATCGCCCTGATCCACTCGGCATCCACGCGCCGCGCGAGCAGCGCGCCCATTCCGAACGCCAGCGGGATCGTGCACAGCGTGTAGCCGGAATAGAGCATCGGCGGGTGGATCATCATCGTCGGGAAGCGCAACAGCGGATCCAGCCCCGCGCCTTCCACGGGCGCCGGATGAGTCGTCGCGAACGGGTTCGCGTAGAAGATCATCAGCGAGACGAAGAACCCGCCGAAGCCGAGCAGGATCGCGGTCGCATAGGCCGCCACGTCGCGCATGCGCTTGCGCGTCAAGAACAGCACGAGGCTCGACCACATCGACAAAAGCCACGCCCACAACAGCAGCGAGCCTTCCTGGGAAGACCACACCGCGGCCGCCTTGTAGGCCGTCGGGGTCGTCAGGCTCGACGTGTCAGCGACCGTGTTGAAGGAGAAGTCGCTGCGCAAAAAGGCGATCTCCAGGACGGCGAAGGCGACCGTCAGGACGCCGGCCAGCGCGTACACCGCGCGCCGACCCGAGTCAGACCACTCCGGGCGACCCCGCCGCACTCCGTACAGCGAGGCGCCGATCCCGTAAGCGCAGACGGCGAGCGCGAGCAGCAGGCAGGCGCTGCCGAGAGTGGCCATTTCAGTAGCTCTTGCCGGCGCCGCTGGGCGGCGCGGCCTGGTACTTGGACGGGCACTTGGTGATCAGCGAGTCTCGTTCGCCGACATAGGAGCCGCCCTGCTTGCTCACGGTCACTATCACCTCGCGCCCTTCGCGGAAGGGATCGGGGACCGAGCCGGTGTAGGCGACCGGCACAACCGTCCCGCCCACGCGATCCTCGACACTGAAATCCAGCGTGCCGCCACCGCGATGCACCGAGCCGGACACGACCTTGCCCGTCAGCTGGTAGCTGTGCCCCGGCTGGGCCTGGTGTACGAGCTGACTTGGCGTGAGCGCCGGCGAGGCGGCGCTGAAGCTCGTGTAGATCAGCGCTCCGGCCAGCACCACGGCCGCGCTCAGGGCGACCGTCAGCCGCACAGCTCGCTTACGCGCGGGGTTCATCGCGGTGAAGTATTTCACGCGCAGCCGGCCCCGGCGCGGGTCGCCCGGAACCAGTCCGCGCTCCCGAGGCCGCGATCTCGCCAGGAAATCGTGCGCCGACAGCGAAACCTTTGGACGTGCGGGGAGTCTTTACAGGTAGAGCATCATGAGAGCCGCCGCGCTACTGCAACGCCTCCCCCATCCCGCCGACGCCGAGCGTCCGCGCCGGCAGCGACGGCGCAAGCGCACCGCCGCACCGCGCATGGCGAACCTACATCTGGCCGCGCCCGCCGACACTCAGGACGCGACCGTCGCCCGCGTGCGCCTCGCCGGCGGCCCGATCGACAACGCCTCCTACACCTGCTCCTGTGGGTTCGTGTTCGCCGCGTCGGTCAGCACCACGGTGCACTGTCCGCACTGTGGCGCCGACCAAGCCTGGTAGGGCGCAGCCGACCACCGCTGCTAGTGCTCTACAGCCAATGCCAGGCGGGAGCCGCCTACTTGTCTGCCTTTTGCGAGTACAGATCGGGTGCGAGCCGGCGACAGCCCTCAGACGCTCGCCAGCATGTCGCCGAGGAATTGCTCGAAGCCGCCATCGGTCGTCTCGAAGTAGCTTGAGTGAGTCCTCTTGATCGTCTCAAGGGAATCGGCCCCGAGCAGGACGATGTCGAGATCGTCGCGGCCGAGGTTCTCCTTCTCGATGCTCTCGTATACGCCGAGCGCCTCGGCGTAGTCCTCAAACTCACGGACGGTGGCCTTACCTACCCGTACGTCATAGATCACCAAGAAGTGTCGAATCTCGTCTACGTTCATGGGCTCTCCTGATCACCGCTGGACGCAAGGTAGGGCTGTGCCAGTCTATATCGGCTGCGCAGCTCGGTACTGAACTCCTGTGAAGGCTCGATCGACGCTTCGCGCATCGCGAAAAACCGACTCATGGCTACATAGTACGCGTGGACGGGCTCGGCACCGCTCCCAGACTTGTAGTCAACCCGGAGGTGGCGGGAATCACGCTCGACCTGGTTAGCCCAAAAGTCCTGCAGGTAAGTGCGCAGTTGCACCTCGATCTTGACGCCCTGCTTGACGACGATCAAGTGCAGCGCACGATAACCCGACTCCTTTGGCTCGCGCACGTAATCCCTGTAACGGCGGACTTTCCAGTTCTTCCGCAATCGCCGAGATATGTCATCGGCGGCTTCCTGGGACGGCAGTATCGCCCTCACTCCTCCGATATCCTCCATGCGAGTCAGTTGCATGCTGGAGTAGCGACACAGCTTGTCCAGAATCGTCGAGAACTTCTTCAGGCGTTGTGTCACGGAGACGTTCTGATCGCGTGCCGCGTAGGGCCGCACGTAGTGGCGAAGATTCGCGTTTGCGTTTCTCAATGGCGCTGCGTGTTTCTCCCGCCACTCCTCGATGATCTGGGCGCAGCGCCATATCTCCTGAGATTCGGCTGCGGCAATGTTGTCCAGCTCGCCCGCGAGCAAAGCTTGCCGTATTTTAGCCACGTAGCCGGCAGCTTTGTTGATCTGCTTGTGACTCAACTCCGGTGTGACCATGCCTGGCACCGAGCGGAAGCTACCCCACCGACACCCGCGGCGTCAGCTCCTCGCCCCAGGATGCTCGCATGTATCCATGGCCGTGAACGCGGGCGTGGACGGGCGTGGACCCGTCCACCAGCAGTCTTGGAACCGAGCGGCTAGCGAATGTGCATCCCCGAGATCGCCCGGGAGATTACGAGCTGCTGGATCTCGGCGGTGCCCTCGAAGATGTCGTAGATCTTCGCGTCACGGTGCCAGCGCTCTACCGGGAACTCGCGCGTGTAGCCGTTGCCGCCGAGGATCTGGATCGCGCGCTCGGTCGCCCATACCGCGACCTCGCCCGACTTGAGCTTGGACATCGAGCCCTCGGCGTTCTCGAACGGGACCTGGTTGCGACCCATCCAGGAGGCGCGCCAGACGAGCAGGCGGGCCGCGTCGATCTCCATCTTCATCCGCGCGAGCGTGAAGGCGATCGACTGGTTCTCGATGATCTTCTTGCCGAACTGCTCGCGCTCCTTGGCGTACTCCAGCGAATACTCATACGCGGCACGGGCGATCCCCAGCGCCTGCGAGCCGACCGTCGGGCGGGAGGCCTCGAACGTCTGCATCGCGGCCTGCGACTTGTTTTTCTTGCCCTCGCGCACACGGGCGATGCGCTCGTCGAGCTTGTCCTTGCCGCCGAGCACGTAGCCGGCGGGGATGCGGCAGTCGTCGAGGAACACGTCGGCGGTGTGCGACGCGCGCAGACCGTGCTTGGAGACCTTCGTGCCCTGGGAGATGCCCGTGGCTTCGCTCATCGGCACGACGAACGCGGCGTGACCTTTGGAGCCCAGCTCGGGGTCGACCGTGGCGATCACCACGTGCACGTCGGAGATGCCTCCGTTGGTCGCCCACGCCTTCTGACCGTTCAGCACCCACTCGTTGCTCGCCTCGTCGAACTTCGCACGCGTGCGCACCCCGGAGACGTCCGAGCCGGCGTTCGGCTCCGAGGCGCAGAACGCGGCGACCTTGAGGTCGCCCTCGGTGCCGAAGCAGCGTGGGATCCATTCGCCGATCTGCTCGCCGCTGCCCTGGCCGAAGATCGCGGCCACGGCCAGCGCGGTGCCCATGATCGACATGCCGATACCGGCGTCGCCCCAGAACAGCTCCTCGTTGACGATCGGCAACGTCAGCCCGGTCGGGTCGGCAAAGAACTGCGCCAGCCCCTCGAACCCGTACAGCCCGATCTTGGCGGCCTCCTCGATGATCGGCCACGGGGTCTGCTCCTTCTCGTCCCACTCGTGCGCGGCCGGGCGCATGACGTCGGCGGCAAAACCGTGGACCCACTCGCGGATGTCCTTCTGATCCTGGGTCAGCGCCATCGAGAACGCCGCCTCCTGGTTGGCCGAGGCCGCGATCGCCTCGACGGCCGCCTCGGCGGCCTCGGTGCGCTCCTCGGGAGTGGCGATGGTGGGCGTGGCTGACATCTGGCGGGATCTCCTTCGGGATGGGGGCGCTGAGAGCGCCGACGGCTGCGGAATTGCCTCGGGCGAGGCGTGGTGCGGCTATCAAGCGTAACCCAAAACGAGGACAACCTCAAATCTGGTTACTCCAAATGAGGACATGCTCAAATCGATTGTCTCTAATCTGGCTAATCTGGACTCGTTTTATGGTATTAGTGCCCATTGAGTTCATCATGTCCTCGATGCAGAAAGTGGTTATGTCCATACGCACTCCCGCCATTGTCCTGACCCTGCTGGCCACCGCCCTCGGGCTCGCCGCCTGTGGCAGCAGCTCGTCGAGCTCGAGTGGCTCGCACGTGACGCTCGTCGCCTACTCCACCCCCCAGGGCGCCTACGAAAAGCTGATCCCGGCGTTCCAGGCCACGCCCGAAGGAAAGGGCGTCTCCTTCAGCCAGTCCTACGGGCCTTCGGGCGAACAGAGCCGCTCTGTCGCCAACGGCCTGCACGCCGACGCGGTCAACTTCTCGCTCGAACCGGACGTGACGCGCCTGGTCAAGGCGGGGCTCGTGTCCTCCAGCTGGAACCAGAACGCCACGCACGGCTTCGTGACGGAGTCGGTCGCGGTGATCATCGTGCGCAAGGGCAACCCCAAGCACATCACCAGCTGGGCGGATCTGACCAAGCCGGGCGTGGGCGTGCTGACCCCGAACCCGTTCACGTCCGGGAGCGCGCGCTGGAACATCATGGCCGCCTACGGGGCGCAGATCAAGGAAGGCAAGACGCCCGCGCAAGCGGAAGCGTATTTGAAGGCGATGTTCAAGAACGTCGTCAGCCAGGACAGCTCGGCGCGCAACGCGCTGCAGACGTTCCTGGCCGGCCGCGGCGACGCGCTGATCGACTACGAGAGCGAGGCGATCGCCGATCAGAAGAAGGGCGCGGCGATCGAATACGTGATCCCGCCGCACACGATCCTGATCCAGAACCCCGTCGCGGTCGTCGGCTCGAATACGAGCGCGAGCAAGTTCGTGAACTACCTGATCTCGCCCGCCGGGCAGAAGATATGGGCTGAAAAGGGCTACCGGCCCGTGATCCCGGGGGTGGCCGCGCCCGGCCAGTTCCCGACGCCGACGGGCCTGTTCACGATCACTGACCTCGGTGGGTGGACCGTGGTGAACAAGCAGTTCTTCGAACCGGAAACGGGGATCGTGACGAAGATCGAGCAGTCCCTGGGAGTGTCCACCTCGAAATGAGCGCCATGCCCACCGCCCCCGCCGTGGCACCCAGGCGCCCGAGAGCGCCCGCCGTCCTCGGCGGCGGGCGTGCGGCGGGGGCCCTGGGCAAGGGCATGATCGGCGTCTACCTGTCGGTGCTCGTGCTGCTGCCGGTCGCGGCGCTGCTGGCGAAGGCCGGCAGCGGCGGGTTGGATGCGTTTTGGCGCGAGGTGACAGGGCCACAGGCACAGGCCGCGATCAAGCTGACGCTCGTGATGTCGGCGATCGTGGTGGCGATCAACGCGGTCTTCGGGACGCTGATCGCGTGGGTGCTCGTGCGCGACGAATTCCCCGGTAAGAGCACCGTCAACGCCCTCATCGACCTGCCGTTCGCGCTGCCGACGATCGTCGCCGGGGTGGTGCTGCTGGCGTTGTACGGCACCAACAGCCCGTTGGGCATCGACGTGGCGTTCACGCGCGCGTCGATCGCGCTGGCGCTGCTGTTCGTGACGCTGCCGTTCGTCGTACGCTCGGTGCAGCCGGTGCTGATCGAGATGGACCGCTCGATGGAGGAAGCCGCCGCCTCGCTCGGCGCCGGGCCCGTGACGGTGTTGCGCCGCATCGTGCTGCCGACCCTGACCCCGGCGATCGTCTCGGGCGTAGCGCTCAGCTTCGCGCGGGCCGTCGGCGAGTTCGGCTCGCTGGTGCTGATCACGGGCAACCTGCCGTTCAAGACCGAGGTCGGCTCGGTGTATGTGTTCAGCCAGATTCAAGACGAAAACCTGCCGGCGGCCGCGGCCGTGTCGGTCGTGCTGCTGGCCGCGGCGCTGATCGTGCTGGGCGCCCTCACGCTGGTTTCGCGGTGGAGGTCCAAGCATGTCCTTTAGCCGACTCGGCCTGCGCACGGTCGCGCTGGGATATCTCGCGCTGCTGCTGGTGGCGCCGCTGGCGATGATCTTCTATCGCACCTTTGAACACGGGATCGCGCCGGTGTGGGACGCGGTGACGGCGCCCAACGCGGTGCATGCTTTCTGGCTGTCGATCGAGATCGTCGCGATCGCCGTGCCGCTGAACACCGCTTTCGGGGTCGGCATGGCGCTGTTGCTGGAGCGCGGCTCCTTTCGGGGCAAGGCGCTGTTGAGCACGCTCGTAGATCTGCCGTTCGCGATCTCGCCGGTCGTCGTGGGCCTGGCGCTGGTGCTCGTGTATGGGAAGACGGGGTGGTTCGGCGATTGGCTGATCGGGCACGGCATCCAGGTGATCTTCTCGGTGCCCGGCATGGTGCTCGCGACGGCGGTCGTGTCGCTGCCGTTCGTCGTACGCGAGACCGCGCCGGTGCTGCGCGAGCTGGGGACCGACGCCGAGCAGGCCGCCGCCACGCTCGGGGCGGGCGCGTGGCTCACGTTCCGGCGGATCACGCTCCCGGCGATCAGGTGGGGCGTGGTCTACGGCGTCGTGCTGACGACCGCGCGCGCGCTCGGAGAGTTCGGCGCCGTGAGCGTCGTGTCCGGACGGATCGAAGGTCAAACGCAGACGCTGCCGCTGTACGTGCAGGGGCAGTTCGAGAACTTCAACATCACCGGCGCCTACGCCAGTGCCGTGGTGTTGGCGCTGCTGGCGCTGGCTACGCTGGTGGCCATGAACCTGCTCACCCGCCGCACGCGCCGCCGGACGGCCGTCTGATGGCCATTGAGGCCAGGAACGTGAGCAAGCGCTTCGGCGACTTCGTCGCGCTGGACGACGTCTGCATCCGCGTGAACGACGGCGCGTTGACGGCGCTGCTGGGACCGAGCGGGAGCGGCAAGTCGACGCTGCTGCGGATCATCGCCGGGCTGGAGACGCCGGACTCGGGCGAGGTTGAGATCGCCGATGAGATCGTCACCGACACTCCCGCGCGCACGCGCGACGTGGGGTTCGTGTTTCAGCACTATGCCCCTTTCAAGCACATGACCGTGCACGACAACGTCGCGTTCGGGCTGACCGTGCGCAAACGCCCGAAGGCCGAGATCCGCGAGCGCGTGAGCGAACTGCTGGGGCTCGTCCGACTGGATGGCCTGGCCGAGCGCTACCCCTCGCAGCTCTCGGGCGGTCAGCTGCAGCGGATGGCGCTCGCGCGGGCGCTGGCGGTGCAGCCTCGGGTGCTGCTGCTGGACGAGCCCTTCGGTGCGCTCGACGCGCAGGTGCGGGCGGAGCTGCGCGAATGGCTGCGACGGCTGCACGAGGAGATCCACGTGACGACGATCTTCGTCACGCACGATCAGGAGGAGGCGATGGAGGTCGCCGAGCAGATCGTGGTCATGAACAAAGGCAAGATCGAGCAGGCGGGCACCCCGCGCGAGCTGTATGAGAGCCCGCGTAACGAGTTCGTGATGTCGTTCATCGGTCCCGTCAATCGTCTCGGCGAGGCGACCTTCTTGCGCCCGCACGACATCCAGATCCTGCCCTCCGCCTCGGGCGAAGGCACCGAGGCGCTGATCGAGCGCGTGGTGCACCTCGGGTTCGAGGTGCGCGTGGAGTTGAAGCTGGGCGATGGGCGTGACATCTGGGCACAGGTCACGCGCGAGTCCGCGCAGGAGTTGGAGTTGCACGAGGGACAGATCCTCGCCGTGCGGTTGCCCGAGCCGCGGGTCTTCGCGGCCTAGTTTCTGGTTGTTGTGCGGGACCTTGCATGCAAGGTCCCGTGAAGAGCCGCATGCGGCTCTTCAGCCGACGGCGCATGCGCCGTCGGCGACCCCGTACATGTACGGGGTCGAGTCAGGGCCGCATGCGGCCCTGACGACCTCGCCGCATGCGGCGAGGTCCCCCTTAACGGGTTTCCCAGGCTTCCTCTTGTTTGGTGAGGGCCACAATGTCCTTCGGCAGCTTCCCCGAGGCGACGTCCGCGAGCGTGACGTGCTCCAAGACTTTGCGCAGGTTCGCGCGCAGTGCCAGCCAGACCTGTTGCAGGGACTCGGCCGAGCCCTCATAGACAACCTCCTCGGGGCGCAACCCGCGCACGCCCACGAGCGGCCCCTCGACCGCGCGAATGACCTGCGCGAGGTTCACCTCCTCGGGCGGATGCGCCAGCCAGTAGCCGCCCTCGGGGCCGCGCTGACTGCGTACGAGACCGGCGGAGCGCAGCTGCGTGAGGATGTTCTCCAGGAACGACACCGGGATGCCCTGGGCCTTCGCCACTTCGTCGACCTTGCGCGGCGAGTCCTGACTGCCGGAGGCGAGCTCGACGACGGCGCGCACGGCATAGTCGGCCTTGGCGGTCACGTGCATTGCCGGCGATTCTCACGCATTTGGCGGCGGAGGGCGTCGAGGCCCCGCAATCCCGACCGCTGTGGTAGAAATTAGGCGACCCTAACTCGACGGTAGTCGCGGGTCAGCTAGCCCGGTCGGTGGGCACTTGGAAATGGAGATCGCGATGACGCACCAGCGGACGGATCACAGATGAGCTTCGCAGAGACGGTCGGCCTGGGGGCGATCGCGGGTCTTACGATCTTCATCGGTCTGCCGATCGGGCGGATGCGGGTGCTCGGAGAGCGCACGCGCGTGGGCTTGGCGATGTTCTCGGTGGGGATCCTCGCGTTCATCTTCATGGACGTAACCGCGCACGGTCAGGCGATCATCGAGACGGCGCTGGACCAATACAAGCACCACACCGGCAGCCTCGGGGAAGTGCTCGGCCTGTTCGCGCTGCTCGCGGTCGGCTTCACGGTCGGCACCGCCGGAATCTCCGTGGTCGAGCGCCATCTGCGGGCGCGCCGCAGCGCCCCCGCGCCACTCGCCGGGGGCGCTACCGGCCAGGCGACCATCGAGACCGCTCCGGCGGCACACGTCGCGGCGGCGGACGCGGACGAGCTCGCGGCGGCGGCCGCCGAACGCCGGGCGCTGCAGACGGGCATGACGATCGCGGTGGCGATCGGCCTGCACAACTTCGCCGAGGGCCTTGCGATCGGCGTGTCGGCGAAGACCGGTGCGATCGGCCTGGCGACGGTGCTCGTGATCGGGTTCGGCCTGCACAACGCGACCGAGGGGTTTGGCATCGTCGGCCCGCTCGGCAAGGTGCGCCCGTCCTGGCGCTGGCTCGCGCTGGCCGGCCTGATTGCCGGCGGCCCCACGTTCCTCGGCACGATCGTCGGCTACCAGGTCAATTCCGAACCGCTCCAGCTGTTGTTTTACGCGCTCGCGGGCGGCGCGATCCTGTATGTGATCGGTGAGATCTGGATGGGCATGCGCCGCTACGGCCATCACACGCTCGGCCTGTACCTGATCGCCGCCGGCTTCCTCGTGGGCGTGGCGACAGACCTGGTCGTCTCTTATGGCGGGGCATAGGCTCGGCCGACGGCGCGAGCGGTCTGAGGATCGCCGTCGCAGGGCCACGGAATAGGACCTGATCGAGCCTCTGTCGCGAGCCATTCGCGCGATCGGCTCAACGGAGCGACATAGCGGGTGCGCACGTCGATCCGTCCGTGGCGTGCCGCAGGATGCCGGGCTCTTTGACCCTCGCTCCCTCGACATCGCTGCGCGCGTGGCAACGCGACGCGCTCGTGCGCCTGCGCGACTGGCGGGACGGCCCGTTCCTGATCTCGGCCGCCCCCGGGGCGGGCAAGACGCGCCCGGCCCTGGAGTTCGCGAGCGAACTGTTCTCGCGGCGAGCCGTCCGACGCGTGGTGGTGCTCTGCCCCACGACACCTCTGACCCGCCAATGGGCGGCGGCCGCGGCGGTGCTCGGCGTGCAACTGCAACCGGACGCGCCGGGACCGAACCCCCCGCGCGGTGACTTTCACGGCGTCGCGGTCACCTACGCCCGTGTCGCAAGCGATCCCCTCGCGTGGGCGGCGAAGGTGCCTCCGGACACGCTCGTGATCGTCGACGAGGCGCACCACCTCGGCGAAGACCTGGCGTGGGGAACCGGCTTTCAGCGCGCGTTCGTCTCCGCCCCACGCTGGCTGCTGCTGTCCGGCACACCGTTTCGCTCCGATGCCACACCCATACCGGGGGTGCGCTACGACGCCGAGGGACTGGTCGTCCCGGACGTCTCCTATACCTACGCCGAGGCGGTCGCCGATGGGATCTGTCGTCCGGTTGCGTTTGTGACGTTCGACGGGACGCTCTCGTGGCGCAGCGGCGATGACGTAATCGAGTCCTCGTTCGAGACCGTCCTAACAGCGCGCGAGGCCGGCCGTCGTTACCGCACTGCGATCTCGACCGAGCTGCCCGACGGCCTGCCACGGATCCTGCGCGAGGCCGACGCGAAGCTTCGCGCCCTGCGCGAGGATGGCAATCACCGCGACGCAGGCGGCCTCGTGGTCGCGGCCGACGCCAACCATGCCAGGCAGATCTCAAAGCTCCTGACCGAGACGACCGGCCGAGCGCCCGTGGTCGTGCTCCACACCGAGACCCAAGCGGCGCGCACGCTCGCGCAATTCCGCTCCTCCCGCGAGCCGTGGATCGTGGCGGTGAACATGGTCTCCGAGGGCGTCGACATCCCGCGCCTGCGCGTCGGGGTATATGCGAGCGCGGCCAAAACGCCGCTGATCTTCCGGCAGATCGTCGGGCGGTTCGTGCGCACGCTCCCCGGCAGGCCGGCCGAGGCGAGCTGGCTGTATCTACCGGCCGATCAGACTCTGCGTACGCACGCTTCGGAGGTCGAAACGGAGCTGCGCCACGCGCTGCATCGTGACGAGCCCACGGAGGAGGGCTTCGACGAGCTGCGCGAGCGGCGCGCGAGCGAGCCATCGCCGAGCGCCGAGTTCGTACCCCTCAGCGCCGAGTTCGCCGCGCAGATGACCCTGTTCGGCCCGCCCCAACGCGTGTCTTCCGCCACCGCCGCGCTTCCCTCGCCGCCCCCACCCGTCGCGCCGGTCGCGGCGTTCGAGCGCCGCGACGACCTACGCCAAGAGCGCAGCCGTCTGGTGGCCGAACTGCACCGCCGTGACGGGCGCAGCCACCGCGAGATCAACGCCTGGGTCAACCGCGCCGTCGGCGTCGAGCGCGTGGAGAGCGCCAACATCAAGCAGCTCGAACGCTCGATCGAGGCGCTGACGAGTGAGCTGATGCGAGGCTCTCGCCGCGCGGTCGCACGATAAAAGCCGGAGAGTCGATCGACAGACATCGGTTGTCGCTCCTCGCAGAGCGAAAAGAAGCGGCGGACGGGGGTCGAACCCGCGACCTCAAGCTTGGGAAGCTTGCGCTCTACCAACTGAGCTACCACCGCGCGAAACCTGATGTTAGCTCTTGGACACTCGCGCTTGGTGACTCGCGTGGCGCATCGCGCTTGGGCGCGGGCCATCTATCCTCACTCCCGTGCGTGGCCGTCTGCTGCCGATCCTCGTCTGTGTAGCGGGCGCCTGCCTGATCGGGCTGCTGGTGTAT
This sequence comes from uncultured Solirubrobacterales bacterium, assembly GCA_963697945.1. Classification (GTDB taxonomy): domain Bacteria; phylum Actinomycetota; class Thermoleophilia; order Solirubrobacterales; family Solirubrobacteraceae; genus Palsa-744. Next base: position 1,868,933 of record OY969105.1, on the reverse strand, counting down.
GGGGTGACCACCCAGGGAGCGAGCCGCACGCTCGATCAGGCGGTCGCCAAAGGGCAGCATCCCCCGGCACCTCAAGCGGGGCGCACGCTGCCGCTGCTGTCGGGTACGGCGGCCGGGGCCGGCGACTCGCTGGCCGCCTATAAGGGCAAGGTGGTGGTGCTGAACTTCTGGGCCTCCTGGTGCGTGCCCTGTCAGACCGAGGCGCCGTTGCTGGAGCGTGCTCAGAGCCGACTCCGGGTTCACAACGGGACGGTGCTCGGGGTTACCTATCTCGACGCTTCGACCGACTCACAGGGGTTCGTGCGCGACCACCGCATCACCTACCCGAACCTGCGCGACACGACCGGCGAATTCGCCCACGCCTACGGCACCGACCAGCTCCCGGAGAGCTTCGTGATCGACCGCAACGGCGGTGTCGTCGCGGTCTCGCGTGGTGAGATCGGGCAGGCGTTCCTCGACGAAGCGATCAAGGTCGCGGAAAGCAGCTCATGAGCATCGCGCTCAACACGGCGACCGTCGCACCGCGAGCCCGCGGTGCTCGGCGGGCGCTTGCCGCGATCGGAGTACTCGGCGCGATCGCGGCGTTTCTTCCGACGGCAAGTCCTGCCGCCGCCACAATAATCGTCGCCTCTCCCCCATCCACTGCCAACGTCGCCACAACCGCCCCGCGCCCGGCTCCCGCCGCGCGGGCTTCGCTGCCGGCGATCGAACGCCGGGTGATGTGCGTGACGTGCAAAATCCCGCTGATCGTGGCCGAGTCCCCGCAGGCCGATCGCGAGCGGGTCTTCATCAAGGGCCTGATCGCCGAAGGCAAGACCGAGGCTCAAATCGAAAGCGCGCTCGTCGGCCAGTACGGCCCGACCGCGCTGGGGCTGCCGAGCGCGCACGGCTTCGACCTGACCGCATACCTGGTGCCGCTCGCCGCAGTCATGGCCTTGGCGGCGACGCTCGCGCTGCTACTGCCACGCTGGCGCAGACGTACGAGAACCCGACCCGAGCCACAGGCCGCGCCGGCGCTCAGCGCCACGGAGCGGGCGCGCCTGGACGCCGATTTGGCGCGCTTCGACGGCTGAATCGCGAGCCGGGCGGCAAGCCTGTACGGAATAAACCGAGCCGGGCGACCGGACCGGACGACCCCTACATCCGCTCGGGCGCGCTGACCCCGAGCAGATCCAGGCAGCGCGCGATCGTGCGCTGCGCCGCGACCGAGAGCGCCAGTCGCAGCGATTCGACACTGGCCGTGCCCTCTGGCGACTCGCCGGCATCGTCGATGTCGACGATACGGCAGGCGTCATAGAAAGCCGTGTAGTCCTGCGCGAGCTCCAGCGCGTACGTCGCGATGCGGTGGGGCGCGCGCCGCTCGGCCGTCTCGAATATCTCCCCCGGGAAGGCCAGCAAGCGCTTGATCAGCGCGCGCTCGGCCGGGTGTAGGGTCTCGTCCCGCCCCTCCCCGGCGTCTGTGTCTTCGCTCGCGTCGGCGCCATTGCGGATCGCGTCCCTTAGCGCGCCGGCCACGCGCTCGGGACCCGCGAGCGCGAGCACGGAGACGATGCGCGCGTGCGCGTACTGGACGTAGTAGACGGGGTTCTCGCGCGATTGCGCGCGCGCGAGGTCGAGGTCGAGGTCGATCGTCGTGTCGTGCGAGCGCGAGAGCAGAAACCAGCGCGCGGCGTCCACGCCGACCTCGGTGACGAGATCTTCGAGCGTGACGAACTCGCCGGCGCGCTTTGACATCTGCGCGCGCTCTCCGCGACGCACGAGATGGACGAGCTGCATCGTCAACATCTCCAAGTGGTCGGGGTCCCCACCCAGCGCGGCATAAGCAGCGCGCATCCGCGGCAGGTAGCCGTGGTGGTCGGCGCCCCACACGTCGATCTGGCGCTCGAAGCCGCGCTCGCGCTTGTCCTGGTGGTAGGCGATGTCCGAGGCGAAATAAGTGTGATCGCCGGAGGAGCGCACGAGCACGCGGTCCTTGTCGTCGCCATAGTCGGTGGTGCGCAACCACAGTGCGCCGTCCTGGCGATAGGTGTGGCCATGCTGTTCGAGCACCGCCAACGTATGCGCTACGGGGCTCGGGTCGCCCGTGTGCAGCTCAGACTCATACTGCCAGTGATCAAAGCCCTGGACTGCGAAGGCCCCGAGTGTCGCCTGCATCCGCGCGATCATCACGCCGACCGCCACCCGTCCCAGCTCGCCGGCGTCGAGCGAGGCCGCGCCGTCGATTTCCTTGGCGAGGTCGCGGACGTAGTCGCCGTGATAGCCGCCGTCCGGGATCTCTTCCCCGTGCGCGAGGGCGCGGATCGACTCGCCCAGCGCGCCGACCTGCGAACCGGCGTCGTTGACGTAGAACTCGCGTTCGACTTCGTGCCCGTGGAAGGCCAGTACTCGTGCCAGCGAGTCTCCGTAGGCGGCATTGCGGGCGTGGCCGACGTGCATCGGCCCGGTCGGGTTGGCCGAGACGAACTCGACGAGAACGCGCTCAGAGGGTCGCGCTGCGCCCGAGCCGAACGCCGCATCCTCGCCAAGCACCCGCGCAAGCGCGCTGTGTAGCCAGGAGTCCGCCAGGAACAGGTTCAGGAAGCCCGGTCCCGCGACCTCGAAGCGTCGCAGCCGTCGGCCGAGGCGCTGTCCCAGCTCGGCGCCGAGACGCTCGGCGACCTCGCGTGGCGGGAGCTTGAGCGAAGGCGCCAACAGCAGCGCGGCATTGGTCGCGTAGTCGCCGAAGTCCGCCTTGGGCGGGCGCTCGAGTACGATCGCATCGGGCCTGCCGAGGCCGGCCCCGGCGCCGGACCCCTCTGCTCCAGCCAGGGCCGCGGCGCCCGCAAGGACCGCCTCCCGCAACTCATCCACTGGGGTCGTCTCACCCGCTGCACGCAAATGGCTCACAGATTGGGATACTAACTACGTGAACGACCAAGACCCAGGCGCAGAGCGCCACATAAACATCCACCTGTCCCCCGAGATAATGGGGGGCGTATACGCGAACTTCGCGAACGTCAGCCACTCCGACTACGAGTTCACGGTCACGTTCGCGCGCGTCGACCACGAGGTCGAGTCCGAGGAGGTGCCCGGCGTGGTGGTCTCGCGAGTCAACATCTCACCGCGATTCATGCGCGAGCTGATCGACGCGATGGAGGACAACTACTCCAAGTGGCGAACCCGCGAGGGCATCAAGAACCTACCCGAGTACGGCGGCGCCGAGGCGGGGGACGCGGAGGAGTAGGGCCGTGACCGCGTGTTTTGGGCGCGGCGGAGGACGATGAAGGTCGCGGTGATCTCCGACATCCATGGCAATCGGCACGCGTTCGAGGCGGTGCTGGAAGCGATCGCGGAAAGCGACGCCTCCGAGCTGTGGTGCCTGGGCGACCTGGTCGGCTACGGCGCCGAGCCCGACGCGTGCGTGGCGCTCGCTTCAGCGCACGCGGCCGTGTGCCTGGCCGGCAACCACGATCTTGCCGTTACCGGCGAGGTCTCGTTCGGTGAGTTCACCCGCGGGGCGAGCCTCGCGGCACAGTGGACGCAGGAGGTGATTTCCGCCGAGCACCTGGACTTTCTCGCAGGCCTGCGCCCACAGGGGCAGGAGGGTCCGATCGGGCTGTATCACGCCAGCCCGCGTGACCCGGTGTGGGAGTACGTGCTCTCCGCGCTGCTCGCGGAGCTGTGCCTGGACAAGCAGGAGAGCCGCGTATGCCTCATCGGTCACTCACATGTGGCTCTGTCGTTCGTGCGGCACGAGGGCGAGCTCGCCAGCGGCGAACCGCGACGCGAGGGAGTTCAGCTGGACATCTCCGAGGGCGAATGGCTGCTGAACCCCGGCAGCGTCGGGCAGCCCCGCGACGGCGACCCCCGCGCGTCGTGGCTGATGTTGGACCTCGACGATCTCATGGCCTCGTTCCAGCGCACCGACTATGACATCGCGGGCGCAGCCTCCGCGATCCGTGCGGCGCGCCTGCCGGACTCGCTCGCGGAGCGGCTGGAGTACGGTCAGTGATCATGGACCGCGACAACTCCTCGCGAACGCCCTCCCGGGGACATGCTGCGCGCCTGCTCGCGGCCGGCCTGCTGGGGGTCGCGGTCGCGATCGTGCTCGTCTCCTGCGGAAGTTCCGGCAAGGGCCTGATCCCGATCGCCAACGCAGGACCGTTGCAAAGCGACTTTGAAGCGATCGCCCAAGCCGCACAGACAGGCGGTGGCAACTGTACGGCGACGACCGAAGCGATCAACAAGGCCGAGCAGGACTTCGCGGCGCTGCCGTCCACGATCGACTCCGGCTTGCACAAGCGGCTCAGCGAAGGGATCTCGAACCTGCGCGAACGCGCCCTGGCGCTGTGCGCCCAGCCGCTCGTCCAGACCGCGACCACGACCACGCCGCGCACGACCACGCCCACAACGACCACGAAAACCCAAACCACGCCGACAACTCCCACGACGACCCCGACAACTCCGACGACGCCGACTCCTACCCCCGTGACCCCGCCGAACAACGGGGGCGGCACGGTGGCACCGGGCGAAGGCGAACGCGAAGGCAATGGCCGAGGCAACGAACAGGGCGAATCCGGGGGCGTTGGGCCGGGCGCCGGCGGGCAGGAAGGCGGCAAATGAGCCCGGCGATCGTGGTTCATACGCCCACCGCGCGACCTCGACGAGGAGGGCGGGCGTGAACGACGGCGACATCATCGCCGGGCGCTACCGGCTGGAGGGCAGGCTCGGGTTCGGTGGGATGTCGACGGTGCACCTGGCGTTCGACATGCGCCTGGAACGGCGCGTGGCGGCCAAGCTCTTGGCCGAGCATCTGGCTGACGATCCGACTTTCGTCTCGCGCTTTCAGCGTGAGGCGCAGGCCGCCGCGCGACTGGTGCACCCGAACATCGTGCAGATCTTCGACTCGGGCCTTGACGAGACCTCGGGCCGGCATTTCATCGTGATGGAGTACATCGAGGGCCAGTCCTGCGCGGAGATCCTGCGCGACGACGGCTGGGTGCAGGTGGACGAGGCGGTGGCGATCATCGAACAGGCCTGCGAAGGGCTTCATTACGCCCACCGCCACGGGGTCGTACATCGCGACGTCAAGCCCGGCAACCTGTTGCGGGCTCGCGAGGGCGAGGTCAAGCTCGCGGATTTCGGCATCGCCAAGGCGACCGAGCAGTCGAGCATCACCCAGGTCGGCTCGGTGCTGGGGACGGCCGCCTACCTGGCGCCCGAGCAGGCGCGCGGCGAGGAGGCCGGTCCACGCGCGGACCTGTACGCGCTCGGGGTTGTCGCCTATCAGCTGATCTCCGGGCGCCTGCCGTACGAGGCGACGTCGCTGACCGAGCTCGCGCTCAAGCAGCAGCGCGAGGAGCCGCCGCTGCTCGACACGCTCGTCGCGGCCGTCGGACCGGAGCTCGCTGAGGCGATCGCACTGGCGCTCGCGCTGGATCCGAACGAGCGCTACCAGACCGCGCGCGAGATGGGCCGTGCAATCAGCGACGGCGCGGACGGGATCTCGCCGCTGCAGACGCCCGCCGCGGGCCGCTCGGCAAGTGGCGGTGCCGCCCAACCGGCTACGCAGGCCACGAGCGTCCTGAGCAGCGGTGGCCGCGGGGCGGGCGGCGCCGGGGCCAAGCCCGCCGTCGCGCCGCGTCAGCCGCGACAGGGACCGACCAGAAGCGCCTCCACGGGGACAACAAGTGCACGGCCGGCCACCGCCGCCGCCGCGTCGTCAAGCAAGCGGGGCCAGGGACCCAGGCGACTGGCGGTGGCGCTGCTGGGGCTGTTGGCATTGGTCGGCGTGATCGCCGCAATCGTCGCCATCACCGCGCCCGCACCCACCCGGGTGGTGCTGCGTAACGTCGTCTACAACGACGTCGAACAGGCCTCGGTGGCGCTCAAACAGCTGGTGAGCGAAAACACGAAGTAGACCCTGAACAGGCGAAAGGCCCGCTCACGCGGGCCCCTCGGGAAACTAACTTGCCCTTTCGAGCAGCGTGACTGTCACTCACCCTGCAGGCTAGCAACACATCCCGTCGCCTACAACTATGGCTCCGGCGGCCGGACTCGAACCGGCATCTCGTGAGTGACAGTCACGCATGTTGCCCTTACACCACACCGGAATGCCACGATCCAAGGTACGCATCACTTGGGATGGAATTCTCCGGCGCGCCACGACGCGGCCACCTCGCCCAGTCGTCCCTCGACGATCCCCTGCCGCAGATCGCCCATCAGCCGCGCAAGGAACGCGAGGTTGTGCATCGTGATCAAGCGCGTCCCGGTCAGCTCGCCGGCGCGGGCGAGATAGCCGAGGTAGGCGCGGGAGAACCCTTTGGAGCAGGCCGGGCAGGCGCAACCGTCAAGCAGCGGCTCGGGTGAGTCGCGTACGCCGGCCTTCGTCAGGTCCAGACGCCAGCGCGCCTCGGGGTCGGGGACGAGCGCGGTGCCGTGACGGCCCAGGCGCGTGGGCATGGCGCAGTCGAACGTGTCGATGCCCAGCTCGACGCCGGCGATCAGGTCGTCAACCTCGCCGATGCCGAGCAGGTGGCGAGGGCGGCGCTCCAGCTCACCCCCCAGCTCGGCGGTGGCCCAGGAGACGACCTCATACATCTGTGCCTTCTCCGAGCCGAGCGATCCGCCGATCGCGATTCCATCGCAGGCACTCGCGCCGATCAGCTGGGCCGATTCGCGACGCAGGTCCTCATAGACGCCGCCCTGCACGATCCCGTAGACCAGTTGCTCGTCGGGACCGTGCTCGGAGTGCCAGCGCAGGCAGCGATCGAGCCAGCGGTGGGTGCGCTCGGTCGAGCGCCGGGTGTAGTCGCGGTCGACGTGAAAGGGCGTGCACTCGTCGAAGACCAAGGCGATGTCCGAACCCAGCGAGGCCTGCGTGGCCATCGAGTCCTCCGGGGAGAGAAAGCGGATGCGACCGTCGACGTAGGAGCGAAAGCGCACGCCTGACTCGTCGATCTCGAGGATCGCGCCCTCGCGCTCTCCCGGATGGCCGCGGGAGCGGCCCTTGATCTCCTCGGCGACCGTGCCGTGGCCCATCGAGAAGACCTGGAACCCGCCCGAGTCGGTGATTGTGGGCCCAGGCCAGCCCATGAACGAGCCGAGCCCGCCAAACCGCTCGATCAGCTCCGGACCGGGGCGCAACAACAGATGGAAGGTGTTGCCGAGCACCATGTCATAGCCGAGCGCCGCCACCTCGTCGGGCAGCAGTCCCTTGACGGTCGCCTTGGTCGCCAGCGGCGTGAACGCCGGGGTGCGGACCTCGCCGTGGGCGGTGCTCAGCACGCCCGCGCGAGCGCGCGAGGACCCGTCGCGGGCGATGATCGTGAGGGCGGACACCGCGGGCATCCTATGGGCCTATCCGGCAAGGGGCGCACGTCCCTTTCGGACAGTCCCTATGGACCGAGGTCCTCGGGCACCATCTATCGTGAGGTGACCCGGGGACCGTCCCCGCCGACCCTGAAAAGCAGCAGCGCCCATCATGCTCGCCGCGATCGTCAACGTCAGCCATCTCGTCGAAACGTTCGGCTATCCCCTGCTGTTCCTGGCGGTGATGGCGGAGTCCAGCGGCGTGCCGATCCCGGGCGAGACAGCGCTGATCACCGCGGCGGTCCTGGCCAGTGGAGGAAAACTGCAAATCGAGTTCGTGATCGCGATTGCGGCGGCCGGGGCGATCGTGGGCGACAACATCGGGTATCTGATCGGCCGCAAGGGCGGGCGCTGGCTGCTGGAACGGCCGGGACGCTTCCAAGGCCAGCGCGAGCAGGTGCTCGTGCTGGGTGAACCGTTCTTCGAGAAGCACGGTCCCAAGGCGGTGTTCTTCGGTCGCTTCCTGCTCGGGCTACGAGTGTGGGCCTCATGGCTGGCGGGCGCGACGAACATGCACTGGCGCTCGTTCGTGCTGTGGAATGCGCTCGGCGGTATCTGCTGGGCCACCGGTATCGGCCTGCTCGCCTACTTCCTCGGCAACGCCGCCGGCAACGCGATCGAGACGTTCGGCATCTACGGGCTGATCGCGGTGCTGATCGCCGTCGCGGGAGCGTTCCTGGCCCACCGCCGCCATCGGCGCCGCATGAGTGAGGAGTTCAAGCGCAGGGAGGCCACGCCCGGCGTCGAGACGCCCGCGCCCGCCCGGCCGAGCAAGCCGTGAACCGGGTCAAGCGGCGCGGATGGCTTCGGGCGCGGAGGGACTTCAGCAGGTGTGACCGGCGCCGTCGCCGTTACCGTTACCGCACGGCGCGATGCGATCCCACAGATCCGCCAACGCGCCCAGCTCGGGCTCGGAGAAGCGCGAGAAGAAATGCTCGCGCACGACGGCCAGCTGGGTGGTACGCGCCTGCGCCAGCCGTTCGCGACCGAGATCGGTCAGGCAGGCGTATGAGCCACGCGCGTCGTGGGTGCAGGAGCAGCGCTCCAGCAACCCGTCGCGCTCCAGCCGGTCGACCAGGCGCGTGAGGCCGCTGCGCGACAGCTGCGCCTGCTCGGCGAGGTCGCACATGCGCATCCGCCCGGCGCCGGCGTCGTCGAGATGGTGGAGCACCTCGTAGGAGCTCATCGGCAGACCGTGTTCGCGCTCGAGCTCGGCGTCCAAGCGCTTGGCCAGGCAGGCGTGCGCTCGCAGCAGCCCGCGCCACGCGCGGAGCTCTCCTTCGCTGAGAGACTCCTGCTCCCCTGGTGGAATCTTGACTGCGGTCGCGGTCGACATGATGACAATCGATACGAAAACCCTGCTCAGTCGAACATAGCAGCGTCAGGAGCCGGTCTCCGGCTCACGATCGCGTCGCGCGCCAGGCCCAGCGCATCATCAGGGGTTGCAGCGGCAGCCGCGCATACAGCGCCCAGCGCGGGATCCGGGGGAAGTCCTCGGGCGAGCGCGCCATGTACAGGTTGGCTGGAAACACGGCCGCGAGCAGCGCGACCAAGCCCACGCCCGACAGGCGCCGCGTTCGCGGCAACAGGACCCCGACACCGCCCGCGATCTCGGCGACACCGCTGATCGCGACCAGGCGCTCGGCGTTCTCCCGCATGCTCGGCGGCACGATCGAGGCGTAGACGCGCGGAATCAGGAAGTGGTTGACCCCGGCGCTCACGAAGAAAGCGCCGAGTAGTGTGCGTGAGCGGTTCATCGCGCGGATCCTAGCGGCGGTCGATCAGCGAGCGTCCGGTCATCGCCGCCGGCTGCTCGATGCCCAACAGCTCCAGCGCGATCGGCGCGACGTCGGCGAGGACACCCCCGTCCGCGCGCAGCTCCGGCTCGTCGCCCTCATCGAGCCCGGCGATGATCAGCGGCACGGGGTTGAGCGAGTGTGCGGTGTTGGGGCTGCCGTCTGGCTCGAGCATATGGTCGGCGTTGCCGTGGTCGGCGGTAATCAGACAAACGCCACCGGACTCGCGTACCGCTGCGACGACCCGTCCGAGGCACTCATCGACGGTCTCTACGGCGCGTACCGCCGCGGGAATGACGCCGGTGTGTCCGACCATGTCGGCGTTGGCGAAGTTGATCACCCCGAACTCGGGTCGATCCTCGCGCCAGGCCGCGATGAACAGGTCGGCGGCCTGCTCGGCGCTCATCGCGGGCGCGTGGTCGTACGTGGGAACGTCTCGTGGCGAGGGCGCCAGCTCGCGCCGTTCCTCGGCCTGCGCCGTCTCGACGCCGCCGTTGAAGAAGTAGGTGACGTGCGCGTACTTCTCGGTCTCGGCGACGTGCAACTGGCGTGCGCCGGTCGCGGCGATCGTCGCGGCGAGCGTGGTCGTGGGGCGTTCCGGGACGAACGCGACGGGATAGGACCAGTCTTCCTCGTACTCGGTCAGCGTCGCATAGCGCCCTACGGGCGGCGCGCCCTCGCGGCCGGTCCACCCGGGAAGCTGCTCGGCTCCCTCGCCGAACCCGGGCTCGGCCAGGGCGCGCGTGATCTGGCGCATACGGTCGGGACGGAAGTTGAACGCGATCACCCTGTCGCCCGGGCGTATCTCCGCGCCCTCGCCGACGACGGTCGGCTCGACGAACTCGTCCGTCTCCCCCCGCTCGTATGCCGCCAGGACGGCCGCCTCGCCGCCGGCGGCCTTATGCGGAGCGCGGGCGTGAACGAGCAGGTCGTATGCCCGCTGGGTGCGATCCCAGCGGCGGTCACGATCCATCGCCCAGTAGCGACCCACGACCGAGCCCACGCGAGCCCCCTCGGTCGCGTCGAGTCGCGCCAGATATCCGGCGCCCGCGTGAGGGAGCGTGTCGCGACCATCGGTGAACGCGTGCACGATCACGTCTTTCGGTGCGCCCGTCCCGGTGGCGGGGTGTTCGGCGCCGCACGCGATCAGCGCGAGCAGGTGCTCGAGCGAGGAGTGCACCCCACCATCGGAGACCAGCCCGAGCAGGTGCACGCGATCGCCAGCCCCGAGCGCCGCCCGCAGGACCGGGTTCCCCGCGAACGAGCCGTCGGCGATCGCGTCGTCGATGCGCACGAGGTCCTGGCGTATGACCGCGCCCGCCCCGAGATTGAGATGACCGACCTCGCTGTTGCCCATCTGCCCATCCGGCAATCCGACCGCGCGACCGCACGCGCGCAGGGTCGTGTGCGGACAGTCACGCCACAACTCGTCGAACACCGGGGTCTGCGCCAGCGAGATCGCATTGCCCGGACCGGCCTCGGCGAGGCCCCAGCCGTCGAGCACCACCAAGCAGACGCTCCGAATGCCCATCATGCAGCGGGGGTCGCGGCGGCGCTCACGATCTGCGCGAACGACTCGGCCTCCAGCGAGGCTCCGCCGACGAGCGCACCGTCGACGTCTGCCAGCGCGAGCAGTTCGGCGGCGTTCTCGGGCTTGACCGAGCCGCCGTAGAGGATCCGTACGCGCTCGGCCGCACCGGCGTCGCGGTCGCCGACGAGCGCGCGGATGAACGCGATCGCCTCCTGGGCCTGCTCTGGCGTGGCGACGCGCCCGGTGCCGATCGCCCAGATCGGCTCGTAGGCGATCACGACGTCGGCGAGGCGGTCCTCCGGGACGGCCGCGAGGTCGTCCCAGACTTGCTGGCGCAATGTGCGCTCGGTGTCGCCGGCGTCGCGCTCGGACTCGGTCTCGCCGACGCACAGGATCGGCGCGAGTCCCGCGGCCAGCGCCGCCGGGAGCTTGGCGGCGAGCGCGCGGTCGGTCTCGCCGAACAGTTGGCGGCGCTCGGAGTGGCCGAGCACCACACCGTGGACGTCCAGCTCGCAGAGCATCGGCGCGGAGATCTCGCCGGTGTAGGCGCCCTCGGGCTCTGAGTGCATGTTCTGCGCATACACCTCCACGCGCGAGCCGCGCGCGGAGTCGACCATCGCGCGCAGGTCCGTGAAGGGCACGCAGATCGCCACATCAACGCCATCGACCGCGGACACGCGTGGCAGCAGCGCCTGGATGTATTCCTCGGCCCGGGCCTCGGTCTTGTACATCTTCCAGTTGCCCGCGATCAGCGGCGTACGCTCGGCCACGGCCATCAGGAGACCACTCCCGCGCCTTCCAGTGCCTGCACGCCCGGAAGGGTCTTGCCCTCCACCAGCTCAAGCGTCGCGCCTCCGCCCGTGGAGAGGTGATCGACGGCGTGCTCCAAGCCGAACTGTGCCAACGCCGCGGCCGAGTCCCCGCCGCCCACGACCGTCAGGCCCGGTGCGCTTGCCACCGCCTCGGCCACCGCACGGGTGCCGGCAGCAAACGGCTCCAGCTCGAAGGCGCCCATCGGGCCGTTCCAGAACACGGTCCCGGCACCGGCGATCACGCTCGCGTAACGCTCGGCGGTCTTCGGGCCGATGTCCAGGCCCATCCAGCCGTCGGGCACCTCCACCCCGTCGAGCACGCGGTGGGTCGCATCGGCCGCCAGGCGATCGCCGATCACGAGATCGTTCGGGACCAACAGACGCGCCTTGCCCGGCTGGGGCTCGTGCGTGTTGCTCGCGCGCAGCAGCGCGCTGCGCGCGTGCTCCACGTCATCCTCGCCACACAGCGAGTTGCCCACGGCGTGCCCCTGCGCGCACAGGAACGGGAAGCACATGGCGCCGCCGATGATCACCACGTCAGCCACCTCCAGGAAGCGCTCGATCACCGCGATCTTGTCCGCCACCTTGGCCCCGCCGACGATCGCCACGAGCGGGTGCCGGGGATGTTCGAGGATCCCCGTCAGCGTCTTGACCTCCCGTTCGAGCAGCCGGCCGGCCGCACTCGGCAGCAGGTGCGTCACCCCCTCGGTGCTCGCGTGCGCGCGGTGTGCCACCCCGAAGGCATCGTCCACATATACGTCGGCGAGGTCCGCCAGCGCCCGGGCGAACTCGGGATCGTTGTCCGTCTCGCCGGGTTCGAAGCGCACGTTCTCCAACACCAGGACGTCCCCGTCCTGGAGCGCATCCGCCAACGCCGTCACCTCGTCGCCCACCACCGCCGGCGCCAGCGTCACGTTCGCGCCGGTCAACTCGCGCAAACGGTCCGCCACCGGCTTCAGCGACAGCTCGGGCACGGGTTTGCCCTTTGGACGTCCCAAATGGGAGACCAGCACCAGTCGTGCGCCGCGCGCGCGCAACTCTTCGATCGTCGCCAGAGCGGCTGCGATGCGGGTGTCGTCGCTGACGAGCGGAACACCACCGGCGGCGACGTCACCGGTGGTTCCCAGCGGCACGTTGAAGTCCACGCGCACGAGCACCCTCTTGCCGTGCACGTCCAGATCGTCAATGCTCCTCACCGGATCAGAGAACCCTCTGCACCAGGTCGAGGAGGCGGTTCGAGTAGCCCCACTCGTTGTCGTACCAGGCGACGACCTTCAGCATCGTGCCGTCGATCGTGGCGGTCAGGGCGGAGTCGACGATCGAGGAGAACGGCGAGGTGACGATGTCGCTGGAGACGATCGGGTCGGTCGTATAGGCCATGATCCCGGCCAGCGGACCCTCCTGCGAGGCCGCCGACAGGGCTCCGTTGATCTCCTCCACGCTCGTCTCACGAGCGCACTCGACGGTCAGGTCGACGACCGAACCGGTGGGGACGGGCGCGCGTACGGCGAACCCGTGCAGCTTGCCCTGCAGCGCGGGGATCACCAGACCGATCGCCTTGGCCGCGCCGGTGGAGGCCGGTATCAGGTTGATCGCGGCCGCACGGGCGCGACGGAGGTCTTTGTGCGGCAGGTCCTGCAGGCGCTGGTCGGCGGTGTAAGCGTGGATCGTCGTCATCAGGCCGTGCTTGATGCCGACCGTGTCGTTGACGATCTTCGCCACCGGCGCCAGGCAGTTGGTCGTGCAGGAGGCGTTGGAGATGATGTTGTGTGCCTCGCGGTCATAGACCTCGTCGAAGTTCACGCCGAGCACGACCGTCACGTCGGGGTCGGTGGCGGGCGCGGAGATGACGACCTTCTTGGCGCCCTGCGCGAGGTGCTTGGAGGCGTTCGCGCGGTCGTGGAACAGGCCGGTGGACTCGATCACCACGTCGCATTCCAGCTCGCCCCAGGGCAGCGCGCCGGGATCGCGCTCGGCGAGCACCTTGATCTCTTTGCCGTCGACCTCCAGCGCGCCGTCGCGCTCCTTGATCGAACCCGGATAGGGCCCGAGGATCGAGTCGTAGCGCAGCAGATGCGCGAGCGTGGCCTCGTCGGTGAGGTCGTTGACCGCCACCCACTCGATCTCGCCCGCGTCCGCGCGCGCTTGCGCGGCACGGAAGACGTTGCGACCGATCCGGCCGAACCCGTTGATGCCCACTCTTACCGCCATATGTGCACGGCCTCCTAGTCGCGCGTAAATGAACGATGCCGGGCGTCGGAAGCACTACTCCGTCGCCCGGCGTGCCCGGCGAAGGCTATCAGCGTGCTCGCGAGGCCTTGTCGATGTCGCGGTGCGCCACCGCCACGTCGAGGTCCTCGTTCTCACGGTAGCGCGCCGCGAGATGCTCGGCGATCGCGACCGAGCGGTGGCGCCCGCCGGTACAGCCGATGCCGATCACGAGATGGGACTTGCCCTCGGCGACGTACTCGGGCAGCAGGAAGTCGAGCAGCGCGTGCAGGCGCACGTACAGCTCGTCCAGACGCCCGTCGCGCGCGACGTACTCGACCACCCGCTCGTCGTGACCGGTGAGCTCGCGCAACTGGGGCTCGTAGTGGGGGTTGGGCAGGAAGCGCACGTCGAACGCAAGGTCCTCCTCGCGCGGGGGACCGTGCTTGAAACCGAAGCTCATGAACGTCACCGCCAGACGGCCGGCGTTCTGAGAAGGCAGCAGCTCGTCGGCGATGCGTCCGCGCAGGATCGCGGTGGACATGCCGGTCGTGTCGATCACGAGGTCGGCGCGACTGCGCAACGGCTCCAGCAGCGCGCGCTCGGCGGCGACGCCCGCGGCGACGCTGCCCTCGGGCGCGAGCGGATGGCGGCGACGGGTCTCCTTGTAGCGGGTGACGAGCGTCTGCTCGGCCGCCTCCAGGAACAGCACGTGGTGGCTGAGCCCGAGCGCGTCGAGATCGTCGACAACCGCGCGCAGCGCCTCGAAATAGACGCCCCCGCGTACGTCCGAGACGACCGCGGCGCGCTCGACCTTGGAGCCACCGTGCACGAACAGCTCGACCAGCGAACGGATCATCTCAGGCGGCAGGTTGTCGACGCAGAAATAGCCCGCGTCCTCGAACACGTTCATCGCCGTCGACTTGCCCGCGCCGGAAAAGCCGGTGATCACGACGAGATCCTGCAGCCGCGACTGCACCGCGGGCTTTGCCGCGCGCAGGGGACGGAGGGGCCTGATGACGGCCATCCCGTTGATTGTGGCGGGTCAGGCGGACGCGCGTGTCATTTTTCGTGCAAGGGAGGCCGGGGCCGCATGCGGCCCCGGCTCGGGGCGTGCATGCACGCCCCGACTGTCGGCGCATGCGCCGACAGCGGACACGCTGCATGCAGCGTGTCCCCGGGACGCACATGTGCGTCCCGGCCGACCGGCGCATGCGCCGGTCGGACCTCAACCGGCGCGATGTAGATACGAATGCAACTCCCGCGCAACCTTCGCGGGCAGACCCGGAACGGCCTGCAGCTCCTCGCTGGATGCCGCGGCGACGGCCCCGGGCGAGCCGAAATGGGTGAGCAGCGCCTGCTTGCGCGCGGGTCCGATCCCGGGCAGGTCGTCGAGCAGCGAGGCGGTCATCGCGCGGTCACGGCGGGTGCGATGGTGGGTGAGCGCAAAGCGGTGAGCCTCGTCGCGCACGCGCTGGAGCAACTGCAGCTCGGGTGTCGAGTGGTCGAGCACCAGCGGGGTGCGCCGGCCCGGCAGGAAGATCTCCTCGATGCGCTTGGCCAGCGAGACGACCGCCACGCCGCGCTTGCGAAAGCCGCGCAAAGGCGGCAAGCCGGCGGCGAGCTGACCGGGGCCGCCGTCGATCACGACGAGACTCGGGAGCGATGCGAAGCTCGCGTCGTAGTCGGAGTCGTGTGGGGAGATGTCGGCCTGGGATTCCCACTGGGCGTAGCGGCGCGCGAGCACCTCGGCCATCGCCGCATAGTCGTCGGAGGCGCCCTCGGTGAGCGAGCGGATGCGAAAACGGCGATAGTCGGACTTGCGCGGGGCGCCGCCCTCGAACACGACCATCGAGGCGACCGTCTGGGTGCCGCCAAGATGGGAGATGTCGTAGCACTCGATCCGAATCGGCGGGGCGTCGAGGCCGAGCGCCTGTTGCAGGCCCTCCAATGCGTCGACGCGGCTCTGGCGGCGGCGCTCCGCGCGCAGGCGCTCCTGGTCGAGCGCGAGCAGCGCGTTACGGTGGGCGAGCTCGAGGATGCGACGCTTCTCGCCGCGCTCGGCCGGGCGGATCTCGACGGGCCCGTCGCGGCGATTGGCGAGGGCCTCCGCCAACGGCTGCACCTCAGCCCTGGCGGAAAGCTCGCGCTGGACGACGATCAGCGCGGGGATCGAGAGGTGACCGGCGTAGTACTGGAGCATGAACTCCTCCGCGACCTCCGCGACGCCGCGCTCGGTCTCGTTGGACAGGTAGAAGGACTGCCGGTCGGTGAGCACCCCGTCGCGGATCTGGAAGACCTGCGCGTTGGCCTCGCGCCCGTCGATCGCGACCGCGACCGCGTCGAACGTGCCGGCCGTGGCGTTCGCGACACGGCGGCGCTCCAGCAGCGAATGGACGGCACGCAGACGGTTGCGCTCAAGCGTCGCCTGCTCGAACTCCTCGGCCGCCGCGGCCGCGCGCATGCGCGTTTCGAGGTCCCGCTCGATCGCCACGAAGCGCCCGGAGAGGAAGTCGCCGACCTGCTCGATCGAGGAGCGGTAGTCCTCGATCGAGACGTAATCGACGCAGGGGGCGGTGCAGCGCTTGATGTAGTAGTCAAGGCACGGGCTGCCGCTGCGCCGCCCCGGCTCGGAGCCGGTGCAGGAGCGGAACATGAAGACCTTCGCCAGCACCTCCAGCGTCGCGCGCACGCGCTTGGCGTTCGAATAGGGACCGTAGTAGGCGCGGCCGGGACGGTGGCGCTCGCGGGTGAAGTACACCCGCGGGTAGTCCTCGTCGAGGGAGATCGCGATGAACGGATAGGACTTGTCGTCGCGCAGGCGGATGTTGAAGCGGGGGCGGTACTGCTTGATGAACCCCTGCTCGGTCAACAACGCCTCGGCCTCGCTCGCCACGACCACGCACTCCACGCCCGTCACCGACGCGACCATCTCCGCGTGGCCGGGGCTGCTGGGGACCTGTGCTTTGGAGAAGTGCGAAGCGACGCGCTTGCGGATCGACTTGGCCTTGCCGACGTAGATCACGCGACCTTTCCCGTCGCGGAACAGGTACACGCCGGGCTGATCGGGCAGCGCTCGGCGTTGCTCCGCGAGCGTGCTCGCGTGCGTGTCAGGGTCCTCGGCGGTCTGTGCGGCCATCGCGTTCGAGGATACGAGCCGCACCTCTGAGGAGCGCGAGCGCGAGGTCAGTACGACGGGCCGCGCGGCCCTTTACATCACACTTCCGTATGGGTAGGATGCACGGTGCTACCATGTGCTGATGGCGAAGATCAGCGTGAGTCTCGAGGACGATCTGTACCAACGTGTACGTGACGCGGCCGGTTCGGACGGCGTGTCGGGCTGGCTCGCCGATGCCGCCGCGGCCCGTCTGCGCGCCAACGCGCTACGTACCGTCGCGGAAGAGATCGCCGAAGAGACCGGCGGCCCCTACACCGAGCTTGAGCTCAGCGCTGCCCAGAAATGGCTGCCCTCGTCTTCGATGCCGGCGCGCTGATTGCGCTGGACCGAGGCGATCGGTCTGTTGGCGCGTTGCTGGCCCTCGCGGCTCAACAGGGCGTCGAGGCGATCACCTCGTCCGCGTGTATCGCCCAGGTGTGGCGCGATCCCGCCCGTCAAGCGAAGCTCACCCGTGCGCTGGAGGGCTTCCTGGAGTGGCCCCTGGACCCGGTGCGCGCTCGCCGTTGTGGTCTCCTCCTCGCGAACACCGACACCAGCGACATAGCCGACGCCGCCGTCGCCCTCCTCGTGCAGGACGGTGACACCATCCTCACCAGCGACCCCCGCGATATCCAGCGCCTACTCGACTCCACCGGCGCCGACGCACGGATACATACTGTCTGAGTCGTCAGTAAGCGCGCCAGCGGCGGAAGACCACGAACACGGAGTACGCGACCCCGGCGGCCAGCACGAACCACAGCAGCTCGCCGAGGCCCGTATTCCACATGCGCGAGTAGGACATCCACAGGAACACCGCCAGCGCGATCGACCCGTACAGCAACCCGCGATAACGGTCGCCGAGCGAGTGCAACGCGACGTGGTTTTCGCGGTAGAAGCGCAGCCCGATGTAGCCGATCGCCACGCCGAAACCGATGTATAGAAAGGCTTCGAAGGTATGCGCGAACTGGCCGCCCGAGGGGAGGAGGTATACGGCCGCGGCGATCAGCGCGACTATCGCTACGTTGCGCGTGGTTTTGAGGCGGTCGGCCACACGGAGAAGGTTAGCTCTTATGCGTACGATCCGTGTTGCGGGGCCACCACCAAACGTCGCGGCCCCGCAGGACCGACTTCTCACCTACATGCTACTGCTAGGTTATGGCTCGACAAATTCGATGGCATCTTCTTTACCGCTGGGTAACTTGAACCCATCCAATAACACGTTCGCCACCTCGGCCATTAATTCGAAGGCGCCGCCGTTGAGGTTAATTTCCAAATCATATGCGGTTAGTCCGGTGGTCCCCGGCATTAAGAATAACCTCAAATGCTGCACACCGATGGCCGACTGCTGGAAATTCAGATTGACATCCGTAGTGGCCGTATTGAGCGGTACCGCTGCCCCATTCCTCTGAAGCGCACCGATCAGGGCGCCCTTTACTTCGATTGTAGCCAGAGAACTACATTTGATTACAATGTTATTGCGGAGTAAAATGACCGCCGCAGGGACTCCGGCAGTGGCGCCGGTTAAATGCGCTAAGCCCAAATGGAATAACGTCGATAACGGAAGATGAATTTCGCCAGCCCCCGCTCCGCTGGTATTACATGGTTCATTTGATATCACTTTCGTCGAACACCCTAAGAACCGTATTAAGATATTACCTAACGTCGCACTTAAGAATAATCCTAGATTCGTAACGTCTTTACAATCGATTTCGCTTCCAGCTTTTGTGAACAACTGCGCTAAACCAGCCGACGATAAGAACGTCGTCCCTGCAATGCTCCCACCACCGGCGGGCCTGGCTAACAGTTCTGCGGCCGAGGCGCTGGACGCGACGCCCGCGCTGAGCACGCACGCCGCTGCCAGGCATAGCCCGACAATACTCATTCGTTTCATTACAACTGCTCCTTGATTTCCGGAGCAACGGACAGCGCGCATGGGAAGCGGCGCCATCTCGCATGTGCTCCTGTTTGTTGGAGCCCTGGCCCCGGTATTTGGGCCAGAGCGGTCTGTATCTGTCCCCTTACAGGCCATAGGCCACTCCTGCAAGGGACGCTCGACTTCTAACAAGTCTCAACAAGATATGCAATCTCGTTGATTGGTATGCAAGGGGACCCGCAGGGGTCCAGATATCCGGACTCCTGCTGCTAGCAGGACATTGCACTTCCTGCGCCACAAACCACCAAGTTAGAGACGATCCCCCACAACCGCAAAAAAGGGACTGCGACGAGACCTGTACAGGCCCGCGGTCGCGCGCTGCCCGATGGTTGAACCTGAGAACGATCAGCGCCCGCAATGCACGTGCGCGTCAATTGGCCGATCGCCGTAAAACGACGTAGAGGCGGTCCTCGAAGGTCTCTATCACCGTTTGCGAGTCGCGCCCTTGTGGACCTGCTTGACGGGCGCAAAGCGCCTGTGGGCCTGTGTTTCGCAGACGTGGCGCTTGTGGCTCCGTGGCAGCCTGTGGCAGATCTTCAAAGCCGTGGCGAGCAGTTGCGCCCTGGTTGGCTTCTTGGCCTTGGGTCTTGCGGTGTTCGCGGTTTCCGTGGGGAACGCGATTGCTGGTGTCGCCAGCAACGGCACTCCCGGAGGCTGCACGATCGGGTTGCCGTAGGCGAGGGTCGTGAATGCCCGATCGGCACCGGGGGTGCTGCGTCCTCCGTCGCTGTTGATCGCGACGATCCGGTAGTGATATGTGCTGCCGGGCTCGAGGTTCTGCAGGGAGACCGTGATTTCGGTGGGCGTGTCGCCGGACCCGGCTTCGCCATAGATGCGCGTCCCGTACGTCGTGTCGCTCCCGATGTCGAGCTCGTAGGAGGTTTCGAGGCCTTCGGGGTTGATCGTGACCGCGACGGTCGCTGTCGTGAGCGTGACGTTCGACGCTCCCCCGGTGCTGGCTGTCGGTGGTGTCGGGGGCGCTGTCGTGAATGTTTCGTCTTCACTGTAGGTCGTGCCGTCCGCGTTGGTCGCGGCGAGCCGGTAGTGGTAGGTCGTTGCAGGCCGCAGACCGCTGATGCCGATGGGTGCGGGGACCGCTTCGGTCCCCGAGCCGGCGTTGACGCCTTGGATCGATGGGGCGTTACCGCCATAGGACGTGGTCGTGCCGTATTGGTAGTGGTAGGAGGTTTCGAGGCCTTCGGGGACGATGGTGCCCGGGAGTGTGGCGGTGGTTCGGGTGATGTTCTGGGCTGCGCCGTGCGTGAGCACGGGTGCAGGCGGCGTCGTAAAGGTGTCAACCGTGCCGTCGACGGTCGTTCCGGCGCCGTTCGACGCGGTAGTGCGGTAGTAGTAGGTCTTGCCTGGTTCAAGGACGGACTGGAGCACCACGCTGGCCGGCTGGTCGCCGAATTTCGGTCCGCCAGCACCCGCGAGCGTGGTCGCGCCTGGGGCCTGTGTGCCTTTGCCTTCCAGCAACAGTGTTTCGCTGGTGGCGTATTCGAAGGCAAAGCTGGTTTCCAGGTTGTTCGGGTTGACCTGTGCTTCCAGCGTGATCCCGGATGGTGTGAGGACGGCGGTCTGACCGTCGATTTTCGGTGGTGCTGGTTCGGTCGCGAAGCTCACCGGCGCCGCGACGGAGGACCCCGACGCGTTCGAGGCGACCAGGCACACCGTGTAGGTAGCGGCCGGCTGCAGTTCGATCGCCTGTTCGCTGGTCTTGGTGGATACCGCCTTGGTCCCGGTCCCGGTCCCCGCGTCTTCGGGCGCAGTGATGTTTTCGCCGGTGCATTCGGGGCCGTTGGCGAGCAGTTTGTAGTCGAAGGCGTATGTCGTATCGACGGAGCCGAGCGGCGTCAAAGTTCCGTGGAACGTGGCGCCTGTTGGGGTGATTTCGGTCACGGCTTCTGTGAACGGGGACGGCGGAGTGGTGAATTCCTTGACGGTGCCTTTGCTCGGTTTAAGTTCTTTTGTGCTCTGTTCGTTTTCGGCGACCACGCGGTAGAAGTAGGTCGTGTCCGGTTGCAGAACCGAGCCCGTGGGGCCGCTCGCGATCTGGTCGCCGCCGCCTTCGAGTTCAGCAGCACCCGGGATCTTAATGCCTTTGCCGGCCAAGACTTCCGTTTCGCTGGTCGAGTATTCGAAAAAGAACCCGGTTTTCTCGTTGTTCGGGTTGACCAATGCTTCAAGGGTCGCGCTGACCGGCGTGACAACCACGCTCTCGCTGTCGATCTTCGGAGGCGCCGCAGGTGTTTGGAAGGTCACTTCGTTGCCCCGGGTTTCGCCTTCTTCGTTGCTCGCGGTCAAACAGACCGTGTACTTCCTGTTGGCTTCCAGTTCCGTGAGTTCCACCGTCTCCGCCAGCGCTTGGCCTTCGACTTCTTCGTCGGCCGTCCTGAAAGCGTCAACGCATTCCGGCCCAAACTCTTCGGGGCTGTACGCGAACGACCAGTGAACTTTCGCGGACGCCGCCGAGTTCAGGATGCCGTGCAAAGTCGCCGTGGTGACCGTCACCCCCGTCACCGATTGGCTCACCGGCGCTTCCGGAGCTGAGGCGAGCGCGGGGGCGGCTCCGCAGGCCACGAGGCCAACGGCGCAGACGAGGACCATCGGGGTGAGTTTGCGTGCGCGCATCATGCTGTCCTCCCGCTGCCGTTACGGTGACCGGCCTTTCGCGCCCTCCGGGCTTTTTGGGCTTTGTGCGCCTTCGCTTTGGGGCATCCGGTCACGGCGATCGGCGTGGACTGGCGCATCGTCAGGCCGTTCTGTGCGGTGAACGCCGTCGGCATCACGAGCTTTGACCCGCACAGGTTTCGTCCGTTTGCGGTGAGCGCCGAGTAGGGACCCTGGGGCAGATACAGCTCGAACGAGCTGACCGGCACGTCGGGGATGGTCTTGAACGTCGAGCTCGTTATCCCCGCTTTGCTGATGAACGTCGCGGCGGTCAGATCGACCCTGACACCATCGCCCTGCAACACGATCACCAGGTCCGGGAAGGCCGCGCCGCCGTGGGAGACGAAATACACGGGACCGCTCAACACGTCCGGCAGTGCCGGGGTACTCGCCTTCACGATGCCGATGACCGATGCCGCGGGACACTTGCCGGGGTTGGCTTCGAACGTCGCCGCGGTACAGGCCTTCTGCAACGTCGTCAACCGCGACGGGAGCTGCTTGGGCAGGTCGACCTTGACCTTGGCGATGTTGGCCTGCGTCCCCAGCGCCCCTTTCGGGAAGCTGACCCGCACGTCGAGGCTGGCGCCCTTTGCTTTCGAGGTTTTACCCGACGTGGAGACCTTGAATGCCGGTTTGAACTTGAGATCCCCACAACCAGTGACCTGGAACGGCGAGGAGAACGTCGCGGTGGAGCCTTCGCGACTCGTCACCGATCCCCCGATGCTCGTCCGACCGCAGTTGGTGGGGTTGAACACGAAGTCGGGACGATCGATCAGGACGTTGACGGTCTTGACCTGGATGGGAATGCCGTCGATGATCGTCGGCAACGGATCGCTCGTGATCGTCAACGCAGCCGTGTGCGGATCGACGTTGATCGCGGCGCGCACGACGACCGTACCCAGGTTATAGGGACCCGCGATCGCGGGAATCACGAACGACAGGCCGAACGGCGCGCCCTTATACGGTCCGGTCAAATACACCGGGTTCGGTGGCTGACCCGGGATCGGCAGATACAACGGTGCCGCACCAGAACCAACACCCGCAATCACATGACCGATCTGCGAAGCCGCAGAGCACGTCCCCTGTGACGCTTGCGGCTCCCCGCACAGCGGGACGTTGGCGAGCGTCCCGAGCAATCCGACAGGGGTCTTGACCTGCACGTGGTCGATCCTCTGATCGGCGTCGTTACGCGAGAACGTCGCGCTGAAAGGACTGTAACCGCCGGCCTGGATGCTCGTCGTACCCGCCGTGAACGACGGCGCGAAAGGTTGCGGGGACGGACACGCCCCACCAAACCCGTCAAAGCTCACGTCGAACGTACTGGACGGCGTAGCGTCACCGGTACCGCCAGGACCGGCAGACCATGGCGTCAGATCCATCGTCGTCGTCGCGGGACCACACGCGCTGGGATTCACGAGCACCGCGCGTGGACCACCATAGAAATGCAACACGAAATCGTTGAACGGAAACTGCGGGTTGTTCAAGAAGCTCGCCGTCAGCTGCCCAGTAACGGGGTTAGCGACCACATTCGCCTTCAGCTTGATCAGCAGCCCGTCCCCGCGAATCACGACGAACACCGCATACGCATTACCCGAATGCTCGCTGCTCAAATACACTTCGCCGCGCAGCACGTCCGGCAGTACCGGCGTCGTCACTTCGACGGTGCCGGCCTGCGACGCGTGCGGGCACGTGGGCTGCGCGTTAGAGCCCAGCCCGATCTCGTTCCCCGGACTGCCCGGCGGATCGGCACCGTTGTCCGTACAGGCCTGCAGCCCATCGGCCGCACCGGGATTGATGGCCACACCCTGCGGCAGCGTCGCCACGGCATTGTCCAACGCCGGCGAAGCGAGATCGTTTGGCGCGATGCTTTGCGGCACGTGCAGATCGACCCCATAACCGGACGGCGAATCAGTCTCCGTCGTGTCCGGTGTCACCGTCAACGACGGGTTAAACGCCAACTTGTTGCAACCGGTCACACCCGCCGGATACATCGACGTCGACACCGTCTGCCAGTTCGGATCGCTCAACAGCGGCCTACCATCAAACGGTTCGAAGGACCCAGGATGCACCCAGCTATCTCCGATGAACTTCGCGTCGTATTCGCTCGCCGGACCGCACTTCGTCGGATTCGTCAAGAACGCTGTCGGCGGCGCGCTATCAGACAACGGCGGCCGCGGCAGGCCCGGTTCCGGGGGTTCCCCACCCGGATGTTTTTGGATGCGGCATTCGCCAAAGGGTAGACACGCGGCACCTTCTTCGGGTAGGAACCGCTCCGCGTCGTGCCTCGGATCCGCGGGCACACCCCACAGCGTGATCCTCAAACCCGCGAACGGCAAGAACTCCGAGATATTCGTGGTCTGCGCGACCAAACCATAATCGCCATCGGTGCGCGCGGTAACGAGAATCGGCTGCACGACGTTCACCACATGGAACGCGAGCTCCGCCGTACCGCCATCCGAGGGCACCAGGTTATAGACGGGAACCAGTTCGCTCGAGACGTACCCCCCTTTCCCGAAGAAGACTTCGGCGACCCCAACCTGCGAGTTCGTGGGACAACCGGGCCCGGAGACTCCGGAGTTCGGTTCTGGGAGCTTATAGATCGGGCATTGGGGGACCGAGACGATGCTCCCGGCGAACCCGGACGGGAGATCGACACTTATGTCCTTCGCGTAATATTCACCCGTCGTTTTACCTTCGGGATCGAGGTTCAGCTTGAAGCTCGTGGTCATGTCAAACGGGTGCGAGCCAGCCTGAGTATCAAGGTCGCTTGGGTTGGCTTCGGTCGGCTGGCTCGGATTCGCGGAGTTGCTCACCACGACCGACGGCGGGTCCGCACTGGACGCGAACCCGAAAGACGCCAACGCCGAGGGGGCGACGAGCGCGAGCGCGGCCATCATCGCACCGACGATCATGGGGAGCAGTCGCAAGCGGCCGCCTTTGAATGGGGCGTTCATGACTTGGGCCTCCGCGTCGAGTGGGATCTGCGCCCGTAATGCATTTGGGCTCGTTGTTCGCAGGCAAGGCGTCCTTGCCTGTTGTGCTCGGCGCGGCAGACCTTCAACGCCTTGGCGAACTTCTGCGCCCTAGTCAAGACCTTGGATTTCACCGGCGGCGGACTGGGTGCCAGCCCGCCGGGGTTGCCGAGTCCCACGAACGTAGCGCTCGCCGGAGCGCCGAACGCCGGCGCAGGGGTCTGCGGCCCCTGACATTGACCACTGTCGCAACCCGTCGTGAACGGCCTGTACGGAAAGCCTCCGTGGACACGCGCGTCGTAGATCTGCGTCGCACTCTCGTCATCCTGCGGCGCAAGATGATCAGTCGTCGTGATGAACACGTCGTCACCATTGCTGCTCGCCCCGGAGAACTTCGATCCGAACGTGCCCTGACCAGAGGAGATCAGATAGATCCGGCGGTTCTCCCACTCATACACATCCGAGAGCCCGTTCGTGTCCTGCGGCACCAGCGCATCTGAGGTTTCGAAGAACACACGCGAACCATCAGAAGACATCTCGCCCTCAGAAAAACCCGGGAGAAGCGGATTGTGCTGTATTACACCCATCAGGCGAGCGCTACCCAACGGAGGTGCGCCGATCGGGCTGCACGACACACACGTGACCGAACCGTTCGCCGCGTCGTAAACGTACGCCTCAGCGCAAAGACCCGGCCGCGTGTCGCCGTTAACGCATTTCGGGCCGAAGTTGTTGTAGCCCGTGAGACTGGCGCGATCGAGAAAGAGAAGCTTGGAACCGTCCGGCGTAGCAACAGCGAAGTTAGGTTGTGTGCTAGTCGGGGGGGTCCCGATGCCTCGTTCCAGCAGGGTGCTTGTGAACCCTTCGCCCGCGTTCGGAATCAGAGTGCGCGTGCCGTTATTCCAGACGTACAGTCCGGCTTCGGGTTGCCCTTCACCGATCAAGAAGTAGACGTGGGACCCATCGGGTGACGCTGCGGCGAACTTCCCGGTCGTGGTGATAGTAGACGTCGTACCCGTCGCGACGTCATACTCATACACTCCCAGGTCAGTTCCGACGGTGATGACCTTGGAGCCATCCGAGCTCCTGCGGGCGTAGAACATTCCGGCCAGCTGCACCGTCGTCGCGTTGTTCTCACGCAGATACACACCAGGAGTGACGCACTGGGCTTGTAGGAAACTCCGTGAAAACGACATTTGTGCCATCGGGAGAAATCGCCCCTTCAGTCAGATAACCCTGGGCATTCGCGTCCGCGGGGCCGTTGCCGAGCTCGGTGCTGCATGTTTGCGAAATCGTGCCGTTTGGCAGCACTCCAACCGCGTACGTGTGACCACCGGTGCGATCGTACAGCATGTCCCCCGTGTGTTCGCCGGGTGTCCCAGGTGCCACAGGCAACTGATCGAAGGTCTGGAAGAAGACGTGACTGCCAGTTTCAGAGACGCCCGCGACGAACGTACCGGGATTGACACCATTGAAGCTCGTCGTCATTGGACCCGTATCAGGCAGCGCCGCGAGCGACGACGCACCGCTCGAAAGGTCAATTCGATACGCATCGAGAGCGCCGTCTTGGTCCTGTAGGTCGGTGTCGAACCCCGAGGTGACGAACGCCGCAGAGAAGTCACCGGTGAAGGCCACCGCACCGGTCCAGCAGCCACCGCATGGCTGTGAGCCTAGGCCAGCCGGTTCGCCGGGACCGGCGGGAGGGGCAAGCGGAGTATTGACCCAGCCCGAAGCAGCACGGGTGCTCAACACTGCCTCGTCTTCCCCACTCTGCGCGCCCGGCAGCGGCAATAGAGTGTCGTAGTAGACGTGATTACCATCGGGAAAACCCAAAGGATTGCCGTTGGCGCCCCCGATAGTGCTGTTATCGCCCTTGACTTCCGGGGTGACAAGCTCGAACGCACGGCAGTCCGGCAGGCGCTCGGAGCCCTGTTCGGCCCTGACTTCTTCGTTTGGGCACGATTCGGCGCCAGCCATGGTTGGTAGAGCAACGGCAAGCAGGACGCCGGCCAGCACGACCATATGCCCGATACGAGCACAACGACCCTGCCCCTCCTCCAGTACCACTCTCATGACCACTGTCGCTCCTCCGCTCGCTCACCCGATGATCCAGTGTTGTGGGGCCGCAACATAAAACGTCACGGCCCCACAGGACCGACTTTCTCTTTCTTATCTACACATTGCCGCTTACATTATGGCTCGACAAATTCGATTGCATCTTCTTTACCGCTAGGTAATTTGAACCCGTCCAGTAACGCGTTCACCACCTCGGACGCTAATCCAAAAGCACCGCCATTGAGGTTAGATTCCAGATCGTATGTGGTCAGTCCGGTAGTCCCTGGCATTAAGATTAACCGCAAATGCTGTACACCGGTAGCAGACTGCTGAAAATTCAGACTGACATCGGTAATGGCCGTATTGAGCGGCACCGCTGCTCCATTCCTCTGAAGCGCACCGATCACGGCACCCGTTACTTCGACTTTGGCGAGACTACTGCAGTTGATTACAACGTTTTTGCCAAGTAAAATAACCGCGGCAGGCACTCCGGCGGTAGCGCTGGTTAAGTGCGCTAAGCCCAAATGGAATAACGTCGATAACGGAAGATGGATTTCACCAGTCCCCGCTCCCGCGGTAGTACATGGTTCACGTGATATCACTTGCGTTGTACATCCTAAGAACCGTATTAAGATATTGCCTAAAGTTGCGCTTAAGAATAACCCCTGATTAGTAGCGTCTTTACAATGAATTTCGCTTCCGGATTTTGTGAACAACTGCGCTAAACCAGCCGACGATAAGAACGTCGTCCCTGCGATGGTCCCGCCACCGGCGAGCCTGGCTAACAGTTCCGCGGCCGAAGCGCTTGAAACAGCACCCGCGCTAAACGCGAACACCGCCGCCAAGCACAGGCCGAGGCTGCCAATACTTATACGTTTCATTACAACTGCTCCTTGTTATCCGGAGCAACGAGGCGGCCCAAGCCGCACCACGCGATGAGAACTCTAGCCGAGTCCGTTCCGCCGACGCAAGCGCCAGTTTTTGGTTGCCTTCGCACAACCGGCCGAGAGCAACGATTCGGACGCCTGCGAGCAGCGGACGGGCCTTACCGGAGAGGGTCGCCGTGCGGGAATTGGATGCCACCTCGTGTATGCTCCTATTGTTGGAGCCCTGGCCCCCCTTCCCGGGAGGCCAGGGCGGTATGTTGGTCTCGGAACACTCGATAAAATCGAGGGATAAGATGCTCCGAGCGGTACTACTGCCTTGCCCCCGCCTGAGCCAATGTTCCACCCAGACGGGATACTCGTGTGTCTAACAAGTCTCACCGAGATACGCAATGTCGGTGGGTGGAACGACCTCGACAGGCCAGGACTCCGATCGACCGTACTCCTGCGACGAGCAGGCCATTGTTCGGCTCATGCCGGAAATCGCCTAATGAGAGACAGTGCGTTGAAAATCACGACGCGCGCCGGCGTCGCGTCGAGATCTCAGCCGATTTGGTCGGACGTTCAGTCAGACGCTCAGGGCGAGACTGAAGGCGACTATCACGGCGCTACCCAGCACCAGGTCGCCTGCCATCTGCAGGCCGTGCGTGCCACCGGCGAGAAGCGCGTTTTCCCACGTCTCAGAGGTGGCGCTGCAGCGCACGTCGGGTTCGACCGAGGAGGCGGGCTCGGCTACCGTGACGCGGCGCTCCTCGACGTGCAGTCCCACGGCGTGCGACCGTCCCGACGGTTCGTGTTCGACGAGCAGACACCGCCCTCGGCGATCGGTCGCGGGACGGGACACGGGCGCGAGGAGGCGTAGGAGATTGCCCAGCGCCGCGTCGCTGCCGGGTCCTGTGCGCGCGAGCTTGCGCCGCTCCTGGCGCTCGATCAGCAGTTCGTTGGCCAGAAACCGCCGCCCGTTCTCGTTCAGCCGATACTCCACCCTTAGCGGGAACTCGGCTTTGCGACTGCTCGTCACGATGCCGAGCTGGGCGAGCTCGCCCAGGCGCGCGAACAGCGTGCTGCGGACGACCCCCTGTAGCCGCTCGAGCTCGGAGGGCCGCCGCGACCCGTCCGCCAACGCCAGCACGATCGTCCGGGTTCGCTCGTTCGCGAGCAGCCTCGGTAGGGCCGCGACGTTCGGGCCACTGCGTGAGGGCAGCAGCGCCGCGTCATCGGCGCACGTCGATTCCCGCGGTCGCGTCGCGCGACCGTCCACAGGGATCGCCGGGAGCTTGTCGCCGGCATCTGAGCCGCCGATTGACATTTGTAGAAGAAGTCTAACAGGATTCTGTCAAATAACCAATAACTTGAATGTCGCTAAATACGCGAACTGTTCTGGCGCGAGTCGGCCGGGCGCCACGCAGTGCCACTCTGAATCGAGCGCTCCTCGGCGTCGATCGCCCGCACCGCCGCCTCCGCGCCGACGATCGGCGCCAGCGCGACGTAGGCGGCCTGGCCCGCCAGCGCCGGGAGCATGTGCCCGGCGCCGCCCGCGACGTGGCAACGGACGATGCCCCACAGCGCCCCGACCGTCGCCTCGGCCACGACGCAGGGCGGTTGCAGCCTCTGCGACAGCCGGCTCACGAGCAGGTTGACGTAGCGCTGCAGCATCCGCTCCCGGCGCTCGACGGCGGCAGCGTCGTCGGCGAACGCGTACACCCGCAGCAGGCCGCTCAACACCGGATCCTCGGCGACGTATTCCAGCAGCGCCGCGATCCCCCGATAGGCGCCCCGTACGCCGTCGCCGACGGTACGCGAGGCCGCCACAGCGGAAGTCATCGCTTCCAATCCGACCAGGTCGAGCGCATCCAGGCAGCACTCTTCGGCGCTCTCATAAAGCGCGCCGAACGCCGCGTCGGAGACCCCCGCGCGCCGGATGATCCGCCGCGGCGTGACGTGCGCGTGGCCTTCGCGCGCGGCGATCTCCGCAGCGGCACGCAAAATGCGCCCGCGCACGTCGCTCGTGCGTGCGCGAACACGAGGCCAGTTCGCCGACCGCTCCGGGCCGGCCGGCCCCGGGACGGGCAGCGCGGAGATCGCGGCGCAGTCGTGAGCGAGCGCCCAGTCCGCGAGCGCCCCGGCGAGGCCGTACAGTTCTCCCGCCCGCTCTCCGGGCAGGCTCTCACAGACGACGTGTTCAACGCCGCACACTATTCCCGTGGCCACAGCGGGCGGCAATACGACCGCGGCGGGCGAGCGCCCGAAGCCGGAGACGACCAGCCGCTCGAACCTGCGTCTGGCCCGGTCGGTTCGGTCGAATGCGGCCCGGGCCGTGCCGACCGTATCCACGAGCACCAGCCGAGCGGCCTTGGGTCGATCGGCGGCGGCGTGGACGAACGCCTCGAAGAGATCGTGCAGCGCCGCCTCCCGGTTCGACTCCTCGCCGTGGGCAAAGACGACGCCAGAGAGCGCGCAGCGCGTGATCATGTCGTGGGTCGCGAGAAAGCACTCCTCCTTGTTGGCCCACTGCTCGTAGAACGTTCGCTTCGAGACCCCCGCGAGCCGGCTCAACTCCGCGACGCTCGTCGCGTCATAGCCGCGAGCCGCGATCGCCTCGATCATCGCGCCGCACAGGCGCGCCCTTTGATTCTCTTCGACCTCGCGTTTGCTGGGCCCGTGAGGATGCGGTCGCAGCTGTCGGTAGAGCGGAGCGATCGCATCGAGCGGCATCGATCTTCAAACTGAACCAACGGATTAGAATCCTCTATATGTGTTTCTGACTCAAAGAGATCCAACCCGCTCGGCGCCTTCACGCCCTTACTCCACCAGCGCCTCCAACTCGGCGTAGGCCGCGTCCACGGCGCGCCGCGCGGCTGTGTGGCGAGCCTCGGACTTGGCCGACTCGTACTGCGTCGCCCATGCCGCCGGGTCGGCGAGCTGGTCCTCCAGCTCGCGCATCGCCGCCTCGGCCCGTTCGACCGCCCGCTCGGCGGCCGCCTGCGCGCTGAGACGGTTCTTGGAAGGACCCGCGGGCTTGGGCTTGGACCTACTCCCGGAGCCGTTCCCGCCGGGTGAGGATGCTGTTCCATCAGGCGCATGCGCCTGATGGTGAGGCGGCGCATGCGCCGCCTCAAGGGAACGCGCATGCGCGTTCCCAACCACAGCCGCATGCGGCTGTGGTTTCAGCTTATTAAGAGCGTGCGACCCAGCGCTCCTTGTATGAGCTTGCGCCCCGGCCCTCATCTCGTCGCGCACGCGCACGTACTCCGGCCAGCCCCCCGTATAGCTGCGCAACGAGCGATCCTCCTCCACCGCGATGGTGCGCGTGCCGACCGCGTCGAGCAGTGCGCGGTCGTGGGAGACGAGCAGGATCGCGCCCGTGAACGCGCGCAACGCGTCCTCGAGCGCCTCGCGTGACTCGATGTCCAGATGGTTCGTCGGCTCGTCCAATATCAGCACGTTCGCGCCCGAATGCACCAGTACCGCCAGCGACAGCCGTCGCCGCTCGCCGCCGGAGAGCCCGGCCAGGGGTTTTTCGGCCTCTTCGCCGCTGAACAGAAATTGTCCGAGCAGCGCGCGAGCCTTGTTCGGCGTCAGGCCGGTCGCGCGACCGGCGGCGTCGAGCACGCTCTGCCCCGGATCCCCGCCCGCGCCCAGCTCGTCGGCGTGCTGGGAGAGGTAGCCGACCGTCACGTTGTGTCCCGTGCTAAGTCTGCCCGTCTCCAGCGGACGGCGTCCGGCGAGCGTCTCGATCAGCGTCGTCTTGCCCGTGCCGTTCGGGCCGACGAGCGAGACGTGCTCGCCGCGCTCCAGCCACAGCTCCGCCTGTTCGAGCAGCGTCACCGGCGGCTCGCCGATCTCGATCCGCGCGTCGCTCAGCTCGAACACGACCCGCCCCGAGCGCTCCGGCGCCTTGAAGGCGAACTCGAGGCCCTGTTCGTCGCGAGGATCGCGCTCGATGCGCTCGATCTTCGCCAGCTTCTTCACGCGCGACTGCGCCTGTTTGGCCTTCGTGGCCTTGTAACGGAAGCGCTCGATGAACCGCTCCATCCGCGCTATCTCCGCCTGCTGCTTGTCGATCGCCTTACCGAGCGCCATCTCGCGCGCGGCCTGCTCGCGCCGCCACGCGTGCCAGGTGCCGGCGAAATAGCGCGAGCGCCCCGCCTCCAGCTCCAGGACCGACGTGCCCACGGCCTCCAAGAACCAGCGGTCGTGGGCGACCAATACCACCGCCGCGTCCAACGACACAAGCGTCTGCTCCAGCCACTCCAGCGACTCGATGTCCAGATGGTTCGTGGGCTCGTCCAGCAACAGCACGTCCGCGTTCGTCGCCAGCGCTCGCGCCAGCGAAGCGCGCGTGAGCTGTCCTCCGGAGAACGTGTCCAGCGGGCGATCCAGATCGGCGTCGACAAACCCGAGCCCGTGCGCCATCGCGGTCGCACGGTCGCGCCACAGGTAGCCGCCGTGGCTCTCCAGTCGCGCCTGCGCGCGCGCGTAACGGTCGAGCAGCGCCTCCTCGGTCGAGCCCTCGGCCATGCGCGCCTCCATGCCCGCCAGCTCGGACTCGATCTGCAGCTCCTCGGTGCAGCCCGACAGGACGTACTCTCGCAACGGCACCCCCCGCTCGCGGGGAGGACGCTGGTCGTGCAGCGCGACCCGCACGCCCTTGGCGACGCTCAGCTCGCCCCGGTCGATCGTCGCCTCCCCCGCGAGCGCCCGCAGCAAAGTCGTCTTGCCGGCGCCGTTGCGCCCCGCGATCGTCATCCGTTCGCGGCGCTCCAGTTTGAACGAAACCCCGCCCAGCAGCGGCTGCCCGGCCATGTCGATGTGGATGTCGGATGCGATCAGGAGTGCCATCGCAGGCATGGTAGGCCGTGCTCTGCGCTAGCATCCGCCGCGCGAATGCGCCGCCTCACGACCATCTTGTCCACGTCACTGTTGATGCTGCTCGTGCTCGCCTCCTCGGCGCTCGCCGAAAACGACGGTCGCGGCGCCTATGGGGCGACCGACGACAAGGTCGTCACGAACGCCGGCTTCATCCTGATCGTCTTCTTCCCGACGTTCGTGCTCGTCATGAGCAGGATCCAGCGTCGCCTGGAGAAGCGCAAGGAAGCGAGCAAGGCCGCCGCCAAGCAGCTCGGCAACGCCAAGTACCTCGGCGGCTGGTAGACCCGTGGACGAGCCCGACGCCGTGCGCTATGAGCGCGAGGGCGCCGCGGCCGTAATCACGATCGACCGCCCCCACCGGCGCAACGCCGTCGACGGCGACACCGCCGCGCGACTGCACGAGGCCTACCTGCGCTTCGAGGCCGACGACGACGCGCGCGTGATGGTCTTGACGGGCGCCGGCGGAGTGTCCTTCTGCGCGGGCGCCGACCTCAAGGCGACCGAGACGATGGCCGGCAGATTGATGTCGGCGGAGGGGCCGATGGGCTTCACGCGGTTGACGCCCTCCAAGCCGACGATCGCCGCGATCTCCGGGTTCTGCCTGGCGGGCGGACTGGAGCTGGCGCTGTGGTGTGACCTGCGCATCGCCACCGCCGGCTCGACCCTCGGCTACCCCGAGCGGCGCTGGGGCGTGCCTCTGATCGACGGCGGAACGCAGCGGCTGCCGCGCATCGTCGGGCTGGGGCGCGCGCTCGATCTGATCCTCACCGGGCGCATGATCGACGCCGAGGAGGCGCTGGGCATGGGCCTGCTGACCGAGATCGTGCCCCCGGGCGCGCACCTGGAGCGCGCGCTCGCGCTCGCCGACGGGCTGGCTCGCTTTCCGCAACGCACGATGCTCGCCGATCGGCGCGCGGCGATCGAAGGGCTCGGGATGACCCTCGCCGAGGGGCTCGCGTTGGAGGCCCAGGCCGGCCCCGAGGTGTTCGCAGACGGCGCGCTGGGAGCCCAGCGGTTCGCCGCCGGCGAGGGGCGCGGGGGCGCCGGGGCGGGCGCATAAGAGGCGCATAGGGATATCCTCGCCTGAGCATGGCTTATTTCGTCACAGGCGCGACCGGCTTCATCGGACGGCGGCTCGTCGAGCAACTGTTGGACAAGCGCCAGGGCAAGGTCTATGTGCTCGTGCGCGACGCCTCCACCGACCGGCTCGACGGGCTGATCTCACATTGGAAGGCCATCGTCGGCTCCAGCGCCGGCAAACGCATCGTGCCCGTGATCGGCGACCTGCGCAAACCCCTGCTCGGCGTCGAGACCGAGCGCGTGGAGGAGCTGCGCGGCAAGATCGAGCACTTCTTCCATCTGGCCGCGATCTACGACATGACCGCGCGGGCCGAGCAGAACACCGCTGTGAACGTCGGCGGCACCACGCACGCGGTCGAACTGGCGCGCGCGCTCGACGCCGGCTGCCTGCACCACGTCTCCTCGATCGCCGTCGCCGGTACGTACAAGGGGACGTTCACGGAGGACATGTTCGACGAGGGCCAGCGCCTGCCCTCGCCGTATCACCGTACGAAGTTCGAGTCCGAGCGGATCGTGCGCGAGCAGCCCTACGTGCCCTGGCGCGTCTACCGTCCGGGGATCGTCGTGGGCGATTCGCGCACGGGCGAGATGGACAAGATCGACGGCCCGTACTACTTCTTCAAGGCGATCCAGCGCGCGCGCCAGCTGCTGCCCGAGTGGGCGCCGCTCGTGGGCGTCGATCTCGGTAACACGAACGTCGTCCCGGTCGACTGGGTGGCGAGCGCACTCGAGCACATCGCGCACGAGCCCGACCTCGACGGGCGCGCGTTTCACCTGACCGACCCGCGCCGCCAGCGCGTGGACGAGCTGATCAACGAGTTCGCCACCGCCGCACACGCGCCGCGGGTCGCGGTGTCCGTCGACAAACGCCTGCTCGACCCGCTGCCGCGCTGGCCGCTTACGCTCGCGCTCGCGCTGCCGCCGTGGCGGCAGGTCAAGAACCTGGCCTTGCGCGAGCTCGGGATCCCGCCGCAGGTGATCGCGCACATGGAGCTCGTGCCCCGCTTCGACACGCACGAAGCCGCGCGAGCCCTCGCCGGTTCGCCGCTCTCAGAGCCGCCGCCGCTGCACGACTATGCCCAGCGCCTGTGGGACTACTGGGAGCGCGAGATGGACCCGGGCATGGCGCGCGGGCGCACCCTGCAAGAAGCGCTCGAGGGCCGCAACGTGATGATCACCGGCGCCTCTTCGGGGATCGGGCGCGCGAGCGCGCTGAAGGTCGCGGCCGCCGGCGGGGTGCCGCTGCTGGTGGCGCGCAACGTCGAGAAGCTCGAGGAGACCCGCGCGGAGATCGTGGCCGCGGGCGGTACCGCGTACGTGTATGCGGCCGACCTGGCGGACATGGAGTCGGTCGATCGGCTGATCGAGCGCGTGCTCGCGGACCATCGCCACGTGGACATGCTCGTCAACAACGCCGGACGCTCGATCCGACGCTCGATCGCACTCAGCTACGACCGCTTTCACGACTTCGAACGCACGATGCAGCTCAATTACTTCGGCGCCGTCAAGCTGATCATCGGGCTGCTCCCCAGCATGCGCGAGCGCGGTAGCGGGCACATCGTGAACATCTCCTCGATCGGCGTGCAGACCAATCCGCCGCGCTTCTCCGCATACGTCGCCTCGAAGTCCGCGCTCGACGCCTTCACGCGCGTGGTCGCCTCGGAGACCGTCGGGGATGGGGTGACGTTCACGACGATCCACATGCCGCTCGTGCGCACGCCGATGATCGCGCCGACGAAGATGTATGACGCCTTCCCCGCGATCACCCCCGACGAGGCCGCGGACATGATCTGCGAGGCGCTGCGCTCGCGCCCCAAGCACATGGGCACACGTCTGGGGACCTTCGGCGAGGTCGCCTACGCGCTCTCGCCCAAGGCCGTCGATCGGCTGCTGCACCTCGCCTATCGCGTGTTCCCCGACTCGGCGGCGTCCAAGGGCCAGCAGGACGTCGAAGAGCGCGCCTCCTTCGAGCAGATCGCGATGGCGACGCTGACGCGGGGCGTGCACTGGTAGTGACCGCGAACGCGATCGAAGTTCGCGACCTGCACAAGCGCTACGGCGAATACGAGGCGGTGCGCGGGATCGACTTCGAGGTCCGTCGCGGCGAGGTCTTCGGGCTGCTGGGCCCAAACGGGGCGGGCAAGACGACGACCGTGGAGATCCTCGAGGGCTACCGCCAGCGCTCCAGTGGCGAGGTCTCGGTGCTCGGATACGACCCGGCGAGACGCCAGATCGAGCTGCGCCGGCGCATCGGCGTCGTGCTGCAGAGCGGAGGGATCTACGGCCTCCTGACACCACGCGAGGCGCTCGCGCACTGGGCGAGCTTCTACCCGCGACCGCGTGACGTCGAGGAGGTGCTGGCGCTGTCCGGACTCGCCGAGCAGGCCGACGTGCGCAGCCGCAAGCTCTCCGGAGGACAGCAGCGCAGACTAGACCTGGCGCTCGCGCTGGTCGGCGACCCGGAGCTGATGTTCCTCGACGAGCCCACGACCGGCTTTGACCCGAAGGCCAGGCACGGCGCGTGGGAGACCGTTCGCGCACTCAAGCAGCTCGGCAAGACGGTCGTGTTGACCACGCACTACCTCGACGAGGCCCAAGCGCTCGCCGACAGGGTCGCGATCGTCAAGGACGGGCGCGTACTCGCGATCGGCCCACCACGCGAGCTCGGCGCCGGCGGCGAGCAATATCGCGTCGCCTACCGGGACGGAACAGGCGAGCTGGTGGAGCGACAGACCGACGATCCCACCGCCCTGCTGCACGAACTCACCGGCCAGGCGCTCGCGCGCGGTGAGCGCCTGGAGGAGTTGAGCGTCGGCCGACCGACGCTCGAGGACGTCTACCTGGAGCTGACGGCCGATGCCTAGCGCCGTCACCCTGACCTGGCGCCAGTACCGGCTTGAGCGGCGCATGTTCTGGCGCAACCCCAGCGCGGCCTTCTTCAACTTCGTGCTGCCACTGCTGTTCCTCGTGGCCGGCGGTGCGATCCTGCATGGCAACCAGAGCCAGCTCGACAAGCTCGTGCCGGCGATCGCGGGGATGAGCGTGATGTCCACGACCTTCACCGCGCTCGCCTACAACATCGTGTTCCTGCGCGAGCGCGGCGTGCTCAAGCGCATCCGCGGCACCCCCCTGCCGACCGGGTCCTATCTCGGCGGCGTCGCCGCGAACGCGGTCACGAACACGGCTCTGCAGATCGCCATCGTGGTGATCGCCGGACGGGTGTTCTTCGGGATCGGCTGGCCGAAGGACTGGGCCGAGCTGATCGTGTTCGTGCTTGCGGGCGTCGTGTGTCTGGCGGCGCTCGGCGTGGCGTTCGCGCACGTCATCCCCAACTTCGAGTCCACGGCCGCGTACGTAAACGCCGTGTTCCTGCCGGTCGTGTTCGTGTCCTTCTATGCCTTCGACACCGCAAGCGCGCCCGAATTCATCCGCAACGTCGCCGACGCGCTGCCGTTGAAGCCGCTGATCGACGGTCTCTACGGAGCGATGGTGACGGGCAGGGGTCTCGGGGACAATCTCGACGCGCTCGCCGTGATCGGGCTGTGGGGCGTGTTCGGAGTGTGGCTCGCAATCCGAGGATTCACGTGGGAGCAGCGGCGCGGATAGGCTGTGCGCCGGCCGCTCCCCCGCTCACCCGTCACTGTCACTGCCACTCTCACCGCTCGCCGCCCGGGACCAACCGCGGCCACCAGCCCGATCACAGGAGGACCGACATGAAGCAGCTCGCCGAAAACGTCTACCAGCTGAAGGGTTGGCCGCGCAACGCGATCAACGTGTACGTGATCGGCGACGTGCTGATCGACGCCGCGACCCGCCAGGCCGAGAAGCGGATCATGCGCCAGATCGCCGACAGGACGATCGCCGCGCACGCGCTCACCCACGCCCACCCCGACCATCAGGGGTCGAGCCACGCCGTGTGCGAGCGCCTGAAAATCCCGCTGTGGTGCGGACAGGGCGACGTTCCCGCGATGGAGACGCCCGGCGCGATCCACAACCCGAAGGCTCCGGGCTGGCTGAACGCGGTGCAGGCGCGCTTCTGGATCGGACCTCCACATCCGGTCGCGCGCGCACTGAGCGAGGGGGACGAGGTCGCGGGGTTCACCGTGCTGGAGACACCGGGGCACGCCCCGGGGCACGTCTCGTTCTGGCGCGAATCCGATCGCACGCTGATCGTCGGCGACGTGCTCGGCAACATGCACTTCATCACCGGTATGCCCGGCCTGCACCTGCCTCCAGACCTGTTCACGCCCGATCCCGCGCGCAACCGCGAGTCGGCGCGCAGGCTGGCCGAGCTGCGCCCGGCGCTGGCGTGCTTCGGTCACGGCGCGCCGCTGCGCGATCCCGGCAAGCTCAGCGAGTTCGTGGCGAAGCTGCCCACCGACTGATCCGGCCGTCAATAGGATGGCGCGGGCGATGGCCGACAGCCTGTTCATTCCGTCCGCCAACGGGCACGTCGAGCCGACCGAGCACGCCCGCGGACCGTGGGATCCAAGGGCGCTGCACGGGGGCGCGCCCGCGGCGCTGATCGCCCGGGCCTTCGAGCGGACCGAGCCCGGAGCCGAGCTGCCGTTCGCGCGGCTCGGGTTCGAGTTTCTGAAGCCGATCCCCTTCGCCGAGCTGCACGTGAGCACCGAGATCGTGCGCAAGGGCCGGCGCGTGCAGGAGCTCACAGCCGAACTGACCGCCGCCTCCGACGGCGGCGCCACCGGGGAGGAGCTGATCGGGCGGGCCAGTGCGCTGCGCATCCAGCCGGTGCCCGAGGGCCTTCCCGACCCCGATCGACGTCGCGCCCAGCCCGGCCCCGAGTCCGTGCGCTCGATGCCGGGCCCGGAGCACGGCAAGGTCGTGAAGTTCGCGCTTAACGACACCGAGGCGAGCAGCCTCGCGACGACCGGCATGGAGATGAGCTGGCTGACCGACCCCTGGTCGTTGGGGCCCGGCCAGGTGTGGATGCGACTGCGCCGGCCGGTCCTCCCCGGCGAGGAGACCTCCGCGCTACTGCGGCTCGTCGCCACCGCCGACTTCGGCAACGGCATCAGCGCCGAGCTGCGCTTCGACAAGTACCTCTTCATCAACGCCGACCTCACGATCCACCTGTGGCGCAGGCCGCACGGCGAGTGGATCGGGTTGGACGCCAAGACCGTCCTGATGGACGGCGGCATCGGCACGGCCGAAAGCGTGCTGCACGACCAATCCGGCCCGGTGGGTCGCGCGGTGCAGACGCTCGTCGTGCAGCCGCGCTGAGTCGTTAGCGCACGATCACGTCGCCGAGAGCGGTATCGATCGCCGCGAGCGTATCGGCGCTGAGTTCGATGCCCGAAGCCGAGGCGTTGGCGTGCACCTGCTCGGGGCGACTGGCGCCGACGATCGCCGAGGCGACGTTCGACTCGCGTAGCACCCAGGCGAGCGCGAGCTGAACCATCGTCAACCCGGCCTGCTCGGCGACCGGGCGCAGGCGCTGGACGGCCTCGAGCACCGGTGGGGCGAGCAGGCGGTCGATGAAACCGCTCATCTCCTCGCTCGCCGCCCGTGAGTCGGCCGGAAGCGGCTGACCGG
This sequence comes from uncultured Solirubrobacterales bacterium, assembly GCA_963697945.1. Classification (GTDB taxonomy): domain Bacteria; phylum Actinomycetota; class Thermoleophilia; order Solirubrobacterales; family Solirubrobacteraceae; genus Palsa-744. The sequence continues at coordinate 1,830,060 of OY969105.1, read as the reverse complement.
GGAGATACTTGCCGCTCAGCACGCCCTGCCCGAGGGGAGACCACACGATCTGGGAGATCTCCTCCTGCGTGCACAGCGGGATCACCTCGGCCTCGGGCGCGCGCCAGATCATCGAGTATTGGGGTTGACTGGAGACGAAGCGCTCGACGTCTCCGAGCGCAAGCGCCTCGTCGATCCGCTGCACCGGCCACTCGCTGAAGCCGATGTGGCGCGCCTTGCCCGCACGCACGACCTCGGTTAGCGCGGTCATCGTCTCCTGAAGCGGCGTCTGATCGTCGTAGCGATGGCATTGGTAGAGATCGACGTAATCGGTCTGCAGCCGCTTGAGCGAGGCGTCGATCTGCTTGTGGATCTGCGCCGCCGACAGGCCGCGATCGGTGGGCGACATTTCGAAATAGACCTTCGTGGCAAGCACGTAAGAGGAGCGGTCGTGCGTGGCGAGCGCTTCGCCGAGCAGCGTCTCGGAGGCCCCGCGGCCGTAGACGTTGGCCGTGTCGATGAAGTTGATGCCCGCGTCGAACGCCGCCTCGACGCAGGCCCGCGCCTGCTCACGCTCGACGCCGCCGGAGTAGGTCAGCCACGAGCCGAGGCTGATCTCCGAGACCTCGATGTCGCTGGAGCCGAGTTTGCGAAATCGCACCCCCACAGCCTACCCCAGCGAGCCGGCGGCGGCGATGCATTGCGCTCGAGCGCTCGCTCACGGTCCCAGCGCTCCCGACGCCTGTCCGCGCACACCCTGTGGCGGGCGGACGGCCTGCTCAGGCCGAGGGCAGCAGTGCGCCTGCGCGATAACCGCGCTCGGCCTGCTCAGCCGAGTACTTGGCGCGCTGGGCGCTCTTGACTCCATACAGGTAGCCGTCGGCCCGTGCCATCGGAACCTCGAGGCTCTCGCCGGTCCGCCACTCGCTCACGCCGACCGACCAGCCGACCGGTTCCTCGTCATCACGTAGGCGCTGCAGCACCGCCTCCGCGCCGGTCGCGGTGGTGGCGGGCAGCAGCAGCACGAACTCATCGCCGCCGTGACGCGCGAGAATGTCACCGGGACGCACGCGCGCACGCCAGCTGCGCCCGAGACCCGCCAGCAGGCGATCTCCGGCCGCGTGGCCCTCCTGGTCGTTGATCTGCTTGAACCCGTCGAGGTCGATGACCGCAAGCGTCAGTGGGTTGCCGGTCCGATCGGCCAGCGCACGCTCGCGCACCGCGGCCGCCTGAAACCCGCCCCGGTTGAGCAGGCCCGTCAGGTGGTCGGTGCCGGCCTGCAGGCGCATGTGCTCGCTGAGATTGCCGAGCACGATGCAGATCGACCAGATTGTCGCAACCACGATCGTCCAGTAGACGACGATGTCCGACAGGCCGCTCAGCACCAGACCCACGCTGAAACCGACCGACATGAGCACGCCCTGCACGATCACCCCCCTGCGCCCAAAGAAGTGGGCCGAGTAGATCGCGATCCAGGGATACGCGAACGCCGCCACCATCATGCCTCCGTGGGTGGCGGCGTGCGCCACCATCCAGCTGGCGAGGATCGAGCCGGCGGCCGCGATCAACTCGAAGCCGAGCAGCGGTATCCGCCATCCCACCAGCCAGATCACCCCGGCGCAAAGAACCCCGATCGCGCCGATCGCTCCCACCATCGCAGCCGGCTCGCTGGGGCTGAGCGGATAAACGGCAGCCAGCAGGCCCACGAAGCCCTTGAACAGGAACAGCAGCGCCAGCGACCACACGATCGCCGGCCGGCGCGCGATCAGGCCGGCCGCGATCGAGCGTACCGCCGCCATCCGCCCGCGTGAACTCGGCGGCCGGCGGACGGAGGAAGGAAGGGGGCTTGCTTGCGCGTGTGGCACCTGCCTGACTATTCGGTCGCGATCCCGCCGGGCTTGAGCCGATCGGGCCGCTGACAACGAACCTTCAGCGGCCTCGCCGGTCTTTTGGAAGGACCCTCTTCGATTGCAATGCGCAGCGCACTACCCTGAGTGCAGATGCTCTTCACGCGCAAGCCCGCAAACATGGTTGACGCATCGAGCGCCCTACCCGGACGCGATACCGAGATGCCCGTGCCTGCTCGCCACGAGGTGCTCGGCACCCCGCTGCGCCCGCCCTTCCCCGAGGGCGTGCGAACGGTGGTGTTCGGGATGGGCTGCTTCTGGGGAGCAGAGCGAATCTTCTGGCAGACCGAGGGCGTCTATACGACGGCCGTCGGCTACGCCGGTGGCTTCACGCCCAACCCCACCTACGAGGAGGTGTGCTCGGGACAGACCGGCCACACCGAGGTGGTGCTCGTCGCCTTCGACATTGCCCGCACCGGCTTTGAGGAGATGCTGAGGCTCTTCTGGGAGGGCCACGACCCGACCCAGGGCATGCGCCAGGGCAACGACGTGGGCAGCCAGTATCGCTCGGCGATCTACTACGCCGACGAGACCCAGCGCGCCGCGGCGCAATCCTCGCGCGAGACCTATCAGCGGATGCTCAGCGCGGCCGGCCACGGCGAGATCACGACCGAGATCGCCCCGCTCGACCCGGCACACCCGATGTATTACGCCGAGGACTACCACCAGCAGTACCTCGCGAAGAACCCCGCCGGCTACTGCGGCCTGGGCGGCACCGGCGTGAGCTGTCCGGTGGGTCTGACCGCAAGCGCCGAGGCCGGCCAAAGCGCCGGCTGACAGAGGAGCCGTCCAAAACGACTGCGACCCCGCCAAAGAGCGGGGCCGCAACCGTCTCGTTGTCCCACCGAACTACGCCCTCCGCCCGTGGGGTGAGCGGAGAGCGCGGCCCGGAAGCTTGTTCCTAGCCCTACGTCGCGCTGCCCAACGCGGGCTCGCTGCTGCCCGGCTGCCATGCCGGTGCGTGCGGTCCACCGAGCGTGGGCACGTCCGAGGGGTAGACCTCGTTGCCGTGGATCGCGTGATCGCCGATCTCGAGCTCCTCGTCGGTGAGGCGCAGCGGGATGAAGATCCCGACGAGCTTCAGCAGGATGAACGTCATCACGCCGCTGAACACGATCACCCACGCGGCCGTCTCGGCCTGCCAGCGCAGCAGTTTCCAACTGCCGCCGTTGAACACGCTCGAGAAGCCCGGCAGGCTTTCCGCGCCGCCGATCCCGATGTACTCGACCAGGTGCGGGTCCGCAAACAGTCCCACCATCAGACCGCCGCACAGACCGGCGATCCCGTGGGTGTAGACCACCCCCAGCGTGTCGTCGACGTGACGGAACACCGGCGCTCGACTCAGGAACCGGATCGACATCCACACGATCGTCGAGGCGATCACACCGATCGCGATCGCGCCGTAGCCGTTTACGAAACCGGCTGAGGGCGTGATCGCCACCAGGCCGGTGATCATGCCGTTGACAGAACCGATCAGCGAGGGCTTGTCGCGGAAGATGTAATCCCAGGCGATCCACACGAGCATCGCCACGGCGGTGCACAGGTTCGTGTTCAGCACCGCCGCCGAGGCGTTCGCGCCGGCGTAGTAGGAGTCTCCACCGTTGAACCCGTTCCAGCCGAGCCACAGCAGGCCGGCGCCCGCGGCGACCATCAGCAGGTTGTTGGGCGCGTCGACCTCGCGGTCGCGTTGCAAGCGCGGTCCGATCACCGCAGCCGCTACGAACCCGGAGATGCCGGCCGCGAGGTGGATGACGTAACCGCCGGAGTAGTCCAGGGCGCCATGCGCGGCGAAGAAGCCGCCGCCCCAGATCAGGAACGCGTTGACCGTGTACACGAACGTGATCCACAGCAGCACGAACGGGATCCACGCCTTGAAGCTGATCCGTCCGAGCACCGAGCCGAGCATCAGGATCGGTGTGATCGCCGCGAATACGAACTGGAAGTACACGAGCGAGGACATCGGGAAATGGAAGGCCGGCCCTGTGGTGATCGACGGGATGATCGCCTGACCCTCCTCGGCGCCGGTCGACAGAACGGTGCCCGAACTGCCCCACATCGTGCCGATGAATCCTTTAGTGCCAAAGATTCCCGACCCGCTCTTGGCGATCGGACTGCCGAAGCCCATCTTGAAGCCCCATAGACACCAGGCGACGAGCACGAGGCAGAACGCGACGAACGTGAGCATCATGCTGTTGACCGACCAGCGCTTCTGCATCACCCCGCCATACAGCACGGCGAGACCGGGCAGGCTCATCAGCCCGACGAACGTCGCGGCGGTCATCTGCCACGCGTTGTCTCCGGGGTTCAGCCACGATGGGTATGCGAGCCATTCTGCTGTGGCAAGGACGGACATACGCCTCCATTTCTCTCTGTCGATGCAGCCGCGCCTTCGCCCACCGGTGCGGACGAGGACTACGGCAATTTGCGGTCCGCGTATGTAAACCCGGACCGGCTCCATCGGGTAGGGACACCGTGGCCAACAGTTCGCGGGCCGGTTTCGACATTTGTATAGACGCGGCCCGCCGCGGGCTGTCGGGGGGGCGAGACCCGGCCGGCGGCGAGTCGAGCGTTCGGCGACCGCGGTCGATCGCGTGCGCAAAAGGCAGCGATCGCAGACCCGATCCTGCTGAGCGGAGATCAGCCGAACGGAAAGCCCGCGCGGCGACAGGCCGCGCGCAACTGATCGACGGAGCTCTTGAACGAGCTCGGCGAAGCGCACAGGTCTCTGGCTCGCGCGCCGCATGCGTGCTGAGCGCCGCCACCGAGCGTCGAGGCGAACGTCACTTCGATGCAATCGTGGCGCGCGGGCGCGCCACTCGTGACGGCATAGGCGCCGAGACCGATCACGGCGATGACGACACACGCCAGCAGCGCCGCCACGGCCGTCCGCTCGCGCCGCCCCCAGCGCAGCGGTTCGGACAGCCGCTTGGACTGATCGATCATGATCACGGCCGCGAGCCTACCGATCTACGCTGCGGGTGTGTCCGGTGTGGCGCTCTCGGATGCGCTCTGCGGGAGCGAATCGGAACCGCCCTGCGGCTGAAACGAGAGCGCGGCCGAGTTGATGCAGTAGCGCTGCCCGCTCGGCCCGGGCCCGTCGTCGAAGACGTGACCGAGATGCCCGCCGCAGGTGCGGCAGACGACCTCGGTGCGGCGCATGAACAGGCTGTTGTCCGGGCGCAGCTCGACCGCCTCGGCGACCGCAGGCTCGGTGAAGCTCGGCCAGCCCGTACCGGAGTCGAACTTGGTGTTCGAGTCGAACAGCTCCGTGCCGCATGCGGCACAACGGTAGGCGCCCGAGGCCTTGTTGTAGACCAGCTCGCCGGTGAACGGAGCCTCGGTGCCGGCCTTGCGCAGCACCTCGTACTGCTCCGGTGTCAACTGCTCACGCCACTGTTGCTCAGACTTCTCCACCGCGCGCTCGGCCATAGTCACGTTCTAGCAGTACAGCACCGATTTGGATGGTTCCGTCGGCGCATGCGCCGACGGCGGGGTCGCACATGTGCGACCCCGAGGGAGGTCGCATGCGACCTCCCTGGCCGGGCCGCATGCGGCCCGGCCCCCTGCTAGCATGATGTTTACGTTCACGTCAAGTTCAACAACACGGCGCCTGGGCGTCAGCGAAGGCCACGCCCACTACAAGTGGTGGGCACTCTCCTGCACGAGTCTCGGGATGCTGCTCGCGGCCACCAACTCCGGCACGCTGATCATCGCGCTGCCCGACCTCGAGCGCTCCCTGCACGCGAGCCTGCTGGCGCTCGTATGGGTGATCCTCGCCTACCTGATCGCCGCCACCGTGCTCGTGCTGATGGCCGGCCGCCTGTCCGATCTGTTCGGTCGCAAGCGCGCCTACGTCGGCGGGTTCGTGGTGTTCGCGATCGCCTCGCTCGGGGCCGGATTCTCCCCCGACGCGAACGTCCTGATCGGCTGGCGCATCCTGCAGGGCATCGGTTCGGCGTTCCTGTTCGCCAACGCCGCCGCCCTGGTCACCGACGCCTTCCCCAAGGAGGAACTGGGCCTGGCGATGGGCGCCAACACGATGGTCGCCGCGATCGGGCTCGTGCTCGGGCCGGTGCTCGGCGGCGCGCTCGTGGCGATCTCCTGGCACTGGGTGTTCTGGTTCAACGTCCCCCTTGCGCTCGCCGGCGCCGCCTGGGGCGCGCTGATCCTGCGCGAGCTCTCCCGCCGCGAGCACGTGGAGAGCTATGACGTGCTCGGCACGACCACCTTCGTGGTCGGGCTGACCGGCCTCGTGCTCGGCGTCTCCAAGGGCGGACTCAGCGGATGGGACGACCCGCTCGTGATCGGCGGTCTGCTCGCCGCGATCGTGCTCTTGCCCGCATGGGTGCTGATCGAGCGCCGCTCGCGCGCGCCGATGCTCGACCTGAAGCTGTTCAACAACCGCCTCTTCGCCGCGGCCACGGCGGCGGCGTTCATCAACGGGCTTGCGCGCTTCGCGCTGATGTTCATCTTCGTCTTCTACTACCAGGGCGCCCAGTCCAACTCGCCGATCGAAGCCGGCATCAAGCTGATCCCGCTGGCGCTCGGCATGCTCGTCGCCTCGCCGCTGTCCGGGATTTACGCCGATCGGCACGGCTCGCGCACGCTCGCCGCCCTGGGCATGCTCGTAAGCGCGATCGGCCTGGCGGGGATGACCACGCTGGAGGTCTCAAGCGCCTACTGGCAGAGCGCCATCTGGCTGGCGCTCGTGGGCGTCGGCTCGGGCATGTTCAACAGCCCGAACACCGCCGCGATGATGGGCGCCGTCCCCGCGCAGCGGCGCGGGATCGCCGCGGGCGCGCGCACGCTCGTGCAGAACACCGGCGCGGTGCTCTCGATCGCGTTCGTGCTCGCGATCGTCACCTCCTCGATCCCGAAATCGACGCTCTTCGCCGTGTTCTCGGGCCTGGCCGAGGGGCTTTCGCCCGAAAAGCTCGCGCCGTTCATCCACAACATGCACGTCGCCCTGTGGGTGCTGGCCGCGACCTCGCTGCTCGGCACGTTCGTATGCCTGCTGCGCCCGAGTCACACCGCCGCCAAGCGGACGATCGAGCCGCGGGAGGGAGCGCTCGGCGACGAGTCCATCGCGCCGAGCCGCGAAGAGACCCCCGCCGCCGGCGCAACGCGTGTCGGAGCCCGCGCATGAGCTCTCCCCTGCGCATAGGCGACGTGGCGCGCCTCGTCGGCACGACGCCGCGGACGATCCGCTACTACGAGGAGATCGGCCTGCTGCCCGACGCGCCCTCACGCCCCTCGGGTGGGCATCGCGTCTACAGCGACGCCGAGGTCGAGCGGCTGCGCGAGGTGATGCGCTTGAAAGAGTTGCTCGGCGTCACTGTCGAGGAGCTGAAAACGCTGCTCGCAGCCGAGGACGCCCGTGCGACCGTCCGCGCCCAGCTGCGGCGCGAGGACGTCGCGCCCCCGCGCCGGCGAGAACTGCTCGACGAGGCGCTCGGACACATCGACCGCCAATTGGAGCTGGTCGAGCACCGCGCCGCCGAGCTGACCACGCTCAAAGCCGAGCTGAGCGAGACCCGTAAGCGCGTGCGGCGCAAGATCCGCGAGCTGGACGCTGGCCGAAACGGGGATTCGCGCCAAAGGCGCGTGTCTCCCGGCTTCGGTGCTGCGGGCTCGTTCCCCCCGCCGCCTGCCGAGATGGCTCAATCGTGAGCGCCGCCATCGACCCGGCGGTGCTGGTCGATGACCTGGTCGTGCGCTTCGAGCAGGTCACCGCCGTCGGCGGCGTCTCCTTCGCGGTCGCTCCCGGCGAGGTGTTCGGCCTGCTCGGCCCCAACGGCGCCGGCAAGACGACCACGATTCGCGTGCTCACAACTCTGCTCGCCCCCACCGAAGGCCGCGCTTTGGTCGCCGGACACGATGTCCGCGCCGACAGCCTCGCGGTGCGCGCCTGCATCGGCTACATCCCCCAGGCCATCTCGGTCGACGGTGCGCTGACGGCCTGGGAGAACCTCGACTTCTACGGTCGCGTCACCGGCGTTCCCCGCCGCGAGCGGCGCGAACGAATCGCGGAGGTGATCGAGACGATGGAGCTCTCACACATGCTCGACCGTCTCGCGCGCACGCTCTCCGGCGGCATGCTGCGCCGGCTGGAGATCGCCAGCGCGCTGCTCAACCGCCCGCGCGTGCTGTTCCTCGACGAGCCCACCGTCGGCCTCGACCCGAACGCCCGCGCGATGGTCTGGGAGCGCCTGCGCGCGCTGCGCGAGCAATCGGGCACGACGATCCTCGTCACGACCCACCTGATGGAGGAGGCCGAGCGCCACTGTGACCGCCTCGGCGTGATCGACCAAGGCCGCTTGATCGAGCAGGGCGAGCCGAGCGAGCTGATCGAGCGCCACGACGCCGACAGCCTCGAAGAGGTCTTCAGAGCGATCACCGGCCGCCCGCTCGGGGAGGCGACCGGCGAGGAGGACCTCGACGAACAAGGAAGGCTCTCGGACGTGCGCGCACAGCGGCGCACCGCCCGCCGCCTCGGTTGAGGGGCCCTCAAAATCTCATGTCAAGCCACGCTCACTCCACGGACACGGCGCCCAGTGTCCTCACGACCGGTCCGCTCGTGCGGATTCTCGAAGGCACCTTGGCGATGGCCCAGGCCGAGCTGCGCAAGCTCCGCCACGACCATCTCGACATCATCACCCGCTCGGTGCAACCGCTTCTGTGGCTGTTTATCTTCGGCTCGGCCGTCGGCAGCGCGCACCTGATCAAGACGGGCGGCGTCGAATATCGCGCCTACATCGCGCCCGGGGTACTGGCACAGGCGGCGATGTTCATCGCCATCTTCTTCGGCCTGGCGGTCATCTGGGAACGCGACGTCGGCCAGTTGCAACGGCTGCTCGCCACCCCGCTCTCGCGCAGCTCGATCGTGCTCGGCAAGGCCGCCGGCGCGTGCGTGCGTGCGCTCGTGCAGGCGCTGTTGCTGCTGATCGTGCTCGCGATCGCCGGCATCGACGTCCGCTGGAGCGTCCCTGGCGTGCTCGGGATGCTCGCAATGCTGATGCTCGGCACGGCCGCGTTCGCGTGCATGTCGATGCTGCTCGCAGCGGCCGTGCGCGAGCGCGAGCGCTTCATGGGCATCGGCCAGCTGATCATGATGCCGCTGTTCTTCGCATCCTCGGCCCTCTATCCGCTCAGCTCGATGGAACCGTGGCTGAAAGCGCTCGCGCACGTCAACCCCCTGACCTACGAGGTACAGGGGCTGCGACAGATGCTCGTCGGCGTCGGCGGAGCGGGGGTCGTGTGGCTCGACTTCCTCGTCGTCGCCGCCTTCTTCGCGGTGATGCTTGCCGCCGCCACGCGCGCCTACCCGCGAGCGATCCTGTGAGCCGACACCATCGCCCAATCCCGCTTGTCCGCGAGCGAGCGCAAACCGGCAGGCGCCGTCCACACCCACGCCGTCCATACCCGCAGAAAGGAGCCACGTATGCCCTCTTCAGTTGAGATCAAGCCGAGCCCGGAGGGCGTACCGGGAGCGATCACCGACCCGGCAAGCCTGCGCGGCGAAGAGCTCAGCTACCCGGGCGCGCACGACGATTCGATCAACGGCTACCTCGCCGTCCCAACCGAGGCCGCCGGCGAACACGGCCGTCCGGGAATCGTCGTGATCCATCACGCGGGCGGCCTGGACGCGCACACCCATGACGTCACCAATCGCATCGCCAACCTCGGATACGTGGCGCTCGCCCCAGATCTGTTCACGCGCGAGGGCGGACCGCCGCCGATGGACGACCTGCCGGCACTGATGAGTCGCCTGTTCGCAATGTCCGACGAGACGGTTCTCGGCGACCTCGAGGGCGCCGCCGATCTGCTGCGCACCCGCGAAGAGTGCAACGGCACCATCGGCGCCATCGGTTTCTGCATGGGCGGGCGCTACACCCTCCTGTTCTCCTGTGCATCCAATCGGTTGGACGCCGCCGTTGACTGCTGGGGCGGATTCATCCACGCCGCCACCCCCGAAGCGCGCTCGACCCCCGAGCGGCCCACGCCCCCGCTGGAGCTGGCCGAAAGTCTGTCCTGTCCGCTGATGGCCGCGATCGGCGCCGAGGACCACAACCCCTCACCGGAGATCGGGGCGCAACTGCGCACTCGCGCCGGCAAGAGCGATCGTGAGGTCAGCGTGGACGTGTACGAGGGCGCCGGGCATGCGTTCTTCGCCGACTACCGCCCCTCCTACCGTCCGGAGGCCGCGGCCCAACTGTGGGAGCGGATCGTCCCGTTCTTCTCCCGCCATCTCCAGCGGGCCTGATCGCGTTCGCGCCGCTCGCACCGCGGGCCGCGGCGAGGTTGGGGGTCGGCGGGCCACGTTCATATAGTGCGATGCGAGGATTTTGCACTCCTGCGACGGTAAGGAGGTCTGAGGATGGATCGCAAGTGGTGGACGTTGATCGCGGTCTGCGTGGGGATCTTCATGCTGCTGCTGGACATCACCGTCGTGAACGTCGCGCTGCCCGACATCCAGCGCTCGCTGCACTCCTCGTTCTCCGATCTGCAGTGGGTCGTCAACGCCTACTCGCTGACCCTTGCCGCGTTCCTCCTGACCTCCGGTTCGGTCGCCGACCTGATCGGGCGTCGGCGGGTGTTCGTAGTTGGTCTGGTCGTTTTCACCGCCTCCTCGGCCGTCTGCGGCCTCTCCACCACACCGCTGATGCTGAACCTAGCGCGCGCCGTGCAGGGCACCGGCGGAGCGATGATGTTCGCCACAGCTCTGGCCCTGCTCGCGCAGGCGTTCCACGGCAAAGAGCGCGGAACGGCCTTCGGTGTATTCGGCGCGGTCACCGGTGGCGCGGTCGCGATCGGTCCGGTGCTCGGCGGGGTCATCACCTCCGGGATCGGCTGGGAGTGGATCTTCTTCGTGAACGTGCCGATCGGCGTGTTTGCCGTGTTCCTCACGCTCACCCGCGTGAGCGACTCTCGCGATCCGAACGCGACGGGCGTGGACTGGCCTGGTCTCGTGACCTTCTCCGGGTCGCTGTTCCTGCTCGTGTATGCGCTCGTACAGGGCAACGAGAAGGGCTGGGGCTCGACCGAGATCGTCTCGTTTTTGATCGGCGCGGTCGTCCTGATGATCTTGTTCGTGATCGTCGAGCTGCGCCGGCGCCAGCCGATGCTCGACCTCGCGCTGTTTCGCCGTCCCGCCTTCAGCGGCGCGAGCATCGTCGCCTTCGCCCTCTCCTCCTCTTTCTTTGCGATGTTCCTGTACCTGACCCTGTACATCCAGGACGTGCTCGGCTTCACCCCGCTGCAGGCGGGTCTGCGCTTCCTGCCCTCCACCCTGCTGTCGTTCATCGTGGCGCCGATCGCCGGGCGGCTGAGCGTGCGCGTCCCGATCCGCCTACTGCTGGGCTCGGGCCTGATGCTGATCGGCATCGGCCTGTTGACGATGACCGTCATCGACGCCGCCTCCACCTGGACCGCGCTGATCCCGGGGTTCGTGCTCGCCGGCGCCGGCGTGGGACTCGTCAACCCGCCGCTGGCCTCGACCGCCGTCGGGGTGGTCCCGATCGAGCGCAGCGGGATGGCCTCGGGAATCAACTCGACCTTCCGGCAGGTCGGCATCGCGACCGGGATCGCCGGCCTGGGCGCGGTCTTCCAGCACAGCGTCACCCAGCACACCACCACCGCGCTGCTCGCCGGCGGACACGCCCGCGAGATCCTCAGCTCGGCTCACGGACACCTGGGCACGATGCTGGAGTCCGGCGAAGTGACCCGGATCGCGCACTCGCTCTCACCCGGTGCCCGAGCTGCCCTGGAGAGCTCTTATCGCGTGGGCTTCACCGATGCGTTCACGACGATCGCCGCGATCGCCGCCGCGATCGCACTCGTCGGAGGAGCGCTCGCGTTCGTGCTGGTGCGCACGCGCGACTTCGTCTCGGCCGGGGAGCTGCCCGCTCCCGTGCAGGAGCAGGACGAGCGTCTGGCGACCGCCGCGAGCTGAATTCATTCGTCGGCCGCGACCCGAGTGCAAGCGCCACGCAACCCGCAGCCTTCGCGCCGCTGCAATCAACCCGGGGAGGTCCGGCGAGCCTCGTGCCCGTCGCACGCGATCACCGGCAGCCGCGGGTAGCGCGGATAAGCTGGGTCGGTGCGCGAGCGCGCGCACAGCGAGAACACCGACCCGCGCGTGTTCGGGACCTCGACCTGGTGCTCGCACGTGTCGCACAACCCCGCCCGCGGGCGTCCGCGCCGAGGGTTGGTGGCCTTGGAGGACATCACCGCAGCGTAATACGAGGACTGGCCGGCGCTCCGATCTCCGGCGACCACGACCGCCGGCCGGCGCCCTGCAATAATCGTTGACCATACAACTATGACCACGTTCTACCGACTACTCGGATTTCTGCGTCCCTACAAGCGCGGCATGATCATCTCGTGGGGGCTGGCGAGCCTCGCGATGGTGATGACCGTCGCGCTGCCCGCCTTGACGGGCCGCGCGGTGCAGATCATCGGCACCGGCGCCGGCGCCTCACCGCACCACCCGGTGTCAACCACCGACAAGCGCCAAGAACTGACGCTGATCGCCGGCGCCATCGCGCTCGCCGTACTGGTGCGCTGGGGACTGACCTACTGGCGGCGGATGGTCGCCGGGCGACTCTCGCTTGGCGTCGAATACGATCTGCGCAAGCTGCTCTACGGGCATCTGCAGCAACTGGAGCTGGGGTTCTTCGACCGCCAGCAGACCGGCCAGCTGATGTCCCGCGCGACCGTCGACCTGCAGGCTGTGCGCTTCTTCCTCGGCTACGGCCTCGTGTTCATCCTGCAGTCGATCCTCACGATCGCGCTCGCGGGCATCGTGATGATCGCCATCGAACCACGCCTGGGTCTGATCTCGCTCGCGCCCGTGCCATTCGTGGTACTCATCTCCTACCGCTACGGCCGCCGCGCGCGTCCGGCGATCCAGGAGACACAACAACGGATCGCCGAGCTGACCGCGGACGCCGAGGAGAACATCTCGGGCGTGCGTGTCGTCAAGGCCTTCGCCCGCGAGCCCCGCCAGCTTCAGCGCTTTCAACACAGCGTCGGGCGCGTGTTTCACCAGGCGATGGTCGCCACCCGTCTGGAAGCGAAGTACAACCCGATGATCGGCTTCCTGCCCCAACTCGGCCTCGCCGCCGTGCTGCTGATCGGGGGCCAGGCCGTGATCCACGCCGAACTGACGCTCGGCCAGTTCACCGCGTTCTACCTCTATCTGAACATGCTCATCGCGCCGATGCGCACCCTCGGCGTGATCCTCAACCTCGCCCAACGCGCCACCGCCTCGGGCGCACGCCTTTTTCAGGTCCTCGACCGCGCCCCGCGCCTGACCGGGCCGCCCGACGCCCCACCGTTGCCTGAAGGCAACGGGCACGTACAACTGCAAGGCGTCACGCTGCGCTACGACGACACCGACGAGTTCGGCGCGGCCTACTCGGAGACAAACGCCGCCAACGGCGCCGCACCGGCCGCTGCTCCCGCCGCGCGAGCCGTGCTCAGCGACATTGACCTGGACGTGGCGGCCGGGCGCACCGTCGCGCTCGTGGGCGCGACCGGCTCGGGCAAGACCAGCCTCACCTCGCTGATCTCGCGGTTGTATGACACAAGCGCCGGTCAGGTGCGCCTCGACGGCGCCGACGTGCGCGAGGTCAACCTGCGCTCGCTGCGACAGGCAGTCGCGGTCGTCAGCGACGATCCGTTTCTGTTCTCGCAGACCGTCGCCGAGAACATTGCCTACGCCCATCCGCAGGCCACACGGGAGGCGATCGAAGCCGCCGCCACGCGCGCGCAGGCGCATGAGTTCATCGAGCGCCTGCCCGATGGCTATGACACGCTCGTGGGCGAGCGCGGCCTGACACTCTCCGGCGGTCAGCGTCAGCGGCTGGCTATCGCCCGCGCTCTGCTGGCCGATCCGCGCGTGCTGATCCTCGACGACGCCACCTCCTCCGTCGACGCCTCCACCGAGCGTCAGATCAAGCTCGCGCTCGACGAGGCGATGGCCGGACGGACGACGTTCATCATCGCCCACCGGCTCTCCACGATCGCCCTGGCCGACGAGATCGTCGTGCTCGACCACGGCCGTATCGTCGCCCACGGCGACCACGCGCATCTGCTGGAGGCCTCGGAGCTGTATCGCGAAATCGTCGAAAAGGGCCTCCCCGACCAGGTCTTCTTGACGCGCGAGCTCCCTCGAGAACGAGAGGTCAGTGGAATATGAGCGCGCACGGCAGCGCGCGGATGGTCAGCGGCCCCGGTCTAGGACGCTCGCAGTGGGCGGGCGAGCGCGCCGCCAAAGGCACGCGTTGGCGCAACCTGCGCGGACTGCTGGCGCTGCTGCGCCCCTACCGCGTGCGCGTGATCGCGATGATGGTCGCGCTCGTGCTCGGCACGGCCGCCTCGCTGGCGCCGCCGCTGTTGGCGAAGGTGGCGATCGACGAAGGCATCGACCGCCACGACACGGGCACGCTCGTGCTCGTCGTGATCGCGTTCCTGGTCTCGGCACTGATCGTGTGGGCGATGACCTACGTGCAGACCTATCTCGTGGGTTGGGTCGGCCAGCGCACGCTCGCGGACCTACGCCTGCGCATCTTCACCCACCTGCAACATCAGCCGATCGGCTTTTACGAGTCGCGCCCCGCAGGTGTGCTGATCTCGCGCATGACCAACGACGTGGAGGCGCTGGAAAGCCTCGTGACCGACTCGGTCGTGACGCTGTTTCAGGCCGGCCTCACGCTCGTCGGCGCGGTCGCGGTGCTGCTGTATCTGGACGTGCGCCTGGCGCTGTTGACGTTCTGCGTCGTCCCGCTCGTGTTCGGCGGCTCGATCTGGTTCCGGCTGGTCTCCGCCGGTGCGTTCCGGCGCACGCGAGAGACGATCGGCGCGATCACCGCCTACCTCCAGGAGACCCTGTCCGGTATCCGCGTGGTGCGCAGCTTCGGCCAGGAGCCCCAGCACGAGGCGCGCTTCGCGCAGCTGAACGCCGAGAACAGCGACGCGAACATGGTCACGGTCAAGCTCAACGCGCGCTATTTCCCGGCGGTCGAAATGCTTTCCGGCATCGCCCTCGCGGTGATCGTCCTTTACGGCGGCTATCAGGCCCTCGACGGGCACATCACCGCAGGTACCGTCGTCGCGTTCGTCGGCACGCTCTCATACCTGTTCGAACCGATCCAGCAGCTCTCCCAGCTCTACACGACCTATCAGTCCGGCATGGCGGCGCTGGAGAAGATCTTCCAGCTGCTCGACGTCACGCCCGACCTGACCGACCAAGAGGGCGCCACGCATCTGGATCGCATCCGTGGCGAAGTGCGCTTCGAGGACGTCTCCTTCGCGTATAACCCGCGCAAGCGCTCCAGACGGGGGGCTGGCGCGGACAGCCCGGACGGCGCCCGCGATGAAGAACCCGAGGAAGTGAAGGCGCTGGAGCACATCGACCTGACGATCCCTCCCGGCCAGACGGTCGCGCTCGTGGGCGCCACCGGCGCGGGCAAGTCGACGATGGCCAAGCTTCTGGCGCGCTTCTATGACCCCACCTCCGGACGCATCCTCGTCGACGGGCACGACCTGCGCGAGGTATCAAGCGATTCGCTGCGCTCACAGATGGGGATCGTGCCCCAAGAGGCGTTTTTGTTCTCGGGGACCGTCCGCGAGAACATCGCTTTCGGGCGCCCCGACGCGAGCGAGCAGCAGGTGCACGAGGCCGCGGCGGCGGTCGGCGCGCAGGAGTTCATCTCAGAGCTCGCCCACGGCTATGACACCGAGGTCGGCGAGCGCGGCGCGCAGCTCTCCTCCGGTCAGCGTCAGCTGCTCGCGTTCGCCCGCGCGCTCGTCGCCGACCCGCGCATCCTGATGCTCGACGAGGCGACCTCGAACGTGGACCTGCACACCGAGGGGCGCATCGAGACCGGCCTGCGCCGTTTGCTCGCGGGCCGCACCGCGATCGTGATCGCGCACCGGCTCTCGACGATCCGCCAGGCCGGGCGCATCGTCGTGCTCGAACACGGTCGCATCGTCGAGCAGGGCACACACGACGAGCTACTCGACGCGCACGGGCGCTACTACGAGCTGTATCGGGATTGGGCCACGCAGGCCGCTGCGTAGGCGACCTTTGCCGGCCCGAGCGTCGCGGTCACTATCCACCGACGGTCCCGTGCGCGCAGAATCAGCTCCGGGACAGGGATTCGAACCCCAAATTCCTGCTCCAGAGGCAGGCGTGTTGCCGGTTACACCATCCCGGACCGGAGACCTAAGAATAGCGGCCGGCCCTACCGCGCCTCCCTGCGACAGGGCCTCCCTACGCCTGCGCGCGCGAACCGTCGGGCGCGAAGTAGGCGGTGATCGCCTGCTCCAGGCCGGGGTCGAGGACGAGCAGGACCTCGTCGCCGTCTTCGATGACCGTGTCGGGCTTGGGCACGAACCCGGAGCGGCCACGGAGTACGGAGATGATCAGGCTGCCCTCGGGCAGCTCGATGTCACAAACGCGCTGACCCAAGACGGGCGCGTCGGAGCTGACCTCCAGCTCGATGATCTCCAGGCGCTCCTCTTCGAGAGCGAGCAGGTGCACGAGGCCGTAGCGGGGCACCTCGTGCTCGATCAGGCGCAGGATCAGGTCGGTCGCGGAGACCGCGGGCTGGATCCCCAGCAGACGGAAGTGGTCGTGGTTGCGGGGGTTGTTAACGCGAGCGATGATGCGGTCGCAGAGGTACTTCTCCTTGGCTACCTGGCAGACGAGCATGTTGTCCTCGTCATCGCCCGTCACGGCGATCACGAGGTCGGCGCGCTGGATGCCGGCGCGCTCGAGCACCCACAACTCGGTCGCGTCGCCGTACTGGGCGGCGTGCTCGAACTCTTCCTCGATCTGCAGGTAGCGGGGGCGCGAGGACTCGATCAGTGTGACCTCGTGGCCCTTGACGATCAGCTCGCGGGCGAGATTGCGTCCGACCTTGCCGGCTCCTACGACGATCGCGTACATGCTCTGTGCTCTGCTCCGCCTCAGACCGGCTCGGGCGCGAGCGCGCGCTCGAACATCTCGATCGCGTGCTTGGTCGGGGAGATCGTGTCCAGGCCCTGTTCGCCGTACCAGTTGGCGCGCGCCGGGTCCATCACACGCACGATCACCTTCTCCACGCCGAAGCGCTTCTGGGCGATCTGGGCGATGATCAGGTTGGTGTTGTCGCCGTCGGTCGAGGCGATGAACACGTCCGCGCGCTCGATTCCCGCCTGGATCAGGGCATCCGTCTCAAGGGCGGTTCCGACCGTGAACTGGCCTTCGGCGTCCTCCCAGCTGCGGCCCTGCCCGGCGTCCAGGCGCTCGTGCGAGAGCGGGTCCTCGTCGAGCACAGACACTTCGTGTCCGGCGGCCAGCGCCGACTTGGCGACGGCCGAGCCGACGCGTCCGGCGCCCACGATCATCACGAACATGGGCAGGTCCGAAGAGTGCCGATACCGGCGAGGGAATCCATCAGCGCGGAGGTTAGACGATGCGCAGCATCGGCTATGGGCTCGCGACCGCGAGCTTCGTCGCGCTGTGCTCGATCTCGTCTGCGGCCGCGGGCGCGGTCACGATCACGCGACAGCCGGCCTTGGCGATGACGTACTTGGTGACGTCCCCGACGAAGTCCTCAAGCGGCCCGCCGCGCCCCCCCAGACGCGCTCCGCCGCGGATTCGCGAGGGCTCCTCGGCGGCGAGCACGATCGCCTCCACGCCGCGCCGCCGGGCCTCCTCGACGATCGCAAACCCGGCACGCCGGGTTCTGACGGTGGCGGTGGCGACCTGTACGCCGGTGTACTCCTCCCCCACGACCTTGGCCCGCGCGAGCGCCTTGCGGGCGTGCTTGACCTGCGCTTCGGGCAGGCGTGCGTCGAGCGGCAGCGACATCGGTATCACGAACATCCACACCGCCTCGATCGTGGCGGTGTCGATCGCGGCCTCGTCGGTCTGCTCGCCCGAGACCAATCGTGCGGCGGTCTGCACGATGTCCTCGTCCAGGCGGGTGCCGAGCAGCGGTACGAGGATTGAGCCGTAGTCGTGTTCAGCGGGTGGCTCGGGGCGAAGCATTTGCGGTGAGACGGTGACCCGCCGCAGCAGCGAGGTTTCGTCGGCTCGCCGATAGACCACGTACAGCGCGATTCCCACCGCCATCCAGCCGAGACCGACGTAGCGCGCCGTTTCATGCTCGAGTAGCACGGCCATCAGTCCCGCCGCTGAGGCCAGCGCGCCGAAGGCGGCCGGCAGCGGCAGCTCGCCTCCTCGGAAGGGGACCGACATGGGTATGCGGTACGGGCGGTCGCGCTGGGGCTCGGAGTAGCGCAGCTTGCAGATTGACAGGTGCGCGATCGTGAACGCGAGCATCGCCCCGAACGCATACAGCCCCACCAGAAAGTCGAGGTTCTCCGAGGCCGCGAGCCCGGCGGCGATCAGGCCCGCGAGCGCGATCAGCACATACGGCGTCGAGCGCGTCGGGTGCAGGCGGCCGAGCCCGCTGGGGATCTGACGGTTGGTGGAAAGCGAGTAGGCCAGTCGCGAGAGCCCCAGCATCGCCGAGTTGGCGGCCGCGATCAGTGTCAGCGTAGCCAGTGCGCCGACGAGATAGCGCATGCTTTGCGCGAGCCAGTGCGGGTGCATCTGCGTCACGATCCCCACGACCGGATCGTTCAGGTAGCGTCCGGCGAGCGCGGTGTGACCGTGGCGCACGGGCAGGGCGCTGATCGCGACGACCGCGATCCCGACGTAGCCGACGATCACCGTGGCGGTGCCGCTGGCGACCATCTGGCGCAATCCCGCGCGCCCGATGCGGACCTCGCCCGCCAACCCGGCCGCGGACTCCAGGCTCGTGAACGCGATCGCGGCGATCGTCAAGGCGAAGACGAAGCTCGACCACGTCGGCACACTGCCGAGGTGGATCTGAGCGCTGAGCGTGTGGGGGTCGAAGAACAGCACCAGTCCGAGCACCACGATCAGCAGTTGCAGCGCGAGGTCACCGATTACGAGCATGCCGATGCGCCTGGCGCGCCGACCACTGAAGCCGCGAATGTTGGCGAGCACGACCCAGGCGATGAACGCGAAGGAGAGCAGTAGCGCCTCGTCCCGGTCGCCGAACGGATGCCAGAAGACGCGCAGGTACTGGGTCGCCGAATAGGTCGTGACGGCGATCAGGATCGTGTAGTCCAGCAGCACCGCCCAGCCGGCCACGAAGCTGACGAGCTCGTTGAAGGCGTAGCGCGCGAACACGGTCGCGCCGCCGCGATCCTGGTGCAGCGAGGCACCCTCGACGTAGGTGAGCGCGGTCAGCGCGAAGAACAGCGCAGCGAGCAGGAACACGAGCGGGGTCAGCCCGAGTGCGTGCCCGGCGATCACGCCGAGCGAGAAGTAGATCGCGCTTGCGAGCGAGGTGTAGACGATCGCGAACAACCGCGGCGAGCCGATCGAGCGTTTGACGATCACGCGCGAGCGCGCCGCCAACTCGGCGCTCGCGTGCTCTAGGTCGGCCGCGCCCTGCTCGATCTCCGCGGCGGCCTGCTCAATCCCCGCGGCGGCCTGCTCGAGCGCGCCATCTTTGGGGGTTCCCTCGCCTCCCGAGCCCTGCGAGGAGTTCATGCTCCGCCACCCCCGCCACTCCCGCGACGCTTCTCCACATACATTCGCCCGGCGCCGGCAGCGACGAACAGCACGCCGAGCAGCAGCCGCGGCGAGAGCACGCCACCCTGCCCGCTCACGGCCTGCACGATCAGCGCCACGCCGATCGCCGCCATCAGCAACGAGAGCGTGACCGTGCCCACGCGATGAGCTTGTCTGCCGTTCATCTCGTTGCTGAGCTTACGCCGAGGATCGGTGAACCTTGGCGTAAGCGACGTACCCGGTGTCTTTTCAGGTGATCAGCGGAATGATCAGGATCGCGACGATGTTCGCGACCTTGATCATCGGGTTGATCGCCGGTCCAGCGGTGTCCTTGAAGGGGTCGCCGACCGTGTCGCCGGTGACCGAGGCGGCATGGGCTTCCGAGCCCTTGCCGCCGAAGGCGCCGTCCTCGATCAGCTTCTTGGCGTTGTCCCAGGCGCCGCCGCCGGAGGTCATCATCACGGCGAAGAAATAGCCCACGACGATCACTCCGATCAGCAGGCCGCCGAGCGCCTGCTCGTCGATCAGGCCGACGATCAGCGTCAACAGGATCGGAAGCAGCGAGGGCAGGATCATCTCGCGCTGGGCGGTCTTGGTGACAATGTCCACGCAGGCCGCGTAATCGGGCTCTTCGGTGTAGTCCATGATCCCGGGGTGCTCGCGGAACTGGCGGCGCACCTCCTCGACCACGGCGCCGCCGGCGCGACCGACGGCCTCGATCGAGAGCGATGCGAAGAGGCACACCATCAGCCCACCGAGGATCAGGCCGATCAGCACCGGGGGCTCGTTGATGCCGAAGGAGATAAGGTGCCCGGCCTTGAACTCGAGTTCTTTCTCAAAGCCGGCGAACAGCACGATCGCGGCGAGCACGGCGGAGCCGATCGCGTAACCCTTGGTGACGGCCTTGGTCGTGTTGCCGACCGCGTCCAGGCGATCGGTGACCTTGCGCACGTCCTCAGGCAGATCGGCCATCTCGGCGATGCCGCCGGCGTTGTCGGTGATCGGCCCGAACGCGTCCAGGGCGACGATCAGCCCGGTCAGCGAAAGCAGGCCGACCGCCGCGACGCCGATGCCGTAGATACCGGTGACGCCGCCGCCGGCGAGCTTCCAGGAGCCGAGGATGCCGAGCACGATCACGACCGCCGGCAGCGCCGTGGCCTGCAGGCCCGAGGAGAAGCCTTGGATGATGTTGGTCGCGTGGCCCGTCTCGGAGGCCTTCGCGGTCTTTTGCACCGGCGAGAACCGCGTCGAGGTGTAATATTCGGTTAGGCCGAACAGCAGCGCGGTGACGACGATGCCGATGAGCGAGCACAGGTAGAGGTGCGTCCAGCTCGGCGTGTTCACGAGGTTGCCGACCACCCGGAAGGTGAGGTCGCGCATCAGCCAGTAGGTGATCGGCGCGAATGCCGCCGCGGCGATCACGCCCGAGACGATCAACCCCTGCAGGAGCGCGCGCTCGACGTTGTCGGTTTTGGTGCGCACCGCGAACGTGCCGATGATCGAGGCGATGATCGCCACGCCGCCGATCACGAGCGGATAGAGCACCACGCGCGTGGACTCGTGAAAGGTGAGCACGCCGAGCAGCATCACGGCGATCGCGGTGACCGCGTAGGTCTCGAACAGGTCGGCGGCCATGCCGGCGCAGTCGCCGACGTTGTCACCGACGTTGTCGGCGATCGTCGCCGGGTTGCGCGGATCGTCCTCGGGGATGCCCGCCTCGACCTTGCCGACGAGATCGGCGCCGACGTCGGCGGCCTTCGTGAAGATGCCGCCGCCGAGCCGTGCGAACACCGAGATCAGCGAGCCGCCGAAGCCCAGGCCGATCAGCGCGTCGACGGCCGTCTTGGGGCTGTCGTTGAAGAACGAGGTCAGCGCGCCGTAGTAGCCGGCGACGCCGATCAGCGCCAGCCCGACCACCAGCAGTCCGGTGATGGCACCGCCGCGGAAGGCGACGCTGAGGCCGGGAGAGACGCCATCGCGGGCGGCCTCAGCCACGCGCGCGTTGGCGCGCACGGAGACGTTCATGCCGATGTAGCCGGTCGAGCCCGAGAGGATGCCGCCGATCGCAAAGCCGCAGGCGACGGCGATGTTCTGGACGAAGATCAGCGCGACGAACAGCACGACCCCGACGATCGCGATCGTCGTGTACTGGCGGTTGAGGTAGGCGCGAGCACCCTGCTGGACGGCCAGCGAGATGTTCTGCATCTTCTCGTTGCCCGGCGAGAGCGCGAGCAAAGAGCGCGTGGTCAGGAGGCCGTAGATCACGGCGCAGACGGCGCATACAAGGGCGACGACGACCCCATGGTTCGTCAGAAAGCTGCTCAACGGTTAATCCTCCGCGGTCTGATTGGCGTGCCGCGCGAGGATCGCGCGCACATTTCTCGCCCTGACACGCGCCCGTCATTACGACGAGCACGCCGTCCGGCGTAAACGCGCGGGCAGTCTATCGTGCCGGCCCGCGGAAAGCCGGCCGGCTACCGGCTCATCCCTCCAGGGTCCTCTGATCGGGACGTGCCCGCTTCACCGTCCGGGGACCCACAGCCTCCCGCTCGATTGCGCCGGCCCAGGACCCGCGGGCTTCTCCTCGGCAGCGGGCTGCTGCTGCGGCGGCGGCGTTGTTGTTGTTGCGGAGGACGGAGCCCGCTCGGCGTCCGCGGTCCGCTCAGCCGGCGCCGCGCCCGCGCCCGCGCCTGCCTCCCGCGCGTAAGCCATTTGCAGTTGGGACAGGGCGTCGCGCAAAGGACGCAGGTTCTCGGCGGACTCGCGGCGCTCGAGGATCGGCATCAGCGCGCGCGCACCGTCGATCGCGTCGCGCACCTGCTCGAGGTCGCGCGTGGGCTCATCCGCCGTCATTCCCCCCTGCGAGGAGAGCCCGAGACGGTGCCCGCCGACGTTCAGCAGCGAGACGACCGACTGCAGGATCATGTCGGTGCTCGTGACGCGGCTGATCTCCGCTTCGTAGGCCGCACGCAGCTCCTCTTCGCTGGGCTCGCCGCCGACGCCCGACGCGCTTGCTGCTGCTTGTGCTGGATCGGTGCTCACACCGTCACCTCCTGGGAATAGGTATCTCTCGTCTCGGCGACCGACGCCGCGAACACATCCTCGCGGGTGGCGCCCGCGTCGATCATGCGCCGCTGGCGCTGGGCGCCGTTGTGCTCGGGAAAGACCGGCTCGATGCCGAGCTCTGAGCGCACCGGTGCGCTCCATGCGAGCAGCCGTTCGATCGCCGCGCGGGCGGGGTACTCCTCGCCGCGCTCCAGGTCGATCAACCGCCCGTCGAGGCCGTAGCGGATCGCGCGCCACATGTTCTCCTCGATCAGGCGCGGCGGAAGGTCGACGTGAGGAACGTTCTCGTCCACGTCGCGCACCGCCTGGGCGATGCAGGCGACCATCAGCGCCGCGAGCGCATCGGACTCCTGCGCGGTGGCCTGAGCGTCACAGATGCGCACCTCGACGGTGCCGAAGTTAAAGTGCGGTCTGACCGACCACCACACTTGCGTGAACTCGACGATCGAGTTGGTCGCGCAGAGGAATTCGATGTATTCGCGGTAGCCCCCCCAGTCGCCGAACGCGTCCGGGATGCCGCAGCGCGGGAAGCTCTTGGTGAAGCTCTGCGTGCGCGCCGAATGCAGGCCCGTGTCGCGCCCGTCCAGGTAGGGTGAGTTGGCGGAGATCGCCAGCAGCAGCGGCAGCACCGGGCGCAGACGATCGCACGCGCGCACCGCCCGGTCGATGTCGCGCACACCGAGATGCACGTGCAGGCTGAAGGTGTTGTTGCGCCACGCTACGTATTTGAGCCCGTCCTCGACGCGGCGGTAGTGCTCGGTGTCGATGATCGGCTGCTCGCGATAGTCCGCCCAGGGGTGGGTGCCGGTCGCGCCGAGTGCCACGCCCTGCTCCTGTGCGAGCGCGAACAGGCGCCTACGCCGATCGCGTTGGCGTGCGAGCGCGTCGTGCAGGTCGCCGCCGACGCCGGAGATGATCTCGATCTCTGAGGAGATCAGCTCGCCAGTGATGTGCTCGTGCAGGACCGGGTCGTTCTGGGCGAGGTCGCGCAACAGCTCGAAGCGCTGCTCCAGTTCGAGCGTGCGCGGATCGAGGATCGAGAACTCCTCCTCCACGCCGACGGTCCGCTCAGGAGCCTGAGCGAAGGTCGCGGCGACAGCGTCTAGATCCAGGCTGGTCATGGCTCGGGGGGTTTAGGAGCGCCGGCCCGCGGTCGGTGCGTTGGGTGTCCGGTTGACGATCATCGTGCCGAGGAGAAAGCGCCTGCTTGGGCCATGGGGCCTCAGGTCAGGTAGAAGTACAGCGCGTAGAGCAGATCGACGGCGGGGCTGGAGGTGTGCACGGTCACGTCGGGGGGCACGGCCAGCAGCGACTCGGAGTAGTTGAAGATGATCTTCACGCCGGCCTGCACCAGCTCGTCGGCGAGCTGCTGGGCGGCGGCGGTGGGGACCGCGAGGACACCCACGACGATGTCCTCGTCCTCGACCACCTGGCGCAGCTCGTCGATGTGGCGCACGGTCTGGCTGCCGACGCTCGTGCCGACCTTGCCGGGATCGACGTCGAAGATCGCGACCACGCGAAAACCGTGGTCGGCGAAGATGTCCGAGGAGGCGATCGCCTTGCCGAGGTGCCCGGCGCCGATCAGCGCGATGTTGTGCTGGCCGGCGGTTCGCAGGATCTTGCGGATCTGCGAGACGAGCGCCTCGACGTTGTAGCCGACGCCGCGCTTGCCGAACTTGCCGAACCCCGACAGGTCGCGGCGGATCTGGGTGGAGTTGACGTGCGTGTAGTCGGAGAGCTCTTGCGAGGAGATCGTCTCCTTGCCCATCTTCTTGGCCTGTGTCAGCACCTGCAGGTAGCGCGACAGGCGCGCCGCTACCCCCAGCGAGAGGCGCTCAGCGGCGATCGCACCGTTGCGCTCGGCCGCGGTCGTCGTGGTCGTGGCCGACTCGCGATAGCTCATGTTCGTGACTCTAGTGGACGTGTCCGCAAGTCTTGCGGATTATCGGAAGGGATAACGGTGTGCGCGCGGAATTATGTGTTGTGCCGCGGGTCAGCCAGCATGTGATCGAGCTCTCTGAGGAGGAGCGTGCCGAGTTGGAGCGGCGGGCGAGTACGGTCACGATGCCGTTCCGGACGGTGCAGCGGGCGAGAGTGATTCTGTATGCGGTGGAGGGGATGCAGGACATCGATATCGCTGCTCGGCTGGATTGCTCGCCCGATAGCGTTGCTCGGCGAAGATCCCGGTTCTGCGCTGAGCGGCTGGATGGGCTTGAGGATCAAGCGCGGTCGGGTCGGCCGCGTCGTTTTCCCCCCGGAAGAGGTCGCCGAGGTCAAGGCGATCGCGTGCGAGCTGCCGCGCACCCACGAGCTGCCGCTCTCGCGCTTCTCCCGGGTTGAGCTGCATCGATTGGTGATCGAGCGCGGCGTGACTGAGGCGTCGGCCTCGACGATCTGGCGGTGGCTGCACGAGGACGCGATCAAGCCGTGGCAGACCCGTTCCTGGATCTTCCCGCGCGACCCAGAGTTCGCCGAGAAGGCTGGCCGTGCGCTGGACCTCTACGCCCGCGTCCTCGACGGCAAGCGGCTGCGCCCGGACGAGTACGTCATCAGCGCCGATGAGAAGACCCAGCTGCAAGCGCTCGGACGCCACCACGAGACGATCCCGCCTGGGCCGGGACGCCCGGGACTGGTCGAGTTCGAGTACCTGCGAGGCGGAACGCTCGCGTACCTCGCTGCGTGGGACGTGCATCACGCCAACCTGTTTGACCGGGTCGAGCAGACGACCGGGATCGTGCCGTTCGGACGGCTCGTGGACCAGGTCATGAAGGTCGAGCCCTACCGGTCTGCCCGCATGGTCTACTGGGTCGTGGACAACGGCTCCAGCCACGCCGGGAAGACCTCCGTCAAACGGATGGCCGAGGCGTACCCAAACGCGAGGCTGATTCACCTCCCCGTCCATGCTTCCTGGCTGAACCAGATCGAGATCTACTTCTCGATCGTGCAGCGCAAGGCCCTGACCCCCAACGACTTCGCGACGCTGCCCGAGCTCGCCAGGCACCTGCTGGACTTCGCCCAGCACTACCGCACCCTCGCGCGACCCTTCCAATGGACCTTCACCCGCGCCAAGTTCGACAGCGTGATCGAGAAGATCACCCGTCACAAACCTCAGCCCCTCGCCCTCGCCGCGTGAGCCGCACCACTTCCGGACACGTCCACTAGTCGCTCGCGCAGGATCTGCTCATCGACGAAGTAGTCGAACAGCTCCTCGCCGTCGAGCGCCACGACGGGAATCCGCTCGAAATAGGCGCGCAACAGCGCATCGTCACCGGTGATGTCGCACTCGCGCAGCTCGAACTCAAGCTCGGCCCGCAGGGCGCGCAGTTCGGCGAGCGCGTCGGCGCACAGGTGACAGTCCGGTGTGGAGTACACCGTGACCACCGCCCGGCCGGGGCCGCGGCCGGGCACGGCGCCCGCACCGGTCACAGGGGGCGTTCCCCGGTCGCGTAGGAGTCGAGGCCGAGGTAGTGCGGGTATGGGATCGGCGTGAGGTGGCGGGCGGCGGAGGCGATCATTGCCGCGTTGTCGGTGCACAGCGCGCGCTCCGGGAGATGGACGTTCGCCCCGAGCGCGCCCAGTCGCCGGCGCAGCTCGCCGTTGGCCGCGACGCCGCCGCCGACGGCGAGGCGGTCGAGGCCGGTCTCGCGCAGGCCCCGCTCGGAGCGCTCGATCAGGCTGTCGACGATCGCGGCCTGGTAGGAGGCCGCGAGATCGGACGCGCGCCGTTTGATCTCGGCTGCGGACAGCTCGCGCAGCCGGTAAAGCAAAGCGGTCTTCAGACCGGCGAAAGAAAAGTCCAGCCCCTGCTCGAATGCTTGCCGGCTAGTCCCCTTGCCGCCCCGCGCGCGCTCGGCGGCCGAACCCGGGAACGAGTAGGCGTGCGGGTCTCCCCCCTGCGCCAGCCGCTCCAGCGCGGCGCCTCCGGGATAGCCCAGGCCGAGCATGCGCGCGCCCTTGTCGAAGGCCTCCCCGGCGGCGTCGTCGAGGGTCTGCCCGAGCACCCGATAGCCGTGGTGGTCGGATACGTGCGTCAGCAGCGTGTGACCGCCGCTGGCGATCAGGCAGACGAACGGCGGCTCGAACGCCTCGCGCTCGCGCCCGGGCGCCGCGTTCTCGGCGCCCGTCTTTGGCGAAGGTGAGGACGAGGCCACGATGAAGTTGGCCGCGACATGACCCTGGAGGTGATCGACCGCCACGAACGGCAGCTCGCGAGCGGCCGCGAGGGCCTTGGCGGTGGAGAATCCAACCAGCAGCGCGCCGACCAGTCCCGGACCCTGTGTGGCCGCGACGAGACCGACGTCCTCAAGGGTGCAACCTGCCTGTGTGAGCGCCTGCTCGACGACGAGGTTGACAAGCTCGAGGTGATGGCGCGCGGCGATCTCAGGCACGACCCCGCCGTAGCGGTCGTGCACGCCCTGGGAAGAGATCGCGTTGGAGAGCATGCGCCCGCGGACGTCGAGGACCGCGGCGCAGGTGTCGTCGCAGCTGCTCTCCAGGGCCAGGATCGGCCCCTCGACGGTCGGCTCGCTCACGTGCTCACACGGGGCCCGGGTTGGGCACGTCGTCGAGGTGTCCTCGGAGCGTCGCCGGGGTGCGCCACATCACGAGCGCGTCCTCGCCGTTGTCCTGGTAGTAGCGGCGGCGCAGACCGGCGGCGCGAAAACCTTGGCTTTCGTAGAGTGAGATCGCCAGGCGGTTGGAGCGGCGCACCTCGAGTGTGTAGCGGGCGGTGTCGTCATCGACGCGCCGGTACAGCTCGGCGAGCAGCGCCGAGGCGACGCCGCGACCCTGGTGCTCGATGTTGACGGCGACGTTCATGATGTGCCAGACGGTCTCATAGCGCGAGCAGATCAGGTACCCGATCAGCTGCCGCTGCCCAGGTGCCTCGGAGGTGGTCGCGGCCAGACAGATGCCCGACTGCTTGGAGAGCTCGAGCACGAACATCGCCAGTGACCAAGGGGTCGGGAAGACGCGGCGCTCGATCGCGATCACCTGTGGCAGGTCGGGATACAGCAGCCGTCTGATCTCGAGCTCGCGCGGGGAGTCGATGCCGGATTCGGCCGTCCAGGTGGAGCTCATGCGCCCGCTCCGAGTCCAGCTGCGGTGGAGGCTGTGGCTGCGTGCTGGAGCGCCAACTCCGCGTCGGGTCGGCGGCGGTAGTCCGGCAGGACCGTGTCGAGCTCCTGCGGGACGGCGACGCTTGCGAGCGCGCAGATCGCCTCGCCGCTGACCCGGTGAAGCGGCGAATCCTCCGCAGGCACGTTGACCGCGAGTGCGTGGAGCGCGTCTCGGTAGAGCGTCGCGCCGTTGCCGACGGCGACCCAATCCGCAAGACCGTCGCCGTCGGTTGGCGCCTCGTGGAGGATCTCCGCAAAGCGCGCGGGCGCGAGCGCGCGCGGCGAGATCAGCTCGCGCACCGCGGTCGGCTCGTGCTCGGCGGGCGGCCGCTCGACGGGGGCGTAGGCGGCGGCGAACGCCTCTCCGCGCCGGGCGTCGATCAGCGCCAGTACCGCGCCCGTGTTCGCGTATCGGGCGCCGTTCGCGGCGACGTGTGCGAGCGCTCGCAGGCTCGATACGCCCACGAGCTCGGCGTCCAGGGACTGTGCGAGCCCGCGGGCGCTCGCCAGACCGATGCGCAGCCCGGTGAAGGTCCCGGGCCCGACGCCCACGGCGATCCGGTCGACGTCGGCGAAGCGCAGGTTCGCATGTGCGAGGAGGTTCGCCGCGAGGGGCAGCAGCCGCGTGGCGTGTCCCGGGCGCTCGCCTGGCGCGGGATCGTCGCGCGCTTGCACGGTGGCGCCGTCGGGCAGGCGCAGGGCGAGCGCGGTCGCGGGTGTGGAGGTGTCGAACCCGAGCACGATCATCTCGGGTGCCCGGTCGAATCTGACGGCATGGAGGTGGCGAGCGCCGGTTCGCTCACGTCGATCCGTCGGCGGTCCCCGCCCGCGTGAGCGAGCGTCACACGCGCGCGCGCATGCGGCAACTCGCCGGCGCCGGCCTCGGGCCACTCCACGAACGCGATGCGGTCGGCGGCGAGATAGTCCTCCAGCAGCTCCGGGTCCTCGCTGTGCAGAGATTGCAGGCGATACAGGTCCAGGTGGGACACGATCACTCTGGCGCCGCGGTAGCGGTGGGCGATGCTGAATGTTGGGCTGGTGACGGGGCCTGAGACGCCGAGCGCCCGTGCGGCGCCACGCACGAACGTGGTCTTGCCGGCGCCGAGCTCGCCGTGGATGAGCACCACGTCACCGGCAGCCAGGCCACGGGCAAGTTCGGCGCCGAGAGCTTCGGTCTCGCGCGGGTTTTCGGTCTCGACGGTGCGGACGGCCACGACGAAACTCTGACAGGAAACGTCGGGGAGTTCGGCCCTGTTTTGGGGGGTGACCCACAGCCAGTCCCACCGCCGGCGCTGTCGGCGCCGGTCACCGCAGCCGTTGGCGCCGCGGGAGCGCTTTGGGCGGGGGCTTAAGAGGACCGGCCCGCGGGAGAGGGTCGCGAGCCGGTCGATACTGCTAGGGAGGATGGAGACAGGACCGTTATCGGCAGTCCTACCGGGCGACTTTAGGGTCCTGGCGAGAAATTTTCGACATTTTCGCCGACCGTCCTGCCGAAGGGTGTGGATTCCCAGTGCTCATGTGGTGTCAGCGACACGCCGGAAGCCGTGAACTACAGTCGAGAAGTACGCAATTTGCGAGAATCTTCGGGGGGTCGAACTCGACGTGGGTCCCCTCTCAGAACAGCCCGAGCTGATCGACCTCGCCCGACGCCGATGGCGCGACCGGACTCGGGGCGGGCGCCGCGACGGCGGCGGTCGCTTCGTCGAGCGCGCTCGGGTCGATCTCCGGCGCGGGCGTCCACTGCGGCTGCTCGGGCGCTCCCTGCGCGAGCAGCGCGGGCAGTCGGGCGAAGTCCTCGCGCAGGGTCTCGAGCATGCGCGGCGTGTAGAGCGCAGCGGCGGGATGGAAGATCGGATATAGCCGCACCGCGCGCCGGCCGAGAGTCAGTATCTCCGGTTGGCCGTGCAGGCGGGTGATTCCGGTGGGATCGTCGCGCAGGAGCTTGGTGGAGAAGTTCCCGAGGGTGCAGATGACCGTCGGCTGGATCAGCTCGACCTGGCGGTAGAGGTACTCGTTGCAGTTGGCGATCTCCTCCGGGCGCGGGTCGCGGTTGGCGGGGGGCCGGCACTTGAGGACATTGCAAATCCACACTTCGGAACGCGCCATGTCGATCTCCCCGAGCAGCGTCTCCAGCAGTTTGCCGGCGCGGCCGACGAAGGGGACGCCCTGCTCGTCCTCGCTGGCGCCGGGGGCCTCGCCCACGAACATCAGCTCCGCATCGGCGTTACCCGCGCCGAAGACGACCGTTTTGCGTGTCGCCGCCAGCTCGGAGCAACGCGTGCATTGCTGGGTCTGGGCGTAGATCTCCTTGAGGACCTCGCGCCGCTGCGCGGCCGAGGACTCACTCTCCTGAGCAGGCATCGGGTGCATGCTACGACCAGGCGCGCGCGCAGGAAGTGTGAGTGCCGTCAGGCCGGCGCCATGTCCCATCGGCGATGATCTCGCGAATGACACCATCGCCTGCATCAGACGAAGCGCCGCCGTCAGAGAACCCCGACATTGCCGAACCGCATAGCGACGACGAGCGCGCGGATGTGCGGGCTGTGCGCGAGCGCCACGAGCTTGGACTTGACGGCGCGCGTCCCGAGGCGGTCGCCAAACGCCACGCAAAGGGACGGCGTACGACCCGCGAGAATCTCGGCGAACTGCTGGACGAGGGCACGTTCGTGGAGTACCGCCCGCTGGTGTTCGCCGCCCAGGAGCGTCGTCGCGCGCGCGAGGAGCTGATCGAGCGCACCCCCGCCGACGGCTTGGTGGGCGGCGTGGGCGATGTCGCGGGGATGCGCTGTGTGGCGATGTCCTACGACTACACGGTCCTGGCGGGCACGCAGGGGATGCGCGGGCATGCGAAGAAGGACCGCCTGTTCGAGCTGGCCGAGCGCCGGCGGCTACCAGTGGTGCTGTTCGCCGAGGGCGGTGGCGGGCGCCCGGGCGACGTGGATTGGCCGATGGTCGCCGGCCTGGACTGCCGCGCGTTCAATCTGTTCGCGCGCCTGAGCGGGTTGGTGCCGCTCGTGGGGATCGCCTCGGGCAACTGTTTTGCCGGCAACGCCGCGCTCTTGGGGTGCTGCGACGTGGTGATCGCGACGGAGGACGCGAGCATCGGCATGGGCGGCCCGGCGATGATCGAGGGCGGTGGACTGGGCGTGTTCGAGCCGGGCGAGGTCGGTCCGATCGACGTGCAGGACGCTAACGGCGTGGTCGATCTGCGCGTCGCCGACGATCGCGCCGCGGTCGCGGCGGCCAGGCGCTATCTCTCCTACTTCGGCCCGCAGTCTGAGGAGGTGCGCGTGCCCGACCAGACGCTGCTGCGCGACGTCGTGCCGGATCGGCGCAGGCAGATCTATGACGTGCGCAAGGTGCTCGACGGGTTGTTCGACGAGGACTCGGTGCTGGAGCTGCGTCGCGGGTTCGGCGCGGGCATCGTCACGGCGCTCGCCCGCGTGGACGGTCGGGCGTTGGGCGTGATCGCGAACAGCCCGCCCCACCTCGGCGGCGCGATCGACGCAGCGGGCGCGGACAAGGCCGCGCGGTTCATGCAGCTTTGCGACGCTTTCGAGCTGCCGATCGTGTTCCTGTGCGACACGCCCGGCTTTATGGTCGGTCCCGCGGCCGAGCGCACGGCGACGGTGCGCCATTTCGCGCGCATGTTCGTGACCGGCGCCAACCTGTCCGTCCCCACTGGCACGATCGTGCTGCGCAAGGGCTACGGCCTCGGCGCCCAGGCGATGGCCGGCGGCGGCTTCACGGCGCCGCTGTTCACGGTCGGCTGGCCCACTTCGGAGTTCGGCGGGATGGGCCTTGAGGGAGCGGTGCGGTTGGGGATGCGGCGCGAGCTTCAGGCGATCGAAGACGAGGCCGAGCGCGAGCGCGTCTTCAAGGCCACCGTCGCGGCCGCCTACGAGCACGGCCAGGGCATCAACATGGCCGCTTACGGCGAGATCGACGACGTGATCGACCCAGCTGACTCGCGCCGCTGGATCGCGACGTTGTTCGCGCAGATCGACACGTCCTGGCGCGAGCGCCCAGGTAAGAAGCTTGCGTTCGTCGATGCGTGGTGAGGCGGCCCAAAACAGTCATCCAAGCAAGCTGCCGACCTCCCGGAAGACCAGTGTTCATGCGGAGAATGGCTATGTGTGTGCACACTCACACATAAATTCTGACCCAGCGGGCAACATAGTGATCGACCCGAAGTACAGCAGCATCCCTCCTCCCCGAAACGGCCCGCCTCCCCAGCGGGTCGTTTCATTTAAGCAGGCCCTCTCGCGCCGCATCCGGTCGCGCGACGACCTCCGACCGTGCCTGAGCCCGGGAACACGGCAAAAGCGCTTCCAACCATGCCACCGCTGCGGTGACCGGCGCCTACCGCGCTGTTCGCACGGGACCGGCTATGGGTCACCCCTCAAAGCCCGCCCGCCGATCATGATCGGCGCTGAACTCAGGCGCCGATCGTCGCCGAGTCTCGCTCCAGGATCGCCGCCCTGACGCGCTCGGCGATACGCGTGCCCGTGTAGCCGACCTCCTCGTGCAGCAACGCCGGCTTGCCGTGCGTCACGTAGCGGTCGGGCAAACCCACCCGCAGGATCCGCGGGCTCGCTCCGGTCTCGTTCAAGGTCTCCCACACCGCGCTCCCGAAGCCGCCCGCGAGCACGCCCTCCTCGACGCTCACCAGCAGATCGTGCTCAGCCGCCAGTTGCGCCATCAAGCCCGCGTCGATCGGCTTGGCAAAGCGCGCATCCGCGACCGTCGCCTCGATCCCGCTCCCGCTCAGCTCCCGCGCCGCCTCAAGCGCCTTGCCGACCCCGCTGCCATAGCCGATCAGCGCCACCCGGCGTCCGGCCGCCGCGCCCGCGCCGCCCTCGCGCAGGATCTCTCCCGTGCCGATCCTCAGCGCACGTGGCTCCTGCGGCAGCTCCACACCCGTGCCCTCACCACGGGGATAGCGCAGCGCAATCGGTCCGTCGTCGTACGTGAGCGCCGTACGCAACATGTGCACCAGCATCGCCTCATCGCGCGGCGCCATCAACACGATGTTCGGCAGGCAACGCAAGTAGGCGATGTCAAACGCCCCATGATGAGTCGGCCCGTCGTCGCCCACCAAGCCCGCGCGGTCCATCGCGAACACCACGTTCAGCTTCTGCAAGCACACGTCATGCACGATCTGGTCATACGCGCGCTGCAAGAACGTCGAATAGATCGCCGCCACCGGCTTTACGCCCTCAAGCGCCAACCCGGCCGCGAACAGGATCGCCTGCTGCTCGGCGATCCCCACGTCGAAATACCGCTCCGGCAGCGCCTTCTGCAGAATGCTCAAGCCCGTCCCCGAGTTCATCGCCGCGGTGATCCCCACCACGCGCTCGTCGCGCTCGCATTCGCGCACCAACGCCTCGCCGAACACCTGCGTGTATTGCGGCCGACTCACCTTCGCCGACTTGCCCGTCGCGGCCGCCGGCACGCTCGGCGCCGGCGCGCCGTTGGCGATCGACTTCGGCTTGGCGGCATGCCAGCGCTCCATCCCCTCAAGGCCACCCTCCTCGGCCGGCGCAAAGCCCTTGCCCTTCACCGTCGCGATGTGCACCACCACCGGGCGTTCCGCCGCCAACGCCTCCCGCAACGCCTCCCGCAGGGCGCGCACATCGTGACCGTCGATCACGCCCATATAGGCCCAATCGAGCTCCTCCCACCACAAGCCCGGAGCCCAAAACGCCTTAATCGACTCCTTCAGCTGCGGCCCCAGCCGCTCAAACGCCGAGCCGATCCCTCCCGGCAGCTTCGCCAGTCCACCCTCCACGCCCGCGCGCGCATGCCACAGCTTCGGGTTCAGCCGCACCCGATTGAAATAGCGTGACAGCGCCCCGACGTTCGGGGCGATCGACATGCCGTTGTCATTCAACACCACCACCATCGGCGTCCCCAGCCCTCCGGCCTGGCCGATCGCCTCAAACGCCACCCCGCCTGTCATCGCGCCGTCGCCGATCACGGCCACGACCTTTCCATCCGAGCGCTCACCGCCGAGATGGCGCATCCCCTCCTTGATCCCCACCGCATACCCGATCGAGGTCGACGCGTGTCCCGCCCCCATGATGTCGTGCTCGGACTCCTCCATCGAGCAAAACGGCGCCAGTCCGCCGTACTGGCGGATCGTCGCCAGCCGCTCCCCGCGACCCGTCAGGATCTTGTGCGGATATGCCTGATGGCCGACGTCCCACAGGATCTTGTCGCGCGGCGATTCCAACACCGAATGAAGCGCCACCGCCAGCTCGCACGTGCCCAGGTTCGCGCCGAAATGACCCCCGATCTCACCGACCGTGTCGATGATCTGAGTGCGCACCTCCTGCGCCAGCTCGCTCAACTGCTCGTCGGACAGGCCTTTCAGGTCCTCCGGACCGTTGATCGTGTCGAGCAAAGGCGTCGTGGTCATGAGGTGCGGGTGTAAATGAAATCAGCTATCTGCTCGAGCTCCGCGCCCGCGTTCGGTGCTCCCGGTCCCAGCGTCGCGGCTTTCGCGAGCGCCTCCTTCGCGGTCCGATGCGACTCCGCCGCCAACTCTCTTGCACGTTCCATGCCGAACTCGCTCACGTATGTCCGCTTCCCATGTCGCTCGTCGCTGCCCCGCGGCTTCCCGAGCGCTTCGTCCGTACCGGTCACGTCGAGAATGTCGTCGACGATCTGGAACAACACGCCCAGCTCGACCGCGAAGCGGCGATACCACATTGTCGCAGGTCCGTCGATTCCACCCAGCAACAGTACGCACACCACCGACGCACCGATCAACCTGCCCGTCTTCAGCTCGTGCACCCGGCGCAGCGCCTCCGGACCATCGGGAGTGTCGGGACTCACGTCCGCATACTGCCCCCCCACCATCCCGTCCACGCCGGTCGCCCCCGCCAGCTCTGCGGCCGCCAGCAGCACTCGCTCCGGCGGTGAGCGCCGCTCGGCGAGCAGATGCCGGAACGCCTCCGCGTACAACCCATCCCCCGCGAGAATCGCCACGTCCTCGCCGTACTTCACATGGCACGTCGGCATCCCCCGCCGCAACGGGTCGTCGTCCATCGCCGGCAGGTCATCGTGGATCAACGAATACGTATGGATCAGCTCGATCGCGCCCGCCAACGGCATCGCCTCGCGCTGGGAGAGCCCCACCGCCCGCGCCGTCGCCAGCGCCAGCACCGGCCTGATCCGCTTGCCGCCCGCCAGCAGCGAATAGCGCATCGCCTCCTCAAGCCCCGCCGTCAGCGCCTCTTGTGAGAAGCGCATCGCCTCCAGGTGGCGCTCCACCTCGATCCGCAAATGCTCCGGGTAGGCGCCCTGCTCGGGGTCCTGCACGTATCCCGGGCGCGCGGCCCCCGAGTCCTCGGCCTGATCCGGACGATCTGCCGTCACCTCGGCCGTCACACCGCTACAGCAACGAGTCCTGGCCGGGGGCGACCGTAGAGACCTCCGCGCGCGAGCGCCGCTCAAGCTCCGCCGCGGCCTCCCCCGCCAATCCCGCGCAGTCCTCGACCAGCGTCGCGGCCG
Organism: uncultured Solirubrobacterales bacterium; assembly: GCA_963697945.1. Classification (GTDB taxonomy): domain Bacteria; phylum Actinomycetota; class Thermoleophilia; order Solirubrobacterales; family Solirubrobacteraceae; genus Palsa-744. Next base: position 1,794,871 of record OY969105.1, on the reverse strand, counting down.
CATCCGCGCTCAGCTCGCCCGAGCGCAACTGCTCCGCGGCACGCTCCAGCTTTGAGATCAGATCGTCCAACCGCTCGTCAACCAACTGCTCGGTGTCGTTCATCCAGTGCTCTCCCTCGGCGCTTGCTCGGGCATCTGGGGCGCATTCTCGCGCACTTCCCGCAACACCGCCGCCAGCACCCCATTCACGAACGCCGGCGCATCCGCCCCGCAGAACACCTTCGCGCTCTCCACCGCCTCGTCGATCGCCCCCTCCGCCGGGATCGGCTCATCCGCCGGCGCCACATCCGGATGCAAAATCTCGATCAGCGCCACCCGCATGATCGAACGCTCAAGCGGCTGAATCCGCTGCACCGACCAGCCATGAGCGTGGCGGTCAAGCACCGCATCCAGCTCCTCGCTGCGATCGGCCGCCGCGTGCGCCAGCGCCATCGTCATCGGCGAAGCATCGCGCGCCAACGTCTCCCCCAGCTCCCTGCCCGTCAAATCGTGCTGATAGAGCGCCACCACCGCCGCCCGGCGCTGCTCGGTACGGCGCATCTAAGCGCGCGAAACGTATTCGCCCGAGCGCGTATCCACCCTGATGCGCTCGCCCACGTCCACGAACAGCGGCACCATGATGCTCGCCCCCGTCTCAAGCGTCGCCGGCTTCGTCCCCCCGCCCGAAGCCGTGTCGCCACGCAAGCCCGGATCGGTCTGCGTCACCTCCAAGTCCACCGCGCTAGGCAACTGCACGTCCGACGGCTCGTCGTCGATGAACAACACATCCACCTCGCTACTCGGCTTAGTCCACCGCAACGCCTCCGCCAGCGTCGCCTCCGGCACCGCAATCTGCTCAAAGGACTCCGTGTCCATGAAATGCGCATCCGTCCCATCCGCGTACAGGAACTGCATCCGACGGGCCTCCGTGCGCACCGGCCTGAACTTCTCCCCCGCCCTGAACGTCTTATCGATCACATTCCCATCCGAGGCCCGACGCAGCTTCGTGCGCACGAACGCACCGCCCTTCCCCGGCTTCACGTGCTGGAACTCCACGATCTTGAAAATCGTGCCGTCAACCTCTATGTGGTTTCCGTTCTTGAACTGGTTCGTCGTGATGATGGTGGATCAGCCCTTTCTAGAGCCAAAATTAATGTGGTTCGTCGTGAACTGCGCGCTGATCGACTCGGTCACAATAGCCGTCGGCCGTGCGTCGAACAGAGTCCTTCGTCGCAACGACTTCGTGTCAGCGCTGAGCCAACTCGGGCAGCAGCGTGCGTGTGCTGCCGTCGGCGGCAACGAGCACAATGGCTCGACCTTCGTCGGCCGCCCTTCGTATCTCAGCGCCAACGGAGGGCTCGTCTGCGTCAACGAATGCGGCCTTCTCTGGGTAGGGCGAGCGTTCCTCGATCGCCAGCTCGATCGCTTCATCCATAACGCGCGCCGCGGGAGACTTGCCGTTGCTCGTGCTCATTGCTTGCGCCATGCCTCGATCATAGCCCCATATCCGTCCTCGATCTCCTGGATCGCAGTTCGCATTCCCGGCCCGAGACCGCCGCGATGAAAGACCTCAGCCGGCTGCTTACCGCCCTCGCGGGTGTAGCGGTGCAACTCGTTCTCGCCGTGAGCGCCGTCGTAAAGTCGAACGGTCTCCATCTCCCCCTCGACTTCCACCATCAGAACGATCGAGTAGTCGACGACATCACGCCGATCGGTCTTGAACTCGATGTGCACGAAGACCCCGAGCAGACGATCCAGTAGACGCGTGTAGTCAGCGCTCACGCCTCCCACACCACGCTGTCGTTGACCATCGCAATCCGCATTTGCATCTCATCGTCTGATTCGAGGCAGCCCTGCCACGTCCTCCCTGACAGCCAGAATAGGGATCGAGAGGGACATTCCACCCGACCAATGTGGTTCAATCACGCACCTGAACTGGTTGGTCGTGATGATGGTGGATCAGCCCTTTCTAGAGCCAAATTTACGGTGGTTCACATGCGCTCGCACACCGGCGGCTCGCTCGTGGGTGAGTCCTTCGGACAGATGATCAGCAATACGGTCCAGGCACGTCTCAGTCGATAAAACGCCGTCCGTTTCGTCAGCCGGAGGGCTCAGCTATCCAGAGCACGCGCACTCCCAGCAGCTCGCCCAGGCGCTCGAAATGATGATCGTAGTGCAGCACGTCCAGCCCCGCGGTCTGTGCCGCGACGGCGACCGTAAGGTCGGTAAGGGGCAGGCGGTGGGCTCCGTGAGAACCCTCGTCCGCCAGCTCGCGCATCGCCGAGAGCACGCCTCGCTGAACGGCGCGATCAACCGCGATCTCGCGAAGACCGTCCAAGGTTCCATCAACACTCACGATTCCTCCGGGATTGGGCGCCTCGAAGGTCAGCTCGTAGCGGACTGGCCAACACCAGGCGACATCTCCACGCTCAATTGCGGCGAACAGCCGCTCTCTTGCCTCGGGGACACGACGCGCGTGCGCCCACGCCGAGGTGTCGACGAGCACCGCATCCCGACCATCCCACAGCTCTATGCTCACACGCCGCTCGGGGGCAGATTGACTCGATCGATCTCCGACAGGTCCACATCGGACCCGCTCCTGTCCATCGCGGCAAACCAGGCTTCGGCTGCTTCCCGACGCCCCCGTCCGGCCTGCAACTCGATCTCAGCCCCTTCAACCGCAAGCCTCCGCACCAGTGACGCGTCGGCCTCCCGCGTGCCGGTGGCCGCACGCACGCGCTTGAGCGCGTCCCCCAGTTCCGGGTCGGCGGTCACAGCGATTCGTGGATGCTTACTTGGCATTGCACCTGTAGTGTAGCTCGCAGGGGTTACTCCGGCAGCTCGCACAGAGGCCGCTCGTTCTGAGATACAGGACTAGCCAGAAGATCGAAGAGTCCTTACGCTAGGCAGATGGGCGAGCGGGTCGGGATACCGACCGCAGGGCTTGGATACGACCGAGCGAGAGCACCCGCGCGGTTCTGGCGCTCACCCGAGGACCAGCCACCGTGGGCGCGCCCGACGCTACTGGCGATCGCCGCCCTGGCGGGCGTGATGTACGCGTGGGGCATGAACGGCGCGGCGCTGGAGGCGTTCTACGGGGCGGCGGCGCGGAGCATGTCGACGAGCTGGCACGACTTCTTCTTCGGCGCGTTCGACCCGCTTGGCACGGTGAGCGTGGACAAGCTGCCGGGAGCGCTGTGGCCGCAGGCGTTGTCGCTGCGGGTGTTCGGGTTTCACACGTGGGCGATCGTGCTGCCGCAGGTGATCGAGGGAGTGTTGACGATCCTGGTGCTGTATCGGGCGGTGCGTCGCTTGGCGGGCCCCGAGGCGGGGATCGTCGCGGCTGCCGTCGTCGCTGCAAGCCCGGTGACGGTCGCGTTGAACCGTGGCAACGTGGCGGACTCGCTGCTGATCCTGTTGCTGGTGCTGGCCGCGGACGCCGCGACAGCGGCAGTGGTGAGCGGGCGGTTGCGCTCGTTGCTGCTGGCGGGCGTGTGGGTGGGTTTGGCGTTCCAGGCGAAGATGACCGTCGCCTGGCTGGTGCTGCCGGCGCTGGCGGCGGTGTATCTGCTGGCCGCCCCTCCCCGCCTACGCGCACGCCTTGGCCATGTCGCGCTGGCGGGAGCGGTGACGGCGGTCGTGTCGGTCAGCTGGATGGCGGTCGTCTCGGTGGTGCCGGCGCACGATCGCCCATATGTGGACGGTACGCAGAACGACTCGGTGTTCAGCCAGACGTTCGATTACAACGGGATCGCGCGGCTGCGACGGGGCAGCGACGTGTTCGCCGGGGCGGGTCATCCGGCGGCGTTCCTGGTGAAGCTCTCGCAGGCGAGCGCCGGTCCGATTCACCGCATCCGGCCGAGCTGGCACCGGCTGCTGAGCGGTCCGTTCGGACGCGACGACGGGTGGCTGCTGCCAGCGGCGCTGATCGCGGCGATCGGCGTGCTTGGGACCCGCCGGGGACACGGTCGCCGCGATCCGCTCCGAGCCGCAGTCGTGCTGTGGGGCCTGTGGCTGGTGGTGCTGGGAGCGTTTTTCAGCGCGGGCGGATATCCGAACTCTTACTACGTGGCGGCACTCTCGCCCGCGATCGGAGCGCTGTGCGGAACCGGCGTCGCGCTCGCGTGGCGTCGACGAGAGGAGCGCGCGGTGCGGATGTGGCTCGCGGGCGCCTTGGCCGCGTCGGTCGGTTATGGCGTGTATCTGCTGGATGGAGGTTCGGGGGTACCGGGATGGCTGGTTCCGGTGGCGGTCTGCGCAGGCGCGATCGGCGTGTTTGGACTCGGCGCGCGGCGGCGCGGCGGCGGAGATACCCCACTCACAGGCAGGATGCTCGTGGTGGCGATCGGGTGCGCGCTGCTGCTATCTGGTGTGACGTCCGTGCTCATGGTCGGCCGCGGTCTCGGACCGTTTGCGGCGCCATACGAGCCGTCCTCGGCGACGATCTCCCGCGCGGACGCCGAGCGCACACGCCAGCTGGACGAACAGATCGTCGCGGAACTCTCCTCGACGTACGACACACCGATACCGATGGCGACCGACTCCTCGATCCTGGCGGCGCCTTACATCCTCGCCACGGGCAAGGAGATCCTGCCGATCGGAGGGTTCCAGGGCGGGATTCCTGCACCGACGCTTGCTCAATTGCGGCGGTATGTCGCCGCTGGACAGGTGCGGGCGATGCTCATCCCCCCAGTGAGCAGCGATCCTCGGATCGTATGGATCCGCGAACACTGTTCCGCGCCGGAACAGGCGAGCGGTGCGACGGCGCTGTATGACTGCGCGGGAGGCTGAGGGGAGCGGATGACGTAATCGTGTTGTGCGCGCCCGCAGGCTCACAGGTCGCCTGACGCGCCGATACGACACCAAGGCCGCTGAGAAACGCCGAGGTCGCTGAGGCCGCTCAGCTGACGACCGTCAGCTCGGTCGGCAGCCCGGTGAGCACCTCGTGCCCGTCGGCGCGGACGACGAGCAGGTCCTCGATGCGGACGCCGCACTCTCCGGGAAGGTAGACGCCGGGCTCGACGGTGACGACGCTGCCGGCGAGCAGCGGGTCGTCTCCGGCAGTGCGCGAGAGGCGCGGTCCCTCGTGGATCTCCAGGCCGACGCCGTGTCCGAGGCCGTGGCCAAAGTGCTCGCCGTGGCCGGCGGCTTCGATCGCCTCGCGCGCGACGGCGTCGAGTTCGCGGCCGTTGGGGCCGGCGGTGACGGCATCTCGCGCTAACGCCTGTGCTGAGCGCACCAGCTCGTAGACCTCGCGCGCCTGCGCAGAGATGCCCTCGCCGGTAGCGTAGGTGCGGGTGCAGTCCGAGCAGTAGCCCTCGTGCAGCGCGCCCCAGTCGATCGTGACGAGCACGTCGGGGGCGATCGGCTCTGACCGGGGCTCGGCGTGCGGGAGGGCGCCGTGGGGGCCGGAGGCGACGATCGAGGGGAAGCTGGGTCCCTCGGCGCCGAGTCGGCGCATCTCCAGCTCGAGGTCGATCGCGACCTCTCGCTCGGTGCGCCCGACGAGCCCGCGTTGCAGGACACTGCGCTCCAGGGCCTCGTCCGCGAGCCGGGTCGCGGCGCGGATGCGGTCGATCTCGTGAGGGTCCTTGACGGCGCGCATGCGCTCGATGGCGCCGGCGCAGGGGACGAGTTGCCAGCCGGCGGGCAGCAGCTCGCGCAGGTGGGTGTGCTGGGCGACGGTGAGGTGGGCGTCGTCGAAGCCCAGCCGTCCCGCCGTGCCGGCGGTGGCGAGCAGTGTGGCGACGGCGGCGTCGAGCAGCTCGCCGGAGACGATCTCGCGGGCGAAGATGTCGGGGATTTGCCGGGCGGACTGGGTCTCGTAGCGGAAGTCGGTGAGGAAGCGATGGGTGGAGGAGCGCCCGGGGGCGGCGATGAGCACGAGTGCGTTGCTGCCGGTGAAGCCGGTGAGGTAGCGGATGTTGATGGTGCTCCAGACGAGCAGCTGGTCGAGCTTTCGCTCGCGCAGCTCGGCGGCGAGGCGCTCGACGCGCTCGCCCTCGATACCGGCATCCGCTGTGGTCATCGCCAACGACCTCTCCCGACAGGGTGTGCGTTCACGGGCCGGCCTCGTCTAGCGCTTGGCGGATGCGCTGAAGCGCGAGCCGGTAGCCGTCGGGGCCTTTGCCGGAGTATGTCGCCAGGCAGAGGTCGCCGATCACGGATAACCGCCGCCAGGGCTCGCGCGACTGGATGTCGGAGAGGTGCACCTCGACGGCGGGCAGTCCGGTCAGCTCCAGGGCGTCGTGGATAGCGTAGGCGTAGTGGGTCCACGATCCAGGGTTGAGGATCACGGCGGCTACCTGGCCGCGTAGCGCGTGCAGGCGTTCGACGTATTCGGACTCGGCGTTGGTTTGAAAGAAGCTCGCGCTCAGCCCAGCCTCGCTCGCCCAGGAGGCGATCTGGGCCTCCAGGTCTGCGAGCGTGAGGGTGCCGTAGTGCAGCGGGTCGCGCTCGCCAAGGAGGTTGAGGTTGACGCCGTGGAGCACCTCCACGTGTTGTGGCTCGGGTGCGTTCATCGGATGCTCAACTCTGTCACGGCGTCGCGCAGTTGGTCGTCGGGGACCACGCATCCGATACGAGGCTCGCCAGGGTCCGATAGCAGCACGAACGGGACCCCGCTTTCGCCCAGGCGCTTCTTGTCACGAGCGACCGCGGCGACGATCTCGTCAACGTCGATTTTCGCGCCGTCGAGCGCAACGGGGAGATCGCGGGCGAGGAGCAATTCGCGCACCTGCGCGCGCAGCGACTCGGCGTGGGAGAGCCGCAGCGCGGCGAGCAGCCCGAGCCCGACGGCCTCGCCGTGGCGGTAGCGTTCGTAGTGGGTGACGGTCTCGATCGCGTGGCCGATGGTGTGCCCGAGGTTGAGGACCTGGCGGGCGCCCGCGTCGCGTTCGTCGGCGGCGACGATCGCGAGCTTGGTGGCGGCGCAGGCGACGATCGTGCGCTCGTCGACTCCGCAGCCGTCGGAGCGCGAGACGCGCTCCCACAGCTCCCCGCCGGCGATGAGGGCGGTCTTGAGCACCTCGACCCAACCGGCGGCGAGCTCGGCGGCGGGGAGCGTGGCGAGCGTGTCGGGATCGACGATGGCGGCGGCGGGCTGGTGGTAGGCGCCGACGTAGTTCTTGGCGGCGGGGAGGTCGAGGCCTGTCTTGCCGCCGTAGGCGGAGTCGACCTGGGCGACGAGCGTGGTGGGGACGTGCACGACGGGGACGCCACGCTGGTAGGTGGCGGCGCAGAACCCGGCGAGGTCGCCGACGACGCCGCCGCCGAGCGCGACGAGGTGATCGGCACGGGTGACGCCTGCGCCTACGAGCTCACTCCACACGTGTTCGGCACTTGCGAGTGTCTTATGGGACTCGCCGGGAGGAATCTCGATCGGGGCGGCGTCGGCTGCCAGGACCTCCCCCAGCCGCTGCGCGTAGAGCGCGGATACGGACTGATCGCTGATGAGGAAGGGTCGCGAGCGGGAACGATCGAGCGGCCAGATCTCCGCCAAGCGACGCTCGCGACCGGAGCCCAGCAGCCCGCGCCCGATCAATACGGGGTAGGCGCTACCGGCGGAGCTTTCGGCCCACAACAGCACGGCGTCGGCCAGCCGCTCGTATAGCTCGCGCCGTTCGGCGTGCAGCGCGGTGAACGCGTCGAGGTCGCGGGCCAGCGGGCGCGAGGCGCCGTCGGCTGAGGAGCGGACGCGCTCCCAGGCAACACGGGGCTCGACGTCCAGGAGCAGGGTGAGGTGCTGGGCGAGCGCGGCACGCACGGCCTCGGACAGGACGCTGCCGCCGCCGAGCGCGACGACGTCGCGCGGCCCGGCGTCGGCGAGCAGCTGACACACGAGTTGCTCCTCGGCGGCGCGAAAGGAGGCCTCGCCGCGGGACTCGAACTCATGGGCGATGGAATGGCCTAGATGCTGTTCGAGCAGGGTGTCGCTGTCGAGCGCACTGCCACTGAGGGTCGGTGCGAGCCGGGCGGCGACGGTGGACTTGCCGGCGCCCATGAAGCCGATCAGGACGAAGGCCACCCGATCCTCTCGCAGTAGGCGTCCAGCGAGGCGCGCGTGTCGTCGATGTGGTCGCCGCCGAACTTTTGCGAGTAGGCATCGGCAAGGACGAGTGCGACCATCGCCTCGCCGACGACGCCGGCGGCGGGGACGGTGCAGGAGTCGGTGCGCTCGCGCAGCGCCCCGGCTGGCTCGTGGGTGGCGGTGTCGACGGAGCGCAGCGGCCGGGTGAGCGTAGGCAGGGGCTTCATCGCGCCGCGGACGATCAGGGGCTGCCCGTTGGTCATGCCGCCCTCAAGGCCCCCGGCGCGGTTGGTCTCGCGGTAGTAGCCCCCGCGCTCCTGGTCGTAGAAGATCTCGTCGTGCGCTTGGGAGCCGGGGACGCCGGCGATGTGGAAGCCGTCGCCGATGGAGACGCCCTTGAGCGCTTGGATCGAGCAGATGGCCATCGCGAGGCGACCGTCCAGGCGCTGCTCCCAGGAGATGTGCGAACCGAGACCGGGCACGAGCCCGAAGGCCTGCACCTCGAAGACGCCGCCGAGCGACTCGTTGGCCTTGCGCAGACGGTCGATCTCGGCGACCATCGCGCGGGTCGCGTCGGCGTCGAGGCAGCGCACGGGCGAGGCGTCGACCTCGGCGAAGTCCTCCAGCACAAGCGGCACGTCAGGCGCGGGGGCGTGGATGGAGGCGATCTGTACGACGTGCGAGCGCACCTGCACGCCGAGCGCGGCGAGGTAGGCCTTGCAGAGCGCGCCGCCGGCGACGCGTGCGGCGGTCTCGCGCGCGGAGGCCCGCTCGAGGATGTTGCGGATGTCTGTGTGCTTGTACTTCTGCGCGCCGACGAGGTCGGCGTGACCGGGACGTGGGAGGTGCACCTCGGCGACCGGCTCCGCGACCGGCCAGGGGTTCATGCGCTCCTCCCAATTGGCGTAGTCGCGGTTGGCGACGTTCAGCGCGACTGGGCCGCCGAGCGTGAGGCCGTGACGCACGCCGGCGGTGACCTCGGCGCGGTCGCGCTCGATCTTCATGCGCCCTCCGCGACCGTGGCCGAGCTGGCGGCGGGCGAGATCGGCGCTGAACTCCTCCTGGTCCAGGCGCAGGCCGGCGGGCAGACCCTCGACGATGCATGTCAGCCCGGGGCCGTGGGACTCTCCGGCGGTGATCAGACGAAGGCTCATGGACAGCTAGCTTATTTGCAGCTCGCGATCGCCGCGCGAACGGCGAGGAGTTGGAGGGATGGGTGAGCCATGGCCCCGCGTCTTCGTAGAGCGTTGCCGGCGCCGCTCACCACAGCGGTAGGCATGGTTGGGAGGTCTCGCTGACGGGCGTTAGCGGTGGCGCGAAGCGGCGTGAGCTGCTTGGAAGGAGCGGTGGGTTCCGAGCACGATCACGCCGGTTGCGGTGGAGTAGTGCAGGCCGGACAGTGCGGATAGACCCGCGCCACGCAGGAGCGCCCGGCCGGCGGGGGAGCTGGTGCGAAACGCACTGGCGGCCTTGGCTGCGCCCGCCTTGGCGGCGGTTATCGATACGAGCTGGAGCCTGTAGACGAGCGCCTGTCCGCTGGTGGGGATGTATTCCAGTTCCTCACTCTGGCCCGGCTTGAGCTGGATCGCCTGGCACTGGGAGGCGCTGGGATGGCATACGGCGGGGCCGTGCGGGAAGACTTCGCGCACGATCGTGAAGATGGCGCTTGAGCCGCCTGCGGTGACCCCGGTGAATACCAGCGGCGCTTCGCCGTTTACCGCGAGCGGATACAGGCGGGTGAGGTCGTTGAAGGCGCTGAGCGGAATGCTTTGCGGAGGAGTGCCCACCGGGGCGGCACCGAAGAGGACATCGACGTGGTAGACCTTTTGCGCCGGCTTGGGCTTCGGTTTGGTCGGCGTTGCCGGCTTGCTTGGCGAAGTTGAGCCGGAGCCGGTGGATGAGCCGGGGGATGAGGTGGAGCTCGAGGAAGTGGAACCAGCGGTACTCGAAGCGGGTTTGGTGGAGGAGGCGGTCGTGGACTTGGCCTTGGAAGAGGGCAGCGGCGTGAACGGGTTGCGCGGAGCGCCGGAGTGCTGGTGGGAGCCGCTGGTCGTCTCGGAGACCGCCTCGTTGGCGGCGGGTGCCGGGGTGATCGCGACGGCGACCGCCGGCCCGGTTGCGCCGGTGGCGGCGCCCGTGACGGGCGTCGGGGTCGAGCTGGTCGATGAGCCTCCGCCGAGCACGGCGAAAGCCACGGCAGCCGCAAGCGCGACGCCGAGGATGACTAGCACGGGCAGGAAGCGCCTGTCGAGCAGGTCCGAGCGCAGCGAGTCGAGGAAGTTCCTCATGGGTTCACCTGCACGACGGCTGCGGGGGCGGCAGCGGAGCCGGTGGAGCCCGTTGACGCAGCCTGGGTAGCGGTGCCTGCTGGACCGGCGGGTGTAGCGCCGCCGGTGAGCGACTGCCCGGAGGGCAGCACGTAGGCGGTGGCGGTGATCGTGCCGGAAAGCTGTTCGGAGCCGCCCGTGGCGCCCGAGCCGCCGGAGGAGGCGCCCGATCCGGCGCTGCCGGCGGGCGCCAGCTTGACGCTCTGGATCGTGAGCAGACGGCCGTTCACGCTCAGCGCGCCGGCGGCGCCGCGTGTGGTGAAGCCGTCGAGCTGCTGAAAGAGGCTGTAGAGGTTGTTGAAGCCGCCGTTGAAGGTGAACGTGAAGGGCATCTGCTGAAAGCCCGCCCCCACCGCTGTGGACGCGCTTGCGGACGCGGCGCTCGAACCGGTGGCGCCGGCGCCGGGCACGGTCGTGGTGATCGAGGCGAATTCGACCTGCTTCTGGTCGGTCGCCTGCGCGAGCTGATAGATCAGCGCCGGCACTTCCTGGCTTGCCGGGACGGCTTTGCCGAGGCGCACGATCGAGGCGTAGGCGCTCTGGTAGCGCGCCTGCGCGGCGCTGGCGTCGGCCACCTGACTTTCGGCGCTGGCGAGCTGTCCCTGCGCGGCGCTGACTTCGCTCGCGAGCTTGGCGGCCTGTTCGCGCTTGGGGGCGACGGCCATGAACCACACGCCGGCGAGAATGCCGAGCGCGGCGATGACCATGACGACGATGCGATCGCGACCGGTCATCGGACCGCTCCGGCGGAAGATGACGAGGCGGCGCCGGCCGCGGGCGTCGTGGAGGTGGTTGTTGTGGTGCTCGCCGGGGCGCTCGTCGCGGCGGTGCCGGAGGGCGTTGCGGCGCTGCTCGAAGATGCGACGCTCGATGCGCTCGCGCCCGTGCCCGCCGTGGGTATCGCGGGTAGTGCGTCGAAGGTGATCTGGGCCGTGAAGGCCGGGTTGGCGCCTGCGCAGCCGCCGCCTGAACCGGAGCCCGCGCCGGAGGCCGCGGTTTGGGTCGAGCTCTGTAGTGAGACTTCGTTGACGCCGTTGATCAGGCGCAGGCGCTCGAGCATCAGCGCGACCTCGGCCTGGCTTGAGGCGCAGCCGGTGAGCTTGAAGACGGGGATGCTGCCGGGAGGTGTGGCCGAGGTGACCGAGGAGCTCGCCGCCGAGGAGGCGCTTGGGCTGCCGGCGGCGGGTGTGGCTGCGGCGGTGGAGCCTACCGTGCCTTCGATCGAGCCCAGCGAGACCTTGCCGGCCGGAAGCACGCGCCCGAGTTCTTGGAAGGCCTGTGCCCAATCGAAGCGTGAATTCACGAGCGTGGTGACAGCCAGGACGCGCTGTTCGCGCATCTGCAGGAAGGACGTGTAGGGGGAGAGCTCGCCCGCACGGGTCTGTGCCTGCTGCGCGCGCACGGTCAGGGATGCGACTTCGGCGCGGTTGTTTGAGATCTGGTGGTCGGCCAGTCCGTAGAGCAGCGCCATGATGGCCAGCCCGGCGAGCAGTCCGGCGATCACGAAGATACCGCCGCCGGAGCGTCCGGCGGAGATGGCTGCGCCGCTGCGGTCGTCGCTGGGGATCAGGTTGACGGCTCTCATCGCTTCGGAGCCTCCTCGACGGCGAGGCCGGTCGCGATAGCCATGCGCTGTGGCGAGACGCCGGTGTCGGTGGCGCCGTTCGCTGTCGCAACCGTCTCACGTACGAGCGGAACGCCGAGTTCGCCCTGGAGCGCGTCGGCGAAGCCTGAGACGTCGAGCGCGGCGCCGCTGAGCACGATCAGCGAGACCTCGCCACCGGCGTCCTGGGAGCGATGGAAGTCGAGGGAGTTGCGCACCTCGCCGGCGATTTCGCGGATGCCGTTCTCGAGCACGATGCGCAGCTCCTCGTCGAGTTCCTCGGGAGCGGTGAGGTTTGCGCCGGAGATCTGGGTGCGGGCGTCGGTGACGGCGATGCTGCGGCGCTCGGCGAGCTCGCCCGACATCGCCTCAAGGCCTCCGCCGACGACGCGCGTGAAGCGGCAGATGGAGCCCTCGGCGATCGCCATGTTGGTGAGGCCGTCGACGTTCAGATAGAGGACGCGACCGTCGTGCTCCGGATCGTGACGGTAGAGCGAGCGGATCAGCGCGAACGCGGAGAGATCGACTCCCTCGGGTCGCAGTCCGGCCTGGCGGACTGCGGAAAGTAGGTGGGCGACCATGTCTCGTTGCGCGGCGACGAGCACGACCTGCTGGCGGGGACCGGCGGGGGTGTCGTGGACGCCGAGCGCCTGGAAGTCGAGCACGGCGTTGCCGAGTGGCATCGGCACCTGGTCCTGGGCCTCGAACTGGACGGCGGCGGCGAGCTCCTTGCGATCGGTGACGGGGGGTAGCTCGAGTGTGCGCAGAACCGTGCGCTGGTTGGCGACGCCGACACGGACGCGCTTGCCCAGGCCGCTGCTGGCGAACAGCTCGCGCAGCGTTTCGGCGAGCGCCTGCTCGTCGAGCACCTCGCCCTCGCGAACGATGTCGGCGGGCAGCGGCAGGGCGGCGGCGCGCTCGGCGACGATCGAACCGTTGACGTGGGCTTGCACGGCGGTGACGTGGCCGGGCTGGATGTCCAGGCCAACAACGCTTGGGCCGGAGCGCCGTCCGAGGCTCACGTTGAAGGAGGGCTTGGAGAGCTTCGGCCGCGAGAGCTTGGGCTTGGAGAGTTTGGGCTTTGAAAGAGTGGGCATGACGGAGGATCGGCGGCTGGGATAGCTCGGCGCTGGTCGCCGGTACGGTCCTATCGGCGCGGCGGGGATGAACCCTTAGTGCAGGAAGTTGTTGGCGTAGAGGTCGATCATGGGCTGCCCGGCGTACACCGCGACGATCGCCCCCAAAGCGAGGAAGGGACCGAACGGGACTGCGGTCTTGCGGCCCTCGTGTGCGCCCTTGCGGGCGATCACGATTGCGCCGTAGATGACGCCGCTGAGTAGGGCGATCACTATCGCGGGGGCGACGGCGCGCCCGAGGAACAGGCCCATGACGCCGGCGAGCTTGACGTCGCCCATGCCCATGCCGCCGGGGTAGGCGAGCGCGGCGAGCAGCAGGAAGCCGGCGGCGGCGGCGCCGGCGATCAGGCGCTCGGGCTCGCCGGAGGGGTCGAGCGCCGTGCCGAGGACGAGCGCGACGATCGCGCCGAGCATGGTGAGGCGGTTGGGGATGATGCGGTGCTCGAGGTCGATCAGGGCCGCGGGGACGACGATCAGGATCAGGGCGATGCCGAGCGCGATGCCCGCGGCGGTGTCTTGCGCGAGCACTACGCCGACGCACAGCACGGCGGTCGTCGCCTCGACGAGCGGATAGCGGGGAGAGATGGACTCGCCGCAGCTACGGCAGCGACCGCGCAGCAAGAGCCAGGAGAGGATCGGGATGTTGTCGTAGGGCTTGACGGGGGTGCCGCAGCGCGGGCAGTGCGATGCCGGGCTGACGAGCGATTCGTGGCGCGGAAGGCGGTGGACGACGACGTTCAAGAACGAGCCGACGATCGCGCCGAGGACTCCGGCGAAGGTGATTGCCTCCATGGTGTCTGATCGGCGGCGAGAAGGCTGCGCTTGAGCATGATGGGGGTTGCATGCACCCCGTCACAAACGAGGCCGCTCATGGGCGGCCTCGTTTGTCAACTTAGCGCTCGATATGAGCCAGTTTGAAGAAGCCCGTCTTACCAAGTACCAGACGAGCAGCTGCCTGTCTGATTCGGTGCTCCTACTTTGCACGTGCGGGTAACGACTCCACCTTTGTTGGTGATGGTGTATTCGTTTTCCGTCGTCGGGGCAGTTGCCGTGACCGAATATTCCGTAGCCGTGCCCGACGCAGCGCTAATCCAAGCGTTGTTCCCGGCTTTCGCGATCGGGATCGTCGGTTCAGTCGAGTTCAGCGTTTTCGCTTCCACTGTCGCGTAGCTGCCACTGTTGTCAGTCGCGATCGTCTCTGCGGTCGTTTGAGCCGTACGAGCCAGCTCCTTCGCCGAAGCGTCGTTTGCCTTGCCCTTCTGATTCAAGAACGACGGGATCGCGATCGCGGCCAGAATGCCGATGATCAGGATAACCACCAGGAGCTCGATGAGCGTAAAACCACCCTCATCCGCAGCGCGCCGACGCAGTCGATACAACATGTGATGCTCCTTATGTCGCTTAATGGCGCCAGCCCTCGGGCTCGCCACCTTGGAAGTGGCGTGTCCCCCTACCGATTGGTTGTGTCGGCTGAGCGGCAGTAGGCATTGCTACGGCCCTTCGGGCCTTGCCTTGCACCGCGGCACTGGCATGTCGATGCGCGCATCGGACGTCGTCCTATAGCGACTGAACACCTGCCCGAAGATCTGGACAGATCGTCGAGCGCTTAGGACGACAAGGGGGCGGCCAGCTGGCCGCCCCCTTTGCATAACGCCTTCGCGCTCCCATGAAGAGCAGTTCGAAGAACGCCTTACCAACTACCAGATGTGCAGCTACCCGTTTGTTTGGGTGTTCCTACTTTGCACGTGCGGGTAACAACCCCACCTTTGTTAGTGATGGTGTATTCATTTTCCGTCGTCGGCGCAGTTGCCGTGACCGAGTATTCCGAGGCCGTGCCCGACGCAGCGCTGATCCAAGCGTTGTTCCCGGCTTTCGCGATCGGGATCGTCGGTTCGGTCGAGTTCAGTGTTTTCGGTTCCACTGTCGCGTAGCTGCCATTGTTGTCAGTGGCGATCGTCTCCGCAGTCGTCTGAGCCGTACGAGCCAGCTCCTTCGCCGAGGCGTCGTTGGCCTTGCCCTTCTGATTCAAGAACGACGGGATCGCGATCGCGGCCAAAATGCCGATGATCAGGATAACCACCAGGAGCTCGATGAGCGTAAAACCACCCTCATCCGCAGCGCGCTGGCGCAGTCGATACAACATGTGGGACTCCTTGTATCTAGTACATTGCGCCAGCCCCGCAGCCCTTCGCCTCAAGCGGCGACACGTCCCCCATGTGAGAGTCGTCGGCTTTGCTACACATCCCGATTACGGATGTTGCCTCAGCGTTGAAGCTGGCATTGTCACCGCGTGCATCGACCGGCGGGGATCAGACCTTTAGCCCTGAATCGCCGGTGGACCGATGGAGACTCCGCAGCGGGTTCGACGCCTGATGTGGAGCGGTTCAGTCAGGCTGCGCCGAATGCTGCGCGGGCGCCTTAAGCGGCTGTCGCGGCTCCATCTTTGCGCCAGTGCTCTTGGGCGTCCACACCGGAGACCCGCACACCGCCACCGCCACACCAGGGGCAGGTCACCATGCTCTGCTCGCCGCCGAGATTCGAGATCACGCGGCCTGCCCCCCTGCAGGGCATACACTCCCGCGGCCCGTGAGAGGACTCGGTTCGATCTCCGTCGGTTTTGCCGTCATCGCTCGCCATGGAGGCCGAGAGACTAGCGTGTCCGCCACCGCATGAGCCGATCGACGCGACAGCAGCAGCCCGGGAGCGAGCCCGGATCGAGCGCCGCGACCCGAGTGGGCACGGCTGAGCCCGCCTCGCCCGCGACGGAGCCCGCCGGCACCTCGAAGACCGTTCAGAACCAGAGCGCGACGAAGCGGACACCCGCGTGGGCGTGGGCGGCGATCGCGCTGATCACGCTCGGCGCGGCGCTGCTGCGCTTGGTCTACATCAACCGCGTCTCGCCCGACCCCTTCTACGACGCGGCGGTCCGGTCGATGGGCCTGTCCTGGCACAACTTCTTCTTCGGTGCGTTCGAGCCCGGGGGGAGCGTGTCGATCGACAAGCCGCCCGTTGACCTGTGGCTGCAGGTGGCGAGCGTGAAGCTGTTCGGGTTCAGCTCGACCACGCTGAAGCTGCCGGAGATCGTGGCGGGGATCGCGACTGTGCCGCTGCTGTTCGCGGCGGTCCGGCGGATGTGGAGCGTGCCGGCGGGTCTCGCCGCCGCAGTCGGCCTGGCGGTGCTGCCGGTGGAGGTGATCACGTCGCGCAGCGACACGATGGACGGGGTGATGATGGTGCTGATCGTGCTCGCGCTGTGGCTGATCGTGCGTGCGTGCGAAACCGGGCGCTACGCGTGGCTGCTGGGCGGAGCGGCGGCGCTGGGGGTCGCGTTCGACGTGAAGCTGCTGGAGTCGCTGGTGGCGATGCCGGGACTCGCGCTGCTCGCCTATTTGGGCCTACCGGGGGGGCGCAAGCGCCGGTTGCTGCAGATGGCGGCTGGCGGCGCGGTGTACGTGGCGGTCGCGCTGGCGTGGCTGACGGCGACGCTGTTCGTGCCCGCGCATGAGCGCCCATATGCGATCGGTTCCACGAACGGGAGCGCGTGGAACGCCGCGTTCGTGTTCAACGGCACCGACCGGTTGGCAGGTAAATCGACCGAACCGCAGCAGATCGTCTACCAGCCCGGCCACCACTACCCGGTGGCGACGCAGCTTGAGCGCGACCACATCCCGATCGTGCCCCCCTCCCCCACACGGCTGCTGGCGCGCGTCGGACCGCTCTCGGGCGAGCGGCTGGGATTGGAGCTGCTCGTCGCGCTGCTGCTGGGCGTGCCTGCGCTGATCGCCACGCTGCTCACAGACCGACGGACGGCGCGAGAGACGGAAGGACAGCAGGCGCCGGCCCTGGATGATGACGGCGCCGCGGGACGGCGGATGCGGGTGGCGGTCGCCGCGGGCCTGTCACTATGGACGCTGACGGGGATCGCGCTGTTCAGCGACATGGCCCGGCTGCACCCGCGCTACGTGGAGAGCTTTGTCCCGGCGGTGGCGGCGCTGCTCGGCATCGGCGTGACGTGGGCCTGCGCGACCGATCGGCGATCCGCATATCGTCGAGCGCGCTTGATCGCGCTGGTGGTGGCGCTTGTCGTGAGCGTCTACTACGTCGAGCGATTGCTGTATGGACGCACGGGAGTCTGGTGGGTGACGCTCGTCGGAGCCCTGAGCGCGATCGCACTCGCGGGCTTCGCACGCGTCGGTCGGCGCGCGGACGGCGGGTACGGAGGCCGGCTTTCAGGCGCGATGATCGCGCTGACGTTGGTGACGGTCGGCGCGCTGCCGTTGAGCGCGGACATAGTCTCGATCAAGACCGGCGTGACCGACGCCGGCTATGTCGGCGCGCTGCCGCGTGAAGAGCAGCGCCTGGTGAGCTCTTACCTGCGCTCACATCAGGGCAGTGCGAGGTATGAGCTGGCGGCGGAGTCGGCGACGCAGATCGGTTCGCTGATCGTGCAGGAGGCGCGGCCGGTGCTGATCCTTACTACGTACGACGCGCGCGTGTTCACGACCGTGCCGGAGTTGCAACGGGCGATCGCGCGAGGAGAAGTGAAGTATGCGTTCCTGAACTCGTTCTGCGGCAAACACATCTCGCCGATCAACGCCGCCTGCGCGCGACCGGCACGATGGATCCGGGCACACGGCACCGACGTCTCGCATAAGGCCGGTCTCAGCCGTGGAGGGGTGTTGTGGCTCCTACCTGGAGCGACTCCATGAGCCCAACCGCGCCCGAGGACGAGACACCCGACCTCCGGGAGATCGCGGACGCCGCGCGCGCGAGCGGACGGATCGCACTCGATACGGAGTTCATGGGCGAGGGCCGCTACCGGACGCTGCTGTGCCTGATCCAACTCGCGGTCCCGGAGGGAGGCTCGGGTGAGCGGATCGAGCTCGTCGACCCGTTGGCCGAGGATCTCGACGGTGCGCCGCTGGCGGACGTGCTCGCCGATCCGGACGTCCAGGTGGTCGTGCACGCCGGGCGCCAGGACGTCGCGCTCGTGCGCCGCCGCTTCGACACGGAAGTTCAGAATGTGTTCGACACACAGGTCGCCGCCGGGTTCGCCGGGATGGCGGCGCAGGCCTCGTATGAGACGCTGCTGGCGGAACTGCTCGGGGTGAAGGTCTCAAAGAGCGCGAGCTTCACCCGCTGGGACGCGCGACCGCTGTCGCCGGAGCAGCGCGAGTACGCCCGTGAGGACGTCGTGCACCTGCTGGAGCTCGCGGGCGCGTTGGAAGGTCGGCTGCGCGAGATCGGGCGTTTGGAGTGGGCGCGCGAGGAGTGCGCGCCGCTGTGCCGGTCGAGCGACGTGCGTGACCTGGAGAGCGTGTTCGCGCGCTTGCCGCGGGTGCGTGGGCTGAGCGCCCCCGCGCAGACGATCGCGCGCGAGCTCGTGCGCTGGCGCGAGGACGTCGCGGCCACGCAGGATCAGCCGGTGCAGCGCGTGCTCGCCGACGCGGCGCTCGTGGAGATCGCCAAGCGCAAGCCGTCCTCGCCCGCGAAGCTCGAGCAGATCCGCGGCGTCAACCAGGGCAGCCTGCGCCGGCGAGGCGCGGACCTGCTGGAGGCGGTGCGTCGCGGCCGGGAACTGCCGCCGCTGGAGCGGACCCAGGACGCGCGGCCACCTGGGAGCGAGCCCGACGACGCGCCACTGGTTGCGCTCGCGGAGGCGTTGATTCGCGCTAGAGCGCGCGAGGCCGGGCTCGCCTACGAGTTGCTCGCGGCCAAAGCAGACCTGCAGGCGATCGTCGCCGCCGGGCGCAACGGTGAGGAGGCGGATGTGCGCACGCTGCGCGGCTGGCGGCGCGAACTGGTCGGCGGCGAGCTGCTGGAACTGCTCGCCGGCAGGGTGTCGCTGTCGGTGCGCGACGAGGGGCACGCGCGCAGGCTGAGGATCGTCTGAGTTCGACCCCTTTGTGGCGGCCGGCTACTGGATGTGGTTGTAGACGGTGAACAGCGGCATGTACATCGAGATCACGATGAACCCGACGATCGAGCCGATGACGATGATCATGATCGGCTCCATGATCGAGGTCAGTCCCTTGACGGACGCCTCGACCTGATCCTCGTAGAACTCGGCGATCTTGTCGAGCATCGCGTCCAGCGCGCCGGTCTCCTCGCCGACGCCGACCATGTGCGTGACCATCGTCGGAAAGATCGGCGCTTCAGCCAGCGGCGAGGCGATCGTGCCGCCGCGCTTGACGGACGCGATCACACCATCCATCGCGTCCTCCACGGCTACATTGCCGCCGGTGCGCCCGGTGATCTCCAGCGCCTGCAGCAGCGGCACGCCGGCGCTCGTGAGCGAGGCGAGCGTGCGCGACCAGCGCGCGACGGCGACCTGCTGGACGATCGTGCCGATCTTCATCGGCAGGCGCAGGCGGAAGCGGTCCCACTGCGGGCGACCCCAGGAGGAGGACTTCCACTTCAAGAACGCGAACACGACGGCGCCGGTGACCGCGAACATCAGCCACCAGTAGCCCACGACGGCGTGGGACATCGCAACCGACACCTTGGTGATCGCGGGAAGTTCGCCGCCGAACTGCTTGAAGACGTTCTCGAACACGGGCACCAGAAAGGCGACGAGCGCGAGCATGACGCCGATCGCGAAGGTGATGACGAGCGTCGGATAGATCATCGCCGAGCGGATCTGACGGCGCAGCGAGGCGTCCTTCTCGAGCTGATCGGCGACCCGCATCAACGAGCCCTCGAGTACGCCTCCGGTCTCCCCCGCCTCGGTCATGGCGACGAACAATGGGTTGAAGACCTTCGGATGTCGCGACATCGCGTCGCTCAGCGAGAGTCCGGCCTCGACATCCTTGCGCACGGCGACGATCGTTTCCTTCAGGAACTTGCTCTCGGTCTGTTCCTCCAGGACATACAACGCGCGCAGGATCGACATGCCGGAGGAGATCATCGTCGAGAGCTGGCGCGAGAAGACGGCGAGATCGCCGGCCTTGACGCTCTTCAGGAAGCTGATCTCGATCTCGCGCGAGGCGTACTTGTCGCCGATGTCGAGCACGATCAGACCGCGTGCGCGCAACTGATCGGAGACGGCCTGCTTGGAGTCGGCCTCGATCTCGCCCTTGGCCTTGACGCCGGCGAGGTCCATCGCCTTGAACACGTATGTGCTCATGATCGCGCCCGCCTACGCCGCCCGCCGCGTGTCCTGTCCGGGAGCGGCTCCGACCATCAGGCGCCTGAGCTCCTCGGGCGTCGAGGAGCGCGCTTCGGCCAGCTTCTGGGTGATCTTGCCGGCGCGTACGAGCGAGGCCAGCGAGGTGTCCATCGTTTGCATGCCGTGCGCCGAGCTCGTCTGCAGGACGGAGTAGATCTGGTGAGTCTTGCCCTCGCGGATGAGGTTGCGCACAGCGGGGTTGGGGACGAGCACCTCGGTCGCGACGACCCTTCCGGCGCCGTCGGCGGTAGGCAGCAGCTGTTGGGTCATGATGCCCTGCAGCGCGACCGACAGCTGCACACGAACCTGGCCCTGCTGGTGGGCGGGGAAGACGTCGATTATGCGGTCGATCGTCTGTGAGGTGTCCTGTGTGTGCAGCGTGGCGAACACGAGGTGGCCGGTCTCGGCGGCCGTCAGCGCGGTGGAGATCGTCTCCAGGTCGCGCATCTCGCCGACGAGGATCACATCCGGGTCCTCGCGCAGGGCGGCCTTCAGGGCGTCGGCGAAGCTATGCGCGTCGGAGCCCAGCTCCCGCTGGTTGACGAGGCACTTCTTGTGGGCGTGCAGGAACTCGATCGGATCCTCGATCGTCATGATGTGCTCGTCGCGGGTCTGGTTGATCTCGTCGATCATCGCCGCCAGCGAGGTGGACTTGCCCGAGCCGGTCGGACCGGTGACGAGCACGAACCCGCGCGGGCGGCGCGTGAACTCGTGTGCGGCGGCCGGCAGCCCCAGCTCGTCGATCGAGGTCAGCCCGAACGGGATCAAGCGGAAGGCGGCGCCGATCGCCCCGCGCTGGTAGTAGGCGTTGACGCGGAAGCGGGCGTGGCCCGGGACCGAATAGGCGAAGTCCAACTGCCAGTCGGTCTCCAGGCGCTGGCGCTGATCGCCGTTGAGTATCGAATAGACGATCTCGCGCGTGTCCGAAGGAGAGAGCGTCGGATAGTCCTCGAGCTGGGAGAGGCGCCCGCGCACCCGCACGGTCGGGCGCGCGCCGGCGCTCAGGTGCAGATCGGAGGCACGGCGGGATACGACCTCCATCAGCAGGTCTGCGAAATCGATGTCCATGCCCGCCCCATCGGCAATTTCGAGTGATGCCATTAGCGCGCGACCGCCACACGATGCCGTTTGGTCCGATCGCGAGGGCGCTCACAGGGAGCCCGGCGCCGGAGCGATCGCCGTGGCTGCCCCGATCCCGCAGGGTGAGCTTCAGCTGCTGCCGATGACCCGGGCGATCTCGGCGATCGAGGTGCGGCCCTGGCGGACCTTCTCCAGGCCGTCGTCGCGCAGCCGGCGCATGCCCTGGCGGACGGCGAGATCGCGGATCTCCTCGGAGGTACGGCGGGCGAGCGCGAGCTGCTGGATCTCGGGCGTGACGTCCATTACCTCATACAACCCCACGCGCCCGCGGTAGCCGCTGCCACCGCAGCGCCGGCAGCCGACGGGCTCATAGGCCTCCAGGTCCACGAGCGCCTTGTAGCCGCTCTCGCGCAGGACCTGGGCGGGGATGATCGTGCGGCGCTTGCAGCTGGAGCAGAGCTTGCGCGCGAGTCGCTGAGCGACGATGCAGTCGAGCGAAGAGGCCACGAGGAAGGGCTCGATCCCCATCTCCACCAGCCGCGTGATCGCCGAGGGAGCGTCGTTGGTGTGCAGCGTCGAGAGCACGAGGTGGCCGGTTAGCGCGGACTCGATCGCGATCTGGGCGGTCTCACGGTCGCGGATCTCCCCGACCATGATCACGTCGGGGTCGGCGCGGACCATCGAGCGCAGACCGGCCGCGAACGTGAGGCCGACCTTGGCCGAAACCTGGACCTGGGTGAGGCCGGCGATTTCATACTCGACGGGGTCCTCGACGGTGATGATGTTCTTCTCGGCGGTATTCAGCCGCTGCAGCGCCGCGTACAGCGTCGTGGACTTGCCCGAGCCGGTCGGACCGGTGACGAGCACGGCGCCGTGAGTCTCGTGGAAGGCCCGTTCGAAGCGTTCGCGCTCGGCCTCGGCCATGCCGAGCTTGTCGAGGTCGACGACGACCGACTCCTTGTCGAGGACGCGCAGCACGAGCGCCTCGCCGTGGACGCTCGGCAGCGTGACCACGCGCAGATCGACGTGATGACCGTCCACGGTCAGACCGACGCGCCCGTCCTGGGGCAGGCGGCGCTCGGCGATGTTCAGCTCGGCCATGATCTTCACCCGCGAGACGACACCGGCGGCTGTGCGACGCTGGACGGTGGTGACGTCCTGCAGCACGCCGTCGATGCGAAAGCGCACGCGCAGCTCGCGTCCTTCTGGAGCAAAGTGGATGTCCGAAGCGCCGCGCTCGACGGCCTGGGCGACGATCTGGTTGACCAGCTTGATGACCGGGGCGTCCTCGGCAGTCTCGTGCAGGTCGACGACCGCGGCTCCCTCCTCCAGTTCGTCGATCTGGCGGTCAGAGCTGGCGACGACGTCGTCGAGGCGATCAAGACGCATGATCAGGCCGGCGATGTCATCGGGCGGGGCGACCGCGACACGCACCTCGTAGCCGGTCATGATCGCGATGTCATCGACCGCCAGGACGTTCGAGGGGTCGGCCATCGCCACCAGCAGTGTGCGCTTGTCGGCGAACGCCACCGGCACCGCCTGGTAGCGCTTGGCGGCGGTCGTCGTCACGAGGTTGGCGGCGGACATGTCGACCGAGAACGCGCCGAGGTCGAGGTGGTCCAGGCCATAGCGCTCGGCCAGCGCGCGCGAGAGGCCGTCGTGGGTGAGCGCGCCCGCGTCGAGCAGTACGCGCTCGGGCGTCGTCCCGAGACCGCGCGAACTCTCGACCGCCTCGTCGACCTGGCCGCGCGAGGCCAGGCCCATGTCGACGATCACGTCCGTCAGAAAGCGCGAAGAGGAGCCGCGGCGACTGGGCCTTGAGATGCCCGTCCACTCGCCCGGCTGCGCCGGAGCCTGGTCGACCTCCACGGCATGATCCCCGGAGACCTCGATCCCGGCGTCAGGCATCTCACTCGCAAGATCCTCGGTGGCGAGTGTGCGCTCGACCTCGACGACGGGGTCCTCGACGGTACTCGCGGCGGTGTCCATGCCGAAGATCGCGTGCAGGTCGGGGCCGGGCTGTCCCGGTGCATCGCTCATCGCGACCGTGTCCCGACCGCGCCCGCCGGCGCTGCGGACAGCACGGCGAGCCGGGTTTCAATCGCGCCGCCGCTCCAGCTCCTCGCGCATGACCTCGAGCGGTGCCTGCCGGCCGGTCCACAATTCGAAGCTGAGCGCGCCCTGGGCGAGCAGGACCTCCAGCCCATCGACCGCGCGCACGCCATGGGAGCGCGCGGCGGCGAGCAGCGGGGTGGGTGTGGAGCTGTAGACGAGATCGACGACATGGGAGTAGTTACCGACCTGATCGAACGTAATCGCCGGGAGGTTGAGCCCCTGCGTCCCACTGGCCGACTGTTTTAGGCTCGCCGGCCCTGATTCAAGGCCGACTGATGTGCAGTTGACGAGCACGTCCGCGGCCCCGGGAGCTTCCACCGCCCGGGCGCCGAGATCGCTCGCGAGCGCGCGAGCGCGCTCGGGAGTGCGATTCCAGATCGACACCTCGCTCGCGCCGGCCTCGCGCAGAGCCCAGACGATTGCGCGCGCGGAGCCTCCCGCGCCGAGCACGAGCGCGCTCATCCCTTCGGGTGAGATGCCGAGCGCGGCGAGAAAGCCGGGAGCGTCGGTGTTCTGCGCCGCGATCGCGCCGTCGGGGGCGAACATCAGCGTGTTCGCGGCGCCGATCGCCTTCGCGGCGTCACTTGCGCTATCGGCGAGCGCGAGCGCGGCGGTCTTGTGGGGGATCGTCACGTTGGCCCCGGCGAACCCGGCGCCGGGTAGGGCACGTACCGTCTCCGCGAAGCGCTCGGGCGGGACAGGCAGCAGCTGATAGCGCCAGTCCTCCATCTCAAGCGCGGCCAACGCCGCGTTGTGCATGGCCGGCGAGCGACTGTGCGCGACGGGCCAACCGAGGACGCCCAAACGTGGCATCTGCGCGCCCTCTCCCCTACCGCGTCTTGCACGTCGGGACGCGCCCGCCGTTGGCGGCGAGCGCTTCGCGATAGAGCGCCGCGTCGTGTTCGAACTGGGCGTTCGTGCTCGAGAACACCAGGTTCCCGCAGCCGTTGGGAGCATCGACGTAATACAGATAGCCGACGTGCGCAGGGTGCGCGGCCGCGTCGATCGCGGCGAAGCCGGGGTTGTCGATCGGCGTCGGCGGCAGGCCGCGGTGCAGGCGCGTGTTGAACGGGGAGTCGAGCGCGAGCTGGGCGTTGGTCAGTGGGTGCGTGTAGTCGTTCAGCGCGTAGCGCAGGGTCGCGTCGATCCCGAGCGCCATGCCTAGATGCAAGCGGTTGTAGATGACGGCTGCGACCTTCGCGCGGTCGCCGGACAGTTGTGCCTCGCGTTCGACCATCGAGGCGACGATCAGCAGTTCGTAGGGGGTGATGTGCAACTCGCGTGCGCGACGGACCTCGTTGTCACCGAAGCGTTCGGTGAACGCGAGAAGCTGTTCGTGCACCAGCCGCCCCGCGGGGTCGCCGCGATAGAGGTCGTAGGTGGCCGGGAACAGGAACCCTTCGAGGTTGGGCGTACCGGCCGGAGCACCGTAGTGGGCGGGGTTCAACAGTGAGGAGCGCTTGGACGCGCTCAGATAGCTGCCAGTCAGCCCGGCGGCGTGCGCACGGACGGCGATCTGCCGGCGAGTTTCGCCCTCGGGGATCAACACGCGCACGACCGCCGGAGCGGCGACCGGCTTGGGGTGAGCCTTGTTGGTGAGGTGGTCGAGCGCAAACCACACCGCTCCCGCGACCAGCACGAGGGCGACGACCGCCGGCACCCGCGTCAACCAAGAACGCTTGTGCCGAGGAGAAGGCGGCGGACCGACAGGCGGGGGCAGGGGGGGTGCGGTGGACTCCGACACGGGGATCGCCTGCGCCGGGATCTGCATCTCCTCCGGGGCCGTCGGTGGCAATGGCGGTTGAGGCTCGACTTGGACCGCCTCGACCGTTTCGAGCGCCGGTGTGGGCGCTTGGATCTCGTTCGCGGCTACAGGCGGAATCACCTCAGACGGATCGCTGACCGGAGCGATCGGCGGCGGCAACGGAACGTCGACTGCCTCCGTGACCGGCCGCGAGGCAGCGCGCCGCGCTTCGCGCTCGGCGCGATCGCGCTCGCGTTCCTCTTCGGTTCTGGGGGTTCCCGTCACGAGATGGTGGGTCGAGGGCTGAACGGGACCCTAAGCACCCTGGCGCAGCCTGGCGTGCAACCAGCTCTCGAGCATGTGCGCCGCCGCGCGGGAGTCCTCCCCGGCGCGGTGCGAGCCGCGATCGTGACGGGCGATGTGGGTGGTGTAGCGCTCGTCGTGCAACTCGACCGGTATCCCCTCCCCCAAACGCAGCGACAGGCGCCGCGCGAACTCGCGCGTCTCGCGCGTCTGGTCGGAGTCGCCTCCGCGCAGCGACACGGGCAGACCGATGACGACGCGCTCGACCTCACGCTCGCTGATCAACTCCTCGATTTCCTGCATCCCGCGGCGCGTCGCCGGGCGCGGGACGGCCTCGATCGGGGTGACGATCGTGCCACTGGGGTCGCTCACCGCGCACCCACAGCGGGCACTGCCATAGTCGAGGGCGAGCACCCGACTCATGCTTGCAGGACCTCCACGATCGCGGCGCGTGCCGCCAGCAGTGCGTCATCCAGCTTCTCGGGGTCGCGTCCGCCGGCCTGGGCGACGGTGTCGCGTCCCCCTCCCCCACCGCCGACGACCGCGGCGGCGGCCTTGACGATCGCGCCGGCCTTCACCCCCCGCGTCACCAGCTCTGGAGCGACGCCCGCCGCGAGGTGCACCCGCCCGTCAACGCCGGTGCCGAGCACGACAGCCGCGCCGTCGAGGCGACCGCGAACGCGGTCGAGGACCTCCATCAGCGCGTGCGCGTCGGCCACCTGCACAGCGGCGGTGAGCACCGGCGCATCCCCCACAGGCTCGGCGCAGGCCGCCAGCGCCTCGACGTCGATCGCACCACCGGCGGTACCGGCGCCCTCGCGCAGGGAACGCTCGAGCTCACGGCGCTCGGTCTCGCGAGCGCGCAGCGCGGCGAGCGCGTCCTGCGGACGAGTACGCAGCTCAGCGGCGATCTGACCGAGCAGACGATCGTGCTCGCGCAGCAGCTCCACGGCGCCGGACCCGGTGAGCGCCTCGATGCGGCGTACGTTTGCGGCCGAGGAGGTCTCACTGAGGATGTGAAACACCCCGATCTCGGCCGTGCTGCGAACGTGCGTGCCGCCACATAGCTCACGCGAATAGGAGCCGTCGCCGATCTGCACCATGCGCACGACATCGCCGTACTTCTCACCAAACAATGCCATTGCGCCGAGGCTACGAGCCTCCTCCAGCGTGGTCGAGATCGCACGGACGGGATCGCCCGCTGCGATCCAGGCGTTGACCGCGTCCTCGACGTCGCGTAACTCGTCGGCGCTGAGCGCGCCGGTGTGGGTGAAGTCGAAGCGCAGCTTGTCCGGACCGACGTAGGAGCCGGCCTGACGGACGTGGCCGCCGAGGCGCTCGCGCAGGGCGGCATGCAGGAGGTGGGTGGCCGTGTGGTTGCGCTCGGTCGCGCGCCGCGCGACGTGATCGACGCGTGCGAGCACCGACTCCTCGGACGCAAGCGAACCCTGCTCGATCGCCACCTCCAGCGCCTGGTCGTCGCCGAGGCGGTAGACGTTCGTGACGCGCCCGAGGCAGGCTCCGGAGGCGCATTCGATCGTGCCCGTGTCGGCGACCTGCCCGCCGCCGGCCGGGTAGAACGGGGACTCGGCGAGCTTCACGAGCATGCTCGTGCCGGCAGCTCCCGCCGCGAGCGCTTGCGCACCGGCGACCTCCTTGGCGACAGGCGCCAGGGGGGTCCCGTTCACGGCGCCGACCGCGGCGACTGCCCCAACGGTGGTCTGCTGGGTGTCGGTCTCATAGCCGGTGAAACGGGTCTCCGCGACAGAGGCCGCGAGCTCGCGGGCGAGCTCGCGGGGATCGGCTCCGTCTGCGCCCTCACGCCCGAGCGCGCCGGCGGCGGCCGCCCTGGCGCGGGCGCGCTGAGCGTCCATCAGCGCCTCAAACCCCTGCTCCTCGACACCGAGCCCGCGCTCACCGGCCAGCTCGCGGGTGAGATCGAAGGGAAAACCGTAGGTGTCGTGCAGCGCGAACGCATCGGCCGCCGCGATCGTCTGCGCGCCCGCGTCGAGCGCGCGAGCGATCAGCTCGTCGAGCAGCTTGGTGCCCTGCTCGAGCGTGCGCCCGAACGCGTCCTCCTCGGATGCGAGCCAGCGTTCGATCGGATCGCGCTGGTCGATCAGTTCGGGGTAGGCGCCGGACATCAACTCGCGCACAACTGCGGCGTAGCGCAGCAGGAACCCCGGCGCCATGTCCAGACGCCGCGCCTGCAGGATCGCGCGCCGCGTGAGGCGGCGCAGGACATAGCCGCGGTCTTCGTTGGAGGGAACGACGCCGTCGGCGATCAAAAACGACATCCCGCGAGCGTGGTCGGCGAGGATGCGCAGCGCGCGGTCGGCGTCTGGGTCCTGACCGTAGGAGCGAGCGGAGAGCTCCTGGCCGAGATCGATCAGCGGCTGGAACTGGTCGGTGTCGAACACCGAGTCCTTGTCCTGCAGGATTGCCGCCAGACGGTTGAGGCCGAGACCGGTGTCGATGTTGCGCGCGGGCAGCGCCCGCAGCGTGTCATGGGGATCCTGGTCGTATTGCATGAAAACGAGGTTCCAGTACTCCAGGAAGCGCTCGTTCTCGCCGCCCGGCATATCGTCGGCCGCGCCGAAGGACAGGCCGCGGTCGATGTACAGCTCAGAGCACGGCCCGCTGGGGCCGACGGGGCCGGCTTCCCAGAAGTTCTCCGAGCGCGCACAGCCGACGATCCGCTCGCGCGGAACGCCGATCGCCTGCCACAGCTCGATCGCCTCCTCGTCGGGCCCCAGCCCCAGCGCCTCGTCGCCGGAGAAGACCGTCACCCAAATGTTCTCCGGGTCGAAGGAGAAGACTTCCCGCGAGAGATCCCAGGCGAAGCGGATCGCCTCGGCCTTGAAATAGGCGCCGATCGAGAAGTTGCCGAGCATCTCGAAGAACGTCAGGTGGCGCAAAGTGGCGCCGACGTGGTCGATGTCGGGGGTGCGAAAGCACTTCTGGCAGCTCGTCAGCATCGGTGCCGGCGGATCGGCACGGCCGAGGAAATAGGGCTTCAGCGGCTGCATGCCCGCGGTCGTCAAAAGGACCGTGCGATCGTCCGCCGCGGGTACGAGCGAGGCGGAGGGTATGCGCAGGTGCTCACGCTCGGCAAAGAAGGCCAAAAAACGCTCGCGGATCTCATCCGAGGTCATCGCCCGATGATGTTAAGGGAGGTGCGCGCGGGCCGCGATGGGGACAGATGAGAGGATCTTCATTTAGGTCGGACGTTCCCGACGTCTTTCTTGCCGCGCTCCTGACGGGATCGAGGGTCAAGTCGGGCCAGGACGCAGGGAACGTGACGTACTGCGTACGTGAGTGACCGAGGACGCCGCACGACGCAGGCCATCGCTCCCGTCAGGCGATGGTGCCGTGACCGACGATCACATCGCCGTCGTAAAAGCAGGCGATCTGCCCCGGCGCGGTGCGCTCGGCCGGCTCGCACAGGCGCACGTCGATCGCAGCGTGGCGACCTGGTTCGGCGGGCGCAGCGAGGCGACAGGGCAGTCGCGCGCCGCGGTAGCGGACTTTGATCGCGTCCACGCGAGCGCCGTCGCGATGGAGGGTCGTGTCTCGGACATGCACCGTACGGGTGAGCAGCTCCTCGCGCGAACCGACCGTGACGGTGTTCGAGGAGTGGTCGGTTCCGAGCACGTACAGCGGCTCGCCCGCCCGGTCAAGACCCGGCCCCGACCCCAGCCCGCGACGCTGCCCGACGGTGACGGTGTGGATCCCGGCGTGCTCTCCCAGCAGGCGCCCGTCGCGGTCGAGGATCGGACCGGCGTTCGCGCCGATGCTGCCGTGACGGGCGAGGAAATCCGTGCGGCGGGTGCCCGCCAGGAAGCACAGATCCTGGGAATCGCGCCTACCGGCGACCGGCAGTTCGGCGCGCTTGGCGATCGCACGCACCTCGGGCTTGGTCAGCTCGCCCAGCGGAAAGCGCAGGCGCGCGAGCGCTTCGGGTGAGAGCGCACTGAGCGCATAGCTCTGGTCCTTCGCAGGATCGACGGCCATCCGCAGCAGCGGTGCGCGCGTGGGTTCGTCGCGGGCGATGCGCGCGTAGTGGCCGGTCGCGAGCGTGTTCGCTCCCAGCCGGGTGGCGAGGTCCAGCATCGCGTCGAGGCGCACCGAGCCGTTGCAGCGCACGCACGGATTGGGCGTGAGACCGGCCGCGTGCTCGCTCAACCACGGTTCGACCACGCCGGCGCGAAACTCGGCGCGCAGGTCGATTGAGAAATGGGGAACGCCGAGCTCGTGCGCGAGCGAACGCGCAGAGCGCACGGCCTGAGCCGAGCAGCAGCTCAGGTCGCCGTCGTTGGCCGGATCGGCCCACAACTCGAGTGTGACCGCCACCGTCTCCTCTCCCGCTTCGGCGCTGAGTAGGGCGGCGACGGCCGAGTCGACTCCACCACTCATCGCCACGAGCGCGCGCCCGGACACCGGCGCGAGGTCGGCCTGGCGCAGGGCGCAACCGAGCGCGCGATGCAGCGCGTCGGCGGCCAGCTCGGCGGCGTGGCGCTTGGTCACAGTGAGCCCTCCGAGCTCCTGCGCGATCGTCTCCGGAGCGATCCTGGCCGCCTCCAGCAGCGGCATGTCGCGCAGCAGAGCGACGGTCGCGCTGCCGGCCGCGATCGTGGCGCCGCAACCGCTCGCGTCGAACCCCGCATCGAGGATGCGCCCGTCGGGAGTCTGAGGGTCGAGCGCGAGTGAAATACGGATCAGATCGCCGCACGCCGCCCCACCGGCCGCGCCCGTGTGCGCGCCCGCGGGAGCATGGCCGCGCCCGAGCGGTCGTTCAAGGTGCGTAGCAAGGCCCGTGGCGAGTGTCACATTGCCGAGTGTAAGGACCGGAGCGGGCTTTGGGGGGAGGCGCCGGAGGCGCGGACCCACGGACGTGTACTACGGACGGTGGGCTGCGTCAGACCGGGCGCCGCGCCGAACGACCGAGCCGCACGTCAGGAGTGGTGCGATTCGGCGACCGCCTGGCGGATCGCGAACGCGTCTGTGAGCCCCGTCAGCACGGTCGTCTGACCGTGCGGGTTTACGATCAGCAGGGTCGGGGTCTGGGTGATCTGCACGGCGTGCGTCACGGTGCCGAACGCTCCGACCTGGCCCGCGGTCGCATAGTGGACGGCGACCTTCGAGCCGAGCGCGTGCTGGACGGCTCCGAGAGCGTCGTGGACCGCCGCGTCGTCGGAGCCGTGACGGTTCCAGAAGAGGATCAGCACGGTCTTGCCCTGCTTGAGCTCGTGTTCGACGGCGCTCTGCATGCTCGCCACGGTGGCGGGACGTTTGGCCGCGGGCGCCGCCGCGTGGACGTGGGTAGGCGTCACAACCGCGGGGTGAGCCGGCGCGTGCGCAGTGCTCGTCGAGGAGACGTGACCGGCCGCGGCCGGTGCTGCCGAGGAGGCTGAGGGTTCTGAGGTTTCCACCCGGTGGGCTTCATGCTGGGACTGCGCGACGGCGCCGTGGGCTTTGTCGATCGCGCGGGTCAGCCCTTCGACTCCGGGAGCCGCACCGTGGTAGACGTGCGTGGGCGCAGCCGCGGCTTTGGCCTGCGCCGCGGCGGACGGTTTCGCGGGTGCGCCGGCGACGGCGGCGCTCGACCCCGAACTCCCACCCGAGGTGGAGGTGCGGCGGTGCAGCGCGGCGAACCACACGAGCACGAACAGCGCCAGCGTGACGAGCGCGATCTGGAAGGGACGGGAGATCTGGGTCATCGGTCTAGGCCATGTGTCGGCAGATTGCGCTTGGGAGTTGAACGGCGTTTGCCGCAGTGGACTCCCCACAGAGCTCGATCGGGCCGCCGGCATCGGCAGTTCTACGCCACGCACTTAATGGTCGCCCGAGCGGTATCGCACGGCGAGATGCCGCGCCGGCTCCGCCGTCCCAAAAAGCCCGAAACGTGCGCTCAACCGGCCGCGGGACTGTTTACAGCGAGCGCAGGCCGCGCAACACGGCGTGCACCACCGCGTTTGGCGCCACCGTCTCCTGGGAGGCGCCGAGCATGTCCTTGAGCACCGTCTCCTCGGCGCCGAAGATCGCCACGTAGCGGGCCTCCAACGTGTTCGCATAACCGAGCTGGCCCTTGAGCGAGCGCCCCGCAAGCTCCATCTGCGCCGTCAGGCCCGCGGCGCGAGCCTCGCTCAGCAGCGCAAACGCCTCGGCGGGCGCCCGGCGGGGTGTGAGATCGCCTTGGCGGGAGGGCTCGTAGGCGACGAACAGGTCCACAGGCGCGGGCGCGGGATGTGGCGGGGCGCCCGCGAGCAGGATCCGCTCCACGCCCGCCGCCCAGCCGATGCCGGGCGTCGCGGGGCCGCCGAGCTGTTGCACGAGGCCGTCATAACGCCCACCGCCGCCGACACCCGACTGCGCACCGAGCTCCTGCGAGGTGAACTCGAACACGGTACGGGTGTAGTAGTCCAGGCCGCGCACGAGCGTCGGATCGATCTCATACGCGACACCCGCGAGGTCCAACCGGGCGCGCACCTCGGCGAAATGCTCGGCGTCCTGCGAACTGAGAAAGTCAAGCAGACGCGGTGCGCTCGCCATCGCCGCGCGGGTGCCGGGATGTTCGGAGTCAAACGCCCGCAACGGGTTCAGCTCGATGCGCCCGCGCACCTCCTCGGAGAGCTGCTCGGCGTGCGCGCGCAGATGTACTTGCAACTGCTCGCGGTACTCCTGTCGCGCGGCGAAACTTCCGAGGCTCGACAAGCGTAGGCGCACCGAAGCGACGTCCATCTCTTGAAGCAGCGCGGCGAGCAGCGAGATCGACTCGGCGTCCACCGCCGGGTCCTCCGAGCCGAGCGCCTCCGCGCCGACCTGCCAGAACTGGCGATAGCGCCCGGCCTGGGCGCGCTCGTGGCGGAAGAAGCTCGACAGGTACCACAGCCGCACCGGCTGGCGGAGCTTGTGCATGCCGTGCTCGACATACGCGCGGCACACCGGCGCGGTGCCCTCGGGACGCAGCGTCAGCGAGCGCCCGGAGGCGTCGGCGAAGGAATACATCTCCTTGCTGACGATGTCCGTGGACTCCCCGACGCCGCGCGCGAACAGCTCGGTCGCCTCGAACGTGGGCGTCTCGATGCGCTCATAACCGGCACCCCCGAGGATCGTCCGCGCCTTGTCCTCGAGCACGGCGCGCACGGCGGAGGACTCGCCGAGCACGTCAAAGGTGCCGCGCGGCGCTTTGATGCGGTCGGCTCCGCTCAACTGCCGCCCATACTCCGGACCGGCGCCGGCTGGGGGATCGCGAGGTCGGAGCGCAGGTCGAACAGAAACGGGTTCGTCGCGAGCTCACGACCGAGCGTCGTGATGCCCATGTGTCCCGGATACACGGTCGTCTCGGCCGGCAGCGTACGCACGAGCGTCTCAAGCGTCCGTTCGAGCGTCGGATGATCCGCGAACGGCAGGTCGGTGCGTCCGATCGAGCCCTGGAACAGCACGTCGCCCGAGAGGATCGCCCCGTGCGCGGGTAGCGAGAACGTGAGATGGCCGGGGCTGTGACCGGGCGTGGACAGGACCTCGATGTCGAGATCGGCGAGCTTCAGAGACTCGCCGCCGGCGAGGGTGTGCTCGGGTACGTAGTTCTCGAACGGGCCGAACCCGGGCGGCGTGCCGAGACGGATGTCTTCGAGTACCGGACGCTCGACCACCGGGCAATACACAGGTGCGCCTGTCGCGCGCGCGAGCGGAGCGACCGCACCGATGTGGTCGAAATGGCAGTGCGTAATCAGGATCGCCTCGATCCGCACGCCGAGATCCTCGATCGCTTGCAGGAGCCGATCAGGCTCGTCACCCGGATCGATCAGCAGCGCATCGGTTGCGTCGGCGCGGCGGACGACGTAGGCGTTCTCCTGTACCGGCCCGACCGTAAACGAGCGGACGTCCAACGTGCTCATCGCACGCTCCTCCCTCGCAGATCGCCGGCTCGGCGCGTGAACTTCGGGCGGCGCGCACAGCGGGTGCTCATCGCACCGGCGCCTTGCCACCGCCCTGCTTGGCTTTGCCGCGCATACGTCGGTTGTAGAGCCACATGTCGGTGTAGTAGCTGATCGGGATGTAGAAGATCAGGACGATCGGGAACAGCGCGATCGCCTCGTTGGGCTTTTTCAGCAGAAACAGGCTCACGAGCAGCATCAGCACCGCCGCGGCCATCGCCCGGTAAAACGCCCCGGACCACGTCGGCGGACGATCGCGCTTGGCGATCTGCTGGGTGGGGCGCGGCTTGCCTTCTTTCTCGGCTTTCGTCGGCTTGCGGCCGGTACGGCCGCGCGACTCGACCACCCCGGCGGCGTTACCGCGGTGCTTGGTCTGGCGCTTGCGCTTGGTCTGAGCCATCGTCGCCTACAAGCCTACAGGCAGCCCACCGGACAGCCCGAGCGCCGACTCGATCAGGTGCGCGGCAGGATCGAAGCCCGGCATGGGCACGTCTTCTGGGAAGCCCACGAACGCGGCGCGCGGAGCGAGCCCGACGAGCTCCGCGCTCGCCACCGGCGCGTGCGCGCGAACGCGCTCGACGATCGACGCGAGCGAAACCTCGAACGGTCGCTCGACGTTCATCGACACCTGCGCAACCTCGCCCGTCAGGCGAACCCCGATCGCCCTCACCCCCGGCAGCCCCTCGGCGCCGCCCTCGCGGATCAGCGCGGCGATCCGGCGCGCGTCCGCGACGTTCGCGGGCGGGGCCAGCTGGAGGTTGAACGCGACCAGAGGCGCGCGCACACCGACCAGTGTCGCGCCGGCCGTCGGATGCAACCGTGGCGGCCCGAAGTCCGGCGCGAGCTCCCCCGCGGCGATCCGGCGCGCGAGACCCGCGACACCCCCTGATCGCAACTGCGCTCGGGTGCTGGCCGATCTCCGATCGGTACCCGCGAGCTCGCCGTAGAGACACACCGGGATCTGTAGCTCATCCCCGATGCGATCCGCGACCACCAGCGCCTGCGCAAAGGCGGCGCCGCGCGAGGACTCCTCCAGGTAGACGAGGGGCGCGACGTCCAGCGCCCCGACGTGGGGGTGCTCCCCGCGGGGTACCGGCGCGTCGGCGTCACGCATCACGTCGATCCGCCTTGCGCTCCGTGCGGCCCCCGCCAACAGAGCGTCCGCGAGCGCGGCCGGCTCTCCTGCGAGCGTATAGACGGAGCGATGGTGGTCGGCGTCGCGATGGACGTTCAAGAGCCGAACGCCCTCGCCGGAGAACGCGCGCGAGATCTCCTCTATGACCGACACGTCGCGCCCCTCGGAGACGTTCGGCACGGCCAGCAGCGGCAACGGGGCGCTCATCTGCGACAGGCTAAACTGCCCGCTCCCGCCGGAGTAGCTCAGCTGGTTAGAGCAGCGGAATCATAATCCGCGTGTCGGGGGTTCGAGTCCCTCCTCCGGCATCAGATCTATTGGCTTTCTAAAGCCAATACTCAAGGGTAGACGACCTCCCGGTCTTCTCAGGGATCGTCATAAAGGTCCCGAAATGGTCCCGAAGCGCTCCACGGTGACCTTGTGGCACGAAGCACTCGCAGTTCCCTTGAAAAGGCGGGCGTAGCCCGCCGCCTCCGGTGCTCTTAGCGGCGGTCGAGAAGGGTGTGCTCGTCGCTTGCGAGAACGCGGCGGTTCTGGGCGGCTGGACGAATGTTGGTGGCCGTCTTGGCGTGCTCGCGGTCATTAAGGAGTACAGGGATGAATCCGCCTGAACTCGTCGGGGGGAAACGGGTCCTCCGCCACGACATATCTATGGAGCTACAAATGGCACGAACAGACAAAACGACCCAAGGACCAGCCGGCCTGCGCGGAAGGGGGCTGGTGCGGGGATCGCCGGGCGTCTCGGCCGAGAGCGGTGTAGTGGCGTTGGATGAGCCGTTGCTTGACTGCCAAGCCGCGGCAGTGTTGCTGAGCGTGCGGGTGTCGTGGGTGCGTGATGCGGCACGGCTTGGGCGTCTGCCTTGCTTGCGCGTCGGTCGGCATCTGCGGTTCACGCGAGTGATGCTCGAGGACTGGCTGGCAGCACAGGTCGAGAGCCCGCACCGTGTCGTGCGTGCGCGTCCCGGACCGGTCAGCGGGGGTCCTGGTGGTGGTGCGGTTCAGCGGACTTACACGCGTAGGAACCAGGCGGCGTTGTTGGCGAGCCTGGCGGAGATTCCAACGGACAAGGAGGTCTGACGATGAGCTCTGGTGATCCTCGTAGACGGATTGGTGCTGGTGATCGTCGGGGGCGTATGGATGGTCCTCCGGGATGGGTGGATCAGGTGTTCACGGGTAGTTCGCACGCGGAAAAGGAGGCCGATCAGGACCTCATGCTGCGCCTGGGAGTGTTGCTGGTTGGCGGGGTCGGGGTGTTGTTGATGGGGTTGGACGCGTTGTTCACGACGCTCGGTTTGCAGTTCGGATGGTGGGCGGCACCGGTGTTCGGACCGTTGTTGGTGTGGTTGTTCGCGTCGGCTTGTATGAGCCGGGTGTTGCGCCCGGTGGAGATAGGGTGGTTGAGCTGGCCTCAGCGACTCGCCGGCGCGGGGTTGTTGCTCGTGTTGTTGTGGTTGGTGTGGCCGTTGTGGTCGGGACCGGCGGCTCTCGCGTGGAGGGCGGGGCATGGCGGGTTTGGCAGTGTTGGGCCTCACTACCCCCTCGGGAAGGTCCTGGGTGCGTCACCGGTTGCGATGGGGCTTGTGATGTTCTTGATGGTCGCGGTGGGGATGCTGCTCGCGCCGAGTGTTCATAAGCGCCGGTATCGGGAGTACGTGGCGCCACCGAGCGGTCCTGAACGGTTGCGAGCACCGTTGGTCTCAGAGCAGCGTGATCGTCCTCGACACCCGCGCTGGCCATGATCGCGTTACTGCTGCTACTCGCCAGCTTCGGAGCGTGCATCAGCGGGGGATTGTGGGCAGTCAGGGCCTTGACCGGACATCACGCCGAGTTCGCAGGCAACGCTCCTGTGCCTTTGCCGGTCGCGGCGGTGCCTGTGGACCCCTGGATCGCCGGGCGTGAGGCGGGGATCACAGGGACGCATGTCTGGGCAGGCCAAACCACGGATGGTGTGTTGCGCTCTCCGGCGGATTGTGCGGCGATCATCGTGGGACCACCACGGTCGGGCAAGACACGCAAAGTGATCGCTCCCACACTCGCGTGCTGGAACGGGCCGGCACTCGTGACCTCCACCAAGGGCGACATCCTGCAAAGCGCCGCTCATCGCGCCCGCCTGGGACCCGTAGCCGTATACGACCCCACAGGGTCGCTCGGGTGTCCGGAGATCAGCATCGGGTGCTCGCCACTCGCGCGTTGTGAGACCTGGGACGGTGCTGTCGAAGTCGCCGCAGCACTCCTGTCGCCTGCGTCTGCGGATGAGAGTGTTCGTCATGGTGAGCACTTCGCTATCGCTGCTCGTGCGCTGCTGGCGCCGTTGTTTCACGCCGCGGCGCTCGCACGTGATGGTGGGATGGATCGTGCGCGGGGATGGTTGGGCCGCTCGGAGTTCTCAGAGCCCTCACAGATCCTGCGCGACGCCGGGGCGCACATCGCGCTTGAGGAGCTGTCCGGTGTCGCCGCACAAGCGGTAGGGGACTACCGAACCTCGGTGCTTGGTACCGCGCAGGTCGCGCTCGCGTGGGCCTCTCGTAGCGCGATACGCGCCTCCACCCATCCCGCGCATACACCCCAGCTCGATCTCGACCGCCTGATCGCCCAGAACGGCACCCTCTACGTGATCTCCCCTTCCCGTATTCAGGAGGAGCTCGCGCCGCTGATCGCAGCGTTACTGGACGGGTTGTGCGCTCGCGCGATCGACATCGCGATCACCCGACCGTCAGGACGCCTTGAACGCCCCTTGTTGCTGGCGCTGGATGAGGTCGCGAACATCGCACCCATACGCTCCCTGCCGCGCCTGCTCAGCGAGGGCATCCAACAGGGCATCGTTCCCGTACTCGGCGTGCAGGACATGAGTCAAGCCCGAGCGCGATGGGGCGAGCACGAGACAGCCACGATGTGGTCAACACCAGCGTTGCGCCTCGTGCTCGCCGGGGTCGCTGACCCCTACACCGCGCAGCTCGTCTCAGATGCTTGTGGTGAACAGCTCGTGTGGCGTCCGCAGATCAGCGAGAACAACTCCACCTCCCACCAGGTCGAACGGCCAGGCCGAAGCTACACCGGGGGCGACAGTCACTCCTACACCCAACAACGCGAGCGCACCGTCCAACCAGCCGACCTCAGAGCAATGCCCGCCGGACGCGCGCTCGCACTCCCGCAAGGCAGAGAACCGATCGGGATCGACCTCTTCCGCGGTACCCCCGGATTCACAGACTGCGACTGGCGAGCACTCTGCCAGGCCGGGCGCGAACATCTGTGCTCGCACTCCTGATGGCCGGGTGGACCATCAGGAGTGCTTTAGCTTGCGCGGCTCGTAGGCGTGCGCGTCTCGCGCAGACTCAGCATTTCCCGCCGAGGTTCGTGGCCACGTCGTGTCCGTACACATAAACGCTGTAAGGTCCGATCGCGTACTTCGCCAGCGGCGCGCCGAACTGGGGCGAGATGCTCGCGAAGGACGATCCCGACTGGGTGATGACGAAGCTGCGCGTGCCCGTTTTCGGCCGATACCACGTGTTTATTTCGCTGAGAGCGCCCCCGAAGACCGTCCCGTTGCACACGAATACCGGATAGACCTTCAGCGCGGCGTGTGTCTGGAACGTCGCGACGGGCGCGACTTCATAGGTCGAATATCCGTGATCTGCGTGCTCTGACCGCACGAAATCGAGCATCTTGTACGACTCGCTGCGCGTCGGGCCGTTTCCGGTGAGCTGGCCTTCGATCAGGTGGTTGGTGGCGACCAGAACGGCGAATAGCGCCACCGCGCCTGCGAGGAGAGCGCGCTGCAGAACGCCTCGACCGGCGAGCGCCGGCAGCAGGGCGGCGGTCCCCGCGTAGACCCCTGGCAGGTAGCGATCGGCTCCTTCGATGCCCACGCTCGTGAGCAGGTAAGCCGCGAGCGACAGGACGACCACGCCCATCCAAAAGGCGACGTAGATGTCCTGCGCGATCGTCATGCTGCTGCTGCGCCGATCGAGCGACTTCGCGTACCGCCACACGAGTCCCAGCACCGCGAGCACGGCCACCACTGCGAGCGCGCCCACGGCGAACACCAGCAGCGAGGTCCCGGACGCCGGCCGACCGAAGAATTCGCCCCCGGCGAGCTGCGCGACCGACGCGATCGTCGTCTGCAATTTCGTGAGTATCGCGCTGGACCCCACAAAGCTGATAGGAAAGGAGGACGCGACCACGTGTTCGGAGCGCATCAGCGCGTCGAACAGCTGGGCGCCCACGATCGTGGCGAGGCTCACCCCGACGCAGAAGACCGCCAGCTGCAGTTGCGCGTAACCGGGGTGGCGCCACCAGGTCACGCAGCCCGCGACCGCGAGGCTCGGCACGAAGGCGAACTCGAAGAGTGGATCGGTCGCTCCGACGGCGCTGAGGAGCGTCAGCGCGACACCCACGCCCACCAGCAGGGGCCACGACAGCCGTCCCCTGACCGCCCGCTCCGCCAGGAACACCACCGCCGCAGCGATGAGTGCGCCGTGCGCGACGACATATCCGTGCGCGTCCGAAGAGAACAGGACCCCGCTTATCCCATCGCCCAGCGCAACCATCACGGTCGTGGTCAGTAGCGCCGCGAACCCGCCGTACACGCGCCACGCCGCCCACGCCATCAGCGCGATCCCGACGAAGGCGATCACGAACGGGATCGTCTCCCATATCTGCCAGTGGTGGGGAAGCCCCGCGGTCGCCTTTTCAAGCCACCACGCCTCGTAGAACGGGTGGCTGCCCAACACGACCACGTGCCCCGGTCCGGCGTTGGCGCTGAGCGCCGTCAACACCTCCGAGAAGGCCACGTCCGGGATGCGATACAGACCGGCGATGAAGCCCCGAAGCTGCGCCAGCAGCACGACGACGTTCAACGCGGCCGCAACGACCAACAGCCATGCAGACCACCGCCCCACGGCAAACCTGCGCCGACGACTGGCGGGCAACTCCTCTTCGATCGCAAGCGCCACGGGCGGGGATCATTCCATACCGGGTACCCGGACTCTTCCAAGCAACGACCGACACCGAAGTGCTGCCCGAAACCTAACGTCGGTCGGCTACCCACTCCGATGGTGGTGGTCCGCTCGTGAAGCGTGCGGCGGTGGGATCACCGGTCTGGGTGAGTTGGCGATCGAGTAGTTCCAGGCGGTCGTGGAACAGCAGCTCTACGCGGGGGTCAGTGTTTTGGTCGGTGTCTAGTTGTGCGCGCCATGTGGTGAGGGCGCCCATGATCTCTGTGAGCGCGCGGTCGGTCCACCAGTCGGCGGGGAGCTTGGCGATGACGCGGGGGTAGCGCTCGGCGAGTGCGCACACCGCGGCCCATAGCTCCCGCCGCCAACGCTCCTGTCGATCATCACCAGGCGGCTCCAGCCATTCAGGTGTCCCCGGTGTGCTCTGCGTCGTCCCGGGCGCGGGTGTGGTGCTCTGCGGTCGCTCCCCGGCAGTCGGGTGTGTGTTGTGGGTGCTGAGTAGGCCGTCGCGGACGAGGCGTGCGGCTGTTCGTGCGACGGGCTCCTCGGCGGCTTGTGCGCGACGGGTTAGCTCTGTGAGGGCGTGCTCATCGAGTGTGATCGCGACACGCCTCACAACGCCATCCCCACATCGCGTTGCAGCTGGTCCTCGCGTGCGAGCTGACGCTCGGTGGAGCGTTCTAGTTCCCGACCGGTGTCCGGCTGCTCTGCTCCGGTTAGGGCACGGTAGGCGAGGGAGGGGACTTGTGCTCGTGAGGAGCGCATCATCTCAGCGAGCTTGTCGACACGTTCAGCATCCAGGCCCTCGCTTCCGAGGCCCTCGCGTGCGATGTGCCAGTCGGTGCCGAATCGTGCTCGCGATGCCTGCACGTAAGCGCCCTCCTGGCTCGTTTGCCAACCACCGGTCACGACGACGGCTCGCTCTACCGTGGCGCCCTGCTGGCGATACAAGTGCTGCGCATATGCCAGACGCAGGCTCGCTAGATCCTCACCTTCAACGGTGATCTCGCGCGCACCATCGGTCAGGACACGAACCCGGTCTTGCTCGGTATCGACGTTCAGGATCTCTCCGCGTGTGCCGTTCTCCACGCGCCGTTGGTTCTCGGGATGGTGTTGGGAGATGAACGCGACGCGATCACCTTCACGCAACCCGTAAGGCGTCTCGGGTACTTGTACTTCGCTCTCGCCCAGCTCGCCGCGTTCGGCTCGTAGGTGTTGTGCGCGGGCGTTCATGCGGTCGATCTCTGTGGTGGAGGCGTCGGACATCAGTGCGACATCGCGGACACCATCACGCTCAGCCAGGTCGACCCATTGCTTGACAGCGCTCTCCAGTGCCTCCTCGCGGGTGTCAGCGAAATGCAATTGCCCGCGGGATTGGTAGTGGGCCATCGCTTGCTCGGCTTTACCGGCGCGTAGATCGGCCCATGCGCGCTGCTCATCAGGATCATCGGTGCGACGAACCTCCGACAACCGCGCCGTCGGCGCAACCTCTGAGAGTTCGCTGAACAAGCCTCCGGCGCCGATCGCGGGGAGCTGGCGCTCATCACCGATCACGACCAGCTTGCCCCCGGCCTCATCCACTACTCGGCTCAAAGCGTCAAGACGACGAGTGTCAGCCATGCCCGCCTCATCGAAAAACACGGTGCTCGACTCATCCAACACGAGACTGCCGTTGTCGGCTTTGGCGACCAGTGAGTCCAACGTCAATGTTCGGCCTTGCAGGGAGGGGCTGTCGCGACCCAGTCGCTCTGCGGTGTCACCGGCGACCGCGACACCCCACGTCTCTCGCCCGGTGTGCTGCTCAGCTCGCGCGGCGGCGTCGATCACCACGCCCTTACCCGCACCAGCCTGCCCCACCAATACCGCGACGCGCTCCCGACCACCGAGCACTTCAAGCGCCTTTTGCTGCTCGTCGCTCAACTCGCTACCGATCCTCTCGGCGACCTCGCCCATCGCGACCGTCCGCGACCGATCATCCACTGCTGCCCCCGTGCTCGTGGCCATCGTGCTCACACGCTCCTTTACCGCGTGCTCCATGCTGCGGATCTCACGCGTCGTCAACCGATCATTCTCAAGCTCCACCACCTCACCCGAGACGACCAGCTCCCGGACATGCTCGCTGACCAGCTCCGGTGATAGCTCACCAACGCCTTGCTCGAGCACGCTCGCGCGCAACTCCCGCTCTGAGAACGTCGCGCCCTGCGCCGTCAAGACATCACTCACCCGCTCACGCCAATCCAGCACCCCATCGCCTTCGCGCACTACCCCGCCCGTCCCCTCGGACCGCAACCCTTCGATGTCACCACGCTCGACGTGTTGCTCTGCGGCGCGCTCCTCCCACACCCCTTCCAGCTCGGGGCGGCTCTGGGGCATCTTTGCCTTGCGGTTCTCAAGCTTGACGTTGCGCAACTCGTCACGCTCGGGTGCTCGCCCGTAACGCGCACGGAAACGCTCTGCTGCCAACCACACCTCACGCGAGCGCCCGCTCAACGCATCCCGCACACCCTGCGAGATGCCCTCGATCTCGAAATACCGCCCATCGCGTCCCGTCCCAGCGACGATCCCATACCCCTGCTCCTGGAGCTCAGACGCAAGCGCGGCGCGATAGAACGCGCCCAACTCCCGTGCCGCTCGAAACAACGGCCGACTCGCTACCGCCGCGAACCGCCCATCCTCGCGCACCACACCAGTCACGAGGACATGGCTATGGAGTTGCGGGTCGGGCGGATCGCCGCCGGCGACACCACGCGCCGTCGTATGACGAAACTCCGCCGCCAGCACATCACGCGCCACAGACATGACCCGTCCGCCTGCGCCTTCACGAACCACAGCAACCTCGCCCCGCAAATGATCGAGCGCACGCGACACCGCGCGCCCGTGCGCCAACTCCACACCCGCACGCTGCTCCACAGAACCAAGCGCCCACACCGCTGATACGGACTTCGGGGCGCTGAACGTCAAGTCGATCCCGCCCGCCCTACGACCATCCGCACCGGCCTGACGAATGAACTCGCCACTACCAGGATGACGACCCTCCATCAACGCGACCAACTGCTCCGCACGGACCGCTTCTCCGGCCTCCAGGCCCAGCCGCTCAAGGGTCTCATCCTGCAGGTGCCACACCCCTGCGGCCTCCGTCGGCTCCCCCGACGCCGACAGGTAGTAATCCCCCCGCGACGGCGCGACGGTCCGCGACTCCAAATAGGCGCTATAGCTATCCGCCTGCCCCGCGCCGATGCTCGCCGCCGTCATCACTATGCTCCACAGCGTACCATCCAGAACTGTCACGCACTGCCACAGTGCATCTAGTCTGTTTGCTGTTTAGCGGTGCGATAGGGGCGTTGCACGATCAGAGTGCCGGACTGGCGGATCGCGTATTTGAGGTCTTGCTGTTCGGTGTCGGTTGGCGGTCGAGGAGCTTCTGCAGGGGCGTTGATCTCTTATTAGACGAACGCAATGACCCTGTCGATCCAAGAAGCTTGAGTGCATGACGTTTGGATCACCGATGCCGTCGCCGCTCTCTACCATGCGGGCCTGATTCACCGCATCGGCGACGCCCTTGTGTTCGGTGCGCGCGGCTATCGCTTCAAGCGGCTCGCGCCGTCGGAAACAAACCTTTGTCAGATGATCAGCCGGCCGTAGAATTCTAATTCGTTGTATTGTCGCCGCAAGCGAAGATGACTGATCAGAAGAGGGCAACCTTGGTGGAGGGCCGATCGCCGCTGAAGACGGCGGTGCTGGCTGTGCTGCTCCTGGAAGGGCCGACCTATGGGTACGACATAGCTCAGCGGATCAACCGTCGTATGGGTTCGTCCTGGCGCGTCCAGGCGAAGCACATCTACAAGCTCCTTGAACAGTTGGAGAAGGCCGGGCTAGCTTGGCACGAGGATCGCTCGATTGATGTGCGTCCCTACACCCAGCGGTACTACCACGCCTCCGACGAGGCTGCGCGAGCGCGTCGGGAATGGCTCGTCACGCCGCCGGCGGCGAGCATCCTGCGCTCGGATATCCATACGCGGCTGGCGTTCTGTACTGAGGATGACATTCCCGATCTACTGCGCGCCCTCAACGAATACCGGATCGATCTGATAGAGGAGGTCGAGGAAAATGCCGAGATGGAAACATCGAGGGCGTCGTTGCTGGGCACGGTGACGAGTCTCTATCGCTCGGCGGTGGACAAGCGGTTGAAGGCCGAACTGGAGTGGGTGGCTGAGGCGTGCCGGGCGCTTGAGGAAGTCTTAGCCGAGGACTCGTGATGATGCTCCTTGAGTTTTGTAACGTCACCAAGCGGTTCCGTGATGGTCTGCGGGAGGTCGCGGTTCTAGATGGCGTCTCATTTGAGTTGTTTGAGGGCGAGATGGTGGGCGTGCTTGTTTCGCGTAGGGCGGGCAAGACCACGTTGCTTAGGGTCGCGGCTGGTCTTGAGGTTCCCGACGAGGGGGAGGTGCGGTGGCGTGGCAAGGCTCTCTCCGGGCTTAGCATCGACGCGCGTTCGTCTGCTCGTCGGCATGAGGGGATCGCCTTGGCGCAGGGGGATCGGCGTCTGAGCGACGCGATCACCGTCCTTGAGCATGTGGCGACGCCGCTGTATAGCGACGGCTTCAATATGAGGCGGGCCGAAGAATGTGCCTGGTCGGCGCTGGAGATGGTTGAAGTACCGGAGTTGGGCCGCGTTTCGACCTCATCGTTGCGGCTGGTTGAGCGGGTGCGGGTGGAGCTGGCGCGCGCGATTGTCCGTCGTCCGGCGTTGCTGCTGATAGATGAGCC
Organism: uncultured Solirubrobacterales bacterium; assembly: GCA_963697945.1. GTDB lineage: Bacteria > Actinomycetota > Thermoleophilia > Solirubrobacterales > Solirubrobacteraceae > Palsa-744. The sequence goes on along the minus strand of OY969105.1, from coordinate 1,750,593 downwards.
GGCGGTGTTGCCACAGCCGAAAGAGGCGCAGGCTCTTTATGCGTTGATTCATTCCCTGCCGAAGCAGTTGGGGATGGCGTTGTTGATCGGTTCCGAAGACGTCACCGTGCTACGCGGTGCCGGCGTGTGCTGAACTTGGACAATGGTCGGCTGTATTCGACGGACTCGCGGCGTAAGGTGATCGATATGTCCGAGCGTCGCGGCAGTGTTGGGCGCGGCAACAGCACTGGAGCGTCATGACACTCCAGTTGCGCGAGGTCTCCAAGCGGTATGCCAGTGCCGGGGAGACCATTCACGCTGTCGATCGCGTATCGCTTACAGTCGCGCCTGGCGAGTTCGTCGCGCTGTACGGCCCCAGCGGTTCGGGCAAGACGACGTTGCTGTTGCTCGCGGCCGCAATCATGCAGCCCGACGAGGGGACGGTCCTGCTTAACGGCCAGGAGGTGAGCAGCCTGTCGCCCGCAGAGAGCGCGCGCTACCGTCGTGAGCAGGCAGGGGTGATCTTTCAGTCCTTTCATCTCGTCAACGGTGCGTCCGCGATCGACAATGCCGGGTTGAAGCTGTTTGCGCTCGGCAAGAGTCTGGGGGAGGCTGCCGATGCCGCCCAGCCCTGGCTTGAGCGTGTAGGACTCGGCGCGCGGGTTGAGCACACGCCAGGCGAAATGTCGATGGGGGAGCGCCAGCGTGTGGCTATCGCGCGCGCTCTGGCCAGTGACCCGAGCCTGTTGCTCGCTGACGAGCCCACCGGTAACCTGGACTCCAAGCGCAGCCGGGAAATTCTCGGCATGCTTGCCGAGATCGTGCGCGAACGTCAGATCCCAGCGGTACTCGCGACACATGATCCGCAGGCGACGGCGTTCGTGGACACGGTCTACACCATGAGCGACGGCCATCTAACCGAGGGCTTGGATATCGAGCTGCAACCCCTGATCCGTCAGTGAGGGTCAGGGAGCGCCTGAACCCACGAATCGGTGGGCTACGGGTCGATGTGCTGCTCGGTATGTACCGGCGGCGACTGAAGTATCACGCCGTCAGAGAGGTGCTGGCCGGGGGTGGCATCGCCGTCGGTGTCGCCCTGGTCTTCGGGGTGCTGGTCGCCAACAGCAGCGTCCTGGGTTCAGCCCGGGACATCGTCAATTCGGTCAACGGTTCCGCGTCGCTTGAGCTTGCCGCCCGCTCTCCCCAGGGGTTCAGTCAACGACTCGCCGAAGGGGTGGCGCGGTTGCCGGGAGTACGAGACGCCGCGCCGCTGCTACGCGAGAATGCCGTCATCGTTGGGCCGCACGGTAGCCGGTCGGTACAACTCGTCGGTGTTACCCCCAGCCTCGTCGGTCTACGCGGATCGGTCACCAGGAACCTCAGTCCAGGTAATGGTCTGCTGAGCGGCGGTATCGGCCTACCCGCGGGAGTTGCCGAAACGATCGGCGCCCAAGCAGGTGGAACCGTCACATTGCTAGCCGGGGGTGCCGCCCAGACCTCCAAGGTAGGCGCGGTGCTAAACGCGGGCGCGATCGGGCCACTCGCCAACAGCGGACTGGTCGTCGCGTTGCTACCCCGAGCCCAACGTATCGCCGGGGCGCACGGCCGAGTGACCGAGGTACTGATCAGGGTTGTCCCCGGCAAAGAGGCGCTTGTGACAAGCGAGCTGCGCCAGCTCGCCGCAGGCAGGCTCGATGTGCTCCCGGCCAACGCCGAACTCGGCTTGCTCAACGAGACAGCCAAGCCGACCAGTCAGTCCTCCGACTTGTTCGCCGCGATCGGCCTCATGGTCGGCTTTCTCCTGGCGCTAAACGCGATGCTTTTGATCGTCCCCGAACGCCGCCGCGAAATCGCAGACATGCGTAGCCAGGGATATGACGCCAAGCAGGTGCTCGTACTGTTCGGTTTCCAAGCATTGACGCTCGGAATCGTCGCATCCCTGGTCGGCGTGGCAGTCGGAGATCTCTTGGCGCGCACGCTGTTTGCAAGCGCCCCGATCTATCTTTCGGTTGCGTTCCCCATCAGCGGTCAGCAAACAATCGACATGGCCAACGTCCTGATTGCACTTGGGCTAGGAATCGCCGCCACGCTGGTTGCCTCCCTTGTGCCGATCATCCTGGACCTGACCTCCAAAGAACCTGTCGATGCCGTCCTCAAACGGCGCGGGGAAGCCGGCCAGCAAATCAGCACGAAACTGATCCGCCGCATGGCGATCGCAGGAGTCGTAATCACTATTTGCGTAACGGTCGCGGCAGTAACCGTCCCGTCTTCTGCCGTGGTCGGTGGGGTGGCGCTTGGACTGGCCTGCCTATGCTTTGTCCCGCTGATCTTTCGACTGGCGACCAACACCCTTAGACGGGTCGCTAAACGTCACGGCGGCATGGTTGCTGTGGCCGCGATCGAACTGAACGCTGGCGCAGTGCGGGCCGTAGCGCTCGCTGGTGTAGCCGCGCTCGCGGTCTACGGTGTCACCGCCGTCAACGGGGCACAACGCGACCTCACGCACGGCCTCAACCAGACCTTTGCTGAATACATCGGCACTGCCGATATTTGGGTGACGGCAAGGGGTAACAACCTGACCGTTAACAGCTTTCCCGCAAGCGACTCGGGCGCCGCGATCGCCAGCACACCCGGGGTGGCATCGGTGCGAACAGATCAGGGTGAGTATCTCGACGTCGGATCGCGTCGCATGTGGGTCATCGCGCGCCCCTCCAACGGCGGCAGTATCTTTCCTGTGGGGCAGCTCTTGGAAGGCCAGATCGTGAGCGCCACCGACCACTTGCGCTCATATGGGTGGGCGGGGGTTTCGAGCACCTTCGCCACAGAACACGGTTTGCATGTCGGAAGCGCGTTTATACTTCCCACACCGTCCGGGCGCACGCCGTTTCGGGTCGCCGCGATCACCACTAACATCGGTTGGCCGCCGGGAACGGTCACGCTCAACACGGCTGACTACGTCCGATATTGGCAGACCAGCGAACCGACCGCCCTAGAGGTCAACCTCAAGCCCGGCGTGAGCCCCGAGCGGGGCAAGCGTGAAATCCAAGCCACACTCCGAGGCAGGCGCGGTCTACGGGTCCAGACAAGAAATGAACGCATCGCGCAATTCCAGAACAACGCCAGCCAGGGCCTGCATTCGATCTCTGAGATATCCGTCCTGCTGCTGTTGACAGCGACACTCGCACTCGCGGCGGCACTGAGTACCGTGATATACCAGCGACGAGCGCAGTTCGTCGCGCTCAAGGAAGACGGCTTTGACCGCTGGCAGCTGTGGCGTGGCTTCTTGATCGAGGCCGGTGTCCTCGTGAGCATTGGATGCGCGGACGGCGCGATCCTGGGGATTTACGGACACGCCCTGGCGAACAGGTATCTGCGCCTGAGCACCGGCTTCCCAGCGCCGTTCGGCCTGGGTGTGCTCCACGTCGTTTTGACCCTACTGATCGTGGCGGGAGTCTTCCTAGCGGTCATCGCCTTGCCGGGCTACGCCGCCGCCGGAGTCCCGATCACCCGTCTTGAGCTTCGAGAGTAATCCATAGACATAGACAAAGGTTGCAGACTTCACGACCGATCGTGAAGCTATCGGTGTGCCGCACCCTTCAAACAACCGGCATCGGGGGCACGCGGTTGCCTTTGCCCGAGCGGCATGTCGCTACTGGCTAAGCGTTTTCCCGGCCGTCCGCTCCGAGATAGGACATCTCCGACGGCACGTAAAGCGCATCCCCAGCGCCGAACTGCGCACGATCGCCCTCCACAACCTCCTTGTCGAGGACAAGAACCTTGAGGGTGCCGCCGCCTTCGCCGCGTTCCTCCCCCGTGCCCACCGTGCACATGTGGTGCGCGCCCAGGTCACGTTTCAGGCCGCATACGATTACGTTGACTCACTGGCCGAGACGCACCCGTCCTGTCCCGACGACGCACAGCAGCTCCATCGGGCGCTCATCGTGGCCGTTAGCCCAGGAGTCCCACACGCCGACTACTACCGGCACCACACCAGCAGCAGCGACGGTGGCTACCTCGCGGCGCTCGTGGACACCTGTCGCTGTGCCATTAGTTGTCTGCCGTCCTACCCGATGGTCGCCGATGCTGTTTATAGGAATACGCAGCGCATCGTCGGCTATCAATCGCGCACCAATTTCACATCCAAACAGGGTCTGCGGACCTTGGCCTGCTGGGCGCACAAACAGACGCCTCTTGGCGCTGACTTGCGATGGTGGGAGACCGCTGCCGCCTGCGGATCTTCGATGGCGATCCTTGCGCTGATCGCCGCCGCCGCCGACCCGCTCCTGACGCGCTCCACCGCCGATACCGTCGAGGCGATCTACTGGCCGTGGGCCGGAGCCCTGCACTCGCTCTTGGACAGCCTGATCGATAACGCCGAGGACGCGGCCGCCGGACGGCACAACCTGATCGTCCATTACACCTCCTCGCGGGAGATGGCCACCCGTATGCGCCGCATCACCGCAGAAGCCGTCAGCCAAGCCAGCACTATCAGTGTCGAGCATCACCTCCTCTTGGCGGGTATGGCCAGCCTGTACCTATCCGACCCACAAGCAGCGCGTCCAGAAGCGCGCCAAACCGCGACGGGCGTACTGACGGCACTAGACGGCTTGGCATCACCCACAATGCTGGTCCTCCGGACCCGCCGCCGCGCGCCATTCAACAAGCACAATAATCGACAGGCTCAGCAACTGTCCGATTTCGGATATTCCTCACGAGACTAGTCCCATACCGGACTTGTAGTCGGCGCTTCCAGGCATCATCATCGCAAAGGATGACCGAGGACAGACAGGCTGAACGTAACCAAGTGCGCGGGAAGAGGCGTCAAAAGTTTGACGGTGTACGGGCAACGCTCCGCCGGGTCGTGAGTTCCCACAGTCATCAGTCTCGCCAGAGATAGGGCCGGGTGCCTCCCCACGGCACCCGGCCCGCTAACGATTCCGAGCCGAACGTGGACGATTCGATCTCGATCACACTCAATCGCGCACAGGTCTCCCATGTGCTGCGCCAAACCCAAGAGGCGACCGGCATCGCCTCCGCCCTGAGCGGACTGGCAGACAACGAGAAGCTCGCCCAAGCCTATGCCTCCATCCGCGACAAACCCGAGCTGTCACGCTCGCTGTTGATCGGCCTACTCGTGTTGAGATGCTTCCCGGAAGACGGAAGCCCTCGCGGTATCAAGGAAGTCGCCGACACCATCGGAACGAAACCCAGCAACGCTTTCCGTTACATGGCGACACTCGTTGCGGCAGGACTACTCGAACGCGATCCAAAAACACGGCGCTACCACCTCCCCACACGCCAGACAGAGGCCGCAGATCCGGAAGAGAAGGCTGCATGAGCCACTCCACGCGAAAAGAAAATCCGCAGGAGCCCTCCATCTACTCACTTGAGGGCCCTCGCTACTCCCAGTCCCTGGAGCGCGGCCTGGCCATCCTCGAATGCTTCACGCCGCAGACTCCGGTACTCGGCATCAGCGACATCGCAGATGCGGTCGAAATGGGCCGCTCCACCACCCATCGTTATGTCGTGACGCTGCTCGCGCTTGGATTTCTCGAGCAAGGCGCGCGGCGCAAGTACCGGCTCGGACTCCGCGTGACCGACCTCTGAATGTCAGTGCTGAACTCCATCGGCCTGCGCGACCAAGCGCGCCCATTCATCGAAGAGTTACGCCAAAGCCTTGGCTACAGCGTGAGCCTTGCCACCCTCGACGGCACAGAAATCGTCTATGTCGATCGCGCCCGCAGCTACACCCGAGGACAGGCCGGCGATGTTCTCAACCTCCAACCGGGATCACGGCTACCCGCCTACTGCACCGCGCTCGGCAAGATCCTTCTTGCACATCTACCCGAACCTAACAGCAAGCAGATCCTCTCCGAAATCAAGTTGCGACAAAGGGGACCAAACACCATCAAAAACAAAAAGGTACTGGCTGGCGAACTTATCCACGTCCGCGACGCCGGTATCGCCCTAGAGAACGAAGAGAACGCACGAAAGCTGATCGCCATCGCCGCACCCGTCTACGATCAGTCCGAGGGGGCCGTTGCAGCTATCGACATGTCTGCCTCTATAGAGGTGATCCAACTGGAGGAGATGGCCGACGCACTCGGACCACATGTACTCGCCACCGCCGATCACATCTCCCAACACCTCGGATACCGCAGGGGCTAAAGGCAGTGTCATGCGTGCCTGTGCAGTAGTAGCAGTAGTAGTAATAGTCTTTGCTTTGCTGACAGGCTGCGGCGAAACCATAACTATCCATTATTCCAGAAAAACAGCCCCCTTCAACCGCCATGGCAATGTCGTGGTTGCACACCTTTACCAGCGCGGGCACAAAGTGAAGACCCATAGTGAAGAAAGCTTCTACGAAACTCCGACGGCCAAGGAACTTTCCGGATATTGCCCAAAAGGCGTCGAGGGAGTTACTGCGGTTGCGAACCAACAGGGCAGCCTCAGAAGGCAACTTGGGACAACCGAACTAATCGTGGTTTGTAACTAGCGGACGCGCAAACCAACGCGGGTAACGTTTACTTATCAGTTTCATTCGTAACAACAACAAGCAAGGGATGATATGCATATGTATGTAAGACGATGGTTGGTTGTTCGAGTGGCGAAGGTTTCCGTGATCGCAGCCGCTGTTGGGCTGGGCGGTGGCTTGCTGACGGCTAGTCCGGCGTCGGCTTGTTTTGACAACGTGGCAGGGACGCACTGTTACGCAATCTCCGAATGGGGACCAGGACTGTCGATCAAGGAAACTCTGATAGACGCCCACACAAGCGAAGCACATGTGCCCGAAACGGCCGGCGATCGCAATTACCGAGGGGGTTACGTGCCGCCGCGCGAGCAAGACGAGGAGTGGAGTGGTTTCCCTCGTGATCCGTATAACGAAAGCATCGGTTCCTGGATAGAGGTAGGTGACACCACAGGTTATTTCGCGAAAGGCCAATTCACAAGCGTACCGATCTATTTTGAGGCCGACGAGTCGTGGTACTACCCGACATACAATGCTGAAAACTACAACGAGGTAGACTACCCCGAATCACCGGGTGTCAATTGGTGGGATGCGACCACTTATACCCAGAACTCTGGCAGTTGGTGTGCGACGATACAAGGCGCGCACGCGTTCTGCTTTCCTGGCCTGAGTCAGTACGCCAATCACCTTCAAGATGGGCTTGAGTACACAGCCAACAACGATCCCAAACGCGATGGAGGTTCTTACGCCACCAACCAGGGCCAGGTGATCGGATATGCTACCAACTCGTCGGGCCAGGTGTCCCAGTGGAGCGGCGGGCACTTGATCTACGCAGATGAACAGGGTGATCCATGGCCTCCAGCTGGCTCTTGGGGGGTGTGCGGAAATCTGAACGCAATGGGTCAAGGTAACGGTGCCATCACCGTGGAGGCCCCCGCCTGGCTGGACTGGCCCGAATGCAACTCCCACGCTGAATATCACTACCAATCAAACGCAATGGTTGCGCCTAAGCAGGTAGCGGCCGGCAAATCAACGAGCGAAACACTGGCGGCATTTGGAGCACCGCAACCAACAGCTCCGCCACTGCTGGCCCACTACACAGCCCCTGCGGGCGCGAACGCGGCGCTTTCTGCCGAAAAGTTGCGCTTGTTGGCCGATGAAATCGCTGCCAGTTACGGTGGTGACTCTTCACCGGAACGCATACAGACGGTCGAAGGTCCGGCGTTGAGGTCGGCGCTTGCGATTGCAATTCCGGGTGTCGCTCAGCCGGAACAGCAGTCACCCGGCATCAGCGAATGGGAGGGGAGCAGCACGGACGTGATCACGATGGACGGGGAATTCTCCCTGGCGACAGCTCCTCGACCGGCCGGCGAACACGCACCTAAAGGGCACGTTCTGAGTATCGTGCTCGACGCGCACACCGGCACCGTCGACGCGATCAGCCTCAACGGGACTGTGCCCAACTTGGCCGAACTCGGCTCGGTACGCACGCTAGTAGCCCAATAAGCAGGCAATACTCGACCAATGATATGATGCGGGCGGGTCATCAGTGCCCGCCCGCGTCAAGCGTCTTGCAAGTTAGGAGAAGCCGATGAGCCTCAAGACGATTCTTGCGTTCGCATGTTTGACCGCCGTCTTCGGGATTACGTCAGTGACTTACGGTGCTGGCACGGCACATAACTCGCGCGCACACGGACATAAAGTGACCCCCCATTGCAAGCGGGCCACGCATCGTAAAGACAAGCACCACAAAGGCTGCCCGCGCAGCACGCACAAACGACCCACTGCTGGTCGCAAAGCGCCCACAACAAGGACAGCAACGCCCAACCCGACGACAACCGCGTCCCCACCGACACCGGGGCCGACGCCGACATGCCCCCAGAACCATCCACTTCCAGCGCATGTAGCGAATCAGACCACCATCGTCGGGTATGCATGGACCAGCGGTGGACCGGAGCCGGGGGCATCACCCTGTCCTCGTCTATCAAGTGCCGTCACGGTTACTCTTGAGACAGCTAGTGGACAGACCTTGGAAAGCCAAACACTTGGGACGGGCCAGCCATTCGACTTTGTTGTTCAACAAGGCGAATACAAGATCGTAGACACCATGTGCATGGCAGAACAGCTTGTCAGAGCACTAGACGGACAGCAGACCCAGGTCGAAGTAGGTTGCAACATTCCGTAGCTTGACTGGGCGGCTACGCCGTAGCCAATTCAGATCCGTCTAGCGCCGGGGTGTCCTTGCCAGGCGTGCCGACAGGCGGTCGGCGGCGTCGTGTTGCGGTATGTGGTGGACGTAGATCATGGTGGTGGCGATGTCGGCGTGGCCCATGTACGCCTTGACGTCTGAGAGCGCGAACTCCTGGACGGCGAGCGTGCCGAAGGTGTGGCGCAGGTCGTGGAAGCGAAGGTGTGGGATCTTGGCCGCTTTCAGAGCGTTGTAATAGCGACGGCGAAGCGCGGAGTCCTCCAGGTAGCTGCCGTACGGGGAGGGGAAGATGAGATCCTGGTCGGCGGTGAAGCGTTCGCGCCGGGAGAGGTCCTTGAGGGCCTCGGCGACCTGGTCGACCATCGGTGTGGCGCGCACGCGTCCGGACTTGGGCGCATCCTCGATCTTCTGGGTGAACGCGCGGCGTATGTGGATGACGCGCAGATCGAAGTCGATGTCTTCCCAGCGCAGGGCGCGCAGCTCTCCCAGGCGCAGGCCGGCGAACGCGGCGGTGACGAACATCGCCGCGTCCTGCTCGTCCTGTATTCGCCGGGCCGCAAGCTCCGCAGAGGTCAGTTCGCGCTTGGGCGCCTTGTGATGTCGCCCTACCTTGGTGACGGTGGCGAGCTTGCGGACTTCCTCGGCGCTCAGCACCCGGAACTCGCCGGAGCGGCGCACCGGCTGGCGCTCGACGCCGAGGGCAGGGTTGACCGTGAGGCCCCAATGGCGCTGGGCGTGGCGCAGAATGCCGCTCATCAGCACCAGGTACTTGTTGATCGTCCGTGCGGACAGGCGGTCTTCGGCGACGAGGTGGACCCGGTAGGCGTCGATCATCTCGCTCGTGAGCTGATCCAGCTCGACTTCTCCGAACAGCGGCAGCAGCGCACTATCGACTACATGACGATAGTCGCGCATCGTGCTCGCGCGACGCTTGCGATCAAACTCGACGTAGCGCAGCCACTCCGCTGCGGCATCGGCGAACGTTGGACGGGAGCTGATACGCCGACGCGCGGCGGGACCCACGCGCCGTGCCTCGACGAGGATCTCGTCCAATGCGCGCTGCGCCTGCTGCTTGGTCAGGTAGCCCTCAGAGGGGCGCCCGACGCCATTCCAGACGCGCCCGAGCACCTTCTTGTGCTCCACACCGGCGGCATCCCGCCACTTCACGCGCCAACGATCGCCGGACTGGCGCCTGACGCGTCGCAGGTGCCCGGAGACCGGGCGCGGGCGCAGCTCGTTGAGCGTCAACGGAACTAGCGGGGTACTGGCAGGCGTGCTCATCCGACGATTTTAACAGGGAGGGGTCCCGGAATGGTCCCGAACTCGTCTGATACTATCTGGGCGTACCCGACAAGAATGGCTCTACTAAACGAAGTTTAGGAGAATCAGCCGCCGGGCCGGAGAATCATAATCCGCGTGTCGGGGGTCCGAGTCCCTCCTCCGGCATAGCGAATGGCCTGCAAATAAGCGCTTTTGTAATGTAGCAGCCAGCGGAAGGATTTCCCTGGAGATTTCCCCAGAGGGCCGCTTTCACGCACCACTTCGGTTATCCGCGGTCGAGGGGGAACGCGAAGACGTTCGAGGCCTGCTCGGCGCCCAGAGAACGCGTTGTCCTATTTGTTTGAGCGAAACAGCAATAATGTTGTAAGATGGATCAAACAACAAGGACCACTCATGGCTTCCTCCGCTATCCCCATCGCCGAGCGTCCGCTAAGCGAGCGGGCATTCATTGCGCTCAACCGCAGCGCGCTCAATGCAGAACGCCATCCGGTTGTGCTCCTTGACGAGGACATACAGGCGCTCGACACCGCTACGGGCTCCCGGCGACGCAGCCAGGACTCCCTACGTCAACTCACGCGCGACGGCCGCCTTCGACGGGTGCGCCGGGGTGTCTATCTCGTGGTCGCCCCGACCGGCTCGACCGACGCACGCCTATTGCCGCTCGTCGACGCGATGACTCCGAGACCGTATCTCATTACCGCGGGACGGGCGTTGGCGGAGTTCGGTCTCTCAGACCAGCATTTCTTTCGCGTGATCGTCTTGACGTGCCACCGTCTGGCGAACTGGAGTTGGCAAGGCGATGAAGTTCGCTATGCGCTCCAGGCACCCGAGCGGATCTGGGGTCTGCCGGCGCCCGACGAGCCCCAGATCGCGTTACCAGAGCGAGCGATCCTCGATTGCCTGGCGAACCCACGTTGGGGAGTGACGCTGGCGCAGACGGTGGAGGCGCTCGATCGGGCCGTACTGGATCGCACAACGCCTGAAGATCTCGCCCGAGCCGCGAAGCGCTACGGCAATGCCGCAGTAGCTCGACGCCTTGGCTACCTGCTCGAATTGCTGCACGGTCCCGATGCTGCTGCCCCCTTGTTGGGTCTACGGGGCCAAAGCCATGGGCACGCGTTGCTCGCATCTTCCGGACCGGACCAAGGGCCGACCAACCCCCACTGGGGTCTGCGGATCAACCTCGATCCCGACGCCCTGCTTGCCCACAGGTTGGTCGGATGAGTCTCCCTCGCCGTCTAATCCACAACGAGTACGACCTGCAGGACATCGCCGAGCAGCAGGATCGGCCGATCGAGCTGATCGAGCGCGACTTCGCTCTGGTGACTGTGGCAGCGCATCTGGTCGACCAGTTCCCAAATCAGCTGTGCTTCAAGGGCGGCTTTGTGCTTCGCCATGTCCGCGGCCATGCGCGCTTCTCAGGGGATCTCGATGCGACTCGCACCAACCCTCCAAAGCACAAGATCGCGGCCACCGAGATAGCCGAGGCGATGAGGCGTGCAACCGACGAGCCGATGCTGCGGATCGACCCAGGCGCGCCGGCTACCGATTCCCAGAACAGCCTCGACTTCGATCAGATCGCCTTCCACACGCCCCACCACGACGGACAAATCGCCGTTGAGATCAGCTACCGCGAGGCTGTCGTCGATGAGCCCGATTGGGCCAACATCGGGCCGCCCTACTACGCGGAGTTCCAGGTTCCGGTGCTGACGCTCGAGGAGACCGTGGCGGAGAAGCTGAGGACGCTTCTGCAGCGACTGCGCCCGACGGACCTTTCAGACCTCGCGCTGATTCTTCGCGACCATGGCGACCAGATGGACCGCGCCCACATCCGTGAGCTTGCAGCCGCGAAGTTCACCCTGGTCAAGCAGGGTGATCGCCAGGGGCGCATCGAGTCCAACGTCGAGGCGATGCGCGCGAGCTACGACGAGACGGTCCCCGGACTGGCCTCCGACGCACCATCGTTCGCCGAGGCGCGCGCGCTGGTCCTCGCCACGCTTACCAGCTTCTTGCCGTAACGCCTGCTCGATACGACACTGGCTCCGGACAGATCATAATCCGCGTGTCGGGGGTTCGAGTCCCTCCTCCGGCATCGTGTTGTGTCTCGGGACATGCTGGACGCGTGTCTCGGGTGATTGTGTGATCTGGCCTGGTTTCTCGGAGGCGGTGGTCTGGAATCAGGCGGCGATCGCTTGTTGTCGGTCTTCGCTATGACGCGGCCGTGAGCGTCGATCCGCTAGATGATTGATTCCACGGGATTAGGCGCAGTAGTTGACGAGTGCGCGGCTGGGACGGCCGAGTTGGTGGTTGAGGGTGATGGCGGCGGCGAGGCACAGCAGGCGTTGCAGGACGCGCTCTCGGAGTCCTTGCAGTGTTCTGGCGCCGTGACGCTCGAGGGTGAGGAGGTCCTTGCAGGTCCAGAAGATCGACTCGATGCGTTGGCGGATCGGCGCGAGGTGTGGTCGGGGTCCGGACTCGTCCTTGCGTCTGGGACGCAGGATCGTGGCGTCAAGATCGCTGACTTGGCTGGTGAACTCGCGTCCGGCGTAGCCCTTGTCGCCGATCACGGTCTCTCCGCCGGTGCGTGGAGCGCGGGCGAGCAGTTTGATCGCGACCTCTCGCTCATCGATCTTGGGGGAGGTCAGGGCGATCGCTCGGGGAGTCCCGTCGGGCGCGAACAGGCCGTGCAATCTGAAACCCCAGAAGAATCGGCTGTGGCTGGCGCAATACCCGTAGTCAGCGGCATCCCCCAGCGCGGAGCGCTTGACCGTCTCGCGGCTGCGAGCACACTCCACCGGCGTGGAGTCCACGAGCAGTATCTGGCTACGCGACCCCGGGCTTTTGCTGGCGAAAACCCCGAGCAGCCACTCCAGCGTCTCTGCCAGTCGCCGGCGACGCTTGAAATAGCCCGGTTGGGCCGGGATCTGAGGGAACAGATGGATCAAGCGCTTGCGGGCGACCGCCAAGAACCGCCGATCCGATGGGATCCCCATGATCGCCTGGGCGACGCACAGCGTTATGACCTCCGCGTCTGTGATCCTCCGCTTGGCGTTCTTCGGTCGATCGGGCAGGAGATCGTCAGCCGTGACGTACACAGCGGTGAGCAGCAGGTCGAGGTCGGCGTCCATCGAGGCCCCCTTCGGTCGGCGATGCGGGTCAGCACCGCCGACTTCGGTCCTGCTGCCCAAAAACCCTCGAAAACCACGGTCCCCACCGTGGAATCAATCATCTAGTCCCTTGAGGTCGGTGTCGTGGACCATACGCTCCCCAGCTCAACCGATGGTGCGCCAGACGACGGTGGTTAAGATGCACGGCATGTATGGTCGATATATAGTGCGGTAATAGCTATAGTGCACCAGATATGGCATCTAAAACCTCACCCCGCGCTACCCCCCTTCCCATCCGTAGGGCTCAGCGCGATCTCGCCGGGAGTGTTGCCACATGGCGAAAGCTGCGTGGCCTGACGCAGGCTCAGCTGGCCGAGCGCGCCGATGTTTCGCGCGGAGTCATTCGCAGGCTTGAGGCGGCCGACGGAGGAGTCAGCGTCGAGAACCTCCTCCGAACTCTGAGGGCGCTCGGAATCCACGATCTTCTCAACGAAGCGCTCGACCCGCTCGCAAGCGACATTGGCCGACTGCGCTCAGACCAGGAGCTTCCCCGGCGGGTACGTCCGAGGCGGCTGACTGACGATGGCTGAACAGCCGATCGAGGTGGACGTACAGATCGCCGGCGAGGACGTCCACGCTGGGCGACTATGGACGCACCGCCACGGCCAGAGCGAGTCGGCCACCTTCAGCTACCGCGAGGACTACCTGCAGCGAGTCGGTGCCTATGAGCTCGACCCTGGGCTTCCGCTTCAGGCCGGTCAGCACCAAACAGCGCTTGGACACGCTCTATTCGGAGCGATGTCCGACTGCGCCCCGGATGGATGGGGACGGCGCCTCGTCAGGCGCGCCGAGACCCAGCGCGCCCGCGAAGCCGCTACCCGGCAACGCGGGCTTGCCGAGGTCGACTTCCTGCTCGGCGCGCGCGACGACTTGCGTCAGGGCGCGCTGCGGTTCCGCGCCCACCGCGGCGAGGAGTATCTCGCGGTTGACACAGAGGGAGTCCCGGACCTGCTCATGCTTCCGCGGCTGTTGAACGCGGCCGAAGAGCTCGAACGCGACGAGCCGACCAGCGAAGACCTGCGGCTCTTGCTTCACGGTGGTAGCTCACTCGGAGGGGCGCGGCCAAAGGCGCATGTGCTGGACACACAGGGAAAGCTGGGGATCGCCAAGTTCCCCTCCCCCAACGCCGACGAGTGGGACGTGATCCGCTGGGAGGCTGTCGCGCTCAAGCTGGCGCATGCCAGCGGAATTGCCGTGCCTGAGCACGAGCTGCACGTCCTCGAGGACCGCCCGGTGTTGGTGGTTCGTCGCTTCGACCGCGACGAGAGCGGCCGGATCGGCTACCTGAGCGCGATGTCGATGCTCCAGGCCAAAGACGGCGAGCAGGCAAGCTACCTGGAAATCGCCGAAGCTATCGAAGAGCGCTCGCCCGACGCCGGCGCCGACCTGCGCGAGCTGTGGCGACGTATCGTGTTCACGATCTTGATCTCCAACACCGACGATCACCTGCGCAACCACGGATTTCTGCGCAGGACGACGGCGGGCTGGTCACTTTCGCCAGCGTTCGACCTTAACCCCAACCCCGAAGGCGCAACCAAGCAACTCGCGACTGCCGTCGACGAGCGTAACGCCGAAGCGAATCTCGCCACCGCACTCAAGGTTGCCGCATTGTTCAGGATCTCGGATGCTCAGGCTCATCTCATCATCGGCGAGGTAGCGAACGCGACCAGTCGTTGGCGAGAGGTTGGACGGGAAAGCGGTCTCGGCGCAACTCAGCTCGAGCGACTCGAGCGTGCGTTCGAGCATGAGCAGAGCACAGCCGCTCGCGAGCTTTCTGCGTCACGAACCTGACGGTCCCCGGGCCATCACGTCTGACATGAGCGCCGGTGAGGTCTGTGCGTCTGAAAGCCGCACAAGCTGCATCTCGCGACCAATGCGGCGGGAGAGCCGCTCGGTCAGCTCAGCCAGGCGGCGTGACACGCGGCGCAGCCGGACCGAAGTCCGTGGTCGCCTTCAACCGCCCGAGCGCGGCGAGCTCCTGTTCGGTATGACGCACGATCCTCTGCGGGTCGGGCACGAGGCCGGCGTCGACGAGCAGTCCGATCGTGACCTCGCCGCGATAGCTGAAGATGCTGACGCTCATGCCGACGCTGCCGGAGGTGGGCGCCCATACGAGCACGGCGCGCACGGGCGCGCCGGCGAGATAGACGACCTCACGCGGACCGGGAACGTTGGTCATGACGGCGCTGGCCTTGGCGGTGAAGACGTCGACGATGCGCGCCTCCACTCCGGGCGGGGTGATGCCGACGGTTTGCAGGATCGCGTAGGAGACCGGGCCCTCCGGGGAGCGCTTGATCGCGCCCATCCGGCGCTTGAGCTCCTCCAGGCGGGCGCGGCGCCCGGACACGTTTACGGGCAGCGTCAGGAACACGAGACCGAAGCGGTTGCCGAGCTCGCTCGGGATCGGCTGATCGAGCGGGCGCAGGTTGAACGGCACGAACGTCCTGATCTCGCGCGGCTCCTCGCCGCTGTCGCGCAGATGGCGGCGCAGGGCGCCGCTGACCGACGCGAGCAGCACGTCGTTGACGGTGGCGCCCTGGGCGTGCGCGGTGGCCTTGACCTCCTCCAGATCCAGGCGCCGTGTCCAGGCCACCTTTCTGGCGATGCCCAGCTCGCCGCGCAGCGCGGTGTCGGTGTCGGCTGGTGTGAACAGCAGCTTTGCGAGCGCCTGCGCGTCGGCGGCGGCCCGCTCGACCAGCTCGCGGGAGTGGCCGGGATGCGCGAGCGCCTCGATGGCCTCGTGGGCGACCTGTGTGACCGCCTTTCCCGTCGCGCCGGCGGCTGCTCCCAGCGAGCTTGTGACCGTGGTGATGGGCGCCCCGGCGGCGGCGATCGTGCCGGCCACGGCCCCGCGCAGGCCTTCGCGGGGCGGCGCACCAGACAGGTGGATCCCCTGTGAGTCAGCGAAACCGTCGCCGGCAGGCGCGGTGTCGGTGAGCGACAGCAGCACGCGCGCGAGCGCGATGCCGTCGGCGATGCAGTGGTGCATGCGCGTCACAAGCGCGCTGCCCTCGCCGGGGCGGTCGACCAGATACATGTCCCACAGCGGCTTGGCGTGATCGAGCGGGGTGGCGATCAGATCTCCGATCAGCGTCTGCAGCGCGGCCTCATCGCCGGGCTCGGGCAGCCCCAGCCGGTGCAGGTGGCGATCGAGGTCGTAGTGGGGGTCCTCCTCGAAAGCGGGCCCACGCAGCGGGGTCAGCCGGCTCTCGGTCACGCGCTCACGAAAGCGTGGATAGGGCTCGACCAGTCGCGTGCGGATCACCTCTCGCAGGCGCCGCTCGTCCAGGCGCTCGTCGAAGAACATCACGGAGTTGATGACCATCAGGTTGGTCGGGCGGTCCATGTGCAGCCAGGCCGCATCGGCGCTGGAGAGCGGGTGGTGCCGGGCCTCAGTCGTCATAGAGGTCGCGGAAGAGCTGGCCGTAGCGCTCGTAGACGAGCGCGCGCTTGACCTTCAGCGTCGGCGTGAGCTCGCCCGCGGCCTGGGTCAGGTCGTGGTCGAGGATCGCAAAGCGCTTGATCTGCTCGACGCGGGCAAAGCGCGCGTTGGCGGCGTCGACGTCGGCCTGGATCGTGGCGCGCACGCGCTCCTCGCGTGCCATCGCCTCGCGGTCTGGGTCGACCCCCAGCTGTTCGGCCAGCTTCGGTGCCTCGTCGGCGTCGAGCGTGACCATGCACACGAGGTAGGGCTTGCGATCGCCGTACACCACAGCCTCAGAGATCCAGCGAGTCTCGCGCAGCGCGTTCTCGATGTTCACTGGCGTGATGTTCTTGCCGCTGGAGGTGATGATCAGGTCCTTCTTGCGTCCGGTCACAGTCAGGTAGCGGTCCTCGGAGAGTTCGCCCAGGTCGCCGCTGTAGAGCCAGCCGTCGGCGAACACCTCGCTGGTGGCGTGACTGTTGCGGTGATAGCCGGCGAAGACGTGCGGTCCGCGCATCAGGATCTCGCCGTCCTCGGTCACCTTGACTTCACTGTCGGGCAGGGCGCGGCCGACGGTGCCGAAACGGGGAGCGTTCGGGGGGTTGAGCGTGGCGGCGGCACAGCTCTCGGTCATGCCATATCCCTCCAGCACGACCACGCCGCAGGCGTCGAAGAACTCGAGCAGCTCGTGGTCGATCGGCGCGGCGCCCACGAGCGCCATTTGCAGACGCTCACCGAACAATGCTCTGACCTTCGCCAGCCCGAGATGATCGGCCAAGGCCAGACGCGCGCGAGCGAGGCGAGAGAGCGGCCGCCCGGCGCGCTGCGCCGAGCGGGCCCTGCGACCGACCTCCAATGCCCACGCGAACAGCAGGCGTACGTGTGGACCCGAACTCTCGACGGCGCTGATGACGCCCGTGTGCAGCTTCTCGTAGATGCGCGGCACGGCCACGAAATGGGTGGGGGCGCTGGCGGCGACCTCGTCGAGGATATTCTTTGAGTCGCCCGACCAGTACGCGAGCGTGCCGCCGACGTCCAGGACAACGGTCTGGGCGACGCGCGCGAGCACGTGGGCGAGCGGCAGGAACATGTAGATCGTCGGCTGCACGTCGTCCAGTTCGAGTTGGCTGCGATACATCGCGGTGGCCGAGAGGAAGTTGGCGTGCGTGAGCATGCAGCCCTTGGGCGGGCCGGTCGTGCCGGAGGTGTAGACGAGCGTCGCGACGTCCTCGGGCGCGACCGCCCGCACTCGCTCCTCTACAGCATTCGGGTCGGCATCCTCGGAGCGTGCTCGCAGCTCCTTGATCGACATTGCGCTCTCGGCCTCGCCGTGGATCACGACGATGTGCTCGAGCACCGGCAACTCGTCTTTGACCTGGAGGATCTTGGCCACCTGCTGTGCGTCCTCGCAGAACACCAACCGGGCTTGCGAATCGGCGAGCACGTGCCGGCACTCCTCGGGCGAGTTCGTGTGATAGATCGGGGCCACCACGGCACCGGCGCATACCGCGCCCAGCTCGCACAGCGTCCATTGAGCGCTGGTGGAGCAGAGGATCGAGACGACCTCGCCACAGTCGAGGCCGAGCGCGATCAATCCCAGTGCGAGCTCGCGGGCGCGTTCGCCGAGTTCGGCGTAGCTGATCGTCCGCTCGCCGTCAGGGGTGGGATAGCGCAGCGCTGTGTCCTCACCGCGCTCCTGCGCTGAGAGGACCATACGCCCGAGGGTGGTGGCGCCGGTGATGCGTTCGGCGACCGGTCTTACCGGTGTGAACGTGGGGCGCGCGGTGGCGGTTACGGTCATACGAGTACCTTCCCACCGCCGCGCGCTCGTGTCATCCGCAGTTGCCCCCGCCGCGAGGCGGGTTAGTGCGCAGATTCCGCCACACGGAGATCATTTTTTACAGTTCGACGAGCTCGACAGGGTCAGCGGCCAACCCGTCAGATAGACGAAGCTCGACTTGACGGTGAACTTCCCGCCCTTGCACTTGCCGGCGGTGATGAACGCGTTCTTGCCGGTTCCGATCTTGCTGACGTTCAGGTTCAGGCCGGTGACGACGACCGGGACGCCGCCCAGCGCCAATGGCGGCACAGAGGTCGTGACCTTGTTGGCCGACACGACGCCGTAGAGCACCAGCACGAGCCCGCCGGAGCCCTTGAGCACGAACACGATCTTGCCGGGGCCGGCATACGCGGTGGCGGTCAGCGGAATCAGGGGTATCGCCGGGAAGGCGTTGGCTTCGGCGCTGCCACTGCCGACTTTGCTCTTCGCCGGACACACGGCGCCACCGGTGCCCTTGAGTTCGATTTCGCTCGCTTTGCAGGGAGTGAGCGACTTGCTGTTGAAGTTGAACTTGGTCGCGCTCGGCAGGGTGATCGTGAGCGTCTTCAGCGCCTTGGGCTTGCCGCCGGGTTCCCCGGGGTCACTGGATTTGATCGCGGCCTTGAAGCCGGTCGGCTGACCCGCCTTGGTGGCAGTGAGCGTGATTTTGGAGGTCTGACTGAACTGGCTGCTCGCGATGGCGACCGCAGCGACGGACACCGCGACCAGCGCCAGGGCCGCCGTTGTCAGCGCCGTGATTTGGAACCGTCTCATGATTGCCTCTTCTCCTCAGTTGCCAGGGTGGGTGCGGGGGTGATGCCCCGTCCACGGGATGTGCGCCGTACGCAGGTTGCGCCGCCGCTTTTGGGGTTTGTGTTGCTGTCCTGCGCCGGTCTGCGTAGGCCACCAGCTCCAGCGCCCCAGCAGCTCGATCGCGGCCGGCAACAGCACCGGCCGCACGATGAAGACGTCGATCGCCACGGCCACGGCCAGCCCGACACCGAGCTCGCGCACGGTCAGCAGATCGGTGGTGGCGAACGGGATCAGGGCGGCGATCATCAGCACGCCCGCGCCGGTGCTCGCCGCGGCGGTCTTGCGCAGGGCGATATCCAGGGCACCGTCGACGGTTGCTCCGGCCACGAGCTCCTCGCGGGTGCGCTGCAGCAAGACCACCAGATAGATGAGCGAGACGCCGAAGACGATCGTGAAAATGCCGATGATCGACATCGGGTCGATGTAGCCGGGTCCGCCCAACGGTGGCGCGGAACCACTGAACAGCAAGCTCATCACGCCGAACGTGGCCGCGGCCGTGAGCAGGTTGAAGGCGACCGCGACGATCGGCAGCAGCACCGCGTGCAGCGCTATGCCGAGCGCCAACGCCACCGCCAGCGCGAGCACGAGGATCACCCACGGCAGGCGCGCGTTGGTGGCGCTTGCGAAGTCCGCAAGGTTGCCGGCGGGGCCGCCGACCGCGACCTGCAGGTGGTTGCGCACCGCGAAGCCCGTGGCGATGCGCTTGAGGCGATCTCCCAGCGCGGCCGTCTGAGCGGCGTTGGCGGGATAGCGTGAGACGACCACGATCTGGCCCGCGCTGCCGCCGCGGGTGACGTTGACGGCGAAGCTCGCCGCGTTACTCGCCGCCGGCTGGGCGCCGGCCACGGCGGCGAGGAGAAAGTAGCCGGAGTTGAACAGTCCGGGGGACTGAGTCTGTAGTTCTTCGAGGTCCTTCGGCGAGGGCAGCTGACCGCGAAACTTGGAGACGCTGGCCTGCATCACGCCAAGACCGTTGACGAGCTGACCTGTTGGCGAGACCCCGCCCGCCAGGCCGCTTTCGAGCTGGCCGGTGCCGCTGGTCAGCTGGCTGAGACCGGCTTCCAGCGCGCCCGCGCCGTCGCGCAGCTGGGTGAGACCGCCGGTCAGTTCGCCGCCGCCGCCGGAGAGCTTGCCGACGCCGGCGGCGAGCTGGGCGTTGCCGTGCTGCAGCTTGAGCAGGCCGGCCTGCAGCTTGCCGGCGCCGGTGTGCAGTTCGTCGAGCGCTCTGGCCAGGAACGCTCCCTGCGTGGCCACGGTCGAGGCGATGCCCGCCGCCTGCTTGGCGCCGGGGGCGGTCGAGGACAGTCCGCCGGAGACGCCGCCGAGCGAGTTGGCGGCGCGATTGGCGGCGGCAAGGGCGTCGTTGTAGCGCGGGTCTTGCTTGCCGCTGCTCATGCTCTGTAGCGCCGCCACCGCGCTCGCGAGTTCGCTCGACGCGCTCTGGGACTGGGATTGCAGGGCGCCGAGCGAATCGCTCGTGCTCGCGGTCAGGCCCGCGAGTTGCTTCATCGAGTTCACGCTCGCGGAGACCGGAACGTTGACCGTACCCAGGCCGCCGGTGATTTCGACCGAGCCGGCTAGCGCCTGGCTGGCCCCGGTCTTCAGCGCGTTCGCTCCCGCGAGCGCCTGGTGCAGGCCGCCGGACAGCGTGGCCGAACCGGTCCGCGCCGCGATCAGCCCCGCGTGCAACTTGGCCGAGCCTGCCTGCGCTTCGCCCGATCCGCTGTGCAGCTGACCGGCGCCGCTGGTCGCCGAGCGCAGGCCGCTCTGCAACTGCTGCGCGCCGGTGCCCGCCAGCCCCAGGCCGGCAACGAGCTTGCCGAGATCGCTCTTGCCGCCCTTCAACAGCTTGCCCGATTCGTTCAGCGACTTCGGCAGCTTGCCCAGCGCAGCCGTTTGGCCGCTGAGCGCTCCGGGACCAGCGACCGAGGCCACCCGCGGATCGCGCGCGATCCGTTCCTGCAGCGCGTCGAGCTTGGCGAGCGTCGCGGCGGTCGTGATCGGCCCGGTCGGTGTGACAACAATCATGTTGTAAGGCGTCGGCCACCCCGGTCCCATCACCCGGGCGACCGTTTCGAAGGACTGGCGCGCGTGATTGCCGGGCGGCAGCTGACTCACGTCAGGTGGCCCGGTGTTCAGCGAGAACACGGGCACCGCCAATGCCAGCAGCACGGCCGTGGCGAGCGCGCCGGCGAGGACCGCACGCTTGCGCACCCAGGCGCCGGCTCCGACCAGGCGATCCCAGTCGCGCTGCAAACCCTTGGGCGCCATCCAGCCGATCGCGATCGTGCGGCCGAACAGGACAAGCGCGGCGGGCATCACGACGACGGCGGCGCCGACGGCCAGCGCGCTGCAGAGCAGCACGCCGATACCCAGCGAGGTGAGGATCTTGGTGGGCGCGATCGCAGTTGCGAGCAGCAGTGCGAGGATCAGGCCGGTGCCCGCGAACAGCACCGCACGTCCGGCGCCGGCCACCGCGTCGGAGGCGGCTCGCGCGACCATCTCGGTGGAGTCGCGCTCAGGCGCGGACTCCTCCCCACCCTGTTCCTGCTCGTCCTGGTGGAAGCGGTCGAGGATCAGCAGCGCGTAGCCGACACTCAGCGCCAGCCCGGTCATCGATCCGAGCGCCACCGCGATCGGATCGGTGTCGATCAGGCGCCCGAGCAGAGCCATCAGACCGAAGGCGGACAGCACGACGCCGGCGCCGATCAGCGTGACGACGCCGGCCGCGAGTGGCGCGCGCAGGCCGGCGAGCAGAAGCAGGAAGAGGATGCCGAGCGCGATCAGCTCGCAGCGGCGCGTCGTCAAGAGCGCTTCGTCCTTGAGCGCACGGTCGATCGACGGCTGCCCGGTGACGCTAGCGCGCACGGGGCGGGAGATGTCGCGTGCCACGAGCGCTTCGATCTGCGGCTGGTCGGTACTGACGACCTGCTTTTCGGGGCGGTCGACCGAGACGACGATCATGCCTGCGCCCGCGCTCGGGCGCAGGCCTTGTGAGGCCACACCGGCATCCCATGCGCTCAGCGCACGCGTGTGGGGGCGGCGAACGAGGTCTCGCACCAGCCTGGGTCCCTGCCGGTTGAGTGCCGCCGCGGGACCTTGCAGGAGGATGGGGACGAGTTGGGTCGGCCCGAACTTGGCGTTCGCCAGGGTTTGCGCGCGTGAACTCTCGGTACCGGGAACCACCACGATCGAGGGCGAGAGCGAATGGTTGACGCCGAAGCCGATGGCGCCAAGCACGACCGCCACGGCGATGCTCGCCGCGAGCATCGCCCGGGGCTTGCGGATCGACAGGGCGGCAAGATGGAGCACACTGCGACCGTAATTACTGCTGAGGCTCAGCGCATCGGTTCGGACTGCTGAGGATGCTCAGTACTTATGCCGCCGCGCGCACATCGAGCGCCACTCGGTGGTTCGGCTCGCGGATGCGACTCAGGACCGTGCGACGTCCTCGACGCGCTGCTTTAGCTCTCCGGGGCGTCCGTTGACGAAGATCGCGCGCGTGGCCGCCTCGACGGGCCCGCGGATGAGCATTCCGAGCATCCGCCCCGGGTCTGCGTCGAGGTTGAACGTGGCCCGCGTGCGTCCGTCCCCGAGGTCTTCGAGCTCCCACGAGCCGACGACGGACTTCATGTCGCCCTGCTCCTGTGTCCAGGCCAAGCGTGTCGGGCCGTCGTACTCGAAACGCACCCGCGCCTTCACGCGCGTGACCTTGATGTCGTTCTCGGTCTCCACAAGGGTCGGGCGCCCGTCGCCATCGTGCTCGAGCGCGGTCATCTTGTCGAGGCCGCCCTGCCAGTCGGGCGCGGTTAGCACGTCCTCGACGACCGCCCACACCTCCTGCAGGGGCGCATCGATCTCGCTACTGGCGCTGCCGCCCAGGTGGGCCATGGGGATCCTTTCGGCCGGTCAGAACTCAGCTTATAGCCCAGGTTGGCACAGCCGTTCCATGCGCCTGGCCGACCCATAGAAAAGCCCCGCCGGAGCGGGGCTTTCCCTTAGCAGGTCGATAAGCCGGGTTCTGTCGTTGAACAGCCATCCATCTGAGCGGCCTACCTGGATCTCGGCGGGCTACCTGCAGTCGATCCGCTTTGACCTTGCACCGGGTGGGGTTTGCCCAGCCGCCGCGTTGCCGCGACGCTGGTGCGCTCTTACCGCACCATTTCACCCTTGCCGGCCCGCCGTTCACGTGGGACGGCGAGCGTAGGCGGTTTGTTTCTGTGGCACTTTCCCGCGGGTTTCCCCGGGTCGATCGCTCGACCACCCTGCCCTTCGGTGTCCGGACTTTCCTCGAGCGCCTCGCGGCGCCCGCGGCTGTCTGACCTGCCCTACCACGGTAGCGCTCTGTAGGCGCGGTGTAAAGCGGCGCATCCGAACGCCGCATCCTCGACGGGACGCGTGGCGAAGCGCTCAGATGGGCATGTTTGCGTTCAGGGCCGCGGCCGCGTCGTGGCGCTTATACGCTCCTGAGCAACCCGACGACGCGGCCGAGGATCTTGACGTCGGTGCTGAGGATCGGCTCCATGGTCTCGTTCTCGGGCTGCAGGCGGATGTGGTCGGGTTCGCGGAAGAAGCGCTTGACGGTCGCCTCCTCGCCGAGCAGGGCGACGACGATGTCGCCGTCGCGGGCGGCGTTCTGCGAGCGAACGACGACGTAGTCGCCTTCGAGGATGCCCGCGTCCTTCATTGATTCGCCGCGGATGCGCAGCAGATACTGGCCGTCGCCGCCGCCGGCGATGTCGGGCACCGAGACGTACTCCTCGACGTTCTCCTCGGCGAGTACGGGTGCGCCGGCGGCCACGGAGCCGACCAGCGGAAGGCTGTCGGGGCGGACGATCCCGCGCACGCTCTCCACCGCCGCGCCGGCGGCGCGATCCAGCAGCTCGATCGCGCGGGGCTTGGTGGGGTCGCGGCGCAGTAGCCCGATCTTCTCGAGGTTGGCGAGATGTGCGTGGACGGTCGAGGAGGAGGCCAGTCCGACGGCTTTGCCGATGTCGCGTACCGTCGGCGGGTAGCCATGCTTGGCTGAATGCTTGCGGATGAAGTCGAATATCTCCTGCTGGCGCTTGGTCAGATCCATGATTTGCCTGCTCCGCTCCCTGTGTGGTTCGGTTGACGGGGGACTTCGACGAACATGTGTTCGCACATTAGCGGGCCTTGTGGACGGATGCAAGGAGCGGACGCCTGCTGTCGGCTCCGGTGAGTCACTTGGGGGCCTTGCCGGCCGACTTCGACGGGGCGCTTGGGTCGGCGCCGGAACGCCTGTTGGTCTCGCTGCGCGAGGTCGGGCGGGGCTATACTCGCGCACTCTGCGCTCGTGGCGGAATTGGTAGACGCGCAAGGTTGAGGGCCTTGTGGGCTTTACGGCCCGTGGTGGTTCGAGTCCACTCGAGCGCATGTCGCAGCCTCACTCCAGGTGGCCTCCCGCGTGGAGGCGGCATGTGGAGCATGAAACCGGCGTGAGTAATCCGCGGGACGCGTGTCTATGGATCCAGTCCATCAAAACGCGCCTGAGTGCGCCGGTTCAAGGAGGAATGTCGCATGAAGAGAAGTTTGCTGACAGCCACGGGCATTACCGCGCTGGCGCTGGCGATGCCGGGCGCTGCGCTGGCCCATCACGGCCATGGCCGCCATCATCACAAGGCGAAGGTGCATGCTCACCATGCGAAGTTCCGGATGGTGCATATCGGCTCGGTGACGACTACGCCACCGCCGGCTCCGACGACGACCACACCCACGCCGCCGACGCCGGAAAACGCGGGCACGGTGACGTCGTATTCGGGCGGCGTGTTGACGCTGACGTTGAACGACAACTCGACGGTGAGCGGGAAGGTGACGAACGAGACGCGGATCAGGTGCGTGAAAGCGACGCCGACGACGCCTCCGAGCACGGAACCCGGGACTGAGGGTCCGGGCGACGATAACGGCCAGGGCGACGATCAGAACCGCGGCGACATGAGCCAGCACGAAGGGGATCATGGCCAGGGCGAATGGCAGCATGGGGATGGCGGCGATGACGACGGTGGCCCGGGCGCGGGCGAACCTGAACCGCCTTGCGACAGCTCGTCGCTGGTGCCGGGTGCGGTGGTGCGCGCGGCGGAGCTGCGGATCGGCCCGGGAGGGACGGAATTCGAGAGCGTGTTGCTGGTCCGGTAGCGACCGGCGAGGCGTCCACGAGGGCGGTGGCGTGCGTTCGAGAGCACGTGCCGCCCTCGTCGTGTCGATGGGCGTCGAGTCTCGAACGAATGTCCTCGTCAAGCGGTGAAGATCGAGTGCCGGGGGTATAAGGGGCGATGGTGAGGCGGGTTTGTAAGACGATGCGAGTGACGATGATCATCATGACCATATGAGTCCGTCGGTTTCGGCGCGGCTGCTGTTGACGCAGAGCGATGCGCGCCTGGTGGCGTTTGCGCGGGCGGGGCACGAGCGGGCGTTTGAGGCGTTGGTGCGCCGCTATCGAGGCCCGTTGCTGGGTTATTGTCGGCGCTTGCTGCTTTCGGAGGAGCGCGCGGAGGACGCGTTGCAGCAGGCGCTGATGCAGGCGTGGCTGGCGTTGCGGGCGGGTACGGAGGTGCAGAACGCGAAGGCGTGGCTGTATCGGATCGTGCATAACTCGGCGTTGAACGCGTTGCGGGTGTCGGGGTATGACTACTGCACGCTGAGCGAGAGTTTGTCGGGCGCGGATGCGCCGCAGGAGGATCTGGATCGGCGGATCGCGGTGCGGGAGGCGCTGGCGGGGTTGGCGGCGTTGCCGGAGATGCAGCGCGAGGCGTTGCTGCGCACGGCTGTGGAGGGGAGCAGCCATCGGGAGGCTGCGCGCGAGTTGGGGCTGAGCGAGCCGGCGTTGCGAGGATTGGTGTATCGGGCTCGGGCGACGTTGCGCGCGACGGCGGGGGCGTTCGTGCCGGGGCCGATCGTGAGCTGGGCGCTGGGCGCGGGGAGCGGCACGCCGATGGGCGAGCGCGTGGCGGAAGTGGGCGTCGGCGGCGGAGCGGGCGTGGCTGGGTTGTTGATGAAGGGCGGCGCGATGGCGGTTACGGCGGGGGTGCTCGCGGGGAGCCTTGCGGCCGTGCATGTGCATCGCAAACCGACGAGCGTGCACCGGGCCTCGGCGAGCGCACATCGGCAGGCGCGTGCCGGTGAGCGGCCGATCGCGCCGACGCGATCGCAGACGGCTGGGTTGAGACAGATGGCTGATGTGCAAGTGCTGTCGTCGGCGCCGAGGGTCTCGGCGACGCATCGATCGGCGCGGAGGGTCAGGCGCGCGATGGCACGCCAGCGCGGCGATCGACGTTTGGTGGGGTTGGTTGGCGCGGGCGCTCAGACACCGCTGGCACCGCATGGCGGTGGCGGCGACCGTGGGGGCGCGGGCGACGGCGGCGGTGGCGGTGGCGGCGGAACGCATGACCGACCACGCAACCCGGGTGCGAGCGCAGCGGGCGGCGGTGGCGATGCGAAAGGCGGCGACGGCGGTGGACTTCACGCCACGAACGGTGACGGGCCGGGCAACGGCGAAGGCGGAGCTTCAGGCGACGGGGGTCAGGGCGGAGCGTTGGACGGTGGCCACGCAGACGGTGGCGGCGCCAGCGGGGAACAGCGCGAACAGGGCATTGAAGCCGCCGGAGACGGGCGGTCGCGCGATGGTGGCGGCACGTCTGGTACCCCTGCTTCGCCGGCGGTGACGACGACGAACGCTTCGCCCGAAAGCGAACAGACCCAGGCCGAAGGCGGAAAGAAAGACTGACGCCGCGCTGCGAGCGCGCGATCGACGCTTTTATGCGACGCGGGCGACTCCGCTGAAGTCCTCGCCGGCGATGAGAAAAAACTCGTTGCGCGCGCCGGCTTGACGGCGGTCGCGATAGGGCCGGTATTCGTCAGACTCATAGAAGGCGTCGGCGGCCTCACGCGAAGGCCATTCGATCAGCAGGAAGGCGGGCAGGGGATCGCGCTGGCCCTCGAGCTGCTCGACGTTGGAGGTGCGGGCGAGGTAGCGCCCGCCGTGGCGTTCGACGAGGGGGGTGACGTTGGTGATGTAGTCGCGAACCCAGGAGGGGTCGGTGACGTCGAGTTCGGCGAAGGCGTAGCAGCGCATCGGCTGATGATCCCACGCTTGGCGCGCGGGCGGGGGCGGCCGGGGCTCGGGGGTGGTGGTTTGGGGGTCGAGCCCGCGCGGTGCGGGGAGTCGGGGGTTGGTGTCCGCGGTCGATCGCGTGCGCCGATTGGAGCGCTTTGAAAAGCGGGCTCATCCCCGCTGAGCAGGGCATGGGAGCACCCGGGAGGGGATACTTCCGGGATGGGGTCGGCTGGCTTTGACGGCGGTTCGTCGCGTGGCGCGCGCGTGGTGGTGCTGGGCGGGGGTTTTGGCGGGGTGTATGCGGCGCTGGGGTTGGAACGGTTGGCGCGGAAGGGCGCCCGTGTGGAGGTGTCGCTGGTTAACCGTGAGAACTATTTGGTGTTTCAGCCGATGCTGGCAGAGGTGGTGGCGGGCGATGTGGGGATCCTCGACACGGTGAGCCCGCTGCGGCAGATGTTGCCGCGGACGGAGCTGTATGTGCGGGAGATCGAGGCGGTGGATATCGAGCGCAAGGTGGTGGTGCTGGGCGCGGGGATGACGCCGCAGAGGTTGGAGCTGGAGTACGACCATCTGGTGGTGGCGCTGGGCAATGTGACGGATTTCAGGGGGATACCGGGACTGCCGGAGCATGCGATGGGGTTCAAGACGCTGGCGGATGCGGTGCGGATTCGCAATCACGTGATTAATGTGCTGGAGCAGGCGTCGGTGGTGAGGGATGCGGACGTGCGGCGTTCGATGTTGACGTTCGTGGTGGCGGGCGGGGGGTTTTCGGGTACGGAGGTGGCGGCGGCGTTGAACGATTGTGTGCGCCGGGCGGCGGGCGATTATCGGTCGTTGCGGCCGGAGGAGATCAGGGTGGTGCTGGTGCACAGCGGCAAGCAGGTGCTCGAGCGCGAGCTGACGCCGGCGCTGGCGCGGTATGCGACGCGGACGCTGGGCGAGCAGGGAATCGAGCTGGTGTTGGGTGAGCGGCTGGTGGCGGCGAGCCCGCAGAGTGCGGTGTTGGGGAACGGGAGACGGATTTCGACGCGTACGTTGATCTCGACGGTGCCGTCATCACCGAATCCGATCGTCGAGCGGATGGGGTTGGCGACGGTGCGGGGACGGTTGGAGTGCGACGGGACGACTGCGGTGATGGGGTGTGAGAACGTGTGGGCGGTGGGTGATTGCGCGCAGATTCCGATGCGCGACGGTTCGTCGAGTCCGCCGACGGCGCAGCATGCGATTCGCGAGGCGAAGGTGCTGGCGGCGAATGTCATCGCCAGCGAGCGCGGTGGGCGCAGGAAGTCGTTTGCGTTTACGGGTCTGGGCAAGCTGGGCGCGCTGGGTCACCGTCGGGCGGTGGCGGAGTTGCCGGGAGGGGTGACGGTGGAGGGATGGCTGGCGTGGTTGATGTGGCGGTGCATCTACTGGGCGAAGCTGCCGGGTGCCAGTCGCAAAGCGAAAGTGGCGGTTTCGTGGCTGAGCGATTTGGCGTTGCCGACACATCCGGTGCCGCTGAATCTGGGCGGCGGGCGCGGTGCTACTCAGGCGCATTATGAGCCGGGCGAGGTGGTGTTCGAGGAGGGCGAGGTGGGTGACAGTCTGTTCATGATCTTGTCGGGGTCGGTCGAGGTGAGTAAGCGCGTGGGCGGGGAGACTCAGCAGATCGGGAGGCTTGGCGCGGGTGAGTATTTCGGTGAGATGGCGCTGCTGGGCAACCGGTTGCGTAGTGCGAGCACACGTGCGGCGAGCGCGCTCGACGTGCTGGTGCTCCCGGGGTCGGATTTTGCGGCGTTGACTGAGAGCATGAGCGAGTTCCGCGGGGAGTTCGAGCAGATCGCCCGTGTGCGCGCAGAGGCCGATGCGGCACGAGAGGAGGCGTCGCGATGATGGGCGTGCCGAGTGCGAGGGGTGAATTGCCGCTCGCGGGAGGACGGAGCGGCGCGACGCTGAAGCTGCATCCGCTGTTGTGCGCGCAGGTGGGGGTGCCGGCGAATTATCTGCATCGCGGGCATGGTGCGGTTGGGGCGTTGCGGGCACTGGGCGTGGGTGTGCGTGCGCGCGATCTGGTGGAGATTCCGATCCCGGCGTTTCTGTTGGAGCATCCGAGCGCGGGGGTGGTGTTGGTGGATACGGGCATGCACGGTTCGCTGGCGGACGGGAGCGGGCGCGAACGGAGCCGCAATTTGGGTCCGGTCGGCCGGTTTCTGTCGCGCCACGCGAGCATGCGCCCGGAGCAGGCGGCGGCGGCGCAGTTGAAGGCGCTGGGTGTCGATGCGCGGGATGTGGAGCTGGTGGTGATGACGCATCTGCATTTCGACCATGCGAGTGCGTTGTGCGATTTTCCGAATGCGACGGTGCTGGTGGACGGGCGCGAGTGGCAGGCGGCGTGGGCGCGGGGAGGGTCTTTGAACGGGTATTGGACGGCGCAACTGGATGCGCGCCCGAGGTATCGCACGATCGACTTCACAGGTCGGGCGGTGGTCCGGCGCGGCCCGTTTGAGCGGACGCTGGATGTGTTCGGTGATGGCGCGTTGACATTGTGCTCGACCCCGGGCCATACGGCGGGGCACATGTCGCTGATCGCGCGTTTGGAGGAGGGCGAGGCGCTGTTGACGGCGGATGCGGCCTATACGATGGCGACGATCCGAGACGGTGAGCGCCCTTTCTTGATGCAGGATCGCGGGGCGTTCGAGCATAGCTTGAGCCAGATTCAGGCTTATGATCGCGAGAGTCCGGGGGCGCTGATTGTGCCTGGACATGACATGGACGGATGGGATGCGGCGTGCGCGCGATTGTCGGCGAGCGCGCGGGACGACGCGTGATTGCGCTTGGGGAGCCGGCTGGCTACGGGTCGAGGAAGCGGTCGGCGAGCCACGACTCGATGTCTTCGAGGGCGGCGCTTGCCATGGAGGTTGGGTGCAGGGTGAAGCCGTGGGGAGACTCTGGGTAGACGCGAACGTCCACGTCGTTTCCGGCCGCGGACAGACGGGCTGCCATGACGAGGTTGTCCTCGAGCAGGATGTCGAGGTTGCCGACGACGAGCTTGACGGGGGGCAGGTCGTGCAGGTCGGCGTAAATGGGAGAGATGTCCGGATTGGTGCGGTCGGCGACGTGTCCGGCGTAGGCTTGTATGAAGTACTCGTTGTCGAGCAGTCGGCCTGCGGGCGTCTGTCCGCTCATGTCGTAGGTGCCGAATTGCAGTGCTGCGCCGACGAAGGGGTCGGCTAGGCCGTGGTCACGGAGCCGCAGCAGTGTGGTCATCGCCAGGGTCGCGCCGGCGGATATCCCACCGATCGTCAAGCGTGTGGTGCCAAAGCGGGTTTCGGCTTCTTTCAAGAGCCACAATGCGGCGGTCTCGCAGTCGTCGGGGGCGGCCGGCCAGGGATGCTCTGGGGCGAGTCGGTAGTTAACGCTTACCACGGCGATTTTGAGGGCGTGAGCGAGGTTGCGATTGTGGGCGTCTTGGCGTGCGGCCAACCCCATGTAGAAGCCGCCGCCGTGAATGTCCAGGTAGATTCCGCGTGCTGTGCGGTTTTGAGGAGCAAAGATCCTCATCGGCACCTGCCGTCCGGCAACTTTCGCAAGCGCCTGGACGACCGGCGGCCCGGGCGACGTCGGCGAGACGGCGCTGTTGGCCCGCGCCTCTTCCAGCGCCCGTAGCTCCTGCAGTCCCTCAGGAGTGCTGGGGTCAGGCTGAGATTTGGCGCTCCTGCTGGCGGCGCGGGGAGCGTAAAAGGCGCGGCTCTCCTCGGTGTACGCGGCTAACTTGGCGTCGATTAGGCCTTTTCGAGTTCCAGGCTGCATGAATCTCCTCGTCGGTACGGTGCCGTCTGTCCCGCGCCGGGCAGTCCAGCACACGGACCGGACCTCCAAGCAGAGCGTTGGCGCGACACGTGTCTGTTCTAGGGCCGCCGATATCCCGCCGACTTAGCGCCGATCTGTCAGCGTATGTGTATGACGCCCGTATACGCGCCAAGGTAGCCAGCCATGACCACCCTAGAAAAAACATCTCACCGATCGGGACTCCACACACCGAGTCGTTGCGCCGCCGCGCCCGCAATCCCGAGTACAGAATCGAGTTGGAGCGCCTCGCACCGTTTGAGGCGCTGGCACGAATCGTGATCCGCCGCCGCGCCCGCAATCCCGAGTACAGAATCGAGTTGGAGCGCCTCGCACCGTTTGAGGCGCTGGCACGAATCGTGATCCGCCGCCGCGGCCAGCTCAAGCTCAGCCAGGCCGAACTGGCCAAGCGCATGGGGACCAGCCACTCGGCCATCTCTCGCATCGAGAGCGGGCGATACCCCACCACCGTGCAAACGCTCCGTCGACTCGCCAAGGCGCTGGACACACACTTCGTCGTTGGGTTCGCCGACGACGTTCCGGGCGTCTCAGGCTCCGACATCACCGCGAGCGCCGCAGACCTCGTCGCCGTCGGATAGCTCGCCCTCCTGCGGCGCAAATAGAACGCAGATAGAACATTGGGACTGTCTGCGCGAGCATCGTTGTCTGTCAAAAAGCAAAAAGCCTGATTTGCGGCTTTTCTTCAATCGGGAGACATGATTCGAACCTGCGACCGCCCTGCCCCCAGTACGTGCCAGAGGTCGAACAGGTCGCGGCCCTTGCGGCGCTGGTAGAGGGCTCGCAGCTTGGTGGACATCAGCTCCTCGACCCGGAACGTGCTGACGTCGGCCCGGCCGGACCACCAGCGTGAATCCACGGCGTAGGGGCGGGTGATGCGTGGCAGAAACGCCTCGGTCTCGGTGACGTTGGTCTCGATCTTCACGCGGATGCGCCCGACGGCGCCCGTGGCCTGGGCGTTGAAGACGATGTGAACCATCTCGCCGCTCTGGTTGGTGCCGTGCTCTGACAGCCCGATCCCGAGCGCGACTTCTCGAAGGGCCGTCAGGTAGGGCTTAATTCCTGAGCGCGTGCGCCGCACGTAGTCGAGGTCTTCTGAGTAGCGCAACTGCTTCGGGAGATGCAGCTTGTGCACACACGTCCCGCCGCGAAAGGCGAACTCCCCCGCGAGCAATTCGTGCCTCGAGATCTCGACGATCAGACGCGAGAGCACCAGGTCTTGCTCAATCTGGATCTGCTGCGGCCACGGGGCCCTGGCCGCCCACTCGTTCAGGTACGCCTGTGCGATCACGAGTCAGGCTCGACCGGGACGTTCAGACGGACCCTCCACACAGGATCGGCGCGACCTCGCCGCGGCCCCGAGGGACTCAGTAGCGCGGGCTCCCCCAGGTCCAGCCTGGCGGCCAAGCGGAGCGGTCCGAGATCCTGGCAGGAGCCGTAGCGATCGAGCATCCATCCCGTCCGTCGCGCCAGTGCCCGCCCGTGGCGCGCAGCCAGGGTGGCGAGCGCCGAGCCGTCGAGCTCCCCGATCTCGGCAAGAATGGTCGCTACGTTGCTGATTCCCCCGCTCGCGCGCGGCTCGCGCACGAGGTCGACCACGGTCGCCTCCCGCGATGACACCGGGATCGATCCGGTGTGCACCGTCACCATGCAGGTCGGCGTGTCCGCGGTGTGCTGGCTGACATAGAAGCGCAGGCGCACCCGCTCGATCGTCCGGTCTAGCACGCGCCCATCAGCCATCACCTGGAAGGTCTGCGGAGCTTGGTGGGCCGCCCCGTGATACGCGGCGGCCGACAGCAGGGCAACGTAGTAGCGGCGACCCAGGTGGCGCATGAGGTCATCGATGAACCAGTCTGCGGGGATCACCCCCCAGGAGCGGTACTCCGGTGGGATCACGACATACAGGCTCCGCGTCGGGGAGAAGCCCCGCCCCCGCTTACGCAGGCGCTGCAAACCGCTGGAGATGGCGGCATCGCTCAAGCCGGTCAGCGACCGTATCTCCTCCAGCGATGCGCTGTAGCGCCCGCGAGAGATCAACAGGTCCGGCAAGTCTTGCATAGAAACATCAGCCATAGGCGACACATGCATCAACATAGCGCATTCCGACGATTACATGCAGTTATATACATGATTCGTTGTCGCAAAGGCACCAAACTATCGTTAGGCAAGGTATTGATGCAGTTTTGGACTGGGAGACCTATGTGTCCCATAGCGCCCCCGAGTCGCAGGCCTGCCGTTAGATATCGCCGTGGTGATCCGCAGCACCACGAGCACATCGCCGCGACGCGCGCGATGCAACGGTTGCAGGACCTGTGCTGTCGCCGTTGGCGATAGCACGCTGTGCTTCAGAGAAGGCAGCGGCGATCTCTCGACCGGTGAGCCTGAACTCCTCGCGGTACCGCTCCAACTCACGGACGGCCTGTGGACCTTCTCGTTCGGTGTCTGCGATCAGCCGGGCGAAGTCAGCCGGCATGCCGAAAGCATAGGCCGATCCAGAACCGGCGGAAGTCAGGCAGCGAGAACTTCGATCGGGGCGTGGCGGGACTGTTTGCGCTTGGGCTGGGGCCGCACGCGCATCTCGATGTAGACATCCAGCGCGTCGGCCACGTCGGCGACCGTGCTGAGCTGGACGTTGCGGGCCTTGCCGTCCAGCAGGCGCGAGACGACCGAGGGCTTCACGCCGATCCGGCGTGCCACCTCGGCCTTTGAGAGCTGGCTGCCGGCACGAACTTCATCAAAGATGTTCAGCAGTTCCGCGTAGGCGACCAGCTTGGCGACCTCGCGCTCGTAGGAGGCGCGCTCCTCCTCGGTCGTAAACGTCTGAGCGAGCAGTTCGCCGAACACGGCACTCTCGTTGGATCTGGACATCGGACACCTCGTATCGGGGACATCGAAACCATAGCATAGAAGCTATGAAAAGCGAATGTCGAGATCGGGCCACCACTCCGCACCGTCACCGCCGCGGCCGAAGCGGTAGCTGGCCTGATAGTCCTTTCGATATCGGTCGATCCGCCGGTATGCGGACTGCGGTGCCTCTGTGCGAGTGGGCTTGATCACCCCGCCGAGCAAGACAAGCGACGGCAAGGTCAGTCCGTGCGCCGGCGCGTCGCGGTCGATCAAGCAGAACAGTCGATACAGCTTGCCGGTGTGCTTGTCTCGTGCCTCGCAGATCCCGCTCAGATCGACCTCCTTGCGGTTCGCGGGCTTGTGCATGAGACGCCAACGCGGCGTGGAGGTCGGGAAGCGCGGCGGTCCAAGGTCGAGCACCGCCTTGATAGTCACCAGCAACTCGACCCTTACCTCGCGTGGCACGTCGTCACCCGCGAGAAAGTCCCAGGCAGGCCGTTGACCGCGCGCCGTCTCGTAGAAGACCGGCTGCCAGCGTTCAGGTATCCGCTGTTTGGCGCTCTTGGCCACCTCAGCCGTCCTCGCGCCCGACGGACGCGCCTTGTACGACCTGATCGGTCACTTCATCGGGCGCGCTTGTCGCCCTAACCTTCCGCTCGCAAGCGCGACAGCAGGCCGCGGACGCCGTACCTGCGCTGCGACTCGACTTGGTCAGGCGCCGGCGCCGGTAGCGTGGGAGCCGGCGGTGCTGATCGCGGTGAGACGACCTCCCGTGACGACGCAGCCGCCGCGTTCGATGGGGTCGCGGCGGTGGGTTCGCGCAGAGCGACTTCCAGTGCTTTCAGATACCTCTCCCAGCCAGCCTCGGTGTCTGGCCCAAACGCCGTTTCGAGCCGGTATCGCGCCCAGGAGGCAGCCTTCAGCGGCGGAGGCTCGCCAGTCGCCTCCCAGATTTGGACCGCGGCAGGGGCATGGTCGGCGAGCTCTGAGCGTCGAAGCCGTCGCTCGCGCTCGTCGCGATCCATGTCCTCTGGTGAGGCTCCCCAGGGCTGGCCGCCGAGCAGCTCTCGAACGCGAGCAACGAATTCCGCTCGGTTGACCGGCAGAAGTCGGTTGTACTTCGGTGAGTCCGGTGCCGCCAGACCGAGCGCGTCGGAGAGCTGGGCCAGATCGCCGCCAAACCAGTGGTTGGCCGCTTGCTCGGCGAGCTTGGCGAACTGCTTGAGAGTCGGCGGCTTGGCCTTGTCGGCAACCTGTCGGTGGTAGGCGTCGCCGACAGCCCGGAGGTCCTGTTGCCAGCGCGCCTGGAGGTAATGCTCGAGATGCTCCTCAGCCCAGCCGCGCCGGTAACGGGTGACAACTTCACGCAGGTGCTCGAAGCCGTCCTTCTTTGTCGGTCCCATGCTGACTGTGATAGAGAAGCTCAGTCCGTGCCCGATGTCATGTTCGGTGGTGTCGCCGGCGGGGAGCGGCCGGTCGGTGAGGTTCTTCTCGGCCTGGCGAAGGTCGGCGAACATCGCGTAGTCGATTGGGCAGCCCAGCTCGTCAAGCGCCTGGATCTGGCGGTCGTAGTAGTTAGGCATGCCGCCGATGTCAGTGCGGCTATAGGGGCCCTCGCAGATGAACCAACACGTCAGCGCGATCCCATGCCAGAACTCGATGCCGGGGCCTAGCGTCTCGGCGTAAGCGGCATGCGGGAAGGGCTCCGTCACGAGGGCCTGCGGCCAGCGAGGGAGTACCGCAGTCCCCCAGAGCTCCTCAACGCCGCTGTTGAGCTCGGACGACAACATCTCGTAGCCACGGCGGGTGTAGCGGCCGTCGTCGAAGTTCTCGCCTGTGTCCTCGAAGCGGTCGCCGAGCAGGCCCCAAAGCGACCGCATCCCCGGCGCCTGGCAGGCATGAAGATCGTCGAACGCGCGCCACCAGTCGCGCATCACTTGCGCGCGTTGCTCAACCGGGGAGTCGTTCTGACCGCCCCAGTACGCCGCCAGCATCCGCTCGATCTCGTCGGAGGGAACGCCGGTGGCGACCGCAGCCTGCGCGACACGCTCGCGCCCGGACACCAGCAACGACGTGTGCTCGACCGCCGTGGCGACGTTCTCGGCGGGATGAACCTGCTCGCCAAGATAGTGGACGAACGCGAGCCAATCGCCACCGAAGGCCCCGCTGAGCGCGCGCTCGAGGCCCTTATTCATCACTTTCGTGCGCTGCGCGATCCCGTTCTTGGCCTTCGCGTAATAGCGCTCGATCAGCTGGCTGATGAGCAGGGCAATCGCTCGCTCGCCGACGTCGCCGGGAGCCCCCTCCCAAGCGTCGAGGAGCGACCGCCGCGCCGCTATGACCTCGTCGATGGCCATCGCCGCCCAGCCGCGGCCGTCCTTGAACACGGCAAGCGGGGCGATATCGATTCCGAGCGCAGCATAGGCGGCGTCGACCGTCGCCCAGTCCTTCTCCATCTGGTCGGGGCGACGATCACCGAGCCAGTAGCCCGACCGCAGCTTGAGTGGCAGGTAAAGCAGTTCCATCACCGGCTCCACAACGGCCCAGATCGCGATTGCGTCCGCGGTCTGAAGCCTGAGCGCAGCGCGCTGAGCGTCGGCGGCAGCAATCGAGAATCGGCGCTCAACGCCAGCCCAATGTGCGAACTCGATCCTTCCCACCAGCGGCGCGTCGGCCTCGGGCATGTACCAGGCGCCGCGCGCCTGTTGCGCCGCGGGCGCCAGCATCGCCTCCAAGATCTCGTGCTCAGCGTCACCCACCTTCAACGTGACGACGTCGCTCTGCGTCCGTCGCTTAGCAGGCGTCAGGTCGAGGATCTGTGAGCCACGGATCACGCGGTCGAGGAGTCCGGAAAGGACGCGATCGTAGTCCGCGTAGTCCGCGCGGTCTCCCTCGACAGCGTGGAGAGCAAAGCGCTCGGCCGGCGGCGCGGCGGCGAGGCGGGCACCGAGAGTCTGCGCGCCGGTGTTCATCGCGCAAGTTGCCGCATGACGTCGACGTACTGGTCGAAAGTGATCGGTTCGGCGGTGCCCTGCGCGTACTCGGCGTACTTGCGCGCGAGCGCCTCACGCTCGCGCTCATTCTTCCGCGCCTGTACCCGCTCCTCGTTGTGCACCACGCGCTGTTCGACATCACCACGCTCGAACATCACGAACGCCATCGGTCGCCCAGCGACGTCGGTGCCGGTCGTGCCGCCGAG
Organism: uncultured Solirubrobacterales bacterium; assembly: GCA_963697945.1. Classification (GTDB taxonomy): domain Bacteria; phylum Actinomycetota; class Thermoleophilia; order Solirubrobacterales; family Solirubrobacteraceae; genus Palsa-744. The sequence goes on along the minus strand of OY969105.1, from coordinate 1,713,469 downwards.
CTCGCCCCGGTCGCCGGCTTCGTCGCCCCAGTCGTCGGGGATCTCGTGCTCGATGAGCGGGTCCATGTCATTTTCCGCGTAGATCGTGTCGATGTGCTCATCGAGCCCCAACTCGGCGTGGTAGATCACGTCGAGCCACTGCTCTGACGGCGGCACGCGGCCCTCCAGCGCCGGATGGCTAATGACCCGGATTCCGCGGCCGATGAACTGGTAGAACTCGCTGAAGGAGCCGTACGGGCGCATGGGTGCCACGACGCAAATCGGCGGGAAGTCGTAGCCCTGGCCGAGCATCCGCAGCTGGACGATTCCCTGCAGGTCGCCCGCCTCGGACTCGAAGCGCTCGCGCACCTCGCGGATCTGACGGTCGGTCATCGTGTGGTGCAGGGACGCAGACGGAATTCCGTGCTCCGTGGCGATGCGGGCAATCTGCTCGGCGTGCCGTTGCCCGAGGGCGGCGAACAGAACGCGCGGCTTGATCGGGTTGAGCAGCTCGGCTTGGCGGTCAAGCGTCGCGCGCACGGACCGCATCACCTGACGGATCGGCTCGGTCGACTTCGCGGTGATTCGCGCGAGCTTGCGCTCGTCGGTAATGATCTCCAGCAGGGCCTGACGGCCGACGATCTCATCGCGCGCGCCGTCCGGCCAGACGATCTCATAGGTCGTCAGCTCGGACTGCGGGGCGAAGCGGCGTACGCGCAGCTGCTTGGCGTTGCCATCGACGATCGAGTCGATCAGGCGGTAGCGGTAGACGACGTCGGCGTCGATCGGACGGCCGTCGAGGCGCTGGAAGCATGCGGACATCAGCAGCGTGCGGGCGTCCTCGAAGTGGCGGAAGGTGCGCTGGTAGCTCTCGGCGGCGGCGATGTGCGCCTCGTCGACAACGATGAAGTCGACGTCGCCGGGCCGCAGCTTGGCGAGCAAGTCGTCGGGGTCATCGCCAGTGCCGAGCGAGTGGAAGTTGGAGACCAGAATGTCGGCTGCGAGCAGCTCCTCGCGGGTCACGTCGCGGATCGGTCCATCGTCTCGGTCGAGGACCCGCACCGCAGGTGGCGCACAGCCGGGGATGAGCGCTCCCCCGGGAAGGCCGTAGAGGACGTTCTGGGGGTGGCGATGGTCCAAAGCACGGTCGAAGGTGCCGCGGATCACCGACCCAGGGGTGATGATCATCGCGCGCCGGGTCGCGAACCCAAGGCTCGCTAGCACGCCGAGGGCCGTCTTGCCGGCGCCCACCGCCATCACCGTCGCGGCGTCCTCGCCGCCCTTTGCGTAGTAGTTAGCAAGGGCCTCGAACGCCTCGGTCTGGCAATCGCGCAGGGTCAGACGGTTGATGTGTTGCCGGGCGAGATCGAAGTATCCGTCCATCATTGCCGGACGGCCCGTATTGGCGATGGCGAACAGCGGATCGGCGGCCATGTCGTCGGGGGTGGGCACGACGGGGTCCTCGATGACGGACCGTGCGAGTATGGGATCCTGGCGCAGCAACAACTGGAGCTGCTCGACGCAGCGGAGCGTCTGAAAGCGGATTGCGTCGTAAGAGAAGCGCACGACGGTCCGACCGGCCGCGTGCAAATCGTTCTGGCGGAAGCGGTCGTAGGTGAACTGCTGGCGGTCCGAGTGAAACGCGAATCCGTCGAGCTCGATCGCGAGTCGCAAACTCTCACCGGCGATTTCGTAGTCGATGCGGTACTCACGCTCGCCCACCGTGACGCCAGCCTGCGGGACGACGCGCTCGACGATGGCCGCGTCGGTCGCAGGCGTGAGAACCCAGCGCAGGAAGGAAGACTCCAAGAACGAGGAGGCCGGCAGGGCGAGGTGCGCGGGCTCAGCGGCCATCCTCCTCCAACAGCGCCGCCTGTCGGGCGATCGCCCCTTCGCCGACGGGTCGGCTCGTGCCGAGAGCCGCGCAGCGCTTCTCGATCGCGACCGCCGCGGCCAGGAACCCCTCGTGCTGATACAAGCTTGAGAGCTGGTCGAACGCCGGCGCAATCGGGTAGCCGCGATCCTCCTGATCGCTCCAGTGCTCCTCAGCGAAGACCAGCTTGGGTCCCCGCTCCATCAGGGAGATGTCGGCGATGCAGAGAGCCTCGATCCAGGCGAGGGCGCGCGGGTCGCGTCGGCGCGCGCCGTGGAGGGCACCCCAGGCCGACAGCATCCCGAAGTGGTACTCGCTGCGCGTGCCGGGGAGTTCCAACATCTCGCTGATCGCCTTGGCGATCGTGCGGGGAGCCAGCTCACGCTCGCTGTCGAGCTTGCGCTGGTGCAGGACCGCCGGGCTTCCCGATTCGTCGTCGAGCTGGCCCCCTTCCGGGGTGAGCCAGTCGACGCTGTCGTAGGAGCGCCCCTCGTAGAGCTCTCGCCGCTCCACACGGGGACGCGCGTCGAGGCCGCGCAGTTTTGAGCGGTCGACCGGCACGAGCGGCTCCCAGGTCACGCCCGGAATCGCATCAAAGGACGGGAACCACTCGTATGCCACTCAACGAGCCTAACCGGAGAGCGAAGCGTCGTGTGCCCCGACTCGCGGGACTCTCACCCGTGACTGGGTTACGACGCTCATCGCTCCGGCGTGGGCGGTCACGGCTCGCCAACCTGGGCGGTTTGTGGGCAGAGCACTCAGAAGGCAGCACAACTCGCTGGCCCGCCGTTCCCGTCGACATCACCCCGCAATCCCAGCCCCAGAGCCAAATCATGTCGTCTCAGGACGCCCCGAGCCCCTCCCAGCGCCTACCAGCATTTCTATCGGGGAGACAGGATTCGAACCTGCGACCGCCCGGCCCCCAGCCTGCAAGTTTCAGCGCCGCTGAGTGCTCAGAGCCCGTGTTTACTGGGTTTCAGTGTGTCTGAGTGCTCCTGAGTTGCGCTCACTTTGGACCCCAAATTGGGCCCCAAGGATTGGCGATCGAACGACCGCGCTCCACCAGCTATCCGAGCCGTTGGCGCATCTCGCGTGCGTCGTCAGCGAGCCGCGCGAACAACGGCACCTCGCGGTGGGATGTCTGGTCAGCGAGCAGCGCCTCCTCATCGACATCCAGATCCGCGAGGCTCGCGAAACGCGCGCGTACCGCCGCGCAGATCCTCTCCTGCTCGGCCACCCTGTCGGTTTGGTTGCGCGGTACCAGGCCCTTGAGGTCGATCCAGCGAAAGTTGTCGGGTGTGATCGCGGCCAGCATCGAGGCTGGGACATAACGGGGATGACTGCGCCGGTCCGTCCATGCCTTCAAGACCGCGAGACGGCGCACGAGCGCAGCGTCGAAGGGCCTGCCAGCCCAGAGATCGAGGTCATAGACGTCCTTGCCCGAGCCCTTCATCCTCCGACTGCAGGCCATGACCTTCTCGGTGATCATCTCGTACGGGTCGAGCCCGTGCAGCATCGGTACGCCACACTCGACCCGCGCCTGGTAGGGCACCGGGGTGAGCGGCAGATCAACCGTCGGGAGAACGGTTCCGATGCGATAGGAGATCTGCAGCTCGAACGTCCCCTGACCGTGCTCGTGCCTGAACTCGACCGTGCCGCTGAAGTTCTCCTCGCTTGAGTACCTCACGCCAGCGAAACGAAAGCGCAAACCGTGGTACGCCTCCTGAAAGAGCTCCTCGATCTCCGCCTCAAAACCGTTCTTGCGCTCGGCGTCCAGATCGATGTCTTCCGAGAAGCGCCCCAACGACCCGAACACACACTTGCGCAGCGCCGTGCCGCCCTTGAACAGCAGTGGCCCCGGAGCGCCGCCACCCGCCCGCCGGCCGACCAGGCCCCGTTCGTTGAGCAACGCAAGCGCGTAGTGCAACACGATGTCCTGACCGGCTACCTCGGGCGAGACCCGTGCTCCGTGCGCGTACTGACGGATCAGCGCGTTACTCACCATCAGCGTCGGAGCTCCTCGCGGATCGCCTCGGGCGAGACGTTCATCGCCACACCCCACTCACCGAGCACCGCGGCGTTGCCCTCAAGAGCAGGGATGTCGTCGAGCGGTATCACCGCTCGGTGGGTCGCGCCGACGGCGCGCCGAAGCGCCGACGGGACATCCACGCCAATAATCTCGAACAGCGCACCCATGCGGCGCAATGCGCGAGGCCCGCGCGGCAGCTCGCCGGCCATGCCGACCAGGCGCTCCCAGTCGATGCTCTCCTGCGAGCGCGCGAGTATCCGCGATAGCCCGAGCGCACCGCCAGCGAGATCCAAATGACTTGCGCTATCCAGGACACACCGCTCGATACCGGCGATTGACACCGAGTGCCCGTGCAACTGACGCTCCTCCGAGCCGACCAGGGTGAAGCGCCGCAAGCGCACAAGGCGCAGTCCGGCCTGCGCCATTCGCGGCGCCAGCATCGCGCCATGCACGGTCGCCACCTGCACCTCCCCAGGCCGATCGGGCATCAACCCGAGCTCGTGCGCCGCGGACGCAAACGAGACGTAATGCGGACGAACCCAGCCATCGAGCGCCGCCCACGGATTCGGAGCGGACCACCCCCCCGACTCGCCCAGCAGCGGCTCGTAGCGGCCCCGGGTCAGACGCTGCAACCAACCCTTGCGCTCCAGTCGCCAGACGAGCGTGCGGGCATACTCGCGCGAGACTCCCACGGCCTCCGACACAGCCACCACGTCAACGACCGCTGGGCGGTCCGTCTCAAGCCACGCGAGCACCTGCGCCTCGCGAGGCCCGAGCGTACGCGGCTTGTAGAGCACACCATCCATACAGGTTATGGTATCGCAAAATAACAGTAGCCGTGATCAACAGATACCGGTTGTCACGGACGCTGCCGGATCATCGCCTACCAGACTCGCTTCCCTCTCGGTGCCATAGCCGACCTGGGTGTCGGAGAGCGTGTAGCCGAGGGCGTGGTATGTCTTGAGGCGCTTGGCGAACATACGGCGCAGCACGGGCAGCTCGGCGTCGACGTAGTCGTAGACAAGCGCTTCGCGCTTGCCGCGATGCGCTCGATGCAGGCGCCCGGCGTATTGCACGACGGTGCCCTTCCAGGCGATCGGCATCGCGAGCAGCAGGGTGTCCAGGCGTGGATCGTCGAAGCCCTCGCCGATGTAGCGGCCTGTGGCGAGCATCACCCGCGCGGTGTCCTCGCTGGTGGTGGCGAGTTGTTCAATCGCAGCACGGCGTGCACGGGGACGCATCTCGCCGTGCAGTTCAATCAGTACGGGGACACGGTCGCGCAGGCGCTCGGCGAGTCGCCGTAGATGCTCGCGCCGCTCGGTGAGGATGATGGGCGAGCGCCCTTCCGCAGTCAACTGGAGAGCGTCCTTTACGATGAGATCGGTGCGTCGCTCATCCACAGCGAGCGCCCCGTAGATCTCCTGGATGCCGGCATCGGTCGGGAGCACCGCCGGATCGAACGTCGTCTCGCGGCGAACGATGTGCAGGCGCAGCTCATCTCCCGTGCGCTCCGTGCGACGGGAGATCTCATGACGGATCGGGCCGCACTGCATCGCGATGATCGGGTGGTCCCCATCCACAGGCGCGAGAAACGCCTGGCTTGCGCACTCCCCGCACCTCACACGCGGCTTCGCGCATACGCCTCGAACCCACTCATTCGCGCAGCGCGGCGCCCATCCACTGCGGCCCTTCCCCTTGTTCTCCCACCGCAGCGGGAACACATCCCCGCGACCGCGAAAGAGGCTCGCGAACAGCGCCACCTTACGCTCCGCGGACCACGCCACGTCCGGCGCGAGGCTGGTGCGCTCGTCGTCAACCTTGCGCTCCGCCCGCTCGCGTGCAACACGCAGCTCGACCAGACGCCCGCGAGCAGCCTCACTCAACCGGTCGAGCTCGGCGAGCCTCGTCTCCTCTGCGGCGATCGCCATGTCCAGCTCCATTCCGGATGGCATGGTCGGATTCTCCAACCACAACCGGCGCGAAACGCATCGCTCCCGTCACCCGGACCCGCTCTGAACGATTCGGTCCGCCCGCCAGGCGATCATGTCAAGCATGGGCAAGCGCTCCCGCGGAGGCCACCAGTCACAACTTCCGGCCGCGCAGAAGCAGCCTCCGCTCTCGCCGCCCGCGTCGATCGCCCCGGCACGTTCGCTGCTTGACGCGATCGCAAACGGCGAGCTCGACGAGCACCTCACCGCTCTCGCCGACGCCGTCCACGCCCGCCATCATCTCCTGCATACCGTCCGCTCCGCGACCGCGCTGGCCGAGCTGTGCGTCGGCGACGAGGTGCGCGTCAACCACACCATCAGCCCCCGCTACCTCCAAGGCCTCCACGGCACCATCGTCGAGCTCGACGACGAACGAGCCACCGTCTGCCTGCACCGCCCCGTCGGACGCTTCCACACCGGCGAGATCCGCTGCCCACCGCTCACCCTCGAGAAGCTCGCCAGAGCAAGAGCACACTGAACGTCTGTCCGCTCAGGGCGGCGCGTACGAAGGAAGCGGCGTCGACGCCTCGGCCCAGGGGGCTGAAGTTTTCGGGGACGACCTGATCTTGTCTTCTTGCTCACGTCCCGAATAGGCTCGGCGTCAGGCTCTCCGATCCCTGTGGTCGCCATTTACGCACCGAGGCGTTGGTGTCCGCGCACGCTCGACGCAGGGCCGTCTCAGACCCGTCGAGCTCACACAGCTGGTCAAGCGCGGTGCGCCGCACGCTGGCCTGCGCCGTCTGCAGGCCGCGTTCGATGAGCCGGCGTCGCTGAGCTTCGTCGAGCACTTCGGCGGCTTCGAGCAACCCGTAGATGAGCGCATCCCGGTGACGTGGCTCGAACATATCGGCACCGTTCAAAAGCTCGTCGAGTCCCGCCGGGCCAACCCGCAGTGCGCGCCGCGCACCCCAGCGGCGCAGCGGCGGCTCGAAGGAGGGGCGATGCTTGGCAACTCGTCAACGGTGTAGGTGCGGCTCGTTCCGTCGCTGAGATCGACCTCCTGCCACTGCGGCGAGACCCACGCCAGCGGGTAGGAGATCACGTACTCATGCGCGAGGAAGCACTCCGCCAGCTCATCGAGGTCGGCGTCGTCCAGCAGGCCGCTGTCCTCGATCGCGGCGATCAGCCTGGCCGTGACTCGATCCCACCGCCGGCACGTGCACAAGAGCAACGCGACAAACGAACCAGACGGCTCCTTGCCGCCGCGAACCTTGCCGAGCAACTCAACCGCCTCGACATGGTTGGTGCTCGACCCCCAGCCGCTCGGCGAAGCCAGCAACTGCCGACAAAGCTCCTCGGCGCCCTCGATTGCCTTCAACCTTTCGAGCGGCGAATCCCCGTCCCAAAGCACATTGCGCAGCGTAAAATCACCGCCGGACGTTTGCGGGACATGTGCGCCGGCGACCGGAAAAACCGCCGGCCACCCGCAGGAGAAACCGATGGCCGTTGACAAACGGCCATCGGTCTGACCCGGAGAATATCGTTGTGCGATGGCTTCGATCGGCAAGGCGCAGCTCGACGCGATGATCGAGGAGGCCACCGTCGATTGCTACAACGAAAGCGAGCAGGTCACCGGCCTGCTCACCGTTATCGAAGACGAGCTGAAGGTTCCCTTCAAGACACAAGTGCTGGGCGTGGAGGTCACGGTCGAGCGCGTGGATTTGAACGGCGAAGACCAGATCGTCGCGATCTGCTCGCGCGAGAAGCTCCGCCAGTCGATCCCCTTCCTCGACCTGCCTCTGCCAGCCCCGCCACCCAAGGGCGCGGAGTGGATCGAGGCGTACCGCCACTGGCTGCGCTGAGGCAAGTAGCCCCCGAGACGCGATCAGAAACGCCGACCAAGAAGCATCCCGTCGTCGGTCGTGTCAGTCAGCAAGACGGCGACGTGCTCATCGATCGAGAAGTCGCCGGGAAGCTCATCTCGGGGGCACGCATCGGAGTTCATTGCACAGATGTATTGAAATCCGAGCCGCTCGGCTTCACTCTTGGCGAGGAGGAGCGCAGATGCTACTTGTCGTTCGTCAACCGGATCGAACAATGTACTGTCGTGCATGAGAAAACCAAGCCTTGACGCACGCGTCGCCCATAGTTGTGACAGCATCAGGTCGAAGCAAAAGATCTTCATATTGCTAACACCCTCGCTGTCTGCACGTTCAATCTCGACGTTGAAACGAAAGCCCGACGGGCCGACATCGATAATGAGGTTACCTGGCGCCTGGTAGAGCGCCTCGGTATTGCGATTGAATTGCGCAATGGCGCGATCCCGCTGAGTAATTAGCTCGTCGAAACGAAGCCGTGCGCGCTGCTCCACCTGCCGCTTGCGGATCGTGAGCTGACTGGAAGCATCGGTGAGCTCTCGGAGTCGAGTGATACGCGCCTCGACATCTCCAAGCCGTGTACGTGATTCTGTCAATCGCGCCTGCAGCTCTTGGTACTCATCCAGGGCGCCGTGAGTTCTGAGCACTTGCATCTGGACGGCACGCTCGGCGTCGAGCGTGCCTATTTCAGTTTCGCGCTTACTAACTGCGCTCTTTAGCCGGTCAATCTCGTCGTCCAAGAACGATCGGCGGTTCTGGACGACAGCGGTGTGGAATGCCTCAACTTGATCCAGTCGCTGACGCACCCCATCAGGCAGTGCAAGGCCAAGCTCAGCGTAGACATCGGCGACTTGGGCAGGCCCGAGACGATCCACCTCCTCTGACATTTGCTGTTGGTAGAGGGCAAGAAATCGACGATCCTGTTGATTCGCATTGGAGAGACTGTGTATCGACTCAGTTAGTTCGTTGGCGCGAATCTCAATGGCACGATAATCCTCGTGAACCCGAAACTCCCCAAGTCGTCGCTGCTGCGCCTCAATCATAGTCGCAAGTCGAACTCGCTCCACCTCAAGTTCCCCCTGAGTACCCACTCTGCTTGCCAACACGCTGGACTTGGACGCCTGCTTGAGCGCCTTGACCAGCTTGCCATCGTCTGCCACGAGCTTGGCCTCCCTGGCATCTTCCCAGTTAATGTCCAAATGGTAGGCCACATTCACCTGCTGATCCCATGCCTGTTGCTGACGATGATGAAAGAACGGCGAGAGGTACGCCTCACTCCCACGCCGTGCCAGATAGGAGAACAAACTGCGGAAGGTCGGTGCATAGTTAAGTGACTCCTCCTGCTCCGTGAGTCCGAAGGCCAAGCGCCCTAGTCGCCAGCTAATCTCGTCTGGCGCCGCGACGATATCCACTCCTGGCTCAGCGTCCGTGCCCACCTCATGTAGCTGAATCTTCCCTGGCTCTGCCACACTGCGAGTCAGCGTAAGCACCCTACTTCCGAATTGAATGTCAACAGAGAACACCCAGTCCACCAGCTCGTCGCGAAGGATTCCCTTTCCCTTGGTCGCTCGCCCACCCAGACAGAAGTGGATAATCTCGAATACCGTGCTCTTACCCAGGCCATTTCGTGAGTCCTTGCGCGTGGACTCCTTGGTGCGCTCAGCGAAGATCAGGTTCAGGCCAGGCTTGAACCGCACCGTCCGAAACGATGGCTTGTTCGCGCGAACCTCCAGGATCACTTGGGTCGCCTCCGCCTCAGCTTGCCTTCCTCCAGATCAACCATTCCGAGCGCGAATAGAACATCCAAGGCCAGCACCAAATGATCGAAGGACGGAAATGCCAGCTCTTGACGAACACGGTCCCACAAACCCGACACAGTGAGCGGTCGATCAAGGCATCTCAATATCTGTGCTCCAGCGGCGAGCAACGTCCGTTCCAGTGGCAGGTGCTTCGTCGGTAGGATCATGGCTCAAAGAGGTCGCAGATCGTGAACAGGTAGGTCACCACAGCGAGCGCTGCAGCCATAACGTCAAACTCGGTGGACCCGGCGGCCGCCCAGTCGACGAGTTCCTCGAACAGCTCGTCGCCCGTAAAGCCACTATTCATGAGGATTGCGTAGTGCTCGCGGAATCCGGCTCGTAGGCGCTCGCCAAAGCCATCATCATTTTGCGTCGTGCGCGCTACGAAATCCTCAACGTCCAGAAACCGAAGTGAACCGATCTGAAGACGCGTCGTCACCGCCACCGTCAGATCGTTCTTGCCGAGCTTCTCGGGCGGCGGCGTCGGTGGAGCGACATCGGCGACTCGCGGGGCCGTCTGCAGGACAAGCACCTCGGTCAGTCGTTGAAGCTCCGCGAAATCAACCGCAGCCACGGCATCCGTCAAGCGAGAACGGACCCACTCGACGTGATCGGCCTTCCATGCTTGGAGTTCTGCCACCGTGTGCGAGTTGGGTTGACCGTCGACTAGGTCATGGTGCGTCCCGCAGAGCAGAATCAGATTCGGCTCGCGCCGTCGCAAGTCTGATGGCATCGACGGATCGGCGCGTGGCCCCCGGTCGCTGTCGGCCACGATGTGAGCGATCACGCCCAATATCGCCTTCGGATCGTGCGGAGTGGCGTCCTCGACGAGCACCGTGCGGCAACCCGGGAACGCACAACGGCCACCAGCTAGACCCCAAAGGATCTTGATATCGCTGCTCAGGTAGTTGCGTGCCACGGCGTCTCACTCATGATCAAGAGCGTAGATAGAGCGACGGATGATGACCGATCGTCACGCTTCCCTGTCGAGAGTCCACGACATCCAAACCCACGTCAAGTCGCAGTTCCTGGTCGATGCTTCGATGAACACCGACAGATGCACACTCGAGCGACCCGGTGGTCGCAGGTTCGACGACGCCGCCCGGTGACCTTCACGAACTCGATCTCACGCCGGGAAAGCCAGCAACGGCGGACATGTTGGGCGCCGATCACTGCAACCCCTGGCCCAAGCTAACGGTCGCGAGAATCCAAATCGCGCACTTTGGACCACAAATTGGACCCCAACCCCAAAACTGGCCGCCTAGCCAAATTCCCAAAACCAGCCAATTTGCAGGTGTTTTCTGATCGGGGAGACAGGATTCGAACCTGCGACCGCCCGGCCCCCAGCCGGATTGATATAGCTCTCGTCAGGCACAAAACCGCATGGAATAGCGGTTTTTGTCTTCTCGGATTTCCTTACGTCCGCTCAAATTGGTACCGTATTAGTACCGCAAAACCTCCCGGCCACCAACCGGGCGGCGAGCAGAACGGGTGGAATCATGGCACGCAGACACTACGGAACAGGATCGCTTCGACAGGTCGGCCAGTCCTGGATCGGCTCCTGGTATGGCCTTGACGACCGGCGTATCAAACGCCGGATCGGCGTCGTGCGCACGCCCGGCGCGAGCGATGGGCTAACGAAGGCGCAGGCCGAGAAGGAGTTTGCACGGCTGCGCGAGGCCGAGTCGATCGTGGCTGCCACCGCGCGGCGGGTGACGATGGCTGAGGCGGGCGCCGAACTATCGAAAGTGCTGGAGCTGCGCGGGCGCAAGAAGTCCCACCGTCTCACCGTCGCCGCAGACCTGCACAACCACATCGAGCCCTTCTTCGCGAGCAAGCATCTTGCGCAGATCACGCCACAGGACATCGAGCGCTACGTGGTGGTCAAGCGCAAGACCCTTGCGATCAAGACGGTCCGTAACCATCTGAACACGATCCATTCGGTGTTCGAGCTGGGCCTTCGGCGCAAGTGGTGTCAGACCAACCCCGTGAAGCTCGCGGAGCGGCCGGTGATCAGGACGACCGAGACCCGGATCAAGTTCCTTGACCAGGCCGAACTGGAGAAGCTGTTGGCGATCACATACCCGCAGGATGCGTTCGGGAGTGTCGAGGCGGCTTTGTATCTGACCGCCGCAATGACGGGGCTGCGTCAGGGAGAGCTGCTGGGACTGCGCTGGCGAGACGTGGACTTCGCCGCCAGAAAAGTGCGCGTCGTCTCCCCGTACGTACGCGGAGGGTTCGGCGACCCGAAGTCCGAGGGCTCGGGACGCTCGCTCCCCCTCGCCGAACGCGTATCGACGGAGCTTGAGAACCTGCGTGCCCGCTCGCCCTACGCAGCGGACAAGAACCTCGTCTTCTGCCATCCCGAGACTGGGAATCCGCTCGATCGGGCCAAGCTCACACGACGATTCAAAAAAGCGATCCGAAGCGCGGATGTGCGCGAGATCACCTTCCACGAGCTGCGCCACACCTTCGGCACGCGCATGGCGGCCGCCGGGGTGCCCCTGCGGACGATCCAGCATTGGATGGGTCACGCCGACGCGAAGACGACCCAGGTCTATGCCCACTATCAACCTTCCGATCATGAGGCGGATACGGTCGATCAGGCGTTTGAGGTCACCCGCGGTCCCGCTGCAGCGCGGCCCGGTAGAGCACGAGCAGGGTCACGCGGGTAAATCCCAGCGGAGGGTCCGGTACACTGGGGGTCATGAAAGCTCTGACTTGGCCGACGTTGGACGACGATCACCAGTGGCTGACAGCCGCGCTGGAGCAGCAGATGCTTGAGAGCAACCAGACGCCCGAGGAACTGCAAGCGGAAGCTCACAGGGTGCGTGCGGAAGCGGAGCAGGCGGACATGGATGTGATCCGCGAGGGTTTGCTGACTCTGGCCGCGAACTTCGAGCTAGTAGCCGCAGACCGCCTCGCCGCTGCCTGAATCAAGTCCCAGCCGGGAGGGTGGTTCATCCTCGCCGCGCAGCGTTGAGCAGACGGACGAGTTCGGCGACAATCTCGTCTTGGCGGAGCAGAAGCGCCTCGAGCTTGGGACGCAGCTGGGCGAAGCGAACCTCGAGCGCCCGGGCCGTACGCTCGGCCTTGGGAGGATCAAGCAGCTCCTGTTCGGACCATTCGCGCCCGAGACTGCGCAAGTCACTGGTCAGCGCCGGCATCTCCCGAAGGGTGATATCCGCCGATTCGGCGAGCAACCTCCGCGTGTGGTCGCCGCCCGCATCGAGCACGACGAGTTCGCGCTGGACCCCGAACGCGTACTGATGCCCGTATGTGGTCGCAAGCCGGTAGCGCTCGACGAACTCCAGGGATTGAGGACGATCAGTCATCGCGATTCGGCAGTTTTGCAGTCGTCGTCAACTTGGTCATCGCGCGAATGGCCCGGCAAAGGACCGTCGCGTCGAAGCAGACGAGCATTCACGAGCGGCGTCGCGCGAGGATCTCGGCGGCCAGCTCCTCATCTGTCGGTGTCGGATCGTCCGCGGCTCGTGTCAGCAGTTGCGCCTTCAGCTGCGTCGTCGCGTCAGGCCTGATGTTCTCGAACTGGTCAGCCGGCAGCCGCCAGGAGCCGCCAGGTGTCTGCTCTGCCCGTACCCGCCCCGCAGATATCCATTTGTAGACGGCTTGAGGCGTGACGCCGTACTTTGCCGCGACCTGAGCAGCGGTCAGCCATTGACGCTCAGCTCGCGTGCGATCGGCAATATGCAGCTGCCAGGCACCGGCGAGTCGCGTCGCCTTCAGCCTAAGCTCCACGCCGAGTCGATCGATATCCGCAGCGGCGCTGAGATGACTGATCAGCAGCGCTGTGAACGTCTCTGCGTGATCCTCGTCCGCGTCCGCCTCCGCGAATGCCTCGCGGAGGTCATCGCGTCCAAGGAGCCCAGACTGATCTAGGATCTCCACAGTCTCGATGACCTCGTCTTCGTAGCCACCGTAGAGGTCTAGGCGTCGGCCGACGCTGGCGAGAATCTCGGCGGCAAGCACCCTGAGAAGCGACGAGCGCTCATCAGGCCCACTCGTGACGGCGGTGCGCCATAGGACGGCTCGATCGGTAGGCGAAAGGATGCTCATCGTTCGTTGCTCGCTCACACCATGCTACTACATCGGCACAACAATGGGAAATCTTGAAAGATTATAAACTATCGTCCTCCCGACACAGAGGAATGCTCTCGCAGAGTTCCACCGCACCCGTCCAGCAAGCGGTGCTGCACGAGCTATGAGACGGCGACGAGCTGCAGCTCGGAGGCCTTCTCGGGCTGATCCTCGAATCCGACGACCAGATGCGTCTCGAAAGCCTCGGCCAACCGGCGCAGCATCGTCACGCTCGTCGGGTGCTGACCGCGCTCAATGCGGGAGATCACCGAGTGGCTTGTGCCCACGCGCTCGGCGAGCTCCTGCTGGGTCAAGTCGAGCGCTTGGCGACGCGCAATCACGATCCGGGCGATTCCCTCGTACGGAGCGATCCGTGCGAACTCCTTGCGGTACGCTGCGCTTCGTTGCGCCCGGTGCCGAGCGGCGGCCCGGTGGGTCGAGCCAACCGGTGGGACGGTCGCGCCGGCGACTGAGGTCTTCTTGGAGGTTGATTTGGTCTTGGGCACGATGTCCTTTCCATCGGTCGCTATCGGGCGGTCACTGACCGGCTCGGACCCGTCGGCTGCACGGTAGTAGACGGCTTGCGTGCCAGTCACCCAGAGTTCTACCGATGCCTTCGGTCGGGAGCCGCCTGAGCCCTCGCGCGGACCGAAACGCGCCTCGATGACCGAGGGCAGGGAGCGCCAACACCAAAGCCCACGGAGAACGCCTACACCTGCGCCCTCTCCCCTCCCATTCGAAAAACAAAAAAGGTCTCGCAAGAGACCGACCTTTTTTGTTTCGTGTAACTCGGCCGTAAGCGCCTGATCCCTCGCTGTCCTTTCTCGGACGCACGGAAGGTAGGCTTGCGCGACGAGCGCCGGAGCGGTCGGTGCACGGATCACGCCCGTTTGCCTGGCGATGCGGAAACGCTGTCGTCGTCGCCGGCCAGACTTGGCGTTCGTCCGTTGCGAGCGCCTTGAGCTGGCCATCAGCACGCTCGCTGCCGCGGGGAAGCGCGCGCCGGCTGGCTCGATACCGGGTCCGGGTCGGCCCGCCGGGCCAAATGATCGCATGCACAGAAAATGCGGCCTCCACTCGCGGGGCGCTGCCTTTTCTGCATGGGGACCAAGTTCCGTGTTATGGTCACGCAAATCGACGGGCGGGACAATGCGCTCTGTGATGGGGGCTGGCGAACAATTGGGATGTGGAGGGCTGTCGTTACATGCGTCTAGAGAGTGCCTACGTTGAGAACTACCGGAGCATCAAGGACACCGGATCGTTCGAGGTGGCCCCCGACAAGACGATCCTCGTCGGGCCGAACGAGGCTGGAAAGACGGCGATACTCAGAGCCCTGGAGCATCTGGAACCGGGACCACTAGTAAAGCCGTTTGACCCGCTTCGCGACTACCCGCGCTCGCAGTACGACGCATTCAGAGCAAACGGAACCGACCCCAACACGATCAGGATTGCCTTGGCGACGTTCGCACTTGATCCCGAGGATCAAGCCGCGGTTGAAGAGATTGCGCCAGCCTTCAAGGACTGCAAGTACCAGCGATGGGTGACGTTGGGCAACAAGCGCTTACACACGCTCGTGGACGCGCCGCCGTACCCGACCGTCGGCGGGGAGAAGGATTCGTTGCGGAGGCTTGCTGTGCACGCCGATGCCCGCATTGCAACACCGGCAGAGGGTGCCGAGCCTCCGGCCAAGCCGACCGACCAGCTGAACGGGATCCTCGCTGGTCTCAGGGACAATCAGACGTTCGCCGCGGACAAGGCTACCGAGGTTCTCGGCTGGCTCGACACTACTGCGCCCTACGTCGACGAGAACAACACCGATGAGGTCTCTCGGCTCGCTTCGCTTCGGGAGACCATCAAGAACATCGCCGGCCGCGACCAGGTGCTCGCGGAGCTTGACCGGCGGTGTCCTGTGCTCGTGTATTTCTCGAATTACACGCGCGTGCGCCCCGTGTTGCACTTGAAACACCTGGCGGACGCCGAGGACGCGGGAGCGATCGACCCCAGCGACCCGTACAATTTTGGCAACTACTGCTTGCTGAGGCTGCTCCGCTTCACTGCCCGGGAGCTCTCAGACCTGGGCAGCGCCACAGAACCGCCGGCGAACGACACGGAGGCCTTCGAGGAGTACCGCAAGAGACTCGACGAGCGTTCCATCGTCCTCGGGGCAGCCTCATTGCGGCTCACTGAAGAGATCAAGAAGGTCTGGCAGCCGGATGACAAGGAAGGAGGATCCGACTACACAATCCGGATCACCGCCGACCAGCAGTATCTCAAGGTGGGTGTCGAGGACTCGCTTGGCGTCGAAGTCGAGCTCGACCAGCGATCCGAGGGGTTTCAGTGGCTCGTTTCGTTCTTTATCGTGTTTTTCGCGCAGGCCGCTGATCAGCTCCAAGGCGCAATCCTCTTGCTGGACGAGCCCGGTCTGAGCCTCCACGGTCTAAAGCAGCGCGAGTTCCGCAAGACACTTTCGCGGCTTGCTGAGGACAACCAGCTGCTCTTCACGACGCACTCGCCCTTCCTGGTCGGGCCTGACGAGCTCGACATCGTCCGGGTCGTCGAGATGACGGACCGCATAGTCGGGACCAAGGTCCACACGGAGATCATGGCCAACGACCCAGCGTCGTTGCTGCCTCTCCAAGAGGCGCTCGGGTACGACCTCGCACAGAGCCTGTTCGCCCAGCAGCGCAACCTCATTCTTGAGGGGCTCACCGACTACTGGTACATCGAGGCGACGGCGAGCCTCATACGAGCAGACGGAGGCGCTGACTTGAAGGAGAACATCGCGCTGGTCCCCGCGAGCAGCGCTGGGAAGGTCGTGTACTTCGCCACGATCCTCCACGCGCAGAAGCTGAAAGTCGCCGCGCTCCTCGACTCCGACGCGGCCGGGGATCAGGCTGCGAAGCAGGAGACCCTCGTGCATACGCTTGGCAACAAAGCGATACTGCGCACGAAGGACTCGTACTCGGGCAGCGTCACCAAGCCTGAGATCGAGGACCTACTCCGGGAGACGCTCGTGAAGGTCGGCAAGGACGACTTGGGCTGGGACGTGACTACGATCGCGCAAGGACAGCCGGCCCGCCCGATCGTCGACATCTTCGCCGACACCATCAGCGACTTCTCCAAGTACAAGCTCGCAAAGGCTTACTTGCGGTGGACGCGCGACCACGCTGCCTCGGATCTCACCACCGACGAGCGCACGGCGTTCGAGGACCTCATCGAGCGAGTCAACAAGGCGCTGAAATAGGCCGCCCGGATCGATATCCAACGCCTTGTCCTTTAGCGTAGACAACGTGGAACTGAGGGAGCTCCTGCAGGCCCTCGGCCGGTGCTGTCGAGGATCGTCCTTGTGACTGTGCTGGGCTCGACTCACACCACACTCGTTATCACGCGAATGGGGAAGCAGGCCCGCTTCCGTTATTATCTATCTCCAAACCGGAGATAGACAAATGCGCAACTACCTCTACATCTCCGACGCGAAGGTCGACGCATACATCGGGCAAATCGGTGACAAGGAGAAAAGGAAGATCGCCGCTCGACTCGGTCTGAACATGGCGGTGTTTCACGCGGAGGTCGGAGCCGAGTGGGCCTCGCAGTCGAATCGAGTCACCCGTCTTGAGGTCGTGGAGCAACGGGTTCTCAAGGAAAAGCCAGTCGGTTCGCTCGAGTCGGGAGAGCCGTGGATAGGGGGCGCTGCCAATGTTGTCGCTGCGACGTTTCGAGATGAGAAATCCAACCTGCTGTTCTTCTTTACGCCCGACCAGGAACATTTCCTAGGTCTAGCGGGCTCGGCTCATCACGCTATCGGTGCGGTTAAGCCCGCAGACGCAATTCATAGTCTCTCGCACCTCCACAGCCTGCTGGACATGCTCGAAGGCGCCACTGACCACCAGTCGTATGTCTTGGAGAAGTCCGACGAAGCGCTCTCGGCATATCTCCATGCCGGAGTGAGCCGCATTCCCGGTGACGTTTCCGACTGGACTAAGATCATGTCCGGTATCTCGACCCAGTTTAACGGCAGACCGCGCCAGCGGGTCAGCTTTCTTGCTCGGCGTCTGACGTCGGACGCCTACGGGGCAGACGGGAGGCAATACACCCTAGCCACCCCCCTTTACATGGCCGTCGATGAGGTTGCTAAAGGCTGACCGGGACGCTATCACCAGGTCGCCGTGTTGCTCCGCACGAGATGCGAGTGTTTGACGTTCAATCGGATATGGTGGTCACGCTCCCTAGCAACGGCTTCGACCTCGACATTGGCAGTAGTGACGTCCCCGTACTCTTGTTCAGCCGGAGAAGCAGTTGGATCCTGGGTGGTGGCTCGTCGCTGGCGCTGGGCGACCCTCCGCAAGGGTACTCCCGACGTGTGCTGAGACGGTCCCACCGAGAAAGGTTGCCGAGGAATGACTCAGATCGAGACCCTCTTCGCTTCGCGTATCAGCAGCGGAGGCTAGTCGACTTGTTTCTGCTTCCGACCCCTCTACGCGATTAGCTATAGGATTCAACTGGAACACGGACATCGGGAGAAGGATGCAGAGAAGCGGCTACGAGTTCGACAAGATCGATCTCTCGGACAGTGAGTACCCGGAAGAGAGTTCCTACTGGTACGCGATGGACTGTGAGCGAACGGTGCTGGCGGTAGCTCGATCAGTCAACACGGCATTGGCGCTGATCGACGGGCTTCCGGATCTGCTGCACGATCGCCGGGTACAGGTTCTCTTCACGCTGGTGCCGAAGCAGCGCGACGCTAACTTCGATCGCTGGATGCGACGGTTGGTCACAGAAGCGGGCGTTCGCGAGATCGGCTGGGAGGAAGCAGTCGAGAGGCGATTCGACCTTGTGGTGACAGCCAGCTACGAGGGGGCGTTGAACGAACTCTCGGGAGATGTAGTGATCTTGAACCACGGCACCGGGGTCGGCAAGTACCTTGCCCTCCCTCGTGACGGTCGACTGCCGGTCAGTGACGACGGAACGAGCACTACAACCATGTTCCTCTCGCACTCCGAGCAGCGTCCCTATTACGCAGTCGAGCAGGACAAGCGGGCGCGGTTCTTGGTCGCCGGCGACCCCTGGCGGGACCGCCTCTGCACCAGCAAACACCGCGCTGGCCTCTACCGTTTGGCCCTTGGGGTCAACGAGCACACCCGCCTGATCGCGATGTCCTCTACATGGGGCGAATACTCACTGATAGCGACCCGCCCCGACCTCCCGGTGAAACTGCTCAACGACCTTCCATGCGACGAGTACAGGCTGGCGCTGATCCTGCATCCAAACGTGTGGTTCGGTCACAGCACTTGGCAGGTGCGGACCTGGATGCGCGAGGCGCTCGACGCGGGACTGCTCCTGATTCCACCGCATGACTCCTGGCGGGGAGTTCTGGTCGCCGCTGACGCATTCGTGGGGGACCACGGCTCGATGATGCTGCACGCGGGGGCACTTGAGATGCCACTGGCGTTTGGGTGCACGCCCAACGACGAGTTGATCGAGGGTGGTCCCTCAGCCGAGTTCGAAGCGCGGGTGCCGCGTCTCGATCCCCACTCACCGCTCGCCCCACAGGTCGACCGCCTGTTCGCCGAGCATGATCCCAGCCGCGACCGGGCGACGATCGATCGCGTCTTCGAGTACCCCGGGGAATCGCATGCGATACTGCGCCGGGCGATGTACGAGCTGATGGAGTTGGACGAGCCCAACGAATCTCCCCGCGTTCTCGCAGTTGACCCGCCAGAGGCGCTGCGTGAGGACGTAACAGCGCATCGCGCCGTGGCCGAGGTCGAACCCGACGGGTCCGTCTCGGTAGCAAGGTTCCCCGTCGTACAAGCAAGTCACCCCCCCCCCCCCCCCCCCCCGGAAATCTCATCTCGTCGTCGAGGCCAGAGACCGAGACCTGCGCCTGCTGCAGAGCGCCGCGATCGTTCTATGTCGCGAGCCCGATCCGGACGGGGTCTGGCGCCGCAGCGCTCTGCGCGAGAACCCCGGTGCGATGCTCAGCGCGAACGCATCGGACTGCGGCACGGCCGTCATTACCTGGCGCGACGGCGAGACGGTCTCGATCGTCCCGGTCCCTGGAGCTTCACCACTCGACGGTGCGCTGGCAGTGTCAGCCCTGTACGCGCGCCGGATCGCGGGGCGACCCGGTGATCCGCTACCCGACCGCCTCACGATCAGGGTAGGAGCACGCGTCAGGCTCGTCCGCCTAGATCGCCATCGGGTCGATGGCTGAAGCTGGACCGATCACCGTCAACTCGCCAGCCCGTGGATGGCCAAGCGCGCGGTAGATCTTCTGCGCTCGCTCCCGCTGCTGGCGAGCCGCCGCCTCGTCGCCCCGCGTCTCGGCTAGCTCGGCGAGCTCGTCATGGGTTTCGGCCATCTCGATCCTCATCCCGAGCGCCCGCAGTCTCGACATGCCCTCTTTCAAGGTCCGTTCGGCCTCGTCCAGGCTCCCCGACAGGCGCTGGGCCTGACCGAGGCGCAGCAGCAGCCGGCCGATGAACATCTGGTCCTTCGCTTTCCGCATCCGCTCCAGGGAATCGGCCAACGGCACCAGCGCCCGCTCGTACTCGCCCTTCTCGATCAGCGCCCAACCGATGAAGTAATCCTGCAGCGCCACTCCACGATTGGTTCCGGCCTCTACGGCCAATACACGCGCTTCTTCCAAGGTCTCGATCGCCTCGTCATATTCTCCCCTCTTTAGGTGGTAGGTACCGGTGAACTCGCACACCGATCCGCGCAGCTGGACGCTGCCGGAGTTGCGCACCAACTTGTTTGCCTGCTCGAGCTCTTCGTGGGCGGGCTCGAAACGGCGCAGTTCGACCAGGGCCCAGGCGAGCTGCGTGCGCAGCCGCGTCTCGACGTCGCGGTGGCCGACCCTGTGCGCACATTCGATCCCGATTTCGGTGGCGTCGATCCAGTCGGCATAGTGCCGGCGGTTGTAGTAGAAGAGCCAGAGAGACTCGACCATCTGCCATACCCATTCGTCCCATTCGCGGTCGCGGGCGGCCTGCAGCACCGCGAGAACGTTTGCACGCTCCCCCTCTAGCCAGTCGAAGGCACTCTGCTCGTCCGTGAAACCAGGCAGATAAGGAGCCTCGATCGGCGTGGAAGGCGCGAAGCGAAGACGCTCCTCGGTCAGCGCCCAGTCCGCTCTGCGCAGGGCCGCGCGATACCAGTCAGTCAATCGCTTGAACAGTTCTTCGCACTCGTCCTTCGACTCCTCCCGCTCCGCGCACTCACGCGCGTGCAGGCGGACAAGGTCGTGGAACCGGTAGTGACCGCCCTCGAACATCCCCAGCAGATAAGTGCTCGCCAGCGTCGCCATCAGCTCCCCCGCCTCGAACGGGGTGACGCCAGTCAGCAACGCCGCGTGGACCGGGGCGAGGTCGATCCCAGCATGAAGTCCAAGCCGCCGGTAGGCGAGCTTCTGGCTAGGGGGCAGATCGGCGTAGGCAAAGCCGAAGACGGCGGCGCCCGCGTATTCCCCGACACCAGAGAGGTACTCGAGCCGCCGCTGTTCGTCAGCGACAGTGGCAACGATTGAGGCAACCGAGAGCCCCTCTCCCCCCAGCAACAGCCGCGACGCGCAGACGCACAGCGGTAGAGCCAGGCCGCCGCAGTAGGTCAGCAGTTTTGCGGTCTCCACCTCATCCCATTCGAACTCTGCTCCTCGCTTGCCCGCCAGCGTGACCAGCATCTCCTTCGCCTGTTCGAGGGTGAGCGGGTCGACGGGAACGTACTCCGCACCCTCATAGTGCAGCTCCTGGAACTCCCGGTAACTGGTCGCCACGACGAGGCATTCCTTGCCTAGCGGCTGCAACTGCGAGACCTCCGCCGCCTCGGTAACGTCATCAAGGAGAACCAGCAGCTTTCGGTCGAAGGTCAGGGACCGAAACCTCTCCGCCCGCTCTTCAAGCGTAGTCGGAACGATGGCACCCACCGGTGAGAGCCTGCGGATGAAGTCGGCAAGAACCCCACTCACATCAACCCCGGGGCCACGACGCCGCTTCGAGAAATCGGCAACCAGGTCGCCTCCGTCAAAACGCTCGCGAACGAGATGCATCCACTGCTTACCCAACGCGCTCTTTCCCACCCCCGGCAGACCACCGAGCACAGCGACGAGTGGTCCTTCGCCTCGCTCCACGCGCTCCAACACCTTGTAGAGGTGCGAAAGCTCTTCGCAGCGATTGACGAACTTTTGCGGCTTCTTCATATCCGCCCGGGGGACCACGCGGGCCTCCGTGGCCACGTCGATCCCTTTCACATGCCGCTCGAGGAGGTAGAAGCAGAAAACAGCGAGGGCCGCAATCACTGCCACCGCAGCAAGCCCGATACGCACCGCAAGCGGCGCCTGAAGAGCGTAGGCGAGACCAACGGCGGCAGTCGCCACTCCGGCGATCCCCGTACACACGTTCCTGTTCGCCACCAGCCGATCTGGGTCGAGATTACGGAGCACCATTTCAACCAGAGACTAGACAGGATGGAGCGGCCGGGTGGGTCCGGATGCTCAGTGAGGATGGCGAGCCGGCGCTCGCCATCGCGGGTAGCCTCTCCTGCGGTGCCCAGCATCGGGGGCTGTCGATCGCGACGACCATCGGCCGATACGTTTCGACATGTTCGACAACGGCTCGACGATCCAGCCGACCCGCAAGTGCGACGACCCGACGATCATCGACGAGCGCGATGTCAAAGCCCTTGCGCCGCCCGCCCACGTCCACACCGAGCCACCGAGCCATGCAGCGAAGTATGCCTTGGGGCCAGGTCGTTATGCGTGCCACCTGGCTCCACTTCCGACGCCGGAGCGTGTCTCTGCCAGCCACTCCTTCAGGTCGTCGGGGTTGAAGCGGACGTAGTGGCCGAGGCGGTGGTGCGGGATGCGCCCGGCGCGGGCTTGTGCGAGCAGCCAGGTGTGGGGTACGCCCAGCAGCTCGCCTGCGACCTTTGCGTCGATCAGCCTTGTGAACGAGCGTGGGTGCTCGCGGACATCCGGATCGTGGTGTTGGTGGATGCCACGCCCTCGGTGGATGCCGCATGCGATGCGGGGGCGTGCGCGGTGGGGTCGTGGGGGGAGAAGGGTTGCGGTGAGCGATGCCATCAGGGCCTCCTGCATGGTTTGAGGGGTTTGCTCGTTACGTCGGCTGGTGTGGTGACCGGCGCCGGTTGGTGTGTTCGAAGCCGCGGGCTGTGGGTCACCCGTAAAGCGGGCTCCGCGCCGTGCTGTTATTCGAGTTGGTGCAGTTTGTCGATGCGGTGCTCGGTGTAGGGGTGGCTGGTCTGTGTGAACCACATGAACGGGACGGGCAGGTCGTTTTCCAGGGCGTTCGTGTCCAGGAACGAGGCGAGCGCCTGTCCCTGTCCGAGCGTCGCGGCGTAGGCGTCGGCTTGGTACTCGCGTGCGCGCCAGTACGCCGCCCACGGCACCCGCATGACCCATACTCCCGCGCCGCCGCTGAAGATCAGCCCGAGGGTCTTCAGCGGGAATCGCAGGCGCCCGCGTGGCGGGACCGTGAGGCGGTGTAGCGCGGCCGTGAGGCGCCCATCGCTTGAGTTGAGGTGTCCCAGCTCGTGCGCGAGAACGGGTTCCACGAAGCCGCTTTCGATCAGTCCGCGTGTCAGCATCAGCGTGTTCGCGTACACCGCCGCGTTCAGCACGGGCTCGTCGATCACGAACCAGCGCTGCGGCGCTCGCAATCCCGGATTGGCCTGGGCGAGACGGTCGAGTGCGTCGTCGTAGATCAATCGCTCCCGCTCGGACGGCGCTCTCCCGCCGGACTGCTGCTGCCATAGCCATCCTCCCCAGGGGAGGATCAGCGTCGCGCCGGAGAGGATCAGCGGGCCGTACCCGACGATCCATGCGAGCGTGTGCACCATCCCGGTCGGCTGGCCGAGGATCTTGAACATCGCCCACAGCACCGGATATGCGATCACGCCGCGCACCGCGGCGCACAACAACTGGATCGCGAACGTCACCGCGTAGAGCCCGACCCAGCCCGGACTGATCTCCCGTAGTCCGATCAGATACCGGCTGGTTCCCGTCCGGTTCGCCGCCTGCACCCCTGCCGTCTGCGGCGTGGAACTGCCTGCACTTGAAATACCCATTGTGTGGCCTCCTAACTTGCACGAGACCCCCCACGCGAGACAACATACCAACCGTCCTTCCTGCGCTCAAACCGCTCGCCCTTCGCGCGATACAAGTGCGCCGAGACGTTCGTCACCGGCACGCCCAACCCCTCCGCGATCTGTGCGGGCAACGATCCCGGGTGCTCCTCGATGAATGCCGCGATCTCATCCTGAGACACGCGCTTGACGCGCGCGGGCTGCTTGCTCGGCTCACCGGTCAGCGCAGCGCGTGCCCGTAGCAAGCGCTCGCGCTCGGCCAGCAGCCGCTCGTATCCGGACATCCGTTTCTCCAGGCGTCCGATTTCCTGGTCGATAGCGCGTATCGCCCCCCGCGCCTCCCGGCCCGGAGGCCTACCCCCGCGCCCGCTCACAGCCGCTCCCCCTCAGTCGTCTTGACAATCATTGATCTCATGCTCATGATTATAGTATGATGTCAGTCTGATGTCAAGCACGTCTCAGAATGGTTCGTGGGGTCCCTCCCACCAGTACCGTCCGCCACCGGACCACGGCCGCTGGCGCATCAAACTCGCCGTGATCGTGACCATCCTGATCGCCGTGGAGCTGTTCCTTCACCATCTCGGCCGGCCCGACCCGTTCGGTTGGACGATGCGCACGATGCTCCGTGACGGCCTGATCCTCACCGGCCTGTTCCTACTCGTCCGGGCACTGCTCACCGGACGTTTACGCCTGCCGTTCCGCCGCCCGGACCGCTCTCCCGCGACGCGCTTGGCGGACACGATCGCAACCAGTCCCGATCCCGGTGAAATGGTCCGCGAGCACTCGCGCCGACAGGGCGGCGGCGCGTTCCTCGGATTCTACCCCGGCGGGCGCTGGGTCACAGCCGACCCCGAGCACGCCGTCATGATCCTCGGCCCCCCACGCTCGGGCAAGACCAGCACGATCGTCATACCCGCCCTGCTCGCCGCCCCCGGACCAGTCGTGTCGACCGCGACCAAGCGCGACGTCCTCGACGCGACCTGGCGCGCACGCTCACGCGTGGGACAGGTATGGGTCTTCGACCCCTCCGGCGAGCCGACATCCTTCCCAGCCGGTATCCGGCGCCTGTCATGGTCACCCGTCACCGCCGCCTCCACCTGGGACAGCGCGCTCTTGACCGCGCGTGCGATGGCCGCCACGACCTCGGCCGGGAAGGGCACCACCAACGAGCATCACTGGCGTGAGCGCTCCACCGCACTGCTCGCACCACTGCTCTATGCGGCCAACCTCTCCGGCCGACCCGTCGCCGATGTGTTGCGCTGGGTGCTGCGCGCCGACCTCAGCCAGCCAGGCCTCGTCCTCGAAGATCACGACGCGCACGTCGCCAACGACGTTCTCGTCGGTATCGCCAAGACCGATCAGCGCGAGCGATCCTCCATCTTCTCCGCCACCTCCGGTGTCCTCGCCGCGTACAACGCCGACGCGACTCGCAACGCCGCCGCGACCCCCAACTTCGACCCCGACCGCTTCGTGCACTCCACCGACACGATCTACATCACCGCGCCCGCGCACCGCCAAGCGCTTTGCGCACCACTCGTCGTCGGCCTCTTGGAGCAGATCCGCCACGCCACCTACGCCCGCGCCGCCGCCACCGCCCAGCACGCCGGCGAGCCGCCCGTGTTCTTCTGTCTCGACGAGGTTGCGAACATCGCGCCCATCCACGATCTCCCCGCGCTCGTCTCCGAAGGCGGCGGACAACACCTCCACGTCCTCGTCTGCCTCCAAGACCTCTCCCAAGCCCGCACCCGCTGGGGCGACACCGCAGCAGACGGCTTCCTTTCCCTCTTTCAGACCAAGCTCATCCTCACCGGCATCGCCGACCCCCACACGCTTGAGGCGATCTCCCTCGCACTCGGCGAATACGACCGCAACCTCATCTCCCACACCCTCGCCCGCACCGAGACCCGCAACCACTTCCTCGAACACAACACCCCGTCCACCGAGACCGAGAGCGTCACCTACCAAACCGCACGACAGCGCACCCTGCCGCCCGGCGACATCGCACGACTGCCACCCCAGCACGGACTGCTGCTACGCGGGACGCACTGGGGGCTCTTGCGGCTCACGCCTTGGCATCGGACGCAGCCGTGGGTGGCGGTCAGCTCGTGCGTGTGACCGCGCGCTGAGCAGGCCACAGGGCATCAGGAAAGTCCCGCAAACCAGCAGGATTATTGATCGGACAGTCGAAACATGACGAATCCGCACTAGGTTGTGATACGGTCCGTCGCAGGTACGGCCCGTAGGGGCCGCGCTCGCATAAGACTGAAGCGTCGTTAGCGCGACTATCGATCACCCAGCTGCCCTCTCCCACTGATATGGCGATCATCAACAAGCGCGAAGGATTCACGGTACCCTCACGTAGCAGCGTTGCCGTGAGTCCCAAGTCGCTGGGCCATCTCAGCCAGCAGGACTACGAGAAGCACTCGCAAACGCGCGATGTGCAGGCGATCATTGCTGATGCCAGGGAGTCCTGGCAGGAGTGGTACGGGAATGATCCTGCCGCCGAGCGTTTCAACGGCAGTCACTAAGGTAACGGTACGGGTAAGCCCGTACCCAGATACCATCCTGGCAGCAGGATAGAGTCTCGTAGTTCCTAGGACCGGCGTAGCCGGTCATTCTTTTGTCTTTGGGTGAATGGAATCCTTCTTGATGCTTGAAAGTCGGAAAGATACTAGCCTCACGCCTGACGCTCTGTGGGTTCCCTTGACTGATGAGGTTCTTGAGTCCGAGCATGAGCTATGGACCGAATTGATCGATCAGTTCGAGCCTGCCCCACACCAGGCGGGCGAGGATGCGGTCGGCTGGCTCAGGGATGCGATACAGGCAAAGTCGATGCCGTCGAAAACTTATGCAGTCAGAACGAGCAGCGAACTGCTCGGCTTCTACGCCGTCGAACAAGCACTTGTTGATATCACTCCACGAGCTTGGCCCATGGTCGAACTACGACGCAAACTTTCCGGCCAACCCCGACAACCACAGCCTGGTCTCATCCTCTCCTGGATCGTGAGATCACGCTCGACCGCCGCCGGTTTTGGACGAACACTTTTTCAGCACGTGGTCGGTCTCGCGCTGAGTGATCGCGCAATCGTTGCGATCTTCGTCTCTCCTGCCAACCGGCGCGTCTCGCAGATGTGGCTCAAGACGTATGGCTTCCAAGCCATGGACAAGCCTGTGTCGCAGGCTACGGACCTGTTGTGGTTCCCCGTCAATCCCTCGCAAGGCGGGGACTGGCCGTCCTAACGAGAGCGAGCGCTTCGGGTTCTCGCGAGCGCCCTTGAGAGGATCCTCTGGACGCGTGGATCGCGCAGTGCGGCGGCATGGCGTTCAGCACGGATCTTCCCCACGTATACCGGCTCACTCGAGGATCCGGAGAGACTTTTGTATGAAGATGGCTTGCGCGAAAAGATGGTCATTGCTTCATGTGATAGCGATGCGCTCCAAGCATGACAACAGGTCAGTTGGTGCCAAGTTGCGGACGCTGTTTCATCGGCAGGTTTGCGACGATCCTGAAGCAGTCGTGTTGGATTGATCGTTTCCTATTACCCGTCGATGGCATTCCTATGCGTCTCGGGGTCGTGATTCGATCTCACACCAGCCGCCGCTTACATCTCCATGCCGCGGTCGCGGTCTTGTTGTTCTTGGGACTCGCGCATGATCTGGGCGGCTTCGCTCTCGCGCTCCTGGGGCTGCTCCTGCTCGTTCGTGGGCTCGCTGGGGATGCTCGTTTCGGTGTAGCCGGGCGCTTGGTGGGCGGGGTCGGGGACGGCGTGGGGGGAGTCGGCGCCGACCCCGCCCCACTCACCTTCTGGTTCGTGTTCGGCCGCAGGCTCAGCCCAGGCGCTCGGCGCCACGGAGTCACGGTCGCGCTCAGCTGACTCCGCCGCGTGGTGGCGGTCCTCTCGGCTCGGTGTCGCGATGGACGGCTGGCTCTGTTGCTCGGGGGTGGCGATGCTGGCCTGTTGGGCGTTGCTTTCTGACATCGCTTCGCCGAGGCGTTCGATTGCTCCCGCATTCATGCCCTGCTCGCCGAGGTCCTCGCGGGAGGTGTAGATGTCGGTTTGCTCCTTGGAGCGTGAGAGGGCGACGTAGGCGCGCTCGCGATCGGTTTGCCAGCCGCCGATCAGGACGTGTGAGCGCTCGACCGTGAGTCCCTGGGCCTTGTAGACGTGCTGGGCGTACCCGAGGCGAATGTCCTTGAACTCGCTCGTGTTCAGGTCCACCTCGCGCGAGCGCGCTCCTTCGGTCTGGACGGTGAGGGTGTTCTCCTCGCTGTTCGTGCTCACGACCTGGCCGCGAGTGCCGTTCTCCACGCGCTTATCGCCGGGGACGAGCATCGCTTTGGTGAAGATGATCTGATCACCACCAGCGAGGCTGTAGGGGCCATCGGGGATCGATACGCGATCGGCGCCCAGCTCGTTCGCCTCGTCGCGGTGTTCTTGGGCCATGAGGTTGATCTTGTCCAGCTCCGCGTTGGATGAGTCCGACAGCATCACCGTGCGGTCACCCGGGTGAGTTTCACGATCCTTGTTCCAGGCCTCGACCATGTCTTTGGCGGCCTGCTCGCGGGTCTCTGCGATGTGCAGCTGCTCGTGCTGCTCATATGCCGCGAGCGCCTGTTGGGCGTTGCCCTCGCGGACCTGTGCCCACGCCTCACGTTCCCACTCCCGCTCCGCGCGATGGACCTCTTTCAGCTCCGCTGTGGGAACCTCGTGCTGCAGCTCACCGAACATCCCACCCGCACCAATCGGCGAGAGCTGCGCCTGATCACCGACGAGCACGAGCTTGCTGTCCGAACGCTCGGTCAGCTCGACCAGGCCCGCGAGTCGCTGCGTGTCGGCCATGCCAGCCTCGTCCATCACGACGACCGTCTCGCTGCTCAACGAGACGCTCCCGTGTTCCGCTTTAGCGAGCAGGGAGTCGGTCGTCATCGCGCGATCCGTTCCGGTCTCCTCACCCAACCGCTCCGCGGTGGCACCCGCGACGGCAGTACCGATCACCTCATTGCCTTCCTGTTGCCACGCGCTCGTCGCGGCCGAGAGCACCACACCCTTGCCCGTCCCGGCCTGCCCCACGAGCACGCTCACACCACCCGGACCCGTGATCCTCGCAAGCGCCTCGCGCTGCTCGATAGTGAGCGGCGCACCGATCTCGCGGCCGGTCTCGCGCTGGGCTTCCTTCAGCGTCTGCTCGCTCACCGGCGCCACACGCTCCGTGGAGCGCTCCTTCGCGAGCGCCAGCGTCTGCTGCTCGCGTTCGCGCAACTCCCGCGTCGTCCACGACCCGCCCTGCAACGGCACGAGCTCCCCGGACTGAACGAGCTGCCCGACAACCCTGTCGGCTTGCTCCGGTGGCCCCCATCCAACCGCCAGCTCATACGCCCGGGCGTGCAGATCACGATCGCTCACCGTCGAGTGCTCCCGCGTCAACGCCCCGATCAGCTCCCTGCCCAGATCGATCGCGACTCTGTTCGCCGCTGAGGTTCTCCGCCAGCCCGCGATCTACGCCCGTGAACAGTCCCTTCGCGTCGTCACGTGTGAGGCCGTGCTCGGCGCCGACCGCGCGCCACGCTTCGTTCACGTTGACCTCGCGCGCGCCCATCCCCTTCGTCCCTCGCGTGCTCGTGGTCAGATCCTTCAGCTCCCCCGCTTTGGGGTCGCGGCCGTAACGGTCACGGAACTGCGCCGCTGCGCGCTCGATCTGCACCGCCCGCGCCGACCATTGCTCGGTCAGCTTCTCCGGGACGCCCCTGACCTCGAAATAGCGCCCACCCCTTCCCGTCTGACCCTGAACCTCCAATCCCTGCCGTTCGAGGTTGTGCGCGAGCTGCGCCCGATACCACGCCCCATTCGCGCGCGCCGCGCGAACAGCGCCCGGGAGTCCACCGCCGCGAACCGCCCGTCCCCGCGTTCGGCGCCCAACACCACGACGTGGGAGTGCAGCTGCGGGTCGGGCACCCCGCCTTTCTTCTGATCGCGCGTCAGCCTGCTCGAGGTGTGCACGAACTGCGCCGCGAGCACACTCCTGGCACGCTCGTGACGGACCTCCCCGCCAGTCCGACCGCGGACCAGCTCGACCTCGCGCTCGACACGCTCGATCGCGCTCGTGACCGCCTGGGTATGCGCGCGCTCGATCTGCTCGCGCTCACCTGGTCCGCTAACGGCCCACAACGCCGACACGCTCTTTGGCGCGCTGAACGTCAGGTCGATCCCAGCGACCCGCGTCCCGTTCGATCCCGCCGGGCGCAGCTCCTCACCGTTCGCCGGCGACACACCCTTCATCAACGCCGACAGCTGATCCTTCTGCACTGGCTGGCGTGGCGAGAGCCCCAGCCTCGTGAGCAGCTCGGGGGAACCGTGCCAGCGACCCTGACTCCCACCGGCAGCGCCACCGTCACCGCCCGCTTCGTCCTCTTCGCCGGCAGGGATGTAGTTGTCACCGCGATCTGACTCCGAGGTCAGATACGTCGCATACCCCGTCGCCGAAGTCCCCGCGATCTTATGTGTCGTCTGCATACCCGCGAACGTAACACCCACCTTTTCACGGCACAATAGGTGTGAAACTCAGCACGTCTGAGCACACTTCACACGAACCCAGGTGACTATTAATTTAGGTTCGGGTGAGTGTCCAGCACCACTGTGCGTATAGTCTGCTCCGCTTTTTGACGCTGGGGATCATCACTGGCGCTGTGTAGGTTGAGTTGGGTACTCGACGCAGATTTTTAGAGCATCCGATAGGCGTCCACCACGCGAAACCCGGGGTCGCCGTCAAGCGCGGCGAGTGCGCGCATTCCGGGCGAGGGGTAGCCCTGGATGAAGTCCCAGTCACCGATCAGGTACAGGTGTCGTTGGGTGCGTGTCAACGCGACGTTCAGCAGCTTCGCGGCAGCGATCTGGCGTTCTGTGCCGCGCAGGTCGGCGACACCGGCCCAGCGTGGCTGGTCGTCCTGCATGAGATCAACGATGACCGTGTCGAACTCGCGGCCCTGGAAGCTGTGCGCGGTACCGCACGCCACCCCGAGCCCCTCCCGCTGGGACAGTCGTGCGGCACGCCAAGCGTGCGCGCGGTAGGGACAGACCAGGCCCGTGTCGTTCGCCGGCACGTCAGGGTTGAGGACAAGGACGGTAAGCAGATCGAGGCCAAGCTGATACCACCAGGAGCCCCGTTCGGCGACCAGGCGCTTGCCGGGATGCCGAGAGGTGTCGATCAGCGTTATGACCGGGCCGTCGCCATCGGAGTCGCTGCCATGACTCTCCAGCAGTCCGTCATAACAGAACGCATTGACGGTCTTGGCGATCAGCGCCGGATAGCGATATTGGACGCTCAGCGCGACACACCGCGGATGGTCCTCCGCGCTCTCACGATCGTGGATGCCGGCGAGGTGGAACACGTCGCGCTTCTGCCAGTCGGCGAGCCTGCGATCCTGCTCGTCGGATACGTCGTCGGCGTCGGCGATCGGAGCGTTCTGCAGAAAGTCGCCGACGAGGGCGAGCGTGCGGTTCGCGCGCGAGCCCGCATACACGACATACGCCGGCTCGATGCTCGCGACCTCGTCCAGGATCACCACATCGAAGCGGCGCTCCAACAACGCCGGTTGCATCGTCAGCGCCGCGAGCGTGCACGCGATCACCGGCGCCTCGGCGAGCAGCCGTGCGCGTTCGCGCGCGAGATCCTCACGCAGGCGTTCCTGTTCGAGCTCGATCTCTTCAAGCTCCTTGTCGAGCACAACGATCCGCTCGTTCAGACGATCACGCTCGGCGATCCGCTCGAGCCAGCCCTCGCGCCGAGCCAGCGCGAGCAGCTTCTCGGGCTCTGTGGCGCCCTCGACGACCTCCTGAAGCTCATCCCTGCGATCGCGCAGCTCTTGAAGCTCGGTCCGTATGGTGCCCGCGTCCTCCGCCAACTCCCGCGCGAGGCGAGTCTCGCGCGACGAGCGCTCCTGACACTCTGTCAGCCGCTGAATCGCCGCCTCGATCTCTGCGGCCTCAGCGCCCCGGACACGACGGTCCTCAGTACGCGCCTCGTGCAGGGCACGAACCTCCTCAACGACTGCTTGCGCCTCCCCTACGTGCGCTTCGAGCTCCACGACAGATCGTTCTCGGCGCGAACGCACGAACGACAATGCGCGCGCCACACCCTGACCGACTGTGCGGCGAGCGTTCTGCAACCGCTCCTGAACGTCCTCGCGGTCACGCTCGCACGCGCGCAGCGTGACCATCGCGCCTTTCGACGCTTGGGCCGCGTCATCCCGCGCCCGTCGAGCACTCGCCAAGCGGGCTCGCGCGTCATCCAGCTCATCCGGCTCAACCCAGCCCTCGGCGGCGGCGGCACGGTGCTCATTCTCGCGCACCGCCAGATCCCGCAACCGCCGCTCGAGCACGCCGATCGCCTGCTCCAGCTCGACCATCTGCTCTCTGGCGAGGACCGCGCGCTGCGCGTCCTCGATCCCGCTCACGTCCACGCCGGCGAGATCCTCGATCGTCACGACCAGCTCCGCTCTGGCTGCGTCAGTGCGGTTCTCGCGCCGGCGGACATCCAGATCGGCTTGGCGCGCCTCGCTGTCGGTCAGCACCGCCACCGCCTTGTCCAGCAGCACGCAGCGATGATCGACCACCTCAGCAGAAACCTTCTCCAGCGTGCTCGGGCTCGCGATACGGACCACATCCCCACACGACCAACTCCCCTGCTCATCAGAAGACGTCCGGATCAATCCCTCCAGCACGTTGTCCACCGCGACATGCGTATGAGACGCCACCAGCACCGAGCGCCCATGCGCCAACGCGTCCCTGACGGCGGAGAGGATCACCTTCGTCTTGCCCGTGCCCGGCGGTCCCCATACGAAACACCCCCCAGGACTCGTCATCGCCTCAAGCGCACGCCGCTGACCCGCATTCAATCTTGCTCCGGCCTGCGCGCCCCGAGCGGACCACGACGGTGACTGCGTCCCTCCAGGAGCGCCCAACAGCTGCTCGACCAAGTCGCCCCGCGTGCTCTGACGCAACGCCGCGAGCAACGCGCGACCCAGCACGATCTCCAGGTCCGAGACACTGAACACCCGTACACGCGACACACCCCGTAACGCACTGCGAGTCTCCCGCGGCACCCGCAACCACAGACACCTACCGGCGAAGCGCCTCAGCTTTACGACATGCCGATCCCGCGCACCCTGCCCGTCGCCCAGATCGGCGTCCACAACGTAGAACTCCTGATCGACCCAGCGCTTGGTCGTATCGACCCACAGCTCCAGCTCGCCCGTGCGTGGCAACGGCACCGGGCTCCGCGCCAGCAGCTCGCCCTTGCCCTCACGCATCAGTCGATCCAGAGAGGACTCCAAGCCCGCCATCGCCAGGGCTCGGATACGCGGCCAGGTCAGACTCTTGGCATCGTTCATAGGCTCGCGCAGACTATGGCCTCGAGCGAGAGCGCAGATGAGCCGCTCGAAACAGTCCGGTCCGTGAGAGGCGGGCAACGAACATCCCGAGCGGCCCGGACGAGCGCTCTGGTGCCTCGATACGCGTCCACCGAGTTCGCAGGAGTGGGACGGCCATTGCTCATGGCCGTCCCACCGGCTACAGGGCGCCAACTATTCAGAACCACACCTGCTCGCTGAAGCCCACCGCGGCCGACATCTCAAGCGCCGCGTCGATCGGCGACCCGTCATAACACGAGCCTTCCTCGACTGCGAGTGCGTCAACATGGGCCGTCGCCACGGTGATGAGCTCACACAACAAACCAGCGCATTCAGTCGCCTCCTCCCTCTGGTCGAGCAGACTCTGCCCATTGCGCCCAGAACGATCGACGTCACCGCACGTAGACTCGTCGGCGTCGGCATCGGCGAACTCCAACGTCTCGTGCAACACTCGCATCAACACCCAACCGTCACGCCGTAGATCGACCAGCACATCGGCCGGTGGGACCGTCCTCGACCACCCGATCGCGTCCAGCAGCGCATAGGTTTCGCGCAGGTTCTCCATCGGTGCGCGAAACCACTCCGGGTGTGCCTCCCGGCCGTCCGCGAACGCAACCTCGTCGATCGCTTCCGCCGCCGAACCGATCTGCGCGAACGCACCCCGGCGCAACCAGTCCACCGCCCTCCCCGGCACCGTCAACGATGCCCGTCCCTCAGAGCCCGAGGGCTCGCCTACACGTCCTGTCTGCTTATTCTGATCCAGCATGGGAAGAACCACCTTCTTTCCGTGCAGGCCCCGGCACGGCCACTAACCGTGTCGGGGCCGCCTGTTTATTTGACGACCGTCAACCGCGGGCGTACCGCCAGCATGTCCAGTTCGCGGCAACGTGCAGCCGCCCGTGACGCGAACACGAACTCACCGAGGCGATGCACCAAGCCAGCCGCATGCAGTTCCTCAACGGCGAACGTCACCGCGTCATAGCCACCGCAGGCGAGCACCAGCTCGCCTATCGAGCACAGACCGCTGCCCGCGGGCTCGAGCAGCACGCACAACACGCACTGCTGCGCCTCATCCAACACCTGCCCCAAATCGGGAGTAGTCTCGTCCTGCATTGGGAGCTTCACCTCCTGGTGCCGCGACCCCCGGCAGCGCCAACTGCGCGGGGGTCAAATTGCTTCTATGAACACCCTCATTCTACCTGTGGACTCAGGCAGAAGCAAGGAAAATGGCCAAACTTGGCGCGAAAACACTCGTGACCTTTGTCAGCGAAGCGAGCCACTGCGAGATGCTCCTAGCGCCACATCCGCGGCAGCGCCGCAGCGCCGCCTGCTTGTAGCGTCGCGCGAGCCCCGAGCCGTCCAGGTAGCAGCCAGTCTCGCCGACGAACACGAGGTCGTCCTCGCTCGTGAACCGCTCACGCTTTATGAGCTTGACCAGCGCCTGCACGACCCCGGGAAACAGTACCGATTTGGTACCCGTACGATGCTTTGCGCTCCGCTTGCCTGACTCAAAAACTGCCCATTTGCAGGCTTTTCCTCGAATCGGGGAGACAGGATTCGAACCTGCGACCGCCCGGCCCCCAGCCGGGTGCGCTACCAGACTGCGCCACTCCCCGTGGCACTGCCAAGCGGGCGACGGGAATCGAACCCGCCCTAGAAGCTTGGAAGGCTTCTGTGCAACCACAACACTTCGCCCGCAAGGCCGAGCAAGCATGTTATCTCGGCCTGGCCCCGACCGATCCGCTAGAGAAGGCTCCGCAGGCTGCACAGATCGCACGCACGAGCGGACAAGAAGCGCCGGACGGCCCTCTGAACACGCCCGACCGCCCCGCTCAGCGCGAGTTCGCGAACAGCCGCAAGAACAGCAAAAAGATGTTCAACACGTCCAAAAAGATCCCTGCCGCGAGCGGAATCGCCTCCTCCTGTCCGGCCCGGCGCAGGCGGTTGAAGTCCACGATCGTATAGCCGCCGAAGATCACCAACCCGACGAGCGCATAAGCCGTGTACAGCGCCGAAATGCGCACGAAGATCAGCACGATCCCCGCCACAATCAGCGCCAGCAGCGCCCAGAACAGGAAGCGATACAAGAACGACAAGTCGCGCCTCGTCGCATACCCGCCCGCGCCGAGCGCGCCCACGAACAGGGCCGTCGCGCCAAACGCCTGGCGCACCGCAGTCGGATCGGTGGCCGAGTAGTAGTTGATCGTCACGCTCACACTCGCGCCCAGCAGCAAACCGAACGCGCACAGCAACACCAGTGCAAGCCCGTAATTGCCGCGCCCATTAGCCACGTTCAAGCCGACCAAACAGCCCAACGCCACGATCCACGCGATGAACCAACTCGCGCCGCCCATTTCACGCGCCACATACACCCCGAGCGTGGCGCAGCCCACCGTCAGCGCCACCAGCGCCATCACCTGGCCGAACAGCGTCCGCGTGCGCCCCGGCGTCAGTTCGGCCGCGTATCCCGTCGAGCTCATCGGCTCACAATCCTATTGCCTTGCCCAGCCAACCCATCCCCAGCCCTCGCGCCTCCCAGTTCGCGCTACCCAGCATCGGGCGCCGCTTTCCGCTCCTCCGTCGGCACCTCTCCCGTCCCGCCCGTCAACCCAAGCGGCGGCCACGGTCCGAACCAGTTGTCCCGGGCGCCGTCCAGCGTGATCGTCGACCCGTTCAGCGCCCGCCCCAGCGGCGAACACAACAGCGCCACCAGCCACGCGTGCTCTCGCGGCTCGCCCAAGCGCTGCATCGGCACCGAGCGCGCCATCCCCGCGCGCACCGTCTCCGGGTACTTGCCCATCGCCTCCGTATCGAAATGCCCCGCCGCGATCGCCGTCACCGCGATCCCCCGATCCGCCCAGCGCTCGGCCATTTCCCGCGTCAACGCCTCCACCGTCGCCCTCGCCGCACCCGAATGCGCCATGCCCGGCATCCCATGGTGCGGAGACAACGTCACGTTCACGATCGCACCCCCGTCCGACCCGGCGCCCGACGGCTCCTCGCCACCTGAATCGCGCCCGGCCGGCGCCGCCGCGCCCACCCCCAAGCCCAGCTCGACCGCCGCCTCGGACATGTTCAGCATCCCCTCCACATTCAACCGCCACACCGCCCGCCAGCCCTTCAACGCGATCCCCTCCGCCGGCGTGAAGTACTGCCCGCCGGCGTTATTCACGAGGACGTCCAGCCTCCCCATGCGCTCCACCACCGTCTCGACCAACCGCCGCGCCTCGGCCCCCTCGCGCACGTCCGCGGCGACCCAGTCCACCCGACCCTCCTTGCCAACGTCAGTCTCGCCAGATCCACTCCGCGGATCATCCGCGCCACCATCGTTCGCGCCCGCCACCGTCTCGCCGACATCCGCGCCACCGCCGGTCTCCCCCTCCGCGCGCTCGCCCGCACCCGCGCCGATCTCCCGCAAGATCTCCGCCGCAGTCGCCTCCAGCGTCTCCGCGCGCCGTCCCGCGATCACCACCCTCGCGCCGCACCGCGCCAGCTCGAGCGCCGTCTCCCTGCCCAGACCCGTCCCGCCTCCCGTCACCAGCGCCACCCTGCCGGACAACAGTCCCGCGGCGAACACCGCTGAACGGGCCTCATTGTCTGCCATAACCGCGATCATAAGAGCGTGGCCCGACCCTCGCTCCCCAAGCGCGCGCGTTGGATCGCGGCCGGACTGCTCGTGCTGCTCGCCGCGCTCGCCCTCGGCGGCTACCTCTACGAGCGCCACCGCACCGGCAGCATCTACCACCCACACGCCCGCTTCATCCCCCAGCCCTCCCCCGTGCTACCCGCCCGCGGGCCCGAACGCTCCGCCTGGCCCTTCTACGGCTACTCGCGCAACCACACCCGTTTCTTCCCGGCCCCCGCCCGCGTCTTCCCGCCCTTCAAGCGCCTGTGGGTGCGCAACGGCAGCTCGCTACTCGAGTTCCCGCCCTCCATCTACGGCGATCACATCTTTCAGCTCGCCGACAACGGCACCCTCAGCGCGATCAACCTGCACACCGGCCACACCTTCTGGCAGCGGCGCATCGGCTCGCTCTCCGCCTCCACCCCCGCCTCCCTGGGCAAGGTCGTCTACGCCACCGTCCTCGCGCGCAACACCGGCGTCCACAAGGGCGAAATCCTCGCGCTCGCCTACGCCACCGGCAAGATCCTCTGGCGCCGCGCCCTGCCCAGCCCCAGCGAGTCCTCGCCGCTAGTCGACCACGGCCGCGTCTTCTTCGGCTCCCAATCCGGCACCGTCTATGCGCTGAACACCCACAACGGCAACGTCATCTGGACCTACCACGCCTCGGGCGCCGTCAAGGCCAGCCCCACCCTCGCCGGCGGCATCCTCTACTTCGGCGACTACTCCGGCCACCTCCAAGCGATCTCCGCGCGCACCGGCCGGCGCATCTGGAACAGCGGCTCCGGCGGCGCCCTGCTCGGCAGCGGCACCTTCTACTCCACCGCCGCCGTCATGTACGGGCGCGTCTTCCTCGGCAACACCGACGGGCGCATCTACGCCTACGACGCCTCCAGCGGCCACCTCGACTGGGCCGTGCAAACAGGCGCCTACGTCTACGCCTCACCCGCCATCGCCAACGCCCCCGGCCTCGGCCCCACCGTCTACGCCGGCTCCTACGACGGCACCTTCTACGCCCTCAACGCCCGCTCCGGGCACGTCGAGTGGCGCTTTCATCCCGGCGGGCGCATCTCCGGCTCGGCCACCGTCATCGGACGCGTCGTCTACTTCGCCGATCTCGCCACCCATCGCACCTACGGTCTGGGCATCTCCACCGGGCGCGTCGTATTTCAGATGCACACCGGCTCCTTCGACCCCGTCGTCAGCGACGGTCAGGACATCTACCTGACCGGCTACACCGGCCTTTATGGCCTAGCCCCAAAGTAGGGTTCGCGTCCAATAGATGGCGGGTTGAGGGGGTCGGGCCGTGGATGGCAGACGCCGGACGCTGGCCGATCGGAGATCGCATCTGATCTCCGATCGGTAGGCGTGCTGGTGGCACGTCGAGCATCGTGGGTGGCGTATGACGCCGCGGAACGGCGGCCTCAAGTCCGGCAGATATTGGGACGCGGACCCTTAGTTACGCTCTTTGGCGCCGGGCGTCACCACGACGGGATGAGCGCATGCGGGATCCGTTCGCATCCGCCCGCACCATCGCCCCACCAAAGCCCGAACCCACACTCCATCCGACCTCAGTGACAAGCGCCGTCCAGCCCCAGTGCCCGGCCCAACGAGAACCGCGCGCCGACCACGATCTCGCCCGCCGCCTGCGCGCGCACTTCCGTCCAGCCCCCGGGCGCGCGCGCCACGCACCCACGCCCCGAAACCACCGTGTAGTAGCGGGTGTAATGCACACGCACCAACAGCCTCCCCGGCCCATCCGCGTGCACCGCGAACGTGTCGCTGCCCAGCGCCGTAACCCGTCCCGGCCCGGCGAGCAGCGGTCTCGCCCCGACGACCCGGAACACTCGCCAGTGCCCGTTCGCCCACACCTGCCTCAGAAACGGAAGTCCGCGCCGGATCAGCGTCCCCTCGCCCGCACTCGAAGGGTCCAGCGCCACGTCCGGCAGCGCAACCCACGCGACCGCCTCGTCCTGAAGCCACGCCCGATACCCGGCCGCGGTCAAGCCCGCGCCAAGCAAAGCCGAGTCATAGCGCTCTTCCAGCTGCTTCTCCCAGCCACGCGCCAGCGACAATCTCGGGGCCAGCATCGCCGCCTCCCAGTGCGAGCGCGTCAGCGGTACCTCCACGCGCTCAAACCCCGCCCCGTGCGCAAGCAGAAAGCGCTCGACCGGCGCGTAATAAGCGGCCCGCGTCGCCCGCGAACCCGCCACCGCCCGCGTCTCGCGCACCGGCCCCCACACCGTCCACACCACCGCCACGCACACCCCCACTCCCACCGCCAGCGACCGCCCATAACCCGAGCGCTCACGCGCCGAGCGGCGGCCGCCACGACCCTGGCGACTCGACCGAGCACGTGTCCCCTCCGCCGCAAGCCCGCACAACAACAGCGGCCCGGCCAGCAGCACCCCGTAGCGCTCGACATTGCTGCCCATCGGCGTACGCACCGCCACACACAACAGGCACGCAACCAAATACACGACCGCCCCCACCCGCAAGACGCGATTGCGCTCCCCGCGTGGCAGCGCCCACAAAAACAAGCACACCACGACCACCGTCGCCGCAAACGACGTCGTCGGATATGGCTCAAACCCCCCTTCCGGAAACAGCGCCCGTACCGCCAACACCACCACGACCACCGGCCCGCCGACCGCCACCAGCACACGGGGCTCGCGCCGTGCCAGCGCATAGGACAGACCCGCCAGCGCCAGCAGCACCCCCGCCACCGGGCTCGCCGCCGCGCACGCCCCCGCCATCAGCGCCGCCGGTAGGAGCCGTTCGCGACTGACCGCATACACGCACGCCATCGCCAACGCCACCCCCAGCGCGAACGTCAACCTTCCGCTCCACACGTCCCCCACCGCCGCCACCGCGAACAAACATGCGCCCCAACGCACACACGCCTCCCCGCCATACACACCCAGCACGACCCGTTCGAACAGCGCCACCGACACGAGCACCGACACCACCGCCAGCGCGCGCATCCCCAGCAGCGACGCCAACGGGCCGAACAGCAGGCTGTAGCCGGGCAGCGCATGACCCGCGTACCAATGCTCGTCGAACACGCTCAAACCCACCCGTTCGTAGAGCTTCAACCGATACACCTGCGCCGCCAGATCCGCCGTGCGTGGATTCAGCACCAGCCATAGCGCCAGCAACGCCGCCGCAACGCCCACCGCGAGCGGCATCCGCGACGCACGCGTATAGGCCGGCGCCCGGGGTGCTACCGCACCGAGCCCCGGCCCATGCCTCTCAGAACCGGCCGCCCCGCGTGAAGTAGCGTCGATAATGGCTCCATCGGACACGCGCAGATCATGACGAGGACACCGACATCGCGAGCAAGCGCCCGCGCGGCGCTCCTCTGCGCGCTCACAATCGGCGTGACCGCCGCCGCCGGCTGCGGCACCACCAGGGCGCCCGGGCCGATCGGCGCGAGCGAGCTCGCCGAAGCTCAAACCTTCCCCTACTACCGCCTCTACTGGGCCGGTCCCAGCTTCCAGGGAGAACCGCTCGTCGCCGCCGACGGACGCAAGAGCTACAACATCTCCGTCGGCGACAGCGTCTACTACGGCGACTGCGCCCGTGGTCACGGCGTGTTCGGCGGAGGTGGCTCCTGCCAGCTGCCGCTACAGGTCACCACCGTCATCTACCGCCTGCACTCCAACTCCGCCCTCGGCCCGCAGCGCAACCTGCTCATCCGCGGCGTACCCGCCACCGTCTATGACGAAGGCCGCTCGATCGAGCTCTACAGCGGCCGCCTCGCGATCGACATCTTCTCCGACTCCTACCCCCGCGCCCGCGCCGCCGCGCTGCAATTGCGCCCGTTGAACGCCGCCGGCTCGGCCACCGGCCCGCTGCCCCCGCCCGTCTACTGTCCCGGCCTCTACGGCCCCCAAGAACCGCGCCTGCGCCGCGCAATGGCCCACCTGCCCGGGCACGCCTGCCAGAGCGCCGCAGCCGAGGTCGCCTTCGCCGACTCGCTGCGCACGGCCTCGACCTCCGCCTCAACCTCGGCGTCGATCTCGCGCACCGCCTCGCACCGTGAGATGCAGTCAAAGCACCGCCCGGATTAGCTCACGACACACGGGGCTATGACGCGGCCACGTTCGCGACCGGCCGATCCAGCTCGCGGCGCAAACTCAAGAACGCCGCCGAGCCGATCAGCGCCGGGACCCACAACGAGATCGCTCGATACGTAACCACAGCCGCCAGCACCAGCGAACCCGGGCGCACCCCGAACGCCAGCAGCATCGCAAACAGCCCCCCTTCGACCGCAATCAACCCCGCCGGGATCGGCAGCGAGTTGGCGAGCATCCCCACCAGATAGGCCATCGCCACCACCCACCACGAGGGCGCCGGACCGTAAGCGAGCAGGCACGCATACAGCGCGCCGATGTCAAACACGCAATACCCGACCGCCCCCAGCAACCGCGGATCGCGGCGCGCGCGGATCAACTCCAGCGCATCGCCCACCCCGCCGCTCAGCGCGACCAGCGCGACATACATCCGCCCGCGCGTGCGAATCCGGCGAGCCGCGCCCCGGCGCGCCCACGCCGCCAGCGCGATCGTCCCCGCGATCGTCGCAATCGCCGCCACCGCCGGCAGCAGCGTCAACAACGGATTGCGCGACCCGGGCAGCACTCCCAAATACATCGACACGCCGATCAGCGCCGTCGCGCCGACGTTCACGGCGCTCGTCAACACGAAGATCAGCACCGAGCGCTTCGCAATCCGCGCCACCGACACACCCCTGCTGCGCAGCACCCACGCCCCCAGCGCGATACCCGCCAAACCGCTCACCGACACCACGGAGTTGACCGCCAGCTCAGACAGCGACAAACGCGAATAAAGGCGCCGGCCGAGCATCCCGAACACGAGCCCAAACAGCACCACGTAACCGGCACACGAGGCCAGCTCCAACCCGATCCCCACCGCCACCCAGCCGGCGCGCGCATCGCCGATGCGGTCGGCCGCCGCGCGCAACCCCGGCACCGACAGCAGCAGCGCCGCGACCAGCGCAAAGAAGATCGCCAAGCCGATCAAACTGTTGCGCAACTTCCGCGACTGCGCCGCCATCACAGCAGCGGAATCGGCGCTCCCCTCCACCGAAGCGTCCGCTTCGTCGCCACCGTTAGCGTCCCTATCGACGATCTCGCCCATCCTCTCCGCTTTAATCACACTCATGGCCGAGCAACTCGCTCGCATCCTCGTCGTCGACGACGAGCCCGCGGTACAGAGCGCACTCTCACGCGCCCTCACGCTAGAGCACTACACCGTCGCCCAGGCGATGGACGGGCGCCAGGCGCTCGAACGCCTCGGTTCAGACCCCTACGAGGCGGTGATCCTCGACGTCGCCATGCCCCACATCGACGGCCTCGAGGTCTGCCGGCGCCTGCGCGAGGGCGGCGATCGCACACCTGTGCTGATGCTCACCGCGCGCGAAGAGATCGACGACCGCGTCGCCGGGCTGGACGCCGGCGCCGACGACTACCTCGTCAAGCCCTTCGCCCTGCGCGAGCTCCTGGCGCGTGTACGCGCGCTGCTGCGCCGCGCCGGTGAGGAGGAGGACGACGAGCAGGAGCGCACACTGCAATTCGAGGACCTGCGCCTGGACCGACTCGCCCACGAAGCCTGGCGCGGCGAGCGCCTGATGTCACTCACCCGCACCGAGTTCCTACTGCTGGAGATGTTCCTGCGCCACCCCCGCCAGGTGCTCACGCGCTCGGCCATCTTCGAACACGTCTGGGGCTATGACTTCGGCGCCACCTCCAACTCGCTCGGCGTCTACATGGGCTACCTGCGCCGCAAGACCGAGTCCGAGGGCGAGCCGCGCCTGTTGCAGACCGTCCGCGGCGTCGGCTACGTGCTGCGCGCGCCATGATCGCGCTCGAAGCCATCGACGGCATCGCCCAGCGTGAACCCTGCGCGATCGTGGGCGACGCCCGGCGGGCGCCGGTCCGATGAGCTTCAAAAGGCGCATCACGCTCGCTTCCTCCGCCGCGGTCGCGATCGCGGTCGTGCTCGCCTCGGTGCTCGTCTACGTGCTCACCTCAAACGAGCTCCACGGCCAGGTCGACG
The DNA here is from genome assembly GCA_963697945.1 of uncultured Solirubrobacterales bacterium. Classification (GTDB taxonomy): domain Bacteria; phylum Actinomycetota; class Thermoleophilia; order Solirubrobacterales; family Solirubrobacteraceae; genus Palsa-744. The sequence goes on along the minus strand of OY969105.1, from coordinate 1,670,679 downwards.
CGCAGCTGAGCAACCGTTCGGACAACCTGCGCCTGATCGAGCGCCATCCCGTGCGCCGCCATGGCGATCGCCTGCTCGACGCGCTCGCGGGGCGCGCCGGCGCCTCCACCCAGCAGCTCTTCGAAAGCGGACCCCAACAGCCAGGCGAGGTGCTCGGCAACGTCTCGCCGCGACCCAACCAGGTGCGCGGCTATCAGCAGCTCGTCGACGCCCGCGGCAAGGTCCTGTTCCGTTCCGGCGCCAAGAACGTCACGCTTCCCGTCGAAGCCCGCACCCGCGCGCTGGCCGCGGGCACAGGCGACGCTTTTTTCCGCGACGCCACCGTCAACGGCCTGCCGCTGCGCATCCTCGCCGAGCACCTCGCGCCCGGACGCGTCGTGCAGTTCGCCCAACCGCTCAGCGAAGTCGACGAACTGCTCAGCCACCTGCGCCTGATCCTCGTGCTGCTCTCACTCGGCGGCATCCTGCTCGCCGCGCTACTCGGACAACTCGTGGCCCGCGCCGCCCTGCAGCCCGTCAGGCGTCTCACCCGCGCCGCCGAGCACGTCGCCGAAACACAGGACCTCTCCGGTCGCATCGCCCCGACCGGCGACGATGAGATCGGGCGCCTGGCAATCAGCTTCAACGCGATGCTCGACGCGCTCGAGGTCTCGATGTCCGCGCTCGACGACTCCGTACACGCCCAGCGCCAGCTCGTCGCCGACGCCTCCCACGAGTTGCGCACGCCCGTCACCAGCCTGCGCACGAACATCGAGATCCTGCAGCACGCCCCCGACATGGACGGCCCCGAGCGCGAGCGCCTGCTGGATGACGTCGTCGAGCAGATCGGCGAGCTGACATTGCTGATGAACGACCTGATCGACCTCGCCCGCGGCGAGCGCCAGCGCGCCGACGCCGAGGACGTGCGCCTGGACATCGTCGCCGCCGAGGCGCTCGCACGCGCCCAACGCAACTACCCCATGACCCCGCTGCAGGCGAACCTCGACCCGGTCCTGCTCAGCGGCGTCGCCGCGCGACTCGACCGCGCCATCGCCAACCTGATCGACAACGCGATCAAGTACAGCCCGCCCGGAGCCCCCGTCGAGATCGGACTGCACGGTGGCGAGCTCACCGTCCGCGACCACGGACAGGGGATCTCCGCCGAGGATCTGCCGCACGTCTTCGACCGCTTCTACCGCGGCGCCGAGGCGCGCGGGCGCCCCGGGTCGGGACTGGGCCTGGCGATCGTCCGGCAGGTCGTCGCCCAGCACGGCGGGACCGTCACCGCCGGGCGCGCCCCCGGCGGCGGCACGCTGATGCGTATCACCCTGCCGGGGGTCGAGCCAATGGACCGAGACGGCGCCCGCGAGGGCTCGGCCGCGGACGTCCTGACGGCGAGCCCGCACGTCCACGCGTAGGACTCTTCGCCGCGTGGCGCAACGCGCGATTTCGAAACATGCCCGGTGAAAGCCCATAGCGACGACGAAACGCGCGCGCGAAATACGTGCTCGGATAGCCCACCAGCCTGCCCACGTCGCCGACCGCAATCGATGGCTGCTCGCTGAGCAGCTGCGCCGCGACCGTCATCCGTCGGGCGTACAGATCCTCCTGGAAGGAGCTGTCGAACTGCGCATAAGCGCGCTGCAACTTGCGCGGAGACGTCGACAGCGCCTGCGCGACCGCCGCGAGCGTCAGCGGGCGACGGTAATAGCGCGAAACGATCACCCGCGCCAACAGATACAGCCGGCGGTGTTCGCTGAGCGTATCTGGCTGCACACTCCCTCAACCGACCCGCCCCTGCCACCGGGACACAGGCGAGGTTTTCGCTACTCCTCGCCCAGCTCCAGCACCGCCAGGAACGCCTCCTGGGGCACCTCGATGCGCCCGACCTGCTTCATCCGCTTCTTGCCCTCCTTCTGTTTGGCCAAGAGCTTTTTCTTGCGCGTAATGTCCCCGCCATAACAGCCCGCGATCACGTCCTTGCGAAACGCTTTCACGGTCTCCCGCGCGATCACGTGCGAGCCGATCGCCGCCTGGATCGGCACGTCGTACTGCTGGCGCGGAATCCGCTTGCGCAGCTTCTCCGTCAGCGTGCGCCCCATCTCATACGCCTTCTCGCGATGCACCACCATCGACAGCGCATCCACCGGGTCGCCCGCCAGCAACACGTCCAGCTTGACCAGATCCGACGGGCGCACCTCACTCAGCTCGTAGTCAAGCGACGCATAACCGCGCGTGCGCGACTTCAGCTGATCGAAGAAGTCCAGCACGATTTCCGCCAACGGCAGGTCGTAAGTCATCTGCACCCGCTCGGGCGAGAGATAGTGCATCCCCACGTGCTCGCCCCGGCGTTCCTGGCAGAGCTCCATGATCGCCCCCACATACTCTTTCGGCGCGATCACCTGCGCCTTGATGAACGGCTCGCGGATCTCCTCGATCGTCCCCGGATCGGGCATGTCCGAGGGGTTGTGCACCTCGGACTCCTCGCCGTTGGTCAACGTCACGTCGAACCCCACCGAGGGCATCGTCGCCAGCAGCTCCAAGTCGTACTCGCGTTCCAAACGCTCTTTCACGATGTCCATGTGCAGCAGCCCCAGAAAGCCGCACCTGAATCCGAACCCGAGCGCATCCGAGGTCTCCGGCTCCCACGACAGCGCCGCGTCGTTCAGCGTCAGCTTTTCCAGCGCGTCGCGCAGGTCGGGGTAGCGGTCGGAGTCGATCGGGAACAGCCCGCAGAAGACCATCGGTTTGACCTCCCGATACCCCGGCAGCGGCTCGGTGGCTTCACTCGCGCGGCCCGAGGCTGCGCCCGCCTTCGCCCGCGTCGTCAACGTGTCCCCGACGCGCAACTGCGTCACGTCCTTGATGCCCGTGATCAGATACCCCACCTCGCCCACACCCAGCCGTTTGGTGGGCACCATCCGCGGGGAGAAGCAGCCGATGTCATCGATCTCCGCCTCGGTCCCCGTCGCCATCGCGCGGATCGCCTCGCCCTTCTCAAACGAGCCGTCCACCACCCTGATGTAGGCGATCACGCCGCGGTACTGGTCGAACTCCGAGTCGAAGATCAGCGCCCGCGGCGGCGCATCCGGGTCGCCGGCGGGCGGTGGCACGCGCGCGATCAGCTCCTCCAGCACCTCCCCCACACCCTCGCCCGTCTTGCCGCTGATCCGCAAAATCGACTCCGCCGGCTCGCCGATCAGATCGGCCACTTCGCCCCCCACCCGCTCCGGTTCGGCGCCCGGCAGATCCAGCTTGTTCAAGCACGGGATCAGCTCCAACCCCGACTCCACAGCCAGATACGTGTTCGCCACCGTCTGCGCCTCCACGCCCTGGGCGGCGTCCACCACCAGCAGCGCCCCCTCGCAGGCGGCCAGCGAGCGCGAGACCTCATACGTGAAGTCCACGTGCCCCGGCGTATCGATCAGATGCAGCTGATAGCTCACCCCGTCCTTCGCCGTATACATCACCCGCACCGCCTGCGCCTTGATCGTGATCCCGCGCTCACGCTCCAGATCCATCGAGTCCAGCACCTGCGCGCGCATCTCACGGGCGGCCACCGTATGCGTCAGCTCCAGGATGCGGTCGGCCAGGGTCGACTTGCCGTGGTCGATATGGGCGATGATCGAGAAGTTGCGGATGCGCGACTGGTCCATGGGCGGGCTACAGCGTAGATGGCCGGGGTCGATCGCCCTCTCAGCCCTGACCTATGCAATAGCTAATTCGCAACTATCATAGTTGTGGCTATCATAGTTATGTAGATGATGTCTGTTATGTCATTCTACAATCGCACCGACGAGCTGACGGCGCTCGGGGAGCGCTGGCGATCGCCGCGAGCCGAGTACGTCGTGATCTACGGGCGCCGTCGGGTAGGCAAGACAGAGCTCATCCTCCGCTTCGCCGAACACAAGCGATTCCTGTACTTCGAGGCCACATCCGGCACCGAGAACGACCACCTCGAAGATCTCTCGCGAGCCCTCGCACAGACAAGCGGGCGCGAGCTGTTCGCGACACAGCCGCTGAGCAGTTGGCAGTCGTTCTTCGCCGCCATCGCTGAGGAGCTTCAAAGTGGCCCTCTGCTCCTAGCCCTGGACGAGTTCCAGTTCATCGCCCGCGAGACCCCCCAGGTCGGCTCACTGATCAACCGCTTCTGGCGCGAGCACAGGGATAACCCCAACCTGTTCCTGATCCTCTCCGGCAGCGACGTCTCCTTTTTCGAGCGCGAGATCGTCGGCTATACCGCAACCACCTACGGCAGGCGCACCGGCTCGCTGCACCTGCGACCGTTCCCGTTCGGTGAGGTCAGGCACTTCCTCCCCGATTGGACGCCCGAGAACCTGATCCGCGCCTACGCCACGTTCGGCGGCGTCCCCTACTACCTGGAGGCGCTCGATCCGACCGCGACCTTGGGGACGAACATCGAGCGCCAGATCCTCTCCCCCGACGGCCTGCTTCGCCAGGAGCCCCGCTTCCTCTTCAGCCAACACTCCGATCTGCGCGATGACGGCGTCTACTTCTCCGTCCTGCGCGCGATCGCCGCGGGACGCACGCGACGCAACGAGATCGCCTCCCGCATCGGTCGCAGCGACGCCGCCACCGGGCAACTCCTGGACAAGCTGACGGAGATGGGCCTAATACGCCGAGTCCACCCGATCACGGTCGCCAACCCCGATCGAACAAGGATCGTCCGCTTCGCGATCGAGGACCCATTCCTGCGCTTCTGGTTCGCGTTCGTACACCCCTACGAGGGTCGCCTGCACAGCCGCGCCGACGCCAAGCGACACCTCGATGGATTGGTGCTTGCGGACCTGGACCGCTTCGTCTCGCGGCCGACCTTCGAGCAGGTCTGCCAGAGCTGGCTGCACGACCACACCGACGCGGCGGCCGTGGGTTGGTGGTGGGGCAGGGTGCGCGAGTCCACCGACAACGGCCCGCGAGACGTGCAACGCGAGGTCGACGTGGTCGCCGTAGATCACGAGCACGCCGTCCTTGCCGTCGGCTCCTGCAAGTGGACGACCGGGGCCATGTCCCCCCGGGACCTCACGCTGCTACGTCGCCTCGCCGCCCAGATAGCCTCGGGCGAGCACGAGCCCGACATCTACCTGTTCTCGCGCTCCGGTTTCGAACCCGAGCTCATCCAGCTCGCCGGCTGCGATCCGGCCTGCCATCTGATCGAGGTCGGCGATCTACTCTGAAGCGGCCACAGCCGGACCGCTAGCATTGGACCTACCGGCGGATCGCCAACTCGACGAGGATTCATTCAGCCGCGGCTACGCACCGACCTTCGGGCCGGTGGCCTGTCCAGGTGTCGAGAGTGTCACGCCGCCCAGGCAAGACACATAGTCCTGGGACGTAAGTAGTAAGCGGCGATCTATGTCGGGATGCAGCCGGGCGGGTCATTGGCCCGTCCGGCTTCATGCCTGCCCCTGTGACACTAAGCCCGCCCGAACTGCGTACGAATCAGCCGGTTGACCTGGTGCGCCTCGGGAATGCGCATCGCGAGGACCGCCCGTGCGTAGACGAACAAACCAGCAGCGGCGGCCCCGCCGACGCTGACGATCTGCGCCGGCAGCGAGGTCCCGAAGATCCGGTTGAGCACGGTCCAGACGACCCACGAGACGCCCCCCAGGAGCGCGGAGGCGACGAGGATCCGGACGGTGATCATCGTCGTCTGAGCACCTTCGAGGCTGCCGTTAAAGCCGATCCGCAGGCGGTGGAACTGCAGCGCGGTCATCACGGCGTTGGCGGCGACAGTGCCGATGATCAGCCCGGCGATCCCCAGCGGTTTGTACAGACCGATCGAGACGATCACGTCGACGACGATGTTCAGCGCCGCCAACCGCGTGGGGATCCAGGGGCGTTGCACGGAGAAGAACACGCGCGTCAGCAGCAGGTTGAGCCCGCCGAACGGGAGGCTGAAGGCGAACCAGAAGAGCGCTTCGGAGACGAGGCTCGTGGAGGTCGCGTTGAACTGGCCGCGTTCGAACACCAGACGCACGATCGGGGTGGTCAGCACCACCATGAACACGGCCGAGGGGATCAGCAGCAGGTTGATCTGGCGCATACCGATGCCGATCGTGCGACGCATGTTGCGCACGTCATGGCGCGCCGCCATCCGGCTGAGTGTGGGGAACAAGACCGTGGCGACCGCGACGCTGAAGAGGCCTTGCGGGAGCATGTAGATCCGAAAGGCGTTGTCGATCGCGCGCGGGGCTTCCTTGTTGACGAGCGTCCCGAACACCGAGTTGATCAGCTGATCGAGGTTGACGATGCCGAGACCGATCGTAACCGGGAGCATCAGCGTGAACACCTGGCGGATGCGCGGGTCGTGCCAGTCGATCGAGAACTCCAGGCGGAAGTCGATCCGTCGCAGCGCGCCGAACACCATCGCCGTCTGCACGAACGTCGCCACGAGGATCGCGATCGCGTACGCGTAGACCTGGTTGCCGTCTTCATAGCCGCCGTGAAAGTGCGGGCGCAGCACGACGAGCAGGACGATGATCACGAGATTCCACGCCGCCGGGGCGATCGCGGGGATGGTGAAGTGTTCGTAGGACTGCAAGATCCCCACGAACAGGCCGGTGAGGCCGATCAGCAGCACGACCGGGAAGAGGATCTGCGAGAAGGCGACGGTGAAGGAGTCAAGCGGAGGCGTGAACGTCGGCCCGGTGAACAGCGGCATGATCAGGCCGGCCGCGAGGATGAACACGGCGGAGATCGCGCCGAGGACGATCAGGATGATCCAGAACAGCGTCGAGGCGAGTCGCAGCGCCTCGCGCCGACGGCCCTGCTGGAGCAGTTCGGTGAAGACCGGCACGAACGCCGCCGAGAGGGCCGCGTTGGCGAACAGATTGCTCACGAGGTTGGGGACCTGGAAGGCGATCGTGAAGGCCGAGATCGGCCCTTTCGTCCCGAAGAAGCTCGCGGCGACGATTTCGCGCCCGAGCCCCGCCACGCGCGAGATTCCGGTCGCGAAGGAGACGATCGCGGTGTTGCGCGCCACGCGCTCGCCCCCGCCCGCCGGTCCGTCTCCGCCGCCCTGCGCCGTTGCCATCTGCTCGGGCTCAGGCTGGCCGAGCCCGCCGTATTCCTCGCCGAAGCTCGCGTCGGGTATGCCGACGAACTCGACCCGCGGATCGGGCGGCAGCTCGGCGGCGGACTCCTCTACCGGAAGCTCCTCACCGGCGAAATCGGACGGGCTCGACTCGATCGACTCCTGAGTGCCGGCGAGATCTTCGTACGCAGCGGCGGGATCCTCTTCGGGTGCGCCCGGATCGCCGTTGGGCAACCCCTCCTGCACCGGCTCGCCGTCTGGTGGGATCTCCGACAAGGCTCGCTATAGTACGGCGCTCACACGATGGCCAACATTCATTCACAGAAGAAGCGCATCCTGCGCACCGAGCGCGAGCGTCTTGAGAATCGCCAGTACACCTCGGCGATCAAGACCTACTTCCGCCACCTTGAGGCGGCGGTGGACAGCGGCGACGGCGAGACGGCTTCAAGCGAGCATCGTCGGCTGGTCAGCACGATCGACAAGGCCGTCAAGCGCGGCGCGATGCACAAGCACACGGGTGCCCGGCGCAAGTCACGCGCGGCGCGCACGCTGGCAAACATCTCCTCGTAGGTTCGCTTCCCGCCGCGCCCCCTCGGCCACCGCGACCAGAGCCGCGCGTCTAGCGGCCTGCCGTTATGGCGTCGATCGCGCGCAGCGCCAAGGTTTCTTCATCCAAGCCCGACATCCGCGAACGGGCCTGGGGCACCGGCGAGCCTCCGCGGGTGTCCAGCTCGAGGTCCGCGAGCGCTCCGAGCGCGACGCGCAAACGCTCGGGCTCGGTCCGGGCGACGTCGCGCACGAAGCGCTCGGCCGCACGCGGGGGCATGCGCAGCCCGCGCTTGACCTCGGCGGCGGACTCTCCCGCGTGCAGACGCAACGAGATCGCGAGGGCGTCGCGCAGACGCGAGGCCATCAGGTAGGTGAGTCCGGCCAGTCGCTCGCCCTGCTCGCGCAGACGGACGTATGCGCGAGTCGCCTCGCGGGCATCGCCCGCGACGAGCGCGTCCGCGAGCGTAAATGCGCGGTACTGCGACGAGTGCGCGGCGCGCGCTTCGATCTCCTCCACACTCACCCGCCGTGGTGAATCACCCCCGTCCAGTTCCAGCGCGAGCTTCTCCAGCTCGCGCAACAGTCGCTGCTGGCGCTCGCCGACCTGACCCACGAGCGCGTTGGCGGCGGCCATGTCGAGTTCGATGACGCCCATGCGCGCCGCTTGCGCGCGCACCCACTTGGGCAGGTCCCACGGCTTGACGGTCGCCTGCGTAACGACCTGTCCCCCGGCCCGCTTGACGGCAGTGTGCAGCGCAGCGGGCGCCTTGGCGCGAGACTCCTCGCGGGCGAACAGCGCGACGGTGGTGTCGGGTGGCATCGCCGCGAGGGCCGGTGCAAGCGCCCGCTCGACCTCGGCCTGCTTCCAGCGCTCGACCCCTTCGACCAGGATCACGCGCCGCCCCACCATCAGCGTCATCGCCGCAAGCGCCCCCGCGAGGCCCTCCGGGGTGGCCGCCTCGCCCTCCAGCACCTCAACGCTGTCGGGGCCGCCATCGCGCTGCGCCAGCGCGCGCAGTCCCGCGCGACGCTCGGCGACCGCGCCGTGATCGTCGCCGTGGATCAGATACGCGGGCTTGAGCTCGGCCACTTAAACGAGTGTATTCCGGCGAGGCGACGACCTCACTACGCACCGATAGACGGCCGAGAGGCAAGCGAGGCCAGGACGCAGGGAGCGTGGCGTGCTTTGCACGCGAGCGACCGAGGACGCCGCGTCGCGCCGCCTATCGGTCGTCTATCGGACGACCAGGTTGACCAGCTTGCCTGGTACCACTATCTCCTTGACGATCTCCTTGCCGTCCACGTGCGCGCGCACGTTCGGGGCGGCGTGGCAGAGCGCCTTCAGCTCGTCCGCACTAGCGTCCGAGGCGGCCTGCACGCGATCGCGCAGCCGGCCGTTGACCTGGCACACCAGCTCATACGTGTCGCGCTCGAGCATCTCCTCCTCGGCGCGCGGCCACGGCTGCTCCCACACGCGCTCGCCCGTCAACAGCTCGTAGGACTCCGCGCTCACATGGGGCGCGAACGGGAACAGCAGCGACGCGGCCGTCGCAAGCGCAAAGCGCTGCCCGTCCACGCTCACACTCTCGCGCAGACGCGAGCATTCGTTCAGCAACTCCATCACCGCCGCGATCGCCGTGTTAAATGCGAACCGCCGCAGGTCCGAGCTGACCTTGTCGATTGCCCAATGGGACTTACGCAGCAGCTTTTCGTCATCGGACCCCACCCCCTCTTCAGTGCCGGTTCTCTCAGCCGTCTCGGCCGCCAAGCGCCATAGTCGACTGAGGAACCGATGCACTCCCTCCATGCCCTCGTCCGACCAATCGGCGTCCTGGTCGGGGGGGCCGATGAAGAGGATGTAGCAGCGCGCCGTGTCGGCGCCGTAGCGCTCCACGATCGCGGCGGGCGAGACGACGTTGCCGCGCGACTTTGACATCTTCGCGCCGTCCTTCGTGATCATCCCCTGCGTGAACAGCGCCCGGAAGGGCTCCTGGAAGTCGAGGTGTCCGAGGTCGGCGAGCGCCTTGGTGAAAAAACGCGCGTACATCAAATGCAAAATCGCGTGCTCGACCCCGCCGATGTACTGATCGACGGGCATCCACTCGCGCAGCACCGCCGGGTCCCACGCGGCCTCGTCGTTCGACGCGTCGCAGTAGCGCAGGAAATACCACGAGGAGTCCACGAACGTATCCATCGTGTCCGTCTCCCGGCGCGCATCGCCCCCACACTCCGGACAGCTCGTTTGCACCCACTCCTCGGCGGCGGCCAATGGCGAGCGCCCTTTCGGCGCATAATCCTCGACATCCGGCAGCTTCACCGGGAGCTGATCCTCGGGCACCGGCACCGCTCCGCAGCCCTCGCAGTAGACGATCGGGATCGGACAGCCCCAGTAGCGCTGACGGGAGATCAGCCAGTCGCGCAACCGGTAGTTGATCGACGCGTGCCCCTTGCCCTCGCGATCGAGCCAGCGCACGATCGCGGCGAGCGCCTCGCGGTTGCCCATCCCGTCGAACTGCGCGTCCGAGTCGACCAGCGGGCCGTCGCCGCTGTAGGGCAGGCCGTACTCGTCGCCCTCCCCCTCCGGGGGCGTGCCCTCGATCACGCGCTTAATCGGCAAATCGAACGCGCGCGCGAACGCATAGTCGCGCTCGTCGTGCCCCGGCACCGCCATGATCGCGCCGGTGCCGTACTCCATCAGCACATAGTCCGCGACATACATCGGGATCTGCTCGCCGTTAACGGGATTCGTGACCGTCCGTCCGAGTGCCACACCCGTCTTGGGCTTATCCGCGTTCCCGCGCTCCTCGCCGGACTCGGTGATCGCGTGGCTGACATATTCGCGCACCTGCTGTTCGCGCTCGGTGTGAGCAACCAGGCGCAATACGTCCGGATGCTCGGGGGCCATCACGAAGAAGGTCGCCCCAAAAAGCGTGTCCGGGCGGGTGGTGAACACCGGGTAGTCGATCCCCAGCTCCTCGCAGCGAAACGTCACCTCCGCCCCCTCCGAGCGCCCGATCCAGTTGCGTTGCATCGTCTTCACGTGCTCGGGCCACTCGATCTGGCCGAGGTCGTTCAGCAGCCGCTCGGCATAGTCGGTGATCCGCAAAAACCACTGCTCCAGCTGCCTCACTTCCACGGTTGCGCCGCAGCGCTCGCACGTCCCGTCGGGCGAGACCTGCTCGTTGGCGAGCACCGTCTGGTCTTTCGGACACCACTTCACCGCCGCCTCCTTGCGATACGCAAGGCCCGCATCGAACAGCTGCAGGAAGATCCACTGCGTCCAGCGGTAATAGCTCGGTTCGTGCGTGGCCAGCTCGCGCGACCAGTCGATCGATATGCCCCACTCGCGAAACTGACGCTGGAAGGAGGCGATCGAGGCGTCCGTGGACGCGCGCGGATGCACGCCCGTCTTGATCGCATGGTTCTCCGCGGGCAGCCCGAACGAGTCATAGCCCATCGGGTGCAGCACGCGCCGGCCGAGACGGCGGTGGTAGTGGGCGATCGCATCGCCCACCGAATAGACCTTCAGGTGGCCGATATGCGGCTCACCGCTCGGGTAGGGCAACATCTCCAGCACATACGAGCTGGTCTGCTCTACCTCGCCGCCCGCCGTGGCGTGACCGCTCGTCATGGGGGCGCCTTCGTTGGCGACCTCCCATGTGCGCTCATCGGCCCACACCGCCTGCCAGCGGGGCTCGATCTGCTGCGGGTCGTATTTGCGCTCTGACATCGGAGAGCGGAGGTTAGCGAGCAGTGGTGGGACGGAACTCGCGGGGCAGGCTCAGGACGAGCCCGCGGCCGCGCGATCCGCGGTCCCCCAGCGTTATGAGCCTGTGCTCGCGCCTGTCATGGGCGCCTGTTCGGCGCTGAAGCGCGAGTATGCCCGCACCGCCTCGACGATCTCGGCCGGCGCCTTCTGCGGGGAGCCCGCGTCGAACGGCGGCTCGGGGTCGTACTCGATGCCCAGCTGAATCGCCTGCGCGAGCTCGGCGCCGGCGATCCGCTCGACGAGCGTCAACGCCATGTCGATCCCCGCCGTCACCCCCGCAGAGGTCGCGAGCTTGCCATCGAACACCACGCGCTCGGGAACCACCTCCACGCCGAACGCTCGCAACTCCTCAAGCGCCTGCCAGTTGCTCGTCGCACGCGCGCCCTCCAGCAGGCCGGCTGCCGCCAGGATCAGTGAGCCCGTGCAGACCGAGGTCGTCCAGGTCGAAGTCTCGTGCACGCCGCGCAGCCACTCGTGCACCGGACCGTCCGCCATCAGCGCGCTCTGCCCGGGGCCGCCGGGGACGAGCACGATCTCGGGATGGGCGTGCTCGGCGAGCGTCGCGTCGGCGAGCACCCCCAGACGACCCGTGTCGGTGCGTACCGGCCCGGTCTGCTCGGCCACGAACGTGACCTGCGCGCCCGGCAGCCGACTGAGAACCTCGTAGGGCCCGATCGCGTCGAGTGCCGTGAAGCGATCGTAGATCAGGATGGCAATGTCCATGGTGGGTGTGTCCTTTCGTTTTTCTTAGGCGGCCAGCGCGCCGGATGGCGCTCCGTCCGGGTGGTAGCGGCGGCGATACTCGGCCGGGGCGAGGCCCAACGCGCGGATGAACGTGCGGCGCATCGTCTCGGTCGTGCCGAACCCGCAGGCCGCCGCGACCGTCGCGATCGGCTGCGCCGTGTCCTCCAGCGCGCGCCGCGCCGCCTCCAGGCGCACGCGCTCGACATAGCGCGCCGGCGTAATCCCCGTCTCGGAAGCGAAAGCGCGCGCGAAGTTACGTGGGCTCATGTGGGCGCGCTCGGCCAGCGCCTGCACGGACAGGTCCTCCGAGACGTGCTCAACGACATAGCGCTGCACCTCGCGCAGCGGCTCGCGCGCGGGCTCCTGCGCGGCGAGGGTCGCGCTGAACTGCGACTGGTTGCCGGGCCGGCGCAAGAACAGCACGAGGTGGCGCGCGATCACAAGCGCGGCCTCACGGTCGAGGTCCTCCTCGACCAGCGCCAGCGCCAAATCCATGCCGGCGGTAACACCGGCCGAGGTCCAGACGTTGCCGTCGCGCACATAGATCGGCTCGGGATCGACCTCGACCGCGGGATGGCGCTGCGCGAGCTCCGCGGCTGAGGCCCAGTGGGTGGTCGCCCGACGCCCGTCCAGTAGTCCGGCGGCCGCGAGCACGAATGCCCCGGTACACACCGACGCCACGCGGCGCGCCCTGGGCGCGGTCTCCCGCAACCATTCCAGCAGCCCCGCGTCGGCACTCGCCTGCACCGACCCGGCCCCGCCGGCGAGCACCAGCGTGTCGATTCGCGCCGGCGCCTCGGCGAGCGCCACGTCGGGGATCATCCGCAACCCGCTCGACGCCCGCAGCGGCACGCCGTCGAGGCTCGCAAGGAAGACGCGATACCCGGGCTCCGCGCGCCCCGTGGCCTGGATCAGCTGCTGGGCGGCCACGAACACCTCCTGTGGACCCACGAAGTCGAGGCTTTGCACGTCCGGATACACCACAATGACCACATTCCTGGGGCTCTGAACACGTTGCGCCATGGCTCGATCATCGCCCATACGGCGTCTGTCCGCAAGGACATATTTCCAACGATCTCTGCCACGCGTCGTGCCGCGAGGTGAGCACTGCCGTGACGGCTGGCAACGCTCGGGTCTAGGATTGCCCGGTGGACTCCTTCGACGCCCTGCACGCAGCCTCCGAGCGCGTCGCGAGCATCATCGAAGCCGCCGAACGCACCGCCGCGGAGCTGCGCGAGCAGGCCGAGTCCCGCGCGCGCGAGCGCATCGCCGAGGCCGATCGCGCCGCCGAGCACCGCGTCCAGGCGGCCGAGGAGGAGGCCCAGGAGCTCCTGCACGCCGCCCGCGAGCAGTCAGGCCAAACGCTCGCCGCCGCCAACGAGCAGGCTGAACGCGTCCTCGCCGAGACCCAGGCCGAGTCAGAGCGCGTGCTCGCTAGAGCACACGACGAAGGTGCCGGCATCCTCGAGCACGCCCGCACCGAGGCCCAACGGCGCGGCGCGAGCGCCGAGGAGGAGCTGAGCGCCCGCCAGGCCGAGGCCCACAACCGCGCCCAGGACATCCGCGCGATCGCCCGCGCCGAGGCCCGCGAGATCGTCGGCGAGGCCCACGCCGTCGCCCACGAGGTCGTCCGCGAGGGCACCGAGGTCTCCCGCAACCTGCGCGAGCTCTCCTCCTCGTTGCGCAACAACGCCGAGCGCCTCATCCGCGACGTACGCCTCGCGCACGGCAGCATGACCGCGCGGTTGGATCAAGTCGGGCCCGGGGGCGGGCCGGGCGGTCGGGGGTCACGCGAGCGGGGACGCGAGCGCGAGGAGCCTCAGCCCGGTGAGGAAGAGCTTGACGTTCCGGAGTTCATCCCGCCGGGGTAAGGACCCGCGGAGCCCGTGCGCGGGTCCTACCGGCTCCGGGCGCGTGTGACGAACTTGGCACGCTCTTGTCACGAAGTCGGCACAGAAGACACGGTTCTGGCACACGTACCGGCGTACCGTCTGTGATGCATGACCGCTCTGACCCCCAGCCAGAAGGGCGCCGCCGCCGAGGCCGAGATCGCCGCGGCAGCGATACGTATGCGCCTGCAGGTGCTGCGCCCGATCGGCGAGGGCGGGCGCTATGACCTTGCGATTGATATCGGGGAGAAGTTGCTGCGGGTGCAGTGCAAGTGGGCTTCGCGAACCGGAGACGTGCTGAATGCTCGCTGCGTCACCAACCGACATACGCCGAACGGCTACAGGACGACGACCTACACCGCCGCCCAAATCGACGCGATCGCGGCGTACGCGCCCGACACCGACCGGTGCTATCTCATTCCCGTCGATCAGGTCGAGGGCCGGACTGTTCTCAGCCTGCGCGTGGCACCAACACGCAACAACCAAGCGCAACTCGTGCGCTGGGCCAGGGATTACGAGTTCGAGGATGCGATCGAGCGACACTGGGGCACACGTCCTACCCTCCCTTGATCTCAACGCCCGATCGTGGATCGAGACGGTACGATGGCTTGGCCTCGGGGCTATAGCTCAGTTGGGAGAGCGTCCGGCTGGCAGCCGGGAGGTCGAGGGTTCGAGCCCCTCTAGCTCCACCATATTGTTCTGACTCCAACCCGCGACCTCGAAAGGGGTCGTGGGTGAGTCTGCGCCCGCAAGGAGTCCTTGCGGGCGCTGCTCTTGGGTGGCTTCGGCCTGGACATGGCGCTGCCGCAGGGCTTCCTCAACGGCTGCCCGCGTGGCCTCGTCGGCCTTGGCGATGGCCGCACGGCGGCGCAGCTCGTCGCCGAGGATCACATCGAAGGGTGGAGCCAACTCGCCATGCACCGTGTAGTCCTCATCAATCAGCAGCCGATCGAAGAACGCGAGGTTGAACTGTCGCCGCATGGTGTCTGAGGCTTCGCGGTAGGCCGTCTCGCAGTCTCCAGCCCGTGCCAATGCTCGCTTGAGATTCGTCTCGGCCCGTTGGAAGTCGGCGGCGATCTCAGCCAAGCACCCCGCGACGGCGGCCAGCTTGGCGGTGATGCCCTCTTGCTTAGTCTTGAGCAGGTCAAGCGGCACCGCTTCGGCTAGGTGCGCGTCCAGCAGCGCCTTCCGTTCAGCTTCGAGCTTACGTTTGCGGCGTTCCTGGGCCGTTCGTTCGCGCTCGGCCCCGAGCCGCAGGTTGGACAATTCTTCTTCCAGGAAGGCTCGCAGCGCCACCAGCTCATCCTCCGGTAGCTGCACGCCAGCGTAGTGGGCGGCAATGGCTTCCTCAATCAGCTCGATCCGTAGGGCGCGCTGGCTGCAACTGTGCTTGTCCTTCTGGCGGCCGATGCAGATGAAGTACGGATAGATGCCGCCGTGGCGGCCCCTGGCATGGTTGACGATCAGGCGAGCACCGCAGGTGCCGCAATAGATGCTGCCCTTGAGGTAGTGCGGATGCTCGCGGTGCTTCTCGCCCACCAGGTACTTGGCGCTCAGCAGGTCTTGGACCTGCTGCCACGTCTCAGGCTCGACCAGGCGCGGATGCTTGCCGGGGTAGATCACGCCCCGGTAGCGCACCAGACCCATGTAGTAGGGGTGGCGCAGCAAGGTGTGGAGTTGCGAATCGCTGAGCGGTTTGCTTGGCGTCTTGGGACCGGGTGCCGTAGTCAGACCCCGGTGGGTCAGCTCATCGAGCAACCGACGGATCGTCCAGTCGCCGGTCGCATAGGCGGTGAACGCCCACGCCATGAGCGGGCCGCGCTCAGGGTCTACCTCGACGGTACGGACCTCATAGCCGTTCTCGATACGGCGGACGTTGCGGTAGCCGAGCGGCACGCGAGTCGGCGTGCCGCCGTTCTTGGCCTTCTGCACGCTCCCCTTGATGATCTCCGTCGCCAGGTTGCGCGAGTAGAACTCGGCGATCGAACTCATAATGCCGTGCAACAGCAGGCCGGACGGCGTTTGGTCGATGTTCTCGCTGACGGATACCAGCTCCGCCCCGGCTTGCTTGAGCGCCAAGTTGATTGCTACGTCGTCGGCTCGGTTGCGGGCCAGCCGGTCAACCTTGTGGACGATGACGTACTTGACTGGCTGCTCAGCCACGAACTTCAGCAGGCGTTGCAGGTCCGGCCGGTCGGTGGTCTTGGCCGACTCGCCGCGATCCGCGAACTCTTCAACGACAGCAGCCTGCAAACTCTCAGCCTTGCGCTTGCAGGCTTCGCGCTGGGCCGGAATGGAGAAGCCCTCAGCTTCGCCGCCCTTCGCGGCCTGCTCCTTGGTAGAAACCCGCAGGTAGATGACGGCCGTTGCTCCCTCCATATTTTCAGGTGTATCTTGCTCTGTCATCGGCTCTCCTTTCTGCCTCCATAGAGCGCATTAGTGTTGTTAAGTATACCACAGTCTATCGGTGTTTGACCTAATTTCACGGGCATATTTTGTCGATTTAGTAATAGTTTCATAGTATTACCTCCTTTCATTTACTGTGTTGTTCTGCTGCTGCAAACGCTGCCACGCCAACTGGCAATACTCGGGGTTCAGCTCAACACCCAGCCAGTCACGACCCAAACGCTGAGCCACCACTCCAACCGTGCCCGTCCCGAAAAAAGGATCGAGTGCGATCCCTCGGGTAAAACGACTATGACAACCGCAGGCTGGACGGAAGACAGTACGGTGAAGCTCCCCGCTGCGTCGCTCATAGCTGGCCTGCCAGGGCATATCACAGCGCTGACACAGCCGTTCCGGACAGGTAGCCAGGATCGGCCGTTCGACCAAGGCTTCAGGGAAGCTGGCGAAATGCGCGCCTCTATACTGAGCGGTGGCCAGGTGCCAGACTGTACCCGGGTTCTTACCGTTTGGGTGGCCAACGCGGCCTTCTTGCTTCATCCGGGTAATACCTTCATGACCGTGCCCGCGCGGACCAAGCGGCATCTCAGCCGTGCTTGGTTGAGTGCGCTTGCTGGCCCGACTGGTATGCGGCACCCGAATGGCGTCCAGGTCGAAAAAGTAGCGCTGGCCGCGGGTCAAAAAGAATACGTCCTCATGAGTGGTAGAAAGACGATCACGGACTGACTCTGGTACAGCGTTCTGCTTTGACCACACGATGCGGTTACGCACCAGCCAACCATCACGCGCCAACGCCAGCAGCAGCCGCTCCGGAGCCAGTAGCAAGCTCTTGGGCGCGGCTCCCCAAGACCTAGCTCGTGAATAGGAGTCACCCAGATTCAACCACAACGCGCCGGTCGGCTTGAGCACCCGGGCCAGCTCCTGACACACTCCACCGAGAACGTCTACATACTCATTGACTACCGCCTCCAGTCCCAACTGGTCGGGCTCATCGCCGTAGTAGCGCAGTTGAAAATACGGCGGCGAAGTCACCACACAATCGACTGATGCGGTGGGCAACTCGGCCAAGCGCTGGCGCACATCACCGATGAGCACCGTGTTGCGCGGTATTCTGCTGATAGGCCCACTAGTCACGGTGCCACCTCTCGCAGCACGTCCAGTGTTGCGGCCGAGTTTGTCACCACAAATAGTCGCTCCGGTAGCGTGCGGTCACGGACGATGGCCCGGCGCAAGCGCTCAGCCCGTGCCTCATCCGGCACGCTCCAGCAGACACGGGGAAAGACACCGCTCTGCGCCTGTTCTTTGCCGGACTGGTAATAGTCGGCGTAGAGACGACACTTGCGCACAATCACCGGCAGGCTCTCACTGGCGCGGTCAACCTCAACGAACCAACGCAGCTCATACTCTTGGGCGCCAAGCGCCAGGAACAAATCAGGGCGCAGCAATCGCCGCCCGCCCAGCCCGGAGAACTGTCGCCAACACTTCGGCTCCGCCTGGCAAGCCAGCAGCTCCAGCAGGCCGCGCCGAGACGCCAGGCTCACGTCTACGACCAGCTGGGAAACTGCCAGCGTGTGGTCGAAGAATCGCAGCGTTGGCTCATAGGCTCGCCGCCGCGTTCCGTCCAGCGCCAAGACCCGCTGACCGATTGGCCCCAGCGCCAGCACGAAGCCCGCCGACCCGGCCCGCACGCCACCAATCCGCCGCTCCAACCGGATCAGCAATCGCTCGCGGATCAAGCGCGCCAGCACTCGCTGACGGGCGCGCGTCGCGGCCTGCTGACTGCCGTGCTCAGCGTCAGGGAAGTGAACCGCCTGAATCTGCCGTCCGCTCATTAGCCGCAGCTCCCCCACCTGTCGGATGACGCCCAGGTCCCGCGCCGACAGCCGCTCGCGGACCAGTGCCAATCCCCGTGCCGAGACGTAAGCCCGCGTTGGTGTCGCCCCCTTCACGCCCAACCGCCAGTCTTTTCTTTCGTTACCAAAGCAGCAGACGTGAGAGGCATTGCAGCAGGCGCTACCGGCCACGCGAGCCGACGTTTACCCCCAGGCTCAAGACGCAACCGCACCCCCGCTGGACACCGGCCCCCAAGTGACCATCCAATAACCACTAGCCGCCGATCCAGGCCGCCGCCGCGCGGAAAAGACGAAAACGGATAGTGAAAGACTTTCGTCGCCAAAGTTTGGGCGCATACCGCTTCCACACAAGGTTTATGGCGCAGCGTCATTGACGCGACACGACGACCGACACGACAAGCGCTCATGTTGCGCTCCCATCGCCTCGCCGCCGGGGCGCCAGGTCGTCGCCGTTGGTCATACGGCGACCGGCAAAGAGCCGTTGCAGGTCGGCCTCAATCTCGGCGCGGTCTACACCATAGGCATCGCGCGAAGCGGCGCGTACCATCGCTGGATCGCTGAGCGGCGGGCCGGGCAACACGGTCGCGGCGCTGCACCAAGGCTGGACGGCGCTATGAGCCACCAGTTGCGCGTAGCACTGGAAGGCCCCGAGACTTTGGAAGTCCTCCGGGTCGAGCACGCTGTCGGCGGCGATGACCCGCGCGTCCTCACTCGGCAGCCGGAAGGCCACACGGGACTGCGCATTGGCAAGGACGGCTGAGCGCATGGCCGGGTCGAGTTGGTGCATGTACTGATGGGCGGCGACGAAGCCGACGCCCAAGCTCCGAGCTTGGGCCAGGGCATCGGCAAAGTCCAGCGGCAGGTGCATGTAGTCCTGGAACTCATCGACGTAGACAAAGACCGGATGGCGGCGCTCGGGAGCAATGGCAGCACGGCCCATGACGGCTTGCCAGAGCTGCGAGATGACCAAGCTGCCCAGCAGCGCCGAAGTCTCCGGCCCCAGCAACCCCTTACTGAGACTGACCAACAGCAGCTTGCGCTCAGTGAAGACGCGGCGCAGATCAAAACTCCGCTGACGCTGCCCGACAATGGCCCGCATTTCCGGCCGCAATAGCAGCGGGCGCAACTTGTTCATAACCGGCGCGATGGCCGCCGCCCGCTCGGCTTCACTCCACGCCTCAAAGCCGCTCCAAAACGGCCCCAGGCCGATCGGATCGACCACGCGCGGCACGACCCGCCGGCGAAAAGCGGCATCGGTCAGCAGCAGCGGCAGCGCCGCCAACGTCATGCCGGGCGTGCGCGCCAGCGTTAGCAGCGAGGCGCTAAGGATGTCATGGGTGCGCGGTCCCCAATGCGCGATATACAGCGAGTGGAACAGCCCAAGCAACTGGTCGGCCACCAGCTCAGGCGAACGACCGCCCAACGCCAGCGGATTCAAACCGACCGGCCGCTGCACGTCGGTCGGGTCGAGCAGCACCACGTCGGCCATGCGATGAGACGGGATACGCTGGAGTACCTCGGCAACGAGATCGCCCTTGGGCTCAATGACGGCCACCGCCCGCCCAGCGGCGATGTCCTGAGTAATAAGGTTGAGCAGCAGCGTTGACTTACCGGAGCCGGTTGGCCCGAGCGCGTGCAAATGTCGCAGCGAATCGGTGGGCGTGAGCGCCAAGGGACGCTCCCGGCCCGGAAAAGTGGCCTGCGCGATCACCCGGCCTTTGCGCGAGATAGCCGCTGACGGCGCGACCAGGCGAGCGCCGACCATCTTCACCGGCAGCTCAGCTGTCTTACCGACCGGCCAGGCCGAGATAGCAGCCAGTTCGCTGGTGTTGAGACGCAGCGGCCAAGACAAACGCGGCACGTCAGCCCGGACTACCCGAGCGGGATTCGTCGGGCGAACTTGGAAGCTGACGCCGGGCGCTTCAGCGCTACCGAGCGCCCCGACTACCTGCCGGATCAACTGTCGGGCGCGGGCCGGGGACTTGGCCTTGACGGCCACTCGCAAGGCAGCGGGCCAACCCGGCTCCGCCTGCTTGGCCCGCAGGGCGTTACGCGCCTCAGTATCCACTACAGGCGGTGCACCGAACGGGGCCAGCAGCAACGCGCCCAGCCAGGATTCATGACCCAAGCCCTCCAAGTGGTTGGGCACCGCGACCGGCGCGAGCGTTCGGCCGAGTACCCACTGAATAGTCAGGCGCTCACCGCGGCGCACATGCGCCAGCGCGGTCAGCATGGCGCGGCTGACACCGGCCATGTCGTCAGTACGCAATGGCCGACGCTTAGTCGATAAGCGCAGCGTGGCGGCGCGAGTGGCGGCCATCGCTGGCCGCGTTGACAATGCTTGGACTGCCAGGCCAGGCAGAGCGGCGCGCAGTTGGTCAACCACGCTTCCGGCCCGGCCCACTGGCAACGCCAAGCGGTGCTCAACCAGGCCGGGTGAACCAACCGCCTCAATAACGAGGGGATAACCGGCCGCCGTCGCCAACAGCCGGAAAACCTGGACCAGCTGCTCAGGTGTTACCTCGCGCGGCCAGCGCAGGCGATACCAAATAAGTGAGACTGGCCTCACGCGCCGCCCGCTGGTTTCCCACCTTTACGCGGCCGAGCCTTGGAACGCTTGGCTTTTTCGCGTCGGCGGTGTTCGGCTTCGGCTAAGGCTTCTATTTTGGCCTGCTCTAGCTCGATCAAGGTCCGGGCCAGCCGCTTGAGGTCGGTGGGACGACGGATACCCCTTACCCTGATCCTCCGATCCTTCCCATGATGATAAGTTCTACTCATATGTAAAACCCCCTTTCTGTCCCATGCCGAGCCAGAAAATGAGCGCACAAAGAGCACCACCCCTTTACCAAGGGCTAATTACTGACAGTGCATTTTGTCTCTCAACCGGGCCGGATTGCTGCTTCAGGCAACAAACGGAACCTTCTAGTTAACGACAGCTATGCCCATCACGTCAAGACAACTTGTGCATTTCACTACAGCGATACGAACAGCTCTATCTCAGGCCAATTCGTCACCACCGCGACCTGCGAAATTGGTAAATCGACCAGCCAACAAAGCCGAGCAGGGCGACAATGCCCAAGCCAATCAGCACTGGCAACACAGCCACGATGAGCCGAGCAGCGATGTAGAGCATCACGGCCACAGCCAGGACCGTGACAGCCAGGTTCATGGCACCTTCCCGCCAGCGGGACGGCGGGGTGGTCATGGCTGCCCCTTGGCCTGAGTAGCTGCGCGCTCAGCCTCAGCGTAAATCTGCTGCTCTAGGTCTTGGGCGACCCGCTGCATCCGAACAGCGGCGTGCAGCCCTTCGCGGTATGGGGCGGCGATATCTTCTTCGGCTGGCGGCTCGGGCGGCCGCTCAGCCACCAGAGCCCCTGCCGCCAGCATGATGAGCAGTACCAGGCCGATGACGGCCAGCAGGATCACCAGGACGTTCATCACGACCGCCCCCGACCCTGCATACCAAGGCCCTGAATCTCGGTCACGGCCAGCGAGCCATAGGCCGTCAAGATTGCCTGATAGACGTTCTCGCCCATCGGGCTGACCCTGAAGGCGTCATTGGCCGCCTTAGACAGCATGGTGGCGTTCTGCATGGCGACCGAGGTCACAAAGGCACCGGCCTGAAGACGGGCCACGGCAGCGATGCCGACGTGCTCGGCATCAGCTACCTGGGCGTTTAGGAGCTGGTCGGGTGCAGCGACTGGCTGACGGGTGCGGCGGACAAGTGCAGACATGGTGTGGGCTTCCTTTCGCTTGGTGATCCGCCTGATCTGACGGCTGGTTCCAAGCATCTGCAACCGCCGAGTTATTGAGCAACCTGCAATTCTTGGACGCTATGCCCCGTCCGCATCACCCGCCCCATTTGGTGGCCCACCAGCCCAAGACACGGCTAGGTCTGACAATGCAGAAGCTACGGTTGGTCAACGGCTGGACGGGCAAGCAGGTGGCGGAGAGCTTCGGCTGTAGCCCAAGCCATATCTCACGGGTTGAGCAAGGCAGCAAACCGAGCCGCGAGTTGGTGCAGTTTTATGAGGACACCTTCCAAGCCGACGGGATGCTGTTGTCGCTGTTCGAGGTGGCCGAGCACGCGCCAGAGCAGGAGCGGCGCAGAGCTGGCGGCCATCGGCCCGGGCTGAAACGGTCAATACCAGGCGACGCCTCAACCTTTGTCGGCGACACCATTCCGCACGGATCGCTCATGAAGCCAGGACAGATGTTCGAGAAGACCTGGCGGATCAAGAACAGCGGCACGGTGTCCTGGCAAGGACGACGGCTGGAACGGCAAGGGCCATTGACGGGACCGGGACTGATTACGTCCCCTCGGTTCACAGACATTCCCGACGCTGAGCCTGGGGAGATTGTCGAGATCGCGGCACAGTTGAAGGCCCCGACCTACGACTGCTCATCCATCGCCTACTTCAAGATGGTGGATACGAAAGGAAGACTATGCTTCCCCGACAGCTACCAGCTGGGTTTGGATGTGTTGGTGCGGGTGGAGGGGCAATTGCCCGCTGTGAGGGAGTGAAATATCTCCCTCACCCACACCGATAAAGAACCTATTTAGACTGGTTGGTTTTTGCCGAGGGAACAAAACGAAGATCGACGTTGCAACCTTTGCAGTCTTTTGAGGGCCAGGTTGTCATGGTTAGTGTGCCAGGCGTATTAATGCGCTGAATGGTAGCCGCTACGCTATTCTGTGATGATTTCACACCTGGGATGGGGTTCCACCAGAATCCCAGGACAAGTCCAGCTAAAAGCGTAAAGATTACAACAACAATGGCAATTGCGCTACAGCAGTGATATACGACTATGTCATAGATTTCTGATGATGATGGCAGTTTGTTTAGCAGGTTTTGTCTTGTATCCGTAGAAACCCGGAATCTTTCCATCAACGTATCGAAGCTTGCCGCCTTTGCCTCTGCTTTTCGCAGGGCGCTGATCGTACGTCGCTTTGTTACCAAGCGAAAGCTGTATCCAAGTAGTACATACCATGTGCATACAAATACGCTTCCCACAAGGAGCGAGTAAGCTGTAATGGCTGTGAATTTGTCCCAACCCGCACTACCTGGTTGTGTGCGGGTGAGATCGAGTGAAGCCGCTGCGAGAAACAGCACGCTAATACCTAGATATATCCAGAGGATGGCACGTTGACGACGAGTAGCATAGGCGTAGTAGTGCCTCTGTTGGTCGGCAATATATGCAGTCAGTGCGGTGGGGGGAACGAGCAGCCAGGTTTGGGCTGATCCTCTAGCGTCTAAGGAACCACCTTTTGCGAGTAAAATTACCAAAACAATGTTCAGCGCAGCGCCGATTGCAATTTGCTTGTGACCGTGCGGAGAGCCACGCAAGTAAGCCTCTACTTTACGAGCGCGCTCCAAGGGTTGCGGTTGAGAGTCATGAGAGTAATGAAAGTGCACGCTATCCAGTGCCGAGTCAAGCTCACTCTTATCATCTTGAAAACTATTCCCAGTAGTCCAATCTAAATAGAGCACCTCTGTCTTTGGTGGTGGCTCCAAGGAGAAGTAATAACTGCCTGTGAAAATATTGCCAGGAATTAGATACTTTAGAGGGGCTAGACCATACTCGCGATACAAAGATAGCCATTTTTCGCGCCACCGAACGGATAGTTTTGGCGCGATAGGCTCATCTATCCGCCACTCCGGCCGATGACGGATATCGGCAGCCGTGTAGGACACTTTCAAGGTGATAATTTCTCCCGGTGCTCCCTCAACCAAGCATAGATAAGGCGTAGTTTCCAACATATCTCTCAGATTGATACGGAACGCTTCTACTCGTTTATCAATGTGATCCGGAGTGGGATCGAAAGATCCCAAGAGACACCCATATATACTGGCCAAGTGTGTCACCTCATCGTCTAGATCAACGATGTCACCCACGGTCGTGAACCGCTCGTAAAGCGTCGCCAGTAGTTCGTTGTACGTCTGACGCTCAGGAGAGTTGGAGGCATTCTGGAGACGTGTTACCGCCTCGGAAAACTCAATAAAATATTTTGCTATTATGGCACCTATGAGCATCGTGCCATGCTCGTGCCTAGTCAACAGATTAATGCTGGTGCCATTCGCATCGCAAACAGCAAGGTCAGGAAATCTTCGGCGTCTGAAAGTACCGAGAGAAACAACTCTTTGAGCACATCCCGTTGGTAGGCTCTTAGGTGGCAGTTGAATCTGAAGGGTACGTGTCCAGCGCTGCCCCCCATTCGGCAAGAATGTTAGCTGCTCAACAAAGCGTTGGGTAGACCGCCGAGGATAATTATAACTTTTGCTGAGACATTCGACATGATCGGTAAGACGCGCCTCCGAGTCCGACTCTAGAGAGAGGGACTGTTGCGACCTATTCCACGGGGAAACCACATAGGAGAAGACCTGTCTCGGGGTCATCATAATAAGTGACGATTTCGTACGAAGTCTGGAGAGACTAGTCAGTGTAGGGAGGTAGCCCCATATCGATTATCGTTTTCATTGTCTCTCGTTCACTCTTGTCCAGACTATATTTGGGGTTCTCGATAGCCTCCTTGTACACCTCACTGTCGGGCGGGGCGGACAGGCGCCAGTCGAGGCTAAGACTGGCTGGGTCAAAGGACGTACCTGACCCCAGTGCTTGTGCAGGATAAGGGGCGCGCTTAGAGCCGTTTAGGTCTAGACCAAGCTTGGCGGCCTCATCAGCAAACCCCTCGGGTAGCTCTGATCCCTCTGGCAGCAGAGCCAAGAACTCTTCCGTTTTCGACCCTGCCTGTTCTGTTGCTGGCTCCGCAGACTCATCCTCGTGCTCACCAGAATCATCGACTGCATGACCATCCCCACTCACCCCATCGCCTCCTTGCTCGCCACCTGACCAGCGCAGGAGTTTCCCCATCCAACCGGCTGGATGCAATCTCTGCAACTTTTCACCCAGCTGGGATAATCGGGATTCGGGTTCGACGGTCTCCATGAAGGTATCCTAGACGATCGCGTATATATTGACAAGCCTCCAGGACGCCTGAACCGGCCTGACGTTCGACGGCAAGCACCGGCGCCAGAGAGCGCCCCACCGTAGCGAAGCCAAACAACCCCGATGGGCAAAGCCTGCAATCGTCTGAGGGACGGGCCAACTTGTCCAGCACGCACGGCTGCGCAATCTATAGCATCGGCCTGCCATAGCGTCGCCTCGTGTCCAGCGACCGATAGCAGTCTACTCGGCAGGCTCGATTGATTCGATGTTTCCGACTGCAATACCCTGGTTGCTTGCCGGTCATGCCCACGCTCTCGCCAGTGAAGGCGCATACCACAACCTGTCCGCAACGGTGGCGCGAGCGAGTTTGCCAGAAGCGCCGGACGAATACCCTGCACGCCGAGACAACGCGCCGCTCCGTCCCGTTCTTCTGCGATGTTCCCAGCTTCAGGACCCATGCTCCCTAGACCCGCCGGGCGGGCCAGGGTTGCGGTATACGGACCTCCCTGTGGGAGATGCCCAGCCCGGCAGACGCCCAAACGGATGTTTGCTACCGCTTGAGCTGCAACCCGCTGATGCTGCTTACGGCCATCCCGCCCACAGGCCCAAACGTCCCCATCGCCTCCAGCTTCAGCCGCTTGGCGTGCTTGAGTAGGCGTTTGCCCGCTGCCGTCAGCTTGATCTTGAGATTGCCGGTTTCGGCCGCTGAGAACGTCAGCTTGCCGGATGCAACAAGCACCGGCTTGGCCTTGGCTGCCTTGGCCAGCTTTGCCCCACTCGGCACCCGATACCACCCGACCACAAGCGTTCCCGCCTCCAGAGCCTTGAACGGCAGCGTCAGCCCACCATTTTTGAGCAGGGCTCCAATCTTGACGGCTTTGCCCGATGGTATGAGCTGGCGGGCCAACCAGGCTTTGAGCTGCGCGCTGCTGATGGTGACGGCGGAAATGCCGCCATCATTTATCAGGGCGTTGCTATTACCCGTACCGCCGCTACCTGTTTTTGGTGCCGGTGCTTCGTGGTGCGGTTCTTCTTCATGCGGTGGTTCTTCGGTTGCTCCCATCCCAACGATCACGTTGCCAGCGGTGTCGATGACTACACAGAGGGTGCCGCTGCCATCGTAGGGACACGAGATGCCGGTTAGGCTGGTGCCGGAATCAATTGGCGTGACGCTCCAGCTGGCTGAGCCACCAAGCGGATCACTGGAAGTCACTGCGTTGCCAGCGTTATCAACGGCCACACAGAATCGCCCTGGTTCCACAAACGGACATGACACCCCTGTAAAACCGTGCGTCTCGATATGGCTTGTCGCCCAGGCGCTGGCACCGGCAGTCGGTTCGGTTGTGGTCATCACGTTGCCTGCCTGGTCAACTGCCAGGCAATAGTTCAGAGTCATGACGTTCTTGGCTGGACAAGCGCCGCCAGTGATGCCGTTGCCCGAATCGACGGCCGCAACTGTCCAAGCGCTGGCACCTTCATAAGGATCGCCCGAGGTCAGGACATTCCCAAGATCGTCCCAGGTGATGCACCACTCGCTGAATTCGGTACAAGACAGCCCACTCAGATGCCCGCCAACGGCGTCGATATGTTCAGCTTTCCATTCGCCCGGACCGCCAGAGAGCACAGCGTTACCGGCGTGATCGACCGCTAGGCAAAACTGTATTTGGGCTACGTCACGAGATGGGCAGGAAACGCCCGTCAGCTCACCGTTGCCCGGATCAACAGCGGTCTTGTGCCACGTACCCGCTCCTCCAGTGCTCGGCCCTGGGCCTATCAAGAGATTGCCGAGGCCGTCCACGACGACGCAGGCTTCATATTCACACGAGACAGCCGTCAATGGCGTGGTGCCGTCGATGTTCGTCTTCTGCCAGGCACTGGCCCCGCCAGCGGGGTTGGTCGAGGTCAGCACGTTGCCAGCGTTATCCACAGCGGCGCAGAGGGCTTCGGGAAGGGGCGGAGCGAATGGACAGTAGATGGCAGTTAGGGTCTGCCCGGGGTCGATCGAGGCGGGTGCTGACCAGCTCAGCGGACCAGCGGCCCCGGCGGCCTGCGACGTGATCGCGCTCCCGGCCAGAACCATCAGGACCAGCAGAGCGGCATAGGCCCACTCGCGGGAGCGGCGGCGCTGGATAGTCGGGATCGTCGGCATGGCTGGGAGTCGAGCAGCAGAAGTAGACATAAGGCGACACCCTAGCAAGACACAGAGACATGAGGTGTAACGGCATGGGATATAGACGCTCTGGACATAGACAATCGAGACATATGGGGTTGTCTGGGCTATGCCATCACCACTTTCCCCAGCCACCCAGGCGCTTGGCGAACGGATCAGGAGCCGCCGCGAAGCCTTGGGCCTCAGCCAGGAAGCCCTGGCCGATCAGTGCGGCGTCCACTGGACCTTCGTCGGCCAGGTGGAGCGCGGTCGGCGCAACATCAGCCTGCACAACCTGCTCAAGCTGGCCTACGGCCTGGGAGCCGATCCGGCCGAGCTGGTGCAAGGACTCCAGCCGCCCGATGGCGAATCCCCGTAGTAGCCATGCCCGCGCAGCCTGACGTGGCCGCCCTCGGGCGCGCTGCCTACGCCATCCGCTCCGAGCGCGGGATCAGCCAGGTGCAACTCGCTGAAGCCACCGGCTTCATGCAGAGCTGGATCAGCAACGTCGAGCACGGCCGCCGCAACCCGAGCTGGACGAACATCGTCCGCCTCGCCCAGGGCCTCGGCGTGCCGCCCGCCGAGCTGGTTGCCCGCGCCGAAGCCGAGGCCAACACATAACGGCACTGGACTTTACGCCGATTCTATAGTAGGCTGCCTCGCGACCACGCCGGGCCAGGCACCGTCCCACCGGCAAAACCCAATAACCACGGCCACATTCAGTGGCCGTGGCGCGGGGCTGACACCCCGCCCGGGACCGTGACACAGGAGGTACTAGCTCCCATGCACGACCAGCCTACCGGCAGGCGAGTCACCGCAACCGTCGAGGACATCCAGCGCAGCCTGCTGGGCCTGCTCCTCGACCCAGACGACCAGCGTCCCTGGTCGATCACCGAGCTTGCTCGGCAACTCACCACAGGAGACGACCAGGCCATCGTGGAAGACGCCGTGGCCACGCTGCACGGCGTCGGCCTCATCAACCGGGCTGACGATCTCGCCAGCGCCGGGCGACCGGCCATCCACATCCAGCAACTCGGCCTCCTGGCCGTCTGACCAAACACGACCGGGCACGCAAGCGCCCACGCGCGGGCTCAACTCCCAGCGTGGGCGCTTGCTCCCACCCATGCTCGTCATGCCAAAGGCTCCCACCAACGCCGACCTGGGCCGGGCCATCCGCCGATTGCGCCACGCCAAAAAACTGAGCATTGAAGCCCTGGCCTTCATGGCCGACATGCACCCGACATACCTTTCCGGCATCGAGCGGGGCCGACGCAACCCCACCTGGATCAAGCTCTGCGGCGCGGCCGAAGCCCTGGAGACGTCGGTCTACCGACTGGTGCAGCTCGCCGAAGACGAGGCCGAGGTCGCCCGTGCTATCCGCGACACCCGAGCCCGGCTGGCCGACGAACGCCCGCCGTAGCCGCTCCACGCGGCGCACACTGGCACTTGTGCGACAACAGTACAATTCAGGCGACGTGCCATATCGAAGTGAAGAACGAGGCTTGCGGATGCTACTCCACCCTGCAAAACTCTAGGGATATGTCGATATCACACACTGACCACGAAGCTACCGAGCACACTTGAGAGGGGGTGATGGAATGGGCAAGAATCGGCTTATCAAAAACACTTCAGAGGATGTCGCCAATAGGAAAGACGGCAAGGATCGGGCCTGGCGGACGGGTGGCCATGACTCGCTTCGAGGCGATAAACCTAGCGACGGTGTAAGGAAGAGCGAGATCCGCTCGGTTACATCGGAGCAAGCAGCGCAGCACCCAACTCGCTAATCCAACTTCAAGGGGATTCTCGACATCGCGGGAATCCCCTTGAATGTTCAGACTAGACTCGCACTGTCCATATGATCCGCCCAGTCTCCAGAGTCAATACGTTGCTGCTCTGAAACTTCATCGTTATAAAAGTACACCCACGCGTCTACCGCTGGCTCAGCGAGGCGGACGGATCGCCGTATATAGAGTGATCCGGCGCGATCTTGTGCATCATATTTCTCGTACTCATCCAGCTCACGAAAGATACGTCGATCTCGCACCTCGAAAAGCTCACCAACCACGGTATCTTCCCCTGGTCGCAGCCCAGGGTATTCTCCCAGGTCGTATAAGCGACCTCGTATCCGACACGGGCCACAGTCGCGTAGCGCTTCACCTGCCTCTGGCCTATCCGGCAGCCCTAGCCCTTGGCGCAATGAGCCATAAACGGCTACATATTCGGGCGTATTTGCCTTTAGAGCCTTGGCTACCCGCTCGAAGCCGAATCTGGCGGCATATCGCCGGACGCTTGCCCGATCCGAGTCACTCATAATATCGAACCAGTACTCAAAAACAGCCTGCCGATCATTACGAGTTATTTGTCCCTCATACTCCAAGTATAAGACATGCTCAAAATAATTAAAGAGAGTATCGAGGTCTTGAAGCAGGCGCATCTCGTCTGCTGTAATTGGGACATGGCGGTCTGTGATGCGACGCTCAAGTAGGGGACCAGCTAGCTCCGGATAGTTGTACTCCAAGAGTTCCCGAACATCCTTAAACGTATCCGCTAGATAGAAATCCTTAAAAACACCCTGAAGCCACCTTGCGGCCTCTTGCCGTCGGACACGGCGAAAATTGTAGATCGCCCATAGGCCACCAAAGATTGCGCCGATCCCCAACAACGTTTGGCCTAGTGCGCTCCAGTCCTGGGCATTGAGCCCGAGAAAGGCGAGAAGCCACGAAGTATGGAAGATAAACCGATTGACGTGCAGCATTCTTACCATCACTCGTGGATTTTGGTGATACTGTCATTGAAAACCGAGTTCTCCGGCCTACGTGCGGCAGATTCGCCGACGCACTAGACAATCCTCGTGATATCAGATGCTGCAATAATTACTGCAAGCCGTACACAAAGACCTTCGGCGCTGATTTGGCCCACGGTATACTCGGGCAGGTGAGCACATTGAGGCTGCCAAACCAGGGCCGCGCTCGTCGCCCACTACCGCTTGTACGACTAGCCCGATACACGCTTACGTACTTCACCAAAGCCCTTACATCGTCTGCACGTAATGAGCCCGGTCCCACCGCATCCCGAACATCGTGGTCCGCACCATCCCTTGTACCCATTGCCATTGCACAATGCGTGCTGCACTTCTTTTGCGCCGCCACACTTGGGGCAGGCGACATTGGTCCAATAACTCGCCATCGGATAGCTCCTAGCCTCGGCCTGATATATGGACCGCTATCGGTGCCAAAATCAAGCTGCGAGAACCTTGGGCTCCAGGGGCACCGAGCAACCGTACCACGCGGATTGTTGTGAACCCCAACGATCGGGTCGCGTCCCGTGGGCTGGGGCTCCGACGGGTGCCTTTGTGATCGGCAGCACCGATAAGCCATGCCCTGACTGCGGAGAAGGGCTACTTCGTTACCGGCGTATCGCTCGCCGACCTTCGGGGCCTGCTCAACGAAAATCGTGCGGCGGAAGCGCCGCGAGAGGTCAGGACGGACGAGTAGCCAAACGCAGATGCTTTTCCAGCTCGCGGGCTTGAGTGCGTTGCTCCTGCTCAATCTCTCCGGCCTCCACGAACGCAGCTTCGAGGGCTGTGCGCAGCGTGACGGCATCGGGCCACGGTTTAGCGAGGTCCGCCAGCACGATACTCCCCGGCTCATAACTTGTTCCATTGCCGCGCTCAGTGAGGCGACCAGGATTGAGGGAGACGGAGATTTTGTCGTCCAGGTCGTTGACTCGTGCCGAGATGATCGGACCGAGATACGGCACATGCTGGGGCTGGAAGAAGGCCGGAATAATAACGAGGAATCGTTCTCCGTCGAACCCCGTCTCTAGGGCCTCCCAGTGGACAACGCCAATGGTGTTCTCACGCGCCATAACAGCCGGGCAGCTACGCCCAGTCATCGAGATCGATGGGGCGCTCACCAAAACCAGGGTCATAGTCAGCGTCTGGATGAAACCCAGGGTCGTACCTCTGCTGGGCGAGTGCGGCTTCGATCATGGCCTGCTGCCGCGCATCCCGACCCCTGTCCCGTCGTACGCTCCGCGCGTAGCTTGCGACGCCTGTGGCCGCGCTCACTACGGCAGCACTCGCGCTAATGACGTCAACTGCGCTCTCGCGCAAGTCCTGATGTTCTAGTTCACGACTGGCCGGATCATCGATCATGGCTGGCTCCACAACGGTCGTTTTCTTAATGAGTACCACACTCAGCAGATGGCAAGTCAATCCTTCTCGGGCGAAGTGCGCCCCGAGTCGGTGATCGACCTGCGGCGTGTCTGACCCCAACCCACGACGTTGACAGCAGGCGCGTCCGGGCGCATCATGGAATCGCGTCCCCCACCAAGCGCGCTTGATAAGACACTGGCGGCCTGCCGAGCCGAGAAGCTAACTCAGGGCATACCGTCCCCTCCCCAGCCGCACGAAGCGAGGCGACGGACCACAGACGTTCGCGGCCAGAGCGTTCTTGATCGAACTCCAGGACACCGGCTCCCCGAGCAACGCCTCGACGGCTGTATGGACCTCCTTGGCCTGCATAGACTGCCGATCCGCCAGCACCCGGACGATGGCCCCGACGATCCGGCCCGGATGAGGATGCCGAGCTGCGATGGCTCGGCCCGCTCGGCTCGGCTGCGCCGATCGCCGACGGGGCGGCCGTGGCGGTCCTTCAAGCAGCACTTTCAGGGGTCCAACAGGGTTGGAGAGCAGCTTGGTAAGGGCCATTTCTTGTCGGCAAACAAACCGACTGTTGCGCCGGCAATGACCGACCGGCGGTGCGTGCAGCGCTCTTACGCTGATAGCACGGTGCTCCACACCAGCCGCTCGGCCAATCGGCGCCAGCGAGCTGCCTGGCGCAATCCTCGAGCAGTTCTGCGGTGCCGGCAGGCCGTCGGATGCAAAGATGCCCGGCACGGTGTCCTCCGAGATCACTACAGGTGCCGTCGGCTTGTTGGGCGCGCTCATCGGCGGAGGGTTCACGCTCGGGGCGCAGAGGATGGGTGATCGCCGCACGCAAGGAGACGCAGTTTGGGCAGAGCACCAGCGATGCGTTGCCGCCCTGAGACTTACGGTCATGGACCTCGAACGCTCAGCGCACCGGCTCGAACGAATTGAAGGCGATCCTCGCGGGTTTGTCGAGCTTCCAAGGGGCGCGTGGCTTGAGTATCGAGCCCTCCTCGCCCCTCATTTGAGTGGGCAAGTCCTGAACGCGCTCGTTGAGGCATACAACGAAGTGATCGAGTGGACCGAGATCCTGTGGGCTGCATTTGCAACCGCCGCGCCAGAAAGCTTTCATCGATCTGACCAACACAAGCTAGACCGCGCAGCCGCTGACCGCCTGCTGAGCATGATGCGTCCGCGCTTGAAGCAGCGAGTCACCTCCGCCGTTACGAGCCTTCGAGCGGTGCAAGAGCGTGAGACAGCACGGACAAAAAGAGAGGTCGTACCTCCTCCAACGCTAACGAGACACCGAGCGGAACTTCGAAGACTGGGCGCAGGCCGACCGATGGTCGACAGTGAGTAGGTGGGCTGGCACTCTCGGCGAGCAACTCAGCTTTCAGCCAATCTCGGCGGCTGGCACCACATCAGCGCATGGTTCGCGCGCCGCCAAGTTACATCCGACTGCCGAGGCATCCTCGTCGCGCTGCTTGTCGAGATGGAAAAGAGCTAGCTACTCCGCCTGAAGATCGCCGACGAGCACGCGCTTGGACTTCGCCGTCTTGCCATCCGATGTAGTAACCCGGGCGCGCGTCTTCCACTCTGGATCGCCGTCCTTGAATGAGTAGCTCGGCTGATAGAGCGTGATCGAGTCGTGTGCGGGGATCTCATGCGGTCCAGGGGTGCCGCGCGGAAAGGGCGATGGGAACAAGCTGTGCTGACCGCCCTTGGTCAGCGACTCGACGCTCAAGTGCGTCACCTTCGCAAGGTGATCACTGTGGTTCGTAATGTGGAACATCACCACGGGTTCATCAATCCGCTCCGTGAGCGGGGTTGGCGGATGCGAGAGCACCATCGGGCACATGGTCACGGTGATCCGGGTGCCCCACGTTCGCCACTCGCGGATCAATTGGATCGCAAGCCCGCCCGTCGCGATGAATGCGGCATATAGGGCTATTCCGGTGGTGGTCGAGAAGGCGAACACCACCTAAGACTAGCCTTCGTACCAGCTCGGTATTCTGGCCTGCCGCATGACGTTACCTGCACGAACGCTGATCCTCGGCATCCAGGCACCGTACGATCGCATTGAGACGAAACGGGACATCGGGCCCGGCGAGTAGAGCGCGGTGTGCGCGCCACAGGTTTCGCCTATTTTCTTGTCGGCAAAACAAACCGATTGCCACCGACTATCGCTGGATTTCGGTACCGCTTCCATCGTCTGGAGACAGTTTCCCCTCATGCATACCCGCGGGACTCCTCGCGAGCCCCTTACCGACGAGGTCGCGAATATCACAGCTGACGAGTGTGCCACCGGCTTGCTCGGCCGCCGCTACGTAGGCCGCGTCGTACACGGAGATCGCGTGCTCATGGGCGAGTTTTGCGGCGCGGCTGAGCAAGGTTGTCGTAGACGGTATGACTCCGCCGTCGCCGGAGATCCGGTCGATTGCTTCCAACAACGGAGCTACACGCTCGAACTGGCGCCAGCTTCGAACCGCCACGTTCGCTACCTCGTAACGAGCAAGATCGAGCGTGGCGAGCGTGATCTCAGGGTCGGCCAGAAGCGCCTGGGATGCTCCGTGCAGATCGTCGTCGGAGTCGAACGCGGCGAGGATCACGCTGGCGTCCAACAACAGCGTGCTCACGCTAGGGCCTTGTGGCTTTCACCCGCTCCGCGGCCGCACCGCCATGTCGCGCGGTCTGCCGCAGCAGCGTGCTCATAGCAGCAGCGCGATCCGTGCGGCGTCGGCGCAGCGCGGAGTCGGCGAACTCTCGAAGGACTGCGCTACGGGACGTGCCGAGACGACTGGCCTCAGCATCGACCTCGCTCAGGAGGTCGTCCGGCATTGACACCATAACCTTCGCCATGCCCACAGTATACCGTGGTATACGAATGGTCGACCGGCCGGAGCGACAACGACACATGGTTTACGCGCCGCCTGGTTTCGCCCCATGTAACCGCGGTCAGATCAATCAGTCCGCGCGAACCGCGCCCACTCCAACCCTCGGCCGAACTCAGCGGCCCTCCCGAACAGATCGCTCGTTGATCGACAGTGCCTCGTCTTGACCGCTGTCGCTTGCGTCCGGGTCCAGCTCGCGCGCCTGCGCGTGTTGATCGCGGGCGGATTCGGTGAGATGCTCGGCCTCGATGGCCTGTCGCTCTGCGTCCGCATGTCCCTGCCGCGCTTGGGCGGCGCGTTCGTCGGCTTCGGCCTGAGCGCGCTTTGCTTCGGCGACCTGTTCGTCAGCTGAGGCGCGCGCGCTCTCCGCTTGGATCGAACGGGTTCTGGCCTGTTGACGAAGCTCGCCCGCCTGCTCGCGATGACGCTCCTCGCGCCTGCGACTCGCGACCCGGGCGACGGCGGCGATGAGGACAAGCACTATCACGGCGCCTACGGCAATTGCGATGATCGTTCCTGTGCTCACTGTTTCCTCCTAAAGCTGGATCGGTTTCTTGATTTGGTTATTGCCGCCGCACGCACCGCCGCGATGGGCGATCGGCTGAGGCATCACCTTCGACCGTGCGCTCACAGGGAGCCTGCTGCCGGGCTGTGGCGATGATCCACCACCGGAGCCCGTCGTACAAGAGTCACCACGCCAACTAGAGGCGTGGTTCTTCGTAAGGTCCGGCGCCCACTCGGCGTCGAGCCGTAGCCGCGTGAATCAGCGACAGAACGACGCCGACGATGCCGGCGATGATGAGGATCAGGCCGATGGTTGGACGCGACACGCCCGATACGTGAAACGTGATCGCGTAGCGGATGATCGCGCCAACGGCGATGAGGAAGATCGACGTGCCCATAGTCATAGCTACAGCCGACCGCCTCTGCGATAGCCGAAGCCGCCGCCCGTGAGGAACACCACGAGGGCCACCACCAGCAGCAGCCAAAGCAACGGGCTAACACCGACCCCGCCCGCGACCGCGGCGATTACCAAGATGATCAAGAGCAACTCTATAAGACCCATTAAGTCCTCCTTTGCGTTGAGAGCCATGTGGGAACTGTGTTTGGGTTTGAGTTTAAGTCATTACCCCCGACAGAATTTCAGCAAACCTCAAAGGACGATCTCGTGCTCGCGTTGCAGCCTGGTTCGATCCACTTGCGCCATTTCGCGCTCGATCTGTCGCATCATGGCGGGATAGACAATCAGGTGCCGGAAGGGTCTGATGGCGGCCATATATAGGTTCCCGAGGAGCCCGTTCGGCTTGACCAGAACGGCCATCTGGCCGCGGTAACCACCCGTCTCGTCGGCAACCCAGCCG
Source organism: uncultured Solirubrobacterales bacterium (assembly GCA_963697945.1). Lineage (GTDB taxonomy): Bacteria > Actinomycetota > Thermoleophilia > Solirubrobacterales > Solirubrobacteraceae > Palsa-744. The sequence continues at coordinate 1,634,940 of OY969105.1, read as the reverse complement.
AGGTGCATGACCCCATGCATGGTGTTGTTGGCGATCTCTGCGGCGAACTCGTCCTTGATCAGATAGAGCGACGTGAAGGGAAGCGCGTCGAAGTCGGGTCCCGGCGAGTCCAACAGGTCTTCGGGCAAACGCTCGCGCAGCGTCGGCACCCGCGCTCCGAGCCCGGTCTCCACATCATCCCAACCGAGCAGTGAGCCGACCTTCCAACGGATGTCCCACAGCGCGCGCGAAAGCCGGGACGATCCCCGCGAGGGGTTGCCGGCGGCGAAGCCCTCTACCAGCAGGGAAAAGTCGCTCTCCTCGCCGTGCGCCGGCAGCGCCCACACGTCCTCGAGCCGAAAGTCACTGGTGATCTCGTGGATTCGCCAGGGGCGGGAGGTGTGTGCGCTGTTCGGGAGTCTCGCGTGCCTCTGATACACGTGAGGAGCCTAGCTCGAATACTCGCGAGCAACACAGCAAGACGTAAAGCTGTATGTCTGTGCGAAAAAGCTCTCCCGTCCCTGACACCAGGTCCAAAAACGTACCGCCTACGTGGTACGCCTTCCCCAGACCGGCTACTACGCTCCCTGCAACCCATGCCACACCCGCCAGCCGCGCAGGACCGGCACGAGCAGCCGTGTGAGATCGCCGCCGGCCCGCGCGGGGGTTCACGTTCGGGCGTTAACGGGTATCGAAGACACGCGGGCGCTATCGCGTGCGGCCGCCGGTGGGACAGCAACTCTGAAGGTTCCATCAGCCCTCCATGTTCGATAAGTTCGTAACCCCCGGGACGAGGAGACCATAGAGGTCCACTGCATGTGGGTCTCATCTCCAAAGAAAGGATCGATCCCATGTCTCAACTCTCGTTCTCCCGTATGCGCACCAAGATCACGCGCGTCCGCGCACGGCCGAGCGGCCGGCGGACACTTGCCCCGAAGCTCTGCCTCGTCGCGCTCGCGGCGGCGCTGACCGCGCTCGCAGCCACACCTTCCCTGGCAGGCGCCGCCCCGGCGTATGTGTCGCTGGGCGACTCCTACACCGCCGGTCCGTTCATCCTGCCACCGGCGCCGGGTGCGCCGCTTGACTGCTTGCAATCCGCACGCGACTACCCGCACCTGACAGCCGCCGCGCTGGGACTGTCGCTGACCGACGTGAGCTGTTCGGCAGCGACCACCGAAAATCTCACCACCACCGCGCAATACCCCGACCAGCCACGACAGTTTAACGCGTTGAGTTCCTCCACCCAGGTGGTGTCGGTCGGGATCGGCGGCAACGACAAAGGCCTGTTCCTGAACACGCTCATCACCTGTGGAGCCGAGGATCTCGTGTTTCCGTTTGGGACTCCATGCAAAAACACCTACGGCCACAAACTCGCCGAAGAGATCGCCGAAGACGGGCCGGTGGTCGGGGCGGCGCTGGCTCAGATCCACGTGATCTCACCCTCGGCGCAAATATTCGTGGTCGGCTATCCGGACATCCTGCCCCAGAGCGGCAACTGCTGGCCGACCGTGCCGCTGACCACTGGTGACGTGGCGTACCTGAACGGGGTCGAGCGGGAACTGAACGCGATGCTGAGCAGCGAGGCGGCGTCAAACGGCGCCGCCTACGTGGACACGTACACGCCGAGCATCGGACGCGACGCCTGCAAGTCGGTGAGCGTGCGCTATGTCGAACCGGTGTTGCCCGAATCGGACGCCTTCTCGGTGCACCCGAACGAACGGGGCATGGCCGCGGACGCCTCCGAGGTCGAGGCGGCGATGCGCGCGCACGGGATTTCCTAGACGATTCGATTTTTGCCGTCCCCGGGGCGGCTCCGCCGCCCCGGGCGCCACCGCACATGTGCGGTGGCGTGACGGGCCGCATGCGGCCCGTCTACCGTCGGCGCATGCGCCGACGGCGGAGTGGCGCATGCGCCACTCCGAGGCGGGGCCGCATGCGGCCCCGCCGGCCTTGCCGCATGCGGCAAGGCCCCCTCACAACTCCGCAATCCGCCCCCTCAGAAACCGCCGCTCGGCCTCCGAGTCGGCCAGCTCCAGGGCGCGCTCATACGCCACGCGCGCCTCCTCGGCGCGATCGAGGCGGCGCAGCAGATCGGCGCGGGCGGCGTGGTAGTAGTGGTAATCCGCAAGCCCCTCGATCCGCTCGATCTCCCCCAGTCCCTCCTGCCAACCCCGGGCGTGCGCCACGGCGACGGCACGGTTGAGCTGCACCACGGGCGATCCGGTTATGCGCGCGAGCTCGTCATACAACTCGACGATCGCCGTCCAATCGCTCTGCGGCCGAGCATGCAACAGGGCGATCTCGGCCTGCACGACGTAAGGGCCGCGCCCGCGCGAAGCCCGCGCGCGTTCAAGCGCCGCGCGACCGTCCCGGATGCGCCCCGCGTCCCACAGCCCGCGATCCTGGTCGGCGAGCAGCACGATGCCCCCGTCGCGAAAGCGCGCGTCACGGCGCGAATCGTGCAGCAGCATCAGGGCCAACAGAGCGCACACCTCTGGCTCGTCCGGCATCAACTCCACGAGCGCCCCGCCGAGACGGATCGCCTCGGTCGCGAGCTCGCCGCGCCCGTCATAGCCGGAGTTGAAGATCAGATACACCACCGCCAGCACCGCGCTCAGCCGGTCGGGCAGCAGGTGCGCGGGCGGGACCCTGAACGGGATCCCCGCGGCCTTGATCTTGCGCTTGGCCCGCACCAACCGTTGGGCCATCGTCGGCTCTGCCACGAGGAACGCCCGCGCGATCTCCGCCGTGCCGAGCCCGCCGAGCGTGCGCAACGTCAGCGCGACCTGCGCGTCGGTCGCAAGCGCCGGGTGACAGCAAGTGAACACCAGCTCCAAGCGCTCGTCCGGCACGACGCTCGTTTCGAAATCGGTCTCGTCGGTCACGGTCGTCGCGCTCGCCTCCACCAGACGGGTCTTCGCCGCGAGCGTGCGATCGCGGCGGACACGGTCGATCGCGCGGTTACGCGCGGTCGCCACCAGCCAACCGGCCGGGTTGGCCGGCGTTCCCTCGCGCGGCCAGCGCTCGGCGGCGATCGTAAACGCCTCCTGGGTGGCCTCCTCGGCGAGGTCAAAGTCGCCGAGGAAGCCGATCAGCGCAGCCAGTACGCGCCCCCATTGATCGCGAAACGTCTGCTCGAGAGCAGCGCTCACCCGACGATCGGGCGGATCTCGATCGCGCCGCCCATGCTCGCCGCGGGGATCCGCGCCGCGAGCTCGATCGCCGCGTCCAGATCGTCGGCCTCGTAGAACAGATATCCGCCGAGCGCCTCCTTGACCTCGACGAACGGACCGTCGGTCGTGAGCGTCTGTCCGTCCTTCACGCGCACCGTCGTCGCCGTCTCCGGCGGCTGCATCCGCAGGCCCGAGGTCGCGTTCGGGTCTTCGTTGATCGCCTGATAAGCGGAGTAGACCGAGCCCTGCTCGGCCTCGGACAGGGCCTCCCACTCCGGTGTGCCCGGCAACGGGGTGCTGCCCTGGTGGATCAACAGCATGTACTTCATCGCGATCTTCCTCCTTCTTCGTAGGTTACTTGTGTGGATGCTCTCCCCTACAGACGAACGGCAGCCGCCAAAATCGACACACCCGCGCGCCGCCACACCCGGGGCCGCTGACGCAGGCGCTATGGTCGCCTCGCGACCTCGCCGCCGCGGAGGCGACCGAGGAGGCGGCGGCGATCTTCTGAGCGATCCCCGCCCATCCCGGACAGGCCCCGCCGATCCCCGGACGAGCCCGCCGACTCAGGGTTATAGAGCGGGTTATCGCAATACGGGTTGACAGCCTCCCCACATTCGTGTTACTCTCGGTAACGCGAAATACGGGAGCGGGGCGCCTCGCCAAAAGACGGCGCCACCGGACCGAAGCAGCGGTCGGTAAAGAGGAGAGTGTGTCATGAAGCACAATACCCGGGTCCTGGCCGCGGCGAGTATCGCCTGCGCCTGTCTGCTGGTCGCCACGGTCGCGTGGGCGGCACCGACACAGACGCTGACCGTGCACGCGAGCTTCACCCCAGACCGGTTGGGATCGCCCACCAACCTCTCCACCACGGCCGTGTTCGGGCCGACCGGCCCCGGCCCCCAGTCCCCCGCGGTCAAAGTCACCGCCTACGCTCCCGCCGGGCTGCTCCTGGACGTGCGCGGCGCGGGCACCTGCACGCTCACCCCGGCCACGCTCGAAGCGCGCGGCCCCGGCGCCTGCCCGGCCGGCTCCCGGATCGGCTTTGGCAACGGCGTCGGACTGTTTGAAATCGCCCACGAACACCTCCCCGGACCGCTCACGATCCAGTTCTTTCTCGCGCCTTCAGAACACGGGCATCTGGCGGTGCTGATCTATGTCGAAGCGACCACGCCCGCCTCCGAGCAGCTCGCCTTCATGGGTCACGAAGTCCGCGCGTCCAAGCCATATGGCATCGGCATCACCTTCGACATCCCAATCGTCCCCACGCTCCCCGGCGCCTCGCTCGGCTGGCTCGAACACGTCTCCCTGTCCTTCGGCGCCAACCACGTCGCCTATTACCGCACGATTCACGGCAAGCGCAAGCTCCAGCACGTGCGCGGCCTCGTCACTCCCAAAACCTGTCCCCGCGCGGGCTTTCCGATCGAAGTGCAGGTCGGCTTCGCCGACGGCACGGCGACCAGGACGACCACCGCCATCCCATGTCCACACAGATAACCGGGCGCTACGCGACGTGCGCCATCTCGCCGAGCGTCTCCCAACCGCTCTCATGTCATGAAGCTCCGCCCACACACCCCCAAGCGCGACATACTTCTGTGCACATGAACCCTCTGCAGATCGACATCGCCGGAATGCGCGCAGCGAGTGCACGCGGAGCGCGCACGGCCGTCGTGGCGCTGAGCGTCTGCGCCGGGCTGGCCGGGAGCGCGCAGGCGGAAACCGTCGCCTCGATCGCACCCTCGCTCTCACCCAACCGGCTCCACGCCAAGGCCGCACTCACGTTCACGATGCGCTTCTCCGGCGGCCCCTACGGCGTGCCCACCCCGGTGAGCAAGTCGATCGTGCGCTTCCCCGCCGGGCTCACGCTCGACATCCCCCACCTGAGCAGCTGCCAGGCCGCGCGCCTGCGCGCGCGCGGATCCCGCGGCTGTCCCGCGCGCTCGCAGATCGGGCGCGGACACGCGCTCGTTGAGACCCGCGCGGGGACCGAGATCATCACCGAGGAAGCCACTTTGTGGGTGTTCCTCGGCCCGCCCAACAACCTCCAGCCGACGTTCGAGATCCTCGCCCAGGGCTACACCCCGATCGACGAACGCAAGGTCTTCACCGGGGTCGTACTCGCGGCCGAACCCCCCTACGGCGAAGAGCTCTCGCTGACGATCCCACCGATCCCCACGCTGATGCTGGAGCCCGACGCTTCGATCGTCACGCTCACGATGACGATCGGCCCGAGCGGCCACACTCGGGCACGCGGCGCGCCCGCGGTCCTCACGCCCTCCAGCTGCCCCGTCGGCGGTCTCCCGTTCGCGGCCGAAACCACCTACGCCGACGGCACCACCGGCAGTACGCTCGCCACGACCCCGTGCCCGGCATGAGCAACTCCCGTTCGACACCCATCCGCATCCTGACGGCACTGGCGCTGTGTCTACTCACGCTGGGCGCGTTCGCGCCGCTGAGCGCCGGCGAGCGCGGAGGCTCGCTCCCGCCGGCGCGAGCCTCACGGACGATCTTTCTAAACGAGACCGGCAGCCTCCATCTCACGAGCAAACACAACTTCACGCTCAACGAGCAGGGCTCGGCGACGGGTACCGTCAAAGGCACGATCTACGTCCACCTGACCGCGGTCTCCTCCACCCGTGTGACGGCCGAAGTCAACATCTACGCACGCGGATCCTCGTTCTCGGGCAACGGCAACGCGAGCTATCACCGGGGAACCACTACCGCCACTTTCGCCGGTTCGATGTCAATCAACCGCGGCACCGGCAGCTACGCCCACGTGCACGGGTCGGGGCTGAGCTTCAGCGGCACGATCGCCGAATCCAACCACGACGCGATCACCGTGCACGTAAGCGGCAGGGTGTCCGCCTGATGGCGCTCGCCGGGGATCTCCTCCGGCGCGCCCCCGGGCACTGAATCGAGACACCGTGCTGGAGCTTCGCAACCTCGTCAAGCACTACCCGGCCGTCGGCGGAGAAACGATCCGCGCCGTCGAGAACGTCTCGCTGACGGTCAGCCCCGGCGAAACCGTCGCGCTGTATGGGCCGAGCGGATCGGGCAAGACGACGCTTTTGCTGATGGTCGCGATGCTGCTTCAGCCGACCGCCGGCACGATCCTGATCGGCGAGCGCGACATCTCCACGCTCTCCGAGCACGAGGCCTCCCACTTCCGGCTCTCAGAACTCGGCTTCATCCGCCAGACCTTCGACCTGCTGCCGGGCGTCAGCGCGATCGACAACGCGACGCTGAAGCTGCTCAAGACACGGCGCTGGCGCGACGCCCAGCGTGAGATCGCGCCGCTGCTCCAGCGTCTCGGGCTGGGCGAGCGGATGCACCATCGCTCGGAGACACTCTCGATGGGCGAGCGCCAGCGGGTGATGATCGCGCGGGCGCTCTCAACCGCGCCGCGCCTGTTGCTCGCCGACGAGCCGACCGGGAGCCTCGACTCTCGCCGCGGACGCGAAGTGCTCGAGCTGTTGCGCGAGCTCAGCCGCGAGCGCGAAGTCGCCGCGGTGATCGTCAGCCACGACCCGATGGCGGCCGAGTATGCCGACCGCGTGCTCGCCCTGCACGACGGCCGGCTGGAGGAGTACGCCCCCAATCACGACGTCTATGCAAGGCGATGAGCCCGCTCAACGCCCTGCATCTCTACCGCGTGCGACTGCGCGCGCGGTTCTGGCAGGAGTGCTTCGCGATCCTCGGGATCGCCGCCGGGGTCGCGCTGCTGTTCGCCTCGCAGGTCGCCAATTCGAGCCTGCAGAGTTCCGTCTCACAGCTCTCGCGCGGGATCGCCGGTAGCGCGACGCTGCAACTGCTCGCGCGCGACCCGCACGGCTTCCCCGCCGACACGCTCGCGCGCGTGCGTGCCATCCCCGGCGTGCACATCGCCGCGCCCGTGCTCGAAGCCGGCGCGCAGGCCGGCGGCCCCGACGGCAGCGCCTCGGTGCAGCTGATCGGCGCCGACTCAAAGCTCTCGCGCCTCGGCGGGGCGCTCGTGCGGGGCACCGACCTGCGGCCGTTCGGCGACATCGGCGCGGTCGTGCTGCCGGCGCCGCTGGCGCGCCGGCTCGGCGCCACGAAGTTCGGCCAGGAAGTCACCTTCGCGCTCGACGGGCACACCGCCGAGGCGCCGCTGTATTCGCAGCTTCGCTCAAGCCAGATCGGGCCGCTCGTGGACAGCACCGTGGCGATCGTGCCGCTCTCGCTCGCGCAGGAAATGACCGGCCTTCGCGCACGCATCAGCCGCATCCTCGTGCAACCCTCCGCCGGCTCCCAGGCGCGCGTGCGCGCTGCGCTCAAGCAGTTGGCGGGGGGACGCTTGAACGTCGAGGCCGTCGATTACGAACAGCGGCTGTTCGCCAAGGCGGCCGCCGCGAGCAACCAGTCGACGGCGCTGTTCTCGGCGATCAGCGCACTCGTCGGCTTCCTGTTCGCCTTTAACGCCGTCCTGCTCACCGTCCCGCAGCGCCGCCGCCTGATCGTCGATCTGCGCCGCGACGGCTATGAGCCACGGACGGTGATCGCGGTCCTACTGCTCGACGCCGCCGTGCTCGGACTGGTCGCGTGCCTGCTCGGGCTGGCGCTCGGCGAGGAGCTCTCGATCCACGTGCTGCACTCCAACCCGGCCTTCCTCTCGCTCGCCTTTGCCGTCGGCTCCGAGCGCTTCGTCAGCTGGCAGAGCGTCGCGTTCGCGATCGCCGGCGGGATGGGCGCCGCGATCGTGGCGGTGCTCACGCCGCTGCGCGACATTCTCTCGCGCGATCCCCTTGCGGCGATCGGACTGGGACAGAGCCCGGGCGAGGACGGTGGCGATGGCGGGGGCGCAAGCGCAGGCGCCCCGCACGCGACGCCCGCGCGCGCCGCGCTGGCGGGGGTGGCGTGTCTGATCGCCGCCACCGCGATCCTGCTCGCGGCGCCCGACGCGGCGATCCCCGGAATGGTCCTGCTCGTGGCGGCGCTGTTGCTCGTGCTGCCGTTCGCGCTCGGCCTCACGCTCGCGCTCGTCGGCCGCCTCGCGCGCCTGCGCGCGGGCGTCATCCCCCACGTCGCGACGATGGAGTTGGGCGCCGCCGGAGCGCGCGCCGTCGCGATCGCCGCGACCGGAGCGATCGCGATCTTCGGCAGCGTCGCAATCCAGGGCGCCCACGGCGATTTGCTCCACGGCCTCGAAAACGCCGCCCAGGACATGAACGCCGCGACCGACGTATGGGTCTCCCCCGCCGGCTCCTACAACCTCCTGAACACCACCCCGTTCGCGCCGGTCGATCGCAGAAAGCTCGAACGTGTCCCCGGCGTGCGCGCGGTCGGCCTGTATCGCAGTGGACTGCTCGACTACGGGCCGCGACGGATGCTCGTGATCGCCCCGCCGGCGCAAGCGAGGCCGCTGCTGCCCGCGACCCAGATCCTGCACGGCGACCTGCGTCGCGCCGAAGAACGCGTGCGCGCCGGCGGCTGGCTCGTGCTCTCCGAAGCGATCGCCGCCGAACACCACCTGCACATCGGCCAAACGCTAACGCTACCCACGCCCATACCGTTGACGCTGCGCATCGCCGCACTCTCCACGAACATCGGCTGGGCGCCCGGCGCGATCGTGATGAACTCAGAGGACTACGCGCGCGCCTGGGGAACCGAAGACGCGAGCGCCTACAGCGTCCTGTTGAACCCCGGCGTCCCCCCGGCGCGCGCCGCACGCGAGATCCGTAGCGCCCTCGGCCCGCACTCGGGCCTTGCGGTCCAGACCGCCGCCCGACACACACAGCGCCAGAGCGCCCTCAGCCGCCAAGCGCTCGCGCGCCTGACCCAGATCGCGACGTTGATCCCGATCGTCGCCGTGCTCGCGATGGCCGCGGCGATGGGCGCGATGATCTGGCAGCGCCGCCCGCGCCTGGCCAAGCTCAAGCTGGAGGGGCTGCCGCGCGCGGACCTGTGGCACACGATCCTGTTCGAGAGCTTCCTGCTGCTCGGCGTCGGCTGCCTGACCGGGGCGGTCTTCGGTCTCTACGGCCAGCAGCTCGCCGATCGCGCGCTCGCGCAGACGATCAACTTCCCGGTCGTCTACTCCGTCACGGCGCTCACCGCGCTGGCGAGCCTCGCGCTGATGACCGCGACCGCCCTGGCGATCCTGGCCGTGCCGGGCTGGTTTGCGAGCTCCGTGCCCGCCTCGCTCGCCCTGCAAGACTGAGCATCGAGATGGCACGAGCGCAGCCACAACGCGCCTATAAACAGGTCGCGCGCGCCAAGGCCCAGGAGCAGACGCGCGAGACGCTCTTGCAGGCGGCGGCCGAAGAGGTCGAGCAAGACAACTGGACACAGGTCTCGCTCGAGTCCGTGGCCGGTCGCGCCGGCGTCAGCAAGCAGACGGCGCTGCGCCATTTCGGCTCCAAGCAGGGCCTGCTCGACGCGGTCATCTCGCGCACGAGTTCGCTCATCGTCAAAGAACGCAACGATGCCCCGGTCGGGGACGTTCCCGGCGCGGTCGCCAACCTGGTGCGCCACTACGAGCGCTACGGGGACATCGTCGTGCGCATGCTGCCCTACCGCGACGCGATGGTCCGCGTGATGGGCCGCGACCGCGGCAACTCGATCGTGCGCGCCGTCGAGCACGGCCATGAGATTCACAAAGATTGGGTCGCCCGCACGTTCGAGCCCCAACTCGCGATCCTCGCCCCACGCAAGCGCCGACAACGGTTGGCGCAGCTCGTGGCGATCTGCGACGTGTATGTGTGGAAAATCCTGCGGCGCGACCTCGACCTGGAGGTGGACCAGGTCGAAGTTGCGCTCGTGGAGATGATCGAGCGGCTGCTCGCCCCCGACGGCGCCGACGACGACGGCTCCCCCACGTGATTGCTATGCGCGTGCTCGTCTACACCTCCCCCGCCCGTGGGCACCTGTATCCGGTAACGCCGATCGCGGCTGAGCTCGCCGCGCGCGGGCACGACGTCCACCTCTACGGGCTCGCGGACGAGCTGGCCCATCTCGAACCATTGGGCATCGCCTGCTCGCCGATCGACCCTGCGATCGAAGCGATCGAGATCCTGGATTGGCAGGAGCGTTCGCTGCGCGGCGCCGGCATGTCGGCGCTGAACACGTTCGCGCGGCGCTCGCTGCACGAGGCCCCCGACCTCGCCCGGGCAATCGAGCGCCACAGGCCCGAGATGCTCCTGATCGACATCAACTGCTGGGGAGCCGCCACGATCGCCGAGTCCTCCGGACTGCCGTGGGCGATGTTCGCCCCCTACCTGCTGCCGCTACGCTCCCGCGACGCTCCCCCCTTCGGGCTGGGCCTGCGCCGCATGGACGGTGTTGTCGGCAGAATCCGTGACGCGCTCGTAGCGCGCATGGTCGGCGCCAGTTGGACTCGCGCCGCGATGCCGACCATCAGCGAGTTGCGCGCCCAGCACGGCCTGCCTGCGGTCGAACGCTTCGACGATCTGTTCGCCCGTCCGCACCTACTACTCTCGCTCACGGCCGAGGGCTTTGAGTACCCGCGTCGCGACTGGCCCGAGAACGTGCGTCTCGTGGGAGCAGTCAACTGGTCTCCGCCACAGCCTGAGCCCGCGTGGCTGGCAGAGCTCTCCGATCCGCTCGTGCTCGTCACCTGCTCGACCGAGCGCCAACGCGACAAGCGCCTGCTGCACGTCGCACTGGAAGCGCTACCCGCGAGCGGCGTGTCGGTGATCGGCACCACCGCCGCGCACGACCCGGAGGCGTTCCGCGCGCCGCCCAACAGCAAGCTCGTGCGCTTCGTCGCGCACGAGGCGATCCTGCAACGCGCCGCGTGCGTGGTCTGCCACGGCGGCATGGGCATCACCCAGAAGGCCCTCGCCGCCGGGGTCCCGGTGGTGGTCGTCCCGTTCGGGCGCGACCAGCTGGAGACCGCGCGGCGGGTCGAGTTCGCCGGGGCGGGCGTGCGCATCTCCCCTCGCCGCCTCACCCCGGAGCGCCTGCAGGCGGCCGTCCGCGAGGCGATCGGAATGCGCGCCGGCGCACAGCGCGTGAGCCGCGCCTACGCGGCCGCAGGAGGCGCCACAGCGGCGGCAAACGAGATCGAGGCGCTCGCCGCTCCTTGACACCCGCACCCCGGCAAGGCAGGATGCCGACTTCGATGAACCGCGACGCGAAGGGACCACCGGTCCGGCGATGACGGGTGTGCTCTACGGGCTCGCCCGCTTCTGCGTCCGCCGCCGGTTCGCGGTGCTCGCCGTGTGGCTCGTGGCCGCGATCGCGTTGATCGCGGTCTCGCGCGGCCTTGGCGAAAACACCAACGACAACCTGTCGCTGCCGGGAACGGACAGCCAGCGCGCGACCGACACGCTGGCGAAGTCCTTCCCCGACCAGGCCAACGGGACGAGCCCGATCGTCCTGCACGCCTCCGCCGGCAAGCTGACCGAAGCCAAGTACGCGGATGCGGTAAACCAGGCCGCCGCGGCCGTCGCGAAGGCCCCGCACGTGGCCTCGGTAGTCAACCCGCTCACGCCCCAGGGCGCGAGCGCCCTGAGCAAGGACCAGCGGACCGGTTACCTGTCGGTGACCCTGGCGGTCCCCCCAGGGGAACTTTCGACCGACGAAGCACAGAAGATCATCGACGCCGCCGATCCCGCGAAAGCCGCCGGCCTGGAGGTCGAGACCGGTGGTCAGCTCGGACAGAAGGTCTCCAAACCGGCGACCGAGTCCAGCGAGCTGATCGGGATCGTCGCCGCGATGGTGATCCTGACGTTCGCCTTCGGGACGATCGTCTCGATGCTGCTGCCGATCCTCAGCGCGATCCTCGCGCTGCTCACCTCGCTTGCGATCATTCGCATCCTCGGCCACGTCACGACCGTTCCCAGCGTCGCGCCGACGCTCGCGACGATGATCGGACTGGGCGTCGGGATCGACTACGCGCTGTTCATCGTCACGCGCCACTTCCGTGGCCTGGGCGACGGTCTGCCGATGCAGGAGTCGATCGCCCGCGCGGCCGCGACCTCGGGCGGCGCGGTGTTCTTCGCGGGCGGCACGGTCACGATCGCGCTCGTCTCCCTCGCGGTAGCTCACATCCCGCTGGTCACCACGATGGGCCTGATGGCTGGGATCGCCGTGGTCGTGGCGGTGCTCGGAGCACTGACACTGCTGCCGGCCGCGCTGGCGATCGTCGGCCCGCGCATCAACTCGTTGCGGGTGCGCCCGCCCCACCGCGACCTGCGCCCGGACGCCGACACGAGGGAGGGGTTGTGGTCGCGCTGGGCCAACGAGATCGCGCGCCATCCGATCATCGCGGGCCTCGCCGCGCTCGCGATCCTGTTGCCGCTGACGATCCCGCTGCTGTCGTTGACCTTGGGACAGCAAGACACCGCCGCGCTGTCCACCTCGACCACCGCGCGACGGGCATATGACCTGATCTCCGAAAACTTCGGTCCGGGCGTCAACGGCCCGCTGCTCGTCGCCGTCTCGCTGGGCTCGCCCGCCAAGGCGCCGGCGTCGAGCACGTCAAAGCAGGCGTCATCCGCCACCTCGGGATCCCCCGGTTCGTCGGGGACCTCGGGCTCGTCAGGAAGCTCGTCGGGATCGTCGAGCTCCTCCGGCGCCGCCCAGGGCGATCCGCGCACCGGCGATCCGCGTTTGCAGACGCTGCAAGAGGACGTCGCCTCCACGCACGGCGTCGCCGCGACAACTCCGATCCAGATCGACCAGGCGGGGACCACGGCCTATTTCAACGCGATCGCCACGACCGGACCGGCGGAAAAAGCCACCGAAGAACTCGTCGAAAAGCTGCGCGCGGACACGATTCCGAGCGCCGAGCACGCCACGGACATGCAAGCCGACGTCGGCGGCAGCACCGCCGGCTACGTTGACCTGGCCACGCGGATCTCCGAAAAGCTGCCGCTGCAGATCCTCGTCGTGATCGCGCTCAGCTTCATCCTGCTGATCTTGGCGTTTCGCACGGTCGTGATCCCGGCCCAGGCGGCGGTCATGAACCTGCTTTCGATCGGCGCCTCCTACGGGGTGCTGACGGCCGTATTTCAGTACGGCTGGGGCAGTGGTTTGATCGGATTGGAAGGGCCGGTCCCGGTCGTCTCATACGTGCCGCTGTTCATGTTCGCCGTGCTCTTTGGCCTCTCGATGGATTACGAGGTGTTCCTCGTCAGCCAGATCGAGGAGCACGTGCACGCGGGCGAGGACAACCGCGACTCGGTCGTCTCGGGCCTCGTGACAAGCGCGCGCGTGATCACGGCGGCGGCCGCGATCATGGTGTTCGTGTTCGGCAGCTTCGTCCTGAACGGCGATCCGACGATCAAGCAGTTCGGCGTCGGCCTGGCGGTCGCGGTGATCCTCGACGCGACCGTGGTGCGCTGTCTGCTCGTGCCTGCGACGATGCTGTTGATGGGCAAGATCAACTGGTGGATGCCGGGATGGCTGGATCGGGTCGTCCCGCACATGAGCATCGAGGGCGCCGAGTTCTTTCTCGCGCGCGACTACGAGGCGATCGAGGAGCAGGCTCCCGTGATCGCCGACGCGACGGAGGCGCCGAGACAATGAGCGGCGCGATCACAGCGCACGATCTGCGGCGCACGTTCAAGGGCGAGGTCGAGGCCGTCCGCGGGATCGACCTCGATGTGGCGCAGGGGGAGATCTTCGGGTTCCTGGGACCGAACGGGGCCGGCAAGACGACGACCGTACGGATGCTCTGCACGCTCTTGCCCCCCACGTCCGGCAGTGCGCGCGTGGGCGAACTCGACGTGGTCGCCGATCCGGCAGCGGTGCGCCGGCGGATCGGCGTGGCGCTGCAGGAGATCGGCCTGGACCCGTTGCAGAGCGGGCGCGAGCTGCTGGAACTGCAGTGCGGGCTGTATGGGATCCTCGGCGCCCAGGCCCAAGCACGGGTGCAGGAGCTGCTCGAGCTCGTCGGGCTCACCGACGCGGCGGGGCGGCGCACGAAGACCTACTCGGGCGGGATGAAGCGCCGGCTGGATCTGGCCAGCGCGCTCGTGCACTCCCCCGACGTGCTGTTCCTGGACGAGCCTACTACCGGCCTGGATCCCGCTTCGCGGCTGACGATCTGGGAGGAGGTGCGGCGCATTAACGCCGAGGGCACGACCGTCTTTCTGACCACGCAATACCTGGAGGAGGCCGACCAGCTGTGCGACCGCGTGGCGATCATCGACGATGGCAAGATCGTCGCGCAGGGTACGCCCGAGGAGCTCAAGTCCCAGCTCGGGCACGACGTCGTCTCGGTCGAGCTACACGGCGCCGACATCGACGCCACGCAGAGCGCTATCGGCGAGCTGGACGGATTGGAGCGCGTGGTCAGCGGACGCGACAGCCTGGCGCTGTATCTCGAAGACGGCCCCGGCTCGATCGCCGAGATCGTGCGGCGTCTGGACGGCGCTCAGATTCGCGTCGGGGCGATCTCGGTGGCGCGGCCGTCGCTCGACGACGTCTTCCTGCGCGCGACCGGCAGACGGTTGGAGGGCGACCACGAGGAGAACCGCCGCGAGGAGCTGGCCGCATGACCGAGGTGCTGCTGCTCGGCCGCCGTGCCGTGCGCGAAGTGATTCGCCTACCCGCGGCGACCGTGCCGACATTGTTCATCCCGCTGTTCTTCCTCGCGGTCAACATCGGGCAGATCTCAAAGACGTTCCCCTCGACGACGCCGTTCCTGCACGGCCAGGGCTATGTCGGCTTTCAGGTCCCGGTGTCGCTGATGTTCGCCGTCTGCACCGCCACCTCGGGGCTGGCGCTCGTCACCGAGATCGATCTCGGCTACTTCGACAAGCTGCTCGTCGCCCCGATCCGGCGCTCGTCGATCATCTTCGGGCGCCTCGCCGCCGACCTCGTGCGCGGCCTGGCGGTCGCCACGCTCGTGCTGCTCGTCGCGCTCGCGTTCGGCATGGAAGTGCGCGCCGGCGTACCCGGTGCGATCGTGCTGGTGCTGCTGGCGGCGCTGTGGGGCGTGGCCTACGCCGGCATCGGCATGCTCGTCGCGCTGCACACGCGCAACGTGCAGGCCACGAACGCGAGCTTCCTGGTCTTCTTTCCCCTGCTCTTCCTCACGCCCAACTTCGTTCCGTTCGAACTGCTCACCCCGCTGATGGAGGTCCTCGCGCGCGCCAACCCCGTCAGCTACGTGATCGAAGGTCTGCGCTCGCTCGTGCTCGAAGGGTGGGTCATCGACAAGCTCGCCATCTGCGGCGGCGTGATCCTCGTCACTGGCCTCGTGCTCACGTGGCTGTCTGTAAGGGCGATCGACGGTTACGACCGCTGAGGGCTTGGGTTGTACACGACTTTAGAGCGCCGCAGTACCTGTTTAGCATCATGACAGCAACTTAGCTGCTGCTATGATGCCTCCATGCGAACGACGGTCACGCTCGACCCGGATGTAGCCGCAAAGCTACGTGCGACGACCCGCGAGCGAGGGGTGTCGTTCAAGGCAGCGCTCAACGACGCCGTACGCGCCGGACTGGCGAGAAGAAGCACCCCACCCGGCAGGCGCTTCACCGTACGCGCCCAGCCGCTGGGTATTCGTTCGGATATAGACGTAGACAAAGCGCTCCACATCGCCGCCGAGATGGAAGACGTCGAGATCCTGCGCAAGTTCGATCTGCGCAAGTGATCCTCCTCGACGTCAACCTGCTCCTATACGCGTACGACGCGCGGTCTCCGCGACACGAGCCCGCACGTGAGTGGCTGGAGCAGACGCTGTCCGGTTCGGAGACGGTGGGACTGCCCTGGGTCGTGATGCTGGCGTTCATACGCCTGATCACCCGCTCGGTGGTGGTCGAGCATCCACTCACCGCCGAGGAAGCGATCGATCTTGTCGACAGTTGGCTGGAACAGCCCTGCGTAACCGTCATCCACCCCACCGATCGTCATCCGGCAGTGTTGCGCGAACTCCTGCGAGCGTTGGGCACCGCGGGCAATCTGACGACCGACGCGCACCTGGCCGCCCTGGCGATCGAGCACGGCGCATCGCTCTGTTCTTGCGACGCCGACTTCTCCCGCTTCCCCGGACTGCGCTGGAGCGACCCGCTGCGCGCCCAACTTCAAGAATGATCGGGAGTTGAGACGGATAGAAGTGTCGAGCGAGGACACGGCCCGCCACGGGCCACCGCAACCCTCGGTACGGTGGCCCGGTCGCTACTAGCGGATAGCGGATCGACGGGTTACTTCTTGGGACAAGGAGCCTTGTACAGCGTGGTAACGGTGGCGCCGGTCGCGAACGTGATTTCGGACTTGACCGGGAACCCGCCCTTGGGGCACTTCTTGGGCAGCGTGCCGTAGGAGATTGTCTTTTTGCCCTTCTTGTAGGCGGCGCCGACCTTGATGTTGATCGATTCGGTCGAGACCGGCGGGGCGCCGGGGACCGACTGGACCAGCTGGACTTCGGTGTTGAGCTCGGGGCCGAAGGGCGCTTTTGCGTTCATGATGCGGCCTTTGGCGACCAGCAGCTGGGCGGAGATCGGGGAGGCCGCGTTGGCGTAGAACTGCAGGCCGCCGCCGGGCTCAAAGAACGCCTGCAGGGTCGCGTTCTCTTTGACGAGTTCCCCGCCGATCGGATCGACGACGCCAGCGACACCGACCGGGCTGGCCTGCGACTTCTTCGGGCAGCCTTCGGGGCCGATGTTTTCGAGCGTGGCCGAGGAGCAGGTCACGAAGCCGGTCTGATTGATCTTCGTTCCGGTGGGCAGGTAGAAGTTGACGTGGGTTATCTGAGAGACGACGCCGCCGGTCGATTCGGTGCCTTTGAGCGAATATTTCGCTTCCAGCGCGGCGCCGGCGCCGAGTTTGTTGCCGGTGCCGGGGAAGCCCTTGATCGGGACGGCTTTGGCGATCAGCGTCACCGTCGGGCAGGGTCCCGCCGTGCTGCAGGTGGAGGCCGATGAGATGGCCGGCAGGACGAAGGCGGTCAGGCCGAGTACGGCCAAACAGGCGGACGTTCTGCGCATCGGACGATTGATGTCGATTGTGCGCATGATGGGGCTCCTTGTAGGGGTCTGCCTATAGAACCCGCCAAGGGCGTGCGAGTAGCGGTCGCTCAAGCGTGCTCGACGGCGGGCTCGCGCACCGCCCCGGGCCCGGGCTCGGCCCGCACCTCGCGCGCGTCCAGCGGCTCGCCACAGCGCGAGCATATGCGTCGCTCGCCTAGCTCCCCGCCACAGCCCTTGTGACGCAGGATGATCGGCGGGCCGGCGGGGGCCGCATAGCGATCGCCCCAGTGCAGCAGCTCGACGACGATCGGCCACAGGTCCACGCCCTTGTCCGTCAGGCGGTACTCGTAGCGCGGCGGGCGCTCGCTGTAGGGGACCTTCATCAGGATGTCCTGCGCCACCAGCCGCTCCAGGCGCGCGGAGAGGACGTTGCGCGCGACGCCGAGGTCGCGCTGCAGAGCATCGAAGCGACGCACCCCGAGGAACACGTCGCGCAGCACGAGGAAGGTCCAGCGCTCACCCACCAGCTCCAGCGTGCGAGCGATCGAGCAGTTCTGATTGCCGTAGTCGGACCCGAGCATTCCCCTCGTCACGATATCACGAGTTAGTTGCGTGACAAAACTCGATCGTGTAGGCTCATCGTGGTGAGTCTTTTCACGAAACCAACCGGACGGCGAGGGTAGCCCCGTCGAACCGGCACACGAGAGGAGCGAGTGAGTGATGGAGCGCAGATGGAAGGTCCTGATGGTCGTCGTGGTCGGCGTGTTCATGGCCGGCCTGGATGTGTTCATCGTCAACATCGCATTCCCCCAGATTCACGCCGACTTCCCGGGCACGAGCCTGGCGTCGCTGTCGTGGATTCTGAACGCCTACACGATCGTGTTCGCGGCGTTTTTGATCGTCGCCGGACGCTGGTCGGACGGGTTTGGGCGCAGGCGCGCGTTCCTGCTCGGCGTGGGCCTGTTCGTCGCCGCCTCGGCCGCCTGCGCCGCGGCTCCCTCGATCCCGGTGCTGGTCGGGGCGCGTGCGATTCAGGGCCTGGGCGCGGCGCTGTTGATGCCGGCTTCGCTCGGGCTGCTGCTGCCGGAGTTTCCGGCCGAGCAGCGCCACATCGCGATCGGCGCGTGGGCGGCGGTGGGTGGGATCGCCGCGGCCGCCGGCCCTCCTCTCGGGGGTCTACTGGTGCAGGCCGGCTGGCGCTGGGTGTTCATCGTCAACGTCCCCGTCGGTATCGCCGGCCTGATTGCCGGACGGCGCTTGCTGCGCGAGATTCGCCACCCGGACGCCGCCAGGCCCGATGTGTTGGGCGCGGTGATGCTCACCACCGGTGTGGCCCTGCTGACGGTGGCGATCGTGCAGGGCGGGAGCTGGGGTTGGTCCAGCGTTTCGATCGTCTCGCTGCTCGCGCTCTCGGTCGTGTTGATCGGGTTGCTCGTGCGGCGCATCCTCACCAACTCCGCGCCGATCGTCGAGCCCGAGTTGTTCGCGGTGCGCGCGTTCAGCGCGGCCACGCTCGGATCGCTGCTGTTCTTCGCCGGTTTTGCGGGAATGCTGCTCGCCAGCGTCCTGTTCCTGACCGGAATCTGGCACGAGCCGATCCTTACGGCCGGACTGATGATCTCACCGGGTCCGGCGATGGCCGCGCTCACCGCGATTCCCGGGGCGCGCTTGGGCGCGCGCTTGGGTCCGGGTCGCGTCGGCGCGCTCGGCACAGTGCTGTTCGCACTCGGCGGGGTCTGGTGGATCGGGCACCTCGGCTCTACACCGGCCTATGCCTCGGAGTTCCTGCCCGGCATGCTGATCGGCGGGATCGGCGTTGGGCTCGTGATCCCCTCGCTGACGGGCGCGGTCGCGGCAACTCTGCCACCGGCGCGCTTGGCGACCGGGATCGCGGTGCAGACGACCGGGCGCCAGCTCGGCTCGGCGCTTGGCTTTGCGATCGTGATCGCCGTGCTCGGCACGCCGCAGAGCGCCGGCGACTTCGACGACGGGTGGTGGTTCATGCTGGTCGCGAGCCTGCTTGCCGGCGTGTCGCTGCTCGCCGTCGGGCGCGCTCCCGCCCGCGCGGGCGCGACCACGTCGCCGCCCGACCACAGCTCCATCTCAGACGAACAGGCGCCGGCGGAGGCGATCGCCTGAGCTGACTCTCTCTGTCGGCGCTGCGCGCGTCTACCCTTCGCCACCGGCCGCACGCACGGGGACCTCGCCCCACAGTTGCTCCAGCCGGTAGTACTCGCGCGTGGCGGGCGTGAAGATGTGCACGACGACGTCGAGGTAGTCCATGAGGATCCAGTCGCCCTTGCTGAAGCCCTCGACGCGGCGCGGCAGCGTTGAGTGCTCGTGCTTGCACCCTTCGAGGATGCCGTCATGGATCGCTTTGGTCTGGCGCTCGGTGTTGCCGGTGCAGATCAGAAACCAGTCGGTGTAGCCGAGCACGTCGCGCAGGTCGAGCTCGACCGCGTCGAGGGCCTTCTTGTCGGCCGCGTAACGCGCGATCTGATCGAGTAGGTCTTGTGAGCGCGGGGACTCCGCGGGCCGCGCGGGCTCGGCCGCTTGGGTGTACTCCCCGGCAGGCGCCGATTCGTGCCGCGGGCTCGGACCCTCCGCGCTCATACCGCACCACCGGTTGGCGGCGATGAAGCCCCGTCGGTGCGGTAGAGGCCGTGCTCGGCGATGTAGGCGGCGACCCTCTCCCCCACGAGTCCGGCGACCGACTCACCGACGGCGAGCCGGCGGCGCACGACCGACGAGGAGACCGCTACGGGGAGCATCCCCAGCGCCGTCAAGCCCGGCTGCGAGCCCGATGCGGACGCCGAGGCCGCCATCAGTGGGGCCAGTTCGGCGCTCGTCTGTTGCAGGTCCAGCTCGTCGCGCTCGGCCACCGCCAGCCCGCTCACGAGCTCCAGCAGCCGCTGCGGTTCGCGCCAGCCGGGCAGGGTGCGCGCGGTGTCGGCTCCCAGGATCAGTGTGAGCTCGGCGTCGGGATTGGCGTCATGGATGGCTTGCACGGTATCCACGGTATAGGACGTTCCCCCGCGTTCGATCTCAAGGGCGGATACCTCGACGCCCGGCTCGTCGCAAACCGCGAGGCCGCACATCGCCAGGCGGTGCTCAGGGCCAGGATCGTCGCCGAGGGTCGGCTTGTTGGGGGCGAGGTTGGCGGGCATCACCAGCACCCGCTCAAGACCCAGCTGCGAGCGCGCGTGGCGGGCCAGCGCGAGATGCCCGACGTGCGGCGGGCTGAAGGTCCCGCCGAGGATGCCGATGTGCTCCACGAAAAGGTCAGCCGCGGACGTGCCCGTCGCCCGTGACGAGGTACTTGTAGGTGCACAGCTCGCGCAGCCCGATCGGCCCGCGCGCGTGCAGCTTCTGGGTCGAGTTGCCGATCTCGGCGCCCATGCCGAACTCGCCCCCGTCGGTGAAGCGGGTCGAGGCGTTTACGTATACGCAGGCGGCGTCCACGCCGAGCTGGAAGGCGCGCGCGGCCTCGGTGTCGCGCGTGAGGATCGCCTCGGAGTGTCCCGAGCCGTAGCGGGCGATGTGCTCGATCGCCTCCTGCACTGTGTCGACGACGCCGATGGCGAGAGTCGGGGCCAGGTACTCGGTGGCCCAGTCCTGTTCGGTGGCGGGCTCCATGACCACACCCAGGGGCTCCCCCATCGCAAGCTCCTCGGGAGTGAAGCATGACGCGAGTGTCCATATGCGCTCGTCGGCGCGCACGAGCACGCCCGCCTCGCCGAGCGCGCGCAGCAGATCCGGCATCAGGTCGGCTACGACTTCGTGATGCACGAGCAGCGTCTCGAGCGCGTTGCACACCCCCGGGCGCTGGGTCTTGGCGTTCAGCACGATCGCCTGGGCCTGTTCCAGGTCGGCGCTCTCATCGACGTAGACGTGGCAGTTGCCGGAGGCGGCGTAGATGACGGGCACGGTGGCGAGTTCCTGCAGCGCCGCCTTCAGACCCTCACCGCCGCGGGGGATGATCAGATCGACGGTGTCCTGCTGGGTGGCGAGCTGCGCGAGCTCCTCGCGCCCGCCACCGGAGACGAGGCCGATGCACCCTTCGGGCAGCCCGGCGGCGGTGGCGGCCTGGGCCGCGATCTGCGCGAGCGCTGCGTTGGAGTGAGCCGCCGTGGAGGAGCCGCGCAGGACGATCGCGTTGCCCGACTTCACGCATAGGGCGGTGGCGTCGATCGTGACGTTGGGGCGCGCCTCGTATACGACCGCGACCACGCCGAGGGGCACGCGCACGCGGCTGATGTCCAGGCCGTTGGGCAGACGCCGGCCTTCGATGATCTCGCCGACGGGATCGGGCAGGGCCACGATGTCCTTGACCGCGGCGGCGATCGCGGCGATCCTGGGAGCGTCCAGCGCGAGCCGGTCCAGCAGCGCGTCGCTGAGTCCCGCCTCGCGCCCGGCGTGCATGTCGAGCGCGTTGGCGGCGAGGATCTCGTCGCTGCGATCGCTCAGCGCTTGTGCGATCGCTGCCAGCGCGGCGTTCTTGCGCGCGGTGTCGATCTGGGCGAGTTCTCGCGCGGCGCGGCGGGCGACACGACAGGTCTCAGCGACCGATGGGGTCGCGTTTACGGTTTCGTTTACGGCTGTGGCCATCGCGTTACAGGGTAGGGGTCTGGGTCAGTCGAGTACGAGGTAGTCGCGGTGCACTGCCTCGTCGGTGGCGCGGGGCAGTAGCTCACGCACTGCGGCGGACTGCATGCCGATCACCTGGCGCAGCTCGGGCGCGGAGTAGTTGCAGATGCCCTTGCCGATCGCGGCGCTGACCGCGGTGTCTGTGTCGCGCACGGCGATCTCGACTGCGTCGCCCGCGTCGAACTCGCCGTCGACGGCGACGATGCCGACCGGCAGCAGGCTGGCGGAGCCCTCGCGCACGGCGCGCGCGGCGCCGGTGTCGATCGTGAGGGTTCCCCGTGCCGGGCGGGCGTACTTGAGCCACAGCTTGAACGAGGAGTAGCGGGCCTCGCGCGCTTGAAAGCGGGTCCCGGCGCGCCCGCCCGCGAGTACGGTTCCCAGCGCGTCCTCGTCGAGGCCGTTGCAGATCGTGGTGGCGATCCCGGCGGCGGTGGCCATGTCGGCGGCGACGACCTTCGAGCGCATTCCGCCGGAGCCCAGCGGCGAGGTGGTGTGACCGATGTCGAGGTCCTGCAGGGCGGCGAACTCGCTGACGTCCTCGATCAGTCGCGCGTCGGGACGCAGGCGCGGGTCGGCGGTGAAAAGGCCGTCGATGTCTGTCAGCAGGATCAGCTCGTCGGCGCCGATCAGCACGGCTACCTGGGCGGCGAGGAAGTCGTTGTCGCCGAAGGAGATCTCGTCGGTGGCGGTGGTGTCGTTCTCGTTGATGACCGGCAGCACGCGCCAGGAGAGCAGTGTCGAGAGGGTCTGACGCGCGTTCAGGTAGTGGGTGCGCGCGGACATGTCAAAGAACGTCAGCAGCACCTGCGCGCTGGTCACGTCGCGATCGCGCAGAAGCTCGTCGTAGACGCGATAGAGCTTGCCCTGGCCGACGGCGCTGGCGGCCTGTAGCTCGCCGATCGTGCTGGGGCGCTGGGGCAGGCCCATCGTGCGCATCCCCCGCGCGATCGCGCCGCTGGTGACGAGGATCGCCTCGTCACCGCCACGGTGAAGCTCGGCGGCGGCGTCGCATACGCGCGCGAGGACACCCGCGCGCAACTCGCCGTCTGAGTCGGCGACGACCGAGGAACCGAGCTTGATGACGACACGTTTCATGGCGATACGCAGCGTAGTCGCTCGCCGTGAGGTGGCGTGTGCGCGTTGGGCGGTGGAGGGGGTGGGGCGAGCTGAGGCCAGGCGCCAGCGAGCGTGGTGGCGCCCACCTGGTTCGGGCGGTTCGGCACAAATCTTTTTCGGTCCCGTGCGGTGACGCGCGGGCGGGGACGGAGACCGGCGGCGGATAGACGATCAGCTCGCGCTGACCAGGACCGATGCCCCCGCGTAGATGTGAGCAGGCGTCCCCTTGACGGCCTTTCCAACGAGCTTAGGCTCCTGCCCGACGGGCGCGACGTCGATCGCGAACTCCAGGCCGGTCTTCGCCGCAATCTTCACGAGCGTCTCGATCTGCGGGTTCTTCTCGCCAGACTCCAGCTCCACTACGCGCGGCTGACTCACACCCAGGCGCTCAGCCAACTCGCGCTGCGAAAGGTCGTTGTCGGCGCGATAGCCGATCAGACTGACGGCGACCGTCCGGGCCAGAGCAAGACGCTCCCATTCGGCGGCGAACTCTGGGTCTGTAGCCATCTCGGCGCTCAAGAGCTCCTCGTGAGCCTTGACGCCCTTCGGCCAGTTGCTTGGTAGATCGGTCATGACGTGGATCATGATAGGTCAAGACTGATCTAGGTTCAAGGATGAGGCGCCATATCGTGGCGACCTCTCTTCGGCGCGCGCGATCATCGCCGCGAAGTTCTTGTGGCGGTCGATTGCGAGGACCACGTAGACGGAGCCCGACCGGCGGTAGATCGCACGCCAATCACTTCGGCCCTGCCTGGGGCGCAGCTCACGCAAGGCAGTCGCGCCCTGCAGCGGCTTCATGTGCGGGGGACGGAGATGCTCGCCGAGTTCACGCAGCTTGAGAGCGGCATTAAGGATCGACCTGTGCTCCTCCTTGGCCTTCACGGCAGTCACGAACTCTGCCACAGCGTCGGGATCGTAGACAACGATATGAGATGCTGAACCCTGTCTTGAGGTCATCAGGAAACACTAACCACGGGTGGGGATGGCATCATTTGTCTGCATCGAGACGGAGGAACTTCAGAGGCGTCCAGATCATGGTGTGCGCACGCGATCATCTGCTGGCGATGAAGCGTGCCGCAGGGCGCCCACGAGACCTCAATGACTTGCGTGAACTCGGCGAGGAGTGAGGATCAGCCCGACTTGGCCGGGTTCGACCGCAGACGCCGACGAGCTATTTCCAACGATTCGATGTCGACGAGATCCTGCGGGCGACCGGCGGCGCGCTTCATCGCGATCAGGTCGTCGATCGACGCGACGCGCACCATGATGCCCTCGATGTCTATCTGATTCGCGCGACGCCGCAGAGCAGCGTAACCGGGAGAGCCGTCCGGTTCGACGAGCAGATCAATCCCTCCGTCGGGCGTCGTCAGGGTCAGGATCTCGGTCCGTCGGAGCGTGCGTCCGTCCGGCACGAACGGCAGATCCTCGTCGACTGCTCGCAGCTTTGCCCCAAGCTCAACCAGCACCGCCCCGAGGCGGTCGAGATTCTCCTGAGCGAGGTCGTAGGAGATGTCGAGGTCCTTGGTGAGACGAGGACTGGCCTGGAAAATCACCGCGACGCCGCCGATGACCACGAAGTCCACCCCGCCCTCTGCCAGTCGACGCAGCAGTACGCCCAGCCGGAACTCTGGATAGTCCCACTGCCGTTCAGGCACATTCACCGCGACTCCTGGCTCCGGCGAGGGCAAGGGCGCGAGCCTCTGCGTACATCGTTTCGATGCCACGCAGCCGCTCGGCCGGCGACAGTTCCAGGTGCTGACGAATCAAACTCTCGTCGACGCCCGGACGTCGAACGGGCGCTTCCAGCACGAGGCGGTGTCCGGTCGCCCACAACGCGGCGTCCAGCGTATCCACCGTGGGATTTGCCCCCGGCCGCTCCAGCTTGGCCACGGCGGCTTGGCTGACTCCCATGCGACGGGCAAGCTCTGCCTGCGTGAGACCGGCCCGACGGCGAGCGTGCTTAAGTAGGGTAGCCGCTTCGGACATGCCCATACTATAACTCAAAGGTTGTTTCCGCGCTGTCGACTTGCTCCCGTTCGTATGCATCGCTTTGTATTCAATCAGGTCATGTGGCCCCGTCCACATCCAGCTCAAACACAACCCCGGCGATCCGCACCTCATCCCCGGCGACGAACCCTTCGCGCTGCAGGGCGTCGAGCACACCGATCTTGCGTAGACGTTCCTCGACGTAGGCGAGGGCATCCTCATTGTTGACGTCGTAGCGACTCAACAGTCGCTCTACGCCACGGCCGTCGACAGAGAAGGAACCAGATCCGAGCCGCTGGACGACGTAGCCGCGCCCGCCGTCGCGCGCGCCCGGCCGGAAGACCATGTGCTCGGCAAGCTCCTCCTCGACGGTGTCCGCGGTAACCACGGGGGCACCATCGGCGCCGGAATCCCCATCGCCGTCGGGCACGGCGTCGGCGTCGGGGACGATCCGCAGCAGCAGCTCGCCAAGCTCGGGCACTCCCGCACGCGTGGCGCTGGATGTGGCGAGCACGGGCACGTCGGGGCCAAGCCGCTTTTCCCACTCGGCGATCGCCGCCTGGGCGCGCTCGGGCGTGACGAGATCGACCTTGGAGAGAACGAGCACGCGCGGCAGGCGCGCCAGACGCTCGTCGTGGGCGGCGAGCTCGTGCTCGATCGCGGCGTGGTTGACTACCGGGTCGGCGTCTTGCTCGCCGGAGAGCTCGGGGGCGATGTCGAGCACGTGCACGAGCAGGCGGGTGCGCTCGACGTGGGCGAGGAAGTCGTGTCCGAGTCCCGCGCCCTCGCTTGCGCCCTCGATCAGACCGGGGATGTCGGCGACGATCAGCTGGCGGCGCTCGTACTCGTCTTCGAGCACCCCCAGTACTGGGGAGAGCGTCGTGAATGGGTAGCTGGCGATCTTCGGCGCGGCGCGGGTCAGGCGCGAAACGAGCGAGGACTTGCCGGCGTTGGGCAGACCGACGAGACCGACGTCGGCGAGCAGGCGCAGTTGCAGCTCGATCCAGCCGTCCTCACCGGGTAGCCCGCGCTCGGCGAAGCGGGGCGCTTGGCGGGTGGGGGTGGCGAAGCGCTTGTTGCCGCGCCCGCCCGAGCCGCCGCGGGCGATCGTGGCGCGCTGGCCGTGGGCGAGCAGCTCCCAGCGCCGCCCCTGCAGATCGTCCGCGTCGCCCTCTCCGTCTCCGGGCTCGACCCCGCGCGCTTCGGTGCCGGGGGGGACCCGGATCGTCAGCGTCTCACCGTCGGCTCCGTGCTTGAGTGCGCCCTGGCCGTGCCCGCCCCGCCCGGCGTGGTACTGGGCGCGGCGTCGGAAGGAGTGCAGGTCGCGCAGCGAGGCGTCGCATACGAGCACCACCTCCCCCCCGCGTCCGCCATCACCGCCGTCGGGCCCGCCGCGCGGCACCTTGGCTTCACGGCGAAAGGACATGCAGCCGTCGCCCCCGGCGCCGGCCCGGATATGGATTCGCGCGCGGTCGTGCATGAGCGGATGCCTGACCCGTCCCCGTCTGAGCCGAACCCGCTAGGCGCTGATCTTTTCCGCGAATCGCTCGCGGGCTGCCTGACGAGAGACGCGGAGCGCGATCCCGATCTCACCCCACGACCGGCCGTTGGCGCGTGCGAGGGCAACCAACTCGCGAACTCGAGCCTCGCCGGTACGAACGCTGTCGACAGCCTCGGCGAGCGTCCGCAGATCGGTTGTGTCATCGATCTGGGCGCCAGACGGGTCGAACTCCTCGGCGAGCTTCGCCGCTCGCTGGATCTCCTTATCGGTGTGCATGATTTTCTTTCCGATCATCGATGGGGTAGGTATTGAGGACGGGCGGTCATGGCATGAACGATCACTGGGTCGTCGGTGTCGATACCGAGTACGCCAACCTCAAACAGATCACCATCGCGAGCGGGACCGACGCGCATCGTGAAGTCATCATCGAGTCGCCATTGGGCGATTGCATTGCGGACGGCGTGGGTCATGTCCTCGTCAGCGATGCCGTGCTTCCGAGCTGTCTGCGCGACACGCACTAGTGACAAGATATCTTGTCAGACGTGTTTGTCAAGGAGTTCTGTCGCAGACTCTTTCAACGGGCGTCAGCCGGCGTCGTCGCCGGCCACGCTGACGACGCGTCCGCGCCGTCCGGTAGTGAACTGCACGGTGCCGGCGGCGCGCGCGTAGAGCGTGTCGTCCTTGCCGATGCCGACGCCGGTGCCGGGCTTGAATTTGGTGCCGCGCTGGCGCACGATGATCTCTCCGCCGGTGACGGTCTGTCCGGCGAAGGTCTTGACGCCGAGACGCTGGGCGTTGGAGTCGCGCCCGTTGCGGCTTGATCCGAGCCCCTTCTTATGAGCCATCGTCGGTCTCCTTGCTCACGGCTTTTTTGGGTTTGGCGGGAGCTTTTTTGGCGGCCTGTTTGGCGGCGCCGGCCGCTTTGTCCTCGTCTGACTTGGCGGAAGCGGCTTTGGCCCCGCCGGCTTTGGCGCTCGCCGGTTTGGACGCCGCGGGTTTGGCGGCGGACGCTTTCGCCGGGGCGGCTTTCTCCCCGGCGGGCTTCGCCGGCGCCGGTGTCGCGGTCGCCTTCGCGGGAGCGTCGCTCGCTTTGGCGGTTTTCTTGAGCGAGTCGGCGCCGATCCCCAGCTCGGTGACCTCGATCCGGGTCAGCTCTTGGCGGTGGCCGTTGCGGCGCTTGTAGCCGCGCTTGGGCTTGAACTTGAACACGCGCAGCTTCTCGCCGCGCTCGTGGGCGATCACGCGCGCAGTGACCTTGACCTTCGCAAGGCCGGTCTTGTCGAACACGGCCTCATCTGAGCGATACAGGATCGGCTCCAGCGCCACGCTCTCGCCCTCGGCGACGGGTAGGCGCTCGACCAGCAGGTGCTGACCGCGCTCCACGCGGTACTGCTTGCCGCCTGTCTTTACGATTGCGTACATACCAAATCAGCCGTCGCCTTCCAATGGGGTTGCTATGACTCTGTGCCCGCGTCGGCCGCCGCGGCCTTGGCCTTGGCAGCCGAACGGCGTCGCCCGCCCCTGCGGCCACGACGCCGAGGTTTGGATTGTACGGCATCCTCGCCGCCCTCCGCGGGCTCGCCGGGCGCGGTGTCCTGCGCGTCCCCGGGCTCGGGTGCCGCGTCTGAGCCACGCGCCGGTTGAACGCCGTCGGGCTTGGACTCGATCGCGGTGGACTTGGACTCGGCCGCATCGGCGGGTTTGGGCTCGACGGCACCGACGGAGGAGTCGCCCGCGGGGGCCTTGGCGGGCGCCCGTTTGCGCGGCCGGCGTTTGGCCGGGGCGGGCGGGCGCGGTGCGGGCGTGACGACCTCGCCGGACTCGTCCAGCAAGAGCGCACTGGCGGCGGTGCGCCCGACTTGGTCGATGCGCACCATCCGCTTCTCACCGACGTGCGGTGCGGCGCCGGCGATCGAGATGATGTAGCCGTCGATTTTGGCGACGGCGTCGTCAACGTCGTACATGTGCGGCTCGACGATCTCGACGAGCACCTCGTCGCCCTGGCGGAATGGCAGCGCGCGCTCCTCGACTTCCTCGCGGGTGCCGGCGAAGGTGATCGCGATGTGGTCGAGCGTGAGGCCCTCGGAGCCCTCGAACAGGAACGACTTGCCGGTCTGGGCCTCCAGCGCGTGCAGCACGCGCGAGCCGTGGCCGGTGAACTGGGTCGAGACGCGCGGGTTCATCTGCACGAGCAGCGAATCGGCGTCGGGGTGTTCGAGGGCGATGTCGCGCAGGCGACGCTCGAATTCGATTGCGATCGTCTCCTCGCTCTTGATCGTGCCCTCGCCCTCGCACGTGGGGCAGGGCCGGCTCATGATCTCGCGTACGCCCTCGGTGACGTTCTGGCGGGTCATCTCGACCAGGCCGAGCTTTGAGATCTCGGCGGTGAACGTCTTCGTACGGTCCTCGTCGAGGGTCTTGCGCAGCGTCTTCATGACCGCGTCGCGGTTGCGCGCGCGGGCCATGTCGATGAAGTCGATGACGATGATTCCGCCGATGTCGCGCAACCGCAGTTGGTTGACGACCTCCTCGGCGGCCTCGAGGTTGGTCTTGGTGATCGTGTCCTCCAGCGCCGCGCCTTTGCCGCGGCCGATGAAGCTGCCGGAGTTGACGTCGATCACGGTCAGCGCCTCGGCGTAGTCGACGATCAAATAGCCGCCGCTGGGTAGGTCAACGCGCCGGGACATGACGCCTTCGATCGCCGCGTCGACGCCGTAGGCCTCGAACAGCGGCTTGTTGTCTTTGGTCTCCCACAGCTCGACGCGCTCGACCAGCTCGGGGGCGGTGCGGGCGAAGAAGGAGACGAGGCGATGGTGCTGCTGGGGGTCATCGACGATCGCGCGCTCGAAGTGCTCGGAGAAGATGTCGCGCACGACGCGCACCGACAGGTCGGCCTCTTGGAAGACGAGGTCGGGCGCCTGCGTATCCTCGACGCGTTTGACGAGCACCTCGTGGAGCTTGTGCAGATACTTGAGCTCGCGTTCGAAGTCCTCGCGCTTGGCGCCGTGCGCAGCCGTCCTTACGATCGCACCGCCACCGCCGAGGTCGAGTTTGGCGCTCTGGCGGCGCAGGCGCTCGCGCTCCTTGTCCTCCAGGCGCCGGGAGACGCCGATGCCCTCGCCGGTGGGGGCGTAGACCATGTAGCGGCCGGCGATCGTCAGCTCCATCGACAGGCGCGCGCCCTTGGTCTTCAGGGGGTCCTTGATGACCTGCACTACGATCTCCTGCCCGGGTTTGAGTAGCTCGGCGATCTTGTGCCCGCCACCGCGCCCGCGGCGGCCGACGTCGACACCGGGAAGCACGATCTCATCGACGTGCAAAAAGCCGTTCTTCTCCAGTCCGATGTCGACGAACGCGGCCTCCAGGCCGGGCAGGACGTTGTCGACCTTGCCCTTGTAGATGTTGCCGACGATCGAGCGCCCGCCGCGGCGCTCGATGTAAAGCTCAGCTATCCGATAGCCGGCTCCCGGTTTGCCCGAGCCCTTGGCGCGGGCTTTGGTCGAGGAGGACTTCGCGGCGCCCGGTGCTCCGGTCGCCTCCAGCAGCGCGACGCGCGTCTCCGCGCGGTCGACGCTGACGAGCACTTGCTTTTTCAATTTTTCGATCCAGTCTTATATTTGTCATGTCTAATAAAGTGGCGCGCTACGGCCCTTCGTCGCGGCTGAGGCGCGCGCCCGGACGTAGATTGACTGCAGCAGACCTACGGCCAGAAGAGTTGTGATCACCGACGAGCCGCCATAGCTCATCAGGGGCAGCGTGACGCCGGTGATGGGCATGATCCCGATGGTCATTCCCACGTTTACGAACACTTGAAACATCAGCATAGCCGCTACTCCGGCGGCGAGCAGCGATCCGAACAGGTCCTTGGACATCGTGAGAATGTGCAGCGTACGCCAGATCAAGAGCGCATACAGGCATAGCACCAGGCCGGCCCCCACGAACCCGTATTGCTCGCCTACAGCGGCGAACACGAAGTCGGTGTGGCCCTCGGGCAGGTAGTTGCCGGTGAGCTGGGTGGAATCGGACCCGCGACCGGTCTTCTGGCCCGAGCCGATCGCGATCTTCGACTCGGCGAGCTGGTAGGCGGGATCGGGTTCGCCGGTCTTGGATTCTTTTTCCTTGATCTCTTGGAAGTTCGAGGAGGGGTGCAGGAAGGCCGTCAGCCGTTCGCTCTGATAGGTCTTGAGCGGATGGATGCCCACGGCGGGCGCGACCACCAGCACGATCGCCAGCGACGCGCACACCAGCGCCACGAGGCCGCCCAACTGGCGGGCGGGCGTCCCCGCGACAAGCAGCATCACGAAGGCGATCGCCATGTACACGAGCCCCGAGCCGAGGTCGGGCTGGGCGATCACGAGCATCGCCGGGACGAGCGCGGCGAGCATCACACGGGCGGTGGTGTCGCGCTCGCGCAGCCGCCGCGCGCGGTCGACGATGAGCGCGGAGAGCGCGACGATCAGCAGCACCTTGCCTAGCTCGGAGGCCTGGTAGGAGAAGAACGGCAGGCTGATCGCGCGCTGCGCGCCTTTGGCCGAGTGGCCCAGTCCGAGCACCGCCAGGATGCTGAGGATAAGCAGCGCGTAGATGCCGTTTTTCAGCGGCCTGAAACGGGCGTAGTCAAAGCGCGCGAGCACGAGCATCAGCAGGCCGCCGATCACGAGGTAGATCGCTTGGCGCTCGACGTAGTAGTTGGGTTGGCCGGGGATCGCTTCGCGAGTGGCCGTACCGAGGGTCATCACCGAGGCGATCGCCAGCCCCAGCACGGCGAGCGTCAGCAGCGGGTCGAGCGGCAGACTGAACGTGCGCGGCGCGGCCACCGTCGGAGCCGGCTCGGGGGCTTTGATCGGGCTGAGGGCTGTGCTCATGAGCGGATCAGAAGGTCTTTGAGGTTCCGGAGACGAACTGCTCGGGCTTGCCAAACCACCTGGAGGCGATCAGCCGCGCGATCGGGGCGGCTGTTTCGGCGCCGAAACCGCCCTGTTCGACGGTCACTGCGATCACGATCGGGCGCCGGGGGTCGCCGACGAGGCACATGTACCAGGACTGGTCTTCCTTGCCGGTGTGTTCGGCGGTGCCGGTCTTGCCGTAGACGGGGTGCTGGGACTGATCCCAGCCGCTCCACACGTCCGCGGAGGTGCCACCGGGCTGGCTGGCGGCCTCGTGGATGCCTTCCATCACGAGGCTGAGGTCTGCGTAGTTCAGGCGCACGTGGCGTGCCGGGGGGAAGTTGAGGGTCTGCACGAGGCCGCCGTCGGCTTCGTCGATCTCCTTGCCCAGGTGCGGGCGCACGACCGTGCCGTTGCCGCCGTGCATGAAGGCGTTGGCGAGCGTCGAGTAGGCGACGGCCATCTGCAGCGGCGAGGTCAACAGGTCGCCCTGGCCGACCGCGAGGTCCATGTTGTCGCCCACGCTCCAGGGCCTGACTTCGGCGACGATGTCGCAGGTCCCGTGGCGGTGTTCGTGTTCGCAGCGCTCCTGCAGGCGGTTCTGTCTGGCGCGCCATGCCGGGTCGGGGATCGTTCCCTGGATCTCGCTCGGCAGGTCGATCCCCGTGGGGTGCCCGACGCCCAGCTCGCGGGCCATGTTCTGGATCACTTCGTGGTAGCGGTTGGCCAGCTCGCCGACCTGGAAGAAATAGGTGTCCGAGGAGACCTTCAGCGCTTCGACCAGCCCGACGGGGCCGTAGTCGGCCTTGCCGGCGTTGCAGAACTGCTCGGTGGAGACGTGGATGCACTGTCCCGCCCCAAGCGCCTCGGAGGGGTTGATTACGCCCGCTTCCAGGGCGCCCATCGCGGTGAACGGCTTGAACGTCGAGCCGGTCGGGTAGGCGCCGTTGACGGCGCGATTGGTCAGCCGGGCGGGGGCTTCTTCGCCGC
Source organism: uncultured Solirubrobacterales bacterium (assembly GCA_963697945.1). GTDB lineage: Bacteria > Actinomycetota > Thermoleophilia > Solirubrobacterales > Solirubrobacteraceae > Palsa-744. The sequence continues at coordinate 1,602,761 of OY969105.1, read as the reverse complement.
CGGAGGCGCCGGCCTTGCCCTCCAGTTCGGAGTATTCGCGCTGGGTCAGGGGTTTGGCGAACTTGTTCGGGTCAAAGCTCGGGTAGGAGCCGATCGCGAGGATTTCGCCGTTGAGCGGGTCGATCGCGGTGAACGCGCCCGCGGTCGCGGGTTTGCCGCCCGCACGGGCGTTTTCGATGCCCTGCAGCAGCGCTTTTTCGGCCTCGCGCTGCAGGCCGAGGTCGAGGGTGACCTTGAGGCTGTATCCGCCCTTGGGGGGGGTCGGCTGCAGGCGCGTGGGCACGGGGTAGCCTTCGGCGTTGACCTGCACGCGCTGCACGCCGTCGTTGCCGCGCAGGTAGCGGTCGTAGTAGTACTCCAGGCCTTCCTGTCCGACCACTCCCCCCTGCTGGACCCCTTGAAAGGCGCGCTTTTTCAACTCCGGTTCGGTGACGCGGCCGACGTAGCCGAGCGCCTGCGCGGCCATTTCGCCGTAGGGGTATGAGCGGATCGAGACCGGCTGCTGGGTGACGCCGGGGAACTCGTTCTGGCGCTCGGCCAGGACGGTCAGCACGCCCCGTCCGGCGTCGGTCTTGATCGTCACGGGGGCGTAGGGCAGGGCGGTGCGGCCCTTGATCACGAGCGCCTGGACGTGGCCCGCGCTCATCCCCAGGAGCGCCCCCAACCGCCGGTAGAGCGCAAGGCGTGGCGCACCCGCGGGCGGCAGCGCGGAGGGCACGATCTGCACGGCGTTGGCGACCGTGCTCGCGGCGATCGGCTTGCCTTCGCGGTCGAATATCTGCCCGCGCGGGGCGGCGATCGGCAGGTCGCGCACGCTGTTGACGGCCGCTTCCTGGACGTAGCGTTCGCCGGTCAGCACCTGCAGGTACCAGAGGCGGAAGAAGATCACCGCGAACAACACGACGGCGAGCCCGCCGAGGATCGCGACGCGGAAGGCCATCTGCGGTGAGACGGGGGGCATGCGTCCGCCACCGCCGGCCCCTGACGCTCCACTGCCGGGCCGATCGCCGGAGCGAAAGCCTTCGATCGCGCTCACTCGGCCACCTCTAGCTCCGTGACAGCGGGCTCAACCCGCCCGTGGTGTAGGCGCGCCGGCGACGGCGGCGCGGGTCTTCGGGCAGGCCGCCGATCAGACAGCGGCGCACGAGCACCCACATCGGCAGCGCGACGATCGTGTTGACGAGCACGCCGAGCACGATTTGGCGCAACAGTTCGAGGCTGACGGGCGCGTCGACGCCGAGCATGAACTCCATCAGCGAGTACACGACCAGGGCGCCGGCCGTGGCGCCCGCGCCGACCAGCAGCGGCGTGAGCGCGGCCTGCGGGTCGCGCAGCTCGCGCAGGCGCCCGCAGCCGTAGCCGACGAGCGTGAACACGAGCGATGTCAGCCCGAGCGTCTGCACGAGCGCGAGATCGACGAGCAAGCCGACGGCGAAGCCGACGGCGGCGCCGACGGTGGAGCCGCACAAGAGGCCGATGAAGGCGACCAGCAGCGGAGAGAGGTCGACGGTGACGCCGAACACGGGCACCTCGGAGACGACGCCGGCCTGGAAGAAGACGACGGCGAGCGAGAGCGCGGCGATGCGCGCGATCAGCCCGCCGGAGACGCCCTGTTCGCCCACTACCCCGCTCCCGTGGAGGCCAGCTGTCCTGCGTTGCCGGTTTCGGTGCCGGGATGCCCGCCGGCGGGGAGGTTCGACAGCAGGCTGCTCAGTCGCGCGGGCGCTGAGCCGGCGCCGGCAGTGAGCACCTGGACGACGTCGAGGTTGCGCAGATTCGCGAGCGGGTGCACGTTGACGGACTCATAGGCGCTTTCTTCGTCGACGGAGGTGACCTGTCCGATCGGGATGCCACGCGGGTAGAGCGAGTCGTCGGGGCTTGAGACGGTGCCGGAGGTGTAGACGTATTCGCCTTTGAGCACGGCGGTGCCGCCGGGGAGGTATTGGAGCAGCAGGTCGTTGGGGTCGCCGACCTTCGGTTGCACGATGCCGGTCGCCGAGGATGAGCCGACGCGCGCGCTGACGCCCATCGAGCTGTCGGTGATGAGGCTGACCTGGGCGCCGTCGGAGGCAGCGAGCGTGACCTTGCCGACGAGCCCTTCGGAGTTGATGACGGGGTCTTCGACCCGTACTCCGGCCGAGGTGCCCTTGTCGATCGTGACGGTCGAGTACCAGATGTTCGGTGTTTTGCCGACGACTGTCGCGGTCACGGGGCGGTAGTCGGCGATCGAGAGCTGGTTGTCGAGGTGGAACATCGTCAAAAGCTGGTGGTAGGAGGTCTGATCGACGTGCCGTGCGATCACTTCACGGCGCAGCGTCGCGACCTGTTTGCGCAGCTGCGCGTTCTGGCTTTTGGCGTGCAGGGTGTCCCCGAACCAGCCGAACAGGTCGCGGACGGGCTTCAGCGCCTTGTTGGCGCCGTCCTGGATCGGTGAGACGACCGTCAGAAAGCCGCGCTGCACGGAGTGCAGGCGCCCGCCGGAGGCCTCGCCGAAGTAGGCCGTCAGGAGGATCAGGGAGAGCACGACGAGCAGTGCGAGCACCACACGTCGACGGCGAACCGTCTTGTCATACACGAGTCAGGGCCTTCCGAAGCGTTCATGGGACAGGGTAACCGGGCCTGCGCAGGCGCCGCGCCGCGCTATCGGCGCCTTCGATTGCGGGAGGAGCTGCGGTTGGAGCGGTGGATGGCCTCGAACTCCTCCAGTGAGCGCCCTGAGCCGACGGCTACGCATGTCAGCGGCGACTCGGCCAGGTGGGCGGGCATCTGGGTCTCCTCGCGCAGGCGCTCGTCGAGGCCCTGGAGTAGTGAGCCGCCGCCGGCGAGCATGATGCCGCGATCCATGATGTCGGAGGCGAGCTCGGGCGGGGTGCGGTCGAGCGTCTCCTTGACGGCGTCGATGATCTGACTGAGCGGTTCCTCCAGAGCTTGGCGGATCTCCTCGCTGGTGAGCACGACGGTCTTGGGTAGTCCGGCGACCATGTCGCGCCCGCGGATCTCTGCCTGCAGCTCCTCGGCCATCGGGCAGGCGGAGCCGATCTTCGAGCTTGAGCTCCTCGGCGGTCTGCTGGCCGATCAGGAGCTTGTACTCCTTCTTGGCGTAGTTGATGATCGCCTCGTCCATCTCGTCGCCGCCGACGCGGATCGATTGCGAGACGACGATGCCGCCGAGGGAGATGACGGCGACCTCGGAGGTGCCGCCGCCGATGTCGACGACCATCGAGCCGGTGGGCTCGCCGACGGGCAGGCCGGCGCCGATCGCGGCGGCCATCGGCTCCTCGATCAGATACGCGGTGCGCGCGCCGGCCGACAGGCAGGCCTCCTCGACGGCGCGCTTCTCCACGCCGGTGACGCCGGAGGGGACGCAGACGACCACGCGCGGGTGCGCCCAGCGGTTTTGGTGGACCTTTTGGATGAAGTGGCGGAGCATCTCCTCGGTGACGTCGAAGTCGGCGATGACGCCGTCCTTCAAAGGTCGGATCGCCTGGATCGTGCCGGGGGTGCGTCCGAGCATGCGCTTGGCCTCGATGCCGACGGCGTGGACTTCGCCGGTGCGCGAGTCGATCGCGACGACGGAGGGCTCGGACAGCACGATGCCGCGCCCGCGTACGTATACGAGCGTGTTGGCGGTGCCGAGATCGACGGCCATGTCGCGGCCGCCGAAGCCTGTCAGGTAGGTGAAGATGCTCATCGGTCAGGTTGGGGGGTGCGTCCGTTCGCGCTTGCTCGCGAAATTCGGCTCTGGGGCGCGGATTTCGGGGTCTCTCCGCGATGCGCGGAGCGTGTCCGGCGGCCGGCGCTTGCCCGCGGCGCAGTCTAGCGGACGCCCTTTGGCGCCTACCACGGTTGCGAGCGTATTTGCAGGGGAAAGCCCGGGTCGGACATCTCAATCGCCAAAAACAGGGACTTCCCAACAGCTGCCCGGGATGCTGCTTATCCCCGTAGCCGGTCGGTACGACCGGCCGACCACATCGTCAAGACCGCAATCCAAAAAAACGGAATGCCGGCAAGCCACAAGCCGCTTGCTGCCATACGAAGCGGTTGCGTAGCAGGACGGCCCCACGCGATTCTCCTCACCGGCCGTCGCGCCTATTGGCTGCTTCGGATGCGTGCGATGAACAGCGTGAGATCCGTCCAGTCGACCTGTTGCGGGCGCTCGGACAGAGCGCGAGCGATCGTGTCGAGAATCGTCGCGAACTCGCCGTGGTCGATGCCGACAAGGATCGCGCAGCCCGCGTGCGCGCGTCCGGCCTCGGCCCAGCGGCGGACGATCACCGGGAAATCCTTGACGTCGAACGTGAGGAAGAGACGATCTTCCTGTGTGGCGAGCGCCAGGAGCTCCTCATCCCCGAGCCCGTCGAGCTCGCGCTCCTCGTCTGCGGCTCTGACGTCATGCCCCTGGTCGCGCAGCCGCGCGGCGACGCGCCGTGCCGAGATGTGCGCATCGAAGAACAGCCTCATGGAGCGGCCGGCGCCGGTTTACACCTCGACACGGCTGACGGTGACGAACGGGAACTCCTCTTCCAGCTCCTCGATCGTCCGCCGGTCTTCGGCGATCGCGGCGTCGATCTCCTCGGGAAAGCGCTCGTAGTAGGCGAGCGCAAGCCGGATCTGGCGCGCACTGGCCGCCCCTGCCGCGGCCATCTTCTCGATCGAGCCGATGTCCTGATGGGCCTCGACTATCTGCCACACGTCGAGCGCGCTTGCGCTCACCCACGCGCGCCGCTCCCAGTCCTCACCCTTGAAGGCGATCCCGGGGAACATGCGCATGCGCATGGCCTCCTCGGCGAGCGCCTCGACGATCGCGCCTTTGCTGCGACCGGTGCGTTTGGCCTCGCGATCGACGAGCGCCTCGACGCGCTTGGACAGGCGCATGCTGAAAGGCGCGGACTTGGTGGCCATGCAGTGATTGTATCACAGTCACTACTTTTATTACGTTGAAATCCGATTCCCCGCCGTAAACCCAATGCCTACCATCGCAGTGGTAGGCTCCTACCATGCAGGTGTCGATCGATCGCGCGGGCCGGGTGGTCGTCCCCAAGCAGATCCGGGATGAGTTGGGGTTCTCGCCGGACCGGGCGCTGGAGGCCGAGGTGATCGACGGACATCTGGAGCTGTCGGTGCCCTACGAGCCGGCCAGGCTGGTGATCGGTCCCCACGGACCGTCGATCGCCGCCACCGGCAGGCCGATCACCGACGAGGAGATACGGCGCACGCTTGAAGCGGTGCGCGAACGCCGGTGAGCGCGGGAGTAAGCGCCGACAGCAGCGTCACGATCGCCGCGCTTCTGGACGATCACCCGGCGCACGACGCCGCGGCCGATGCGCTGGCGGCCTGTGAGGCGACCATCGCGCACGTGGCGATCGAGACCTTCAGCGTTCTCACCCGACTGCCGGCGCCCAACCGTGCCGAACCGAACATCGTGGTCACGGCGCTCAGGGAGCGCCTCTCACCGACGTACGTGACGCTGGATGCAGACAGCTATCGGCAGGCCCCCGAACGGCTGGCCGCAGCCGGCGTCACGGGTGGCGCGACATACGATGGCCTGATCGCACTTACGGCACTGGAGCACGAGCTGGAGCTCGTCTCCCGAGACCACCGCGCCGCCCGCGCCTATCGCGCGCTCGGCGTCCGTTTCACGCTTCTGGGGTAACTCGCCACCGCACGCGAGGGCCTGAGCTAAAATAACGATATGGACAGTACCATCTCAGCGGCAGGTTTGGCCCGCGAACTCAATACGAGCGTCCCCCGGGTGGTGCGCGCGATCGAGCGGCTGGGGCTCAGCGCTCGCCAAGAGAATGGGCGAATGCGCCTCACCTCCGCCGATACGGCGCGCCTGCGAAGGGAATTGGGCGTCTCTCCCCCTCCCATACCCGGCCTTACTCGCGTCGAGGTTAGGGTCCTCGGCGCACTGGCCCAAGCTCCGCTCGGCATGACCTCCGCGCGAACGGCCGCCGAGCGCGCCGGCGTCTCCCCAACGACCGCGAGTCGCGCGATCGACTCGCTGCGCAAAAAAGGGCTCGTGAGCGTCGAAAGGCAAACGCTGCCTGCCGGCCGCGCCCGCGCGTTCGATCTGATTCGCCTCGACTACGGAGCGCCGCGCTGGCAGCGGCTCGCGGGGCGGATTGCGGGCACGCGACCGCGGGGGCACCGTCCCCAGGCCTCCGGTCCCCGGCGTGTTCCACCAAGACTCAAACACCTGTTTTGGAACACCGCCCCCTCGCAGCTCGACGTCGAGCGCTCCGGCAGTTACATCGCCCGGCGACTGCTGAGCGCGGGCGACCCCGAGGGTCTCGCCTGGGGCGCCGCCAACCTGTCTGAGGCGGACTGGCGCCACGCCGCCCGCACGCGCGGCATATCGCCCCGTCGCCGCGCGCTCGCGCTGAACTACGCCGCCGCCAGGAGTCGCGATGACGCTGCCCGCTGAGATCGCGAAGATCCTGCCACCTGAGACGGCCTGGGCGTGGGAGCGCATCGCCCCAGTCCTGCCTGCCGACTGCCGACTCGCGGGTGGGACGGCGCTCGCCGTTCACCTGCATCACCGGGAGAGTCGCGATCTCGACTTCTTCTACAAAGACCCCACGCTCGACCTCGCCGCGCTGGAGCAGCGCCTTTCGGAACTCGGGTCCTTCGCGGTGAGCGCTCGCGCGCCCGGCACCCTCAACGGACTGTTGCGCGGCGCCAAGCTCCAGTTTCTGGACGCCGGCGACCAGGTCGATCTCGACGATCCCTTGCCATGCGCCGGAATCCTCGTGTCCAGCCTCTCGGACATCCTCGCGATGAAGGTCAAGGTCATCGGCGACAGGGGCGAGCTGCGCGACTATTTCGACCTGAAGTGCATCGAGGAGCTGACCGGGCGAACTGTCGAGGAAGGTATCGGTCTCTATATGGCCCGCTACCTGATCGCACCCGAGCACCCGAGCATCGGACGCATCGTCGAGGCCCTCGGCTATCTCGATGACGTGGACGAGGACGACATGCTCCCCGAGGATCACGCCACGATCGCCGCATACTGGGAGCGCCGTCAGCCCGAGATCAGTCGCGCCCTGGCCCGCTTCCCGAGCACATAGCAGCGCCGAACGCGTCCCGGTCTTTGCCTCATTACAAAGATTTGTTAGAACCGCCGATCGTTACACGATTCTGTAAGTTGATGCGTGCCCCGTGACGGCTAAACTTAGTCTTGACGGCACGCTGGCCACTCGTTAACCTGACCTTGCGTATCCGCCCGCCGATCCTGCCGATCGCCGACACAAGAGACAAATGGACACTTCCGCGAAGTTCGCAATCGCAAGACTCACGAGTTGCTGGGGTTGGTCGCGAGCCGCTTCGGTGTCTCGAAGAACCAGCTGGCCGAAGAGATGCTCGAGCGCGAGCTGCGGGCCGCCTCGCTGCTGCTGGAGCGGGATTTGACGGGAACGCTGAGACTGCTGCGCGACTATCGCTCCGCCGATCGCCTCCAGGCGGACATTGAGGCGGTCGCCCACGCGGAGGCCTTTGAGCAGGACCCGCTCGCGAGCCGCCACACCGCGCCGGATGGGGTCGAGGACGCGTACGGGATCGGCGCGATGTTCGCCGCCTCCTGATGGGGGTCGCCTGGAACGACGATCCTCCAGGCTCGGCGCCGCGGATCGCGGCAAACGTCGCCTCGCTCCAGGTGATGACCGGCGTGCTCCTGGAGATGCTTCAGGAGCACATCCGCGACGCAGAGACGGACGTGGATCAACCGCGGACGTAGAGTTCGACGGAGCGACCTGGGCCAACGGTCATCAGCCAGGCAGCGTCCGGTGATCACCACCCCAATCCCGAACCGCGCAGGCCCCCTCGGTGACACGCTTATCCCCGTAGCCGGTCGGCACGACCGGCCGACCACATCGTCAAAACCTCTACTCGAAAGAATGAAACGCCGGCAAGCCACAAGCCGCTTGTTGCCATACGAAGCGGTTGCGTAGCTTGACACCACCACGCCAAATCTCCTTTCCCGAGCCACGGCTTGCGATACCCTGATTCCTTGAGCGATGCACTCAATCTGACGATCGTCTATGAGCCCGATGAGGATGGCTGGATCACGGTTTCGATCCCCGAGGTGCCGGGCGTGTTCAGTCAGGGTCGCACGCAGAAGGAAGCCCGCGACAACGTCCTCGACGCGCTTCGCCTGATGCTCTCGCCGGAGCCCGGAGACGAGAACGACCGGCGCGAGCGCGAGACCCTGTAGTTGACGATCGCCGCGTGAAGCGCCGCGACCGTTCGCGAGCCAAGATCATCAACCCCGGCAGGCCCGGTGAACCACCAGCCCAATCCCAGCGCGGCGCACGGGATTGAAACGAACGAACTGCCGATCTGAAGACGGGTGCTCACGCGCCAGCGCCTTGCGAAGTGCATTCGGTATGAGCGCCGATGCTTCGCGCGACGCGCTCGCCCAGGTCGGTGAGCGTCCATGCGTTGGCCTCGCCGCGGAGATGACCACGATGCCCCTCCCCCGCGTTTTGGGCCAAACCTAGGCGCTGCAGACGTGCGAGCAGTCGCGAGATCTGGCCCTGGTCTGCCACCCCCGAGCGCTCCCCGACGGCCCTGTTTGACGCTTCGGGACAGGCCGCGAGGACTTCGAGTACTCGCGCGGTGCGATACGTCAGGCGCATCGGCACCTCGGCGAGCGGGTCCTGCTCGTAACCGTTGCCGTCGATCGAGGCATTGGATCCGGCGCCGATGCCCGGGGTGCGGGCGACTGCGGGGGTGGCGCGCGTCTGTTCGTTGCGCGCGATCGCGGGCCCGAGGTAGGGGAGCACGATCATTCCCATCAATTCCCCGAACAGGTCCGTGAGCGGCTCGCGCGCGCCCCGCAGTAGCCGCCCGTAGGCGATCCCGAACACCGCGCCGACCAAGCCGTCGGCCATCAACGAGGGGCACGCCTGAGCTTTGTCGTTCTCACGACGGCCTTCGTCGACGGCACGCGCCAGATCGGCGAGCACCTGCTCGCGACGTTCCAGCACCCGCGGCCCGCCGCGCAGCGCCTGCACGACGCAGACACGCGCGAGTACCGGCTCGCGGTCCAGGAACGAGAGGATCGTCCACATGCCAGTGCGGACGCGCTCGCGCCACGGCAGCGCGTCGAGGTGAAGCTCGGACAGCTCGCGGTCGATCCGCTGCAGGACGCTCTCCAGCGCGGCAAGCAGACAGTCCTCGCGGTTGTCGAACACGTCATAGAACGTGCGCCGCGAGACACGGGCGCGAGCGGTGACGTGCGCGACGCTGGCGCCCGGATAGCCAAGCTCGTCGACAACGTTCAAGGCGGCGCCGAGCATGCGCGCCCGCTGGATCTCGACCAGCCGCGCGCGCGGCGGCGCTTCGGCGATGGTTCGCCCCGAAACCCTTGAGAAGCGGTTGGTCATCGTGTACCTCTGTGGTTGTGGTTGGCTCGCTTGGCCCGGTGCTTTTTGTGGCTGGGCTTTTTGATGCAGTGGTTTCCTCGCTTGACCTGGTGTTTGTTGCAGTGTTTCTTGGGTGGGGGGGGTTTGGTGGGCGGTGGGGGTTTGATGTTGCCGCCTGAGGCCGGGGCGGCGGGCGGTGATTCGGCGAGCGGTGGAGGCTGGGGCTGGCAGGCTTCTCCCACACACTCGGGCGCTTTGGCTGGTTCTGGGAAGCCGCCTGCGACTCGTGCGTCATAGAGGTCGAACAGGGTGTCGGTGTCGGCTCCGAGCAGCCGGTCGCGGGTGGTGAAGAAGACGTTCTCGCCGTTTTCGTCCATCGCGAGGAAGTTGGAGTCTTCGGACCCGTCGCCGGCGGAGATCAGCGAGACGCAGCCGCCTTTGCGAGCGCAGCTCCCGACCCCTGCGGGCTCGAACTCATAGAGGTCTTCGACAGCGCCGTTCGAGTCGCCCGGCACAAGCGAATCGCGGCTGTCGAAGAAGAGGCGCCCGGAGTCCGTCAGGTAGCGCGGCTGCAGGCCCGAGTCCGGCAGGTTGCTGATGATCGGCAGGAAGCTGGGGCCGAGCGGCTGGGAGCCGCTGGGGCTGCAGGAGGCACAGCGCAGGTCTCCCGTCGCGTCCTGATAGAGGAACGCCTCCGGGCAGGGCCCTTCGACGAATTTCCCGGTTCCCGACGAAGCCTTGCATGGGCCGGTGCTGTCCTGGCCGGTCAGGGGAGCCCGGGAGAGGAAGGCAAGCCAGCCGCCGTTGGGGCTCGCCTGCGCGGTGCGGCGGGTGGGTGAGTCCGCCCAGTCGCCTTCGCCGTCGACGCCACCGTAAGGCGCCCTTCCGTCGGGCACCTGCAGCGTGGCGATGAAGCTCGTGGTTCCTTGATGCCAGGCGTAGAGGTTGTTCTGAGCCGGCTGCGCTTTAGCGCCCCCGCTGTTTTCTTCCGCGCCCGCCAGCACCGCGGTGTCGACGAAGTAGACATGGGAGAGGTCATCGCTCTGTCCCGCGATGCCCTGGAAGCCGCCCTTGCCCTGGCTGAGGTCGCTGCCGGCTTCATAAGCTCCGGTCGCATTGTTGAGCGTGTCGATCTGGCCGTTTGAGAGCAGGACGCTCGACCCATCCGCAGAGGCCGTCAAGAAACAGACCCTGGCAGGCAATTCCACGCTTTCCGCGCAGCTGCCCGGCCCCGGTACCTCGAGCGTTTCCGTGCCATCGACGCGAACATAGGTCTTGCCTTCCTTGCCGGTCCAAAACGCGCGGGTGCCATCCGCGGAAATCGCATGCGAAAGCACCTGGGCCGGGATACTGGGGTTGCCGTTCTTCAGCAGTGTCCCTGAGCCGAACACCGCCTCCGGGATCGGTTCCGAGCCCGGGCCGATGCTGACCAGGTGCAGTTCACCACCCGAGGATTCATAGAGGTTCGTGGCCGCTTCAGCTCCCCCCGCCCCCTGACTGCCCAGTTCGTCGTTGGCGGTGAAGAACCTCCGTGAGAGGTCCGCCGAGGATCCCGCATAGGCGAGTTTGAGGGTGGCCGGGACGCGGTGCGGCGGCGCTTCGGTGATCAGCGGCGCCAACGCGAGCGGACTGGCGGTCGGCTGGAGGTAGAGGTTCGTGAATTCCGGCGGCGCCTGCGGGCTGAGAGCCGGGCTCTTCTGCTCCAGCACCGCCTTGCTCAACTGGGCGTCGAACGCCTTGTAGCCGAGGCCGCCCTTGCTGTTCATCGTCGGCGGGGAAAGGTTCGTGGTCTGCCAGCCCGAGCCGGTCCGCTCGGCCCGGTACTCGTTTTCGAGCACCGCCCCCCCGCTCGCGGAGAACGGGTTCCCCTCATACACGACCGCGTCCCCGCCGGGGGCGCTCTGCAACGGGAAGCGCTGCAGCGCCCCACCGGGCTTGCATTCCACAAGGCCGCAACTCGAGACTTCGGGGTTCGCCGGGAAGACCTGCCCGACGTTCTTCCAGGCCGGCGAGACGAGCTCATAGGCACGGCCGTCAGGGATCACGCTGGCGTCCGGGCCGAACGTCCGCAGGCTCTTCACCGCACCAACCGATTCACACACCTTTTCGGGTTCTTTCGGCGCGCAGTGGCTCGTCGCGATCACCCTGTAGCGGTATTCCGATTCGGGCGCGAGACCCGACAGCGTCGCCGCGGCCGCCAACGCGCCCTGCCCGCTGCCGAGAACCTGCCCACCGAGCGGCACCTCGACCGCCCCGCTGAAGCTTTCACCCGCTTCGACATACGCGCTGTCACTCAGATACTGGAAACTATCGCGGGTATCAAAGCCCCTCGGGTCGATCAGCGCACGCAGTTCCGCCGAGGAGGACGTGACCTTCACCACCCCCTCCGATTCGATCGCCGGCGGGTTTTCTTCCGCCGGAGCAAAAATGTAGCCAATCGGCCCCAAACCCGATTCGGCGCCTTCCGGCGCCCCGCCATAAAGCACGCCCGCCGGACGCGACCCGATCTTCCGCACCGGATCAAACGCCAACGCCGAAATGTCGGTGCGGTTCGCCGCCTGCGTGACGGCGAACTTGTGCGATTCCACGAATTTACCGGCTTCGCACGCACCCAGCTGATGCAGTTCACGGTCCTTATAGGAGTAGTAGAACGGTTCCCCGGTCTGCGGATTGACCGCCAACGCCACGATCCCACCAGAAGCATGTTCAAAATCACAGATCGGGCTCAACGGCTGCGACGGCGCGTACTCCCAGACATGCGTTTCGTTCGTCACATAGACATTCCCCGCATCATCCACAACCGGCCGTTGCAACGTCGCGACCGCGTGAATGTCAGAGCCTTCCGCGTAAACATAATGTTCATAATCACCCGGGCTCTGCGGCTTGAACACCATCAACCGCCGATAACCAGTTATATCTTCATCCGTGACGTAGACCAAGCCCGCGCCATCCACCGCCAGATAACTCGTATAGTGGATGTTCGCCGGTGTTTCCGCCGTCGTGCTCCCGGTCACCCGGTCCCCGAACCGAGCGAGAATCCTCGACCCATCCGGACTGAACTCCGTGATCCAGGGCAAACCACTTGTAAGTGCGGCCCCGTTCAACACGTAGACGTTCCCCGTCACCTGGTCCACGGCCACACTGGTAGCCGAGGGGCCGGCATTCACGCGGGGCTGACAATGGGGACGCAGCGGTTCGCCCGCTTCCGGACCACAGCGTCTATATGGTTCCGGTTCACCGGGGACGTTCACTTCCCACGCTGCGCTGAACGACAGGCCGCCACCGTTCGGGGTGTAACGCGCCACCTCCGTGGTCACGGCTCCCTGCACATAGCCGACCGCGTACACCGTGCCCGCCGGCACCCCTTCAGGCCCACCGACACCATTGACATCCACCGCCATTCCACCCAGGCCACCGAGCTGCACTTCTTCGGGGAACACCCCTTCCGGCGGGGAATGCAACACGCCACCGAAGATCCCGCCAGGCGCCGGCGGCTGCTCAAACGACGAAGCCCACGAACACGCTGCGGCGACCAGCAAGAGCGCAACGAACAAAACGAACACAAGCCCAGCCCGCACCACCGAACCACCCACACGCCCCCGGAAGTGACCCACCTCAGTCGCGGCCGCCATCAGGCAAGCCGAAAAGCGGCGACGAACAGAGGTCGACGTATCCGCGCAAAGGATCCGAGAGGGCACTGGTGACGTTCGCTGCATGTGTTCTCTGCCTTGCTGTTGCGTGGTAAGGACAACCCCTGTGCACACTCCAAACCGCCCGTCGCAACCGCACACTCCCGCCTAGAACCGATGTTCATGCGCAAACCAGGCGCATCGGATGGTTCTGGGGCGGTTGGGTCATCGTGTACCTCTGTGGTTGTGGTTGGCTCGCTTGGCCCGGTGCTTTTTGTGGCTGGGCTTTTTGATGCAGTGGTTTCCTCGCTTGACCTGGTGTTTGTTGCAGTGTTTCTTGGGTGGGGGGGGTTTGGTGGGCGGCGGGGGTTTGATGTTGCCGCCTGAGGCCGGGGCGGCGGGCTGTGTTTCGGCGAGCGGTGGAGGCTGTGGTTGGCAGGCGTCTTCATGGCACTCGGGCGCTTTGACCTGTTCTGGGAAGCCGCCTGCGACTCGTGCGTCATAGAGGTCGAACAGGGTGTCGGTGTCGGCTCCGAGCAGCCGGTCGCGGGTGGTGAAGAAGACGTTCTCGCCGTTTTCGTCCATCGCGAGGAAGTTGGAGTCTTCGGACCCGTCGCCGGCGGAGATCAGCGAGACGCAGCCGCCTTTGCGAGTGCAGCTCCCGACCCCGGCGGGCTCGAACTCATAGAGGTCTTCGACAGCGCCGTTCGAGTCGCCCGGCACGAGCGAATCGGCACTGTCGAAGAAGAGGCGCCCGGAGTCCGTCAGGTAGCGCGGCTGCAGGCCCGAGTCCGGCAGGGCATCGATGATCGGCAGGTAGCTGGGGCCGAGCGGCTGGGAGCCGCTGGGGCTGCACGAGGCACAGCGCAGGTCTCCCGTCGCGTCCTGATAGAGGAACGCCTCCCGGCACGGCCCTTCGACGAATTTCCCGGTTCCCGCCAAAAGCGTGCATCGGCCGGTGTTGTCCTGGCCGGTCAGGGGAGCCTGGGAGATGAAGGCAAGCCAGCCGCCGTTGGGGCTCGCCTCCGCGGTGCGGCGGGTGGGTGAGTCCGCCCAGTCGCCTGCGCCCAAGACTCCGCCTTCAGCCGACCTTCCGTCGGGCACCTGCAGCGTGGCGATGAAGCTCGTGGTTCCTTGATGCCAGGCGTAGAGGTTGTTCTGAGCCGGCTGCGCTTTAGCGCCCCCGCTGTTTTCTTCCGCGCCCGCCAGCACCGCGGTGTCGACGAAGTAGACATGGGAGAGGTCATCGCTCTGTCCCGCGATGCCCTGGAAGCCGCCCTTGCCCTGGCTGAGGTCGCTGCCGGCTTCATAAGCTCCGGTCGCATTGTTGAGCGTGTCGATCTGGCCGTTTGAGAGCAGGACGCTCGACCCATCCGCAGAGGCCGTCAAGAAACAGACCCTGGCAGGCAATTCCACGCTTTCCGCGCAGCTGCCCGGCCCCGGTACCTCGAGCGTTTCCGTGCCATCGACGCGAACATAGGTCTTGCCTTCCTTGCCGGTCCAAAACGCGCGGGTGCCATCCACGGAAATCGCATGCGAAAGCACCTGGGCCGGAATGTTTGCGTTGCCGCTCTTCAGCAGTGTCCCCGAGCCGAACACCGCCCCCGGGATCGGTTCCGAGCCCGGGCCGATGCTGACCAGGTGCAGTTCACCACCCGAGGATTCATAGAGGTTCGTGGCCGCTTCAGCTCCCCCCGCCCCCTGACTGCCCAGTTCGTCGTTGGCGGTGAAGAACCTCCGTGAGAGGTCCGCCGAGGATCCCGCATAGGCGAGTTTGAGGGTGGCCGGGACGCGGTGCGGCGGCGCTTCGGTGATCAGCGGCGCCAACGCGAGCGGACTGGCGGTCGGCTGGAGGTAGAGGTTCGTGAATTCCGGCGGCGCCTGCGGGCTGAGAGCCGGGCTCTTCTGCTCCAGCACCGCCTTGCTCAACTGGGCGTCGAACGCCTTGTAGCCGAGGCCGCCCTTGCTGTTCATCGTCGGCGGGGAAAGGTTCGTGGTCTGCCAGCCCGAGCCGGTCCGCTCGGCCCGGTACTCGTTTTCGAGCACCGCCCCCCCGCTCGCGGAGAACGGGTTCCCCTCATACACGACCGCGTCCCCGCCGGGGGCGCTCTGCAACGGGAAGCGCTGCAGCGCCCCACCGGGCTTGCATTCCACAAGGCCACAACTCGAGACTTCGGGGTTCGCCGGGAAGACCTGCCCGACGTTCTTCCAGGCCGGCGAGACGAGCTCATAGGCACGGCCGTCAGGGATCACGCTGGCGTCCGGGCCGAACGTCCGCAGGCTCTTCACCGCACCAACCGATTCACACACCTTTTCGGGTTCTTTCGGCGCGCAGTGGCTCGTCGCGATCACCCTGTAGCGGTATTCCGATTCGGGCGCGAGACCCGACAGCGTCGCCGCGGCCGCCAACGCGCCCTGCCCGCTGCCGAGAACCTGCCCACCGAGCGGCACCTCGACCGCCCCGCTGAAGCTTTCACCCGCTTCGACATACGCGCTGTCACTCAGATACTGGAAACTATCGCGGGTATCAAAGCCCCTCGGGTCGATCAGCGCACGCAGTTCCGCCGAGGAGGACGTGACCTTCACCACCCCCTCCGATTCGATCGCCGGCGGGTTTTCTTCCGCCGGAGCAAAAATGTAGCCAATCGACCCCAAACCCGATTCGCCGCCTGACGGCGCCCCGCCATAGAGCACACCCGCGGGACGCGACCCGATCTTCCGCACCGGATCAAACGCCAACGCCGAAATGTTGCCGTTGAACCCCCGGTCGGCCGCCTGCGTGCGGGCGAACTTGTGCGATTCCGTGAATTTCCCGGCTTCGCACGCACCCAGCTGGTGCAGTTCGTGGTCCTTATAGGTGTAATAGAACGGTTCGCCGGTCTGCGGATTGACCGCCAACGCGTGGATCCCACCAGCAGCGTGTTCAAAATTACAGATCGGGCTCGCCGGCTGCGACGGCGCATACTCCCAGATATGCGTTTCATCCGTCACGTAGACATTCCCCGCATCATCCACAACCGGCCATTCCAACGTGGAGGCTGCGTGAATGTCAGAGCCTTCCGCGTAAACATAATGTTCATAATCACCCGGGCTCTGCGGCTTGAACACCATCAACCGCCGATAACCAGTTTCATCCACATCCGTGACATAAACCAAGCCCGCGCCATCCACCGCCAGATACCTCGCACTGTGGATATTCGCCGGTGTTTCCGCCGTCGTCTTCCCGGTCACCTGGACCCCGAAACGAGCGATAATCCTCGACCCGTCAGGACTGAACTCCGTGATCCACGGCGAACCAGGTCTAATTAAGCCAGCGTTCAACACGTAGACGTTCCCGGTCACCTGGTCCACAGCCACACTGACCGTGTTCGGGCCGCCGTCCACTCGAGCGGGACAATGGGGATGTAACGGTTCGCCCGCTTCCGGACCACACCTTTCATATGGTTCCGGATCCCCCGGGACGTTCACTTCCCACGCTGCGCTGAACGACAGGCCGCCACCGCTCGGGGTGTAACGCGCCACCTTGGTGGTGAAGGAGTCCTGCGTGAAGCCGGCCGCGTACACCGTGCCCGCCGGCACCCCTTCAGGCCCACCGACACCATTGACATCCACCGCCATTCCAGACACGCCACCGAGCTGAACTTCTTCGGGAAACACCCCTTCCGGCGGTGACTGCAACACGCCACCAAAGATCCCGCCAGGCGCCGGCGGCTGCTCAAACGACGAAGCCCACGAACACGCTGCGGCGACCAGCAAGAGCGCAACGAACAAAACGAACACAAGCCCAGCCCGCACCACCGAACCACCCACACGCCCCGGACACTCACCCGCCTCACTCGCGCCAGGCGTATTCGCGCAAGAAATCCGGGAGGGCACTGGTGACGTCCTTTGCATGTGTTCTCTGCCTTGCTGTTGCGTGGTGACGACTATCCGACGTTGATGCGCAGACCAGGCTCGTCGCTGCTGCTCTGCCTGCTCCGCCGCCGGCCCGTCGATTGGCCGGCGGCGGTGAGTGGCACCGGCGCTCTCAGGGCGCGGTTACCGCCCAGGAGCCGTTACCTTCAAACCGTGATTCCGCTTCCGCTCCCTGGTTCTGGAACCGCAATGCCGTTCCCGTCCGGTCGTAGCCTTCTACGTTTTTGTTAAAGACGACGCCGCCTTGCACGAATCCCGTCGAAAATTCTTCTTCGGCCGTGTAGATGCAGAGGAACCCGGCCGGTGCGGTCGGGACGGACACGGTCCCTGTGCAGCCTTTCTTTTCTATTTCCGTGCCCGATTTTGTCGTTTTTTCGTTCAGGAAGACCGCTTTGCCCGGTTCGTTGAGCGGGATCGCGAAGGAAATAGGGAACTCGACCTGGGCGAATTCCGCCACGTTGAAGCCGCTGCCAGCCCAGACTCCGGTCTCTGTCTTACCGGAGGGAAGGACTTCGGTGAACCCGGATTTGCCTTCTTTGCCTTCTTTGCCGTTGCAGACCTTCTTCTTCGTCGCTGCTTCTCCCGCCACCTGCACCGTGGCGCCGCCTTCGGCGCATTCAGCCACAGTCGCGGCGCCGGTTTCGACGCTCTTGCCGTTGATGCCGTTCGTGCCATTCGTTCCGTTGGCTCCGGGACTGCCGGCGTCGCCCTTCGGGCCGGCCGTGCCGCTGGTGCCGTTGGCGCCGTTGCTTCCGGGCGCTCCGGGCTTTCCGGCGAACTTCTTCGCGATCTTTTCGACTTCCTTCTTCTGCCCCGAGTTGAGCTTGGTCGCCGCGAAGGCGGTCCCGCCCATGGCTGCGATCAGCGCGATCGAGGCGACCACGAGGCCCGCGGTGCCGAAGGGTTCGCGGATCGCTCGGATCGGGTGTCTAAGACGTTTCATGACAGTGGTTCCTTTCGATTTAAAACTGCGAGATCACTAACGGCAACTGCGGACAGCCTGTGATTGGACTCGGTGTTTTGAAAGCGAGCTGCCGTCAGGCGCTCGCGGAAGCGGCGGCCACATCGCTTGTTATCGGGCCGCCCGGCTGCCCTTGGCTGAACGCTTGGCGTTGTGAGTGTTCTTGGCCTTGTGGTGCTTCGCGCGCTTAGCCTTCTTCTTGGCCTTTTTACAGCCCGTGACCGCGACCTTAGTGCTCTGGGTGAGCATTGCGCCGTTCTGACCCACTAGTTGTGTCGGGATCGCCAGTTTGGTGGTGCAGAGGTTGCCAGTGGCCGCTAGGACGGAGTGTGGTCCTTGGGGTAGGTTCGTTTCGAAGCTCGTGATTGGTGCGTCGGGGACGGTTTCGAAACGGGAGTAGGTGACGCCTTTTTTGATGTCCGTCTTGCCGTCGAGGTCGACGCGGATATTCGCTCCGCGTTCGTTGGCCTGTAGGAGGAACACGACGTCGGGGAACGCCGCGCCACCGTGGGAGACGAGGATCGCCGGGCCTGCGAGGGGAACACTCAGGATCGGGGTTATGGCCTTGGCGGTGCCGATGAACGAGCCCGCCGGGCAGCCGGCGGGATTTGCCGCGAACTGCGCTTCGGTGCACGCCTGCTGCAGTGTCGTCAGGCGTGCCGGCAGGACCCTGGGTAGCGTGAGGGCGACCTTGTGGATATCGGCTTCACCGGGTTTTTGTGAGACCTTGACGGTGAGGCTGGCGCCGCCCGCTTTGCTCGTTTTCCCTTGCGTACTGATCGCCATCGCCGGTTTGAATGGCAAGCCCTGACAGCCGCCGACCTGGAAGCGGTTGGACAGGCCCACGGTTTGGTTGAGTGTGGAGGTCTCTTCCCCGCCGACGCTCATCGGTTCGCAACTGGTGGGGTTGAACGTGAACCCTGCACGGTTCATGTACAGCGAGACCGAGCGCACGTCGAGGGGAATACCGTCGAGGATCTGGGGATCGGGTCGCTGACCGCACGGATCTGTGCGGTTGAGCGGTCGATGTAGAGGGCGACGCGGACTACGACGGTGCCGAGATCGAACGGTCCCGCTATCGCCGGTGTGATGATCGCGAGGCTTAGCGGCGCGTCCTTGTAGGGGCCTGCGAGATATGCCTTGCCCTGCACCCCGATGGGTTGCGATCCGGCGCCGGCCGTAATGTTCACGACACCGACCTGTGACGCTTCGGGGCACGAGGGTGAGGATCGCTCGGCCGCTCCTTCGCCCTCATTGCTACGGCCGGATGCGGCGGCGATCTGGGCCTCGGAGCAGTACGGGACACCCGCGAGCTTGCCCAGCAGGCCCTCGGGTAGCGATGCGATGATCGAACCGAAGGATTGCGTTCCGTCTTCGCGGGAGACCTTGAACACGAATGGGGAGAACGCACCCGCGACCGGGCTGACCGTTCCCGCTTGGAGGGTCGGGTTGTTGGGTAGCACTGCTTCGTTGGAGGCACAAGAACCACCGTTGGCGCCTGAGCCGATCGTAAAGCTCGCGTCGCGCTCTGTCGGGACGTTTGGGTTGGAGAACGGGTAGAGCCTCGCAACCGTCGTGTAGGTGCCGCAGGTCTGAGGGGTGATCAGGACACCGCGGGCGCCTTCGCGGAGATGAGCTCTGAAAGACGAGTAGGGGATCGGTGGCAGACCATCGAAGATCGCCGTCAGCCGGCCGCTCTGGGGGTCGATCTTGACCTCGCCCGCCTGCTTGATCAGGATCCCCTGAACCGGTGCTCTCGCGACGATGTAGAGGGCGATCAGGGAGTTGAACCTGTTCTGGTGGGGTGTGGCCAGATAGAAGGAGCCTTCGACCGGTTCCTGCAGGAGCGGCGTGTTGACCAGGAGGGTGCCGACCTTCGACGCTTCCGGGCAGCCGGGGTCACTCAACGAGGCAGACCTGAACTGCGCCTTGCTGCATGCCGCGAGGCCCGAGGCGGCGGCCGGGTTGACGATCACGCCTTCGGGCAGCGTCACTTCGGTCCGCACGGGCTCGGTTTCGGAGCTGACCGCCAGCGGGTTGAACAGGCCCTGGTTGGGGAGCGCCAGCTGGAAGTCAAGGCCTGCTGAGCTGTCGGCCGCGGCGCTGGTGGGCCTAGCCCCCACCGCGGGTGAAAACGGCACCGCTTCACAGCCCGAGAGCGTCGCGGGCCGGCCGCCCGCGTCGAGCATTTCGGAGCTCTCGTGTACGAAGACACCTGGGTTTTCGGTGGAGTCGACCTTGACCGTGAACCGAGGCGGGGACAGACAGGAGGTCGGCAGGGTGAGAAAGGGAAGGAGCGGCGGCGGGGCCGTTCGGCCTTCGCGTTCTTTGGTGTGTTCGGGGTCGGCGGGGGTACCCCAGATGGTCGCCGTCACAGAGGTGAGTTCGATCGGTATGTTCGGCGCGATGATGTTCACGCCGTAGGGTTCGCCTTCTTCCTCACCGGGTTCGGTGCGCAGCGTCGCCGACTGCAGTGAGTAAAGGCCGGCACTGTTATCGATGCCGAAGAGAACCGGGGTCCCCGGCGGCGGTTCGAGGTTGTAGAGCGGCGCGACGATTTCTGAGACCGACGGCCCGATCGCGTGAATGACCCCGATCTGCGTGCCGGGAGGGCAGGTGGGGGTGCCGCCGTCAAAGTCCGCCCTCCGGCAGGTGGGAACCGCCGCCGGGTTTCCGATCAGCCCCGCGGGAACTTCGAAGACGACGTCGCGGAGCGCCCCGCCTTCGCCCTTTTCGTTGGTTTCATCGGTATTCATGGCGAAGTGGACGGTGTAGGAGAAGGGGTGGGAGCCCGCCTGGGTGTCGAGAGTGCCGTCGTTCTTGCTCAGCGCCGTGACCGTAAGGCTGCCCGGGGCGATCCCGAAGTCCGCGTGGGCCGCGGTGGGCGCTGCCGCGAGGAAGAGGGCAACCACGGAGAGGATGGTTCTGGGGCGGATGGTCATCGTGTACCTCTGTGGTTGTGGTTGGCTCGCTTGGCCCGGTGCTTCTTGTGGCTGGGCTTTTTGACGCAGTGGTTTCCTCGCTTGACCTGGTGTTTGTTGCAGTGTTTCTTGGGTGGGGGGGGTTTGGTGGGCGGTGGGGGTTTGATGTTGCCGCCTGAGGCCGGGGCGGCGGGCGGTGATTCGGCGAGCGGTGGAGGCTGGGGCTGGCAGGCTTCTCCCACACACTCGGGCGCTTTGGCTGGTTCTGGGAAGCCGCCTGCGACTCGTGCGTCATAGAGGTCGAACAGGGTGTCGGTGTCGGCTCCGAGCAGCCGGTCGCGGGTGGTGAAGAAGACGTTCTCGCCGTTTTCGTCCATCGCGAGGAAGTTGGAGTCTTCGGACCCGTCGCCGGCGGAGATCAGCGAGACGCAGCCGCCTTTGCGAGCGCAGCTCCCGACCCCTGCGGGCTCGAACTCATAGAGGTCTTCGACAGCGCCGTTCGAGTCGCCCGGCACAAGCGAATCGCGGCTGTCGAAGAAGAGGCGCCCGGAGTCCGTCAGGTAGCGCGGCTGCAGGCCCGAGTCCGGCAGGTTGCTGATGATCGGCAGGAAGCTGGGGCCGAGCGGCTGGGAGCCGCTGGGGCTGCAGGAGGCACAGCGCAGGTCTCCCGTCGCGTCCTGATAGAGGAACGCCTCCGGGCAGGGCCCTTCGACGAATTTCCCGGTTCCCGACGAAGCCTTGCATGGGCCGGTGCTGTCCTGGCCGGTCAGGGGAGCCCGGGAGAGGAAGGCAAGCCAGCCGCCGTTGGGGCTCGCCTGCGCGGTGCGGCGGGTGGGTGAGTCCGCCCAGTCGCCTTCGCCGTCGACGCCACCGTAAGGCGCCCTTCCGTCGGGCACCTGCAGCGTGGCGATGAAGCTCGTGGTTCCTTGATGCCAGGCGTAGAGGTTGTTCTGAGCCGGCTGCGCTTTAGCGCCCCCGCTGTTTTCTTCCGCGCCCGCCAGCACCGCGGTGTCGACGAAGTAGACATGGGAGAGGTCATCGCTCTGTCCCGCGATGCCCTGGAAGCCGCCCTTGCCCTGGCTGAGGTCGCTGCCGGCTTCATAAGCTCCGGTCGCATTGTTGAGCGTGTCGATCTGGCCGTTTGAGAGCAGGACGCTCGACCCATCCGCAGAGGCCGTCAAGAAACAGACCCTGGCAGGCAATTCCACGCTTTCCGCGCAGCTGCCCGGCCCCGGTACCTCGAGCGTTTCCGTGCCATCGACGCGAACATAGGTCTTGCCTTCCTTGCCGGTCCAAAACGCGCGGGTGCCATCCACGGAAATCGCATGCGAAAGCACCTGGGCCGGGATACTGGGGTTGCCGTTCTTCAGCAGTGTCCCTGAGCCGAACACCGCCCCCGGGATCGGTTCCGAGCCCGGGCCGATGCTGACCAGGTGCAGTTCACCACCCGAGGATTCATAGAGGTTCGTGGCCGCTTCAGCTCCCCCCGCCCCCTGACTGCCCAGTTCGTCGTTGGCGGTGAAGAACCTCCGTGAGAGGTCCGCCGAGGATCCCGCATAGGCGAGTTTGAGGGTGGCCGGGACGCGGTGCGGCGGCGCTTCGGTGATCAGCGGCGCCAACGCGAGCGGACTGGCGGTCGGCTGGAGGTAGAGGTTCGTGAATTCCGGCGGCGCCTGCGGGCTGAGAGCCGGGCTCTTCTGCTCCAGCACCGCCTTGCTCAACTGGGCGTCGAACGCCTTGTAGCCGAGGCCGCCCTTGCTGTTCATCGTCGGCGGGGAAAGGTTCGTGGTCTGCCAGCCCGAGCCGGTCCGCTCGGCCCGGTACTCGTTTTCGAGCACCGCCCCCCCGCTCGCGGAGAACGGGTTCCCCTCATACACGACCGCGTCCCCGCCGGGGGCGCTCTGCAACGGGAAGCGCTGCAGCGCCCCACCGGGCTTGCATTCCACAAGGCCGCAACTCGAGACTTCGGGGTTCGCCGGGAAGACCTGCCCGACGTTCTTCCAGGCCGGCGAGACGAGCTCATAGGCACGGCCGTCAGGGATCACGCTGGCGTCCGGGCCGAACGTCCGCAGGCTCTTCACCGCACCAACCGATTCACACACCTTTTCGGGTTCTTTCGGCGCGCAGTGGCTCGTCGCGATCACCCTGTAGCGGTATTCCGATTCGGGCGCGAGACCCGACAGCGTCGCCGCGGCCGCCAACGCGCCCTGCCCGCTGCCGAGAACCTGCCCACCGAGCGGCACCTCGACCGCCCCGCTGAAGCTTTCACCCGCTTCGACATACGCGCTGTCACTCAGATACTGGAAACTATCGCGGGTATCAAAGCCCCTCGGGTCGATCAGCGCACGCAGTTCCGCCGAGGAGGACGTGACCTTCACCACCCCCTCCGATTCGATCGCCGGCGGGTTTTCTTCCGCCGGAGCAAAAATGTAGCCAATCGGCCCCAAACCCGATTCGGCGCCTTCCGGCGCCCCGCCATAAAGCACGCCCGCCGGACGCGACCCGATCTTCCGCACCGGATCAAACGCCAACGCCGAAATGTCGGTGCGGTTCGCCGCCTGCGTGACGGCGAACTTGTGCGATTCCACGAATTTACCGGCTTCGCACGCACCCAGCTGATGCAGTTCACGGTCCTTATAGGAGTAGTAGAACGGTTCCCCGGTCTGCGGATTGACCGCCAACGCCACGATCCCACCAGAAGCATGTTCAAAATCACAGATCGGGCTCAACGGCTGCGACGGCGCGTACTCCCAGACATGCGTTTCGTTCGTCACATAGACATTCCCCGCATCATCCACAACCGGCCGTTGCAACGTCGCGACCGCGTGAATGTCAGAGCCTTCCGCGTAAACATAATGTTCATAATCACCCGGGCTCTGCGGCTTGAACACCATCAACCGCCGATAACCAGTTATATCTTCATCCGTGACGTAGACCAAGCCCGCGCCATCCACCGCCAGATCCCCGACGCCATGGATATTCGCCGGTGTTTCCGCCGTCGTCCTCCCGGTCACCTGCTCCCCGAAACGAGCGAGAATCCTCGACCCATCCGGACTGAACTCCGTGATCAAGGGCGAACCCGGTTTAACCTCGGCGGCGTTCAATACGTAGACGTTCCCCGTCCCCTGGTCAACAGCCACACTGGTAGACAAGGGGCCGGCATTCACGCGGGGCTTACAATGGGGACGCAACGGTTCGCCCGCTTCCGGACCACAACGTTCATATGGATCCGACTGCCCCACGAAGCTCACTTCCCAGGCTGCGCTGAACGCCAGACCGCCGCCGCTCGGGGTGTATCGCGCGACCTCGGTGGTCCCGGCCACCATGTGGCCGACGGCGTACACCGTGCCCGCCGGCACCCCTTCAGGCCCACCGACACCATTGACATCCACCGCCATTCCACCCAGGCCACCGAGCTGCACTTCTTCGGGGAACACCCCTTCCGGCGGGGAATGCAACACGCCACCGAAGATCCCGCCCGGCGCAGGCGGCTGCTCAAACGACGAAGCCCACGAACACGCTGCGGCGACCAGCAAGAGCGCAACGAACAAAACGAACACAAGCCCAGCCCGCAGCACCGAACCACCCACACGCCCGCGACGGTCACCCACCTCAAGCATTTGGCTCTTCCTCTCTCCCTGTACCCTTAGCCGATTACCGGACGTGCCGGACTGGAGTGACGGGGCGCGCGACGACGTCACTGCGCCGATCCATTCATTGGCGGGCGCGGCCGTTTTTGGCATGCCGCTACCCCCACTGCGTATGTCCCCAATTGACCCACGCGAAAACAGCCCCTCATCGAAGCGATTCAGGCCCCTCTCCAAAGGGAAACCTCTAATTTGCTACCGGGTCCCCCACAACAGGTGGACCCGAACCCGATCTATGTACGCCCGGCGGCTCAGTTCTCCACCGGGTCTGGAACAACATAGCCGCAGTGGAAACAAATGTCAAGTCCCCTACGTCGGGGCCTTGTTCACCCCGGGGGTATGCGCAGGTACGGCAGGGCGAAGGACATGATCTGCCCGAAGGCCGGGGCGGCGACGGTGCCTCCGAAGATCGAGCCTGATTGCGGTTCGTCGACGATCACCGCGCACAGGAGCTTCGGATCTGACGCCGGCGCGAAGCCCACGAACGAGGCTACGTAGGCGCTTTTGGAGTATTCGCCGGTGGCCGGGTCGATCTTGCTCGCCGTGCCGGTCTTGCCCGCGAGCTGGTAGCCGGGGACGGAGACCTCGTGGGCGGTGCCGCCGGGCGCCAGGACTCCCTCCAGCATCGTGCGCAGCTGTGCGGCGGTTGTGGCGGAGATGACGCGGCGGCCGTAGGGGGTTCGGCGCGGGCGGCCGTTGACCGCGCCGATGATGTGGGGGCGGCGCAGGATGCCACCGTTGGCGATGGCCGAGTAGGCGGCGACCATCTGCATCGGCGTCACCAGCTCGCCCTGGCCGATCGGGAGGTTGCCCATCGAGGAGCCCGAGTACTTGGACAGGGGCAGCGTGACGCCCTGTTCCTCGCCGGGGAGTTCTACGCCGGTGGGGGCGCCGAAGCCGAAGCGGTGGACCCACGTGTTGAAGTTGGACGCGCCCTCCAGTTTGCCGATCTGGATCGCCCCCACGTTGCTGGATTGGGCGAGGATTTCCGCGGTTGAGAGGGTCTCGTCGCCATGTTCGGTGTCGTCGTGGATCGTGCGGTCGGCGACCTGGATCTGGTCGGGGATGTTGAAGCCGGTTGTCGGAGTGATCAAGCCCTGTTGCAGCGCTCCGGAGACGGTGAAGGCCTTGAACGTGGAGCCCGGTTCGTAGGCGAAGCCGACGGCGCGGTCCTCCAATGCCGCTTGCGAGGAGGCGGCGGGGTCGTTGGCGTTGACCTGCGGCCAGTTCGCGACGGCGAGCAGCGCACCGGTGGTGGGGTTGATGACTATGGCCGTGGCGTCTTTGGGGGCGAACACGCGTCCGACCGCGCCGAGGACGTCTTCGGCGCGCTGCTGGATGTTGGCGTCGAGCGTGAGGGTGAGCGTGGCGCCCGGTTTCTCGGTGTGGACGTTCGCGATCGAGATCGGCTGGCCGCGCGCGTCGCTGACCGTGTGCCGCTCCCCGGCCGTGCCCTTCAGCAACGAGGACTGCGAGTACTCAAGGCCCGACAGGCCCTTGCCTTCGGTGCCGACGAAACCGAGGACCTGCGCGGCGAGCGTCCCGCGCGGGTACACGCGGCGCATGACCGGCGTGCCGGAGATGCCTTCGAGCTTGAGCGCGCTCACGCCGCGCGCCTGGCGAGCGGGGAGCGAGCGCGCGAGGTAGACGAAGCCGCGGCGTTCGCTCAGCTCGGCGAGGACCTGTCCCTGGGGCTTGCCGAGCAGCGGCGCTAGCTTCTGCGAGGCCTGCAACGGGTCCTTGACGAGGTAGGGGTCGGCAGAGATGTCCCGCGCGGGCTCGGACACCGCGAGGTCGACGCCGTTGCGATCGACGATCGTGCCGCGCTGGGCGGGGAGCTTTTCGTTGGAGAGCTGCTGTGTCTGGGCGGCTTTGCGCAACGTGCCCGCGCGCACGGTCCCCAAGTACAGGGTGCGCGCGGCGGCGAGCGCGAGCAGCAGGAAGAAGAGCGCGAAGATGACCCCGATCCGGTGCTGGACGGTGGCCACCCGCTAACCCCCCGGGGTCGCCGAGGAGCCGCCCGATTCGCCGCTGGGCGCGGGCGTCGAGGCGGCTTCGCTCGCGCCGCTTTCGGAGCCGCTGGACGTACGTTCGCTGCTGGTGGGGGCTTCGCTTGAGGCGGTCGTGCTCGATTGGCTCGTTTCCGAGGCGGTCGTTCCGGAGGAGGAGGCTTCTTCGCCGCTTGCGGCGCCCGCAGAGCCGGTAGCT
Organism: uncultured Solirubrobacterales bacterium; assembly: GCA_963697945.1. Lineage (GTDB taxonomy): Bacteria > Actinomycetota > Thermoleophilia > Solirubrobacterales > Solirubrobacteraceae > Palsa-744. Next base: position 1,576,115 of record OY969105.1, on the reverse strand, counting down.
TCGCTTTCGCCCGTGGACGACGAGGAGGACGACGATCCTTCGGATTCCGGCGAAGCGGAGGAGGCTTCGCTTGACGTCGACGCGGTGGCGGTCCCGTTCGCGCGCGCGCTGAGCGCGGCCACGGCCTTGCCGATCTGCGACTGGGCGCCGTGGGCTGAGAGGAAGCGCAGCGATCCGGCGGGGACGAGCTGCATGCCCATGTGTGCGGCCTGCAACTCGACCGTGTCGCCGGCGGCGACTTCGGAGTTTTCGACGCTCAGCGCCGAGTTTTCGCGCTGCAGCGCGCCCTCGTGCTCGAGCGCGCGCCCGATGCCCGCGTTGAGCTTGAGTAGGCCGAGCTGCATTGTGACGATCCCGATCAGCGCGAACGTGACGAGCCCGATCCACGCGCGCCCGTGGATCAGGCGGTCGAACAGCGGGTGCGTGGTGACGACCGTCACCGGGTTGCGCGACGGCAATGCCTCGCGGCGCGCGGGCGCGGGTGCGGTACGCGAACGAGCTGGACCGGAGACGCGGCGAGGACGCGTCGCGGGAGCGGGCGGCCTGCGGCGGGGACGGACTGCGGGGGCGGGTACTGCGGCGGCAGCGGCGGGGGGCGGCGGGGTCATGTGGCCGTGCCCTCCCCCAGCTTGCGCGCGGCGCGCAGGCGCGCGGATGAGGAACGCGGGTTGGAAGCGATCTCCCCGGCCGAGGGCACGATCGAGCGCCGCGTCAACAGCGTGGCCTCGGGTGTGCGCCCGCAGCCGCAGACGGGCAGGTCGGGCGGGCAGATGCAGCCCTGCGCGCGGGCGGTCATGAAGCGCTTGACGCGCCGGTCCTCAAGCGAGTGGAAGGAAATCCCGGCGAGCACGCCGCCGTCGCGCAGCAGCTCCCAGGCGAGGGGCAGCGCCTCGTCGAGCTGCTCCAACTCGTCGTTGACGGCGATGCGCAGCGCTTGGAAGGAGCGCTTGGCGGGGTGGCCGCCGGCGAAGCGCGCGGGCACGGGGATCGCGGCGACGATCGTCTCGACGAGGTCTTGGGTGGTGTCGATCGGCGAAAGCTCGCGGCGGCGGACGATCGCGCGGGCGATCGCGCCGGCGTGGCGCTCCTCGCCGAAGTCGCGCAGCGCGCGCGCCAATTGACGCTCGTCCCACGTCGCGACGACGTCGCGCGCGGAGAGTTCCTGGTCGGGGTCCATGCGCATGTCCAGGGGCGCGTCGTAGGAGTAGGAGAAGCCGCGCTCGCGCGCGTCGACCTGCATCGAGGACATGCCCAGGTCGAAGTAGACGGCGTCGGCGCGCACGCCCTCGTCCGCCAGCTCCGCGAGGGCCTCGGCGTATCCGGCGCGGATGAAGCGCACCGTGCACGCGACCTCCTCGGCCAATTCCTCGAAGCGCTCGGCCGCGAAGGGGTCGCGGTCGATCGCGATCAGCGTGCCGGCGGCTCCGAGGCGCTCCGCGATCAGCTGCGCGTGGCCGCCGCCGCCGAAGGTGCAGTCGATCGCGGTCTGCCCGGGGCGCGGGTCGAGCAGGTCGATCAGCTCGCCGGCGAGCACCGGGATGTGCGTCGAGGTGGTCATCTTGTCAAGGGTTAGAGCGGGCATGGTCACGATAGGCGGTGGGTTCGGGTGCTCGCGTTTTCACTCGTCGACGCTGGCCGTGATCTCCGCGACGCCCCCGAGGAGCGTCGGTCGATGGTCGTTCCAGGCACTGCGGTCCCACAGCTCCAGGCGATCGCCGACGCCGACGACCACGACCTCCTTGCTCAGGCCGGCGTGCTCGCCCAGGAAGCTCGGGACCATGATCCGCCCGGCCGCGTCGAGGTCGGCGTCGTGGGAGCTGCCGTAGAAGAAGCGCTCCAACTCGGTCAACCGCGAGGACAGGGGCGGAAGCTCGGCGAGCGCGCGCTGGGTGTAGCGCTCGTACTCCTCCGGGCGCCAGACACCGACGCAGGGCTTCAGGTCGACGGGCATCGCCAGCACGACTCCCTCCGAGAGCGCGGCGCGATAGCGGGCCGGGACGGTCAGGCGGTTCTTGGCGTCGAGCGTGTGGTCGAAGGTGCCGCGGAAGTGGACCATGAGGGAGAGGGCTTCTGCTTGTGCTCGTCGGGTGGGGGCTGCTCGGAGGACTGCTCGGCGAAGGGATTACCGAGCCGGGGTGGAGGAGTGGGAGGAGCCCCTCCACCTCGGCTCGCTTCCGGCAACTTACCCCACTTTCCCCCACAACGCAACCCTAATTGCACATTTTTTCCCACAACCCTGCTCCGAGGCCACAAAAATCGGCGAAAAGCCACTACCCGCGCCGCTTTCCCGCCGGGGCCGGCGCCCGCCCACTGGCCGGCCGAGCCGGCCGATTCGTGCAATCGGCCGTGCAAACCGGGTGGGTGCATCGTGCGTTGCGGATACGATCGGCAGATGCGGGTCGAGCCGGGGCAGCGAAGGGGACGAGCACAGGCGGACAAACGGGGTCGCGCGGCGGGCTGCTGTTTCGCTGCGCTCGCCCTTGTGCTGGCGGCGCTCACGGGCGCACTGGCGGGGTGTGGCTCCAGTTCCTCGACCGGCTCCAAGGCCGACCCCGCCGGGGTGGTGCCCGCGTACGCGCCCGTGTATATCGGCGCGGTCGTGCGCCCGAACGGGAGCCTCAAGGACGAAGCGCTCGCGGCCGGGCATACGTTGACGGGCCAGAAGAACCCGTACACGCGGTTGCTGAGCGTGTTGCAGACCCCGGGCTCCCCCACGCTTGACTTCGCCCGCGACGTGGCGCCGTGGCTGGGCGAAAACGCGGGCATGTTCTTCACGGCGCTGGGCTCGACCGAAGGCTTGACCGGGTTGCTGCAGCAGGGGTTGACGGGCGCCGGTTCGGGCACGCGGTGGCCGTTCGCGGCAAACGAAGGCGCGCGGGGCGCGATCGTGCTCGACACGAGCGATCTGGCGAAGGCCGAAAAGTTCGTGGCCACGCAGGCGGCGCACGCGGGCGCGCACACGACGACCTACAAGGGCGTCTCCTACGAGGCGACGACCGGCGGGGATGCGTTTGCGACGATCGACAAGCTGGTCGTGCTCGGCTCGGAATCGGGCGTGCGTGCGGTGATCGACACGGTCCAGAGCTCTTCCTCGCTGAAGGTCGACGCGACCTACTCGCAGTTGCAATCGGTCGCGCCGGCGGGCGCGCTGGGGCACGTGTTCGCGAACGCGGGCGCGGTGACGAAGGCCCACGCCGCGAAGGCGGCGGGCGGCGCAGAAGGCGCGCAGTCGCTGCCGACGCTGCTGACCGCGCTCGGAGGCACGCGCCCGTTGAACGTATCGCTCATGCCAACCTCCAAGTCGCTGCAGCTCGACGCCGACATCGGCGCGGCGCCGGCGGGCGCGGCGAAGGCGAGCGGCGGGCTCGTCGGCGCGCTCGCGACGGGCGGGAGCGCGCTCGGGGAACTGCCGGGCGAATCGTGGCTGGCAGCGGGCCTCGGCAACGTCGGCGGCTCGCTCGGCGGCGGGCTGAGCGGGCTGCACAACCTGCTCTCGCTCGTGAGCACGCTCACATCGGAATCGAGCGTGGGCCCGCTGGCGCCCTCCTCGGCGCAGGTGACGCTGAGCATCTCGGGGATCCTCGAAGGGATCCTGACGCCGCTGAAGGCGCTGAGCGCGAACACGGCGCAGGCCCGGCGCGACTTCACGAGCTGGATGGGCGACGTGGGCGTGTATGCGAAGGGGACGACGATCCTCGAACTGCAGGCCGCGGCGGTGATCGACTCGACCGACCCGGCGGCCTCGCGCGCGGCCGTGGGCAAGCTCGCGAGCGCGCTGAACGAAGCGGGCGCGGAAGCAAGCACGGCGAGTATCCCCGGTACCGAAGCGGCGATCGAAGCGAAGGTGCAGGGGCTGCCGGTGACGCTCGTGATCGCCGACGGGCGCTCGGCGAGCGGGCAGGCGAAGTTCGTGATGGGCCTCGGCGAATCCTCGATCACGGGCGCGCTGAACCCGTCGAGCACGATGTCCGGTTCGCCCGCCTACACGGCCGCGCAGAGCGCGCTCGGGGAAGGGATCAAGCCGAGCCTTGGAGTGAACTTCGCAACGCTGCTGAGTTTGCTCGAAGGGGTCGGCCTCAGCGAAGACCCGACGATCGCCAAATTCGTGCCCTATCTGCGCAACACGACGACGCTCGCGGGCGGGGGCAAGAGCCTCGGCGGGGGCATGGAACGGTTGCGGTTCGTGCTCGGCCTGCGGCAGCCCACGAGCTCGGGCTGAGGAGACCCGCCGCGCCGCGAGCACTATGCCCCGGTTATGCCCCGCGCATGCTCGGGCGCGCCGAGGTCTTACGCCGGCGCGGGCTCGGGCTCTGACTTGGCGCGCGCGGGGCGGTTTTGGGTCTCGATGATCACGCGACAGGGGCGCTTGGCGAGCAGGTAGGCCGCGGTCGGCCCGATCCGCTGCTCGCCCTCGGGGGCGTGGATCGTGGACCAGTAGATCACGTCCGAGCCGACCCGCAGCGCTTCGTCTACGAGGGCGGAGCCGGGGTTGCGGGTGCGGATCAGGCCGGTGTGGATCTTGATGCCGGCGCGCCGCGCCTTGATGCGCGCGGACTCAAGCGCGGAGCGCCCCTGCGCCTCCTCCTCGGCGAGGCCCGAGTCCAGCGACAGCTGGCTGGGGACGGGGAGCACGAAGATCGCATACACGACGCCGTCTTCGCCGATCAGCTTGGCGGCGGAGGTGAGCGCCTGCGCGGAGACGTCGGTGCCGAAGATCGGCACGAGCGCGGTGCGATAGTCGAGCTCGTGAAAGTCCGGCGGGCGCTCCTCGCGGGCGATGCGATAGCTCTTGAAGGGGTCGAGGCCCTGGCGGTGGCGGTAGTAGAAGTAGCCCGCCATCCCGGCGAGCATCCAGGGGATGCCGATCGTGCGCGCCTCGGTGTGCAGCGCGACGACCGCGCACCACGCGCCGAACGTGCCGATCGCGCCGATGACGGCCGTCATCGGGATGTCCGAGCCGCGGATGCGCACGTTCCAGGGCATCCGGTAGGGGCGTTCGCGGTCGGGCTCCTTCACGCGCAGCGCGACGACGGCGACGTGGGCGGTGGTGAACGAGAGCATCGCCCCGAACGAGTAGAGGTTGCCGAGCAGTTTCGTTTCGCCCGGCAGGATCAACAGCGCGGCAATGATCGAGAAGAACACGATCGTGAACCACGGGGTGCGGAACTTGGGGTGAAGCTGGGAGAAGATGCTCGGCAGCTGGCGGTGTTCGGAGAGCGACCAGGACAGTCGCGAGATCCCGATCAGGCCGGCGTTCGTGGCGATGAAGAGGATCGTCGCGGCGAGCACGCCGACGTAGTCCTGAGCCAGTTTCAGGACCGTGCCGTGCAGGCCGAGGTGGCGGACGATGCCGAGCACGGGGTCGTTTTCGTAGGTCGTGCCGAGTTCGGTGGCATAGCCGTGGACGGTGTGCACGACCGGCAGCGCGGAGAGGGCGACGACGGAGATGCCGGCGTAGACGCCGAGCACGGCGATCAGCACGAGGTTGACCGCCTTGGGGATGTCGTGCCCGGGGTCCTTGGCCTCCTCGGCCATGTTCGAGACGGTCTCGATGCCGGTGTAGGCGACCATCGCGACCGACAGCGCGAAGATCAGGTTGTGCCACGTGGGCGCCGTGCCGAGATGGACCTGATCGACGAGCAGTTTGGGGTTGAGCACGAGCACGAAGCCGAGCCCGACGAGCAGCACCTGCGTGCAGAGATCGGCGACGGCGAGGAACAGGTTGAGTTTGGCCGACTCCCCCAGCCCACGGATGTTCAGCGCGGCGAGCAGCACGATCGTGATCAGCCCGCCGATGATGTCCCCGGGGTTGTGCGTGAGGCTAGGGAAGAACGCGCCGAGGTAGTGGGGCACGAAGAAGGCCGAGATGGCGATCGTGATGATGTAGTCGAGGCTCAGCGCCCAGCCGGCGAAGAACGAGACGACGTCGTTGAAGGCGTGGCGCGCGAACGAGGAGGAGCCCCCGGCTTCGGGGAACATCGAGGCGCCCTCGGCGTAGGTCTTGGCGGTCAGCACGAACAGGCCGCCCGCGAACATGAACACGAGCGGGGTGAGCCCGAGGGCGTAGTAGGCGACGAGCCCGAGCGCGTAGTAGATCGAGGAGCCGACGTTGCCGTAGGCGGTCGCGAAGAGGCCAGGGACGCCGACGGATCGGCGCAGTCCTCGCTCGGTCAGGCGTGCCATTCAGCGCAGCGTATAGGGGTAGACCTAGCCGCATGCGGCTAGGTCCGACACCGCACATGTGCGGTGTCGTCGGAGGGCGCATGCGCCCTCCGCAACCATGCCGCATGCGGCATGGTTCGGAACCGTGCATGCACGGTTCCGCAGACGGCGCATGCGCCGTCTGAACTGCAAAATCCCATTCACCGCGGTGGGCTGAGCAGGAACGCAGCATATGATCCCGACGACCCGGGCCCCAACGACCTCCCGGCCTTGATCTTTTATGGAACAGACATCATCGCGGCGCGGCAACTACGACTCGGGTGAGGACTTCGTCCTCGAATACGGCGAGCTGCGCTTTACGTTCAACGAAGCCGACTTTTCCGAGCGCTGTGAGCAGGCCGCGCTGAAGCTCGGGTTCGTCGGCGGCAGGCTCGGTGAGGACGAGCTGGAAGACCTCGTCAATCTGGCCGTCAACGGCGAGGTCTACGATCCCGCGTCGGGCCTGGGCGAGCACGTCAACGACTGCTGGCCCGAGCTCGTCGGACCGGCCGAGCGCTCGCTCGTGCACTGGCTGCGCCGGCTCGTCTTCCGGGGCGCATGGCTCGATCAGCGCGTCAACGAGGGCGAGCTGGGTGTGGCCTTCGACGAAGGCACGGGCAGCTTCACGTACGTGCAGCCCGAGCGCGATCACGAGCCGATCGAACTCGCACGCGAGCCCTCATGGGGCCGCGTGGCGTATAACCGCGACTAGCTCGCGGCGGACTCCAGCGCGCTCGCGCGCGCCTTGGCGATCGCCGCGGCGCCCTCTTCGCCCACGAGCAGCTCCGCGCGCACGGTCCCGCTCGCGGTCAGGTCCAGCGGCGGACCGCCCGCGTGGGTGAGCGAGGGGTCGAGCGCGATCACGGTCGTCTCCCCACCGTAAGAGCGCGTGGCGGTCGCGACGATTGTCAGCGAGCCGCCGTCGCCGAGGTTGCGGGCGGCCGCGAGCACCTTGCGCGCGACGTGCGGGTGCAGACCGTCGAGCGTGTCGATCAACACGAGCGCGTCCCCGCCGCGCGCGGCCGTGCGCTTGGCGGTCTCGATCGCGCGTTCGAGCGCCTGGCTCTGCGTGTCGGCGGAGGCCGCGAAGCTGAGCGTGGTCGCGGGCGCGACCGGGCCCTCGGCCCACTCCGAGACCTCCTCGGGGCGCACGCCCGCCAGCAGCAGCGTGACCTCCAGGTCCTCACGGCCCGAGAGGGCGCCGAGCAGGCGTCTGAGGATCTCCGTCTTGCCGGCGCGCGCCGGTCCTGAGAGCACCACGCGCGAGCCGCGCCCGAAGGGGGTCAGCCACTCGATCGCCTCAAGCGTCGCGTCCTTGCCGTCGAGCGCCAGGCGCTCGCTCGGGTAGGCGACCGGGCGATCGTCATAGCGCGCCCCCTCGGAGACCTCCCCCGCGGGCGCGCCGTTGATCGTCTCGACGCGGATCAGCGAGGAGTAGCGCTCAGAGCGCCTGGGCATGCGCAGCGGCCCGCCGACGCGATCGCCGGAGACCAACTCGCAGCGACGCACCTGGGCGGCGGAGATGTACACGTCCTCGTCGGATGCCTCCGGCGGGTGCACGCGCAGGAACGCCGAGCCGTTGCCCAGCAGCTCCACCACGCCCTCGGCCGTGCGCTCCTCGCCGGCCGCGGCTTGGCTCTGTTTGACGCTCGGCTTTTTAGCGCTCGGCTTCTCGGCGGTGTCCGCGTCGGCGTCCTCTTTGGCCGCCGCGCGCCGCGAGCGGCGGGGGCGCACGCTTGGGCGCCGGCGCCGTTTCTCCGCCGGGGCCTCCTCCTGCTCCTCCTTGTCGGACTCCCCACCGTCGGCGGTGGCGCCGTCGGCGGGGCCGCCGAGGATCGCGTCGATCAACTCGGCCTTGCGCAGGCGGCGAAACCCCTCAAGGCCGAGCTGGTCGGCGATCGCGTACAGGTCGGCCAGCGGACTGGCCTCCAACTCGGAGCGGTCGAGTACTGACATGTGATGGTTCTCCTTCGTATCGATATGGGGGCGGTTGGCGTCCGGTCGCGTTGCGCAGCGACCGGCACCCGTCGTGAACATGAACCCTAGCGCCCGCCGCGGTCGAACTCCCCGATCCGGCGAGGTCTCGGGTCCGCGGGAATGGGTTTACGGCTCGTGTCGAAGTTCCTCGGCGAGCGCGAGATCCCTGCGCGGCCGCGACGTCCCCGCGAGGGCCGTTCGCACGGTCAGGTAGTCGCGCGCGGCGGCGACGTCGTGCAGGCGGAAGATGTGCGCGCCCCGATCGACGCCGTGGGCGAGCGCGGCGAGCGTCCCCGCCCCGCGCTCGCGGGGCGCGCGCGAGGTGAGCGCGCCGATGAAGTCCTTGCGCGAGATCGCCATCAGCAGCGGGCGCTCCAGCTCGTGCAGGCGCTCGCTTTCGGCCAGCAGCGCGATCGTCTGCGCGGGGGTCTTGGTGAAGTCCGGGCCGGGATCGACGATCAGCTGCTCGTGCGCGACACCGGCCGCGATGGCCAGCTCGATGCGCTCGCGCAGGAACGAGAGCACCTCGCCCGTGATGTCATCGCCGTACAGATCCGGGTCCTGCAGGCGCTGCTTGGGCGCTGCGCGGGTGTGCATCAGCACGAGCGCCGCGCCCGACCGCGCGCAGACGTGGGCAAGCTCGGGGTCGCGCAGGCCGGAGACGTCGTTGACGATCGTCGCGCCCGCGGCGATCGCGGCGGCTGCCACCGGCGGCTTGTACGTATCCACCGAGACGACCGTCTGCACGGTGCTCACGATCCGTTCGATCAGCGGGACGACCCGCTCGATCTCCTGTTCGACCAACACGGGCGCGACACCGGTGCGCGCGGACTCACCGCCGACGTCGAGCACGTCCGCGCCCGCCTCCACCAGCTCGCGGGCCAGCAGCGCCTGGCGCTCCAGCGTGCGCGCGGAGCCGTCGTCGCTGAAGGAATCGGGCGAGGCGTTGACGATGCCCATCAGCCACGGCCGGCCGCCCAGCCGGAGGGTGTGCTCGCCCGCGCGCAACACGCGCGCGGGTATCCCCTCGGCTTGCGTCATTCGGCGCCGATCCCCTCGGCGGCGGCCTCCTGGGCGAAGCGCTCGATCTCGTTCGCGGTGCGTGCCTGGTCCCAGTGCAGCTCCCGCGCGAGCACGTCGGCGACGCGCTGCACCGGCAGTTCGTGCGCGGCCAGCAGGCCGAGGCGGGTGCGGCGCAGCAGCACGTCGCCGATCGAGCGCGCCTGCTCGCGGCGGGCGGCGAGCGCGACCTCGGCCAAGAGGTCGGGCAGGCCGGGGACGATCGGTTGCGCCAGCTCGCCGCGCTCTGACGCGAGCGCCAGCACCTCGCGCGCGGCGTAGCCGTAGCGGCCGGCGAGCGCCGCGTAGGAGTCCTCGGGCACGCCCTCCACACGCGGCAGCTCCTCCACGGCGATCGCCTGCCCGAGCGGGATCTCGTGCGTGTGACAGGGCGCGTCGCGGGCGTCACGCTCGACCAGGCGATCGACCGTCAGCTTGGCCATCCGCCGCCACGTCGTGAGCTTGCCGCCGGTGATCGTGAGCATCCCCGAGGACGCCTCATACAGCTCGGCCTTGCGCGAGATGTCGACCGACTTCTTCGGATCGCCGCTCGATATCAACGGTCGCACGCCGGCATAGGCGCCCGCGAGATCGTGCGCGCCGAAGGACGTCCCGAAGAACTCGTTGACCGCGCTAAGCAGGTACTCGACGTCCTGTCCGGACGGGCGCACGTGGTCGAGTTCGCCCTCGTAGTCGAGGTCGGTCGTGCCCACCAGCGTGCGCCCAAGCCAGGGCAGCGCGAAGATAGAGCGCCCCTCCCCCGCCGGCACGATCGCCCCGCCGACGAGCGGCAGGTCCTCGTGGCGCAAGAGGATGTGCGTGCCGCGACTGGGGCGGATGCGGGGCAGCTCGGACTCGGCCATCAGCCGGTCGGCCCATACTCCGGTCGCGTTGACGACGTTCGCGGCGCGGATCTCGAACCGCTCGCCGCTCTCGCGATCGAGCGCGTGCACGCCGCCCGCGCTCCCGTCATCGCGCTCCAGCAGGCCTGTCGCATCGACGCGATTGGCGCACACCGCGCCGAAGCGCTCAGCCTCGCCGAGCACGGTCAGGACGAGGCGGACGTCATCTGTTTGGCAGTCGTAGAAGAGATATCCGCTCGTCGGCTCGCGGGCGGCGAGCGCGGGTAGTAGCTCGATCACTTCCTCGCCGGAGATCGTGCGGTGGCGCTCGGGACTCCACGACTCGACCGTCTCCGACTGCGCCGCCGCCGGTGTCGGTGCAGGCGGCGATTGGGGCTCGGCCTCCGCGATGGCGGCGTTCTGCGCCCGCTCGGCACGGGCTCGCCTGGAGCGACCGATCGCGGCGCGCCCGGTCCGCAGCCGCTCCCGATCGACGGACATGGCGTCATACAGGTTCAACCCCATCCCCATCAGCCGATCGGGGCGGGCGCCGTCGAAGGCCGGCACCACCAGCGGCAACGGGTGCACGAGGTGGGGCGCGAGCGCGACCATCAGCTGACGCTCCAGCAGCGCCTCGCGCACGAGCGCCAGATCGAAGTTCTGCAGGTAGCGCAGCCCGCCGTGCACCAGCTTGCTCGAACGACTGGACGTCCCGGAGGCGAAGTCGGCGCGCTCGACCAGCGCCACGCTGAACCCGCGCGTGGCCGCATCGAGCGCCACCCCGGCCCCGGTGATGCCCCCGCCGACGACCACGACGTCGAACTCGTGCTCGGCGAGAGCCGCCAGGGCCTGGGCGCGTGCAATCACGCCTCGCAGTCTGGCATGGGTGGCGGTGGGTTTAGGCGGGTGAGGCCGTGGTGGTGGTGGTTTGGGTTTCGATCGTGTGTTGGATCTGTGTGCCGCGCGCGGTGAGTGTCCAGGCGTTGGGCTCGCCCTTGGTTTGGCCTTCGCCGGTGTTCTGTACGAGGCCGAGGCGCTCCAGGCGGCCGAGGAGCTTTGAGATCTGGCCCTGGTCGTGAATCCCCGCGGCGTCCGCTACCTGGCGGTTTGAGGATCCCGGGTGGGCGGCGACACCGGAGATGACGCGCAGCGTGCGGTAGGTCAGGCGCATGTCCAGGCCCTCCAGCAGGTGTTCGGGTGCTGGAGGAGGCGTGCTCTGTGTCCGCGAGGACTTCTTGGACGTGCTGCGTTTGGGGGTTCTCTTCGGCACGGGATGGGTTAGCTCCTGGGCGGCGGCGTCCTCGCCGAGGTAGGGCAGCACGATCACTCCCATCAACGGGTTCAACAGTCCCGTCAGCGGTCTGGACGGTCCGTGTCCGCGGTACCCGTTGGTCGAAGCGGGGTTCTTGGCGTGTACGGATAGGCGAGCGTGGATCACGCTCAACACGGCACCGACGACACCCTCAGCGGTCAAGGACGAAGTCCGTCCTTTCGTTCTTCTGGTTTTTTCGCTGCGGCCCTGGTCGATGATCTCGCTCAACCGCTGGAGCTCTTGTGCGCGACGCTGCTGCACGCGGGGACCGGCACCGAGAGCGTCGACGACGAGCAGCGATCCGATAGCGGGCTCCTCTTCGATCAACACGAGCAGCGCGAACAGGCCGGCTCTGACGCGTTCCCGCCAGCTCTCGTGTCCGGCCGCTGCGTCGCGGGCGACTTTGTGGGCGCGTGTCACGACCTCCTCGAAGAGGTCGAGGAAGCAGTCTTCGCGGTGCTCGTAAAGGTCGTAGAACGTGCGGCGGGATATGCCGGCGCCGGCCGTGATCCGCGCAACGCTCATACCCTCATAGCCGAGATCCCCCACGACACGCGCGGCGGCGCTCAGGATCCGCACACGCTGCACCTCCGCGACCTGCGTCCGCGGCGAACCCGACGAACCAGATGAACCCGATGAGGACGAGGACGCGGCCGCCGGTGACCCACCACCGTCACCACCAACGACTCGTGCTCGTGACGGGCGGGGGCCGTGACGGCGCGTGCGCCGAGGCTCGCTCACGCTGCGAATACGCGTATCACGAGCGGACATTTCCTCATCCCCTCCCCACGCCTACTTTTTCTTCTTCTTGGTCAGTGGCCCGTACTGCTTACGGGCGCGGTGTTCGCACGCGACGCGCTTGGATGAGCGCTTCGGTTGCTTGCGACACACCTTCAACGCCTTGGCGAGCTTCTGTGCGCGCGTCAGGGCCTTCGTCTTGACGCGTGCACAGCCGGTAACACCAATACGGGTCGTCTGCGTGACCGTCGCGCCGTTCTGGGCGACGATCGTCGTCGGGATCGTCAATGCTTGCCCACACAGACTGTTCTTCGCACTCGCGGGAATATCGGTCCCGAGGACAGAGTGCGGCCCGGTCGGCAGCACCGTTTCAAAACTGCTGATCGGAGCGTCAGGGACCGTTTCAAACCGCGAATACGTGATCCCCTTTTTGATGTCCGTCGCGCCGTCCAGGACGATCTCAACGACACCGCCGCGTTCGTTGCCCTGCAACACGAACTCCACATCCGGGAACGCCGCGCCACCATGAGACACGAGATACGCCGGACCCGCCAACGGGACATTCAACAACGGGGTATGCACAGTCGCCGTACCGATCACCGACCCTGAAGGACAACCGGCGGGGTTCGCTTCGAACTGCGCCGCGGTACACGCTTTCTGCAACGTCGTCAACCGTGCCGGGAGCGCCTTCGGTAGTTGCAGATCGACCCTGTGAATGTTCGCTTCACCCGGGCGCGCGGACACGTTCACGGTCAGGCTCGCACCATTCGCTTTGCTCGTCACGCCCTGCGTGGTAGCGGCGAACGACGGTTTGAACGGCAACCCTGCACAACCCGCGGCCTGGAAACGACTCGACACTCCCACCGCGACACCCTGCGTGGAGGTGAGGGTCCCTCCCACGCTCATGGGATCGCAACTGGTCGGGTTGAACACGAACGCTTCGCGGTCCACGATCACGCTGACCGAACGGACCTTCAACGGTATTCCCCGCAAGATCGTCGGGAAGGGATCCGAGACGACCGTGATCTGCGCCGTATGCGGATCCACAAAGATCGCGGCACGCACAACCACCGTCCCGAGATCGAACGGTCCGGCCTGCGCGGGTACCACGATCGACAAACCAAACGGCGCGCCCTTATACGGACCGGTCAAAAACACGGGGTCCTGCGGCTTACCCGCCTGCGGGATCGACACCGGGGTGGGACCGGCGCCCGCGGAGACCTGCACGTGCCCGATCTGACTGGCCGCTGGACAGGCGCCCTGCGCGGCCTGCGGTTCGCCACAGAACGGCACACCAGCGATCCGGCCGAGCAACCCCGGCGCGGTACGTACCGTCACACCACCCAACTCCTGTTCCTGATCAGAACGCGAGAACGTGACGCTTAGGGAAGTGAACGCACCCGCCGCGGGATTCACCGAACCCGCCGAGAAACCGGGAGCGAACGGTGACTGCGCGGGGCTTGAAACACACGGCGCACCGTTGGGGCCGGAACCGATCGTGAAACCGTCCGTGGAGGTACGCGTCTCCGCCGCGCTCGGATTGTTCGGGTCGGCCGCAGACCACGGCGAGAACGAACTCACAGTCTGGAAGGAGCCACACGTCGAAGGGGTAACCAGCGCACCACGATTACCACCCTTGAAGTGCAGTTGGAAATCGGCGAACGGCAACTGCGGCGTATTATCAAACGTCGCCTTCAACTGGCCAGTAACAGGGTCCGGATCAACCCGCCCAGGAAGCTTGATCACGATACCCGTCTTCGGATCCTTGACCGTGACATACAAGGCAAGCAACGAACCAAACGGGTTCTCATCCTGCTGCGCTATATACACCTGCCCCTGAAGCGGATCCGCCAGCAGCGGGGTCGTGATCTGGACGGTCCCGACCTGGGCCGAGTCCGGACAGCTGTCCGGGGTGCCCGTGAAGTGGACAGGCGTGGAGCCGATCGCGGTGGTCAGGCCGATCTGAGCCGGGGTGCAGGCACCGAGGCCGTCGGCGGCCGACGGGTTGACAGCCATACCAGCGGGCAGATCGACGACCGTCCGCTTGAGATCAGCGGTCGCGAGGCCAGCCATCGAGTTGGTCTGGGGGAGCTTCAGGTTGACGTCCAGGCCGGCGGGGCTGTCGGCTGCCTGTGTGTCGGGACGGACAGTGATCGACGGGGCGAACGCGAGAGTCGAGCAGCCGGTGATGCCGACCGGGGTGCCGGAGGCATCCCGTGTCAGCCCGGTGGCGGTGAGCACGTTGCCCGGTTCCTCCCAGGAGTCGGCGGAGAAGGTGGTCTCAAGCGGCCCGGAGCAGGCACTCGGCATCGTGAGGAAGGGTGTGTCGCTGCGGGAAACCGGGCACGATCTACCGTCGGTCGCGTTGGCGTCTTCGGCGCAGTGGCCGCGTCGGTGGTCATGGCTCGGGTCGCTGGGGTCGCCCCAGAAGGTGATCATGGCGCCGCTGGGCCCAGCGAAGCCGGTCAGGTCCGAGACGCCGCCGCTCAGTTGATAGTCGCCGGCGGAGTCGACGCTTGCATAGATGTGGCCCAGCACCTCAATGCCGAATGGGGCGACCTGGAAGCCGAACTCCGCCGGCTCGCCGGGCGGGGGGACCATGTTGTAGAGGGCGGCGTTGAAGCCGGGCGTGGGATAGTTGCCAAGGTCGGCTATGGGATGAATAACCCCGACAGCCGAACCGTCGGGGCAGGCGGTGACCAAAGCGTTGACGTTGGCCTCGAGCTGGGCCTCGGTGCAGCGTGGTGTAGCCGTGGGGTTGCCGACGACGCCGCGGGGTAGCTTGACGACGGCGTCCTTGAGGATGGCAGCGGGCTTGTCGTCGCCTGGCGTGTGGACGCTGTTGAGCCGGAAGTAGGTTTCCAATTGGTATGGGTGGGCGCCGGCCTGGGTCACCGCGTCGCCCGCGGCGTCGGTGAACAAGGCACTGGCATCGCTGAAATCGAACGGCGCAGGGGCCGTGGCGACCGGCGTCGCGGTGGTGTCGGTCACGGTGGCGGCGCCGCCGCCGGAGGCGATCGCCTGGTTGACGGCGTCACCGCCGTCGAGTCCCGGGTCGATGCTTGCGGTGAAGACCATTGAGAGCCGCTCGCCCGGGTAGAGGATGTCCGAAACCTCGGCGCCGGCGCCCGTCGGGGTGGCGCATGAGAGCGGTGGGCCGGGATCGCAGGTCGGTGGCACACCGGTGTCGAAGGCGTCGCCGCCCATGACGAACAATGAGCCTTCACCCGTAAAGAGGCTGAGGCCGGCGGGGAGGTGGTCGGTGATGGTGATCTGTGAACCATCGGTGGGGGCCCCGCCGACGTTCTCGACGTTGATCACGTAGGTGGCCACTCCCCCGGGCGGCAGGTGGGCTGAGCTGGGGATGGTGGTGACCCGCAGGACCGGAGCGGCGGCATGGGCCGGCGCAGCCGCGAGAAACAATGTCGTCGTGATGGCCGCGGCGGCGATTGCCGTGCTCCCCAGTCGGCGCAGGACGGGACCGACGCCGCCGTCTTGAGTGGTGCGAGTGGGAGCCATGGATCGGTCTGTGCATTTGATGGGCGCGGTGGGCAACGATGGGCTATGACGTCGAAGAATGGTCATCGTCCTGTCCTCCAGGTCGTGCCGGCGGCTCGGGTGTTGTGCTTGGCGTGGCGCGCTGCCGTGGGTTGGTTGAAGGTCAGCGCGACGGTGATCGCCGACGCTGCGCCTGTCGAGGGCTTGAGGGACACCCGCACCGTGGCTCTAAGCCTGTGCCTACGCTTCAGCGTGCGCTTGGCCTTCGCTGTGAGCGTCACGGCGACCGTGTACGTCCCAGCTTTGAGAGCAGTCTTTGTCGCGGTGTGGAACGAGGCACCCGAGATGCTGATCACGCCACCCTGCGGTACCGTGACGCGCAGCTTGGCAGATGGCCCGCTGAGGGGTTTGATTTTCCCTACGGACACTTTGTCGCCGAGCGGTGGCGTCGCGTCGCCGGGACCGACGAACGTAACCGTTGCCGCCAGCGGAAGAGTGGGCGTCGCCGACGCGGCACCCTGGCAGGTGTCGCTGCCGCAGGGCGGCCGCGACACCTGGTGCTGAGAGGCGAGGCCTCCGTCGACACGGACGTCGTAGAGGTCAGAGAGCTGGTCGGTGTCCTGTGGGACGAGCTGGTCGTAGGTGAAGATGAAGGCATCGTTGCCGGAGGTGGAGGCATCGTCCAAGAAGGAAGGCTCCGAGGAGGTGCCGCTGGAGAGCAGGTACAGGCAGCCATCGTTCTGGGAGTGGCTGTGGCACGAGCCCGAACCTTCGGCCTCCCACTCATAGACGTCCTGGCACGCGCCCGTTGTTGACGCGTAGACCGTTGGGCAGCCGCCGTCGCCGTTGACGTCGGCCGGGACGAGCTTCAGGGGAGTCTCGAAGAAGACCCTTGAGCCGTCGGCGGACAGGTTGCGGGTCTCGTGGCCTGGGCCCGGATCGTTCAGGAAACCGGCACCGACCTGCTGGGTGTTGATGAGATCGGCGTTGTCGAGGGCCGGAGCGCCGGTGGGGCTGCAGGAGACGCAGTCGAGCGCGCCTTTACCGCCGTCGGCGGCGGGGTCGAACCGGAAGAGCTCCTCGCAGGGGCCTGGGCCTTTGCGGGCGTGGTCACAGCGCGGGCCGGTGTTGTCATAGCCCGTCAGCGGCATGGTCGAGGAGAACAGGGCGGGACCGTCGGCGGCTACGCGTGCACCGCCGACTGATGTCGTGGACGGCTGCCAATCCTGCAGGTCGGAGACCTGCGGTGTGGCGCCATTCTCCCCGAGCGAGGCGATGAAGGTGGTGGTGGCGCCGTGGAGCACGTAGAGGTTGCAGGTGCCGACAAGTCCTTGCCCAGTGCTGTCGCAGTCGCCGGGGGCGCCACCGGGAGCGAGGACGCCGTTGGCGACGAAGTAGGCGTAGGAGCCGTCGGCAGAGGTCCCGAGCATCCCCTGGACCTGGGCGCCCTTGGCGTCTCCAGCGTGCGTGTCGACGGTGAGGTCCGTAAGGTCGCCCGTAGCGGTGTCGTAACGGTAGAGGTCCTGGCCTTGGTCGGGCGTCAAACACGTGTTGTCGGCGGCGGTGGAGACGGCGGTCGAGTCGTTGGTCAGCTGCTCGCAGCTCTCGAAGAAAACGGTGGCCCCGTCGGGGGTGGCGGCGAGGAATGCTGCGGGCTTGTGGCCGTTTGCATCGACGCCGCCGGGACCGGCGCCGTTTGTCTTCAGCGAGGCGGAGATCTGGACGGTTCTTGTGCTGTTCTCGCGCATGTAGAGACGGCCGGTGCCGCCTTCGGTGAAGAAGACCTTGGAGCCGTCATTGGAAATCGTGTTGCGGTGGTAATAGCCGATGCCCCCGCCCTCACGCTCGCCGCCCGCGGGTCCCGTGCAACCGTCGGCGGGCGTGTCGCCGTCGACGCAGGAGGTCGCGGCCCCCTGCGGCACGCGGCCGGCGAGCGTGAGGGCGCCGTGGTTGTAGTCGTAGAGGTTGCGGCCGTTGGGTCCGTTGTCGACAGCATCAGCGGTGAGGACGTCCGAGTCCTCGAAGATGAAGTGGCCCGTGTCGTCGGCGAACTGCACGTTCCGGACGTTGTTCGGGGCTGGGACGGGGATGGGGAGCGGGCTTCGGGTAAAGCTCGAGAGGTCGGTGACGAAGAGGCCGTTGCCGGCCTTCGCGGTGACGGCACTGAGCGCGGTGCGGAGGTTTTCATCACGCCCGAGCTCGTGGGCCTTGAAAGTCGGATCGGTGAGCGGTTGGACGCCGTCATAGCTCCACGAATCGTCGCCGCGGGAGGCGACGTAGGTCGGCGCGTTGGCGTCGCCGCCCGAGGTGGCGACGCTCCCGTGGGAGGCAAAGACTGCGGCATGACCGTCGGCTGCGGCCTCGTTGAAGTCGACGAAGCTCAGGGCGCTGGCACCGTTCTTGTCGACCGGGGTGGCCTGCTCGTAGGCACGGCAGTCGGGGAGCGCGGCGCCGAAGCCCGACCGCAGCGCGGCATTGGGGCAGACGTCGGTGGCGGCGTCGGTGGTGAACGTCGCGTCGGGGCCTGAGACGGTTGCGTCGGCGCTGTGGGCGACGAGACGGAAGTGGTAGACGGCGCCAGGGGCGAGACCGGTGATCTGTTCGGACACGTCGCGGTCCGCGGTCCCGCCGAGCGGGGCGCTCTCAGGGGTGGAAGCGCCATAGGAGGTGCCGGTGCCGTAGTCGAAGTGGTAGGTCGTAGGGGTGCCCTGCGGGTTCAGCTTGGCGTTCAGGGTGGCCGCGGTCGTGCCGACCGGGGCGGCGTGGGTGGCGCTGATCAGGGGGCCGTGGGTGGTGAACGTCTGATCGGGGCTCATGGCGGTGCCGTGGGGGGTGGCGTTGGTGGCAACAAGTCGGAAGTGGTATTCGGTGCTCGGGTTCAAGCCGGAGATGTCGGCGGAGACCGTCACGTCGCCGGAGCCGGAGCCAATCGTGGCCGGGTCAGGGTTGCAGTGAGCGCTGGCCGCGGAGGCGAACTGGTCGCTCTGGAACTGGGCGTCGGTGACGTACTCGAAGTGGCAGTCGGTGACCGCGAAGGTCTCGGGGTCGACCTTGGCGTTGAGGGTCGCCGAGGCGCCGGTGACCGCGGTGGGTTCGCCAACGGTCAGGGTCGGTGTCTGGTGAATCTCCTGGCCGAAGACCTTGACCGCGTCGGGGTCCGAGACGTAGGTGAGGCCGCTGGCGGTGACGGCGATGCCCGTGGCGGAGGTGAGTTCGCCTGAGGCGAAGGAGACCGAGGGTTCACAGCCGGGAAACGAGCTGATTTCCTGAGGTGTGCAGGTGGAGGAGTCGGGGGCGAGCACGTCTCCGGCTGCGTTGAACTGGAAGACATCGACGTGACCGGTGGCGGCGATGTAGAGGTCGCCGCTCATGGGATCGAGCGTGAGGTTGCTGTAAAGGCCCTGTGAAGTAATGGTGCGGCCGACTGTTCCGCGACCGGCTCGAACCTGGCGGAGGTTCCCCGTGAATAGGTTGCCCGCAGCATTGACCGCGAGGCCCACTGCTTCTGACTGCCCGCCTTTGGTGAAGGTGGACAGGGAGGAGCCGCTCTGGCTGAATTCAAAGAAGTTGGTGCTGTTGTCATCGTTTCCATTCCTGATCACGACCAGGTTGCCGGCGGCATCGACGGCGATCCCGTCGAGGTTTGGAGCGAAGGGGCCGTTGGGGAGGCCGGTGCCGTCGAGCTGCCCGGGCGCCGGTGTGCCGCCCCAGGAGGTGATGAGATTTCCGTCGGGGTCGAACTTCTGGACCAGGTTGGTGGCCGTGTCGGCGACGTACAGGTCGCCATGGGAAGGACCGGCGGTGTTGTCGACAGCCAGGAAGCGTGGCGTGTCGAACTGGCCGGCCGCCGAGCCGGAGAGGCCTGCCTGACATCCGGAGGTGCAAACCTGGGCGGCTGCGGTGCCGTTGCCCACGCCCCAGCCGAAGGCGCGCAGGAAATTGCCGTCGGAGCTGAGCTTCACGATGCGGTGGTTGCCCGTGTCGGCGACGTAGATGTCACCGTTCGAGCCGTCGACCGCGATCCCGGTGTTGTGAGAGAATTGTCCGTCGCCGGAGCCCGATTCGCCGAACGTGGCGGCGAGGGGATGGTCGACCACGAAGGCGCGGGCGATGAAGCTGCTCGCGGATCCTGTGATTTCGCCGGCGCCTGCAGTCGAGAGGTGGAGGCGGTAGTGGTATGTGGTGCCCGGGGTGAGGTCGTTGAGCAGTGCCGTGACCGCGACCGGTGTGTTCGCGCCGAAGCTCTGACCCTCCGCGCAGGGGAGGCTAGTGGAGGAAGCGAACTGGTCGGTCTGGAACTGGGCGTCTGAGACCCAGTCAAACGAGCACGCGGTGACAGCCAGGTTAGGGTCGCCCTGGGGACTGAAATAACCGTTCAGGACAGCGTCGGTGTGATGAATGTCGGTCGCGGGCCTCGTAGCGACGGGGAAAGTCGTCGTGGTGAACGTCCTGTCGGTGCTGGTGCGCTCACCACTGTTCTGGCCTGTGATATGCAGACGGAAATGGTAGGTCTGACCCGGGACCAGACCCGTGAGGGGGGCTGAGACATCAGCAGGACCGGTGAAGGGCGCGGCCTGCGAGCACGGCACACTGCCACCGCTATAGGAAGTATCGATACCCCAGTCAAAAGAACAAGCGGTAACTGCAGGATCATCGCGGGTGTCGAGGTGACCGTTGATGGTCGCAGTGGTATGAGCGATCAGGGTCGCGGGTGTAGTGGCGGCAGTGGCTGGTAGCGCGGTGACTGGGGGCGGCGAGTAGACGTCGATCTTCCCCGCAGCGGCATCAGCGACATAAGCCTTCCCCGTCGGGGTAGGCATCACAGCAAGACCGGACGACGAACCGAAATCACCCAAGCCGAAACTGTAAAGAGGGGTGCCGGTACTGTCGGACACATCGACCTGACTACCCTTATCGGCGTAGAGATCACCGTTATGGGAGTCGGCGTAGACCGCCGTAGCACCGGTATCGATCAGGGTCGAAGGCGGCGAAAGATTCGGACCCGGATCGGAGAAGTCGCTATTGGCGAAGGCGACAACATCGCCGGCGTCGAAACTGTCGGCGGCATAAACGGTGCCTTGTGCGGCCGCTACGTTGCAGACCGGCATCGGGGCTGAGACCGCACCCGAATAGTCATTCTCAGCGATCGAGCCACCCGACGGGGTGTAGCGCCACACAATGCCGTTAGTGAAATCGTTGATATCACCGACATAAACATCGCCGTCCGACTGATCGACCGCGATACCACACGCAGTGGTAAAAGCACCATTCGGAGTGGACCCACCGTTGAGAGAACCAAGCGACGCACCCGTGGAGTCAAAGACTTCGACGGTTCCGACGTTGGTGACGTAGATACGGCCGCTGTTTGAATCGACAGCGACCTGCTCACCACCAGGACCGGGGAAACCAAAACCCGAGAGAGTGTTCCCCGAACAGGTCGCGCACGTGAAGTTCTTCGGCGCACCACTAGCGTCATACCGCGACACCGTGCCTTCATTCACATCCGTGACATAAACATCACCATTGGCGTCGTTGACCGCCACCGCCGACGGTGCAGCAGACGTCGAGATCGTGAACAGATGTTCACGCGGGGGCGCCGCGGCGTAAACATCGATCTGGCCGGCAGCAGCATCAGCGACATAGGCCTTCCCTGTTGGGGTAGGCATCACGGCTAGACCGGAGGAGGAGCCGAAGTCGCCTGAGCCGAAGCTGTAAAGAGGAGCACCCGTTGTGTCGGACACGTCGACCTGACTGCCCTTGTCAGCGTAGAGATCGCCGTTGTGAGAGTCGGCGTAGATCGCGGTGGCGCCGGTGTCTATCAGGGTTGATGGCGGCGAAAGGTTCGGGCCGGGATCACTGAAGTCGCTGTTGGCGAACGCGACGACATCACCAGCATCGAAACTATCAGCGGCATAAACGGTGCCTTGCGCGGCCGCGACATTGCAGACCGGCATCGGGGCCGAGACCGCTCCCGAATAATCGGTCTCGACGATCGAACCACCCGAAGGGGTGTAACGCCACACGATGCCGTTGGTGAAGTCGTTGATATCACCGACATAAACATCGCCGTCTGACTGATCGACCGCGACACCACACGCGGTGGTATACGCGCCGTTGGGAGTGGACCCTCCGTTGAGAGAACCAAGCGACGCGCCGGTCGAGTCAAACACTTCGACGGTTCCGACGTTGGTGACGTAGATACGACCGCTGTTTGAATCCACAGCGACCTGCTCACCACCAGGACCGGGGAAACCAAAACCCGAGAGAGTGTTCCCCGAACAGGTCGCGCACGTGAAGTTCTTCGGCGCACCACTAGCGTCATACCGCGACACCGTGCCTTCATTCACATCCGTGACATAAACATCACCATTGGCGTCGTTGACCGCCACCGCCGACGGTGCAGCAAAAGCACCAAACGAGGACAGATACGCACGCGTTTGCGCACCAAACGCAGGAACAACACCCACACACGCCCACACCAACACAAGAACGCACGCGGCGAACACCCCCGCCAACGGACGAGAACGACGCTGGCCCTCGACTCGTAGACCCCCACCGAGACCCCTACCGAGACCCCCACGACCCGCCGGCCGCGAACGCCCCCGACGCAGGGAACGCCCCCGACGCAGGAAAAACCCACCCCCTACAAGAGGGTCCGGACGGCCGCTCGTCCGGTGAGATTCAGCGGCTAGAAGCGGGGCGCTACTGGGACAAGAGAGAGAGAGAGAGAGAGAGAGATGTGTCAGCGCTGCTGACGCATCTACCTACGGGCGCATCTGAGTGCGCAACGACCCCCATCACATCTGTCCCGAACGGACTCACGCGAAAACAACCCCTCTTCATACGATCCGGACCCCTCCCCTGAACGACATCCCTCTGCAAAAGCGCTTGAAACCGATCCAGAAGACCGACCCAAACCCGATCTATTTAGATATGCCCCCAAACAACGAGAGCACCTGACCTACCAATCATAAGCACAAAGGGTGCGCCACGTCAACCCCCCAACGACACAAAACGTACATGACACGCGTAAACGCGCATTGCAGAGCGGGAAACCCCGACCAAAAAGTCCGGGAGCCGACCGTCAACGACGCGCGTGACGCCTCCGCTCACGCCCCACGGTAACCCGGTCCGCGACCGCGCAAACCGGGCGGCCCCGGTGGTCGGCGGGCTACGCCGCCAACGCTTCGCGTAGAGCACTGGCAGCCAGTTGGGCCGGGGGCCACGTGAGCTGAACCTCACCGTCGCCCTCGAGCGCGCCTCGGACCCCGCTCAGCTCCAGCCCGACGACCGCGCCGTGAGCGTCGTATTCGACCGTGTGCCCCTCGGGCGTCTCAAGCGCCCTGGCAGGCGGCTCCTTCGGCTCGCCCACGTGCAAGAACAGCACGTCCCCACGCTCGTCGTAGTCGTGATAGTCGAAGTCGATGCCGGCGATCGTGATCGTCATTTCGCTTTCCCCCGGGGATCGTTGTCCTGCACCACAGCCGTCACAACCCAGGCGAGGTCTTCGCTGAAGTCTACGACGACTCGCAGCCAGCGCCCGGGTTCGATGTGCTGACGATAGAAGCGCTCCCGACCGGCGATCGGGTCCAGCATCCGGAAGTCGGGGCGAGCGACAGCCCCCATGATCACGTCGATGTGGTCGAGCAGCCAGGGGCGGCGCCGAGCCAAGTGCAGACGAGAGCCTGCGTCGAAGACCACAAGCCGCCCGTCAGGATCGGTCGTCTGGGGGTGCTGAACAGACACGCTGGCACCGTACGACGAGGTACGGACGTTGCAGAGAACCGGACTCGTTATGCCCAGGTAGCAAGCAACCGATCGATGCCGTCAAGGGCGTCTCGAACGCACTGTGCCTCGCTCTCATCGCCGCGCCGTCGCAACAGCGGTTCTCGACGACGCAACGTCGGCCACAACCCGTCACGGTCAACGAGCACGCGTCCCTCAGCGAGTGCGACGGCCAGCAACGCAGGCTCGTCCTCGGCGTCGGTGAGCCGTAGGACGTCTACGTCGCGACCAACGATCGCGGCGAGCTTTACCTGAACGTCAAGCAAACGCTCGAGACCTTCATCGCGCAAGTCGACCAGAACATCGATATCGCTCTCCCGCGTATCCGTGCCTGTGGCCATCGAGCCAAACAGCAGAGCGAAACGCACGTTTGGTTCGGTTCGCAAGGTGGTAATCACGAGCGCCACAAGAGCCCGAGTGCGCTGAATCACGCCTTCAGTCTCGCACGCATGAGACGTACGAGCCAGCAAGGCCCGAGAGTTTTCGTCCCAAGCGCGGCCTATGGTCCGTGTCATCACAAGACACGACCTGTGGGACTACGTGTTCCCGCCCCTTTGGGCCTGGGATCAAAAGGAGGATCTGACATCATGAATGCCGTGGCAGCACAACCGCACGTGACGCTCAGCGGCGACCTGGCCGGCGAGTACCTCGTCGAGGAGAAACGCCCCGACGGACGCCTCGTACTCGTAGGCGATACCAGTATCGCGGCGATCCGCAAGCGACAGGGCACCCGCGCGATGACGCCCGAGGAGTCCGCAGATTTTTGGCGAGAGTACGGGCCGTATATGCAGCCACCCGACGGCGAGGGATAGGCTCTGAACTGAAAATCAGTGACGAGCGCGGTGACGCTTGCGCTTGTGCCCCGGCCGGCGCAGGGCGACCTTCGCGCGGTGACCTATGCCGGAGGCGAGGAAGTGGGCGATCGCGGGGTCGGCGATGCGCGTGTAGACGCCGGCGAAGCCGGATTGGGCGCAACCGTTGCCGAAATCGACGAGCCCTACGAGCACGTAGTCCGTTGGAGGGCGTGCGGGGCTGTCGCGGTCTATGACGAGCGGACCGCCGCTGTCGCCGTAGCAGGAGTCGGCGCGTGGTCTGGAGCTGCCGGCGCAGAGCATGCGTGGAGTGATCGCCTGTTCGATGGCCGAATACTGTTCTTGGCAGAGCGATTCGGAGACGAGCGGGACGCTGCTCGCACGCAGCGCACCCGGATAGCGGGGAGCGCCGGCGGGCGCTGGGTTTGTGTCTCCCCAGCCGCTGACGGTCGCGAGCGTCGCGGGCTCGGCGCTCGATTCGTCATATCTTGCGGCGGCCGCGGTGTCGATCGCCAGCGGGGCGATTGGACCGGAACCGTTTACGCTCGGCGCCGTCGGTCCGGACCACAGCGGGCGCGCGAGCGCGACCACGCCGACGTCGTAATCGTTGGTGTAGGGGTTGTAATAGGGGTCAACCGAGACGCTCACGGCCGCATCGCGGACGCTGCCGGGATCGGGACGATCGAGTCGTGTGGAGCCGGCGAGCACCGCGACTTCGCGAGAGACGCTGCCCCGGCCGTGGCCCCCGCCGGCGAGGCAGTGCGCGGCGGTGATCACGTGGGTGGCGTCGACGATCACGCCGCCGCAGAAGAACCCCGCCATCGGCGAGCCGGCCGCCGGGTTGTACAGCGCGACTTGAAACGGGAAGCGCGAGATCTGAACGTTCCCGCCGCCGACAACGCTCGCATGAGCGCGCGGCGAGCCCGCGGAGAGCGCGTGGGCGCTGCCGGTGACCGACCCCAATGCGATGACTCCCGTCGCCGCTCCGATCGAGAGGGCGAAGGAGACATAGGAGTAGTACCGACGTCGGCGGCCGGCCACTGACACAGCAACCCCCCTCCTCCACACGCTGGAGTCGCGAGCTAGACGCTGTCCCTCTCCTGTCAGTTGACGGTAGAGTACGGCCGACTTTTATGCAAGCGCTATGTGTACCGAACCCATTGTGCGCTGGGTACAAACTTCCGCTCAACCGTCGGACACGTGGGCCCAGGGCGACCGAGCGGATTGCTTGACAGTTGGCGTTTTCCGGCGCGGAGCCGGAGGACCGTCAGAGCTGGGCTAGCTCCGCGGTGATCTCACTCACCGCGGACTTGGCGTCGCCGAAGAGCATTGAGGTCTTCGGGTCGAAGTAGAGCTCGTTCTCGATGCCTGCGAACCCGGGGTTCATCGAGCGCTTGATCACGATCACCGAACGACTGTCGGCGACCTCCAGGATCGGCATGCCGTAGATCGGCGAGGAGGGTGTGTTCTTGGCGGCCGGGTTGGTTACGTCGTTGGCCCCGATCACGAGCGATACGTCGGTGCGCGCGAACTCGGGGTTGGCGTCGTCCATCTCCTTGAGCTGGTCATAGGGGACGTCGGCCTCGGCGAGCAACACGTTCATGTGCCCGGGCATGCGACCCGCCACGGGGTGGATCGCGTAGCTGACGTCGACCTGGCGGGCCTCAAGCTCCTTGGTCAGCTCGCGCACAGCGTGCTGGGCCTGGGCGACGGCCATGCCGTAGCCGGGGACGACGACCACGCGACTGGCGTAGGCCAGCTGGATCGCGGCGTCGGCGGCGCTTGTGGATTTGACCGTACCAGCGTGCTCGCCGGCGCCTTCGGCCCCCGCGACGGCGCCGCCGCCTCCGAACCCGCCGGCGATGATCGCCGGGATCGAGCGGTTCATCGCGGTGGCCATCAGGTTTGTCAGGATCGTGCCCGAGGCGCCGACGATCATGCCGGCGACGATCAGCGCGGGGTTGTTCAGCGCCATTCCGGTGGCGGCGGCGGAGAGACCGGTGAATGCGTTCAGCAGCGAGATCACGACCGGCATGTCCGCGCCGCCGATCGGCAGCACGACGGCGTTGCCGAGCAGGGCGGCGACGATCAGCATGCCGATGAACAGCAGTTCGGAGTGCGCGCCGGCGATCAGATCGACGCCGGCCGCGAGCGCGAGCACGAGCAGCACCAGGTTGACCGCCTGCTGGGCGGAGCCGAAGGAGATCGGGCGACCGGGGATGATTTCCTGGAGCTTGCCGAAGGCGATGTTCGAGCCCCAGAAGGAGATCGAGCCGACGATCGCAGCGAACACCGAGAAGATCGCGACATACGTCGGCACGCCGCCGACCTGGATCGAGGCGCCGGTCTGCAACACCAGACCGTGGGGCAGTTCCGCCCCTATGTGGACAGTGTGAGAGCCGTAGGTGGAACCGGAGTGGCGAAACTCGACCCAGGCGATCAGCGCGACCGCGCCGCCGCCGACGCCGTTGAACAGGGCGACCATCTGCGGCATCGCGGTCATCTTCACCTGGCGTGCCGCGGGTACGCCGACCGCGACGCCGAGCGCGATCCCGAGCGCGATCAACCCCCAGTTGCCCTCGCCGGGGTTCAGCAGCGTCGCGATGACCGCGATCGCCATGCCAACCGCCGCGATGCGGTTGCCGCGCACCGCCGTCGTCGGTCCCGCCAGGCCGCGCAGCCCCTGGATGAACAGCGCGAAGGCGATGATGTAGAGGACATAGATGAAGTCTTCGCTCTGCAACACGGATGTGGCGAGCGTTGTCGGCAAGGTCACGAGCCCGCCCCCTGTCCCCCGCTGCCTGTGCCGCCGCCGCTCGCGCCGCTCCCGCCGCTCGCGCCGCCCTCTCCGTCCTGCGCCTTGGGCGGCTTGGGCTTGGACTTGAACATCTCGAGCATGCGGTCGGTCACGAGGAAGCCGCCGACGACGTTGATCGTGCCGAAGGCGACCGCGATCACGAGCAACGCCTTGCTGAACGCGTCCAGCCCGGCGAGCCCGAACAGCAAGAGGCCACCGAGCAGCACGATCCCGTGGATCGCGTTCGTGCCCGACATCAGCGGCGTGTGCAGCGTGTTCGGGACCTTCGAGATGACGACGAAGCCGATGAAGCCGGCGAGCACGAGGATCGCGAGGTTGGTCGTGAGGGTGCTGGCGAGGATCACTGGGGCGCACCTCCGCTCGGCGCGGCGCCGGGCGCCGCGCCCGCTGCATCCACTGCCGCCTTGGCGCCGGGATGGACGATCTCGCCGTCGCGCACGATGCACGCGCCCGCGACGATCTCATCGTCGAAATCGAGGTGCAGCGCGCCGTCCTCGCCGACGAGGAGCTCCAGCAGCGCGAGCACGTTGCGGGCGAACAGCTGCGAGGCGTGCTCGGGCATGCGCGCCGGCAGGTTCAGGGGCGAGACGATCTTGACGTCGTGCTTGACCGCCGTCTGTCCCGGCTCGGTCAGCTCGCAGTTACCGCCGGACTCGCCCGCCAGGTCGACGATCACCGATCCGGGCTTCATACCGCGCACGGCCTCCTCGGTGACTAGCTTGGGCGCCGGGCGCCCGGGCACGAGCGCCGTCGTGATGACCACGTCAAAGCCCTTGATCGCGTCGGTGAGTGCCTGCTGCTGGGCGGCGCGCTCCTCGTCGGTCAGCTCGCGCGCGTAGCCGCCCTCACCGCTGGCCTCAAGGCCGAGGTCAAGCCACTGCGCGCCGAGCGACTGCACCTGCTCGGCGACCTCCGGGCGTACGTCATAGCCGGTCGTGCGGGCGCCCAGGCGCTTGGCCGTGGCCAGCGCCTGCAGCCCCGCCACGCCCGCGCCGAGCACGAGCACCTTGGCCGGCGGGATCGTGCCGGCGGCGGTCATCAGCATCGGGTAGAAGCGGCCCATCTGCTCGGCGCCGAGCAGCGCCGCCTCATAGCCGGAGACGTTGCTCTGCGAGGACAGCGCGTCCATCGACTGCGCGCGCGAAATCCGGGGGATCGCCTCCATCGCAAACGCGGTCGCGTGTGCATCGGACAGGGCTCGCGTCGTGCGCGGGCTCGTCAGGGGCGCGAGGAAGCCCACGAGAATCGAGCCCGAGCCCAGAGCGCGGACTTCCTCGGGGTCGGGCGGGGCGATCTTGACGACCACGTCAGCGCCCCACACGGCGGCGGCGTCGCCCGTGAGCTCGGCGCCGGCCTGCGCGAAGGCGGCGTCGGGCAGCAGCGCATCGGCGCCCGCGCCGTTCTGCACGACGACGTCGAGGCCTTTGGCCTTGAGCTTGGCGACCACCTCCGGCACGAGCGCGACGCGGTGCTCGCCGGCGGCGGTCTCAGTCGGGACTCCGATCCGCATGTGAGGTCGCAGAACGTATCCGATCGGCCCGACGACGGGCAGTCAGACCGCGCGCCCCGGCGCTCGAGGCCCAGGCCGGACGCTGCGCATCGGAGACCTCGAGACCCCGTCGCGGCGCATCAGCGATCGGGCTATACCATCAGTGAAGCCGGGTAGACCGGCCAGACCATGACCGTCAATCTGACCCGCATCTACACGAAGCTCGGCGACTCGGGCGAGACCCATCTCGGCGACATGAGCCGTGTCTCCAAGGTGCATCCGCGCGTGGAGGCATACGGCACCGTGGACGAGCTCAATGCCACTCTCGGCGTGGCGCTGCTGCAGCCGGACCTACCCGAGAAGGTCGCCGGTTGGCTTCAGCGCGTGCAGAACGATCTGCTCGACCTCGGCGCCGACCTGTCGGTACCAGGTGCGAGCCCGGACGGAGATGGCGCAGGCTCGGGCACAGACCGTCCCCGGTTGCGTGTAACCGCCCAATACACCGAGTGGCTGGAGGGCGCGTGCGATGAGGTCAACGCGACGCTCGCCCCGCTGCGCTCGTTCGTGATCCCCGGCGGGACGCCCGCCAGCGCACACATGCATATCTGCCGCACCGTCTGCCGCCGTGCCGAGCGGCGCGCGATCGCAGTCGAGGACGGGGGCGCCAACCCCGAGGTGGTGCGCTACCTGAACCGGCTCTCGGACCTGCTGTTCATCCTCGCGCGCGCCGTCAACGAGGGCGCGGAGCCGCTATGGGACCCCGGCGCCCACGCTGCCGGCGGCGGCGGAAGCGGAAGCGGATCGGGATCTGCTTAGTTGCGCCGAGCGTGAGCGTGCATCGGCGATGCGCAGGGCGGTGAGCGACAGCGCCATCCACAGCGTGCCAAGGAGATAGCCGCCGAGAACGTCGCTTGGCAGATGCCAGGCGAGGATCAACAGCGACACGCCCACGGCGGCGGCGAACACGGCGCCCAGCGCGGCCACGGGCGGACGCAGACGCCGTGGCGCCACGAGGATCGCGCACAGCACGAGCGCCGTGGCGGCGGTCGCGTGGCCGCTTGGCCACGACGCGGCCGTGATCTCGCTGACGCCGACCCGCGCGTGGGGATGCGCCAGCAGCGGCTTGAGCGCCTCCGCGCTCAGTGGCGCGAGACCGATCACCAGCCCGACGGCAAGCGCGACCCGGGGCCGGCGGCGCGCGAGCGCGACGGCCACGAGCAGTACGCCCCACAGCGTGTAGAGCGGCGGATCGAGCAGATGCACGAGCCCGTTCATCAGATCGTCCAGCCGCGGACCCCCGATCAACGTGAAGTCATACAGCGCAACCGCGTCTTTGACGTGCGTGATCGGCACCAGCGCGGCCACGACCCAGGTCAGCGCGAGCGCCGCTACGCAGAGGCCGGCGAGGCACAGAGGCGCCGCGGCGCTCGACCGGACTCCGCCACCATAATGGCGGTCGGGTGAGCGGGCAGCGGACAGATAGGCCGTGGACATGGTTCCCACAGGTTAGGCGGACCGGTAAACCCTTGCTGAAGCTGTCAAGGCCGACGTAGGCCGCGTCCGCTGCCAGCCGCACCGTTCGGAAGAATCCAGCGATGGACGACAGGAGCGATCCCCTTGGGCGTACCGTGCACCTGGCTGAGGAGCGGTGGCGACACATCATTGATGGCCACCCGTACATGGCGCCGTTCCGCGCCGAGGTGCTGCGAGCAGTCGAGGCGCCTACGGATCTGATCGAGCGGCCGCGGCCCAATCAGGACTGGTTCTACCTGCGAGATGCGGGCCCAAGTCGGTGGCTCAAGGTCGTAGTAGCCTTTGACGAGGACTCCGTTGGGAGCATACGTACCGCATTCCCGAGGAGAAGTAAGCCATGACCGTCCACATCGGCCCATACACGTTTGACCGAGTTCGCTACGACCATGACGCGGACGTGCTCTATCTCGCCCAGGGCGATCCAGCGCGTGCCGTGGACTTCGATGAGACGCCCGAAGGGCATGCCGTCAGCTTCGACGAGAATGGGGATCTCGTGAGCCTGACCCTGATCGATATTCGCAGGCTTCTCGATGATTCTCAGGGCGAGCTTCGCATCGAGCTGCCCGCAAAAGCCAGTCCAGCAGACCTCAAGCTCGCTCTCGCGTAGCGTCCGGGAGGGCTCGGGCGTTTTTGCATCCTTGCGCCGCCGATCATCCGACGGGAAACGTCCTACCCGCGAGCGCGATCAGCGCCTGGGCGGTCACCCATACCGGCGTCTGGGCGCCGGTGCGCGAGTAGCGGATGCTGCCGTCGGGGGCGCGCAGGCTTTCGAGGAAGCCGAGCGGAGTGCGACTGCCGCGACGGCGCACCGCACCCGGGTTATCGCCGGCGGCGATCAGGCCCTGGATCGCCCAGGCCGTGGACTGTGCGTTTGACTGGCCGCCGTACTGCTGGGGAAAGCCGCCGTCGGGGCTCTGGGAGCGGATCAGGTAGCCGGCCGCGGCGGCGAGGATGTGCCGGTTGTGCGCACCTGAGTCGGCGAGCGCCTGCAGCGCCGCACCGGTGTCGTCGACGTCGCTGGGTGAGCCGCGATAGCCGAAGGCGAAGCCACCGTCAAGGTTCTGCTGGCGCTCGATCCAACCGGCCGCCTGGTGGATCGCGGGCAGGCCCGGGGAGTGACCGACCGCGCGCAGCGCGAACACCGCAAACGCGGTGAGGTTGACCTGGTGCGCGAACGAGTCGTCGCTTGCGCGCGAACGCAGCACTTCGGCGACGAGGTTGCGACCGGCGAATGAGTACGCCGAGACACCGCACGCACGCGCGGCGAGGATCGTGCGCTCGGCGTCGCCGAGACCCTGCAGCGTGGATGCCTGGGCGCGCAGCGAGTCGAGCACGGAGTGTCCTGAGCGGCGCACGCTCGCGGGATTGCGTCCGGCGGCGGCGAGGGCCATCGCGGCCCAGGCGCTATACAGCTCGCTGGAGCCCTGCCCGCGGGCGCTGCCGAACCCGCCATCGGGATTCTGTGCGGAGGTCAGGAACGAGAACTCGGGGGCGAGCGATGAGGAGGCAGCGTGCGCATCGACGCTGAAGGCGCCCGCCGCGCTCGGACGTGAAGCCGGGCCAACAAGCCCGAGCGCTGCGACGGCGAGCACGAGAATCGTCGACGCGGTGATTCCCGCGCTCGATAGACCCGACTCGGAGGCTTCGGTCTCGGTCTCCCTGGGGCGTGGGTTGGGTTCCCAGCTCACGGTCATGCGCTCACGTGTGCGCGAGAGCAGCCGCGCGAGCTCGGGGCCGA
The DNA here is from genome assembly GCA_963697945.1 of uncultured Solirubrobacterales bacterium. Classification (GTDB taxonomy): domain Bacteria; phylum Actinomycetota; class Thermoleophilia; order Solirubrobacterales; family Solirubrobacteraceae; genus Palsa-744. The sequence continues at coordinate 1,544,313 of OY969105.1, read as the reverse complement.
AGGCGAGCGCGAACAGCAGCGTGGCGAACATGTCGGTGAGGTCAAACGGCAGCGCCGCAGCGGCGATTGCGAGGAACGCGGCGGGAGTATGGGTACCGGCGAGGGTGTAGGTGTAGAGGTTCATTATCTCCTTTGCCATCAGCGCCGCCACCGCGCACGCCAGCGCGAGCGGGACGCGACCGAGATGTCTGTTGGTGAGCGCGCCGAGCGCGGCGCCGGCGAGGCCGACGAGGCCCCAGGCGGCCATCTGCCACGGGGTGTAAGGGCCTTGGCCGAGCATCACGTTGGAGGCGAGCATGCCGATCGCACCGACCGTGAAACCGGGCAGCGGCCCGAGCCCGTAGCCCACGACGAACGCGATCGCAGTCACCGGCTTAACGTCGGGCAGCGCGACGAAGGCGTCGCGGCCGAGCGCGGCGACGGCGGCGAGCGTCGCCACGACCGCGACCAGACGCGCGGAGGGGCGACGGCGCTCGTATGCGATCCAGCCGGCGGCGAGGATCAGCCCGACGATCAGCGAGGAGGCGAGCAGCCAGCTCATCGAGTGAGCCCCGGGACGATCGCGCGCGCATCGACCGCGCGCGATCCGGAGTCCTCCGGTACGGCACGCGGCGGTATGGCAAGCGGCGCATCCGGCGAACGGGTCGCGTCCGATGAAGCCAGGACGGCTGTGCCAGTGCGCGAGGCAAGCAGTTCGGCGCCCTGCTCGGGCAGCAGGGCGCCGCCGGCGCCACCGAGGATGCGCGCGGTCTCGGTCGCGAAGTACCACCCACCGGCAAGCAGTTCGCGCGCCGGCCCGTCGGCGATCACGCGGCCATCGGCCAGCAGGATCGCGCGCTCGGCGCAGGCGGCGGCAAACTCGGGATCGTGCGTCGCCACGATCACCGCCTGGCCCCGCTGGGCACGGCGGCGCAACTCCAGTGCAAGCTCGGCCTTGGACTCGCGATCCATCCCCCTCGTGGGCTCGTCCAAGGCCAGCACGGCCGGTGTATCGCCATCGCCGGCGACGATCGCCAAGGCGAGCCGCTGACGCTCTCCTCCCGACAGGTCACGAGGGTTGCGCTCAGCCATATCCCCCAGCCCGACCGCCGCAAGCGCATCGACGGAAGCCTCTTCGGCGACGTGCTCGCGCATGAAGTAGTCGCCCGGGTTCTGCAACAGCAGCGCGACCCGCCCCGACTTTTCGACCCTGCCGCGCGTCGGTGCCAGCAGGCCGGCGGCGTGGCGCAGGAGCGTCGACTTGCCGGCGCCGTTGCGGCCCATCAGCGCGACCGTTTCGCCGGGATTCAGCGTCAGATCCAATCCCCGCAGGATCGCCGGGCCATCGCGCAGCTCGTGCCAGACGCCGCGCAGCCTCAGCGCGGCGGGTTTGGACGTGCGCCGGGTCGGGGCGGGGCCAGACTGCTCGGCGGCGTCACCCTCGGGGAGCAGGCCGCGATCGCGCAGCGAGCCACGGGCCTGACGTACGCCGACGGGTAGTGGGTGAAGGCCCGCGAGCGTGAACAGCTTCGCGCCGGGAGTCTGCAGGGCAGGCGACTCGCGCGCGGCCCAGACGAGGAACGACGCGGGGTCGCCGTCGTGCGCGACCCGCCCATCGCGCATGGCGATTACGCGGTCGGCCACTGCCAGGCAGCGCTCCAGGCGGTGCTCGGCGAGCAGGATCGTCGTCTCCCACTCCTGATTCAAGCGGCGCAGCAGGCCGATCAGCTCATCGCCGGCGACCGGGTCCAGCTGCGACGTGGGCTCGTCGAGCAGGATCACCGGCGGGCGGCCGGCGAGCGCGGCGCCCAGCGCGACGCGCTGCTGCTCTCCCCCGGAGAGCTCGTGCACGGAACGATCGAGCAGCGCGTCGATCCCCAGTGCGAGCGCGACCTCCTCCACTCCGCGCGCCACCGCACCCGGAGTATGGCCACGACTCTCCAACGTCAGGGCCAGCTCCGAGCGCACCGAACTGGTCACGAGCTGGGTCTCCGGGTCCTGGAACAGGGCGCCGGCGACCGCGCCGAGCTGGGCGGGACCGTGCTCGCGTGTGTCCATGTCGGCGAGTGTGACGGTGCCGGCGAAGCGCCCGCCGTGGAAGTGCGGCGCCAGACCGCAGGCGGCGCGTAGCAGCGTCGACTTGCCGTGGCCCGAGAGCCCCGCCAGCAGGCACAGCTCGCCCGGCTCGACCTTGAAGCTGACGTCCTTGAGCGCCGGCTCCTCAGCGCTCGGGTAGCTGTAGGTGACGTGCTCGAAGGAGAGGATGGGATTCACGGGTCAATTCCCCGACGGTCGCAGAACGGCAGCAAGACCGCGGCTATCAGCGCTACGCAGACCATTCCTGTCGCGGCCGTGAGGGGCATGCGGACGAGTGGATAGGCATCGAAGGAGACGGCGCCGCCGAACCGCCCGAGGAGGCTGAGCGTGAGGACCGCAACGGCCGAGCACGCAAATGTGATGTCGTGGCGCGAGAACGGGCGGCGCAAGGATCGAGAGGCGACAGAGCGGTTGGTGGGACCGGTGGTGGCGCCCGACAGCCGTGAGGACAGCGAGCGGCGCGGCGGGCGCGCGGCGGCGAAACCGCGCAGCTCAAGCGTGGCGGCGACGTCCATGGCGCGATCGAGCGAGCCTCCGACGACCGCGCCCAGCAAGGCTACGCGCGCGCGGGAGCCGGTGGGCATACCCCCGGGACGGGTTCGCTGGGCTTCGGCCAGGCGCTCGGAGTCGGTCGCGAGCAGCGGGATCATGCGGGTCGCGAGCGATGCGGTGAGCGCGGAGCGAAAGGACATCCGGCGGAACACTCCCAACAGCTCATCGGGGTCCACCGCGAGACTGGCGAGCGTGGTGATGAGGATCAGCAGCGTGACCTTCAGCCCGATCACCAAGCCATACACGGCGGCCTCCACGGTGAGGTTGCCCTGACCGAACGGTCCGAGATCGCCCAGGCGCGCGAATACGGTCAGGCCGTCGCGAGAAACCAGAACGTTGATGGCGACGATCGGCACGACGACGATCGCGGCGGTTCGCAGCGTGCGCACCAGCTGACGGCCCACTCCGGCGCCGTATCCCGCGCCGAGCACCGCGAAGGTCAGCGCGAGCAGGGCCAGCGGATGGAACAGCATCAGCGCGGCTGCGGTCAGCGCGAGCGCCCACATGGCGCCGACACCCGCGCGCGCGGCGTGCAGAGGACTGGCGAGGCGACGGTAGAAGAACGATCGCGAGCGTGCGAGCACCGGGGTCAGCCTCCCGTCGAAATCGGTGCCGGGGCCGGCAGCGCCACTCCACCGGGAGCGAGCGCCAGCGCAAAGCGCTGGGCGAGCGTCGTCGCGTCGAGCGCGTGTACCGCCAGTTCGAGGCCGGTCGAGTCGGTGCCGGTGATCACCCACGTGGGTACCTCTTCGCCGTAGCGCGTGGCGGCCACGAGCCCCGCTGCACCGGCGAGGGTGCGGGCGACGGCGCCCTGTTCGTTGAGTAGTTCCAGCGTCGCTCCACGCTTGTCAAAGCGCGCGTAGACACCACTCGAACGGGGACCGAGTTCGATCTGATGCGCCGCCGGATCGCCGCGCAGCGTGCTCCACTCTCCGACCAGCACGCGCAGGGTCTCCGGCTCATCGCCCGGTCCGATCCCCGCGAGCGCGGCGGGCACTCCGAATGCGCGCAGGCGCGAGCTGACCGTCTGACAGGGCGTGCTTGAGACGGAGGCGCATTCGATGCGCACGGGCAAGCGCTTTCCGTCGATCCCGTTCAGGAACGGCTCGGGATAAGAGCCGACGACGGCGGGCACGTTGTCGGTCTGACTCCAGTCGTGCAGGTCCCACCAGATGTGATCGCCGGGATGGACGTTCGTGGCCGCGGCGCCCTGGGGCGCCTGCACGCCGTTGACGTAATAGAACCAGTCGCGCGGCCGCCCGCCGGTGGATGCGCCCGCGGCGCCGTCGACGCTCTGCACGAACCCGCCGCCGTAGCGGGTAGCGACGGTCGCGTTGCGCATCAACAGGCTCATCACGGTCTCCTGACCGTGGACGTGTGGGGGACTCATCGAGCGCACCGTGTGCGCGCCGAAGTCGCGGGTCACAGTGAGCGTGATCGCGTTCGGCGCCGGGCCCGCGCCGAGACCGCAGCCCGCGAGCGCGACGGCCAGCAGAGCCGCCGCCGCGCCCGCGCCGAGAGCTTTCGGTGTCTTACCGGGCACTTGCGGTTGGGCTAGCGGACATAGAACACGACGCGGCTGACACCGCTGACGGCCTTGGTGTGATGCCCGGTGCCGTCCAGCGCTTGGACTTCGTACACATAGTTTCCGGGAGAGAGCCGCGAGGGCAACAGGTAGCTGAACGACAAAGCTCCGCCAACGGAGAAGAACGATGCCGCGCCACACTTTCTGAGGCGAACGAATCGTGCGCGTGAGCCGTTGAAACCAGAGCAGTGCCCGGCGTGGTGACGTTCGAGACGGATGCGAACCTGGCGCACCGTGTCTCCCCCGGAGGACTCGATGACGCCCGCCAGAATGCGCGGAGCGAAGCGACGGCGGTACACGCGACCGTTCTTGACGCCCGCGACCTTGGCTACCACCGATGTCGTCACGTGAGTCGATGTCAGCGTGCCATTCGATGCGGGTGAGCCGCCACCCGTCACGGTCGTGCCACAGCTGCCGTCGCTGCCGTTGTGCACGCACACGACAAGCCCGTTGGAGCGCACCGCATCGCTGCGGGTCGCCTTGAGCGTCACGGCGCCGGCGTCCCCCAGGATGATCGTTGCATTGCCATTCGCGTCGGTGGTCGGACTTGAGGAAATCGTGGTTGTTGCGCCGCCCGAGACCTCACCGAGCGCGGCTCCCGAGATCGGTTCGCCGGTCTGGCCGTCGCTGACATGAACCGCGAAAGGCGCTCCGGCGTTGACTGCGGCCGGCCCGGAAAGACTGAGCAGATGCGTCAGGTTGAAATAGTTGTAGGCCCACAACACTTCGCTGCCAGGCGCAAGCTGGAACTGGCAGCCGCCTACACCGGCCGTGGTGTAGTTGACCGCATAACCCCACGACGGGAATTCCGGCGCACCGCCATTGACGTCGGTGCCCACCTGCGACACCAAGAAGTCGGTAAATGAGTTCGACCAGCTCGCATCGAAGGCCAACCCATGGGAGACGGCCGCATCGTAGAGAGCCGTAGTGGGCGTGGCCGCGGCTGTACCAAAGCCGCCGTTAGACCCGTTGTCCTTGAGATCGCAGGGATGGGCACCCCCGCTCGATGGAGTGCTGATGCCGGGCGATGCGGCAATCCCTTCGGTGTTCACAGGGCCTTCGAACAGAGTCTTTGCAGCTCCCTCGATGCGAACGTTGACCGACATCGCCGCGGCCGCGGACGAACACAGCAACAGCAGCACGACAAGCGGACCTACAAGAGCGCCAACGAGACAACGCAACGGAGAAATGCGACGAGATATGAGCATGAGCCAACCCCTTTCCACGAGGGTTTCAGTGGGCTTATGGTCGGAGGCAGGTCTCCTGGCTCCCGGGCCTACTCTTTCCGCGCCTTCCCGAACGCCGGAGGCTGATCGGTGGCTCGCGCTTGCGCGCCGCGGTGAGCATCCCCGGTCACAGTGGCGGGTCCGCGCCGGATTCGCACCGGCTTCCCTTGACCACCGACCGTTATGGACGCGACTGATCCTACACGGCGTGAAGGTCGGCGTCGAGATCGCCCAGGCGCGCGCGCGCCTGGGCGTCGAGCACGGGCTTCTCAAAGAGCAGCCGCCGCGCGTGGTCGAGATCTTCCGAACGCTCGAACGTAAGCGCGGCCACGACACGTCCGTCCTGTAGGTACCAGTTGGTGAAGTTGCCCTCCGCGATCGAGCCCCGCACGATTTCCTCGTCCCAGGAGGAGGCCGGTCCGACGTACTCCAGCTCGCCGAGGTTGGCGAGCACCGAGTAGAAGTACGGGACCACCATGTGGGGGACGTCGCGACCGAGCATGTTCAGCGCGGCCGTCTTGCCATGGTTAAAGGCGACGTCCCAGTGCTCGATCCGCAGCGGGCCGCCGTGCAGGAGGGAGTCGTACTCGCACACGTCCCCCGCCGCGAACACGCCCGGCGTGGAGGACTCCAGGCGCGAGGAGCAGGCGATCCCGCCGCGCTCGCCGAGCTCAAGGCCCGCGCGCTGGGCCAGTTGCGTGTCGGGTGTGACGCCCGCGCCGATCACGACCGCTTCGGCGTCGAGCTCCAGGCCGGCGCGCGTGATCACCTTGCCGACGCGACCCTCGCCCTCGAAGCGCTCCAGCTCGTCCTCGCCGTGCACGGTCACGCCGATGCCTTCGAGTAGGCCCTGGATGTAGCGCCCGACGCGCTCCCCGAAGCCCCGTTCGAGCGTGGCGTGCTCCTGCATCACGATCGTGCAGCGCTTGCCGATCGCCGTCAACGAGGCGGCGACCTCACAGCCGATGTAGGAGCCGCCGATCAGCACCACGTTCTCGGCCTCGGCCACACCCTCGCGGATCGCGTCGGCGTTTGAAAGCGTGCGCAGATAATGGATCTGCTCAAGCTCACAGCCGGGCACGTTCAGGCGCCTGACGTTCGCGCCGGTGGCGATCAGCGCCTTGCCGAAGGAGACCTCGTCCTTGGTCGAGAGCTTGGCCGTGCGTTTGTCGAGGTCAAGCGCGGTCACGCTGGCGCGTGTCAGCAGCTCGATGTCCTGTTCGGCCCACCACTCGTTCGGGCGAAACAACGGCTCCTCGCGGGTCTCCTCGCCGCGCAGATACCCCTTCGAGCACTCCGGGCGGTTATACGGCGGGTCGGGCTCACGGCCGACCAGCAGCACCGTCCCCTCCGCGCCCTCCTCGCGCAGCCAGCGCGCGCAGTTCGCGCTCGCCAGGCCGCCGCCGATCAGCAGGTAGTCGACGTTGCGGTTCGCCATCGAGCGGGAGTCTAGGCTAACGCTGGAACTCGCAGGGTCAACGACGATGCGCCGTTCGCGCCATCTTGCGGGCGCGAGTCGTGGCTCGCGTCAACGGCCTCACCATCATCGGGTTCCTCCTCGTGGTAGAGAAGCCACGCCTCACGCAACCCTTCGACCAGCTCGGCGATCGTGAATCCGGACGCGAACAAACCCGGACAAACCGGAACCTCGGCCCAGAATGCGCCATCCTCTTCGTGCACAAGCGCTTGAATCTCGATCTGTCGCTGTGTCATCTCATGACCTCGTTACGTGTGTCTTCATGATAGCCCCGCCTCTTTCAGGATGGTCGCCGTCAGACTCCGACCGTAGTCATGCCCTCTATGCATCGGCAAAGTAATCGGTCGATGGCCTGGCTTTTTCATCTTTATCGAGTGCTTGCCCCCTTTTCTCTCGGTCCAACCATGTTCTTCCAGCAGCTTCTTGGCTGATCTCTGACTGAGCGGCCGGCGTCGTCCAGACATGGCTACAACCCCGGCGGGTGGCGCACCGACCAGTGCGCCCAGGTCGGGATGTGGTCGAGGATGCGCCAGCGGGGGCCGTCTTCGCTTTGGTTGGGGCCTACGTCGGTGCCGTGGTGACTGGTGTCCAGGCGCAGTCCGGCGATGACCACGAACACGTGGTCGGTCGGCGAGGTGGTCGCGTAGATCGTCACCCAACGCCCGGGACCGGCTGCGCCCCAGTGGACGTAGTCCTGCGCGAGCGGGTTATCGGCGACGATTTCTGCGATCGGCCTGACACCGGAGCGGTAGAGCACGTAGTTGAGCGTGCTCGAACAGTCCTCGTCGACGGCGCCGCGCGGATCGGGGTGACCGTCTGGGCCATAGGGCAGTTCCTGCAGCTCGTTTCCGGCGACCACCATCTCCTGCACCACTACGGGAACACCGGCGGGCACGAGCGCGACGTGACCGTCACCGGGCGCCAGCATCGCGCGTTCGCCCGCGAGGAAGCGCACGGGCGTCGAGGTTTCGTTCGGCAGGCGCGGGTCGGCGCCTTCGAGCCCTTCACCGCCTCCGGCGCCTTCTCGCGAGGAGGCCGAGGCGGGCGGGCCTCGGTACTTCGCCGCCCACCGCTGGACCTCGGCGACGTACCAACCGGCGTGGTTGTAGGCGAAGATCGCCGAGCGATAGTCGCGGGGGGCGCCCGAGGAGTGCAGGTAGTTGGCGGCGCCATAGATCGCGTCCGCGACATCCCAGCGATCACGCCGCCCATCGCCGTCGCCGTCCACCCCGTACGTAGCCCAGGTCGATCCGATGAACTGCATCGGCCCGCCCGCACCGGCCGAGTTGACCGCGCCCTCGTGCGTACACGAGGGATCGGGGTCGCGCCCGTGGTCGCACTCGACCTTGCCGATTCCGGCGAGGATCGCCCAGTCCAGGCCATAGCGGGCACCCGCGGCCTGATAGAGCCGCAAATATTCGGGCGGGATGTCGCGCTGCGCGAACGCCGAGGCGCCCTCACTCGATCCACCCGCGGCACCGCTGCCGGCGGCACCCAGGGAGGCGCTGCCCATGGAGGCCACGACCGCGATGAGCATGAAGATCGCGACCAGCCCCAGGCTCGCACCGACTGAGACGACCGCCACCGCGCCTCCCGGCAACACGCGCCTGGCAGTGACCGTTCCGGCGTTCAAGGCCGATCTCGCCCCAGCTGACGTTTGCGCCGCGCGGCCACCTCGCGCGCGTCGTCGAGCACCGGCGAGCCGGTCTGCCGCGGGCGCGAGGGCGAGGGCGAGGCGGCACCCGCGGCGTCGCGTTTCCATTCCTCCAACCGTGAACCGCCACGTGGTGCATCCGGGTGAGCGTGACCTTCGGAGCGCAGGCGCTCGCCGAGGGCGCCTTCCAGTTCCTTGCCTCCCACACGCCTGTCGAGCCACCCGGAGGACCCGGCCTGTGCCCTGGCTTGGAGGTCCGCCACGGCACCGCCCAGCTCGCGACGCATCGCCAGCTCGCGATCGATCTGCGCGCGTGCCTCTCGGCGACGGCGTGGATCGAGCCGTTCGTACTCATCGCGCCCGTGACCCGCCAGGCCGGCGAGCGCGGCGTAATCCCGGCGCTCGCCGCCGGCGTTTGCGCGCCCTGCCGCGGGCAGCGCCGCCTGGGCATCGAGCAAACGCGCGCGCTCCTCGCGCTGCTCGCGAGTGTGAACCTGTCCGGTCCTGCGCTTGGCGGCGTCCGTGTCGGCGACCGTGCGACGGGCCTGTGCGAGCGCGCCCTCGTCGCGGGCGATTCCTCCGGCGATGCGCTGCTCGCGCGCGTCCAGCAGCGCCGCCCTACGCGTGTCTCCGGCGCTGACGGCCTCCCCGCGAGCACCCTGAATACGCGCGAGCTGGGCTCGCATCCCTGCGAGTCGCGCCTGTGTCTCGGGAGCCAACTCGGCCGACGCTCGTGCGTCGCGCTGTTCACGCTCAAGGCTCTTTGCAACCTGGGCGTCGGCCAGCTCGCCGGCTCGCACGGCGCCGGCCCGCGCACGCTTGCGTTGACGCTCGACGTTCGGTGCGGGTCGCGCCAACTTCGCCTTCGTACGGCGCGCGAGACCGATCGCGGTGCGCGGCGTATCGAGCGCCTCACGAACTTTTCCGGCGATCGAGCGGGGGCCGAGCGAGCGCTCGTGCCCAATCTTGCCCTCTGCCAGGCCGAGGGCCTGGTGGCGACGTGTATACGCGCCCCACCAGAAAGCGGACGTCAACAACCACTGCGTCCACCACCCGAGCGTGCCCAGATCGTCGAGCACCGCGACGACCGCGAGCACCACGCCCAGTAGGAACGAATACATCAGCTTCGCCACGACCGCCCCGAGCAGGCGCGTCAACCAGGTGCGAAACGCCGCGCGTCCGCTCTCTCCCAAAGCGGGGGCCAGCACCATGACTGGCGCCAGCAGCAGGTACAGCAAACTGAAAAGCGCCGCACCGAGCAGGCGCAGCGCGATGAACCCGAGCAGCAGCAACATTCCGAGCACGCCCGCGACGATCCCCAGCAGGCCGGCCGCGCGCGCCCACGTACCGGAGCCGGTGCGAAACTGCGCCTGCGCGGCGGTCGGCCCGCGACACGCGGTGGCGTTTTCGCTCTGACACAGCGTCCGCAGCAACGAGCCCGTTTCGTTGATCGAGTTGCGCGCCGGCCCGTTGGGCGGCAGCGCCAGGAAGACCTCGGCGTTGCTGTGCGCGTCGCGCAACTGCTCGGCGCTGTGCTCAAGCGCGCGCGCCTGTGCGCTAGCCGCGGTGCCGGCCCGGGTCTGCTCACTTGCGGCGATCTTCAGCCCGGCCGCGCGCAGTCGCGGGTCCAGACGCGACGGGTTCCGACACCAAGCGACAGCGCCGAACTCCAGGTAGCACCACGGCGCTTCGATCGCCGAGGCGAACACCGACTCCATGCTGTCCGCCAACGCTCCCGCGGCGCCGTCCGGCGATCCCCGCGCGGTGACCGCGAGCGTGCCGAGGCTCGCCTGGTTGGCCCACCCGCCGAGCGCTCCGACGGTGCCGGTGGGGTCGAGGATCACCCACATCCCCCCGGCCATCATCGCCAGCGTCATCAGCGCCTGCCCGAGCGTCTCGGCGACGCGGCGGCGGACGAGGCCGTTGTAGGCGGCGAGCACCGAGGCGATCGCGAGCACGGTCGCCAGCCACGGGCCGGTGAGCGCACTCTGCATCCGGCGCAGCCCTCTGCCGACGCTCGCCGAGGCGCTGTCGAGCAGGTCGAGCGTGTAGCACCACTTGAGCATCACCACGAGCGCATGCACCGACCACACCACGGCCGTCCACAGCGGCGTCACGAACAGGTCCTGCACCGCGCTCAGCATCCCGCCGGTACTGAACCCACCCAGTACGCCGGTGTCGATGTGCACGTCGATCCCGTAGTCGCCCGTAGGAGCGGGCGCGGCGATGAAACCGGACGTTTCGCAGTTACGCCTGCCCGCGCCCGACAGACCGCCGCCGAGCTCGCCCCTGCACAGCGGGCTGCCGAGCCCGTTGGCGACGAGCGGATCGGATTCCCCCTGCACGCTCGCGACGCCCGACCCTTCCGTTTCTCCGGCCCCCACACTGGAAACGCCGCCGCCGCCGGACCCGCCGGACCCCGCGCCGAGCGCTGGAGGGCTGGGTGCCCGTTTCGCGCTGAGGGCCAAGTCTGCACGCGGGCGGGGCGCGTCGGCGCGCGGGGCGCGCGAGGGCACAGGGTCTGCGAGAGCGCCGCCCGGGGCTCCCAGCAGGACCGCCACGAGCAGCCAGAGCGCCGCCAGGCGCTCCCCGTGCGGCGCCAGACAATCCCACAGCCCTGCCATGCGCTCCCCGAGCGGTGACCGACAATCCCAGAGCGCCGCCAATCGATCCTTCACGCGCGCGCGGGAGTGGTCGACAGCGCCCGCAACAACGACGGGGCGACGAGGTCTACCTGGATCGCCTCCACGCGCCCGTAGTGGTCGCGCAACAGGCAACGACCGGCCTCCAGTTCGAGCAGGCTCTGGCGCATCCGCCGGTCCTCGGGATCTAGCCCCAACAGCTGCAGCGCGCGGGCGGCCTCGGCATCCGAGCGCATCCCGAACACGAACGTCGCCCCGATCAGGTTCTCCAGCGACTCGCGCTCGCCGATCAGGGCATCGGTGACGAGTTGCGTGGAGACGATCGGCACCGCCAGCTCCGAGCGGCCCATCCGCTGCAGCGAGGCCAGCAGCGTGCGCCCCACCGGATCGCCGAGCAATCTCCAGCCCTCGTCGAAGCTGAAGATCTTCAGTCGATCGCGCTCTGAGCCGAGCAACTGCATCGCGAACATCGCGATCAGCCGTACGATCTGCGCGCCCACGCGCTCGGCCTGGGAGTACTCCGAGCGGGGCATCCCCGGCTCGGGACCGGGGAGGTCGCGGATCGGCAGGTATGTCACCTGGCTTCGCCCGACCGGCGCCGGGCGCACCTCGGGATCGGCGAAACCCAGCTGGGTCAATCCCGAGCGCGCATACACCGCGAGCGTCGCCCCGACCTTGCGTTCGGTCTCATCGCCCTGCGCGAGCGCCCTGACGACCTCGTCGCAGCTCGCCTGTCGCGCGCGCCTGAGCACGCGATCGACGGCGCCCACGACCGCCGTCTCCCAGGCGGGCTCGGCCCTGGCCGGCAGCAGGTCGCGCAGGAAGGAGACCGCGGCGTCCTGTCTGAGATGCTCGGGCGCCACCCGCAGCGGGTCGAGCACGCCGCGCAGCGCCGGATCGGGGGCGAGCGTCACGACCTCGGTGTGCGGCGCGACCTCCTCCAGCAGGTGCAGACGGTGATCGCCCTTGGGGTCGCAATCGACGATCCGCGCGCCCTGCAAAAACCCCTCGTACTTGAGCTTCTGGTCGAGCGTCGTCTTGCCCGAGCCGAGCGCCCCGACGCTGAGGATCGTCGTGTTGCGATCGCCGTCGGAGCCCTCGCGCAGGTTGAAGCGGACGGGCTGGCGCGACCCCGAGAGCGTGTGCCCGAGGTAGTAGCCACGGCGCGAGCCCACCTGGTGGGTGGCCGTGGGCATCATCGCCGCTACCTGCTCGGGGGTCAGCGTGTCGTCATAACCGGCCACGCGCGTGCGCTGGCCCGGGAGGTGTTGGGCGAACAGGCGCAGCTGGTCGCCGAGCGGTCGGTGCAGGTGGATCTCTCCGTAGGCGCGCCTGACCATCTCCACGCGCTCCTCCAACTGTTCCTCGTCGCGGGCGCCGACGGCGATCGCGAGCGTCGCCCGCAACAGCGGCGGGCGGCTGGATGCCTGCAGGTAGGCGAGCAGGTCGCGCGCCTCTTGGGTGCGCTGATAGCCGAGGTCGGAGACGCCCTGGTCACCGTCGGACTCGGCGCGGAGAATCTGATCGGCGTCCTGGATGCGTCGGCGGGCGATCCGCAACGCGAGCCCGTTCGGCAAATAGCGCGCGTTCAGTGAGAGATCGACCCCGAACGGCAGGCTTTCGACGGGCGCGAACATCAGCTCGACGCGCGCTCCCGGGAACGTTGCGCGCTCTGGCAGCGCACCGAGCACGAGCTGCGCCTGCCAGCTGGTTCCGAGCTCGGACTCGATGCGTAGTCGCCGGCCCTGATGCTCGACGCGGGAGTCCATCCAGCGCAACACATCGCCCTCCAGCGGCGCCAGCTGCGCTTGGCCGTTGCGCTCGAACACGAGCGCGCGCGGTTCGTGCAGCCCGTCGATCTCAGGTTCGCCGAGACCGCGGCAGAAGGCGCGCCTGATCAACCACTGCAGCTCCACCCCGCGCGCCTGGCGTATCGGCAGATAGTCGGCGAGCCGTGCATGCGCCTGGTCGGCGCGCACGCGCGCGCGCTCCAACTCGGAGACCTTCAGCAGGCGCCGGTCGTGTGGCGAGAATGCCCGCCGCAGTTCCTGCCACCACTCCCGGGGACCGCTCTCGGCGGCCTGGGAGACGTAGCTTGCGACGTCGCGCTCGGGATCGCGCAGACTCACGAGCAAAAACACGCTCGCCCGCGCCGTGCCGACCTCGCGCAGGCGACGGTCGTGTTCTTCCAGGTATTCCCGGTTCGCGCGCGCGTGTGTGCGGGCTTGAGCGCCGGCCTGCAGCTCGCGCACGTACCGCTGAAGCTCCCAGCGCCGCGCCACGCGGACGATCTGCAGGTCCGCCTCGATCGACTCGATCGCGCCAAGCAGCTCCAGCAGCCGCGCGCGCTTGCCGTCCTCTGCCAACCACTGGTAAGAGCTCGTGCGCAGCGCGAAAGCCGCCCAGCAGTCGTCCAGGCCCTCGGCAAACACGCAGTTCCCATACACGCACGCGATCGGCGCCTTCAACGGTTCACCGTGAAAAGTCGCGCCCGCGCGGCGAGCGCGACCACCTGCCCGCGGACCGGGCGCGGCCGATCGGGGAGTTCGCGCACAGTCAGGCGCGCATTGCGCCCGGCGCGTGCAAGACCGGGCGAGTCCTCGCGCTCGTGGGCGACGCTCACGAGCGCGGCCCCGGGCCCGGTGTAGCGCAGGCGGCGCACGCGCGCATCCGAACCGTCGGGCAGCAGCAGGATCTCCGGGGGGCACCAGCCGGCGGCGTGAAACTCGGCGCCCCACCGGGCCCACCCTGCGCGCAAGCCGATCGAGTGGCGCGGTGCGATGCGGTGACGTAGCAGCGCCTGTGCCGCGAGGTGGGCCGGACGCCCGTCGATCGCGATGACCGTCAGCAGCGCCGCGCCGGCGCTCGGCGAGGCGAGATACACGAGATACCACGGCAGCGCGCTCGCGATCGCGCGTAGCGGTGGCACGCGAGCGCACACCGCGATCGTGACGAGCAGCGCGAGGAAGTAGACGACCCCGCGCACCGGCACGCCCGCCGGGTTCAGCCGCAGCCGATCGATACGGTAGATCCGTCGCTCGAGGTCGAACACGGCGCGGTAGGAGCGGATCTCCACCGCTCAGCCCACCCACCGCCCGCCCTGGCCCGCCTGCCCCTTGCCGGCACGGTGAGCGCAACCGGGCCGTGGTCGGGAGCGGCGGGACTGTGAGCGAGCGTTCCCGCGCGTGGGAACCATGCCCGCGATCATCCGTGTGAGCCGAACAGCGAGTTGACGGTGTCCTGCAGCAGGCTCACGCCTGTCGGCGTGGCCAGCAGCACCGAGACGATCCCGACCGCGAACACGCCCGCGGCCTCCTTGAAGTCGCGCTTGAACGCGAGCACGATCGCGGCCACCGCGAACGCCAGCCCGATCAGGCTCATCGCCACGGCGCGGCCCGTGCTGCCGGCCTTCGCGGCGGCCGATTCCAACGAGGCGCCGGTTTTTTCGGTGACGGCGCCCTGCTGCTGGACGCCCGTGAGATTGGAGCCCTGACTCGGCGTGCTGATCGCCGCGCGAGCAGCGGGCGGCGCCACGGTGGGACCGGCCACCAGGCATACCCCCGCGAGCAACAGGATCGCGCGGGCGCGGGCGAGGGAAGACTCCGGCAGGCGGACGAGGACGACGGGATCGGGGACTTTCATAGGGGCTCCTTGGGATTGCGGTGTCATGTGTCGGGGTCCATCTGGATCGCAGCGATCTCCCAGCGACCGGCCACGCGGGTGACGTCGAGCGCGTAGGCGAGCGTGTAGCGGGCGCCGCGCGCGTCCTGGGCCTGCACGGTCGCGCTGAGCGCCGGTCCGCCTTCGGGGGAGTAGTCCAGGCGCGCGACCGCTTCCAGGCTGAGCGCCTGCGCGGGCAGCGATACGCGCGCGGCGCTCGTAAGATCGGCCGCCAGCTCGGCGGGGGCGTCCGCCAGGTAGTTGCGCAGGGCGCGTTCTGAGACCGTGCGCAGCGCCGGATCGGAGACTTCGCGCAGCTGACCCGCGCCGAGCGCCGGCCCGCTCGCCGGAGCCCCTACAAGCGCGGGATATCCCGCCAACTCCAGCGTGCCACCGCGGGCCCGCGCGACGCCGACGGCGAGGTATACGAGGCCATCGGTGTCGGTCTGCGCCGCGACCGTAAACACGCGCTCTCCGGGGGCGCCGGCCCGTTCTTGGACGACCTCGGTCCACTGCACCTGCTCCTCCCCGCCGGAGGGTGGCTGCAGGCCGGCCCCCGGTTCCATGCCCGTGCCGAGATAGGCCGCGAGGGCGCGCTGGTGGGCTTCGGGGTCGGCTGCTTCCCAGGTCAGGTAGCGGCGCGCGAACAGCTGCGCGAACCCTTCGGCCGCCAGGTCTCGCGTGGGCCCCGCGAGGCGCGCACGCGCCGGCGCCGTGGGTCGCGGAGGTGCGATCGCGTAGCGCGCACTCGCCGCGAGACCGGCGCAGGAGACGACGAGCAGCAACGTGCGGGGTAGTTCGCGCACGAGCCTGACCCGCCACAGCGGCCGCGTGGTGAGGGTCACGCTTGCGCGCCCAACCGGCGCCTGTCCCGGTGCGCTGTCCATCAGCGCTCGAACCCGAACTCGCTCTGGGCAGAGGGCCGAGCTTCGGTTTCGGGCGGCGCCTGCGGTGCGGCGCCCGGTGCTTGCACCACGACCCTCGACGCTTCGCCGGACGGGCCCGAACCGGCGCTCGCGGTCCTCGCCGAGGAGGCACGCGAAGCGCTCGTCAAGACCGTCGTCGGGGTACCCGCGCCGTCCCTTGAGCGGGACCGGCGCGAGCGCCGCGCAGGTCTCGTGTGGCCCGTAGGTGCGTGTCGCGCGGGGAGCAGATGGGGGCTCTGCCGGCGCGCCCCGTGGAGCAGCGGACTCGCGTCCGCGCGGGGTGGCGCCGCGTGGACGGCCGGTGCGACGCGTCGAGCGATCTCACGACGATCGGGCATGTTCGCGCGCGCGTGCGCGTGAGAACGCAGGCCGGCCAGGCCCACGACACCCCCGACGGCGCCGACCGTCCCGGTGAGCGCGGCGGCGCCGGCGATGCGCTGCAACCTGTGTCCGTGTGCGGGCTCGTGCAATGGGCGCCCGTGAACCGGGGGCGTGTCCTCCCCGGCGGCAAAGGCGTCGATGCCGGCGAGATATTCCTCCTCGCCATACACCCGGTAGACCGTCCGAGCCCGGCGGCGCGGGCGCCTCACCACCGCACTCTTTGTCGTGCCAGGGCGAACATGTAGTGACGCACGCGTGCGACCGAAGGCCGGGCTGGGGATGTGTCCGACCTCCGGCCGCTTGCGCGCACATGGGCATCGCCGTGCGGTCGTCCGTCCGATCGACTGCCGGCGTCCCAAGGGACGCCCCTATGAGTGGGGGGAGAGTTATTGTTCATAGGAGAGTCCCTACCTTCTCCCCCGACTCACCCATGCGAGCGGGACACTCGTTCGAAAAAATCTCCCGAACGACTCCGGACCCCGCGGGAGCGCCGGTCGGCTGGATCCCCGCAGAGGTGTCCGTGGCGGAGGTGTCCGTGGCGGCGGTGTCCGTGGCGGCGGTGACGATCGACTCGCCGGCCAGCCGCCGCAGGCGTGCACGCGCGCGCTGGGCGACCTTGCGGTGCTTCTCCTCGGACCAGCCGAACGTGGCGCAGAACTCGGCGGCGCTCATCTGCAGCGCGACCTGGCAGGCAATGACGAGTCGCTGGTCTGAGCTCAGCCCGTGAGCGACGCGCGGCAGCATCCGCAGCTCGTAGCGCAGCAGCGTCAGCCGCTCGACGTCCGCGCGGGGATCGGCCACCTCGACCGCGCGCCCGTCCGCGCCGGGGTGCGCGAGGGCGCCGTCGAGCATCGCCTGGGCGGGACTGCGCCCGCGCAGCGCGCGGCGGCGGTCGCGTACGCGTGAGACGAAGCGCAGCTCGAACAGGCTGCGCAGGTGCGCTCGGCCCGAGTAATGCAACTCGCCGCGGCGCGCCTGCGCGATCAGCTCGAGGGTGGCCTGGCTGTAGCAGTCCTCGAGGTCCTCGCGGCGCAGCCGCGTGCGGTGCACCGCCAACAGCAGCCGCCTGGCGGAGTGGGCCACGAGCGCGACCTCCTCGGCGCCGTCAAGGCCCGACGTACGGCGCGCATGCGCCGGCCAGGCGCCGCCCCGGGCTCGTGTTCGGGGCGCGGATCGAGTAGACACATGGGGATGTCGCTCGCACAGACGCCCCGACCCCCCCTCCAAATTGCCCTCCAGCCGGCGCGGGGGCGGGCCAGCGATCTCGTGCTCGCAGCGGCGCGAGAGGAGCGTGCGCGATGAGTTTTGGCGAGCGCGCGCACGCGCTGGATCGCTTCCAGCAGCGCCACCGCTGGCCGGCGTTCGGAGCGGCGGTGGTGAAGAAGTTCGGCGATGACGAAGCCGGGAGCATGGCGGCGCTGATCGCCTATTACGGGTTCGTGTCGCTGTTCCCGCTGCTGCTGGTGCTGGTGACGGTGCTGGGGTTCGTCCTCGAAGGCGACCGCAAGACCCAGGAGGAAGTGCTGCATTCCACGCTCAGCCAATTCCCGATCATCGGCGCTCAGCTCCAGAGCAACGTCCATTCGCTGAAGGGCAACGTGGGCGCGCTGGCGATCGGGATCGTGGGCCTGTTGCTGGGCGGCCTGGGGATCGTCGGGGCGACCCAGAACGCGTTTCAGCAGGTATGGCACATCCCGCGAAGAAGCCGGCCCAACTTCCTCGCGTGGCGGCTGCGGGGGATCGGGCTGCTGGCGGTGCTGGGCCTGTTGCTGATCGTCTCGACGGTCGCCGCGGGCTTCGTGACCGCGCAGACGGCGGGAGCGGTGGCGGTGCTCGGCGGGGTGTTGCTGGCGCTGGCCTCGAACCTGTTGCTGTTCTTCGCGGCCTTCCGCTTTCTTAGCCCCGACGAGATCCCGACACGCGAGCTGCTTCCGGGCGTGGTGTTCGCGGCGGTGTTGTGGCAGATCTTGCAGCACATCGGCGGCTATTACGTCGCGCACGTGGTGCGCCACGCGCAGGAGACCTCGGGCCTGTTCGCGTTCGTGCTGGGCCTGTTGGCGTGGCTGTATCTCGGCGGTCAGGTGACGCTGATCGCGGCCGAGATCAACGTCGTGAAGGCCCGTCGCCTGTGGCCGCGAAGCTTCACCGCCCCGCTGCTGGACGCGGACAGGCGCGCGCTGACCTCATCCGCCGAGACAGAGGAGCGCGTGCAACAGGAGAACGTCGAGGTCACCTTCGAGGACCAGTGACAGCCCGCCCGGACGAAGTGCCGTCCAGCCCGAGACAGCGGCGTAGCTGGTCTTACAGTCACATGCGACCACACCGCCCGCCCGGGAGGAGGTAGTTCAGACAGGTGCATGAGGTTTTGACGAAACGGTTGGCGAAACTGGTTGACGGGACTGGAGGGTCTGCCTAGCTTCGACGGGTCCCTATCAAGTTGCCCCCGCGCCGCTGTAACGGCCGGGGGCGTGGCAAAGGAGCCGTAACTCCCATGCAGACCCAAGATACCCGCACTCCCGCTCAACGGATGGAGCAGGCCGAACGGCGCGTGCTGTACCTGCTCACTGATGAGCAGCCCGTTTGGACGATGGATGACCTCGCCCGTGAGGTCGAGAGCACCGAGGATGCCCGTATCGCCGTCCAAGAACTTCGCGGTGCCGGACTCGTAGCGATGGCCGGGGACGGCTGTGTGTTCGCTACGCGGGCGACTGTGCGGCTTCTGGAGTTGACCGGCGGCGCGATCTGAGCCGTGCCTACGAACGCCGATCTTGGCCGGGCGATCCGTCGCCTGCGCTGGGATCGGGACCTCTCTATCGAAGCCCTCGCGCACGCGGCTGACATGCACCCCACGTTCCTCGGGCGCATCGAGCGAGGCAGGGCGAGCCCGACATGGGGCAAGATCACGAATCTCGCACGAGCGCTCGACGTGACCGCATCCGCTCTCGTGCAGACCGCTGAACAAGAGGCTGAGGTGGCGCTGATTGTGCGCGAGGCTCGGGCGCGAATCATCCCGTGAACCGACCGCTGAACGCAGGTTTTTCCGTCCGATCCGACCAGTAGTTTCTAGCTTTCTAGAGCCAAAAGTGACCCCCGCGACGCGCCAACGCCCGGGGGTCCGGATCAAGGAGATAGCGCTCCATGACCACGCCGAAAGTAGCACGGCGAACCGTCGCCGAAGACCTGTCGCGCATCCTCGCCTCACCCGAGGTCACCCGCCTCATAGACGAGCTTCAAGCGACCCGCCAGACAGGCCGTCCCGGCTACCCGTTGCGTGCTCTTGTCGGGATGACGCTCGTCAGGTCGCTGTATGCGATCCCGACGTGGACACGCACCGTCACGCTCGTGCAGGAGCACCCGACGCTCGCAGGCGTGATCGCACCGGACGGTCAGGTGCCGACGCATTGGGCGTGCTACCGCTTCTTGGCGAAACTCCGCGAGCACGCGCCGATACTTGAGCGGTGCATCGCGGACGTGATCCGCGCGCTCAAGAAGGCCAACCCGCTGCTCGGGTGGGACGTGGCAATCGATGCGTCGGATATGCCCGCCTACGCCAAAGGCGTGAAAGCCGACGAACTCGAAACCGAGCGATGCTCGGACCCTGACGCCACTTGGGGATACCGCTCGGCGGTCTCCACCCGGGGGTCCGGGCTCTTCTTTGGCTACAAGCTGCACATGGCGGTTTGCTCCAAGACCGATCTTCCGCTCGCGTGGCGCGTCGAGACGGGGAAGGCGAACGAGAGCATGATGGTCGCGCCGTTGCTCGACAAGCTCCACACGCTCGGGATCGACCCCGAAACCGCCGCGATGGACAAGGGGTACGACCACAGGCGCGTCTTCAACGAGTGCGACGAACGGGACGTTCTGCCGATCATCCCACTGCGTAAAACGCGAGAGGTCAAAATCGGAGAGCACTTCGCCCCGTGCTGCAAGCACGGCGTCTGGCGCTTCGCAGGCGCAGACCGCAAACGCGACGCTACCAAGTGGCGCTGCCCCACCGCTGAATGCAACCCCGCGTCCGTATGGGTCAAGGCGAGCAGGATGAAACCACTGATCCCGCGCAGCACACAACGCTGGAAGGATCTCTACTGCGGTCGCGGAGCGGTCGAGCGCGCGTTCGGCAGACTCAAGCACGAATGGGGCCTGGCGCTTCGTGTACGCCGGATAGAGCGCGTAACGCTTCACGCCAACCTCACGATCCTCACGCAGTTGTCAAGCGCCCTCTTGCGTTCCCGCGATACCGTCGCGCTGGCCGCATGACGCTCAGCCTCGACCTCACTTCCGCCCATGCCAAGCTCGACCGGGCACGCGAACACTTGCGCATCCTCGATGCCGAGACGGCAGCCTTCTACGAAGGCAGCCCCAGCGAAGGACAACCCTATGAAATCCACTCCGAGTTCCGGCCTGATAGCAGCGAGTACGTCTTTGTAGTCAAGGTTCTCAGGCCACCCCCTGTGCTGCTCTCGCTGCTGCTCGGAGACTTCGCCCACAACCTCCGCGCATCCCTCGACCATCTTGTCTACGGGCTCGCACGACTCACCGGCAGTTCCGGGGCAACCACGCAATACCCCGTCTGCTCCACCGACGTGGACTACATGCGAAAAGAGCCGACGTGGCTCGACGGTGTGGTCTCTGAGCACAGAACACTCATCCAAAGCACGCAGCCGTACCACCTCGGACACCGTGCGGATGAGCACTTCCTCAGCATCATTCAATGGCTCGACAACACGGACAAGCACCGCACCCTCCACCGGCCGTTCGGCTTCTTCACCGACCCCGGACTGAGCGGCGCACGCCAACTGCAATTCGTCGCCAACAAAGACGCGGGAACGATCCGATATCCGATGGTCGCCAACGGACGGCGGATAGAAGGCGACACAGACATCGTGCGGCTCAAGCTCGCACCCCTCGGACCGAACCCGAAAGTGGACATGCAAGGCGACCTGACCTTTGAGCCAGCGTTCGGAGATAGATGGCTCGCCGGGGGCGTACTGCCCGAGCTTGCGAGCGGCGTCGAGAAAATCCTCGACTTCTTTGGGTAGACCCGACGATGGAAGCGCCTCCAGCTTCATGCCGACCCCATGATCTGGCAACGCTGAATCAGGCGGTACACGCCAACCCCCATTTGGATGCGTCTGTTCGAGTTCTCCCAACTCGACCAGCATGGCCAAACCCTCGTCGAAGCTGCGAAGGGGCTCGTAGACCGGGTCTACCCCGAGGCGCGGAAGGTTCTTGAACGTCTCCTCCAATTCCCAGTAGCCAAACTCGACCAGTCCTGCATCCGCGAGCCGTGGGATGGCCTGTCGGAGCGCGTTGACCTGGTACTCGACCGGCGAGTGCAACGGTATGCCGTTTCCCGGCGGCTGATGCAAGCCCACGGACTCCGCATGGCGAACCTTCCAAAGCTCTGTGCCAAGGCTCACGACCAGCAGCAGCAACCCAGCGATCGCGACCCAGACAAAGGCAATATGTTCGCTGATGGCGAATGTGACGATCCCGACCACGGTCGCGGTCAACCCCACTAGCGAGATCCATCGCTGTACCGTCCCACCAAGCCACGCCAACGATGTTCCGAAACGTCGCATGACCGCCTTATACCGTGGCCCGCGCCACTTGGGGTAGCCGACTCCGATTTGCGGGGTACGCTCATCACCGCACCCCCAACAATCCCGCACCAACACTGGCGTCGCGAGTTTCGCCAAACCCTCATGCGGGCCTGCCGCTCACATCAGTCTTTATTCAAAGAATGCGTGCCCAGCATGTTCAGCGCATCGCGCCAGGCACGATGTAGAGCAGCGGGCGCCTGGACGACGAAGCGGCGATGTCGCGGCGAACCAAAATGCCGGCCACGGCAACGGATGAGGCATGATTTTGGCTCTAGAAAGCGCAAATACGACATCACACAGAAATACTTGCACACACAACAACCTCGCGCTATACTAGCTAACAATTCGTAACCTCATATGGAGTCGTGCCCTATGCCCGAGTCTTCTGACAGCCCCCAGACCACCCCCTCCCTGCCCAAGCCGATCCTGCGTTTGATCCCCCTCGAGGACACGGTCGTGTTCCCGAACATGGGCATCACGCTCACCGAGGAGGTCGGCGACGACGAGCGTGTCGTGCTCGTTCCGCGCCACGAGAACGAGTTCCTTGACGTCGGCACCATCGCCGAGGTCACCGAGCGCCTGCGCCTGCCCGGCGGCGGCCATGCGGTCGCCCTCTCCGGCGAGCACCGTGCGCTGATCGGCGCCGCCCAGACCGGTCCCGACGGCGCGCTGCGCGTCGAGGTCGACGAGCGTCCCGACGAGGTCCCCGTGGACGGGCGCACGCGCGAGCTGGAGCGCGAGTATCGCGCAACCGTCGAGGAGATCCTCGAGCTGCGCGGCGACGACGGACGCATCGCCGCGTTCCTGCGCGCGATCGCCGAGCCCGGCGCGCTCGCGGACTCCGCCGGCTACTCCCCCAGCCTCTCCTACGAACAGAAGGTCCAGCTGCTGCGCACGCTCGACGTGACCGAGCGCCTGGAACTGTCGGTCTCACTCCAGCGCGAGTCCCTGGCCGAGCTTCAGATCCGCAAGCGCATCCGCGAGGACGTCCAGGAGGGCGCAGAGAAGCAGCAGCGCGAGTACTTCCTGCGCAAGCAAATGGACTCCATCCGCAAGGAGCTCGGCGAGGACGACGCCTCGGTCGCCGACGAGTACCGCACGAAGATCGAGGACGCCGACATGCCCGAGCCCGTCAAGGAGCAGGCGCTCAAGGAGCTCTCGCGGTTGGAGCGCATGGGCGAGCAGACAGGCGAGTCCTCGATGATCCGCACCTACCTCGACTGGCTCATCGCGGTGCCCTGGGGCAAGCGCTCGGACGAGCACCTCGACCCGGTCGCCGCGCGGGCCGTCTTGGACGCCGACCACGCCGGTTTGGAGGACGTCAAGGATCGCGTCACCGAGTACCTGGCCGTGCGCAAGCTGCGCGAGGACCGGGGCATCGAGGCCGACCCCAAGTCCGGGGCCATCCTCACGCTGATCGGGCCTCCGGGCACCGGCAAGACCTCGATCGGCGAGTCGATCGCCCGTGCCACCGGGCGCGAGTTCGTGCGCATGTCCCTCGGTGGCGTCCGCGACGAGGCCGAGATCCGCGGTCACCGCCGCACCTACATCGGCGCCCTCCCGGGCCGTCTGGTGCGTGCCCTGCGCGACGCCGGCACGATGAACCCCGTGATCCTGCTCGACGAGGTCGACAAGGTCGGCGCGGACTGGCGCGGAGACCCCTCCGCGGCGCTGCTCGAGGTTTTGGACCCCGCGCAGAACCACTCCTTCCGCGACCACTACCTCGATGTCGAGCTGGACCTCTCCCAGGTCATGTTCCTCGCCACCGCCAACGTCGCCGACACGATCCCCGGGCCATTGCTCGACCGCATGGAGGTGATCCGTTTCGACGGCTACACCTCCGAGGAGAAGCTCGCGATCGCCAAGGGCTACCTGTGGCCGCGCCAGCGCGACCGCAACGGCCTGCGCTCAGACGAGGTGCAGATCGACGACGAGATCCTGCGCACGATCATCTCCGAGTACACCCGCGAGGCCGGCGTCAGGAACCTCGAGCGCGAGCTGGGGACGGTGCTGCGCAAGACCGCCACCAAGATCGCCTCCGCGCAGAGCCCGGTCGCGACCGACGAGGCCGACGCGGACGCGGGCGCGGGCGACACGCCGGACGCCGAGAAGACCGACGGGACGAGCAACGGCAAGGTCCCCGACGCCGCGATCGAGCAGGCCGCCAAGCAAACCAAGGCACAGAAGGTCGAGGCCGGGAAGGCAGCCGAGACGACCCCCGTGGAGATCGACCTGGAGACCGTGCGCGACGCGCTCGGGCGCCAGAAGTTCTTCCAAGAGTCCGCCTCGCGCACGGCCACGCCCGGTGTCGCCACCGGCCTCGCCGTCACCGGAACGGGCGGCGACGTGCTGTTCGTCGAGGCCACCGCGATGAAGGCCGGCGAGTCCGCGCCCGGCAACGCGCTCGTGCTCACCGGTCAGCTCGGAGACGTGATGAAGGAGTCCGCGCGCATCGCCCTGTCGTATGTACGCGGGCACGCGGCCGAGTTGGGCATCGACGAGAGCGCCTTCGAAGGCCAGGAGTTCCACGTCCACGTCCCCGCCGGGGCGATCCCCAAGGACGGTCCGAGCGCGGGCGTGACGATGGTCACGGCGCTCGCCTCGCTGCTGAGCGGCAGGCCGGTCAAGCACACCGTCGGCATGACCGGCGAGGTCACGCTGCAAGGACGCGTGCTGCCGATCGGCGGCCTCAAGCAGAAGGCGCTCGCCGCCCACGCCGCCGGCCTGACCGACGTGATCCTGCCCGAGCGAAACCGCGGCGATCTCGACGAGATCCCCGAGGAGGTCCGCGAGCAGATGGCCTTCCATCCGGTCATGACCGTCCAGGAGGTCCTTGACCGCGCCCTGGAGCCCACCCGCGATGTCGCGGCAACCGTTGGCTCGTAGGTGTCAGCCCGTTCCACTGGAGGTTCGTGAAACCGCGAACCTCCTGGAGCGGCGCTGGCAGCTGTCGATCATCTACGCCGCCCTCACCGGCGCGCTGCGCTTCAACGAGTTCGCCGACGCCGTCTCCGGGATCTCCGCGCGGATGCTCGCCGAGCGCCTGCGAGACCTGGAGGCCGCGGGGCTAGTGCGGCGCACCGTAATCCCCTCCAGCCCCCCCACCGTCGAGTACCGCCTGACCGTGCGCGGACGGCGCCTCGCTCCTCTCGTCGAGGCGATTCGCAATTACGCGGAGGAGCCCACGAGTTAATCGGGCCTCGGGGCTGGCTGTGATTCGAGCTACGCCGCTGCCTCGCATGGCAACACTCGGTTTGTGGGCTTGCCGGAGATGAGCCAGTGCTGGATTGCTCTTTAACGAGTCTGTTGCCGGTCTTGCGACCGGCGATATATGTAAGCGGCGATTTGACGGACCAGCTCCCGTTCCGCGGTCATGGTTACACGGATTCACAAAACCAGCCGCCCACGACACCGATGACCAGTTGGTCAAGCGGCATCCCTGACCACCTCGGAACTCGCCCCCACCAACGCGCCGCCCTCGCAGGTCTCGGCGTGGATTATTCCGTGGGGGTTGCGGATTCCCGCCACCCCGACCACGCCTCCGAGTGCTACGAGCGCGGCGGCGATCGCCATGCCCAGATGGAAGCTGTGCAGAGAGGCCTGCTGGGCGGCGAGGCTGACCGCGTGCGCCTGGGCGGCCGGGACGCCGTGGACGTCCGGTAGCCCGAGCGGCAGCCGCTTGGCTTCGCGCACCGCCGCCTGGGCGGCCGGCCCCAGCGGCGCACCGGCCAGGTCGCCATCCAGGGAAGTCGCGAACGCCGAGGCGATCACCGCGCCGACCGAGGCCGTCCCCAGCAGCCCGGCGACGCGCGCGATCGCGTTGTTCACGCCCGAGGCGATCCCCGCCTGGTGCTCTGAGCCCGCGAGCACCGCGGCGGTCAATGGCGCGACCGTCATCGACAACCCGAGCGAGAACACGAGCAGCGGGGGCAGCACTTCGGAGAGGTAATCGGCCTTGATGCCCACGCGCTGGAACAGCAACAGCCCCGCCGCCGCGATCAGCGGGCCGGCGCCCATGAAAAAGCGCGGCCCGTATTTGTCCGCGAGCGCCCCAAAGCGCCGGGAGAGCACGAACATCACAACCGTCACCGGCAGCGTCGCCAGCCCGCTCTTCAGCGGCGAATAGCCGCCGATCTGTTGCAAGAACAGGATCAGGAAAAAGAACAAGATCGCCAGGCCCGCATACATCGCGAACGTCTCCACGTTCCCCGCCGAGAAGTTCCGCCGCCGGAACAGCCCCAGCGGCAGCATCGGCCCGGCAGCACGGGACTCGTACAGCAGGAACATGACCAGCAGCGCCACGCCGGCGATCAACGGCACGATCACCTCCGGGCTCGACCAGCCCAGGCGCGGCTGCTCGATCAGGGCGAACACCGGGCCGCCCAGTCCGAGCGCGCACAGGATCGCCCCCGTGTAGTCCACGCGCCGAGCGCCCGTCTTGCGCGGCGCGCTCGCGGGGATCGCCACCAGGATCAGCGCCACGCACGCGGCCGCCAGCGGGATGTTCATCAGGAAGATCAACCGCCAAGACCCGAGCGCCAACAGCTCGCCCCCCGCCAGCGGGCCGAGCACGCCCGCGATCGCCCCCCACGCCGTCCAGCTGCCGATCGCCGCGCCGCGCTCGGACTCGGGAAACGTGTTCACGATCACCGCCAACGAGCTCGGGACCAGCAGCGCGCCCGCCACGCCCTGCAGCGCCCTGGCGGCCACCAGCACGCCGATGCTCGGCGCGAGCGCGCAGATCAGCGAGGCGGCGCCAAAGCCCGAGACGCCGATCGCGAACACGCGCCGCTCGCCGAACAGGTCCCCCAGCGATCCTCCGATCAGGATCAGCGAGCCGAGCGTCAGCAGATAGCCGTTGACGACCCACTGCTGCGCCGCCAGCCCGCCCCCGAGCGCCCGCTGGATCGTCGGCAGGGCGACGTTCACGACGGTGCCGTCGAGCAGCACGATCCCCGAGCCGAGGATGCACGCGACGAGCGTCCAGCGCTTGCGCGAGGCGTCGGATTGGATCGAGAGCATCGCTATGACACGGTACCCACGGCGAGATCCGACCGACTCTTATATTGAAGAAAAAGGCTAATACTCTCAACATCAGATAGAATGTGGTCGTGCTCACAATCGCCCAAAAGGAGCGTCTGATCGACGATGTAGCCAGACTCCGTCGAGCCGAGCGGACGTCTTCGTTGGCGCGCGAGGACATCGCGGCTGTGAGGGTTGACCTGGAGCGCATGGCCGGTCCGACGGTCACCCGTGCAGTGGCCGCCCGCCTGCTGGGAGTAAGCCAAACCGCGCTCGACCGCTGGATCATGACCGGGGACGTCGCGACTGTCGTAACGCCCGCGGGGCGCCGCGAGCTGCCACTGCGCGCGCTGGTCGAGCTGGTCGAGGCGGTACGTGAGCGTCGTCTGGCCAACCCAGATGATCGCCACCCGCTCGGTTCGGTGCTACGCGCGCGTCGCTCCGAAGCCCAGCGCCTGGACCCATCGACGCTGCTGGAGCACCACGAACGCGACGATGACGATACTCACCGGCGAGCCACACTACTCAGCCTCGCCTACCACCGCGCCGTCGCACAGCGACTGAATACCAGCATTGTGAGCGATACTCAGGATCGGCTTACGCGGTGGCAATCGCAGGCGCGTATCGACCCACGCTATGCACGCCGATGGCAGAAGATTCTTACCAAGCCGCCCGAGGAGATCGCGCGGACGATCGGCAAAGACACCGCGCGCATGCGCGACCTGCGCCAAAGCTCTCCCTTTGCCGGAACGCTGAGCGAGCCCTTGCGCCGACGCGCACTGGCCGTGATGGACCAAATCTCGACGTGAAACGGGACGAGCTCGAACACATAATCAGGGCTGCCGCCACGGTATCGGGCGAGAACGAGATCGTCATAGTCGGAAGCCAAGCAATCTTGGGGCAGTTTCCAGATGCCCCGACGACCTTGCTGTTCTCCCAGGAGGCCGACGTATATCCACGCCTGAGACCCGAGAAGGCGATCGAGATCGACGGCGCCATGGGCGACGGATCGCAGTTTCATGAGACGTTTGGCTACTACGCGCACGGCGTCGGTCCCGAGACCGCCAAGGCGCCGCGCGGATGGCAGGAGCGCCTTGTCCCCGTGCGCGTGCCATTGGTGGTATCCAAACAGGCGCAAGCGACAGGCTGGTGCATGGAAGCGCACGATCTGGTGTTGGCAAAGCTCGCAGCCGGCAGAGAGCGCGACCTCGACTTCGCGGTGCAGGCGCTATGCAACGACATCGTCGATCCACGAGAGCTGCTGCTCCGGGTAGCCGACTTGCCGTTGGACAAGCAGCACAGGGATCATGTTCGGTCGCTCCTCGAGAGCGTGCTCGTGAAAGCAACCAAGGAGTGACAAATCGATGACCGATTCAGCCGAGACCACTTTTCATGGGCGCTGGAGCGCGATCGACCGTTACATCTCAGACCACCTCGTCCCCGCCGACCCGGCGCTGGAGGCCGCGCTGCGCGACAGCGATGCCGCCGGACTGCCGCCGATCGCGGTCACGCCCAACCAGGGCAAGCTGCTGGAACTGCTCGCACGGATCCAGGGCGCGCGCGCGATTCTGGAGCTGGGCACGCTCGGCGGCTACAGCACGATCTGGCTGGCGCGCGCGCTGGCGCCGGGCGGACGGTTGATAACGCTGGAGTACGAGCCGCGGTTCGCCGACGTCGCTCGTGCGAACATCGCCCGCGCCGGCGTCGCCGACGTGGTCGAGTTGCGCGTCGGCGCCGCACTGGACACCCTGCCCGAACTGCACGCCGAGGGCGCCGGGCCGTTCGATTTGATCTTCATCGACGCCGACAAGCAGAACTACCCCGGCTACTTCCAATGGTCGCTCAAGCTCTCCCGGCCCGGCACCGTGATCGTCGGCGACAACGTCGTGCGCGACGGCGCGATCCTCGACCCGCAGGCGTATGACCCCGAGCACGGCGACGATCTGATCAAGGGCGTGCGCCGCTTCTACGAGCTGGCCTCAGAGGAGCCGCGCGTCAACACGAGCGCGACCGCGATCCAAACCGTCGGCGCCAAGGGACACGACGGCTTCGCGCTGATGATCGTCGGCGAGTAGCCCGGACAAGGGCGAGGGACGACACCTTGGCCGGCGGGCGGACCTCATCGTGAAGTACTTCGCCTACGGCTCCAACATGGTGGGCCCGGTGATGCAGGCCGCCTGTGCCGAGCATCGCTTCCTCGGCCCCGCGCGCCTGCCGGGCTATCGCTTCGCGTTCATGCGCCGCTCCGTACGCACCGGCACCGGCGTGGCCGACATCCTGCCCGATCCCGAGGGCAGCGTATGGGGAGCGCTGTATGAGCTGGAGCGCGAGCGCATGGGCGCGCTCGATCGCAAAGAGACGCTCGGTACCGCCTACGAGCACCTCGACGTGGTCGTGCTGACAGACGACGGGACCTCACACAACGCGATGGCCTACTCGGTCATCGCCAAGGAGACCGTCGAAGTGCGCCCATCGCTCACCTACATGCAAGGACTCCTCCAGGGCGCGCGCGAACGCTCCCTGCCGGAGGACTATTTCCTCTCGTTGCAGGCGCTCCTCCTGGAGTGGGAACTTGAGCCGTGAGGCGCCGTGCGGCGATCAGGCGGGTTTGGAGACAGGCCCCGACGGACCCGTCTCCGACGGCGCCTGGATCGGCGGCGGATCGAGTAGAGCGGCGTTGTTGAGATTCAGAAAGTCCATCACCGTGTTGGCGTTCGCATCGCGATCGGTGAGCGCCGGCAGGTTCCACTTGCACTCGATCGTCGCGAGGATCGAGGTGTGGTCGCAAACGACGTTGCTCACTCCTCCCGGCTTTGAGTAAGGAGAGACGACCACGGCCGGTACGCGCGGGCCATACATCCGGTAGTCGCCGGGAGGATCGCCCGGCTGGAGTTTCGGCGCGATGTCGTCGGGCGCGACCGCGGACGGCGGCGGGACGTGATCGTAGTAGCCGCCGTGCTCGTCGTAGGTGTAGATCAACAATGTGCGGCTCCAGTTCGGCGAGCGCAGGACCGCTTCGACGACCCTATGCGCCCAGGACTCGCCGTAGTACATGTCCTGCGGGTCCTCCTCGGTCTCGCCGGGAGGAATGTCTGCGACGTCGGCGCCGATCAGCTTGAGGGCGTCCTTGACAAACGACGGCAGCGCGGCGACCGCGGAGGCGATCGAGGAGAGCGCGCCGACGGCGGGATCGACGAAGCTGACCGCGGGCAGGCTACCGGCCTGGCAGTCGTGAAAGAACCTGTCGATCATGTGGTGATGGTCCAGGTGCTTGAGGACGATCGACGGGATCACCGCCGTCATCGGGATGTCCGTGAAGTAGTTGGCCCAGCCGATCTGGCGATCTGAGAGACGGTCGAAGATCGTGCCGTGCGGTGGCGAAGCGTCGAGCAGGCTGCCTACGTCGGTCACCGTTCCACCGTAGGCCGTGCCGGCCAGCAGGAAGCGGCGGTTGGGATAGGTCGGCCCCGGGACCGAGCAGAACCAGCGATTGGCGAGCGTGAAGGTACTCGCGAGCGAGTACGCGAACGGCAGCACCTCGGGCGTGTAGTAACCCATCGGCTCGATGGCATCCCCGGCCCTGACGAACCCGTCCATCGCGCCTGAGTCGATCTGTTCGTGGGTCGTCTTCCAGCTCTGGGAGACGTGCTTCGCCTGGGCGGTGTTCGTCAGCGGGAACGCGCTCACCGTAGGCGGCGTGCTCGCGCCGCCGGGGTTCGAGTTCGTCGCCTGGCCGGCGCCGTCGAAGCTCAACCCGTCCGCGCCCGGATGCGTGCGGGGCAGGGCGCCGAGCAGGTTGTCGAAGGAGTGGTTCTCCATCATCACCACCACGACATGGTCGAAGGGCATCTGCTCGTTGACCGCGCCGACCGGCTTCTCCGGGAACGGCAGAGTGCCGGCTGCCCGCGCCATGGGCGCCTGTGGTTCCGTCATGACCCCACCCGATATGCCGACATCGGCGAAAAATACCAACTCTTGGCACATAAGATGGTTTCAGCGCCGTGAGGACAAGAAAGGGTGAGCGACGGGACTCGAACCCGCGGCCGCCTGGACCACAATTAGAATATACCGGGTTCGCTGAGATGCGATTTGGCTTATTCAAGCGGTTTACGCGATGTCGAGTAATGTGAGATTTGCTCAGTTTGGTACCCTGTTGGTACCCTGAGCGTCCGATGCGTGGGGTAGGATTGTCTAGTGAAGTCCTCTCCCCCACCCTCGAAATCAGCGTCGGCAGGGTCCGCTTCGCGACGTCCGCGCGGGACCGGAGGGCTGTTCGTCAAACGCGACGGTGCCGGGCGTGAGACGTGGTATGGCAAGTGGCGGGTCGGCACGGTTCAGGTCAAGCGCCGCGTCGGACCGAAGCGCATTCCTTCCACGCGCGAGGGCTTGACACGCACTCAGGCCGAGGCGGAGCTGCGACGGCTGATCGGCGCGATCGACCACGCTGCGGTGCAGCGCGAGCGTGTCACGGTCGAGGAGGTCGGCGAGTTGCTTGTCGCCGGCGTGCGCGCGAAGGGTCGCAAGCGCTCGACCCTGGAGGCTTATACCTCGACCATTCGTGTCCATCTCGTCCCGTTCTTCGGCACGCGCACGCTTGACCAGATCGGTCGCCATGAGATCAAGGCGTTCATGAACCACATGAGCCGGACCGGCCGCGCGCCCAAGACGGTGCTGAATGCAGTGGGCATCCTGCACTCGATCTTCGAGTATGCGCGGCGCGAGGGCTGGGTCGTTGCCAACCCCTGCACGCTGGTGGACAAGCCCCGCGTCAGCGAGAGCAACCCCGACATTCGCTTCCTCGAACCCGAGGAGGTCGAGGCCGTGCTGCGTGGGGTGCCGGATGACGATCTCGGTCGGGTGGAGCGGCGCATGTATCTCGCGGCGACGATGACCGGGATGCGCCAGGGTGAGCTGCTGGCGTTGCGCTGGCGCGACGTGGATTGGTCGGCGCGACGTGTGCGTGTGCGTCGCAACTATGTTCGTGGCGAGTTCGGTACGCCGAAGTCCAAGCGCTCGTCGCGTAGCGTGCCGCTCGCGGACCGGCTCGCGGGCGAACTGGACCGTCTGCATCAGGAGACGCACTACCGGCACGATGATGACCTGGTGTTCGCGCACCCCCACACCGGCAAGCCGATCGACCGCTCGTGGCTGCTCAAGCGCTTTAAGGCGGCGCTGAAGCGAGGCGAGGTGCGGCCGGTGCGCTTCCACGACCTGCGCCACACCTTCGGCACGCGCATGGCGGCTCAGGGTGTGCCGATGCGGGCGCTGCAGGAGATGATGGGTCATCGCGACTTCAAGACGACGTTGATCTACGCCGACTACGCACCGAGCGCGCGTGAGGCCGAGTGGGTGGAGGCCGCGTTCCGTCCGGCGAGCGAGGGCCTTGACGCGACAACGGCCGCTGCGGCCGCAGGTAACGGCAAGTGACACGTGAGGAGCCGCCGCCCGACTACGAGATCGAGTTCTTCCGCCGTGCCGACGGCTCAGAGCCGGTGCGGCGCTTCATCGACTCGCTGAGCAACGACAAGCGCGACGCGCTGCTGGCAGCGCTCGCACATATCCTCGCGCGCCAAGGTCTCGGCGTGTGCGGCTCTGAGTGGGGCAAGCAGCTCGGCGGCGGTCTTGCCGAGTTTCGGCTACGCCACGACGAGCGGGAGGTGATCGCGCGGGAGGGAACCCTTGCTGAGCCTGATCTGCCCGACCCCTCGCCCGAGAAGATCCTGCTCCGAGTGTTCTTCCACGCTCACGGTAAGCGCTTGGTGCTGCTGCTAAGTGGCTACGACAAGGGTGCGCGACCGAGCGCTCGCCATCAGCAACGTGAGATCGAGCGGGCCCGCGGCTATCTAAAGGAGTGGCAGGCTAAGCAGGCACACGAGCGACGCGCGTCGGGCAGGAGCCGGCATAACCGCAGTTGACGCGACATGGGATATACGCCATAATGAGGTTATGGGTACCTACCTAACCGATTACATCCAAGAAGTCCGCGAGCGCTACAACGACGAGCAGCGTGCCCACCTCGACGCCGAGATGCGCCGCTTCGACCTCGCCGGACAGCTGCTCTCGCTGCGCCTGGACGCTGGCGTAACCCAACAGCAACTCGCCGAACGTTCCGGTCTCTCCCAAGCCGACATCAGTCGTTACGAGCGAGGTCTCGGCAACCCCACCCGTGCGACGATTGACGCGCTCGCTGTGGCGCTCGGCGCCCACCTGGAGTTGGTGCGCAACTCGGAACCCCAAAAAGCCATCGCAGCTCCTCACGAGTTCGCGACGTAGCCACCCGCTCCCGAGCGCTCAGGCAGGCGTCGGCCGCACGGGCCGCGTTCGCGCTGAGCGCCGAGACCGGTCGTGCCTCACAGCCCCCCACGAGGAGCCGAGCGAGTGTCACACAACCAATCCTTCAAATCCTCGGGGTCAAACCGCACGTAGTGTCCGAGCCGGTGGTGCGGGATGCGCCCGGCGCGGGCTTGCGCGAGCAGCCAGGTGTACGGAACGCCCAGCAGCTCGCTGGCGGCGCGGGCGTCGATCAGCGGCGTGAACGCGCGGGGCCGATCGTGTGCTCCGTGTCCGCTGTTGGGATGGACGTTCCGCTCGCGGTGCGTGCGGTGGGCGAGGGCGGGGCGTGCGCGGTGGCTTCGTGGGGGTTGTGGGATTTGATGGGTTGCGGTGAGGACTGCCATCGGGGCCTCCTGCGTGGTTGGGTGGAGATGTCGTTGTGCCGGGCCGGTGGGTGCGCTGGAACGCATCACCTACCCCCGTCCGTCCGCTGTGCCGCCCGGTGGCGTTCCAGCGCCTGCATCGCCGCCGGGCGGTCAAACCGCCATTGCGCCTTGGGTCCGTCCCCGATCCGGTGTCCACCGAGCAGCCGCCGGTGCTTGTAGACCCAGGCGCGCGTGACGCCGAGGTGCAGAGCCAACTCGCCGGCGCTGATCAGCCGCTCTGTTTCCTTCGCCCGCTGCTGTTGTTGGGGTGCCAGTAGTTGCGCGACGCGACCGGCGATTTGCTCGACGGCTTGGGGTGTGAGGTCAACGGCGATCCGTCGCGGTGTGGCATGGCGCACGGGTCGTGCTGTCGAGCGGTTGGCGCGCATCGCTCTGCCTGGGGTTATGAGCGCCGCGATCATCGTGAGGCCGCTGGTTGTGGTTGTGCGCGGAGCTTGGCGATGCGGGGCTTGGTGTAGGGGTGGGTGGCGCGGGAGAAGCGCATGTTGCGGATCGATCGCTCGTAGGGCAGGGATTGGTGTTCGAGGCTTTGCGCGAGTGCTCGTCCTTGTCCGAGTTGGATGGCGTACTGGTCGGCGATGAACTCGCGTGAGCGCCAGTATGTTTGCCAGGCGTTGGCGGTGAACCACTGCACCGCTTGTCCTGTGGCGAACCAGGCGAGACCACGGAACGGCAGCGACCGCAGCGGATACAGCTCCGGTGTGTCCATCGGTACGAGTAGTAGGAGGTTCAGTGCGCTGGTGAGGTGCGCGTCGCTGGTGCGGAGGTGTCCGAGCTCGTGCGCAATGACGGCCGGGGCGTAGGGGCTTTCCAGTAGTCCCCGATCGACGCTTAGCGAGGAGGAGTAGGCGGCGGCGTTCTGTCCGGGCTCTTCGCGCACGAACCAGTGTCGTGGCGGGCGTATGGTGGGGTCGGCTGCTTGCAGCTCGCTGATGGCGTGCTCGAATGCTTCGCGCTCGTCTTGCTCGGGTGGGCGTCCGCCCGTGCTGATCTCCCACCAGCGCCCGTCGAAGGGTGCGATCAGGGGCGGGCAGATCACTGCCAGCAGCGAGATGCCGAGCGGTGCGAGGGCGAGCACCGTCGCGGTCATTTCGACGGGTATCGCCCAGCCCGTGACGAGTCCGATCAGGCCGAGTACGACGTAGATGATGAGGTAGCGCGCGATGACTGAGAACCATTGCGCGGCGAGCGTGATCGCGTACAGTCCGATCCCGACGAGGCTGACCGCGCGCATCGCGTCGAGGATTCGTGTGACGGGGTTGGTGTTGAGGTTGAACATCAGGGGTCTCCTTGTGTCGCGTGTTGCCCCCCTTGGTGCCGGCTCACTGACCAGCGGTTGCGGTGCTTGTCGAATTCCCCATCCTTTTTGCCGTTGCTGAGGTGCGTCCCGACGTTCGTTGGTGGCACGCCTAGCGCTTCGGCGATCTCGACGGCCAGCGAATCGGGATGCTTGAGAAGATAATCACGAATGTCTTGGCGTGCAAGGCGGCGCTGATGCTTGCGCGGCACGGGTTCCCCGCGTAGCGCGGCCTGCGCCGCGAGCAGGCGCTTAACGCGCTGCGCGGCGTCTTGTTCCTCCGCGCGGGCTTTGCGTAGCTCGGTGTCGATCTCGCGCATCGCACCGAGCGCGTACCGGCGACGCGGCGCCATCAGCCGTTCCTCGTGAAGATGCTGAGCATGTTTGGCAACATAGTGTATATTGCCGGTCATGTCAAGGAGGATTCACGGCGGATCGTGGGGCCCTTCCCACCAGCACATGGACCCGCCGTTCAGACGCTCGCACCCGTTCGCGTCATGCCTGGGAGGCCTGATCGCGGTGGTGCTGGTGTTCTGTGTGGCCCTGTCCTTGCGCACGGTGATCGGATCGGGCTCGGGACGCATATTCGCCTGGGTGATCGGCGCGGTGATCGCGCTGGTGCTACTGCGGGTCGCGCTCACACTCGGCGTGGATGTCCTCACCCGGACACCGCGCACGCGTGCTCGGCCACTGCCGGGCGCACCGGTCGCGACAGGAACACCTGTCTCAGTGCGGCCGGTAAGTCCCGCGGAGCGCATACGCGAAGGACTCTTACGTGTCGGGGGCGGGGCGTATCTCGGTGAGAACGAGTACGGGGAATGGGTCGCGGCGGAGTCTGAGAGCGCGGTGATGATCCTCGGCCCGCCCCGCAGCGGCAAGACGAGCGCGGTGATGATTCCGGCGCTGATGGCGGCTTCGGGGGCGGTGGTGAGCACGTCCACCAAGCCCGACGTGCTGCGCGCCACGATGGACGCGCGCGCGGAGATCGGCGAGGTGTGGCTGTTTGACCCCTCCGCCGGCGAGCCCGTCCCCGCGGGCGCCAGACGCCTCTCGTGGTCGCCAGTCAGGGCGTCCGCGACCTGGGATCAGGCGCTGATCACTGCCCGCGCGATGACGACCGCGTCCCGCGCGGGCGCGGGCACGACGAACGAGAACCACTGGTCAGAGCGCGCCGCCGCACTGCTGGGACCGTTGCTGTATGCCGCGCATCTGAGCGACCGTCCGATCGAGGACGTATTGCGCTGGACGCTGCGCCAGGACCTCGCCCCGGCCCTCAAGACCCTCGCGGACGCGGACACCCAGATCGCGGCCGACGTCCTGATCGGGATCGAGCGCACCGACGCACGCGAGCGCTCCAGCATCTTCTCCGCCACCGCGGGAGTCCTCAGCGCTTACAACAGCGACGGCGCGCGCCAAACAGCGGCCACCCCGAACTTCGACCCCGCACGGTTCGCCAGGTCTACCGACACGCTCTACATCACCTCCCCCGAGCATCACCAATCCATCGTCGCGCCGTTGATCGTGGGCCTGCTCGAGCAGATCCGTCACGCCGTCTACGAGCAGGCCCGCAACGATCACGCTCCCCGACCGGGGATGTTGTGGCTACTCGATGAGGTCGCGAACATAGCTCCCGTGCACGATCTCCCCGCGCTCGTCTCCCAAGCCGGCGGCCAAGGATTGCAGGTCGTGATCGGCCTGCAGGACCTCTCCCAGGCCCGCACGCGCTGGGGCACGGACGCGTCTGACGGGTTCCTGTCCCTGTTCCAATCAAAGCTGATCCTGAGCGGGATCGCCGATACCCGCACCCTGGAGGCGATCTCGACGGCGCTGGGGGAATACGACCGCGACATGACCAGTCAAGCCCTCGGCCACAGCGAACCACAGGAGTGGCTCACCCACCCCACCCATAGCGACACGGTCAGCTACCAAACCCAACGCCAACGCGTCCTCACACCCGGCGAGATCGCACGCCTCCCGGACGGTCACGGACTGCTGCTCCAAGGCGCCGACTGGGAGCTGCTGCGCCTCACCCGCTGGTATCAGAACGAGCCGTGGCGGACGGTCGCGAGAAACGCGGGATGACCGGGCAAGATCGCCCTACGCCGCCTCAGCCACGGCGCCCTCGCCAGTATCCCGCCCGATCGGCGTGACCATCTCTCCCCCGATCCCGGACGCGACACAAACGTCCTCTTCGATTTCCAGCGCGATCTGGGGGTGCTCCGCCAGGAACGTCTTGGCGTCATCGCGGCTTTTGCCGAGACGGTCGTGTCCGTAGGAGTAGTGCGCACCGGACTTCGCCACGATGTCGTACTTGCACCCGAGGTCGAGCAGGCATCCGGGACGGGAGACGCCTTTGCCGAACTCGATCTCGAACTCGGCCTGCCTGAAGGGCGGTGCGACCTTGTTCTTGACGACCTTCACCCGCACCCGGTTACCGACCGCCTCCCCGCCGGAGTCCTTGAGCGTCTGGATACGCCGAATGTCCAGTCGTTGGGTGGCGTAGAACTTCAATGCGCGCCCACCGGGCTGGGTCTCCGGGGAGCCGTAGGCGACACCGATCTTTTCCCGGATCTGGTTCGTGAGCAGGCACAGGGTCTGTGTGCGATTGAGGTTTCCCGCGAGCTTTCGCATCGCCAAGGACATCATCCGCGCCTGCGCACCCACCGTCACATCACCCATCTGCCCTTCCAGCTCCACTTTGGGTGTCAGCGCCGCGACGGAATCGATCGCGACGACATCCACGGCACCGCAGCGCACGAGCACGTCGGCGATCTGTAGCGCCTGCTCACCGTAGTCGGGTTGGGAGACGAGCAGCTCGTCGATGTCCACACCGATCGTCTGGGCGTAGACGGGGTCCATCGCGTGCTCGGCGTCGATGAACGCGCACACGCCACCCAAGCGTTGTGCCTGAGCCAGCACGTGATACACGAGCGTCGTCTTACCCGAGGACTCCGGACCGTAGACCTCGACGATCCGCCCGCGCGGCACACCACCGATACCGAGCGCCAGATCCAACGACAGCGCACCCGTGGGAATCGCGTCACAACGGACCTGCGCGCCCTCGTCCCCCATCCGCATCACCGCGCCCTTGCCGTACTCCTTCTCGATGTGCGAGAGCGCGCCCTTCAACGCGACCTTCTGCGCGACAGCGGCCCGCTCCTGCTCTTCTACGACGCTCACAGCGCTCATGGTTGCCTCCACGGTCGAAAGATGGGCCGGGCACGCTACGCCGCGACGGCGATGAAACTCTCAGGGCAAGCACCCAAATCCCCATGAATACTGCGATCGAGCACGGAAAGCTGGCGCGAAAGCGTCCTCCTTCGCGACCCGCGAGCACCACTGTTGTTTCTACTACACACTTGACGCGCTGTAGACAAACATTGACACTAAGCCCATGCGGTCGTAGAGTTATGTCTGAGTAGGGTTCGGCAGCAGATATTCAACGGGGAGAGGTGACGTGATCGTTTTCAGGAGTCGTGTCAATCGCGGTTTCGCCGCCGGTGCCGGCCTTTTCGCGGCGGCCGCGTGCGTATTCGCCCCCACCGCAGTGGGCGCGTCGGGCGCCACCGCCCACGCCGCGCGCACGATCACGCTGAACGACAGCGGCAGCCTGCATCTGACGAGCCACCGCACGACCCATCTGAACCTCCAGGGCACGGCGTCGGGGACGATCAGGGGCACGATCTACATCCACCTGAACGTCACCTCGCCGAGCCGGGTGAGCGCGGAAGTGAGCATTTACCCGAGCAACGGTTCGCTGACAGGGACGAGTACTGCGAGCTATCACTCAAGTGGCGGGCACGCGACGTTCTCCGGCACCCTGTCGATTTCGCGCGGGACCGGCGCCTACGCCCACGCTCATGCCTCGGCGCTGAGCTTCAGCGGCACGATCCAGCGCTCCAACGACGCCACGACCGTGCACGTCAGCGGCCCGCTGACGTACTGACGGTCGGCGAGCGCCACCGCGAGACCAGGACATGCGCCGGGCTCTGACAGTCCTCACCGCGACGGCCGCCGCCGCTCTGGCGGCGTTCACGGGTCCGATGGGTGGGAGCGCGGTGGCGGCGGTAGGCGAGCAGGCGACGCTGCACGCCTCGTTCACGCCCGACCGGCTGGAGGCGAGCACGACGATCGCTTTCGGTTTTCACCTACAGACCACCACCGGACTGGCGCCGCCGCCCCTCACGAGCGTCGTGTTGCACATGCCCGCGGACATGGACTACACCCACACCACGCTCGGGCTTGTGACCTGCCAACCGGCGACGTTGCAGGCCGATGGCGTGAAGGGCTGCCCGGCGAACTCTCGCCTGGGTTCGGGGGGTGCGTTCGTGGAAGTCCCGTTCGGTACCGGTTCGGGCCATGAGCTCCCGGAAATCCAGGCCGTCACGGGCCCGCCCTCCAGCGCGGGGAACATGGTGGTGCTGTTCTACGCCAACGGTCAGTTCCCGGTCTCCGCACAGCTGGTGTTCAGCGGCGAAGTGCTCTCCGACACGGGCGTATTCGGCTCAGAGCTGGCCACCACCGTGCCGTTGATCCCGAGCGTCCCGAACGGGCCGGACGTCTCGATCGTGAGCGTCAGCGCGACGATCGGCCCGGCGGGACTGACCTACTACCACCACGTGCACGGCTGGCTGCGCCCGTTTCATCCAGTGGGAATCGGCGTGCCCGAACATTGCCCGCGCGGCGGGTTCCCGTTCGGTGCGTCGTTCGTCTTCCAGGACGGATCGACGGCGAGCGCGTCCACGACGGTCCCGTGCCCACCGCTGCTCAAGCGGCGCAAGAGGTCGTAAAGCCCTAATCCTGCAGCGCCACCGCGGGTGGCACGCCCGTGGCGAGGTACCCGGGCAGCGCGACGATCACGACCGAGGCGACGGTGACGATCGCGAGGCTCCAAAGCGCGACGAGTCCGCCGAAGGAGTAGACGACGGGGAAGCCGATCACGTTCGCGAGCGCGCGGTCGAGCAGCTGCTGGCCGTAGAGGCCGAAGAGGGCGCCGGTGACACAGCCGACGCCGACGAGCAGGACGCTCTCAAGGATGATCGTGCGCCACAGCTCTCCCACGGGGAAGCCCTTGAGCTTGAGCTTGGCCAGGCGGGGGCGGCGCTGCCAGACCATGTTGGCCATCGCCGCGGCCATCGCGAGTACGGCGACGATCAGGATCAGCGTGGCGATCTGCGTCAGGCGCGTGAGGCCTTGGCGGCTGAGCGTGTTCTGGTGCGCGGCGTGCTGGGTGGCGGTTTGCACCGCAAGGCCCGTGCGTGGGCCGAGCGCGCGTTCGATCTCACCGCGAACCCGGACGGGCGAAGCGCCGGGCGCCAGCAGGACGTTGTAGGCGCTC
Organism: uncultured Solirubrobacterales bacterium; assembly: GCA_963697945.1. Taxonomy (GTDB): domain Bacteria; phylum Actinomycetota; class Thermoleophilia; order Solirubrobacterales; family Solirubrobacteraceae; genus Palsa-744. Next base: position 1,504,155 of record OY969105.1, on the reverse strand, counting down.
GCGTCCAGGCTGCCCCACGCGCGGGCGTAATCGTCGGCGTTCATCACGATCGCGCCGGGCGCCCAGCCGATGTTCGTGGAGAGCGCGGCGAGGCGCATCCGCCTCGGTTGGGGGGTGGGCAGCGTGAACGTGGAGCCGATGTGCAGGTGGTGTTCTTCGGCGATCGCCTGCGTGAGCACCGCCCAGCCGCCGGCGCCCACCCTGGCGGTGGCCTGGCGCACGTCGCCTTCCACGATCTGGCTCGCGGGCAACAGCGGCGAGGATTCCCGCGGCGGAGCGATCACCCACGTGCGGCGGTGGCGCCCCCAAGGCAGGCCAGGCCGCCGAGCGTGAGCCCGACCACTCCCACACCGCCACCGCCGGCCGTCAGGTCACCCGGCGCGGTCACCGTGGGTGGGCGGCGCGAGAGGATTTCGCGCAGCGGGCTGAGCACCGCGACGATCGCCGCGAGCATCCCCCCACCTACCGCCACGAGCACACTCTGCGCGCTGACAATGCGCTGCGAACCGACGGCGAACGCCGAGGAGAGGTAGCCGGGGTTGGAGTGAAAGAGATGGATCGAGAGCTCCTCGCCGAGCACGAGCCCGAGCGCGCACGCGAGCAGGCCGAGCACGATCGCGTCGAACAACAGCACCACGATCACGCTCGCGGGCGGGTAACCGTCACGGCGCAACTCGGCGACCAGCCGCCGACGCTGGGGTACCGTCAGGAGCATCGCGTTGAACGCGAACAGGAAGCCCACGAGCGCACTGATCAACGCGAACAGCTGCGTGGACTGGTTCGTCGCGGCGGAGGCCCGCGCGAACAGCGTTCCACATCCAGGTGCAAGCGGGCGGCCAGCGCCACCAACGCGGCGCGCACCGCGCCTTCGCGCCCCGGAGCGACCTCGACGAGAATCCGGCTGTAGCGCCCGGACAGACCGCTCATTTCCTGGGAGGCGGCAAGCGGCGCAACCGCGATCGGACTGGAGATCAACGGTCCGATCTGGGAGGCGTGCAACTGCTCATACAACCCCGCTTCGGCGAAACGACCATTCAGCCTGAAGAAGACTTCATCGCCGAACCTGCTCACGCCCAGCGTGTGCGCCAGTGGCGCAGGCAGCGCGACCACTTCGACACCCGCGAAGGAGCTCGGCGAGGCGTGGCGCACGAGCGCGCCCCCGAGCGCCGTCAGGCTCGAATCGACACCGACGAGCTCAACCGAGCGGCTGCCCCGCGGGCCGCTCGCCTTGGCGCTCACTTCCAACAGCGGCGCAGCGGCCTTCACACCTCCGATCGCGCGTACCTGCGCGAGTGTGCTCGCCGCAAAGCCCTGCTCCGAACGCGCGAGCACCTGCAACGTGGCATTGCCGACAATCCCCTGCGAGAGCTGCGCCACCGAACTCGACAGGCTCGACGTGGCGACCTGGGAGGCGAACAGCAACGCCACCCCCGCAGCGATGCCGACGATCGCAAAACACTCCTGCAACAGGCGCGCACGCAAACGCACCCGATACAGGTGCAGGACGTTGCGAGCCTTCACCGGGGCGTCAGCCGGTCCGGCTCGTAATCGCCGAGCTTGCCGTCGCGCAACGCATACACCCGATCCGCATACGCGGCGGCCTGGGGATCGTGGCTGACGAGCACGATCGCGACCCCACGCTCGCGACACAGCTCGCGCAACAACTCCAACACTTCACGCCCACGCTGAGTGTCGAGGCTGCCCGTCGGCTCATCTGCAAGCAGCAGGCGTGGCTCGGTGGAAAGCGCCCGCGCGATCATCACGCGCTGACGCTCGCCCATCGACAGGTGCTCGGCACGGTGGCGCAACCGCTCACCCAGCCCCAACCGCTCAAGCAGCGGCACGAGACGATCGTGCGCGTCCTGCCAACGCATCGTTTTCAACAACTTCAGCACCGCGTTGTCGATCGCGCTCACACCCGGCAACAGGTCGAAATTCTGACGAATGAAGCCAAGTTCTGTGAGACGAAAATGCGAGGCCTCACGCTGCGACAGCGAGGCCACATCGCGTCCACCGATCAACACCGCCCCACCGCTCGGCTCAAGCAACGTGGCGATCATCAACAACAGCGTGGTCTTACCCGAACCGCTCGGCCCATACAGCGCGACAATCTCCCCGGGCGCGACGGACAGCGACACGCCGTCCACGGCGCGCACGCTCTCCCCACCCACGGCCGGATAGTGCTTGACGAGGTCACGCAACTCGAGCATCTAACCGGGCACTCCTCCGGTGGTCCGTTCGGCGGGGGTCGAAATCACAAGCTCGGCCCCGCGCGCGCGCCGCCCACCCAAAACATCCGGGATCAGGCGCCGGGCAGCCAACCGCACCCGGAACACGACCATCGCGAGCGCTGCGGACCGACCGAGCGCGTCGAGGACCGTACGGCGCACAGGCAGCGCCCGCGGCGTGGACGCCTCGGGGGTACTCAGATAGAAGCTCGCCATCGCCGCCAGCAGCAGCGTATGTCCCCGCCCGCCGGGAAGGCCGTCGGCCACCGACAGCGAGCGCTCGGCGAGCCACCCCATGCGCGAAGCGGCCTGCTCGGGCGACGCGTAGGCGCCGACCAGGCTGTGCTGCCCGGTCGCGCGATCCTCGCCCACGTCCACGAGATTGTCCAGCAGCGAGTGCAGCGCGCCGATCCAGGGGAAGTAGGCGTCCTGCACCGCGCACACCACACGCGGGTCCAGCTCCGGCTCGGCCGCAAGCGCGATCAGCGCGAACACGCACAGCGAGGACCCACCCGCCGCGGCCACCTCCCACCAGCCCAGGTCCGGCCCCGGCGGATTGGCTGCGCGCGCCCAGCGCTCCAGCGCGCGCAGATCGCCCTGACGCTCGCCGGTGTTGCAGCTCTGAAACTCGACGATCCGCGCAGCCGCGTCAAGCGCCGCCGGGGCGACCGTCGCATATGAGGGCAGCCGCGCCAGTGCCACGCGGCAGGAGTCGACGATCTCGCGCAGATAGCCGCCATCCCGGTGCTGGGGACAGTAGGCGTAATAGTCGCTGTGCGAAGCGTCCTGTCCCGGGTCCAGCGCGACGAGCAGCGCCTGGTGCAACGAGCGGCCGTTGGCGGCCGGATCGGCGCTCGGCTGCTCAATGAGCATGTCGAGGTAGTTGTAGGCCGCCTGAAAGCACATCATCGCGCGCGCCGCCGCGCCACGATGCCGGCGTGGTGTGAACGCCGCGAACGCGGCGGCGCCCTCGACGTTGCCCCACTTACGCTGGGACTCCAGCGCGACCTGACGCAGCAGCGGATCGGGGATCGCAAGCGCGCGCGCCCGACGGCGGCGGCGCTCGGCGCAGACGCTCGGGAACACACCCAGCCAGTAGCGTACCGCCGCGCTTGCAAACACCACGGCAAGCTCAATACGACCGCTCCTGTTGACTGGCATCTGGACTTGCACGACCCCTCCAACCCCGACGCAGCGATCACACCGATCGTGCGCCCACCACTATAGACAGACACGGACCACAATGCCTAGCGTCCGCGGGCAAGGAGCCCCCGAGGCACGGCGGTGCGCAGCAACCTTGCCGCGCACCGCCACATTCCCTAACTCAGATCCACTCCTAGTACGTTTCTTCGACCTTCTTGAGTTCCACTGATTTTCCGAAGGTGTAGGTCCCTGTTCCTTCGGGTGCCAGTCCTACTTCTTCATGTTTGAAGTTCGTCCAGCTGAAAGCCCCAGGGATGACTTCGTGTAGGGCGTCTTCGTAGAAGCCGGACTTGGACAGTGACTCGCTGAATTTCGTCGCCGGTCCTTCCGATGAGGGGACGTTGTATATCGAAGCGATGATCGGTCCCGCTTTCGCGCTGCCCCAGTCGACGACGGGGATGAATTCGCGGTTCGGTGCCGTGGACTTTGGATTGATGACGATCTCCGGCCCCCCGACTGGGAAGGCTTTGGCGACCACTTCGATCGGCGTGTTGACCGTCACCAATTCGCCGGCAGCCGCCCCCGGAGTCTCGACTTTAGCTTCATTTGACCCGTTCAGAGTGCAGCCCCTGAACCGCTCCGTCATCGCTCCCTGTTTCCTGCTCGTGAAACTGCCTTCAGCGACTCCTTTTTCGCACCTGATGCTCAGACTGCCACCATTGAACACCGTGGAACCCAATTCGGCGGTGAAGGACACTGGTACTTCAGGTGAGCCGTTCGGCACAATTTCATAGCTGTGGTATTTGAGCGCCAGCGCACCGGCCGGCCCGACCACGAGCACCGCTGACATCACGACGAGCGCGACAAGCGCCGGCCTGAGTACTGATCTCGACAACATTTTTTCCCTTTCGTTGAACTACGCGCGCGGCATCGAGACCCGGTAGCCCAGGATCTCGATCCCCTGCCTCTGGAGTCAAGGCAATTTCTAACCGACTATCGTCGCCCTGCGCTACAGCAATGTGCCGCGTCTCAGCGCTCGGCCTTGTGTGTTTGCAGCCCCTATAGGCAGCGTGTTTCTATTGGTGCTAATTCACTCTTAGGCTCGAACCGAATGCCTCGCTGCCGGTCTCCTCCAAGGCGAGGGCGACCTCAAGCTCGGGGCAGCCGCGATGCAGCGAAGCGCCCAGACACTCCTCCACGGCGCGCAGACGGTGTTCGATTGTGCTGCGCGCGACGCCCAACGCAGCGGCGGCGGAGGAGACGCTGCGTCCTGTATCCAGGTACGCGCGCAGCGTCTCGCGCAGGGCCTGTCCGCGATCGCCCTCCTCATCCAATGGCACCAGGTAGGCCTCGACCAGCGCCGCCCCCAGCACGGGGTCCTGCAGCGCGCTTGCCAGCAACGCCACGTCGGCATACCGCGTAAGCGGCCGCGGACGGCGCAACGCGACCGTGAGCGCAGCCTGCGCCTGGTGGTGGGTACGCCGCCAGCCCTCGACCCCCCGGCCCGGCTCACCCACAGCCAGGATGGTGTCGTCGAACTCGCCGGCGAGAGACCGCAGCCGCACCGAGCCCAGCGGCTCGTGCTCCCCACCCAGCCACGCCCACACGCTCCGCTCACCACAGGGCACGCTCAGCAGACGACGATCCAATCGCACGGCAAGCTCGCGAACAGTCTCGGCCGCCCCCGAACCCACAGCCAGCACACCGAGATGCTCGCCATCGAGGGCATAGTCAAGCTCACGACTGAGAACGCTCAGCTCCATCTCCCCCTCTCGATCCTCTCCGGCGAGCAGCAACCGCACCCGTTCCAGCAGACGATGCTCACGAGAGCCACCTGCACGTTGCAACTCGGCGACGTGCTCGCGCGTAACCCCGACCACGAGCTGATCCAGCAGCGCGGCCTGCACCCGCGACATCTCTCTCAAACCACTGGCACGCCCGGTCCGCACAAGACGATCGGCCTCCCCCATCACGTAATCCCACAACAACGCGTGCCCGGCGATATAACGCCGCAGCACCGCTTCCAGGCTCACACCGCTACGCGCCGCGCGACGCGCCTGCGCCACCGCCTCACGCGGTATCGGGGGCGGATCACCCTCACCCTGCGCGATACCGGTCAGCCCGAACTCGACAGCCGCCCCCACAGCCGTACGCAGTCCCTGCACGTACTCCGACTCGCCGTCCTGCGCCGAATCGGGCACCGCCTCGAGCACCCGCGCGAAGATCGCCTCCTCGATCTCACCCTGCCGTGCGCGTAAACGACGCACCACTACCTCCACACCATTCCCCATCTGCGGTCTACTGCTCGTCCCTACTTCTTCGTCTTCTTCTTCACCAGGCCATACCTACCGCGAGCCAACCGCTCGCACTGAGCCCGCTTTGCCTTGGGACGATCCTTCTTACACGCCTTCAACGCGTTGGCGAGTTTTTGTGCGCGTGTCAGTGGCTTGGCCTTCGGCTTCACGATCGGCGCTGTGAGTGCTGTCACGAGGTTCCCGGGACCCTGGTATGTCAGTGAGCCGGGGGTCTGGTCTTCGGGCGCTGAGCCGGGGCTCTGGCAGGCGTCTCCTTCACAGGCGGGCGGTGGGACCGCCGGCGCGGGCAGGCACGGCGAGGCGCCGCTGCAGGCATGGGCGTCATAGACGTCTGCGCTTGCGTCGAGGTCCTCTGCGGGTAGGAGCCGCTGGGCGGTCAGGAAGAAGACGTCTTCGCCGCTTTCACTTGCATCGAGCAGCGCCGATTCTTCCTTGCCCGTGCCTGAGGAGATCAGCGCCACGCAGCCGCCGGAGTTAGGTGAGAAGGTTTCCATCGCTTCGTTGCACAGTTCTTTGCCTTCGGGGTTTCGGATGCCTGCGGGCTCGTATTGGTAGACGTCCTCGCTGCGGTTTACGTCCTCAGGGACGAGCGCGTCTGCGGCGTTGAAGAAGAGGCGGCCGGAGTTGGATAGGTAGCGGGGCTGGTGAAGGGCGAAGCCTTCGACTTCGCTGAGCGGTGTGAAGCCGGGGATGCTCGCCGCGATCCATGCACCCGCCGGCCAGACCCCCGCGCCGCCTGCCAGATTGCCTTCGTTGGCGTCGATCCGGCGGTACTGCACGCCGTGCGGGCGCGCGCCGGTTGGGTCACACGAGGCGCAGGTCACGGCTCCCTGCCCGCTGTTTGCGCCGGCGTTATAGAGGAACACCTCCTCGTCTGCCTTGTTGCTGAGCGCGTCGCGGTTGTCATAGCCGCTCAGCGAGCGGCGCGACATGAAGGCCAGATGCTGGCCGTCGGGGGAGACGCGGGCTGTCAGGCCGGCGAGCCCACCTCCACGCAGTGACCAGTCCGGGAAGTCCGCGCCGGAGAGCACCGAAACCAGGTGCGTCTGCCCGTTTGCGTGGGCGTAGAGGTTGCAGCGCTCCGGCGCCGTTTCCGATTCGAATGTTTCGACGCCGGCGATGCCGCTGCAGTTCCCCGCGGCCGCTTCTTCCCCGTGCGCGTTTGGCCCTTCGCTCAGCTTGCTGTTCGCGGTGAAGTAGACGCTCGAGCCGTCTTCTGAGGCTCCGGCAATGAGGCCGAGCACTCCCCCGCCTTCCTGGCCTGCCCCCGGTGCTGTCAGGTCGCTCAGCTTGCAGCGCGGTTCTTCTTCTTCTGGTTCTTCGACCTCACATTCATAGAGGTCTGAGTTGCCTGATTCCTGAGTCAGCGGCTGTGGGTCGGTGAAGAAGATCCGCGAGTCGTCCTTTGAGGCCGTCTGGAAGATCGGCGCTGCGGTTCCTTTGCAATGGGCCGCGCAGCCCGCTTCGGGGCGGTCGAGCTGGATCGTCCCTTCGTGTCCGGTGGCTGTCTCGCGCAGGTAGAGGTGGTGGTTTTCGGTCAGGTGTTTGGCTCCGTCCAGTTCGCCCGCCGACCACACCACGCGGCTGCCGTCGGCTGAGATCGCCTGGCGGGCGATCCTGACTGTGCCGTTCGCCTGGTCCAAGGTCCCTAGTGTCGGCGTGGTGCTCGGTGGGGCCGCCTGCCCGCCGGGCAGCACGCTTACGAGCGCGAGCTTGCCGCCGGCCCACTCGTAGAGGCTCGCGCCTTCGCCTTCCGGCGCCTCTTCTGTGAGTTTCGCCGGCGCCGTGAACACGGCGTGGCTCGCGTCCGGGCTCGCGCCGAAGAAGAAGAGACCTCCGAACTTAGTCCCTTCCGGCACGTTCGCCACTTCTTCGACCGGGCCCGGGCAAGGTTCCCCTCCTCCCGGGCAGCCGCTGACCAGCGGGCGGTAGCAGGAGGAGCCGCACGGGTGCGATGGGTCACCGGCGGGGAAGTTGCTTCGCAGGTAGAGCGTCTGTTCGGAGGCCTGCGGCGAGATCGCCTGTGTGAACGGCCCGAACGGCTGCACGAGGGCGCTTTCAAGGCCTTCTGAGAAGAACCGGTACTCCCCCCGGCCCGGGCCGAGCGTGACCCCGACCGGCGCTTCATGGGGAGTTGCGATGTCCTGGGACTGCCAGGAGCTTGAGGTTCGCCGGGAGAGGACCTGCTCGGCCAGCGAGAAGCCAGCCGGCTCTGCTTCACTTGGCGCGTTTGCCAGGTAGCTGATCGCGTCGCCGCTTGCCGCGGCCTGGATCAGCCCTTCTGAGATCGGCGCGATCACCGCGCCGTGCTTGTCCGCCGGGGAGACGAGCTCCCACTGGCGGGCATCGGGCAGCGTCGAGGGCGCGCTGCCCTGCGTCGTGAAGATCAGTTCTTCGCCGTGCACGATCGTCGGGTTGGCCGCTTCAGGCTGGGAGTTGTGCGCCACGACTCGCATGTGGTAGACGGTGTGCGGCGCTAGGTCCTGCGGGTGGGCTGCGATCTGATCCGGTTCGTAATTGGCGGCGAGCGTTCCTTCGGGTATCGGGGTGCTCTGTGGGTATGGGCTTGATGGGCACGGCGGCGCCGATTCGCAGGGGCCGTACTGGAAGGCGTATGAGGTCGGTGCTTCGCCTTCTTCACTTCGCGGGTTGACTTCCGCGCCGAAGGAGGCGCTACTCGCGCTCACGTCGGTGACCGACTCGCTGGCGGGCTGGACCGTCGGTGGGCCCGGTGCTTCCGGGGTGAACACCTCGACCCGGTTCATCGCGGGATCGGCGACGTAGACCGTCAGGGTCTGTGCGTCGACCGCCACTCCGCTGAAGCTCGGGGCGCCGGCTTTGAGGAGGAGTGTTTCCTCTGATTCAAGGCTCGCGTTCAGGCGGTGCACGTTTGCGGCGTGGGCGACGTATACGTCGCTGCTTGTGGCTTCCACGCCAACGCCGGTGGGGGGTTCTTCGTCGACTTCTGGGTTGAGCAGTTCGGCTTGCGGGCTGGGCGGTTTCGATTCCGTCTTGAACTTCGCCAGGCGGTCTTTGGCGCCTCCGCTGCCGAAGGTGTTGTGGACGTAGAGGTTGTCCTGGCTGCCCTTGGCGTCGACCGCGAAGCCGGGGGCGGCTATCGTCGAGTGTTCGCTTTCGCTGCTACGGAAGGCGATCCAGGCGTTGAGCACCGCGTTTGTGTAGTTCGCGGCACCGTCGTTCAGTTTTCCGAAGTTTGTCTCCTCCACCCACACCTCCCCGCCCGGGTCGACGGCCACGCCGAAGACACTTTGGAAGCCGTGTTCGCCGAATTCCCCGCCTGGGTTGCGCGTGATCTGCCCGATGTATTTGCCGGTGGGGCCGTACTTGTCGATCACCATCCGTTCTTCTTCGAAGCTTCCGCCTTTGTGCCCGCGCGTGTCGACCACATAGACGTCCCCGCTTGAGTGGTCTGCTTCTTCGCACGCTTCCTTTTTTTTCGGTTCGGTCAAGCGCGCGCAGGAGTTATCGACCGCGATCCCTTCTGGTTCTTTGAACGCCCCGCTCGGGACTTCTTCAGGCAGGCCGCCGCTGCCTGCGGCTTTGCCTTCGTTTGGCAAGAGGCCCGAGCCGTTGAATTCGCCTTCGAATTTGCTGCCGGTGGAGTTGAAGATCTCAACGCGGTTGTTGTTCTTATCGACCACGTAGATCTCGTGGGTGGCTTCGTTCACCGCGATCCCGTCGGGGTTGTTGAACTGGCCTGGGCCGTTGCCCTGGAGGCCTACTTTGCAGCTTGCTTCGCTGCCACATCGCTGCAGTTCGGTGGCGCCGCTGGATACGCCCCAGCCGAAGGCGCCGGCGTATTCGTGGCCGCGCACGGCGAACGAGGGTGCGGCCAGGGCGCCTGCGCCTGTGAGGGCCAGGGTCAGGACGCGGGCGAGGCGTACAAGCCGCCTCATCGCTTGCCCCGTTTCTTGCTCTTGACCGGCGCGTATTGTTTCCGCGCGGACCGTTCGCAGACCCGGCGCTTGCCGCTAATGCGTTTGCCGTGACACGCCTTCAACGCGTTGGCGAGTTTTTGTGCGCGTGTCAGTGGCTTGGCCTTCGGCTTCACGACGGGTGCTACGGGTGACGTCACGAGGTTCCCGGGACCCTGGTATGTAAGCGAGCCGGGGGTCTGGTCTTCTGGCGCTGAGCCGGGGCTCTGGCAGGCGTCTCCTTCACAGGCGGGCGGTGGGACCGCCGGCGCGGGCAGGCACGGCGAGGCACCACTGCAGGCATGGGCGTCATAGACGTCTGCGCTTGCGTCGAGGTCCTCTGCGGGCAAGAGGCGCTGGGCGGTCAGGAAGAAGACGTCTTCACCGCTTTCACTGGCGTCGAGCAGCGCCGATTCTTCCTTGCCCGTGCCTGATGAGATCAGCGCCACGCAGCCGCCGGGGTCCGGTGAGAAGGTTTCCATCGCTTCGCTACACAGTTCCTTGCCTTCGGGGTTTCGGATGCCTGCGGGCTCGTATTGATAGACGTCCTCGCTGCGGTTTACGTCCTGGGGCACGAGCGCGTCTGCGGCGTTGAAGAAGAGGCGGCCGGAGTTGGATAGGTAGCGGGGCTGGTGCAGGGCGAAGCCTTCGCCTTCGCTGAGTGGCGTGAAGCCGGGGATGCTCGCTGCGATCCATGCGTTCGCCGGCCAGACCCCCGCGCCACCTGCCAGGTTGCCTTCGTTGGCGTCGATCCGGCGGTATTGGATGCCGTGCGGGCGCGCTCCGGTTGGATTGCAGGAGGCGCAGCTCACGCCGCCCTGCCCCCCGTTTGCGCCGGCGTCGTAGAGGAACACCTCCTCGTCGGCCTTGCCGCTGAGCGCATCGCGGTTGTCATAGCCGCTCAATGGCAGGCGCGACATGAACGCCAGGTGCCGGCCGTCGGAGGAGACGCGGTCGGTTAGGCCGGCGAGGCCGCCTTTGCGCACCGACCAGTCCGGGAAGTCAGCACCGGAGAGCACCGCGATCAGGCGCGTCTGCCCGTTTGCGTGGGCGTAGAGGTTGCAGCGCTCTGGCGCCGTTTCCGATTCGGGCGTCCCCACGCCGGTGATGCCGCTGCAGTTCCCCGCGACCGCTTCTTCCCCGTGCGCGTTTGGCCCTTCGCTCAGCTTGCCGTTCGCGGTGAAGTAGACGCTCGAGCCGTCTTCTGCGGCTCCGGCCAGAAGGCCCAAGGCGCCGCCGCCTTCCTGCCCTGCCCCCGGTGGCGTCAGGTCGCTCAGCTTGCAGCGCGGTTCTTCTTCTTCTTCTGGTTCTTCGACCTCACATTCATAGAGGTCTGAGTTGCCTGCTTGCTGCGTGAGGGGCTGTGGGTCGGTGAAGAAGATCCGTGAGTCGTCCTTTGAGGCCGTCTGGAAGATCGGCGCTGCGGTTCCTTTGCAGTGGGTGGTGCAACCCGCTTCGGGGCGGTCAAGCTGGATCGTCTGTTCGTGTCCGGCGGCTGTATTGCGCAGGTAGAGGTGGTGGTTGCCAGTCAGGTGTTTTTCTCCGTCCAGTTCGCCCGCCGACCACACCACGCGGCTGCCGTCGGCTGAGATCGCCTGGCGGGCGATCCTCACCGTGCCGTTCGCGTGGTCCAGGGCGCCGAGCACCGGCGTCGTTGCCGGCAGGGCCGCCTGCCCGCCGGGCAGCACGCTGACCAGCGCAAGCTTGCCGCCGCCCCACTCATAGAGGCTTTCTTCCGGCGCTTCTTCGCTCAGCTTCGCCGGCGCCGTGAACACGACGTGGCTTGCGTCGGGGCTCGCGCCGAGGAAGAACAGCCCTCCCGGCACGGGGGCGCCGAACTTCGTCCCTTCCGGCACGTTGGCGACTTCTTCGACCGGGCCCGGGCAAGGTTCCCCTCCCCCCGGGCAGCCGCTGACGAGCGGGCGGTAGCAGGATGCGCCGCACGGGTGCGAGGGGTCGCCGGCGGGGAAGTTGCTTCGCAGGTAGAGCGTCTGTTCTGAGGCCTGCGGCGAGACCGCCTGCGTGAACGGCCCGAACGGCTGAACGATCGCACTTTCAAGGCCTTCTGAGAAGAACCGGTACTCCCCCCGCCCCGGGCCGAGCGTGACTCCCGCCGGCGCTTCGTGGGGCGTTGCGATGTCCTGGGACTGCCAGGAGCCGGGGGTTCGCCGCGATAGGACCTGCTCGGTCAGCGAGAAGCCCGGCGGCTCTGCTTCACTTGGCGCGTTTGTCAGGTAGCTGATCGCATCGCCGTTTGCCGCGGCCTGGATCAGGCCTTCTGAGATCGGCGCGATCACCGCGCCGTGCTTGTCCGCCGGGGAGACGAGCTCCCACTGGCGGCTATCGGGCAGCACCGAGGCCGCGCTGCCCTGTGTCGTGAAGATCAGTTCTTCGCCATGCACGATCGTCGGGTTGGCCGCTTCGGGCTTGGAGTTGTGTGCCACGACGCGCATGTGGTAGACGGTGTGCGGCGCTAGGTCCTGCGGGTGGGCTGCGATCTGATCCGGTTCGTAGTTGGCCGCTAGCGTCCCTTCGGGTATCGGGGTGCTCTGCGGGTACGGGCTCGCTGGGCACGGCGACGCCGATTCGCACGGGCCGTACTGGAAGGCGTATGAGGTCGGTGCTTCGTTTTCTTCGCTTCGCGGGTTGACTTCCGCGCCGAAGGAGGCGCTCGTTGCCGAGACGTCGGTGACCGCCTCGCTGGCGGGCTGGACCGTCGGCGGACCGGGGCTTTCCGGGGTGAACACCTCGACCCGGTTCATCGCGGGATCGGCGACGTAGACCGTCAGGGTCTGGGCGTCGACCGCCACGCCGCTGAAGCTCGGGGCGCCGGCTTTGAGGATCAGCGTTTCCTCCGATTCGAGGCTCGAGTTCAGGCGGTGCACGTTTGCGGCGTGGGCGACGTATACGTCGCTGCTTGTGGCTTCCACGCCAACGCCGGTCGGGGCTTCTTCGTCGACTTCTGCGCTGAGCAGTTCTGCCGGCGTGTTGGGCGGGGGTTTCGATTCTGTCTTGAACTTGCCCAGGCGATCGCCGCTGCCGAAGGTGTTGTGGACGTAGAGGTTGTCCTGGCTGCTCTTGGCGTCGACGGCGAAGGCTGGGCCGGCGGCGACACCCGCGGAGAGCCCGTTCTTCGTGCTGCGAAACGCGATCCAGGCGTTCGCCACCGCGTTTGTGTAGTTGGCAGCGCCTTCATCGACTCCACCGAAGTTTTTCTCCTCCACCCACACCTCCCCGTTCTGGCCGACGGCCATGCCGAAGATGCTTTGGAAGCCGTGTTCGCTGAACGGCTGAGTCGGGTCCGGGTTGCGCGTGATCTGCCCGATGTATTTGCCGGTGGGGTCGTACTTGTCGATCACCATCCGTTCTTCTTCGAAGCTGCCGCCTTTGTGCCCCCGCGTGTCGACCACATAGACGTCTCCGCTTGAGGGGTCTCCTTCTTCGCACGTTTTCTTTTTCGGTTCGCTGAATCTCGCGCAGGAGTTATCGACCGCGATCCCTTCTGGTTCTTTGAACGCCCCGCTCGGGACTTCTTCAGGAAGACCGCCGCTGCCCGCGGCTTTGCCTTCGTTTGGCAAAAGGCCCGAGCCGTTGAATTCGCCTTCGAATTTGCTGCCGGTGGAGTTGAAGATCTCAACGCGGTTGTTGTTCTTATCGACCACGTAGATCTCGTGGGTGGCTTCGTTCACCGCGATCCCGTCCGGGTTGTTGAACTGGCCCGGGCCGTTGCCCTGGAGGCCTGGTTTGCAGCTTGCTTCGCTGCCACAGCGCTGCAGTTCGGTGGCGCCGCTGGATACGCCCCAGCCGAAGGCGCCGGCGTATTCGTGACCGCGGGCGGCGAGCGAGGGTGCGGCTACGGCGGCTGCGCCTGTGAGGGCCAGGGTCAGGACGCGGGCGAGGCGTACAAGCCGCCTCATCGCTTGCCCCGTTTCTTGCTCTTGACCGGCGCGTATTGTTTCCGCGCGGACCGTTCGCAGACCCGGCGCTTGCCGCTAATGCGTTTGCCGTGACACGCCTTCAACGCGTTGGCGAGTTTTTGTGCGCGTGTCAGCGGCTTGGCCTTCGGCTTCACGACGGGTGCTACGGGTGACGTCACGAGGTTCCCGGGACCCTGGTATGTAAGCGAGCCGGGGGTCTGGTCTTCGGGCGCTGAGCCGGGGCTCTGGCAGGCGTCTCCTTCACAGGCGGGCGGTGGGACCGCCGGCGCGGGCAGGCACGGCGAGGCGCCGCTGCAGGCATGGGCGTCATAGACGTCTGCGCTTGCGTCGAGGTCCTCTGCGGGTAGGAGGCGCTGGGCAGTCAGGAAGAAGACGTCTTCGCCGCTTTCACTTGCATCGAGCAGCGCCGATTCTTCCTTGCCCGTGCCTGATGAGATCAGCGCCACGCAGCCGCCGGAGTTAGCTGAGAAGGTTTCCATTTCCCCGTTGCACAGTTCCTTGCCTTCGGGGTTTCGGATGCCTGCGGGCTCGTACTGATAGACGTCCTCGCTGCGGTTTACGTCCTGGGGCACGAGCGCGTCTGCGGCGTTGAAGAAGAGGCGGCCTGAGTTGTTCAGGTAGCGGGGCTGGTGAAGGGCGAAGCCTTCGACTTCGCTGAGCGGTGTGAAGCCGGGGATGCTCGCCGCGATCCATGCACCCGCCGGCCAGACCCCCGCGCCGCCTGCCAGATTGCCTTCGTTGGCGTCGATCCGGCGGTACTGCACGCCGTGCGGGCGCGCGCCGGTTGGGTCACACGAGGCGCAGGTCACGGCTCCCTGCCCGCTGTTTGCGCCGGCGTTATAGAGGAACACCTCCTCGTCGGCCTTGTTGCTGAGCGCGTCGCGGTTGTCATAGCCGCTCAGTGGCAGGCGCGACATGAACGCCAGATGCTGGCCGTCAGGTGAGACGCGGTCGGTTAGGCCGGCGAGCCCACCTCCCCGCAGTGACCGGTCCGGGAAGTCCGCACCGGAGAGCACCGAAACCAGGTGCGTCTGCCCGTTTGCGTGGGCGTAGAGGTTGCAGCGCTCCGGCGCCGATTCCGATTCAGGCGTCCCCACGGCGGTGATGCCGCTGCAGTTCCCCGCGACCGCTTCTTCCCCGTGCGCGTTTGGCCCTTCGCTCAGCTTGCTGTTCGCGGTGAAGTAGACGCTCGAGCCGTCTTCTGAGGCTCCGGCAATGAGGCCGAGCACTCCCCCGCCTTCCTGCCCTGCCCCCGGCGCTGTCAGGTCGCTCAGCTTGCAGCGCGGTTCTTCTTCTTCCGGTTCTTCGATCTGACATTCATAGAGGTCTGAGTTGCCTGCTTGCTGGGTCAGGGGCTGTGGGTCGGTGAAGAAGATTCGCGAGTCATCGCGCGAGGCCGTCTGGAAGATCGGGGCTGCGGTTCCTTTGCAGTGGGCCGCGCACCCCGCTTCGGGGCGGTCGAGCTGGATCGTCTGTTCGTGTCCGGCGGCTGTATTGCGCAGGTAGAGGTGGTGGGCGCCGGCCGCTTCTGACCAGACGACCCGGCTGCCGTCGGCTGAGATCGCCTGGCGGGCGATCCTGACGTTGCTGCCATAGAAGCCGAGGATAGGTGTTGTCACCGGCAAGGCCGCCTGCCCGCCCGGCAGCACGCTCACCAGGGCGAGCTTGCCGGCGGCCCACTCATAGAGGCTCGCGGTGCCGGGTCCTTCTTCTTCTGGCGCTTCTTCGCTTAGTTTCACCGGCGCCGTGAACACGACGTGGCTTGCGTCCGGGCTCGCGCCGAGGAAGAACAGTCCCTTGGGTACGAGCGCTCCGAACTTCGTCCCTTCCGGCACGTTGGCGACTTCTTCGACCGCCTTAGGGCAAGGTTCCCCTCCCCCCGGACAGCCGCTGACCAGCGGGCGATAGCAGGAGGAGCCGCACGGATGCGATGGGTCGCCGACGGGGAAGTTGCTTCGCAGGTAGAGCGTCTGTTCTGAGGCCTGCGGAGAGAGCGCCTGTGTGAACGGGCCAAACGGCTGCACGATCCCGCTTTCGAGGTCTTCTGAGAAGAACCGGTACTCCCCCCGCCCCGGCCCGAGTTCCACCCCCACCGGCACTTCGTGGGGCGTTGCGATGTCCTCAGACTGCCAGGAGCCGGGGGTGCGCCGGGAGAGGATCTGCTCGACTGACGAGAAGCCGGGTGGCTCTGCTTCACTTGGCGCGTTTGTCAGGTAGCTGATCGCATCGCCGCTTGCTGCGGCCTGGATCAGCCCTTCTGAGATCGGCGTGATCACCGCGCTGTGCTTGTCCGCCGGGGAGACGAGCTCCCACTGGCGGCTGTCGGGCAGCGTCGAGGGCGCGCTGCCCTGCGTCGTGAAGATCAGTTCTTCGCCGTGCACGATCGTCGGGTTGGCCGCTTCAGGCTGGGAGTTGTGCGCCACGACTCGCATGTGGTAGACGGTGTGCGGCGTTAGGTCCTGCGGGTGGGCTGTGATCTGATCCGGTTCGTAGTTGGCAGCGAGCGTCCCTTCCGGTATCGGGGTGCTCTGTGGGTATGGGCTCGAGGGACACGGCGGCGCCGATTCGCACGGGCCGTACTGGAAGGCGTATGAGGTCGGCGCTTCGCCTTCTTCGCTTCGCGGGTTGACTTCCGCGCCGAAGGAGGCGCTGCTCGCGCTCACGTCGGTGACCGACTCGCTGGCGGGCTGGACCGTCGGGGGGCCTGGGCTTTCCGGGGCGAACACCTCGACCCGGTTCATCGCGGGGTCTGCGACATAGACCGTCAGGGTCTGTGCGTCGACCGCCACGCCGCTGAAGCTCGGGGCGCCGGCTTTGAGGATCAGCGTTTCCTCTGATTCGAGGCTTGAGCTCAGGCGGTGGACGTTTGCGGCGTGGGCGACGTATACGTCGCTGCTTGTGGGTTCGACGGCCACGCCGGTCGGGGCTTCTTCGTCGACTTCGGCGCTTAGCAGTTCGGCTTGCGCGCTGGGCGGTTTCGATTCGGTCTTGAACCTCGCCAGGCGGTCGCCGCTGCCGAAGGTGTTGTGGACGTAGAGGTTGTCCTGGCTGCTCTTGGCGTCGACGGCGAGGCCTGGGCCGGAGGCGGGGTGCGAGGAAACTCCGTTCTTGGTGCTGCGAAAGGCGATCCAGGCGTTCGGCACGGCGTTGGTGTAGTTGGCGGCGCCTTCGGGCGAGCTGCCGAAGTTTTTCTCCTCCACCCACACCTCCCCGCTCGGGTCCACGGCCACGCCGTAGAGCTGGCGGAAGCCGAGTTCACCAAATTCGCCGCCCGGGTTACGCGTGATCTGCCCGATGTATTTGCCGGTGGGGCCGTACTTGTCGATCACCGCGGGTGCTGCTTCTGTCGCTGCGTGCCCGCGAGTGTCGACCACGTAGATGTCCCCGCTTGAGGGGTCTGCTTCTTCGCAGGTTTTCTTTTTCGGTTCGCCAAAGCGCGCGCAGGAGTTATCGACCGCGATCCCTTCCGGTTCTTTGAACGCCCCGCTTGGGACTTCTTCGGGAAGACCGCCGCTGCCTGCGGCTTTGCCTTCGTTTGGCAAGAGGCCCGAGCCGTTGAATTCGCCTTCGAATTTGCTGCCGGTGGAGTTGAAGATCTCAACGCGGTTGTTGTTCTTATCGACCACGTAGATCTTGTGGGTGGCTTCGTTCACCGCGATCCCGTCGGGGTTGTTGAACTGGCCTGGGCCGTTGCCCTGGAGGCCTACTTTGCAGCTTGCTTCGCTACTGCAGCGCTGCAGTTCGGTCGCGCCGCTTGCTACGCCCCAGCCGAAGGCGCCGGCGTATTCGTGGCCGCGCACGGCGAGCGAGGGTGTGGCCAGGGCGCCTGCGCCTGTGAGGGCCAGGGCGAGCAGGAGGGCTAGGCGTGCAAGCCGCCTCATCGCTTGCCCCGTTTCTTGCTCTTGACCGGCGCGTATTGTTTCCGCGCGGACCGTTCGCAGACCCGGCGCTTGCCGCTAATGCGTTTGCCGTGACACGCCTTCAACGCGTTGGCGAGTTTTTGTGCGCGTGTCAGTGGCTTGGCCTTCGGCTTCACGATCGGCGCTGTGAGTGCTGTCACGAGGTTCCCGGGACCCTGGTATGTAAGCGAGCCGGGGCTCTGGTCTTCTGGCGCTGAGCCGGGACTCTGGCAGGCATCCCCTTCACAGGCGGGCGGTGGGACCGCCGGCGCGGGCAGGCACGGCGAGGCGCCGCTGCAGGCATGGGCGTCATAGACGTCTGCGCTTGCGTCGAGGTCCTCTGCGGGCAGCAGGCGCTGGGCGGTCAGGAAGAACACGTCTTCGCCGCTTTCACTTGCGTCGAGCAGCGCCGATTCTTCCTTGCCCGTGCCTGAGGAGATCAGCGCCACGCAGCCGCCGGAGTCCGGTGAGAAGGTTTCCATTCCTTCGTTGCACAGTTCCTTGCCTTCGGGGTTTCGGATGCCTGCGGGCTCGTATTGGTAGACGTCCTCGCTGCGGTTTACGTCCTGGGGCACGAGCGCGTCTGCGGCGTTGAAGAAGAGGCGGCCGGAGTTGGATAGGTAGCGGGGCTGGTGCAGGGCTTCGAATTCGCTGAGCCGTGTCCAGCCCGGGATGCTCGCCGCGATCCATGCGCCCGCCGGCCATACACCGGGCCCGCCCGCCAGGCCGCCTTCGTTCGCGTCGATCCGGCGAAACTGCACGCCGTGCGGGCGCGCGCCTGTCGGGTTGCAGGAGGCGCAGATGACCGCGCCCTGCCCCCCGTTTGCGCCGGCGTCGTAGAGGAACACCTCCTCGTCTGCCTTGTTGCTCACCGCGTCGCGGTTGTCATAGCCGCTCAGCGAGCGCCGTGACATGAACGCCAGGCGCTGCCCGTCGCCCGATACACGATCCGTCAGACCTCCGAGGCCCTCCCCTTCCAGCGACCAGTCTGGGAAGTCCGCACCCGAGAGCACCGCCACCAGGCGCGTCTGCCCGCCGCTGTGGAAATAGAGGTTGCAGCGCTCTGGCGCCGTTTCCGATTCGGATGCACCCACGGCGGTGATGCCGCTGCAGTTCCCCGCGACCGCTTCTTCCCCGTGCGCGTTAGGTTCTGTGCTGAGCTTGTTGTTGGCGGTGAAGTAGACGCTCGAGCCGTCTTCTGAGGCTCCGGCCACGAGCCCGAGCACTCCCCCGCCTTCCTGGCCTGCCCCCGGTGCTGTCAGGTCGCTCAGCTTGCAGCGCGGTTCTTCTTCTTCTGGTTCTTCGATCTCACATTCGTATAGGTCTGAGTTGCCTGCTTGCTGGGTCAGCGGCTGTGGGTCGGTGAAGAAGATCCGCGAGTCGTCCTTTGAGGCTGTCTGGAAGATCGGTGCTGCGGTTCCTTTGCATTTGCCTTTGGCCGTGCACCCCGCTTCGGGGCGGTCGAGCTGGATCGTCTGTTCGTGCCCGGCGGCTGTCTCGCGCAGGTAGAGGTGGTGGGCGCCGGCTGCTTCTGACCAGACGACGCGGCTTCCGTCGGACGAGATCGCCTGGCGGGCGATCCTGATGACGCCGTTCGCCTGGTCCAGGGTGCCGAGCACCGGCGTCGTACTCGCCGCCGCCTGTCCGCCCGGCAACACACTCACCAGGGCGAGCCTGCCGGCCGCCCACTCATAGAGGCTTTCTTCCGGCGCTTCTTCGCTCAGTTTCGCCCGCGCCGTGAACACGGCGTGGCTCGCATCCGGGCTCGCGCCGAGGAAGAAGAGCCCCGTGGGTACAGGCGCACCGAACTTCGTCCCTTCCGGTACGTTGGCGACTTCTTCGATCGGCCCCGGGCAAGGTTCGCCTTCCCCCGGGCAGCCGCTGACCAGTGGGTGGTAGCAGGAGGAGCCGCACGGGTGCGAGGGGTCGCCGGCGGGGAAGTTGCTTCGCAGGAAGGGAGTCTGTTCGGAGGCCTGCGGCGAGATCGCCTGGGTGAACGGGCCGAACGGCTGAACGATCGCACTTTCAAGGCCTTTGAGAAGAACCGATACTCCCCCCGGCCCGGGCCGAGCGTGACTCCCACCGGCGCTTCGTGGGGCGTTGCGATGTCCTCAGACTGCCAGGAGCCGGGCGTGCGCCGCGAGAGGATCTGCTCGGTCAGCGAGAAGCCCGGCGGCTCTGCTTCACTTGGCGCGTTTGTCAGGTAGCTGATCGCATCGCCGTTTGCCGCGGCCTGGATCAGCCCTCCTGAGATCGGCGCGATCACCGCGCCGTGCTTGTTTGCCGGGGAGACGAGCTCCCACTGGCGGCTGTCGGGCAGCGCCGAGGGCGCGCTGCCCTGTGTCGTGAAGATCAGTTCTTCGCCATGCACGATCGTCGGGTTGGCCGCTTCGGGCTGAGAGTTGTGCGCCACGACGCGCATGTGGTAGACGGTGTGCGGTGCTAGGTCCTGCGGGTGGGCTGCGATCTGGTCCGGTTCGTAGTTGGCGGCGAGCGTCCCTTCGGGTATCGGGGTGCTCTGCGGGTATGGGCTCGCTGGGCACGGCGGCGCCGATTCGCAGGGGCCGTACTGGAAGGCGTATGAGGTCGGCGCTTCGCCTTCTTCACTTCGCGGGTTGACTTCCGCGCCGAAGGAGGCGCTACTCGCGCTCACGTCTGTGACCGCCTCGCTGGCGGGCTGGACTGTCGGCGGGCCAGGGCTTTCCGGGGTGAACACCTCGACCCGGTTCATCGCGGGATCGGCGACGTAGACCGTCAGGGTCTGTGCGTCGACCGCCACGCCGCTGAAGCTCGGGGCGCCGGCTTTGATGAGGAGCGTTTCCTCTGATTGGAGGCTTGAGCTCAGGCGGTGCACGTTTGCCGCGTGGGCGACGTATACGTCGCTGCTTTGGGCTTCCACGGCCACGCCGGTTGGGGGTTCTTCGTCGACTTCCGGGTTGAGCAGTTCCGCTTGCGGGCTGGGCAGTTTTGATTCTGTCTTGAACTTCGCGAGACGGTCACCCCTGCCGAAGGTGTTGTGGATGTAGAGGTTCTCCTGACTGTTCTTGGCGTCGACGACGAAGCCGGGGCCGGCGGCGGGATGCGAGGAGAATCTGTTCTTCGTGCTGCGAAAAGCAATCCAGGCATTCACCACCGCGTTTGTGTAGTTGGCTGCGCCTTCCGGCGAGCTGCCGAAGTTTTGCTCCTCCACCCACACTTCCCCGCTCTGGGCGACGGCCACGCCGAACAGTTCGCGGAAGCCTTCGCTGCTGAACAGTTCGCCGTTCGGGTTGCGCGTGATCTGCCCGACGTATTTGCCGTTGGGGTCGTACTTGTCGACCACCATCCGTTCTTCTTCGAAGCTACCGCCTTTGTGCCCCCGCGTGTCGACCACGTAGACGTCTCCGCTTGAGGGGTCTGCTTCTTCGCAGGTTTTCTTTTTCGGTTCGCCAAAGCGCGCGCAGGCGTTATCGACCGCGATCCCTTCTGGTTCTTTGAACGCCCCGCTTGAGACTTCTTCAGGCAGGCCGCCGCTGCCCGCGGCTTTGCCTTCGTTTGGCAGCAAGCCCGAGCCGTTGAATTCGCCTTCGAATTTGCTTCCCGAGGAGTTGAAGATCTCAACGCGGTTGTTGCTCTTGTCGACCACGTAGATCTCGTGGGTGGCTTCGTTTACGGCGATCCCGTCGGGGTTGTTGAACTGGCCCGGGCCGTTGCCCTGAAGGCCTGGTTTGCAGCTTGCTTCGCTGTTGCACCGTTGCAGTTCGGTTGCGCCGCTGGATACGCCCCAGCCGAAGGCGCCGGCGTATTCGTGGCCGCGGGCGGCGAGGGATTGTGTGGCCAGGGCGCCTGAGATGCCGAGTGTCAGAACCAGCGCTGGCGGGAGAAGTGGACGCGTGATGGCCCTGAACAATGCCCGGCGCATGATTACCGTTTGCTTCTGGTCGACTTCTTTGCTCCGTGCGCTCGATATCGTTTGCGTGCCTGTGCTTCGCACGCGCTTCGCCGTCCCGGACTCTTGATTTTGTGGCAGGCCTTCAGCGCCGCTGCGAGCTTCTGCGCATGGGTGAGCACCTTTTTCTTTGGACAACCGCTCACCCCGACAGCAGTGTTCTGGTGGGCTACCATGCCGTTCTGACCGACGAATTCGGTCGGCATTACGAGCTTCTGCGTACAGAGGTTCCCGTTCGCCGTCAACGCCGAATACGGACCCTGCGGGAGCGTCAGTTCGAAGGACTTTACGGGGTTGTCCGGAATCGCCTTGAATGTCGTCGAGGTCACCCCGGCTTTGCTGATAAACGTCGAACCGACGAGGATCACTTTCACGCCATAGCCTTGCAATACGATCTCAAGACTCGGGAACGCTTCCCCACCATGACTGACGAAATACACCGGGCCCGACAACGGTTCAGGAATGTTCGGCACGACCGCCCTGGCAGTGCCGATCGCCGACGGTGACGGGCAGCCCGCGGGGTTCGTTTCGAACTGCGCCAGGGTGCACGCCTTCTGCAACGTCGTCAAACGCGAGGGCAACTGCTTGGGCAATTCCACTTTGACTTTCGCGATGTCCGCATACGTGCCCTGCGGCGCACTCGGATAGGACAGCGTCACATGCAGGCTCGCACCGTTTGCTTTAGAGGTTTTCCCGCTCGTGGAGGCTGTGAACTTCGGTGCAAACTTGAGGTTCGCGCAGTTCGTTGCCTGGAAGGGGCTCGTGATCGTTGCGCTCGCGCCGTTATTGCTGTTCAGGGTGCTACCGATCGCCATCGGATTGCAGCTCGTGGGATTGAGGATGAAGCCCGGCCGGTTGACGTACACGCGGATGTCGCGGACGTGCGTGACGATCCCTTGCAGAATTGTGGGGATCGGTTCGCTTGAGGACGGGTTGACGTTGACCTGTGCGGTGTAGGGGTCGATGTTCAACCCGAAGCGCAGCACGACCGTGCCGAGATCGAACGGGCCGACTTTCGCACTGGTGACGCTCACGAGGCTGAACGGCGCGCCCTGGAACGGACCGGCGAGATACAGCTTCCCCGGCACGTACGCGAGGACCGCGCCAACACCCGTGCCGACGAGCGTGTGTCCGATTTCGCTTGAGGCGGGGCATGACGGGCTGGCTTCCTCCTGCGCGCCGGTCTTCGCCCGTGCGAGCGCGATGTCGGCTTCGGGGCAGAACGGGACACCGCTCAGATCGCCCGTCAGGCCCGGAGGGAGGTTCGTGGAGAACCCTGAGATCTCCTGGTCGGCGTCTGAGCGCGTCAGGTGCAGGTAGAACGAGCTGAAGTTCCCCGCGTTATTGTTCAGCGTCCCAGCCTGGATCTGGGGCTGGAACGGGACACCCGCGGGGCAGGGGCCGCCGTCAAAGCCCTTGGTGATCTGAAACGGGGACGTGTCGGTGAGCGGGCTCGACGGCTCTGAGTAGGGGGTCAGGAGCGCTAGCGTTTCGTAGGTGCCACACGTCGGCGGGGTGATCAACGGCGCTTGCTGGCCTTCACGGAAATGGAAGTTGAAACGGGAGATCGGGGTCGGCGGGAGATTTTCGAATGTCGTCGTCAACCGGCCAGTGATGGGGTTTGGAGTGACCTTCCCCGCGAGCTTGATGAAGATCCCCGTTTCGGGGTTCTTGAAGACGAGATACAGCGCGACCAGCGAACCGAACGGGTTTTCGTAGGGTTGCGCGATGAAGATCGACCCGTCGAGCTTCTGCGTCAACAGCGGTGTTTCCGCTTCGACGGTCCCGAGCTTTGATTCGTTGGGGCAACCCGCACCCGGAGCGGAGTCGATCCTTTCCCGCGCATAGTCCGCCGTGGTGCACCCCGCCAAGCCGACACCCGCGGAGGGGTTGATCGTGAGTCCTTCGGGGAGCGTCACGACCGTGTTCTGCATCTCGGACTGCGCGAGCCCTTCAGTGCTCGTCAATCCTTCATCCTGAATGTTCAGGTTGAGGTTCAACCCCGACGGTGCCGACGCCCGGTCGCTCGTCGGTTCCGCACTCAGCGACGGGGCGAACGGCAACCGGTTACAACCGTCAAGCGACTGCAATTGTTCATACGGCAAGACAGTGTGAACCACGCCTGGATCGCTCCAGGAGTCGACCTGGGCGCGAGCGTTCAACGGCCCGTTGCATGCCGCCGGCATCGTCAAAAACCCGGGCGGATGATGACCAATCGAAGGGACGCACAGCCCATGAATTAGACCCTCGGATTCTGAGAGACAGGACCAGCCACGCGAGGCGTCGTGGCGGGGATCGCCGGGGACACCCCAGAAAGTCACCTGCGCGCTCAACACACCGAACTGCTCGGTCGTATTCAGCGCGGCGACCGTGATCCCATAGTCTTCACCGCTACGCAGGGCGGTGTCAAGCGTGATCGTGGCGTTCCCGAGCGGGATCGCGAAACCAAAGCGCGCCGGCTCACCAAACGCCGGTTCGAGGTTGAACACCGGCACCGTGATCGTCGTATAACCGATCACACCGGGATCGTCGATCGTCACGGCCGCCATCCCGACGGCCGTCTGCGCCGGGCATTCGTTTTCTTCGGCGTTTTCCCCGGGAACCCTGAAGTGAGAGAACTGTGCGGCCGTGCACCTGGAAAGCGGCGTGGGATCACCAACCAGGCCCGGCGGCAGCAACGTGTTGATGTCCTTAGACATCCCAGCCGGCTGGACTTCCGGCTCGCCGTTTTTCGCCGTCTTTTCTTCTCCCTGGTTAAAGACGAACGTCCCCGACACCTGGAAGGGATGCGAACCCGCCTGCGTGTCCAACACGCCACCTTCTTCTTCAGCACGCAGCTCGAAATTTTCGACACCGAATGGAGTCGGTTCTTCGGAGACCGTGACCGGGCGCTGGAGCACGCTCGCAGGAGTGCCGCCACCAACAACAGACACGCGATTCATTTCACCCGAAACAGCGCCTTCCTTGACCTTCACCTTCACGCGCACTTCCATCTGCTGATAAGGCGCGAGACTCCCGCTCAATTCACAAGACACCTTGCCTTTCTTGACTTCAGCTTCACTCGAACACGACAGCGGCGTGAACGAGTTGGCAAACCACACCGCGCCGACGATCGACTCCGCTTCAAGACCCGCCGGCAGGACATCGGTGATCTTCACCGGGAATTCTTCGCCCGCGACACGCCGATCCCCGGAGTTCTCGATCGTCGTCGCGATCGTACCTTCCCCTTCGGGAGCCAAATGGCCCGGACGCACACTCGACACCAAATGCCACCACGGCTCCGTAGCCGAAGCAGACCCAGCACCGATAGCAAACACGACCAGGACGACACTGAAAATCAGAATCAGCTTGGAATGGATAGCGGTCTTCATCAGTGTGTCCTCCGATTGATCTTTTGGCCTTACGCTGCCTGATACGCGCCCCGCCCCGAGGCCTCATAACCGCCCCGGGGCGTGAACGCATCGATGGGTTGGTTAGCCGGTTACCGCCCAGGTACCGAAGCCGGTCGTTTCTTTCGGGAGGCTTTCAGCCTCAAGACCGACGCCGCTGCGACCGCCACCTTCTGTGACGTTTTCCAGATTCCACGCGTGCAGCTTGGAGCGTTCTACATTGGCAGCTTCCGAGACCATGATGCACAGGTTCCCGGTGGTCGCTTCGAGAAAGCCTTCTTTCAGCGCACAACCACTCGGAGGCGTTTCGCTTTGGGCGAAGAAGTGGACATTTTTTTCGCAAATGCCCATTTTGATGAATTTCCCGGGTTCGGGTTCACATTCGGTGCCCGCAAGCGGGACCGGGAACGAAATCGAGGTCCATGCGACCGAGGCGGTGGCGGTTCCGTTGAGGAACGATTCACCGAAAGCCCACGTGCCGGTCTCCGACTTGCCGGCCGGGAGGACACCACCGGCCGTCCAGGGGGATCCGTTGCAGGCCTTGGTGGCCGCGCCGGTTCCGACCTTGAATTCAGCGCCGCCTTCCGCGCAGGCGCTGCCTTTAGGAAGCGTTTTGTTCGTTACGCTTTCGCCCGCGGCGCCAGCTTTGCCTTCAGGCCCCGCTTCGCCTTTCGCGCCACCAGAACCACCAGGACCCTGCGGCCCCGCAGGACCCGCAGCGCCTTGCGCCCCCGCTGCGCCGGGTGCACCGGCCGGACCAGCCTTGCCCTGTAGGGACTTGAGCACGCTCGGACTGATCTGCTTGGTCGAGGTGATCAGATACTTCTTGGCGGCGTAAGCCCCGCCGGTCATCGCGAACACCAGTGCGAGGCTCGCGATGACGGTCGCGGGACTGAGGTGTATGCGTTTGCGTAGTGCTGAGAACATCGTGTTCATCTCTCCTCTTGGTGTTGGGACGTGGTCGCGCTCAGCGCTACGCACGCGTTTGTCGTTGCGATCCTCGAAAAAACTGGACGACGGGTCATCGGACCGTGTCCTTGTGAGTACGATCGTTGAGGCTCAACTGCGCGGCGACACGCTCACCGAGCTGCGTGAGCCGCCAGGCGTTGGGCTCCCCCTTGGAATGCCCCTCACCGCTGTTGGCGAGCAGCCCGATGCGCTCAAGGCGCGCGAGCAGCTTCGAGATCTGGCCCTGGTCGTAGATGTCGGCGTGCTCACCGATGATTCGGTTGCTGGCGCCGGGGTGCTCGGCCACGGCGCGCAATACCAGCGCGGTCCTGTACGTCAGGCGCATCGGGACTTCCCGCAACGGGTCATCCTCCACCGTGACCTCGCTGTGACCGTTCTGTGGCGCCCCAGCACGCCTGCCCCAAGGATCCGGTGGCACGGAGCGGTGTTGCTCGTGACGTGCCGCTGACGGTCCGAGATACGGCAGCACGATCAAACTCATCAGCTCGCCGAGTAAATCCCGCAGAGACTCCTGGCGCTTATGCGCCGACAGCCGCGCGTAAACGATCGCCAGTGCTGCGCCAACCAGGCCCTCCGCTGTGAGGACGGTGCATTCACGTGAGCGTGCGCTCTGGGTACGACCTTGATCCAGGATCGTCGCGAGCTGGGTTAGAAGCTCCTCGCGCCAGCGCAATACGCGTGGGCCGCCCTGCAACGACTGCACGACACACACCCGTGCAAGCACCGGCTCGCGATCGAGGAACGAGAGGATTACGAGCAACCCGCCACGGATGCGCTCACGCCACGCCAGGCCCGTCAGGTTCTCACTCGCGATCTCGTTAGCGACCTGCTCCACGGTGTCCTGCAGAACTGCGATCAGGCACTCCTCGCGACTGTCGAACAGGTCATAGAACGTGCGCCGCGACACCCGTGCGCGCGCGGTGATGTGCGCGACGGACGCGTTGGTGTAACCCAACTCGGCGATCGTGCTCACAGCCGATGCGAGCAGTCGTGCGCGTTGCATCTCCGCTACCTGCACACGCGGCGACGCAGCAGCCTTGGTGCCACGCGCACGCTGCTGCTTGAGCTTGCTGCGGCGGACACCGGTCTCAGCGGGCATCACGCACCCCACCCACTTCTCTTGAAGTTTTGGGAGCGCCGCGGCCTCGGGTAAGAACCGCGGCGCTCGCCACGAGCACCGGCGTGGGTAAGGATGAGTGCCGGAGCTCCCTCGAACGCCGCTACCCGGAATGGGGATGAGCAGCGACGCTCGACGTCAGAACCCACGCATATCGGAGTACGCGCGGGGACCTCCTCGAACGCCGACACCACGATGAGGGTGGCGGCGGCGGCGCTCGAACAGACCCTCTGAACAGGCTTATGGGGCCTACGTATACACAGGGGATGCCCTACCCCTGAAAGGGATCCCGAACGACGGTTCGTCCGGGGAAAATCGGCTGCTAGACGAGGGGTGCTACTGGGCGAAGAGAGAGAGAGAGAGAGAGAGAGATGCATCAGCGATGCTGAGGCATCTACCTACGGGCGTGTATTGGCGCACGCCGACTCTCGTCACATCTGTCCCCAACTGACTCACGCGAAAACAACCCCTCATGTGGCGATCCGGCTCCCTCTCCCTACATCCCCTGACAAGCGCTTGAACCCGGCCCAGTGCCGACCCAAACCCGACCTATTTATGTTGGCGTCCCGAGACGGGAAACCGTGAACACTTAAGAACATAACGCCAAACACCCGGCTTGTCAAGAGTGAACCCTATAGGCTGTCCAGAGCATGCCAACGGTACGCTGCGAACCGGCTTGCCAAAGCCAAACACGCGCTACCCGCTCAGTGCTCGCGCACGATGACTCTGTTCGATGCTCCAGCCAGGAACGGGAAGTCCGCTTCGTGCGGACAGAGGACACGGAAACGGTAGGTCGCGGGACCGGGGAACTGGAAACGATGGCTCGCGTGGTAGCGACCGTGGGCGTCGGTGCTGATCGTGTCGAACTGGACCCAACCACCACCGGAGGAGGCCTCCAGAATCAGCTGCTTGCCACCCGGCGGGATCGGCGTGCCGTGCAGGACGCCGCTGAAGTGGATCGTGCGCCCGACGCTCGCGGTGCGCGGATGCACCGTCAGCCTCACTCCCGCTCGAACACCCAGGCCGAGTGTCCTTGTGGCTGCCGCGAGTGCGTCGCCGAGATGGGTGCGGTAGGCGATCCTGACCGTGCTCGAGCCCGCTCCGCGCCCGACCCGTATCGTGAACCGCCCGTCCGGTGCGGTGCGCGGGCACGCGATTACCGCGGGCTTTGCGCCCTCAAATGTAGGGGTGGTGGTGCAGTCGAGTTGTGCGCCCTCGATCGGTGTTTCACCGGGCCCGGTGAGACGCCCCGCGATCGTGTGAGCGCGACCGTATGGGCTTGCGATCCGCGCTTGCCGCGATCCGGCCCAGCGCGCTGTCAACTTGGCCTGTGTCGACGCGTTGATCCCGTTTGGCTGACCTGTCGGTGGTGGGTTGGCGATCGTGATCTCGCGGTCCAGCACGAGCGCGCCGATACCCGCCGCGTCGGTGACCGTGACGATCAGATGATGCGGGCCGTCGGCGACACGGGTGGTGTCAAACGGTACGTCCACGCTCACGCTCGCACGACACGGCTGGGTATAGAGGAATGCTGGCGAGCCGTCGCTCGTGCCGCCGACATCGCGGCAGCGCCCGTTGTTGTCGTCGACGACTGTTCGCTGCACGACCTGACCATCGACGCTGAACACCGCCTGATACACCCCCGACCCGGGATCGCTCGCGTCGAACGCCACATCGCTTGAACCGCGTACCACGGGCGCGCTCGCGAGTTCGCCGCTCACACCGCTTACATCCGGTCCCGCGTCCTGTTCGAGCGTGATGTCGGCGCCATACACGCTGATCTGCGCTGAGAAACCGCCGCCGGTCGCGGGACAGGAGTCGCCGGTCGTCCCTGCACAAGCGGCGGTCATGTAGAGGTGGCTCGCACCATCCAGGTTCGCGGGCGGCACCCCGATCAGGTTCGCTTGGGAGATCGGGGCGCCGGGATCCCCGAACCGCGTACAGCCCGCGTAAGCCGGGCACTGCTCGAATACATCAGCCGACACGTAGCTGTTTTCGGGCGCAGCACCCCACGTCAACGCGGAAGCACCCGTGACCCACGAGCGGGCTTCGCCCGAACGCCACAATCTCGCCGCCATGATCCGAGTGCCCGCGGGAGCGCTGAAACCCCAGCTCGCGAGCGACACGTTCGCCGGTTGAGAGACATAACCACCCAACGCCGCCGTCAACGCTCCCCCGCTCGCACAACTGTCAACGTCGAACATCCACGGGCCGCTGACCGACCCACTCCACCCGTCCGTCGGCGCCACCACCCCCGCGGGCGTCCGGCAGGAATACACGTGATAAACGCCCGCGCCCGCGGACGCGACCAACGAAAGACCCGTACCGAGACCCAGCGCAATGGCGAGCAACACGCTCCCCCGCGATCGAACCGCGACCACTGACAAGCTGCGCATACCAAACCTCACTTTCAAGAGCTCGAAGGCCCTTACCCACTCCCTTATACCGCCCATGTCCACAAACCGGGACAGGTAGAGCGAACCCAGATGGGCATGTCTCGTCGAAAGACCCGGACGGGCGCGCCGTCCCGCCGCCATTCCGACCACACACAGCGACGCAGACAACTGTCAAAAGTTCGCGAAACCACGCTCGGGCTGACCGCGGAAGCGCCGCGAGCGCTTATCCTGCACGTGTCTTCGCGGCGCTTACTTCGTCTTACGCTCGAGCGGTGCCTTGATCGGCTTCCACTTGACGCTCGCCAACGACAGCAGGCGTGCTCCCGCAGCCGGGTCTCGGGAGTTTTGAAGCGTCCAGACCACGCCCGCGCTCAGCGGCACGACGGCGTCCAGTGGCCCTTCGTTTTCGTCGGCGCCTTCTCGGTTGCCAAAGTTGACTTGCGCCTGCTGCGCTGTGTCCGTGCTCAGGCTGTAGCGGACCCATGCGGGGTTGCCGTCCACGGTGCCGTCTTCGTGGTATTGCCGATATGCATACAACCACGAGCCGGCGATCGTCGGGGTGAGATAGGTGCGGGTACCGAACATCGCACCGCCGCCGGTATCGACGCGGTCGATCAACCCCGGCCGCTTCCCGGGACTCTGCACCCACAGGTCTGACCTGGACCATTCCCCCCAGGGCGCCACGCGAGTGTAGGCGACCCTCTTGCCGTTGAGCGTAAGCGCTGTTATTTCACCGACATAGCCCTTGGTGAGACGCAGTTCGGGCTGGGCCCCCGCGTAACCGCTTCGACCAACTGGGCGGGTAGCGAGCCCGGCTCGTTGGACAGCGGCGATAGCACATCCGAGACGCCGAACCTCACAGCCCCAGCAGCGGCAGCAGACAAGCAAAAAGGCAACAGCACCAACCACACAACCCAAAAAGTCCGACAGGCACGCATACGACGAACATACCCACAAGCGTCTCGCCAAAACAAGTGACCCGTCTCCAACCCCACCACTCGCGGGCGTGCCTATGACAGGATGACGCCGATGAGCGCGCAAGATCGACCGGTGAAGATCGTGCGACTGCCGCCAGAGCGACTGGATGAGCTGGAGCAGCTTTGGGGCGCGCTGTATGAGCATCACGCGTCGCTGGCGCCACATCTCGCTCCACGCAAACGACCACTGCAGGAGGCGTGGCGCGACCACAGGACACTGGAGCACTGGTGGCTCGCAGAGGCGCCCGACAGCTTCATGCTCGGCGCCGAACTGAACGATCGTCTTGTTGGCTGCGCGTGCGTACGAATCGTCACCGAGGATCTCGCCGTCTCCTGGTCAATCTCGAACCCGTACGCAGAACTGGCCGTGCTCTCGGTCCTGCCCGAGCTACGGGGCCACGGCATCGGAGCAAAGCTTATGGACGCAGTCAACGCCGAGGTACGGCGACTGGGTATCGGTGACCTGGCGATCACCGTGATCGCCACCAACACCGAGGCTGAACGGTTCTACACACGCAAAGGCGCGGTGCCCTACACAACCGTCCTGCTGCAGCAAGTCGCCGCCAAAGAGGGCTGATTCATGTCATGCATCGAGTTGCTCGGCATCTGCCGCTAGACTCCGCCGCGCGCGGCGCCTTCGAGCTGCTGCGCGACAGCGCGCATCCGATGAGCAGCGCCCGGGACGTGCTGGAGTTGCTGCACGAGGGTCATGGCCCACATCTCCTCGCTGAACCCGGCTGCGACTGACACGCCGAGCGCGACCTCACACGCCCGCTGACGCTCACGCTCCTCGCTTATGCCTCCGCGCTACTGGTTCGAGCTCTTGGGCGCGTAGAAAGATCACGGAGGGCCTGACGCCGATGCCCTCGGCGAGGGTGATCAGGAGGTCGTAGTCAGGGTCCAAGCACCCCTCCTCCAGCGCGACGATCCACAGCCCGTCCACCCCGGTGGCGGTGGCCAGCTCGCCGGCGCCGAGACCGTGCTGCTCGCGGATCTCCCGAAACGCTTGACCCAAAAGCAGCAAGTCTTTTTCCGCCTGTCGGATCTCGGGCACGGGCACCTCCTGACACAGTGATGAATACGATTGTCTGAGGCAGTCTGACGCTGGGTTCGGACGGGTGTGTCAGGCGCTGGGTGCGGGTCAGTGGCGGTAGCCGCTTGCCAATTTTCGCCGCCGGAGAGGGCTTGGTGCGGGGATAGGCGCTGCTCGCTCGTCGGGGCGTGGCGCTTCGGAGGGTGGTGCGGCGGCGAGGGCGGCGCATCTACCGCCACCGACCCGAAGGAGCGAAGCGATGAACCAGAACGACCGCACCACAAAGCCCCAGCTACCCCCAGGCGAAGAGATCCTAAAGAGCGCGCGGGAGCGGGCGGAGCGCCTGCTGCCGGTGTGGGAGATGAATGTGGAGCAGCGCGTGCAGGCGATGCGCAAAGGTGAGCTCTCACTGGAGCAGTGCGCCGCTTGGGCGGCGCGATACCCCGAGCAGGTCCCGATCCTGAACGGCGAGTTCGAGTACCTCGCGGCGTTTACTCCCGAGGCACATGAGTAGTTGACGCACGGCGGCGCCCGCGAGGTCCGGGGCGCCGCTCGTCTCTCCGTTGGCGAAGCGTCCCGTTCACGCCGGTGGCCCCACCGCTCCCACTCGTGGGGACAAACGCTCCTCGCAGACAGTCGTCTTAGCCGCGCGATACGGTGGGAGGATGGGCGATCGGCGACGGATCATCAATCTTGATGTGGGACTCGGCGGAGAGCGGGTCACCAGCGCCACGACCGCTGTCCGCCATGGACCGGACGTGGTGAGCGTAATTACGGTGCTGCCCGACCACGGCGTCCTGTTCGAACTCGCCTCGACCTTCATCGGTCACCGAGGTGTAGATACCCACGTCGCTCACCTCGTGCTCGGCCCGTTCGGCGAGGATCCGGCGATCGAAACCGAAGACCATCCCCACGAGCGCCTGGACCCCGCGTACGACCCGAGGGGATGCGTGTACGAGCACATCCACGTACTGATGGAGCACCTGAGAAGGCTCGGCCACGAGCCGACGATCGACGTCCGGGAGAACGCGTTCAGAGAGCTGGAGCGCGTCGAGCGCTGAGCGCCGGAGCTTCCCCTTATCTCTCGGTGCCACGACCGGCAAGCTCGTCGGCGCGCAGGAAGATCACGCAGGGGCGAACGCCGATGCCCTCGGCGAGCGTGAGCAGCAGGTCGTAGTCCGGGTCCAGGCACCCCTCCTCCAGCGCGACGATCCACAGCCCGTCCACCCCGGTGGCGCCGGCCAGCGCCCCGGCACTGAGACCGTGCTGCTCGCGGATCTCCCGGAACGCTTGACCCAAAAACAGCAAGTCCTTTTCCGCCTGCCGGATCTCGGGCACGGACACCTCCTGACACAGTGATGAATACGATTGTCTGAGGCAGTCTGACGCTCGGTTCGGACGGATGGGTCAGACGCGGGGTGCGGATCGGTTGGCGGTAGCCGCTTGCTGATTTTCGCCGCCGGACAGGTCCCGCTGCTGAACGGGGAGTTCGAGTACATAGCGGCGTTTACACCACAGGCGCGCGAGTAGCACGCCTCCCTCCATCGCGCGCGGGCGCTACCGTGGACGGCGATGGAGGGGAGCAGGCAGCGCAGAGTCAAACTGACCGTCAGGCTGGACGGTCTGGAGACCCCGAGCAAAACGTTGTGCACGTTCAACGGGGCTTACGTCTTGACGGTCGTGACGCTGCTCTTGGAGAGGCGACTGTCGATCGAGCACGACTCGACGTTCATGGGACATGGCAAGGTGGCGATGCACGCGACGCACCTCACGCTGGGCCCTCCCGGCCACGACCCGGTCGTGCGTAGCGAGATTTACGAGCACAACCAGGTAGATCCCGTGACCGGAGGGCGGGGGTGCGTGTATGAGCACGTGCAGGTGCTCCTCGAACATCTCAGGGACCTGGGTCACGACGCGACGATCAACATCCCCGACAACGCGTTCTCAGAGCTGGAGCGCGTGCAGCGCTGAACGACGCTCTCATGCGCGGCCCTCCCATCCCGGGTGTCGGGATGGGTCATCGTCAGTTCACCCAGATCCGATGACGTCCGCTCGGAACGCCAGTATGACAGGCCGTTATCATGAGACCTGTGACGAAGGCGAAGACCAACGGACGACCCGCGCCGCTCAGCCCCGAGAGGTTGGCTGAACTGACGCACGCACCTAAGTACGAGACCGTCGAGGAAAGACGGGCGGCCCTGAAGCGGGCTACCACGGGTCTTCGAGCCAACGTCCGCGTCACGCGCGACATGTACCGCCCACGGTAGGCACCGATGAGCGGCGTGGGCTCACGCCGCCCGGCCCTCACCCGTGGTGTCTTTGCGATCGAGGACCACGAGCTTCTGCTGCCCGACCCGATCGCGCTGGACACCAGCTTCGTGGTCGAGGCCCTGCTCACGACCCAACCGCTGCACGGCGTCTGTGACGCCTTCCTCACACGCATCTTCGACAGCGGCGTGTCGGTCGTGACCAGCGAGCTGCTTCGCGTTGAGCTCGCCGAGTCGGCCTTCGCCATCACCCTGAAGGAACACTGGGGCGGACGCTGGCGCGGATACCGAACCGACGGACGCTCCCGCCGTCCCGCCACGCGGCGACTGAACCACACCCTGACCCGTTATGACGAGCTGCTCGGGAGCCTGCCACATATCTCGATCCCGCTCGGCGATACCGACGGCATCGCGCCCACCTTCATGGCCGACCACGGCATCGCTTCCTACGACGC
The DNA here is from genome assembly GCA_963697945.1 of uncultured Solirubrobacterales bacterium. GTDB lineage: Bacteria > Actinomycetota > Thermoleophilia > Solirubrobacterales > Solirubrobacteraceae > Palsa-744. The sequence continues at coordinate 1,470,166 of OY969105.1, read as the reverse complement.
AGCCCACGCGGCAACCGCTCTTGCCGCCGGCGCGAAGACGATCGTCACACTCGACACCGGCTTTGCGCTGCTCCCAGCGTCACTGCTGACGGTCTACACCGACCGCTCACGCCTCGCCTCTTGCCGCGTCAAGCGAGCGCACTGAAACCCCCAGCCCAACCCCAAAAATGGGCTGAAGAAACGTACGCCCCTGACGGGGCTCAAAAAACAGGTTACGGCCCTGCGGGCCAAGACCGGTGACTGCCGTGCGGCAGTCACCTCCAAAACAGCGCAGACTATACGCACCCAAAGGAGCTATATAGCCGTGAATAACCAAAGATAGCCGTCGATTAACACATTACTCGTTGAGGGCTTGGCGGGCTATTGGCCTGGGGTTACGTTCGTATGGTGCAGAGCACTCATAAGATCGAGGGCGGTTCCGCTGTGAGGTTCGCGCGGTATCTCGTGGCGGAAGCGTCGCGGGGGGATTACTACACCCGTGATGGTCAGGGTGGCAAGACGGCGTCGACGTGGTGGCATGGTCCAGAGAAGCTGTTGCGATCGTTTGGGATCGACCCGGAGAAGGCCGTGGAGCTTCGTCATCTGCGGCCGCTGATGCAGGGCTTTGATCCCGTGAGTGAGAGGCCGATCCGCCCTGCGGGATCCAACGGTACGCGGGTCGCGGCGATAGACGTGAGCTTCGCGCCACCGAAGGAGGTCTCGGCGCTGTGGGCTACGACCGATCCTTATCGGCGCGCGCAGATCGAGGTTGCGCATCGTAAGGCGGTCGCCAGCACTTTGGAGCGCATCGAGCGGGAGGTCGCGTTGGTGCGCCGCAAGACCAGCGGTGTGCAGCGTTTTGAGAAGGCCAACGGTCTGCTGGGTGTCGAGGCGATGCACACCACCAGCCGGCTGGGTAAGGATCAGGACGCGCACGGTATTCCCGACCCGCAGTTGCACTCGCATATCGCGCTGATCGCTGCCGAACGCAAGGACGGGGTGCTCGCGGCGATCGAATCCAAGCAGCTGATGCGCTCAGCGCGCGAGAACGGCGCTTGGTATCGGAGCGAGCTCGCGGCGAACCTGCGAGAACTCGGTGTCGGCATTGAACGCCACCAAGGAAACGGGGAGCGCTACTTCGGCGTTCGGGGTGTCTCAAAGGACCTCTCCGAGCGCTGGTCCACGCGCACCCAGGACGTGCATCGTGCCGCGAAGGTCTTCCGTCAACGTTACGGACGGGAGCCCGGACCGGGAGAGCTTGACTCGCTGACGCTCTCTACCCGTGGTTCGAAGACGGCGGCGTCCCCGGAGGAGGTCAATGCGGCGTGGCGCGCGCTCGGTGAGGAGCACGATCAAACATTGCGCCGCTCGGAGGAAGCCTTCCACGACTGGGGTCTACACAACGACCCGAACGTCGATCTCGCGAACGAGCTGCTGGCAAGCGTGACGAGGGAAGCATCGATGATCAGTACCCACGAACTGCACGCCAAGGCGTATGAGCTGAGCGCGGGAGTGTGCCGGCCCGCGCAGGCCGACAAGCTCGTCAACGACCTCGTCCGCTCGGGTGAGCTGGTCGAGCTGAAGGACGGAACATGGACGACACGCCGGCTGCGGGAGCTGGAGCAGACCACGGTCGACACCGCCGAGCGGCGCGCCGGCGAGAACGCTGCGCCCGTCAGCGAGCGGTCGCTCAAGCAGGCCCGGCGCGAGATCGGCCGTGAGATCAAAGGCTCGCTCACAGAGGAGCAGAAGCAAGCCCTGGAGAGGATTACGGGACCGGGCGGGATTACGGTGCTGGTCGGCCGTGCGGGCACCGGCAAGGGCGTCGTTATCTCCGCTGCTACGCGCGCGTGGCAGTTGGAGGGAAACGAGGTGATCGGCACGGCGATCGCTGGCGCGACGGCGCAACGGTTGCAGGCTGAGGCGAAGCTCGACCGCGCATACACGACCGACGGACTGCTGAACGGCATCGAACAGGGCCAGATCAAGCTGGGGCCGAACACCGTGGTGATCATGGACGAGGCCGGGATGGCCGACAGCGACCGCAAAGCCCGACTCGTGAAGCTGACGGCACAGGCCGAGAGCAAGTTCCTCGCTGCCGGCGATGCGGCGCAACTGTCCTCGATCGGAGCGGGGGGCCTGTTCAAGCAACTCGAGGGCCGCGTCCCGACCGCAGAGCTGACGGAGGTCCACCGCGCGCACCACGAGTGGGAGCGCACAGCGTGGGAGCAGATCCGTGGCCGACAACCGGGACCGGCGCTCGCCCAATACAAGGCCCACGAGCGGCTGCACATTCACGACACGCGCGCGCAGGCGGCGCAGGCGATGGTCGAGAACTGGGACCGGACTCGGAGGGGTCTCCCGGACGGGCAGGCGGTGATGATCACCGATTCATCGAACAAAGAGCGCGATCAAATCAACGCGCTGGCCCAAGAACGTCGCGCGTTGGCGGGCGAGCTGGGCTCACACCGCGTGAGTCTGCCGGAGAAGCCTTACGGTCTGGCGGCGGGCGATGAGGTGATGTTCACCGCCCAGTACCGCGTTCCCGGCGATAAACGGGTCGAGAACGGGATCACGGGCACAATCCTCGACACCAGCCGCGACGAGGACCGCGTAACGATCAAGACCCGCGAGCGTGAACCGCGCGAGTTGGAGGTGAACACGCGCGAGTTCTCAGACCTCAGCCTCGCTTACGCCGTGCACGTGCACAAGGGCCAGGGTCTGACCGCGGAGACTTCGGGGATCCTGACCGGCGGTTGGCAGACCGATCGCGAGCACGCTTATGTCGCGGTCAGTCGCGCGCGGGAGCAGACACAGATCTATGTCTCGCGCGAGGATTTGGGTGAGCAGGGAATGGACATGGGCGCGCTCGAACGCCTCGCGGGGCGGATCGAGCGCAGCCGCGCACAGGAGGCGACGATCGCCAAGCAGACGGCCGCCGAACGCGACGACGACCAGGTTCAACCCGAGCATGACTCACAACAGCCCCACCCGAGGCGCCGTGTCGATGACCGGGTCGCGGACGAGGACGGGATCGTCCGCGACCCTCGCGAAGCCCGCAACGAGCGCGACGAGGACAGCAAAGCGCGGCCTGCCCCGCAAACCGACCGGGAGCAGGGCCAAAGCCTGCCCGACATCAGAACGGCCGACCCGAAGAACGTCCACGTGAACGTCGTCGATCACGGCGAGACGCAACTGGCGTATTCGAACGCTTACGACCTCACGACCCACACCGGCGAGCCGGCATACGCGTTGTTCGGCGGCTGGCAGACCGAGCAGACCCTCGGCTACGTCGCGGTCACCCAAAACGGCGAAGGGCGCACGGAGGTGAAGATCAGCACCGAAGAACGCGGAGATCGGGAGATCGATAGCGAGCTGAAAGACCGCATCGGCCAAGCGATCGAGCAAAGCCAAACCCAACAGGCAACCCCCGACGACCAGCCAACCCCCGACGAGCACGCCAACCCCAGCGAGCGGGCCAACACCCCGGAGCCCGATCGGGAGCACTCACACCAAGCCGAGCCGCCCATCGAACTGCAGCCCGGCGAACCCGCGATCGACCAGGAGATCGAGCAGGCCATCGAAGCACAGCAAGACCGCCAGCAAGACTGGGAGAACGGCATCGAGCCAGACCAAGAGAACGACCGCGACAACGATCTCGGGTACGGGATCGAATAGAGCCCGAACGCCGCCGGCAAAAGGAGAAGCCAGTCGAGAATGCCGACGCTGAAAAGATAGCCAGTCATCTGGGCAGCGAAGCTGCCCAGTGAGACGATGATGGGCTGGGCGGAGGGTGCGCGCGCCGCCGGCGTCAAGGCACTCTGCCCCTCACGGGGCAGCCCTCCGGGACGGCCTTGACCCCGGCTCGGCCTCACCTTGAACGCTTTTCACTTATGACACGCGCTGAGAGTTCACCATCATTGCTCGCGCAAACCCAAGGGTAAATACGCGCCAGTTTCCCCGAAAACATTGACTTTTCACTGTAATGGACTATAATTGAGGTTGTTATAGAAAAGAGTTGACCCCCGCGCTGCGCCAAACAGCCGGGGGTCATGGCACAGGAGGTGGACTCCCATGCAGGACCATTTTATTCCCTGTTGCAAGCAGGCGTCGAGCACCACACACGTGACGGTCCCAGCGAGCATCGTGGACTGGTTGCGACGCGCGGCATACGCGGAGATCGGATCGGCAGCGGAAGCCCTGAACGAGGCCGCGTTTGCGAGCGACCGCGAAGCGCACCCGGAGTGGTTTGGGCCACCGGCGGAGAACCTGAAAGAGATCTACACCTTGCTGGACACGATCGGATGGTCAAAGACGACCCCGCCGACCACCGTGCAGATCGACCTGCGCGAGGACTGCTGGGCGTTTATGCGAGCACTGACGGGCGCGCTGGAGTTCGCCGACGAGGACGCCAACCAGGAGACCGCGCGTGAGGAGTTCGAGCACACTCCCCGGCGCCTGACGCTCGTGCACGACGGAGAGGCCGAACAGCGCACGGGAGAACTGTGGGACTGCATCGCCGAGGCCGGAGCACGCATCGACGCGCTCGCGGTCGAGCACGACACGGGGTACGTCCTGGACATCGCGGCCTGAGCGTCCCCCCACCGCTCAGGCCGCTCGCGCAGCCCCTAACCCCGCTACCTCCCATACCGAGGCCTCTCGGATCATCCGAGAGGCCTCGAAAGGGCCCATAATCCTTACGCGGTAGGGTTTCGGCCCAATGTCCACCGTATATCTGTTTGGCGACGAGGCCGGGAACTTCGACTTCTCAGACGGTCCCGGCGCCACGCGATATTTCATCCTCGCCACGGTGACGATGGGCAACTGCCAAGCCGGCGACAGACTCCAGGCGCTCCGACGTCGCTTGGCCTGGCAAGGCGTCCACCTCGGCGCCGTCCTCCACGCCACCGAGGACCCTCAACCGGTTAGAGACGAGGTGTTCGCAATGCTCGCGCACTGTGACATGCGGATCGACGCCACAATCGCCGGCAAGCACTCGATCCCCCACGCAATGCGCAATCCCCATGACCTCTACCGCTACATATGGCATGAGCACTTCGCGCGCATCGCGGCAGATATCGCGTATCCCGGCGACCGACTGCTCGCCGTAGCATCGGATCTCGGGACTCGCAAGCGTAGAGGCGCCTTCCACATCGCAGTTGACGACGCCGTTCGCGCCTCCGCGCGATGCGTCCACCGTGTCGCGTTCTGGCCAAACATGAGCGAGCCGTGTCTCGTCGTCGCCGACTATTGCACCTGGGCGATCCAACGCAAGTGGGAGCGCAAAGACACCCGCTCCCAGATCCTGCTCGTAGACAAGATCGCCTCAGAAACGGCGATCGACATCGATCCCGGCTACGAATAAGACCCTCGTCAGCTAGCCGCTTACGCGGCAGAGCCCGGGGGCTCTTTCGCTGGTGAGGGTCCAAGACAATTGTAGACCAACCGACGACAATGTGTGGGGCATCCGCGCCCCCCGATCCGGCCTGCTTACTGAGCAGCCGGGCCCGGGAGGGCATCCAGCGCCGCCCTCAGATCGTCCACCGACTGGTAGTCGAGCCCAAGCAGATGATCATGACGATGGCGGACGATCCCGTGCTCGTCGATCACGATCACCGCACGCTTGACGCCCATGCGACCCACGGCGCTGTATGCCTTCGCGACCTGCTTATCGACATTGGCCAGCAGTGGCACCGTGAGGCTGTTCTTCTCAATGAACCCCTGGTGAGAGTCCAAGTCCTGCGCCGATATCCCGACGATCGTCGCGTCCAAAGCCGCAAAGTCGTCCGGGCGATCACGGTAGGAGCACATTTGCTTTAAGCACACGGCGTGTTATCGATGGCGCTCACACAGGGCCTGCCGCGCGGCCTGCTCACGAGCTGACGCCTGCACGAGGAAGTCGTTCGTCGTCTCAAGTAGGCACCGTCCAAGCAGTCCTGCCGCCGCGACGCACGCGTGAAGTACACGAGTGCCGCCGCGTCCCGCCAGGTGGAGGTTTCGCGGACGAAATCGGCTGGCTCCTGAGACGGGTCGCGCGGCCGGACATTGGATCGCCAACTCCTCATCAGCGGAGCGTCTCCGAAAAGTTTGGTACCCCATTGGTACCCTGAGAATCGTTTGTGCCTAACGTTGCAAATCAAAAGGTGTTTGTTTGCAGGTATTTTGTGAGGGTGAGCGACGGGACTCGAACCCGCGACCGCCTGGACCACAACCAGGAGCTCTACCAACTGAGCTACGCCCACCACGCGAGGCAGTGGAGTCTAGCGTGGGGCACCGAGGCGGCGTGATATGTCAGGACGAGGATCCGTCCAATGTGCGCAGCGTGGATTCGGCCAGGGCGAGGGACTCGCTGGGCGAAAGCTCGGGACGGCGCTGGGCGGCCAGCCGCCACGCCTGCAGGAGTGCGCTCGGATCGCGCCCCAGGAGAGGGTGCAGTTCGGTTGCCCGTGAACTCGATGTGCGATCACCACCCTGAACGCCGTTCTCGGCCGTGACGAGCGCCTCGCCACTGGGGAAAGGCTCGGCGGGGTGCGTTGGGTTCGCGGCCGTGGCAGCGGACGCCGAGGCCGTAGAGGACGCGAGCGCTTCGGCAATCACGCGCTCGGTGACATCGGTGGATTTGTGCTGAGCGTTGCGCCAACCACGGCCCATCGTCAGATCCTCGACCTCCACGCGCGGCCCCTCCAGCACCGTCAGGCGGGCCTGGTGCGGGCTCCATTTGCGTTCGCCCTCCTCAATCCACTCGTCACGGGCCCAGGGCTCGACCACCTCCCGCAGCTCAGCGTCGGTCAGATTGAACCGGCACGCGTTGTGCGGAAACTGGCGCAGCTCGATGTGGAACATGGACCAAAGGCTCGCATGTCAGCCTTCGCGGCGTCACGTGGGCACGAACAGGCGCCCGATCACTCATAGGTCCCACTGGAGCGGCAGCACATCGCCACGGGATATCTTGAGGAGCATGCGTCAATGTCTGGCCTCGGCGGTCGCCGTACTCGTGCTCTCGCTCACCCCCGCGATGGCCGGCGCCACGTCCCGAGACGCGGTGGCGACGCACGCCTATCTAACCGCCAGCTACACCCTGCTGCACACGGCCGTGAGTAGTTGGCCCACCGTAGAACGCAACATCCACAAGCTCAACCTACGCCTTCACACCGAATGCCCAGGCGCAGGAGCGGGCTCCCCGCAGAACGAAGAAGCCCAAAAGCTCACCTACGAGGCCGCCGGCGCCCTGTGGGCCGTCGGCTACCGCACCGACGCCGCCAGCATCCACACGTACAGCTCCACGCTGAAGCGATTGACCTGGAGCAATCCCAGGATCACTCATGAAGCCCACCGCCTCGCCAAGGGCATGCTGGAAATGGCCACCCTGAAGGTGCCCGACCTCTGTGCGGACGTGCACGCCTGGCGCGCCACCGGCTTTGGAGCGATGCCCTCAGACGTGGAGGCATACGACCGACACGCGGAAGCGATCGACATCCACGAAATCCCCCAGCGCCTGCTGACACCATACATGCAACAGGCGGACAAGCCGCTGCGCCAACGCGTGGAACACCTCGCCACGAGATTCGAAGAACTTGAATTCATGCGTGGCCAGGCAGACTGGATCGCCCTGCTCGAAGCCGTCGACCTCAACGAGTAGACAACGCCCCCCAACGTCATCGCGCCGTGCGCACATTGCCGCCCGGCCGATCGAACGCCGACCACAACTCGCACGTTCGCCGCCCATTACCCGCACTGGCTCAACGGCCGCCTACTACTAGAGGCTTGATGCGGGTTTATCGTCCGTCGTAGGCGGCGAGTGCTCGGGGTGGACGTCCGGCGAGGATGTTGATGTGCATTGCGAGGGTGAGGGCGAGGAGGCGTTGCGCGATGCGTTGTACGAGCCCTCCGAGTGTCTTGGCGAGGTGGTCTTCTAGGCGCATTTGGCGCTTGAGGTTGGAGAACACGCTCTCGATGACCAGGCGTACGCGTGCCTTGACGATCTCGCTGGCGGGGCGTGGACCAGGACGGTGGCGCTCGGGCGTGATGAGTTGGACATTGATGAGTTCCATGCAATCTCGGTACTCCTTCCCCCAAAAGCCCTTATCGGCAAAGAGTGTGCTGCCGGAATGCGCGGCCGCCAACTCCAACGCACGTTCACGCTCTTGCCCGGTCTTGGGACCTGTGAGGTCATAACCGACGGGAACACCCTTTGCGTCGCTGATGAGCACAAGGCGCATTCCCCACACGAACAGGCTCTTGGATGGGCAGTAGCCGTAACTGGCATGCCCGGCGAACTCGCTGAACGATGCGCAGCCTGGATAGTTGGCGCACGCGATCAGCGTTCCGTCGACCAGTCGCACCTGTCCATCGGCGATCAACTCGGCGACCATCATCTGCACCGTTGTGATCTGAGGTGTGAGCCGTCTAAGCCTGCGGTTGTACTGCGACTGGCCAGGTAACTCGGGGAAGAACCCGGGCAGCAACCGGCCGATCACACCCAAAAACTGGCGGTCTGAACAGATCCCCGTCACCGCCTGGGCGACCCCCACCGCGATCAGCTCCTGATCTGTGACCTTGCCAGGTGGGCCCGGGCGAGGAATCGACAACGAGCAGGCGAATACGTAGGCTGCAACAACGAGGGTCTCCAGCGAAGCGTCCATCTCGTGCTCCAATCACGAGTTGACAAGGGCTGGGGACCCTCTTCTCATCCCACCACCACGATTCCTGCCCACCACCCAACCCGCATCAAGCCTCTAGAGGCTTGATGCGGGTTTATCGTCCGTCGTAGGCGGCGAGTGCTCGGGGTGGACGTCCGGCGAGGATGTTGATGTGCATTGCGAGGGTGAGGGCGAGGAGGCGTTGCGCGATGCGTTGTACGAGCCCTCCGAGTGTCTTGGCGAGGTGGTCTTCTAGGCGCATTTGGCGCTTGAGGTTGGAGAACACGCTCTCGATGACCAGGCGTACGCGTGCCTTGACGATCTCGCTGGCGGGGCGTGGACCAGGACGGTGGCGCTCGGGCGTGATGAGTTGGACATTGATGAGTTCCATGCAATCTCGGTACTCCTTCCCCCAAAAGCCCTTATCGGCAAAGAGTGTGCTGCCGGAATGCGCGGCCGCCAACTCCAACGCACGTTCACGCTCTTGCCCGGTCTTGGGACCTGTGAGGTCATAACCGACGGGAACACCCTTTGCGTCGCTGATGAGCACAAGGCGCATTCCCCACACGAACAGGCTCTTGGATGGGCAGTAGCCGTAACTGGCATGCCCGGCGAACTCGCTGAACGATGCGCAGCCTGGATAGTTGGCGCACGCGATCAGCGTTCCGTCGACCAGTCGCACCTGTCCATCGGCGATCAACTCGGCGACCATCATCTGCACCGTTGTGATCTGAGGTGTGAGCCGTCTAAGCCTGCGGTTGTACTGCGACTGGCCAGGTAACTCGGGGAAGAACCCGGGCAGCAACCGGCCGATCACACCCAAAAACTGGCGGTCTGAACAGATCCCCGTCACCGCCTGGGCGACCCCCACCGCGATCAGCTCCTGATCTGTGACCTTGCCAGGTGGGCCCGGGCGAGGAATCGACAACGAGCAGGCGAATACGTAGGCTGCAACAACGAGGGTCTCCAGCGAAGCGTCCATCTCGTGCTCCAATCACGAGTTGACAAGGGCTGGGGACCCTCTTCTCATCCCACCACCACGATTCCTGCCCACCACCCAACCCGCATCAAGCCTCTAGCCTCCACGGCGCTTCTCGTACAGTTCATCGGCCCTGACCAGCAACGCGCCGGGGCTCACATGCAGGCCCTCGCACAGCTTGATCAGGGTGCTGTATCCAGGGTTACCCCGGCCGCGAATGTAGGTCCCGATCTGCTTTTCGTCCAAGCCGGACTCGGCGGCCACGGTATCCAGCGTCATGCGAGCATCTTCGGCCATCACCAGTTCGATCGCCTGACCCAGCGTGGCGTGGCGAAGCGTGCGGGGCGGGGCAGTCCTCTGGCGTGGCATGGTCCGCAGCCTTTCTCATTTCGAGGGAGGGGTAAGGGCAAATATGTAGAAATGGGTCGCAGACACTTGTCTTAAGCCCAATTTGGGAGCTTTTCTTGCCTGAGCGCGGACATAAAGATACGGACCTACTCGCAATCGGGCGGGCGATCCGGCGGCTGCGCGAGCAGCGGGACATGACCGCCGACGAGCTGGCCAGCGCCGCGGACATCGATCGCCGACGCCTCGACGCTCTCGAAACAGGACGCCTCGACCCCACCTACGAGATGCTGGTCGAACTCGCCGAGGGACTCGACATTCAGCCGTCCGAGCTGGTGATCCTCGCCGAAAAGCTCAAGGAGCCCAACGACCCATAGGGACTCCGTCCGTTTGGACACGACGCGGCAGACGAGCAGCCCATCCGCATCTGATGCGTGGCCATCGATGAATGTGTTGCCACGGCTCCTCAGCCAGATCCTTTGCGGTGCCAGCGCGCGCCCGAGCCCTTGCCGGTGGACGCGATCTCCCCTGCGTCTCGGAGCTCGTTGAGCACAAGCCGCACCGTCGCGGGACTAATGCCTGGGAGTGCCCTCTGGATGTCGCGTGTGCGGAATTCGACGGGTGCACGGCGCAGAATGTGCTCGCGGACGCGGTCCTGCTTGGAGCCAGTGTCGGTACTGGCAGCGACCACGCGCTGCTCGAGATCCGCGTAGGCGCAGTCGAGGATCTGAATCAGGAATGTCGTCCATGGCCAGATCGTGTGCCATCCACGCTGGGATTCGTAGAGGCTCTGGTAGTAGACGTTCTTCGCCTCGAAGATGCGCTGCTCGACGCTCACATACCGAGCAACTCCGTAGCCGACGTCTAGCAGCTCGTAGGTGGTGAGCAGTCTGGCAAGGCGCCCGTTGCCATCGGCTACCGGATGGATCGCGAGGAGGTCCACGATCAGCGCCCCGATAAGTACGATTGGGTGTGTTCGACCCTCCCGCTTCGCCTCGTTATAGCGGTCGAGCAGTTCGGTGAGCAGCATTGGCGTGTCGTGCTCGTCTGGTGGCTCAAAGACGATCTCGCGACGCCCAGTCTCGTAGGAGACGATCAGGTTCTGATCGCTCTTCAGGTGTCCTCCGCGGCCGCCTGAGTGTTTGAAGAGCAGTCGGTGGAAGTGGAGGAACAACGGCACGGTGAGCGGCTCGTATAGCTCCAGGCGCATGATCGAGTCGATCGCGTCTCGGTAGCCGGCGAACTCCTTCTCGTTGCGGTTGCGAAAACGGGGGCTTCCCTCCGCGATCCGCTCGGCACGATCCTTTGCGACGGTGACGTTCTCGATCGCGTTCGAGGCGATCCGGGCGTTCTTAGAGAGTGCCCGCAGCAGCTGCGGCGCCTGGTCGGCAAACAGGCGTTCTTGGCTCTTCCCGGTATCGATCCTGGCGAGCTCGGCACCAAGCTCGCGAGGCTGGCCGCCAAAGGTCCGGTCGGAAGCTACGCATGATGCTAATGATGGCATCATAGTGCTAAAGAAAGCGCCTATTAGCATCATTCCTGCGGACTTAGCACCACTAAGCTGGTGTTCCGGCGCCATTGGGCGTCGTGGGCCCAGTCTTGCAAAGGGCGCGAAAACGCATCTTTCGCAGCTAACTGTCTGAAGTGGAGAGGACCGTACGTTGCGCAAACCCCGCGATGTTCGACACACCCTCGCTGGACATCTCCCGACCGCACGAATCTCTTTAGAAGTGCAACTAGATGTTACACTTACGAGATGTCGACCATACACCCCCGTATAGCGCTCACGCGCGACCCCGAGCTCGAGGAGGCGCTGCGTCGCGCACGCCCGCTGCTCGGCGAGCGCAAGCCCACGGCCACACTCGCCCGCGAGCTGATCCTGCGGGGGGCACGCGAGCTACTCTCCAACCAGGGCACAGAACTCGACCGCTGGCTAGACCGGCGACATGCGACCCCCGCCGAGCGCTCAACGAAAGAGATGCTCGCGGTCGCCGCCAAGCTCGGGGCGCCGAACCCCGCGAGACCGTACGCGACCTCGCAAGCGCTGGAGGGACAGCGCGACGAGCGACTCTGAACGACGTGGACGAGCAGCTCGTCTACCTGGACACGTCAGCGTTCGTAAAGCTGGCGATACCCGAGCCCGAGACGGCCGCTCTGATCGCGGCGCTCCCCGCCAAAGCCCGGCTGGTCGCCTCAGAGATACTAGAGGTCGAGGCTCTGCGGGCAGCGCGCAGGGTTGCAGGAGAAGACGGCGCCACCGCCGCACGAGCCCAGCTCGCCGGTGTACGCCTGCTGCCACTGACAGATCAGATCCGCAGGCGAGCATGCGAGCTGGAGCCCGCCACCTTGCGCTCACTCGACGCGATCCACGTTGCCACCGCACTGGACCTGGGCGAGCTGCTCGCGTGCATGTACGCCTACGACGCGCGCATGCTCAGCGCCGCAAGCCACGCAGGCATACAGGTACGGGTACCCATAACCGAGGCGCCGACCACCGAGGACGCTCAGACAGACGATCCCGCAGATCCAAACGCCGCGAAAGATCCGTCACCCAGGTCAGAGCGATAAACAGTACGCCGGCAAGGCAAGCACCCGATCGCCGTTGGTGTACGGCCCTACCGCTGACAATTGTCTACGGAGAGGACCGTACGTTGCGCAAACCCCATAGTCGTGCGGGCGGAGCCGCTGGGCCTGGCGTAGCCCGGTCAGATCGAGGTCTCGCTCTGGCGCCCCACAAGCACCCTGAACTGCTCCAACTCACCGGCGCGGCCCGCGAGCTCGGGCGGACGCGAGCCGGCGTTCGTAGTGTGTACGGGTTCCCGATCGGGTCCATCGTTCTACCGAGTTATAGCGGGTTATAAGTGATCATGATATAAGTCGGTATAACTGATGCAAAGCGAGACGCTCTGAACGGAGCGGACCTCGATCCTCTCGTCTTGCACGGCGACTTCTAGTCTGGTTCACGCTTCGTCCATCACCTGATCGGCCCACCCGACCGGTGGCGAGCGCGACACTCGCAGATAGTTATCAGTGGAGAGGACCGTACGTTGCGCAAACCCTCTGGTCTTGCATGCAGAGTCGTTGAACCTGGTATGAGCGGCGGGCCGACGGTCGGGCCGAGCCCTCAAATAGAGTCGCTCTTGCTCCGGTTGCAGTCGGCGCATAGGAGCTGGAGGTTCTGAAGCGTCGTTGCGCCGCCGCGGGCAACGGGCAGGATATGATCGTATTGGAGGTCGAAGGAGCCGCCGCACTCAACGCAGTGGCCACCGTCACGCTCGAAGACGGCGCGGCGCAGCTCAGTCGGGATAGGGGCACGGGTGGGGCGGCCGTTTTCCTCGGCTCGCATTAGGCTTCGGGCTGACTGTAGCTTCTGCTCCAGGCGACGCTTGCGCTGCAAGACAAGCGCCTTGACATCCTCGGCGCCCAAGCCGTCGTCGTCCCAATAGAAGTCACCCAAGAACTGCCAGAGGTTGCGCCGGCCATCGCGCCATATATGTACGGGGTCCACCGCCTGCGTTTGCTGAGATGCGCCCACCTGGGCCTTCGACCACCGCAGCTCCATGATCTTGCGCCCGGACTGCACCGCGTAGCGACGGCCCGAGATCATCCGACCAAGCGTCCAGGGCAGCTTGACCAGCTGCGCTTTGTTGTCGATGCGAAGCATCCCGGAACCGTATCGGCATACTGATCGCCCCCTTTGAGCCTGCGACAGATCGCCAGGCTTCACGTAGCCTCGGGCGATGACGGGTACGGCGGCTACGCTTCGGTGTCGTCATGAATTGCCCCGACCAGCCACTCTCCCACGAGGTTCTGGAGCGCGCACGCGCATACGTGCGTGTCGATCAGCGGGCCGTCGCGGCGCTGCCCGAGCTGGGCGAGGCGATCCGCTCGTTTCAGCCCGTGCCAGGTCCCGCCGGCGAGAGCGTCGCCGAATGGCTCGCGGAGCGGGCATTGAACCAGCCGCAGGAGGCGACCGTCCGCGTTCGGCTCAGCCACGGCAAGGTCGCAGGTGTGTACGCGCTGTGCGCCGCGCAGATCGCGCTCAGCCGCGAGGAGCGTGCCCAGCTCGGCGGCGTGCACTACCGCACCCAACCAGCGATCCTGCTCGCGCAGTTCGCGCGGGCCGCGGACACGCCAGGCATCGGCGACGAGATGCTGCGTCATGCCGACACCAGTGCTCGACGCGCACTGCGCTATGTCGGCGCAACGGTGCTCGTGGTTGACCCGTTCGACCAAGACACCGCCGAGATGTGGCGGCAACGCTTCGGGTTTCAAGACTCCGAGCAGCCAGTGCCGGGCAACCACCAGCTACGCCGACAGTGGCTCATCCTTCAGCAGTAGTCGGCGCCTTCGGCTTCCAGCTCGACCAGCAGTTCGTCAGCGCTCTCGTGAAACGCGCGCACGCGAGGATCGCGGCGCGAACGCTCCAGATCCCGCTCATCGATCACGATCACTGCCTGGTCGAGTGCATCGTGCAGCTTGTCCCTGTCGAGCACTGTGGCCACAGGATCAGCGTACCGCACTGCAAGGCAACCTCGCCTGGACCAGAGCAAGATGCAGCAGACCGAGGCCGCTTCCTCGGCCGTCGAGCTCTTAGCAGTCGAGAGCGCCGGTCGCCCTGGCCAGACCTAGCGCAGCCCGCAGCCGGGTCGCGTCTCATGAGCCGGGGGGTTTGATGTTGCGGGCGTAGCCTCCGCTTTGACCCTGAACAAGTCGAAGATGGAGGTACGCCCGCATGGAGAAGGTAGCCCCGAGCGAGAGGTTTCGCTGCGAACTGGATGAGGTTCTGGCCGGTGTCGGCGAGGAGCAAGACCCGATTGAGACGGTCGGGCGGCTGGGAGCACGGCTGATCCTGCAGCAGGTGCTCGAGGACGAGGTCACGGAGTTCCTCGGCCGACGGCGCTATGAGCGCGCTGGCGAGACGGTCAGTCACCGCAATGGCCACGAACCCAAGACGGTGAAGACGACGAGCGGCCCTGTGAAGCTGGAGCGGCCGCGGGTTCGCAACGCGAGCAAGCTGGGGTTCGAGAGCCGGGTCCTCGGCAAGGGCGTCACGCGGACGCACGCGCTGGAGTCCTTGGTGATCAGCAGCTTCCTTCGGGGACTCTCGACGCGTGATGTGGAGGCCGCGCTCCAGGAAGTCTTCGAGGAGCCGATCGCGTCGAAGGCGACGGTTTCCCGGATCTGCGAGGACACCCGGGAGCGATACCGCCAGTGGTGTCGGCGGCGTCTTGAGCAGCACGACATCGTGTACTGCTTCTTGGATGCGATCTATCTGAAGCTGCACCCGGACGACACGCCGGCGGAGGGTGTCCTGGTGTGCTGGGGCGTGACGCTGGAGGGCCGCAAGGTCCTCCTCGGGTTGGCTCTGGGAAGCCGTGAGAGCTATAACAGCTGGCTCGCCTTCGGCCGGGACATGATCGCCCGCGGCCTCAGGACGCCGGCGCTCGTGATCGCCGACGGAGCACCCGGGATCTGGAAGGCGACGCGGGAGCTCTGGCCCACGGCGTTGGAGCAGCGCTGCACCGTCCACGCGCTCAGGAACGTCACCGGCAAGCTGCCCGAGCGCCACCACCAAGAGGTCAAGGCGCGCTGGTGGAAAGCGTTCGACGAGGCGCGCTCCCCGGGCGAGGCCAGCCGCGAGCTGCGGAGCATCATCGCCGACTACAAAACCAGCTACCCCTCGGCGATGGCCGTCATCGAAACGGACCTCCCCACGCTCGTCACCCACCTGCAGTACCCCTCCGGGCACCGCAAGCGGATCAGGACTACGAATCTCCTGGAGAGGACGTTCGTGGAGGTCCGACGGCGCACCAAGGTCATCGGCCGGTTCCCCGGCGAGACATCCGCACTCTCACTGATCTGGGCCGTGCTGGAGCTCTCCTCACGCGGCTGGCGCGGCGTGAAGATGAACCCCAAAACCGTCGCCGAGATCGAGCGGCTACGCCGCCAACTACGCGACACCACGACGACCCCGCCAGCCACGACGAACACCGAGGAGGTGATCGCCGCATAACATCCCCCTCAAGCGGAGCTACCCCCGAACGAATTCACCCAGGGAATGAGACGCGACCCGCAGCCGACCGGGGAGTGTCATAGGAACTGTGTAGGCACGAGCGAAAGAGATCGCTATGCCTACTACTGCGCAGGATCACGTTGAGGTTCAGGAGCTGGTGTTCCCCGCTGCCGGGGAGCGTAGGGAGCCCGTAGGGCGACCGGAGTGGACCGGCGGCGGCGCGCCCGTCGCGGACCCCCCGTCGCTCTCGCCGGATCTGGTTGATGAGGTCGTCGATCGTGCCGGTGGCCGCCGCCGTGTGCGGCAAGCTTTGGGGATGCCGTCTGGGCGGATCAGTGATGAGCTGATCGATGAGCTGCTCGCCGGTGCGAGCACGGAGGAGGAGATCGCCGGGCCCGGCGGGCTGCTTGCCGATCTGACTAAGCGGCTGGTGGAGCGGGCGATGGAGGTCGAGCTGACCGAGCATGTGGGCTATGGGCCGCATTGTGAGCCGCCCGGTGGCGCCGGGAATCAGCGCAACGGCACGACGCCGAAGGCGTTGATCACTGAAGTAGCGCTCGGTTGCGCGTTCGGTGCGGGTGATCTCGGCGGTGATCGCGTGGCGGCGCTCATCGAGCGGGGGTCGCTCTTGTCGTTTCGAGGCCTTCGAGCAAGGCCGCCTCTCTCCAGAGCGCTGCGAGCAACGCATCGCGCACCTGAACACCCGCCTCGAAGACCTCTGCGCCCAACAAGCCGAGCTGGCCGACGACGCCACCGAGGAGGCCACAAACCCGCCCACACCGGCCAACCTCGCCACCACCGCCAGCCAACTCGAATCCGTCATCGCAAACGGCGAGCCCGAGCAAGCCAAGGCGCTCCTGCGCATCCTCATCGCCGAGCTTCGCGTCAACAGCAAGACCGACATCCAGCCCACCTACCGCATCATCACGCCCGACCGCACCCACACGGCCGGGGTTTGCGCAACGTCAGGAAAAGTGGAGACGCCGGGAATCGAACCCGGGTCCGCGATCGCGTATGAATGGCTTCTACGAGCGTAGCCGGCGCTCTGATCTCATCCCCCGCTCGCCTCGCCGGCCGGGTTGTGGGGGACCAGCCTCCTTAAGTGTTCCCGGATTAGCAAAGGCAGACCGCACCAGGTGAGCCCGCTTTCTGATCCCGGCCTTCCCCACCGCGGGCAAGTGGGGCCCGAGACCTCGCGTTTAGGTTCTAGCTAAACGGCGAGGGCGTACTCGTGAGAGTCCGCACTTATGGTTTTCCCGGGAGTTTTACGAGGCCGCCCGGGACCTCGACTCGCGACCACCCACACGAGCCGACCGCGTCGAAGCCTGTCGTCCCCGTGGATGTTGCACTGTCAGTGTAGCCGAGGCCCGATGCCGTGCACTCGGCCATCGGCGTCACCCGCGCAGCACATCTCGCCCGAAATCCACCGTTACCCACCGCTCCGCGTCCGTGTTGCTCCCACTGCACGCTCTCGCAAGATCACGCCCCAACGGAGCGCCCCAGAACGCAAAACGACGCGGTCCCGGGCCGCTTGAGGAACCCTCTCCGTCCGGCCCGGAGGCCCTTCGGTTCGGGTGGCGCGGCCTCACACCTCAGTGGCCTCGCTCTTTGCGGCTCGGTTCCGCGTCTGCATTCAAAGTAGCTCGCTACAACAGCGATTGCAAGCCCCTGGCGACGTCCTCCCCGCACGTTGCGAAAAAAACGTTTCCCACCCTGTCCCAGCGCCCGCGCAACGGTCGTTAGGCAGCGCTTATCGGGGCTGCCACAATGAACCCATGGCCAGCGGCCTCGATGTCGACCTGCCCCTGCCGGCCCCCGCGGTGCCGACTCCCTCGCGGACGCCCATCGCAAGCTCCTATCCCTCCCACGCGGCACCTCAAATCGCCCTCCAGCCGGCGCCTGCGGACACTCCGGCAGGGAGCGAGACAAGGGCCGATCCGTTCGGTACACAGCGCCGCTCACGGATACAGGCGCTGCGCAAGCGCATCGGCAGCATGCTCGCGGCGATCGTCGCCCTGATCGCCAAGTTCTTCACCGCGATCAAGGGCTTGCTCCTGCTGCTGCCGAAAGTCAAGTTCCTCACGACCACCGGCACCGCGCTCATCTCCGTCGCCGCCTACAGCCTCTTCTTCGGCTGGGAGTTCGCCGCCGGGTTCGTACTGCTGCTGTTCGTACACGAGATGGGCCACGTCATCCAGCTGCGACGCGAAGGCGTCCCGGCGAGCGCACCCATGTTCATCCCCGGCCTCGGCGCCGTCGTGATGATGAAGTCGCTCCCCGACGACGCCCTCGCCGAGGCCCGCGTCGGCCTCGCAGGCCCGATCCTCGGCACGCTCGGCGCCGTCATCTGTCTCGTGCTCGCCGAAGTCCTGGGGAGCGACCTCCTGCGCGCGCTCGCCTACGTCGCCTTCTTCCTCAACCTAATCAACCTCATACCCGTCACCCCCTTCGACGGCGGACGCGCCATGGCCGCGATGGCACCCGCGATGTGGTTCATCGGGCTCGGCACGCTCGTCGCGCTGTTCTTCATCACCGGCAACTACTTCCTGCTGATCTTCCTGCTGCTCGGCTTCACCGACACACGGCGGCGCTGGCGCCAGCGCAAGACTCGCTCGATCGAGCAGGCCGCCTACTACCGCGTCGCACCCCGCCATCGCCTCTACGTCGGCGCGGTCTACATCACCCTGATCGTCGTACTCGTGCTCGGAATGGACATCTCACACGTCCTCGCCTCCGGCGGGCACAGCTTCCGCTCGATCTAGCGCTCCCGCGGCCCTCAAACCCACGCACCCCCACCGCGCGGTACGCACCCTCAGATCGTCGGTGCGCTCGCCTATCGCCTCGCTTCTCTGACAGCGCGTTCCATATCCCGCTTACTCTCCCGATCGCGAATCGTCTGGCGTTTGTCATACACATCCTTGCCCCGCGCCAGCGCAATCTCAACCTTCGCATGTGAGCCCTTGAAGTAGATCCGCGTCGGCACCAGCGTCCAGCCGCGCTCGGCCACTTTCGCCTGCAACCGCTCCAGCTCGCGCCGATGCACCAGCAGCTTGCGCGGACGCTCCGGCTCGTGATTGTCGCGCGAGGCCGGCTCATACGGCGGAATGTGCACCGAATCGAGCCACAGCTCGCCACCCTTGATCGCGGCGTACCCGTCCTTCAACTGCGCCCCCGAAGAGCGCAGCGCCTTCACCTCCGTGCCCACAAGCACGATCCCGCACTCGACCCGCTCGATCAGCTCATACCGATACGACGCATACCGATTCGACGCCACATCGCCCGCGCCGATCTTGCGCTTGCCTTTCTTGCCTTTCGCCATAGTGCTTTTGAGCCTAACCGGCCGGCGCCAGGTCCACCCGTCCGCGGACCGTGTCCACCCGCGCCACCCGCACCTCGATCGGATCGCCCAGCCTCAACGTCGTCCCCGACCGCTCCCCGCGCAGAATCGTCTGGAGCTCGTTCAACTCCCACCAATCGCGAGGCCCCTCCCCGCCGCCGCGCATCCGCCGCACCGGCAGCATCCCCTCATACAGCGGCCCCGGCTGACCCTCCCCACCGACCCCCGTCGGGGAGGCGCCTGCGACCGACCCGGCGCCGCCGAACGCCACGAACGCACCCGCCAAGATCAATCCCGTCACCTCACCCACAAACACCTGCTCCCAGCCCTCCACATACAGCGCCTGCTCCAACGCAAAGCACAGCGCCAAATCGTCCCCGCCGCGCTCGATCTTCATCGCATCGCGCTCGCGTTCGGAAGCCCACTCCCCCAACTCCCCCAACTCCCCCGCCCGCGGCGCCGACTCCCGCCCGCCGAGCGTCGACACCAGCGCGCGATGGCACACCAGGTCGGGATAGCGCCTGATCGGCGAGGTGAAATGGCAATAGCACGCCGAATGCAGCCCCGCGTGACCGATGTTCTTCGGCGAATAATAAGCCTGGCACAACGACCGCAACACCAGCGAGCTCAACGCCATCCGCCCGCCCCACGGGCCGACGCGCGCTCCATCCGAGCGTGCCAGCGCCCGTGACACGTGGCGCTCGACGCGCTGACTGACCTCACCCATCAGCTCCCCCGCCTGCGAGGGGGAGATCGTCTCTCCCACCGCCGGCGTGCTCACCCCCAGCGAGGCCAACTGCTCGATCAGCCGCCCCACCCTCGCCGGCTCGGGCCGCTCGTGCACGCGAAACAGACACGGCACCCCCCGCTCTGCCAAATGTCGCGCCACCGCTTCGTTCGCCGCGATCATCAAGTGCTCGATCAACCGATGCGACTCCGTCTGCGCGCTCCTACGAATCTCGCGCACATGCCCATCCTCGTCAAACACCACCTCCGGCTCCTGCGAGTCGATCACCAACCCGCCCGCCCGCTCACGCTCCCGGCCCAGCGCCGCGCTCGCCTCACGCGCGAGCGCCAGCACCGGCCCCCACGGATCCTGCGCGCGCTCCGCGCCCGCGAACACGCGATCGACCTGCTCGTAATCCAGCCGCGCGTCCGAGCGGATCAGCGAGCGAAAGAATGCGCTGCGCAAAACCTCCGCCCCGCGCAAATCCAGCTCCACCGTCACCGCGGCCCGCTCCGCCCCCGGCACGAGCGAGCACGCGTCGTTTGACAGCGCCCCCGGCAACATCGGCTCCACCGCGCCCGGCACATACACGCTCGTACTCCGCGCGCGAGCCTCCCGATCCACGACCGAGCCCTCCTTCACATAAGCGCTCACATCGGCGATATGCACCCACACGCGCACCACATCCCCATCCCCGTCCGGGCGCTGCGCGGAGATCGCATCGTCGTAATCCTGCGCGCTCGCCGGGTCGATCGTCAACGTCGCCAACTCGCGCAAATCGCGCCTGCGCCCCTCCCCGACCTCGCGCATCGCCCTCGCCAGTCCCGCCTCGCGCGCGCGATCGGCCTCCTCGCTCACCTCCAGCTCGAACTCCCGCGCCAACCCCCGCTCGAGCATCAGCGCCTCGATCGCGTCCCGCGCCACCTCCGGGCGCCCGATCCTGCGCACCACCCGCGCCCTGCCATCGCCCCGGCGACCCCCGCCACCGCCCAGCTCCACGAGTACAAGCTCGCCCGCGCTCACCGTCCCACCCCCCGGCCCGTACACGCGGTTGGACACCAACACGATGCGACGCCCACCCCGGGACCGCCGTCCGTCCTCGCCGGAGCGCATCGAGGGGAAGTGCGGCTCCGCCGCCCAAAACCTTCCCCGCTTCTCGACCACCGCTACGACGCGAACGTCAGTCACGTGACCTTCGTCGCCAACGTATTCAGGGCCACTTCCAACCCGTGCAACGTATCCACCCCGTGCGCCACCACAACTTCCGGGCTCACGCCTGCACCCTGCTTGATCCCGCCGCCACCCAGGTTGCGCCCGTTGGGCGTGAAGTACTCACCGACCGTAATGTCAAGCGCACCCCCATTCGACAGCGGCATCTCCTCCTGAAAGACCCCCTTGCCAAACGTATGCGTGCCCACGACCGTCGCCCGCTTATGGTCCTGCAGCGCCGCCGTAACGATCTCCGAAGCCGACGCCGTATTGCCATCGACCAGCACCACCACCGGGATCGACCCCGGGATCGCGTTGCCCACCGCGCTCAACGTCTGTGTCGGCAGCGAGCGCGCGCGCGTCGTCACGATCGCACCGTGCTCCACAAAGACACTCGCAATCAACTGCGCCTCCTCCACCAGCCCGCCACCGTTGCCGCGCAGGTCCAGCACGATCCCCTTCGCACCTTCACGGCGCACCTTTTCGACCGCATCCCGCACTTCCCCATGCGAGCCCGGGCTGAACGTCGACAGCGCCACCACCCCCAGCTTGACCCCGTGCACCGTCCTCGTCGCCGACGCCACCACCGGCTCGGAGATCGTCGCGCGCGTCAGCTTCACGGTATGCGCCGCGTGCCCCGCGTGCACCTCGATCGACAGCGTCACATCCGTCCCCGGCCGGCCCACGATCAACGCCCGCGCCTTATCCGAGGCCATCCCCGCAATCGAACGGCCGTTCACCGCCACGATCGTTTCCCCCGCCTTCAACCCGGCACGCGACGCCGGCGAGGAGTTGAACACGCGCGTGATCTCAAGCCCCCGCTTGGACGGCTGCACCTCCACCCCGATCCCCGTAAAGCTCGGCGGTTCGTCAAAGTCCCGAAATTCCTTCGGGCTCAAATAGTGCGAGAAACGATCATGCAAGCTCCCCACCGCGCCCGCCACCGAGGCGTTGGCCAGCGCGCCCTTGCCGACCGGGCGGTAATAGGCGCTTGAGATCCGTTCGATCGCTTCATCCACCACCCGCGTATCCGCGTGCGCCACCAAACTCGTCCGCGCAAACGCCGGCAAATCTTCCGGATGCCCGCCCCACCACACGCCCGCCACCAGCAACACCGGCAACATCGCGATCAACACATACGTCAAGCGCCGGCGCGAGGACATGGTCCCAACCCTAGTCGAGCCACCGCCATCCTGAGACGGTCCGCGGGGACCGGACAGTCCGCTGCGGCTCAGACTCTGAGGAAACGGCGCAAGGAGAGACCCGAGCCCGCGGCGGAGACGCCGATCGCGCAGGCCATCAATATCGCGATCAGCAGCGGGAACGCGATCATGTCCGGCTGCGATATCAGCTTCACCGTGTTCGCCAGCGGGTCCACCAGCGTGACCTTCGCCAGCGCCAGCAGCCCGATCGCCGCGACACCCCCGAGGGCGCCCAAAAACAGCCCCTCGATCACAAACGGCCAGCGGATAAACCAATCGGTCGCGCCCACCAGCTTCATCACCTCGACCTCACGCCTGCGCGAGAACAGCGACAGGCGGATCGTGTTCGAGATCAACAGCACCGAGGCCAGCACCAGCAGCGCCGCCAGCAACGCCATCGTCAACTTGATCACTCGCGTGGCCGACAGGATCTTGTTCGTCTCCGCCTGGCGGTTCTGCACCGCCGCGATCGCGGGATCGCTGACCAGACGCGACCCCAACGGACTGGACTGATCGAGCTCGGAGCGCACCGCACCCGCATCGTTCGGGTTTGACGGCGTCACGCGATAAATGTCTGGCAGCGGGTTGTAGCCGATCAACGCAAACGCCTGCGGATTCAGCTTGCGCTCCTGTTCATACCCCGCCTGCTTGGACACGAACTGCACGCTCTTAACGCCCGGCGCCTTCACGATCTCCGCCCGTACCCGCGCCTCTTCCACCGGCGTCGCCGTCGTGTTCATGTCCACGTCCACCAACACCCGCCCGCGCACATCGTTCGCCGCGCCGTTCGTCGCCTGCACCACCGGTATGAACACACCCAGCACCAGCGTCGTCACCAGCACCGAAGCGAACGCCGCAAAGCTCGGCACCGCGTTGCGCCTGATCGAGCGAACGCTCTCTTTCAAGAAAAACCCGGGCCTCATCCTCGCGACCTCATGAGGGAGCGTCGCTCTTCGACCGTTTCGTCGCTCCGAGCACGCTGCGAGCCGCGTCGACGGTCGCGCTTTCCGCGCGCAGCCTGTCCCCCAGCTCGTTCGTGTTCTCTTCGCGCGCATACAAGCCCGTCGCCTCGTCGCGCACGATCCGCCCACGGCGCAGCTCGATCACACGGCGGCGCATCCGATCGACCATCTCGCGGTCGTGCGTAGCCACGATCACCGTCGTACCCGCCCGGTTGATCCGGTACAGCAGCTGCATGATCCCGATCGAGGTCTCCGGGTCCAAGTTGCCCGTGGGCTCGTCCGCCAACAGCAACGGCGGATGCCCCGCGAACGCGCGCGCGACCGCCACGCGCTGCTGCTCGCCACCGGACAGCTGATGGGGGTAGTTATGCAGCTTCGTCGACAGGCCTGTCAGGCGCAAGATGTCCGGCAGCGTCGTGCGGATCTGCTTGCGCGAAGCGCCCGTCACCTGCAACGCGTAAGCGATGTTTTCGTACACCGTCCGATTCGGCAGCAGCTTGAAGTCCTGGAACACCACTCCCACGTTGCGCCGGTAGTAAGGGATCTTCTTGCGCGCGATCTCCGCCAGATCCCGCCCCGCGACCCGCACCACGCCCTCACTCGGATCGAGCTCCTTGATCAGCAACCGCATGATCGTCGACTTGCCCGAGCCCGTCGGGCCCACCAGGAACACCATCTCCTGACGGCGCACCGCAAACGTCGCCCGCTCAAGGCCCGTGTCACCCGCGCCATACAGCTTCGAGACCCCCCGCAACTCCACCACCAAATCGCGCTCGTCGCGCACCGGACCGGCCGCGCGCTTGGGGCTCGATCGCGGAGTCGCGACGCGCTGCGGCGGATGGGGAGCACGCGCCGGCAGCGTGACCTTCAGGCGGCCGCCCGCAATCGTCTTCGTCGGCGTCTTCGTCTCAGACATGGCCCGGGAGGGTAGCCGGGCATCGCTCGCCTGCCTAGCGTTTAGCCTGCATGCAACGGGATTTGCACACCCCCGGCCACGACGATGCCGGAGATCGAGACGATCTCAGGCTAGGCTGCGGCAATGGCCACCATCAAAACGACCACCGTCCCCGGCAACGATCTACCGGTCCACAGCATCGCCATCCCCGGCACCCGCGCGCTGACCGTCCTCGTCGCCTTCGACGCCGGCGCGCGTACCGAGTGCCCCGAGGAGAACGGCATGGCCCACTTCCTCGAGCACCTCGTCTTCAAGGGCGGTGAGAAGTACGACAGCTACCGCGCCGTCAACGAGACCGCCGAGCGCCTGGGAGGAGTGCTGAACGCCTACACAAGCCACGATCTCGTCGCCTTCCACATCACCGTCCGTGCCGAGTCCGCCCCGCAGGCGATCGACCTGCTCTCAGACTTCGTCGGGCGCCCACGCCTTGACGCGGAGGAGCTCGACCGCGAGCGAGGCGTCGTCATCCAGGAGATCAACCGCTCCTACGACCAGCCCGCGACCGTCGCCGAGTACCTCATCGACCGCGCCGCCTTCGGCGATCATCCCCTCGGGCGCACCGTCCTCGGACCCGAGGAGCACCTGCGCACGTTCACCCGCGAGGCGATCGTCGCCTTCCGCGAGCGCCGCTGGGCTGGGGCGCACGGCGGCGCGTTCCTGGCCGGCAACATCGACAGTCTGCCCGAGCAGGCCGAGCTGATCGAGCGCTTTGCTCGCTTCCCCAAGCTGCCCGCGCCCGAGCCCTACGTACCCGCGCCCGAGTTCGCACCGCAGACGCTCGTCGAGCAGCGCGACACCAACCAATCGCATCTGCGCATGATCTACCGCCCCCAGATCGCCGTCTCGGACCTGCGCGAACGCGCCGCGCTGTCGATCTACGCCACGCTCCTGGGCGGTTCGATGGGCTCCAGGCTATTCGAGGAGATCCGCGAGAAGCGCGGCCTCTGCTACTCCGTCTACGCCGCCGACCACGCCTTCGCCGACGTGCCCGTGCTGCAACTCGGATCTGGGCTTGAGTCAGCCAAGTGCATCGAGGCCTACACCCGCATGCGCGAGATCGTCGACGAACTGCGCGACCATGGCCCCACCGAGGAGGAGGTCGCCCGCGCCCGCGCCTACGCCGCCGGGCGACTCGTGCTCGCCTTCGAGAACACGGGCGCCGTCGCCCGCTACGGCGCCAGCCGCGCGATCGTCTTCGGCGAGGACATCGACCCCGACGCCGCCATAGCTGCGCTTGATGCGGTCACATACGACGAGGTGCGCGCGGTCGCCGCGGGCGTCGCCGACAACCTCGCCGTGGCCTGCGTCGGGCCGCACAGCGCGGACGAGTTCTAAAGTCGCGTGAGCTACGCCGCTACCTCGCGTGAAGACACGCGGTCTGTGGGCTCGCCGGAGATGAGCCAGTGCGGGATTGATCTTTAAGGAGTCGCGGGCCGGTCGGCGACCGGCGATAGATGTAAGCGGCGATTTGACGGCAGGCGTTGTTGGCCAACAGACTTCTAACCCAGGGCAACCATCCGGTCGATCGGAACGCGCGCACGCTCGGCGATGTCGGCCGGCACGCGCACCTCGTGCTTCATGTCGCGCAAGGCGTCGCGCAGCTTAGGCAGCGTGATCATCTTCATGTACACGCACGACGCGCGCGGGTTGGCGGGGATGAAGTTCACGTCCGGCGCCGCCATTTCCAGCGGGTAGAGCATCCCCGTCTCCGTCGCCACGATCGCCTCGCGCGAGCCCTTGGCGCCGGTGTGCTCGTGCGAACCGCCCGCAACGCCGTCCACGTCCCCCGCGACAGCCCTCCCGGCGACGGGAGCGCTCGTGTGCTCGGCAGCGCCGCCCGCGACGCGCTCCAACTCCTCGGCGTACTTCAGCATCCCCCCCGTCGAGAGCATGTGCACGCCCTCGCCGGAGATGTCGCCCGCGGCCACGTACTCCATCACGCTCGTCGAGCAGCCACACTCCGGGTGGATCAAGAAGTCCGCGCTCGGGTGCGCGGCGCGCATGGCGTCGATGTCGGAGGGACGAATGCCCGCATGCACATGGCACTCGCCGTCCCACACGTGCATCGGACGGCCTAGCTCCTTCTCCACGAACGCCCCCAACCACATGTCAGGCCCGAACAGCACCTCCGTGTCAGGGCCGTGCGTCTCGTAGATGTGGCGCACAACATCCACGGCGTTAGCCGACGTGCAGCAGTAATCGGTCAGCGCCTTCACCTCGGCGGTCGTGTTCACGTACATCACCACAATCCCTTCGGGATGTTCGGCCCGCCAAGCAACGAGCTGCTCCGCGTCGATCGACGCCGCCAGCGAGCACCCCGCGTCGAGATCGGGAATCAAGACGGTCTTCTCAGGACACAGGATCGAGGCGGTCTCGGCCATGAAATGCACACCACAGAAGGCGATCACCTCGGCCTCACCCGCGGCCGCGCGACGAGAGAGCCCGAGCGAGTCGCCGACGTAGTCCGCCACATCCTGGATCTCGGGCACCTGATAGTTGTGGGCAAGGATCGTCGCGTTGCGCTGAGCCGCGAGCGTGCGAACCTCCTCTGACAGAGCGGCGATCTCCTCCGTGCCGAGCTTGAGCACGGGCGCCTGCTCGGGAATCATCGGCAGGGTCGAAGTCGAGGCCATCGGCAGGGGGTTCATGACGGCAGCACCTCCAGCGTCATCGACAGGTCCAGCGCGCGCGGAGAGTGTGTCAGCGCGCCCATCGAGATCCAGTCTACCCCCGTCTCCGCACGTTCCCGGAGCGTATCCAGCGTAACGTTCCCGCTGGCCTCCATCGCCGCGCGACCGGCGACGCGCGTCACAGCCGCGCGCAGTTCGTAGACGTCCATGTTGTCAAGCAGCAAACGGGGCGCCCCGGCCTCTATCGCCTCGTCGATCTCCGCCAGATCGCGAACCTCCACCTCCAGCGTGTCGGCCAGCTCGGGATGTGCCGCACGCACGCGTTCGATCGCCTGGGCGATCCCGCCCGCGGCCGCGATGTGGTTGTCCTTGATCAAAATCGCGTCATACAGCCCAAACCGATGGTTGCGCCCGCCACCCGCAGCCACCGCGGCCTTCTCCAACGCACGCAGCCCAGGCGTCGTCTTGCGCGTGTCCAGCACCTTCGCGCCGGTGCCGCTCGCGGCGCTCGCAGCCCGCGCCGCGAACGTGGCCACCCCGGAGAGGTGACTCAGGAAGTTCAACGCGGTGCGCTCGGCCGTAAGCAGCGCTCGCGCCAGACCCTCGACCTGCAGCACAGGACCGCCTTCGGCACGCCAGTAGCCCTCGCGGACCAGGCGCACACAGCGCGCTCCGGGGTCGAGCGCAAGGAAGGCAAGCTCGGCCGGTTCCAGTCCATAGACCGACCCGTCGGCCTTCTGTGAGATCAGCCCACGAGCGCGCGCGTCGGCTGCAACGAGCGCGTCTGTGGTCACATCGCCGGTCCCGATATCTTCGTCCAGGGCGCGCCGGACGAGCCCCCGCAGTTCTTCGCGAGACGGCAACGGCGGCTCTCCCCCGGAGCCCCACCTCTGCTCGTGCTCGCGCTCAGGTAGAGACGTCACGTCCGCTGACTGGATGAGGCCGCCGCCATGAGCAGATACGCTCGCACAAATCCGTCCAGATCGCCGTCGAGGACGCGCTGCACGTCGCCCATCTCGTGATTCGTGCGATGGTCCTTCACGAGCGAATACGGATGCATCACATACGAGCGGATCTGCGAACCGAAGTTAACGTCCTGCGCCTCGCCCTTCTCGCGCGCGATCTCCTCGGCGCGTTCGCGCTCCTTCTTCTCGAGGATCTTCGCCCGCAACATCGCCATCGCTGTGGCCCTGTTGGAGGACTGAGAGCGCTCGTTCTGGCATTGCACCACGATGCCCGTGGGTCTGTGCGTGATGCGCACGGCCGAATCGGTCTTGTTCACATGCTGACCACCCGCCCCGGAGGCCCGGTAGGTGTCCACCTGCAGGTCGTCCTCGTCGATCTCCACCTCGCCCGAGGAGGCGGGCACCACTGGCGCCACCTCCACCCCGGCGAAGCTCGTCTGGCGGCGATGGGCGGAGTCAAACGGCGAGAGGCGCACCAGTCGGTGCACGCCACGCTCGGCAGAAAAGAGGCCGTAGGCGTTCTCTCCGGCGGCCTGGAAGGTGGCCGACTTGATGCCCGCTTCCTCCCCCGCGCTCGCCTCCAGCAACTCCACGGCAAAGCCGCGGGCTTCGGCCCAGCGCATCAGCATGCGCAGCACCATCTCAGCCCAGTCCTGCGCGTCGGTCCCGCCCGCGCCCGCGTTGACCGTGACGAGCGCGTCGCCGGAGTCATAACGCCCGGAGAACAACCGCTGCTCCTCCAGGGCGGCAAGACGACTCTCGACGGAGGCGAGATGATCGTCGACCTCCTCTTGCAGCGAGGGTTCCTCGGCGGCCATCTCCACGAGCCCGTCGAGATCCTCGACCTCGGCGGCGAGCGTCGTGAACGTCTCCAGGCGCTTGGCCGCGCGCGAATGCTCAGACGACACTGCCGCGGCCCGCTCGGAGTCATCCCAGAACCCAGCCTGCCCCATCTCGCTTTCGAGCGCCGAGACGCGCTCGGCTAACGCAGCCGGGTCAAAGATAATCCGCGAGGAGCTTCAACTGCTCACGAATCGCGGACAGGCGCTGCGGGGTGGTCTCGGCTGGGGCATTCGTCGTCATATGCCCCACGCTATCAGGGCCGACAATCCGTTCCTATGCTCCATGACACTTCTTGAACTTCTTACCGCTTCCACACCAGCAGGGATCGTTGCGGCCGACCTGGTGCTCGTCGTCGACCACACGCTGCTCGATCACGGGAGCGAGTTCCTGCTCGACCGCGCCGCCGTTCTCGGCATAGGCGCCGACAGCCTGCGCGCCGCCCGACTGCGCCCCGGCGGCGGCCGCGGCCGCCGCGAGTGCTCCAGCGCCGGCGGCTGAGCTACCGCCCGAGTATGAGACGCGGCCCGCGCGCGTGGCGCTGCCCGAAGCGGCGAACGCCGGCTGGGCGGCCCCGCCACCACCGCCGCCGTTCTGGCCCTCGACGTTTACCTGCACGTTGAAGATCATCCGCGTGTAGTCGGTCCAGACGCTGTTCAGCAGGTCGCCGAAGAGCTCGAAGGCCTCGTTCTTGTATGCCACCAGCGGATCGATCTGGGCGAAGCCGCGCAGATGGATGCCCTCGCGCAGGTAGTCCATGTCGAACAGGTGCTCACGCCAGCGCTCGTCGATGATCTGCAACAGCAAAAAGCGCTCCAGTGCGCCCATCAGCTCCTCACCGAGCTCCTGCTCGCGCGCGTCGTAGCGGGCCAGCGCGAACTCGGTGATGCTCTCAGTGAGGGAGTCGCGGTCGGCGGTCTCCGGGTCCAGGTTCTGCTCTGAGAGGTCGAGCGGGAAGAACTGGCCGAGCGCGGTGAAGAGCCCGTCGAGATCCCAGTCCTCCATGAAGTCGCCAGGGGTGTACTGGGCGATCGTGCGATCGAGCACGGCCGCGACTTCCTGCCGGGCCTCCTCGCCGATCGGCTTGCCTTCCAGAACCTCGTTGCGATAGGCGTAGATGACCCGGCGCTGCTCGTTCATCACGTCGTCGTACTCGAGCACGCGTTTGCGGATCAGGAAGTTCTGCTCCTCGACCTTCTTCTGGGCTTTCTCGATCTGCTTGGAGAGCATCCCGGCCTCGATCGGTTCCTCGTTGCCCTCCTCGTCGATCCCGCCGAGTTTGTCGAGGATGCGATAGATGCGATCGCCCGCGAACAGCCGCACGAGATCGTCCTCGGCGGACAAAAAGAACCTGCTCTCGCCCGGATCGCCTTGCCGTCCGGCGCGCCCGCGCAGCTGGTTGTCGATGCGCCGGGACTCGTGGCGCTCGGTGCCGCAGATGAACAGTCCACCCGCCGCCATCACCCGCTCGCGATCCTCCTCCACCCGCGTCTCGATCGCGGGCAGCAGCGCCTGGAGGCGCTCGTCATAGCCTTCGGCTCCCGGCTCGATGCCCTCACGGGCGAGCTGCAGGCGCGCGAGATGTTCGGGGTTGCCGCCGAGCTTGATGTCCACACCGCGACCCGCCATGTTCGTGGCGATCGTCACCGCGCCCGGCTGGCCGGCCTCGGCGACCGTCTCCGCCTCGCGCGCGGCGTGCTCGGGCTTGGCGTTCAACACCGAATGCGCGATCCCGCGCTTCTTCAAGCGCTCTGACAGCAGCTCGGAGACCTCGACGGAGATCGTGCCGACGAGCACCGGCTGAGCGTTCTCGTTGCGCGCCGCGATCTCTTTGACGACCGCGTTCCACTTGCCGTCCTTGGTCTTATAGACCTGATCGTTGCGATCGGCGCGGACCATCGGCATGTTCGTCGGGACCTGCACGACCGGCAGCTCGTAGATCTTCATGAACTCGGTCGCCTCGGTCAGCGCCGTGCCGGTCATGCCCGAGAGCTTGTCGTAGAGGCGGAAGTAGTTCTGGTAGGTGATCGTCGCCAGCGTCTGGTTCTCCTCCTGGATCGAGACCCCCTCCTTGGCCTCGATCGCCTGGTGCAACCCCTCAGACCAGCGCCGCCCGTCGAGGATGCGCCCGGTGAACTCGTCGATGATCTTCACCTCGCCGTCGATCACCGCATAGTCGACGTCGCGCTTGTACAGCGACTCGGCGCGCAGCGACTGGATCAGATGGTTGACCAGGTGGCCGTTCTCGGCGCGATACAGGTGGTCGATGCCGAGGAAGCGCTCGGCCTTGGCGACGCCCTGCTCGGTGATCGAGACCGTTTTCTGCTTCTCCTCGGTCTCGTAGTCGAAGTCGGCCATGAACTGCTTCTTCATCCGCGGGTCCATGCCTTCGGGCGTCTTACCGGCGGTCAGCCGCGGCGCCAGGCGCGCGAACTTCACGTACAGGTCGGCCGCCTGTTCGGGCGCCCCGGAGATGATCAGCGGCGTGCGCGCCTCGTCGATCAGGATGTTGTCGACCTCGTCCACGACCGCGAAGGAGTGCCCGCGCTGGACCTTCTCGGCGAGATCCTTGGCCATGTTGTCGCGCAGATAGTCGAACCCGAGCTCGGAGTTGGTCCCATAGACCACGTCGCAGGCGTACGCGGCCTGCTTCTCCTCATAAGGCTGCTGGTTCTGCAACACCCCCACGGAGACGCCAAGCGCCTCATATAGCGGGCTCATCCATTCGGCGTCGCGTCGCGCCAGATAGTCGTTGACCGTGACCAGATGCACGCCCTTGCGCTGGGGCGGGACATCGGGATTCTCGGGGTCGGGATCGTGCACGGCCAGCGAGTTGAGCACGACCGCGAGCGTCGCCGTCAGTGTCTTGCCCTCGCCGGTCTTCATCTCGGCGATGCACCCATCGTGCAGCACCATCGCGCCGATCAGCTGCACGTCGAAATGGCGCATGCCCATCGTCCGCTTGCCCGTCTCGCGCACGAGCGCGAAGCACTCCGGCAGCAGATCGTCCAGCGACTCTCCTTCGACCGCGCGCTCGCGCAGCGCGTCCATCCGCTCGCGCAGCTCCGCGTCGGAGTCGTGTTCGAGCTCGGGCTCGAATGCGCTGATCAGCGCGACGCGCTTCTGGTAGGACTTGAACTTCTTCGCCTCGCCCGCGTTCAGCGCGCGATCGAGCAGAGATGGGGACACTCCATCAGGTTAGCGATTGCACCGCAGACCCGGGAGCGATCGGGCGCCCTCGCTCGACCGTCCTTCGCGTCCTGGGCTCGGCCCGCCGCCAAGCGAGAAGATCAGCCCGCCGACTGCTCGCCGATACCCGGCGAATCCACCTGAGGAATACCGGCCCTGACCCTGCTCGTGCGCGCCTCGCGACGGTGACGACGCTTGTCACGATGGCGCTTGACCTGCCGCGCAAGCTCCAGCGAGACGAGCTTCAGCGAATGGTCCATCTCGCGCGAAGAATCCCGCGCTCGCAGCGTCACGCCCTTCAGATAGAGCGTCGCCTCGGCGACCTGGCGGTCGGCTATCGAAGGGTTGCGCTCTTCGTAGATCTCGACCTCCAACCGAGCGAACTCCGAGACCTGGCGCGAGACCTTGCGACAGCGGCGCTCCAAGCGCGCGCGCAACTCGTCGGTAACCGGAACGTTGCGACCCTTGATGTCTATTTGCATCACAGGCTCCCTTCGCGTGTGGATGTGGTCTGTCTCCGATCCTACGCCTCCGGGCCACGGTTGTCTATCGGTTTATCCGCAGTAATCAGCGGCCAAACGTGAGCCCTCGTGAGAGAATCGAGCGCGATCCTCTCCACCCTCGCCAACCCCGACCTGTCCTGGTCTCTGCAACCCGGTGTGCTGATCGGCGTCACGCTCGTAGGCGGCGCCTATCTAACCCGCTGGCGGCGCGTGCGCACAACCTCGCCACGGCCACGCGCCGACGCGCCGGTGTGGCGGCTGTGCTGCTTCGCCGGCTCGCTGCTCGTCGCGCTGATCGCGTTGATCTCCCCCGTCGACGCGCTCGCCGATCAGCTCTTCTTCATGCACATGGCCCAGCACATGCTGCTGCTGGACATCGTGCCGATTCTCGCAATCCTCGGCTTCACCAAGGTGATCCTGCGCCCCGTCACCCGGACCGTACGCGATATCGAGCACCGGGCCGGCCCAATCGCTCACCCGGCGTTCGCGGTGCTGCTGTATGTCGGGGTGATCTGGACGTGGCACGTGCCAGCTGCCTACGACTTCGCGGTCACCCATCCGACCGTGCACGTGCTCGAGCACACGACCTTTCTGATCGCCGGCGGGCTGTACTGGTGGCATCTGCTCTCGCCGATCCGCGCGCGCATGCGCCTCGGCGGCATGGGCCCTATCGCCTACATGGGCTCGACCAAGCTGTTCGTCGGCGCGCTCGGCATGGGCCTCGCCTTCGCCCCCGTCGCGCTCTACCCCTACTACGTCCACCACGCGCGCATCTGGGGCATTTCCGCGCTCGACGACCAGTCGATCGCCGGGATCGTCATGGCCGTCGAGCAGTCGCTCGTCATGGGCATCGCCCTGGTCGTGTTGTTCGTGCGAATGCTCGCCGAGTCAGAGCGCGAGCAGGTTCGACGCGAGCGATATGAGGCGGCGTGACGCCGGGGGCGCCCCCGAAGCGCTGAGTATGGTCGGCTGGCTCCTTTTTGGAGCGGTTGCCCCTGTAGCTCAGCGGATAGAGCGGCCCTCTAACGAAGCGGCAGGTCCCGGGTTCGAATCCTGGCAGGGACGTCCCGTCCGGATCAGTTCGTTACAATGCCAGGAGTTAGAGGGTCGTCATCTGAGCTGGATTTGTCGCTTAGATACGCCGTCTGAAGGGTCCGCCTTGGTGGGCCCTTCAGCGTTTCTGGACGACCTGGCGCGGACGCAGACTCTCGAGAATCCCCGCGTGTCCCACGATCGCGCCGATCAAGATCGACTCGTCCGCCACGTGCGTGCCGGGGAACACGATCGTCTCGCGCAGCTGCGCGCGATCACCAACCGTGGCGCCGTCGCCGAGCACGACCGGGCCCATCAGGCGCACGCCTGAGCCGACCTGCACGTCCCGGCCGATCCACACCGGCCCCTCGACCTCGGCGTTCTGCGGCAGCGTCTGTCCGCCCGAGACGACCACGCCCGGGGCGATCTCATCGCCCTCGACCTCCAACCGCAGCTCGCCGCGCAGCGCGTCGAAGGTGCCCTGTCGCAGCTCCGCGAGCGAGCCGACGTCATTCCAGTACTCGCGCACCTCGTGGATGTGAAAGGGGATGTCGTTCTCGAGCAGCGTCGGGAACACGTCCTGAGCCCAGTCCACGAACGGACGCTCGGGGAAGTAGTCGAAGATCTCCGGTGAAAACACGTAGATGCCGCAGTTGCCCAGATCCGAGAGCGCCTCGTCAGGATGGGGCTTCTCCTGAAAGCCCGTGATCCGACCGGCACGATCGTGCAACACGACGCCGTACTCGCGCGTATCGGGGACCTTCTTGACCGCCAGCGTCGCCACGCCGCCAGACTCGCGGTGGCGCGCCGCGAGCGCGCTCAGGTCGATGTCGGTGAGGGCATCGCCGGAGATCACCAAAAACGAGTCGTCTCCGAAGAAGTCCGCGCACGCGCGCACGCCGCCGGCCGTCCCCAGCAGCTCCTCCTCGAAGCGATAGCTCAACCGCTCCCCGAAGTGCTCGCGAATCGAATCCGGGAAATAGTGCAGGTTGGCGATCGTCTGATCAAAGGAATGCCGGTCGAGCAGGTCGAGAATGTGCGCCATCACGGGCCGGTCGAGCACCGGCACCATCGGCTTGGTGATCTCATACGTCAGCGGGCGCAGCCGAGTCCCGAGGCCCGCAGCCAAAACCATTGCTCTCATAGCGCGTGCAAGCTATCGGATCGGCCGAGCCGGCCACCTTTGAGGGCGCCCCCGCCACCCCGCCCGCGAAGGGCGAGATCTGGGAGCGCCGCTGGTTTAGTAACGGTAGTGGTCGGGCTTGTAGGGGCCCTCGACCGGGATCCCGAGGTAGGCCGCCTGATCGGCGCTCAGCTCGGTCAACCGCACCGCCAGCGCATCGAGGTGCAGCCGCGCGACCTTCTCGTCGAGATGCTTCGGGAGCACATACACCCGGCGCTCGTAAGAGTCGTTCTTCGTAAACAGCTCGATCTGGGCAATCGTCTGGTTGGTGAACGAGTTGCTCATCACAAACGACGGATGTCCCGTGGCGTTGCCGAGGTTCAGCAGACGTCCCTCAGAGAGCAGGATGATGGCGTGCCCGTCCGGAAACACCCACTCGTCGACCTGCGGCTTGATGTTGATCTTCTCGATCCCATCGAACTTCGCGAGGCCCGCGATGTCGATCTCGTTATCGAAGTGCCCGATGTTGCCGACGATCGCCTGATGCTTCATCCGCGCCATGTGCTCGGCGCGGATGATGTCCTTGTTGCCAGTGCACGTCACGAAGATGTCGCCTTCGCCGACGACTTCGTCGAGCGTTCGCACCGCGTAGCCCTGCATCGCGGCCTGCAGCGCACAGATCGGGTCGATCTCGGTCACCACCACGCGCGCGCCCTGCCCGCGCAGCGATTCCGCGCAGCCCTTGCCGACGTCGCCGAACCCGCAGATAACGGCCATCTTGCCCGCGATCATCACGTCGGTAGCGCGGTTGATGCCGTCCACCAGCGAGTGCCGGCAGCCGTAGAGGTTGTCGAACTTCGACTTCGTGACCGAATCGTTGACGTTGATCGCCGGGAACAGCAGCGTCCCCGCGACCGTCATCTCATACAAACGGTGAACGCCCGTGGTCGTCTCCTCTGTCACGCCTTTGATGCCCGCACCGATCCGCGTCCAGCGCTGCGGGTCCTCGCCGAGCGAGCGCGTGAGCACCGACAGGATCACCCCGAGCTCCTCCGAGTCGGCGCCCGCGGGATCGGGGACCGCACCGGCGCGCTCATACTCGGCGCCCTTGTGCACGAGCAGCGTCGCGTCGCCGCCGTCGTCGAGGATCATGTTGGGGCCTGCCGCGCCCGGCGTCCCGTCCTCGCCCGGCCAGCGCAGGACCTGCTCGGTGCACCACCAGTACTCCTCCAGCGTCTCCCCCTTCCACGCATACACAGGCACCCCGCGGGGCTCCTCGGCGCTACCCTCGGGTCCGACCGCGACGGCAGCGGCAGCGTGATCCTGGGTGGAGAAGATGTTGCAGCTGCACCAGCGCACCTCCGCGCCGAGCGCGGTCAGCGTCTCGATCAGCACGGCCGTCTGGATCGTCATGTGCAACGAGCCGGTGATGCGCGCGCCGGCCAGCGGCTGGGCGTCGGCGTACTCGCGACGGATCGCCATCAAGCCGGGCATCTCGTGCTCGGCCAGCGTGATCTCCTTGCGGCCGAACTCAGCCAGCGAAAGATCGGCGACCTTGAAGTCGCTGCTTGTGATTGTTGCGGTGGGGTTCATCGCGCCTCCTGTTCGGTCAGGTGAGCGCCCTTGCTACAGGGAAGCCGAGCGTGGCGGATCGTCGTCCGTCGCAGCGCTCCTCGGCCGAGCCCGACGCTATCACACGGTGAAGCGCAGTT
Source organism: uncultured Solirubrobacterales bacterium (assembly GCA_963697945.1). Classification (GTDB taxonomy): domain Bacteria; phylum Actinomycetota; class Thermoleophilia; order Solirubrobacterales; family Solirubrobacteraceae; genus Palsa-744. Next base: position 1,433,822 of record OY969105.1, on the reverse strand, counting down.
CAGCTCGCGGCGAGAGCGGCCTTCAACTGCTCGATCGCATGCACGGGGCCGGGATCGACCCCGCGCAGCGCCGCCAGATATATCGACACGAGATCGCCGAGCAGCACCAGCGAAATCACCCGCTCGATCGTCGTCTGCCCGCGCGTCTCCAGATGAAAGCTCGCCGCGGCGTTCGGGGCGATCAGCCGCTCGGTCAGCTCCATCCGCTCCTTCACGCGCGGGTGCGCGTCGGAATCGTCGAGGAACACCGCCGCGAACCGCCCCGCCTGACGCGCCCCTTCCCAGCCCACGAGCTCGTTGTGGTCGAGCTCGGGCAGTTCGTGCATGAAGCACGGCAGCTTCGCGTTCTCGTTGATCTGGGTCTTCCAGCGATAAGCGATCGGGGTGGTCAGCCCGGCGCCGGCGATCACCGGAATCGTGCCCAGCAGCCCACGGGCGATGGTCTTCGCGAGCGAGTCCTCGCCCGCGTCGGGACCCCACTCGGCGACCAGCTGCTCGGTGTGGGCCGCGGCGACGTCGATCTCGGAGGTCAAGCGCGGCCCGGCGCCGCACAGCGCTGCGACCTCAAGAGCCGCCACTGTCATATACGCGACCGCCGCGCGCGGCTGGAACCCTCCGGGCAGCGGAATCACCGGTACGCCGTCCGCGCGCGCCATCTCCGCCAAACGTCCCCCCGTCGTCACCACCACCCGCTGGGCGCCGAGCGCACCCGCGGACTCGTAGCAGGCCAAAGTCTCCTCGGTATCGCCCGAGTAGCTCGCGCACAGCACCATCGTGTCCGGGGTGGTCCACGGCGGCAGCCCGTAGGCCCGGGTTACAAAGATCGGTCGCGACGCGTGATCGCCGAGCGCCGCTCGCGCCAGCGCCCCGCCGATCGCCGAGCCGCCCATGCCGGCGACGACCAATCCTGCGGAGGTGTCCCAGCCCTGCATGATCGCCGACTCCACACGCCAGGCCGCGTCACGCAGGTGCTCGGGCAGCGCGAGCACGTCATCAAGCTGACCGGTGGTGTCCACGTGCGCGATCGCCTCGCGCGAGAGCGCTCCCGTAACGGCGCTCGCGTCCACGTCCGCGTCCGTCCGACCATCGGTGCTGGGCTGGGTACTCATCAGAACTTGATAGCTCCGTCGGGCAATGTCACGCCCGGGAAGATACGCGCACCCCGGTCGATCGTGTTGTCCGCCCCCACGGTCACGCCCTCACCGAGCACCGCGCCGCCTTCGATGCGAGTTCCCGCGCCGATCCGGCAACCCGCCGCGACGATGCAGTCGCGCAGCGTGCAGCCCGGTCCGATCTCCGCACCGCTCAGGATCACCGAACGCTCGACCGTCGAGCCGGGGCCGACGTGCACGTTCTCGCCCAGCACCACCAGGCTGCCCACGTGCGCCCCTGGGGCAACATGCGCGCCGCGCTCGATCACCGCCGGCGGCACAGCCCGGCCGTGGATCTCGGCGCCCTCGGCGACCGCCAGCCAACTCTCGCCCAAGCGAGCACGTACGGCGGTATCGACGTTGCCCTCGATGATGTCGAACGTTCCCTGCAGATAGCGCTCAGGGGTGCCGATGTCGAGCCAGTAGGCGTCCGCCGGGAACCCATACAGGCCGGCGCCGATCAGCTCCGGCCACACTTCGCGCTCGATCGAAACGTTGCGATCGGCCGGGACGAGCTCCAGGATCTCGCGCTGCAGCACGTAGGCGCCCGCGCTGATCAGGTTGGTGTCAATGCGGTCCGGGCTCGGCTTCTCGACGAAGTCACGCACCGAGCGATCCTCGTTCAAGTGCACCAGCCCGTAGGCGCTCGGGTCCGCGACCGGCGCCAGCGCCAGCGTCGCGCGCGCGCCGGTACGCTCGTGCTGAGCGATCTGGCCCGTCAGGTCGATGTCGGTGAGGACATCCCCGTTGAGCATCAGGAAGCGCTCGTCGAGCAACCGCTCGGCATACTTCAGCGCCCCGGCGGTACCGCGCGGATCGGGCTCCTCGACAAAGCGCAACCTGACCCCGTACGCCGAGCCGTCGCCGAGCACGTTACGCACCGACGTGGCCAAAAAACCACACGACATGATCACGTCGTCGATGCCGTGGCCCTTCAGCCACTCGAGCATGAACGCAATGAACGGACGGTCCACCAGCGGTACGACCGGCTTGGGCACGGTCGATGTCAGCGGGCGCAAGCGCGTGCCCTCGCCTCCAACCAAGATGACTGCCTGCATCTAGACCCTGTCCTCCTGACGTCGCCCCGTCGCGGGCTCAGGGTGCCCACGACCGATCCCCTCATACAACAGCCCCGCGGCGCGCACGGCGTCGCGATCGAGCGCATTGCGCCCGTCGATCACCACCCGCCCACGCATCGCCTGCGCGACCTCGCTCCAGTCGAGGTCCATGAACTCGGCCCACTCGGTCACCAGGACCACCGCGTCGGTGTCGGCGAGGGCGTCCATGGCACCCGGCGCGTAGTCGAGCTCGGGCATCAGCGCACGCGCCTCGCTCTCCGCGATCGGGTCGTACACGCGCACCTGCGCGCCCTCGGCCCGCAGCCGCGCCGCCAGCACCAACGAGGAGGCTCCGCGCATGTCGTCGGTATTGGGCTTGAAGGCCAAACCCAGAAGCGCCACGCGCTTGCCGGTCAACTCACCCAGGTGGCGCTGCAGCTTGGACACAACACGGCGCTTCTGCAACTCGTTGACCTCGATCACCGAGTTCAGAAGCTGGAAGTGATACCCGGAGTTGCCCGCCAGCAGCTTCAGCGCGCTGACATCCTTGGTGAAACAGCTGCCACCGTAGCCCAGACCGGCCTGCAGGAACTTCGGACCGATGCGCGCGTCCAGCCCCATCCCCTGCGCGACCTCGACCACGTCGGCGCCCAGCGCCTCGCAGACGTTGGCGATCTCGTTGATGAACGAGATCTTCGTCGCCAAGAACGCGTTCGCGGCGAGCTTAATCATCTCGGCGCTGGCGATGTCGGTGCGCACCAGCTCGCCGCTGCCCTGCCCGCCGTAGACCGAACTCAGCAAGGGCCGGTACAGCTCGACGGTCGCGTCTCCAGCCCAACCGCCGTCGTCCCCCACCACGACCCGGTCGGGGTTCATGAAGTCCGCGACGGCCGAGCCCTCCTTGAGGAACTCGGGACAGGACACGTACTCCAGGGCATCCTTGCCGCCTTCTGCGAACGTACGCTTGATCGAAGCGCCCGTGCCGCAGGGGACGGTGGACTTCATCACAAGCGCATGCTCCTCAGAGGCCGGGATCGAATCGACGACCGCGTGCACCGCCGTAAGGTCGGCGTCGCCGGAATAGGTCGGGGGCGTACCCACAGCCACGAACAGCAGCCGCGCGTGCTCCAGCGCGTCGCTCAGATCGGTGGAAAAGTGCAACCGCGCGGCGTTGCGTATCAGCATCTCCTCCAGCCCCGGCTCGTAGATCGGGACCTCGCCCGCGCGCAAACGCTCGATCTTCGCCGCGTCGATATCGACGCAGTAGACATCGCTGCCCAGCTCCGCGAACCCCGCGGCGCTGACCAGCCCGACATAGCCGGTGCCGATGACCCCGACGGGCTCTCGCTCAGTGCTCATCAAGGCGGGAAGGCTAACCGTCGGAGGCCCCGGACGCCTGTGTGGCCTCCTGGACCAAGACCAGCGCGCGGTTCTCGGCGAACTGCAGGTACCCCTCGCCCTGCGCAAAGCGCACGATGTCGGTCTCCGAGCGATACAAACGCAACTCCGTCGGCTCCAACGTGGCCAGTACCGGCTCGTGGCCGGCCAGGATGCCGATCGAGCCGGAGGTGGTGCGCGTGGAGATCATCTCGACCTCCTCGTCGAACACCACCCCCTCGGGGGTCAATACTTCGACCGGGAACTTGGATCTGGCCACGAATACCGCCTAACCCTTCTTGGCGCCCTCGACGACGTCATCGATCGTTCCCTTTAGGAAAAACGCGCTCTCGGGCACCTCGTCGTGCTTGCCCTCGATGATCTCCTCGAATCCTCTGATCGTCTCCGCGATCGGCACGTACGCGCCCGGAGTGCCCGTGAACTGTTCGGCTACAAAGAACGGCTGCGAGAGGAAGCGCTCGATCTTGCGCGCCCGCTGCACCGTCAGCTTGTCCTCGTCGGAGAGCTCGTCGATGCCGAGGATCGCGATGATGTCCTGCAGCTCCTTATAGCGCTGCAAAATCTCCTTCACGCGGTTGGCCACACGGAAGTGATCCTCGCCGAGAATGTCCGGCTTGAGGATCGTCGAGGTCGAATCCAGCGGGTCGACGGCCGGGTAGATGCCTTTTTCGGAGATCCCGCGCGAGAGCACCGTGGTGGCGTTCAAATGCGCGAACACCGAAGCCGGCGCCGGATCGGTCAGGTCGTCGGCGGGCACGTAGATCGCCTGTACCGAGGTCACCGAACCCTGACGGGTGGAGGTGATCCGCTCCTGCAACTGACCCATCTCGGTCTCCAGCGTCGGCTGATAGCCGACCTGGGAGGGCATCCGCCCGAGCAGCGCCGAAACCTCGGAGCCGGCCTGCACGAAACGGAAGATGTTGTCGATGAACAGCAGCACGTCCTGACCCTGGTCACGGAAGTGCTCGGCCATCGTCAAACCCGACAGCGCCACGCGCATACGCGCCCCGGGCGGCTCGTTCATCTGACCGAACACGAGCATCGTCTTGTCGATCACGCCCGATTCCTTCATCTCCAGCCACAGATCGTTGCCCTCGCGCGAGCGCTCGCCCACCCCGCAGAACGCCGACAGCCCGCCGTGCTCCTTGGCCAGGTTGTGGATCAGCTCCTGGATCAGCACCGTCTTGCCGACGCCCGCGCCGCCGAACAGCCCGACCTTGCCGCCCTTCGCGTAGGGCGCCAGCAGGTCGATCACCTTGATGCCCGTCTCGAACATCTCCGTCGTCGGCGTCAAATCCTCGACACGCGGCGCCTCCTGATGGATCTGACGGCGCTCGGTGTTGGCCGGCAGCTCCTCGCCGAGGTCGATCGGTTCGCCCAGCAGGTTGAAGATCCGGCCGAGCGTCGCCTCACCGACCGGCACCGTGATCGGACCCCCCGTGTCGATCACCTCGGCGCCACGCGCCAACCCGTCGGTCGTATCCATCGCCACCGCGCGCACGCGGTCGTCGCCCAGGTGCTGCTGAACCTCGCACACGAGCACCTCGCCACCCGCCTCGGCGCTGATACCGGGCGCCTCCTCCTCCGCGGCCGCCGCCGGGCGCGCGATCGTGATCGCGTGGTTGATCTCGGGCAGCTTCTCCGGGAACACCGCCTCGATGACGACGCCCTGGATCTCCTCGATGCGCCCGACGTTACGCCTCGCGCGCTCGCCCGCCTCGCCTCCCGCGCGCCCGGGGGCGTCGGAGGGATCAATTGTGGTCGTGGGTGCCATTGCTCTTTCGATTCTCCCTCATTGTGTCCATTGCAGTTCCGTGTGTCGGTCGGGCTCGTTGCGGTGCTCGGTGTGTGGCTGCCCGGGCCTAGCTGAGCCCCTCGGCGCCCGCCACCACCTCCATGATCTCCTGCGTGATCTCAGCCTGCCTGGCGCGGTTCATTTCGAGCGTCAGATCGGTGATGATCTCCCCGGCGTTCTCCGAGGCGTTGCGCATCGCCGTCATCTGCGCGCCAAAGAACCCCGCGGCCGACTCGACCAGCGCTCGATAGATCGACGTCTCGACATAGTCTGGCACGAGCCGGCGCAAGATCTCCTCTGCATCGGGCTCATACTCGACGAGCGCCCTCGGCACGTTCGCCTTCTCGGCTGACGCTGTGGCACTCGATCTGGCGATTGCGGGTGTTCCGTCGGCGCCCGCGGCCTCGTCGCCGGCATCCTGTGCTTCCTCGCCCGCGATCGTCGCACGCGAGAGCGGCAGCAGCGTCTCGCGCGTGACCTCCTGCGTGAGCGGCGAGACGTAAGAGTTGTAGATCAGCTCGACCCGATCGACCGCCCCGCTGGTGAAGGCATCGATCAGCTCGCCCGCGATCGAGCGCGCGTCGGCATAGGACGGTTTGTCGGTGAACCCCGTATAGGAGCCGCTCAGCTCGCGTCCTCGGAACGTCAACGAGGACACGCCGCGGCGGCCGGTCGCATACCAGACGCTGCGCAGCCCCTTCTCGTCAAGTTCGCTGCCGGCACGCACCCCCGCGCGGATGACCTGCGAGTTAAACCCGCCCGCCAGCCCGCGGTCCCCGGTCACGAGCAGCAGACCGACACTCGCGACGCTCTCACGCTCGTTAAGCAACTCCAGGCGCGAGGCCTCGGCGCCGGCGTCCAACGCGGCCTGTCGCGTCATGCGTCTGAGCGCGTCCGCATACGGGCGCAGCGCCGCGATCCGCTGCTCGGCACGGCGCAGCCGCGCCGCCGCGACCATCTCCATCGCGCGGGTGATCTTCTGGATGTTCTTAACCGAGCCGATCCGGTTCTTGACGTCACGCTGCGAGGCCATCGTCGATACCCGCGCGGCCCTACGCGGCCTGCGCCGCCGGCTCGCCCGCCCGCCCGGAGGAGGCATCCCGTGCCGGCGGCAACGGGGCGGCGTCGTCCAGCGGCTGACCCTCCTCGTCGAGGTCATAGCCGAAGTCCTCCGCGAACGCCCGCGCCGCATCGTTCAGCGCCTGCTGAGTCTCATCCGACCAGTCGCCGCCCGCGACCTTCGCGAGAACCTCGGCATGTTCAGAGTGCATCCGTTCGGTCAGCCCGATCAGGAACTCGGGTACGCGCTCGACGTTCAAGCGGTCGAGGAACCCGTTCGTGGCGGCGTAAATCTGTGTCGTCTGATCCTCCACGGCCAGCGGCGCGCGCTCGTTCTGGTTGAGGGTCTTGACGATCCGCTCCCCGCGCGCGAGCGTGCGCTGGGTGTCCGCGTCCAGGTCCGAACCGAACTGCGCGAACGCCTCGAGGTCGCGGTACTGCGAGAGCTCGAGCTTGATCCGTCCGGCGACCTTCTTCATCGGCCCGATCTGGGCGTTGCCGCCGACCCGCGAGACCGAGATGCCGACGTTGATCGCCGGGCGCACGCCCGAGTTGAACAGCTTGGGCTCAAGAAAGATCTGTCCGTCGGTGATCGAGATGACGTTCGTCGGGATATACGCCGACACATCGCCGGCTTGGGTCTCGATCACCGGCAGCGCCGTCAGCGAGCCCCCGCCGAGATCGTCGTTGAGCTTGACCGCGCGCTCCAGCAGGCGCGAGTGCAGATAGAACACGTCGCCCGGATAGGCCTCACGGCCGGGTGGGCGGCGCAGCAGCAGCGACATCTGCCTGTAGGCATACGCGTGCTTGGTCAGATCGTCATACACGCACAGCGCGTGGCGACCGTTGTAGAGGAAGTGCTCGCCCATCGCGCAGCCCGCGTAAGGGGCCATGAACTTGATCGGTGCGGCCTCATCCGCGGATGCGGCCACGATGATCGTGTTCTCAAGCGCGTTGTTCTCCTCAAGCGTCTGCGCGAGTGCCACGACCGTCGACATGCGCTGGCCGATCGCCACATACACCGACACGACGCCGGTATCGCGGTTGTTGATGATCGAATCGATCGCGATCGCCGTCTTACCGGTCTGGCGATCGCCGATGATCAGCTCTCGCTGACCGCGCCCGATCGGGATCATCGCGTCGATCGCCTTCAAGCCGGTCTGCATCGGTTCGGTCACCGGCTGGCGCTGCACCACGCCCGGCGCCTTGAACTCCGCCGGGCGGGTCTCGCTCGTGTGAATCTCACCCTTGCCGTCCAGCGGGCGCCCCAGCGGGTCCACGATGCGCCCGAGCAGCGCCTCGCCCACCGGAATCTCCAGCAGCCGGCCCGTGCGCTTGACCGTGTCGCCCTCGCCGATCCGCTCCCACTCGCCGAACAACACCGCGCCGACGTTGTCGGACTCGAGGTTCAGCGCCAGGCCCGTGACGCCGTGCGGCAGCTCGAGCATCTCGAACGACATGCAGTTCTCCAACCCATGCAGTCGTGCGATGCCGTCCGCCACCGAGAGCACGGTGCCAACCTCGGTCAGCTCGGCCTCGCCGCCGCCAAGCCCGGCGATGCGGCTCTTAAGAATGCTGGTTATCTCGTCTGGGTTGATCTGCATGGCTTTCTCGGATGGCTCCTTGTCGATGTCCGGTCGGTCGGTCGGCGATTCTTCGTTCGGCGGTCGTTCAGGCGGCGGCGGCGGCCACCTGCTTGCGCAGTTGCTCCAGTCGGCTTCTGATCGAGGCGTCGAGGATCGAGTTCCCGACCCGCACCACGATCCCCCCGAGGATGTCGGGGTCCACGCGCGTGCTCAGCGTCACCTTGCGCGAGGTGCTCTGCCCGATCGAGGCGCCGATGCTCTGCGTCGTCGCCTCGTCGAGCTCGATCGCGCTCGTCACCTGTACGGGTAGCATCTTGTTGGCCTCGTCCCACAGGCGCTCGTACTCGCGCCTGACGCGGAAGATCACAGGCATGCGGTGGTTCTCGATCAGCAGCTCCAAGAAGCTCAGGAACTCCTGCTCGGCGCCCTCCAACAGACCGCCCAGGGCCTGCTGCTTCTCGGTCGTCGAAAAGTAGGGTGAGAAAAAGAACAGCTTCAGCTCACGGTTGGCTTCAAGCGCATCGGCAAACTGTCCGAGTTGCTCGCGCAGCACGTCCACCTTGCTGCGCTCCTCGGCCACCTGAAACAGCGAGCGGCCGTATACCTGGGCTAGCTCCTCCATCAGTTGCTGCTCGCCCCGGAGGACAGACCCGAGAAGTCGAGCTCCCCCAGCGCCTCCGCCACAAGGCGCTTCTGATCTGCGTCGTCGAGCGTCTTGCGCGTCACCTTCTCGGTGGCCATGATCGTCAACTCGGCGACCTCCCGGCGGATGCCGTCGATCGCTCGCTCTGTGGCCATCTCGATCTCGTGCTCGGCGCGCCTGGCCGCCTCGGTGGCGATCCGCTGGGCCTGTTCTTTGGCCTCCTGCTCGTGAGACTCCGCGGTCTGGCGTGCACGCTGAACGATCTCATCCGACTGCTCACGCGCCGCCTGTAGCCGCTCGCGGTACTCCACCAGCAGCTCCTCGGCTTCCTCGCGCGTGCGCTGCGCGGAGTCGATCGAGTCTTCGATCGTCTTCTGCCGGCGTTCCAGCGCCTCGCTGATGCGCGGGAACGCGAGCCTTGAGAGCAGCACCATCGTGATGCCGAACACGAGCAGGGTCCAGACCATCAACCCGACACCGGGCTTGATCAGAAAACTGCCGTTGGAGGCGAGCGGAAGCATCGAGGACATCCGAGCCTCAGACGATGAACGCGGCCAGCAGCCCGGCCACGAGCCCGTAGAAGAAGCAGGCCTCGGTCAGCGCGAACCCGAGCCACTGCAGCTGGGTTATCTCGTCACGCATCTCGGGCTGGCGAGTGATCGCTTCGATCGCCTTGCCGAAGATGATCCCGATGCCAACGCCCGCGCCGACGGCGCCGAGCCCACCGCCGACTCCGAGGCCGATCGACTTTCCGGCCTTGGCGGTTTCTTCGGTCGCGGTGGCGAGCAACGTTATAAGGGCTATATGCACATTCACTCCTTTTGGCGATTTTCTGCGTTAGTTGATAGTGGTCCGGCGGTGCTCGTGGTCAGATTCTGTGTTTCGTGGGATTGACTAGCCGATGCGGTTCTATCCGATGTGACGTTTCAGTGCTCTTCGGCGACCGCGCCGCCCAGATAGATGGCGGTGAGCGTCGCGAAAATAAACGCCTGCAGGGCCGCCACCAGGCCGACCTCGAACGCGAACAGCGCGATGCCGAACGGCAACGTGAACCAGCCCAGCGCGGAGATGCCCAGAATCACCGCCAGCGCTCCCGCCATGAACAGGATGATCAGATGGCCCGCCAGAATGTTCGCGAACAGACGAATCGTCAGCGACAGGATCCTCATCAGGTTCGAGAGGACCTCCAAGAAGAAGATCGCCACCGCCATCCCACCGGTGACGCCGCCGGGGACCAGCCCTTTCAGATAGCCGATCGGGCCCTTCGCGCGCACGCCTTCGAACGTGTACGACACGAACACCACCAATGCCAGCGCCAGCGGGATCGCGATGTTCGCGGTAGATGCGTACAGCGAGAACGACGGTATGTGCGTCCCGAACACGCTCAGTTCGTGCTCGGTGTTCGTCGGCAGCGGGATGTAGCCGATCAGGTTCGAGAACATGATGAACAAAAACAGCGCGCCGATGAACGGGAACCACTTCGCGGCCATCTTCTCCTCCATCGCGCTGCCCGTGATGTTCTCGCGCATCAGCTGATACAGCGTCTCGACCGCAGCCTGCACCTTGTTCGGTCGCTGCTGCATGCGCCGAGCTATCCAGATCATGCTCACGCAGGTCAGCGTCGCCGCCAGCACCAGATACAGCACGGCCTTGTTGATCGAGAACGCTCCCAGGCTCACCCAGTTGTCGAGTTTGAACTCGTTCTGCGGTTCAAAGCTCGTGTTGCGCGTGCCGTGGAACCCATAAATGATCCCAAGCACGATCACGCCGCCGATCCACACCGCTCCCAGGATCAGCAGTTTCCGTTTCGTGTTCGACTTTCGCCGGGGGCCCTCGACGTTCTCGGCGTCGGGGCTGCTCGCGGGGCTCGCACCCGCGCTGCTGTCCACCGCGGCGCTCATGAGGCGCTCGGCGTTCTGAGAGCGCCCGTCCGCAGTGGAGCTCCGCGCGTCACGAACGACATCACGAAGTAGACCGTGAACGCCGCCAGCACCAGCGCGGCCGCCATGATCCCATCGTCCTTGCTACCGCCGTAGCGAGCCACGATCACCGCCAGCGCGATCAGCCACAGGCGCCCCATCATGCCGCCCACCTGCAGTCCGGCTTTGAGCTTTGGATCCGGGGCTCGCAAAGCCCGCTCCTGCATCCACACCATTCCGGCGCGAGTCAAAAGCCAGGCGCACGCGCCCACGAGGTAGCCGAGCAGCGGCAGACCCGCGATCAGCACGAACGGGGCCGTCGCGAGCACCAGGCACACGTCGAGATAGCGCAAACTCGCCACGTCAGCTCAGGGATCCCGATGATCCGTGGCACTGCGTCCACAGGCGGCGGCGGTTGCGCGGCGCAGTGCTCAGCACTCGCACCTGCCACCCATACGGGCAGGCACGCCGCGCCAGCCTGCGCCGGCGCGCCATCAGCTTCACTCCCACACGCCGCATCGGCATGGAACTCGCCGAGAAGTGTCCCGCGGCGAGATGCCTTGTGCGACGGACGATCGGTGTTTCCTCGGGCAGCTTGCGCTCGCTCTCGCCCGCATCGCCGGCGTCCACGGCATCGGTCGCCTCGACATGGATGACCGGCGCCGGAACAACTCCACCCTCATCCGCTGGGATGTACCCGTCCGCGGGCACGCGATCCTCGCCGCCCCGACTGGACAGGGGGGAGTCGGCGCGACGGCGCCCGGCCTCTGCGTAGCCTTCGTTGACCTCAAAATCTGGCATCTGCTCTCTCTGCCTCCTTGCAGACGCAACCGACCCCGCCCTGGTGCGGACGAACGGTCAGGTCCTGCGCCATTGCGACCTCAGCGCTTGTGGACCGCCTGCGATGACTGGTTCAGTCTACCTGGTATCAGACTTCGTAACAAGTTTGTGACATGCGCCACGCGGGGTGGACGGATTTTGCGAAGAATGGTCGCCTCGATAAGCATCGCAACCGCCAGCGTGGCAATACCGGCGAGCACGTCCAGCACGTAGTGGTTGCCGGTGGCAACCACCGCAAGCGCGGTCATGCACGGGTACAGCACCGCCGCAGCGCGCACCCACACGCGCGGCGACAGACGCCACAGCACGAGTGCGCACCACGCCGCCCACGCCATGTGCAGCGAGGGCATCGCCGCCAACTGATTGGCCGCGGACGCCAACGCCCCGGTGTGCCAGGACCCGAAAGCATGTGTCGATGCGACGACATCGCTGAACCCGTCGGCTCCAAGCATGCGCGGAGGCGCCACCGGGTACAGCCAGAACACCGCAAAGGCGATCACGTTGGTGAGCACCAGCACGTTGCGCAGGGGCCGGTAGATGTCCGCGCGGCGCGCCCACAACCAGCCCAGCAAGCCCAGGGTGACGATGAAGTGGGCGTTGTCGTAGTAGTCGGAGACGAGCAGCCCGACCGTGTGATGGCCCGCCAGCCAGCGGTCGAGCCGTAGCTCGGGCGCGATCCCCAACCAGCGCTCGGCCGCGAGCACTCCTTCGCCGTGACTCACCGCCGCGTGTAGTCGTAGCGGCGCAAAGTTCGTAATCGCGTCATAGACCCAGCACAACCACACGATCACCAGCGCCTGCACCCACCAGCGCGGGCGTGCGGCGGCTGCGCGCGCGACTCGTGCCCGCGTGCGCGGCAGGGTCGGCAGCGGCTGAACCCCCGCGACAGGCTGCTGGACGGCCGCCGCCGCGGCACCGTCTGAATCGAACGAAACGACGCTGGACAAGCCCTTAATCCTATCCGTCCGCTCTCGCGAAGCTCTGAGGCCTGGGGTCCGAGGCGTGCTCACGCGGGTGGCGCCGACGCAATGGCGCACCGCGACGTCGCCCCCGAGATCAGGGCGCGACCGGCCGCAGGCCGCGCTGTGCGAGCGTGTCGAGCACGCGCGGCAGCGCTGCGACGGTGCGCTGCCAGGAATCGGGCGCCGAGTAGTCATCGGCGTCGTGCAGCAGCAGCACCGCCCCTTCGCCGGCACCGTCGGTCACGCGCGCGAGGATCGACTGCGGGGTGGCCCGCGCCTCCCAGTCACGGCCCCAATGGCTCCACAACAACGTACGCCAGCCGTGTGAGCGAGCGACGCGCAGCGCCGTGGCGTTCAGCACGCCATACGGTGGGCGATACAGGCTCGGAGAGCGGCCGGTCGCGTCCTCGATGGTTGCCTGGGCACGAGCGATGTCAGCGCGCACCTGCCATGGCGCCAGCCGCAGCAGATTGCGATGGCGATCGCAATGTAGCCCGATCTCATGACCCGCCGCGACGATCTCACGACCGAGCGAAGGGTCGCGTCGCAACTGCTCGCCGACCAGAAAGAACGTAGCCCGAACGTCCGCTCCAGCGAGGATCTCGAGCGTCGCCGGGGTCCCCTGCGCGTGCGGACCGTCGTCGAAAGTGAGCGCATACCCGCGACCGCTCGCGGTGCGATCCTCAACGCCAAGCGGACGACGCAACGCCGGCCAGGCGCCGGCGAGACCGGGCAACAGGTAGCTGCCCATCGCCAATCCGGCCACCGCACCGGCGGTATGGCGGCTGCGAGTGCGATGATCGTCGGTGAACATGGTCGATCTTGTGCTGGGAATCGGGGCCGCCGTGGGAGCGTCCGTCTTCTACAGCCTAGGGATCGCCCTGCAGGCGATGGACGCCAAGGAAGCGCCCGCCGAAGAGCACCTGCGCTTGGCGCTGGTCTGGGGCCTCGTCAGACGCGGGCGCTGGATGCTCGGCACGGGCCTTTCGATCCTCGGCTGGCCGCTACAGGTGGTCGCGCTGTTGCTCGCCCCGCTGGTGGTGGTGCAGCCGGCACTGGCCACCGGCTTGATCGTGCTCTTGTTCCTCGGTCAGCGAATGCTGGGCGAGCACGCCGGGCGCCACGAGCACATCGCGATCGCCGCGATCGTCATCGGCGTGATCGGCGCGGGTCTGTGTGCGCCGCCGCGCGCCACCGGCCACACCTCCGAGCGGCTCACGATCGGGCTCGTGCTGCTCGGTCTCGGGCTGGCCAGCCTGCTGCCTTATCTGCTGCGCGCGATCCGCCGCTCGCCCGCCGCGGTCACGATGCTCGGCGCCGGCCTGGCGTTCGGCTGGAGCGGCATCGCGACCAAGCTCGCCTCCGACGACCTCTCCGCCGGGCACCTCGCGGTCGCCGCCGCCTGGGGGCTTGCGACTGCGGCGGCCTCCGCCGTGGGCGTGCTGAGCGAGTCGAGCTCGCTACAGGCGCGACCGGCGATCCAAGTGGCCCCAGTCGTGTTCGTGACTCAGACGATCGTGCCGGTGATGGTCGCGCCGCTGCTCTTCGGCGAGAGTTTCGCCGACACTCCACTCGGAGGCGTACCGCTGGCGCTCTCGCTGGCGTTGCTCGTGGTCGGCGCCGCCGCGCTCGTACGCTCGCCTTTGCTGCTCGCTCTGATGGGCGGAGAGCCGATCAGCCACGACAGCGGCTCGGCTCCCAACCCATCCGTGCCGAGTGACGAGACGATCCGCTCCAGCGCAGCCACCGATGATGCGGACCCGTCGAGCGTCACCACCAGCACTTCTCCGGCGCGCGCCGGTCGCTGAGGCAGCCCGTCCTGCGCATCGAGGCGTAGCGCACCGCTCACCGGTTTGGCGCCCGCCGTGCGCGCGAGCACCAGCTGACCGACCGTCAGCCCTCCGCGAGGCTGCAGAAAGTAGAAGTGCCGGCGCAGCCCCAGAGCGTGGGCCTGCGCGCGCAACATCCCGCGCGCTTTCACCCAGCGCAGCAGCGGACCGGAGTCGGGGATCGCCGGCAGCACTTCGTCCCCGAGCCCGCGCACTCTGGAGATCGTCGCCGCGCTCGGCACCGTGCCCCCATCGGCGAAAGAGGCGTGGATGCCGCGCCGCGCCAGCTTGGCCGCGACGAGTGCCTGAGCCGAGCTGGGAACACGCAGGATCACACCGACGTCGCGTTGCTCGGTTTTGACACGCGCCAATGGCTTCTCGTGCAGGATCTTCGCCGCCAGCACGCTCACCTCGTCCGTCGAGAGCGTCCACATGCTCATCCCGAGCAGCAGCAACAGAGGGGTTAGCAGCGCCACCAGGCGCAGGCGCCACAGGGGAATCGGGATCACGCGACGAGGGGCGTCCAGCACCAGCTCGGCGGCCGTCGCCTCGGTGGGGGTCGCCGGTCCCGAAGACCCCGGAGCCGCGAACGCCCCCTGAACGCCGGCTGTCTCGGGGCGCTCACCGGTGTGCGTTGGAGCCGCCGTGTCGGGCGCGAGCGCCGGGGCGACTTCGGCAAAGCTCGCCCGCACGTGTTCGCGCAGCTCGCTCGTGTCATTGGCCAAGCGCAGCAGGTTCAGATCGGCCATCGCGCGCGTGTTCAGCCGCGCGTGACCGACCGGCAGCCCGTAGGAGACGACCGGTGTCCCGGCGGCCTTCGCCTCCAGGCAGGTGACGCCGCCGGTGGAGTGCACGAGCACGTCGGCGGCGGCCAGCAATCGCGGCATCTCATCGGTGAACCCGTAAACGTGCACCCGCTCCTGTCCCGCGAAATCCTCGTTCAGCCGGTCACGTAGCTGCTCGTTGCGCCCCGCCAGGCACACGATCGCGCTGACCTCGCCCTCGTGCAGCAGCTCGCGCACCGCGCCCGTGATGTCGCCCACACCCCAGCCGCCGCCGGAGACGACGACCATCCTGCCCGCCTCCGGAAGTCCCAGCGCGCGGCGTGCCTCAAGCGGACAGCGCGGCGTCGTGAACTCCGCGGAGATCAGCGGGCTCACCAGCTGCGCGCTGCCCTCCCCCGCGATCCGCTCGACCGGGCTCATCGACTCGCCGTACATCACCAGGTGCATGTCGATTCCCGGCTGCGCCCAGAAGAAAAGACCGGTCAGATCCGTGATCGTCGCGACCGTCGGGCAATGGATCGCGTGGGTGCGGCGCAGCCGGGCGAGCACCACGGTCACCGCAGGATAGGTCGAGACGATCACGTCCGGGTCGTGTTCGGCGATCTTGCGCGCCAGCGGACGCGAGCCGAACAGGCACAGCAGCCTGCGCGCCGCCCAGCGAATCGGCCCGACCTGCTCCAGCAGCCAATACACCACCGTGTAGGTCCAGGGCATGAATCGCAGTTGCACCCTGTATCCGTCCTCGACGACCGGCTGCAACAGGCGCCCCATCGCGGCCAACCCGTCGATCACCGTCACCTCGGCGGGTTGCCCGGAGTCCTTGATTTGACGCGCCAGCGCGCGCGCGGCGGCGGCGTGTCCCTCGCCCACGTCCGCCGAGAGGACCAGCACGCGTTGCGGCTCGTGCATCGAGCGCGGGCGGGATTTACGATGGCGGCGTCGCATATGCCTGATCACGATCAGATCGACCTCCGCGCACACGGCGGGCGGTCCTCCACCCAGCCGCGCCTAGGCGTCCCCCAGCAAGCACGGGCCTCGGCGGCGAAGAGTCCTATAAGACTATCGGGCGCCGCGGACGCTCGATCGCTGCGCGCGCTTGGCGGCGCGGGCGTACTGGCAATCCTCGCCAGCGTCTTCCTGCTGAGCGCGGGCGCCGCGAGCGCTCCGACGATCTACGTGCCCGCCCGCACCGGCGGCTGGCCGGACTGGCTGGCCGGCCCGCTGCGGGGCCTGGGCGTGAGCGCGCTCTCCTCGAGTGAGTTCCAGGCGCTGACGCTGATCATGTGCGCCGGGTACCTCGCCGTGCTCGTCGCGGCGCACGCGCGCGCACTCTCGTTGCGCGCGATCCTCGTGACGATCGCGGCCGCCAACCTGATCCTGCTACTTGGCCCCCCGCTGATCTCCCAGGACGTGTTCGGCTATCTGGCGTTCGCGCGCATGGGCGTGCTGCACGGCCTCGACCCATATACCCATGTGGCGTTTCAGATGCCCGTCGATCCGATCTACGCGTTCATCGGCTGGCCCTTCCAGCATTCCCCCTACGGCCCGCTGTTCACGCTCTCAAGCTATGCCACGGCGCCGCTGGGTCTCGCCGGCGGGCTGTGGGCGTTGAAGGCGGCAGCTGTCGCGGGCTCGCTCGCCGCCGTGGCGCTGACCGCGCGTGCGGCCGGCGCGATGGGCCGCTCGCGGCGCTATGCCGCGGCCTTCGTGGGCCTGAACCCGGTAATGCTTGAGCTCGCGGTCGGCGGCGCGCACAACGACACGATCGTGCTCGCCTTCCTCGCCGGCGCGCTCGCGCTGACCGCGGGCGCTTCGCCGCGCTTTCGCGGTGGCGCGCTGGCGCTGGCCGCGGGGATCGGCGTCAAGGTCACCGCGGGGATCGTGCTTCCGTTCCTGGTGCTCGCGCCGGCGAGTTGGCGCGAGCGCTCCCGGGTCGCGCTCGCCGCGATCCTCGGCCTGGCGCTCTTGGCATGCGTCGGGCTGATCGGCTTCGGCTCGCACGCGCTCGGCTTCCTCGATGCCGTCGGCGAGCAGCAGCAGCTCGTGGCCGTCCACTCCGTCCCGGCGGAGACAGCCCGTCTGTTCGGCCTGCACGGAACGCCCGGCTGGTGGCGGCACTGCTTCGTCGCCGCGTTCGTGCTCGTGCTCGCATACGCGCTGTGGCGTACCGCGCGCGGGGCCGATTGGCGCGCGGCCGCGGGCTGGAGCATGCTGGCGCTGCTCATCTCCACGGCGTGGCTGCTGCCGTGGTATGCGATCTGGCCGCTGCCGCTAGCGGCCGTCGGCGGCGATCGGCGCCTGCGTGCCGCCGTGCTCGTCCTCTGCGCCTACGCGATCCTGATCCACCTGCCGCTCGCCGATGGGCTGCTCAGCGCGCCCGCCGTCCACGTCGAACCCCATCACGGGCACGTCGGCGCGCTCGGACGTTGAGGCCGCCGCGGGCGCCGCGCCGCCCGCGGGCGCAGGCGTGGCCGCAGACGTGGACGTGGAGATCGTCTGAAACTCTCCCGTCTCGAAGTCCCGCACCACGTCGCGCTCGATCTCCGCGGCCGATGCGTCGGGACGCAGTCGCCGCAGCCGGATCGCGGCCAGACGTCGAAACTTGAAGATCTCCAACACATACACGAGATACACGCTGGCCGCCACCACGCCCAGTCCGATCGCGATCATCACAAGCGCCCAGCCTGTGTGCAGGTGGCCGTGATGATCTGAGTAGGGGACGAAGCGCAACGCCAGCGCGAGCCCGGCAAGCATCAACGTCCACGCATACAAATAGGCAATCGTGCGCCGGCTGGAGAAGCCGATGCGGGCCATGCGATGGTGGAAGTGCTCGCTGTCGGGGCGGTAGATCGGTTGTCGGTACTTCAAGCGCTTGAGCACCACGAAGGTCGTATCCAGGAACGGGACCGCGAGCAGGATCAGCGGCAGCACGAACGAGACCACGGCCGTCGTCTTGACCGCCGCCTCGACCGTGATCACGCCCATCAAAAGGCCCAGTAGGTTCGCGCCACAGTCGCCCATGAAGCTGGAGGCGGGCGGGAAGTTGTAGATCAAGAAGCCGAGCGCCGCGCCCGCGGTGAGCGCGGCCAGCACCCCCGGCTGCTGGCGCCCCAGATCGAAGGCGATCACCGCCATCGCGGCGGCGATGATCGCGCACACCCCCGCGGCCAGCCCGTCGACGCCGTCGGAGAAGTTGACCACGTTCATCATCGCCACCAGCCCGATCACCGTCAAGATCGGCCCCGCGTTTGTCACGCCGGCGTTCGGCAGGGCGAGTTTGCCGATGAACGGCAGCGTGATCGCCTTCACCGCGACGCCGTAATGCACGACGATCACCGCCGCCAGCACCTGCCCCGCGAGCTTGATCGCCGGAGGCAGGTCGAAGCGATCGTCCGCGGCGCCCACGAACGTGATCAGCGTGGCCCCGAGCATCACCCCCTGCCACAGGTGGCGCTCTTCGTAATAGCCGTTCGGCAACCACACGAGCATCGCAACCAGTACCCCCGCGAAGATCGCAAGACCTCCGAGCAGCGGCGTCGGCTGCTCGGACAGGCCGCGCTCGCGTGGTTCGTCGATCGCACCCACGGCCCTGGCGAGCCGCATCGTCAGCGGCGTCAGCAGCGCGGTCACGGCCGCGGCCACCAGGCCGGCGTAGAGCGCGTCGAGTGGAGTGGGATGCGCCATCGACTCCGGCAAAGCATCGCAGGCGCCGGGGTCATACGTGAGCGTGACGCCGACCGCATCTCCTACACGCAGCGGACCGCTCGATCTACAGGGGACGGGCTTACCGATCTGTTTGGCACAGACTTTCGGCGCCGAGAGGCCCGGCGATAGCGATCCACGATGGGTCGGTCACTCGCTAGCACCCAGGCGGCGCTCGATCTCCGCGCTCGTTACCGGCCCTTCCCGCACGATCTGCCACGCCCCCGTGAGCGAGTACTCGCGCAGGTCGAGCACCGTCGAGGCCAGGCCGGGCAGCTCGCCGCCGTCGAGCACCAGGTCCGCTCCGGCGCGGATGGCGGCGGGGACGTCAGCCAGGCGCGGTGCCTCCGGGCCGCCGGAGAGGTTCGCGCTTGACTGCAGCAGCGGCCGGCCCAGTGCGGCGAGCGCGGCGAGCTGGGAAGGCAACGCGGGGACGCGCAGGCCGAGGGTTTCCGCCGCGCCGGGGTTCGGACCGGCTGCGAGCGAGTAGCGGCGGGCTGGGTTGGACAGCAGCAGCGTCAGCGGACCGGGCAGCAGCGCACGCAATGCGGCCTGTTCGCGCGGTAAAAGCTCGGGCAGGGCGGCGAGGGCGGCCTGGAGCGCGAAGAACATCACGGCGGCCGGCTGCGTGGGCGGTCGGCCCTTGAGCTCATACAGCCGCCGGACCGCCGGCTCGCTGTCAGGGTCGCAACCGAGGCCATAGACGGTGTCCGCGGGAAACACCGCCACACCCCCGCCGGCCAGGCACTCACTCAGCGCGTCGACATCGGCGGCCGTGAGCGGCGCATCCGACGGATCGACCCGTGAAGAGCTCACCGGCGCCCCACGCTCACGCGCTCGATCCCGGCCAGATCGCGCTCGCTACGCACCTCCGCAAAGCCGGCGAGCGCGATCAGCTCGCGCACCGCCGAAGCCTGCCCCGCGCCGTGCTCGATCGCGATCGTCCTCACCCGCTCACGCGCCGTGGCCTGGGCGATGAGGGCGCGGATGCAACCCAGCCCGTCAACGCCGGCGAACAGCGCTCCAGGCGGCTCGTGGCGGACGATCTCAGGGGACAGGGACGCGCGCTCAGACTCGGCGACGTAGGGCGGGTTCGAGAGGATCGCGTCGTACTCGTCCGGAATCCCGGCGAGCAGATCGGCGTGCAGCCACTCCACGTGCAGTCCGAGGCGCTCGCCGTTTGCGCGCGCCAAGGCGAGCGCATCCTCGCTGAGGTCGCTACCGGCGACGCGCAGATCCGGGCGCTCGTCGACGAGCGCCAGTGCGACCGCGCCGCTGCCGGTACCCACGTCGAGCACACGAGCCCCCGCCGGCAACTCCGCGATCGCGATCTCGACCAGCAGCTCGGTCTCCGGACGCGGGATCAGCGCGCGGCGGTCCACCGTCAGCTGTAGCCGGCGGAAGGCGCGCACGCCGGTGATGTAGGCGACGGGCTCGCGTTGCACCGCGCGACGACGCACCGCGTTCTGAACCGCGCGTACGTCCGATCCCGAGACCATCAGCTCCCGATCCGTCAGCAGCCGCTCGCGCGGCACGCCGAGCGCGTGCGCGAGCAGCAGTTCGGCGTCCAGTCGCGGCGTTTCGCAGCCCGCGGCGGAGATCGCGGTGATCGCCCCGTCGAGCGCGTCGCGAACCGAAGTCCCGCGTACCACCCCCCGCGATGACGATACCCCTCCCTCGACGTCGGCGGACATCGTCTACCTCACGCTCCGGCGCCCGGCCCCCGGCGCGACCCTCCGGCCGGCGCCCCTCACGTCGCCGCGGCCTGGGCCTGCAGGCGCCGTGCGCGCTCGTCGGCTTGCAGCGCGGCGGTGAGCTCGTCGAGCTGGCCTTCGAGGATCTGGTCGAGGTTGTGGACGGTGAGCTTGATGCGATGGTCGGTGACGCGGCGCTCGCCGTAGTTGTAGGTGCGGATCTTCTCCGCGCGGTCGCCGGTGCCGACCTGCGAGCGGCGATCGGCGGCGAGCTCGGCCTGCTGTTCGGCCAGCGCGCGCTCGTATAGCCGCGCACGCAGCACGCGCAGCGCCTTCTCACGGTTTTGCAACTGCGACTTCTCATCCTGCATCGAGACGACGATCCCGGTCGGCTTGTGCGTGATGCGTACGGCCGAGTCGGTCGTGTTGACCGACTGCCCCCCGGGCCCGGAGGAGCGATAGACGTCGATCTGCAGATCGTTCGGATCGACCTCCACGTCGACCTCCTCGGCTTCCGGCAGGACGGCGACGGTCGCAGTGGAGGTGTGCACGCGCCCCTGGGACTCGGTCTCGGGAACGCGCTGCACGCGATGGGTGCCGCCCTCGAACTTGAACACCGAATAGGCGCCGTCGCCGCGGATCGCGAACGTGTACTTGCCCTCGCCGATGTCCATCGACTCGGTCGCAAAGCCCTTGCTCTCGGCGTAGCGGGTGAACATCCGGTACAGATCACCCGCCCACAATCCGGCCTCATCGCCGCCGGCGCCGCCCTGGACTTCCACGATCACATTGTGTTCGTCGTTGGGGTCGCGCTCGATCATCGCCAGGCGAATCTCCTCCTCGATCTCCTCGATGCGCGCACGGGCGACCGAGAGCATCTCGCGCAGCTCGGGATCGTCGCCGTCTTCGGAGATCAGCTCCTCGGCGCCGGCCGCGTCATCGCGGGCACGACGCCATTCCGTGGCGAGCTTCGCCGCGGGCTCAAGCTGGCTGTAGGCGCGCCCGGCCGCCGCGTAGCGTTCGCGGTCGGAGATCACCTCCGGGTCGGTCATCTGCGCGCCCAGCTCGGCAAAGCGCGTCTCGATCTGCTCTACGAGGTCTTCGATCATGCACGGCCAGTCTAGGTGGCCTCGTTCGCGCCGGACGTGAGCACGCAGTCCGGCCGGCAACGTCCGCGGTTAGGCCACGACCTCCACGCCCACCAGATCCGCGGCCGAGAGCTCGCCGGGGGTCTCGCGCTCCAGCACCGCCTCAAGCGCCGCGATCGCAACGGCCAGCTGGTCGAGGTCGGGCTCGCGGGTGGTCAGCAGCTGGAGCTTCAGCCCCGGCCACATGATCGCGCGCACCCAACCCCGCGAGCGGTTGCGCCCGGCGAACTTGATCAACTCGAACGAGATCCCGGCGATCAGCGGCACGCCGAGGATGCGCGTGAGCACCAGCCAATACCAGGCGGGCAAACCGATCGGAGCGAACACGAAGATCGCGACGATCATCACCACGAGCAGAAAGGAGGTGCCGCAGCGCGGGTGCAGCCGCGAGAACCGCTGCGCGTTGACAGGCGTCAGCGGCAACCCGGCCTCAAAGCAGGAGATCGTCTTGTGCTCGGCGCCGTGATACTCGAACACGCGGCGCAGGTCGCGGATGCGCGAGAGCAGGTACATGTAGCCGAGGAAGATCGTCGTGCGCACGATCCCCTCGACGACCCAGAACAGCACCGAGCTGTGCAGTTGGCCCTTGATCAGGCTCGTCAGACCGACCGGCACGAGGAAGAACAGGACGATCGCCAGCAGCATGGCGACCACGACCGTGCCGGCCCACACGCCGCGGGGGATCTCCTGGGGTTCTGCATCCTGCTCGTCGGGTGGAAGCTGCGCGTTGGCGGAGACCTCAAGAGCACGAAAGCCGATTCCGAGCGAGCCCCCGAGCGCGACCACGCCGCGTAGGATCGGCAAACGCAGGACACGGTGGCGCCGCATGACCGAGTCCAGCGGGAACGTGCTCACCTCGATCTCACCGAGCGCGGCCTCCTCGGGTGAGCGGTGGGGCTCTGAGCGCAACTGCTCGGCGCTCGGCTTGCGCACCGCGACCGCCCAGTTGGACACGCCCCGCATCATCACGCCCTCGAGCACCGCCTGGCCGCCCACCGGCGCGTCGCGCTGGGCACTCAGCTCGCCGTCGGGCTCGAGCGCTACGTCAGCACCGGCCGGAATATCTCCATTCAGGTCTCCAAGCGCACCGCCAACGCGCCCATTCACGGCCGGCGCCGCGGGCAGCGCCTGCAGTGCGTCTGCGCGTATCCCCTCACCCCCTGACGGACGAGAGGACATGCTCGAACCCGCTTAGGAGGCCTTGGTGGCAGCGGCCGCGCGGCCCTTGGCCATGCGCCGCTGGAAGCGCTCGACGCGCCCACCGGTGTCCACCAGCTTCTGGCGACCGGTGTAGAAGGGGTGACAGTTGGAGCACACCTCGACGTGCAACTCCTCCTGGGTGGCGCGCGTGAGGAACTCGTTGCCACAGGTGCAGCGCACGTGGGCCTGCACGTAGTTGGGATGGATGTCTGTCTTCATCGTCCGATCATTCTAGCGGCGAGGACACCGAGGGCGTGCTCGTGGCCGAAGCCGGTTGCGAACACCTGCGTGTGCGCCGTTCGTCGCGCTTGATCGTATGGCCGTGCGCGCCCTGCCAACGGAAGCCGATGAGCCCCTTGTAGTCGGCCGGGGCCGACAGGTTGGTGACCTGCTTTACGTACTTGTATACGCCCACGCCGGGATCGGACACTCGCCACACCCCCAGCCCGGGCGCCGACACGGCGCGATAGCTCGTCTGCCCCGGCATCCGCTCCAGCAGTTCGACACGCATCGACATTCGCGTTGCCCCTGCAATCGCGGTCATTTCGCCGGAGAACGTCGCCGAGCGTTCGGCCTGTTCGCCGGTGGTCAGGCACTGCACGAGCGAGGCCGAGTCAAGCGATCCGTTCCCGGCCCCGAACACGTCTGCGCCGAAGCCGAACGTCTGCGCGTGCGCGGCGCTCGCGGGCACCGCTCCCAGCAGGGCCAACCCACACGCGAGCGCGAGAAGACGGCGCCTGCCGCGGCCGGCGGTCGTGGCGGAGGTCAGATCCATGACATCTCTCTAACACCACATTCACGCGCATGTTTCGCACTGCGCGCAGAACACGCACCGCGCGCTCCTGAGCGTCATCGGTCAAGCAGATCAAGGACGCAGGGAGCGAAATGTGCTCTGCACATGAGTGACCGAGGACGCAGATATGCGCCGTGCCGATGGCGCTCAGGTGATTTGGTAGAGGGGGCCGTCGCCTCCCTCTGGGGTAGTCAAACGTCCGCCCTTGGCGGTGATCGCCCCGCATTGGACGCAGTTGGTGTAATTGACGATCACATCGACCTCGCCGTGCTCGGGGGCGTCCTCGGGGATCTCATAGACCCCGGCCGGGCACATCCACCGCCACGTTTCGGCGACCTCGCGAGGGACGTGTTTTTGAACGCGAATATGGTTCGGCGCGTCGTCACGAGTGGCGTTGCCGGTGATGAACACCGAGGAGAGCTTGTCGAAGGTGTATTTGCCGTCCGGCTTCACGTAGACGTCCTTGGTCTTGCCGACGAACATCGGAATCGAGTCGTTGCGATGCCACGACGCTCGGCCGGGGAGCTTGCCCTTGGTGATCTGCTGGATCCCGCTCAACGGCCCGCCGACGGGCAGGCCCTTTTGCAGCGGCTGGCGCGCATTGCGGACCTCCCACAGCTCTTTACCGACGGAGGACTCCTCGATCGCGTCCTCGTAGGCCGACAGGTCACTGCTGCCACGCTGCAGCGCCTCATAGATCGTCTCGGCCGCGAGCATGCCGGACTTGATGCAGTGGTGTACGCCCTTCAGGGCCATCGTGTCGACCATCCCGCCACTGTCGCCGACGAGCAGCGCGCCGGGCATCGAGAGCTTGGGCATCGACCAGTAGCCGCCGCCGGGCAGTGCCTTGGCGCCCCACGCGACGCGCTCGCCGCCCTCGAGGATCTTGCGCACGAGCGGATGTGTCTTAAACGTCTGCAGCAAATCGTGCGCCGAGGTCGTCGCGTCGGCATAGTCGAGCTCGACGACGAAGCCGATCGAGACGAGATCCTCGCCGGTCTTCTCGTTCTTCATCGGATAGATCCAAGTGCCGCCGATCTGCCCGTACTTCGAGGAGATCTTCAGCGGCCACGGACCCATCGTGTGGATCAGGCGATCGAGCGGCTTGGCTACCTTCCAGACCTCCTTCACGCCGAGCTCCCAGACCTGCGGCTCGCGGCCTTTGGCGAGGTCGAACTCGCGGATCGCCGCGCCGGTGAGGTGACCCCAGCAGCCCTCGGCGAGCACGGTCGCCTGTGCCTTGATGTCCGTGCCCGGCTCGAAGTTGCCGAGCGGCTCTGAGTCCTTGCCACGGCCCTTGTCGCCCGAGCGTACGCCCACGACGCGACCATCCTCGACCACAAGCTGGGTCGCGGCGGTCTCGGTGAGGATGTACGCGCCGGCGTCCTCGGCCTGCTGCTGCTGGTAGCGCGCCAGCGCCGACACCGAGATCACCTCGTTGCCGTGGTTCTTGAACGGTGGTGGTGTCGGGATGCGCAGCGAATGTTTCGAGGTCGGTGTCAAATACACCGCCTCCTTGGTGACCTCGCCGAACGCGAAGCCCTCCTCCCGCCACTGCTCGCGCGTGAGGTCCGGGAATAGTTCTTCCAGCGGCCCCGGGCGCATGACCGCGCCGGAGAGGTTGTGCCCGCCGCAGGTCTTCGCCTTCTCGACCACAGCCACCGGGACTTCGCCCAGGCGCTCCAGCAGGTCGCCGCCGTTCTCCGCATCCTGCGCCAACAACTGCAGCAGACGGTTGGCGCAGGCCAGGCCCGCGGTGCCACCGCCGACGATCGCCACGCCGACCTCGATCAGCTCGTCCTCGCCGTCGAGGCCGTGCTTGACGAACTCCTTCTGGGAGTCCACCGGCGGCGGGAACGCCGCCGGTATGACCTTGCCGTTGTTCGAGCCGTTATGCGATGACATCGTCGACGCTCCCTTTCGTAGTGCGCTGGAGCACCCTCTCCGCCCGTTGCCCTTAGCTGGCCTTCTTCGCCTTCACGGCCTCGGTGAGCTTCGGCAGGATCTTGTTCAGATCGCCGACGATCCCGAGGTCTGAGAATTCGAAGATCGGCGCGTTCGAGTCCTTGTTGATCGCGACGATGTTCTCCGAGGCCTGCATCCCGACCTTGTGCTGGATCGCCCCGGAGATGCCCGCGGCGAGATACAGCTTCGGCGCGACCGTCTTTCCGGTCTGGCCGATCTGGGCCGCGTAGGGGTACCAGCCGGCGTCGACCACCGCGCGGGTGGCGGCCACGGCCGAGTTGCCGCCGAACGCCGCCGCCAGCTCCTCGGCGAGCTGAAAGCCCTCGGCCTTGCCCAGGCCGCGACCGCCGGCTATGAGGATCGAGGCGCCCTCGATGTCCACGTCCGCGCCACGCTGTTCGCCGCGCGTGAGCATCGTCGCCTGCTGAGCTTGGGGGCTCAGCTCGAAGCTGAGCGACTCAACGACGGCCTCGCCGGCACCGGACTCCTTGATCTCGAACGCGTTCAAGCGCCCGATGATGATCCCGACGTCCGAGCGGTAGGAGATCTCGGAGATCGCCGAATCGCCCAGGATCGGACGCTCGGCCACGAGCTCCCCGTTCTCGGCACGCACGGCGGTGACCTCCATCGCCACGCCCGCGCCCAGGCGTGCGGCCAGACCGGCGCCGATCTCAAAGCCCAGCAGACCGCCGCCGAACAGCGCGTAGGAGTAGTCCCCGCCGGAGATCGCCGCGGCCATCGCGTCGATGAGCGGCTGCGCCAGGCCCTCGGGACCCTCGGCCACGAGCACCTTCTTGGCGCCGTACTTGCCCAAGGACGCCGCCAGCTCCTGCGGGACGTCCCCGAGCATCACCACGTGCGCCTCGCCGCCCAGTTCCGCGGCGAGCTTCGCGCCCTCGGAGACCGCGCCGAGCGAGTTCTTGTTGATCGCGCCGTCGTAATGCAGCGCGTAAACCAGGATGTTTGCCATTTCAGATCAGCTTCCTCTCGTCGAGCCAGGCGACGATTTTCTCGACCGTTTCGCCGGTGTCCTCGTCCTCGATGATCTCTCCGGCGGCCTTCGCGGGCGGCGCCTTGGCGGCCGTCCACTGGGCGGCGGAGTTATCGCCTCCGACTTTGCTCGCGTCGATCCCGACGTCGGCGGCCGTGACGGCGTCCAGGGGCTTCTTCTTGGCGCCCATGATCGCCTTCAGCGAGGGATAGCGCGGCTCGTTGATCGCATCGCCCACGGAGATCACCGCGGGCAGCTTGATCTGCACGGTGTCATACCCATACTCGGCCTGACGCTCGCAGCGCAACGCCTGCGAATCGACGTCCATCTTGATCACCTGCGTCAGCGAGGGCATCGACAGGTGCTCGGCGACGACCGCGCCGATCGTGTAGCACTCGCCGTCGTCTGACTGCTGGCCGAGCAACACCAGGTCGGGGCTCTCGCGCTGCAGCGTCTTCGCCAGCGCGTAGCCGGTCGCGGCCACGTCTGAGCCGGCGACGGCCGGGTCGGAGAGGTGCACCGAGCGGTCGGCGCCGAGCGAGACGGCCTTGTGCAGGGCGCGCACGGCGCTGTCGGGGCCCATCGTCACGGCGACGATCTCCTCGACCGGCACAGCGCCGCCCTCCTTGATCTGCATCGCCGCCTCTATGGCGTGCGTGTCATACGGGTTGAGGTTCTTCTCCCCGCTGCGGTCCATGCGCCCCGTCGAGGGATCGATGCGCTTCTCGACGGCGGCGTCCGGGACCTCCTTTACCAGGACGCATATCTTCATTTGCAGGTCTACTCCTTGGGCTGGGTTGGGTGAATCCTACTCGATCCGGCGGTTGACTGACTAGTCAATCGGTTTGGGCCGAGCCGCATGCTTTTGTAAAGCTGATTTGGTGGGCCAGGCCGCAAGCGGCCTGGCCGGACGTGTCGCATGCGACACGTCCTTCGAGGGGCGCATGCGCCCCTCGACCGACCGGCGCATGCGCCGGTCGGCACGAACGCCGCATGCGGCGTTCGTCGGGGGCGTGCATGCACGCCCCCGCGGGCCGGTACATGTACCGGCCCGAACTACCAAGATGACTAGCGATCTGTGACCGCACCGCGGATGAACTCGACGATCGACTGGGTCGAGGCACCGGGCGTGAACACCTCGGCGACGCCCAGCTCCTTCAGCTCGGGAATGTCTTCGGCGGGGATCGTCCCACCGACCGTGACCACGACGTCGTGCACGTCCTGCTCGCGCAGCAACGTGACGATGCGCGGCACAAGCGTCATGTGCGCGCCCGAGAGGATCGACAGCCCGACCGCGTCGGCGTCCTCCTGGATGACCGTCTCGACGATCTGCTCGGGGGTCTGGTGCAACCCCGTGTAAATCACCTCCATGCCCGCATCGCGCAATGCGCGAGCGATGATCTTCGCGCCGCGATCGTGCCCGTCAAGGCCTGGCTTGGCCACGACCACACGGATCTTGCCGTGGCGGGTTTCAGATGAGGATGGGGAGGTGGCCGGTGCGCTCATGAGACCGGCAGATTATTGGCGCGCCTGCACGCGCGTCCCCACGTGCCCCCTGGCGAGACCGCCGAGCCCTCCCAGGGCGGCCGCCCCGGCGAGCCCCGCGAGGATCTTCAACCGGCGCCCGAGCCGGTCCAGGTGCACGATCTCCCAGCCCTCCTCGCGGGCGATCGCGCGCAGCTCGGCGTCGGGGTTGACGACCACCGGGTGCCCGACCGCGCGCAGCATCGGCAGGTCCGACTCGGAGTCCGAGTAGGCATAAGAGGCGTCCAGATCGATCGCCTCGCTCGCGGACAGCTCGCGCAGGGACTGCAGCTTGCCCTCGCGATAGTTAAACGGTCCGGCCGGTCGGCCGGTGTAGCGCCCGTCGACGATCTCCGAGCGCGAACCCACGCCGCCGTCGAAGGAAAGAACGTGCGCGAGCAAGTCGGCCATCTCTTGCGAGGCCGCCGTGACGATGTACACGAGCAGGCCCGCATCCTGATGGGACCAAGCGCGCTCGAGCATCTGCGGATACAGCCGCGGCAGCACCCCCGCGAGCACCCGCGGCGACATCCGCGCGAGCACGTGCACGGGCACGCCGGCGATCATCTCCCCAACGCGCTTGCGCACCTCGTCAGCGCGATCATCGGTCGAACCGCGCAAGCGAAAGCGCAGGTTTTCATACACATCACGGGCGAGGCGCCGGCGCGAGATCATGCCCGACTCGTATGCGGCCCGGGCAAAAAAGATGCCCGAAGAGCCCGCCATCATCGTCTTGTCGAGATCGAAAAACGCCGCCGCACGCGGGAGCCCTCCCGGATGCTCGACCGTGCCTGCCGCAGGCGGCGCCGAGCTGTTTACCTCTGTGCGCACGCCCTCCATGCGAACTCTCGCTACGCCCTGAGATCGTCGTGAGTCGAGTCATCCAAGGACGCAGGGAGCGTGGCGTACTTTGTACGCGAGCGACTGAGAACGCAGGAGGACGAAGCGCTCACGGCGATCTCAGACCTTGAGGATCACTGCGTCGCCTTGACCCCCGCCGGAGCAGATCGCCGCGCAGCCATAGCCACCGCCGCGACGGCGCAGCTCGTAGACGATCGAGCCGAGGATACGCGCGCCCGAGGCGCCGATCGGGTGCCCGAGCGCGACCGCGCCGCCGTTAACGTTCACGCGGTCCTCGTCGATGCCGAGCATCCGGATCGAGTTAAGCGTCACCGACGCAAACGCCTCGTTGATCTCCCACACGTCGATGTCCCCGGGCTGCAGACCGGCTTTCTCGAGCGCCTTCTTGGCCGCCGAGGCCGGGGTGCGCGCCAGGTAGGCGAAGTCATCCGCAGACTGGGCATGGGCGACGATCTCGGCCAGCGCCTCCTTGCCGTTGGCCGTGGCCCACTCGTCCGAGGACAGGACCAGCGCACCGCCGGCGTCGTTCACGCCTGGCGAGTTCCCGGCCGTGTGCGAGCCCTCCTTGCCGATGAGTCCCGGCAGCTTCGCGAGCGCCTCAAGCGAGGTATCGCGGCGGGGAGCCTCGTCGACCTCCACCACCGTGTCACCCCTGCGGCCCGGGACGGTCACCGGCACGATCTCCTCGGGCAGCCGTCCCTCGTCGGCCGCGGCCAGCGCACGTTCGTGCGAGCGCAACGCCCAGCGGTCGAGGTCGGCGCGAGTGATCTCGAACTCGTCCGAGACCGCGGTCGCCTCGACGAACATCTGCTTGCCGCTGAACGGGTTCGTGAGGCCGTCGTGGACCATCGCATCGAGCGCCTTCACGTCGCCCATCCGAAACCCGAAGCGCGCCCCCGGCAGCAGATAGGGGGCTTGGGACATCGACTCCATGCCGCCGCCGACGCCGACCTGCACGTCGCCCGCGCGGATCGCCTGGTCGAGGATCACGGCCGCGCGCATGCCCGAGGCGCAGACCTTGTTGATCGTCTCCGAGGAGACCTCCTTGGGAATGTGAGCCTTGATCTGCGCCTGACGCGAGGGGATCTGGCCCTGTCCGGCCTGCAGCACCTGGCCCATCACCACGTGGTCGACCTGCGCGGGCTGCACCTGCGCGCGCTCAAGCGCGGCCTCGATCGCGGCCCCGCCAAGCGTGGTCGCATCCAGCGTTGACAGTCCGCCGCCCATCTTGCCGATGGGGGTGCGCGCGGAGCCGAGGATCACGGTCTTGGGCATGGGCTACTGATTCTCCTGGGGTCGGGGGGAAACGACGAGAGATCGAGAATGCTAGCGGGGCGAACATCACTCGAAGCGCGGGGCATGAGGGATCGCCCATCCCCGGCCTCGCACGCCGTGCGCGCCGTCAGCGACCGAACGCCCGAGCCGGAACTGCCGCCGCGACGTATATCCTGCCCGAGATCGTGCAGGTATCGAGCACTACACAACCTGGAGCAGACACCGATGCCGACACCATCGCGCTCGGCCTGTTCGAGGGCGAGGAGCCGCCCGCCGGGGCGCCCTCGGAACTCGGTGAGCTGCTGAGTTCCGGCGAGGCGCGACGCTCGCTGAAGTCGCTCGGCCTGACACACGCCCAGAACAAGCGCTGGCTGAGCGTGGGGTTGGGCAAGCGCGAGCAGTTCACGCCCGAGCGCGCCCGGGCGGTCGCTTCCGCGTTGCACGCGCGCGCACTCGAACTGGGCACGCGCGTCCTGTGCATCCAGACGCCTGCCGGTACCGGCGTGGCTGTCGCGGCGGCCTTCACCGAGGGCACGATCCTGACCGACTATCGCTTCGATCTGCACAAGTCCTCCGCGCCCGAGACCGACACGGGCGGTGAGCCGCCGGCCCCCAAGCAGCTGGAGGAACTGATCGTCTCGGCGCCCGACACCGCAGGCGAGGGCGAGCTGGAGACGTTCGTAAGCGACGCCGCGCTCGTGGCGCAGGCGGCGAATGCCGCCCGCGACCTGCAGAACCGCCCGGCCAACGATCTCACCCCCACCGCCCTGGCCGAGTACGCGCTCGGGTTGGCCGGCGAAATCCAGGCGCTGTCCGTCGAGGTCGAGGGCCGCGCCGGGATCACGGCGCGCGGCATGGGCGCATTCGCCGCGGTCGCCCAGGGCTCGGTGCAGGAGCCCGCGCTGATCGTCCTGCGCTACGAGCCCGCGAACGGCGCCGTCGAGGGCTCGCCGACGCTCGGGTTCGTCGGCAAGGCCGTCACGTTCGACAGTGGTGGCATCTCGCTGAAGCCCGGGGCGAAAATGGCCGAGATGAAGTTCGACATGTCCGGCGGCGCCGCCGTGATCGAGGCCGTCGCCGCGATCGCCCGCCTGGGACTCCCGGTCAAACTCGTGGCCGTCGTCGGAGCGACCGAGAACCTACCGAGCGACCGTTCGGTCAAGCCCGGAGACATCGTCACCGCCTCCAACGGCAAAACGATCGAGGTCAACAACACCGACGCCGAGGGCCGGCTCGTGCTCGCCGACTGCCTCTGCCACGCCGTCGGTCTCGGGGCGGAGCGGATCGTGGATCTCGCGACCCTCACCGGCGCGGTGATCATCGCGCTCGGCTCGACCTACTCGGGCGTGATGTCAAACGACGACGAGTGGGCGGCGCGCGTGATCGCGGCCGGAGACGCGACCGGCGAGATCGCGTGGCGACTGCCGCTGCACGAGGAGTACGACGAGCTGATCAAGGGCACTTACGGCGACCTCGACAACGCCCCCGAAGGCCGCAAGGCCGGCACGATCGTCGGCGCGGCCTTCTTGTCGAACTTCGTCTCAGAGACGCCCTGGGCGCACCTGGACATCGCCGGCTCGGCCTGGGACCTCGGCCGCGCCTACGTCGGCAAGGGCGCCTCGGGTTATGGCGTGCGGCTGTTGGTGGAGCTCGCGCGCTCATACTGCGCCTGATCTCGCGCACCGGTTAGGCTCGCCCGACGATGGACTTCGACCTCTCCCCCGACCACGAGCTGATCCGCCGCACCGTGCGCGAATTCGCCCAAGGCGAGGTCGCGCCGGTCGCCGAGGAGCTCGACCGCACCAAGTCCTTCCCGTATGAGATCGTCGCCCAGCTGGGAAAGCTGAACCTGATGGGGATCCCCTTCCCCGAGGAGTACGGCGGCGGCGGCGGTGACACGCTCGCGTACGCGCTCGCCGTGGAGGAGCTCACGCGCGTTGACTCCTCAGTCGCGATCACGCTGTGCGCGCACACCTCGCTCGGGACGCAACCGATCTATCTGTTCGGCGACGAGACCCAAAAGCGGGAGTGGCTGCCGCGGTTGTGCTCGGGGGAACGCCTCGGCGCGTTCGGGCTGACCGAGCCCGAGGCCGGCTCGGACGCCGGCAACGTCAAGACACGCGCGCGCCTGGACGGCGGGGAATGGACGATCGACGGGGCCAAGCAGTTCATCACGAACGCCGGCACCGAGATCTCCGGGATGGTCTGCATCACCGCGCGCACCGGCGAGGAGGAGATCTCGAACATCATCGTCGCCAACGGCACCCCCGGATACGAACAGGGCGAGCCCTACCGCAAGATGGGCTGGAACGCATCGGACACTCGCCCGCTGACCTTCAGCGACTGCCGCGTCCCCGAGGAGAACCTGCTCGGCCCGCGCGGCGCCGGCTTTAAGCAGTTCCTGCACATCCTCGACATCGGCCGCATCGGCGTCGCCGCTATGGGGGTGGGCCTCGCGCAGGGCGCGCTCGACGAGGCCCTCAAATACGCCAAAGAGCGCAAGGCCTTCGGTAAGCCGATCTCCAAGTTCCAGGCGATCCAGGCCAAGCTCGCGGACATGTCGGTCGAGATCGAGGCCGCACGCCTGCTCGTCTACAAGGCCGCCCGCGAGAAGGACCACGGGCGCAACTTCACCCTCACCGCCGCCCAGGCCAAGCTCAAGACCGGGCGTCTGGCCGTGCGCTGCGCCGAGGAGGCCGTGCAGATCCACGGCGGCTACGGCTTCATCGAGGAGTATCCCGTCTGCCGCTTCTACCGCGACGCCAAGATCCTCACGATCGGCGAGGGCACCGACGAGGTCCAGCAGATGGTCATCGCCAGAGCGCTGGGCGCCTAGCGGCCCGCTGGCGCTGCGCCAGGCTGCGTCCTCAGTCGCTCGCGTACGTAGTACGCCAAAGCGCTCCCTCGCGTCCTCGGGCCTGGCTTGGCCATCGGACCGCTAGGATCTCGCTGTTCGACTCAGCGGGTGCCGCTCTAACGGGGTTCAAGGACCACGAGCGGGATCTCGCGCTTGGTCCGGCGCTGATAGTCGTCATAGCCGCTATACACGCCCAGCATCAGCTGCCATAGCCGCGCGCGCTCCTGCGCGCTCGCCACGCGCGCGTGCACGTCACGGCGCTCGGAGCCCACCTGCACGGTCGTGTCGGGATGGGCCATGAGGTTGTGATACCAGGCCGGATTCTTCGGATAGCCGCCCTTGGAGGCCACGAGGACCAGGTCCTGACCGTCGCGGCCGTAGACCAGCGGGCTCGTACGGTGCGTCCCGCTCTTCGCGCCCACGTGGTCGAGCAGCAGCACCGGCGGAAAGCCCGGCGTGCGATGGCCGACCCGCCCGCCGGTCGCACGGTAGATCGCCGTATGGCCGTCCATCACACGGCCGAGCAGACCCCAGTTGTTCTCGACCCAGTCCAGAAAAGCCATCGGCCGAGGACCCTACACCCCGCCCCGTTCGAGCAGAACGGTCGCCGCACTCGCGGGATCCAGGCGCCGGGCGACGACCTCGTCGAGCAGGCGCTGAAACTCTGCGTCCTCGCCCAGCTCCTGCTCCAAGCGCCGGCGCATCCGCGCCGTGGCGATCGCGAGCACCTCTCCCCGCAGGTTGCGCCGGCGGCGCTCGTCCAGCTGGCCGGCCTTAAGGATGTGCGCGCGGTGCTCGTCCATGCGTTCCACCAACTCCTCGACGCCCACACCGTGCGCGGCCTCGGTCTTGACGATCGGAACGCGCCAATCCCCGCGCACCTCCTCGGGTGAGCGGTCGAGGTTCGCCAGCGACAGCACCCCGCGGATCTCGCGCACCATCGTGTCCGTCAGTGGATGGTCGGCCTTGTTGATCACGATTATGTCCGGAATCTCCATCACCCCGGCCTTCAGCGCCTGGATCGAATCGCCCGAGCCGGGCATCAGTACGAGCACGATCGTGTCCGCGTGGTCGATGATGTCGATCTCCGCCTGACCCACCCCGACCGTCTCCACGAACACGTCCTCTCGCCCGGCCGCGTCGAGCAGCAGCGCCGCCTGCAGCGCGGCCTCCGAGAGCCCGCCCAGAGCTCCGCGGTTGGCCATCGAGCGGATGAACACGCCCGGATCCAGAAAATGCTCGCCCAGGCGGATGCGATCTCCCAGCAGCGCGCCCTGCGTAAACGGCGAGGAGGGGTCGATCGAGAGCACACCCACGGTACGCCCAGCCTCGCGCCGCGCCTTCGTCAGCGCACCGATCAACGTCGACTTCCCGACCCCCGGCGGCCCCGTGAACCCGACCACAGCGGCCGAGCCGGTGTGCGGATAGACCTCGCGCACCAACTCCCAGCCCTCCGGACGGTCGTCCTCCACAAGCGAGATCGCACGCGCCAGCGCGCGGCGGTCGCCCGCGAGCAGGCGTTCTGCGAGGTCACTGTCTCTCATCGCGCGCGCATCATCGCAGGACGACCGCAAGCCAAACCCTCACGTCGCCCCGCGCCAAGGAAGTGCCGGCACCGGCCCGGCACTCTCCCCGAGCGGGGCTCGGCCCGCCGGCCCCTCGGGCGCAACCCTTACGATCCCAGCGCGATGGAGCCCCCGCTGACCGAGCCCGTGGCGCGCCCACTCCTCCAGGAGGTCGCAGACACTCTGCGTCGCGCGCCCGAGCCCCTGCACGGCGGACCGTTGACGTTGCTGCGCTTCATGCGCGCGAACAACATGCTCAACCGACACTACGCGCGCCTGCTGGCTCGTTATGTCCTACTCAAGCTCCGCTACGGCCGCCGCCTGCAGACCGACGGCATCTGCTTCGTCTGCCCCGGGGTGCACCTCGAGATCGGACGGAACGCGACGCTGCGTGTCGGGCGCTGGGCGTGGATCGGCGATGGTACAAAGATCCGCGTACACGAGGGCGAAGTCTCGATCGGCGCGAAGACCGTGATGGGCCAGGAGTGCACGATCTCCGCCTATCAGCACGTCGAGATCGGGCGCGAGTGCATCGTCGCCGATCGCGTGATGCTGATCGACTTCGACCACGGCGTCGTCGAGGTCGAGCGCCCGATCCGCCTACAGGGCATCTACAAGCGCGACGTCCGCGTCGGGCACAACGTCTGGATCGGCTACGGCGCCTGCATCCTGCGCGGGGTCACCGTCGGCGATAACTCGATCGTCGGTACCAGCACGGTGGTGACAAAGGACGTGCCCGAGAACGCCGTCGTCGGGGGTTCGCCCGCGCGGGTCATCCGCATGCGCGAGGCGCCCGAACGGATGCGCTGGGGGTGAAACCGCCGTGTCAGGCGGCTTTCGCGGTCTGACCGGCGGCGCCCGGGGACGTAGCGAACACACCGAGCAGCGCGCCACCGGCGGCCGAGGCCAGCGCGATCAGGGCGCTCGCCGCCTGCTTGGTGGTGGTCGCGTAGTAGCAGCCCTGTTTTTCGAGTTCTTTCAACACCGGGCCGTGGCTCGCAAAGCTCGTGACCGAACTGGGGCAGGTCACCGCGTGTATGACGCCGAGTCCGAGCAGGACTCCGAGTGAGAGCGCCGCCGCGAACACGATCAATGGGACGAGGATCTTGGCCTCGGTGAAGATCGTCTTGACCCCACCCAGCCAACCGGCGCTCCGCTGTGCGACCGCGGGCGCCGCCTGTGACGCCGCTTCCTGAGCGGCTTCGTGCACGGCCACGGCCGCCGCCAGCCCCCTGTCGCCCGGCGTGCCTTCGGCGGCGACCTGTTTGGCTTCTTTGAGTGCCTTCTGCTGCAGCCCGATCGCCGCCGCGGCGGCTTCGTGCGCCTGTCCGCTTTCGCTCAACGACGGGGCGAGGGCCATCGACACGAGTTTTGTTTTCAGCTCGCCGTGGCACCCTTCGACCGCCAGCAGCGCGTGTTTGGCGGCACTCGTCTCCTCTGGCGTGGCCGCGGGCGAACTTTTGATCTCGTCGACCTTCCGCTGCGCCGCGGCAACGGCCGCGTTGTGGGTCCCGTAGGCCGCCGCGGAGGGCGTCGCTTCCCTGCCGGCACGGCGCGGTGCAGGCACCAGGATGCCGACCAGAGCGCCGCTCAGGGCACCGCCGATCGCCCACAGTTCCTTCGGCACGGCGTGCCCGAGGGCCGCGATCGTGCTCGCTCCGACGACCATCACGACGAGCGCCGCGCTCACACCGACGATCGCCAGCGCGTAAGCCGATCGATCCTGTTTCTTCATCGCGGCAAGCCCCCATAAGCGACGGACGAAAAGTGTTAGCTATCGACAACTATGTCGGCAAATCCTGCCCAGCGGGATGATTCATATCATAAAATGACCTGGAAACGTCGGCCGGCATTTGCGCAGCCGGTGTTGCGTCTATGGCGCGAGCAGCAACGCGAGATCGGCCCCGCTCCCCAGCTCTCGCAGCCCCGCAACGCTCGCCTCGGGCCCGTCGTGCAGCGCCTGCTTGAGGGCCGCGTGGTGACCTTCGAAGCGCTCCCGTGCATAGGGCACGGCCAGCTCGCGCGAGATCATGAAGGGCCAATCGGAGGCTTGCAGCGCGAGCAGCTCGCGCACCGCGGCGGGAGCTGCTCGCCCCTGCACGGCGGCAGCGACCGTCTGCAGCTCCTCAGCGCGCGCGGCGAAGGCCATGTCGGCGACCGCCGGTCCCGACCACGTGGACAGGTCGCCGCCGGCGCCCCAGGTGCTGGCCTGCTCGTGGCGCGCTTCGCCCTCACCAACCGGCGCGGGCTCGAAGCGCTCAAGCGTGTCGTCGTCGTCCAGACGCACCAACTCAAGGCCCTGGACCGCGCTCTCGTCGATGACGGCCTCCAACCAGTGCAGGCCCTCGTACCACCAGTGCCCGAGCAGCTCGGTGTCGAGCGCGCAGATGGCCAGTCCACCACCCGGCAGACCCTTGCCGTCGCGGCTCAGCCGCTCGCGGGTACGCGAGACGAAGTCGGCGGCATGCTCGCGTGCACGGGCGACCGCCAGCTCGTGGTCGTAAGCGTCGCCGTCGTTGCGCCAAGGGTTGTG
This sequence comes from uncultured Solirubrobacterales bacterium, assembly GCA_963697945.1. Taxonomy (GTDB): domain Bacteria; phylum Actinomycetota; class Thermoleophilia; order Solirubrobacterales; family Solirubrobacteraceae; genus Palsa-744. Next base: position 1,396,689 of record OY969105.1, on the reverse strand, counting down.
GTGTTGGATGGTGTGACGGTGATAGTCGCGGTAGACGGCATCGGCCGGGTAGCCGGCGTCACTCCAGAGGAGCGAGATCGTCTGCCGGTCGATCGGCAACAGCGCGATGCCGGAGTCCGACGCGAGCGGTTGCAGGTGCGAGCGTGCACCGAGCCCGTCGAGTCGGGTGCGCTCCACGCAGGTGCGGCGCACACCGGCCGCGACCAAGATCGGCTCCAGATAAGGCGCGTGGGCGCACTCGGGCAGCCAGAACCCTCCGCGCCAGCCGGCGTCGATGCGCTCACGGTGGGAGGCGATCCCGCTCCGCACCTGTAGGCGCGCGCCGGCGTCGGTCGCGAGCAGCGGCAGCACGGCGTGGGTTGCACAGGAGGTCCACTGGGCGTGCGGCGCAAACGCCGCCAACAGGTCCCCCCCTCGCTCGGCCATACGCCTGGCGGCGTACTCGTAGTCGGCGCTCCAGGCCCGTTCGAGCTCGAGCGCCAGGTCGAGATGGCCTGCGGAGCGAAGCCCGGCGGCGTCCTCGGCATGAGTAAAACGGCGGGTGTCCTCGATGAATGCCTGAAAGCGCTCGCAGACGCCGGGCGCACCGAGCTGATCGCACAGGACCGGTGTGATCGAGAGGGTCACGGGCGGCTGACGGGCGTCGAGCAGATCGAGCAGCGGCAGATAGCAGCCGGCGATCGCCTCCCACAGCCACTCCTCGCCGAACGGCCATGTGCCGAACCCCTCGACGTAGGGCATGTGCGTGTGCAGCACAATCGCCAGCGCGCCGGCCGCGCGCGCCTGGCCACCGCGGGCACCGCTCACGGCGTGCAGAGCGCGACGAAGTCGAGCGCGCGATCCAGGTCAGCCTGCCCCGCGGGACGCAGCGCGAAGTCCGCCGCGCAGATCGCCGGAGTGAAGCGATCGTAGAACGGCTTGGTCAGGCGCAGCCGCGGATGCACCGAGTCCCAGCCGGCGCGCAGCGCGAGTTCGTGGAGGCGGAGCTTGCGCGCGTGAAACAGCCCGAACAAGCGCACCGAGGCGAACGTCCCGCGACACAGCTCCTCGAATTCGCCGGCGCGGTACTCGTGCACGTGCCACGGATTGTCCGAACGCGGCGCACCCGCCGGGGCGAGCGTGAGGACGTTGGGCGTGGAGACGAACACGGCCGCCCCAGCACCACCGCCGGCGGCGGCTTCTCCCACCGCCGAGCTGGTGATCAGCGAACGGAAATGCTCGAGCACCGCCACCGGGTCCTGGAGGTGCTCGATCGTCTGCAAGAACACGACCGCGTCGGCCGGGGCGGCGTAGGTCTCGACGAGATCGCGCTCGAAGCGTAGGTTCGGGCGGCGGTAGCGCAGCCGCGCGTGCTCATGCGCCTCGGGGTTGGCGTCCACGCCGACCACCTCCGCGGCCGTGCCCGCGAGCACGTCCGAGCCATAGCCCTCGCCGCAGGCCATGTCGATCACCCGCAGCCCGCCGACACGGGCCGCGATCCACTCATAGACGGCGAGATGACGGCGAAACCAGTAGTTCTCGGCGGGAACGTCCGGGAGCGTGCGCTCGCCTGTCAGCTCCAGCGCAGGGACGCCGTCCGGCTGGTCGCGCTGAGCATAGGTAGTGGGCACCGACACGGCGCGCGAGTATATGGTGCCGCCTCGTGCCACCCACTTTGACCGCCGAGGAGATCCGCGACGTCAACACGCGCTACCACGACGTGGCGGCCGACCACTATGACGCCAAGTGGGGGATCGACTTCGGCGAGCTGGGCTCAGAACAGGTCCTGGGGAAGGTGCGCAAGGCGCTCGGGGACGATGCGCCGACGCAGTTTCCGCGGGCCCTTGAGATCGGGGCGGGCACTGGGTATTTCACGCTGAACATGCTCCGTGCGGGGCTGATCGGCGAGGCGACGTGCAGCGACATCTCGCCGGGCATGCTGAGCGCCCTGAAAGCGAACGCCAAGCGACTGGGACTGACGGTGAAGACCAAGCCCGCCGACGCCGAGCAGTTGCCCTTCGAGGACGCGAGCTTCGATCTGGTGTTCGGTCACGCGGTGCTGCACCACATCCCCGACCTGGAACAGGCGTTCGCGGAGTTTGCGCGGGTGCTGGCGCCGGGAGGCACGGTGATGTTCGCCGGGGAGCCCTCGCGCTACGGGGATCGTCTCGCCGGCGTGCCCAAGCGCGCGGCCGGCACGCTGGCGCCGGTGTGGCGCCGAGCGATCGGCGCACGTCCAGCCCCGCCCGCGGAGGGCGGTGCGCCCGAGGCGGCCTTGGAGGGCTCGGTGGACGTGCATGCGTTCGCTCCCACCGAACTCACGAGCGCCGCGAAGAGTGCCGGCATGATCGACGTGCGCGTGCGCGGCGAGGAGCTACTTGCCAACTGGTTCGGCTGGACCAACCGCACGCTGGAGGCGACGGCCGATCCGCACGACGTACCGTGGGGCTGGCGCCAGTACGCCTACCGTGGCTATCTGCTCCTGCAGGGCGTCGACCGCAGCCTGCTGGAGGGACGACTGCCGCCGGCGGTGTTCTACAACCTGATGCTCACCGCGCGCACGCAATCGCGTTAGGGACAAAACAGGAGACACGCCCCGGTACCTGCCGCTCCCGCTCAGCCGACCGACTCGGATATTTTCGATCAATTGGAAATCGGTCGGCAGATGGCAATACACTGCCGCGCATGCTCGACCGAACCGAGGGGTTCCCCTTGTTCCCGCTGGGAATCGTGGCGCTGCCGACCGAGAGCATTCCGCTGCACATCTTCGAGGATCGCTATAAGCGGATGATCGAGGAGTGCCTGCGCGAGGATCGCGAGTTCGGGATCGTGTGGCTGTCCGAAGAGGAGCTCAAGCCGGTCGGTTGCGCATGTGCGATCGAGCGGGTGGTGGAGCGCGACGAGGCGGGCAACATGGACATCCTCGCGCGTGGCACCGTGCCGTTCAGGCTCCTGGAGCGCCAGGACGACTTGCCCTACCCGGCTGGCATCGTCGAACCTTTGGACGATCCCGCGGAGGAGCCCGACCCCGGCACCACACAGATTGCACGCGAGCTATATGCCGAGCTGGTCGAGCAGGCGACCGACAAGCGCCTGAGCGAGGAGGAGCTGGCAGGCCTTGACGCCTACGCGATGGCGGGCACGGTCGAGTTCGGTCCCGAGGGTAAGCAGGACCTGCTCGAACTGCGCTCGGAGAACGCGCGCATGCGACTGCTCGCGGGGTTGTTTCGCGCGGCGATCAAACGGCTGGAGCTGGTCGATCGCGCGCAGGCGCGGGCGCGCTCCAACGGCAAGGTGCGCTTCGGCTGATCGGCGTCCGCGACCGATCAGGTCCCGGGCTGTGACAGGTGACAGTTCTGCTGTGCGACTTGCAGCGCGAACAGTGCGAGGTTGCGCAGCACCTTGGGTTGAGCGGCGGAGTTATCGGCGAAGGTGACGCTGCCGGATTCGTCGCGCACGCGATAAGAGAACACCGATCCGGGGCGCGGTGCCAGCGCGAGGTGTTCCCCGGAGAGAGTGGCAAGTTCTTCTCCTAGCGCGCGCGCCTGGATCAGCTGGGGATCGCTCAGCGCAGACGCACGGACGCCGTTGCAGTGCAGGCCGCCCTGTTCGTCGACGAGCAGCGTCAACCGCCCGCCGGGCCCGGAGCGTTCGAGAATGAACAGATCGGGCGGTCGTACGCCTCCGCAGCCGGTTGCCAGAGTCGTAACGACCAGTGCACCAAGGACGGCCGCGGGCGCTCTCACGCGCTCACCGCGACGCCGCCCCGGCGGGGGTCGCCTGCGCCGCTGAGCACGCCGGCTGAGCTCTGCACAGCCTGGACGCCGCCGAAGAACAGGTTCGGCGCGTGAAACCGGACGATCTCTCGCTCGGATCCTGGCCGGTCGGCCCCGGACATGTCGATGCCGGGCTCGTGGTAGACGATCCCGTTCTCGAAGTGCGCGCGGGGGGCGCTCACGGCCTCCTCCGCGCCGAGACCGTGGTCGACCACGCCCACGATCGTCTGCAGCAATGCAGAGCGGATGCGGTTGGAGCCGGCGCTGCCGAGCACCAGCTCGACCTCGCCGTCACACAGCACGATCGAGGGGGCCATCATGCTGGGCATCCGTCGGCCGGCGGGGTGGCGGTGAAAGCCGAGCGGGTTGAGGTCCTCCTCGCCCATGACGTTGTTGACGTGGATGCCCGTCCCGGGCACGACCACGCCCGAGCCCTCGCCGTTGGTGCAGGTGACGCTACACGCGCGCCCGAAGGAGTCAAGCACGGAGATGTGTGTCGTCGAACCCAGCTTCGCGGCCAGAAACCGCTCCAGAAAACCGTCCTGGGCCAACCCCTCGACGAACTCTGGGGTTCGCTCGGCCTGCGCCGATTCCATCGCTGAAAGCACATCCTGAAGGCGCGGCGGCTGCGGGCCGCGGTCCAGGAGGGCGAGCGAGTAGGCCAGCAGCGTGCCGCCGGCGGAGGGCGGCGGGTTGGTCAGGACGGTGCGGTCGCGGTAGGGGACGCTCACCGGCGTGCGCTCGATCGCACGGTAGCCGGCGAGTTCGTCTCCGCTCAAGGAGCCGCCGCGTGCCTGTAGCCACTCGCACACCGCGAACGCGATGTCGCCCTTGTAGAACGGATCTGCCCCGTCGGCGCCCAAGCGCTCGAGCGCGTCGCCGAGGTCGGGATTGCGCAGCAGCTCGCCCTCTCCCAGCACGTGGCCCGCAGGCGCCCACAGCGCGGCGCACTCGGGTGTCGAGGTGAGCAGGTCGGCGAGGATCTTCGCGATGTACGCCTGTCCGGCGTTCAGCATCACGCCCTCACGCGCAGCACGTGCGGCGGGTGCGGTGAGGCGGTCGAGCCCCATCGTCCCCCAACGCTCCACGGCCGCGCACACACCCGCGGGCGTCCCGTAGACCCCGCAGGAGGCGGGGCCGATGTAGAACACCTGCACGGCATCCCCGAAGGAGACGTCGACGGCGTCGAGCTCCGCCGCGCCGCCGTCCTCACGGCGAGCGGGCGCTTGCACGAAGAAGTCCAGCAACACCGGCTCCTCACCGGCGCCCGCCACCAGCATGTGCCCGCCGGCGCCCAGCCCGGTGAGCAGCGGCTCGGCCGCGAAGGACATCAGCAGCGCCGCAACGGCCGCGTCGACCGCATTGCCTCCGGCCCGCAGCACCTCCGCGCCGGCCTTTGCCGTCAGGGGATGCCCGGCGGCGATGACCCCGCGCTCAGCCGTGTCGCTCATGTCAGAGCGATACCACAGCGAGGCTCAGCGAGGCATGAACTCAGGGACTTCCAACTCGTCCACCGCGAGTGTCGCCCGGCGTGGAGCATGCGCCGGGCGCGGTGGTCCGCTGCTGGTGCGGCGCACGCGGGGCTCGCCGGTGGGCTCGCGCAGACTGCTGCCGGTGCCGAGATCGCGCGCGATCTGACGGCGGGCGTCGCCGTAGCCGGTGGCGACAACCGTGACCCAGACCTGATCGTCGAGCTTCTCGTCGACCATCGCGCCGAAGATGATGTTGGCGTCGGGATGGGCGGCCTCGGCGACGGCCTTGGCGGCCTCGTTGACCTCCCACAGGGAGAGGTCGCGCCCGCCGGTGATCGAGAGCAGGATCGAGTGGGCGCCGTCCATCGAGGTTTCCAGAAGCGGCGAGGCGACGGCCTGCATCGCGGCGTCCACGGCGCGCGACTCCCCGCCGACACCCATGCCGATGCCGAGCAGCGCGTTGCCGGCGTCGGACATGATCGTGCGCACGTCCGCGAAGTCGAGGTTGATCAGGCCGGGGAGCGTGACGAGGTCGGAGATGCCCTGCACGCCCTGGCGCAGGACGTCGTCGGCGACGCGGAAGGCCTCGACCATCGCGGTTTGCTTGTCGAGCACGGTAAGCAGGCGGTTGTTGGGGACGACTATGAGCGTGTCGACCTCCTCGGCGAGCGCATCGATGCCCTGCTCGGCCTGCTCGGAGCGGCGCGAGCCCTCAAAGCCGAAGGGCTTGGTGACGATCGCGACCGTCAGCGCGCCGACTTCGCGCGCGATCCGCGCGACGATCGGGGCGGCGCCGGTGCCGGTGCCTCCGCCGGCGCCCGCCGTGATGAAGATCATGTCCGAGCCCTTCAGCAGCGCCTTGACGCGGTCGTAGTCCTCCATCGCTGCCTGGCGACCGACGGCGGCGTCAGAGCCGGAGCCGAGCCCGCGGGTGAGTTCGGCGCCGATGTGCAGGGTGATGTCCGCGGTGGATTGCTGGAGTGACTGCTGGTCGGTGTTGACGGCCAGGAACTCGACACCCTCGACCTCGGCCTCGACCATGCGGTTGACCGCGTTCACGCCGGCGCCGCCGACGCCGACGACCCTGATGCGCGGCTGACCGACGGGACCGCCCGAGTATGCCGAGGCAGGCGAGTCACGCTCGTATTCATCCATCACCGGACGGGCGCCACGCGCGGGCGCGGAGGCGGGGGCGTCGTCGCGATCCATCAGGCTTGCGGGGATCTCGGATGAGAAGGCCTGCTTGAGGCGGTCCTTGGGTGTCGGCACGCCGGCGTCGGAGGAGCGCTCGCGGGCAGCGGCAGGCTTGGACGCGGCGGCGCTGCTCAGAGCGGGATGGGGCGCGTCACGCTGCTCGCGCGCGGCGGGGGTCTGCGATTGCGGCGCAGCCGTCTCGGCGCCCGCGTCGGTTCCCGTGCCGGACTCGGCCGGTTCCTCGCCTTCGGTCTTGCGAAAGAGCGCCGCGAGCGGTCCTTCGCGCATGGAGGCGCGTTTGGGGTTGCTCATGAGCGCGACCGATCGAGCGGGCTAGGACTTGCCATGCGTGAGGACCTCCTGCGCGAGTTGCCGGTAGGACTGCGCGGCCACACCGTCGGGCTCGTACTTGAGCACCGACATCCCCTTGACGGGCGCCTCGGCGAAGCGCACGGTCTTGCGGATGCGCGAGGCAAAGACGCGGTCGCCGAAGTTCTCTTCGAGAATCTCGATCGCCTCCTTGGCGTGGATCGTGCGCGAGTCGACGAGCGTGGGCAGGATGCCCTCGATGTCGACGTCGGGATTGAGATTCTCGCGGATCATGGCGAGCGTGTTCTGCAGCTGGATGAGGCCGCGCATGGATAGATACTCGCATTGCACGGGGACGATCACCTTGTTTGCCGCAGTTAGCGCGTTGATCGTGAGCAATCCGAGGCTCGGCGGGGTGTCGATGCAGATGAAGTCGTAGTCCTCCATGATCGGTTCGAAGGCCTTCTGCAGCGAGCGCTCGCGGCCGATCATCGTGGACATCGCGATCTCGGCGCCGGCGAGGTCGATGGAGGCGCAGGCGATGTCGATCTCGCGCTTGCGGATGACCTCGCGGATGGAGATGTGGTGGACGAGCACGTCGTACATCGACTGCTCGATCGTGTCGGGGTCGATCCCCTGGGACATCGTGAGGTTGCCCTGGGGGTCCATGTCGACGCACAGCACCCGATGGCCCTCCTCCGCGAAGGCGGCTGCGAGGTTGAGCGTGGTGGTCGTCTTGGCGACGCCGCCCTTTTGATTGGCGAACGCGATGACCTTGGCAGTGGGCACGGGAAGGCTCCTGGTTAGCTGGAAAGCCGCTGTCCGGTGGGTATTCGCATAAGCATGCGCGATTCCTGCATGGTCATCCCGGAGTGTGTCCTGCTCACTCGGTAAAGAGCAGGCCCGTTGCACGCGCGCGGATCGCTTTGGCGAACGCCATGAAGCTCAAGTCGGGAGCCGGCTCATCGATTGCGGAGGTCGGGTGCGCAGTCGCGGTAACGAAGCATGCCGCGTCGTAAAGGCGCTCGAGGATGAGACGGCGGCAAAGAATCTCATAGCGCTTCTTGTAGGAGGCGTCGAGAAAGATCGGATCGACCTCGAAGAACGGCTGCTTCACCCGCACGGGCTTGATGGAGCCGGGAGCCTCCTCAAGCAGGAACAGATATCCCAGCCACGGGCGGACGGTTCCGAACCGGCCTTCGCGGTAGGCCCTCCAGACATCGACGGCACTACCGATCGCCTCCTCACTGCGGTTGTTGTAGTTGTTGCCGAATGAAGGACCGACCTGGCTCTTGAACTCGATTGCCGCCGCGAGCGCATCGCCGTGGACAACGACGAGATCCCACTTCTTCTCCGCACGGAAGTAGCCGGGGAGCTCGACGGCAGAGCCACGGCTGATGCTGGATGGTGCGAAGCCGGCATCGATGAAGATCGACTTCATCAGCTCGGCCATCGCGTCCATGTGAGCGCCGCCGGTGACGGCTCCACGCAGACCGGCGTCGAGACGTCCTGATTCGCGCTGCTTATTGGATTGCCCCTCGCGAACAATCCAGTACTGCCGGACCGCCGCTTCGAATGCCTCTTGATCCATGCCGCACAGTAGGTTCGCGGCGCCTGCGTAAGCTCCTACTCTGGAAGCTCGTCCAGTCCGTAGGCATCGAGTGCAGCCGCGGTCGCCCGCTCAACGTCTCGGACCGCAAAGGCCCGCTCCAGTTCGCGCGCGGTGCGACTCGGGAGCAAGTCGAGGCAAGGAACGCGGATTCGGCGTAGGTACTGCGCCTGAAAGCGTAGATATCCCCCCCGCATCTTCACTGCATAGCATTCGATGAACATCTGGGCGACGCCGGAGAGGAGCAAACCCCCGAGAACCTCCGGTGCCCATTGCTCGCTCGTTACCCAGTAGAGGTTGTGGTGCGGGTAGAGCCCGCCTGAGTCAAGGACCGGATGTATCTCGGCCTTGATGTCAGGAATCAACAGCTTCGACTTATCCGTGAGCGAGTGGTCCACCCGATCGATCGTGCGATACCACTGCTGCGGTCGCCGGCCGGCGACATTGCGCTTTTGCAGCGCGGAGGCGTTCGCCTCGAAGTACGCGCGCAACCGCGGATAGACATCGAGCGACACGAGTGCTCCCGTGTCACCATCCCACGGATCGACCAGATAGTGACCCGACCAGCTGAGCTGCCCGCTGAGGGTGTCTCGTGCCATCGCCACAGGCAACATCCGATCCCCCTCGACAAGAGCCGAGTCCTTGACCAGGAACACACGATCCGCGCCGCTCGCGACGCCGATGCCGACGCGGGTTCCGGTTCTATCATCCTCCAGAGCAGGCAGGCTTCGCTCCAGGCGAGCCACCAGCGCGAGCCGCTCCGGCGAGCCCGTCGGCCACGACGAAACGCCGTCGAACCACGTCGATAGGCGGGCCGCCTCAAACGTCGGGTCGCTCAGCCTGAGGTCGTCCTTGCGGCTTGCCCAGATGCGAACACGACGCGCGGCCGCCTCGTCAAAGCTCTTGTGCGCCGTGGCGACTATGGCCGGTCCCTGAGGCTGGCGCCGAAGGACCGTCACCGATGGGTAAGCACTGACTTCCTCATCGAACGCATCGACGTCATGCATCTCGATCACCGCATCGACAGAGAACCGAGCCGAGACCATGCCGCGCAAACGCTGCCCGTACTGGTTGCGCATCCAACGGTCCGCACAGATGAAGCCGAGCGCCCCGCCGGAGCGTAGGGCGTTCAAACCGACCTCGAAGAACCCGACATAGACGTCTGACCGTCCGCCCATCGTGGAGCAGGCACGGCGGTACGCTTCGCTGCGCAGCGCCGAGACCGCCTCAAGCCGGATGTACGGAGGATTGCCGACCACGCAGTCCGCCGTCCCGACCTCGTGATGACCCAGGAGAAAGTCGTCATGCACGACCCAGCGCTCGGCAAGCGCCCGGGCGTCGTCGACCGTCCAACCGTCAGCGGTAAGACATGCCTCAGCCACAGCGCGACTCTCTTCGACGTTGGCCGGCTGCAGGTCACAGGCGCGGATCGCGTTGGCCGCGTCGGAGATCTGCCTCCCGTGCAGCCGACAGGAGTGCGAGAGCCGCTCAACCATCGGACCGAGGAAGGCTCCCGAGCCGCACGCGGGCTCAATCACCCGGAGGATTCCCAGATCGCGCTCGCTGGTGTAGCCGACCAGGTCCAGGATCAGCTCGACCACCCAGCGCCGCGTGAACACGGCGCCGTACTCGTGCCCCCCGTCGAGAGCAGACGCAGCGAGCGAGGCGGCATGGGCTTCATCGCCAAGCAGTTGTTGTTGGGCATAGGCCACGTGCCGAGACTACAGGCGGACTGCGACGGTCCTCAATAGCATCGCCCAATGGCCACGCGCGCGGCGAAACGGTTGAGGGAGCGCCTGGAGGGTAAGCGGGTGGTGGTGTGCGTGGGTTCGGGGGGTGTGGGCAAGACGACCGTCTCGGCGGCCCTCGCGCTGGGACTGGCGATGCGTGGGCGCAAGGTGGCGGTCGTGACGATCGACCCGGCCAACCGGCTGGCGAGCGCGCTCGGGTTGGACGGACTCGGGGGCGAGCCCCATCGGATCGACCCGGAGCTGATGCGTGCCCAGAAAGTCAAAATAAAGGGCGAGCTGTGGGCGATGATGCTCGATGCCAAGCGCACGTTCGACGACATCGTCACGCGGCTGGAGGCAGACCCCGAGCGACTGCGCACGATCCTCGAGAACCCGGTCTACCGCGAGCTGTCGAGCGCCGTGGCAGGGTCGCATGAGCTGAGCGCGATCGCGAAGCTGTATGAGCTGCACGAGGAGCACGACTTCGACACGATCGTGCTCGACACGCCACCCTCGCGCAACGCCCTGGACTTCCTGAACGCGCCCACACGGCTGCTCGGATTCCTGGAAGGGCGAGCGCTGCAGGTGTTCCTCGCGCCAAGCGGGCTGACCGCGAAATTGTTCGGGCGCGGCACCGGGATCGTGTTCGGGATCTTCGCGCGCGTGACCGGGATCGACATGATGGGCGAGCTGTCGCGGTTCTTTGGCTCGCTCACCGGCGTGATCGAGGGATTCGGCGAGCAGACGCGGGGCGTCGCCGAACTGTTGCGCGCGCCCGGAACGACGTTTGCGATCGTGACCTCGCCCGAGCCCGAGCCGGCGCTGGAGGCTTCGTATCTGGCAGGCCGCCTCGACGAGGCCGGCATGGCGCGAGGCGGGCTGATCGTCAATCGTGTGCACCGCGAGGGCCTGCACGGCCATTCCGTCGAGCAGGTCGAGCAGCTGCTCGCAGGCGAGCTGGGCGATCCGCTGGCGGGGCGCGTAGCGGCGAACCTCGCCGACTTCGACGTGCTCGCACGCCGAGACGCCGCCACGATCAAGCGGCTTAGCGATGAACTCGGCGAGGACTCCCCGGTGGTGATCCCCTACCTGGACGAGGACATCCAGGATCTCGCGGGGCTGGCCCGCATCGCGACATACCTGCTGGGCTGACAAAACCTTCGCGCTCCGATCGCAGCCCGGTTCGCCGGGCGGACGGGACCCAACGGACCCTGCGACAAGAGGGGCGCCTATACCTCGACGAGAACCTGCTGGCGAGCAGCCACCGGCTCGGCGGTGCGCGCGGCCGCGGGCTCGACGGTGTGGCCGGCCACGGGCTCGGCAACCTGCGCGGCAACGGCGGACTCACCCGTGGGTGAGGACTGCCCCAACAGCTCGTCGGCCAACCGCGCCAAGTCGGGAGTGAGATGGCCGCAGATCACATCGCGCAGCAACGCCCGCAGATGGTCGGCGGCGTCGCGGGCGATCGCCACGCCCGCGGTGCGCTCGGCGGCGGTTCCCGCGATCACCGCGCGCTCGAGCTTCTGCGCCTTGACCATCCGCTCGGTCAGCCTGACCCGGTTCTCGGGCGTGGCGCACAGCGCAGCGATCCGACCCGCCAGCAGGCCACTGGAGGGACCCTCGGGCTCCAGCAGCGCACGCAGACCGAGCAGATGGTCGCTGAGCGCCTCATAAGGGTGGGCGCGCTCGCAACCCAGCTCAAAGCGCCGCAGCGCCCACGCGAGCTCGTTGCCATGGGGGGCGCGGCGGGAAACGAGCGAACAGAAGGCGCGCAGCTCGTCCTCCTGCTCGGGCGAGACGACCAGCATCCCGTACGGGCGCCCGCCGGCGCCGAGCGCGACCGTACTCCAAGCGTCTTCACCGCCCGTGCGCGCCCATGCGAGGGCGCCGAGCGTGACACGCCCGTCGCCGAACAGGCGCAGCGCGCGCAACAGATCTCGCAACACCTCACGCCCGCCAGAAGCCTCTTCGCAGGTGAGCGCGACCAGCAGATGACCGGGCTCGTCCGCATCGCCCACGGCGGCAAGCGCCTGCGCAGGCGCCCAGCGCAGCGTCTCGGGCCGAGCGATCTGCAGTCCGGTCGTCAGGCGAATCTCGGGGGTGGCGATCGTCAGACCGTGCAGCGTCGCCACGAGCGTAACCGTGTCGGGCGCGCTCGTCAGCTCGGCGCGCTCCAACCGTGCGAGCGCCGCCGCGAGACGCTCGGGGCGCAACTCAAACTCGGTCTGCTCGGCGAACACGTCGTTCAGCAGTGCACTCAACGCCAGCCGCGCGCGGGTGGTGGTGCTCGCTGACACGCCGGGGCGCTCTTTGCGGCCGGGTGCCTGTTGTTCGCGCCCGGCGAGATAGCGATCGAGACCGTCAAACGCCGCCAGCGCCGCAAGCGCGGCCTCGTGCTCGGGCAAGCGCGCGAGCTGCGGCTCGCGCTGGGCGATGAACTGATCGGTCAGCGGCCGGCAGCTGTAGAAAGGGGTCTGCGCGCGTCCACGCTGAGAGCCAAGCTCGAGTTCGACCTCCGCCCCGGCAAGAATGTCGGCGTGCAACACGTGCGCCGCCGCCTGCGCGTACTCGCCGAGGGCGGCCTCCAGTTGGGGTGACAATCCGCTTGAGCGCATGGTCGGGAGAGTTCGCCCTCGCGCCTGGCGCTCCTGCCCGCGCACCCCCGATTGCAGCAGCGTTTACGCGACTGCGGCGGCGACGCCGGCGAGCAGCTCGGCGGCCTGCGCGGCGTCGCGTTCTGCGCACTCCGCGCCAAGCCAGCGTTCGCCATATGAGCGCATGTCGTCGATGATCGGCAGCAGCGCCCGGCCCTTCTCGGTCAGCGCATACTGCACGCGCGGAGGCACCTCGCCGAACGTGTGGCGCTCGACGATCCCCTCCTCCTCCAGCGCGCGCAACCGCAGCGAGAGCGTGCGCGGGCTGATGCCGTTAAGCGAGCGCTCCAGCTCACAGAAACGCGAACGACCCTCGGAGAGGTCGCGCACGAGCAAAAGCGTCCACTTGCCGCACACCACCTCGGCCGTGCGACACACCGGGCATGTCTCATCTACCGCCATACCAGTTACTTTACCAACTGAAGTTTTGCTCCACGTCTACCTATTCTCGCCCGCCGCTCGCTCCGCTCAGCAGGATCGGTGTTGAAAGCGCCACGTTCACGCGCACGCGACCTGCGACGGACACGGCCGGCAGACTCACCGTCCCGCGTGGGCTCGCTCCCCAATGCCGCCCGCGTCAGGCGACCGTGAGCTTCGGCGGAGCGTCGGGCTCGCGGCGGGCGTGCGCCTCCTGCACGTCCTCCATCGTCGTGCCGCGTTTACCATCGGCCTGCATCAACAGCTTGAAGTCGCTCGGGCTCGACGCAACCTTCATCGCGTCGTCGAACGTCACCAGACCCGCCTTGACGTGTCCGAACAGAGCCTGGTCGAAGGTCTGCATGCCGTAATAGGCGCCCGTGGAGATGACCTCCGTGAGCTTGCCCGTCTGGGAGGGGTCGACGATCATGTCGCGCACCCGGCCGGTCATGCGCAGGATCTCGCAAGCGGCCACGCGCCCGCCGTTCGCGCCCGGAACCAGACGCTGGGAGATCACGCCCTTGATCGTGCCCGCGATCATGCTGCGCGCCTGGCCGTGCTGGTGCGGAGGGAAGAAGTCGAGCATGCGGTTGATCGACTCGGCCGCATCGACCGTGTGGATCGTCGAGAGCACCAGATGTCCCGTCTCGGCCGCCGACAGCGCGGTCTGCACCGTCTCCTCGTCGCGCATCTCGCCGATCAAAATCACGTCCGGGTCCTGGCGCAGCACGCGCCGCAACGCGCGCCTGAAGGAGGTCGTATCCATGCCGACCTCACGCTGGTTGATCACCGAGCGCTTGTCTTCGTGCACGAACTCGATCGGATCCTCGATCGTCACGATGTGCTTGCTCATCGTCTCGTTCATGTGATCGATCATCGCCGCCAAAGTCGTGGACTTGCCCGAGCCGGTCGTGCCGGTCAACAGCACGATCCCGCGCTCCTCCTCGGCCAGGTCTCGAACGACGTCCGGCAGCGACAGCTCTGCGATCGTGGAGATCTTGTGCGGGATCGCACGGCAGGCCATCGAGATCACTCCGCGCTGCTGGAAGGCGTTCACGCGGTAACGGGCGACATTCTCGATTTCGAACGAAAAGTCGACCTCGTGCTCGGCCTCGAATTCGGCGAGCTTGTGATCGTCCGGCAGCAGCGCGCGCATCGCACGCTCGGTGTCCTGCGCGCTCAGCACCGGCCCCGACTCGTCGGGGCCGAGCACGCCGTAGACCCTGTACAGGGGCTTACTGCCGACCTTCAAATGGAGATCGGAGCCCTGCTTCTCGACGAGCTCGCGCAGAGCCGTTTCGACTTCGAACATACCCCCCGAATCGGCATTCCCGCCGCGGGGCTTGAGCCCTTATAGACCGAGCGGTCCCGCGAACGGACCATCCCGCCCCTGACGAGCGCATCGGGGCGACTGACAAGGACGCAAGGAGAGTGGCGTACTACAACAGGTACGCGAGCGACTGAGGACGCAGTCAGGCGCGCCGATGCGCCGTCAGGCGACGTCGCGGAGCTTCTGTGCCTCCGCGAGCGACTGGAGCTTCTTCAACGACTGGTTCTCGATCTGGCGGATCCGCTCACGCGTCACGTTGAACGTGCGCCCGACCTCGTCGAGCGTGCGCGGGTGCTCGCCGCCGAGGCCGTAGCGCAGCTCGAGCACGCGCCGTTCGCGATATGAGAGGTTCTCCAGGGCCTCGCGCAAGGCCTCCTTGGTGAGAATCTCCGCGGCGCGCTCATACGGGGACTCGGCGCGCTCGTCGGCGATGAACTGGCCGAACTCCGACTCCTCCTCGTCGCCCACGGGCTTCTCCAGCGACACCGGCGCCTGCGCGGAGCGCTTGATCGAGTCGACCTCCTCGGGGTCGATGCCGGTCACCTCCGCGATCTCATCGGCCGTCGGCTCGCGGCCGAGCTCGGTCACGAGCTTGCGCTCGGCGCGCCCGATCTTGTTGAGCTTCTCCACGACATGCACCGGGATGCGGATCGTCCGCGCCTTGTCCGCGAGCGCGCGCGCGATCGCCTGGCGGATCCACCAGGTGGCGTAGGTGGAGAACTTAAAGCCCTTGCGGTAGTCAAACTTCTCCGCCGCGCGCACCAGCCCGAGCGTGCCCTCCTGGATCAGGTCCAGGAAGGGAAGGCCCTGGTTGCGGTAGTTCTTGGCGATCGACACGACCAGACGGAGGTTCGACTCGACCATCTTCTGCTTCGCGTCCAGGTCGCCGCGCTCGATGCGCTTGGCGAGATCGACCTCCTCCTGGGCGGTCAGCAGGCGAACCTTGCCGATGTCCTTCAAGAACAGCTGCAAGGAGTCGGTCGTCATGTCCGGCTTCAGATCCAGCGCCGTTTTGGCTTTGCTGCGCCGCCCGCGCTTGTCGGGGGCGCGCTCGACCGCCTGTGCGGCCGCGGTCGCCGGGTCGATGTCCTCGACGAGCTCGATCTCGGATTTCTCCAGGAACCCGTGCAGCTCCTCGACGTCGGACTCGTCCAGGTCGAGCTCCGAAGTAGCCGTCGAGATCTCCGCGAACGTCAGCACGCCCACCTGCTGGCCTTTGGCGAGCAGGCCCTTCACCTCGTCGAGCTCCTGCAATTCGACTACTGACATACCTGTTTACGCTCGTTTCAATTTCTGAGTGATCGCGATCCCTCCGGATCTCCCGGAGGTCCTTCCGACTCGTCGTCCGCGTACGAACGTCCGACGGACAACTACCGCCGCACGCCCGCCACGTTACGCGCACCGCGACGACGGTCCCTGTTCCAATCCATATCTCAACTTCTCCGGCGCCTATGCTAACGCGCATGAGCGACTCTTCCAGCGGCAATCTTCGTGAGCCCACCTCCACCGAGGACGCCGGGATCCTCGCCGGCCTGTCCCGCACACGTCCGCAGCGAGCCAGCGCGCGACGGACCGCCGCCCGTACGGCTAAGCCGAAGAAGGTCACGCGCACGCACGTGAGCACGAGTCAGCCGGCAGGGGAGTCCGTGCCTCCGCAAGGCTACGAGCCGGAGGGCGACTCGCTCAGCCGGCCGATTCAGCCGCCCGGCAGCGCCGAGATCATCGCGTCGGTCGCCGAGTTGGCGGGCGAGCTGACCAAAGCCGGCGTCAACACGAGCGCGCGAATGCTCAAAGACTTCCTCTCGCGCCTACCGAGCTGAAACCGGCGGCACAGAGACGCGGACCACAGCCCGCAATTTGCGCGACCCACGGGTTCCAGAGGTTGTCATAACTTTGTCCGAACCCGGCCGGTGCGGGGGTGCGATCTGTATACTCGCGCCACGCCGAGCTTCCACGGCCCAGGTCGCGGGAGGCGGGGGACCCAATGCGAATCGCACGATTCGCTGGGGCGAATCGGCCCATTGAGGGCCGTAGCGCCGTCGTAGTAGACCGCGCGAGCCCGTCAGCTCACCCCGTAGGCGCCGACGACCGTTATGCGTATCCCCCGTACCGCCACGACGCCCCTGCTCGCGCTGCTCGCCGCCACGGCCTGCCTGGCCTTCGACGCGAGCGCGGCGCTCGCCGCCACGACCGGCGCCACGGGTGCGACCGGCCCCACGGGCGGCGCGAGTCCGGCGCCGGCCAAGACGAAGGTCCACAGGACCGGCATCGCCACGTGGTTCGGTCCGGGCTTCTACGGTCAGCAGACCGCCTGCGGACAGATGCTCACTCCGGCGGTCGTCGGCGTGGCCAACCGCACGCTTCCGTGCGGCACGCTCGTGAAGGTCACCTACAAAGGACACGCGCTCGTCATACCGGTGCTCGACCGCGGTCCCTACGCCAATCACGCCGACTGGGATCTGACCGCCGGCGCGGCACAGGCGCTCGACATCACCGAAACGGTCCGCATCGGCACCCGCGTCGTCGGCGCCGCGCCCAACACCCCACTGCTCGGCTCTCCGCCCGTCACCCCCGCCGAAATCGCCACCGGCGGCGCGCAGGCCGCGGACTGAGCCTTAAGCGACGGGCTTACCGGAGGCCCGCGCGGCGTACAGTGCGATTTCGGCACTCACGGCCAGCGCCGTCGCCTGACTGCCGTCCATCGGGCACACGGCGATGCCGACGGCGATCTCCAGCGAGGCCCCGCGATGGCCGGCGCCGGCGCGCACCGCGCCGGCCATGCGATCCGCAAGCTCCTTCGCGCCATCGGAGTCGGTCTCCGGCGCCAGCAGCCAATAACAGCCGGGGCTCTCGCGTGTGAGCGAATCGGCGGGACGTAGCTCGCGCTCGAGCGCGGCCTCGACCAGACCGGTCAGACGCGCCACCTCCCCGGGCAGCTCCGCGTGGCGCAAGCGCTCGACGTCGACCAGCTCCACAAGCAGGACGGCGAACGGGGCCCCGTCGCGCGCACGACGCTCCACCAGACGAGCGATCGACGCGATCCACACGGCCGCATCGTGCTCGCCGCGCTCGTCTCTGATTTCGATCTCGGGCGCCGCGCCGGGCGCCAGCTCGTCGACGATCACGGCCGGCGAGGGTGACTCCCGTGCGACGACGCTCCGCGACTCTCGCGCCACTGGAGACTCACGCCGTGAGGGCGACTGCTCGTCTATCACGCGCTCAGCCGGCCGCTCGGACTCCACCGCCGGCATCGGCGCCTCGGGGGCGGCGCCCGAGCCGGAGTCCGCCCGCGCCAGCAGGGCCACTGTCGCCGACACGTCCGCCAGCCGACCGGACAGCTCGCTGACGCGCCGTGCGCTGGGATCGGCAAGCTCCTCGTGCAGCGCCTCCCACAACGTCTCGCTCAGCGCCTGCGCCGCACGGGCGCCGCGCACAAGACGCTCGGCGCCGCGGGGGTTCATCGGTTCTTCGCTCACGGACGTTGCATATCAGCAGACGAGGATGCCATGCACGACGCGCGATCTCGCAACGTGCGCAAGCGGCGCCCACCCACCGCCACTGCGTAGCCTGCACTTCGATGCGCCCCGCGACGATCTCCAACCTGCAGGACCACACGACCGAAGATGCGCGCACCGGCGCGATGCGCTCGATTCAGACCGCGGACCTGAGTCTGCCGGAGACGGCGCTGCGCGAGCTGTGGTCGCCCGTATACCTGGAGCGCCTGGCACGCACCTATTGGCGATTTCTCACGCGGGTCACTCTGGGGCTGATCCGCGTGCGCTACTCCCAGCGCGAGCGCTCGATCGTGCTGCTGGGATTGCGCCTGCGCCTGTTGACGTTCGCCGCGCCCGAATACGAGCTCGGGCCCGACCACGGGATCGTGCGCTGGCGTATCGCCCGCGGGGTGCTCGTCGCCCGTCACGGCCACGGCGGCGCCGGGCATCTGCAGATCGACGTGCGCCGCCTCCCCGGCGAGGACGCCGATGGCTGCGCGCTGCTGCACGTCGAGGTCGAGGTCGCCAACTTCCATCCCGCGATCGCCTCGGGCTTCGGCCGGCGCGTCTACAACGCCACGCAGGCACGCATCCACGTCCTCGTCACCCACGGTTTCCTACGCTCGCTCGCGCGCCTGGACCTGGCCGAATCGCGCGTGCGACGGTTCGCCGCCGGGGATGGGCCGGACGATCCGGACGCTCCCGGACCCGGCGCTTGACGCGCAGTGCCGTCCTACCCCCGCAGCGCGGCGAGCTTCGCGCGGTCGTGCGTGGCTCTGATCCGCCGCACGGTGCCCGAGCGCGTGCGCATCACCAGCGACTCTGTCGTCGCGCCTCCCGCGCTGGGGTAGCGCACGCCCTGCAACACGTCGCCGTCGGTGATGCCGGTGGCGGAGAAGAACACGTCCTCGCCGGCGACCAGATCGTCGCGGGTGAGCACTCGCTCAAGGTCATACCCGCCGTCCAGCGCCGCCTTGCGCTCCTCATCGTCACGCGGCCACAGCCGCCCGAGCAGCTGCCCGCCGAGGCACTTGACGGCGGCCGCGGAGATGACCCCCTCGGGGGTGCCGCCGATGCCCCACAAGAGGTCCACGGTCGAGCGCTCGGTGACCGCCAGCAGCGCCGCCGAGACGTCGCCGTGGGCGATCAGGCGCACGCGCGCGCCCGCCTCTCGGATCGCGCGGATGCCCTGCTCGTGGCGGGGGCGGTCGAGCACGACGACCATCACGTCGCCGACGGACGTGCCCTTGCGCTCGGCGACGAGTTTCACCGTCTCCCCCAGCGGGCGGTCGAGGTCGAGCAGGTCTGAGATCTCCGGCGAGCCGGCCATCTTCTCCATGTACACGCACGGCCCGGGGTCGAACATCGTCCCGCGCGCGGACAGCGCGATCACCGCCAGCGCGCTCGGCATCCCGTGCGCGGCCAGCGTCGTGCCCTCCAGCGGATCGACCGCGATGTCGACCTGCGGCGGGGAGCCGTCGCCGATCTGCTCGCCGTTGTAGAGCATCGGCGCCTCGTCCTTCTCACCCTCGCCGATCACCACGATGCCGTCCATCTGGATCGAGTGCAGCATGTAGCGCATCCCGTCCACGGCGGCCTGGTCGGCGGCCTCCTTATCGCCGCGTCCGACCAGCGGCGCGGCGGCCAGGGCGGCGGCCTCGGTGACGCGTACGAGCTCCAGCGCGAGGTTGCGGTCGGGGCGCTGCTGTGAGGGGTCGGGGGTCATGCGATCCCGGACCGTATCGGACCGTCCGCCCAAGGGATGTCTCATCGTCCCGGCGCCCCGGCGCCGGCGCCCGTGCAGCGAAGCGTGGGAGCCCCACGAGGCCGCTGCGACTACGATCGTGGCCGATGACACCGATCGCACCGACTCCACTCGCGCTGGATCGCAAGGAGGGGTGATGGCGAGCGCCGCGATCACCACCGAGTCTGAGAACCCGCTCGTGCTCGGGCTGGAGCGCCGGCCGGTGGCCCCGACCGCGCTCGTGATCTTCGGCGCCACCGGCGATCTCGCCAGGCGCAAACTGCTGCCCGCGCTCTACAACCTCGCGCACGAGGGGGCGCTGCCCGAGCGCTTTCAGCTGATCGGGGTCTCGCGTAAAGAGAAAGCCCACGAGGACTATCGCGCCGAGTGCGAGCAGGCGATCCGCGCGTTCTCGCGGCGCACGCCCGACGACGCGGTGCTCGCGGGTCTCTTGGAGAACGTCCGCTACGTGCCCGGTGTGTTCGACGATCCGAGCGTCTATGCCACGCTCGGCGAGGTGCTCGACTCCTTCGACGAGGACGCGGGCGAGCGCTACAACCGCGCCTTCTATCTGTCCACCGCTCCGAGCTTCTTCCCCACGATCATCGGCCAGTTGGGCGGCTCAGGCCTCTCGCGGCGCGCCGACACAGAGGTGCGGGTGATCGTCGAGAAGCCCTTCGGCTCCTCCCTTCAAGAGGCCCGCGAGCTGAACGCGCGCGTGTTGAGCGTGTTCGACGAGTCACAGGTCTTTCGCATCGACCATTACCTGGGCAAGGAGACCGTCCAGAACATGCTCGCGTTTCGCTTCGCCAACGGCATGTTCGAGCCGTTGTGGAATCGCAACTACATCGACCAGGTGCAGATCACCGCCGCGGAGGACATCGGCATCGGCAGCCGCGCGGGCTACTACGACCAGGCCGGGGCGTTGCGCGATCTGATCCAGAACCACATGTTGCAGCTGCTCTGCCACGTCGCGATGGAGCCTCCGGGGAGCTTCACCGCCGAAGCGGTGCGCAATGAGAAGGTCAAGGTGCTGCACGCGATCGCCGCGCCGACCCCGCAGGACATTCCCGAGATGGCCGCGCGCGCGCAGTACGGGCCGGGGCATTCCGGCGGCGAGGACGTGCGCGGATACTTGCAGGAGGAGGGCGTGCCGGAGGATTCGATCACCGAGACCTTCGCGGCGCTGCGCCTGGAAGTCGACAACTGGCGCTGGGCGGGCGTGCCGTTCTATCTGCGCGCGGGCAAGCGCTTGGCGCGCAAGGTCACCGAGATCGCGGTCACGCTCAAGCCCGTCCCGCACCTTGCTTTCAGCCAGGACGGTTCGCTGGGGGTGCAGCCCAACCAGCTGATCCTGACGGTGCAGCCCAACGAGGGCGTGACGTTGCAGCTGGGCGCGAAGATCCCGGGCACGCGCATGTCGATCCGCCCGGTGAACATGCAGTTTCTGTATGGGACCTCGTTCCTGTCGCAGTCACCCGAGGCCTACGAGCGCCTGATCATGGACGCGATGCGCGGCGACCCGACGCTGTTCACGCGCAACGACGAGGTCGAGGCGCAGTGGCGGATCTGCGATCCGATCGTCTCCACGTGGGCGCAAACGCCCGGGCCACTTGAGCAATACGTCGCGGGCTCGCAGGGGCCGGCCGTGGCCGAGGAGATCCTGCGCGATCACAACTCTTGGCGGGCGATCTGAAGATGGCCACGGCGAGCGGCGAGGACGCCGCCGTGTGGAGCGCGCGGGCGACGACGCCCGACGCGATCGAAGTAGCGCTGCGCGAACTGCTGAGCGAGCGCTCGCGCCGGCGCGAGGCGGGCGCGGAGGAGGGCGAGCAGGACGGACTGGTGCCGGCGCGGGTGCTGAACATGGTCGTGTTCGTGCACAGCGACCACAGCGAGGAGGTCGCCGAGCGGTTGCGCGGCGTCGGGCGCTATCACGCCTCGCGCACGCTCGTGCTCTCTTACGAGGCCGAGCGCGAGGAGCTCAACGCGCTTGTCAAGATCGCCTCCGAGGGCAACCCCAACCCGGGCGAGCCGGCGCTGCTGCGCGAGAGCGCGGTCGTGGAGATCGGCAAACGCCATCTGGACGATCTGACCACGATCGTCGACCCGCTGGTCGTCAGCGACCTGCCGACCCTGCTGTGGTCGCCCCACCGCCACCCCGCGGCGGCCGACGCGCTGCTGGAGTTGGCGCAGGCGACGTTGATCGACTCGATCGAACAGCCCGTGTGGAGCGAGGCGATCGAGCGCGCGTGCGGGCTCTCCGAGCGCGCCTACGTAGTGGACCTCGCGTGGCTGCGCTCGACCCCCTGGCGCGAGCGCGTCGCGGCGACGTTCGACCCGCAACGCATGCGCGCCGAGCTGCATTCGCTGGAGCGCCTTCACATCCGCCACCATCCCGACTCGACGGTCGCGGCGATGCTGTTCGTCGGCTGGCTCGCCTCGCGCCTGGGCTGGAAGCTGGACCGCTCCCACATCGAGGGACAGGCCGGTCACGACGGCGCCCTGACGGGCAGCGCGCGCACGCGCACGGACGCTCGTGTCGAGCTGCGCCTGCAGGCCGCGCCCGAGCTGCGAGTGCCGGGCCTGGCGAGCATCGCGCTGGCCGGCGAGTCGGGTCTACAGATCGAGCTCGATCGCGGACCGGGGGGTCTGCGCGAGCGCCGCCGCGAGCGCGACGGTAACGAGCGCGCGTGGACATTGCTGGGCGCCTCGCGCGGCGAGGGCGGGATTCTCGGCGAGGGCATCCGCCAGGCGTTGCTGCGCGACCCGGCCTACCTGCCGGCGCTGCACGCCGCGCAGGCGATGCTCCCGGACACCGGCACCGACACGGGCGCCGAATCGGCGGCGGTGGCGGCATGACACGGCTGACGACCCTCGTGGACGCCGAGGCGGTGGCCAAACGCGCGGCGCTTCAGATCGCGCGTGGCCTTGACTCGGCGCGGCGCGCGCGCGGGATCGCGCACCTGGCGCTCAGCGGCGGCACGACGCCGGCGCGCACGTATCAGCTACTGGCGAGCGAGCTGAGCGACTGGGCCGGGATCGAGGTGTGGTTCGCCGACGAGCGCTGCGTCGGGCCGCAGGACCCGGAGAGCAACTACCGCCTGGCCCGCGACACGCTGCTGGGCGCGGCGGGCATCTCAGACGAACAGGTGCATCGCATGGAGGGCGAGCTGGGCCCCGAGGAGGGCGCCGAGCTTTACGCACGCGAGCTGCACGGGCGGATCCCGCCGGAGAGCGAAGGTCCGACGGGAGCACGAGCGGTCGCCGACACCGGCGCGGTGCCCGCGCTCGACGTGATCGTGCTCGGGATCGGGCCTGACGGGCACGTCGCCTCGCTGTTCCCGGGGGCGCCCGCGCTGGACGCCGATCCGCAGGCGGTGTGCCTGCCGGTACGCGACTCGCCCAAGCCCCCGCCGGAGCGCATCACGCTGAGCCTCGCCGTGCTGCGCGGCGCGCGTGCGTGCGTACTGCTGGCCACGGGCGCCGCCAAGGCCGACGCGGTCGCGGCGATGCTGGGCGAGCCGAGCCACCATGTCCCCGCGAGCCTCTTGCGGCGCGGGCGCCTGAGCGTGATCGTGGACGATGCCGCCGCTCCCCCGCCACCGCTGGGGATGAGCACGGGCTGAGAGGGGTTCCCTTGCCCGCATGCGGGCAAGGGCCGACCGGTACATGTACCGGTCGGTGGGAACGCCGCATGCGGCGTTCCCCGGGGCCGCGCATGCGCGGCCCCGCAGTCGGCGCATGCGCCGACTGAACAAAACGATCAACTCGAATATGACCCAAACGGCGTTAAGCGTCGTACAGTGAGTGTTTCCCGATGGCCTCGACCGCGACCGCGACCCATCAAGCCGCAACGCCGAGCCCCGAGGAGCTTGTGCTGGGAGCGCTCGACGATGCCCGTGCCGGCACGCTCGCACTGGTCTCGCATCTGAGCGAGGAGCAGTTGACGCGGGTGCACTCACCGATCATGAGCCCGCTCGCCTGGGATCTCGGTCATATCGCCGCCTACGAGGACCTGTGGCTGGGCCACCGGCTCGCGGGCCTCGACCTGTTGCGGGCCGATCTCGCCGGACTCTATGACGCGTTTGAGACGCCCCGCGCGGTGCGCGGAGACATCGAGGCGTTGGGGCCGGATGACGCGCGCGCGTACATGCGCGAGGTGCGCGCACGCGTAGCCGAGGCGCTCGTCAGGGAGGGCGTGGGCGACCAGGGCGATGTCTGCGAGATGGTCATCCGCCACGAGCTCCAGCACTGCGAGACGATGCGCCAGACGCTCGCGCTCGCCGACCTGTTGCCCGCCGATGAGCCGCCGGCGATCGACGCCGCGGCGTCCGTCGCCTCCGGGCAGGCAGAGTGGCTGGAGATTCCGGCGGGGTCGTTTGCGATGGGCGCCCCCGCGAGTGGGTTCGCCTACGACAACGAGCGTCCGCGCCACACGGTCGAGGTGGGCGCGTTTGCGATCGCGCGCCGGCCCGTCAGCGCCGCGAGCTGGATGGGATTTGCTCAGAGCGGCGGCTATGAGCGGCGCGAGTGGTGGTCCGATGAAGGCTGGGCGTGGAAAGAGGAGCACGACATCACCCACCATCCCTCCCTGGCGACCGGCGACGCCAACGCTCCGGCGTGCCACGTCAGCTGGTTCGAGGCCGATGCCTTCGCCCGCGCGCACCACGCGCGCCTGCCCAGCGAGGCAGAGTGGGAGCGGGCCGCGACCTGGGACCAGCCGACGCTCGCACAACAGGAGCACGCCGACGACTACGCCCAGTCTCCCGAGCCGCGGCCAACCCCTGTAGGGTTCGCACAGGTGGGACGAGTGTGGGAGTGGACGGCCAGCACGTTCGGCGGATACCCGGGCTTTCTCGCCCACCCCTATCGCGAGTACTCCGAGGTCTTCTTCGGTGACACCTATCGCGTCCTGCGCGGCGGCTCCTGGGCCACCTGCCCGCGCGTGAAGACGCTGACGTTCCGCAACTGGGACCTGCCCCAGCGCCGCCAGATCTTCGCCGGTCTGCGCCTCGCACGGGACATCGCATGAGCCCGCGCCACCACATTCCGGCGAGGCGCTCCGCGCAACCGAGCGGCCGCGGGGAGCGACGGTAGTGGAGCCCGTGACCAACCCCCCGACGGGCCCGGCGATCCAGATCGACTCACACCTGGACGGCCACCAGGAGCGCTCGCTCGCCGACGACGTCCTCGACGGCCTCACGCGACCCTTCAAGGAGCTGCCGCCCAAGCACTTCTACGACGCGCGCGGCGCCGAGCTGTTCGACCAGATCTGCGACCTGCCCGAGTACTACCCCACGCGCGCCGAGCGCGCGATCCTGCAGGAATCCGCGAGCGAGCTCGCCGAGCTGACGGGCGCCGCCGAGCTCGTCGAGCTCGGTTCGGGCACCGCCGCCAAGACGCGCGTGCTGCTCGACGCCCTGCACGAGGCCGGCACGCTGCGCCGCTACATCCCCGTGGACGTCACCGAGAGCATGGTCCGCGACTGTGCGCAAACGCTCACCGAGGAGTACCCGGGATTGCAGGTCCACGGCGTGATCGGCGATTTCGAGCGCCACCTCGACCAGGTCCCCGAGGCGATCGGACCGCGCGTCGTCGCGTTCCTCGGCGGCACCATCGGCAACTTCCCGCCCGGCAGCCGCCGGCGTTTCTTGCGCGCGATCGCCGGCCTGCTCGGGCCGGACGACTACCTGCTGATGGGCACCGACCTCGTCAAGGACCCGAACGTGCTCGAGGCCGCCTACGACGACGCCCAGGGCGTCACCGCCGAGTTCAACCTCAACGTCCTGCAGGTGCTCAACCGCGAGCTGGACGCGAACTTCGACCCCGAGGACTTCGAGCACGTCGCGCGCTTCGACCCCGAGCACGAGTGGATCGAGATGCGCCTGCGCGCACGGCGCGAGCACACCACCCACGTCGGCGCCCTCGACCTGCCCGTGCGCTTCGCCGCCGGCGAGGAGCTGCGCACCGAGATCAGCGCCAAGTTCACCCCCGAGCGCCTCCAGGGCGACCTCGCCGCCGCCGGGCTTGAGTGCGTGCGCTGGCTCACCGACCCGGAGGAGCTGTTCGCGCTGACCCTTTCTCGCCTGACGGCCGGGTGACGGCGCGGATGCTGCGTCCTCGATCGCTCATGTACCGATCGTAGATCGACGGGATCTCCGATCGGCCAGCACATTTCGCTCACTGCGTCCTTGCCCCGCTTGTCTCCCGACCGT
Organism: uncultured Solirubrobacterales bacterium; assembly: GCA_963697945.1. Lineage (GTDB taxonomy): Bacteria > Actinomycetota > Thermoleophilia > Solirubrobacterales > Solirubrobacteraceae > Palsa-744. Next base: position 1,370,763 of record OY969105.1, on the reverse strand, counting down.
CAGGGAGGTTATGTGCCGCCCTACGCGCCGACCCGCACGGGAGGGCGGCGATCGCGCCAGGGCGCGGCCCGCTCCAGCTGCGCGGCCAATCCCAGCAGCGTCGCCTCCTCCCACATGCGCCCCATGAAGTGCACTCCCACCGGGATGCCCTCGGGAGTCCAGTGCAAAGGCACCGACATCGCCGGGCAGCCGGTCATGTTCGCCACGCGCGTATACGGGGAGAAGGACATGTAGGGGGCGCTCACCGCGTCCGCGGCGCCGGCGTCGAACGCGCCCAGCGGAATCGCGGGCCGAGAGAGCGTAGGCGTCAGCCATACGTCGCAGCGCTCCAGCAGCTCGCCCACCGCGCTCGCACCGAACGCGAGCGTGCGCAGGTCGCGCAGGTGCTCGGAGGCAGTTCGCGCAAGGCCCGTCTCATACCAGCGCCACGTGCGCGGCTCGATGTCCTCCGCTCCGGGCTCACGGCCCGCTAGCACCTGCGCTTCGAGCACCAACGACATCACGACCTCGGCCCAGATCCCAAACCACGCCTGCACGAGCGCCGCGCCGTCCTGCACGCGCGGCATGTCGTCCACCAGCTCGTGACCCAACTCGGCGCACACCCGCGCCGCATCCTCGACCGCCGCCACGCACTGTCGATCGGGCTGCTCGCCGGTCAGTGTCTGTGTCGAGACGGCGATCCGCAGCCGGGGTGTCGGCGCGCTCAGCGCTTGCGTGAAAGCCCCCGGCGCGCTCGTCGGCGCGATATAGGGCTCGCCGGGCAGCGACCCGTGCGTGTAATCGAGCAGGCGCGCGCTGTCGCGCACCGAGCGGGTGAGCGCGTGCTCGACCAGCAGCCGCGACATCAGCTCGCCGCGCGCAGGCTCGTTGGGCATCCGCCCGCGCGAGGGCTTCAGCGCGAACACACCGCAGCACGACGCCGGGTTTCGCAGCGAGCCGCCCGTGTCGTTGCCGTGCGCCACCGGCACGATCCCCGCCGCCACCGCCGCGGCCGAGCCGCCGCTCGATCCGGCCGTCGAGAGGCCTAAGTCCCACGGGTTGTGAGTCACTCCGAACAAACCTCCCTCGGTGATCGGCGCGCGGCCGAACTCCGAGGTGCTCGTCAGGCCCACCGGCAAAAAACCCGCCCGGCGCAGCCGTGCGACCAGCTCGCTGTCGGCAGATGCGACGTTCTCCGCCAGCAGCCGCGAACCGTTCGTGTGTCGTGTCCCCGCGCACTGCGCCAGCAGATCCTTGACCAGCAGCGGCACCCCCGCGAACGGCGCACCCGGGTCCACGTGCTCGGCGGCTGCAAGCGCCTGCTCGTACATCGGCGTCACGACCGCGTTCAAGCGCGGGTTGAGCGCTTCGATCCGCGCGATGCTCGCCTGCACCAGTTCGCGCGGGGTGACCTCCGCGCGGCGCACCATCTCGGCCAGTTCGGTGGCGTCGGCAAACGCCAACTCGCTCAGCATCCCGGCAGTATCGCGCTCGCGCCTTTCACTCGCGGGCTCGGACATGCCGGCGAACGACCACGACAGGAGCCAGTGTCGTCGGCCGGCCGCCGCACGGAGGCGCCCCACTGGCGAGATCGTCCCGATGATCGTGCAAAACCATCCAAAACCACGGCATTGACCTAGGTCGGACGAGTCGGATAGTGTGTCCACGCGCCTCGGGCAGACGCCCGCGGGCGGACTTCGAGGGGGTCGGAGGAAACACATGGCATCGCAAGCGACACAGCAGGCTCCACCGAGCCTTGACATCGCCTACGAGGACGACGCCGAGATCCTGCGCGGTGCGAGCACCGAGGACTACGCCGGGCACATCGCGCCGGATTCCTGGCGGGCGGGGCGCGGAGCACTGGCGATGGCCTGGCTTGGCTTTCCCACCGCGATCTTCTGGATGGTCGTCCCCGCGGGGCTCTCCTTCGCCGTGGGGACCGGGCCGGTGCTGATCGGCCTGCTCGTCTCCGCCGTGCTCGTGGCCGCCGGCGCGTACGTGGTGATCCCCTGGGCGACTGCCACCGGCCTGCCCGTGTCGGTCTTCTCGCGCCGCCTCTTCGGCTACTTCGGGGCGGCCTTCGCGACGCTCGTGCTGGCCGCGACCGGCATCTACTTCGCCGCCTTCGAGGGCTCGGTAATCGCGGTCGCCTTCCACCAGTACTTCGGCGGCATCTCGCTGAACCTGTGGTACCTCGTGGTCGTCCTGATCGCCGTGCCGCTGATGATCGGCGGCGTGCGCGTGTGGCTCGATCGCCTCAACGGCGTGCTGCTGCCGCTGTATCTGCTCGGGCTGATCGGCGCGATCGTTTGGGCGATCGCCGAATACGGCTATCACGGCGGCTGGTTTGAGTTCAAACCGCCCCACCCCCTCGACACCCACGGCCCCGCGTGGGTGTTCGTGCTCGGCGCCTACATCGCCCAGCCGACATTGCTGTTCGCGTGGGAGTACGCGCGCCTGGGCCAGCGCGAGGACGTCAAGGTCAACCGCCGCATCACCTTCGGGCTGCCGTTCTGGCTGGCGACGTTCTTCGTCAACGGCCTGATCGGGATCTTCCTCGTGCACACGATCCCGGTCGTCGGCGAAGTCGGCGAGGTCACGCTCGTGCTGGCGCTCGTCTCGCTGATGGGCCTCGCCGGCGTGGCCTTCATCTGGGTCACACAGACTCGCATCAACACCGCCAACTTCTACGTCGCCTCGACCAACCTGCAGGGCTTCACCGCGCGCGTCTTCAAGGTCGAGCTTCCCCGTGCCGTGTGGGTTGTGATCGCCGGCGCGATGGTCTACGCGTTGATGCTCGCCGATCTCTTCTCGTTCCTGCTCGAAGCGCTGCGCTACCAGGGCGCATTCATCACCGGCTGGCTCGTGATCCTCGTCGCGCACGCCGTGATCGCGCGCCGTAGCGGCGAAGACCCCAGTCAGATCGAGTTCCGCCCCGGCCGTCTGCCGCAGATCAACCTCGTCGGTTTCCTCCCGTGGGTGATCGGCGGCACGGTCGGCGTGGTCCTGCTGGCGGGCGAAACGGCCTTCGCCAACACCTGGGCGCTGCCGATCGACGCCGGCATCGCGCTCGTGCTGTTCTTGGGAGCGCGTGCAATCGCCCCCAAGAGCTGGGAGACGATGGCTCGCCCCCACGATCCCCGCACCGAAGTCGAGGACCCGTGGAGCGCACGCATCCGCTGCGGCGCCTGCGGGCACCTGTATCTCGCGGCCGAGACCGACCGCGACCCCAGCCAGGGCCAGCGGCCGGTGTGCGCGGTCTGCGCGACCACGAGCACGCGCCTGTACCATGCCGCGCATCTGGAGGCGCGCGCACACAGTGGATCGTCAAACGGAACCTGACCGTGGGTGAGATCACCGTCGGCGACGTGCGCGTCAACTGCCTGCGTGACGCAATCGCCCCGTTCGCGCACGGCTCGCTCGCCTACGCCTTCCCGGGCATCACCCTGGAGCAGTGGGCTCCCTACCGCGAGCGCTATCCCGACACGTTCGTCGGCGACAACTGGCTCGTGCGCTTCTGCGGCATCCTCGTGCAGACCGACGAGCTGACGATCCTCGTCGACACCGGCCTCGGCGCCAAACCCGACGCCTACTGGGGCGTTCCGGAAGGGCGCCTGCTCGACGCGGTCCGCGAGGCGGGGGTCGCGCCCGAGGACGTCGACGTCGTCTTCCACAGCCACCTGCACGCCGACCACGTCGGCTGGAACGTCACCGCCACGGGCGAGCCCACATTCCCCCGCGCGCGCTACATCGCCAACCGCACCGACTGGCACGCCTTTCACGAACCGCTCCTGGAAAAAGCCTTCCCCTTCCCCTACCTGGAGGAGCAGGTCTTCTCGCTGGAGCGCCACGGGGTGCTCGACCTGATCGACGGCGAACACGAGCTCGCCCCGGGCATCACCGCGCTCCCCGCCTACGGCCACACGCCCGGGCACATGGTCCTGCGGATCGAGTCGCAAGGTCAGCTGGGAATGATCTGCGGCGACGCGATCCTGCACCCCGCGCAAATCACCGAGCCCGACTGGCCGTTCGTGTTCGACATCGACCGCGACCACGCCGCCCGCACCCGCCTGGAGCTGATCGACACGATCGAGCGCGAGGGCGCCACCCTGATCCAGTGCCACTTCCCCGAGCCCGGTCACGGCCCGATCGTGCGCGACGGCGAGAAGCGCTACTGGGAACCCGTCTGAGCGACGCCCACGGCGCGCCGGCGGCGCGCGCGGCGCGTAGGCTGCAAGCCGAGACGATGGCCGTCGCCGAACTCCGCTTCACCGGACAGATCGCACCCGATCCCGCGCTCATCGGGGGGGCCGCGACCGAGCAGGCCGATTCCGCGCTCTCACGCCTCGGGCTGGCGCTCGATGAGCAGGGACTGGCCTTTGAGGACCTGCTCAGGCTGCGCCTGTTCCTGCGCGACCTCGGCGAGTTGCCGGATATCGAAGACGCGATCGACTCGCGCATCGGAGCGGCGCGGCCGGCCGTGAGCGTCGTCGAGCTGCCCGGCGATCCGGCCGAGCCCGGTGTCGCGCTGACGCTCGACGCGGTCGCCACTCCCGGTGCCGGCGAGCAACGGCGGCTGCGCCCGCACAGCGCGCGGTTCGGGCCGTGGGTGTTCATCGGCGCCGTCACCGCAGCCGACCCACGGGCTCTATTCGCGCACATGGAGGAGCGGATGCGCGAGCAGGGCGCGCGGCTGCGCGACATCGTGAAGGTCGATGGCTGGCTGTCGTTCCCGATGCGCGACTACGGACCGCTCGGGGAGACGCGCTCCGCGCTGGTCGGTGAGGCGGGCCTGCTGCCGGCCAGCGCGGCGGTACAGGTCGGGCGCGTGGGCAGTGGCGGCGTGCGGCTTGCCTTCGAAGCGATCGCCTTCGTGCCCGAGGATCGCGGTGGGGAAGCAAAGCACGAGGAGACCTCACGGCTCGCCGACTTCTACGTCGACGCGCGCGCCACAGGCGGCTACGTGTTCACGAGCGGCGAAGTCCCCGACGGCCGCGGCTCGCTCGCCGAGCAGGCCCACGAGGTCTATGAACGTCTACGCGCTCACCTGGCCGCGCACGGCGCCACGCCTGCGGAGGTGCTGCAGCAGACGGTGTTCGTACGCGCCCCCGAGGATGGCGAGCACAGCGCCGCGGCCGCAAACGCCGGTGTCGTGACCGAAGCCGCCCGCGCCTTCTACGGCCCGAACGCGATCCTCCCCCCCACGACCCTGCTGCCGGTCGCCGACTTCGGGTTCCGACCCGGCTGCGCGGTCGAGATCGAGCTGGTGGCGGCAAGCGACGGACGGTCCACCGATGGTCGATGATTCGCCGATGAACGCCCCGGACGACCTGGAGCTGGATCTCGACGCGCTGGGAGAGCGCGAGCGCTACTTCCTGCTGACCTCCGTCGTCGTGCCCCGGCCGATCGCCTGGATATCCACGCTCGACGCGCAGGGCACGCGCAACCTCGCCCCCTACAGCTACTTCAACGCCTGCTCGGCCACGCCGCCGATCGTCCACTTCACCTCCACCACCTCGCGCGACTCGCTCGCCAACGTCAAAGCCACCGGCGAGTTCGTCGTCAACGTCGTCAGCGAGGAGCTGGCCCCGGCGATGCGCATAAGCTCCGCCGCGCTCTACAGCGGCGAGGACGAGTTCGAGGTCGCCGGTTTGGAGACCGTCCCGTCGCGCACCGTGGCGCCGCCGCGCGTCGCCGGCGCCAAGGTCGCGCTGGAGTGCCGCCTGCGCCAACTGCTTCAGGTCGGCGAGGGCACCATGGTCTTCGGCGACGTCCTCCACGTCCACATCGATCGCTCCGTCTGGCGCGAGCAGCGCGTGGACCCCGAACTCCTGCGCCCGGTAGGACGGCTCAGCGCCCCGTACTTCGCCACCGTCTCAGAGGTCTACTCGCTGGATCTGCCCGAGGACGTCAAGCAACGCACGGGCGACTACACGATCCGGGGCGGACCGGCCGGACCCGCGGGCTCCTGATTTGTTCGGTTGGCGCCGAACGAATTGAACCGAACACTTTGGAAGGTCCTCAGCGGAACGCGGCTGCCCTCGGGCCTTGGGCATAACACGTCGCCACGAACCCCTTGTCCCGTTTCCCGCGACAGCGCCGGTATAGGAGGTAGTGGAAACTACAATCCCAAGGATGACGACCAAGGAACGCCTGCACAGGCTCGTAGATGAGTTGAGCGATGCAGAGGCCGAGCGCGCATTCGCGCTCGTCAAGAGCGATCGGAAGGATCCTGTGATCGCCGCGTTCCACAACGCGCCCGCGGACGACGAGCCGTTTACGGCCGAGGACGAGGCAGCGCTCAAAGACGCCGATGAAGACATCGCCGCCGGTCGCATCGTCTCCCATGAGGAGATGATGCGCAGGTTCGGATGAGCGGCGGTCACGGCCGAGATCCCGAACGCGACTGGAGCCTGCACTACGCAGGACGCGCCGAAAAAGACGTCGCCCGTCTCGATAGTCGTCAAGCGCGTCCTTCCGCGCGGACGGGCATACGACCGCTGATCTCGCTGCAAGATCAGCCGGGCAGTCCGAGGATGAGCGCCAGCGCGTCGTCCACTGCGGCCATCTCGGCGTGATCGAGATACCCGAGACCGCCCTTGACCGCCTGTGTGTCCACGACGCGCAACTGGTCCGTTAGCACGCGTGTGGACGCTCCCTCGAGATCGATCGTCGGTCGAAATGTCGCCGCGGCTGCAGATCTGGACGTCGGAGCGATCAGGACGGTGCTGAGGCCGAGCAGCTCCTCGGCTTGGACGACGACCCCGGGTCGCCCGCCACGCTGCTCGTGACCGCGCGCACCGCGCGGCGCGGACAGCCGCACGACCTCTCCGCGAACCATCAGTCCTCGGGCCAGGGCGGGGTCAGCTCGTCGAACTCTTCGCGCAGCGCCGCGATCTCCGCGCGGTCCTCGGGATCGGACGCGAGTCGCCGTGCCTCCTCCCGCAGGCTGGAGCGCCGGCGCCGGCGCGTACGCGCCTCGGTCAACGCGCTACGGACCGCCTGCGAGTCGTTCATCCCCTCGGCTCGCAGCACCGCCAGTGCCGCTTCGGCGTCGGCGTCGAGTCGGACATGCAGGGCACGTGACACTTTTCCAATCGTACTACAAATCGTTCTACCGAGCCGGAGACGCCGCACATAGCGCTCCGTACGTCCCTCAGTGATGACCCGGGCTGAGCGCCGCCTCGACCTCCTTCCCCTTCGGCGTGAGGCCCCAGGCGTTGGCTTCGCCCCTGGCCTGGCCTGCTCCGTAGTTTGCGATCAGGCCCAGGCGCTCCAGGCGGCCGAGGAGCTTTGAGATCTGGCCCTGGTCGTGGATGCCGGCGACGTCGGCGATCTGGCGGTTGGAGGCGCCGGGGCGCTCGGAGATCGCGGCGAGGACCAGCAGCGTGCGCGAGGTCAGGCGCATCGGCAGGCCCTGCAGCGGGTCTGTGGTCAGTTCTTTCGGCGCGCGTGGGGTTCTTGGCGCGCGCGCGGGCTTCGGCTTGGGGCGCTCCAGCTCCCTGGCGGCGGCGTCCTGCCCGAGATAGGGGAGCACGATCATCCCCATCAGAGGGTTCAGCAGCCCGGTCAACGAGGGTTGGCGGCGCGAGGACCCGTTCCTGACGGGCGGGGCGGCCCGTTCGAGCAGGCGCGCGTGGATCACGCTCAGGACCGCGCCGAGCACGCCCTCCGCCGTCAGCGGCGGAGGCGGCGCGGGGGCGCCACGCGCTTTCTTGGCCTGGGCCCTGCCCCCGTCGATGACCGCCTTCAGGGTTTCAAGCGCTCGGGCTCTGCGCTCCAGAACCTTCGGGCCGACCGCGAGCGCGTCCACGATCAGCAGCGAGCCGATCGCGTGGTCCTCCTCGACGAGCGCGAGCAGCGCGAACAGCCCCGCGCGGACCCGCTCGTGCCAGTGCTCGCCGGCTCCGGCGGCTACCGCTGTGGCCGCCGCCTCGCGCGCCACCGCGCTCGCGCGCTCCAACGCTTCGTCGAACAGCGCCAGGAAGCAGTCTTCGCGATCCTCGAACTGCTCGTAGAACGTGCGCCGCGAGACACCGGCGCGGCTAGTGGACGTGTCCGCAAGTCTTGCGGATTATCGGAAGGGATAACGGTGTGCGCGCGGAATTATGTGTTGTGCCGCGGGTCAGCCAGCATGTGATCGAGCTCTCTGAGGAGGAGCGTGCCGAGTTGGAGCGGCGGGCGAGTACGGTCACGATGCCGTTCCGGACGGTGCAGCGGGCGAGAGTGATTCTGTATGCGGTGGAGGGGATGCAGGACATCGATATCGCTGCTCGGCTGGATTGCTCGCCCGATAGCGTTGCTCGGCGAAGATCCCGGTTCTGCGCTGAGCGGCTGGATGGGCTTGAGGATCAAGCGCGGTCGGGTCGGCCGCGTCGTTTTCCCCCCGGAAGAGGTCGCCGAGGTCAAGGCGATCGCGTGCGAGCTGCCGCGCACCCACGAGCTGCCGCTCTCGCGCTTCTCCCGGGTTGAGCTGCATCGATTGGTGATCGAGCGCGGCGTGACTGAGGCGTCGGCCTCGACGATCTGGCGGTGGCTGCACGAGGACGCGATCAAGCCGTGGCAGACCCGTTCCTGGATCTTCCCGCGCGACCCAGAGTTCGCCGAGAAGGCTGGCCGTGCGCTGGACCTCTACGCCCGCGTCCTCGACGGCAAGCGGCTGCGCCCGGACGAGTACGTCATCAGCGCCGATGAGAAGACCCAGCTGCAAGCGCTCGGACGCCACCACGAGACGATCCCGCCTGGGCCGGGACGCCCGGGACTGGTCGAGTTCGAGTACCTGCGAGGCGGAACGCTCGCGTACCTCGCTGCGTGGGACGTGCATCACGCCAACCTGTTTGACCGGGTCGAGCAGACGACCGGGATCGTGCCGTTCGGACGGCTCGTGGACCAGGTCATGAAGGTCGAGCCCTACCGGTCTGCCCGCATGGTCTACTGGGTCGTGGACAACGGCTCCAGCCACGCCGGGAAGACCTCCGTCAAACGGATGGCCGAGGCGTACCCAAACGCGAGGCTGATTCACCTCCCCGTCCATGCTTCCTGGCTGAACCAGATCGAGATCTACTTCTCGATCGTGCAGCGCAAGGCCCTGACCCCCAACGACTTCGCGACGCTGCCCGAGCTCGCCAGGCACCTGCTGGACTTCGCCCAGCACTACCGCACCCTCGCGCGACCCTTCCAATGGACCTTCACCCGCGCCAAGTTCGACAGCGTGATCGAGAAGATCACCCGTCACAAACCTCAGCCCCTCGCCCTCGCCGCGTGAGCCGCACCACTTCCGGACACGTCCACTAGATGATTGATTCCACGGTGGGGACCGTGGTTTTCGAGGGTTTTTGGGCAGCAGGACCGAAGTCGGCGGTGCTGACCCGCATCGCCGACCGAAGGGGGCCTCGATGGACGCCGACCTCGACCTGCTGCTCACCGCTGTGTACGTCACGGCTGACGATCTCCTGCCCGATCGACCGAAGAACGCCAAGCGGAGGATCACAGACGCGGAGGTCATAACGCTGTGCGTCGCCCAGGCGATCATGGGGATCCCATCGGATCGGCGGTTCTTGGCGGTCGCCCGCAAGCGCTTGATCCATCTGTTCCCTCAGATCCCGGCCCAACCGGGCTATTTCAAGCGTCGCCGGCGACTGGCAGAGACGCTGGAGTGGCTGCTCGGGGTTTTCGCCAGCAAAAGCCCGGGGTCGCGTAGCCAGATACTGCTCGTGGACTCCACGCCGGTGGAGTGTGCTCGCAGCCGCGAGACGGTCAAGCGCTCCGCGCTGGGGGATGCCGCTGACTACGGGTATTGCGCCAGCCACAGCCGATTCTTCTGGGGTTTCAGATTGCACGGCCTGTTCGCGCCCGACGGGACTCCCCGAGCGATCGCCCTGACCTCCCCCAAGATCGATGAGCGAGAGGTCGCGATCAAACTGCTCGCCCGCGCTCCACGCACCGGCGGAGAGACCGTGATCGGCGACAAGGGCTACGCCGGACGCGAGTTCACCAGCCAAGTCAGCGATCTTGACGCCACGATCCTGCGTCCCAGACGCAAGGACGAGTCCGGACCCCGACCACACCTCGCGCCGATCCGCCAACGCATCGAGTCGATCTTCTGGACCTGCAAGGACCTCCTCACCCTCGAGCGTCACGGCGCCAGAACACTGCAAGGACTCCGAGAGCGCGTCCTGCAACGCCTGCTGTGCCTCGCCGCCGCCATCACCCTCAACCACCAACTCGGCCGTCCCAGCCGCGCACTCGTCAACTACTGCGCCTAATCCCGTGGAATCAATCATCTAGTGATCCGCGCGACGCTCATCCCGCCATAACCGGCTTCACCGACGATCCGCGCGGCGGCGCCCAGCATCCTCGTGCGCTGGACCTCGACGATCCTCGTCCTCGGCACGCCGCTGACCAGCGCCCGCCATCATAACCCGTCTTGACAGCAACAATTGGCTCTGCGGAGCCGATATCAATACGCGGAAATAGCCCGGACAGCCCCGAAAATACCGTCCCAAGCGCGGCCTATGGTCGTTTGCGTGGACCTATCTACGACGGGATGCCGATGACCAGACCCCGCACCAGGCGCTCGGTGGCGATCCATGAGCTGCTCACGAACGATGCGGCGATCGACAAGCTCGGCGCACGCGGGATCTCAGTCGAGGAAGCCCGGCAGCTGCCCCGCAACGAACACACGACCACTCCGAATAGGGGACGTACCCGCCGCGGCTACCGCAGGCCCAGCGATCGTCGACTTCTGGTCGGCGACACGGACGGCGGCAGGACCCTCACCATCGTCATCGAGCGGACTATGGATCCCACCACCTGGATGATCGTCACCGGGTGGCCGACACCGCGAAATCGGCGTAAACTCAGGAAGGATTGACTATGGCCAAGGACCCATGGACAGACCCAGACCCCCAGCCCGAGGACTTCGAAGAGTTCCTGGACTCGCTTGACCCGAGCGAAGTCGAAGTACATGAGGGCAACTCCGGGGCCAAACTCACGATCGTCTCCGAGGCAACGGGGGCCGATGCCGAGCGGATCGAACTGATCGCCCTGGAAAGCGACCCGCCGCTGTACGAGGTCCTCGCCGACCTGCGCCGCGGGCGCGAACGCCGTGGAGAACCCGAGCCGACCCCCAAACCGAAGCCCAAGCGCCGCGGCCGCGCCAAGCGGGTTCGCGGAGCGGCCAAGCCGTAGCGCGGCCTCCCCTCATCCGCAGGACGAGGTGGTTCAGGCTTTTTTGGGTTTCGCCGCCGTGCGGGGTTTGGCGGCGGACCGTTTCGCGGGCGTGGCTTTGGCCGGTTTGGTCGACGCGGCTTTGGTCCATTTCGCGGGCGCGGCTTTTTTCGCGGCGGCTTTTTTCGCCGGAGCTTTCTTGGCGGGCGCTTTCTTACTCGCCGCTTTTTTCGCCGGAGCTTTCTTGGCCGCGGCTTTTTTCGCGGCAGCTTTCCCCGTAGGGGCTTTCGCGGCCGCGCGCGCGGCGGCCTCACCCGCGCTTGCGTCCGCTGCCGCGCCGATCTTGCGCGAGAGCGTCCCGAGCTGCTCCTCGATCTTCGACAGGCGCGTTTCGACACCGTGGGAGGCGAGCGCGCGATCGAGGCGGTGGACGCCGTCCTCGATGCCCTCCAAGCGCTGCGAGACCGAGCGCAGGCGGCGCGTCAACCGTTCGATGTCGGCGGCGGAGGGGATGTTCAGCGCCCCCATCGCCAGCTCCTGCGCCTGGGCGGCCCTCTCGCGCGCGTCGAAGGCTTTGCCGATCGTGCCGGTCAGCAGGGGGTTGTCGAGCAGGTCGGAGAGGGCCTTGCCGAGATGGTCTTCGCCGGCGCCGGCCAGGCGCTCGCGGAGGTTCTTGACGGCGGTGTTCGGGTCGGGCATGTGGCTCCAGACGGTCGTGGCGGGACAGGGAGGATACGGTGCTTGGCGTGAGTGAGAGTCCCGACAGCGGTCCGACCCGCCTGTTCCTGTTCATCCAGTGCGAGCTGCCGTGGGAGTTGGGCCCGCCGGACGGGCGCTATCTGCTGCGCTCGCCGAGCGACGGTGAGCCCGAGCGGGTGATCGTGCTGGCAACGCTCGGCGCGGGCAGGGCGACGCTTTCACGGGAAGCGGGGCCCCTGCGCCGTCGCGCCGCCGCACGCAAGCGCCCCGTCGCGTCCGAGCCCGAGCCCGAACCGGTGACGACGGCGAGCGCGACTATCGTCGACCCGGTGTCGGTCTCGGCCGAGCGCCAGGCCCGTGCGTGGCTTGACGAACTTCAGCCCGAGCGCGAGGTCGCGGCAGCGTTCGCCGCGCTTAACCGCGTGCTGCACGCGCAGCGGATCGCCACGGCAGACCCGTACGCGCGCGAGGTCTCCCCCGCGCAGGCGCTGACGATCAGAGCGGGCTGGGGCGAGGGCGAGCAGGTCGCCGAGGGTCAGTGGCTGCACGCGGTCGAGCTGCCGCTGACGGGCGCGCGTCAACGGGTCAGGCGCCGCGCCTCGGCGCTGCGCCCCGACGAGCGCCTGGCGGAGATGCTCGCCGCGCGCGAACGGCCGTTGCTGTGCGAGGAGCTGACGCTGCGCGCGCGCCTGGATCTCGACCAGGGCCGCCTTGAGCACGCCACGATCGAGCTCGACCGCGCCCTGTTCGCCGCCACGGCCGAGCTGGCACAGGAGCAGCGCTCGGACCTGCCGCTGCGCGTGGCCGAACTGCAGGCGCTGCACCCACCTGTCGCGGCGGCAGCGCGGGTAATCCTGGGTGTCGGCGATCCTGCGCCGGACGCGCAGCAAACGACCGGCGCCCGGGATGCGCCGGGCGCGGGTGCCGCAAGTGAGGCTAGGCGTCGAGGATCCGCGACAGACGAGGATGACGCGCCCGTGGACCCTGCCGTGCCGGCGGACGAGGACGCGATCCGCCACGCGCTCGGGCGCCTTGAGGCGGCGCTGCGGGCGCGCTCGGCCGCCGGTTATGACCGCTCCTGAGCCCGCCGCGCGCCCAACTGCGGGGCAGGCCCGTCCGCGGGCCGGCGATCGTCGAGGGCAACCGCCACAACTTGGCCGGCGGATGACTGTTTGAACCTGTGCCGGCTGTTTGTTGACAGCAGCTTGCCCGAAGGCCACGGGGCGCTGTAGAGTGTCAACCGGCTGTTGGAATTTGTGTTCGGGTCCAAAGGGAGAGGTGCTGTGAGGGTTCTCAAACGTCACGCGAATCGCAGGCTCGTCGGCGGCGCCGGGATACTGGCGGCGGGCGCGTGCGCGCTCGCGCTCACGGCGGGAGGCGCGTCGGGCGCCACCGCCCACGCCGCGCGCACGATCACGCTGAACGACAGCGGCAGCCTGCATCTGACGAGCCACCGCACGACCCATCTGAATCTGCAGGGCACGGCGTCGGGGACGATCAGGGGCACGATCTACATCCACCTGAACGTCACCTCGCCGAGCCGGGTGAGCGCGGAAGTGAGCATTTACCCGAGCAACGGTTCGCTGACAGGGACGAGTACTGCGAGCTATCACTCAAGTGGCGGGCACGCGACGTTCTCCGGCACCCTGTCGATTTCGCGCGGGACCGGCGCCTACGCCCACGCTCATGCCTCGGCGCTGAGCTTCAGCGGCACGATCCAGCGCTCCAACGACGCCACGACCGTGCACGTCAGCGGCCCGCTGACGTACTGACGGTCGGCGAGCGCCACCGCGAGACCAGGACATGCGCCGGGCTCTGACAGTCCTCACCGCGACGGCCGCCGCCGCTCTGGCGGCGTTCGCGGGTCCGCTGGGTGGGAGCGCGGTGGCGGCGGTAGGCGAGCAGGCGACGCTGCACGCCTCGTTCACGCCCGACCGGCTGGAGGCGAGCACGACGATCGCTTTCGGTTTTCACCTGCAGACCGCTACGGGACTGGCGCCGCCGCCCCTCACGAGCGTCGTGTTGCACATGCCCGCGGACATGGACTACACCCACACCACGCTCGGGCTTGCGACCTGCCAACCCGCGACGTTGCAGGCCGACGGTGTGAAGGGCTGTCCGGCGAACTCTCGCCTGGGTTCCGGAGGCGCGTTCGTCGAAGTCCCATTCGGCACCGGCTCCGGCCATGAGCTCCCCGAAATCCAGGCCGTCTCGGGACCGCCCTCAAGCGCGGGCAACATGGTCGTGCTGTTCTACGCCAACGGCCAGTTCCCCGTCTCCGCGCAGCTGGTGTTCAGCGGCGAAGTGCTCTCCGACACGGGCCTGTTTGGCTCGGAGCTGGCCACCACAGTGCCGTTGATCCCAAGCGTCCCGAACGGGCCGGACGTCTCGATCGTCGACGTCAACGCCACGATCGGACCGGGCGGGCTGACCTACTACCACCACGTCCACGGCCGGCTGCGCCCGTTCCATCCGATCGGGATCGGCGTGCCCGAACGCTGCCCCCGCGGCGGGTTCCCGTTCGCCGCGTCGTTCGTCTTCCAGGACGGCTCGACCGCGAGCGCCGCCACGAAGGTCCCCTGCCCACCGACGGTGCACAGGCGCCGACACGGGTAGCGGATCCCCCTATGACCCCAGGACGGCGATCGAGGTGGCGATCACTCCGTCGGGTGGGATGTAAGTTGGGGTGTCGGCAACGATTACCAGCAGGGCGGCGCGTGATGGAGTCAGCTCGAAGCCAAGCCGAGGAACACGACGATCGCGCGGTTGAGTCGGAGCATGTCGGCGCCGGCTAGAACACCCGTGCGCTCCCTGAGCTTGGATCGAGGGATCGTGGTCACCTTGTCGACCATCAGCCTGCAGGGTTCATGCAGGCCGTTCTTGAGCGAGGGCTCGATCTCCAAGCGAAACAGCGGTGCGTCTGTCGGGTCGGTCGTGAACGGGCAGATCGTGACCGAGTCGGTATCGAAATGATCGTCCTGAACGAGTACCGCCGGACGCGGCTTGCCGATGTAGTCCGGGCCGCCAGAGACCGTCCGAACCTCGCCGCGCTTCACGCCTCTGGCGGCCATTCGGAGATCGCTTCCACGAACTCCTGATCCTCGGCGGCGACATGGCTGACGGCCACCGCGCGGGACTGACGGTGCGCCTCCTCGGCGAATCGTGGCGCACGAACATCCGGGACCCAGATCTGGATAGGCCTCAGACCCTGCTTACGAAGCCTCGCCCGGTGCTCACGCACCCGTGCTCTCGAACTCGAATGAATACGTGCCATACCCGCTCCACTCAACCCATCCCTTGCGTTACATGTAGCGCGACCAGCGTAGCACGCCGAACGACGGCTTCAATCGGGCTCGGTGAGCGCGGCCAGGTCTTCGAGGTCGGTCGGCCGCGCGCTCGCGCGCTTCATGGCGGTCACGTCGTCTAGCCCGGCGACCGGCACCGTGATGCCCAGCCTCAGTCTTGTAGTGCGACGGCTGGCGGCACGCCCGTGGCGAGGTACCCCGGCAGCGCGACGATCGCGACGGAGGCGACGGTGACGATCGCGAGGCTCGAGAGCGCGACGAGTCCGCCGAAGGAGTAGACGACGGGGAAGCCGATCACGTTCGCGAGCGCGCGGTCGAGCAGTTGCTGACCATAGAGGCCGAAGACAGCGCCGGTGACACAGCCGACGCCGACGAGCAGGACGCTCTCAAGGATGATCGTGCGCCACAGCTCTCCGATGGGGAAGCCCTCGAGCTTGAGCTTGGCCAGGCGGGGGCGGCGCTGCCAGACCATGTTGGCCATCGCCGCGGCCATCGCCAGCACGGCGACAATCAGGATCAGCGTGGCGATCTGCGTCAGGCGCGTGAGCCCCTGGCGGCTGAGCGTGTTCTGGTGCGCGGCGTGCTGCCGGGCGGTTTGCACCGCCAGGCCCGTGCGCGCGCCGAGCGCCCGTTCGATCTCACCGCGAACCTGCACCGGCGAAGCGCCGGGTCTGAGCAGGACGTCGTCGGCGCTCGCGTCCTGACTGGCCCAGGCGCGGGCGTAATCGTCGGCGTTCATGACGATCGCGCCGGGGGCCCAGCCGATGTTTGTGGAGAGCGCCGCGAGACGCATCGGCATCGGCTGGGGCGTTGGCAGGGTGAAAGTGGAGCCGATGTGCAGGTGGTGTTCTTCGGCGATCGCCTGCGTGAGCACCGCCCAGCCTCCCGCGCGCACCCGCGCGGTGGCCTGACGCACGTTTCCCTCCACGATCTGGCTCGCGGGCAACAGCGGCGAGGATTCGCGCGGGGGAGCGATCACCCAGGTGCGCCGGTCGCGCCAGTCGAGCAATCCCCCGCGATACAGGCGTACCGCGCGTACCCCCGGCAGGCGCTGAAGCGTGGCCTGGTCGGTCGGGGTGAAGGGGGCGGTTTGCAGCAGGTTGTAGGAGCCGGCCGGGGAGACCCAGACGTCGGTGAAGGCGTTCATGTCGTGCGCGGCGTTTTCGAGGCCGTGCAAGAGGTCACCGTGCGCGGCCTGGATTGCGACGCTGCCGAACACGGCGATCGCGCCGGTCGCTGAGATCGCGAGCGCGCGGGTGCGCCCGGCGCGCAGCTCCATGACGGCGACGTGCGGGACGGCGCTGACGATCCGCGGCGCGAGTGCGCGCACGAGCGCGAGCGTGGCGACGAGCGGCAACGTGAGCAGCAGCAGCAGCGCGGCGACGAGCAGGACCATGCCGAGGATCGCCAGTTTCGGCGCCGCGAACAGGATCGCGGTCGCGCCCCCCAGGCAGGCCAGGCCGGCGAGCGTGAGCCCGAGGAGTCCCACACCGCCAGCCCCACCGCCGGCTGTCAGGTCACCGGGCGCGGTTACGGCGGGTGGGCGGCGCGAGAGGATTTCGCGCAGCGGGCTGAGCACCGCGACGATCGCGGCGAGCATCCCCCCACCGACGGCCACGAGCACGCTCTGGGCGCTGACGATGCGCTGCGATCCCACGGCGAACGCGGAGGACAAGTAACCGGGGTTTGAGTGGAAGAGGTGGATCGAGAGCTCCTGCCCGAGCACGAGCCCGAGCGCGCAGGCGAGCACACCGAGGACGATCGCGTCGAACAGCAGGACCGCGATCACGCTCGCCGGCGGATAGCCGTCGCGACGCAAATCGGCTATCAGCCGCCGGCGCTGGGGCACGGTCAGGAGCATCGCGTTGAACGCGAACAGGAAGCCGACGAGCGCACTGATCAACGCGAACAGCTGCGTGGACTGGTTGGTCGCGGCGGAGGCGCGTGCGAACAGCGTTTCGTCATAGCTCGCGAGCTCGACATTCAGGTGCGCACGGGCGGCCAGCGCGATCAGCGCGGCGCGCACCGCGCGTTCGCGTCCCGGGGCGGCCTGCACGAGGATGCGGCTGTAGAGCCCCTCACGGCCGCTCATTTCCTGGGAGGCCGCAAGCGGGGCGACCGCGATCGGACTGGATGTCAGCGGCCCGATCTGGGAGGCGTGAAGCTGCTCATACAACCCCGCTTCGGCGAGACGACCGTTCAGACGAAAGAAGATTTCATCCCCGAACTTGCTCACCCCAAGCGTGTGCGCCAGGGGCGCGGGCAGCGCGACGACTTCGACGCCGGCGAAGGAGTTCGGCGAGGCGTGGCGCACGAGCGTGCCCCCGAGCGCGGTCAGGCTCGAATCGACACCGACCAACTCCACCGAGCGGCTGCCCCGCGGACCGCTGGCCTTGGCGCTCACTTCAAGCAGCGGCGCGGCGGCCTTCACACCGGGAATGGCGCGCACCTGCGCGAGCGTGCTCGCCGCAAAGCCCTGCTCAGAGCGCGCGAGCAGTTGCAACGTGGCGTTCCCGACGATCCCCCGGGAGAGCTGTGCCACCGAACTCGACAGGCTCGACGTGGCGACCTGGGAGGCGAACAGCAGCGCCACCCCCGCGGCGATGCCGACGATCGCAAAACACTCCTGCAACAGGCGCGCGCGCAGGCGCACCCGATACAGGTGCAGGACGTTGCGCGGCTTCACCGCTCAGACAGCCGGTCCGGCTCGTACTCGCCGAGCTTGCCGTCGCGCAACGCGTACACCCGGTCGGCGTACGCCGCGGCCTGCGGGTCGTGGCTGACGAGCACGATCGCGACCTCACGCTCACGGCATAGCTCGCGCAAGAGCTCCAACACTTCGCGCCCACGCTGGGTGTCGAGGCTGCCCGTCGGCTCATCCGCGAGCAGCAATCGCGGCTGCGTGGAAAGCGCGCGGGCGATCATCACGCGCTGGCGCTCGCCCATCGAGAGGTGCTCGGCGCGGTGGCGCAAGCGCTCGCCCAAACCCAACCGTGTGAGCAACGGCGCGAGACGATCGTGCGCGTCCTGCCAGCGCATCGTTTTCAACAGCTTCAGCACCGCGTTGTCGATCGCGCTGACGCCCGGCAGCAGATCGAAGTTCTGACGGATGAAGCCGAGTTCTGAAAGACGAAAGTGCGAAGCCTCGCGCTGCGAGAGCGATGAGACGTCGCGCCCGCCGATCAACACCGCCCCGCCGCTCGGTTCCAGCAGCGTGGCGATCATCAGTAGCAGCGTCGTCTTGCCTGATCCGCTCGGCCCATACAACGCGACCATCTCCCCCGGCGCGACCGACAGCGACACGCCATCCACGGCGCGCACGCTCTCCCCGCCGACGGCGGGGTAGTGCTTGACGAGGTCGCGCAGCTCGAGCATCAGCCGTGAGCCCGTTCCGCCGCAGCGGGGAGCACCAGCTCGGCCCCGGGCGCACCGCGTCCGACCCTGCCGGGCGCCAGGCGCCGCGCCGCCAAGCGCGCGCGGAACACGACCATCGCCATCCTCGCCGCAGGATCGAGCCTGTCCAGCACCACCCGCGTGACGGGCAGCGCCGGCGCGGCATGAGCCTCGGGAGTCGATAGGTAGAAGCTCGCCATCGCAGCGAGCAGCAGCGTATGCGCCCGAGCACCCGGAAGCGCCACGGCGAGCCCCAGCGAGCGCTCGGCCAGCCAACCCATCCGCGCGGCCGCTTCCTGCGGCGAGGCGTATGCACCGATGAGACTGTGCTGCCCGGTCGCGCGATCCTCGGTCGCGTCGACGAGGTTGTCGAGCAGCGAGTGCAGCGCGCCGATCCAGGGAAAGTAGGCGTTCGTCACCGCCGCGACCGTCCGCGGATCGAGGTCGGGCTCGGCCGCGAGCGCGATCAGCGCGTACACGCACAGCGAAGATCCACCGGCCGCCGCGACCTCCCACCAGCGCAGTTCGGACCCGGGCGGCGTCGCGGCCAGCGCCCAGCGCTCGAGCGCCGCGAGATCGCCCTGGCGCTCGCCGGTGTTGCAGCTCTGAAACTCGACGATCCGCTCGGCGGCGTCGAGCGCCGCCGGGGCGACGGTCGCATATGAGGGCAACTGCGCCAGCGCCGCACGACAGGCGTCGACGATCTCGCGCAAATAGCCGCCATCGCGGTGCTGGGGACAGTGGGCGTAATAGTCGCTGTGCGAAACGTCCCCGTCCGGGTCCAGCGCGACGATCAGCGCCCGGTGCAAAGTGCGCCCGTTGGCGGCCGGATCGGCGCTCGGCTGCTCGCCGAGCATGTCGAGATAGTTGTAGGCCGCCTGAAAGCACATCATCGCGCGCGCCGCCGCGCCGCGGCGGCGGCGCGGCGCGAACGCCGCGAACGCCGCGGCGCCCTCGACGTTGCCCCACTTGCGCTGAGACTCGATCGCGACGCGACCCAGCAGCGGGTCGGGGATTGCAAGCGCGCGGGCGCGGCGGCGGCGGCGCTCGGCGCACACTCGCGGGAACAGGCCCAGCCAGTAGCGCGACGCAGCGCCGGTAAAAGACGCGGCGAGCGCTGCACGACCCGTTTCCATCAGCTTGCGGCTTCTACTCGCACGACCCCTCCGACCCAAAACGCAGCGATCACTCCGACCGTGCGGCAGTTCATAATAGACGCGCATGTACCCGGCGCCTTGGCCGGGACGGCCCGTTTCGGTTGGGTCATGTGACGCGGCCGCGTAAAGTGGCCGGCATGGACCCGACGAGCACCGCGATCGGAACGTGGAGCGGCGGGCGCTTCATGCGCTTTGGCGAGCCCCTGGACGACGAGCGCCTGCTCTCGTTGCTGCGCCCGGGCGCCGGGGTCGAGACGGTGATCACCGCCGACGCATACGGCGCGGGCGAGGCCGACGCGCTGCTCGGCCGCACCCTGGAGGGCATCCCACGCGAGGACTACTGCCTCGTGGGCGCGATCGGACACGACTTCTATACGGGCGAGCGCGAAGGCGCGAAGGGCTATCCGCGCTTCACCGACCCGCGCCTGCGCGGGCAGGATGGCTACGCCGAGTACATCCGCATGGCGACCGAGCGCAGCCTGGAGCGCTGCGGGGTGGAGCGCTTCGACGTGCTGATGCTGCACAACCCCGATCGCGTCGGCTACAGGAGCGCGGCGGTGTGGGAGGGCATGGCGGCGATGCGTGAGGCCGGCCTCACGCGGATGCTGGGGCTGGCCCCGGGGCCGGCGAACGGGTTCACGCTCGACGTGATCGACTGTCTGGAGCGCCACGGCGAGCTGATCGACTGGGCGATGATCATCCTCAACCCGCTCGAGCCCTGGCCGGGCGAGCTGGTGCTCGACGCCGCCCGCTCTAACGACGTGAAGCTGATCGCCCGCGTGGTGGACTACGGCGGGCTCTTCCACGACGACGTCCTCCCCGGCCATGTTTTCGCCGAGCACGACCACCGCATGTTCCGCCCCGAGGGCTGGATCGAGGCCGGGCGCGAGCGACTGGAGCAGCTGCGCCCGCTCGCGCGCGCCCACGGCATGTCGATGCTGCAACTGGCGTGCGCGTGGGACCTCGCGCAGAGTTCCGTGAGCTGCGTCGCGCCGACGCTGATCCAGGAGCCCGGGCCGCGGGCGCGCGCGATCGAGAACAAGCGCGCCGAGCTGGCGGCCGTGCCCGAGCTGATCGCCCGCTCGCCGCTGAGCGCCGAGGAGGTGGCGCAGATGCGGGAGATCGGGGAGAACACCGGGTGCATGGCGCTGAAGGGCGCGAACCCCGCGCACGAGGGAGCGGCACGGGCGGACCGCTGGGGTCTTGACGGAGAGCTTGAGGGCGTGGCCGGGCGCTGGGGCATCGACCCCGCGCGCGACCTCGCTCAGAGCGCCTGAAACAGCCCGCCGGGGCAGGCCCTCGGAGCGGACCATCGCAGCAGACCGCCCGAACGCGGGCCGCCCGCGACGTCAGAACCGCGGCGCGCGCGAGCGCGCGTCGTCGATGTCGAGCACACTCGTGAGCCCGCCCAGCACCTCGACGATGTCGTCGTCCAGGCGCACCGCCGCGAGCCGATCCAGCGGCGTGCGGCCCTGCGTGAGGATCGCGATCGCCCCGCCGGACTGGAGCGTGACGAGCGGCAGCGAGCCGACCGGCTGAACCTCCAGGGAGGTGCCGATGCAGATGATCAGGTCCGCGGCGGCGCACAGCTCGCGCGCGCGCTCCATCGCTTCTTCGGAGAGCGGCTCGCCGAACAGCACGACTTCCGGGCGCAACGGACCGCCGCAGCGTTCGCAGCGGGGAATGCCGTCGGGATCGCCCAGGCGGCGCGCGCGAACCTCCAATTGGGGGATGGCGCCGCCGCAGTCCGGGCAGGTGCAGCGCGCGATCGAACCGTGCACCTCGATCAGCTCGGAGGTGCCGGCCTTGCGGTGGAGCATGTCGACGTTCTGGGTGATCACCCCGTCGAGCATGTCGCTGCGCTCCATCGCCACGAGCGCGCGGTGCGCGTCGTTGGGCTGCTTGCCGCCGAGCGTGGCGAAGCGATCTCCATAGAAGTGCCAGAAGCGCATCGGGTCGGCGGTGAAGGAGTCGATGTGCGCGACCTTCGTCGGGTCGACTTTCGTCCACGTGCCCGTCCCGGGCGAGCGAAAGTCGGGGATCCCCGAGGGCACCGAGATGCCGGCGCCGGTCAGCGCCACGACCGAGTCGGCCTCGCGCACCAGCTCGGCCAGCCGCGCTACCCCGTCGGCTTTGCGACCGTTGCTCGCATGGGAGGCCATCGCTAGCGCTCCACCAGATTCGTCATCGTTGCACCGCCCTTATCGATCCGACCCTCGCCGAGCTCGGCGAGGGGGCACGACCCTCCATGGTTAGTGTCCCGCAAATCGCGGCGCACGTTTTGCGAGGAACGCCGAGATGCCCTCGCGCGCGTCATCGGTTGCGAGCACGGAGGCGAAGCCCTCCTGCTCGGAGACGATGCCCGCGTCGATGTCCCCGGCGCCGGATACGCGCTTGATCTGCTCGATCGCCAGCGGCGCCTGCGCCGCCATCCGCCGTGCCCAGGAGAGCGCCGTGTCTAGCAGTTCGTGATCTTCGACGACGCGATTGACGAGCCCCAGCTCGAACGCCTCCTCGGCGAGGACGGGGTCGCCGACGAGGTTCATCTCAAGCGCCTTGTTCTCGCCGACGAGCCGCGGCAAGCGCTGGGTGCCGCCGAAGCCGGGGATGATCCCGAGCTTGATCTCGGGCTGCCCGAACAGCGCCGAGCGCGCGGCTATGCGGATGTCACAGGCCATCGCGAGCTCGCAGCCCCCGCCGAAGGCCAGGCCGTTGACGGCCGCGATCGTGGCCACGCCGGAGGTGCCGATCTCGCGCAGCAGCCCGTGCATGCCCGCCAGCAGCTCGCGCCCGGCGGCCTCGTCCATGGTCGTGAAGGCCTTGATGTCCGCGCCCGCGCTGAACAGGAAGGGGTTTGAGGAGGCGATCACGAGCGCGCGCACACCGCTGTCCTTGACCTTCGCCCAGACGCTCGCGAGGTCGGCGACGACCTGCGGGGAGATCGAGTTCATCTGCCCGTTCGCCAGCCACGCGATCGCCACGGCGCCGTGCTCGTCGACGCCGAAACCGGCGCGAGCATTCTCGCCCGCGATTGTCTCCAACTTGACGACCTCGGCCGGTTGCTCTGAGTCGGCGTTCGGGTAAGCGTAGAAGCCCTGGCCGCTTGCCTGCCCCAGGCGACCCTGCGCGACGAGGCGGCGCAGGATGGTCGGCGGGGTGAAACGCTCGCCGTGGCTCTCGGCCGCGTTCTCCATCCGCTCCAGGACCTTGTCGAGCCCTTCGACGTCGGCCTTCATGAACGGCGGCATCAGCCCGCGGCGGGGATCCAGGCCGGCGCCGGCCATCATCCCGAAGTCGATGTCGCGATGGGTGGCCACGCCCTCCTCCAGCACGAGACAGGCCTCGATGAAGGTCTTCAGCGAGAGCATCTCGACGAGCTGCCCAATATCGGGCTCGGCCTCACCGGGCACGTTGGGCTCGCCCTGCGGGTCATAGAAGCCATCGCCGCCGGTCTTCGCGCCGAGCTTTCGTTCGGAGACGAGCTTCTGCATGCCCGCGGGGACATAGAAGCGCTCATCGCCGTAAGACTCGGCGAGGTGCTCGGCTACGTGCAGGACGGTGTCCAGGCCGAGCAGGTTCACGAGGTGATAGGGACCGACCGGCACGACACCGGCGGCGCCGACGCCCTCGTCGATCGCCTTGATCGACAGGCCCTGCTCCTCCTGCGCGCGCCAGACCTCGGAGATGCCCGAGTTGAGGATGCGGTTGACGACGAAGCCGGGGACCTCGGCGCAGGTGATCGGCTGCTTGCGGATCGACTGCGCGAAGGTGACGGCCGCGGTGACGGTCTCCGCGGAGGTCTCCTCGCCCTCGACGATCTCGATCAGCGGCATCAGCGAGGCGGGGTAGAAGTAGTGAAAGCCGACGACCTTGTCCGGGCGCAAAGTCGCTTCCCCGATCTCGGTGATCGACAGCGAGGAGGTGTTCGAAGCGAGGATCGCGTGGCCGGGCGTGGCCGCGTCGAGCTCGGCGAAGACGGCCTGCTTGATCTCCATCCGCTCGGGCACCGCCTCGATCACGAGATCGACGTCGCCGAAGTCCGCGTAGGAGGTGGTGCCGGTGATCCGCCCCAGCACCTCCGCCAACCGCTCCTCGCCCTGCTCTGAGGTGAGCTTGCCGCGCTCTACGAGCTTTGCGACCTGCCCGGTGCTGACGTTGCGGGCCTCGTCCAGACCGGCCTGCACGAGCGCGTCGTCGATGTCCTTGAGCACGACCGGAATGCCGGCGGCGGCGATCGTCTGTGCGATCTGCCCGCCCATCGTGCCGGCCCCTACCACTGCGGTCTTGAAAACGAACATGAGATGAGCTCCTGGCTGTTAGAGAGGTCGCTGGACGAAAAACCGCAACGCCGGGGCGCGCGGCGGGTTATGGGTTGTGAAGTCGGGGGGACGCTGCCTCCGGCCGGAATCGGAGAGGGTTCGGCCGGAGGCGCGATGTTTGTGCAGTTCCGACGGCGCATGCGCCGTCGGCGAAACCGTGCATGCACGGTTTCGTGGAGGGGCCGCATGCGGCCCCTCCTGACCATGCCGCATGCGGCATGGTCCCGACAGGCGCATGCGCCTGTCGGCGATCCCGTACATGTACGGGATCGAACTACTAAGCCGGAACCGCAGTCGGCTCCTCCACCCTGCGCGGCAACAGCGTTTCGCGCGCGATCACCAGCCGCTGGATCTGCGAGGTGCCCTCATACAGCTGCATGATCTTCGCGTCGCGGAAGAGCTTCTCGACGGGGTACTCCTTGATGAACCCGTAGCCGCCATAGACCTGCACGGCTTCGGTGGCCGTCTTCATCGCCGTGTCGGCCGCGAAGCGCTTGGCGTGCGAGGAGATGAGCGTGTTGCGTTCGCCGTTATCGAGCATGAACGCCGACTTCCACGTCAGCAAGCGCGCCGCTTCGATCTCGGTGGCCATGTCGGCGATGATGAACTGGATCGCCTGATGCATCGCGATCGGCACGCCGAACTGGACGCGTTCGCGCGAGTAGTCGGTCGCGAACTCGAACGCCGCACGGGCGATACCCGTGGCCATCGCCGCTACGCCCGGACGGGTGCGGTCGAGCGTCATCATCGCGAGCTTAAACCCGGCGTTTTCCTCGCCCAGCATGTTCTCCGCGGGGACCTCCACGTCGTTGAAGGAGATCGTCGCCGTGTTCGAAGCGCGCTGCCCGAGCTTGTCCTCCTTCTTGTCAACGATGACGCCCCAGTCGCGCTCGACCACGAACGCGCTGATACCGCGGTGACCGGCGTCTTTGTCGGTCTTCGCGTAGACCGTGTAGTAGTCCGCGTAGCCACCGTTCGTGATGAAGCACTTCGAGCCGTTGATCACGTACTTGTCGCCCTGCTTCACCGCCGTCGTGCGCATGCCCGAGACATCCGAGCCGGCGTCGGGCTCGGTCAAACAGAACGATGCGAGCTTCGGAGCTTCGGTGAGCATGCCCAGGTACTTCTTCTTGACCTCCTCCGAGCCGCCCAGCGCGATCGGGGCGGTCGCCAGGCCGTTGCAGCCGAGCGAGGTCTGGATGCCCGAGCAGCCCCACGAGAGCTCTTCCTCGATCAAACAGCCGTCGAGATAGCCGGCGCCCGCGCCGCCGTAGGCCTCCTCGATGTGGCTGTTCATCAGGCCGACCTCCCAGGCTTTCTCGATGATCTCCTGGGGCCAAGTGCCGTCCTTGTCGTACTCCCAAGCGACGGGGCGAATCTCTTTCTCGGCGAAATCGTGCGCCATTTCGCGCAGGCTCTGCTGCTCGTTTGTCAACGTGAAATCGACCATTCTCTGCTCTCGCGCCTCCGTAGATTGACCAGTCAGTCAACGAGCAGATTAGCGGAGGGAAGGCCCGCGGGCAAACGGCTCCTTCGTGTTCTCCTCGCGCGGGCGCGACCGCGGGCGCGACGGGAGACTCTTACGGACGTACAATCGGTCGATGCAGAGCGCTTTCCCGATCGTCGTCTTCGGCACGGTGGGGCTCTCGGTCGTCATGTCGATCGTCTTCCTGCTCTCCAAAGGGAGCATGTACGACGAGATCGGCTCGGGCGGGTTCCCCGGCGAGGGCGAGGGTTCTTCGGGCGGCGGATCGCCCTTCGGGCTGACCGGGGGCGAATACGACTCGATCGCCATGAACCCCGAACTGCAGAGCGCCGAGCGCGAGCAGGAAATCCGCCAGATGGTGCTCGCGCGCAGCGAACGGCGCGAGCGCCGCGGCGAGCCCGCGCTGGACGTCGACACCGAGGTCGCCAAGCTGATGGCCGCTCAGCCCCCGAGCAGTGGGCATGACCCGGGGATCGCCGAAGAGGTCCTGCAGCTCGTGGTCGCTCGCAACGAACGCCGCGAACGCCAAGGACTACAGCCGCTGGACATCGAGGCCGAGGTTGCACGGACCCTGGCTGAGATGAACCAACTCTGAACCTGAGCGCGTGATCGGGGCGCTCTCGGGTATAAACGCGCCATGGCCGAGCACCGCACGTTCGAGCTGGACGAGCTGACGATCCGTCCGGGGACCTACTTCAACCCTCAAACCGAGGTCCTGCTGGTCGTCGACGACTCCCCCGACCTCGACCACGAGATCTTCAACATGGAGGACTTCGAGGGCGACGAATGGGTGCTCGTCTCCGACGAGTCCCCCGTCGACGAGCACCGCCGCGACGAGATCATCGAGCGCTTCCAGGTCACCTACCACCCCGGCGGCGAGCACTCGATCGAGGGCGACGCCGAGGAAGACGAGGAGGACGAGTTGGAAGCCGACGACCAAGAGGTCGGCCGCGAGGACCAGTAGTCCGGCCAATCCCCGGGCCCATCCCCCCACGCCACATCCGCAGCCGCGGCGCAACTGCGGGGCCACGACGGGTTTGAGGGGACATGCGCTCGCATATCGGCAGGCGGCTGCTGCAAAGGGCTGTGCAGAGAAGGTTCGTGGCGGCCGTAGCTCATAGCATCCGCGCGATGCCCGGCACCCATGCACGACGCGCCCGCGCACGAGCGCGTCTGCTCCCGCTGCCGGCACTGAGCGGGTCGCTCCTCGCGCTGCTCATACCCGCCCAGGCCGGAGCCCACGGGCCGAGCGTGACCGCCGCGCTCGGCTCTCTTGAAGAACAGCAGCGCGATCACCGAAGCCGCATACAAGCAATACGCCGGGGCCTACTCGGCGGCGAACAGCTCGCTGCGGCGCCTCAGCGGGACCCGGCGCTCCGAACTGGCGGCCGTAATCGCCAACACCCAGGGGATGGCCGCCGCCGGCCAGTTCACGGCGACGCGCCTGCCGGTGATCTTCTTGACGCTCGAAAAGAACCGTCAGTGGTGGACGACCCAGCCGCTCGTCTCTTCGCGTGTGCGCGTGAGCTTCCCACCAAGCAAGCTCGTGTGGGAGTACTACGCCGGACAGGGCATCCAGATCCAATGGCTGGGGACGTTCGGCGAGGCCAACGGCTACTACCTCTCGGGGCACGAAAACACGAACCTGCGCCAGCTGCTCGCAGAAGTGCTGCCGCTGGCCACCAAGCGGGCCGGGGGGATCGCCTGGGAGTACATGTTCCACTTCGACGGCGGCTCCCCGCCGTGGACGAGCGGACTGTCGCAGGGCACCGCCCTGCAGGTGATGGCGCGATCGTGGTCGCGCTTCAAGGAACCGGCCTACCTGACCGCGGCCCAGCAGGCGCTCGGCATCTTCCAGACGCGCCCTTCGAATGGTGTGCAGGTGAAGACGGCCGCCGGGGCGGAGTACGCCGAGTACACCTACGCGCCGAGCGATCGCATCCTCAACGGCTTCATCCAGGCCGACGTGGGGCTCTATGACTACACCTCGATCACCCACGACCCGCTCGGTTTGAAGCTGTTCGAAGAAGGCGACGCCGAGGCGCGCGCCGAGGTCCCCCGTTACGACACGGGCGCCTGGTCGATGTATGACCAGTACGGCGAATCGGACCTCAACTACCACGAACTGCTGAGAGAATTTCTGCAGCACCTGTGCGAACGCACCCGCAAAGGCCCGCCGACGAGCACCGCGGTCACGCCCGCGCCCTCCCCTACGCCCCCCGCCCCTCCCGGCGGCGGCTCCGGAGCGCCCGGAGGGGGCTCAGAAACCGGCGGCGCCAGCGCCGCCGTGGCACGAGCGCCCGAACACCTCGTGGCAAGCGCGGCGACGAGCGCGACCGCGCCGACGCCGATCGCGGGCGATCAGATCTACTGCACGACCGCCCAAAAATTCAGCGCCGACCTACACACCCCGCCGGTCGTCTCCCTGATTACCAGTAAGCTCCCCACCGGCTCGCGCGCGGGCGTGCAGGTCTCGCTGTCGAAGATCTCCACGGTCAAAATCTCGATCAAGCGGAGCGGCAGGACCGTGTGGAGCAACGGCGCGACCGTCGAACGGGGTAGGCCCAAGATCCTCTGGGCGACCCCTTCGCAGAGCGGCGCCTACGAAGTCACGATCACCGCCACCGATCTCGCCGGCAACTTCTCAACGGCCAACGGCACGATCGTGCTGAGCAAGCACTGAGGCGCCGGCGCCGCGAGTGCATGGCAAGCGCGGGTTGCCGGGGGTGGCGCGCCTAGACTCCTCGGAGATGGCGCGCATTACCACGATCGGCCGCGAGAGCGGGTCGCAACGATGAGCCGGGCGACGAGCGCCTGGCGAGCGATGGACCCCGAGCAGCGCCTTGCGGCAGTCGCCTCGTTGGCGCTGCTCGTGACGATGTTCCTGCCGTGGTACAGCCTCCAGAGCCTCAACCGCAAGACGGCGACGATCAGCACGCACAGCATCAGCGCGTTCGGCGACGTCTCGTTCGTAGAGGCAGCCGTCTTTCTGGTCGCGGCCGGGGTCCTGGCGATGCTGTTTGCGCGCGCGGAGGGCTATACGTTTCATCTGCCCGGCAGCGACGGCACGATCACGATGATCGCGGGCGGCTGGGCGGCGCTGTTGATCTTCTATCGCGTGTTCGACCGCCCCTCCGGTGGGGGCTATCCGGTGGGAATTCAGTGGGGCTTCTTCCTCGCGTTCGTCTCCGCGGGCGTGCTCACCTACGCCGGCTGGCGCATGCGCACGCTATCCAGTCCGGAACCTCCGCTCACCCGCACCCGTCGTCCACGGCGTCCGCGAGCCCCGGCACCCGCACAACCGCCGGCACCGCTGCCCTCAGACCCGCGAGCGCTGCCCGTGGGCAAGGCGCCACGCGCCGCACGCCGGCCGGTGCCCGCTAACCCGGCGAGCGAGCAACTGTCCTTCGAAGACGCCCCCACCGAGCCCGAGCAGCGCTCGGCCTGAGCGCGCGGCCTGAACGCCCCGCACGAGCCGCTCGGCGCGGCCGGGGCCTATCATTGGCGCGACGATGCCCACGCCCCCGTCCGCGCCGCCCGACACGACCTCACCGGGTCCGGACTCCGTCCAGGCCCTCGCCGAGGGGTTGCGAGAGGTGGGGTACCTGCCGGGCGAGTCCACGGCGCTTGTGGCCTACCTGGCGACGAAGCTCGGCAAGCCCGTGCTCGTGGAGGGACCGGCGGGCGTCGGCAAGACCGAGCTGGCCAAGGCGCTCGCCTCCTACCTGAACCGCGAGCTCGTGCGGTTGCAGTGCTATGAGGGCCTGGACGAGGCGAAGGCGCTGTATGAGTGGAACTACCGCAAGCAGCTGTTGCGCATCCAGGCCGAGGCCGACGGCGCCGGCTGGGATGCCGTGCAAGAGGACATCTTCGGCGAGGAGTTCCTGCTCGCGCGACCGCTGATGAGCGCGATCGCCTCCGAGCAGCCGGTGGTGCTGCTGATCGACGAGATCGACAAGACCGACCAGGAGTTCGAGGCGATGCTGCTGGAGGTGCTCTCGGACTTTCAGATCTCGATCCCCGAGCTGGGGCGCGTGGAGTCGCGCACACACCCCGTGGTGCTGCTGACCTCGAACAACTCGCGCGAGCTCACCGAGGCGCTCAAGCGCCGCTGCCTATACCTGTGGCTGGACTATCCCGAGCTCGAGCACGAGCTTGAGATCGTGCGGCTGCACGCGCCGGAGCTTCCCGAGACGGTCGCGCGGCGCCTGGTCGAGGTGATCGGGATGGTGCGCGAACTCGACCTCAAGAAGCCGCCCTCGATCGCCGAGTCGATCGACTGGGCGCGCGCGCTTTTGCTGCTCGGCGTGGAGGACATCGACGAGGAGGCCTTCACGGAGACGATGTCGGTGATCGTCAAGCACCGCACCGACATGGACCTCGTGGCCGAGCGCGTCGGGGTCAAGCTCCGCACGACGGCCGATGCCGTCTGAGCAAGCGTCCAGCCCCGCAAGCTCGCCGGCGCCCCCGGCGGGGTTCGCGGCACGCGTGCTGGAGCTGGGCGAGGAGTTGCGCCGCGAAGGCGTCGCCGTGGGCACCTCGGAGCTGCTGGACGCGTTCGCGGTACTCGGAGAGATCGACTGGCGAGAGCAGGGAGACTTCCGCGAGGCGCTCGCGGCGACGCTCGCCAAGAGCCAGGAGGATCGGCGCGTATTCGAGCTGGTGTTCGAACGTTTCATGTTCCGCGCCGTGGAGCTCGCGGCGGTGCGTGAGGACGTGCGCGAGCAGAGCGAGCAGACGGCCGGCGGCGGGCTGGACCTCGAAGAGCTGACCGACGAACAGCTGGAGAGCCTGCGCGCGCAGATAGCGGCGGCATTGCGCGACGGCTCAGAGGGGGCGATGCGCGACCTCGCGCGAATGGCGATCGCGACGTTCGCCCGCCGCCAGGAGGGTTCGGGCGTGATCGGCGTGGACGTGCAACGCATCCGCCGCGCGCTCGGGCTGCGCTCAGAGCCCCAGCCAGAGCTGCCCGCCGAGGACCCGCGTCGCGACGGGCTACCCCGCGAGGCGCTGCGCCGCTTCGAGGCGCTGCTACGGCGCGAGCTTGAACGCGCACAGATCGAGCGCACCGGCTCGCTGCCCCCGGCGCGTCCGCTGGGCGAGCTCGACCGGTCGCTGCCCTCGGGCCCGCTACAGGACCTTGCCGCGGTGCACCGCGTCGTCGCGCAACTGCGCCGGCGGCTGGCCACCCAGGGTTTGCAGGCGCGCGGGCACCGCCGCCACGCTCACGTCGATGTCCGGCGCACGATGCGCGCCTCGCTGCAGACCGGCGGCGTGCCGGTCGTGCTCAAGTACCGTCCCCGCCGCCCACGCCGCCCCGAGATCTACGTCCTGTGCGACGTCTCCACGAGCGTGACCTCGGCCTCGGTGTTCTTCCTGTCGGTGCTCCACGCCCTGCACGACAGCTTCCGCCGCATGCGCTCGTTCGTGTTCATCGAGCGCATCAGCGAGGTGACCGACATCTTCGAACACGAGCGCGACTTCAGCTCGGTCAGCGAGCGCATCTCAGGAGACGCCGGCGTGGCCGACATCTCCGGGTACACCGACTACGGGCGTGTGTGGTCGGAGTTTTTGGCAGACGTCGAAAACGACCTGCACCCGCGCGCGACCGTGATCGTGCTCGGCGACGCGCGCACCAACGGTCGCGACCCACGTGCGGACATCTTCGCCCAGATCGCCGCGCGCGCCGGGCGCACGTTCTGGCTGAACCCCGAGCCGCGCCTTTACTGGAACTACGGCGACTCGGTGATCGCCGCCTATGAGCAGTACTGCACCGCGTTCGAGTGCTGGACCACGGCCCAGCTCGAGGACTTCGTGCGCGCGCTGGCGCGCCCGGGGCTCGCGCCCGCGCAGTAGCATCATCCTCTCAGCAGACCAAACAAGGGGAGCTGGCGGGAGACAGGCCGGCTGAGATGGCGCACCGCACACGATAACCCTGCGCCGACCCGTCGAACCTGTGGGGTAATGCCCGCGAAGGGAGCAACGTGCAGACGGGGATCGAGCCCGGTCGCAGACCGCAGACGCAGGATTTGACGATGTCTGGCGAGACCTACGCCAAGGAGGCCCACGCCATGCGCCCTCCGGCCGTGCTGGTCAACGGAGTCAGCCGAGCGTATGTCGGCCGCGACGGCTCTCCGGTGCGGGCGCTCGCAGACATCTCGCTGCACGCCGATGCGAACGAGCTGCTGGCGGTCGTCGGACCCAGTGGCTGCGGCAAGACGACTTTGCTGGAGCTGATCTGCGGGTTGCAGCCCTGCGATGCGGGCTCGATCGAGTGCGCGCCGGCGGCGCTGATGCCACAGCGCGACCTGCTGCTGCCGTGGTTGAGCGCGCTGGACAATGCCGCGCTCGCACTGCGCATCGCCCGCGTGGGGCGCGCCGCGGCCCGGGCGCGCGCAGGCGAGCTGTTCGCCCAGCTGGGTCTCGCCGGGTTCGAGCAGGCCCATCCACATGAGCTCTCCGGCGGGATGCGCCAGCGAGTCGCGTTCGTGCGCACGCTGCTCTCGGGCAAGCAGCTGTTGTGCTTGGATGAGCCGTTCGGGGCGCTGGACGCGATCACCCGCGCGGAGATGCACACCTGGCTCGTGGACGCGCTGGCACGCGAGCCACGGACGGTGGTGCTGGTGACCCACGACGTCGAGGAGGCGGTCGTGCTGGCCGACCGCGTCGCGGTGCTCTCCGCGCGCCCCGGCCGGGTCGTCGCCGAACTGGAGGTCGGACTGAAGCGCCCGCGCTCGCGCACCGATCGCGAGGTCGTGGCGCTGCGCGAGCGCGCTTTGATCGCCCTGGGCTCGGGGAGCGCTCGGTAATGCGCCGGCTCGTGGGCGCGCTGCCCGCGGTGGCGCTCGTCGCGGTGTTGCTCGGCGTGTGGGAGCTGTATGTGGATCTTAGGAGCGTCGACCGGCTGGTGCTGCCGGCGCCCCACGAAGTGGGCGGGGCGCTGTGGGAAAACGCCGGCTTTCTCGCCTCGAACCTGAAACCGACCGCCGAGGAGGTCGTGCTGGGCATCGTGCTGGCGTTGGCGAGCGGGTTTGCGCTGGCGGTCGCGATCCACCTCTCCCCCGTGCTGCGCCGCGCGGTGTATCCGCTTGCGGTCGGCTCGCAGGCCGTGCCGATCGCGGTGATCGCGGTGCTGCTGATCTTCTGGTGGGGCTTCGGCATTTTGCCCAAGCTCGCCGTGATCACCTTGATCTGCTTCTTTCCGGTGCTCGTCACGACCGTGGACGGGCTCGCGAGCGTCGATCCCGAGCAGCTGAAGCTGCTGCGCACGCTCGACGCCTCACGCTGGCAGGCGTTTCGCTTCGCCGAGCTGCCGGCGGCGCTGCCCGCGGCGATCAGCGGCGCCCGGATCGCGCTCACGGTCGCGGTGATCGGCGCCTACATCGCCGAGTCCCAGACGGCGACCACCGGCGCCTACGCGGGGCTGGGACACGAGATCGACGCCGACCTGACCGCGCTTCAGACCTCGCGGGCATACGCAGCCGCGGTGGTGCTGTTCGTGTTCGCGATCGCCTGCTTCTATACCCTCGCCCTCGCCGAGCGCCGCCTGGCTCCGTGGGCGTACCGATCCAGAGGAGACATCCGTTGAGACTCAGCAGACTCGCCGCGACCGCCACCACGACAGCGATCGCCTGCGCCCTGGCCGTTTCCGCGTGCGGATCCGAGCAGGACGTGACCTCCCCGCCGGCGGCTGTCAAGCCGTTCTCGGTGATGCTCGACTTCTTTCCCAACGCCGACCACGCGGCCCTGTATTCGGCGATCGCAAACGGAGACTTCAGGGCGGTCGGGCTGGACGTGCGCCCGCAGATACCCGCCGAACCGGCCGACCCGCTGAAGCTACTCGCCGCGGGCAAGGTGGACATGGCCATCTCTTATGAGCCCGAGCTGCTGCTGGCGCGCGATCAGGGACTGAAACTGGTCGCGATCGGCGCGCTCGTGCAACGCCCCCTGACGTCGATCATCGCGTTGCCCGGCCAGCACGTGCGTACGGTCGCGGACCTCGCCGGCAAGCGCGTGGGCACGGCCGGGATCCCCTACCAGGCGGCCGAGCTGCACACGGCGCTACAGGCCGCCGGGGTGAATCCGGACAGCGTGCAGGAAGTGAACGTCGGGTTCAACCTCGTCCCGGCGATGCTCTCGGGCAAGGTCGCCGCGACGCTGGGGGGTTTCTGGAACTACGAGGCGATCCAGCTGCAACTGCTGCACCGCCATCCGGTCGTGATCCCGGTCGATAAGACGGGCGTGCCGAGCTATGACGAGCTGGTGCTGGTCGTGCGTCAGAGCGAGGCGCGCGAACGCGGCCAGGACCTACGCGCGTTCATGCAGGCGTTGACCCGCGGAGAGCGCACGGTTCGCGCCAACCCGCAGGCCGCGGCCGCACTCCTCGTCAAAGCCAACCCATCGCTGGAACCGAAGCTGCAGCTGGAATCGATTCGTCAGACCCTGCCCGCGAGCACACCGACGAAGGCCGGCGACCCGTATGGTTGGCAAGAACCCGCAGCCTGGGCGAGCTTCGGAGCGTGGATGCTCGCGCACGGTTTGATCCAACACAATCCCGGCAGTGGGCTACCACCGTTCACCAACGAGTTCCTGCCCGGACAGGGAATCTAGCGAGCAGAGGAGACGACGATGTTCGAGAACGTGATCGTAGGAGTGGACGGTCGGGCCAATGGCCGTGACGCGATCGCGCTGGCGATGCGCCTGCTCGCGGACGGCGGCAAGCTGACCCTGGCGAACATTCACGGGGGCGCCACCAACCCAGTGCACGCATCGACACCGGGGCGGCTGACCGAGGAGAAAGAAGCCTCGCACGCCCTGCTCGAGCGCGAGCGCGACGAGGCGGACGTGCAGGCGCAGCTGGTCAGCTACGCCGCGAGCAGTCCCGGACGCGGCCTGCACAACCTCGCCGAGGAGCAACACGCCGATCTCCTGGTCGTCGGCTCGTGCAGCCGCGGTCCGGTCGGCAGGGTGCTGCTGGGCGATGACACCCGCGGCTCACTGAACGGCGCGCCGTGTGCGGTCGCGGTGGCCACGCGCGGCTACGCCGAGCACCCGGCGCCGATCGCGGCGATCGGCGTCGGCTATGACGGCTCCCCGGAGAGCGAGATCGCACTGTCAAAGGCACGTGCCGTGGCCGAGCGCTATCGCGCGGTCGTGCGCGTGTTGGAAGTCGTCTCGATCCCCAACTACGCGTTCACCGGCTTTGGCGCGCCAGCATTGGGCGAGGGCATCGAAATAATGCTCACCGAGGCAAACCAACGCATCGCGTCGATCGAAGGTGTCGAGGGGCGCGCCGTGTATGGGTTGGCCGGCGAGGAACTGGCCGCGTTCGGCGACGAGCTGCAATTGCTGGTCGTCGGCTCACGCGGATACGGCCCGGTGAAGCGTCTGATCGTCGGCAGCACCTCCGATTACCTGCAGCGCCATGCTCGCTGCTCGCTGCTGGTGCTGCCCCGGGCCGCGGCGTGATGACGTCCAAGGCCATCGGCGATCATGCGGCAGACCGGGCTCGTTCGACCCCATGTGAGCCGGTTGAGGGCCAAGTTGGACGCCGTGCATCCGTATCGAACCGCGCGAATCACCGTACTTTTCCCGTAGGCGCGCGAGCGGCTTACGCGGTACGTTCAGGTCGCTGATGCCAGATCAAGACATACGCCCAGCGGAGGTCGATGGGGCGTCGGCCCTCGATTCAAACCTTGAGACGATCAGGATCGTGCTCGCGGACGACCACGCGGTGGTCCGCAGTGGCCTGCGCCTGCTGCTCGACGGCGAATCCGGCTTCGAGGTCGTCGCCGAGGCCGGAGACCTCGACAGCGCACGACGATACGTGCGCGGCCACGGGCCCGACGTGCTGGTGCTCGACCTGAACATGCCCGGCGGATCGAGCCTCGACGCGATCCCCGATATCCGCACGGAGTCCCCGAACACGCAGATCGTCGTGCTGACGATGCAGCAGGAGCCCGCGTTCGCGCGACACGCACTCGGCGCCGGGGCGATCGGATACGTCCTCAAGGAGGCCGCCGACGACGAGCTCGTAGAGGCCGTGCGCCGCGCCGCGTGTGGCGAAAGCTATTTGAACCCCAGGCTCGGGGCGCGGATGGCATCCGAGCCCCCACCCGGTCCGCCCGATGACCTCTCAGAGCGCGAGCTCGAAGTGCTGCGGTTGATCGCGCTGGGACACACCAACGCCGAGATCGCCGAGCAGCTGTACCTGTCGGTGCGCACCGTCGAGACCCACCGCGCGCACATCCAGCAGAAGCTCAACCTCTCCTCGCGCGCCGAGCTCGTCGGCTACGCGCTGCGGCGCGGGCTCGTCGGCGCGTAGAGGCTTCTCAAGAACAGGCGCTTGCGGCCGGGCGTTCATGAACCAAGCCGGGACGCAAGAGCGGCGCAGAACCGCAAACCGCAACCCAAGGGGCGACCTGCCCGGCCGACCGCGGGCGAAACGGCCGATCGTCAGCCGGCCCGGCCGAGCAGCCGCGCGGTGACGCCCTCAATCGTTCCCTCGCCGTATTCCATCGACGGATCGTGCGTCGTCAGGACCGATAGTGAGAACACAACCCCCGGACGCTCCAGCCGACCGACTTGATTGACGAGACCTTCGACTTCGGGCAGCCAGCCGCCCTTGAAGAACACCCTGAACTCAGGGCGCGCGACAGCCGGTATCCCCCAGCTCTCGCTCGGTTCGATCGTCGAGAGCAGCCAGCGGGCGTAGCCGTCGAACTGACGCGGAATCAGCGAGTCCTGGTGGAAGAAGAAGCGCGCCAAGTCCGCCGCCGAAACCTCGGTAAAGCCCCAGGTGGCGCCGGCGGGCTCGTAGTCGCGCATGTGCGCAACCCGTGCCACGCGGTCGAGAGCGTCCTCTCCTACCGCCGCCAACACGGCCGTGGCGGCCCCGTTGTCGGAGGAGTGGATCATCGGATACAACAGCGCCTGACTGGCACCGTCAAGCGAACGGTGCTGCTGCGCGAGCATCCGCAGGTAGGCCACCAGCAACATCGACTTGACCACGCTCGCCGAGTGAAAGCGCATGTGGAGGTTGGCGCCCGCGAGCCGACCCTCGTCGTCTACCACCGCGAACGCCGTCACACCCGCCCTTCCGGCGAGGTAATGGGCGGCCGCGATCACACGCTCGGACGCGGGATATGCCGGCGGCTGCACAGTCACTGTGACAGTGGGTCCGATCGGACCGTTTGCGCCCACGTCAAGGACGCGCAAATGAGTGTCGCGATCGATGCGCACGGCGGGAAACCGGTAACGACCTCCAGCCTTGGTCAGCGCGTGCGCGACGTTAAGAAATTGCCCGTAAGGGACGGGATCTATCTGCAGCTCGAGCATCTCGCCGGGCACTGGACCGGATGCGCCCGAGAGCACGCCCGAAACGACCGTCCGCTGACCCAAGCGCATCTTGGTCGGGGTGGCCCTGGTCGTAATGCGCTCCCCCGGAACGGCAGCCCTGACCGGTGAAGGCACTTGCGCGGTGGCTGCAAGCAGCCCCGAGAGCACCACCACTACCGCAAAAAATATGTACACACGTCGCCTCATACCCAGAACTGTCCTAGCCGGCATGACCTTACCGGCACGACCGGCGGCTCTGAGCGCCGTGGCGAGCAAGATGGTGGACAATGACGGGCATGGCACGGGTTGGCCTGCTAACCGGCGGCGGAGACTGCCCCGGCCTGAACGCCGTCATCCGCGCGATCGTGCGGCGAGGCCTCGTGGAGCGCGGCCACAGCACGCTCGGCTTTCGCCACGGCTGGGCGGGCGTGATGAGCGACGAGGCGATCGAGCTGACCCTGCAAAGCACCGCGGGCATCCTTCCGCGTGGAGGCACGATCCTCGGAACTTCGCGCACCAACCCGTTCGCAGACGGCGAAGGCGACGACGGTTTGCAGGCGATCCGCCGGACCATCGCAGCGCGCAAGCTCGACGCGCTGATCCCGATCGGGGGCGAGGACACCCTCGGTGTGGCACTGCGGTTGCATCGCGAGGGCATCCCGGTGGTGGGAGTGCCGAAGACGATCGACAACGACCTCGGCGGTACCGATGTGACGTTCGGTTTTCAGACGGCGGTCCAGATCGTGACCGAAGCCATCGACCGCCTGCATACGACCGCGGAGTCGCACAACCGGGTGATGATCGTGGAGGTCATGGGCCGCCACGCCGGTTGGATCGCCACTCACGCCGGGATCGCGGGCGGCGCCGACGCGATCCTCGTTCCCGAGCGCCCGTTTGACATCGATGAGGTGTGTATGCGCCTGCGTCGCCGCCATGAGCGCGGACGCAGCTTCTCGATCGTGGTCGTCTCCGAGGGCGCGACGCCACGCGCGGGAACGCTGCAAGTCCGTGAGGACGCTCCAACCGATGCCTTCGGTCACGCCCGCCTCGGCGGGATCGGCGTGACGCTCGAGGGTGAGATCGAGCGACGAACCGGATATGAGACCCGTGTGACGATTCTCGGTCACGTCCAGCGCGGAGGCACACCGGTGGCGTTCGATCGCGTGCTCGCGACGCGATTCGGCGTCGCCGCGATGGACGCGGTCGCCGGGGAACGGTTCGGGACGATGGTCGGACTGCACGGCACCGAGATCGTCGAGGTCGCCCTGGAGGACGCGCTGCGCGAGCCCAAGCTGCTCGACCCGACGCTGTATGAGACGGCGGAGCTGTTTTTTGGCTGACGCGGAGCCGATGCGCGCGATGGTGTTCGAGGGCGTCGGCCGGCCGCTGCGCGCCGTGGAGCGACCGCGACCGCTCGCGGGCCCCGGAGAGGTCCTGATCGAAATCAAGGCCTGCGGGGTATGCCGAACGGATCTGCACCTGCTCGACGGCGAGGTTGAGATCGAGCATCCACCGCGCGTTCTCGGTCATCAGATCGTGGGGGTCGTGCGCTCCGATTCCTCAGCATTGAACGGACGCAGGGTGGGAGTGCCGTGGCTGGGATGGACATGCGGAGAATGTGAGTACTGCCGTTCGGGACGAGAGAACCTGTGCCGGCGGGCGCGTTTCACCGGGCGTGACATCGACGGCGGGATGGCCCAATACACGGTGGCGGACGAGCGCTACTGCTTCGCAATACCGGAGGGCTACCCCGACGTGCAGGCGGCGCCGCTGCTGTGCGCCGGGCTGATCGGCTATCGCGCGCTCGGAATGTGCGGCCCGGCACGACGGCTGGGGCTCTACGGGTTCGGCGCCGCCGCCCATATCCTCACCCAAGTCGCCGGCAGCGAAGGTCGCGAGGTGTACGCATTCACCCGCGAGGGCGACCGTGCCGCTCAGTCCTTCGCCCTGGAGTTGGGGGCGACCTGGGCGGGGCACTCCGGCGAGACTCCCCCACAAGAGCTGGACGGGGCGATCGTATTCGCCCCGGTGGGCTCGCTGGTGGTCGAGGCGCTGGGCTCGCTGGCGCCCGGCGGAACGGTGGTGTGCGGGGGCATCCATATGAGCGACATCCCGAGCTTTCCCTACAAGCGCCTGTGGGAGGAGCGGACGGTGCGCTCGGTCGCCAACCTGACCAGGCGAGACGCAGAGGAGTTTCTGGAGCTCGCGCCGAGCGTGCCCGTGCGTACGCACGTGAGCACATATCCATTGGAGGCAGCCGAAGAGGCGCTCGGCGACCTACGCGGCGGCCGGTTCACCGGCGCCGCGGTGATCGTTCCCTGACTGTGCCGCCGTGAGACCCGAGTCAGAGACAAAGGTCAACAGTCCGTCGCCGTGTGCACCCTTAAAGGCGCGTGGCAACAGGAAGCCTGGCGGTAACTCGCATCGCGAGCATAAAGAGACTTGATCCGTGCGACGCCCATCGTCTGCTTAGTGGCAACTTTTGGAATCGTTCTACACAAGGTGAGCGGCTTGCGGTATCGTTCGTGTGGCTGGGAACGACAGGATGGCCGAAGCCACAACCAACACCCGAGGATGGATGCGCGGCGCCTCGGCGCCGCTACGCGGAGCGTTGCTCGGCATCGTGCTCGACCGACCCGGACACGGCGGAGACTTGGCCAGCCGCCTGGTGGCACGGCTGGGCGCAACCTGGCGAATCGACACCAACGACGTGTATCGCCTATTGGATCAGCTCGTCGCCGACGGCCTGGTTGTGGCCCGCGAGGAGCCTCGCCGAGACAACGCGCGGCGCACCCGGGTGGTGTATCGCCCTACCGATCTCACCGAGAACGCGCTGACGGAGTGGATGGAAACGCTGCTCCCGCGCGAGCCGGTGAGGCTTGGATTGCACGCGAAGATCGCCGTCGCACGCGACGAGGACGCCCACAGGGTGCTGTTGGCGTTGCGAGACTACGAGCGCGAGTGCCTGCGGCTGGCTCAGCTGGTGGCGCCGAGCCCCCATGAAATGCGCTCCTGGACCGCGCTGGTGATGGACTGCACGCGCGACGCCGTCTGGCGCCAGCTCCAGGCCGACGTCGACTGGGCCGCACAAACGCGACAGCGCATCAACGAGCGCATAAGGGCTCGGGAGCGATAGCGTCACAGGCGCCATGACGCCGCTGCTCTCATTCGCGAATGTCGGCAAGCGCTTTCCGGATGGGGGCCGCGAGATCACCGTTCTCGATGGTGTGTCGTTCGAGGTGGACGCGGGGGTGTTCGTCGGCCTCTACGGCGCCCGTCGCTCGGGTAAGTCCACGCTGCTGAGACTCGCCGCGGGCATCGAACGGCCCGATACGGGCACGGTCCGTTTCGACGGTCGTGCGCTGGATCAAATGACGGGCTCGCAGCGAGGCCGCCTGTTGCGCCGCGAGTTGGCGTTCATGGCATCCGGGGATTGGCGTCCGAACCCGGGCGAGAGCGTGGTAGATCACGTCGCGATGTCACTGGGCAGCGAGGGACTGACCGTGCGCGAGGCGCGCCGACGTGCCCTCGGATCGCTTGAGCGAGTGGGCGTAAGCGCGACCTGCGCAGACGAGCCGGCAGGGGCGCTGTCATTGGCCGAGCGAACGCTTGTGATACTGGCCCGCGCGCTCGTGCACGAGCCACGCGTGTTGCTCGTGGACGAGCCGGCGGTAATGCCCAGTCTCAGCGATCGCGGCCGCTTCTATGTTCTCTTGCGCGAACTGGCCGGCGAACGCGACATGGCGCTGCTGGTGGTCTCCGAGGAAATGGGGGCGCTGCAGGGCGCAGGATTGATGATGTCGATCTCGGCTGGCGAAGTCTGCACGACCGAAGAGCCCGGGACCGTGGTGGCGCTGCCCATACGCAGCGCCCGCGCGGAGCGGACCGGGCGTTGAGCACGCCCGGCGCTGCGCTCGAGCTGCGCGAAGTCGTCAAGCACTACGCAAGCGGCGGTGAGGAGACCGTGCGAGCGGTCGACGGCGTCTCGCTCACGGTCTCACCGGGCGAATTCGTGGCCATGTACGGGCCCAGCGGTTCCGGCAAGACGACACTGCTACTGCTCGCGGCCGCGCTGATCGCACCCGAAGCGGGGCGCGTCCTGTTCGACGGTCGCGACGTCAGCAACCTGTCCGAGCGACAGGGAGCGCGCTATCGCCTACAGGACGTCGGGTTTGTGTTTCAGTCGTTTCATCTGATGCCCAACACGTCTGCGTTGGACAACGCGACGATCAAGCTCACCGCCGAAGGCCTGCGCCTGAGTGAAGCGCGGCGACGAGCACGTCCGTGGCTCGAGCGTCTCGGTTTGGGCGCTCGAGCCGAACACACACCCGAGCGCCTGTCGATGGGCGAGCGCCAGCGGGTCGCGATCGCGCGCGCGCTGGTGAACGAACCGCGCTTGCTGCTGGCTGACGAGCCGACCGGCAACCTCGACTCCAGACGTGGCCGCGAAACGCTCGAATTGCTTCGCGATATCTGTCACGAACGCGCAATACCGGGGCTGCTCGTCACGCACGACCCCGACGCGCGAGAGGTAATGGACCACGCCTACACGCTGCGCGACGGTCATCTCGCCGGCAGCGTGCAAGACAGCGACCCGGCCACCGTTCTCTTGTGAGCGACCTCTTAACCCCCGCATCTGCGGGATTCGCATGAGCATGCTGTTCCACCTGTACCGGCGACGGCTGCGCTCGCACATGGCTCAAGAGCTGCTCGCGGGAAGTGGGATCGCGGTCGCGGTCGCGCTCGTGTTCGGCGTGCTGGTGGCCAACACGAGCCTCACGGGCTCGGCCGGAGCGTTGATACAGCAGGTGATCGGCTCGGCGCGCGTGCAACTGACGGCGCGCTCTGAGACCGGGTTCGACCAGCGACTGGCCAACGCGGTGGGACGCCTTCCGGAGGTGAGCGCCTCGGCGGAGGTCCTACGTGAGAACGTATCCGTCGCCGGCT
This sequence comes from uncultured Solirubrobacterales bacterium, assembly GCA_963697945.1. Classification (GTDB taxonomy): domain Bacteria; phylum Actinomycetota; class Thermoleophilia; order Solirubrobacterales; family Solirubrobacteraceae; genus Palsa-744. The sequence goes on along the minus strand of OY969105.1, from coordinate 1,328,972 downwards.
CCCGCAGTGTCAAGGCGGTGCAGATGCTCGGTGTGACCTCGGGAATCGTCAACCTCGGCAGCCTCGATACCAATAACTTCGGCACGGGCGGGTTTCGCTTCTCACAAGGGCTGATCCTTCCCGCGGTGGTCGCACGCGAGATCGGCGCAAAGCCGGGCAGCCAGGTCACGGTGCTTGCGGGCGGCCGCGCGCAGCGGGTGACGGTCGGAGCAGTACTCAGCGGCTCGCTGTTCGGAGCGCTGACGTCGAGCCCGGTGGCAATCGCATTGCTCGGTGTGACACAGCGCCTGGTGAGTCTGCCCGGGCGGGTGACGCAGGTACTCATCCAGCCGCGTCCCGGAGCCGACCGCGCGCTCGCGCGGGACCTGCGACAGATCGCGGGTGGACGCCTGGATGTTGCTGCGGCAGATAACGAGTTGCACCTGCTGGATCAGGCGATCACGCCGAACAGCCAGTCCACGGAGCTGTTCTCGGCGATCAGCGTGATGGTGGGTTTCCTCCTGGCCTTGAACGCGATGCTTCTGACGATGCCCGAGCGTCGCCGGTTCGTAGCGGACCTGCGCATGCAGGGCTATGACCGCCGGCAGGTGTTGCTGCTGCTCACCTTCCAGGCGCTCGCTCTGGGAATTGTCGCCTCACTGGTCGGCGTGGTGCTCGGCGACGCCCTGTCGAGCGCCTTCTTCCACCGTGTGCCCACCTATCTGTCGGCCGCTTTCCCGATCGGAACCAAGCAGATCGTGCACCCGCGGACGGTGCTGGCCGCATTCGGCTGCGGCGTGATCGCCACGATGCTCGCCTCACTGACGCCGGCCTTTGATCTGCGCGAGGGCAGAGCGGTGGACGCTGTGTTTCGCGAGTCCGGAGGCAGGGGTGAGACCATCGGCGCACGAGCCACCAGAACGCTTGGGCTCGCGGGACTGGCCTCGATCGCCGTGGTGACCGTGCTCGTGCTGATCACGCCCGGCCTGACGATCGTCGGAGGGGTCGCGCTGGCGCTGACCACGCTCCTGCTAATCCCGGCGATGTTCGCCGGAATCGCATGGGCGCTCCCATGGCTCGGCGACCACGTCCGCAGTAGCGCATTGGTGGTGGCGATCTCCGAGCTGCGGGCCACCAGCATGCGCGCGGTCGCGTTGGCCGGAATCGTCGGGCTGGCCGTCTACGGGTCGATCGCCATCGGTGGCGCTCGTGGCGATCTCATTCGCGGCATCGACCGCGCCACGGTCCAGTACTTCGGCACGGCCGACATATGGGTGGGTACAGGCCATGACATCTTTAACGTGAACCAATTCGCACCCGGTCCCACCGTCGCCGCGATCGCGCGAGCGCCCGGCGTCGCATCGGTGCGCTCCTACCAAGGTGGCCTGCTCGACGTTGGCACACGCCGGCTGTGGATACGCGCCAGACCGACGGGGGATCCCGAGATGGTGGAAGCCAGTCAGCTACTCCACGGAGATCTTGCACGAGCCACAGGACTGCTGCGCCAAAGCGGGTGGGCGGCCGTTTCGAGCGCGTTTGCAGACGAACGTCACCTGCGTCTCGGCGGGGAGTTCACTTTGCCCACGCCATCGGGCACGACTACTTTCAGGACCGCCGCGATCATGACGAACTCGGGGTGGCCGCCGGGGACGATCACGATCAACAGCCGTGACTACAGCCACTACTGGCAGACGGTCGATCCGTCGGCTCTGGAGGTGAGCCTGCGACCCGGCGTGGATGTCATCGCCGGCAAACGAGCGGTCACGGCCGCCATTGGCTCCCGCCAAGGATTGTCGGTGCGGACGAGCGCGGAGCGCGACAGGCAATCTGAGGCCAGTGCGCGACAGGGACTGGAGACACTTGCCGAGATCTCCACGCTGCTGCTGATCGCAGCCGGCCTGGCGGTCGCCTCGGCGCTGAGCGCCGCCGTGTGGCAGCGACGAGCACGGCTCGCCTCGCTGAAGATCCAGGGCTATGACTCCAGCCAACTGTGGCGTGCACTGCTGCTGGAGAGCGCAATCACGGTCGGCGTCGGGTGCGTGATTGGAGGCATCGTCGGCATTTATGGTCACGCCCTCGCCGGGCGCTGGCTGACGCTGACCACCGGCTTTCCGGCGCCGTTCTCGATCGCACCGACCCAGGTGGCGCTGACGCTGACGCTGATCACGGCCGTGGCGCTGGCGGTGATCGCGATCCCCGGGTTCGCCGCCTCACGTGTACCCGCTCGCGCAGGCTTTCAGGATTGACAGCCCGGCGGGACCCCGCGACTGCGTAAAGCTGTTCGCGTGGGCGAATGGATCGGGACCGAGGGCGCCCTGCCGACTTTGGCAGGAGCGGCGCGAAGCTATTGGCTGGGCGTATTCCCGGACGCGTGCCGAGAGGTACGCATCTGGCGTGCGCGCGCGCAGGAAATCCCCGATCCGGCGCTTCGCCGGATCGCCTTGCAGGCCCACAGCGAAAAGCGTGGCAATCTCGAGGGCGCAGCGGCATTCGCGGCGTTTGTACAACCCGCCGGTCGCCACGCCGCCGTGCGCGCAGCCGTCGCCTACCAGACGATGTTCGACTACCTCGACGACCTGTCCGAGGAGCCCAGTGAGAATCCGATCGCCGATGGCCGGCAGCTGAACGGGGCCCTGCTCGCGGCGATCGCGCCGAGTGAGCCCCACCATGACTACTACCCGCAGCGCCTGCGCAACGAGGACGGCGGCTACCTTCATGCCCTGATCGGGGCCTGTCGGACCGCGCTCACGGCCCTACCATCGTTCACGACGGTCGCCGAGCTCGCGCTGGGAGCCACCGAACGGGTGGTCACCTATCAAAGCCTTAACCACGGAGACGGCAACGGCCGGCACGACTCATTCGAACGCTGGGCTCGCGCGTCTGGTATGGCCCACGCACGGTTGCGCTGGTGGGAGACCGGAGCCGCGGCCGGATCGACGCTCGACCTGTTCGCACTGATCGCCGCGGCGGCCGATCCCGCGCTCGATCCAGGCGTTGCCAGGATGCTCGGCGCCGCTTACTTCCCGTGGGTCGGAGCGCTGCACTCGTTGCTCGACAGCCTCGCCGACCGGGCCGAGGATCTTGCCACCGGCAAGCGGGGCCTGATCGACTACTACCACTCGCCCGAAGAGGCAGCCGATCGTATGGCCGAGATCGCAAGCGAAGCGATGAGTCACGTCAGCGAGCTGCCCGACGGTTACAGCCACACGTTGATCGTGGCCGCGATGACGAGCTTTTATCTGTGCGACCTCTCGACATCCTCCTCCCCACACGCGCGCCTGGCGACGCCTGCAGTCCTGGAGGCGATGGGTCGCCTCGCACGCCCCACCATGCTGATCCTCAACGCCCGGCGAACCGCCGGTAGGATCACCGGTCATATCGGCGCATGGCTGTCGGCACGACTGATGTCGCGCGGTCCCACACAGCGCGGCCGTTGTCGAATACTTGATGCGGTTCGGCCCCAGTCTTGAAAATCAAGTATTCGATTTTCCTCTTGTATGGGAACTTGAAACGCTGGAGCATTATCTGACAGGTCGCATCGGTCAAACTTGCCGACCAGTTGACAGATGATGATGGAACACAGCGCAACAGACAACAACGACATCACGATCACCCTGTCCAAGACCCAGGTCAAGCAGGTAATGCGCGGAGCAATAGATGAAGATGCGCTGGCAAAACTGCTCGGGGGGATCGGTGCCCTCAAGCTCGCCTCTTATCGCGAGCGCTTGGACGACGATCGCTTTTCGCGCTCCCTGCTGCGTGGACTGATGGTGCTCGCCTCGTTTCCCCCGGACGGCAGCGCGCGACGTGTCACCGACGTAGCCAAGCAGCTCGGACTGGGAGCAAGCACGACCCATCGCTATGCGATCACTCTGGTTGAGCTCGGTCTGCTCGAGCGCGACCCGACCTCACGCCACTACAGACTGCCCACCGGCTGAGCACCCGGGCCAGGACACTAGAGACCGCCTTTATGCCGAGAATGACTTCAAGAGCGCCTGTCACCACAGCGCCGACCGCCACAGCGCCCACCGGTGCGGCCGAGGACGCGAACCTGCCGCCGTGGGCGCTGCCGATCTTGCGTGGGCCGCGCTACTCCCAGTCCCTGGAGCGCGGACTGGCCATCCTGGGCTGCTTCACCTCGGAACATCCGGTGATGGGCATCGCCGACATCGCCGACGAGCTCGGCATGAGCCGCTCGACAACACACCGGTATGTGACGACGCTGCTCGCACTCGGCTATCTCGAGCAGGGGCGTTCGCGCAAGTACCGGCTCGGCCTGCGTGTGACCGACCTCGGCATGTCGGCGTTGAACGCCACGGGCCTGCGCGAGAACGTCCATCCCTTCCTGGAGGAGCTGCGCGAACGCACCGGTTACACGGTCGGCTTGGCGGTCCTCGACGGCTCGGAAATCCTGTACGTCGACCACGCCCGTAGCTGGCGGCGGGCCGAGCGCGAGACCGACCTGGGTCTGTATCCGGGCTCACGCCTGCCCGTGTACTGCACGGCGATGGGCAAGGTCATACTCGCCCACCTACCCGACGAGGTCCAGCACGAGCTCATCTCCCAGCTGAAACTGGAGCGCAACAGCCCCAGCACGATCACGAACAAGCAGGCTCTGCGTGCCGAACTCGAGCAGATCGTCGATGATGGTTACGCCGTCAACGATCAGGAGTTGCGGCCTGGCCTGCAGGCGATCGCCGTGCCAGTTCGTGACGAGTCCCGCGAGGTGGCGGCCGCGGTCGGCATCGCCGCCAGCCCCGAAGCCATCTCACTCGCCGAACTGACCGACGCACTCGGCCCGCACTTGATCTCCACCGCCGCCCGCATCTCTTCGCGTCTGGGCTACAGGCGCGACGACGAGCTGTAGGAGCCCGACAGGCGGTTCCCCGCAGGCCCGCCCAAGCCCAGACGTTCGCGTTAGGCGGGTCGCAGCGCCGACGAGGAGTCGGAGTAGGAGTGGGTAAGCGCCTTCTCATCGAACCCTCACGTTCGCTTAACCCCTCCGCTAGATGCTGGCCGCGTGCCCCCCGAGTCAAGACCGTCCGAGCGGACGGCCCGTCGGCGTGCAGCCAGGGACAAACGCACCGCCCTGCGCAGGCGAAGCGCCGCGCTCGGAGTCCTGGCGACCCTAGTGGTCGCGGTGGCGGTCGCCGACGGACAGGACAACGACCACAGCACGGTAGGCGCCGGCCAGCGTGTTGTCACGTCGGCGGGCCGGCAAGCTCGGGGGAATGCACGCCACGCGACGCATGCGGGTAGAGCGGACACACCCGCGATGCTCGCGCCCGGCTCAGATCCATCGGTCCTGCCCGGTCCGGTGCTGATAGCCGATCGCGACAACAACCGACTACTGGAGGTCAGCCCGACCGGAACGATCCTGTGGCGCTTCCCAGCCCGTGGCGACCTGCGTCCCGGCCAGACCTTCAAACTACCCGACGACGCGTTCTTCTCGCCCGATGGCAGCCGGGTGATCGTCACCCAGGAGGACGAATTTGCGATCAGCGTGATCGACCCGGCCAGCGGTCACATCGTCTACCGCTACGGGCATCCTGGCGTTCCGGGCGCCGAACCGGGCTACCTGCACAATCCCGACGATGCGCTGCTGATGCCTTCGGGGGAAATCCTTACGGCCGACATCAAGAACTGCAGGTTGCTCGTACTTCGCCCCCCTACCCACGCGCCGCAACGCCAACTCGGCCAGATCGGTGATTGCGAACACCGACTCGGCGCGACCTACGGTAGCCCCAACGGAGCCTTCCCGATGGCGGGCGGCGGCACTGCGATTACCGAGATCAACGGCGACTGGCTTGACGTACTCGGCCCGGACGGACAACCGCTCTTCGACACTCACCCGCCGGGCTTCAGCTACCCGTCGGACACCAACGAAGTACGCCCGGGTCTGTTCCTGTCCGCCGATTACGTCAAGCCGGGTGCGATAGAGACGTTCACGAGCGACGGCCGGCTGCAATGGCGCTACGCCCCGACCGGCCCCGATGCCCTAAACCAGCCTTCGCTGGCGCTACCGCTTCCCAACGGAGACGTCCTCGCCAACGACGACAAGAACCAGCGCGTGATCGTGATCGATCCCCATACCAACCGGATCGTCTGGCAGTACGGCCACACAGGCGTAGCCGGCTCCGGCGCGGGCTTCCTCAGCAATCCCGACGGTGTCGACCTCGCCCCTCCCCACTCTCTGGCGATGCGCTTCGCGGCGACGCTACACGCGCCTTGACGGGGGGGTCGCCGGCGACACGGGGCGCAATGTTCTTGGTGGGCGACTCGCGGTCTCACGCACCGGAACACCGCAACCTGACTCGACCACCGCGAAGCTGCGCCCGCGCCTGGCGTAAAGCTCGGCGCCTGCCCCCTCAGAAGCCGGGAGTCAATGAGTAGATCGTGGACTCGGTCTGAGTGAGGCTCTGTCCGCCGAGGAGCACCGCCCGAGAGCCGAGGACCGCGGCGGCAGTGTCCGACAGCGCCACCGGTAGTCGCCCCGCTTGAGTGACATGGCCCGTAGCCGGGTCGATCGCGAGGATTTCCCGGGTCTGCGAGGTGGAGGCCGACCCACGGCCCCCGATGACGTAGATCATCCCGTGGAGCGCCACCGCCGAGGCATGGGTTAGCGCGTGGGGTAGACGCCCGATCGCGGCGACCCGGCCACTGCTCGGATCAAAACGCAGTACCTCACGCTGGGCTGATTCCCCGTGTGTACCGCCGGCTATCACCAGCTCTCCGGCGACCGCCGCGACGGCGGCGTAGCGCAGCGAGAGCGGCAGTCGCGCAACCGTCCGCCCCGGAGATCCGGGACGCCAGGAGACGATCGTGTCGAGTGCTTCAGCACCGTCGTACCCTCCGATGACGTAGGCGGTCTCACCGACACTCGCGACCGCAGCATCGGACCTGGGCTGTGGCAGCGTCCCGACCTGCGAGACCGAAGCAGTGACCGGCTGGAACCGCAGCACATGGTCATACGAGCTGACCTGTCCGCCTCCGAACACGTATGCGTCATTCCCGAGCGGGGCGCCCTGGGCATCGTGCTGTGGTACCGGCAGGCGGGCGGAACTGATGGACACGTTCTTTCCGTCGAATATGAGCACCGCGTCAGTCGAAGTGTCGCTCTGGTCAAGTCCCCCGAGCAGCGCGAGCTTCCCACCGGAGAGCGCCACCGCAGCCGCGTCTTGCAACGGCGAGGGCAACGTTGCGACGAGCCGATGCGCCGTCAGTCCCACCGGCGCAGACGATACGGGGGACGTCCCGTCGCCACCGTGCGTGCGCGTGGTGGCACCCAATTTGCTCGCGGCGCCCGTGGAGGGCGAGCCTCCCCCCGAGAAGATCAGCACGAGGAGAATCAGCGCGAGCACCGCGAGCGCTGCGCCGAGTGCGAGCAGGCGCCGCCGACGTGCGCGCCGACGGTGCGCCAGCCGACGGGCGGAGATCCGCTCGGCCGAGTTCACCCGCGCACCGGCTCCGCCGCTTCGCGCACCGCTGTTCTCGGCGTGGGTTTCGTGGGCCCACTGCTCGTAAACCGCGGCAGCTCAACCTCGATTCGCGCACCACCCTCGGGCGAGCGCCCGGCGGCGACGCCGCCACCGTGAGCATCGGCGATCGCACTCACGATCGCCAAGCCGAGACCGGTACCCCCCGATGCACGATCGCGGGCGCTATCGGTGCGGTAGAAGCGGTCGAACACGCGCTCTCGCTGTGTGGCCGGAATCCCGGGACCGTCGTCCTCCACGGCGAAGCGGATGCGCCCGCCCGGAACCTCCTGGACGAGCATTCGTACGAGGCCGCGCTCAGCCGCGGTGTGATCGATCGCGTTGCCGATCAGATTGCGCAACGCCTGTGCAAGCCTGTCGGGGTCCGCGCGCAGCGTACCTACTGGTAGCGGGCCGAGCTCGAACCGGCGCTGCGCGAGCAGGCTCATCCCATCCCAGAGCTCCTGCACGTAGGCGCCGAGCCTGATTGGCTCGATGCGCAAGAACTGTGTCTGCTCGGCCTTGGCCAGCAGCAGCAAGTCGTCCACCAGCCGGCTGATGCGCGCGATCTCCGACTGCACGAGGCGCTCGACGCGGCGCACCTCCTCGCCCGCGGGCGCGGGCTGCGCCGCGAGCACTTCCAGCTGGCCGCGGATCACCGTCAGCGGTGTGCGCAGCTCGTGTGAGGCATCGGCCACGAACGCGCGCTGACCGGCGAACGCGTCGGTGAGACGGTCGAGCATGTGGTTGAACGCGTCGGCGAGCACTCTGACCTCCTCTCCCTGACCGCCGAGGTCATGGATACGTGGATACAGATCGCCTGCGTCCACGCGGGCCGCGACCGCCGCCATGCTTCTCAGCGGCCGCGACAGGCGCGTGCCGATCAGATAGCCGCCCAATAGCGCGCCCAACAGTGCGAGCACCCCGGCGAGAACAAATGCCCGCGCGAGGCCGCTCTGAGCGTGTGCAACGCTCGCCAGCGGCTCGCCGACGCCGATCGTCACGCGCTGTCCTGAACGCAAGCGCACGGTGCGCTTGACCAGGCGCAGATTGCCGACGTCGGGCAGCGCCAGCGTCCTGTAGCCGGCGGGCACGCTCAGCAGCTGTGCGGACAGTCGATTCTCCTGCCCCTGCTCGGCCTCGGTCTCACCGTTGTCGGCGCGCGCGTGCGCGAACAGCTCCGGGCGATTGGTGGCCGTGCCCGCTCCGGGGACGATCGCAAACAGGAACGTCGAACTCGCGCTGAACGGCTGATTGTGCACGTATGTGCTCGCCAGGCGCTTGACCGCCGCAGGTGAGCCCGCCCGCCCATTGGTCAGGTTGTGCGCGAACTCAGCCGCGTCGCCGGAGAGCTCATGGTCGATCTGGCCGCGCAGCTGGGCGCCCGTCCCGCTGTAGACGGCGGCGAATGCGATGCCCGTGCAGATCAGCGTGACCAGCGCGATCCATCCCGCCAGGCGCCATTGCAGCCCGGACGGCACGATCCGCGCGAACGGAGAGCCCGTCGGCATCGCTCAGGCGGGGGTGCCGCCGAGGCGATAGCCGACGGCGCGCACCGTATAGATCGGCGCCGGGTCATCGCGACGAGCGAGCTTGCGGCGCAGATAGCCGATGTACACGTCCACGACGTTCGTCGCCGGGTCGTGCTCGTAGCCCCAGACGGCGCTCAGAATCTGCTCGCGCGAGAGCACCTGTCCGCAGTGGCGCAGCAGATAGACCAGCAGCTCGAACTCGGTGCTCGACAGCTGCACCGAGGCGTCCCCGCGCCGGACCTTGCGGGTCAGCAGATTCACTTCGATGTCGGCGCCCCGCAGCGTGGTCGCAGAGGTTTGCGCCACCACCCGCAGCTGCGCACGAACGCGCGCCAGCAGCTCGGCGAGCGAGAACGGCTTGACGAGGTAGTCCACCGCGCCGGCGTCCAGTCCTGCGACGCGATCCTCGATCTCCCCGCGCGCCGTCAGCACGATCACCGGCACCTCCGGCTTGGCGGCGCGCACCGAGGCGAGGACCTCCAGTCCGTCGCGACCGGGAAGCATCAGGTCGAGCACGATCGCATCGAAGCTGTCCGCAAGCGCCATCTGTTCCCCCCGCACTCCGTCGAGCGCCGACTCCACCGCAAATCCATCGGCCTCGAACCCGCGGCGCACGAAGTCGACGATCCCCGGCTCGTCCTCCACCAGCAGGATCCGCGCGCGCTGGGCGCCATTGGCGCCCGTGACCGCCTCCTTCAAACCCCCCTCGGCAGAATCGGGCGACGCCGCGCCGCCGTCCGCCCGCGCCACCGCCGTGTCCACCGCCGCCACCGCGCGATCGCGGCCGGAGTTCGCGTCTGCGAGCTTGGCCATTACTCAAGGATAGGCCCCGCAGTGCAGGCATTTTTTCAAACCGGCGATTCGATGAGCTTTCTCATCAAGCGGTTATCAGTTCCTTAGCTGCACATCACACACTCGTCCCATGGCGCTTGACCCCAGGACGATCGTCCGTGAGCCTCGCAACGCGATCCCGGTACACGACCAACGGGCACACGACCACGAGACCAATGTAAGCCGCGGGCTCGGCCATCGTCCGACGGGCAACCGGTCACTGCTGCAGCGTATGCGCGCCGGTGGAACGACCGGCAACGAGCGGCTGACCACGTCCACCGGGATCGTGCTACTCGTGCTGCTGGCCGTGATCGGCGTGACGCTTCTGCGTTTGAGCTCGCTGCTGTGGGTACACCTGTTCGTGGGCATGCTGCTGATCGGTCCGCTCGCGCTCAAGCTGACAAGCACCGGGTATCGGTTCGTGCGCTATTACACCGCCGAGCCCCGCTACCGTCGCAAGGGTCCTCCCCCTGCACCGATGCGGATAATCGCCCCGATGGTGGTGCTCACGACCGTTCTCGTGTTCGTCAGCGGCGTGCTGTTGCTGCTGATCGGGCCATCCTCGCGTGGCGCGCTGTTGCCGCTGCACAAGATCAGCTTCATCGTGTGGGTCGTGTTCACCTCGCTGCACGTGCTGGGTCATCTACCCACGGTCGCGGCGGCCGTGGGCTTTGGCCAGGAGACCATCTCCAAGATCGACGTTCTCGCCGCGGTGGGCGTCTCCGAGGGTGGTAAGAACTCCACCTGGCAGGCACCCGACGCCGCGATCGCGGCACGCGCCGGCCGCGCCGGCCGCGGACTCTCGCTCGCCGCCGCCCTGGCAGGCGGGACCGCGCTCGCGGTCGCCGTTATTCCCCAGTTCAGCCCCTGGCTGAACGCCACCACGCTGCTGCACCACCACTGAACATGAGTCCACATTCACATACACGCGACATCGCACTACGGAGGCTTCACCGCCTGAATCGATGGCTGATCGCAGGCAGCGTCGCGCTGACCGCAGTACTTTCGGAGGTCGCCGCCAGCGCGTTCCCCGGTTCGCATTCCTCCAAATCCGTTACGCGCAAACCGACCGGCTCCACCCATCACTCCTCGGGCAGCAGTTCGTCGGGCTCCTCGAACTCCGTGCGGCCACCTGCCCAAGCGCCGCAGGCGAGCCAGGAATCGGCGCCGACCCAAGAACCGGCGCCGACCCAGGAAGCCACGCCTGAATCGGCTCCGACGCAGGAATCTGCCCCGACACAGGAATCGGAACCGACACAGGAATCGGCGCCGACTCAAGAAGCCGCGCCCGCACAGGAAGCCGCGCCGACACAGGAAGCCGCACCCGCCCAAGAAGCCGCGCCACCGGTCGTCTCGGGAGGCTCGTGATGAGTGTCCGCACTCCCACCACCGGCTCCGCGCGCGAAGCGTCCTCTCTCGGCAAGACTCCGCCGATCGTGCCGCCCGCCGCCCGTGAGCGGCTCGGGGAGGCGCGCTGGGAGACCTGGAGCACGAGCGTGGTGCTGCGCCTGGCTGACCCACGCGGACTGGCCGGCGCGCGCACCGCAGTCGAACGTGAGCTCGACGCGATCGACCGTGCGTGCAGCCGCTTTCGCGCCGACTCGGAGATAGCGCAAGCGAACGCAAACGCCGGACGTACGGTACGCGTAAGCCCCCTACTCGGCGAGGCGCTGGCATTGGCGCTTCGCGCCGCCCGGATGACCGATGGGGATGTCGATCCGACGGTCGGCTCGGCGCTGATTCTCGCCGGCTATGACCGCGACTGGTTGCTGCTGGAGCCCGCTGTTGCTGCCCAAGCACCACCGCGAGACTCCTCCGCGCACGAGCATCCCAACACCGCGATCGTCGTGGCTCGCGCGGTCTGCGGTTGGCGCAGCGTGCAGTTCGACAGCACCACCCGCGCGCTGCGAGTCCCTGCCGGCTTTACGATCGACCTCGGCGCCACCGCCAAAGCTTGGGCGGCCGATCGCGCCGCGCACGCGGCCGCAGAGACCGCCGGCTGCGGCGCGCTCGTGGCGATCGGTGGCGACATCGCTACCAGTGGCGCCGCCCCGGTGGGCGGCTGGGCCGTGCACGTGACCGACGATCACCGTAGCGACCACCGTGCTCCCGGCCAGACCGTCACCATCCAGTCCGGCGGCCTGGCGACTTCGAGCACAGCGGTGCGACGTTGGCGCCATCGGGGACGCACGATGCACCACATCATCGACCCCACAACCGGCGCGCCTGCACAGAGCACATGGCGCACGGTCAGCGTCGCCGCGGCCAGCTGCGCCGACGCGAACATCGCGACCACAGCCGCGCTCATACGCTCCGACCCCGCCCCCTCGTGGCTAGCGCAGATGGGTGTGCCGGCGCGACTGGTCAACCACGACGGCCGGGTCTACACGATCGGCTCCTGGCCGGCGCAGGTGCGGCGAACCCAAGTCCCCTCCGCACCACTGCCGCGCTCCCGCGCCACCGATGACGCCCGCCCACACGCTGCTCGAACGCAGGATCCGATCTGAGATGCCCACGATGCTGGCCACCGGCGGCAGCCTGTACTGGTACCTGACCCGCTCGACCGGCGCAGTCGCACTGCTGCTGCTGACCGCCGCTGTGGCGCTCGGCGTCGTGGACGTGCGGCGCTGGAGCACGCCCCGCTGGCCGCGATTCGTGGTGGACGCACTGCACCGCAACGTCGCCCTGTTGGCGATGGTGTTCCTGTGCCTGCACATCCTCACCTCCATACTTGACTCCTTCGCGCCGATCTCGCTGATCGACACGGTCGTGCCGTTCGCCGGGTCCTACCGTCCTTTCTGGCTGGGTCTCGGGGCCATCGCGTTCGATCTGCTCATCGCCGTGACGATCACCAGCCTGCTGCGACAGCGCATGGGCTACGCGAGCTGGCGCGCGATCCACTGGCTCACATACGCGAGCTGGCCGATCGCCCTGCTGCACGGCTTCGGCACCGGCAGCGACGTGACCGACACATGGTTTCTGGCGCTCAGCGTCCTCTGCCTGCTGGCGGTGCTCGCCTCGGTGATCGTACGCGTGGCCGACGGCTGGCCCGAGCATCTGGGTCGTCGCAGTGCCGCCCTCGGGGGCGCGGGCGTGTTCTCGCTGTTCCTACTGCTGTGGATGCCAAGCGGTCCGCTCGGATCGGAATGGGCGCGACGCTCCGGCACACCGTCCTCGCTGCTGCATCACTCCACCGCGTCAAGCACGGCCACAACTTCTCATGGGAGCGGCGAATGAGCGAAGAGACACTCCTGATCGATCCACCGTCCGAGGATGCGCCCACGCTCTTCCCCGGCGCCCTGCCGCGACTGCTCGCCGGCATCCCTCCCGACGGCGCGATGAGCCTCGACGAACACTTCGCCGTCCACGGCCAGGCACCCGTCCCGATACGCCGCCGCGGACGCCGATCGGAGTCGCCCCTGATCGAGCAGATCGAGCGCGCCGGCCTGCGCGGGCACGGTGGCGCGGGCTTCCCGACCGCCACCAAGCTGCGCGCCGTCGCCGCCTCGCGCAAGCGCGCGATCGTCGTCGTCAACGCCGCCGAGGGCGAGCCGGCGAGCCTGAAGGACCGCACGCTCATGCAAACGCTGCCCCACCTGGTCCTCGACGGCGCCCAGCTGGCCGCACAGGCCGTCGGCGCCGACGAGCTGGTCGTGTGCGTGTGCGAGACCGCGCAGGCGAGCGTCCAGGCGAGCACCGATGCGATCTCAGAACGCCGGGGCATGCCCCTGGATTCCGCGCGCATGCACCTGACCGCGGTCCCAGGCAACTACGTCGCCGGCCAGGAGGCCGCGCTGGTCAACCACCTCAACGGTGGTCCCGCGATCCCGACGTTCACCCCGCCGATGGTCTTCGAGCAGGGAGTCCGCCGGCGCCCGACGCTCGTGGCCAACGCCGAGACGCTCGCCCATCTCGCGCTGATCGCCCGTCACGGCCCGGAGTGGTTTCGCCAGCTTGGCACCCCCTCCCAGCCCGGCTCGGCGCTCGTGACTCTCTCGGGCGCGCTGGCCCATCCCGGCGTGTATGAGATCGAGCACGGCGCCTCGCTCGTATCGCTGATCGACGCGGCCGGTGGCATGCTCGCCAATCCCCGAGCACTGCTCGTCGGCGGTTACGGCGGCAGCTGGATCGGCGGTGAGTTCCTGCGCGGGGTCGCGCTCTCAGACGAACATCTCGCGCCCCATGGCGCATCGCTGGGAGCAGGCGTCGTGCTGCTGCTCTCAGAGGACGCCTGCCCGGTCGCCGAGACCGCGCGCGTAGCGCGTTGGATGGCCGGACAGAGCGCCGGGCAGTGCGGACCGTGCGTGCACGGCCTGGACGCGATCGCCGCCTCGGTCGCAGAGCTCGCCGGAGGACATGCCCAGGGAAACGCCACGCTACGCATCGAGCGCCTGGCCGCACTCGTTCACCGTCGCGGCGCCTGCGGACATCCGGACGGGACCGCCCGGTTTGTCACCAGCGCGCTGAACGCTTTCGGTTCCGAGTTCGCCGACCACGCCCGCCACGGCCCCTGCGAGGGCTGCGCCCGCCCCGGAGAGCTGCCCCTGCCCGTCCATCGTCCCGCCGGGGCGCCCACCCATGAACCGGTGTCGCTGCGATGAGTCAGCGCGTACGCGTGAACCCCATCACCTGCGAGGCTCACGGCATGTGCGCCGAGCTCTTGCCCGAGCGCATCTCACTCGACGAGTGGGGCTACCCGATCGTCGACTCCGAGCCTCTGACCCGAGAGGTTCTCGACCACGCGCGTCGCGCCGCGCAGGCATGCCCGACGTTCGCGCTGTTACTCGAACGTGATCGGGAGCCGGGGTCATAGGGGACTCCCCGTAGGAACGGCCGCGGCGTAAGCGATCGGTACTACGGCCAGTCGATCCGCTCGGCCAGCTCAGCCGGCCCAAGATCGATCAGACTGCTGCGCTGCACCTCTCGATACTCACCATCGACGAGCGCGAGCCAGTGAACGGCATGATCGACAGGATCGACGATCAGCACCTCGTCCACCTGATGGGCGGCATAGAACGGGAGCTTCTGCCAGCTCTCATCGCCCGGGGAGACGATCTCCACGACGAGCGCGGCGGTTGTATGCCAGACGCCACGCGGGCGCGTTCGATGGATACCGCCATCGGGGACGCGAAAATCATCCTCCCCGTCGCCGAGATTGAACTCCGCCATCGTCGGGAACAGTGCCGCGGTCCGGGCGGGAGCATCAAGCGCCACCGCCAGCTGCTGCGAGATATCTGCGTGCTCACCCAACGGCGCCGGAACCATGTGCAATACGCCTTCCCAGACCTCGTCGAAGCGGTCCAAACCCGAGCGCCGACGGCGCTCCTGCAACGCTTCGAGCGCCTGCGGGGGAGGATCGAGCACCAGCGTAGGCATAACGTAAGCGTAGCGCCGACACCGGCATCGGCGAGCCAACAGTGGGCCCGGAACGGACGTGTCGCGCAATGCGCATCGGTCCGCCGGTCCTCACAGCCCTGCGGCGTGCACCGCGGCCAGCCCCGCCCACTCGCCATAGGGCTCGAACATTTCGCGCACCTGCGCTTCCTCGGCCCGCGCGCGTGGATCGCCACCGCTGAGGATCCGTCCGACCAGCTTCAGCAGCCCCAGATCGCCGGCCGGCAACTGGTCGTAGCGGCCCTGCCCGCGTAGAGCGAGTATCTCGACGGTCCACGCGCCGATGCCCGGGATCGCGCGCAGCCGCCTCCAGCCGCGCTCGGGCTCGGGGCCGTGCAGGTCCACGCGCCCGACGGCGACCTCGCGGGCGGCGCGCCGCAGCGCGATCGAGCGCCCGCCGCTCAGATCGCAGGACTCCAACATCGCCGGCGCCGTCCCCCCGACCGTCGCGGCAGTGGGCAGGTCGCGCAGCCCCCTCGCCCACTCCTCCGCTCCCTGCCCGCTCCAGCGCCGTCCCAGGCGCGTGACCAGCCTGCTCTGGATGGCGGCGGCACGCTCATACTCGATCAGCTGCTCGCACACCGCCCACACCAGTGCCTCCCATGGCTCCGGTCTGCGATCCGCCCGCAGCCATGGGCGCCGCCTTACCGAGCCTCCGATCAGCGGGTCGTCGTTGAAGCGCGTCCGGAACGCGCGCAAATCGTCATCGACGCCCAGCGCGAACCGCATCCGTGTGACGCCGTGCTCCGCGCTCTCCTTACTGCCCGCGCGCGCGCCGAAGATGACGCTCTCCGGGGCCGTCTGCGCGACCCGCACCACGACCGGCTCTCCCTCCCGATCGTGCAGCAGGCGTTCGATCACACCTCCACGCCGGCGCGTGACCCCGTCCAGCCCGAGCCTGCGCGGCAGCCTGAACGGGCTGCAGGGGCGGACCTCGACTCGCAGCTCCACAGCGGCCCCGCCCGCCCGCTCAGCGCTCGGCGCCGCCCAGCAGGTGGACGTCCACCAGCAGCGAGCGCGTACCGACGATCTTTACGGTCTCACCCCGCTTGCCGCCGCGCGCCCGCGTACTCCGCCGGCGCTTGACCGGCCTGCGCGCTGCTCCTGCGCGCCTGCGAACCGCCAACCCGACGACCGCCGCGCCGGCGGCAAACCCGCTTGCGGCCAAGACCACCGCCTGATTCGCCGGTGTGACCGCCCTGATCAGCCCGCCACGCCTGCCCGGCTCGGGGGCGAGCACCGGCACGGCGTCCACCTCCTGCACCACCTCGATCGCATGGGTCTGAATCACCGGGCCAGTGTAGAGCCCGACCCCGACCTCTCTTTTGCGCCGGGCCGTTCAGCGGGGATGAGCCCACTTGCGCGAGCGCTCTGATTTGGCGCACGCGAACGACCGCGGACACTCCCCGCTCGACTCGCCCGCCGCGCGGGCTCGACCCCACCCAACCCGCACTCGCTATGACTCCCGCCGGCGATCGCGCCGAGCACGTCCGTATGCGCGCTTAAAGCTCCCGCTCGTACATCCGGTAGCGCTTGACCACGGTCCCGCCCATCGCTTCCATGCCGCGGTTCATCGCCGTGTTGGTCTCCAGGATCCATCCCATCTCCCCGCCCTTCTGAGGGCGGGCTTCGGCGGCGTCGAAATGCAGCTGATAGAGCCTCGCGGCCACGCCGGTGTGCTGATACTCCGGCTTCACACCCAGAAAGCCGACGCGCACCCGGTCGATGATCTTGCCCTTGCGCAAAAGCTGCCACCAGCCAAACGGCAGCAGTTTGCCGTTCATCCGTTCCAGCACCTGGTTGATGTCGGGGATCGTGATCGCCATACCGACCACCTCGCCGGTGTCTTCGCGCTCGGCGAGCATGAACCAGTGCTTGTCAAAGACGATCTGCAGCTCTTGCGCGAAGGCGTCGAGATCCTTCTTGGAGTAGGGCACGAAATCCCAATTTTTCGACCACGCGGCGTTGTAGACCTCGGCGAAGGAATCCATGTCTTTGCGCAACTGCCGGCGACGCATCGGGCGCACCCTGATCCCATGCTCAGACTGCACCTTGCCCGCCAGCTCCCAGATCACGGGCAGGACCTCCTCGCGATTTTCGACCTCCAGGTTCCACATCAGCAGATCCATCGCCTTGCCCATATTGGCCTGCTCAAGCCGTTCCCGGTAGTAGGGCGGGTTCCACGGCTGGGCGATCATCGGGCGCACGTGATACCCCTCGATCAACACGCCGCTGTCGTCGTTCATCGTGAAACTGGCCGGTCCCACCATGCGCTCCTTCCCGCGCGCCCTCAACCACGCCTCGGCGCCGTCCAGCAGCGCGTCGAGGACCTCCTGGTCGTCCTCGAACTCCAGCCAGCCGAACCAGCCCCAGTTCTTGTGCTGATGGTCGTTGAACGCATCGTTCACATGGGCGCTGATCCGCCCCACCACCCGTCCGTCGCGGCGGGCGAGAAAGTACTCGGCCTCGCCGTGCGAGAAAAAGGCGTTCATCCGACGGCTCAAGAACAGCCTGCGCTCGAGCTTCAGGGGAGGCACCCACAGCGGGTGGTTAGCATGCACTGCGAACGGCACGTCGATGAATGCCTTCAGGTCCCGCCTGCCGGAGACCGGTGTGATCTCGACGCTCACCGCCCGCACCCTACATGCACACTCCGACCGACGCCCCCGCAACACCACACGGCAAGACGCCGCCGGCGAGCGTCCCGGACCTCTTCGCGAAGGTTCGCGGCCACGAGCGCGAACAGATCCTGCGCGCGGCCCGCGAGGCCGACGTCCTGCCCTACTTCCATGTCCTCACCTCCCCCGCGATGCCGGTCGTGGAGATGGAGGGCGCCCAGCGGATCATGCTCGGGTCAAACAACTACCTCGGCCTTACCGGCGACGAGCGGGTGCTGGCCGGCGCGCAGGACGCCCTGCACCGTTACGGCACCGGGTTGACCGGCTCGCGCTTTCTCAACGGCACCATCCCTTTGCACCTGGAACTGGAGCGCGAGATCGCGCAGTGGTTGCAAACCGAGGACGCGATCGTCTTCACGACCGGCCACCAGGCCAACATCGGCACGCTCGGCACGCTGCTCGGCCCGGGCGACACCGTGATCGCCGACTCCGGCGATCACGCCTCGATCCTCGACGGCTGCCTGCTCTCGCGCGCAAAGCTGCGCC
Organism: uncultured Solirubrobacterales bacterium; assembly: GCA_963697945.1. Lineage (GTDB taxonomy): Bacteria > Actinomycetota > Thermoleophilia > Solirubrobacterales > Solirubrobacteraceae > Palsa-744. The sequence goes on along the minus strand of OY969105.1, from coordinate 1,310,597 downwards.
CGTTTCGCCACTCGCGCCTGGACAAGCTGGAGCGCGCCCTGCAGCGCGCGCAGAGCGACGGCGGAGGGGTGCTGGTCGTGGTCGACGGCGTCTTCTCGATGGAGGGCGACATCGCCCCGCTGCGCGAGATCTGCGAGCTGTGCGAGCGCTACGGCGCGCGGCTGATGGTCGACGAGGCCCACGGCGCCGGTGTACTCGGCGCGCGCGGCGCGGGCACCGCCGAGCTGCTCGGCGTGGAGGAGCGCGTGGATCTGCGCATGGGCACCTTCTCCAAGTCGCTGGCCTCCTGCGGGGGCTTCGTCGCCGGCCCGGCCGACGTGATCGAGTATCTGCGCCTTTACTCGCGCGCCTTCCTGTTCACCGCCTCAGCCGTCCCCGCGGCGCTCGGAGCCGCGCTTGCGGCGCTACGCATCGTGCGCTCGCCCGAGGGCCCTCCCCTGCTGGAACGGGTGCTCGCAAACGCCCGCCGCCTGCGCGATGGGCTACACGAGCTGGGCTTTACCGTGGTCTCGGCGCAGCTGCTCCCCGACGACGTCAGCGCCGGGAACCCGGGAGTGGAGATCGAGGGCGACTACGCCCATCCCGCGATCGTCACGCCGGTGGTCCCCGTGCTAGTGGGCGATGACTGGAAGGCCGCGCTGCTGTGGAAGGCCCTGTATGACGGCGGCGTGTTCGTCAACACCGCCCTGCACCCCGCCGTACCCCCGGGAGGGGCGCTGCTGCGCACCAGCGTTATGGCCACCCACGACGAGCCGACGATCGAACGTGCCCTGGCGGTCTTCGCGCAGGTCAAGCGCCAGTTCGAGGCCGAGCACGGCCCGCTGCCCTCCCCCTCTTCCGCCGCGGCGGATACGCCATCCTCGGCGGCGCTCCACGCTCCATCGAAAGCCCCGTCGGACGCTCCGAGCGAGTAACCCGCGCGTAACCTTCCATACACGTCTAAACCCCCGCTCGGGACTTGTCCAATTCTTCACAAGTGGATCGGGCAACGAAAAAGGTCGCTGCTAGCGCACGAACCGTGCGCCGAGAGTTGACCGGACGCCCCTCGCTGTCGTAGCTTCTTTAGGCGCTCTGCAAGACCGTTCGGGACGAGTCCCGACGAGGACAATCTACCGGGAGGGCCCCTTCACGGGGCGGTTATATCGCTGAGTATGGCTCTCCGCGACACAGTCGCGGACCGATCTCAGGCGGTCATGACGAGCGTTCCATACGTCCGAAAACAAGCCATAGATGTCGCCCGTCGCATCCCAGCGGCGGCGACGGGGAGAGTCTGATCATGAACGCGACGGCGACGATCGCCCCTGCCGGTCCTCAGTACATGCGCGCCCTCGAACGCGCCAACAAGGTTCGTCTCGCCCGGGCGGACCTCAAGCGCAGAATCTCGACCGGAGAGATCGACGTCACCGATGTTCTGATCGACTGTCCCTGGGAGGCCGACAGCATGGCCGTCGCCGACCTGTTGCTCAGCCAGCGTCGCTGGGGGCAGACCCGCTGTCGCAAGTTCCTTGCGCAGCTGCCGATGTCCGAGAAGAAGACGATCGGCTCGCTGACCGACCGCCAGCGTCAGACGCTGGTCGCGATGTTGCGGGGGGCTGGGGCCCACGCCCCAATATCTGCCGGGGTTGAGGCCGCCGTTCCGCGGCGTCAGACGCCACCCACGATGCTCGACGTGCCACCAGCACGCCTGCGCTCGGGTTCGGCGTCTGCCATCCACGGCCCGACCCCCTCAACCCACCATCTATTGTGACGCGAACCCTTCAGGACCACGCCGGAGCGTGGCCCCTGGGTAACGGACAGCCTGATGAGAGCTTGACCTGCCACCAGCCGGAGAGCATCCCGATCAGGCCCAGGCGCGGACGCACCTCCCAAACCCCGCAGCCGTGTTCCCCGAGGTCCCGCACCGGCAGGCGAACGAACTTGTAGCTGCGCGGATCGCGCTTCATCCGCTCAAGCAGCTCGCGCGCACGCGTCTCCAACTCGACTCGTTCGGCGCTTGCGCGCCGCGCCAGCTGCAGCCGGCCCGCCAACTCGTCGCGCGTGCGCTCCAGCTGCCCTAGGTCCAGTAGACACGCCGAACCGGCGCGACGAGCGTTGCCGGCGTCAGCGTGTGTCGGCGGCGCGATATGCGGGAACCCGTTGACGACCAGCTCCGCGATATCGCGCTCGAGCTTGGCGACCTGCGCACGCAGGGCGCGACGGGCGGCTCGCTCGTCCGTACCCGAGATCGAGGTCGAGACCCGATCGATACGCTCGGTGGTCAGCTGCACTTGATGCACTCCTCCAGTGTCCTCGTCTGCCAGCGATCTTACCAGTGCCGGCCCACGGAGGAGTACGCTAGCGCGCCCGTTCGAGCCCGTTGCGAGCGCTCCACAGCGCCTCCTCCAAATACAACATCGGCACGCCCGCGACCTGGACGGCGAACAGCGTCAGCTCACGCGTGCGGGAGCCCACCTCGCAGTCCCCGGCGATCTCGCCGAACAGCAGGCCAAGCGCGACCGTCTCGTCGGCCACCACGAGCCGTCCGGCCGGCAGCGACCATGCGTCCGATGCCCGCCCCAGCGGCTCGCCCTCGCGGCTCAGCCTCACGCCCAGCTCTCCGTGAACGGACTGCGCATCGAGCGCCCACACCGGCACGCCGGTGTCGACGAGAGCGATCAGCAGCACGTCCTGGAGCAGCCCCTCGGACAGGAATCCGCCGTGCAGCATCCGCTCGAGCACCGCGCCCTCGATCGGCGTCCGCGCCACCTCCGGGTCGAGACCGATCTGGCGATAGAACACCCGGTAAGCGGATGGCACCGGTTCGCGGCGTACGGCGACCGCGCGGGCTCCTCGGTAGCGATTGGACAGGTCGTTCAGCCGTCGCTCGACGCCCCGCGGAGAGCCTCGCGTGGCGGCGCCCGCGGCCGGTAGGCGCGCGTGCGCGACGACGACGCGCAGCTGCGGCAGCTCGTTCTCGATCTCCGGCGCGCGCCAGCCGATCATCGGCGCCTGTTCTGCGCTCATCGCGCCACCCGCGTGGCTTTGTTGGCTTGCCCGGCCGCCGCAACCAGCTCGGCCACGCGCTCGCGCAGCGTCTGCGGCGAGGGCGTGTTCAGCAGCGCAGGACTCTGCACGACGCCTCCGGGCAGCACGAACGAGACCTGCGGGCAGCTTGCCACCTTGTACAGGCCGGCCAGGATCCCGTCGCTGTCGAAGGCGACCTGCACGCTCCTCAAGCCGCGCTTGCGCATCAGCGCGAGCAGCGGCTTGCGTTCGCCCTTGATCGCGACCGCCGCAAAGCTCACCGCGGGAAACGCGCTCGCGAGCGCCTGCATCTGGCTGAGCACATCCGGGCACGAACCGTCTTCGACGAACAGCGCCAGCACCAGCGGTCTGCCGCGATACAGCTCGCACACGTTCAGCGCTCCCGGCTCGCGCACCTCACATGCGGGTATCCGGCCCGCGGTACCCTCGCCGGCTCGCGTGGCGACGTTCACGTCGCCCTTCAGCGTCCCCGACGCCAACGGCGCGGCGAACGGCGGGATCGCATGACCCGGTTCGATCCCCTTGGCCCCATTCGGCTTGGTCACGATCGTGTTGACCGTGATCAGCACCAGGATCGCGAGCGCCAGCAACCCCACGTAGCGCCCGTATCGGGGCTCAGGTCGGCTCATCGCGTGCACGCCAGCGTATCCGTGGCGTGGTGGGCCACTGGACCCCCACCCGCGAGCGCTCCGCCAGCATCAGTGCGGCTGGCAGCACGACGAGCACCCCCAGGAGCGAGACGCTCAGGTCGATCACCGTCACCAAACCGAAGTCGCGCAACATCGCGATGTCCGACAGTGCCAGCACGCCAAACCCCGCGATCGCCGTCACCCCGGATGCGGCCACGGCCGCGCCCGTGTGGCTATACGTGCGCCGCAACGCCCTCACCACGTCGTGCCCCGCCAGACGCTCCTGGCGATGGCGCTCGGCGAGCAGCACACTGAACTCGGTCGTAATCGCGATCACCAGCGCCCCCAGGGTGAGGGACATCGGGTTCAGCGGCACTCGCACGAGGAACAGGATCAGCGCCGACCAGCCGCTGGCGAGCACGATCGGCGCCAGCGGCGTGAGCGTACGACGGACGTCGCCCGCGAACGCGATCAACAGCACCAGCGCCACGGCCGCCAACCCGACGAGCAATGTCTGCAGGCGCCGCCACGGTGAGGCGACCTCTGCATTGGCCTGCGCCGCCAGCACCGAGAGTCCCACCAACTGCGCGCTCACGCCGCGCGGCGGGTGCAGTCCGGCGCGCATCGTCTCGATCACCCGCTGCTGTTCGCCCAGGCTCATCAGCCTGATGCCGAACGCCAGCGAGGCCAGACGCCGCCCCGGGGCGATCACCGCTTGTGAGAAGTACGGCGGGATCGCGTCCAGCAGACCGTTCACTTCGGCGCTCGTCAGCTTCGTCTTGGAGCCTTCGTGCCGGAACAGGTCGGGCAGCGAGAAGGCCGGGCACAGCTTGGCCTTCCCGCAACCCCGGTCGGCGGCATAACCGAAGCGCTTGAGCATCGCGCTCTCGTAAGAGCTCATCCATTCGATCGTCGCCGGCTTCAACACGCCGGGACCGCCGATCGTGAGGTTGACCACCCCACCGACGCCGCTGAGGCGCTCCAGCGTGTTGAGGTTTTGCAGCGAGGCGGTGTCTTGGGGGACGAGCTTTTCGATGTTCGTCTGCACCTTCGTCTGTGTGTCCAAACCCCACCCGAGAACCGCCAGCGCGAGCCCCACGCCGAGCACCCACCCCGGATTTCGCACGGCGCGATCGAGCGCGGTGCGCGAGATCAGGCGCGTCAACGGGTTGTCGGTCAACACCTCGCGCGCGCCCCGCCATGCGGGCGCCAGCAGTTCGCGGCCCCGCTCGATCGCATGCGCCGGCGAGCGGCCCGCGCCCCCGACCGGCGAAGAGGACGTAGTGCCCTGCGGCTCGTCGGGTCCGCCGAGAACAAGCGCCGCCGCTCCGACGATCAGCGCGCACGCAAACGCGATCGCGATGCCGACCGCGAGCAGCAGACCGAACCCACGCACCATCGGGACCGGCGAGAGCGCCAGGACAAGCGTCGCCGCGATACTGGCCGCGACGGCTGCGGCGATCGTCGGCGCGCTCACGCGAGCGGCCTCGCGCACCGCGGCACGCCTGCCGGAGCTTCCGGCGGCGAGGATCTCGCCGGCGCGCGACTGGAACTGAATCGCATAGTCCACCGCGAGCCCGACCAGCACCGGCAGCACCGCCACCTGGGCGACGGTCAAGGACGAGCTGACCAGCGCCAGCGCGCCGAACGTCAGGGCGCTCGCCAGCAGCGCGACCGCCAGCGGCAGCAACCGCGGACGCCCGCGGAAGATCAGGGTCAGCGCGATCGCCATCACCATCACCACGGCGAGCCCCAACAGCGCGATCGAACGACTGATCGAACTCGTCAGATCCGACACGACGGCCGGCTCGCCGGTCACCAGATACCTCTCGCCGTGCGCCGGGCGCCACTGCTTCATCGCGACCGCCCGGCCGATCAGCGCGATCGTGTGCTTGCGCGCGGCATCCGACAGTCCCGGCTTCATTCGCACCGAGATCAAAGCGGCGTTGCGACTCGGGAACAGGTACGCGAATCGCTGCTTGGGCGTGCCCGCGGGCTTGCGCGGGTCGAACACGAGCGTCGAGACGAATTCTGGATCGTCGAGACTCGGCTTGGAGAGCAACCCGTACTGCAACGCCAGCGTCGCGATCCCCTCCTGAAAGCGCTTCATCGTGATCGAGCTCGCCTGGGCTCCGAGCGTGTGGGCTTCGCCGGCCGAATGCCCCTGGGCGAGCGCCGCCTGGGTCACCACCCGCTGCGCGGCGTGGGCCTGCGCTTCGGCCTGCTTGGTCTGGCTGCTCAGCTGTTCGTCGATCTGTTCGGCGGCCTCGTTCACAAACGTCCCCGGGCCGAGCACCACCTTTACGGCCTTTGCCCGCGCCAGCTGCCCGCAGGGCCCCTGGGCACCTCCCTCGGATGCCAGTGCACTTGGTGGCACGTTGCCCGACAGACACCCCTCCAGCCCCACCAGCCTGTCGATGTCCGAGCTCAGCAGCAGTTGTTGCAGACTGCCCCGCACGAGCACGTTCACGGGCTCTTCCCCGAAGCTCTGGTAGTAGCGCTGAGTAGCCCGGTACTGGGGGCTTGAGCCGGACACGAACGTACTCGTGCTCGCGCTCGGGCTGAGCCCCAAGGCGAGCACCGCGCCGGCCAGTGCGAGCGTCGCGGCCAGCGCGAGCGTCAGCCACGGCCTACGTGTGGCGCCACCGACGAGCGCAGCGAAGAACCGAGCCCTGTTCACGGACACGAGGCTAGTCGGTGGATCTGAAGGCACGGCGCACTACCCGGTTGTGCCCAGCAACGCGACCGAATCACTCCATGCCGAGCGGGCCGGCCGAGTCGCCGGCGAGGAACTGCCGCACGAATGGGTTTTCGGAGGCGAACAGCTCGGCCGCCGGACCCGATTGGACGATCTGCCCCTGCCATAGGACCGCGATGTGCTCGGCGACCCGCCGCGCGCTCATGATGTCGTGCGTGATCACGACGTAGCAGCCGCCGTTCTCGGCGTGGACTTCCTTGATCAGCTCGCACAGCAGGGCGGTACGCACCGGATCGAGACCCGAGTCGGGCTCGTCGAACAGCACGATCTCCGGTTCGAGCACGAGCGAGCGCGCGAACCCCGCGCGCTTGCGCATCCCGCCGGAGAGCTCGTTGGGCATCTTCGTCCCGGCGTTACCCAGACCGACCTCGCGCAGGCGCCGGTTGACGATCTCCGCGATCTCCTCATCGCCCTTCTCGGTGTGCTGGCGCAGCGGAAACGCGACGTTGTCATACAGGTTGATCGACCCGAACAGCGCGCCGTCCTGAAACAGCACCCCGAACTTCTTGCGGATCTCGAACAGTTCGGCGTCGGACAGGCTGGGTATGGAGCGGCCCTGCACGAGCACGTCTCCCTGGTCGGGATACAACAGACCGACGATGTGCTTGATGCACACCGACTTGCCGGTCCCCGATGGGCCGAGGATCATCGAGATCTGTTCGTCGGGCAGGCTCATGTTCAGCCCGCGCAGCACCTGATTGCGTCCGAACGCCTTGTGCACGTCGATGAATTCGATCGCATCGCGCTTGACGGGCACCTCGGCGGCGGGAGCCGCGAGCGCTCCGGGAGCCGGCGCGGCGCTCTCGTCATGCGCGGGCGCGGACTCCGAGGACTGGGCACCGGCGAACTCGGCCTCACCACCCGGCTCCACAGGCGCGGTGTGATGCGCGATCTGCTCGTATGACTCCCCGCGCGGCTCGTCCTCGCCGGCCGGTGGGCGATGCTCGGCCATAACCGTCAGCCCCCGATCGGAGCTCGCGGGTTGGAGCCCCAGAAGACCTGTGTGCCGAGCATCCCGATGATGTGCACCAGGACGATATTAAGCACCATCGACTTGGCCGTCGCCCGGCCCACGCCCACGGGCCCACCACTGGCGTTGTAGCCGTAATAACAGCCCACGAGCACGATCGCGGTCGCCATGAACATCGCCTTGATGAGGCTGTACAGGAAGTCCGGTGGACTTTGGAATTGCCAGAAGATCAGCAGGTACCCGCCCGAGGAGACGTATCCGATCTGCTGCACCACCGCGATGTCCGAAGCCAGGAAGGCAGCGCCGATCCCGGCGAGGTAGATGAACGGCAACACGATCCAGGCGGCGAGCAGACGGGTCGCGCACAGGAACGTCATCGAGTCGATCCCCATTACCTCCAGCGCGTCGATCTCCTCGGAGATCCGCATCGCCCCGAGCTCGGCGACGATCCCGGTGCCGACCTTCGCGGACATCATGTAGCCGAACGCGTACGGGGTGATCTCGCGCAGGTCACACCACGCGGTGAACACCCCCGAATACGCCGGCGCGCCCTGCGCCTCGGTGAAGTAGGCGCCCTCGATGCCGCATTGCAGGCCGAGGATGAACATCAGCGTCCAGATGATCAGCGTCGAGGAGACGATCAGAATCCCGGCCTGGCGCAACCCCTCGCCGAAGAAGCGGAACACGCGCAGGCCATAGACGTCGCGCATGACATTGCCGGTGAACCCGGCGATCTCGCCGGTGGCAGAGATCCATTCGCGCGGCATCGCCACTGGCTCGCTCACCGCATGCCCCCTTCCTGCCTCGAGCACGCGTTCAGCGGGTGCATGTGCCTACACCTCCGCGACCTCGCCGCGATCCCCGGCACGCGGACTCCAACTGACGTGTCGATCACTTGATCACCAGAATGTTCGGGTGCGTCGCGAGCAACATCTGGGTGAACACGTAGTCGAATGCGCCGATCCCGAGGAAGGTGATCACGACGGCCTGGTTGACGGCCCGGCCGACGCCCTCGGCGCCGCCGGAGGCGGTCATGCCCTTGTAGCAGCAGACGATCGCGATGATCGCCCCGTACAACGTCGTCTTGAGCACCGATCCCCACAGGTCGGTGGTCGAGGCGTTCGCGAACAGCGTCGCCCAGAACGGACCCAACGGTTGGCCCTTGACGAGCTCGGCGAGCAGCCCCCCGAAGATGCCGAACAGCAGGGCGTAGATGTTGAACAGGCCGGTGACGACCATCAGCGCGAGGAAACGGGGCACGACCAGGTTCTTGATCGGATCCACCCCTAGGACCTGCAGCGCGTCGAGCTCCTCACGGATCTTGCGCGCGCCGAGGTCGGCCGTGATCGCAGTTCCCGCGACGCCCGCGAGCACGATCCCGGTCACCGCCGGGCCGATCTCGCGGATGGCGGCCAGCACGAAGATGCCTCCGATCCGGTCCAGCGCACCGAAGATTTCGAAGAAGTTCGCCGCCTGCAACCCGGGCGCCGCGTAACACAGACAGACGGTCGAGACGAGCAGCGGGAACCAGCAGAGACGCAGCGCGAACAGGAATTGCGCGACGAACTCCTCCCCATAAGGGTAGGGCGGGCGCAGAGCCGACCAAATGGTCCTGCCCGTCAGGATCATCATGTCCCCGATTTCCTCGAGCAGGTTCCGCGTCGGCAGGAACGCCCGCTCGGCTGCACTGCGAACCATCTTCTCTGACGCCCCTCCCTCGGGTAGCGGTCGCTATCGGTTAGGAACTCTACGCGATGAGCTGACGGCGCGCCACCCCAACCGACCGCGGAGATGTCGGCCCACCCGGGGACCCCACTGGTATCGTGGCCTCGCTGTGAGGGGGCCTCATGCGTCAATCGCCGTCCTGTTCGTAGGCGCCAGCGTCGCGCTGGCCTCCGGCTGCGGTGGGGGAACACGCCAGGATGCACACGAACCCGACGCGACGTTCACCGTCGCGGTCGTTGGCCGCGGCTTCCCCGCCATCCAGGCGGTCGCGCGCCCGAGCACTATGACGTTGCGGATACGCAACACGGGTACCGCCACGATTCCGAACCTGGCGGTCACGGTCGACTCGTTCAGCTACGTGTCCAACCTTCCCGAACTGGCGGCGAGCAAGCGGCCGGTGTGGGTGGTGGAACAGGGTCCGGGAGCGGTTCCCAAACGTCCCGTACAGAGCCAGGCCATCAGTGCACCCGGCAGCGGTCAGACCGCCTACGTGAACACCTGGGCGCTCGGTCCGCTGGCGCCCGGGCACACGCAGACCTTTGCTTGGCGGGTCACTCCGGTGAAGCCGGGCCTATACACCGTCCACTACACGATCGCCGCGGGACTGGCCGGACGCTCACGGGCGCGTCTGGCGAGCGGCGCGATCCCCCACGGCCACTTCAAGGTCGCGATCGCGCCGAGGCCGCCCGCCACGCATGTGAACCCGCAAACGGGCAAGGTCGAACCGGGCCGCTACGTGCCGGGCACATCCGCGGCGAGCGAATAGTCCGGCACCGGCAGCGGCGCCGGCAGCAACAGCGACAACGCCGTTTTGGCCCGGTGTCGAAACGGGCGAGCGCGGGTTTCGCCAGACGATGATGCTACGAGGTCGCGCGGGCACTACGATTGCACTCCGGCGATGCGCCGACGCCCGGCCCGAGGATCGGGTAGCGGCTGACCTCGCGTGAACGCCGCTCAAAACACTTCATAGGAGGAATCGCCCCGCCCATGCCCAGGACCCGTCAGCACAATGTGACCGCCGCCCAGTGGAGCGCCAACGGCTCGGCGCTCGGTACCCCCGATCTGACGCTGCCGGGAAACCAGGTGTTCGCGTCGAACGTGTTCAGCGCCAACCTGCAGCGCCACCGCCTGCCCAAGCACGTCTACCGGGCGCTGCAGCGCACGCTCGAGCACGGCGAGGCGCTTGACACATCGCTCGCCGACCAGGTCGCGCAGGCGATGAAGGATTGGGCGATGGAGCGCGGTGCGACCCACTACACCCACTGGTTCCAGCCGCTGACGGGATCGACCGCGGAGAAGCACGACTCCTTCTACGCGCCGGCCGGCGACGGCACGGCGATCGCCGAGTTCTCGGGCAAGGAGCTGATCCAGGGCGAGCCCGACGCCTCCTCTTTCCCGACCGGCGGCATCAGGGCGACGTTCGAGGCGCGTGGCTACACCGCCTGGGACCCGACCAGCCCGGCGTTCATCCTCGAGAACCCCAATGGCGCGCTGCTGTGCATCCCGACGGCGTTCACCTCCTGGACGGGCGAGGCGCTCGATAACAAGATCCCGCTATTGCGCTCGATGGATGCGCTGTCGGGCGCGGCGATCCGTGCGCTTGAGCTGCTCGGTTCGGCGCAGGGCGCCGACCGCGTCTTTACGACCGTGGGGCCCGAGCAGGAGTACTTTTTGATCGACGAGCAGTACTACTTCGAACGTCCCGACCTGCTCACGACCGGGCGAACCCTGTTCGGCGCCAAGCCCCCGAAGGGCCATGAGCTCGACGACCATTACTTCGGCTCGATCCCCGAGCGGATTCTGGCGTGCATGATGGAGACCGAGCAGGAGCTCGCCAAGCTCGGCGTACCGGTGAAGACGCGCCACAACGAGGTCGCGCCCAACCAGTACGAGTTGGCGCCGATCTTTGAGAACTCGAACGTCGGCTGCGATCACCAGCAGTTGACGATGCAGGTGATGCAGAACGTCGCCCGCCGCTATGGCCTGGTGTGCTTGATGCACGAGAAGCCGTTCGCCGGTGTGAACGGGTCGGGCAAGCACAACAACTGGTCGATGGGCACCGACACCGGCGTGAACCTGCTGGAGCCGGGCGAGACCCCGCACGAGAACCTGCAGTTCTTGTTCTTTTGCACCGCGGTGATCCAGGCGGTTAACGCCCATCAGGCGCTGCTGCGCGCATCGATCGCTTCGCCCGGCCAGGATCATCGCCTGGGAGCCAACGAGGCGCCGCCGGCGATCATCTCGATCTTCCTCGGCTCCGAGCTGGAGAAGGTCTTCACCGCGATCGAGGCGGGCAAGGCTCAGCAGTCAAAGCCCGGCTCGTTCCTCGGTCTGGGCACGCCCGTGCTGCCGCCGCTGCCGCTGCACGGCGGCGATCGCAACCGCACGAGCCCGTTTGCTTTCACCGGGAACAAGTTCGAGTTCCGGGCGCTGGGCTCCTCGATGTCGCTGGCGTTGCCCAACACGGTGCTGAACACGATCGTCGCGGAGGCGATCGACGATCTGTCGGGCAAGCTGAAGACCGCGATGAAAGGCTCGGGCGGCCTGGAGAAGGCGGTCGCGAAGGTCGTCAAGGAAAGCTACGCGCAGAACAAGCGGATCGTGTTCGGCGGAGACAACTACTCCCCGGAGTGGCACGCCGAGGCGGAGAAGCGGGGTCTGTACAACCTGCGCTCTACACCCGACGCGTTGCCATGGCTGGTGGACAAGGGCACCGTGGCGCTGTTCAAGAAGTACAAGGTGCTCTCAAAGCGCGAGCTCGAGTCACGCCACGAGGTTTTCCTGGAGCAATATGCGGTCAAGATCAACATCGAGTCCGAGACGGCTGCGGCGATCGCCCGCACCGAGATCCTGCCTGCGGCGGTGCGCCATCTGAACGAGCTCAAGGCGGCCGGCCTGGAGGAGTTGATCGGGGAGGTGCAGCCGCTGATCAAGGAGCTGCACTTCGCGATCCTCAAGCTCGAGGACGCGAACCTCAAGGAGAACCAGGACGACAAGACCCCCGTCAAGTGGGCCGCCTACATGCACGACAAGGTCATCCCGGCGATGGATGACGTGCGCGACGTCGCCGACCGGCTGGAGGGCCTTGTCGCCGACGATCTGTGGCCGCTGCCGAAGTATTCGGAGATGCTCTTCATCAAGTAGCGCCTGGCGAGCGTTCGGCGGCGCCAGGGCATCAGGACTTCGGGCTGGGGGTTGGGCGAGACCTGGGTTTCGTTCGAGTCTCCAGCCCGAGTCCGTCGCGGATCGCGTCACGGGAAAGCGGGCGTTTTCAAAAGCGGGCACGCAGTGCCAGCGCTGCGCGAGGGTAGCGGTAGCCCTCCGGGGACCTCGGATGCAAAATAAAGAAAGGACCCGCGTTTCCGCGGGCCCTTTCTCCGTTCAGAGCAGCTCGAATAGCTGTGGGTCGTCCATCGGCTACTCGAATGACTTGGCAGTCTCTCTAGTGGCCGTGACCGTGGCCGTGATCGCCGCTGTGACCCTGGTTGCCTCCGTGGCCTTTGTCGCCTCCGTGGCCCTGGTCACCGCCATGGCCTTTGTCGCCTCCATGGCCCTGGTCACCGCCATGGCCTTTGTCACCTCCATGGCCCTGGTCACCTCCGTGACCCTGGCCGCCATCACCGCCATGACCGTGTTCGCCCTCGTGGCCGTGGCATTCGTGATCCTTGCCGCGACCGTTGCCGTGGTCGCATTCGCGGTACTGGTTGAAGCTGGCGCTGCCCCCGTCGTGGCCTCCGAAGCCAAAGCCGTCGCCCCCAATCAGGGAAACGCAGGCGATCGCGCCGCCGGTGCTGAGGCTGAGGAATGCGATTGTGAGGACCGTCGTCAGACGTGAACGCATGAAGAATCCCTTCTGTCGTGAGAACGTGGACCGGCGCGCCCTGCTCATCGCGCGCAGCTTGACTGCATCGAGCGCAAGCGGGTCGAGCCCTGGACGCTGGTCGCGAAGCACGTCGGCGATCTCTTGAAGATCATCCGCGAGGCGTTCCTCTTTGTGTGGAGTGTTCATGTGGCCTTATACGCACGAAGGGCCAGATTCCTGATCGAAGCCTTTCCTCGGCCGGCGCGCAGCCACGGTCTCGACTCCCCGGTGGCCACCCGGGCTGAGGCGACGCCCGTCAATTGTGTTCTGAGCCGTCCCCCCGCCGCGGGCGCGTCAGGAGCGATGCGGGCCGCTGTCTTGGCGAACGCGCGGCCCAGCGGAGCTTCTGCCCTGGACCGGGTGCGGGCTGCGCGGCGAGCTCGCGGCGGGATGAGACGCCGAGCTTGCGGTAGATGTTGCGCGCGTGGGTGCGAACCGTCTCGACCCCCACCTGCAGGGCCACGGCTATCTGTGCGTTCGAGCATCCCTGCTGGAGCAGGGGTAGCACTTCGGCCTCGCGCGCTGTCAACAGCCGCCCTCCCACGATCGATCCGCTGTGCTCCTCGGGCGCTCCCCGGGGAACCACCTGAAGCCCCCGTGAGGCGAGGTGGATCGCGTGCAGCACGTCGCGCGACTGAGTGTCCCTGCCGAGGCAGGCGCTCGCTCCGAACGCGAGCAGCTGGGCACACTCGGTCATCGAGGGGGCATCTGCGAGCAGGATCATGCGCGTGGCGGGATGTCGTCCGCTGAGCTCCCGCACGTCGGCCATCTTGGCCAGCGCACCGACGTCGAGAATCGCAATGTCTGGCCGATGGGCGCGTAGGACCACGGGTATGCGCCTGTGCTCAACGTCGGAGGCGACGATCGCAAGGCTCGGATCGCTTTCGATCAGCTCGCGCAATCCTCTGGCCAGCAGATCGTCGAAGCGGGCGAGGACGACGGTGATGGGGGTCTGCGACGGCATTTGTGATGAAGGCGCGACAGGTTCTCGGGCGCGGGGGAGCGCGTACGCCCTCATCGGCAGAACGGAGAAAAAGGGTGAGCCTCGCCTCACCCTTTGCTTCCCCCGTCACTCCCCCCAAGATCACCCTCGCGAGAGGAGGTGCGAGGCGGCGGCGCGCCCGAGCATTCATGTATGGCCCGTCTGGCCCGTCTCCTGCCCGCCGGCATCCTCGCGATGGCGCTTCTTTTGCCCGCGTCGGCCGGCGCTCACGCCCACCGATCTCACCAGTCTCACGCCTCGCGCACCGTGCACCGGCAAGCCTCGGCCCGGCGGATCACGCCTGACAAGCTCGCCGGCCCCGATCCTGTGGTGCTTGCAGCCGCCGTCGCAGAGCGCTACTGGAGGGCGGTGCCCTGCGGGGGACAGATAACGGTCCTCGCCTACAGTCCACTGGCTCCCGGCCTGAGCCCAACGACGGACGGCTGGGTCACGTTCAACTCCTCACTCGGGCCAAACGACCTCGAAGCGCCGGCCCCCACCTACACGCAGTGCACGATCTCCCTTGCCGCTTGGCGGTGGTCGACGCGGACGGCTGTAGAAGAAGACTGGAACATGTTCTGCCTGACGGTGACCCACGAGATGGGCCACCTGCTCGGCCATTCCCATTCGTCGGTCCCGGGCAGCGTCATGGCACCTGTCTTCACCGACGAATCGAACGTTCCGCCGGTCTGCCGGGCCACGCGGCCGCCGCGACCTCGGTAGGCCGCGGCGGCAACGGCGCTGCGGCTAGGAGACCTTCACCGTACGCTTGGCGACCTGCTTGCCGTCGACTTCGACGATCAACACGACTCGCCCTTTACCGAGGCGATGGAGCGCGCTCTTGGACAGTCGAACGGTAGCCGTGCCCGAAGCGCCGAGTGTCTTGGCCAGGCGTACACGATGCGACCCGCGGCTGGCGCGCACCACGATATGACAAGCGACCGAACAGTGAATCGTGGCCGCGCCCTGTGCCGAGAGCTTCGCCGACGCGGCGCGAGGCTGGAACTGTGACGCCGGCGGGGTCCTCACCGGCGGTGTCGGCACCGGCGGAGTGCTCACCGGGGGACCGGGCGTAGTCACCGGCGGAGTTGGGAACGGCGGGTGGCCGTATTGGCTGGCGCTGGCGCTGTGTCCATCGTGACCGCCGAGCCCGAAGTCCTGGCCGCCGCTCAGCGCCAGCGCGCCGCCGGTGGCGAGGCTTAGGAATGCGACCGTGAGGACCGTCGTCAGACGTGAACGCATGAAGAATCCCTTCTGTCGTGAGAACGTGGACCGGCGCGCCCTGCTCGTCGCCCGCAGCTTGACTGCATCCAGAGCAAGCGGATCGAGCGTCGCACGCCGGTCGCGAAGTACCTCAGCGAGCTGCTGAAGGTCATCCGCAAAGCGTTCGTCTGTGTGTGAACGGCTCATACGTACTGGTACGCACGACGGGCCGCATTCCGGACAGCGTGCGGGCAGATACAAGGCAGCACGCACGAAAGGCCAGATTCCAGACCGAAAAGTTGTCCGTCGGCACAGAATGCCGATAAAGCATCGATGAGTCCCATGCGCGACGAGTCCTTCGAGCGGCTCTACGCCGAGCATGCGCAGTCGCTGTACGCCTTTCTCAGCTACCGCACCGGCGATCGCGTACTGGCCGAAGACCTGCTCGCGGACACCTTCGAGCGCGCTTTGCGCGCCCGTCGGCGCTTTGATCGTCGTAAGGCGAGCGAGAAGACCTGGCTGTATGCGATCGCACTGAACCGCCTGCGCGATCAGCTCCGGCGACGGTCCACCGAGAGCAGGGCGCTTGAGCGCGTGGCGGTCGCGGCCGTGGCCGGATCGGCCGGTGGGATCGAGGAGGTCGCCGACCGCGACTTCGTGGACAGGGGCCTTGCCTGTCTGAGTGACGAGGAGCGCGAGGCGATCGCGCTGCGCTTCGGAGGCGATCTGACCGTACCGGAGATCGCCAAGCTGACGGGCGAGAAGCTCAGCACCGTCGAGGGCCGCGTGTATCGTGCCCTGCGCAAGCTGCGTGAGGCGATGGACTGATCGACGCCTACGACGGGACGATCGAGAGGTCGTTGCCGGCCAGTGCCGCCGCACGCAGCGCCGGGGCCCGCTTCACCCACTTGGTCGGGCTCGATCCGCCGAGCGCCTTGACCGCCTGCCTGGTCAGCGGCTCCAAGTGGTTCATCCGCAGGGCTCGCTCAGCGGCCGGCCTGGGATCGATGCCCGCCGCTGCCTGCGCGATCGCCAGGGCGTAGTAGGACTCCCAGCTACCCGGGTCGCGGCGCAGCGCCTGATCCATCGCCGAGACGCCCAGCCTGGGCAGGCCACCGCGCAGGTCGCAGAAGCCGACGATCTCATACGGCTGCGGCCGGGCGCTCAGCCATTTGATCGACGACCGCGCCGCGGAGTCGGCCTTGGCACAGTCTGAGGCGTACAGGGCGTGCTCGGCGTCGGTGAGCCGCGTTTGCGACCCGATTATCAGCACCCCAAACACGACAGCGGCCAGGCACAGGGGCACGAGGACCACTCGCCCGACGTTGGTGGCTCGGCGCCCAAGCCCGGCGCCGACGGCTCCGCGACCGAGACCGGCGTGCGCGCGCGGAGACAGGGCCAGCCCGGCGGCGGCGAAGAAGGGGAGCGTGATCACCGGCATCTCCCAGTCCCAGTCGATGCCCGCGTGGATCGCCCAGACGACGCCGGCCGCGAACAGCGCGCCGTAGAGCGAGCGTCGAGGCTCGCGCGCGCGCGCCACCAGCCCGTAGAGGACGGCGAGGATGGCGAGGAGCAGCAACGCGAGGCCCACGAGTCCGAGCTCCGCCATCGCCTGCAGGTAGAGACTGTGGGCGTTGATCGTGTAGACGAACGCGGGCCGGTTGCGATCCCACAGGGTCTGGTACATGCCCGCCCCGTAGCCGTGCAGCGGAGAGGCCGAGAAGCCGTGTAGCGCGACCCGCCACAGATCGGTGCGGCCGTTGTTGGAGGCGTCGGTCAATCGCCGGCGCAGGTCGCTCGCGTTGCCGTGTGGGGTGGCGCCGCCGATGAACCGGTGCCAGTCGTGTTCGACGCTGCTGGGAACGCCGAGGACGAGGACGAGGAGCAGGAGCGCCGCGATGGCGCCCGCGACCGCGGCGAGCCTCGTTCGGCGGCTCATCGGCGCCCGGCGCGTGGCGCCGCGCAGACGGGGGTCCAGACCGATGGCGAAGAACAGGCGCAGAGCGGCGCACGCGGCCGCGCAGATGCCGGCCACGAGCGCGACACGATGGCCTTGGGACACGGCCGCCGATGTAGTCGGGTCGACGGTGTCCAGCAGGTTGGCGTGGTAGGCGACCACGACCAGCACGGCACTGGCCGGAGCGGTGGCGAGCACGCCGCTGAGCAGACCGCTGGGACGCGCCACGAGCATGTAGAGGACCAAGCCGACGGTTCCCGCGGCGATCGCCCCGCGCGAGAAGGTGAAGAACAGCGTCACGGCGAGCAGCGGAATGACTGCCGCGGCGAGGACGCGGACGAGGCGCCGTTCGCGCAGCGAGCAGGTGAGGTGAAACGCGAGCACGATGCCGAGCACGGCAAGCAGACCGAGCGCGTTCCAGTAGGTGACCGGATAGCTCAGCCGCTCGTTGGCGACGTCCGGCGCGGTGTGCCACACGTCGGGCGCCACGCGGCTGATCAGCCCGGCCAGGCACACGATCGACGCACCGATCACAAGGCCTCTGATCAGCCAGCGCATGTTCGAGCCGCTTGCGCGGACGGTGCCGAAGAGGACCAGCACCAGCAGATACAGGCACCCGCGATCGAACTCGATCAGCGTCCGGGCGCTCGCATGTGACCAGAGCGCCGAGGCGAGCGTGAGCGCGGCGTACAGGCCCAGGGCACCGATCGCGACGAGCGTGGCGGGCGCCAATCCCTCAAACGGATTGCGCGAGCACACGACCCGCACCAGCAGGATCTGGGCGAGCACGACCGCCGCGACCGCGGGCGCGGCGGGGAAATAGCCCCCGGCGTTGAAGCCCATGAATACGACCAGGGCGCCTGGCAGGAGCATCAGCGCCGTGACGGCGATCTCTCCCGCCCGCGTGCGCGGAGCGTCCTCGCGCACGCGCATAGCGTCCGTCACGGGCGCTACGCGCGTCTCGATCGCAACGACGTCGGTCGTCGGCGCGCTCATCGTTGCCTTGGCGGACGACCGCTGCGCCGGCGGCCGTCAGCTCTCCTGCGCCGGGAACCGCTCCAGCGTTACGCCCACGCGGCTGCGCACAGTAGAGCTCACCATCGGCGTCCAGCCAAGCAGCGAAACGAGCGCCCGTTCAGGCATTGGCTAGGGGGGCCGGCTCCTCCGGCGAGGCGCCGTTGGATGACGCCGCGGCCGGAATGGTGCTCGGAGTCGGGGGTTGCGGGGCACCTTTTGGCGCATAGTCATACGCGTAGCCGTAGGCGCCGAGCCGGCCCGATTTGAGTCCGTTCGCGACCACTCCCAACAATGGGGCGCCGGCGCCCGTGAGGGTTTCGTGCAGGCGCTCGGCGACGTCACGGCGGTTGCGCCCCACTCGGCCGACGATCATCACACCGTCGACCTTGCGCAGCAGCGGGAAGGCGTCGGAGACCGCGGTCAACGGAGGGGTGTCGATCACCACCAGGTCATATGTGGACCTCACCTGATCGAGCAGGCTCTCCATCGCATGGCTCTCGATCAGCTCGCCCGGGTTGGGCGGCAGCGTGGCGCCGGCGACCAGCGCATCGAGCATCCGCCCGCTGCGACGCGAATCCCGGCTGGCGGGCGGATCGAGGTCGATCGACTGAATCGCATCGTTCAACGACACCATCCCGATCAACACGTCTGCAAGGCCCGGCCCGGAGAAGATGTCCAGTTGCGCCGCGACCGTCGGGCGCCGCAGATCGGCCTCGATCAGCAGCACCCGCGCACCCATCCTCGCGGCCGCGGCCGCGAGATGGCGGGCGACGGTCGTCTTCCCGTCGCCGGGGGCCGCGGAGGCGACCAGCAACGTGCGCAGCTCGCGATCGACGTTGAAGTAGCGCAGATGCGCACGGATTAGATGAAACGCCTCGGCCTCATCCGGCGGCAGCGCTTCCATGGTGTTCTGCTTGCTTTTCGCCGAGCGAGAAAGCGCGGCGCTCTCAGGGACGACGCCGAGCAGCGGTAGACCGTAGATCGCCTGCAAGTCCTTCGGCTCTCGGATGCGACGGTCGAAGCGCTCGAGCAGGAACGCGACGATAAGCCCCAGCAGCAGACCCACGACGCCGCCGAGGAACGTGTTCCGCGAGACCCTCGGCGAGGAGGGCGATGTCGGAACGGTCGCGGCCTGCGCGACCTGGACGTTGCCGTTGCGCAGTTCGGCGAGGGTACCGAGCGATTGCGCGCGATTCTCCAGCGCCAGCCCCGCGGTTCCGGCACGCTGCCCCGGAGAGAGCTCGGCCAACTGCTTGTTGACGAGCGCCAGGGCGGAGGCGTAGTAGGCGTGGTTGCTGTTCTGCTGCGCTTTTATGAACTGGTCGGTGTAGGTGTTCGCGATGTCAGCGGCCAGCGTCGGCGAGGTCGCGGTGGCGGACACGTTGACGATGTTCGATTCCCCTTCCCCGCTGACGCTCAGCTCGGCGCTGACTTGCTGCTTGGTCAATCCCCGCCCGAGCACAGCCGCCGTCTTCGTCGCCATGTCGCCGAGCTTGACGAGCTTCAGGTTCGTGTTCTCCTGAGCCTGCTGGCTGGTGCTGCTCGCCACGGCGAGCCCGGCGACCTGCTGGCCGAGCTGGTTGTTGCTGAACACGAGCGAGGCCGTCGCGGTGTACTGCTTGGTCTGCTGCTTGGAGAAGGCGTACGCCGCGACGGTGACGAGCGCGAAGCAGAGCAGAATCCACGGCGCGCGGCGGCGCAGGACGCCGGCGACCTGCTCAAGACTCAGATTTGTCTGCTCGGTATCCATTTAGTTGCACTCTCCCCGGCCGACGACACTCCTCTGATCGGAATCCACGGCCAATCCGTTACTTTCTTTGGCTATATCTGGCCGATTGGCCGACATCTCGCGATAGAGCTTGCGATAGCGCCCCGCCACGGAACCCGGAGACAGGCCGCCGGCAAGAACTCGCTCCCGCGCGCCGACCGGACCCGTCAACTCCAGCGCCCGCCGGATCGCCGCGGCGATCTTTTGCGGATCTCGATCGGTGCAAAGGCAACCGGGTGCCGATCCGAACAAAGCGCTGACGTCGCCCACGTCCGTCGAGACCACAGCTGTGTCACAGGCCATCGCCTCCTTGACGACCATCGGCGAAGCCTCGAAGTGAGACGTCTGTACCACCACGTCGGCCGCGTTCATGTACAGGGGCATCTCGGCGTGCTCGATCTGGCCGCCGTACACCACCTGCACCTTCCGCTCCAGGTGTGCAAGTGCCGCTTTGAACACGTCAGCGCCCTTCTCGGGTCGAGCGCTGCTCGCCGGAAAGAACAGGATTGCCTCCTCTGGCGCCAGGCCCAGCCGCCGGCGACATTCAGCTCGATCCAGGGGCCGAAACATCGCTGTGTCGACCGCAGGCGCGATCACGCTATACGGCCCCCGGTAGCCAAGCACCTTAAGCAACCGCTCGTCCACCGTGACGACGTGGTCGCTCAGATCGAGGGCCAGCAGCTTCAAGCGTTTCCAGTAAGCCAGCCGTTTGGTAAGAGTCTTGCTCCTGCCGATGTTCGATGAGCTGTAGGCCTCACCCTCGTGGATCGTGAACAGCAGCGGCGTGTCGACCCGCAGGACACCGCGAAGCCCTGCGGTCTGCACGGCGCAGTAACTGTGCTGGGCGTGCAGGACGTCATAGGACCCCGCCCGGATGGCCCTCGCCAGCCGTGGCAGCTCGCTCAGATACCTCAACTTTCCCTCCCGCGGATTGACAAACACGACGTCAACCTCGACACCCTCGTTTATGAGCGCCTCGACATGTTCTCGCACGAAGCTGCCGTAGTGGCGCTCGCCCGCAAACGGATACATGTTGGTGATTGTCAAAATCTTCATCTGATTCCTGGCAGCCGGAGCTTGCTCGCCGGCGCGATACACAGGCCGACTGGGAGGAAGATCAAAAGCGCGATCGTCGGATCCTGCAGCGACGGCGAGATCGGTGTCAACGTGAGGGCGGCCGCCATCGCTCCAGCCGGAAACAGATAATCGGGCGAGATCATCACCATCAGCACCAGGGCCGCCACGAACGCCGCCACCCACAGGGCCAGACCTCCCCAACCGCGCTCGCCCAGCACGTGCGCCATCAGGCTGTCGTATCTGAACGCCGGCTGAGCGTTGGAGAACCCAAAGGTGGTAGCCAGGCCGGCGGCGCCGAAGGCGCTGCCTTCCGCGCTCTGGTCGATGTTCGATCCAAAGGTCCCCAGACCCCAGCCGAAGGGGAACTTGTCATTTGCCAACTTCTCCGCGCCGCTCAAGAGACTGGTCCGCGGCCCCGCGTGGCCGGCGACGCTGCTCACCAGAGCGTTGCCCGATTCCGCGTTGGTCGCAGTCAACCCGCTGGCGAACGGGAGCCCCAAAAAGAAGATGACCGGGATTGCCACGGCGATAGACGCACTGAGCCAGCGTCCGCGCACCAGGCGAACCGAGGAGATGAACACGAGCAACCCGCCCACCGCGAGCAGGGGCTTCAGCCGCGTGCTTAGGACCACCACAAGCAGCGCGAGCGCCGCGCCGCAGATCAATTGCCGGCGCGAGAGTAAACGGGTGGGCGACAGCACGTCGCTGAACACCAGGCAGAGAAGAATCGTGCCGGCGATCGATCCGAGGGTCGGATGTCCAAACGCTCCGCTCACGACGGGCAGCGAGAATCGAGTTCCGGCACCCGCGCCCCGGGAAATCTGACCCAGCGCGACGACGGCCTGGCAGATATTCCACCCGATCAGCAGGCGATAGGCCCACTCGACGCGCTGCGTCGCCGTCAGCCGGCTGCCCAGGTAAAGGCCCCAGCCGATCGCTCCGGGCCAGCGCAGGTCCTGCCACACCGCGGGCAGGGCCAGCGCCAGTCCCCCGTGTGAGTAAACGGCCCCCACCAGCTCTCCGACGACCATCAACACAACGATCAGCAACGCCAGATCCTTGATCTCCCTGCGCATCCCCGACACGGCCTGCACGAGCGGGACGAGGCCCGTCAACAACACCGCGTCGCTCAACAGCTTCAGTTCGTGCGGATGCAACTGTCCGTACGCGGCGAGACCGCTGACGATCGGCACGACGGCCAGCACGCCGATGCCCAGCACGAGCCGCCGGTGGGCGCCCGCAAGGGTGATTGCCGCCGCCAGACTGAGCGCCACCGCGCCGATCAGCGTCTGCGTGGGGGCCAGCGCGACACCGGCGCCGAGCGCGATCGCCAAGGCAGCCAGCAGCGCCGCGAGCGCGACCGATCCCTGCTGGAGGAACGAAGCGGGGCCTGGCCGGCCCAGAGTGACCGTATGAGTTGACTTTGAGGCTGACATGGCTTTATGCGCGCTCGCTCACACGCCCTGTCTGCAGGTCACGAAGTACGTCCAGATACCTGATACGGCTCTTGTCCCATCGGTACAGCTCGGCGCGGGCCTGAGCCCGGATGCTCTTCTGCATCGCCGCCGCACGCTCATCCATCACCCATGCGATCGCGCCGGCCAGCGACGCGGGATCTCCGGGACGGCAAAACGTGACGTCGTCGTCGTCGAAATGAGCGGCGACCGTCTCCAGGCGAGCGCTCACGACCGGTATCCCGAGCGCGACGTACTCGAACAGCTTGTTGGGCAGGATGAAGCGGTTGATCTCCGACGGGCGGTTGGAGATGACCCCGCAGTCGCTCCCGGCCACCGCTCTGAGGGCCTCCTCGATCGGCAGATACCGGTTGGAGAAGGAGACCGAGTCACCCACCCCCAGCTCCGTTGCCAGCTTGCGCACCAGCTCGAGCTGATCCCCCTCGCCCAGGATGACCGCGCGCACATGGCGCCCCTGCGCGCACAGCAGGCCGATCGCCTGAACGAGTAGGTCGACCCCATACCAGCGGGTGATCGTGCCGTGGTATGCCACGGTGAACTCACCGTCGCCAAGCGGTGCGCGAGAACGCTTTACCCCCGCGATCAGAGACTCCTCGGGAGTGTTCATCACGACGGCGATCCGCCGCTCTGCGGCGCCGCGAGCAGTCAGCTGGGCCTTGTAGGGGCCGTGGACGGTGAGCACCGCGTCCGCCAGCGCACACGCCACCCGCTCGAGTCCTCTCAGCAGATCGATCACAATTGCGTTTCCTCGCGAGGCGCCGAAACGAGCCTCCCACAGATGCGAGGAGAGATCGCGCACGTCAAGCAGCAGGCGAGCTCCCAAGAGCTTGGGTAGCAGGCCGGCCAGGATCAGAAACTCGGGAGGCGAGTGCACCTCCACGACAGCGATCTTGCCGCGCGCTCTCAGGACGAGCGCCCAGAGGCCGGCAAGGATCGTGAACGAGCAGTACTCGAGCGCCATCGCGGGGATCGGCGCCCCACGGCGATGGCGTATCGGCAGGCGCCATACGGTGATCCCGTCGAGGCGCTCGTGGGCGGACTCACCCTTCCCTCGCAGCGCGATCACATCGACCCGATATCCCTCGCCGGCAGCGGCTCGCGCCGCCCGCTCGGCCCGCGGCTCGCCGATCGGAAAGCGAGCGTGGGTGATCAGGCACAGCCTTGAATTTGTACTTATTGCGGCGCCCTTACCGTTCGTACTCATCACGCCGCCCTCGCCAAATCCGCGCGCTCACCGTCTGGCCGAGAAGCGATTGCGTTCGACTCCAAAGAGGTGGTCAGAATCTGTTTGAGGGTGCCGCGATGCTCCTCCACGCGGACCCGCAGCCGACCCGAGATCTCGTCGCGGTTCGCGAGCGCGTGCTGGACTGCGCGCATCAACTCGCTGTGGGTGATCCCGTCGTAAGGCACACCGGCGCTCTCCATCCCCAGCATCTCCAGTGTGCCGTTGCTCTTGGAACGCTCGACCACGACATGGACAAAGGGAGTCCCGGTGACGGCCGCCAGGATGATCGAGTGCAACCTCGTTCCGATCAGGACATCCAGCCCCGTGTACAACGCCAGAAGCTCCTCCAGCGACAAATCCGCGTCGAGTGCCTCGACGCGATCGGGGCGCTTCAGCGCGGCGGCGATATCGCAGGCGAGCGGGATGTCCTCGAGGACCTGCGGGATGAAGATGACCCTTGCGCGCGGATCGGCTCGGAGCATGTCTTCAAGGACACTCTCTAGCGCCTGCTTGTAACCATCCAGCGCGAGCGAGCGAGGTGCGTCCGGGAACCGGCTGCAGCGGACGGTTACGCCGATCCGCAGTTCATCGCCGACGGGCCGCTCGGATATCTCTGCGGCTGTCGAGAAGGCGAGATCCGGGATCAGCTGGAGGTCTTCTTCGACAATGCCAAGCTCAGAGCGCGCAAACGCAAGCGACACTGGCTCGCGGGCGTATATCTGTACCCGTGATCGCAGCGCGGTTCGAAGCATCACCTTGGTCAACAACGAATAGCGCTCCCCGAACGAAACCCCGAGCAATATCGTCTTACGGCGATAGGCATGAGCGACCCTGAGGGGGTAGAGCATGCGCCACAGATAGATCACCTCGCCGAGTCCCCCGAGCGAATGCAGGTAGGACCCGCCCTTCGCCACCACGACGTCGGCGTCGGCGAGCGTGCGAAAGAACTCTCGATCCTCGGGCGCGACGAGCATCAGCGCTCGATCTCCGATGATCCGTATGACCCAGGCGAGGAGCTCCGCGCGGATCAGGTTGAGTATCCACCGCGCGCGACCGCCCGCAAAGGCGCGCAGCGACGGCACGGGGGTGCTCACGATCTCGCATCCCAGCGCCCTGGTCAGGCGAGTGTCCGCCGGACGATCCAGGGCCGTGTGCGGCAGTTCAGCCGATATGACCGTTATAACCGCGCCCGGCGCCACGTCGCGCAAGGCGTTGACGGTGGCGCTCAGGATCGCATAGTCGCCCTTGTTGCGATCCGATGACATGTGGGTTAGAGCGATCCGCATCGCGACGGTCACAGCCTTCCTAGAGCCCCTGCGGGATCGCACGACGAGCGGACACGTTGATCCGCCAGACGCCCACCCCATATCCCACGATCTGCACCCAGTCGGCCGCGACCATCGCCCATGAGGCGCCGATGAGCCCGTGTTGCGGGATCAGGATCAGGTCGAGCGCGACCATCACCGTCAAGCTGCCCGTCGCGCTGAACAGCCGCGTCCGTTGTCTGCCCTGTGCCGTCACCAGCGCGCCGAGAACGTAGGCCAGGCAACGGGCCATGAACGAGAAGGACAGAATCAACAGGGAGACCCGCAGCTGATGCACGATCGCCTGGCTGTATCCGAACAGCGGCGCGATCCAGGCAAACAGGGCGGCGCTCGAAGCGGCGATCAGTGTGCCCAGGACGGTTCCGAGGATCGCTGTGCGCCGATGCTGTCCCGGGCGCTCCACGAACCGCGGCAGCAGCGCCGAGCTCAGCGCGTCGAGCGGCATCGGCGCCGCGTAATAGACGCGCATCGCCAGCGCGTACGCGGCCACACCTCCCGGTATCGGCGTCAGCCACAGCGCGGCCAGCAGCACGACGTCGAGCTGGGTCGAGGCCATCATCACCATGCTCTGGGCGCCATACGGAGTCATCGTCCTGAACCACCAGCCGACTCCGCCCGCTCCCCGAGACGGTCGCAGGGTCGCGGGCATCGTCAGCCACCTGCCCAACGCGCCGGCGGCGTAGGCGATGGACGTATAGAGCAGCGGTGAAACGTGGGGCAGAACCTTCAGATATGAACCGGCCAGAAGCAGGATCATCAGGCAGCTCTCGAAGGCGGCGAAGATCGCCTCTCGCTCGTGCATCCTGCGACCCATGAACAGGCCCTTCGCCAGATAGCTTGCGGCCAGGACCGCGCCCATCGCGACGATCTCCAGCGCCTGAGCGATATCGAGGGCGTGCGTGCCGACGCCGACCGCGAGACCGACCACGACGAGGCTGAGCATCGGCAAGCGGGCGCGCAGGCAGGCATAGACCGGCTTGCGCAGAGCGAGCTCTCGCGTGACCCAGGTGCTAGTGCCGAAATCGAGCGACAGACCTACGAAGGTGGCCGCCGCAAACGCCACGGCGTAACGATCGAGGGTCTGCGTTCCGTAGCCTTTCTCCACCAGCGCAAAGGCGGCGGCCTGAGCGAGTGTCGTGAGCATGCGCGCGAGGAGCATCGCCGCGGTATTGCCGGGCACCGAGCGGACCCGGCTCAGCGTGGAGGGGCGCGGACGCATTGCAGCCTCAGTTGGCCCCGTTGCGTCGCAGCACAACCGGCAGCGTGCGCAGGATCAAGCGCACGTCGGCCCACAGCGACCAGTTCGTCACATACAGATAGTCCAGCTTGACCATCTCCTCGAAGGGGATGCTCGTGCGGCCGAGGACCTGCCAGAGCCCTGTGATTCCCGGTGTCAGGTCGAGCCGCCCGCGTCCCCAGCCGTTGACCATCCGGTCCTCCTCGGCGACGAGCGGGCGTGGTCCCACGAGGCTCATGTCGCCGCGCAGCACGTTCCACAGCTGCGGCAGCTCATCGAGGCTGCCGAGCCGCAGCAGACGCCCGACGCGCGTAATGCGCGGGTCGTGCTCGAGGTGCAGCCAGCCGGGGTCCTTGCTCTGCGCCAGCAGCTCTGCCCGCCGCGCTTCGGCATCGAGGGCCATCGTGCGCAGCTTCACCAGCCGGAAGCGGGCGGCGCCCCGGCCGATGCGCTCCTGGCAGAAGAACACGGGGCCCGGCGAGTCGAGCTTGATTGCCAGGGCCAGCACCAGTAGGAGCGGGAGTGCGAGGATGCTCAGCAGCCCGGCGCCGGCGAGGTCGAGACCGCGCTTTGCAATCCGCGAGGAGCGCGAGAGCACCAGCGGGTTGATTCCCAGCACCGTGATCCCCTGAACATCGTCGACCTCGACGGCTGGGCCCAGCGCGCTGAACGTCAACGGCAGCAGGCAGACCTTGACCGACGCGGTTCTGCAGTCCCGCACCACACCCAGGAGTCGGTCGCGCTCGAGCTCGACGTCTGCGACTACCACCCGTGCCACACGATGCTCGGCCAGCAGATCGGGTAGGTCGATCTCCTCCAGCCGGCCCAGCCGCGGTAGTGAAACCGCAGTTGCCGCACCCTCCTCGCAGCTGACCATCCCGATCGGCTGCAGGCCCAGGCTCGCCCTGGCGCGCATCTTCTCGATCAACGCGCCACTGGCCTGGCCCGTGCCGATCAACAGCACCCGCTCAGGCGAGACCAAGCGCAGGACGCCGGCGCGCGCGAGCGCCCGACCCGCGAGCACCAAAACCATCGCCAGAGCTCCAAACGTGAGGATCGCCGTGAACATCAACTTCGCCGGCGCAGCCACGACGAACCAGCACCACGTCAGCAGACACCCCAGGAGCAGACAATGAAACAGCGAAGGCAGGTCGTCCAGCGTCGAGTGGCTCAGCCGCCTGGCGTCGCGCTCATACAGCCCGTACAGCTTGAACAGCACCAACCATGCGGGCAGTGTGATCAATCCGCAGAGTACGTACCCCCGCCAGGAATGGGCTTGCGTGCCACCGACCACGACCAGCGTGAGGGCCATCGCCAGAGCCAGGCACATAGCGTCGCTGAGCGCCAGCAGCCGCCGCAAGGACCAATCCCGACGCCCGTAGTCACGAGCGACAAGCGATCTTCGCAGCGGCGGTGCAGCGCTCGCGCGGCGCGCCCGATAGGCGGCATTCCAGGCGCTTGTCGATAGGCCGTCTCCGGTCATGTCGCGCTAGGCAATCGCTTCGCACGCCGCCCGGCATGCCATGGCCGTCCGCTGCACCTCGGCGTCGTTCAGCTCGGCGAACATCGGCAGCGAGATCTCCTCGCCGGCCCACGCCTCGGCCTCTGGAAGCTCGACTGGGCGCGAGCTCGCAGGAAGATCTGCGAAGGCGGCGTGCCGATGAGCTGCGGGGGAGTAGTGCAAACCCACCTGGATACCGTCAGCGCGCAACAGCTCCGCCAGCTGATCTCGCGCAGGGTGGCGCACCGGGAACAGGTGGTAGACACACGGCGTCGCAGACCGCTCACCGAGGACGAGGAGCTCCCGCGGAAGGCCAGCGCGCAGGTTGGCCGCGTGGTCGCGACGTGCTGCGTTCCAACCGTCGAGGTGTGGGAGCTTGACTCGCAGCAGCGCCGCCTGCAGGCCGTCAAGCCGCTCGTTGTAGCCAACCACGACGTGCTCGCCCTTGCCGCGCTGGCCGAGGTGGCGAAGCTCGCGGACGCGCGCCGCCAGCTGCGCGTCGCCCGTGCAAACCGCGCCCCCGTCCCCCAGCGCGCCGAGGTTCTTGCTCGGGTAGAACGAGAACGCGGCCGCGTTTCCCAACGAGCCCGCCCGCCGACCGTTGTGGGTGGCGCCGTGAGCCTGTGCGGCGTCCTCGAGCACGAACAGGCCATGGCGGGCGGCGAGCGCGTTGATGCGATCCATGTCGCACACCTGCCCATAGAGGTGGACGGCGATCACCGCCGCTGTGCGCGGACCCACCAGCGACGCCGCGGCGTCGGGGTCGATCAGCCCCGTGTCTCGCTGTACGTCGCAGAACACCGGGGTGGCTCCGGCGTGCAGCACGCTGAGCGCCGAGGCGATGAACGTGTGTCCCGGCACGAGCACCTCATCGCCGGGCCCCATCCCGGCGGCGATCAGGACCAGTGCGAGCGCAGCCGTGCCTGAGGCCGCCCCCACGCACTCTGAGACTCGGCAGTAGTCAGCGAACTCCCGCTCGAAGGCCTCGACTTCAGCGCCGAGGATGAAGCCGTCGGCGCCTACCACCCGCTCGAAAGCCGCCCGCAGCTCACGGCCCAGTGGCGCGTGCTGGCGGGCCAAGCCCACGAACGGCACGACTTGCGCAGTCGCCTGCGTCGGCCGGCGACCGATCGAAGATCGGCCGGCCCGCTCTTGAACGCTCATCTAACTCATTTCCCTTTCGTCGTAGGCGCACGCGCCGGCGCCGGTCAAGCCAGAGCACCCGCGTGGTCGGAGATCGCAACCGGGGCGCCGCCGCCGGTGAGCGAGGATTCGGCCGCCTCGGCGATCATCACGACCCGGCGCGCGAGCTCGAGATCCCCGGATGTCTCCCCCATCGCGATCAGGCGCACGAACTCGGCCAGCTCTGTAACGAGCGGCTCCGTGGCCGCGATCTGGGGCGAGCGGATGTCTCCGCTTCGGTAGGAGAGCTGATACTCGCCGAACGTCTCGGGATCGCGATAGACGACGCCTCGATCGAACACCCGCACCGGCTCCGGGGTACCGTCCTCGTAGACGACCATCTTGTTGCTCCCGACGATCGCGGTACGGCGAAGCTTGCTCGGCGCGAGCCAGCTCAACTCGATGTTCGCGACGAGCCCAGAGGGGAATCGCAGGCTCATGAAGGCGACGTCGTAGATACCCGGAACGATCGAGTCGCGCCCGGCGGCGGTAATCGACTCGGGCATCTCCCCCAGCCAGTGGAGCAGGATCGAGAAGTCGTGAGGACCGAGATCCCAGATGACGCTGACGTCGCGCTGGTGAAGGCCGAGGTTCACGCGACTGGAGGAGATGAAATAGATGTCGCCGAGCTCGTCGGTCTCGATCAGACGCTTGACCGCTCGCACCGGTGGGCTGTACAGGAACGTCTGCCCGCACATGAGTCGTAGATCGCGCTCATTTGCAAGTGCGATCAGCTCTTCGGCCTCTGCGGTCGAGGGCGCGAGTGGCTTCTCGACGAAGGTGTGCTTGCCTGCCTTCAGCGCGGCTGCGGCCAGCTCGTAGTGTGTAAACACGGGGGTCGCAATGACGATCGCCCCCACCTCCGGATCGTCCAGCAAGTCATCATAACGACCGGTCGGAGCGGCCCCCGGGTAGCGCCGGCTGAAGGAGGCGAGGCGCTCTTCGTCCAGATCACAGATGTACCTGACGTCGACGCTCGGTTGCTCGATCAGCCCGCGGAGCAGGTTTGGGCCCCAGTAACCGAGTCCTACGAGCCCCACGCCAAGCCGTGCTTCATGGTTTCTTCTGCGATCGATGCTCGTCCCTGCAAGCTGTGCTCGCCAACGAGCGCAGGCCGACTCGACCGGGGCCGCGTCGAGGACCAGCTCGGTGGGCATAGCGCCAAACCCTTGTTCACGCATCATGTGTTGTTCTCCTGACTTGACTTCGTCGTCCGTGCTTGGTCAGCGTCAGGCGGCCTGATCGATGTCGCGAAGCAGAGCGCCCCGCCTATCGAGCCGGTCCCCCGAAGGCGGCTGCGCAACGCAGGATGCACTTTTCGGAGAAAGATTCCAGGGACTCTGGACGATTGATCTAAGAACGTCCCGAATAGGCATACGTCGGTGTCGTCCCAAGCGGCCAGGCTTCTGCCCGATCAAGGCAGATCGTGTCGGTCGGAGGTAACACCGCAAGCAAGCACGGCGTGCGCGGGGTCCGTCTCGGGCCTCGGTGCAGGCCCATGCCTTGGTGCCGGCGGCCCCTATCACCTCCATCCGCCCGCGGGGGGCAGATCTTGTCGGGTGGAGAGACGGTAAACCGGATCCACTGCTCAGCGCAGGCTGTGCTCAAACTCCTGGACGAGGGCGAACATATCGGGGCACTCCCACACCCGCCCGTGCACGCGCTTGGAGACGAGGCGCACGATCTCTGCTTCCTGGAGGTGGCCCAGTGCCTCTCCCGCGGCTCGGTCGGAAATGCTCAGCTCGCGCATGGCGATCGCTACGTTCAGGATCGGGTACGCAGGGAGCAGAGCGAGCAGACGGCGCGCGGCGGCATCGCTGCGAGGAGGATGGGAAAAACGATCGAGCCAGCGCTGCTGCAACTCCTGGATGTCTGTTACCAGACGTCCCGCCTCGCGGGTGGCCGTCCAGGCGGTGTCGGCAAAGAACATAGCCCATCCATACAGGCCGTCGTCCTCGCTGCGATAGGTCTCCAGGCCGGCAAAGTATGCGTCACGATTTGTTGCCAGGATGAGGCTGAGCGGAGGTACGTAGCGTGGCGTGAGCCCTCGCCGACGCAGAACCGCATGGATCAGGCACCGCCCGACACGGCCGTTGCCGTCGATGAACGGATGGATAGTCTCGAACTGGGCATGGGCAACGGCAGCCTGAAACAGTGCAGGCATGTCATCACGCTGAAGAAATCGACAGAGATCGTCCACGAGACCCGGCACCTCGCTGGGTGGCGGAGGCACATAAACGGCACTCTCGGGATACATGCCACCGATCCAGCCCTGGCTGTCGCGCCAACGACCGGCGATCGGCTCGTCCGCGCCAAACCGCAGCAGCGTACGGTGGATTTCCAACAACGCGTCAGCATCGATCCGATCAGGCCCAGCGGCGATCTCGATCGCCTGCCGCATCGCACGTATGTTGCCGACGATATCGGCAGCCTTGACATCGGCTGAGCGCTCATCGAAGTCGGCAAGCGCAATCCGACGATGACCCACTTCTAGGCCCTCGATCCGCGAAGAGGCCAGCGACTCCGAGCGCAGTAGCTGGCGCGCCACACCCTCCAGAGGCGGAGACTCCACGGCAGCGTCGTTGAGATGCGCGATCGCCAACGCCGCGTCCTCCAGCCTCCCGGCGACAGCCGTCGGCAGCGCGACATCCAGCTCGGCGATCGGATCTGGCACGAAGGCCAGGTAGACGCTGCCCAGACGAGCCCCTCGCGTCTGGGCGCCTGGATCAGGCGCCCATCTACCCTTTATATATCGGCCCCGCCCTGCACGTGTCATGCTTGGTCATCCTTCAGCTAAATCGCCTCTAACCGAAGACTAGCAGCTAAACATCGGTATGGTGGAGAGTTATTGTAGGTTGATAGGCACCCTCCCCCGGACTGGACTCTTTTTACCGAAGGAAAGGCTATAGACTTCGATAAGTGCCGCGAGCCGTGTGTCCACCGCTAGCATGGCTGAATGCCCCGCGACTACCTACTGTCCCTCCAAGAGCGCGTCGTCGTCTACGACGGCGGCATGGGCGCGACGCTCGAGCAGTTCGAGCTGACCGCCGAGGACTATGGCGGCCTTGCGGGCAAGTGCCACGAGGCGCTCGTGCTGAACCGCCCCGATGTGATCGAGGGCGTGCACTCCTCGATGCTCGATGCCGGCGCGGAAGTGCTCGAGACCGACACCTTCCAGGCGTCGCGGATCAAGCTCGGCGAGTGGGGACTGGCTGACTACACGGTCGAGATCAACACGAAGGCGGCGGAAATCGCGCGCAAGGCCGCCGGCGAGGAGCGCTTCGTCGCGGGCTCGATCGGCCCGACCGGCTATCTACCGGCCTCGGAGGACCCCTCGCTTGGCCAGATCCGTTTTGGGGAGCTCATCGAGGTCTTCTCCGAGCAGGCGGCGGGCCTGATCGACGGCGGCGTGGACCTGATCATCATCGAGACCGCGCAGGACATCCTCGAGGTCAAGGCTGCGGTGTTCGGCGCGCGCGAGGCGTTCGCCTCGACCGGCCGCACGCTGCCAATCCACACCTCGGTCTCACTGCTACCAAACGGCGGCAAGATGTTGCTCGGCACCGACATCTCCTCGGTGCTGACGACGCTTGAGGCTTTGAAGGTCGACGTAATCGGGCTGAACTGCTCGACAGGCCCGGAGGACATGCGCGACGCGATCCGCTTCCTCGGCGAGTTCTGCCCGGTGCCGGTCGCGTGCATCCCGAATGCGGGGCTGCCACTGCAGGGCCCGGACGGCGAGACGATCTTCCCGGAGCAGCCGGAGCCGCTGGCAGAGGCGCTGAAGGAGTTCGTCGAGCGCTACGGCGTCGGCATCGTCGGCGGCTGCTGCGGCACGACGCCGGAACACATCAAGGCGATCGCCGAGCGCGTCGCGAAGCGACCGGTCGGCGAGCGCCCTGCGCCGCGCCCGCCGCAGCTCTCGTCGATGATCGCCTCGACGCCGCTGCAGCAGGAGCCGGCCCCGACGATGGTCGGCGAGCGCGTCAACTCGCAGGGCTCGCGTAAGGCGAAGGAGCTGCTGCTGGCGGATGACTATGACGGGCTCGTGCAGATCGCCGAGGATCAGGTGACGGGCGGCGCGCACGTGCTCGATCTGTGCGTCGCTCTGACGGAGCGCACGGACGAGGACGAACAGATGCGCCTTGTCGCGAAGAAGGTCTCGCTGACGCAGCCGGCGCCGATCCAGATCGACTCGACCGAGCCGGAGGTGATTGAACGCGCGCTCGAGCAGATCCCGGGGCGCGCGATCGTCAACTCGGTCAACCTCGAGGCGGGGCGCGACAAGCTCGACCGCGTCGTACCGCTGGCGATGGCGCACGGAGCGGCGCTGATCGCACTGACGATCGACGAGGTCGGGATGGCAAAGACGGCCGAGCGCAAGGTCGAGATCGCCAAGCGGATCCGCGACCTGTGCTGCGAGGAGCACGGACTGGATCCAGAGCTGCTGATCTTCGACTGCCTGACGTTCACGTTGACGACTGGTGACGAGGAGTGGCGCCCGTCGGCGGTCGAGACGATCGCGGGAATCAAAGCGATCAAGGAGCAGATCCCGCACGTGAAGACGTCACTTGGCGTCTCGAACGTCTCGTTCGGCGTCTCGCCGGGCGCGCGCGCAGTGCTTAACTCGGTCTTCCTGCACCACTGCGTCGATGCGGGCCTCGACCTGGCGATGGTCAACCCGAACCACATCACGCCGTACTCGGAGATCCCTGACGCCGAGCGCGAGCTCGCGAACGACCTCGTCTTCAACCGCCGTGAGGATGCGCTCGAGAAGTTCATCGAGCACTTCGAGTCAAAGGGCGAGGAGGAGCAGGCGCAAGGCGCCGCGGACCCGACGGAGGGGATGGAGCCCGAGGAGGCGCTGCACTTCCACATCCTGCGCCGCCGCCGCGACGGCGTCGAGGATCAGATCGACAAGGCCGTCGAGAAGATCGGCGCAGTGCCGACGCTCAACGAGGTGCTGCTGCCCGCGATGAAGGAGGTCGGCGACAAGTTCGGCGCGGGCGAACTGATCTTGCCGTTCGTGCTGCAGTCGGCCGAGGTGATGAAGCGCGCGGTCGCGCAGCTGGAGAAATACCTCGACAAGATCGAGGGCTACACGAAGGGCACGGTCGTGCTCGCGACGGTCTTCGGCGACGTGCACGACATCGGCAAGTCGCTCGTCAACACGATCCTGACGAACAACGGCTACACGGTCGTCGACCTCGGCAAGCAGGTGCCGATCCAGACGATCGTCGACGCCGCGCAGGAGCACGAGGCTACGGCGATCGGCCTCTCGGCGCTGCTCGTCTCGACGTCGAAGCAGATGCCGGCGTGCATCCAGGAGCTGCACGCGAAGGGCCTCTCCTTCCCGGTGCTGATCGGCGGCGCGGCGATCAACCGCGCGTTCAGCTACCGCACGCTCTACCCGGGCGGCAAAGACTCAGACGAGGTCTACGAGCCGGGCGTGTTCTACTGCAAGGACGCCTTCGAGGGCCTCTCGGTGATGGACCAGCTCGTCGACGAGGACGCGCGCGGCGCGCTCGTGGAGAAGCTGCTCGCGGGCGCAACAGAGTTCCGCGCGAAGGGCGATGCGCCCGAAGAGGTGCTGAACTTCGCCGATGACTCGGTGCGCTCTTCTGCGCGCACTGACGTGCCGATCCCGACGCCGCCGTTCTGGGGCGTGCAGGAGATCGACGTCGATCTGGATGAGGTCTACCGCCACCTCGACACGCATGTCTTGTTCAAGCTGCACTGGGGCGGGCGTGGCGTCAAAGGCGAGGCTTGGCAGAAGCTGCTCGAGGAGGACTTCCGCCCGCGCCTGGAGCGGATGTGGCAGGAGCAGACCTACCTGCACCCGCGCGCGCTGCTCGGCTTCTTCCCGTGCTACTCGCTCGGCAACGAGATCATCGTGCTCGACCCGCAGGACCGCGAGACGGAGCTGACGCGCTTCGTCTGCCCGCGCCAGCCGAAGGGCGACCGGATCTGCCTCGCCGACTTCTACCGCCCGGCGGTCGCAGCGAAGCCGCCGCAGGAGCTCGACGTGATCGCCGTGCAGGCGGTGACGGTCGGCTCAGAGGTGACGGAGCTGATGGCGAAACTCGAGGCCGAAGGCGAGTTCGCGGAGCAGCTGTTCGTGCACGGCCTCGGCGTGCAGACGGCAGAGGGCCTGGCCGAGTGGCTGCACTGGCGCGAGCGAGAGATGCTCGGCATCCCGGACACGCAGGGGCGGCGCTATTCGTGGGGCTACCCGGCGGTGCCCGAGCAGTCAGAGCACTTGAAGGTCGAGAAGCTGCTTGATCTCGGCCAGATCGGCATGACGATCACGGATGGCTATGCGCCTGAGCCGGAGCAGTCGACGCTCGCGCTGATCGCCCACCACCCGCAGGCGATCTACTTCGGGACGCGCCAGGGGCGCCTGCTGGGAGACGGCTCGCCGGACGACCTGATCCGCGGCTCGAACCGCGACCCGTCGCTGTTCGGCGAGATCGCCGACGAGGACCCGCCCGATGGCGCGGTCGAAGCCGAGGACGAGCCGGCGATGGCCTGAGCGGGCGACGGGACACCGGCGCTGGGCGCCGTTTAGCCCTCGGCGCGCGAGAACGCCCCGGCACGCTCGGTGGGCAGCGCCGGAAGCGTGACTGGCGCGGCGTGCATCGTACGCAGGCGCACATCGCGCCAGGAGAGCCCCTCGTTGAGCAGGGCGGGCACGCCCATCAGCAGCGCCGTGGCGACCTCGACCGCCTGCAAGACGATGCCGTAGGCGATCGCGTCGGGAGTGGATACGTGGTAGGCGCCGGCCAGGATCGCCACACACGCGGCCTGAAAAACGCCGACGTTGGCCGGCGTGGCGGGAATTACGGCGGTGACGTTGACGGCGAACAGGACCCCGGCGGCGGCGCCCGCGCCGGCGTGCGAATCCAGGCCGAGCGCCATCAGCAAAAGCCAGCAGGACAGCCACTGCAACGCCCACGCGCAGAGTTGTGTAACAGTGGCCAGGGCGGCACGGCGGGGTCGGCTGAAGACACGCAGGCCGTCGCGCAAACGCAGCAGCACAGCGCGCAAGCTGCCCAGGGCCGCCTGGGCTCGACGTGATCGAGAGACCGCGGCAGGCGGGATCAAGACCGGCGCCAGCAGGACAGCGAGGAGCGCCGCCAGTGGCGCGAGCGCGATCAGCAAAAGCGCGCGATCGTGACCATCCAGCACGCTGACGCTGGAGAGCGTGACGCAGCCGAGGATCAGCAGGGCGAGCAGGTTGAGCAGCGTCTGTGAGACCATCGTGCCGAGCACCACCGGCAGCGTCTCCCGTGCACGCCCGAGACGGCGGGCGACGATCAGCGCGCGCGAGGGCTCCCCCA
The DNA here is from genome assembly GCA_963697945.1 of uncultured Solirubrobacterales bacterium. GTDB lineage: Bacteria > Actinomycetota > Thermoleophilia > Solirubrobacterales > Solirubrobacteraceae > Palsa-744. The sequence goes on along the minus strand of OY969105.1, from coordinate 1,274,340 downwards.
GGCGGGCGGGGAGGGTCGATGACATGAGCACGCCGATGAACGTGCCCTGCATCGCATCGCGACGTTTGGCGCGTCGCCAGGTCGGGGCGACGACGAGGATCGTGTGCCATGCCAGGGCCCTGACGAACATCGCGGCACACATCACTGCCAGACCCGCGAGCAGTAGACCCGGCTTGGAAGCCACGAGCGATGCTGCGACGCGGGTGACGCCGATGCGCTGGAGCGCCAGCGCGGCCAGTCCGGCGCCAAGCAGCGAGCTGCCGGCAAGCCCGAGGCGTCGCAGCGTGCGTAAATGACGGGCACGGTCGGACCCCGGCGGCGTGGGTACCTGCGCCTTCAACGAGGGCAGCCTCTGAGCGGGAACGCGCGGCAGCAGATCGGCGGGGGCGAATCCGTGGCGCACCGCGACCCGAGTGAGACGCGTCGCGGGTTGGCCGACCGCGAGGGCCTGCTCGTAGCAGTCGAGCACTTCGGCGGCCACATGTGGCCAGGCAAAGCGCTCAGCGCGCTCGCGAGCGGCGAGCGCCATGCGCCCGCGTCGCGCCGGTTCCAGCGCCAGCTCACGCAGCGCCTGCGCCAGCGCCAGCGGGTCACCGACCGGAACCAACCGGCCGTCGAGGCCGTCGCGCAGGACGTCGCGATAGCCGGGGATGTCGGAGGCGAGCACGGGCGTGCCCGCGGCCAGACCCTCGGTGATGACCATGCCGAAACTCTCACCGCCCAGGGAGGGCGCGCACAGCACATCGGCACGAGCAAGCTCCGCCAGCTTACGAGACTCCGAGACCTTGCCCAGCGCCTGGATGCCGCGATCGTCGAGGGTCATGTGCGCGACCTCCTCGGCGCCCGCGCCGACGAGCGTCAGCGTCGCCGGTACGTGGTCGCGCAGCGCCTCGAACGCGCGCAGCAGCACAGAAAGTCCCTTGCGCTCGACGGCCTGACCGACAAACAGGATGCGCAGCGGTCCGGCGCCTGCATCGGAGTGGATCGGTGAGTTCTCGAGATGGACCCCGTTGGGAACGATGCGATAGCGACCGCCGTAGAAGCGCCGAGCGGTCCAGGCCGCTGCCTCGGACACGGCGATGCGCACATGCAGGCGGTTCATCCGCCGGCGTCCACCCAGCGGGACCGCCGCGATGCCGTTGCTGATTGGGTTCTCCGAATAGGTGTGAAAGGTGCCGACCAGCGGCAGCCCGCAGGCGCCGCGCAGCACGTCCCAGCAGACCATCGGCACGACTGGCTCGTGCAGGTGGACGACGTCGTAGCGGCCGCGGGCGAGCTCACGACGTAGCGCCAGCACAGCTCCGGGGGCGCCGGTGATATTCGACACGGCACCGTTGGCCGGAAGCCCGAAGGTGCGCCCGAGCGAGACGAAGTCCGCGGGCGGGCGCAGCGTCTGCGGACGCGCCCCGCGATGCAGCCGGCGCGCGAGCGCGTCGTCATGGTCGTAGGGCGCGAGGATGCGAGCCTCGTGCCCGAGCGCCCTCAGCTCGGACGCGAGCGCCTCGATATGACGCGTGACGCCCCCAGGGTAGGTCCAAGAGTAAGGCGAGATCAGCGCGATCCGCACAGCGCTGAGTCTAGCCGCTGGGCCCGACCGCAGACCGGGCGCAGGCGCGATGGGCTGCGATAATCAAGCGGTGGCTGCTCGGCACTTCGTCAAGTACACGTTCCTGAAGCTCGATCCGGCATGGCGACGATTGGACTCCGCGCGGCGCGAGCAGGACAAGCGCGAGCTGCTTGCAGCCTGTGAGGACTTCGCCGACGGGCACCTGCTGCAGGCGTTCTCGCTGATGGGCACGCGCGGAGATGCCGAGCTGCTGCTGATCGCCGAGGCGGAGAACCTGGAGCGCATCCACGAGCTGCACGTAGTGATGGCCCAGAGCGGCCTGATGAAGTGGGCCGAGATCCCCTATTCGTTCCTGGGGATGCGCAAGAGTTCCGAGTACTCCGAAGACGAGCGCACCAGCCCGCGCGGCTTCGAGGGCCACTATGTATTTGTGTACCCATTTGTCAAGTCCCGGGAGTGGTATGGGCTACCCGCCCAGGAGCGTTGGCGGATCATGCAGGGACACATCCAGGTCGGGCGCGAATATCCGGGCGTGGACAACCACACGACTTACTCCTTCGGGCTCGACGATCAGGAGTTTGTGGTCGCGTTCGACACCGACGACGTCGGCACGTTCCTCGACCTCGTACAGCGACTGCGTACCACCGAGGCCTCGCGCTACACCGTGCGCGACACGCCGAGCTTCACCTGCATCCGGATGTCGCTGGAGCGTGCCCTGAACGCGCTCGACGGCGAGCCGATCGGCGCCGGAACCACCGCGCTTCCGGCGGCCTGAAGGCCAGATGCCCAAGGGCCTTGCGCACCTGCGCCGCAGCGATCCGGTGCTCGCCGATGTAATCGCCGCCGTCGGCGCCCTTCCCCCTGCGCGCGAGGGCCGACCGGACCGCGAGGATCACTACGGCGCGCTCGTGCGGGCGATCACCGGCCAGCAGCTCTCGGTCAAGGCGGCGCGTTCAATTTACGGGCGATTGACCGATCGCTTCGATGGTCGCCCACCTACGCCCGAGGAGATCCTCGAGGACGAGCCCGAAGAGCTGCGCGCCGCCGCCGGGCTCTCGCGGGCGAAGGTCGGCTACCTCAGATCCCTGGCCGAACACACGCTCACAGGCGAACTGGAGCTGCAGCGTTTGGACGAGCTGGACGACGACACGGTGATCGCCGAGCTGACCGCCGTGAAGGGACTCGGGGTGTGGACCGCGCACATGTTCCTGATGTTCCACCTCGAACGCCCCGACGTGCTGCCGGTCGGCGACCTTGGCATCCGCCGCGCGATCGAGCGCGCCTATGAGCTGGAGGAGTTGCCGGACGCACCCGCGATGGAGGAGATCGCACTGCCGTGGCGCCCGCATAGAACGCTCGCGTGCCGGTACCTGTGGCGCTCGCTCGCGAACGAGCCGACGTAGCTTCAGCCGCGTAGAACATCCGTCGATCCCACAGGCGCGGCTGTCAGCAAATCGCGAGTGCGGCCGAGGCACGGAGAATGGTTCACAGGCGTCGTGTCCGTGCCAAGCAAACGCATCACGGACCGCCCCGGAAGCATCCCAAGCACCACCGTCGCAAGCGCAAGCACAGGCACAAGCCCCACAAGGTCATCCGCCACGCCGCCGGCCAGCCGCGGGGAGCGTTGCCGACGCCTCCTGCGAGCGCCCCGGCGTCACCTCCCGCGCCCTCGCCCGCCCCGGTGCAGTCGCTGGGCGCCCCGATCTCGTTCGCCCAGGCACAACGGCTGTGCTGGCGTGCGGGCTTCGGACCGACGCCCGGGCAGGCGAGCGCGCTCGTGGGCCAGCCACTGCAACAGGTCATCCACGGTCTCACGCGACCCTCCGGATCCGCGACCCTGAGCGGCCCATCGCCGACCGACGACGAAGGCAACCCGCTCTCACCGGCCGACGCTTGGGGCGAGGACCACTGCTGGTGGCTCGATCGCATGGTGCGCTCCGACCAGCAGTTGGTGGAGCGCATGACGTTCATCTGGCATGACTGGTTCGCGAACTCCAACGAGAAGGTGAACAGCCAGCAGATGATGCTCGACCAGAACGGCCTGTTTCGCGGCATGGCGCTCGGCAGCTTTCACGACCTGTTCGCCGCGGTCACGGTCAATCCGGCGATGCTCGTTTTCCTGGACGGCATCTACAACGACAGGTACGACCCCAACGAGAACTATGCGCGCGAGATGATGGAGCTGTTCTCGCTGGGCGCGGACCGCGGCGCCTACAGCGAGGATGACGTCCGCGAAATGGCTCGTGCGTTGACGGGCTGGAGTGCGGAATGGTCGGAAAGCTCCGGCCTGCACAATTTCCACTTCGACCCCACCCGCCATGACACGGGCGTAAAGACGGTGTTCGGTCAGACGGGCAACTGGAACTGGGAAGACGCGGTACGGCTGTGCGTCACACATCCGTTGCACGCGTCGTTCTTCGTGACGAAGTTGTGGGGCTACTTCATTCCCACGCCGCCCAACGAAGCGACGCTCGCGTCGTTGCAAAGCGTCTATACCGAATCCGGCTACAGCATCCGCGCGGTCGTCGAGGCGATCTTGGGACATCCCGCCTTCTACGAAGGCCCGGAGCTCCTGACCCCACCCGTCGTCTACAACGCGGGGCTCCTGCGAGCAGTCGGGCGACCGATCGATACGACGTCGTGGGCGTGGCTGTCGGCGAACGCGGGGCAGCAGTTGTTCTATCCACCGAACGTCTCTGGTTGGGACTTCGGCGATTGGATCGACACCTCGACCGTGAAGGCGCGCTGGGAAATGGCCAGCTACGTGACCTCGAAGACCTACCCCAACCCCTGGCCCGGGCAGGGCGAACCGCAGTACAGTTCGACCGAGGACCCGACGGCGGCGTTGACTGCCGCTTTGGCGTACTGGGGCAATCCCCGGCTGTCGTCCGAATCGATGCAGTGCATCGCCGCGTTCGCACAGTCATGCCTGAGCGAACCACTTGCCGCTTGGCAGCAGAGCCCTTACCGGGCGATGCGCCAGAACGCACTGCGGATGTTGATCGCGACCTCTCCGGACATGCAGGTGAGCTGAGCGTGTCCAAAGACTGCTCCTGCAACGACTTCAATCGCGCGCAACTACTACGGCGCAGCGTGGCCGCTGCGGGTCGCGGTCTGCCCAAGATCGAGCCCGGTATGCCGCTGCCGGCCGGCACGGGCATGGACCGGCGTACGTTCATGCTGCGCTCTGCGGGAGCGGCGCTGTCGGTGTACGGCGCCTCGATGCTGAGTCCGCGCCATTTCGAAGAGGGCATCGCGCAGGCCGCGGCGGCGGCGCCCAATCAGCCGGTGCTCGCGTCCATCTTCATGGAAGGCGGCTGGGACGCGCTGTCGGTGCTCGCGCCCGTCGGCGAAGCTCGCTACCACCAACTGCGCCCGCAACTGGGGCTCGCCGAAGGGGCCGGCAAGACGTTCGCGGAGGACGGAGCACTGATGTGGCACCCGGCCGCCGCGGGCTTGGCTGAACTGCATGAAGAGGGCAAGGTCACGACCTTTCCGGCGGTTGGCTACGACCCGCCGGACGAGAGTCACTTCACCAGCCGCCACTACTGGGAGGTCGGCCAGCTCGACACCAACGCGCGCTCGGGCTGGATGGGGCGCCTGCTCGACGCGATCGGCGAACCCGGCAACCCGCTGCAGGGCCTCTCGCTGGACTACTCGCTCGCCCCCGCCCTGGCGACGACCAAACTGCCGGTCGCGGCGGTGTCTTCGCCTGCGGACTACAACATGTGGGCGTACGGACTCGGCGAACCGGTTACAGACCCGGCGCTGCAAGCGTTCGGGGAACTGGGAGCCCTGAACGCTCCCTCACCTGCCTTTGCACAGGCGCGCAGTGGGTCATTGGACACGAGCATCGTGCTCGACCAGATGGCCGCGTTCGTGCAGGCACAGGGCAAATCCACATACACGCCGACCCTGCCTTACCCCACGTCCGGCGGCGAATTTCCGACGCGACTGGCGGCGCTGGCCGCGATGCTCGGCGCCGGTATGCCAATCAAATGCGCATCGCTGACCGCCGTCGGCTCGTATGACACGCACTCCGACGAGCAGGAAACGCTGAGCACAAATCTCGGTCAGACGGTCGCCGCGGTAGTGGCGTTCCAGCGTGACCTCGAACAGCGGGGGCTGGCCGACCGAGTGCTGATCCAGTTGTGGTCGGAGTTCGGTCGCCGACCACAGGAAAACGGCTCGGGCACCGACCATGGTGCAGCCGGTATGGCGTTCTTGATCGGCACCCAGGCGGCCGGCAAAATGATCGGCGAGTTCCCGGGGCTGGGCAAACTGGACGCGAACGAAAACCTCGTAAACACCTCGGACTTTCGCGCTATGTACTGCTCGCTGCTGGAGCAGTGGTTTCAGACAGAAGCAGGCGTTGCGATCCCCGAAGCCGCGTCATTTCAACGACCTCAGCTAATCAAGGGCTGATGGGCCGGCCGACGCAATATTTGGCGAGGCACCGCCGCAGTCGCTCCCGTGCGGCGGCCGGTGACGACCTGCATCGACGGCGGCGGTTAGCTCGCCGTGGAGACCCGACACTCGCTGTGTGGCTGCTTTGCGCCGTCGCAGGCGCGGCGGCCACCACGCTTGCCCTCGCCGCGGGGTCCGCGGCGCGTTCCGATCACCGCGCCACCCATCCCGCAAAGGCGTGCAAGCGTTCAGGCCATCATCGCTGCCCGAGCGCCCGGGGGCGCAAACGGAGCGCGACCGCCAAGCCGATCGGCACACGAAGGACAGCCACCACGGGCCCCGGCGTGACCGGCGGAGCGATCGCTCCCGGTGGCGCCGAACAAATCCCCGGTGCTCCCGGAGCGCTCCCCGGCCCCGGCGCGGCGTCCGCGCCGGGCGGTGGCACTCCCGCCCCGGAAACACCCTCCGGCCCGACCCCTCCGACGCACGTGCAGGTGACGGCGCAGGACACCGAAGGGTTCCGCTACGTGCTGTCGCGCACCACCGTTCCCGCCGGCGAGGTGATCATCGAATTCGTCAACCATGGTCAGGACGAACACAACCTGCACGCACTCGAACCCGGAGAAGGCGCCGAAGCCGGCTCGCTCCCGAACACCGTCCCCGGCGCCCACCCACAGCTGAAACTCTACGTTCGCCCCGGCAGCTACACGCTGTTCTGTTCGCTGCCCGAACACGAGGCGAAGGGCATGAAAGCCACACTCGTCGTGCAGTGACGGAGGCCTGCGGCGACTCATCCGGTGCGCCAGACGGCGCCCGGCGTCTCAGGCCACGCGCCGGACCGCGATGGTGCGATCGGCCTCCGCGGCGATCTCCCAGCCGGGCGTGCCATCGGCAGCGCGAAAGTGGCGCTCGACTACCGCTGTCGGACCGGGCAGGCCCCGACCACCTGGACGGCCTTCACGGGCATCGTGAAAGACGACGTGACCCCCTGACGCGACGAAGCGTTTCCACTGCGACCAGTCGAGCTCGCAGCCGGACTCCGAATGGTCGCCGTCGACGAACACCAGATCCACATCCCCCTGCCAGCGCAACGCCAACTCGGTGGAGAGACATGCGTGCCAGTGAAGGGCTGGCGCATCGGCGCCGCGCCGGCGCAACGCGCGGGCGAGGACACGGCGGGTGGCCCACTCGGTGGCGCCCCAACCGGAGGGCAGCGCGTCGGGATGGCGACCGAAAGGATCGACCAAGTGCAGCTCGGCTCCTGAGCCCAGCGCCTCGCACAAGATACCCGCAGAGGACCCCTCGTACACCCCGATCTCGACCACGCGCCGTGCTCCAAGAGCCGCGTCCAGCAGCACGGAGGCGTCCTCGGCGGAGTGCATCGTGCGCGGCGGTATCAGTCCCGTACCGACGGCGAGCGCGCGCAGGCGCACATCGTCGCGCAGGCGATCGGGAGTCATTTTTCGTAGGCGGGCGGGCAGCGTGTGATGCACTCAGATCAACTCTCGTTGAGGGTGATCCATTCGGCAAGGAAGGGCTCGGCGATGCGATACTCGCCGCGTCTTATCCTGACGACCAGCTCGGCATCCATCAGGGCCTCCAGGGCGGTCTGCACCGTTGCTCCCGCCGGCAGGGAGTGGCGCTCTCGATAGGCGGTGCTCAATGGACGTGCGGGCTGATCCTCGGCGAGGGCCTGCATCACCCTTCGCTGGGCCGCCGCGGCTCGGGACCAGAGCAGACTGAAATGGGCATGCTCGGAGCGCAGCAGAGCCGTGAGCGCCCGTTCCAGGCGGATCGCTTCGGCCGTCTCATCTGTGGGTGTGGCCTCCCAAAGAAAGTACAGCGCCTCCTGGGTCGCGTAGGGGTGGCCACCGGTCATCTCCAGGACCCTCGCAGCGACGCTTGGGTCGAGAGTCTTGTCGGTCTCGGAGAATCGGGCCGTTGCGTAACGTTCGAACAGCGCGGCCGGGATCGTGCCCAACTCGATCTTCTTGGCGCTGCGCCAGAAGGGCTCGTTCTCGTCATTGAAGATCCGCTCCATCATGTGACGCTTGGAACCCAGATATACGTGGGCCACCTCGGGCTGCTCCTGAAAGACGGCGCGCATCAACTTAGGCAGGCCCGGATCGATCTCGGCGACCTCCTGAAACTCGTCGAGCACGAGCACGACCCGCCTGTCGCGCTCGGTGGCGAGTCGCCCCGGGAGTGCTAGGAGTCCCTCTAGGGTCGCGTCGATGTCCTGTTTACTCGCTCGCGCGTCGAAGCTGAAGGAGACCGAGCCGTCCTCGGGGTCGATCGTCATGGTCGGGGATATTCGCAATCCCGCGAACACCCGCAGACGCTCGCGCGCGCGGAAGAGGCGTGAGGCGACCTCGTCGTGGATCGTCGCGGCGAGCTTCCCTGCGAGCTTCTCCTTGGTCGGAGCGCGCATCAGATCGACCTGTGCGACGAGCACATCCTCGGTCACGAGCTGCTGCGCGACCCGCCAGATCAGTGATGACTTGCCGTAGCGGCGAGGCGCGAACAAGACGACATCCTGGCCGTTGCGCAAGTCAGCCATCAACTCGTCGATCTCGGCTTCGCGATCGGTGAATGCCGCGTCGAGCGCCAGCGCGCCGAAGCGAAATGGGTTGGTCTGCTCCTGGACTACCGTCATCCCGCAGATATTATGCCAAACTACATAATGTTTGTCAACATGAAAAAAATCATCTCAACAAGCATTATCTATGTCGAGATAGGACCAGTCAGGCCCCGAGACATCTCGCGACGGCCGGATGAGACACGACGGACTCGCACCCCACTGCCGTCAGACCGCTGAGACCTGCTCCTCCTCGGCCACTCGGAACGAGGAGCCGCACCCACAGGCGGCGACGACGTTGGGGTTCTCGACCTTGAAGCCGGCTCCCTGGAGCGTCTCCTCGTAGTCGATCACCGAGCCGCGCACGAACGGGAGGCTGTCGTTGTCGACCAGCAGCTTCAGGCCGTGGGTCTCAAAGACGGCATCCTCGTCGCGCTGCTCGTCGAATGCGAGTTGGTACTGAAAGCCCGAGCAACCGCCGCCGCGCACCCCTACACGCAGACCGGCCAAACTCACATCGGCCTCTTGAGCGGCCAGGAACTCGCGGACCTTTTCGGCACCCTTGTCGGTGATCGTGACCATTGCTTTCCAAAGTATAGCGAGGGCTGAACGAGTGTTCTAAGCTGCATGCAGCATGCCGAATGCTGACGAAATCAAGCAGCGCATCGAGGCCGCGATCCCGGGAGCGCGGGCCGAGGTCGAGGACTGGACGGGCGGCGGCGATCACTTCAAAGCGACCGTAACCGCGGCGGCGTTCACGGGCCGTAGCCGCATCGAGCAGCACAGGCTCGTCTACGAGGTGTTCGGACCGGAGATCGGCGGTCCCATTCACGCGCTGTCGCTGAAGACCCAAAGCCCCCACGACGATTAGCCAGGAGCCAGCCATGTCAGACACCGAGCAGAGCACCGAGATTCGCGAGGCGATCGCACAGGCGATCTCCGAGCACGAGACGATCCTGTTCATGAAGGGAACGCCGGATGCGCCCGCATGCGGGTTCTCGGCGCGCACCGTGGCCGCACTGCAGAGCTTGGAGGCGCCGTTCGCCGCCGTTGACGTGCTGCCGGACCCCCGCATCCGCCAGGAGCTGTCGGCGATCTCCCAGTGGCCGACGATCCCGCAGCTGTTCGTCAAGGGCGAGCTCGTTGGCGGGTGCGACATCGTGATGGAGATGTACGAGTCGGGCGAGCTCGCGCAGACGCTCGGGGTCGAAGGCGACGCGGTGGAGTCCGAGGCTCAGGTCGAAGCGGTCGCGCCCGGTCTGACGCAGATCGAGAATCGGCTCGGCTGAGGCTCGGCTTTGAGACTCGGCTGAGTAGCCCCCTCACGCGCACGACGGGAGGAGCGCAACTGAGCGGAGTCCGCCGTGAGGTTCCGCGAGGGTCGTCCGTTGCGATAGCGTCCGCCAGGGGATGCCTGAGTCCGTCGCGGTGGTAACCGACAGCACGCAGTACCTGCCGCGCGAGCTAGCGGACGCCCAGGGCATCCAGCAGGTCAGCCTGTACGTCGGCTGGCAGGGCAAACCCGAGCGCGAGCTGGAGCTTGACGGATTCGACGCCTTTTACAAGCGCCTGGCCTCAGACTCCGAGCTGCCCACAACCTCACAACCCTCGATCGGCGACTTCCTCGCCGTGTGGGAGCCGCTGCTCGAACAGGGCAAAGACATCGTCTCGATCCATCTCGCCGGTGGCATCTCGGGGACCTGCGAGGCCGCCAGGCAGGCACACGACCTGCTCGCCGAACGGGGCCTTGGCGAGCGCGTCGCGGTGATCGACGGCGAAACGGCGTGCGGTGGGATGGGGTTGCTTGCGCTCGCGGCCTGCGCCGCCGCCAGGTCGGGAGCGGATCGAGACGCAGTCCTCGAGCGCGTTCGTGAGTCCCGCAAGGCCCTGAAGATCTGGTTCTGCCTTGACACGCTCGAGTACCTGCGCCGAGGCGGACGCATCGGTAAGGCTCAGGCCTGGCTCGGCGGGACGCTGCGGATCAAGCCGATCCTTTCGATGGAGTATGAAATCGTCCCCGTCGAGCGCGTACGCACCGCCGGCCGGGCGTTCGAGCGGATGGTGCAATACGCCCAGCAACTGCACGACGAAGGGTCGGACGGATGGGTGGTCCAACACATCCAGGCGACCGAGCAGGCCGAGCGCCTGATCGAGCGCTGTCGCGAGATCTTCGACTCCGAGCCCGTGTTCACCTCGGAGGTAGGGCCGGTGATCGGTACCTACACCGGGCCGGGACTGATCGGCGTGGGCGCGATACCGCGCGCGTTGCTGAGCTGAGTCAGCCGCGGCGATTGCGGCGACGGCGCAGCAGGCGGCTGCCGATCACAAGCCCAGCCACGACCGCGCCACCGATCTTCAGCTCGCGTTGATGACGCTCCAGATGCCCGCGCCAGTCGGTGATGTATGCGACCTCGCCGCGCAGCTGCACGATCGAGAGGGCGAGCTCGTTGCGGTTGGCCTCGATCGAGTCGCGAATCTCAGCGGGCGAGCGCTGGGGCATCAGGCACCATCTCCCTCTCCACCCTCAGATGCGGGCGGCTCGACGGTGTGGGGCGCGGCGGCGCCATAGGAGGGAGCCGGGGCGGCGGGGTTTGTGGACGCAGCGGTCGCCGAGGCAGTGCCCTGATGCGGGGCGGCGCCCGGCCCATCGGTCGCTCCCGCGGAGACGGTCTCGCGAATGCGACGCGCCTCCTCGATCGCCATGTCGGGCGTCGGGGGAGCGCCCCGTTTGACGGCGCGAGCGGCGATCAGGCCGGCGATGAGGCCGAGGATGACGAGGATCAGGGCCATCGCGAAGAAGCCCCAGAAGTACGTGAACTGATTGCCGATCGGCAGGTAGTAGTAGAGCAGCCAGGCACAGCCGATCAGCACGAAAAAGAGGGCCGTGATGAAGAAGATCCCGGCGGCGATACCCACGACGGCGCCCTTGGCGAGCCTTGTGGCCTTCTCGGCGACCTCCGCCTTGGCCAGCTCGATCTCCTCGCGAACGAGCAGGGTCGCGCGCTCGGAGACCTCGGTGATCGCGGAGGCGATGCCCTTGGCGTCACTACGCGACGCACCCGGACCGGTATGCCCGCCGGGATCGGTTCCCCCGGCGCCAGACTGGCCACCTGCGGGCGGAGCGCTCACTCGGGCGGCTCCTCGTCGAACAGCCGTAGCCATAGGCGCGTGGCGATGCGGTGCGCAACGATGCTCGACAGCGCGCCGATCCCGGCGAGCAGGCCGGACCACATCAGACGCTTGATGACGTCGTTCTCCATGTCGCTACGGCAGTCTATTGCCCCGGGACGACGCGCCCGGTGAGAACGTCTGTTTGCGAGCGTGCGCCTCTCAACGGGATGGGTTCCCGCCGGGTGCGTCGAGCCCGCCGCAGATCGTCTCGACGACGAGCCGCTTGGCCTGCTCGTAGTGCTCGTCCCCGCGCGGCAGCAGGCCGAAGATCCAGCCGGTCAGCACCTGCTCGATCGCCCCGTAAAAGGCGATCGCCGCGAACTCGGCCGTGATGTCCGATCTGAACTCGCCGTCGGCCTGCGCCTTGGTGACGATCTCGGCGATCTGCGTGAACGCTTGGCGGATCTGCGCGAGGTGGGTCTGACCGAAGGAGTTGGCCGCGCGGGTGACCTCGACGATGATGACCTTCATCAGGTCGGGATTGTGGGTGTAGGAATCGATGATGAACGAGGCAATCGCCGCGAGCTTCTCGCGCGCCGGGATCTCCTGGGAGTCGACGTGGCGGATCGTCTCGAGCATGATTGCCCAGCGCTCGAGGAAGAGCGTGTCGAGGATCTCGTCCTTGGAGGCGAAGTAGTGGTAGACGAGCCCGTAGGCGACGCCGGCCTCGTCAGCGATGTCGGCGACCCGACAGGCGTGAAAGCCCTGGCGCGCGAACACGCGCACGCCCGCGTCGAGGATCGCGCGGCGCTTGTCGGCGGCCGTCTTCGCGCGGTTTTTCGCGCCCGTGCCCGCGCCCGCGCCGGCCTCGGGGCGGTCTGTCTGCGCGGAACTTGTGCCCTCCAGACTCTCGCGATCACCGCTGCGACGCGGCTCGGCGGCGCTCATAGCTCGTATGCCTCGGGACGGCGATGGTCGAGTGCCGGCAACTGCGCGCGGATTTCGAGCAGGCGCTCCAGATCTAGCTCGGCGAGGACATAATGCTCGCCGTCGGGGGCCTGGGTCAGCACGACACCCCAGGGGTCGACGATCATCGAGCGTCCGCCCGAGCGCAGCCCACCGGGATGGGGCCCCACCTGATTGGCGGCGATCACGAACGCCTGATTCTCAATCGCCCGGGCGCGCACGAGGACTTCCCAGTGATCGCGCGTGGTCGGCAACGTGAAGGCCGAAGGCAGCGTAAGGATCTGCGCGCCGCCCACGGTCAGGACGCGGAACAACTCGGGAAAGCGCAGGTCGTAGCAGACCGCCAGACCCAGCCCGACGCCGGCCTCGTCGGAACCGGTATCGCCGGTGGTGGTCTGGCTGAGCACGATCTCCTCGCCGGGGAGCTCGATGTCGGACTCGCGATAGGAACGACCATCGATGCAGACGTCGAACATGTGCAGCTTGCGATATACCGCACGTACGCCGCCCGAGGCGGAGACGTGTACGCACGTGTTGGCGAACTTCTCCTCGCCGGGGATCCGCTCCAGGAACGAACCGGCGATCAGGTCCACTTTCAGCTCGGCCGCAGTGTCGCGAGCCCAGGAGACGGCGGGCCCGTCCAGCGGCTGCGCACACGCGCGCAGCTCCTGCTCCGAGCCCATCGCCGTCCACTTCTCCGGCAGCACGATCAGCTGGGCGCCATCCGCCGCCGCGGCGCGTGTGAGACGATCGGCGGTGGCGAGGTTCGCGCCGAAGTCGGCGGTGGAGTTCATCTGGACGGCCGCTGCCTTCATGTGTGCGCTCCCCTTCGCGAGCCGAGTCCCAAAACCCACGGAAATAGATTGACTAGTCAGTCAACGCCCACAAGCATAGCTCCAGAGCGCTCCGAGGCGAGCCCCGGTGGCGGGCGTCGCCTGCCGCTGCTGCGGGACGGCCGCCCGCTGAAGCGCTGGCGTTACGTGGGCGTGTTCTGCGAGGAGCTGATGGCATGTGCGGCGCTCGTGCAGGTCGGGCCGGCGAGGCAGTGCTTCTGGGCGGTGTACACGCGCGAGGACGGGCGCTTGCGGGAGCGCACACGCATGCTCGTGCGCCGCCAGGCCGTTGCGCTGCCACCCGGACGCATGACGGTGTGCGATGGCGAGGTGCGGCTGGACCTGGCACTGGAGGAAGCCGACGGCATCCAGGCACGGTGCTCGCACGGCGCCGGTGAGGTTTGGACGCGCAAGCAGGCCGGCGTGCGCGCACACGGGACGCTCACGCTCGACGGCGACTCACCGCGGTCGATCGAGGCGCTGGCCGTGATCGACGACACCGCCGGATATCACGCCCGCGAGACCGAGTGGTGGTGGAGCGCCGGCGTGGGCACGGGTGAGGGCGGCGCGGCGCTGGCGTGGAACCTGGTGGCGGGCGTCAACGATCCGCCGACCGGGAGCGAGCGCGCGGTGTGGGTGGACGGAATGCCGAGCGAGACGGCGCCCGTGCGATTCGCGGCGGATCTGAGTGAGATCGTTGCCGTCGATATCGACAACTCCGGCGATTGCTTGCGGTTGGGCTTCACAGCCGAGGCCGTGCGCCGACGCAGCGAGAACCTGGTGGTGCTCAAGAGCGAATACACCGCGCCGTTCGGCACCTTCAGCGGCGCCCTCCCGGGCGGCTTTCGCGTGGAGAGCGGGCTCGGCGTGATGGAGCACCACCGCGCACGCTGGTAGCCGCCCCAGGTTGGGCGCCGGTCGCGCTCGCCGCAGGTCCTTACCGCGTGCGCCGGTACATGAGAGGCGAAGGGCGGTCGCGCCGCTCGGCGCCGACTCAGCCCCCGCGCTGGCGCGCGAGCTCGGCGAGTAGGAGCTTGGAGTGGATCGCCCCGATCAGCTCGCGCAGGGGCTCTGCGCCGGCCTCGATGATCTCGTGCGCGCGCTCGACCTCGACCTCGCCGGCGAGGCGGTCGAGCAGCGCGCGGATCTCCTCCTGGACGAGCGGTTCGAGCGCCTGACGGTAGCGGATGGTGTCATAGACGGTGAACCCGAGCGCCTCGTCATAGCCACCGGCGCGAAAGCGGCTGATCGCCTCGACGATCTGCACGTCGTCGGGACCGTAGCCACGACTGGAAGGGGTGAGCACGCCGATCTCGACCAGGCGCGCGAGGACGTTGCGGGGGATGTCGTAGCGCTCTCGGATCTCCTTCGCGCTCACGCGGCGCCCGCCGCCGCGCTGCTCGGCGCCGGCGAGCGCGCGCTCGAGGATGCGGTCCTCGGACTCGATCAGCGCCTGTACGCGCTCGGGCTCTGTCTCGAGCATCGCACGGATCACACGCAGCGGCATGAACCGCTCCTCTTGCAGGCGCCTGATGAGCGCGATCCGCTGCACGTTCTCGGCCGGATACCAGGCCATGTTGCGGCTCGTCTTCACGGGCGCCGGCAACAGGCCCTCGCGCAGATAGTGGCGGACCGTGCCCGGGCTGACACCGGCGCGATCGGCCAGTTCGCCGATCTTCAGCAGCTCCGTCTCGGGCGCCTTGGCGGCGGCGCCTGGCGAGCTATCGCTTGACGGTCGCTTGCGACCGGTTGGCGTGCCGGTGGAGGCGGCCACGATCGCCGGCCTCCCTCACGCCCGGAACGTGGCCGGCGCGGTGGGCTGTGCCGGCCCGGCCGCGGCGCCGCACTGGAGCAGCTCGGCGATCTGCTCGTCTGAGTAACCGGCCTCGCGCAGCGCCTCCTCGGTGTGCTCGCCGAGCGCCGGGCCGGGCAGGCGGCGGTGATCGCCGGGCGTACGGTCGAGCTTGACGGGGATGCCGAGCTGGCGCACCGCCTGCACAGCTCCGGGCTGGTCGATCTCGACGACCATCTCGCGCGCCTGCACGAGCTCGGATGCGAGCGCCTCGTCGAGGCCGAGGACGGGCTCCAGGCAGCAGTCGTTCGCGCGCGCGAACTCCACCCACTCCGCACGCGGGCGCGCGCGGAAGATCGCCTGGACCTCGGCGTGAGCCTCGGAGCCCGGGGGCTCGAACTGACGCTCGATCAGATCCTCGCGCTGCACCCCGCGACAGAACGCCTGCCAGAACTTCGGCTCAAGCGCTCCGAGCGTGACCCAGCCGTCGGCGCACTCGTAGGGCCGGTAACAGATCAGCGAGCCCGCCAACGGCAGCTCACCGCGGCGGGGAACGGTCCCGTCGGCGAAATGGGCGCCCGCGACCATCGCCAGCCACGAGAGCGCGCCATCGGCCATCGATACGTCCACGATCTGCCCCTCCCCCGAGCCTGCTCGCGCCGGACGCGCGCCGCGTGCGGGGGCGCCGTCGCGCTCGTGCAGCGCGGCCATGATCCCGAAGGCAGCCATCAGCGAGCCGCCACCGAGGTCGGCTATCTGCCCGGCCGCCTGCACCGGCTCCCCGCCACGCTCGCCGGTGAGTCCGAGCAGGCCGATCAGGCCGAGGTAGTTCATGTCGTGGCCCGCGGCCTCGCGCTTGGGCCCGGTCTGGCCATAGCCGGAGATCGCGCAGTAGACGATCCCGGGGTTGACCTCGCGCATGCGCTCATAGCCGACGCCGAGGCGATCGAGCACGCCGGGACGGAAGGACTCGAGCACGACGTCGTGCTCGCGCACGAGCGCCAGCAGCGCCTCCCGGCCCTGCTCCTGCTTCAAATCGAGGCGGACCGAGCGCTTGTTGCGGTTGAGCGCCAAAAACAGCGCTCCCTTGGCGCTGTCCTGCGCACCCTCGACGTAGGGCGGCGACCAGCGGATGTAGTCGCCCATGCCCGTGTCCTCGACCTTGAGCACGTCCGCGCCGAAGTCCGCGAGCAAGAGCGAGCAGAAGCCTCCCGGCAAAAGGCGCGAGAGGTCGAGCACGCGGATGCCCTCCAGTGGCAGACTCATGCGGGCACCGCCGTTTCGCGCGGCGCGACGTTCAGCAGCGCGCGGGCCTCGGCGACGGTCGCGGGCCGACGGCCGACCTCTTCGGTCATGCGCCGCGCCTGGGCGATCAGCTCGCCGTTGGATGAGGCCATCTCGCCCGAGGGCAGATACAGGTTGTCCTCCAGACCCACCCGCACGGAACCGCCGAGGGTCAGGGCGGCGGCCACCAGCAGCCACTGCTGCCGGGAAATGCCGATCACCCCCCAGTGAGACTTGTGCCCGCCATTCCCGCTCCCGCCGGGGATGTTCTCGACCATCGCCGCGAGGTTGCGGGCGCTCGGGGGGATGCCGCCGGTGACGCCCATGATGCAGTCCACGTGCAGCGGTGGATGCAACACACCCATGTCGATCAACGGCTCCAGCGAGCCGACGTGGCCGATGTCAAAGCACTCGTGCTCGGGTTTGATCCCCAGTTCGTTCATCGCCTCAAGCAGCGCGACGATCTCCTCGAAGGGGTTCGCGAAGACCATCTTGAAGACGAAGTCTTTGCGCGAGCGCGAATACTTGGCGTAGTTCATCGAGCCCATGTTCAGCGCGGCGACTTCCGGGCGGCACTCGCGCAGATAGGCGATGCGCTTCTCAACCGAGACCCCCACGGCGCCGGTCGAGAAGTTGATGATCGCGCCATCCCCCACCTCGGCGCGGATCGCCTCGGAGATCGCGCGATAGTCCTCGACCTCGAAACTCGGCGAGCCGTCGGGCTTGCGCGCGTGGATGTGAATCATCACCCCGCCCTCGTCCACGATCCGCCGCGCCTCGGCGGCGTACTCGGCGGGGGTATACGGGATCGCCGGGCATTGCTCGCGGTTGGCGAGCACGCCGGAGATCGCGCAGGTGAGAACTACGGGGTCCTCGACACTCATACCGGCACCACCCCATGCCGCTTCCACGGCCGCTCGACACGCTTGCCCGCGGACATCTCCAGCGCCCTGCAGATCGTCTCGCGGGTCTCGCGCGGGTCGATCACGTCGTCGATCAGGTCGTTGCCCGCGGCGATGTACACGTCGAACATCTTGCGAAAGCCCTCGATCAGCTCGCCGCGCTTGGCCTCCGGGTCCTCGGCTTCCTCGACCTGTTTGCGAAATGCGATCTCGACGACCCCCTCGGCGCCCATCACGCTGATCTCGGCGCTCGGCCAGGCGACGATCAGGTCGGGCTCATACGCGCGGCCGTTCATCACGTAATAGCCCGCGCCGTAGGCCTTGCGCGTGATCACGGTGATCTTCGGCACGGTCGCGTTGGCGACCGCGTAGAGCATCTTCGCGCCGTGACGGATGATGCCGGCCGCCTCGACCTTCGTGCCGACCATGAATCCGGGCACGTCCTGGACGAACACGAGCGGGACGCCGAAGGCGTTGCAGAGGTTCACGAAGCGTGCGGCCTTGTCGGCGGAGTCGTTGTCGAGGATGCCGCCCAGCTGCTTGGGCTGGTTGGCGACGATCCCCGCGGGGCGCCCGCCGAAGCGCGCGAAGCAGGTGATGATCGTCTTTGCCCACTGGCCCTTGATGTCCAGGTACTCCCCGTCGTCGACGATCGCGCGGATCACCTCGTACATGTCATAGGGCGTACGGTTGGACGGCGGCAGCACGTCCAGCAGCGACTCCTCGCGCCGGGCGATCGGGTCGGAGACCGCACGCACGGGCGGCGGGGTCTCGCAGTGCTGGGGCATGTAGGAGAGGTACTCCTTGATCCGCTCGATGCACTCCTCATCGTCAGCGACCTCGATGTCCCCCACGCCGGACTTGCGACAGTGCACGCGCGAGCCGCCCAGTTCCTCCTGGGTCACGTCCTCGCCGACGGCCGCCCTGACGAGGTGCGGGCCGGCGAGCGCCATCGAGCCGCGCCCCTTGACCATCGGCACGAAGTCCGCCAAGCCCGGGATGTAGGCGGTGCCGGCCGCGCACGGACCGAGCAGCGCGGCGACCTGGGGGATCACGCCGCTCATGATCACCTCCTCGCGGAACAGGTGCCCCGAACCGGCGAACATCGCGCCGGCGGCCTCCTGCACACGAGCGCCGGCGGAGTCGAGCAGCCATACGAAGGGGATGCGCTTGGTCAACGCCAGCTCGCGCAAGCGCGTGACCTTGAACTCGCCCGTCATCCCCATCGAGCCGGCCATCACCGTGAAGTCATACGCACACACCGCCGTCAACCGCCCGTCTACCTTGCCGTAGCCGGTGATCACGCCGTCGGCTGGAGCCTCGACGCCGTCCATCGCGCGCTGGGAGGAGTGCGGGCGTCCATGAATGCCCAGCTCCACGAACGTGCCCTCGTCCACGAGCAGCGCGATGCGCTCGCGCGCGGTCAACGCGCCCTTCTCGTGCTGGCGGTCGATCTTCTCCTGCCCCCCACCGAGCGCTATGTGCGCGCGGCGGGCTTGCAGGTCCTCGACCAGGGGACGCAAGAGGCTCGACTCGGTGGAGGACGCAGCCATCAGTTGCAATCCTAACCGGATCAAAGGCCGCGCGAGAAGTAAACAGTCCTACTGCTTACTTTGTTTATACGGCCGCAGTCGTTCGGTCTCATCCGGCGAGTCGAGGATCGGCTCATCACGCAGCGCTCGGATCACCTCATCGGTACTCACATCGAGGCTCAGTGTTCCGTAGACGGTGTCAACCGGCTCGGGCTCCCGATGCATTCGGATCAGCGCCCTTTCCAAACCGGCTCGCGCTTCTCGAAGAACGCGGTGACGCCCTCGACGATGTCCTCGGTGGAGACCGCGAGCGAGAGCTGGGCGCGCAGGTAGTCGAGGGCGTCGTCCAGCGGCATGTCCATCTGCCGGCGCATGGCTTCCTTGCCCAGGCGCATGATCACGGGCGACTTGGACGCCAGCTTGCCCGCCCACTCGGCCACAGCGGCGTCGAACTCCTCGCCCGGGACGACCTTGTTGACGATCCCGGCGGCGAGCGCCTCCTGCGCGTTCCAGCGCTCCCCCAGCAGCAGCAGCTCGGTGGCCTTCTTGCGCGGGACGTTGCGGTAGATGAGCGCCATGATCATGAAGGGGAACGCCCCGATGTTGATCTCGGGCGTGCCGAAGGTGGCCTCCTCGGAGGCCACGATCAGGTCGCACGCCAGCGCGATCCCAAGCGCACCGGCAAGCACGTGGCCGCGCACCGCGCAGAGCGTGGGCTTGCTCAGCGAGCAGATCAGGCGAAACAGCGAGACGAAGCGCTCAGAGGCGAAATGCTTGTGCACGAGCGCCGCGTCAGCGGCAAAGCCGCCGAGGTTGGCGCCCGAGGAGAAGGTGCGCTCGTGCGAAGAGCACAGCACCACGCAACGCGCATCGGCGTCGGCCTCCGCGCGCTCAAATGCCGCAATCAGCCCCGCCAGCAGCTCGGGCGAAAGCGCGTTGCGCGTATCGGGCTCGTTCAGCGTGATCGTCGCCACGCCGTCGGCGAGGGCGTAGAGGACCGGTTCGGACATGGACCGCATCCTAACGGCATCGCACTCGCACAAAGTAAGCAGCGCTACTGTTTACTTTTTGATCGTGCTGCGTTAGCCTCCCTGAGGCACCTCCCGCGCGCCGCCCTGCCGGCGTGCCGTGGAGCGCACACGACAGCCGAACCCGAAGACCCGAGACCGAGGAGACCCGCCGATATGGCCGCGACCGCTGAGAGCGTGCTGAAGCCCGACTTTAAGAGCGAGAAGAAGCACTTCATCTTTACCGACGAGCACGAAGCGCTGCGCGAGTCGATTCGTAACTTCGCGATCAAAGAGCTCGCACCGCACGCGGAGGAATGGGAGGAGACAACCTTCCCCGACTCGATCTTCCCTCGCATGGGCGAACTGGGTTTCCTCGGCCTGGACAAGCCCGAGCAATACGGCGGGCAGGGCGGGGACTACTACACCGCGCTGGTGCTGGCGGAGGAGATCACGAACGCGCAGTCGGGCGGACTGGCGATGGGGCTGGCCGTGCATACGGACATGGCGATGCCCCCGATCCTCGCGTTCGGCTCAGAGGAGCAGAAGCAGGAGTGGGTCGTGCCGGCGATCAAGGGCGAGAAGATCCTCTGCCTGGGCATCACCGAGCCCGACGCCGGCAGCGACGTGAAAGGGATCAAGACGCGCGCGGTCAAGGACGGCGAGGACTACGTGATCAACGGCTCGAAGACCTACATCACGAACGGCCACCGCGCAGACGTGATCGTGCTCGTGACCAAGACCGACCCGGACGCGGGCTATGACGGCTTTACGCTGTTCCTCGTGCCGATGGACGCCCCAGGGGTGATCCGCGAGAAGAAGCTCAAGAAGCTCGGCATGCACGCCTCGGACACGGCGCTGTTGGCCTTCCAGGACGTGCGCGTGCCGGAGTCGGCCGTGCTGGGCCAGGTCGGCAAGGGCTTCTACCACATCATGTGGGAGCTCCAGGGCGAGCGCCTGATCGGCGCCGCGGGGATGGTGGCGGGCGCGCAGAAGTGCTTCGAACGGACGCTCCAGTACGCGCACGAGCGCAAGGCCTTTGGCCGCGAAATCGGCAAGTTTCAGGTGATCCGCCACAAGTTCGCCGAGATGGCGACCAAAATCGAGGCGGCGCGACAGATGACCTACATCACGGCCTGGCGCTTTAACAACGGCGAGTACCCGGTGCGCGAGATCTCGATGTCCAAGCTGATCGCCTCGCGGGTGCTCTGCGAAGTGGCCGACGAGTGCATTCAGATCCACGGCGGCGCGGGCTACATGCGCGAGTACGGCATCGAGCGCGTCTGGCGCGACGCACGCCTGAACCGCATCGGCGCGGGCACCGACGAGATCATGCTTGACGTGATCGGCCGTTCGTACGGGCTTTGATCCAGCCGCCGTTCTCAGAGGAGCACGAGGAGCTGCGGGAGTCCATCCGTGGCTTCATCGACCGCGAACTGGCGCCCCATTCGCAGCAGTGGGAGGACGAGGAATGGTTTCCGGACGAGGTCTTTGGAAAGCTCGCCGCGCAGGGCCTGCTTGGGTTGAAGTACCCGACCGAGCTGGGCGGGCAGG
Organism: uncultured Solirubrobacterales bacterium; assembly: GCA_963697945.1. GTDB lineage: Bacteria > Actinomycetota > Thermoleophilia > Solirubrobacterales > Solirubrobacteraceae > Palsa-744. Next base: position 1,252,807 of record OY969105.1, on the reverse strand, counting down.
GCGGCGATTACCTGCACGAGGCGGTCATGTGCGAGGAGATGGCCCGCATCGGCTCCGGCGGGACCGCAGCGGGGATCGGCGCGCACGTGAACATCGCCACGCCGCCGATCTGGAAGTTCGGCTCAGACGAGCAGAAGCAGAGCTATCTCGTGCCGGCGATCCGCGGTGAGAAGATCGGCGCGCTCGGCATCACCGAGCCCGGCGCGGGCTCGGACGTCGCGGGATTGCGCACGAGCGCCGAGCGCGTGGACGGCGGCTGGGTGCTGAACGGCGAGAAGACCTACATCACCAACGGCGTACGCGCGCACTTCATCGTCACCGCCGCCAAGACGACCCCCGAGGGCGGCCATCACGGGATCTCCTTCTTCATCGTCGATCGCGGCGAGGGCGTCAGCTCGGCCAAGCTCCAGAAGCTCGGCTGGCACGCCTCGGACACCGCCACAATCGCCTTTCAGGACGTGTTCGTTCCAGAGGACCGCCTGCTCGGCGAGCTGCATGGAGGCTTCAAGCTGATCATGGCCAACTTCCAGTGGGAGCGCCTGGCGATGTCCCTCGGCGCGGTCGGCGCGATGCGCATGGCGTGGGAGCGCACGGCGCAGTTCGCGCGCGAGCGCGAAGCTTTCGGGCGCCCGCTCTCCGGCCATCAGGTCATCCGCCACAAGCTCGCCGACCTCGCCGCTAGCGCCTATCAGGCGCGCTGCGTCACCTACGACGCGCTGCGGCGCTTCGTCGCCGGCGAGGAACCGTTGCGCGAGGTCACGATGGCCAAGCTCCTGACCCAACGCGCGTGCTTCGAGCTGATGGACGAGTGCCTGCAGATCCACGGCGGCGCCGGCTACATGCGCGAGGTATGGGTCGAGCGTGCCGTGCGCGACGCACGCCTGGGACCGATCGGCGGCGGCAGCGATGAGATCATGCGCGAGATCCTCGGGCGGATCGCCGGGCTGTAGGCTCCCGGCCCACTTTCAGACGACCAACAGACGACCGACAGGAGAACGAATCATGGGAGTACTCGACGGCAAGGCAGCGATCGTTACGGGCTCCGCGCGCGGGATCGGGCGCGCGACGGCCGAGCTGCTCAGCGAGCAGGGGGCGAAGGTGCTGATCAACGATCTCGACGGCGACGTCGCCAAGCAGGCGGCGGACGAGATCGCCGGCGAGACGACCGTGTTCGCGGGCGACCTCACCAAACCCGGCGCGCCGGATCAGCTGGTGCAGGCCGCGATCGACGCCTTCGGCCAGATCGACATCATCGTCAACAACGCCGGCTACACGGTCGACGCCCCTGTGCACAAGATGTCCGACGAGCAGTTCCAGGCGATGATCGACATCCATACGGTCGTCCCCTTCCGCGTCATCCGCGCGGCCGCGCCGCACCTGCGCGAGCCCGCCAAGAAGGAGCGCGAGGAAGGCAAGGAGGTGTTCCGCAAGATCGTCAACGTCTCCTCCACCTCGGGCACCTTCGGGAACGCCGGCCAGGCCAACTATTCGGCCGGCAAGGCGGGCGTCGTGGGTCTGACGAAAACGATCGCCAAGGAGTGGGGCCAGTTCAAAGTGAACGTCAACGCGGTCGCCTTCGGGTTCATCGACACGCGCTTGACTCAGGCCAAGGTCGATGAGAACACGATGGAGATCGGCGGCGAGAAAGTGCAGCTCGGCATCCCCGAGCAGATGCGCCAGATGGCCTCGATGCTGATCCCGCTCGGCCGCCCGGCCACGCCCGAGGAGGCGGCGGGAGGCGTGTTCTTCCTGTGCACTCCCTGGTCGAACTACGTCCACGGACAGACGCTGCACATCACCGGCGGGCTGTTCGGGGGGATGACCGGCTGAGCCACACCTAGCGTGCAGCGCGCCGCGCCTCGCTGTCGTCAGGCAGGGCGCGCGGCGCGCAAATCACTGTTGCGCGGGCGAGCCCGAACGCCTACAGTCGATCGGCACGCTCTCAAACAGGAGGCATTTCATGGACACGTACGTGATTCTTCGCCGCAGTGGCTGGCGCTCGCCGGAGGACCTGCAGGCGGCCGCCGGGCGCTCGAAACAGGTCGGCGAGGAGGAGATGTCGGATGACATCCGCTGGATCCGCAGCTATGTCCTGGAGGAGGACGGAGGCGCGGTCGGGACGGTCTGCATCTATCAGGCAAGCAGTCCCGAGGCGATCCGCGAGCACGCCTCGCGCGCCGACCTGCCCGCGGACGAGATCATTGCGGTCGCGGACACGGTTCTCGTCCGTCCCGACCCCGAGCCCGCCTCGGCGTAGCGCTCAAGCCGCGGCGGCGGCCGCGCCACGCAGGTCAAGCAGACAGCCCGAGAAATACGCCCCCGCGGGCGAGGCGAGGTAGGCGGTGAGCGCCGCCGCCTCGTCCGGGGCGGTGCTCACGCCAGTAGGTCCGGACCAGTAACAGGCGGCCTCTAGCTATACCCACCCGTTATCTGTCGATATATTGACGGAATCACGTCTGCCTGCTAAGGTGCGGTCATGTCGTTTGCATATGCTCAAGAGGCGATCAACGTTCACGACACCGGGCATCTCTCCGACCGCGATATAGCCCGCGCAACCGGTGCGGCGCCAAGCACGGTACGAGAATGGCTGGCACGTCGCAGCGCCCCCAGCGGCAGTCGCGCGGAGCGGTTGGCCGAGCTCTCGTCGCTTGTCGAACGTCTCGCTCGGGTGATCCGCCCGACCTATATACCGGTGTGGCTGAACAAGCCGGTACCCGCCCTGGACGACGACAAGCCGATCGATCGCATCGCCGCGGGCGACTACCGCGCGGTCGCACGACTCATCTCCGGCATCGAGGACCCGGGCGCGAGCTGAGGTGGCGCTCGGCGTCACAGCGCTCACGGTGCGCGGGCACTGGTTCAAGCACACATACCCAGGATCTCCACCACTACCTGAGCGCGATCCGCCGCCCGACAACCGCTGGCAGCGAGGTGACGTCGTCGACGCGCTATACCTCGCGGACTCGGCGGAAACCGCATGGGCCGAGTGGTACCGCCATCTCGCCGAGCGCATGATTCCACCGCTCGCACAGATGCCTCGCGACCTCTGGACTTGGCAGGTCGACATCGAGGTCGCCGACCTCGCGAGTCCGGAGAAGCTCGCAGCGATAGGCCTGGTCCCACCGGCTCCCGGTGCTCGCGACTGGCCGGCCTACCAAGCGGTTGGGGAGCAGCTCTCGCGCGACAGCTGGCAGGGCTTGATCGCACCCAGTGCCGCGCGTCCGGAGGGCAAAGTGCTGTGCATATTCCGAGGTCAGCGGGGCATCCACGACGCCAAGCCGCTGCCTCCTCCACGCCACATCCGAGAGCCGCCCCCGCCACCGGTCGGCCTCCGAACGTAACGCGCGCAGACCGCATCAGACATCCGTGGCGCTCTCAAGCGCCCCGCAGCCGGCGGGCTCAGACACCACGCAGGTCAAGCAGACAGCCCGAGAAATACGCCCCCGCGGGCGAGGCGAGGTAGGCGGTGAGCGCCGCCGCCTCGTCCGGGGCGGTCCTCTCGTCAAGGGCGATCGTCACGACCGTAACCTCGTGGCGCGCCCACTCGACCGAAAGCGTGCGCGCCAGATTCTCCAGCCCGGCACGCGCGGCATCGGCCTGTTCGCCGGCGCCGGGCGCGGGCGCCAGGTAGACGATCCGCCCGCCACGAGCGCCCGGTAGAAGCGCACCGTTCACAACCGCCGCGGTCGCCTCCCACGCGCCCTGTAGGCACGCCCCCAGACCGCCCGCGGCGAACAGGGCGGCGCCGTCCACGACGAGCATGTCCAGACCTCCCGACTCAGCGGCGTCTAGGACGATGCGTTCGATCGCGGCCTCTTCGACGGCATCCTCCGGTTCATGCACTTCCGAGCGCGCGCCGAGGCGCTTGCACGCATCGCCCGTGGCTTGCGCGAACGACCCATCGGCCTGGCCCCTGCCGTCCAGTCGGGTTGCGCCCACCACCAGGACCGAGACTCCTTCGAGGAGACCGGGGCGGAGCAAGCCAGACGCGACCGTCGACACGTCGCGCAGGCTATTCGGTTGTTCTCAGGCGATGGCGGGCGGTGGCGAAGATGGCGGCGGTACGGTCGGGGGTGAGGTCTCCCCGAAGGTCTCCCCGCCGGCGGCTGGTGGGCGCAGCTCGAAATAGAGCACGGAGGCCGCGAGCGCGGCGAGGGGCGCGGTGAGGATCTGAACGATGATCCTGACGACGATGCCGACGCCGGTTCCGCCGGAGTCGCCGACCGCCTCGATGATCGCGGCGACGATGCCGACGCCGATGACGAGCACGAAGATCACACCGAACACCGCCCAGCCGTTGCCCTTTACGAGCTCGCGGCTGCGTCCCAGCGCGCGCAGGCCGCCGGGGTTCTCGAGCACCACGACCGGTGCCGCGACCGACCAGATCGTGATCAGGATCAGCCCGGGGACGATGATCAGGACGAAGCCGATCGCGATCCCGATCCCCGCGACGATCCCGACGAGAATGAGCTGCCCGAGCACCGGGGTGGCGGATTGCAGCAGCTGCCCGACGGTCGCGTCGCGCCGGCCGTCCTGCACGTCGGCGACAAGCTCGACGACCATGCCCGTGAACAGGGTGGTGGCGGCAAGGGCGAGAATCAGAGCGACGATCCCAAGCACCGGAGCGATCGCGACCAGCACCGCTGTGACAACCCCGATCGCGACGAACACGACGGCCGCGGCGGGCAGCAGCACGGAGGCCTGGTCGGCATAGATGTTGAACACCCGGCTGATGACCGAGCCGATGTCTAGCGAACGGGTCATATCGCTCCTCGCGCTGCGTTAGGGAGTGCCTGCACGTTCAACCATAAGCGCCCGACCGGCGGCTCGACTGTGGTTCGGTTACGGCGCGCCGGAGGCGAGCAATCGAGCCACGCCGGGCTGACCCAACCGTGGTGGGTGAACTCAGGCGACGGCGGTACGGCTCGCCGATCCCCGTTCTGCGCGACGCTGGGCGCGAGCGCGCTGCAGCGCCCCCTTGCGCCCATGCTCTTCAAGCCCCTCGTACAGTGCGCGGATCTCGGTGAGGATGGCGTCGGCGACCGCCTGTTGCTGCTCACGCGTGGGGTTCTCGATGCGCTCCCAGCGGATCGCGTCGCCGTATTGGACTGTGACCTTGGGAAATCGAAGGCGCTTCCAGTTGCGGATGCGCGAGGAGCCGTAGATCGCGATCGGCACGACCGGCGCGCCCGTCTCCAGCGCCAGGCGGCCGATGCCGCGCTTGGCCTCGGTGGCCATCTTGCCGGTGCGCGAACGTCCGCCCTCGCAGTACATCGTGATCGCGCCGGCGCGGCCGAGGATCGTCTCGGCGGTGATGAAGGTCTCCTCGTCCCGTGCGCCGCGGCGTACGGGGAAGACGCCTCCCGGGCTGTAGATGTAGCGCATGGGGAACGAGAACAGCTGCGACTTGGCCATGAAGCGGACCTTGCGGCGGATGTAGCAGCCCATTAGGAAATGGTCCATGAACGAGAAGTGGTTGGGCGCGAGGATCACGGCGCCTCGACCGGGGACCTTCTCGGAGGAGATCGAGCGTACGCGCAGGAGCGTGTAGGCATAGAGCGAGGTCAGCAGGCGTGTGGCCTCGTACACCCAGTTGGGTTCGCGCGTGCGCGCGCGCTCGTGGAACTGGTCGAAGTACTCCTTCGGCCGTGGGTCGGCATAGACCTGTTCGCGCATCGGTGCGAGATCGCTCATCAAACCGGACTACATCGCGGAGCCGCGGAAGTTACGCGCGCACTTCAGCGCCTCGTGCCAGCCTGCCAGCAGACGGGAGCGCTCCTCGGCGCAGATGCGGGGCTCGTAGCGTCCGCGCTCGGCCCGCAGCGTGGCGATGTCGGAGATTGTGAACCGGCCAGCGCCGACTCCGGCGAGGTAGGCGGCGCCCAGGGCGGTCGTCTCAGGGGTCTCCGCCAGCACGACGGGCACGCCGAGGATGTCGGCCTGGAACTGCATCAACCAGGCGTTGGCGCTGGCGCCGCCGTCCACGCGCAGTTCGGCGAGATTTTGTCCCGACGCGTCCTCCATCGCGCGGACCGCGTCATGGGTTTGGTAGGCGATCGCCTCCAAGGTCGCGCGCGCGAGATGAGCCTGGGTGCTGCCACGGGTAAGCCCGACGATCGTCCCACGCGCGTGCGGGTCCCAATGGGGTGAGCCCAGGCCGGTGAGGGCGGGGACGAAGTAGACGCCGTCGTTGGAAGCGAGCGACGCGGCCAGGGGCTCGGTGTCGGCGGCCGTCTCGATCACGTGCAGGCCGTCGCGCAGCCACTGCACGGCCGCGCCGGTGACGAAGATGGAGGCCTCCAGGGCATAGGTCGTCGAGGAGCCGATCTGCCAGGCGACGGTCGAGAGCAATCCAGGCGCCGGCTCGGGCGGGGAAAAGCCGGTGTTCAGCAGTACGAAGGAGCCGGTGCCGTAGGTGTTCTTGCCGAGGCCCGGATCGACGCACGCCTGACCGAAGAGCGCGGCCTGTTGGTCCCCGGCGACGCCGGCGAGCGGCACGGCGTGACCGTGTAGCGCGTCTGGGAACGTGTGCGCGAACACGCCGGCGCTGGGCCGGACCTCGGGGAGGGCGCGCGCCGGGATGTCGAAGAGGTCGAGCAGCTCAGGGTCCCAGCGACCGGCGCTGATGTCATATAGAAGCGTGCGCGAGGCGTTCGAGGCGTCTGTCAGGTGCTCGCCGGTGAGGTTGAAGGTGAGCCACGAGTCGATCGTGCCGAACACGGCGCGGCCGTCACGGGCGCGCTTTCGCAGGCCGGGAACGTGCTCCAAGAGCCAGGCGATCTTCGTGGCCGAGAAGTAGGGGTCGAGCACCAGACCGGTGCGCGCGCGGATCAGCGGTTCGTGCCCGTCGGCGCGCAACCGTTCGCATAGCGGCGCGCTGCGGCGGTCCTGCCAGACGAGCGCGCGATGCAAGGGCTCGCCCGTGGAGGGATCCCACGCGCAGACGGTCTCACGCTGGTTTGCGATCGCCACGGCGACGAGTTCGCCGGGACGGACCTCGCCGGCGTCCGCGAGCGCCTCGCCGGCGACGGCCTGGGTTACGGACCACAGTTCGGTGAGGTCGTGCTCGACCCAGCCGGGTTGGGGGAAGTGCTGCTGGAACTCACGATATGCGCGCCCGATCGGCTGGTAACGCTCGTCGTAGACGAAGCACGTTGTGCCGGAGGTCCCCTGGTCGATGGCGAGAATCATGAGCCGCAGCTGAGCCTAACCGGCGCGTGTGTGGGGTGGGTGAGCCGCGAGCCTGCTCCTGCGTCTGGTTGCCGTCGGCGCCGCTCACCGCAGCGGTCGGCGTTGAGGGAGCGCTTTGGGTGGCGCCACTCAGCCACGGGCGAAGTACACGCGGATGAAGTCAGCGAGCTGGCGGGCGCGATGGAGAAAGCCGGCGAGGGTGCGTCCGGTGGCGCGATGCGCAAGATCGAGATCGACCTCGAGCACGCGATGACCGGCGCGGACGGCGTCGATGGTCATGCCGATCTCCATTCCGAATCCGGAAGCAAACGGGAGAACCTCGCGAGCGACTTCCGCGCGCAGCGCGCGTTGACCGGAGATGGGCGCGCGCGTGGGCAGGCCGCAGCGGCGGCGGATGGCCCAGCGCGCGAAGGCCAGCGCGAGACCGAATCCCCCGCCCACACGCGTGGCGAAGGCGGCGACGACGAGATCGGTGTCGCTGCGGCGTAGAGCATCCACAAGCGCGGGTAGCTCGCGCGCGGAGTCGCCCAGGTCACCGTCGCAGAGCACTAGGACGGCTTCGGGCCCTCTGTCAGCGGGGGTCCGGACCGGGGGATCTGGTGATGAGTGTTCTGAATCGCCGTTAACGCGCGCACGCGCGTTAACGGCCAAAAAGTCAATGCTCGTCAGCGCCGCCCGCACCCCCGCGGTCATCGCCTGGCCCTTGCCGATCACGCGCTCGCTGCGCACCACCGTGGCGCCGGCCGCGCGCGCGAGTTCCGGGGTGGCGTCCGTCGAGCCGTCGTCGGCGACCCACACCGGCGCGCCCGGGAAGGCGAGCGCCAGGGCGGCGAGCGTGGAGGTGATGCGATCGGCCTCGTCCAAGGCGGCGACGACGATGAGGATGTCGGGGTTCATGGAGGGGTCGGCTCCAGAGGCTATTGTCCGCCGCGGTTCTCGGCAATCGAGCCTCGGTGCGACGGCGAGGCTCCGCAACCAGGAGGCGCATGGCGTGACTGACGTGGAGGCCCACATCACGGGCACTGTTTGGAAAATCGAGTGCGAGGTCGGAGATGAGATCGAGGAGGGCGACACGGTCGCGATCCTCGAGTCGATGAAGATGGAGATGCCGGTCGAGGCCGAAGACTCGGGGACGGTGTCGGAGATCCGCTGCGAGGAGGGTCAGGCGGTCAACGAGGGTGACACGCTGGTCGTGCTGAAATAGAGCAGTGTCCGCCGTGACCCATAAGAGCGAGCTCGCCGACGGCAAGCTGCTCGTGGACGAGCCCGCTCCCGGGGTGGTGCGTTTGACGATCTCAAACGTGGAGAAGCGCAACGCGCTGGACCATCCGATCCTCGACGCGATCACCGCGACGCTCGCCGCGCACGCCGATCCCGACGGGGCGATCCGCTGCCTGGTGCTGACGGGCGCCGGCGGAATGTTCTCGGCCGGGTATGACATCGGCGAGATCCCCGAGGAGGAGGGCGAATTCGAGGAGCAGGCCGAGCGTCTGGTGGCGCATCCGTTCACCGAAGCGATCGAGGCGCTCGAAGCGTTTCCGTGGCCGACGCTGGCGGCGCTGCCGGGACATACGATCGGCGGCGGGCTGGAGCTGGCGCTGACTTGCGATATCCGCGTGGCGCAGGAGGGCATCAAATTGGGGATGCCCCCGGCGAAGCTCGGGCTCGTGTACTCGCACACCGGCCTGCGGCGGTTCATCGACGCGATCGGCGTCACACGCACACGCGAGCTGTTTCTGCTCGGCAAATACATCGACGCCGCGACCGCGCTGGGATGGGGTCTGGTCAACCGTGTCACCGCGGCGGACGAACTCGAAGCTGCCACGGCAGAGTTGGCGAGCGAGCTGGCGGGCAATTCGCCGCTGGCGCAGCTCGGCAACAAGCGCGTGATCGCCGCATTGTTGCGAGCCGAGGGACAGCTCGGGGAGGACGTCGAACGCGAGCTGATCGAGCTGCGGCGCGCGTCGTTCGCCTCGGCGGATATGCGCGAGGGGATGCGGGCGTTCGCGCAACGGCGCGCGCCCGAGTGGCGCAACGAATAGACCCTCCGCGCCGGGGTGGCCGACAACGAGGTCTGCTCTGCGCTCCGCGCCGCCCTTCATCGCCGACACCAGCGCCAACCCCGTGCTTCGGTCCCGCTGTTCGCCTCCCTCCGGCAACCCGATTCGTGCCGTCCGGGGCGCGACATAACGTGCAGGAATGCCACCGCTGATCACTCGCGAGGAGGCCCTACGTCTCGGCGAGATCGAGGGTCGCGCCGAGATCGAAGCGCTCGTCGAGCGCGCCTGGGCGGCACGGGTGGAGCGGTTCGAGGATTCGACCGACATGTGCTCGCTGGTCAACGCCAAGTCGGGCGGGTGCGCGGAGGATTGCGGGTTCTGTGCGCAGTCGCGCTTCGCCGAGGCGGAGACGCCGATGCACGCGATGATGAGCCCGGAGCAGATCCTCGAACACGCGAAGGCCGCGGAAGCGGCGGGCGCCCACCGTTTCTGCATGGTCACGCAGGGTCAGGGCCTGTCCAAGCGCGACTTCGAGAAGATCCTCGAGGGCGCGCGACTGGTCGCGGAGCAGACGAATCTGAAGCGCTGCGCCTCGATCGGGCACATGTCTGCGGCGCGCGCCAGATCGCTCAAGGAGGCCGGCATCCAGCGCGTGCACCACAACGTCGAGACGGCCGAGTCCTATTACCCGGAGGTCTCCTCGACGGTCCGCTACGAGGGCAGGCTGCGCACGATCGACGCGGTCAAGGAGGCCGGGCTGGAGACGTGCGTCGGCGGGATCCTCAACCTCGGTGAGACGCGCGAGCAGCGCGTCGAGATGGCCTTTCAGCTCGCCGAGATCGATCCCACGAGCGTGCCGATCAACCTGCTGAACCCGCGCCCGGGAACGAAGTTCGGCGACCGCGACTACATGGATCCGCTCGAGGCCGTCAAGTGGATCGCGATCTTCCGGCTGATCCTGCCCGATGCGCTGTTCCGGCTTTGCGGCGGGCGCGTGGAGAACATCGGCGAGCTGCAACAGCTCGCCGTCAAGGCCGGCATCAACGGCGTGATGATGGGCAACTTCCTGACGACGCTCGGCAACACGCCCGAGGAGGATCGCGCGATGTTCGAAGAGCTGGGCCTGAACGTTGCGCGCCAGCCCGACAACGGCGCGAATCCGCGGCCCGACAATCGCTCGGGCTGGCTGGACGGCGAGACGCCGGACGTGGTCGAGGAGCTGCTCGCGGGCGAGCAACGGACCGGGTCCGACGCCGGAGATCCGCACGCCGGCGACGCTTCGGCTCTGAACGTTCGCCTATGGGACCCTTCGACGCAGCTGCGCTTTAAGGCCAAGCGCAACGTTCCGCCCCGTCCCGACGGCGCGCCCAATCGAGTGCCGGCACGCGCCGGCGCGTCAAGGTCGGCCGAGGACGACCCGGTTCCCGCCGCGGCGGGCTGGGGAGACTGAGCCCGCGAGACGGAGATGAACGAGATCGAGCAACGCTTGGAAGAACTGGAGCGGCTCGGACTCGACCGGCGCCTGCGCATGGTGAGCGGACCGCAGGGACCGCGGGTGCTGCTGGACGGCAAGCCGGTGCTGTTGCTGTGCTCGAACAACTACCTCGGCCTGGCCGACCATCCGTGCGTACGCGAGGCGGCGGCGGAGGCGGCAATGCGCTGGGGGGTCGGCGCCGGGGCGTCGAGGCTGGTGTCGGGCACGATGACGATCCACCGTCGCCTGGAGCAGCGCCTGGCCACGTTCGAGCGCTGCGAGGAGTGCGTGTTGTTCGGCTCGGGCTATCTGGCCAACGCCGGGGCGATCGGCGCGCTGGCGGGACGTGGGGACGTGGTGTTTTCCGATGAGCTCAACCATGCCTCGATCGTCGATGGTTGCCGGCTCTCGCGCGCGGAGGTGGTCGTGTATCGGCATTGCGACATGGACCATCTCGACGGGCTGATCCGCCGTCACCGCGGCGCCGGTCGCCGGCTGATCGTGACCGACTCGGTGTTCTCGATGGACGGCGACGTGGCTCCCTTGGTCGAGCTCGTGGAGCTGGCGCGGGAGCACGGCGCGCGCACGATCGTCGATGAGGCGCACGCCACCGGCGTGCTCGGCCCGGAGGGACGGGGAGCGATCGCCCAGGCGGGGTTGGAGGGCGAGATCGACATCGTGATCGGCACGCTCGGCAAGGCGCTCGGCTCTTACGGTGCGTACGCGTGTGCGCGTCGCGAGACGATCCGCTATTTGATCAACACGGCGCGTCCGTTGATCTTTTCCACGGCGCCGCCGCCACCCGCGGTCGCGGGGGCGCTGGCGGCGCTGGAGCTATTGGAGGAGCGCCCTCATCGGGTGCAGCGACTGCGCTCGAACGCGCGTGTGTTGCGTCGCGCACTGACCGCCGAGGACATCCCGGCGCGCGATACGGAGATGCACATCGTCCCGGTGATCGTGGGGGATGAGCGCGACGCGACGTCGTTGTGCGAGGCGGTGCTTGAACGCGGCGTGTTCGCCCAAGCCATCCGTCCGCCGACCGTCGCCCAAGGCACGTCGCGACTGCGCCTGGCGGTGATGGCCAGCCATACGGCCGAGGAGTTGCGTGAGGCCGCGCGTGTCATCGGCGCGGCGGCGTGCGAGCTGGGGTTGGATCTGGCGGCGAACTTTTCGCGTACGGCGCGAGCTTCGGAGAGAGAGAGAGAGAGTGACGAGCTGGAGCGCCAGGTCTCGGCGCTGACCCCGGTGGCCACTCCTGGCGCCTCGCGCGAGCCGATCGCATCAGGCGGCGCTCCGTTCGACGGCGAGCGCGACGTCTTTATCCACCGCGCGGCGTAAGCCGCGCCGATCGGCACAGGAGCGCTGGGGATGCGCGGATTGTTCGTCACCGGCACCGGCACGGGCGTCGGCAAGACGATCGTGAGCGCCGCGCTGCTGGCGGCGATGTCGGAGGCTGGGGTGCGGGTGCGTGCGCACAAGCCGGTCGTCACGGGCCTGGATGAGCCTCCCGAGACAGGCTGGCCGGCCGATCACGAGCTGCTCGCGAACGTCGCGGGCATGGCGCCCGAGGAGGTTGCGCCTCTGCGTTATGGACCGGCCGTCTCCCCCCATCTCGCGGCTGCGCTCGCCGGCGAGAAGATCGACCCGGCGGAGTTGATCGCGCGGGCTAGAGCGGCGGCGGTCCGCGATGGCGCGCTGATCGTTGAGGGGGTCGGCGGCCTGCTGGTGCCGCTCACCGACGGGTTCACTGTGCGCGATCTCGCCGTCTCACTCGCACTACCTGTCGTGATCGCCGCGAGCCCGGGACTGGGCACGATCAATCACGCGCTGCTGAGCGTCGAATCGGCGCGCGCGGCGGGGCTGGATGTGCGCGCGGTCGTGCTTACTCCGTGGCCCGAGATGCCAGGTGAGCTTGAGCTTTCCAACCGCGAAACGATCTCGCGGCTCGGTGAGGTCGAAGTCGCGGATCTAGGTCGTGTACCAAGTCCAACCGCGGCTGAACTCGCGCAAGCGGGCGGTGAGCTCCCGTGGCGGCACTGGTGCCCCGAGAGTTTCATCCCAAGCGACGCTTAGCATCGACGTATGGCTGGTCAAATGACGTTGCCGTGAGCCTCCCGTCCCGGCGGGTTCCGGGGTCGTACCCCCGGAGAAAGGAGGTTCCTATGTTCGGAGCGATCACAGCACTGGCCATCGCACTGCTCATCTCCGCGCTGGTCATTGACCGGCTCACGAGGTAGCAGGGCGCCCTGGCGGTCGCAGCGAAGACGATCTCGGCGGCCGTCAGGGACTTACTTAACCGAAGGGAGCCCGGTCACCCGGGCTCCTCGGAGGCACCTATGCCGAAGCGATAAGCGCACTAGCCACTTGCCAGTGTAACCCACCACTCGACAGAACTCAACGCGTCTTTAACCGGTCGCGGCAGAGACCATCGCTCCAGTCACTCGCGCCAGGTCCTCCTCGGCGATCATGTACGGCGGCATCGTGTAGATCAGGTCGCGAAACGGGCGCAGCCACACTCCCCGATCGACCGCGATGGCCGCCGCGGCGGGAACGTCCACGTCTCGCTCCAGCTGCACGACGCCGATCGCGCCCAGTACACGCACGTCCACGACGCCCGGCAGCTCCCGCGCGGGCTCCAGCCCCACGCGCAGCCCCCGTTCGATCGCCGCGACCTGCTCGCGCCAGCCGCCGTCGGCGAGCAGCTCCAGCGAGGCCAGCGCGACTGAGCACGCGAGCGGGTTGGCCATGAAGGTCGGTCCGTGCATCAAGCCGGCGCCTTCGCCGACCGAGACCGTTTCGGCGACCGCGGGGGTGCAGAGCGTCGCTGCGAGCGTCATGTAGCCGCCGGTGAGGGCCTTGCCGACGCACATAACATCGGGCAGCGCTGCCGACGCCGCGCCCGCGTGCTGGCACGCGAACAGCTCACCGGTGCGCCCAAACCCGGTGGCGATCTCGTCCAGGATCAGCAGCAGACCGTGCTCGTCGCACAGCGAGCGCAGCAGCGCGATGCACTCGGGCGCGTAGACCCACATTCCCCCCGCGCCCTGCACAACTGGCTCGACGATCACCGCCGCCAGCTCGTGTGCGTGCGCGGCGATCAGCTCGCTGACATGCGCGGCCCAGCGCTCGTCCAGACCGGCGTCGAACCCGCCCGGGGGACGCTCGGCGAAGACATGCTCCGCGAGTGCGCCAGCGAACAGGCTGTGCATCCCGCCGACAGGGTCGCACACGGCCATCGCGCCGAACGTGTCCCCGTGATAGCCGCCACGCACGGTCAGCAGCCGCGTACGGCCGGCAAAGCCCAGCGCGCGCTGGTATTGAAACGCGAGCTTGATCGCGACCTCCACGGACACCGAACCGGAGTCGGCGAGGAACACCCGCTCAAGACCCTCGGGCGCGAGCTCGACCAGCCGCTCGACGAGGCGGATGGCGGGCTCGTGCGTGAGCCCCCCGAACATCACGTGCGCCATCTGCTCCAGCTGCTCGCGCACGGCTTCGTCCAGAGCAGGATGGCGGTAGCCGTGGATTGCACACCACCACGAGGCCATCCCATCGATCAGCTCGCGGCCGTCGGCCAGCCGCAGGCGCACCCCCTGCGCGGATACGACCGGCAGTGGCCCGGGCGGCGCGGCGGGCAGCGGGCCGTAGGGGTGCCACACGCGCTCGCGGTCGAGCGCCAGCAGCTCCCGCCAGTCCGGCAGCGCTTTAGTCCTCGTAGATGGTGAAGTCGCGCTTACGCGCGCCGCAGACCGGGCAGAACCACGTGTCGGGGATGTCCTCGAACGCGGTCCCCGCGGGGATTCCTCCGTCGGGGTCGCCGTCGTCGGGATCATAGATGTAGCCGCAGGACTCGCAGATCCAGCGTTGCAGGGTCTTAGTCGCGTTCATGCCCGACAGATTACCGGGCATCCCCGCGGACGGGTAGGGTGATCGGACGATGGACACCGAGGAGCACAACGAGGAGGTCGCCTCCGACGTTCTCGCCCCCACGCACTCCTCCAACTCCTCCTCCAACGACCGCCCGGCCCCGGGCGAGGCCTACAACGCGGGACCCGCCACCAGCCCGCGCCAGGCCGCGACGGTGATTTTGCTGCGCGGTGGGACCGAGACGTTGGAGGTCCTGCTCGTGCGGCGCACACCCGAGGCGAAGTTCATGGGAGGAGTGTGGGTGTTCCCCGGTGGCGCGGTCGACGCCGACGATGGCGACGGTGATGGGGGTGTTCGTGCCGCAGCGATGCGTGAGCTGCGCGAGGAGGCCGCGATCACGCTCGCAGATCCCGGTGATCTGGTCGCGTTCTCGCGCTGGATCACCCCGGCCGAGGTGAAGATCCGCTTCGACACGCACTTCTTCCTGGCACCCTTGCCGCAGGGCCAGGAGCCGCGGATCGATGGCGAGGAGTGCGTGGACCTCGGTTGGTTCACTCCCCGGGGCGCGCTCGACGCTCACGCTGCCGAGAGCATCGTGCTGGTGTTCCCGACGATCGCCCACCTGGAGCAGCTGGCTCCGTTCGCCTCGGTCGATGCACTGCTCGCGTACGCGCGCGATCTCAAGGTCGAGCCGGTGTTGCCGAAGGTGATCGTCGAGGGCGACTCGGCGCGCGTGCTGATGCCCGGCGATCCCGGCTACTGACCCCGGTTCCTGAACACCGTCACAGACCTCGGGCAAGTGCGCAACCGGCGCCGCGTCTCGCTGCAAAGCGCACGCTCGGCCCGCCACACGGGCACGCTCAGCCTTGCTGCGCGGCGACGATGTGCGTGACGGCGTTAATTAGGGCCAGGTGGGTGAACGCCTGCGGGTAGTTGCCGAGGTGGCGCCCGCTGGAGGCCTCGAGCTCCTCGGCGTACAGCTCAAGCGGCGAGGAGTAGGACAGCAGTCGCTCGCACAGGTGCTCGGCCTGACGGTGCTCGCCGATCTCCGAGAGCGCGGAGACCAGCCAGAAGGAGCAGATCAGGAACGTGCCCTCCTCCCCGCTCTGCCCGTCGTCGGTCTCGGCCGTGCGGTAGCGCATTACGAGACCATTCTCGGTCAGTTCGTCGCGGATCGCGCATACCGTCGCGTGTACGCGTTCGTCGTCGGGCGGGAGGAAGCGCACGAGCGGAACGAGCAGCGTCGAGGCGTCGAGTGCATCGGTGTCGTAGTGCTGGCGGAACACGCCGCGCGAGTCGACCCCCTTTGTGAGGATGTCCTCGCGCACGTCGTCGGCGAGCGCCTGGAACTCCTCGGCGTTGTCGGGGTTCCCGTGCAGTTCGGCCAGGCGCGCGCCGCGGTCGAGTGCGACCCAGCACATCAGCTTCGAGGAGACGTAGTGCTGGGGCTTGCCTCGGGCCTCCCAGATGCCCTGGTCCGGTTCCTGCCAGACGGCCGCCGCGCATCTGATCTGGTCGATCAGCACCGGCCACAGCCGCTCCGGGATGTGGTCGCGCTGCTTGGAGTGCAGGTAGACCGAGTCGAGGACCGCGCCGAAGACGTCGTTCTGGCGCTGGTTGTAGGCGCCGTTGCCGGTCCGCACCGGCCGTGCGCCCCCGTAGCCGCCGAGCGCGTCGAGCGTGGACTCCTCGAGATCTTTCTCGCCGCGGATCCCATACATGATCTGCAGAGAGCCGTCCTCGTTGCGCGGCACGTCGGCCACGAACTGGATGAAGTCGTCCGCCTCCCAGTCCAGGCCGAGCGCGTGCAGCCCCCACAGCGTGAACGCCGCGTCGCGCATCCAGCAGTAGCGGTAGTCCCAGTTGCGTTCGCCACCCGGGGTCTCCGGTAGCGACGTCGTCGGCGCCGCGACGAGCGCGCCCGTGGGCATGAACGTCAGCCCCTTCAGCACGAGCGCCGAGCGTTGCAGGTGCGCACGCCAGGGGTGATCCGGGTAGGTACCTTCGGCGAGCCATTCGCGCCAGAAGTGTCCCGTGCGCTGCAGCACTTCTTCGGCTTCCTGCGCGGTGTGTGGCCCGCCGCGCGCCTCCGTCCACGACAGCGCGCAGAAGCGTTTCTCGCCTTCCTTCATCGTGTGGCGCCCGTGCGTGCGGTTGCCCTCGATCCCCATCCGCACGTCGCTCAGCAGTCGGAACGAACTCGTCTCGCCGTCACCGGCGTCCAGCGCGCACGTACCCTCGGTGCCGACGTCGATGTGCTCCCATGTCGCGGGTGTTGCGCCGTACTCGAGCATCGGCTCGCAGACGATCTCGACCTGCACCTGCCCCTGTACACATTCGAGCATCCGCACGAGCAGGTGGTCGGCGTCGAAGTCCGTCGGTGGACGCGTGTGGCTGGAACCGTGTTCGTTGTCGTGCCATTCGCCGATCGCCAGCGCGTCGACCACGCGCATCCAGCCCGCCGGCGTCATCCACGTCGTCTCGATCATGTTCGTCCCGGGGATGTAGCGGCGTCCGGCCGGCACATACAGCCCGTACGGGCCGACGCGCCACGACCCCGCGCCGCGGTCGAGCAGTGCGCCGAAGATCGACGGCGAGTCGAAGTACGGGAGGCACATCCACTCGATCGAGCCGTCCGAGGAAACCAGCGCGCCGGTGTGGCAGTCCGACAAAAACCCGTAGTCCGCGATCGGCGGAAACGGTGAGCCGGCCGTGGTCACGGCCGGCGTGAACCGACGGCCCTCACCACCCGAGCCGACGATTCCCGCCGGCGTCTGCCCCGGTCCCGCGCCCGCCGGCGGCTGCCCGCCGCGTGAGTCGGGGGCGGCGCCGGGCGGGCTCACCAGTCGAAGCTGTCGAACGTCGGGCGCTGCACACCTTGGGGTAGGACCTGCTCGTCGTCGAGCTTGTCCAGGTGTGCGGCCAGCGTGACGCTCGCCAGCGGACGCATCTCCTCGGAGACGTCGGGCCAGACCGCGTCGAGCAGCTCCGCTTCGGTACGCGCACCCTTGCCGAGCGCGTACATCAGCGCGTGCTCACGGTCCAAGCGGTGGTTGACGTACTCTTCGAGCTTGGTGTGAGCGTCCCACACGATCGGGCCGTGGCCGGGGCAGAGCACGTTGAAGTCTTCGCGCATCCGCAGGCGGGTGAGCGCAAGCATGTAATGAGACATCGACCCACGATGCGGCGCGATGAAGACGCTGCCTTCGCCGAGCACCGCATCGCCGGTGAAGCAGGCGCCGTCGGCGATCAGCGCGAAGTGGTCGATCGCGTGCCCGGAGGTGGCGACCGGGTAGAACGGCCCGAACCGCACGCCCTCTTCGAGTTTGACATCGACCTCGCCACGCCCGGCGGCCAGGGGTGCGGGAAAGCGCGCCAGCAACGCGGGCACCGCTTCGGAATGATCCTCGTGGTCGTGCGTCAGCACCACCCCGCCGAGCCCGCCACGCCCCTCGATCGCGGTACAGACGCGCTCCAGGTGGGACTCGATCAGCGGACCGGGGTCGACGACCCACGCCGGGCGGCGACCGACGACCCAGGTGTTGGTGCCCGACAGGGTGTAGTGCCCGGGGTTGGGAGCGCGCAGACGCAGGATGTCGTAATGCGTCAGCAGATCGGCGTCGGACCCGGACTCCGGCTCCGGAATTATTATCTCCTTCTCCCCGTCCGGATCGGACGAAAACGGCTCGCTCACGGTCGCGACGTTAGCCGACAGGACGGTTCAACGCCTGCTCGTCGCAGTCGCATCGACGGTTACGCGACCACAGAGCGCTTGCTCATGCGGCGCTCCTCGGGCACGGTGACGACGTCCCAGCACAGTCCCAGACGGGCCATGGTGCGGATCACGAGCGCGGAAACGTCGGGCTGGCGCCAGCTGAGACCGTGGCTGGCGGAGGTTGGGAACGCATGGTGATTATTGTGCCAGGCCTCCCCGAAAGTAGGTAGCGCCAACCACAGCAGGTTGCGTGAATGGTCCTCGGTCGCATAGTCGCGACGACCGAAGAAGTGGCACAGTGAGTTGATCGAGTAGGTCATGTGGTGCAAGACCAGCATGCGTACCGCGCCGCCCCACAACAGGCCCGTGAGACCGGCGCGCAGCGAACCGCCGATCAGGTAGCCCAGCCCGAACGCGGCGGCCAGCCCGGCGGCGGTCCACACGAAGAAGGTCCGATCGACGAACGAAACCACCGGGTCGGCGATCAGGTCGGGGGCGTAGCGCTCACGCGAGCCGCGCTGGGTGTGGATGAACAGCCAGCCGACGTGGGCGTGGGCGAGCCCGCGCAGAGCCCCACGCCAGCCGACTCCGTGGTCGACGTGCGGGCTGTGCGGATCCCCCTCGCGGTCGGAGAAAGCGTGATGCTTGCGATGGTCGGCCACCCAGGAGATGACCGGCCCCTCGATCGCGGCCGAGCCCATCACCGCGAACACGCCGCGCAGCGCCGGTGAGGTCTTGAAGCTGCGATGGGTGAACAGCCGGTGAAACCCGACCGTCACGCCGAGCCCGGTCAGCATGTACATGATCGCGAATACCACCAGGTCGGACGGGTGCAGCAGTCCGTCCCACAACTGCCAGCCGACGAAGAACAGTGCGAGGATCGGCAGGACCGTGATCAGACCTGTGAGTACGCGATCGAGCGTCTCGTTGGACGCGGGTTGAACGTCGTCTGGCCCGGGGAGGGCGTGTGTCGGACCGCCGCCGAGAATATGTTGTTCGTCCATGGTGCCGACATGCAACTTACCAGCGCGACCAGGGGACTGTGTGGACCCGATGTGGCATACCCTGCGAGGGTGATGAACCGGCCGCACCCCCAGCGATCGACAAGCGCGAGCGCAGAGGTGGCCTAAATCATGTTCGCCTCACCTGCCCGATTGCGTCGTGAGCTCGCGCGGGCGCTCCCGGAGCGCCCGTTCGGCGTGCGCTTCTGGGACGGTTCGGAACTCGGTCCCACCGTCTCGGACGGACCCGTGTTCACAGTGCGCTCGCCGACGGCGATCGCGCACCTGTTGCGCGCACCTGGCCAGCTGGGACTGGGGCGGGCGTATGCCTCGGGCGATCTGGAAGCCGACGACCTTGACCGGGTGATCGGCCTACTGGACTCCTTTCACGCGCCGCCGATCGACCGCGCCACTCGCGCGCGACTGATGCTGGCTGCTGTACGCGCCTGCGGTTTGACGCGACCACCGCGCATCCCCGCCAGCGAGCTGCGCCCGCGCGGGCGCCGTCACAGTCGCGAGCGCGACGAGCGCGCGGTGCGCCATCACTACGACGTATCGAACGAGTTCTTCGCGCTGTTCCTCGACGACTCGATGACCTACAGCTGCGCGCTGTTCTCTCGTGGCGCGACCACGCTTGAGGAGGCGCAGGTCGCCAAGCGCGAGCTGGTCTGCACGAAGCTCGGGCTGCGCGAGGGCGAGCGCGTCTTGGACGTCGGCTGCGGCTGGGGCAGCTTCGTGATTCATGCCGCGCGTGAGCACGGTGTGCAGGCCCTCGGCGTGACCCTGTCCCCCGCCCAGGCCGAACTCGCGCGCAGGCGCGTGGCAGAGGCCGGTCTGGAGGATCGTGTGGAGATTCGTATATGCGACTACCGCGACCTGAGGAGCGTGGGCGGGGAGCGGTTCGACGCGATCGCCTCGATCGGGATGGTCGAGCACGTCGGCTCCAGCCGTATCGACGAGTACGCGGGCGTGCTCGCGGGCCTATTGGAACCCGGCGGGCGCTTGCTCAACCACGGCATCGCCCGCCTGCGTCACGGCGACGCCGAGGCCGGCCCGTTCTCCGAGCGCTACGTGTTCCCCGACGCTGCCCCGTTGCACCTCTCGCGCATCCAGCTCGCGCTGGAACGCGCAGGCTTTGAGACCGACCACGTGGAGGGCCTGCG
This sequence comes from uncultured Solirubrobacterales bacterium, assembly GCA_963697945.1. Taxonomy (GTDB): domain Bacteria; phylum Actinomycetota; class Thermoleophilia; order Solirubrobacterales; family Solirubrobacteraceae; genus Palsa-744. The sequence continues at coordinate 1,232,396 of OY969105.1, read as the reverse complement.
CCAGGACTACGTCGACACGCTCTCAGCGTGGATCGACCGCCTGGACGCCAACCGCGAGGCCGCCGAGCAGCTGGCCGGCGGCGAGCGGTTGCGCGTATGGCGGCTCTACCTGCGCGCGGCGCGCAACGGCTTCCGCACGGGCTTTACCTCGATCTACCAGGTGCTCGGCCACCGCTCTTAGCGGTAGGCCGGGACGTCGCGTTGCGGTCAGAGGGCTTGCGTCGACGATTGCCGCCTCGCTTAGAGCGCTGCGAGGAGCCGCTCCGGCCACCGTCCCCGCCGCCGCGCTGCCCGGTGGCGCTGCTGGGCAGGCCGCCGAGCTCTAGCTCGCGGTGCAGGCCGAGGTCGCCGATCATGCTCGACAGTTCGCGCGCCTGCTCATGGGTGACGAGCGTCACGCCGACCCCGCTGGCGCCCGCGCGGGCGGTGCGTCCGATGCGGTGCACGTAATCCTCGCGCGTGCCGGGGATGTCGTAGTTGATCACGTGCGTGATCCCGGCCACGTCGATGCCACGTGCGGCGACGTCGGTCGCGACGAGCGTGTCCACGGTCCCGGACTCAAAGCTCGCCAGGGCGCGTTCGCGCTGACCCTGGGACTTGTCGCCGTGCATCGCGACCGCGCGCACGCTGTTGCTCGCCAGACGTTTTACGAGGCGGTCGGCGCCGCGCTTGGTACGTACGAACACGAGCGTGCGTCCGCGCTCTGCCCCATCCAGCTCGGAGACCAGCCTTGCGACCTTGCCCTCGTGGGAGACCGTGACGAAGCGGTGCTCGACGTCGCCCTTGCGCTCCTCGGAGTGCGCGTGCTCGTGGCGACGCGGGTTGGTGGTGTAGGCCTTGGCGATGCGTCCGACCTCGCCCTGCAGGGTCGCGCTGAACAGCAGCGTCTGGCGCTCGCGAGCGCACATCTTGACGATCCGATCGACGACCGGCTTGAAGCCCATGTCGAGCATACGATCGGCCTCGTCGAGGACGAGCAGCCGGACGCGATTCAGCGAGACGTCGCGCCGGTCGATCAGGTCGAGCAGTCGTCCGGGGGTGGCGACGAGGATGTGGGCGCGCGCGGCGATCCGCGCCTGCTTGACGATTCCCGCCCCGCCGTAGACCGCGGCGATCGACAGTGCGCGGGAGTGGGCGATGTCGCGCAGATCGTCGACGATCTGCGAGGCCAGCTCGCGCGTGGGGGCGAGCACGAGCGCGGACTGACGAACGTCCGTGCCCTTCAAGCGCTCGACCAGCGGAATGCCGAAGGCGAGCGTCTTGCCCGATCCGGTCGGCGACTGGGCCAGGACGTCGTGGCCCGCGAGCACGTCGGGGATGACGAGCTTCTGGACGGCGAACGGCTTCTCGATCCCGCGCTTGGCGAGTTCGTTTGCGACAACCTCGGACACGCCGAGGTCGGCGAACGTTTGATGATGCATGTTGGTGTTGCTCCTTCTGGCAGCCTTCGGGGCCGCCGCTGCAGATGGAGATTCGACTGACCCCATCCGCGCACTGAGAGCGCCAACAAAGACAAGAACCTCGCGGACGACTTCGCCGCCCGTGGGCTGACCGTAGCAGGCTTTCCGCCCGCGACCCACCTACTGCAAGCTCGCCATCACGTGCTTTACGACCGTGTAGTCCTCCAGCGAATAGACACTGAGGTCCTTGCCATACCCCGAGTCCTTGAACCCGCCGTGGGGCATCTCGGAGACGAGCGGGATGTGGTCGTTGATCCACACGCACCCGAACCGCAACGCGCGCGAGACGCGCAGTGCGCGGCCGACGTCGCGGGTCCATACCGAGGAGGCGAGGCCGTAGCGGGTGCTGTTGGCCCAGGCGATCGCCTGCTCCTCGTCGGAGAAGCGCTGCACGGTGATCACCGGCCCGAAGATCTCGCGCTGGATCATCTCGTCCTCCTGCTCCAGCCCCGCGACGACCGTCGGCTCCAGGTAGAACCCCGGCCGGTCTGGGGCGCGCCCGCCGGTGACGATCTCCGCGCGCTCGGGGCGGCGCCGCAGGAAGCCCTCGACGCGCTCGCGCTGGCGGGCGGAGTTGACCGGTCCAAGCGTCGTCTCCGGTGCGAGGGTGTCGCCGATCACGAGGCCGTGCGCCTGCTCGGCGAGGCCCGCGACGACGTCGTCGTAGACCTTCGGTCCGGCCAGCACGCGCGTGGCGGCGGTGCAGTCTTGCCCGGCGTTGTAGTAGCCGGTGCCGGCGATCGTCGCAAGCGCATCCTCCAGCGCGACGTCGTCGAAGACGATCACCGGCGCCTTGCCGCCGAGCTCCAGGTGCACGCGCTTGAGACTGTCGGCGGCGGTGCGGGCGATGTGCTTGCCCGTCTGCACCGAGCCGGTCAGCGAGACCATGTCCACCTCGGGGTGCTCGATCAACGCCTGTCCGGTCGGCTGTCCGTGGCCGGTGATGACGTTCAGCACGCCCGCGGGCAATATGTCCGCTGCCAGTTCGGCCAGCCTGACGGTAGTGGTCGGGGTCGTCTCGGCCGGTTTGAGCACGATCGTGTTCCCGGCCGCGAGCGCCGGGCCGATCTTCCAGATGGCCATCATCAGCGGGTAGTTCCAGGGCGTGATCTGCCCGATCACGCCGACCGCCTCGCGGCGCGTGAAGGAGGTGTAGCCCTCCATGTACTCGCCCGCCGCGCGGCCCTCCAGGCAGCGGGCGGCGCCGGCGAAGAAGCGCAGGTTGTCGGCCATCACCGGCAGCTCGTCGCCGGTGACCGCCTCGATCGGCTTGCCGGCGTTCAGCGCCTCCAGACGCGCGATCTCGGGCGCGTGCTCGTCGATCAGATCGGCGAGTGCGAGTAGAGCCTGTGCGCGCTGGGCGGGCGTCGTGGTCGACCACTTTCCGAACGCCCGCCGCGCGGCTGCAACCGCGCGATCGACGTCCTCGGGCTGTGACTTCGACGCCCGCGCCAGCTCCTCCCCGGTGGCCGGGTTGAGGATCGGGTCGCTCTCGCCCTCGGAGGCGACCGACTCCCCGTCGATGAAGTTGCTCAATGTGCTTTGTGTACTCATGTCCGTGCCTCCTGCGGCTCCAGGGCCTGGGCTACGGCCGGATGGGTGATTTCTCCGTCGTGCACGTTCAGGCCGAGGCGCAGTCCCGGATCGAGCGCCATCGCCCGCTGCGGCCCGTTGTCTGCCAGCGCGAGCGCGTAGGGCAGCGTCGCATTCGTCAGGGCATATGTCGAGGTGATCGGAACGGCGCCCGGCATGTTCGTGACGCAGTAGTGGGTGATGCCGTCGACCTCGTAGGTCGGGTCTGAGTGGGTCGTCGGGCGCGAGGTCTCAAAGCAGCCGCCCTGGTCGATCGAGACGTCGACGAGCACGGCGTGCGGGCGCATCAACTTCAGCTGCTCGCGCGTGACCACGTGGGGAGCGCGCCCGCCGTGCACGAGCACCGCGCCGATCACGAGGTCGGCGAGCGGCAGCATCTCCTCGATCGCCAAAGTGGAGGAGTACACGGTCGAGGCGCGTCCTGCGAACGCGACTTCCAGCTCGCGCAGCCGGTCGATCGAGCGGTCGAACACGAACACGTCGGCCTGCATGCCGATCGCGATGAACGCTGCGTTCATGCCGACGACGCCCCCGCCGATCACGAGCACCGTCGCGGCTGCCACGCCGGGCACGCCGCCGAGCAGGATCCCGCGACCTCCGAGCGGCTTCTCCAGCATGAACGCGCCGGCCTGCGTGGCGATCTTTCCGGCGACCTCGCTCATCGGCGCCAGCAACGGCAGCCGCCCGGCGGAGTCCTCGACGGTCTCATACGCGATGCAGGTGGCGCCCGAGGCCATCAGGCCGTGCGCGAGTTCGGGCTCGGCCGCCAGGTGCAGGTAGGTGAACAGTGTCTGCCCCTCGCGCAGCAAACCGATCTCCTGGGGTTGGGGCTCCTTGACCTTCAGCACCAGCTCGGCCTCCCCGAACACCTCCTCGGCGTCGGCGACGATCCGCGCGCCTTGCGCGCGGAACTGCTCGTCGCTCATCGCGCTGCCCTCGCCGGCGCCGGTCTGGACGAACACCTCGTGCCCGCGCGCGCTCAGCTCGCGCACCCCCGCGGGTGTGATCGCGACGCGATACTCGTCCACCTTGATCTCACTCGGGACGCCGACGATCATCTGGCGAGCTCCCGGCCTCGCAACGCCAGCCAGAACTCGATGCGGTCGCGGGCGCTTGAGAAGTCGCGCCCCGTCAGCTGCTCGACGCGCCGGATCCGGTAGCGCAGCGTGTGACGGTGGCAGTAGAGCGCGCCGGCGGCCTTCTCCCAGTGGCCGTTGTTCTCGATGAACACGTCCAGCGAGCGCAGCAGCTCGTCGCCGTACTCGCCCTCTCCCTGCTCGACCGGCCCGAGCACCCCGCGGCAGTAGGACATCAGCGCGTCGTCGTCCTGTAGTGACAGCAGCAGCTGGAAGGCGCCGAGGTCCTTGTAGGAGGCGACCGTCTGGTTCTCGTCGCCGTTTCGCAACCGCGCGGCCTCCAGGGCGCAGCGCGCCTCGTGGAAGCTCAGGCGCAGCGAGTGGGTTGCCGCGGGACGGCTGGCGGCGGCGCGGACCTCACCCAGCCGGCCTTGCAGCTCGGTGCGGGCGCGCCCGGCAAGCTCGATCGGGTCGGGCTCGACGCCGTCGACGTCGATCACCGCGCACAGCAGGCCGGCGCGGATCGCAACGAGGCTGTGGACCTCCTCGCGTTGCAGCAGGCGCTCCAGCAGCGGTGCGCCGGCGGCGGGGTCCTTGAGGGCGAACGCGAGCACGGCGGCCTGCTCGCCGATCCCGAACGGGTGCAGCTTGGCCTGCAGCTCTTCGGGGTAGAGGTTGCCGGTGAGCGCTTCGGCGAGCACGTCGCCGGCCATGCTGCGCTGCAACAGCTCGTAGCGTTCGTCGACCAGCTGGGCGAACACGCGCTCGGTGATCGCGATGAACGGCAGCTCGTAGGGGATCTCGAACACGGGGAAGTCGAGCTTGCGCGCGGCGTTCACGAGCGCCACGGGCACCTTCTTGTGGGCGAAACCGGTGCCGAAGCCCAGGCCCGCGATCTCGTGCTCGGCGAGACGGTCGATCAGTTCGTGCTGCACCTTCGGGCCCTTCAGCTGGATGCCGGTGGTGAGCAGCAGCTCACCACCCTTCAGCCACGGCGTGGGGTCGACCAGCTCGGTGATGTGTACCCAGCGCACGTGCGCGCCGGCGGCGGCGCGTCCGCTTACGAGCTCAAGGCCGAGCTCTGAGATCAGGCTCTCGACCGTGAGTTCCATCTCACTGCCGCGCGCTCGCGGTCGAGGACGCGGCGCCGGCTTTCACGGGGCGGCGGGCTCCTCTCACGGTCGCGCTTTCGATGTCGGGCTCCAGCGCGCGGTCGCTGTGGGGTTCCACCGCTCGATCCATTCCGAGGCCTCGCTGAGCACCGGGCGCAGGATCGACTCGATTTCCTGAAACTGCTCCTCACCGGCGATCAGCGGCGGGGAGAGCTGCACGATCGGGTCGCCGCGGTCGTCGGTTCGGCAGATCAGCCCGCGGCGATACAGCTCGCCGGAGAGGAAGCCGCGCAGCAGTTGCTCGGCCTCGTCGTGGTCGAAGGTCGCCTTGGTGTCCTTGTCCTTGACCAGCTCGATCGCGTGGAAGTAGCCGGCGCCGCGCACGTCGCCGACGATCGGTAGGTCGCGCAAGCCCTCGAGCATTTCGCGAAAGCGCGCTTCGTTTGCGAGCACGTGCGCGCACAGCTGCTCGCGCTCGAGCACGTCGATGTTCGCGAGCGCGGTCGCGCACGCGACGGGGTGCCCGCCGAACGTGAACCCGTGGTTGAAGATCTCGGTGCCGTGCAGGAACGGCTCGGCGACGTGGTCGGCGGCGATCACCGCGCCCAACGGGGCGTACGCGGAGGTGATGCCCTTGGCGGTGGTGATCATGTCGGGGGCGTAGCCGTAGCGCTCGCAGCCGAACATGTATCCGAGCCGCCCCCACGAGCAGATCACCTCGTCGGAGATCAACAGCACCCCGTGGCGGTCGCAGATCTCGCGCACGCGCTGGAAGTAGCCGTCTTGGGGCACGAAGCAGCCGCCCCCGTTCTGCACCGGCTCGAGGATCACGGCGGCGACCGTGGCGGGCCCCTCGAACAGGATCGCCTCCTCGATCGCGTCGGCGGCCCACAGCGGATCGCGGTCTTCTTTCCAGCGGTAAGAGTTCGTGTTCGCCGCGTGCCGTCCGCCGGGGGTCAGCGGCTCGAAGGGCTCGCGCAGCGCCGGCAGGCCGGTGGCGGTGAGCGCCCCCATCGAGGTGCCGTGGTAGGCGAGGTAGCGCGAGACGATCTTGTGGCGCTTGGGCTCCCCGCGCGCGGCGTGGTAGGCCTTGGCGAGCTTCCACGCCGACTCGACGGCCTCCGAGCCGCCGGAGGTGAAGAACACGCGGTTGAGCTCGCCCGGCGCGAGCCCCGCGATGCGCGCGGCCAGCTCGATCGAGCGCGGGTGGGCGTAGCTCCAGTTGGTGTAGAAGCCCAGCTCGGCGGCCTGGCGCGCGGCCGCCTCCCCCAGCTCGGCGCGGCCGTGCCCGACGTTCACGCAGTACAGCGCCGAGAGCCCGTCCAGGTAGCGCTTGCCGTGCTCGTCGTAGACGTAGCAGCCGTCTCCGCGCACGATCACGGGGACCTCTCCCCCTTCCTCGTAGGTGCCCATGCGGGTGAAGTGCATCCACAGGTGGCGCTTGGCGAGCTGCTGCAGCTCGGTGGATGTTGGGGTCAATAGCTCACTGGACATTGGGGACAACGCTACTCCGACAGGATGGCCGACTCAAGGCATCGCACGTTCAATATGCCGCTACCATGTTGTACGAATTGTATAACGATGCCCGTACGTTTTGGGGATCGCGCCCATTGGCGAGAGGCGGTTGAGGACGTAGCGTTTGCAACGACCTTTTCGAGAGGAGTCCCAATGGCCAGTGCCAGCGTCGCCGCGCCCTCATCTCCCGAGCCTTCGGGGGTCATGGACAAGGGCCTGAAAAAGGGCGCGATCGGCTACCTCTCGAACATCGTCATCGGCGTGGCCTCGACCGCGCCGGCCTACTCGCTGGCCGCCACGTTGGGATTCATCGTCGTCGTGAAGGGCGTCGGCGTGCATGCCCCGGCGGTGCTGCTGGTGGCGTTTCTGCCGATGCTGCTGGTCGCCTCGGCCTACAAATACTTCAACCGCGCCGACCCCGACGCGGGTACGACGTTCGCGTGGACGACGCGCACGTTCGGTCCGTCGTGGGGATGGATGAACGGGTGGGCGATCTTCCTCGCGGACGTGATCGTGATGGCCTCATTGGCGGACATCGCGGCGATCTACACCTTTCAGCTCTTCGGCTTCACCGAACTCGGCGAATCGAAAGTCGCGATCATCGTCGCGGCGGTCCTGTGGATCGCGATCATGACCTGGATCTGTTATCGCGGGATCGAGCTCTCGGCGCGCATCCAGCAGGTCCTGCTCAGCGCCGAGGTGTTCATCCTCGGACTGTTCGCGGTGGTGGCCTTCATCAAGGTGTATGGCAGCCATCCGCCGGCCGACTCGATCAAGCCGTCGCTTTCCTGGTTCAACCCGTTCGCGATGAACTTCTCCGACCTGGTCGTCGCGCTGCTGCTGGCGGTGTTCATCTACTGGGGCTGGGACTCCGGCGTGTCGGTCAACGAGGAGTCCGAGGACCCCGCCGAGGGCCCGGGCAAGGCCGCGGTCGTCTCGACCGTCCTGCTCGTGGTCATCTACGTCGTCGTCTCCGCGGCCGCGCAGTCCTTCCACGGCGTTGGCTTCCTCTCCAACGAAGCCAACCAGGAAGACATCCTCAAGGCGCTCGGCACGGGGGTGCTGGGCGAACCGTTGAACAAGCTCCTGATTATCGCGGTGCTCACCTCGGCCTCGGCCTCGACGCAGACGACGATCCTGCCGACGGCCCGTACGACCCTGTCGATGGCGCATTGGAAAGCCGTCACGAACCTCCTGGCCCGCGTGCACAAACGCTACCTAACGCCGACCGTCTCGACGCTGGGCTTCGGCGTGCTCGCGATCATGATCACGATCGCACTGCTGTTGCTCTCCGAAAGCGTCCTCTCGGACTCGCTCACGGCGATCGGCTTCCCGATCTGCTTCTACTACGGCTTCACGGGCGTGGCCTGCATCTGGTACTTCCGCCACGAGTTGCGGCACAGCACCCGCAACCTGCTGCTACTCGGCATCGGACCCCTACTGGGCGGGCTGATGCTGTGGGGGATCGGCATCAAGGCGGCCTTCTACTACGGACACACGGCCAACGTCGAATCGGCGCCGATACTGGGGATCACCCTGCCGCTGTGGATGGGCATCGGCGGGATGCTGCTCGGGGCGATCATCATGCTGATCTCGCGGCCGTACTTCCGAGAGTTTTTCGCGCGCAAGCGCGAAGTCGCGGCGCCGGACCTGCTCGACCGTCCGCCGCCGACCGAACCTGTCCCCGGACCGGTGGAGTTCTAAGCCGGGGACACGCCGCCCGTCATGGGGACGCGGCGCTCACGCACATGGACTGGGGGGCCTTTGTGTGAGCGCCGTGTGACGGGTGTTGTGAGCGCGGGGCACCACTGCCGGCGATGAGCCGCCGGGCGGTGGTCCGCGCAAGGCGCTTTTCAGCCGACCTCCATCACCCCGTGAGGTGAGCCCAGCGCGGCGAGGCGATCGAGGAAGGGCTTCGGCGGGAAGGCCTCCGGACCGAGCACGCCGGTGCCCTGCCAGGCGCCTTCGTTCAGCAGCTCGAGCGCCACGACGGGGTTGACGGCGGTCTGCCAGACCACGGCCTGGGAGCCGTACTCGCGCATCGTGGTCTCGTTGTCGACGACGTGGTAGAGGTAGGTGGAGCGCTCTGCGCCGTCGATGCAGGTGCCGGTGACCCAGGTTCCGGCGCAGGTGCGCCCGGTCATGCGCTCGCCGAGCGTCGCGGGATCGGGCAGCGCGGCCGCTACGACGTCGCGCGGGGCGACCTTCTGTCCGCGCACGTCGACGGGCTTGGTGGAGTCCAGGCCGAGTTTGTGAAGGGTGCGCAGCACCTCGATGAACTCGCGGCCGAGCCCGTACTTGAACGTGACGCGCTCGCACTGCACCCAGCGGGGTATCAGCACGACCTCCTCGTGCTCAACGTTGACGCACTCGACCTTGCCGATGCCCTCGGGGAACGTGAAGACCTCGGGCTCGGAGAAGGGGACGGTCGTGTAAAAGCCGCGCTCGCGCTCCCAGATCAGGGGCGGGTTCAGGCACTCCTCGATCGTCGTCCAGATCGAGAAGGTGGGCGCGAAGTCATAGCCCTCGACGACGAGGTCGGCGCCGTCGCGCACGCCCACTTCGCGCACGTGGGAGAACAGCTCCTGCGCGGCGTAGCGCGCGAACACGTCGGAGAGCCCGGGCTCGACGCCGATCCCGACGAGCGCGAGCAGGCCGGCCTGCTCCCACTGCTCGTGTGCGGCGAGCTGGTGATCGCCGAGCATTTTCCCGGGGAGCTCGTGGGGACGCTGGGGGTGGGGCGCGGACAGCGTCATGGCCATGTCGAGGTAGGTCACGCGTGCGTCGAAGCAGGCGCCGAAGATCGGCTCGTTGAAGCGCGGGTCACAGGCGTTGAGCACGGCGTCTGGTCGTGTGCGTTCGATCAGTGCGAGCAGGTCGGCGCGGTCTGAGGCGTCGACGCGCTCGGCGGCGAAGCGGTCGGCTTCGCCCAGGCGCGCGACCACCTCGCGGGCGCGCGTTGGCGAGACGTCGGCCAGCGTGACGCGCTCGAACGCGGCACGGCGTTGGGCGATCGCGGCGAACGCCGCTCCCACACCACCTGCTCCGACGACGAGCACCTTCATGGCGAACAGTCTTACGCAAATCCACCCACCGGAACGTCCCAAGCGGGCGCCGCCGATGTGCCGTAACGGACAGGCGCGGGCGACGCCTGACGCCGGGGCGCTCGCGTATGCTGCGCCGTCGATGGCGAGCGCGCTTCTCGACACGCCGGCACCTTCGCCTGCCGCCAAACAGCCCGCTCGCTGGGCGCCGTCGCCCAAGCTGAGAGGGGCGGAGTTGGCGTGGGTGATCGTGGCCGGGATCGCGCTGGCGGTGTTGACGAGCTGGCCGCTGATCCTGCACCTGCCGAGCCGTATCGCGCCCGATCTCGGCGACCCCGTGCGCACGGCGTGGCAGGTGGCGTGGGTCGGGCACGCGATGTTGCACGACCCGCTGCACCTGTTCGACGCAAACGCCTTCTACCCGCATCCGCTCAGTCTGGCGTTCTCGGATTCGCTGCTCGGGTACGGCCCGGCGGCCTTTATCGGCCACGGCACGGTGGCGGCGCTGGTCCGGTACAACCTGCTGTTCCTGTGGGCGTGGTCGCTGTGCTTCGTCGGCGCGTACCTGCTCGCGCGCGAGCTGGGACTGGGGCGGCTAGGGGGCGCGGCCGCCGGGGTAGCGTTCGCCTACGCGCCCTATCGCGTGACGGAGGCCGGTCATCTGCACGTGATCTCAAGCGGCGGCATCCCGCTGGCGCTGTTTTTGCTGCTGCGTGGCTACCGGCGCTCCTCGCGCGGGCTGGTGCTCGCGGGCTGGCTGGTGTCGGCCTGGCAGGTCAGCCTCGGGTTCACGCTGGGGCTGCAGTACTGCTACCTGCTGGCGGTGCTGACGGTCGTCGCGGCGGTGTACTGGTGGCTCGCGGGCCGCCCGGCGCTGCCACGGCGGCTGCTGGCGGTGACGTGCATCGGCATCGCGACGATGGGCGTGGTGGCGATCTATGAGGCGCGCCCGTATCTGAAGGTCGCGAGCGAGTATCCGACGGCGAAGCGGACGTTGAAGGAAGTCAAAAACTATTCGGCCGGCCCGGCCGCGTGGCTGTCGGCCTCTTCGGAGAACCGCGTGTGGGGCGACGTCACGGCGGGCGCGCGCGAGCACATCCATTCGAAGAACGAGAGCGTGTTCTGGCCGGGCGGACTGATCCTCGTGCTGGCCGTGTGTGGGCTGGCGGCGCCGCTGCTGACACGGCGTTTGCGCATCGGTCTGGCGGTCGGGATCGGGGTCGTCTCGATCCTCGCGCTCGGGATGGGCTTGACGGGGGCCGGCTACCCGTACAGGCTGCTGTACGACTTCGCGCCGGGCTGGGACGGCGTGCGCGTGCCGGGGAGGGTGTTCACACTGGCGACGCTGTTCTACGCGCTGCTGGCGGCCGCGGGGGTGCAGTGGCTCGCCGGGTTGGCGGGCGCGTGGGGCAAACGCCACACGGTGCGTGCGGCGGGCGCGATCGTCGGGGGTGTGCTGTTGATCGGGCTGCTCGGCGAAGGAGCGGGCCACATGGCGCACCCGGTCGTGCCCCAACCGAAGCCCGCGGAGGTCGGGTTGCGCGGTCCGCTGCTGGATCTGCCTACCGACGGCGCGGCCGATCGCGTGTGGCAGTACTTCTCGACGAACGGGTTCTACGACATACCGATCGGCAACAGCACGTTTGACATCCCCCAGGTGGACGATCTGCGCGGGGGGATGAGCGGCTTCCCGGACAAGGCGAGCATCGAGAAGCTGCGCTTTTACGGCATCGAGACTGTGGTGCTGCATTTGACGATGCCGAAGCTGCCGGGGATTCACGGCTATGCGCTGGCGGAGCCGCCGGACGTGCGGGCCGCGGCGGCGAAACCGGTCGCGGGCTTGGGCGTGAAGCGTCGCCAGGTCGGCTCGCTGGTGATCTACGAAATCGAACCTGGTCCGTCCGACTTGCACGGAACCGACTAAGGGCCCCGACAGAATGGTCACCCACAAACGCCTGGCGTTGGCCGCGATTTTGCTCGTTGGGCTGTCGTACGCGACGCTGATCCAGTCGTTTTCGTGGAATCAGACCTCGCACTACGACTTGATCCGCTCGCTGAACGTGGAACGGACGACGATCGATCAGTATCAACAGAACACGGGCGACAAGGCCTATTACAAGGGCCATTTCTACTCCGCCCGCGCGCCCGGACTGGCGTTGATGGCGTTGCCGTTTTACGACACGCTGAATTTGATCGGCGCGGAATCGTGGACGAACGCGCACGTGGCGCCGCCGAACCATCCGGGCGACGAGATGATCTATCTGGTCGGGCTGTGGGCGAACGTACTGCCGGGGCTGTTGTTGCTGCTGCTGGTGTGGCGCGTGGCCGATCGCTTCGAGCCGGGCTACGGCGCGGCGGCTGCTGTCGCGCTGGGGTTGGGGACGATGGTGCTGCCGCTGTCGACGCTGTTGTTCAGCCATGTGTTCAGCGCGTTCTTGGGCTTTGGCGCGTTCGCACTGATGTTGCGAGAGCGCGATGGGCCGCCCAGCGCGATGCTGCTCGCGGTGGCGGGCTTGGCGATGGGCTATGCGGTGGCATCGGAGTACCCGCTGTTCTTCGTGGCGGCGGTGCTGGGGCTGTATCTGCTCTCACGCCGTGACGCGCTGACCGCGCCGCTGATCGCGCGCCGCGCGGGCTCCTACATCGCCGGAGGGATCGTGGGGATCGTGCCGCTGCTGCTGTACAACCACTATGCGTTCAATTCGTGGACGCACCTGGCCTACTCGAGCATCCCCCGCCAGCAGAAAGGGTTCTTCGGGATCTCGCTGCCCAACCCGAAGGTGTTCGTCACGCTGCTGCTGGACTCGCGCGGCCTCTTGACGATCTCACCCGTCCTGATCCTGGGAGGGCTGGGGACGGCGCTGCTGTACAAACGCGGCAAGCGCGCGGAGGCACTGACGATTGCGGGTATCTGCCTCTGTTATGTCGGCTACAACTCGGGCTATTACCTGCCGTTCGGCGGCGGTTTCATGGGTCCGCGGTTCCTCACGACGATGCTGCCGTTCCTGGCGTTTCCGGTGGCGCTTGCGCTCAAGCGCTGGCCGGGCCCGACGGTCGCGCTGGCGGCGGTCTCAATCACCACCACAGTGATCGCGACGATCACGCATCCGCTCGTGGGCTATGAGAACGAGACGGTCGTGTGGATGCGCTACGTGGGCGAGGGCTTCTTCCAGCCGACGATCGCCTCGGCGTACGGCATGGGGCGTGGCTGGGGCGGCATCTGGCCGTTCCTGCTGGCGGCCGGCGGCGGCGTCGTGTTGGCCGCGTGGGCGACGCCGCGACTGCGCCTGTCAAACGCGACGCTCGGCTACGGCCTGCTGGCGCTGATCGGCTGGTGTGTGTTCGCGGCGCTCGGCCCGACGATCCTGGGGATCGACCACGCGGGGCTTGAGAGCATCGTCAAAGCCGGCGATCACACCGCGCTGAACCTGACCCTCCACGACGGCAGCCGCTACCCCCTGAAGACGCTCGCCCCGGTCGCGGCACTCGCCGGGCTGCTGGCCATGTGCGCGATGCGATTGTTCCGTAACGAGCCGGTATCACCGGTGCGGGTTGAGGCGGGGTCGAGCCCCCGGGAGCGGCGAGTCCCAGCGGCGTGACCGCGGTCGTTCGCGTGCGCTGAATGGAGCGCTTTCGACACTGATCCTGCTGAACGGATAGGTCTGGCGTATACGCACCGTGCTATCATGACGTCATGACCAGAAACCTGACCGTTCGACTTGACGATGGTCTCGCCGAGGACGCAGAGGCGATCGCCCGAGCGGATGGCAAGAGCATGAACGAGACCGTGAAGCTCGCGCTGGTCGAAGCCGTGCAGCGCCGCCGCCGCGACCCCGCCTTCAAAGCGCGCCTGCGGCGCATCATCGAAGAGGACCGCGAGCTGCTAGAGCGACTCGCGCAGTGAGCGTCGAGTACCTCGAACTCGCTGACTATCTCGCTATCGCCGCCGACGTCACCGGTCTCGACGTCGAGACGCTCACGAGGGTCACAAAGCTGGACCTCGCGGACTCGGCGCTGCACGCTCCCGCGGCAGGATTCGGCGATACCGAGTTCTACCCGGACTTCGTCGAAAAGGCGTCGGTGCTCGTCGTACGACTCGCCAAGAACCATCCACTTCCAGACGGCAACAAGCGGTCGGCATGGGTATCTCTACGCATGTTCGTTGAGATCAACGGATGGTCGTGGCAGCCATCTCCAAGCGTCGACGACGCCGAGCGAGCTGTGCTCGCCGTCGCGTCCGGCGACTGGAACGAGGAGGAGATGGCTGCCTGGCTCAAGGGCTACTTGAGCCCTACTTCCCCTTCTTCTTGAGCGGGCCGTATTTCCGACGCGCCTGACGTTGGCACGCGGTGCGCTTGGCGCCGTTCTTCTTCTTGTGACACGCCTTCAGCGCGAGTGCGAGTTTCTGGGCTCGTGTGAGGGCCTTGGTCTTGGGACAGCCTGTGACGGCGATCTTGGTCGTCTGGTTGACCTGGGCGCCGTTCTGCCCGACGAGCTGTGTCGGCATCGCGAGCTTGCTCGTGCAGAGGTTCCCCGTCGCCGCCAGCACGGAGTGCGGACCTTGAGGAAGGCTCGTTTCGAAGCTCGTGATGGGAGCGTCGGGGACGGTTTCGAAGCGGGAGTACGTGACGCCTTTTTTGATGTCCGTGCGGCCATCCAGGTCGATGCGGATGGTGCCTCCGCGTTCGTTGCCCTGCAGTAGGAACACGACGTCGGGGAATGCCGCGCCACCGTGGGATACGAGGATCGCGGGGCCTGTCAGCGGGACACCCAGGATCGGTGTTAGGGCCTTAGCGGTCCCGATGAACGAGCCCGCGGGACAGCCCGCCGGATTTGCCGCGAACTGCGCTTCGGTGCATGCTTTCTGGAGCGTCGTCAAGCGTGCCGGCAACACCAACGGGAGTGTCAAAGTGACCTTATGGATGTTCGCTTCGCCCGGTTTCTGGGCCACCTTCACGGTCAGGCTCGCACCCTCTGCTTTGCTCGTCTTCCCGGACGTCGACGCGGTCAGCTTCGGGGCGAATTTGAGCGCCCCGCACTGGCTGGCCTGGAAGTACTGGCCGAGCGGCGTGATCGAGCCGAGGGTGGAGATCGCCGTGGCCGCGATCTGCTTCGGTTCGCAGGAGGTCGGGTTGAGCATGAAACCCAGGCGGTCAAGGTCGACCGCGATCGAGCGAACGTCGAGCGGCAGGCCGTGAAGGATAGTGGGGATCGGGTCAGAGACGGCGGTGATCTGAGTCGTCACCGGGTCCACCTGCAGCACCGTGCGAACCGCTACCACACCGAGGTCGAAGGGCCCCGCGATCGCCGGGGTGATGATCTCGAGGGAAAGCGGGGCGCCTTTGTAGGGGCCGGCGAGGTAGGCACGGCCGCTGACGTAGAGAGGTTCGCTCCCGGCGCCGGCGCCGACCGTGACCGTGCCGATCTCAGACGCCGTGGGGCAGCTGGGGTCAGCGAGCTCGAGGGCGCCTTGCCCTTCGGCGCCGCGCGAGGCGGCCTGCGCGACCCCCGACTCCGGACAGTAGGGGACGCCGGCAAGCTTCCCGAGCAAACCGCCCGGCAGCGTCGTCGATATCGCCGCCAGCTGCTGGGAGCCATCGGGGCGACTCATCCGCAAGACGAAGGGGCTGTAGGAGCCTGCCTTGGGGTCGATCGTCCCAGCGCTGAAGGCAACCGTACGAGGGAGCTGAGAGGCGCTCGTCGCGCAGCCGTCCCCACCGGCCCCGGCACCGATCTGGAAGTCGGCGGTCTGATGCACTGGGGGGACCCCGGCCGCGTAGGGATAGAGGTCGGCCTGGGTGGAGTAGGTGCCGCAGAGGCCAGGGGTGACGAGTGGCGCTCGCTGGCCTTCGAAGAAGTGCAGGTGAAAATGACTGAACGGCAGTTGGGGCAGCTGGGCGAAGGTGGTGGTCAACTGCCCCGTCGTCGGGTCGGGGTCAACTTTCCCTGGCAGGCGGATCAGGACGCCGAGCTGGGGGTCCTTGATGACGACATAGATCGTCAACAGGTTGTTGAAGGGGTTGTCGCCCTGCTTGGCGACGTAGACCGAGCCGGGCAGCACCGTGTCTTCCAGCAGCGGCGTTTCGACTTCGACCGTACCGACCTTCGAGGATTCCGGGCAGCCCGTGCCGGGCGCGGAGTCGAGGGTCTCGGATTCGAGCTGAGCGGAGGTGCAGGCCCCGAGACCCGAGGCGACCGAAGAATTGGTCGTCACTCCCGCCGGCAAAGTGACGACGGCCTTTTCGATGTCAGAGTCAGCCCGACCGCTGGGGTCGGTCAGGCCGGGGTCGGCGACGTTCAGGTCGAAGTTGAGACCTGTCGGGGTTTCCGCCGAGCTTGCGGTCGGGGCGGAGGCGATCGTCGGGCCAAAGCCGAGTTCTGAGCAACCGCTTGTCTGCAGTGGCGTCGGGGAAGCGCCGGCGTCGCTCGCGCCTTCCCAGGAAAGCGCCGAGTAGGTAGTGACGAGCGGTCCCTCACAAGCCCGTGGCAGGGTGACGAAGGGCCTTTCGACGGTGACGTCCGAAGGGCAGGCTCCGCCAACGATCAGGCAGATACCGCGTTCGGAGTCGTGGACCGGGCTCGAGGGATCTCCCCAGATCGTCAACTTCGCACCAAAAAGCTTGACCGGCTGGGGCACGTTGGTGATCCGCGCGATCACGTTGAAGGGCGGCGATTGCCTGACCAAGAAGTCGATCGTGACCGGCTCGTTGTAGACGTAGAACCCGATCTCGGCGGCCACGCCTGGGGGCGGATCCAGGTTGTAGGCGGGCAGGGCGTAGTGATAGCCGGGAGCAATCACCTCTGCGACCGCCGTCCCGACGACGGTGTCGAGCGAGCAGTTCGGCGTGTGGCCGTTGTTGTTAGCATTGGTGAATTCAAGGAACCTCGCGTGCGGGCAGTTAGGCACCGCGTCGGGGGCGCCGGCAAAGCCAGGTGGCAAAGTCACTTCGAGGTTTCTAAGTGTCCCGTCTGGTTCTTCGGGCTCACCCGCCTTGGCATTCAGATGAAGCACCGTGGTCACCGCGAAGGGATGCGAGCCCGCCGCGCTCACCGGCCCACCGCCTTCTGCTTCAAAGCCGATCTGAAAGCCGCTGATCCCGAAGGCGGCCTCGGCAGAGGGCGCCTCAAGCCCGGCCAACGCAAAGGCCACGAGGATCCCCATCATCGCAAGCACGACCGTGAGCTTGCTGCGCCCCATACGGCCGTCACAACGTCGCCCCATCGGCCGCGCTTTAATGTATTCATTATTTGCGTACATAGCGAATCCGCTCATCGTAATATTGGAATGGCTCATCGCTTGGCCTTCTTCCTGGCCTTGGCTCTGTAGCGCTTTCGTGCCTGCTTTTCACATGCCGTCCGCTTGCCCTTTCCCTTCTCCTTACGGCAGCCCTTCAGCGCCTTTGTCAGCTCCTGCGCACGCGTCAACGGTTTCGGCTTCACCAACGGTTTCAAAGGCGCTGGCGTCACGTTCCCACTCCCCGAGAAGTTCCCGCTCGCCGGAGCCCCGAAGGTCTCAGGTTCCGGCGGCGGCGTCTGACAGCCGCCTCCGGCGGGATCGCAGCGGTTCGGCACCGTCGGGCTGGCGAAGCCGCCGCCGGCGCGAGCATCATAGATGTCAACCAGGCCGGGATCCTGGGGGACCAAGCTCGCTTCGGTTGTGAAGAACACATCCTTGCCCGAGGCGCTGGAGTCGACCAGCTGGGAGCCATCCGGCGCCTTGCCGTCGGAGATCAAATAGACGCAGCCGCCGTTGATCGCCGAGTAGGCGGCCTTGACCACGGTGCAGCCCCCGCTCCCCGGCGCCTCCCACTCATAGACATCGGGTGCGCCATTTCGATCGCCGGGGACAAGATCCGTGTAGGCGGTGTAGAAAAGGCGCGAACCGTCGCCCACGAGGGCGCGAGTGGTGTAGAGCTCACCCTCGCCGCCGGGGAGTAGCGCCGCAGCCTGAGTGGAGTTGCCGTCTGGCGCTTGCACTGGTCTTCCCACCGGCGCCGCCCCGGTCGGGCTGCAGGAGCCACAGCTGAGCGCTTCGCTCGCCGCGTCGTAGCGGAACACCTCGACGTCTGCTAGCCCCGTTTCGGCGTCGATGTTGTCGAAGCCGGTCAGTGGTTCGTTGGAGATGAAGACCAGATAGTCGCCGTCGGCACTTGCTTGTGTGACCCGGTCAAGCGGCAGCTTGGAGGTGTCGGTGTAGGACGGAACGCCTGTATCTCGATGGGCGTCCGTCACCGAGAGCGTGGCGATGAACCTGTTGCCAGCGTCTTCGTGCAGGTAGAGGTTCGGCTTCCCCGCGGTGCTTGCACCGCCGAGCGCTTCTTCGGAGACGAAGTAGACGCGCGAGAGGTCTTCGCTTTGGGCCGCCACCCCGATCACCTTGCCCGCGATCAGGGTCGAGGCCTCTTCGACCTCGTCGTAGAGGTAGAGGTTTTCGTTCTTCGCGGTCGGTTTTTCACCCAGGTCTTCCACCTCAAAGAGCGCCTTCGATCCGTCCGCGCTCGCCGCCCAGAAATGAGCGGCCTTTGTCGTCTCGGTTTCTGAGACAGGGAGCGTAGCTTCGTTATCGACGCGCAGGTAGATCTTGCCGCCACCAAGTTGATTCCCGCCCAACCCCGACCAATAGATGTGCGAGCCGTCGACGGAAATCGCGTTCTTGACGCTCGCGAATGCACCGTTGAAGCCGGGCGCTTCAGTTAGTCCAAACGCATTTACGGCAAGCGTCCCTGCCGAACACTTGTCGGGATACGGCGTCCCGTCGGGGAGGATGCAGACCGGACTGAGTTCGCCTCCAACCGAGCGGTACACCAGTTCGTTGCTCCTGAAGATTGCCTCGCTGCCGTCGCCACTGACCCCCTGCAGTTCCGGTTCGAAAGATGCAGACTGCCCTGTGATCGCTTGGTAGCGCTGGGGACAGTTCTGGCGTCGATAGAGGTTGTCGAAGCCTTCCACTCCGCCCAGGCTCGGCAGCGGCGGCGCGTCGACCGACAGCCAAGCCTGACAAAGATCAGGGCTGAACGCCTTGAAGTTCGCTTGCCCAGCTCCGGCGGGTTCGAACACGCTCGGTCCGTCCCGCGGCGGCGCCAGGGCTTCGCTTGACCAGCCGTCCGTACCTCGCCGCGCCAAGTACTGCGAGGCGAACGGCGCCGATATCGCGTCGCCAAAGGCGCGGTTGGAAGTATACGTAAGCGCGTTGCCGTTCAGCGCGCTCTGATCGAGCGCGGTCGAAATGTTTAGGAGATCAGCCAAGGCCAAAGTGTCACCACCTTCCTTGTCGATTGGTGAGACCATCTCGTAGGCCCGGCAATCGGGCAGCGATGCCGAGGCCCCGATCCGAAAGGCTTCGTTTTCCGGGCAGGCTTCGGGGAGATCGGGGGCACGGGCTGTGGTAAACGAGGCTTCGGCGCCATCTTCGCCGACGGCACCGCCCACCCCCCGCACCGGCCCGCCGCCGCCGCTCCGGGCGACGAAGCGATAGTGATAGGTCGTCGCTGCAGCCAGGCCGCTCAATTCCACGGCCGAGGTCCCGACAGCGGCTCGGACCACTCCCGCTCCCAGCGACGCAGCCGGAACCGGTTGGGTCGACGGACAACCTCCTTCGGAGCACTTGCCCGTGCCATATTCGACTTCGTAGGTGGTGTCGGCCCAGAAGTTGGGGTCAATTGTCGCCTTCACCGACGCGCGATCGAAGTCGGCGGAGATCAACCTCTGAGCGGCGATCGTCGGCGGAGCAGGTGGGGGCGGTTCGAAGGAGACCGGTGGCGGGCCATAGATGCGGACTTCGTCGAAGTCATTATTGTTCGACCGCGCGGCCAAAAGGTCTCCGGCGGTGTTAGTGCCGATTGCCGAGAACGGGGTAAAACCACTAGCTCCGGGTCCGGGTTCCTGTGCGATTTCTGCGATTTGATCACAGGAAGAGCTGAGCTCGCGAATCTTTTCTGGGCTCCCTTCAAATTTCCCTTCGGCTGGGCTCTTTTCTTCGACCACATAGAGATCGCCTTGACTGTCGGTAGCGATGTTGGTCGGCTGCCGCACGTCGCAACCCGTGATTGGCAGTTCCGCGCCGATCGGACTCAGCTTATGAAGGGTTTTTATCTCTCCGGGGTATCTTGAGGTTGGTTCTTCATTGATGATGTCGAGATTACCGCTCGAAGGATCGACCGCGACCTTCCCGACATGGGATTCTGAGACCGATCCTGGGACCGGAATTGACCTTTTAAACGTACCATCGCCTTCGAATTCTTGGATTCGTCCTTGATCGGGAACTGCTACGAGGTTGTCAGTCCCGACCGCGACGCCGAAACCCAGCGAGAACTGGCTGGCGCCGGTACCGGAAACGCCTTCTCCGCAGACATCGCCCGAGGCGGCGGTGCAGAGGTCGGCTTTGGTTGTCTTGTCGACTTCGCCACCGATCATGAGAATAAAGCGTCCGGTGGAGTCAAACTTCTGGACGCGCCTATCCGTTTCACCATATTCGCGCACATAGACGTTTCCGTCCAAGTCGACGGCGATGCCTGAGGCAACATCGAACTGGCCGGCGCCCGTCCCCCTGACGCCCGCCTTGCACCCGCTTTCGGCGGTGCAAGACTCGAGACCGGTCGTGGCGGAGGTGCCGTCGACGCGAGTGATGACGGTGGCGGCCGATGTCGGGGCGCCCCCACTGAGCGGAGTGGTGCCGTCCGAGGATACGATCTGGGGGACGTCGGCGCCGGCGAGCGGTCCGGCGGCAAAGCTGATCACGTAGCGACTGGAGGAGGCATCGGTTGGGCCCTTGGCGACTTTCACAGCGCCACCACCAGTGCTAATCGAGGGCAGCGCGTTGAGCGCGGCTTCCACACTGCCGCCGCCTTCAGAAGCGTTGGCCGGTGCGTTGTGTTCGAGGTCGATGGTGCTGGCGGCGCCAAAGGAAAGCTTGAACTGACCCGTGGTGGCCTTGACCGTCACTTCCTGCTGCTCGTTGACCGCTCCCGGAGCGACATCCCAGCCAAATGCCTTGACGAAGCCTCCCCAGGGTGTGAACTCATCGACACGGTAATTCTCGGCGTCGACGAGAAACACGTCGCCAGTCTGGGGATCGGTCGCTACCCCTTCGACACGAAATAGCTCACCAGCGCCGGAGCCGTGCGTGCCGAACTCACCGAGCAGTTCGGCGTTGGCGGTGGCGCTTGCTGTCGCGACGGTCGCGAAGATGAGGCAAACGAGGGGCGTCAGCCACCGGAGTCGGATCGCGAACCGCTGCGTAAAGGCACTGGAGGCTTTAGTCATCGTTTCTGAAAATTCGGTCATGGTTCCTGTTTCTCTCGGTAGCTCGATCGGCTTCGCCGGCGAATTCGTATCGCCGGCGAAGCCGGACCCTGAACTCGGACCTATTCGCCGACTCCCGTAACCGCCCAAGAGCCGTTCACTGCACAGCTTTCTTCACATACCGCACGTAGAAGCGTGCCGCTTTGCGATGCCCCAACTTTCGCGAGCCATTCACCATTTTCCTGAACCGGCGCAAACGCTTTTATCGATCCGCCTAGGGCGCCTTCGTCCCCGTCGACATAGATGCACAGAGTTCCGGGGGCAGCTTCTGGAATCGTGGGTTCGTAGGGTTCTTTCGAGGAGTCGCCGCCACGGCCGGGGCAACCCACAGCGCTTGCTTCTCCAGTGCCGACGACGACCACGGCCGGCGCCTGACTCACCGGGATCGGAAAGGAGATGTCATAGGTTCGGTTCCCAGGAGGGGAGCCGAATGCCGATCCCCAGGTACCGGTCTCGGTTTCCCCTTCGGGAAGGGTTTTGGTGAACCCGGATTTGCCGTCTTTTCCGGGTTTGCCTTCTTTGCCGTTGCACACCTTCGAGGTGCCGCTGGCGGAGGTGAATTTCTCGCCACCCGCGGGGCATTCGGCCGGGAGCGCTTCTGCGCTGGTCACGCTGACCCCCGCAGCCCCTGCTTTCCCTTCCGTTCCTGGCGTTCCGGCGCCGCCGACCGGGCCGACTGGACCAGCCGGGCCCGCGGGACCAGCCGCTCCAGCCGGTCCGGCTTTGCCGGCGGAGCCTTTCAGGGACTTCAAGACGCTGGGGCTGATCTGCTTGGTCGAAGTGATCAGGTACTTCTTGGCGGCATAGGCGCCGCCGGTCATCGCGAACACCAAGGCGACCATAGCGATGACCGTTGCCGGTGTGATGCGTGTGCGTATGCCTTTGAGCATCGGTTAGCTCTCCTCCTGGGAGTCGAAAGGGACTGACGTCCCTCGTAGGTTGATTGTCGATCCAGCTGCGCAATGACGGTCGGTCCTCAGCCCGCGCGTTGTCGGCTTGCCCCAGTGGCGCCGGACGGCATAGAGGTCTACGGCAGCCGTGCCTTCAGACACACGACACCGAGCCAGTGCGCCCGCGCCACCATCGCTCAAACTCAAACCGGCAGCCGACGTCTTCATATGGCGTCTCACCTCGCCTGCTCCCTCTTCTCGCCCCGCTGCGTACCACGCGAGGGCCCATTGCCGGTTGTCAAACCTCCGGCGAGATGCGTCGCTTGCTGCACTTCCTCACCACGCGGGGTCAGCCGCCAGGCGTTGCACTCCCCATACGCCTGGCCCTGCCCGCTGTTCGCGACCAATCCAAGCTTGTCCAACCGCGCGAGGAGCTTCGAAATCTGCCCCTGGTCCGAGGCGCCCGCCATCTCCCCGATCAAGCGATTGCTCGCACCCGGCTGCTCGGCGATCGCGCTGAGCACCCGCAAAGTGCGATACGTCAACCGCATCGGCAACTCATGGAAGAGATCTCCAGAACGCGCCGAGGGCGATCGAGACGAAGGCGAACCTCCGTTGCGCGCCCCGGGGATCTTCAGTGCAGGACGCTCCATCTCCCGCAGCGCCGCGGCAGGGCCAAGATAGGGCAGCACGATTATCGCAATCAACGGGTTCAACAACTCCGACATCGATCCCGGCTGCCCGCTGGACAGGCGTGTGTGAACCACACCGAGAACAGCGCCAACGACCCCCTCCCCCGTCAGCGGCGGCAGCTCTCGTCCCGAACCGGACCGTGCGCTTCCCTCCTGCAACGCGGTCGCAAGTCCCTTGAGGATCTCCGCGCGGCGCCTCTGCACCGAGGGTCCGGCCCGCAAAGCGTCCACGACCAAAAGCGAACAGACTGCGGGCTGATCATCGAAAAACGCCAACAGCGCACCTAGGCCCGCGCGGACCTGCTCGCGCCATGACCTCCCACCAACCTCGTACGCGCTCGTCACGATCCCGGAGGCCCGCGCCACGGCGTCCTCGAACACCGCCAGAAAGCAATCGTCGCGATCCTCGAACAGGTCATAGAACGTGCGCCGCGACACACCCGCACGCCCCGTCACCCGCGACACCGTCATCTTCGGATACCCATACGCCGAAACGACAGCCACCGCCGCACCGAGGATCCGCGAACGCTGAACCTCCGCGACCTGCGCACTGCCATGCCGCGGCAACTGGGCCGAACGAACACCCGGACGCCGCTGAGACCTGGTCGCGGAAGCCATCACGCGACCCTCCCCCCACCGGGGGCTACCAGCCGGCCTGATTCAGCCGCTAGACGAGAGGTGCTACTGGGGCAAGAGAGAGAGAGAGAGAGAGAGAGATGCATCAGCGATGCTGAGGCATCTACCTACGGGCGTGCAGTGGCGCACGCCGACTCCCGTCACAACTGTCCCCGAAGAAAACACGCGAAAACAACCCCTCTTCATACGATCAAGAACCCTCTCCCACTACAACCCTGCAAAAGCGCTTGAAACCGATCCAGGAAGACCGACCCAACCCTGATCTATCGACGCCCGACAACCCCTAACGGGAAGCCATGACAACAAGAACATAACCCATACACAACACCTTGTCAAGAGAGAACCCCACACACGACTGCGGTCAACGTCGATTCCGGCGAACGATCGACCTTGGCACGCCTAACTTGCTTGGCAACTATTGTTGTGGTTCGACAATAATACTTGCCAACTGCTATACCTTTCGGCATGGACTTTCGCCGACCGCTGCAGGTGGTCACACCCACGCTGGACGGAGACGTGCTGGGCGTGCTCGCGCGTGGAAACGTCGAGATGACAGGGCGCGAACTCCAGCGGGTCATCGGTCGCGGCTCGCACCAGGGGATACGCAACTCAGCTGACCGGCTGGCCGGCCAAGGTATCGTCTCTCGTCGCTCAGCCGGCAGCGCCAACCTCTACCAGCTCAACCGCGACCACGTCGCCGCATCCTGGATCGAAGGGCTCGCGAGTCTTCCATCCCAGGTGTTCGACCGGCTGCGCGAGGCGATCGATAGGTGGGAGCGGGCTCCAGTGCTCGTCGTCGTGTTCGGCTCCGTCGCTCGTCGCGAGGCCACGTCGGAGAGCGATCTCGATCTGCTCGTCATTCGCCCCGCCGACTGTGGGCCGGACGAGCTGCTATGGCAGGAGCAGATATCCACGCTCCAGACACACGCGGCCGCATTGACCGGCAACGACGCCCGGATCCTTGAGTTCGGAGAGCAGGAGTTGGCAGACGGCGAGCCTCGGAAGGTGCTCACCGACGCGGCCCGGGATGGGATCGAGCTCTACGGCACGCTGCGTATGTTGCGCACCGGCACGAAGACCCGGAAAACACGATGACCTCACGACTGCGTAAATGCAATGAGCGCACGATCGTCGGCAGATTGGCCAAGGCGGAGCAGTTCCTGGAGAGCGCCGAGATCATCCGCGAGTTCGCCACCGACGATCGGGATGTCGCTGATGCCTATGTGACGCTCTGTGTGCACTGCGGCGTGGCGGCCGCGGACGCCATCTGCTGCATCGCACTCGGGCAGCACGTTCAGGGCGAAGACCACAACCAAGCCGTCACGCACCTCTCAAAGATCCGCCCCGACGGCGCCAGGCTCGGCAACGCTCTGCGCACGCTGCTGGGGATGAAGACCCGTGCCGGCTATAGCCACGAGCACATCGATACGACCGAATGCAAACGAGCCCAGCGCGCTGCCGAGAGACTGCTGAAATCGGCCCGAGAGCGCCGCATCAGCCGGTAGCGACGCCCTCCCGCCTGCGTTCGAGCAGCCAAGAGAGACCGCGCAGACGACTCCGGGCGAGATCAGTTCTTGGCGAGTCTGACGCCGCCGCATTTGGCGCCGTGCAGTTGTTTGCACACGACGATGTAGCCCGCGCGGGGCTGGTCGTGGGCGTTCATCAGGCCGGCGTCAAAGCGCGTCGAGGCGGTGCCGCCGGTCCAGTCGTAGATGTACAGGCGCTTGACCTGGGGCTGGGAGGCGGCGACGGCGAACATGTACTTGAGCACCTTCGCCGCGCGCGTCAAACCCGACCCGCGCCGGTTGGGAAACGCGCCGCCGAACTGAACGATCCCGCCGGTCTCGGTGAGCCACACCTGCCCGCCGAGCGCGTGCGAGAGTTCGCGCGTGCGCCACGATTCCAGGCGGTTGATGTCGGAGTAGTTGTGCAGGCCCCAGATCTTCGGCATGATCGTCCGCAGGCGGCCGATCTCTCGCTTGAATTCGGAGATGTATTCGAGCGTCGGGCCGATGTTCTGCGCGTCGAGCACGTCCAGTCCGATCACGGTGCAGCCCTTGCAGACCCGCAGCAGCGCCTGGTAGTACTTAGCCGCCGCCACCGCCGACGGGCTCGCGAGCGCGTGCGGGATGTAGCCGCGGTTGGCCTCGTCCCAGGACTGGTACTGGCGCACGTGGGGAAAGCGCTTGACGAATTTCTGCACGTCGCGCTGGTAGGAGGCGACGCTGGGCAGCGTCAGCGGCGAGTACTCGGAGTGGTAGAAGGCGACCAGGACCTGCTGGTGGTGGGCTTCGGCTTCGCGGATGAACAGCCGGGCCTTGTCCAGCGAATAGGAGTGCGCGACGGCGTCATAGGGGGCGATGTAGCGGACGATTTTCGTGTGCAGCTGTGCCCACAGCGGGTTGCCGAACATCTCGATCGACTCATCGCCGACACCCGTCAGGTAGGAGGCGGCCGTGTGGGCGCGGGGAGACTGGGCGCCGCCGACGGCGCTCGGCACGCCCAGCAAACCGACGCTCAGCGCGAGTGCGGTTGCGAGCGCGGCGAGCAGGCGGAACGGTCGATGTGGGCGCAGCTTAATCATGTCTCGTCCTGGAACAGTTCTCGGGGCGCAGGGTTGCGCCGCGAAGTGGCGATGCTAGTAGCTCTGAGTCCCTTACGCCGCGCCTACGCGGGTCCCTGCTCGCTTAACGCAACCTTTACCGACGAACCGCCCGCCCGTGGGCTTGCCTACTCCGCGACGCGCTCGACGATCGGCGCCGCGTCGCCCACCTCACCCGCTTCGCCTGCCGGAGCGTCGCCCTCGGAGCCGTGCCGGCGAAGCGTCGGGTCGGCGACGATGCGCACGTCCACGCCCGGCAGTCCCCGCAGCAGGCGCGTCAGCAGCGAATCGTTCAGCCGACGCAACCCCCGGCGCGGCGAGGGGGCTCCCATCAGCACGTAGGTGCTGCCCAGCGAGCGAGCCACCGACACCGCGACCGCAGCGACGTCTTCGCCCTCCTCCACGCGCAACCGCGCGCCCAGCATCGAGGTCAGCCGCCGCAGCGCCTCCAGGCGCTCGCGATCGGAGGCGCTGGGCTCGCGCCCCGGAGGGCGCACGACGAGCACGTCAAGCTCGGCGTCCAGGCGCTGAGCCGAGCGCCACGCGCGGCGCACCACCCGCTCTGACTGCGGCTCCAGCGTCGCCAGCGCGAGCAGCCGCTCGGCGATCGCCTGCGGCTCCTCCCGCGCGGGCGCCGGCAGCCCCTCTTCGTCGCGGCGCACGATCGGCGGCGGCTCGCGCACCAGGCGCTTGACCTCGACGTCCTCGGCGACCTGGCGCAGCGCGGTCTCGCGCAGGGCGGAGAGGTTCTCGATCTTGAAGAAGTTGTTCAGCGCCGCCGGCACGCGCTCGGGGGGATAGACCTTGCCGGCTTTGAGCCTGCCGATCAGCGTCTCCGGGGTGAGGTCGATCAGCACGACCTCGTCGGCCATCGACAGGACCTCGTCGGGGATCGTCTCGCGCGTGCGTGAGCCCGTGAGCCGTTCGATCTGATCGTTAAGGCTCTCCAGGTGCTGCACGTTGACGGTCGAATACACGTCGATGCCCGCCTCCAGGACGTCGCGCACGTCCTCGTAGCGCTTCTCGTGCTCGACCCCGGGCGCGTTGGTGTGCGCGAGCTCGTCGATCAGGCACAGCTCCGGTTTGCGCTCCAGCACCGCCGGCAGGTCCATCTCGCGCAGCGGCGTTCCGCGATAGACGACCGGTCGCCGCGGAATGACCTCCAGTCCCTGCGCCTGCGCAAGCGTCTCGGCGCGGCCGTGGGACTCCAGGTAGCCGATCGCCACGTCGCGCCCGGCGTCCGCTTCGGCCGCGCCCTCCTGGAGCATCCGGTAGGTCTTGCCGACCCCCGGCGCCATGCCGATGAATACCTTCAGGTGTCCACGCTCCGATGAGGCCATGCGGGCATTGTCGCGGAGAGCGTGGCTTCGCGAGGTCCGGATCTCGCCTGTAAGCGCCGCGTGACGGCTTAGACTGCTGTCATGCAGGCGCTTGCACGCCCGGCCGCGGAAGCACGTTCGGTCTCCGAACTGATCGACCTTGCCAGGCAGGGCAAGCTCCGCATCCCGCCGTTCCAACGCCGGTTTCGTTGGTCTGGGAGGGACATCGAGCGTCTTTTCGACAGCATCCACAAGGGATATCCCATCGGCAGCATCCTGCTCTGGGAGCGTACGGCGTCGGCGGGAGCCGTCGAGTTTGGGCCTCTCCTTGTCCACGCGCCGAACATGGAAGACGCATGGTGGGTCGTCGACGGTCAGCAGAGGCTCACTAGCCTCATCGGCGTACTCGCGAGCCCACCCGATCCGGGCGCTGAGTTCGACCTCTATTACGATCTTGCCGCCAGGGATTTCAAACGCCCGGGGTCGCGCCGCCCGCAGTCCGATTGGGTTCCGCTGCGACGAGTGGTCGACACCAATGACTTCGTGAGCTGGCTGCTGGAGTTCCGCGAGCATGGGGCCACCAACGAGCAGGTACAGGCCGCGACCGAGCTCGGTAACCAACTGCGCGACTACAAGGTCCCCGTGTCGTTGGTGCGCAACGCGCAAGAGGACGAGATGCGCGACATCTTCGACCGTATGAACACCTACGGTCAGAGCCTCACGAAGGCGGAGGTGTTTCAGGCGCTACACGCGGCCACCGACGGATCAAAGCCGGGCGATCTGCGGACCCTGGTCGAAGAGGTGCGAGATCTCGGCTTTGGATCGCTTCAAGAGGACACGGTCTTGCGCGCGGTGCTAGCGATGCGAGGAGGCGATCCCTACCGTGATTTCCGCAAGGAGTTCAATGACGCAGAGGATCCTGCCGTCACATTCACGACGGCTTCAGAGTCATTGCGTCGTGTCGTTGATTTTCTCCAGAAAGACGCCGGTATTCCCCACCTGAAAGCCCTTCCGTACGCATACGTCATACCCGTGCTAACTCGCTTTTTCACGCTCCACGCCGGGGCATCCACTCGCAGCCGCGTGCTTCTCCGCCGCTGGATCTGGCGGGATGCCGTGGCCGGAGGGAGCGGAGGCTCGGGCGCCGCGTCCGTGTTGCGGAGAGCCGCGCAGGCAATCGACGAGGACGAGGACGCAAGTGTGCAACGCCTCTTGGCGCTCGCACCGGTAACAGAGAACGCCGAGCTGGACCTATCGTCGCATCAGCTCAATCGAGCGGCCGGCCGTATCAATCTTGCCCTGCTCGATCAATTGCATCCGCACAGCCTACGAACCGGCGAGCCGGTAGACGTTCCCATCCTGCTCGAGCGGGGAGAGGTTCTCCGGATTCCCTCGCCCAGCGGGCGCATCGACACGATCGCCTGCGTATTCCTCAATCCCCCACTCAGAGACGACGAGATAGCCGAGGCCTTCTCCGGCGCGTCGGACGAGACCTTGACCAGTCACGGGCTTCAACCCACCGATGTGGCTTTTGCCGACGGCGAGTTGACTAAAATCATAGCCGCCAGGATAAGTTCACTTTCAGTGCTGCTTCCTGAACGACTGGCCGCGCTTACCGAGCCGGGGGTGAGCGACCGACCGGCGATCGCGGCGCTCGCGGTATCAGATGGCGACAACTAGCAGTGACAGCGCTTACCGTATCCATCAGCGGAGTGCGCGCCGGGTTGCTGGAGCAGACCGGCGAGGGCTCGTTCTTCGAACTCGACGAAGAATATCTCGCATTGCCCAAGCGCCCCGTCCTCGGGCAAACGTTTGAGGACAATCCGAATCAACCTCACAGAACACGACAAGGACTGCCTCCGTGGTTTGCGAATCTACTGCCGGAAGGGCCTCTGCGCGACCTGATCGCCGAACGAGCCGGCGTCCATCCAAGTCGGTCTTTGTTTCTGCTGAATCTGCTCGGAGACGATCTTCCCGGTGCCGTGACCATCCGGTCCACGGACGGGGACCCGCTAGAGGAGGAGTTACAAGCCTCTGCGATCGGCTCCGAGGAGCTGCCTCTACGATTTTCGCTGGCCGGTGTGCAGCTGAAGTTCTCAGCCGTCCACGAAGATCGCGGACTGACGATCCCGGCACAGGGGCGAGGCGGTGATTGGATAGTCAAGCTCCCTGACCAGCGCTTTCAAGGCGTCCCTGAGAATGAGTATCTCATGATGCAATTTGCCGGCCGTGCCGGCCTCGACGTGCCACCAACAGAGCTAGTGACGACGGAGGCCATCGCCGGCCTCCCCGCGCCACTGGCGGCACCAGGCGATAAAGCGCTGGCGGTACGACGATTCGACAGAACAGCAGACGGCAGGGTGCATATCGAGGATTTCGCCCAGATACTGAACGTGTCACCGCAAGATAAGTACGGCGCGACAAACTACGACACCATGGCTCGCATCATCGCCGCCGTTTGCGACGACGGCGATATCGATGAGTTCCTGCGCCGGCTCGTCTTTATGATCGCCATCGGCAACTCTGATGCACATGCCAAGAACTGGTCCCTGATCTATCCCGATGGTCGCTCGGCACACCTCGCACCCGCTTACGATCTGGTGGCTGTGAGCCTGTATGAGAGAGTGGAGCGACGCCTCAAGCCACAGCTTGCGCTTAATCTCGCGGGGATTAAAGATGCAAGTGCCATTACGGAAATTACATTCCGGCGCTTTGCTCAACGCACCGGTCTCGACGAGGAACGGACACTTGCGGTCGTTCAAGATCAAGTTCAGGCGATCCATGCATCATGGGAAGAGGTCAAGCAGGATCAGGAGACGCCGCCCGATCAAGCATTGACGCAGCTACTCGATGAGCGGCTCAGGGATCTCCCACTATTCCGGTAACGACCACAGCGGCCAGTGCATCTAGATGATTGATTCCACGGTGGGGACCGTGGTTTTCGAGGGTTTTTGGGCAGCAGGACCGAAGTCGGCAGTGCTAACCCGCATCGCCGACCGAAGGGGGCCTCGATGGACGCCGACCTCGACCTGCTGCTCACCGCTGTGTACGTCACGGCTGACGATCTCCTGCCCGATCGACCGAAGAACGCCAAGCGGAGGATCACAGACGCGGAGGTCATAACGCTGTGCGTCGCCCAGGCGATCATGGGGATCCCATCGGATCGGCGGTTCTTGGCGGTCGCCCGCAAGCGCTTGATCCATCTGTTCCCTCAGATCCCGGCCCAACCGGGCTATTTCAAGCGTCGCCGGCGACTGGCAGAGACGCTGGAGTGGCTGCTCGGGGTTTTCGCCAGCAAAAGCCCGGGGTCGCGTAGCCAGATACTGCTCGTGGACTCCACGCCGGTGGAGTGTGCTCGCAGCCGCGAGACGGTCAAGCGCTCCGCGCTGGGGGATGCCGCTGACTACGGGTATTGCGCCAGCCACAGCCGATTCTTCTGGGGTTTCAGATTGCACGGCCTGTTCGCGCCCGACGGGACTCCCCGAGCGATCGCCCTGACCTCCCCCAAGATCGATGAGCGAGAGGTCGCGATCAAACTGCTCGCCCGCGCTCCACGCACCGGCGGAGAGACCGTGATCGGCGACAAGGGCTACGCCGGACGCGAGTTCACCAGCCAAGTCAGCGATCTTGACGCCACGATCCTGCGTCCCAGACGCAAGGACGAGTCCGGACCCCGACCACACCTCGCGCCGATCCGCCAACGCATCGAGTCGATCTTCTGGACCTGCAAGGACCTCCTCACCCTCGAGCGTCACGGCGCCAGAACACTGCAAGGACTCCGAGAGCGCGTCCTGCAACGCCTGCTGTGCCTCGCCGCCGCCATCACCCTCAACCACCAACTCGGCCGTCCCAGCCGCGCACTCGTCAACTACTGCGCCTAATCCCGTGGAATCAATCATCTAGAGCGGCTCAGGCTCCCAAGAGGTTGTGTATGACCAGATCGATCAGCTTGATGCCGATGAACGGGGCGATGATCCCGCCGAGTCCGTAGATCCAGAGGTTGCGTCGCAGCAGCGCGCTCGCGCCAATCGGGCGGTAGCGCACCCCGCGCAGCGACAGCGGGATCAGCAGCGGGATGACGAGCGCGTTGAAGATGATCGCTGAGACGATCGCCGACTGGGGCGAGCCCAGGTTCATGACGTTGAGCACGTGCAGCGGACCCTTGCCTTCAGGCGTGGCCGCATAGGTGCTGATGAAGATCGCCGGCAGGATCGCGAAGTACTTGGCGACGTCGTTGGCGATCGAGAACGTCGTCAGCGCGCCGCGCGTGATCAACAGCTGCTTGCCGACCTCGACGATCTCGATCAGCTTCGTCGGGTTGGAGTCCAGATCGACCATGTTCCCGGCCTCGCGCGCGGCCTGGGTGCCGGTGTTCATCGCCACACCCACGTCGGCCTGCGCCAATGCCGGTGCGTCGTTGGTGCCGTCGCCGGTCATCGCCACCAGGCGCCCGTCCTGCTGTTGCTCGCGGATCAGCGCGAGCTTGCGCTCGGGCGTCGCTTCCGCGAGGAAGTCATCGACGCCGGACTCCTGCGCGATCTTCGCGGCGGTGAGACGGTTGTCGCCGGTGACCATCACCGTCTTGATGCCCATCGCGCGCAGCTGCTCGAAGCGGGCGCTCATGCCCTCCTTGATCGTGTCCTTCAGGTAGACGACGCCGAGCACCTGGTTATCGCGCGCCACCGCCAGCGGCGTGCCGCCCTCGTTGCC
Source organism: uncultured Solirubrobacterales bacterium (assembly GCA_963697945.1). Taxonomy (GTDB): domain Bacteria; phylum Actinomycetota; class Thermoleophilia; order Solirubrobacterales; family Solirubrobacteraceae; genus Palsa-744. The sequence goes on along the minus strand of OY969105.1, from coordinate 1,200,446 downwards.
GATGCGATCGAGCTGGGACTGTAGCTCCGGCGGGGGCGAGCCGCCTTCACTTGTGACGAGACCGACGATCGCATCGCCCGCGCCCTTGCGCAACCGGCGCCCGTCGATGTCCACGCCGCTCATCCGCGTCTGCGCGGTGAACGGCACGAACTCCGCGTTCAGCGTGGACATGTCGTGCTCGCGGATGCCGTACTGCTTGGCCAGCACCACGATCGAGCGTCCCTCGGGCGTCTCGTCCGCCAGCGAAGCCAGCTGCGCGACCTCCGCCAGCTCGGACTCGGGCACGCCCGGCATCGGCACGAACTCCGAGGCGAGGCGGTTGCCGATCGTGATCGTGCCGGTCTTGTCGAGCAACAGCACGTCCACGTCGCCCGAGGCCTCCACCGCGCGCCCGGACAGCGCGAGCACGTTGCGGCGCACGAGGCGATCCATACCCGCGATCCCGATGGCGCTCAGCAGCGCCCCGATCGTGGTGGGGATCAATGCGACGAGCAGCGCGATCAGCGTCGTCTCGGAGATCGACGTGCCCGCGAACAGCGCGAACGGACGCAGCGTCGCCACCACGATCATGAAGATCAGCGTCAGCGCCGCGAGCAGAATGTTCAGCGCGATCTCGTTCGGGGTCTTGCGCCGCGAGGCGCCCTCGACGAGCGCGATCATGCGATCCAGGAACGACTGGCCCGGCTCCTGGGTTATTTCCACGACGATCTGATCCGAGGTCACGCGCGTACCGCCCGTCACCGCGCTGCGATCGCCGCCAGACTCGCGTATCACCGGCGCGGACTCACCCGTGATCGCCGACTCGTCGACCGTGGCGATGCCCTCGATCACCGTGCCATCGCCCGGGATCAGCTCGCCCGCGGGCACCACAACGACGTCGCCGCGCGTCAGCTCAGACGCGGCCTTGGTGGAGCCGTCGCGCATCGTTGCGACCGTCTCCTTGCGCATCGAGCGCAGCGTGTCGGCCTGCGCGCGCCCGCGCCCCTCGGCGAAGGCCTCGGCCATGTTCGCGAAGATCACCGTCAGCCACAGCCAAATCGCGATCGTGAACGTGTACCAGGCCGGCTCGTGCCCGCCGCCCAGCGGCTTGCCGCCAAAGGCCTGGATCAGCCACGTCACGGTCGTGATCACCGAGCCGATCTCCACGACGAACATCACGGGGTTGCGCACCTGCACGCGCGGGTCGAGCTTCTTCAGGCTGTCGATCAGCGCGCGTTTGACGATCTCGCGCTGGAACAGCGAGATCGCCTGGCGCTCGTGCGTGGCGGGGACGGTGGACATCAGCCTTTCACTCCTGTGAGACGGTCAAGCGCGAGGTTCAGTTCGAGCACGTTCACGCCCGGTTCGCCCGAGAACCCGAGCCCGCGCGAATCGGTGTACTGGCCGATCAGCGAGTTCACCTTCGCAAGCGCCAGGCGACGCACGGCCGCGATGCGGTGGGCCTGAATCCAGGCGTTGGCCTGTGAGATTTCCGGATCGAGGTTCGAGGCCGAGGTGTTGACCGCGTCGACGGGGATCTGCGCAGTCGTCAGCGCAGGGTCATACGGCTTGTTCAGTTCGAGGTATTCCTTGATGTTTTCTTCGTCGGCTTCCTTGGTCCTGACGCTGTTCGGGCCACGGTTTGAGAACGTACTGGCAGCCGCGTTATAGGCGCCGCCTTCGGTCGCAGACGGGCGCGACTGGAAATACTTCGGATCGGCTTCGGTGACGAGTTCTTCTTCTTCTTCCTTGGGCTTGCCGTTCTTGTCCAGCACCGGCGACTTAAAGCTCTGGCCGATGATCTTCGAGCCGACGAGCTTGCCGTTCACGTAGATCTTCTGCCCGTTCGCGTTACCGGAGAAGGCGACCTGACCGACACCGGTGATGACGAGCGGGTAGACGAGCCCCAGCAGGACCGTGAAGACGATCATGGCGAGAACCGAAGTGACGATGTCGCGGCGCATGGCTTAGTACAGATGTCCGGTCAGGCCCTGGACGATCGGTCCGAGCAGCAGGGCGGGGAAAAAGGTGAGCGCGCCGACGAGCACGATCACACCGAGCAACAGCACCGCGAACGTCGGGTTGTCCGTACGCATCGTGCCGAGGCCCGCGGGGGTCACGCGCTTGCCGGCCAACGCGCCGGCGACCGCCAGCGCGAACAGGATCGGGGCGTAGCGCGCGAACAGCATGTCAAAGCCACCGAGCAGGTTCGCGAAGGTAACGCCGTGCGCGCCCGCGTTGCCGGCGTTCGGCTGGATGTAGCCGGTGTAGCCGGCGAACGCCGAGCCGTTGTTGTTGGCCTGGGAAAGGTATGCGTAGAAGGTCTCTGAGAATCCCTGCGGGGTATTGCCCCCGGACTTTGACAGCGCGACTTCGGCGATCGATTTGCGCCCGCCGGTGGTCGCGGTCGCCATCGCCGTGCAGAACAGCGCCGCCAGCGGCGTGATCAAAATGCCCAGACCGGCGAGCTTGATCTCGCGCGCCTCAAGCTTCTTGCCCAGCCACTCCGGCGTACGCCCCACCATCAAGCCACCGATGAACACAGCCAGCAGGACATACAGCAGGATCGAATAAAGCCCCGTGCCGGTCCCGCCGAAAATCACCTCGCTGGCGGATAGGTTGGCCATCGGCACCGCCCCGCCGATACCCGTGTACGACTCCAGCGCGCTGTTCACCGCGCCGCACGAGGTCACGGTCGTGACCGTGTCGAACAGCGCCGAGCCGGCGATCCCGAAGCGCTGCTCCTTGCCTTCCATGTTGCCGCCCGTGGACCCGTGGATGACGCCGGTGTGCAGGCCCGCCGCGTGCTGAGCCGGGGAGCCGTGCGCCTCGGCGATATACGCGACCGTGACCGCGCCGAGGAACATGAACATGACTACGCCATAGATCGCATAACCCTGACGGCGATTACCCGTCATCCGTCCGTACATGAAGATAAGCGCCGCCGGGATCACCAGCACGAGCAGCATCTCGAACAGGTTCGTGAACCCGGACGGGTTCTCGAACGGATGGGCGGAGTTGACGTTAAAGAAACCGCCGCCGTTCGTGCCGAGCTCCTTGATCACCTCCTGCGAGGCGACCGGTCCCATCGCGATCTTCTGTTCCAGGCCGGTGATCGTGTGAACCGTCAGGAAGGTGGAGAAGTTTGCGATCACGCCTTGGGAGATCAGGATCAGCGCCCCCACGATCGAGATCGGCAACAGCACGTAGAGGACCGTGCGCACGATGTCCCGCCAGAAGTTGCCGATCCCCTTGCCGGTGCGCCCGATGATCCCGCGGATCAGCGCGGCAGCGACGACGATCCCAACACCAGCCGAGAGGAAGTTCTGCACCGTCAGCCCGGCCATCTGACTGAAGTAGCTCAGCGTGGTCTCGCCGGCGTAGTACTGCCAGTTCGTGTTCGTCAAAAACGAAGAGGTGGTGTTGAACGTCAGGTTCCACGTGCCCGATTTGTAAGCGAGCGGGTTGAGCGCGTGCGGGACCCATGCGGCGTTCTGAGTCCGCAGGATGATGTACAGCAACAGCCAGCCCGCGAGTGAGAACACGATCAGGCTTCTCGCATACTGCTTCCAGTCCTGCTCGCGCTCGTGATCGACCCGCAACAGGCCATACAACAACCGCTCGGGACCAGCGAGAATCGGTGAAAGGAACACACGCTTGCCCGTGTACACCTTTGCCATATAGCCGCCGAGCGGAAGCGCCAGTGCGGTGAGGATCACCGCGAACAGGACGATCAGAAGCCAGCCGCCGAAGGTCATTACAACTTCTCCCCGCGAATCAGTGCGTAAAAGAGATAGGCGATGAGCAACACCGTCACGACCAGCCCGAACACGTCGGCGCCGCTCATGTGCGCGACCAACGCACCCACCGGCAACGAGAAGCTCATACCCGGTCGACCCCCTCGATCATCCACAGGAAGATCAAGAACGCGACGATCCCGAGAACTATGGCCACTGCGTCCATGCGCTCACTATTCACCGCCGCGCATCACGGCGACATAACAATCGTTCAGGTGCGCATTACGATTTCGTTACGGTCCCGCTGGCGGCAAACCGATACAGACGGCGATCAGCGGGATGAAACGGCGGGCGGGGAGTCAGCTACGCAACCTCTTCGTATGGCAACAAGCGGCCTGTGGCTTGCCGGCAGATGGCTGTTTCGAGTAGAGGTTTGCCAACGTAGACGGCCGGTCGGCGACCGGCTACGAGGATAAGCTGTGATCCGGGCGATCGAGCCCGCGCGGTGACTACCCCGCGAACCTGTACCCGACGCCGGGATCGGTGACGATGTAACGAGGAACGGACCCGGCGGGCTCGAGCTTGCCGCGCAGCCGTGCGATGTGCGTGCGCAAGGCCTGCACGTCGTCGGCGTAGCCGGGGCCCCAGACCTCACCGAGCAGCGCTCGATGAGTCATCAGCCGCCCGCGGTTGCGCGCGAGCACCCGCAACAGGTCGAACTCGATCGGCGTCAGGTGCACCAGCTCGCCCTCGCGGCGAACCGTGCGCGCGCCAAGATCGATCTCCAGGCCCTCCGCCTCGATGCGCGGCTCCTGCTGCCCCGGCGAGGCGCGCCGCAGCGCCGCCTGCAGTCGCGCCACAAGCTCGCGCGTACCGAAGGGCTTGGTCACATAATCGTCCGCTCCCGCCTCAAGCGCCCGCACCTTCTGCTCCTCCTCCCCCACCGCCGAGAGCACCAGGATCGGCATCTCGCTCCATTCGCGCAAACGGCGCGTCACGTCGATCCCGTCCCCGTCGGGCAGCACCAGATCGACGATCGCCGCCTGCGGGGGCCTCACCGCCGCGCGATCCAGCGCCTCGGCCGCCGACTGCGCCGCCACCACCTCGAAACCGGCGTCGCGCAACACCACCCGCAGCGCCCGCAGGATCTGCAGCTCGTCATCCACCACCAGCACGCGCGGGGCGTCGGGCTCAGCCATCGCGCTCGCCGCCGCCGGCGCCGCGGGGCTCGCGCGCGGGCTCGGGCGGCGCCCCGTTCACAGCGCCGGACACCCCACCCCCATCCACGACGACGCCCGCGGACGCCCGGGACTCCTCGGCGGGAACGGCCGGATCGAGCCCCAGCTCGAACACGAACGTCGCGCCCTGTCCCGGCAGCGACTCGACATACAACTTGCCGCCGTTGGCCTGCACGAACCCGCGCGCGATCGCCAGCCCCAACCCCGAGCCGCGGTGCCCGCCGCTGGCCGTGCCAGCGCGGTAGAACGGCTCGAACACGCGCTCCAGCTGCAGCGGCGGGATGCCCGGCCCACGATCGACAATCCGCACGATCACACGGTCGTTCTCCCCCGTATGCGTGCGCACCGCGCGGGCGCGCACCGACACCGGGTGCCCGCCCGAGTGCCTGCGCGCGTTCTCCAGCACGTTCACCAGCGCGCGCTCCAGCTGCGCCGAATCCGCGCGTACCAGCGGCAGTTCGCGATCGACCGACAGCGTGAACTCCTCTGTCTTGGCGCTCAGCTCCTCAAGCGCCGCGCCGAGTACCTCCTCGACCGAGGTCCACTCGCGGTGCGGTTCGGCCACCCCGGCCTCCAGGCGCGACTGGTCGAGCAGGTTCTCCACGAGGCGTGAAAGGCGACGCGTCTCCTGCTCGATCACCGACGCCAACTCCTCGCGCTCGTGCTGTGACAGGCCCGGCAGCGCCACCGCCTCCCCGGCCGCCGAGATGGCAGTCAGGGGAGAGCGCAGATCGTGGGAGACCGCGCGCAGCACCGCCGTCTTGACCACGTCGGCGCGGCGCAGCGAGGCCGTCTCGACGACCTCGCCCAGCAGCGCGTCGCGCTCCAGCGCCGCGCTCAACAGCGCCTCCAGCGCCGGTACCACCCGCTCCTGCAGCCGCCGCAGGCTCGCCTCGGGCGTGTCCACCCCCACCAGCAACGTCCCCAGCCGCCGCGTGCCTTCGCGCAACGGGAACGCGATGCGGCGCTCGTCTCCCTCCACGGCCTCCATCTCGATCGCCGCCGAGTGCAGTCGCAACACCTGCGCCAACCGCGCCGCCGCCGTCGGCAACGCCTGCGCGAGATTGTTGCCCCGCAGCAACAACCGCGCCATCTCCGCCGCGAGATCGGCCTCACGCCGGCGCTCCTCGGCCTCGCGCGTGCGCGCCCGCGTCACCTCCGCCACCGAGCTCGCCAAGGCAGCCGCCACCACGAACGCCACCAGCGCCACCCAATTGTCGGAGTCCCTGATCGTGAACTGCCCGACGGGCGGCAGGTGAAAGTAGTTGAACGCCCCCGCGCTCAGCACCGCCGTGAGCACGCCCAGCCACGCCCCCCACACGGCCGAGACGACGAGCACCGCCAGCAGATACACGACCCCCAGCGAGACCACCGGCGCGATCTGCTTCAGCGGATAGATCAACAGCGTGCAAACGGCCACGGCCGCGAACGCCGCCAGCACCCCCACGCGCTTGGGCGGAGGCTCGTTGGCCAGCAGGAATCCGAACGGGCGTAGTCGCATGCCTGCCCGTCAGCCTAGACGTGAATGGGGCGGGACTCGCGTCCCGCCCCATTCGTTGCGCCCTGCGTGGCGATGCCCGTTCCGCGCCGGGCTTCACCGTGCGCGGCGCGCCGCGGGCTCCGATCGCGGCGCGCTGCGTGTTGCCGGCGGTCGTGCTCGCGCTACCACCACTGCCCGGAGTCGTGGCCGTGGTCGTGACCGCCGGGACCGTCCCCACCCTGGCCGTTCCCGCCGTAGGCGACCTCACCGGTCGCTTCGTCCAGGAACAGCTTCGCGCTGTCGGTGCGGAGATGGTCGAAGTGGAACATGTCGTTCAACGGGCCCGCTTTGGAGTCAAACGAGCCGTCACCGACGCGCCCGGTGCCCCAGTTGTCCTCGACGAAGCGCAGGATCGAGCTCTGGTCGCTGACCGAATGGGCCACGTAGTCGTGCTTGGCCCACGGCGAGACGACCAGCAGCGGCAGTCGCGGACCGTAGCCGCAGCGATCCTCATACCCGCCGGCCGGTTTGCCGTTGCCGCACTTGCCCGGACCGTTCAGCGCGTCCACGGGCGAGGAGGAGGAGTTGACGATCGGCCCCATCGCGTGGTCGTAGAACCCGTCAGAGTCGTCATAGGCGATCACGACCGCCGTGCTCGACCAGTCGGGCGAGCTTTGCAGTTCGTTGAGCACGTGCACCACGAACGCCTGCTCGTCCAGCGGATCGGAGTAGCCGGCGTGGCCGTCCTGGTACTTGGCCGCCTTCAAGAACGACACCGCCGGCAGCTCATGCAGCTGCAGCGCGGTGTAGAACGAGGACAGGTCGTACTGATGGTTGGCCTGGTCTGTGCGCCCAATCATGCTCGGCGAGCTCGGCGCCAGGTGGTGCGGGTTGGACGTCGCTGGGTAATACTCGAACGGCTCGTGATGGGCGCTGTAGTCGGCGACCGTTTCACCGCCGATGTTTTTGTGGCTGGAGCCGCACACCGCTTTGCCGGCTTTCGTTTCGGTCGGTGCGAACCCGCCCTGAAACCAGCCCCAGGTGACGCCCTTGGCGTTGAGCATTTCGCCGATGTTCTTGTTCGACGGCGCCATCGCGATCGTCGAACCTTTGGAGCAGTCGTCATACGTCGGGTCGGCGTCGCCGTAGTCGGTCCCGTTTTCGGTCACGTCTCCCAGCGAGGCCGGGATCGCGCCGTGGGTCTGCCCGGAGACGAGGTTCAGCGCGCCGGGCGTGGAGGGGCCGAAGGTCGTGTTGAACGAGTTATCGCTCATCGCGTAGTTCTGCGCGTAGTTCCACAGCGCCGTCACGGTGTTCCCGTCGTAGTAGCCCATCGGCAGCGACTTGTCGGCGCAATCACCCGTGAACTGGGGGAAGCTGTCCATCAGCCCGCCGTCGAACGCCTGCTGCTCGGCGGTGTAGTCGTGGTCCTGGTCGCAGATCAGCGCTTGCGAACGATCGAGCCGGAAGGGGTTGAACGAGTTCGGGTTTTCGGTCAACAGGTTTTCTGTCAGGCCGTTCACGCCGGGTGTGTGCGGCGAGGCATAGAACGCTGGCTCGCCTTTCGGGTTGGTCGCGTCGGGATAGGTGCCGAAGTAATGGTCGAATGACACGTTCTCCTGAAAGACCACCACGAGATGCTTGATCGGAGTCGAGGTCGCGGGCGGGGGCGTGGCGCTCGCCTGAGCGAGGCCGAGCACGCCCGTGCTCGCCAGCAGACCGGCGAGGGCGATGAGTCGATTGCGCAACGGAGTTCCTCCTGTGTGCGAATTGAACGCAAGCCGCACGGCCTGGGCCGGCGACTCGCCTTGGCGCTCATCCTGCGCCGCCACAGACCGCCACTGGTAACGCTCGCGTGATGAGCCTGTGACGGTCCCGTGACCAGTTGTGAGCGCGCTGTAACCGAGACGTGATCGAGCTGTGACCGGCGGACCTTGGGGCTACATCCCCTACCCTTTGCTCAAGTCTCTTTGTGAAGACGCCGAAGCCCAACACAGCGATGAGAACGGCCAACAGGGCAGGCACCGCCGCCATCGGCGCGCTCGCCGGCGCGCTCTGCCTGTGGCTGCTCGCACTCGGGCTCACGACCCCCGCGCGGGCGGCGCTGTCACCGTCCGCCTACCGCGTCGGCGCGCTGTGCTCGGCACCCCCACCCGGCTACTCGGGCTGCCTGGGGCTGCGCCTTGTGGCCAAGCGTCCGCACTCGCTGCGAGGGGCTCGCGCATCGGTCCGCGCGAGTGGCGCGACTAGCGCGGCGCTAAAAAAATACGAATTCAGCGAACCGTGGGAAGGCAGCCTGTCCCCACAGAACGTATTGAGCGCCTACGGCCTGTCCGGCACACCGGCGCCCGCCACCCAGCAGACGCTGGCGCTCGTGGATGCTTTCGAGGACCCGACGGCCGAACAGGATCTGCAGACCTTCGACAAACAGTACGGCCTTCCCACGTGCACCACGGCGAACGGCTGCTTCACCAAGGTCAAGCTGCACTCGCCCACGACAGAACCCGGCTGGGCACAGGAGATAGCCACTGACATCGAGGTCGCCCACGGCGTCTGTCAGAGCTGCAAGATCCTGCTCGTCGAGGCTCACTCGAACGAAAACGCCGACCTCGAAGAAGCCGAGGAAAAGGCCGTCCAATTGGGCGCGACTGAGATCTCCAACTCGTGGGGCGGCCCCGAGCGGGGCGTGAGCGCCCAGGAAGACAACGGCGACGCCTTCAACCGTCCCGGCGTCGTGATCACGGCGGCCTCCGGCGACAACGGCTATCTGGACTGGGGCCTGGAAGAAGAAGCCGAACGGGGCTTCGCCGACTACCCGGCCTCCTCACCGCACGTCGTCGCGGTCGGCGGCACACGTCTGAGCCGCACCGCCGGCGGAGCGTGGAAGGAAGAGACCGTGTGGAACGGCAACGGCGCCGGCGGAGGCGGCTGCAGCACGGTGCTGAGCGCGCCCGCCTGGCAGCAGAGCGTGACCGACTTCTCGGCGGTCGGCTGCGGCACCCATCGCGCGGTCGTCGATGTCTCCGCCGACGCCGATCCGTATACGGGAGTGGCCATCTATGACTCCACGCCGGTGCGCGAAGGCGAAATCGAATACCGCGGCTGGGTACCGATCGGCGGCACCAGCGTCGCCTCGCCGATCATCGCCTCCACGTTCGCACTCGCGGGCGGCGCCGGAACGGGCGCCGGCGGCAAAGCGGTCGCGTATCCCGCGCGAACGCTGTACGAAAACCTCACCGCCGACCCCGCCGCGTTGCACGACGTGACCGTCGGCTCAAACGGGCAATGCACCAAGGGGTTCGACGAAAACACCGGCGCCTCCAACTGCACGCTCGCCGAAGAGGACGCCTCGTGCGCGGCCACCGCTATCTGTCTTGCGCGTGCGGGCTATGACGGCCCCACCGGGGTCGGCACACCGCACGGGATCGCGGCGTTCGAGTCCCCTGGCGAAGCGGCGCGCGTCAAAGCGCTCGAAGAACAGAAGAGCGCCGAAGAAAAACAGGCCGACGAAGAAAAGAAGGCCGCCGAAGAACACAAAGCCGAAGAAGAACGGCTGGCCGAACGTAAAGCCGAAGAAGAACAACACGCCGCCGAAGAAAAGCGCGCCGAAGAAGAACAGTTGCTGTTCGCTGAAAAAGCCAAAGCGGCCAGAGAAACCATCGAAGCCGAAGAACGGGCGCGGGAAGCGCAAGCCGCCGAACGCGCCCGAGAAGAAGCCACGATCGGCGTCACTCCGCCGCCCTCCCAAGGAGTGGGCGGCGCAAGCACCACCGGCGGTGGCGCCCTGTCCGGCGGACCCCTCCATGCGCCAACGCTCGCAACGATCACGCCAAACGTGTCGGCGCTCGCGCTGAGCAGAACCGCCACCGCGGCGCTGAGCCACGGCAGACCCCGCGTCTCACGCGTCGCGTTCGCCTTCACGCTGAACGTGCCCACTCAGGTGCGCGTGACGCTGGCCAAGCGGGTCACCTTCCACGGACACGCCCGCTGGCAGACGCTTCCTTTCTCACGCACGCTCACCGGCCGGTCCGGGCGCAGCAGCTCGCATCTGAGCGCCCCCGACACGCTCGCGCCGGGGCGCTACCGGCTGACGCTCACGCCGGCGGGCGGGGCCGGGCGCGGGTTGACGTTCTTGGTGGGGTGAGGCGCTGCCCGTTGCCCGCCCGGTGCCTTGCTGGCTTTGTTCCCCGGGGTGGGGGCATCGCGGGCCATCTCGTCGCTAGAGCAGCTCGGCGATACGCTTGGCGGCCTTGGCGGCGCCGTCTGTCTCCACATCGCGGTAGTCCACCTCTCGCCCGACCTCCTGGGCGATGGCGGCGGCGATCAGCTCGGGCGGAGAGTCGTCGTAGTCCATGCGTCTTCCCGCGCCGTAGCGTTCGAGCCGGTGGCGGACATGGAAGTTCTGCTCGAAATGATGGCGCAATGGGAAGTAGAGAAACGGGCGCTTCTGTGCCGTCAGCTCCATCGAGGTGGTCAGGCCACCCTGCACCACCGCCAGGTCGCACGCGGCGAGGTGGCGGTAGAGGTTGTGTACATATGGGACCACTTCGAGCCCCTCATGGCTTGGAAGCGACTCCGGATCGATACGGGGGCCGGCGACGACGATCATGCGCAGATCCGGGACGCCTTCCTTGGCATGTGGAAAGGAGGCGATGACCCGTCGCAGCAGGTCCGCGCCGACGCCGGAGCCGCCGACGGTGACGATGCACACGCGCTCGTCGTCTGAGTAGCCAAGCTGTGAGCGCAGCTTGGTGCGCTCACCGAGGTCCGCTGGATCGAAGCCGGTGACATAGCCGGTGAAGTCGAAATGGCGCTCGGTCCAGTCCCTGATCATCGGCAGCTCCGGGCCAAGTCGCTCGGCAACGATGTCGTCGGGGTTGCCCACGAACAGGGCCATATCGCGCACCTCGGGGTGCTCGGCGATGTGGTCGATCATGTCGGCGTTGTAGTCGGCGGTCAGGTGGCTTTCGTGGGGGTCGGCTTCCATCGGCAGGAAGCCGACGAAGTCGGTCAGCCACACGAACGGGACCTTCTTCTCGCGCGGGTTCTCGTGCAGGTAGTAGTCGAGCTCCCACGCCTCGTCTCCGATCCACAGTTCATAGCGATCCTCGCGCACTACGTCGTGGAACAGCATGAAGTTCGCCGCGAGGATCTCGTCCATGCGTCGCAGCGCGTGAAAGCAGTGCAGGTCATGCTCCGCGGACTCAGACTCGATGTGCTTGGACTCGTTCGCCAGATGCGCGCTTGCGGGGTGGATGCGCTCGCCTTCCGCGCTGAGTACCCGTGTGACGGGATCTTGGGCGAGCCAGTCGATCTGCAGGTCGGCATGCAGAGCGCGTAGCTCGCGGGCGATCGCGATATCGCGCTGGGCGTGCCCCAGCCCGATCGGCGAGGAGACGAACAGGGCGCGCGGACGTCCGTCGGGACGGTAGACGGTGGGGTCGCGCGGGGTGCGCTCCCGTTCGAAGGCATCCTCTGAGAAGTCGCGCAGCGCCAGGTTGACCCGGACGGGCTTGCGAGCGTGTAGGAAGTGGCCGGCGCCGGGGATGGACTCGAGGCGCCCTTTGCTGAGGTCGGTGAGCGCCCGTCCGTCCCGGGGTGGTGTGATCTTGTCGTCATCGCCGTGGACCACGAGCACTGGACAGTTGAGGCTTCGTGCCAGCGTGCGCAGCGTGCGCCGGTCGCTGTGAACGCCCCCGTAGGCCGTCGCGGCCAGCGTCTCGCCGTCACTGTCAAGCGCCCAGCCGACGCCGTCCTCGATCGCCTTGGTCGAATGCGGCTCGGGGAAGCAGCGAGAGATGAACCACTCGGCGAACTCGGGATAGCCCTTCTGCCAATGGGCCGGGTTCATGCGTCCCCACCAACGGTAAGCAAACGCGGGAACCAGAAAGGCGAGAGACAGCGACAGCGGATGAGTCAGTAGCTTCCAGTGTGAGGGGGTATAGGGAAACAAGGGTCCGATGAAGACAGCGCCCACCATTCGCTCGGGGGCAACTCGCGCCAGCTCAAGGTGAAATTGAGCCCCATAGGAGAGGCTGACCACTACCGCCCGCTCGGTGGCGGTCGCGTCCAACACCGCCAAGCAGTCGCGGGCGAACTCCACGGGCGCGTAGCGACGCGGGTCTCGGCAGCGATCGGAGCGCCCATTGCCCAGACCGTCCATGACCAGCACCCGAAAGTGGCGCGCGAAGTAAGCGATCTGCATCTTCCAGTGGCGCGAGTGAACGAGCGACCACGTCGGGATTAGGAAGATCGTCTCCTCGCCCTCACCGTACACCTCGTAGAACAGCCGCTGCCCGTCACGTTCCACGAAGCCCTCGCTGTCCGGATAGCAGGCGCGGCTCTGCTCGCCGCCCAGACCGACCCTGTGGCTGGGCGGCTCGACCGCGATGGCAGGTACGTCGATCGCGCTCACGGCCGCGCCTGGAGCACGATGTTGAAAGGAGTCTCGGCGACTCGGCTCACGCGGCTGAATCCGCCTTCGTTTAGCACCTGCGTGAGACGTTGCTCGCCGGCTTGGGCGCCGAGCGCCAGACCGACCTCCTGGCTCAGGGAGGCGGGGGTGCAGAGCATCGTAGAGCCGCCATAGAAGACCCGGCCAACGGGGTTGAGGTTCTCCTCGATCGCGTCGCCCGCAAACGGCTCGACCACCATCCACGTGCCATCGTCGGCGATTTGCTCGCGGACGTGACGTGCGGCACCGACCGGGTCGCCCATGTCGTGCAGTGCGTCGAACACGCACACCAGGTCGTATGGTCCGCCGCCGAAGTCCTTGGCCGAAGCGACCTCCAAGCGCACGCGGTCTGCGACTCGGGCGCGCTCTGCCGCTGCTGCCGCGGCTGTAACTGAGCCCTCGTGGTAGTCCGAGCCGACGAACTGCGAGGCGGGGAAGGCCTTTGCCATCAGGATCGTCGAGGCTCCGTGGCCGCAGCCGATGTCTGCGACCCGGGCGCCGCTTTCGAGCTTCTCGACGACGCCGTCGAGGGCGGGTAGCCAGCTGGAGACGAGGTTCGCGAGATAGCCGGGGCGGAAGAACCGCTCGGTGCCCGCGAACAGGTCGTTGTGGTGCTCGTGCCAGCCAAAGCCCTCGCCGGAGCGGAAGCGCTCGGCGATCTGCGGCTCGTCCTTGATTGTGGCTGCCACCAGCTGAAAGGCGCCTGGGATGAAGGCCGGGCTGTCTTCATCAGCCAGCGCCATCGCCTGCTCGGGCGGCAGCCTGAAAGTGCCCGTGGCCGCGTCATACTCGACATAGCCACTGGCCGCCTGCTGGCACAGCCACTCACGGATGTAGCGCTCACGACAATCCGTACGCTCGGCGAGCTCCTCGGGGGTAACCGGCTCGCTGTCTGCCATCGCCTTGTACAGGCCGAGCTTGTCCCCGATCAAAACCAGCGGCGCGGTGATTGCCGCCCCGAGGTCTCCCACGAACTGACCCATGAACTGTTCGAGCTTTGCTTCGTCGATTTCCACTGCGCTCATCGTTTCTTCCTCCGATTGGTTGGTTGGGGTGGTGGTGTTGCTCGCGTCTTACGGTTCTCCAGTGAGCAGAGCCATGCGTCGATCGCCGCCAGCAGAGCCTCATGGCCACGGTCGAAGCCGAGCAGTCGCTCGAACAGGAGTCCCTCGTTGAACTGCGAGACCAGCGCCGCCAAGCTCTCGGCCGAGAATGGGCTGTCGTGGAGGTCGTACTCCTCGATTGCCTCGGCGAGCGCGTCACGAAGCACGGTGCGCCAACTGTCGGTGACGCGTTGCAGGCGCTCGCGTAGCTCGGGCTTGTTCCAGGCGAGCGCTTGCAGCTCCGCCCAGATCTTGGGGTAGCCCGAAGCGAGATCCTCGTCGATGAAGGCAATTGCGGTGCGCCACTTCTCGATGAAGGGCTTATCCGTTTCGTACATCGCCCGCTGGCGCTCCAGGATACGTGCGGTGAACCGCTCCAAGGTCTGCAGCAGCAGCTCGTCGACCGAGCCGAAGTAGTAGTGGACGAGACCATGGTTCTGGCCAGCCTCGCGCGCAAGCTGACGCGTCGAGATACCCCTGGCGCCCTCCCTGATCAACAGGCGCTCAGCGGCGTCCAGGAACGCCTCGACATTGACCTCTCTGATCGAGCGCGATGCTGTCTCGGATGCGTCGATTGGTGCGAGTACCTTAGTCATATGACTTAGGCGACTATCTAAGCACTAGGACAACCGGCTGTCAAGGTCGCGATAGTCCTTCCAATCTCGCAGCCACGCCAGCAGTTATTGGGGAGACCTGTCCGCTCCGGCGCCTCGCCCGGTCGCGGCGTTTTCCCCTGCCTCCGGACGGAGATCCGCCAAATCGCCCCCGAAGCGCCCCTCGACCCCGCGCTCGACGCGCTCGCCGTGCTCGGTTAAGCGCCATGCGTTGGGCGCTCCGCGCGAGGTGCCTTCGCTCTGGTTGGCGATTACGCCGGCCTCCTGGAGACGTGAGAGGAGCTTGGAGATCTGACCTTGATCGACGATGCCGGCGCGTTCGGCGATCTCACGGTTGCTGGCGCCCGGGTAGCGAGCGATCGCCTGCAGGACGCGACCGGTGCGGTAGGTGAGACG
Source organism: uncultured Solirubrobacterales bacterium (assembly GCA_963697945.1). GTDB lineage: Bacteria > Actinomycetota > Thermoleophilia > Solirubrobacterales > Solirubrobacteraceae > Palsa-744. The sequence goes on along the minus strand of OY969105.1, from coordinate 1,185,445 downwards.
CACACCGAGGTCCTCATACTCGGTGGGAGCCCCCGAGGGGCCCGAGCCACCGCTGCCGACACGCTGCGCCGGAGCGGGACGCGTCAGCTCGCGCCGGGCGGCGCCCGCGCCCAGATAGGGGAGCGCGATCAGGCTCATCAGCGAGCCGAACAGCTCGATCGTCGGGCGCTCGTCGGGCGGCTCTGAGTCCTGTGCGAGCAGGCGCGTCTGGATGACGGTCGCGACCGCGCCGACGACGCCCTCGGCTACGACCGGCGGCGGTTCGTTGCGTCCGGCGGCGCCCTCGCCGCGCCCGCGGTCGATGACCTCCCACAGGATCGACTGCACTTCGATGCGACGGCGCAGGAGGACGGGGCCTCCGCTCAGTGAGTGCACGATGCAAAGCCTGCCCAGGGCGGGCTCCTCGTCGATAAAGCGCAGCAGTTCGGCGAGCCCGGCCCTGATCGCATCGCGCCAGCGTGACTGGGCGGCGTACGCGGGCGCGATGCGCTGCGCGGCCCGCTGCACGCCGAGGTCAAACGCCCCCAGCAGGGCACCGTCGCGATCGTCGAAGAACTCGTGAAAGACGCGACGGGTGACGCCGGCGCGGGCGATCGTCTCGCCGAGGGTCAGCGCCGCGACGCCTCGCTCGGTGACGAGCGCGGCCGTAGCCTCGAGGATCTTCGTTCGCTGCGTCTCCTCCACGTGGCTCCTTCATGCGGCCACGCGAGAACGGTCCGGACCTCTCCGACTTCCCCCAGCCACTGTTTATATCCCCTGTCAGCTTGAGAGTACCAATAGAAGCTATCTGCTTAATGTCCAACGACGGTGACTGTGCAAGACGCCCTGCACAGGCACCGAAAAGCTTGTGCTGGGAGGGCGAGCGCTCTAGCTTGTCCGGTCCTCATGCCTTCGTTTCAGCGAACCCTGGCCTGGATGGCCGCCGCCCTGAGCCTCGCCGCCCTGGTTGCCGTACCGGGCGCGATCGGCTCGACGTCTGGAAGCCTGGAAGGCCGTATCGCCGCTTCGCGGTCGCGGGAAGGCGAGCTGCGTTCGGGGGTGGGCGCCGACACGCATCAGATCGAGGGTTTCCAGGGCAGCATCGATGACCTGCAGACGCGGCTGAGTGCGCTTGAATCGAGCCTGAGCGTCGAGCGCAGTGTGCTGTCAAGCCTCCGTTCGCAGCTGCGCAGCGCGCGCGCGCGCCTGGGCTCGCTGCAGATCCAGCTCGCGCGCGATCGTCAGGTGCTGGTGGCCCAGGTGGTCGCGTCATATGAGTCTCCCCCGCCGGACATCGCCACGGTCGTCCTGCAGGCGCACGGGTTCGCCGACCTGATCGAGCGCGTCGACGACCTGCAGGCGATCTCGCGCGAGAACGCGACGGCCACCACCCATGTGGCCCAAGAGCAGAAGCTCGTGACCGCACAGACCAAGCGCCTGGCCGCACTGGAGGCCAGCCACGCGCGCGAGACGAGCGCGGTGCTCGTGCAGCGCGACGAGGTCGCCCAACTGCACCTCGCGCTGGTGAACCGGCAGCTGCAGTACATCCGCGCACGCGACCGCAAGAGCTCGGAGCTGGGCGCGCTGCAATCGCACAAGCGCTCGCTCGAAAGCGAGCTGAACCGGCTCGCGGCGAAAGAACTCGCCGCCGAGGGCGTCGCCGGCGCCTACACCGGCCCGATCGGCGAATTCACGCCCACGCCCCAGGGCTCATCCGGTTTCTTCCCCGCCTCCGGCACCAACTACAGCGTCGGCGAGGAGCCCACGCTGGCCGAGCACCTGAACGCGCTGGGGATCGCCCTGCACATACACCTGATCGGCATCTCCGGCTACCGCTCGCCCGCGCACTCGGTCGAGGTCGGCGGGTTCGCCGACGATCCGCACACGCGCGGCGAAGCCTCGGACACCCCCGGCGTGGAGGGAGTGCCCCAGGCGACGCTCGCGCGCTTCGGCCTCATCCGCCCGTTCCCGGGCGCTGCCGAGGCCGACCACATACAGCTGATCGGCAGCCGTTACTAGCCCCGGCGGCGCCTCGTCGCCCCTGGCTGTGTCCTCAGTCGCTCGCGTACGCTGTACGCCACGCTCCCTGCGTCCGTGCCAGGAACGACGATCCATCCGCCGGATGTCGTTGATGTGTCCGTTAGCCCCTGAAAATGCAGTGGTGCTGGTGTTCGAGCTTGCGCACGTAGGCTGTCTGTTCTTTGGCCTGTTTCGGGCTGACCGAGCCGTTCGGGCCGGTGTGTTTCTTGTACCAGGAGATGTACGTTTTGTTGCACTTGGCCGTCGACCAATGCGAGCCGGCGACGGCTGCCGGAGTGAACGTGCCGGTGAGCCCGATCGCTGCGGTCGCGCCGAGCGCGAGGATGCGTGTGCGGATCATCTTGCTGAGTCTCCCCCTGTGGGCGTGATTTACGTGCTGGGAGTCTATGCGGGGTCGAGGCGGGCGGGCGCGCCGTAGGGGACGAGCACCTCGGGCAGCTCAACCGAGCCGTCGGCCTGCTGACCGTTCTCGAGTAGCGCGACGAGCGTGCGACCGACCGCGACGGCGGTGCCGTTGAGGGTGTGCGGCGGTTCGGTGCCCCGCTCGGCGCGAACGCGCACGTTGAGGCGGCGCGCCTGGTAGTCGGTCGTGTTGGAGCAGGAGGTCAGCTCGCGGTAGGCGCCGTAGCTGGGCAACCAGGCCTCGCAGTCGTACTTCTTGGCGGCTGAGTTGCCGAGATCGGTGACGGCGATGTTGACGACGCGGTAGGCGAGGCCGAGCGCGGTGAGGATCTGCTCCTCGATCGCGAGGATGCGCTCGTGCTCGGCGGCGGAGTCGGCGGGCGCGACGAAGCTGAACATCTCCACCTTGTCGAACTGGTGCACGCGGAAGATTCCGCGCGTGTCCTTGCCGGCGGCGCCGGCCTCGCGGCGAAAGCAGGGCGAGAAGCCGGCATAGCGCAGCGGCAGGCTGTCCGCCTCCAGGATCTCGTCCGCGTGCAGCGATGCGAGCGCTACCTCGGAGGTCCCGACCAGGTAGAGGTCGTCCTCGGGTAGGGAGTAGATCTGCTGCTCGGTGTCGGGCAGGAAGCCGGTCCCGTAGAGCGCCTGCTCGCGCACGAGCACGGGCGGGATCACGGGCTGAAAGCCGTGCGAGCCCAGGATGTCGAGCGTCCAGCGCACGAGCGCGAACTCGAGCAGCACGAGGTCGCCTTTCAGATAGGCAAAGCGCGATCCCGACAGCCGCGCACCGCGCTCCATGTCGATACGCGAGCCCGCGAGGTCCAGGTGGTCGCGCGGCTCGAAGGCAAACGCGGGCGGCTCGCCGACGGTGCGCACGAGCTCGTCCCCGGGTCCGGGAGCGGCGCTCAGATCGGGCAGGTTCGGCAGTGGCGCGAGGGCCTGCTGAAGTTCCTCTTCGACCCTCGCGAGTTCGCGCTCGAGCTCCTTGACGCGCGCCGCCACCGCGCGCATCGCGGCGATCTCGCGCTCGCGCACGTCGGGGTCGAGCGCTGACTGGATGCGCTTGTTGGCCTCGTTCTGCTCGCCGCGTAGCCCCTCCAGCTCGGGCAGCAGCTCACGGCGTCGGGCGTCCAATTGCAGTGCACGATCCAGACTCGCCGCCGCCTCGGGGCCGCGGCGCGCGAGCGCCGCGCGAGCCGCGTCGGGTTCGGTGCGGATCCGCTTCAGGTCGAGCACGCTCAGGAGCCTACTCGCCCAGCCTGCTTGCTCCAAGCGCGCGGGTGCGCAAAATCGCGGAAGGCGTTCCGCCGGTCGCCGCCGGGCGGAAGGGGCTTATTTGGTCGAGAGCGTGATGTTCGTCGCGGGCACGTGCTGGGACTGGGAGCCCGAGTAGTGCGCAAGGAATTCGGCGACGGCCTGGGCGTCGTCGCCGAGGACGATGTTCTCGGGCATGATCGCCCCGGAGAAGCCGCCGTTGCGGATCGCGTAGAGGACCTGTTCGACGTTCTCCTTGCGGATGTTGAAGTTGGGACCGTTGGTCTTGACGCGGTCCTTGATCGACGTCGCCGAGCCCTGCGCGCCGACGACCGAGAGCGTGTGGCAGCCCGAGCAGTGGTCGCGGAAGAGGACCGAGCCGCGGTAGTAGGGGCTGGTCTTGGGCACCTGGTTGCCCTGCGAGCCGCAGGCGCCGAGGACCGCGGCGCAGGCGAGCAGAACCATCGTGGCGAGCAGCTTCATGCGAGCGGGAATATATAGACCAGCGCCTCAGAACCCGTGAGCAGTGCCCGCGGCACGCAGCGCGAGAAAGACCACGACGAGCGCCGACAGCGCCATGATCCCCATCTCGCGCGCGAGGATCGCGGCGACGACGGCGTGCTGCTCGGGCTCGGGCAGGGCGCCGACGGCCTGCGCGTCGGGGAGTCCGCGCTGGTCGAGGATCGTCTGCGCGGCGGCGACGCGCAGTTGTTCGGCGACGAACGCGATCGCCAGCGGGAGCAGGGCGTAGAGATAGAAGAGCTGGTCGCCGGAGTAGTGGCCGGCGACGGCGAGTGACCCGGCGAGGATCGCGAGCACGAGCGCGGAGCCTTGGCCGACGCGCAGGAGCAGCCAGAACGCGTGGCTGGATTCGCCCCGGTACCAGCGCCAGGCGCCGAGCAGGGCGGGGAGCGCGTTGAGGACGGCGACGGCGAGGGCGCCGGCGACGACTGCTTGGGTCATGCCCGAGTCACGCGCACCGTGTCCCCCGGCCACGCGTCGGGTCGTGCTTGGTCGGGGCCGTGGTTGCGGACCCGTACGCGGGCGCCGGATTTGGTCGCGGATTTCGAGCCGATCGTCACTATGTAACACATTGCCACAAGCGGTGATATAACAGCGCCTCGTGCTGCGCAGCTATCTCCCCGCGATCGTATTCGTCCTGCTTGGTGGGGGCGTGGGCATCGCTTTTGCGGTATTGAACTCTGCGCTCGGACCGCGGCGGGCGACGCCCCAGAAGCAGGACCCGTACGAGTGCGGCCTGCCGAGCGAGGTCAAGCACGGGATGCGCTTCGGTATCAGCTTCTATTTGATCGCGATGCTGTTCATCTTGTTCGACGTCGAGGTGGTGTTCATCTACCCGATCGCGATCGAGCTGCGCGCGTACGGCTCCTATGCGCTGGCGGAGACGATCACGTTCGTGGTGCTGCTGTTTGTCGCGTTCGTGTACGTGTGGCGGCGGGGAGCATTGGAGTGGAGGTGAAACGCGAGCGGATCGGGCCGGGCGGCACGGCCCGGGGCGCCGACGTTTCGAAACCGTCGGGGCCGACAGGCGCGAGCGAGAACCTGCGCGTGCGGGGTCTGAACGCCACCCAAATGCTGCGCGGCGGAGACCTGGAGGGCCCCAACAAGCCGGCGCACCTGGATGGTGCGGAGCTCGAACGCTACGTGCAAGAACGCGTGCTGATGACCACCCTGGACAAAGCCGTCGCGTGGGGACGCTCGAATGCCTTCTTCCCGCTCGGCTTCGGCTTGGCGTGCTGCGCGATGGAGGTGTTCCATACGGCCGGCCCACGCACGGACATCGGGCGGTTCGGATGGGAAGCGTTCCGGGCCTCCCCGCGCCAGGCCGACCTGATCATCCTCGCGGGGCGCGTGTCGATCAAGATGGCGCCGATCATCCGCCGGCTGTACGACCAGATGCTCGAGCCCAAGTGGGCGATCTCGATGGGGGCGTGCTGCAGCTCGATGGGCGTGTTCAACAACTATGCGCTGGTGCCGGCGGACAAGTTCATGCCGGTGGACGTGCACGTGCCGGGATGCCCGCCGCGCCCGGAGGCGTTGATGCACGGCATCCTGAAGCTGCGCAAGCTGGTCCAGGACGACCCGGACATGGGCTGGCGCGAGCGGTATGGGGCCGTCGGCACGGAGGAGGCCCCCTCAGATGGGTGAGCCACGGCCGGTTCTTTCATCGAATGCCGTCGGCGCCGCTCACCGCACCGGCCGGCGTATCGGAAGGCGATAGATGCCGGACGCAACGGGGCTTGAGCTGCTCGCCAAGGAGTTGGGCGAGGCAAGGATCGAGACGGTGTATTTCCGGGAGCAGGCGACGATCGTGGTGCGCCCCGAGGAAATCCGCGCGGTCCTACAGAAGCTGCGCGCACAGGGGTACGGGTTCTTGGCGAGCGTGCACGGCGTCGATCACTATCCCGAGGAACCGCGACTGGGCGTGATCTATGAGCTGCTGGACATGAGCCGGGTCGATCGGGTGCGGGTGAAGGTGCGCGTGCCACTCACAGAGCCGCGGCTGGAGTCGGTGACGGCGGATTGGCCGACGGCGAACCATCAGGAGCGCGAGGTGTATGACATGTTCGGGGTCGTCTTCGAGGGCCACCCGGATCTGCGCCGGATCTTGATGCCCGAGGATTACGAGGGCCACCCGCAGCGCCGCGATTTTCCGGTGGGCGGCGAACCGGTGATCTTTACGCGCGACGAGGCCAAATGGTTGGAGGCTCGTAGCGAGTGAGCCCGGTCGAGAACCCCACATTGTCGGAGTATCGCCGCGGCGAGGAGAGCATCGAACTCGCTCCGGTCGCCGAGCAGATCGAGGGCGCGGAGACGACGGACGAGCTGCTGACGCTCAACTTCGGGCCCCACCACCCGGCCACCCACGGCGTGCTGCGGCTGCTGGTGACGCTGCAGGCGGAGGTGGTGCGCGATCTGAAACCGATCATCGGGTACGTGCATACGGGGATCGAGAAGACGGCCGAGGACAAGGCCTACTGGAAGGTCATCCCGGTGATCGAGCGGATGGACTATCTGGCGTATTACTTCAACGCGATGGCCTATGTCGGCGCGGTGGAGAGGCTGGTGGAGGTCGAGGTGCCCACGCGCGCGCAGTATCTGCGCGTGATCCATCTGGAGCTGAACCGGATCGCCTCACACCTGATCTGGCTGGGTACGAGCGTTCTGGACCTCGGCGCGACCTCGATCTTCCTGTACTGCCTGCGTGAGCGCGATCTGATTTTGGATTTGTTCGAGATGTCCTCGGGCGCGCGCATGCATACGCGCTACTTCCAGGTCGGTGGGGTGATCGAGGACATTCCGGTGGGATTCGCGCGCAAGCTGCGCGAGTTCCTGGACGTGATGCCCAAGCGCGCGGACGAGTACGGGGCGATCCTGAACTCGAACGAGATCGTGCTGCAACGGTTGCGCGGGACGTGTGCGGTGGATGCCGAGACCTTGCTGTCGCTGGGCGTGACCGGTCCGCTGCTGCGCGCGGCGGGGAACCCGTGGGACCTGCGCAAGGCGGCGCCCTACAGCTCCTATGACAAGTTCGAGTTCAAGATCCCGGTGGGGACGGTGGGCGACAACTACGACCGCTTCGCGGTGCGTTTGGCGGAGATCTATGAGTCGGTGAAGATCATCGAACAGGCGCTGGAGGGACTGCCGGAAGGTCCGTACATCACGAGCGATCGCAAGGTCGCCCTGCCGCCGCGGCACGAGTTGGCGACCTCGATGGAGGCGTTGATCCACCACTTCAAGCTGGTGACGGAGGGGTTCAGGGTGCCGCCGGGCGAGGTGTATAACCCGATCGAGTCGCCCCGTGGCGAGCTGGGCTGTTATGTGCGTTCGGACGGAAGCTCGAAGCCCGCGCGGGTGCACATGCGCGACCCGTCGTTCGTGAACTTGCAGGCGCTCGCGCCGATGTGCCGGGGGAGCTATATCGCGGACATGATCGCGACGACGGCAATGCTCGACCCCATCCTGGGGGGCATAGACAGATGAGTGCCCGCGGTTGGGATACGCCCGCAGACTTGGGAAAGGTCCCGGCGACGATCCCCGACCCCGCGACGACGCCCGTCCCGGAGGCGTTGCGCAAGGCGATCGAAGCCCACATGGCGCTGTATCCGGACACGCGCTCGGCCGCGCTGCCGGCGCTGGCGGCGGCTCAGCGCGTGCACGGGTGGTGCTCGCCGGAGGCGATCGAACAGGCCGCGTGCGTGATGCGGGTTACACCCGCCGAGCTGGATGCGGTGGTGACGTTTTACGACATGCTCGAGACCGAGCCGGTGGGTAAGACGAGCGTGTATGTGTGCACGAACATCTCGTGCTCTTTGCGCGGCGCGGACGAGCTGTATGCGGCGATGCGCGAGGCGGCGGGCGACGATGCGGCCTTTAACGTGCGCGCGTTTGAGTGCTTGGGCGCCTGCGACATCGCGCCGATGGCCTCGGTCGACGGGGTGTATGTCGGACCGCTTGAGATTGAGGACGTACCGCGACTGCTGGAGGACGTGCGCGCGGGGCGGCCGGTACTGCCGGAGAAGCAGTTGATCAGCCGCGCCTGCGCGGATCTGGAGTCCGGCCGATGAGCAGAGCACGCCCTCGGATGCGGGGCCGGATGCCCCGCGCCAATGCGCGCGGGACCGCGGTGAGCTGCGCGGATGCGCCCCAAAACCCCACCAAAATTGCACCGCGGGCGGTGGGAGGATGACCGAGCGACTGCTGTTCGAGGGCATCGACGCGCCAGGTCTGGCGACGCTGCCCGTATACGAAGCCCGCGGAGGCTACGAGTCCCTGCGCAAGGCGCTGGCGATGACCCCCGAGGAGGTGCTCAAGCAGCTGGAAGCCTCGAACCTGCGCGGACGCGGCGGGGCGGGCTTTCAGATGGGCAAGAAGGTTTCGTTCCTGCCGCATGGGTCGATCGAGAAGTACTTGGTGTGCAACGCCGACGAGTCCGAGCCGGGAACGTTCAAGGACCGCGAACTGATGCAGAAGAACCCGCACATGCTGCTGGAGGGGCTGATCGTCGCCTCCTATGCGGCGGGGGCGACGCGCTCGTTCATTTACATCCGCGGCGAGTACGTCCAGCAGGCCGACGTCCTGGACGGGGCCCTACGCGAAGCGCGCGAAGCGGGGTATGTCGGCGAGGACATCCTCGGCTCGGGGCACTCGCTGTCGCTGGTGGTGCATCGCGGCGCGGGGGCGTATATCTGCGGTGAGGAGACGGGCCTGTTGGATTCGCTGGAAGGCAAGCGCGGCAACCCGCGGCTGAAGCCTCCGTTTCCGGCCAACCAGGGCCTGTATCAAGGGCCGACGCTGATTAACAACGTGGAGACGCTCTCGACGGTGCCGAGCATCATCCGGATGGGCGGCGAGGAGTACGCGAAGCTCGGCACCGAACAGTCGACGGGCACGAAGCTCGTTTCGATCTCCGGCCACGTACGCCGCCCGGGCAATTACGAGATCGAACTGGGGATCCCTTCGCGCGAGATCATCTACGGGCTGGCGGGCGGTCCCGAGGAGGGGCGCGAGGTCAAGTGCTGGTTCCCGGGCGGCTCCTCCTCGCCGGTATTGACGGCGCAGGACCTGGACGTGCCGTATGACTTCGAGTCGATGGCCAAGGCCGGCTCGATGTTGGGCTCGGGCGCGATCATCGTCGTGGACGACTCGACGCCGATCCTGAACGTGGCGCTGAAGACGGCGAAGTTCTACCGGCACGAGTCCTGCGGCAAGTGCACCCCCTGCCGCGAGGGCACGAACTGGACGGTGCACATGCTCGAGCGGATCGACCGCGGCGAGGCCACGCCGATGGACCTGGAGATCATGGCCTCAGTGCAGGAGCACATCATCGGCCACTGCCTGTGCGTGCTCGGAGACGCGATGGCGATGCCGATCGGCTCGATGATCGCGAAGTTCCGCGACGAGTTCGAAGCGCACATCGAGAGCCGACGCCTGCAAGCCCAAGTGCCGTCCGGGGCGGTGGCGTAATGCCGAGGCCCGAGGTTAAAACGATCACCTTCACGATCGACGGCCGCGAGGTTCGGGCGCCCGAAAACCAGATGCTGGTGGACGCGGCCAAGCACGGCGACGTGGAGATCCCGGTGTTCTGTTATGAGCCGAAACTGGGCAACCCGGTGGGCGCCTGCCGCATGTGCCTGGTGGAGGTCGAGGGCATTGGAAAGCTGCAGACGGGCTGCTCGACGCCGGTGAAGGACGGGATGGTGGTGAACACCCAGTCCGAGCGGGTCAAGGAGGCCCAGCGCGCGGTGGTGGAGTTTTTGCTGATCAACCATCCGTTGGATTGCCCGGTGTGCGACAAGGGCGGGGAGTGCCCGTTGCAGGACATCACGTTCGGCTGGGGGCCCGGCATCTCGCGGTTCGTTGAGCCCAAGCGCCATTTCGTGAAGCCTTTGGCGCTGTCGGAGAAGATTGCGATCGACCGCGAGCGCTGCATCCTCTGTTACCGCTGCGTGCGCTTCAGCCAGGAGATTTCCGAGGACCATCAGCTGGTGTTGCTGGAGCGCGGTGCGCACTCGTATGTCTCGACGTTCGACGGCCACCCTTACGAGGCGCCGTTCAGCGGGAACATCGTGGAACTGTGCCCGGTCGGCGCGCTGACCTCGCGGCCTTACCGTTTCCGGGCGCGCCCGTGGGACGTCGAGGACGCGGGGTCGGTGTGCACGCTGTGCCCGTCGCAGTGCAACGTCACGCTGACGGTGCGCGACGAGCGCGTGCTGAGGGTGCAGGCGCGCGAGAACCCGGAGGTGGACGACGGTTGGCTGTGCGACAGGGGTCGCTTCGCCTACCCGGAGTCGGCCGCGGAGCGGATCACCGAGCCGCTGTTGCGCGACGGTGGCGAGCTGCGCCCGGTCTCGTGGGAGCGGGCACTGGAGGAGGCCGCGACGCGCCTGTCGCGCGCGGGGTCTCGCGTGGGGGCGCTCGCGGGCGGCGGCGCAAGTAACGAGGAGGGGCTCGCGCTGGGCCGGTTGATGCGCGAGGTGCTGCATTCGCCGCACCTGGACTCGCGCCCGGCTGGCCGGCTGGAGCTGGAGTCACACCGCGCGCTGGCGGTACCTGAGCTACAGGCGACGGTCCCCGATCTGGAGTTCGCGCACGCGGTGCTGGTGCTGGAGTGCGATCCGATCGCCGACGCGCCGATCCTCGATCTGCGGCTACGCAAGGGCGCGCGTCGCCACGGGACGCGGGTGGTGCACGCGGGTCGCGAGCAGTTGCTCGACGAGGCCAAGCGCGGCGAACTGCTCGATGAGCTGCTGGCCGATCTTCGATCGGTTGCCGGCGCGGAGGTGGTGGTGCTCTGGCACGAACGGCTGGCCGCCGGCGAGAATGGCGAGCGAGCCGTGACCGCCCTACTCGACCTCGCGGCGACGCTGGGCCTGGCCGAGATCGACGGCGCGGGTTTGCTCGAAGTCCCCGCGCACGCGAACGGCCGAGGCCTGCGCGAGGCCGGCGTGCTCCCGAACGCCGGCCCCGGTCTCTGCGAGATCGGCGAGGACGGGCTCGATACGCCGGGGATCGCACGGGCTTTCGCGCAGGGCGAGCTGAGCTGCCTGTATCTGCTCGGAGTCGACCCGCCCGGCGAGGGTTCGGGGACGGTGATCGCCCATGCGGCCCATTTGAGCGACGCGCTGCGCGAGCGGGCCGACGTGGTGTTCCCGGCGGAGTCCTATCCCGAGAAGCAGGGCGAGGTCACGCACCCGGACGGGCGCGTGCAGCGCGTGCGACGGGGGGTCCGTCACGTCGGGCAGACGCGCGACGAGCTGGGAGTGCTGGCAGACCTGACGAGCCGTATCGAGGCGATGGTGCCGGCATGACTCTCGCGGTCGTGGGCTATTACGAAGAATGGTGGATACAGGTGTTGAAGGCGATCGTCATCTTTGCGGTCGCACTCGGGATCCTGCCGATGGTCATCATTTACGAGCGCAAGCTCCTCGGACGCTTCCAGAGCCGCCACGGACCCAACCGCGTGGGACCGTTCGGCCTGCTGCAGCCGCTGGCCGAGGTCATCAAGTTCGCGACCAAGGAGCCGTTCCGGCCGAGCACGTCGGTGGGCGCACTGTTCCGGCTGGCGCCGATCATCTCGATCCTCACCGCCACCGCCGTGTTCGCGCTGATCCCGTTCGGCAACGTGCAGGACATCTTCGGCACGCCCGTGGGGCTATACGGGATCGACGTTTCGATCGGGCCGCTGTACCTGTTCGCGTTCGGCGCGATCGCCTTCTACGGAATCATGCTCGGCGGCTGGTCGTCGGGCTCGAAGTATTCGTTCCTGGGCGCGATGCGTGGCGCTGCGCAGCTGATCTCCTACGAGGTCGCCCAGGGGCTCGCGCTCGTCGGCGTGATCATGACTGCGCAGACGCTGTCGCTCACCGGCATCGTGGGCGCCCAGAAAGGCATGTGGTACATAGTGCCCCAGTTCTTCGGCTTCTTGATCTTCCTGACGGCGGGCTTCGCCGAGACCAACCGCACGCCGTTCGATCTGACCGAGGCCGACGCGGAGCTCGTCGGCGGCTACTTCACCGAGTACGGCGGCATGGGCTGGATCGCTTTTATGTTCGCCGAGTACCTGAACATGCTCGTCGTCGCCGGGATCGTCACGACCGTCTTCCTCGGCGGCTGGCTGATGCCGTTCGGCATCCATCCGCCCGGGTGGGTCGATCCGTTCGTCGTGCTCGCCAAGATGTTCCTGCTGATCACGTTCTTCATCTGGATTCGCGCCACGCTCCCACGCCTGCGTTACGACCAGCTGATGAGCTTTGGCTGGAAGGTGCTGCTGCCGCTCGCGACGCTCAACGCCCTGGTCACGGCCGTGCTCGTGGTGGTGACGCACTGATGTCTGAGACGCCTCCCGAGCCATCCGGCGCGAGCGCCGTGCCCGCCCCGCCCGCACCCGGCTCCCTCCAACGGCTGCCCCCCGCATCCGCGGGCAGCGTGGCCGTCACGGCCTGGAGCCCCGGCGATGACGTGATCGAGGTGCAGCGCACCCCCGCTCCGGGGGCCGCGCGCAGCACCTGGCGCACATTTCGCGAGACCGTGCGTGGCCTGAAGACGACATTCGGCCGCCTCGTCGAAGGCCCCGTCACGGTGCAATACCCGGAGGAGAAGACGCCCGTCTACCCGCGCTTTCGCGGGCGCCACAAGCTGCATAAGTTCGAGGACACGGGCCTTGAGAAGTGCGTCGGCTGCTCGCTGTGCGCGGCCGCCTGCCCCGCCGACTGCATCCGTGTGGTCGCGGCCGAGAACACGCCCGAGCACCGCGTGTCCGCGGGCGAGCGCTATGCGGCGGTGTATGAGATCAACCTGTCGCGCTGCATCTTCTGCGGCTACTGCGAGGTGGCGTGCCCGTTCGACGCGATCACGATGGGCCACGACTATGAGCTCTCGGATTACGACCGCACGGACTTGATCTTCACCAAGGAGATGTTGCTCGCCGAGCCGCTGGAGCGCACCCCGCTGAGGAACGAGGGGGAATGAGCCAGGTTTTGTTCTTTTTGGCCGGTTTCGGCGCGATCGCGGGCGCGGTGGGCGTGGTGATGTTGCGTGACCCCTTCTTCGCGGTGCTGGCGCTCGTCGCGCACCTGTTGTCGCTGGCGATCCTGTTCCTGCTGCTGCGCGCGGAATTCGTGGCCGCGGTGCAGGTGGTGGTGTATGCGGGCGCGGTGATGGTGCTGTACGTGTTCGTGGTCGCCTATGTCGGCGGGCGCGAGGAGCCGATCGGCGATCTGCTGCGCGGGCGCGGCCCGGCCGGCGCGCAGTTGCGCCTCGGCGCGGCAATTATCGGCGGCGCGCTGCTCATCGAGCTGCTGATCGCGCTGCTGGGCACGGGCCTGAAGGCGGTCGACGGAGACGGCGCGCCGTATACACCGGGCCCGAAGACGTTCGGAACGCCCGCCTATATCGGCCAGCTGCTGTTGACGCGCTTTCTGCTCGTGTTCGAGGTCGCCTCGCTACTGCTGCTGATCGCGGCCGTCGGCGCGGTCGTGCTCGCGCGGCGCCGGGGCGGCATCGACGAGGACGGCGAGGACACCCGGCGCGTGCTGACCCCACTCGACGTGATCCGCCCACGCGAGACCGGGACGATGGCCGAGGGCGTCGGCGGGGTTCCGTTTGCGCTCGCACGCGCACGGGAGCGCAACGAGGCCTACGAGGTCGCTCTCGACGATCGACCCACCGCCGAGTCCACCCCCGACGGCGAGCCGGTCGGCACCTCGGCCGGCGCCAGGGCGAGCCGGCAAGAGGACGGCTGGTAATGGCGATCGGCTGGTATCTGGCGGTCTCCGCGATCGTGTTCGCGCTGGGCGCGGCCGGTGTGATGGTGCGGCGCAACCCGCTGGTGGTGTTGCTGTGCCTGGAGCTGATGCTGAACGGTGCGAACCTCGCGCTGGTGGCGTTCTCGCGCATGTGGGGCAACGGCGACGGGCAGATCTTCGCGCTGATCGTGATGACGGTCGCAGCGTGCGAGGTCTGCATCGGGCTGGGGCTGATCGTGGCGATCCACCGGCGCAAACTGCCGATCGACGTGGATGAGCTAAGAGAGCTGCAGGGCTGATGAGCACGACGACCTATGGCTGGCTGGTGTTGCTGTTCCCGCTGCTGGGGACGCTGATCGTCGGCTTTGGATATCGCGTGCTCCCCGGGCGCTCGGCGGGGGTGATCGGCACGGCCGCGATCGGGCTGGCGTTCTTGGCGGCGCTCGGCGCGCTGATTTCGCTGGAGGGCCATTCGACTTCGAATCAGGAGCTGACCTCGACGCTGTGGAGTTACGCGAACACGGTCGGGGTGGACGCGAAGGTGTCGATTTTGGTGGACCCGTTGTCGGTGTTCATGATTTTGATCGTCAGCGGGATCTCGAGCATGATCCACCTGTATTCGATCTCTTATCTGGAAGAAGATCGCGGCTTCGCGCGCTACTTCGCGTATTTGAATTTTTTCGTGTTCGCGATGTTGCTGCTGGTGCTGGCGGGCAACTTCCTGCTGCTGATCGTCGGCTGGGCGCTCGTGGGCGCGGCGTCATATCTGCTGATCTCCTTCTGGTACCGGCGCACGACCGCGACGAAAGCGGGGATCAAGGCGTTCGTGATCAACGTGCTCGGCGACGCGGGGCTGGTGCTGGGGACGTATTTCATTTTCAAGCACACGCACACGCTCGACTTCCTGGGCACGTTCGCGGCGGCGCCGCACGTGTTTCACTCCGGCGAAGCGGACATCGTGGCGGGCTGTTTGCTGCTGCTGGTGGGGGCGATCGCGAAGTCGGCGCAGATCCCGCTGCACACGTGGCTGCCCGACGCGATGGAGGGCCCGACTCCGGTCAGCGCGCTGATCCACGCGGCGACGATGGTGACGGCGGGCGTGTATTTGATCGCGCGCATGCACGTGCTGTTCGAACTGGCCCCGGCCGCGCAGGACACGGGCGCGATCATCGGCGCGGTGACGCTGCTGATCGCGGGCACGATCGCGCTCGTGCAGACGGACATCAAGCGCGTGATCGCCTATTCGACGATGTCGCAGATCGGCTACATGATCATGGGCGAGTCCGTCGGCGCTTATGCGGCGGGGATGTTTCACCTGATGACGCACGCCTTCTTCAAGGCGCTGCTGTTCATGGGCGCCGGTTCGATCATCGGCGCGATGGCCGGAGAGCAGTCACTGCAGAAGATGGGCGGCTTTCGCAAGGCGCTGCCGTTTACGTTCGCGTGCTTTGTGATCGGCGGCCTGGCGCTGTCGGGGATACCTCCGTTCTCGGGGTTCTTTTCCAAGGACGAGATCCTGCTCGTCACGGCCGAGCGCGGCGGCTGGCACTGGGCGCTGTATGTGATGGGCTACATCGGCGCGTTCATCACCGCGATCTACACGTTCCGGATGATCTTCCGCGCGTTCTACGGCGACCCGGTAAAGGAGGCGCAGGAGCTGGAAGCGGGCCACCTGCACCACGCCGCGCAGCCGACGAACCCGGCGAACGGCGAAGTGGAGGACACCGACGTTGGCTTCCCCGGCCCACACCACACGGTGGCCGAGCGCGCCCTGCCGATGAAGGTGGCGATGAGCGTGCTGGCGGTCGGCGCGATCGGCGCCGGCCTCGTGCAGATTCCGGAAGTCGACGATGTGATCACGAACTTTTTGCGCCCGACCTTCGCGGGCTCGCCGCTGTATGAACCGCACACGCGCGACGGGCTGCTGATCTTCGGGCTGTGCCTGGGCACGGTGCTCGGTCTGACGGGCATCACGATCGCCTATCGCATCTGGGTCAAGAACCCGGCGTTCGCGGTGCGCGCACGCGAGCGCTTCGAGGCGGTGTATGAGCTGCTTTGGCACAAGTGGTACTTCGACGAGCTGATCGACGGGCTGGTGGTGGGACCGGTGGCTGCGTTCGGGCGTTTTGCGACGGGGACGTTCGAGCGGGTGTTCGTGCAGGACACGCTCGTGGGCGGAACAACCGGTGTGGTGCGCGCGGGCTCGGCCGCTGTGCGCGCGGTGCAGAGCGGCTTTTTGCGTTATTACGCCGCGCTGCTCGTGTTTGGCGTGACGGGTGTGGCCTTCTACTTCCTGCTGCAAACGTGATGCGCACCTCCTCCCTTTCCACTCGGACCACCGCCTGATGCCACCGCTTTCAATCCTGATCTGGCTACCAGCCGTGTGCGGGGTGCTCGGCGCGATCCTGTGCACGCTCGTCGGGCGCGCTCGCGCCGCCGAGGGGCCCACAACAGGCGCCACCGAGCCCGACCTGGGGAGCACGGGATGGGGCATCCCGGGCGTGCTCGCGCTGATCGGCACCCTGGGCGCGCTGGGCTTGGCGATCGGCTACATCGCCGACTACTCGCCGGGCACGAGCGGTCTGACGCACGTCACGGACGTGGTGTGGATCTCAGAACTGGGCATCCACTACAAGCTCGGTGTGAGCGGATTGAACGTGTTCCTGGTGGGCCTGACGACGCTGCTGTTCGCGGCCGCGACGATCGCCGCGAACCTGCGCAACTGGCAGCGACCGCGGCTGTTCTGGTTCTTTTTCATGCTCGCCGAGTCGGCCGTGCTGGGGGCGCTGCTGGCGCAGGACCTGGCGCTGTTCGTGGCCTTTTTCGACCTGATGCTGATCCCGTTCTATTTTCTGACGGGCATGTGGGGTCGGGGCACGCGCGAGGAGCGCGTGCGGGCGACGATCAAGCTCGTGATCTACACGCTCGTGGGCTCGCTGCTGATGCTCGCAGCGGCGATCGCGACCGGGGTACTGGCCTCCCAGCAAGGCGGTGGGCACATCACGTTCGTGCTCTCCTCGCTGCAGGCACTCCCGCTGAGCAAGGGCTCGCAGGAGTGGATCTTCCTGTTCTTCGCGGCGGCGTTCCTGGTGAAGATGCCGGCGTTCCCGCTGCACGGGTGGATGCCGGACGGATATAGGGCGATGCCGATCGAGGTGTTGATGGTCTTCAGCGGCGTGCTCTCGAAGGTCGGCGCGTACGGCTTTCTGGCGATCGTGCTGCCGCTGTTCCCCCAGGGCGCGGCGCACTTCCAGACGCTGATGTTGATCGTCGCGCTGGTCTCGATCCTGTACGGGTCGGCGGTGGCATTCACGCAGACCGACGCGCGGCTGATCGCCGGGTATTCCTCGGTGGCGCAGCTCGGCTTCATCACGCTAGGGATCTTCGCGCTGAACCCGCAGGGCGCGCAGGGGGCGCTCTTGCAGATGGTCAACCACGGTCTGGTGGTGGCGCCGCTGTTGTTCATCGTCGCGGTCCTCTCGCGCCGCGCGGGGGGCTCGGAGGACGTGCGTCAGATGGGCGGGATCGCGTTTCGCGCGCCGGTGCTGGCGTCGATCTTTTTGATCGTCTCGCTGGCGACGCTGGCGATGCCCGGCTCGGCGAACTTCGTCGGCGAGTTCATGATCCTGCTGGGCGTCTTCCAGACGAAGCTGGCAATCGCGATCGTCGCGTTCGCGGGCGTGGTGATGGCGAGCGTGTATGCGCTGCGGCTGTTCATTCGCGCGATGCACAATCGCGTCGGCGAGGGCGTGGACTCCCATGAGATTTCGCTGCGCGACGGGCTCGTGCTGGTGCCGTTGGTGGCGGTGATCGTGTTCATGGCGATCTATCCGCAGCTGGCCCTGGAGCGCAGCGAAGGCTCGACGAAGGCTGCGGTGGCGAGCGCGCAGGCGCTCGCCGACCCGGCCCCGCCGGCTGTGGCGAGCCTCGCGCCGGGACGACCGGGTGTGTCGGCGCCGCCGCGCTACTGCGGCCCGAACGGGGCCTATGCGACCTGTTATGAAGAAGCCAAGAGGGCGAGCCCCAACCCATGAGCGCGCTCGCCACGACCACGCTGAAAGGCCCGCCCGTTGACTTCGCGGCCCTCTCCCCCCTGATGGCGCTGCTGGGCGGCGCGGCGATCGTGCTGCTCGTCGGCCTGCTCGGCTCGCGCTGGATCCGCGCGCAGCTCGTGCCCGCGCTGAGCTTGCTCGCGCTGGGCGCGGCCGCGGGGCTGACGATCTGGCAGTGGGACGTGGAGAAGTCGATCGTCGCCGGTGCGCTGCGAATCGACTCGCTCTCCCTGACGCTGAACCTGATCCTGGTCGCAGGCGGGGTCTGCACTGTGCTGTTGGCGTGGCGCTCGTTGGCCGCGCGCGAAGCCGCGCACGGGGAGTGGCACGCGCTGCTGTTGACGTCGATCGGCGGGATGTCGCTGCTGGCGGCAGCGCAGAACACGGTCGCGCTGTTCCTCGGGCTGGAGCTGTTGTCGATCCCGCTGTACGTGCTGTGCGCGACGGAGCTGAAAAGGGAGCACTCGCTGGAGTCGGGGCTGAAGTATTTGATCGTCGGCTCGGTCGGCTCGGCGACGCTGCTGTATGGACTGGCGTTGATCTACGGCGCGACGGGCGCGACGGACTTCACCGCGATCGACGCGGCGCTGTCGAGCAACAACCTCGCGACCGACCCGCTGACGCTCACGGGCGTCGCGCTGTGCGTGGCGGGACTGTGCTTCAAGGCGTCGGTGGCGCCGTTTCACCAGTGGACTCCGGACGTGTACGAGGGCGCGCCGACGCCGGTGACGGCGTTCATGGCAGTGGCGACGAAGGTCGCCGCGCTGGGGGTGTTCCTGCGGCTGTTCGACGTGGCGCTGATCGAAACGCACGCGAGCTGGGGCCTCGCGGTGGCGGTGCTGGCGGCGATCACGATCGTCGTCGGCAACGTGGGCGCCCTGGGGCAGTCCTCGCTGAAGCGGATGCTCGCCTACTCCTCGGTGGCGCAGGCCGGGTACATGCTCGCGGGCGTGGTGGTGGCCAGCAAGCTGGGCGCGCAGGCGACCGTGTTCTATCTGGCGGTGTACCTGTTCATGAACATGGCCGCCTTCGCGACGATCGTCGCGCGCGAGCGCGAAACGAGCCTCGGCGACAGCGTCGCGGGGATGCGCGGCCTGGCGCGCGAGCGCCCGCTGCTGGCGTGGCCGATGACGCTGGCGATGCTGGGGCTGGCGGGAATCCCCGCGACGGCGGGGTTCATGGGCAAGTTCTATCTCATCGACGCCTCGGTCTCGGGCGGCTATACGTGGCTGGGCGTGGTGATCGTGATCGGCTCGATGATCTCGCTCGGCTACTACCTGCCGGTGATAGCGGCGATGTGGATGAGCGAGGCGCCCGGCGAGTCCGACGATCCCGCCCGCTCCCCCACCGCGCCCGGGCCGCTCCCCGGCGAGGGCGCGCTGCCGACGCTGGCGGGCGGCTCGCAGGAACTGGATGAGGACTCCACGCACCCGGCCGGCGCAAGCGCCGCGTCACGCACCCAGCCCGAGGTGGTCTTCGTCGCGGTCGTGGCGGGCGCGGCGATCCTGTTCTTCGGCATCGTGCCCCAGCCACTGTTCAACCTCGTGCACGGGGTCGGCAGCGCGCTCGGTTTGTTGTAGGTCGCGGCGCCTGCCGGGGCAGGCGCGAGGAAAAATTGATCTCGCAGTGCAGTTTCGATAGGCTGCACTTGCGGGATGTCCAAGATCAAAGATCTGCTGGGTAAGACCAACAACGCGATCCTCGCGGCGGGAGCGCTCGCGGGCGCGGCACTTGCGATTTTCGGGGTGGTGAAGGCGATCGAATCGATGAACGAAGGCAGTCCCCCGCCGCCGGGGCTGCTCGCCGACATCGAAGACGTGACGCTCGAAACGAACGTCGGCCTCAAGGAATTCGAAGATCGCGAGCAGACCGCAGACGTGGGCGTTCCCGGCGACGGGGTCCCCGCGCCCGCCGGGTATCTGTTCGCGGCCTACACAGCCGACACCGAAACCACCCCGTCGACGAGCACACCCGAAACTACTCCTGAAACAACCCCGGGACACACGACTCCGACACCCACGACCCCGCACTCGGAAACCCACAAACCCATCCCGGAAAAACACACCAAGCAGACCCATTCGCAGAAAAGCGAAGACGGCAGTTCGGGCGCCCAGACATCCACCCATGTCTACAAGCGAACCAAAGTGACCGAGAGCACAGCCTCCGAAAACAAGACCGCAGAAGGCAGCTCGGGCCCCAGCGGCGTGCCGTTCGTCAAACCGCCTACGCCCGAAACCCCGTTCAAGCGCGAAGGGAGCGCTAAAACCCTGAACGGGACCGGCGCTTCCACGAGCGAAGTCGAGGGGGTCCTAGCGGAAGCCGCGACCACCCCCACGACAGGGACGAGCCCGAGCAAAGAAGAAACGGCCCCGGCGGCTCCGCTCGCACTGCCGCGACACTGTGGCTCCTCATGCGCGGCCGGACCGACGGTCGATCAGATCATCGCCGACAGCCAGAGCCCTGCACAGGCCGCCAAAGAGGTCGCGGCGGTCTTCCGCCACTCGCGGGCGCGCTACTACCACCACGAACTGCACCCGCTCGGCGCCGACGTCGAATACACGCTGAAGCTGACGGGCTTCGTCCACAACGACGCGATCCTGGAGTGGACCCTGTGGTCTCAGTCCGAGAACCACCCGTTGCCCCACAGCTGGTGGCAGAAGGTGATCGTCAAGCAGGTCAGACCGTCGCGCTACGAAGAAACGATCTCGGGCACGTTCTGGGCTCCGCTACCGCCACAGCCTGGCGACTACACGTTTCACTTGGCGGTGTACGACGAACAGGGCAACCGTCGCGGCCACGGAAGCACGCCGGTGTTCCACTGAGCTCAGCGAGGATCTGTTGCACGGCTCAGGCGACGCTGCCGCGTGGAAGGACCCACTGCGTGGGCTGGCCGGTGATCTCGGCGATGCGATCGTAGTCGGCGTCGTAATGCAGGACTGTCAACGCGGCGCTCTCGGCGCAGGCAGCCACAATCAGGTCGGGAAGCGGGACCGCTCGGTGTTGTGAGTGCTCGGCCAGGCGGGACTGCACATCGAGCGAGCGGTCCAGGACCGCTTCGGTGACCGGTACCCGTGGGAGCGCCCGCAAGGCTTGGGCGAGACTCGCATACACCGTCGGGCTGGACGCGCTGTAGAGCAGCTCCAGATCGACGATCCCGCACGTGGCGATGGCGCCGGAGAGCAGCAGGGGCTCGATGACCGCACGAACCTCCGGGCGTGTCTCGCGCCGCGTCATGGCGCTCTTGTCGGCCAGGTACTTCGTCAACGTCCGATTTAGCGCCAAGCGCCGGCCATCGCGGACGGATCGTCGAGATCGAGCGCTCCCGGCTCGAACAGCAGCTCGACCAGTCGTTGGCGTCGCTGCAGTCTGATGACCTCTTCGAGAGCCGCATCGACCGTCTCGGTGAGGGACCGCGTGCCAAGGATGCCACGCGCGGCGTCCAGCTTCTCGAAGTCGACCTCGAAAGAGGTCTTGCGCTTGCGTCTCGTCGCAGTGGCCATGAGACAGAAGATAGCAAAATACCGTCAATCAGATAGCAATTGCCAAGCGATTTGCTATCTCACGCCTGCCCGCCGAGCGCGACCTCGGCCGCCTGCTCGGCTTCGTGCAACTGGCGCTCGACCAGATCAAGGCCCGACTCCCAGAACCCAGGGTCGGCGAGGTCCACGTCCACGATCTTGCCGAGCTCTTGCGGTGAGCGCGAACCGCCGGCGGCGAGCAGCTCCAGGTATCGCGGCACGAACTCGGCGCCGCGCTGCTCGTAGCGGTCATACACCGACAGCGCCAGCAACTGGCCGTAGGCGTAGGCGTAGACGTAGCCGGGCGAGCCGATGAAGTGCGGGATGTAGGACCACCACGAGCGGTAGCCCTCGGTGATCTCCACCGAGTCGCCCAGCAGCTCGGCCTGACTCTCGGACCACAGCTCGCCGAAACGCTCAACCGACAGCTCGCCCTGGGTGCGCCGGGCGGTGTGGACCAGGTCCTCGAAGCGGTTCATCGCGACCTGCCGGAAGACGGTCGCGATCGTGTCCTGGAGGTTCTCCGCCAGCAGCGCCAGCCGCGAGGCGGGGGTGGAGTCCTCGGCCAGCAGCCGTCCGAACACGATCGTCTCAGCGAACACCGAGGCGGTCTCCGCGAGCGTCAGCGGCGTGCTCTGATGAAAGACGCCCTGCCGGGCGGCCAGCGCGAAGTGCACGCCGTGGCCGAGCTCGTGCGCGAGCGTGAGCACGTCGCGCCGACGCGAGGTGTAGTTGAGCAGCACATACGGGTGCACCGCGGGCACCGCCGAGGCGCAGAATGCGCCGCCGCGCTTGCCCGGCCGTAGCGGGGCGTCGATGTAGCGCTCGTCGAAGAACCGCTTCGCGAGCGCCCCCAACTCCGGCGAGAACGAGCCATAGCAGTCGAGCACGATCTCGCGCGCTTGCACGAACGTATAGGTGACATCGTCGTCGGTGACCGGCGCCATGCGGTCGTAGTCGGCGATCCTCTCCACGCCGAGCAGGCGCGCCTTCAGCTCATACCAGCGGCGCGCGATCTCATACCGTCCGCGCACCGCCTCGATCAGCGCCTGCACGGACTCGTCGCCGGCTTCGTTGGAGAGATTGCGCGCGGCCAACCAATGCGGGTAGCGGCGCAGGCGATCGTCGGTGGCCTTGTCGGCGAGCAGCGTGTTGAACAGGAACGCGCGCGTGCGCAGACCGGGATGTAGCGCGGCGGTGATCGCCTGCGCGGTGGTGCGCCGCAGTTCGCGGTCGGGCAGGACGAGGTTGCTGAGCGCCTGGTCCAACGCAACGCGCCGACCCTCGCCCCCCGCGCCATCGGAATCTCCCTCGCCGGCGGCGGGCAGATCGACCTCGATCGCGGAGGTCAGCTCCTCGAACAACCGCGACCAGGCCGTGGCGCCCGTGAGCGACTTCTCGGCGAGGATCTTCTCCTCGGGCTCTGAGAGCAGATGATCGCGATAGCGGCGGGCGCTCAGGAGGTGATGGCGGCAAAAGTCGAGATCGGCACCGTCGCTCCCCTCGCCGTACAGCAGTTCCCGAACTTGCTCATCGGACAGCGCGGCCCACTCCAACTCGAAGAACAGCAGCGTCGTCTCGATCGCCGTGCCCTGCTCTTGAGTGCGCTGTAGCAGCGCACCGCGCGCAGGATCGGCGGTGTTGGTGGAAAAGTCCAGCGCCGCATAGGTGCCGGCGCGACCGACGAGGTCATAGATCTCTCCCAGCTCGCGCATCGCCTCCGCCAAACCCGCACCGTCGAGCTCGGCCAGCTTGCCCGCGTAGCGCTCGGCGAACGTCCGCGAGCGCGTCAGCGCCTCGGCGAGCCGGCGCCCAACGCCCTCCGAACCATCGCCATCGACGAGCGCGCCAAGATCCCAGGCGGTCTGCTCAAGCTCAGGATCGGTGGTCGTCGCGGCCATGCTCACGGCAGCTTATCCGCCACCACTCCCTACTCGTACTGCAGCGCCTCCAGCACGTTCAGGCGAGCGGCGCGGCGGGCGGGGAAGATCGCGGCCAGAATGCCCGCGAGAATCGCGGCGATCACGAACACCACTAGCGTCCCCACGGGGATCGTGAACGTGGGGTATTCGATCGCCTGCCCGACCATGATCGCGAGCACGATCCCGACAGGAATCCCGAGCGCTGCGCCGATCAGCGCGGTGACGATGCTCTCGTGACGGATCATCCGGCGCAGTTGGCGGCGACTCATGCCGACGGCGCGCAGCATGCCCAGCTCGCGGGTGCGCTCGAACACGGTCAACACGAGCGTGTTGACGATCCCGAACAGGCTGATGATGATCGACAGCGAGAGCAGCACGTAGAGCAGGTTCAGCAGCGTGTCGATCCCCTGCTCCTGGCTTGACTTGAACTGGGTCTCGGTCTGAATCTTCGCGTCCGGGAAGCCCGCCAGCGCACGTTCGAGTCTCTGTGTGTTCGCGGCCGTGGCGCCGCCGGCGATGTTCACGAACGTGAAGACGTTCTGCGGGTTTTCGTATTCGGCGTCAAAGCGCTGCGTGGAGATCGTGACGTCGCCGTAGGGCGAGCCGCCCTTGGGGGGCGCGAAGATGCCGCGCAGCTGTAGGTGCATGACGCGCCCGGAGGGCGTCTGCACGGCGATCGGCGAGCCGACGTGCAGGTGCAGTTCTTTGGCGTAGTCCTTGGAGACGAACGCTCCGCTCTGACCCAATTCAGCGGGTACGGCGGGCGATCCCTGCTGCCACTTGACGACGATCACCCTGCCGATGTCTCCCGAGACGCCACTGACGTTGATTTTGCTCCCGAACGCCCGGCCCTGTCCGGCGCGCACGCCCGAGACCACCTGCACCCCGGGCACCCCTCGCAGCGCCTGCGCCGAGGCGATCGACACGGGCGAGAAGTTGTTCGTGGCCGTGAGCGCATAGTCGGCCTTGAAAAGCTGACTCACGGAGTTCTCGAACGTCGCCTTTAGCCCGGTCGCGAGCACCGAGACGAGCGTCACGAGCGCCAGGCCGATCATCAGCGCCGAAGCCGTCGAGGCGGTCCGCGTGGGGTTGCGCATCGCGTTCGCGCGCGCAAGCTTGCCGGCGGCGCCGCCGATTCTCGTCGCGGGCCAGCCGAGCACAGAGGCCAGCGGCGGCACGAGCACCTTCGCGAGCATCGCCACGCCCACGAACAGGGCCGCCGCGCCGAGACCGATCGCGAGCAGTCGCGTCCCCGTCGCCAGGCCGCCCACGAACAGGCCGACCAGCATCAGCGCGACCGCCGCGAGGATCGTCAAGAGCGCCGCGGGGGTGCCAAAGCGGGCGAACCGCGACGGCGGCAGCAGCGCACCCTCGCGCACCGCGGCGATCGGCTGCACGTGCGTGGCGCGCAACGCCGGACGCAGTGCCGCGAGCGCGGTGATCAGCACACCGACGACGAGCGAGACGACGATCGTGCGCGTCGCAAAGATCGTGCTCGCCTGCGGCAGGTCGATGCCGAAGGAGACGAACAGCGAGTTCAGGCCCTTGGCGAGCCCCAAACCGAGGAACAATCCGACCACCGATGCGAGCAGCCCGATCACGAGCGCTTCGAGCAGCACCGAACGCAGCACCTGGCGACGTGTCGCCCCGAGCGTGCGCAGCGTCGCCAGTTCACGCGTGCGCTGGGCGATCGTGATCGAGAGCGTGTTCGCGATCACGAACGCGCCGACGAACAGCGCGACCCCGGCGAACGCGAGCAGGAAGTCCTGGATGATGCTCAGGAACCCGTTCGTGTTGCTCGTCGCGTGTTCGGCTTCGGCTTCGCCCGTGCGTACCTGCGCGTTCGCCGGGAGGATCGCGCCGACTTCGCGCGCGACCCGCGCCGGGGTGTAACCGGGGCGATCGGCGATCGAGATCGAGTCCAGGCGGCCCACCTTGCCGAACAGCCGCTGGGCGACAGAGAATTCGAAGATCGCCATCGTGGCGCCGCCGAGCGAGGAGACGCCGCCGATCTTCGCGATGCCCGCGATCCGCATCCGCTGCGCGGCGCCGCGAGCGATCACGCCGATCGACTGGCCCACCGCGTAATGCTTGGTTTCGGCCGTGTTCGCGTCGATCGCCACTTCGCCCGGCCCCGAGGGCCACGTGCCGGCAACCAGCTGCAGCGGGTTGAAGCGCTGGTTGCCGTGCGCGTGCACGCTGAACGCGAGACCGGGAGCGCCGCCGCTGGAAATCACCTTGCCGTTGCGACCGACCAGCTGGGCCGTGTCGGCGATTCCACCCTGCGCTTCCTTAACCCCCGGGAGGACGCGCACGCTCGCGAGCAGCGATTCGGGGATCGAGGGCGTGGTCCGTTCGCCGCCGTTTCGTTCGTCGCCGCCGATCGCGCTCTTGCCGGTGACGACCACGTCGGTGTGCTTGTAGACCTGCGTGAAGACCGTCCCGAACGCCGATTTGATCGTGTCGGTGAGGATGTACGTGCCGCTGATCATCGCCACGCCGAGCACGATCGCCAGGGCGGTCAGCGCCGCCCGGAGCTTGCGCCGCGCGAGACCTTTGAGCGCGACCGCGATCACGTGGAGAGACCGCCCGCCACCGCGATCACGCCGACAGTTCGCCCATCACGGCCAGCACCTCGGCGGCGCTCGCGCCGCTGAGTTCCTTCACGATCAGCCCATCGGCGATGAACAGGATGCGATCGGCGATCGCCGCCGCGCGCGGATCGTGGGTCACCATCACCGTCGTCTGGCCGTAAGCGTCGACCGAGGCGCGCATCAGCTCGAGGATCTCCCCGCCGGTTTTCGAGTCGAGGTTGCCGGTCGGCTCGTCGGCCAGCAGGATCGTCGGCCGCGTGACGAGCGCGCGGGCGATCGCCACGCGCTGCTGCTCGCCCCCGGAAAGCTCGGCCGGGCGGTGACCGCGGCGCTTCTCCAAGCCGACCTTCGCGACGAGCTCGTCGACCCACGCCTGATCCGGGCGCTCGCCGGCGATCGAGAGCGGCAGCAGGATGTTCTCCTGCGTGTCGAGCATCGGCAGCAGGTTGAAGAACTGGAAGATGAAGCCGATGTGCTCGCGGCGCAATCGCGTCAGCGCACCGTCATTGAGCGCGCCGAGCTCCGTGCCGGCGATCGTGACCGTGCCCGACGTCGGCTGATCCAACCCCGCCAGCAGGTGCATCAGCGTGGACTTGCCTGAGCCCGACGGCCCCATCACGGCAACCAGCTCCCCCGCGCGCACCTCGACATCGACACCACGCAGCGCATCCACTGCGGTGTCGCCCTCTCCGTAGCGCCGCGTCAGCGCGCGCGCCGCGACCGGCACCCCGGGCGGCGCGATCGCGGCGGAAGCTGTCTCTCCGACTGTGGCCATGTGGCTTGAGGCTACCCGATGTGCCGCGGCGATAAGCGCCGCCCGGACCGAGATGTAGCATCGTCGGCCCGATGCACGAGACCACTCCCTCCGTCTTCCTGATCGCCCGCCCGTCGATCGATGTCGAAGGCATGCGCGGCTATCTGGCCGACGTCGGCGGCGAGTCCTGGCTTGAGCGCCGGCTGGAGGAGTCAGACGGCGCCCTGAACGGCGGCGAGCTGATCGTCGAGTTCGGCGGCCGCGCCTGCTATCGCAGCTGGGAGCCCGGCTTGAACCCGAACGTCACGCGCGTGCGCACAGACCAGCGCGAGTACTTCGCCAACATCCTGCGCTCGGCCCACGGCAGCGTGCTCGAGCACGCCAACTACTCGTTCGCGCTGCGCAACGTCAGCCGTGTTTTTACCCATGAGCTCGTGCGCCATCGCGCCGGCTCGGCCTTCAGCCAGGAGAGCCTGCGCTACGTACGCCTCGCCGACATCGGCTTTCGAGTCCCTCCGGCGCTTGAGCCGGTACGCGAGCAGGTGATCTCGATCGTCGAGCAGCTGGAGGAGTTTCAGGTCAGCGCGGCCGCAGAGCTTCAGATCGATGCCGAGGGCGTGCCCTTTCACGTCAAGAAGGAGGTCACCTCCGCGCTGCGCCGACTCGCACCGATCGGCCTGTCCACAGACATCGTGTGGACGGCCAACGCACGCACCCTGCGCCACGTGATCGAGATGCGCACCGCCGAGGGCGCCGAGGAGGAGCTTCGCCTCGTGTTCGACCGCATCGCCCGCGTCATGCAGGCCGAGGCGCCCGGGCTGTTCCAGGACTTCGTCCGCCAGGACGACGGCTCCTGGGTGCCCGAGCACCGCAAGGTCTAGTACAGCCGTCCAGTCGGCGCCGGCGACGTTCCCCCTCCCGCTAGTGGACGTGTCCGGAAGTGGTGCGGCTCACGCGGCGAGGGCGAGGGGCTGAGGTTTGTGACGGGTGATCTTCTCGATCACGCTGTCGAACTTGGCGCGGGTGAAGGTCCATTGGAAGGGTCGCGCGAGGGTGCGGTAGTGCTGGGCGAAGTCCAGCAGGTGCCTGGCGAGCTCGGGCAGCGTCGCGAAGTCGTTGGGGGTCAGGGCCTTGCGCTGCACGATCGAGAAGTAGATCTCGATCTGGTTCAGCCAGGAAGCATGGACGGGGAGGTGAATCAGCCTCGCGTTTGGGTACGCCTCGGCCATCCGTTTGACGGAGGTCTTCCCGGCGTGGCTGGAGCCGTTGTCCACGACCCAGTAGACCATGCGGGCAGACCGGTAGGGCTCGACCTTCATGACCTGGTCCACGAGCCGTCCGAACGGCACGATCCCGGTCGTCTGCTCGACCCGGTCAAACAGGTTGGCGTGATGCACGTCCCACGCAGCGAGGTACGCGAGCGTTCCGCCTCGCAGGTACTCGAACTCGACCAGTCCCGGGCGTCCCGGCCCAGGCGGGATCGTCTCGTGGTGGCGTCCGAGCGCTTGCAGCTGGGTCTTCTCATCGGCGCTGATGACGTACTCGTCCGGGCGCAGCCGCTTGCCGTCGAGGACGCGGGCGTAGAGGTCCAGCGCACGGCCAGCCTTCTCGGCGAACTCTGGGTCGCGCGGGAAGATCCAGGAACGGGTCTGCCACGGCTTGATCGCGTCCTCGTGCAGCCACCGCCAGATCGTCGAGGCCGACGCCTCAGTCACGCCGCGCTCGATCACCAATCGATGCAGCTCAACCCGGGAGAAGCGCGAGAGCGGCAGCTCGTGGGTGCGCGGCAGCTCGCACGCGATCGCCTTGACCTCGGCGACCTCTTCCGGGGGGAAAACGACGCGGCCGACCCGACCGCGCTTGATCCTCAAGCCCATCCAGCCGCTCAGCGCAGAACCGGGATCTTCGCCGAGCAACGCTATCGGGCGAGCAATCCAGCCGAGCAGCGATATCGATGTCCTGCATCCCCTCCACCGCATACAGAATCACTCTCGCCCGCTGCACCGTCCGGAACGGCATCGTGACCGTACTCGCCCGCCGCTCCAACTCGGCACGCTCCTCCTCAGAGAGCTCGATCACATGCTGGCTGACCCGCGGCACAACACATAATTCCGCGCGCACACCGTTATCCCTTCCGATAATCCGCAAGACTTGCGGACACGTCCACTAGGTTCCGTCCTGCCGCGACGTTCGCGCCGTGGTCAACGGGTTCGCCCGGTTCCATCGCGGATGAGCGACAACCTCCGTTCACCCCGCGCGTGCATGCCCGTCATTGCGCAAATTCGGGCTATTGCCAGACAGAGCAAAATCCTGTAGCGTTCAATTTCTAAGAACTATCTCATGTGATCTGATCACAAGTTGATAACAGGACTTCCCTCCCCGCGACCGCCCGACCGACACCGAGCACCCACTCCGAAAGGCCCCGCATGGACCCTCGCGCGACAGCCATCCTCGACGATCCCGCCGGCCCCGACCTGGCGCGTCACATCATCACCTTCGACCCCGACCAGCCGGCCAGTCGCCTGTTCTCGGCCGTCCCCGCCGAGGCACGTCCCGGACTGGCCACGATCCCCTGGCCCAGCGGCCTGGCACCCGAGACGGTTACGCCCGCGAAAGCGCCATCGCCGGCCCATGCCCTGCCGAAGGCCGATGTGCTCGTGGTCACCTGGACCGTCGCCGAGGCCAAGGCCCTGGCCGACGTGCTCACTCCGGGTGTCCCCAGCACGTCCTGGTACCGCTACCAGCACAAGTTCGACGCCTACGTGCCGAAGATTCGCAAAGGAGCGCCGGCCCTTGAGAGCGGCTGCCTGGGCGTCTACCACCAGTGCCGGATCGGCCAACGCGACGTGGTGTGCATGAAATCCGATCTGCATCTCAGCCAGGACGGGCCGGATCTCCCCGTACGGGCGCTGTGGCGACAGATCATCGAAGAGACCGGGGCCAAGCTCGTGATCAGCACCGGCACCGCCGGCGGGATCGGCGCGCAGACTCTGCTCGGCGACGTGATCGTGACCAAGTCGGTGCAGTTCGACTGCAAAAAAACGTTCGCCAAATCCCCTTTCGCGCAAGCCATATACACCGACGGTGCGCTCGACGCCGCGAGCGCCGGGCGCTTCGCCACCGCCGATGAATCCCTGATCCCGGCCAATGCCGGGCGCCTGCCTCAAGCGGCGCGCACACCCCGAATCGTGCCCGCGAGCGCAACCGATCCGACGACCGTTCTCACGACCGACTTCTTCGCCTTCGACGACACCACCGACAGCTACAAACTGCGCGAATACAACTCCCACGCTCGCGCGGTGGAGATGGGCGACGCGGTACTGGGCCTGGTGTGCGCCGAAGACCTCGCAAATCCCCCGAAGTGGGCGATCGTACGCAACGCGTCCGATCCCCAGATCGACGGCTCCGTGCCACTGAAAGAACAGGCCCAGCAGGCGGCACACATCTATGAGAAGTACGGCTACTGGACGACGGTCGGCAGCGCGATCGGCTGCTGGGCGCTGATCGCCGATTGACCCGACGTCCACCGGCCGACACGAGAACAAAAGACAACACAGACAAGGAGCAGAGCAGATGCCAGGACTGAGGCTCGGCAAGAAACCCGCCACCGACGATGCGCATGACCTGCTGTTCACGAAGTACGTAAACGCCACCCAGCTCCCTCCCACCCCGGCCGAATTCGGCCACGAGAAACTCTTTCCACCGAAAGGCTGGGGGATGCTCGGCAACGACGAGTGGGGCGACTGCGCCTGGGCGGGCCCGGCACACGAGACGATGCTGCTGAGCACCGAGGGCGGCCATCCGGCGGCCTTCACGACAGCGGGCGTGCTCAGCGACTATGCGGCCGGAACCGGATTCGACCCAAACGCCGGCCCTCCCGGCAGCAATCCGACCGACAGGGGCTCGGAAGTTCGCGAGGTGCTCAGCTATAGGCGTAAGACCGGAATCATCGACGCCGCGCAGAAACGCCACAAGATCGGTGCGTTCGTCAAGCTCGAGCCGAAAAACCTCACGCAGATCTATCAGGCCATGTATCTCTTCCAGATCGTCGGCATCGGGATTCAATTTCCGGGCTCGGCGATGGAACAGTTTCACAAAGGTGAACCCTGGAGCGTCGTCCCGGGCGCCCAGATCGAGGGCGGACATTACATCTGCTGCGTGGCCAAGCGCAAAAACATCGACATCGTCACCTGGGGCGCACTGCAGCAGATGACGGTCGAGTTCTTCGAGCAATACTGCGACGAGGCCTGGGTCTACATCTCTACCGAGGATCTCCAGAAAGACACAGATCCCGAGGGCTTCAAACTAACCGAGCTCAAGAAAGATCTGGCGCAACTATGACCGTCAGCTGAGTGCGACCGTCTGGCGCGTAGTGGCACCCGACCTGGAGATGAGGTTGAGCGTGTAACGACCGCGCGAGAGCGGTCGCAGCAGTTTAAGAATCAGGGGCTTGCCCGCCACGATCGCGCCGGGGCGACTGCGCGCGAAAACGACGCCGTGACGCGTCAGCGTGGCGCTCGCGGCTGATTTCGACGCTGTCAGCACCCGCACATAGCAGGCCGTCTGGTAACGGCCGCGCCCCTGGCGAGGATGACATTCGAAGAACGCGGGCGGCCCGGGAGGACCCTGCTTGCCGGTCGCTCCAGTCGGCCCTGCCGGTCCCTGAGTGCCGTTCACACCCGGCAGACCGGGGGGTCCACTGACACCGGTCGGGCCGGCCGGCCCCTGCGAACCTTTGGCGCCCGCGGCGCCAGACGGTCCCTGGGAGCCTTCGGCGCCCGCAGTCCCCGCCGGCCCCGTCGCGCCGGGCGGTCCTTGTGGCAGCGATCCGCCGGTGCCGGAGAGCTCGATCACGGTTGTAGCACCCCCCGCGTTACTTGCAATCTCAAGGCTCGCGGTGCGGGCGCCTTCTCCCTGTGGCGCGAAGTGCACGGTCAGCTGACAGGTGGCTTCGAAAACTACCGGGCCGAGACAGCTCGATGAGCCGATCAGGAAGTCTTCGGGATGGTCGCTGGCAAGCGGGGAGGTCGAGTCGGCGAAAGTCGTACCGGTGATCGACAGGGGATTGCCGCCTTCGTTGGTGATCGTGAGCGTTTTCGGAGCACTCACCGTCTGCTGGGGCTGCGTGCCGGCGAACGTGAGCGAGGTCGTGTCGGGCGTCGCGGTGGCGGGGCTCGGATAGCTGATCGTGACGGTCGGAGAGGTGCTCGGCAGAGCCACGCCGATGGCGTAGAAGGTGGCACCACCGAAGACGAAGTTGGCGCCACCACCACCACCGCCGCCGCCCGGACCGGGGTCACAGGTTCCCCCGCCACCGCCGCCGCCCGCATAGCCGCCGCCCCCTCCCCCGCCGCCAGTGAAGGGGAAGCCAAAGTCCTCACCACCCTGGCCGCCAACGCCGAAACTGCCTGCTTGCCCGGCCCACGGGCCGGGATTGGAACCACAGCCTTCGCCACCGGCGCCACCGCCGGTCAGCGTGCCGGCGCCACCGGCGCCACCGCCAAAGCCGACTGGGCCACCGGTCCCGCTCAAGCCCGGATTGCCGGCGTTGCCGCCGACGCCGCCGGTGCTCGAAATGAACGAGCCGCCTCCGCCCCCGCCGCCTGCGGCAACGAGCAGCCGCGATTCCAGCGAGCCGGATGCCCCCGTGGGAATCGTGCGCACATCCGAGGCGTTGCCGCCGGCACCCCCACCGGGTCCCCCAAAGCCCCCACCACCGAAGCCTGGAGCCGCGACCTCCACATAGAGCGACTCGCCGGCGCTCACCGGCAGCGCTCCGACCACGTCGGCGCCGGAGCCGCCGCTCGTCCCATTAAACCCGCTTTCGCCGGCGGCGCCGATCGCCTCCACGCGCACGCTGCTGACCCCGGCCGGCACGGTGAAGGATTGCTCGAAGCCGGTCGCGGGGAACGTTTCGGTGACCGTCGGCGGCGTCCCGGCCAGGGCGCCGGTCGGTGCGATCGCGCCGAGACCGAGCGCCGCCAGCGCCAATGCGGCCCCTATGGGGAGGTGTCGGGTCGCGTAGCGGCTGGCCCATGCGGACGTGACGCGGTCGAGATGGACGGATGCTCTGAACATGCCGTCGCCCTGTTCGACGCCGAGGGTCGAGCCTCCTGCATATCCGGCCGACCCCAAATACCCGAGGAAGCCCCGATGCCTGGCGGGACACTCCTCCGGGTGATCCTCTGGGTGACCTCAAGACGACCCCTACCCGGCTCGATCACCCGAGTGATAAGCCGTCTGTAGGTCAGTCCTCCTGCGCCTGCAGATCGGCGACGCGCTCCTCCAGTTGAGCCATCACCGCCGGATCGCGCAGCGTGGTGACGTCGCCGAGAGTGCGGCCCTCAGCGATGTCGCGCAGCAACCGGCGCATGATCTTGCCCGAGCGCGTCTTTGGCAGATCGTCTGCCCAGATGATGCGCTTGGGGCGGGCGAACTTGCCGATGCGCTCGGCGACCGTCTCACGCACGCCCTGCACTGTCCGCTCGTCGCCTGCGAGGTCGCCCTGCAGCGTGACGAACGCGACGATCGCCTGACCGGTGTCCTCGTCGTGCTGGCCGATCACCGCCGCCTCGGCGACGTCCGGATGGGCCACGATCGCCGACTCGACCTCGGCCGTGGAGAGCCGGTGCCCGGAGACGTTGACCACGTCGTCGATGCGCCCGATCACCCAGAAGTAGTCATCGCCGTCGATCCTGGCGGCGTCGCCGACGAGATAGGTCTCGGAGCCGAAGCGGCTGAAGTAGGTCTGCACGAAGCGCTCCTCCTCCTTGTAAAGGGTGCGCAGCATCGACGGCCACGGCTGGGTGAGCACGAGCAGGCCCTGCCCCTCGCGCAACGGCTCGCCCGTTGACTCCTGACGCACCTCGGCCGCGACACCGGGAAATGGCCGCGTCGCGGAGCCGGGCTTGGTCGCGGTGATGCCGGGCAGCGGCGTGATCATGATCGCGCCTGTCTCGGTCTGCCACCAGGTGTCCACGATCGGACAACGTTCGCCCCCGATCACCTTGTGGTACCACAGCCATGCCTTCGGGTTGATCGGCTCACCGACCGAGCCCAGCAGCCGCAGGCTCTTGAGATCGTATTTGTCCGGCCACTGCGCTCCCCACTTGATGCACGCGCGGATCGCGGTCGGCGCGCAGTAGAGGATGCTCACCCCGTAGCGCTCGACGAGCTCCCACCAGATGCCCTTGTGGGGGAAGTCGGGCGCACCCTCCCACATCACCGAGGTGGCGCCATTACAGAGAGGCCCGTAGACGATGTAGGAATGCCCGGTGACCCAGCCGACGTCGGCGGCGCACCAGTAAACGTCTGACTCCGGCTTCAGGTCGAACACGTACCGATGAGTCGCGGAAACCCCCGTGAGATAGCCGCCGGTGGTATGCAGGATGCCCTTCGGCTTGGCCGTCGAGCCGGAGGTGTAGAGGATGTAGAGCGGGTGCTCGGCGTCCAGCGGCTCGGCCGGGCAGTCAGGATCGGCGGCGGCCAGGATCTCGTCGTAGTAGACGTCGCGACCCTCGCGCATCTCACAGGGTGTGCCCTTGCTGCGCACGACCACGATCCGCTCGAGCGTCCGTAGGTCTCCCATCACCTCATCCACGCGCTCCTTCACCGGCGCGGTCTTGCCCTTGCGCGCGGCCCCGTCGACGGTGATCAGGACGCGGGCCTGCGAGAACTCCATCCGCTCGCGCACGGCCTCGGCGGAGAAGCCCCCAAAGACGACGTTGTGGGGAGCACCGATGCGCGCACACGCGAGCATCGCCACGATAACCTCCGGGATCATCGGTAGGTAGATCCCGACGACATCGCCCTTTCGTACTCCAAGATCCTTCAGCGCATTGGCGGCACGCTGCACCTCGGCGAGCAGCTGCGCATAGGTGATGTCCCGCTCGGAGCCCTCCTCGCCGCGCCAGTGAAAGGCCACACGCTCGCCCAGTCCCGCCTGTACGTGACGGTCGAGGCAGTTATAAGAGACGTTCAGCTCGCCGCCGACGAACCACTTATAGAACGGCGGGTTGGAGTCGTCGAGCACGGTCTCCCACGGCTTGAACCAGTGCAGCTCCTGTGCCTGCTCGACCCACCAAGTCTGTGGGTCGTTAGCCGCCCTTGCATACACCTCCGGGTCGCTCAACAGCGCACGCTCGCGAAACTCGGCCGGGGGCTCAAAGCGCTCGATCTCCATCAGCCCCGCCAGCTCTCGCTCGAGCGTATCGCCGACCGCCGTCGGCGTCTCGGCGTCAGACTCAGTGCTCATTTACTCGCTCCCCGAAATCGAAAATGACGCTCTCCACCGGCACATCTTCCCACCGACGGCCTATTTCAGCCGAGCGCGGCCGGAAGTCCTAGACCCTATGTCGTAGGTCGGCCGTTGGGTTGACCGTCGGAGGTAGGCCGGACACTCCTCGCGGGGGTTTGTCTGGCCGGAGACTGGCTCCGGCTGACCCCAAGACAATGAGGAGGTCCGGCCATGACCGGAATGGTGACTTATGCGGGGCTCGATGTCCATGCCCGCTCGACGCATGCGGCAGCGATTGATGTCTCGACGGGTGAGCTTTTGCGCGCGAGGTTCGGGCCGGGCGTCGAGGAGCCTGTCGCGTGGCTTCAGAGCTTGCCTGGCCCTGTGCGTGCTTGCTATGAGGCGGGGCCGACCGGGTTCGGGCTCTATCGCGCCGCGAGCGCTGCCGGTGTGGCCGTCGAGGTGATCGCGCCTGGCAAGACACCCCGGGGCCCATCGGATCGGGTGAAGACTGACCGCAAGGACGCGGAGCTGCTCGCCAGGTTGCTGCTGGCCGGCTCGTTGACCACGGTCGTGGTCCCGCCTGTCGAGGTCGAGGCTGCCCGCGAGTTGATGCGCGCCCACGATGCGTGCCGAAGGGATCTGATGACGGCTCGTCACCGGGTCTCCAAGATGCTGTTGCGCCACGGCCGGGTCTACCCCGAGTCCTCGACCTGGACCGTCGCTCACCGGCGCTGGCTCGCCCGTCAACAGTTCCAGGAGGCTGTCAGTGACCTGGTGTTCGCCGATCTGATCGCCTCCGTCGACGGCTTGAGCGCGCGCAAGACGGCGATCGCGGAGCGACTCTCGCGCCTGGCCCAGGACGAGCAATGGTGGCCGACTATCGCGAGGCTCCGGTGTTTCCGGGGCGTTGACACGCTCACCGCGTTCGCGCTTCATCTCGAGCTCGGCGGCGACTGGCAGCGCTTCGCAAGGGCGAACGCGCTGAGCGCGTGGCTCGGGCTGATCCCGTCCCTTCACCAGTCCGGGGAGTCATCGCACCAGGGGTCGATCACCAAGACAGGATCGGGCTTCGCTCGCCGGCTGCTGGTCGAGTCGGCCTGGCACTACGGGCGCCCGCCACGGATCGGGGTGACGCTCAAGAATCGTCAGCAAGGCCAGCCCGAGCATGTCCTGCAGATCGCCAACCGCGCGCAGCAGCGGCTGCACCGGGTCTATCACCGGATGCGCGGCCGCGGCAAGCCGCACAACGTGACCGTGCTCGCGTGCGCACGCGAGCTGTCTTGCTTCCTCTGGGCAGCAGCCACCGCCGACTAACCGCTGCGGACAGCCCTACCGGCCGGGAGAGCGGGGCGCCGGGCCATCAGCGGCCAGCACGCGCGATGACGCTATGGGCAGCACCCCGAAAGGAGTGCCACGCCCGTTCCTAGACAGCGCACGCTGGCAGCACGAAACCGGGCCCTGGGGTACCCAACCCCCGCATAATCAGACTGGCAACGCCGACACCGAGCCCGGCGCCCCGCTCTCCCGACCCCCCCAAACGCCCGCCCAGCGGACGCGACCAAACACCCCCACTTGACAAACAACACGACATATCAGCGTCGCTTGCGACCGCGCTTGCGCTGCGAGCCGCCTGCAGGAGCCGGAGCGGGCGCGACATCGGATGCGGATGCGAGCGCGGGCTTGCCTTTGCCCGTCGCGTTTCCGTTGGCTGACCCGTCTTCGCGTTCGGCGCGACGCTCGGCCTGCGTCGGCCACGGGCGCGCCTCCCCAGCCGCCCATGCGGGGGGATCTCCGTTGGGCCAACGTTCGAGGTAGAGGATGCCCATTCCCAGCATCCAGAAGGCGGGCACGATTTCCAGCGTGGCCCCCCCGATAGGCAGCAGGATGAGGATGCCCGAGAAGATCCCGATCACACCCATCCAGCGGGTGAGCAGACCGACGCGGATGGCGTTCAGCGACACCACGATTATGCCCGCCGTCAGGGCCAGCGCCGCGAGCAGGTCGAGATACTGGCTGCCGACGTTGATCGCGCCCTTCGTCAGCGCCTGTTCGACCGCGTGGCTCGTGAAGTCATGGCCGACCGCGAAGTCGTGTGCCCGGATCGAACCGAGGACCTGGTGAGCGATGTTGATCACAGCCAGACCGATGCCTCCAACGAGCACGAGCGGGCGCGCAAGCGACCAAGTCTGCGGCCGGCGAAAGCGCGTGGCGTCGAGGAGCAACAACAACACGAGCGTCAACACGACGAGCGCGATCGACTTGATCACGCTGCCGGCGATCAGCCCGAACGCGTGGTGGCTGATGTATTTGACCTCGACCGCACGCGGACTGACCGCGGGGTTGGCTTCGCCCTTCAGCGCGGGCCCAAGCCCCTGGAACAGGCCGACTGTAGGCGCCGAGCTGAGCGTCGAGGT
Organism: uncultured Solirubrobacterales bacterium; assembly: GCA_963697945.1. Lineage (GTDB taxonomy): Bacteria > Actinomycetota > Thermoleophilia > Solirubrobacterales > Solirubrobacteraceae > Palsa-744. Next base: position 1,148,009 of record OY969105.1, on the reverse strand, counting down.
CACGATGATCGCGCTCAGGAAGTACAGAAAGCCACCGGCAAACGAGGGCACACCCAGGCGGGCGCGGCGCTCGGACTCGCTTGCAACCTGCTCTGCGATCTCGCTCTGGCTCGGCATGTCTGCGGGCACAATATCTGGCGCCATGCCCCGAGCACGCCTCGACGGGCGCCGATCCAGCCGGGCCGGTCTATGATGGGCGCATGGAGGGCGGCGGCCTAGGCGACCTGTTCGGCGATCCAGAGGAGCTTCAGCGCAAGCTCGCCGAGTTCGCCGAGCAGATGCAGGGCAATCAGCGCCTCGCGTGGGCGGACAACGCGATCAAGCTCGCCGTCGACATGACCGTCGCCGCCGTGCAGCGGGTAAACCTCCAGGGCAACGCCGAGGCGCAGGCCGAACAGATTCGGACTGTGATGGCTAGGGTCTTTCCGGAGGCCGTCACACTTGTGCGCGAGGCGCGCGAGGGCCTGCAGTAGCGCGTTCCGCCTCCTGCTCGGACTCGCGCGAGGCGCGCCCGGCATTGAGCACTTCGCCGAACGAGCGAAACCGGAAGATGAACACCACCGCGCCGAGCCCGACGAGCGCCGTGAATGCGGCGATCGCGATCTGCTGGCCCACGGAGTAAGCCGCCACGACCGCGGTCGGCGCAGTTCCGGCGAAGACGGTCACGAGCAACGCCTGCTGCACACCCGCGCCACCGGGCGTGAACGGGACGGCACCCGCGACCTGGCCGACGGCGAACACGAGCAACACGTTCTGCACCGAGCCGCCGACCCTGAACGCGTCCAGTAGGAACCAGAAAGCCACGAACCGGCAGATCCAGGCGACCGCCTGCCAGGCCGCGACCTCGCGCAGATAGCGAGGACGATCAGAGAGGATCGTCACGCCTTGGCGCACCCTCGCCCAGAACGCGCGCACGCGCACCGACAGCAATGCGAACGCGAACAGGCCGATCACCGCCACCGCGGTGATCAAAAACAGCGTAAAGCGGAAGTGCTCGGCCAGATAGGAGATGTCGAACGAGCTCAGTTTCGAGAAGTCCGGCGGCTTGGGAAACACTCCCTGAGTGAACGCGAAGATCAGCACCAGCACCCCCGCGCACACGTCGAAGATCGCCTCCACGAAGAACGCCGCCGCGACCGTCGGATAGCTGGACCCGGGGATCGAGGAGCGCGCCAGAAACAGCTTGATCAGATCCCCCCCGCGCGCGGGCACGACGTTGTTGAAGCCCACCGCCGCGAAATACGCCCCCCAGATCCGCCGCCATTTGATCGGCGAGGCCGGATAGGCGGCGCGCAGGCTGTGGTAGAAGGCGCGCGAGCGCAACGTCAGATTCAGGCCAAAGAAGGTCAGCCCCAGCACGAACGCGCCCCAATGGATCGCGGCCAGGTCCGAGAAGAACTGCCCGGCCGCGTTCAAGAACGAAGTCAGGCTGTCGCCGATCGAAGTCGATGCGAGGGTCATCTCCGGCACACCTCAAGCGTACGTGGCGCGCCGAAAACGGGTGCCCCGAAGCGATCCTTACGCTAACGGACGATGACAAGCGAATCGCTCGAAACGACCGACCCGGACGGCCGACGAGTCGTGTTCGATGAGCGTACGAGAGGCCATCTGGTCACGCGTAGACCTCAGATGCTCGGTCAACGCCGGCGATCCTCGACTCCATCAATCGACCCGACTTCCGCGAGAAGGATCCCGCCCCGGGTCGCGAGCGGTTCTATCGTCGCGATCTCGATCCGCAACGCTGGCTCAGGGTGGTTGTAGACTTCAACCAGTCTCCGGGCTTGGTGGTTACGGCGTTTGTTCAGGACAACAAGCCGGGGAATGCGCCATGACTGTCACCGTCGCCGGGACCAGCTTTGACCAGCATGAGTATGACGAGCGCGGCGACGTGCTTTATCTCAGCGTTGGCGACCCGCGAGAGGCGTTCCGGACAGTCGCGACTCCCGAGGGTCACGCCGTCGACTACGACGAGGCCGGCACCGTGATCGGCATGGTGCTGGTGAACGTCCGGTTTCTGTTGGATCGAGATGGCGCGATCACGATCACCGTCCCACCCGACCGGGTGGACGCGGAGCAAATCGAGCCTGCTCTGATTGCTGCTTGACAACGAAGAAGGGTGGAGACGATGGCCAAGGTGGTGTGCGTGCTGTATGACGACCCGATTGACGCGTATCCGCCGCGCTACGCGCGCGATGAGATACCGCGCATCGAGCGCTATCCCGACGGGCAGAGCGCGCCGACACCGCAGGCGATCGACTTCACGCCCGGGGAGCTGCTGGGGAGCGTCTCCGGCGAGCTCGGGTTGAGGAAGTTCCTGGAGGAGCGCGGCCACGAGCTGATCGTGACCTCCGACAAGGACGGGCCTGACTCGGTTTTCGAGCGCGCATTGCCGGAGGCGGAGATCGTCATCTCCCAGCCATTCTGGCCCGCGTACCTGACGGCCGAGCGAATTGCCAAAGCGCCTTCTCTGAAGCTCGCGCTGACGGCCGGGATCGGCTCCGACCACGTCGACCTGCAGGCGGCGATCGAGCGCGGGATCACGGTCGCGGAGGTCACGTACTGCAACTCGATCAGCGTGGCCGAGCACGTCGTGATGATGATTCTGGGGCTCGTACGCAACTACATCCCCTCCTACCAATGGGTCATCGACGGCGGCTGGAACATCGCAGACTGCGCCGCGCGCGAGTACGACCTGGAGGGGATGCAGGTCGGCACGGTCGCCGCAGGACGGATCGGATCGGCGGTGTTGCGGCGACTGAAGCCGTTCGACGTCGGCCTGCACTACACCGATCGTCACCGCTTGGCGCCAGAGGTCGAGCGGGAGCTGGGCGTGACGTTCCACGAGAGCGTCGAGTCGCTGGTAGCGGCGTGCGACGTGGTGACGATCAACGCGCCTCTGCACCCCGAGACGGAGAACCTGTTCGACGCCGAGCTGATCGCCAAGTGCAAACGCGGCACCTACCTGATCAATACCGCACGCGGAAAGATCTGTGACCGCGAGGCGGTGGCGCAGGCGTGCGCGAGCGGACAGCTGGCGGGGTATGCGGGCGACGTGTGGTTTCCCCAGCCCGCCCCCAAAGACCACCCGTGGCGCACAATGCCCAACCACGGCATGACCCCGCACACGTCCGGCACGAGCCTCTCCGCGCAGGCGCGCTATGCCGCGGGTGTGCGCGAGATCCTCGAGTGCTGGTTCGAGCAGCGCCCGATCCGCGAGGAATACCTGATCGTCGACGGTGGCAAGCTCGCCGGAGCAGGCGCGCATTCCTATAGCCCCGGCGATGCCACCGGTGGGGCGGACGAGGCGGCGCGCTTCAAGGCCGGATAGCGGCTGCCGACTCGCTTTAGAAAAGCGTGCCGATGCCGTGTATCGCGGCGCTCCCTAGAACGATCTCAAGCACGACGCCGGCGGCTCCCACCACGAGCGCCGCGATCACCACGAGGAAGTCTTCGAGCAGCACGCCGAGCGAGAGCAGCACGACGCCGAGTGCCGGCAGGGTGTCGAGTCCGGTGAAGGGAGGAGCGAGGAACGCTCCGACGGAGCCGGCGAGAACCAGCAGACCGAAAACGATGCCGCTGAGACGGCGATCGAACAGGAACCGCAGCCGCGGCCGGGACAGACGCTCGAGTCGGCGGATCGTCTTCATCAGCGCGGTGACGAAGCGTTGCTGTTTGTCGCCCGCCAACTCGACCCCGCGCCAGCGCCGCGGCAACCAGACCTGCTTGCGACCGGCTACCAGCTCGAGCGCGAGCAACATGGCGATGATCTCGAACACGTGGGTCGCGCCGCCGGTGGGCAGCGGCAGCGCCGGCACGCCGAGCAGCAGCACGAAGACGATCGCAAAGCTCTTGTCCTCGAACAGCTCGACGAGGCTGCCAAGGGTCTTCTCGCCTTCGCCATCAAGCCAACGTCCGAGCTGGTCGCTGACCTTCTCTGGGCTGCGCCTCGGCTCATCCCCGGCGAGCGGCGCTTGCTCATGCTGTGAGCGCAAACGGGAACACCGACTATGCCCGGGGGAGCACTGTCTCCTTCAGTACCTCCAGCACCAATTCGTCGTGCTGGGCCGGCTTGACCTTGCGCAGCACCTCCGCGACCTTGCCGGCGGGGTCGACGATGAACGTCGTGCGCTCGTTGCCTTTGTAGGTTTTCCCATACATAGCCTTATCGGAAGGGATAGTAAAGACGGAATAGAGTGGGCTGACGTTCTGGCTGCGCCACATCCCGCTGCGCCCAGTAGGCAGCTCCAGGATACCTAAAGCGAACTAAGTGCTTTCCAGAGACCCGCGGTTGAGCTGTGGCCGTCCGCGCTGCCGCTGCTCAGCAGCTCATCGGGATTGGCCCGCAGCCGGTAGGCGGTCACGTTCGCGCCTTTGGACTCCCGCTCCTCTTCGGCGACCACGCCGTGCTGTAAGAGCAACGCCTTCAGCTCCAGCCAGTGTTGCGAGCCGAGGATCGCCTGGGTGCGCCGTTCCTCCTTGTCATAGATGATCGCGGTCCTTTGATAGGCGCGAGCGACCCGCTCCAGCAGCCCGATCAACTCCTGAGCGTGCTCGGAGTATGTCGGGCGGTTGCCCTGCTCATCGGCGATTGGTGCCCCGAGTCCTCGCAGCAACTCAGCAATCGCCTCCGGAGCGTAGATGTCGCCCGGGGGCTCGTGATGTATGCGCTTGATGTTGACCCCGGGACACAGTCCGGCGATCCCGATATGAGACGCCCCGTCAAGCGTGATGCCTTCGAAATCCGAGCTGACAACCTCGCAATCCTCGAAACGCGCCCCCCGAAGATCGACGTCCACAAACTGACAGCCCCCCATGCGCACGCGCTGCATCTGCGACTTGCCTGAGCTGACGTCGCAGAAGGACAGGCCGTGGACCGTCGCATCGCACAGCGGTCGCACCTCCCGGGTATAGGCGAGGACGAGGCTGCCGAGATTACGACGCCTGTTCTCGAAGTTGACCCCCGTCGGGCACCTGAGCAACGTGGGGTCGAGCGTCTGAGCGTCGGCGCCAGCGAGACTGGCCACGCCGGCGGCGACCACGGCTTCCGGAATCGCCCCCCGGTCCAAGAACCTGACGAGCTCGTCGAGCCTTGACTCGCGCAACAGCCGACCGATCGCGCGACCAAGGAAATGCTCGAAATAAACCTCATGCTCAAAGGCGAAGCTCGACTGCGAGCTGTGGATACCCCGCCGTTGCTGAAAGCCTGCGTAGCTCGTCACCTTGGTTTCTAGCTGAAGCGCCTGCCCAGCATCCAGATCGAAGTCCTCGGCGACGAGCAGTGCGATCGTGCGCAGATCGCTCTCGCTCAGCTGACGAGTACCGTTTTCCCACATCACTTCGACCGCGAGCTCGAACAGATACCGGTGCCCCTCGGCGTTCAACACCGGCTCGCCGTGAGCGTCGACGATCTTTTCCGCCTCGCGCTCGATATAGGCGTCGATGAGATGCTCGAGTAGACGCCCCTCCCCGTCGCCATCGGCGTTACGCACGAACTCCTCGAACTGACTCGCGAAGAAAGGTCGGCGCAACAGCTCACGATCCGAACTGGAAAGCTGCGAAAACGCGACGATAGTCCGCTCCGAGTCGTGTCCCTGACTACCCGCGGTCAGATACTCCTCCAACTGCTGTTCTGACCACGGTTGTATCTCAGCGGTGGAGATGCTCGTCGCGGCGTCTGTCCGCCTGCCACTAGACCGACCGAACTCCACATCGTAGAACGCTGACCGCGCGGAGACAACGAGGGTACCTCGGTCTTCGAGTTCGCCGAGCAGCGTTTGTAGTGAGCTGAATGCACCCCCGTAGCCCGCCGTTCCGAGCAGCTCGTCGAAACCATCGATGACCGGCACCAGTACGCCCTCGCGAGCCAAACACGCGATTGCATCGTGCGTGAAAGCTGCGCGCAGCTCGCCGAGCTCTCCGGCGAACGCGTCGCGCAGATTGCTGAGCTCTCGTCCCTGAGCAGGCACATAGAGACACAGGAACTCGCTTTCGCCATTGAGATAGCGCTGAGCCTGCAAGCGGGCCGTCTCGCGCAGAAGCGTTGTCTTACCCGCCCCGGCGTCTCCCTTAAGAAAGAAGAGCTGTGTGGCCAAGCCCTCATCAGCCTGCCCACGGGCAGCATCGATGAAATCGGCGAGCGCCGCGGCAGTGAGCTTGATCGCTTCGATATCCGGCCCGGCATCGAGCAGGGCTTCGCTGGCGACGAAGTCGCTCTGGCGGTCGATCTTTGCGAGGCAGCTCCGTGCCAGTTGCTTAAAGCCAGCCATCTCCTCAGAGGCGAGGAAGGAACGGTAAGGACCATCGCTGGAGGGCCCGGACCAGCTCAGACCGCTGTCGATCTTCACGGTGAACACGGCGTCGCGCTTCTTGCCCTGCACCTGCCATTCGACCCTGAGCATGTTGCCCTCGGCTTCGAATGAAGGCTGCGTACCGGGGTCAACGAACGCGGTCAGGTCCTGCGCGATCATCTCGGTAAAACCATCGATCCGGCTCATTACATCACCCTAGCACAGGATACTGATAAACTTTTGTAGTAGATATGTCTTCCACCCGTGACGTCGAGCGAGCTCTTCAACTAGCCCCAGCCGAGATCGGACAGGCGTTTAACGCGATTCCCGAGGATCAGTGGTTCGACCGCAAGTCCTTCCGGATCGCTGCGCGCGATCTAGCCAACGTCGAGATCGGTCTTGCGAACGCGGACGGAGGCGTCATCGCGATTGGCATCCACGACGGCAGCATCGAGGGCACCAACGGCTCCTCTGAGCATCGCAACGAGCTGAGTCAGGCTCACATCCAGTTCAGCCAGCCCCCCGTCCCGGCCAAGATCCGGACGGTCGAGTGCCAGCGCGAGGACGGCCAGGCCGATCGACTGCTCATTGTCGAAGTCCCTCCGGGCGAGACGGTGTATACCAACGTCAAAGACGAGGTCTTCCTGCGGATCGGAGACGAGAACCGACGCCTGACGTATGCGCAGCGCCAAGAGCTGCTCTATGACCGTGGCCACGGGTCTTACGAGAGCCGTGTGGTCGATGAGACCTCTTCAGGTGACCTGGATGACAATCTGCTCGTCAGCTACGCCAACGCGTTGAGGCACCCAGAACCATTGCGCCTGTTACGAGCGCGCGGGTTGGCAGTCGAGGACCACCTCACGGTGGCTGGGGTTCTGTTGTTCGCGAAACACCCACAGCTCTACCTGCCTGAGTCCTTCATTCGCGTCCTCCACTACAGCGGCAACGAGCGCGGGGCCGGCGCAAGGCAGCGCCTGACCCGCGATGAGAGAGTGGAGGGTCCGATCGCCCGCCAGATCGTCCGGGCACAAGAGGTCATCCGGGAGGAGCAACCCCGCAGGCGCGCCCTGACGAGCCGCGGAACCTTCGAGGCGGTTCCCCTCGTTCCCGAAGACGCTTGGCTCGAGGGGGTCGTCAACGCAGCGGTACATCGCTCCTACAGTCTCGCCGGCGATCACATACGAGTCGAGATCTTCTCTAATCGCATCGAGGTGATGAGCCCTGGGCGCTTCCCCGGCCTCTTCAACGCCGCCAACCCACTCGATGCGCCTCGCTACGCCCGCAATCCCCGGATCGCGCGTGTATGCGCAGACCAGAACTTCGGCCAGGAGCTGGGCGAGGGCATCCGCCGCATGTTCGAGGAGATGCGCCTTGCCGGACTGGTCGACCCCCTTTATGAACAGACCGCGGCCAGCGTCAAGCTGACGCTACTCGCCGAGCCCCTGGATCGGCGCCTGGAGGCGCGTCTGCCCCGTGGGTCGAGGCACATCATGGCCACCCTGCGTAATGGTGGGCACCTCAGCACAGGAGAGGTGGCCGAGGCCGTCGGGATCTCACGCCCCACCGCCAGCAGCCATCTTCGCGCGCTAAGAGACGCCGGCTTGGTCGTCTGGACGGGCAAGTCCCCCAACGACCCCCGCGCCTCTTGGTCCCTGCCTTCAACCTAACTGACTGTAGTGGACCCTGTGAACGCTACCCGTCTGGACGTCCAACCCGCCGAGTGACCTACTGCAAAGCGACTGTAAAACTGTCTTGGCAGTAGCTTTTCAGTAGACGCTTCGCCTCCGCACCCTTGGCCCGCCCCGCAGATTTGGTCCGCTTGATATGGACTGACCAGCAGAGACGCTGAGATTGTCCTCGGAAGTTTCGTAGCGGCGCGCTGGATGCGGCGAGCCGAGCCATGGCCGCGCGGGCCCAGGGTGCGGGACGCCAGAGACAGTGCAGGAAGTCAAAGCGCGCGTATGTCCCCCACGACCAGGATCAGGCGCCGGTGGCCACCAGCGTGCTCAGCACCAGATCGTCATGCTCGGCAGGCTTGACCTTCCGCAGCACTTTGGCGACCTTCCCGGCGGAGTCGATGATAAACGTCGTCCGTTCCACCCCCCAATAAGTTTTCCCGTACATACTCTTGGTCGCCCAGACTCCGTAGGCCTCTGCCACGGCGTGTCCCTCGTCGGCGAGCAGGGCGAAGTTCAGCGCCTGCTTGTCGTGAAATTTCTTGACCTTCGCGACCGGATCGGGAGAGATCCCGAGCACCACCGCTCCGGCCTTGGAGTAGTCGGCGAGATGGTCGCGCACACCACAGGCCTGTGTCGTGCAGCCGGGCGTATCGGCCTTCGGGTAGAAGTAGACCACGACAGGTTGGCCACGGTAGTCCGAGAGCTTGACCGTCCGCCCGTCCTGGTCGGGAAGCTCGAAGTCGGGAGCTGGCTGTCCTGGTTCGATCATCGGGCCGTGATCGTAGCTACCTCTGCGCAACCGAGCATCTATCCAGGCCCGGGCGCGCAGCGCAAACGGTCGCATTGACTCGCCGGACCTGGGGATACGATTGGGGCATGTCGCCACAGTCGAAGGCGAGTCTGGCTCGTGAGCACCTCTCAAGGGCCAGTGCAGCGTTCGCGGCCGGCGATCTTGTCGCGGGCGTCATGTTCCTACATCTCGCGGCCGAGGCCGCGATCGTCGCGCTGGCGGAGCTGCAGGGCATTGCGACCGAACGCCAACACTGGCGCAAGGGGCAGGCGGCCACTGAACTGCATACGCGCGAAATCCTCTCGACGGACCTGGGTCCGATCCTTGAACTGCTGAATCAGGCACGCAAGGACGCCGGCTATGAGGGGGAGGATCCGGACTTCGGCGACTGGACTTCGGAAGAGCTGCTAAGTGCTGTCGAGGACGCAGTAGAAACCGCGGAGCGGGCGACGCACCCCGCGGGAAGCGAGGCAGACGCCGCTGAGAACGCGGCGCGAAACGCACAGGACGCCACGGATGCCGAGCAGGGGTCAACCAAATGACTCCCACCGGAGTAGCGACCAGCGCGTCCGTCGATGCCAGGTGGAACAAACGTCTGCGAGAGGATCGCCGCCGAGCGACCGCACTGCAATCGCGCGTCCAGCGCCAGGCCAGCGCGACGATCTTGCAACGGGCGCTGGCCCTCGGCGCTGGGGGGGTGGCGCTCACCGGCTCCACGGTTCGCGGCCGGCGCACACGGACGAGCGACCTGGATTTCATGATCGTCGGGGAGCGGCCGGACGCAAGCGGCATCCGGGAAGACGTCGACGTGTACGCGGCCGGCAAGGAGGCATTCTGGGAGCGAATGCTCGAAGGTGACGATTACATCCAGTGGACACTGCGGTTCGGGTGCATCCTGCACGACGACGGGATTCTGAAGGACGCGAGCAGCCATATCGAGCAGGACGGCATGAGACCGTCGGCGCAGCGCAAGCTCGCCCAGGCCCGCCGCAGCCTCGACCTGGCCTGGCTCGTGCTCGACAGCGGCGACGTGGACGCGGCTCGCGAGCAGTGTCGCGCGGCACTCACGACGGTCGCACGGTGGGTGTTGATAGCAAACGGAGACTTCCCGCTGTGCCGTGACGAGCTGTCCGATCAATTGCTCGCGCTCGGCCGCGACGAACTCGCGACGGCATTGCGCCGGCTCATCCACGATAAGCCCGAAAGCCGGGAACTGCGCAACCAACTTCAGCTCGCGCGGGAGCTCCTATGTGGACAGCCTGGGGTGTCGGCCTTGGGGTAGAAGTAGACCACGACCGGTTGGCCGCGGTAGTCCGAAAGCTTGACCGTGCGCCCATCCTGGTTGGGCAGCTCGAAGACTCGGGCTTCCTCTCCTGGTTCGACCACGCCTGGATCCTAATCGTCGCAAGCAGAAATGGGATGGTTCGTCTGATCTACAACGCCAAATGTAGGCGCAGAGCGTCATCGAGCGAGGCCATCAGGCGATCCGGCAGCCGACCGAGTTGCTCGCCGATGCGCTTGGCGTCGAGCGAACGGACCTGCTCCGCCTGTGCCTTCGAGTCCTGCGGCAAGCCGCCGGCTCCAGCCGGTAGAAGCACCTGGAACGGATAGACGCGATCGACGTTCGAGGTGACAGGCACGACTGTCAACACCCCCCGACCCAGTCTTGCCGCCGTGATGTTCGCAGCATCGTTGCTGACGATAACCGCCGGCCGGCGCTTGTCGGCCTCTGCTCCACGGACGGGATCGAGATCTACGAGGCGCACCTCTCCTCGCAGCATCACACGCCGTCGCCGGTAACCGAATCCCAGCCGGCGCCTTCACCGCTCGTGTCCCACTCAGCCCAGGAGTCGCTGTAAGCCTCGTGAAGCCCACCGAGACGAAGCGCCTGGATGGCCTGATGCACAACCGCGGAGCGTGACGGGTAGTCGTGAAGATTTGCGTACTTATCCAGGAACTCAACATCCTCACCCGGCAGGCTCACACTTACTTTCATAACCGAGATCCTACCAGGATTCCTACTCTAAGGCATACCGCGCCGGGGCGCCGCAGGCGGACTCAGACCGCGACGCGCACGCCGGCGCGCCGCGGTCCGTTGCGTTGGGCCTCACAGGCCAAACGCGAGCGCGCCGACTAGTGGTGTCCGTGTCCGTGCACTACCGCGGAATGCCAGTCGCTCGAGAGCACTTTTCCGTCGTTGGGGACCACTTCTTCGGGGTTGCTCAGACCGGTGAGCGAACTCGTCATTTCGTTGAGCACCAGCTCGTTGTTGCCGGCCGGCGAGGGCAGACCGACGTTGTGGTCGATGGCGTTGTCGAGCAGACCCGCGAACCCGCAACCGTGAGCGCCCGGTATCGCCAGTTGATTGTCGCCCTGTGTGGCGCCCGCGAGCGTGATCAGCAGCAGTGGCCCACTCGGATCGGGTGTCCCGTTGGCGTCAAACGCCGCGAGCGCTAGCGTCGGCGGAGTCTCGTTCGCCAAGTGCAACACGATCGGTTCGTGGTCGGTGCCGATCGAGCAGTTCCGCCCCAGCAACGGGTTGTCGAGTTCGAGCTTGACCGGCAGGGTGATGATAGGTATGCCCACTTCGAGCCCGGCAAACAGGCTGAAGTTCGACGGCGCACCTGCCGAGGAGAGCGTCGCCACGACCGTGTTCAGGAACCTGTCGGGATGACTGCTGCGGCAGAGCTCACGCAACGCGAAGGACGAGCTCGGACAGACGAGCGCCTGCAGCCCGCCCGGCAATGAGATCGGCGAGCCCACGAGCGCTCCGCCGCGAGGCGGTACGAGCGTCTGCGTGCCTTCGGTGTTGCTGATGATCAGGCCGTTCTGCGTGTCGCTGCCGCCGATCGGCGCTGTGATTTTCCCAATCGTCAGCGAACCGCTCGGGCCGTTGACCGCGACGCAAAACGCCGCGTTGGCGGCACCGTCGGCCGACAGGAACGTCGGGTCATCGACGGGACAGCGGTTGAATGGCGCCCAGGCCCCGTTCAGGGTGACGTCGAACGGTCCATCGCCGAAGGGCGGTCCACCGAACCCGAACGCAAACGCGGAGCCAACTCCGCCCACTACGACAAGCACGGTCGCCACAGTTCCCACCGCGGCCGCGCCTCGAAACAGTCTCGCCAGAGTCTTATACATCGTGTGCAAACCTTTCTCGTGTGTTTGGACAACCCGTAGAAAATTACAGACGGGCCGAATATATGCACGAAATCGACGAGCAAGAATCCGCAAATTGCGGGAATCTAGAGATCGATTGAAACCAAGTGCGCTTACTAAGTGCGCTTACTTCAGTAGCCGCGAGAGCCGCCGGTCCTTGAGCACGCGCCCGTCGGTCTGGCACGTCGGGCAGTAGGCGATCACGTAGTCCTCGAAGTGCACAGCTCGCAATGTCGTGGGGCAGCGCGGGCAGGGCTCGCCCTCGTGACGGTGCACCCGCAGGGGCATCGGCAACTTGTCGGGGATCGGCAATACGATCGCCTGCTCGTAGTGAGCGATCGCACCGCCGAGGGTCTCGATCATCGCCTCGCGCAGGCGCTCGCTCTCGGCGGCGTCGAGGTCGGCGCCGCGCTTGTAGGGAGAGAGCCTGGCCTGCCACAGGATCTCGTCGACCCAGGAGCGTCCGATGCCTGAGATCGTGCGCTGGTCGCGCAGCAGCGCGTGCAGGGGCCGGGGCGCGTCCAGCGCCTCTCCCAGCGCCGGCGGGTCCGGCCAGGCTTCGGGACCGAGCTTTTTGAGCATCTCGTCCTCCTCCAGCTCGCCCGCCCGCAGCAGCTTGACCCAGGCGGCCTGCTTTGAACCGAACTCGCGCAGGCGCAGCTCCGCTTCTGGCGAGGGCGGCCACTCACCTGCACCATTGTCTTGCTCGCCGCGCTCTCGCAAGCGCACTCGCACGAGCAGTCTGGACGTGCGATCGCGTGGACCGGCGCGCTTGTCAAAGAGCTGCAAGCGCCCGGCCGACATCAGGTGGATCAGCAGCACGAGCTCCGGCGCGGCCCCCGACGTGGGGGCGGTCTCGACGATCAGGTTCTTGCCGCGGCGGCGCACCCCCGTGATCGTCTGCCCCTCCAGCGCCCCAAGGGGGGGATCGAAGGTCTTCAGCGCGTTAATGCCCGGAGCGAGCGCCGACTCGACCAGCGCCCCGCGTAGCGCTCCGTCGAGCAGGCGTGCGGTGATCTCAACCTCGGGTAGCTCGGGCATCGCCTCCTCATCGTAGGGAGGCGATGCCCGGCCGAACCTTCAATCAGTAGGCGGCTATGGGACTACCTTCGTATTTGGCGCCCGTCGGGCTCACCCAGCGCACGCGCCAAGCAATGCCCTGTGTGGAGGAGTTCAAGCTCCAATAGCCCAGGGCGTTGGTCGTGACGGTCTTCAGCGTCGTGTACTTGTGGGCGCCCTTGCGCTTGATCAGGATCGTGGCCTTAGTCGAGCCGAGCGTCGGCCGCACGAGCCCCCACAGCGAGAAGCCATGACCGTGCTTTGAAACGGTCAGCGGCAGCGGCCAGCTGGAGTAGAGCGGCTTGGGCCTACCCCCGACCGTCTCAAGGCCGGTTTGGAAGCCGACGGTGCCGCCGTTGACGCTCGACCCGGCCTTGCCACCGAGTGGGTCGTCCTTGAGCAGGTACTGCGAGAAGGCCGCCACGCGCGGGTTGCTCCAGGCGATGCGCTCGTCGATCGCGTCGAACTGTGCCTGCTTGGCCAGGGTGACGCCGAGTTCGCGGTTGGGGACGCTCTGGACGCCAAACTCGGTCAGATAGATCGGCACACCGCCGGGGATTGCGTGCGTGCGGGCGGCTGCATTGAGCGCGTTTGACAGGCGCGAGAGCACGCCGATCGTGACGTCGTCGCGCCCCGGGGGCTTGTAGTTGGGGCCCGCCGGCAGCGTGTAGGCATGGTGGGCGTAGCCGACCGTCTGCAGCTCGCCGCAGGAGCCCGATTTCTTGTACTTCGCGTTCAGACACAGCATCCCACGCAGGAAAGCCAGCGGGGCGACGTCGTGCAGCAGCGCCTTGGAACCTTCCTTGTGCACGTTCACGGTGTCGTAGCCGAACGGGGCGGTCTCCCCCATCAGCACCTGCGGACGCGTCATCCCGGCGGCCTGCAGGCCCGCATAGCCGGACTGGTACAGGCCGCGGTAGATGCGTGGTGAGGCGGGCTGTCCGTGCGAATTGAACTGTGGGCGCAGGAACGCGGGGTGGTTGGCCTCGTTCCAGATCGAATAGAGCACGCTCGTGCCGTAGTGACGGCCGACTGCGGTCATGAACTGTTCGAAGTCCTGATCGCCTGGGCTCGTGACGTATGGCGCGGCCTTGTTGGACGTGGCCCAGCGCGGCACCGGCGAGGTTACGGTCAGCAGCACCTTCCAGTGCAGGCGCTGCGCTTCGTTGATCAACGCGTCGTATTCGCCCCAGCTGTAACTCGCCGGGTTCGTGGGGTCGAAAACCGGTTTGGTGGCCGACTTCTGCCCGGGAGCGACGTTGTACCAGGAGAGCTCGACGCGCAGGGCTTTCACGCCGAGCGCCTGCAGCTGGACGATCGCGTGCGGGCGAGTCGAGGCGGTGAGCAGGTCGGTGGAGCCCTCGAAGTAGTTGGTTTGGCTGTGGGAGGCGAGGGCGCTCGTGGCGGGCACGCTCGCGACGGCGCCGAGGACGGCGCAGCCAAGCAGGGCTGGGAGGTTTCGGGGGAGTTTGTTTCTGAGCATGGTCGGTTAAGACACCTTCGGGGTAGTGAGGTTGCGGTCGCGCTTGGATTTCGTCGGAGGGCTCGGGCTCACGCCCGCAGACACCCGCGATCGGATCGACGCCGGGGCCGGACAATACGGGGTGCGCCGGAAGCCTTGCCCCCGAAGCGTCGGGTAGCGTTCGGCGCATGCCTACCGCGACTGCTCCCGACGACATCGTTCGCACCCACACGCAGGCCTCGGCCAACGCGCGCCCGGCGCTGCTCGTGCTCGAGCCGCTGCGGGCGTTTCTGGACGCGCACGGCCTCGGGGAAGGCGAGATCGAGGCCCAGCCGATCGGCGAGGGGCATTCGAACGTGACCTATCTGATCGAGCGCACGGGCGCCGAGATCGTGCTGCGCCGCCCGCCGCGCCCTCCCCTGCCTCCGAGCGCGCACGACGTCCTGCGCGAGGCGCGGCTGCTGCGCGCCCTCGCGGACACCCCCGCGCGAGTGCCGGAGGTGCTGGCGGTGTGCGAGGACGAGAGCGTGATCGGCTGTCCCTTCTATGTGATGGAGCGGATCGCCGGCGAGGTGATCGTGGCGAGCGTCCCCGAGACCCTCGATGACCCCGCGCAGCGACGGAAGATCGGCGAGGAACTGATCGAGGCGCTGGCGGAGATCCACGCTGTGGACTGGCGCGCGGCCGGATTGGAGGGCTTTGGCAAGCCCACGGGATATCTGGACCGCCAGGTGCGCCGTTTCGGAGGGCTGTGGGAGATCAACAAGACGCGCGAGATCCCGGCCGTCGAGCGCGTCGGGGAGTGGCTGGCTCAGCAGCTGCCCGAGTCGGGAGCGGCGACGATCGTGCACGGCGACTATCGCCTGGGCAACACGATCTTTGCGCCCACACCGCCCGCGCACCTGGAGGCGGTGCTCGACTGGGAGATGGCCACGATCGGCGACCCGCTCGCGGACCTCGGCTACCTGTGCATGATGTGGACCGAGGGCGGGGACCCGAAGGGCGGGATGCGCGAGTATCTCGGCGGGGTGACACGTCGCGAGGGGTTCCCTACGCGCGGGGAGCTGATCGAGATGTATGAGCGGCGCACGGGGCGTTCGATGGCGGACCTGCGCTGGTACACCACGCTGGCGCTGTGGAAGTCGGTCGTGTTCATGGAGGGCAACTACAAGCGCGCGATCGCCGGTGCGACCGACGATCCGTACCTGAAGTCCTTTGGAGAGGGCGTCGTGGAGCTGGCGAACCAAGCCGAGGGGGTGGCCTTCGGCCATGACTGAGCCCGGCATAGTGGATTCAGCAGAGGCATCGAACGTCCGCACGGCCTTGTTGATCGATTGGGGTGGAGTACTGACGAGCAACCTGTTCGTGTCCTTCCACGCGTATTGCCTGCGGGCGGAGATCGACCCCCAGGCGCTGAGCGGGCGCTTCAAAGCCGATCCGCAGTTCAGGGAGCTGCTGATCTCTCTGGAGAAGGGCGAGCTGGACGAGCCCGCGTTTGAGCTGCGCTTCGCGGCCCTGCTGGAGGTCGAGCCCGATGGGCTGATCGACGGGCTGTTCGCCGGCGTGGGACCCGACACGGCGATGGTCGAGGCGGTCAGGCTCGCACACGAAGCGGGTATCAGGACGGCGCTGGTGTCGAACTCGTGGGGCGTGCACCGCTATCCCCACGAGCAGTTCGCGGAGCTGTTCGATGGCATCGTGATCTCAGGTCAAGAGGGCATGCGCAAGCCCTCGCGACGAATGTACGAGCTGGGAGCCCAGCGCGCGGGGGTCGAGACGACGGCGTGCGTGTACGTGGACGACCTGCCGTTCAACCTCACTCCTGCACAGGAGCTGGGCATGGCCACGGTGCATCACACGAGCGCGCAGACGACCATCCCCGAGCTCGAACGCCTACTCGGGATCGCGTTGCGCGAGCCAGAGCCAGAGCCCGCCAACGAGCCCGAGCCCGAGCCCGCTGGTTAGTCCCTGTTTCCGCGCCCGTAAAGGAATTTGAACATCCCCGCGAGCAACCGCGAGGTGCGCTTCTTGTACGGATACATGTGCGGTTCGCGCTTAAGCGCCAGCTTGGGCGTCACGACGATCGCCTGCTGAGAGCAGTACTTGCGGATCCCGCCCGCGCCGTGGCGCGAACCGAGTCCCGAGGCCTTCGCGCCCCCCATCGGCAGCTCAAGGACTGTGTAGTTGATCATCGCGTCGTTCACGTTCGCCGCGCCCACCTCCAAACGACGCGCGATCTGCTCGCCGCGCGTTACGTCGCGCGAGAACACCGACGCGCCGAGGCCATAGGGGGAGTCGTTGGCCAAGCGCACGGCCTCCTCGGCATCTGCGACCTTCATGATCGGCAGGGTCGGCCCGAAGGTCTCCTCGGTCATGCACTTCATCGTGTGATCGACGTCCACGAGCACGGTCGGCTCGTAGAAGCGCCCGGCGCCGCCCGACACTGCGTGCCCGCCGGCGAGCACGCGTGCGCCCTTGTCGATCGCGTCGGCGACATGGGCTTCGATCGTCTGAAGCTGCGGCGGGAAGGTGATCGCGCCGACCTCCACCGAGCCCGGACCGGCCGGCGCGCCGACGCGCAGCGCGCGGACTTTGTCGGAGACTTTCGCCACGAACTCGTCATAGACCGGCTCCTCGACGTAGACGCGCTCGATCGAGATGCAGGTCTGACCGGCGTTTTGCATCGCGTAGTAGGTCGCGAAGTTCGCCGCACGCTCGAGGTCGGCGTCGGAAAGGACGATCATCGGGTCCTTGCCGCCCAGCTCCAGGGAGGCGGGGATCAGGCGCCGCGCGGCGGCTTCGGCGACCTTGCGCCCGGTGCGGGTGGAGCCGGTGAACATGATCATGTCCACCTCCTCCACGAGCGCCGCGCCGGTCTCGCCGCGCCCGGTGGCGATCTGCAGCACGTCGTCGGGCAGCCCGCACTCGCGCAGCCCCTCGGCCATCAGCAGCGAGGTCAGCGGCGTGACCTCGGAGGGCTTGAGGATCACCGAGTTGCCGGCGGCGAGCGCGGGGATGCAGTCGCCGAAGGAGTTCGTCAGGGGGTAGTTCCACGGGCCGATCACACCGATCAGCCCCAGCGGGCGGTAGCGCAGCGTGAGCTTCTTGCCCTTCACGAGCAGCTGCCCGGACTTCACGCGCTCGTCCGCGAGATATTCGGGCGCGTTCTTGGCCCAGAAGCCGAAGGCGTTGCCGGCGTAGGAGATCTCCGCCAGGGAGGCGTCCTCGAAGGTCTTGCCGGTCTCGGAGATGATCGTCTCGATCACCTGCGCGGAGTTGTCCATCAGCCACTTT
This sequence comes from uncultured Solirubrobacterales bacterium, assembly GCA_963697945.1. Lineage (GTDB taxonomy): Bacteria > Actinomycetota > Thermoleophilia > Solirubrobacterales > Solirubrobacteraceae > Palsa-744. The sequence goes on along the minus strand of OY969105.1, from coordinate 1,130,279 downwards.
TGCGCGCGTGAGAGGATGCGCCCGCGCCCCTCAAAGCCGTACGCCTCCCAGGCGGGCTGGGCGATTCGAGCGCGCCGTGCCATCTCGGAGACGGCCGCGGCGCCGAGGTCGGGCACCGTGCCGGCGACCTGCCCCGTGGCGGGGTTCTCGACGGCAATCTCCTCACCGGCGTGGGCGAGACCGTTGTGGGCGTGGGGTAGTTGCTCGACCGTGGCCATCTCATCCATCTCCCGTTCGTTTCACTCGTAAGGGAGAGGCTACACCCGTTGGAGATTCTGTTCCCAGCGGCACATGTGCCGCTGGGCGACCCCGTACATGTACGGGGTCGTGACATGTCGCATGCGACATGTCATCCGGACGGTGCATGCACCGTCCGGCGGAGGCGCACATGTGCGCCTCCGGGGGGGCCGCCCGCGGCCCCCCTACTCCGAGAACTCGATCGCGGCGATCCCGATCGGCTCGGTCGGGCGGTCGGATCCGTCCGTGGGCACGCCCTCGAGCTTGTCCACCACGTCCATCCCCTCGGTCACCTGGCCGAAGACCGTGTGCTTGCCGTCCAGCCACGGCGCCGCGGCGGTGGTGACGATGAAGAACTGCGAGCCGTTCGTGTTCGGTCCCGCGTTGGCCATCGCCAGCGCGCCGCGCACGATCTTGTGCGAGTTGATCTCGTCCTCGAACTTATACCCGGGCCCGCCCGTGCCGGTCCCCTGCGGACAGCCGCCCTGGATCATGAAGTCTTTGATCACGCGATGGAAGGTCAGCCCGTCGTAGAAGCCCTCGGAGGCGAGCTTGCGGAAGTTCTCGACGGTCTTCGGCGCGTCTGAGTCGAACAGCTCAAACGCGATCGCGCCCTCGCTGGTGTTCATCGTGGCGGTTGACATCGTGGTGGGAGCCTCCTTCGCGTGGGGTGAGCGCGCCACGATAGCGGGCGACTGGCCCACCGGCCCACCTAACCGGGAACGCGCTCCAGGCTGAGCGCGCGTCCCTGTACCTCGCGGCCATCCATGGCGCCGATCACGCGGTCGGCCTCGGTCTCGGGGACCGACAGGAAGGAGAAGCGGTCGAGCACCAGCACATCCCGCACCGCCTCGCCGTCCAGGCCCGCGGAGGAGGTGACGGCGCCGACGATGTCGGCCACGCGCAACCCCGCCTGCTTGCCACCGCCGAGCACCAGCTTGACGTAGCGCTCGTCCTCGCTGCGCTTGCTCGACACGCGCGGCTTGGAGTGCCTGCGGGGGCGCTCTTTGACGGGCGTCGGGGCGCCCACGGCGCCGCGCTGCCAGGGCTCGATCTCCATGCCGATGTGTCGCTCGATCGCCTCCATCTCGCGCTTCTGACGGTCCTCCACGAAGGTGATCGCGCGGCCCGAGCGTCCGACGCGGCCGGTACGCCCGATGCGGTGCACGTAGGTGTCGGGCGAAGTGGGCACGTCGTAGTTGATCACGTGTGTCACCGTCGAGATGTCAAGGCCGCGCGCGGCCACGTCGGTGGCCACGAGGATCGGCACGCGCCCACCCTTGAAGGCGAGCATCACACCGTCGCGCGAGCCCTGGGACATGTCGCCGTGCAGCGCACGCACGTTCATCCCGCGGTCGCGCAGCGTGCGAAACAGCTGGTCGCAGCGGATCTTCGTGCGCACGAACACGATCGCCTGGTCGGGTTTCTCGGCGCGCAGCACCTCCACGAGCTTGTCCGGCTTGCCCTTCGTCTCCACCGGAAGCTGAAACTGGGCCACGGTGTCGATCGTCAGCGTGGTCGCCTCGACCTTGATCAGCACCGGGTCATACAGATATCTGTCCGCGAGTTTGCGGATCGGCGGGGGCATCGTCGCACTGAACAACGCCGTCTGCCGGCCCGAGGGCGTTAGCGAGAGGATCTTCTCGACGTCCTCCAAGAACCCCAGGTCGAGCATCTCGTCGGCCTCGTCGAGCACCACGAAGCGGCAGTCGTGCAGCACCAGCGAATGCCTCGAGATCAAGTCGAGCACGCGCCCGACCGTCCCGACGACAACGTGCCCGCCCCCGCGCAGCTGCGCCTGCTGGGTGCGGATCGGCGCGCCCCCGAACACCGCCACGACGTCCAGGCCGTTGTGCGCGCCGTACGTGCGCAACGCCTGCGTCACCTGGATGCACAGCTCGCGCGTTGGCGTCAGCACGAGCGCCTGGACCTCGTGCAGCTCCGGATCGACATACTCGGCTATCGGCAAGCCGAACGCGGCCGTCTTGCCTGTGCCCGTCTGCGCCTGCCCGATCACGTCGCGGCCTTCCAGCACAGAGGGGATCGCCTGTTCTTGGATCGGGCTGGGCGACTCATACCCGACATCGCGCAGGGCTTGCAGGGTGCGCTCGGACAGGCCGAGTTCGGCGAACGTTTTGCTCATCTCGCGCAGCAGCCTATCCGGCCCGGGGCGCAAGCCCGTTACAGCCCTGCATCGATCGGTCGTCTACGCCGAGGGGTCGAGCAGCAGCTTGCCCGTCGTTCTGCGCCCGCGCAGGTCTTCGTGCGCCTGCGCGGCCTCGCCCAGCGGGTAGGTCCCCCCCACGATCGTCCGCAGCTCGCCGTCGGCGACGCGCGCGAACAGGTCCGTGAGCGCTTCGTCGAACATCCCCGGCCGTTGCAGGCAGTGGAACAGGTAGAACCCGACCACCGCGCGCGAATGGCGCAGCAGCGAGCCCGTCGAAACCCGGTTGGGCTCCTCCGAGGAGATCCCACACACGACGATCCGTCCGAAATGGCCCAATGCCTCGTAGGAGGCCTCGAAGGTCGCGCCGCCGGCCATGTCGAAGACGACATCCACCGGCTGGCCGCCGTTGGCCTCGATCAGCCGCTCGGTGAGCCCCTCCGGCGCGGGATCGACCGCCACGTCGGCGCCGAGCTCGACCGCGAGCGCGCGCCGCGATTCGCTTGAGGCGCTGCCGATCACACGCCCCGCGCCGAGCGCGTGGCCCAGCTGTGTCGCCAGCGAGCCCACGCCCCCGGCGGCCGAGTGCACGACCACGCTCTCACCCGCGGTGAGGCGACCGGCGGTGCGATACAGATGCCACGCGGTCGTCCCCTGCAGGATCAGCGCCAGCGCGCTCCCATCGTCCACCCCGTCGGGGATCGCGAACACGTGCGCGGCCGGGGCCGTGGCGTACTGCGCGTATCCACCGGTGCCCGTGAGCGCCACCACACGCTCGCCGGTGTCCTCGCGCACACCCGCAACCTCGCCGCCGGGCACGAGCGGGAGCGTCGCCTTGCGCACGTAGGAGTTCGTACGCGTATGCGTGTCAGCGAAGTTAATCCCCGCGCGCGTCACCCTGATCAGCACCTCGCCCTCCTCCGGCGTCGGGACCGGCAGATCGGCGAGCTTCAAGACCTCGGGTCCGCCGAACTCGCTCATCTGGCTCGCGCGCATCATGGCCATCGGCGCAGCGTATAGGGCCGCACCCACCGCGCTAGCGGCCAGGAGAACACTGCCGCACACACGTCCCCCGACGGCCGAGCCGGTAGGGTGGCGCGCCATGTCCATCACCGTCGTCGGTTCCATCGCATTCGACTCCGTCAAGACGCCCTTCGGCGAGCGCGAGCGCATGCTCGGCGGCACCGCCGTGCATTTCTCGCTCGCCTCCTCGTTCTTCGCCGACGTCCACGTCGTCGGCCCGGTCGGCGAGGACTGGGGCGAGGCCGAGATGGGCACGCTCGCGCGGCCCGGCGTACACACCCACGACGTCGAGCGCGTCCAGGGCGGCAAGACGTTCTTCTGGCGGGGCCACTACGACTACGACCTGAACACCGCCCACACCGACGACACCCAGCTGGGGGTCTTCGCCGAGTTTCAGCCCAAGCTCTCGGAGGAGTCCCGCGCCTGCGAGGTGCTGTTCCTGGCGAACATCCAGCCCGAGCTGCAGCTGGGTGTGCGCGAACAGTGCGAGCGGGCGCGCTTCGTCGCGCTGGACTCGATGAACCTGTGGATCGACACGGCGCGCGATCAGCTCGTGCGTGTTATCGAGACCGTCGATTGCGTGCTCCTGAACGACGCCGAGCTGCGCATGCTCACCGGCAAGCCCAACCTCGCCCAGGCCGCGCGCGAGGTGCTCGGCTGGGGTCCGCGCGCGGTCGTCGCCAAGCAGGGCGAGTATGGGGCGGCGCTGTTCACGCCCGAGCGCTTCTTCAGCCTGCCCTCCTTCCCGCTGGAGACCGTGCTCGACCCGACCGGCGCCGGCGACACGTTCGCGGGCGGGTTCATCGGCACGATCGCCGCGCACGACGGCGAGATCGACGATGAGATCCTGCGCAGCGCGATGGCCCACGGTACGACCCTCGCGTCCTTCAACGTCGAAGAGTTCGGCACCGAGCGCGTCTCCCGCCTGGAGCACTCCGAGATCGAAGCACGCATACACGAGCTGCGCGAGATCACCCGCTTCAGCGGCGCCCCGCTGCCCGCGCGCGGCTGACGGCACGCGGGTTTCTACGGGCGCCCCGATCGGTAGTACGATCGGACGATGGACGTGTGGACATTCGTCTGGCTGATGTTCTTGCTGAAGATCCCCATCGTCGCGCTGTTTTTGATCGTGCGCTGGGCGGTCAACCAGACCCCCGAGACCGAGACCGGACAGGACGGCGGCATCGGCCCGCGCCCCAACCCACACCGTCCTCACCATCCGCGCTCGCGACTGCCGCGCCGGCGCGGCCCGCACGGCGACCCCGCGCCGGCTTCTCCGACACGCACACGCACGCTCGTGGCCCGCGGACGACTCGCGGCGCGCTGAAACGCGGCGGCGTGCGAGAATCCGCGCGCCCATGAGCGAGTACCCCGCACCGGCCTCGGTCCTGTCCGACGGCACGATCGTCCGACTGGTCAACGAGGGCCACATCAAGCTCGATCCATGGGATGAGACGATGGTGCAACCCGCGAGCGTGGACCTGCGCCTGGGCAGCTCCTTCAGGGTCTTTCACAACCACAAGATCACCGCGATCGACCTGCGCGACCCCCCGCGCGGGCTCACCGAGCAGGTGGAGCCGCCCGCGGGCGAGCCATTCGTGATCCACCCGGGCGAGTTCTGCCTCGGGCGAACCCTGGAGCACGTCGAGCTACCCGACGACATCGTCGCGCGGATCGAGGGCAAGTCGAGCCTCGGGCGACTCGGATTGATCGTGCACGCCACCGCGGGATTCTGCGACCCTGGCTGGCGCGGGACGTTGACGCTCGAGCTCAACAACCTCACGCGCGTGCCGATCAAGCTCTATCCGGGACTGCCGATCGCGCAGCTGTCGTTCATGACACTCGACGCGCCGGCACTGAAGCCCTATGGCCACGCGGAGCTCGGCAGCCACTATCAGGGGCAGATCGAGGCCACAGAAAGCCGCTACGGAGCGCGCGCCTAACGCGCGCATAAGCTTTTCCCGAGCGCCGCGGATCGAGTCTGTGATCGCGCATAATCGGGTAGAGAACCCACGACAGGAGACAGCAAGCTCATGAGCACCCCCGAGACACACGCGCAGGGGCAGGGGTCGGCGGCGGAGACCAACGGCGCCGGGCCGAGAGACACGCTCAGCGTGACCGACAATCGCACGGGCGCGACCTATGAGCTGCCGATCACCGACGGCACCGTGCGCGCGACCGACCTGCGCCAGATCAAGGTCGATCCGGACGAATTCGGGATGCTCTCCTACGACCCCGCGTTCATGAACACCGCTTCGTGCCGCAGCGCGATCACCTACATCGACGGTGAGGCCGGCATCCTCCAGCACCGCGGCTATCCGATCGAGCAGCTGTGCGAGCACTCCACCTACCTCGAGGTCGCCTACCTGCTGATCAACGGCCGGCTACCGAACAAGGTCGAGCTCGAGGGCTGGGTCGATGAGATCACGATCCACACGTTCGTACACGAGAACGTCAAGGACTTCATGCAGGGGTTCCGCTACGACGCCAACCCGATGGGCATGCTCGTGGCCTCCGTCGGCGCGCTCTCCACGTTCTACCCGGACGCGAACAAGATCAAAGAGGAGCGCGTGCGCGCGATGCAGATCATCCGCCTGCTCGCGAAGATGCCCACACTGGCCGCGTTCGCGTTTCGCCACAACATGGGCCAGCCCTACGTCTACCCCGACAACGACCTCGATTATGCGAGCAACTTCCTCGGGATGATGTACAAAATGACCGAGCTCAAGTACCAGCCCGACCCGCGGCTGGCGCGAGCGCTCGACGTGCTCTTCATCCTGCACGCCGACCACGAACAGAACGCCTCCACGAGCGCCGTGCGCTCGGTCGGCTCCACCCAGGTCGATCCCTATTCGGCGGTCGCCGCGGGTGTGGCCGCGCTGTATGGCCCGCTGCACGGCGGCGCCAACGAGCAGGCGCTACGGATGCTCAAACGGATCGAGACCGTCGAGAACATCCCCGACTTCCTCGCGGGCGTGAAGGCCGGCAACGAGCGCCTGATGGGCTTCGGCCACCGCGTCTACAAGAACTACGACCCCCGCGCGCGGATCATCCGCAAATACCTCGACGACGTCTTCGAGGTGCGCGGCAAGAGCCCGCTGCTCGACGTCGCCTCGGAGCTCGAGAAGCGCGCCCTGGACGACGACTACTTCACCTCACGCAAGCTCTACCCCAACGTCGACTTCTACTCGGGCCTCATCTACGAGGCCCTGGGCCTGCCCGTGGCGATGTTCCCCGTGATGTTCGCGATCGGGCGCACCAGCGGCTGGATCGCACAGTGGAAGGAGCTCGTCGAGGATCCCGAGCAGAAGATCGCCCGTCCGCGCCAGATCTACACGGGCGAGCGCGATCTGGACTACGTCCCGATCGACGAGCGCTAGCGGCGACGCCCGATGCGCCGGTAGATCGCCCCGGCCACAACGATCGCAAGCCCAACCAGCAGCCCGGCCCCGCGGGCGCCCGACACAAGCTGGTCGTAGGCAAACACCTCGCCTACAGCACGAGCGTCGCGCCGTGGTGGCGCAGCCACTCGCGGTCCTCGCGATAGCGGGGCCAGCGGCGCTCCAACAACGCCCAGAAGCGCGGCGAGTGGTTGAGGATCTCCAGGTGGCAGACCTCGTGCCAGACCACGTAATAGAGGACCCGTTCGGGCGCGAGCAGCAGCCGCCAGTTAAAGCTCATGTGCCCCGTCGAGGAGCACGACGCCCAGCGCGTGCGCTGTGCACGGATCGACATGTCGCGGTAGGACACCCCGGCGACCCGCACGGCGCGATCCAGGCGCGAGCCGATCTCCTCGCGCGCAGCGCGCCGGTAGAAGCGTTCGATCGCCGGACGCGCGTCGCCGACGGGTACCAACAGCCGCTCTGCGCGGCGGTGCACGCGTGTGCGCCCGGGCTCAGGGACGATACGCAGCGTGCCATCCAGATACGGCAGCTCAGTGGGCCGTCGGACAGGCGGATCGACGATCAGTGGGGTGACCGGCATGCACGGCAGCGTAGTGACCGGAGCGGGCGCATAATCTCATCGACATGACACCGAAGTCACGAGTCAAGCTACCCCGCGAGGTCAAGGGCAACTACGAGGTCTACCTCAATGGCGTGCACCAGCAGCGCGATACCGACTACACCGTGCGCGAAGGGATGCTCGTGTTCGAGGCCGAACTGCGCAAGGACAAGATCAGCGGCTGGCGCTGGCTGCTCGGGGCGTGGGGCGTGGGTACCTACCGGCAGAACGACTCGGTGGACGTGCGCTACGAGGCGCCCGACGGTTCGCCGCGGTTGGCCGAGGGCCTGGAGATCGAGCTCGTCGGCTGAGCGGCCCGCTCCCACGGACGCGAGAGCTTCAACGCGGAGAGGATCGCTCGCGTCGCGGGCGAGCGGTTGAGGGTGATGAAGTGAATGCCCGGCACACCAGCGCTCAACAGCTCCGCACACTGCAGCGTGGCGTAGGCCACGCCGAAGTCCAGCACGGCCTCGGAGTCCTCGCTGCGGGCGTGTAGCTCTCTGCGCAGGCCGTCTGGGATCGATGCCTTGCAGAGCTTGGCCATCCGCTCGACCTGCCCGACCTGGGTGATCGGCATGATGCCGGGGATGATCGGCACGTCCACGCCGGCGGCGCGCGCGCGATCCACGAAGTCGAAGTAGAGGGCGTTGTCGAAGAACAGCTGTGTAATCAGGAAATCCACGCCCGCGGCGACCTTCTCGGCCAGGTGTTCCAGATCGTCCTCGGGACTCACGGCGTGGATGTGCGTCTCCGGGAAACAGGCCCCACCGATCGCAAACGGATAGTCGGCAGAGATCAGTTCAACAAGTTCGCGTGAGTACTCCAGGCCGCCCTCGGTCTTGCGCCAGTCCTCCTGTCCGGCCGGCGGATCCCCGCGCAGCGCGAGCACGTTTTCGATGCCGGCGCTCTGCATCTCATCGAGCGTGGCCCGCAGTTCGGACACTGTGGCACCGACGCAGGTGAAGTGGGCCATCGCCTCCAGGCCGTACTCGTCCTTGATGCGCTTGACGATCTCGATCGTTTTGCCTCTGGTGGTGCCCCCTGCGCCATAGGTGACCGAAACGAACGCCGGATCCAGCTGGCGCAGCTCGCCGAGCGCGTCGCGCAGGTTCTGCTCACCGGCATCGGTCTTCGGGGGAAAGAACTCAAACGAGAACGTCGGCTCGGCGCCGGCGGCGAGGATCTGGTCGATGCGCATGTCCTAACGCTATCCGGAGGCGACGGTCCAACGCTCGGGCTCGCCGGGAAGGCGCAGCGCCTGGCCGGTGACCTCCAGGTGCAGCAACATCGCCAGCGTCTCCGTCAGCAGCCACTGCGCGAGCATCGGCGGCAGATCGCTTCCGTACGCGCGCGGCAGGATCTCAAACGCCGTCAAGGACTCGCCCGCGTCGCCCGCGGCGACGACCGCCAGCACCTTCGCCAGGCGCTCGGCCACGAGCGTGCGGTTGCCTTCGATGTGCGCGTGCACGTCCGCGAACGTGCGCCCGTGACCGGGCAGGCACAGGCGCGCGTGCAGCGCCTCCACCACATCCAGCGAGCTCACGAACTCCCCCACCGGATCGGGCGAGTAGCCGTAGTCGAAGTACAGCGAGATCCTCCCCAACAGGTGATCGCCGGAGATCAACAGGCGCCGCTCGGGCTGAAACAGACACACGTGTGAAGGGGCGTGGCCGGGCGTCTCGTGCACGGTCCAAGGGCCGAGATCGGTGTGGACGACGACGCCTGGCACGAGCGCGCGGTCGGGCTCGACGATCGCGGCGATGCCGGTTTCGTGATCGCCGCCGCGCTCGGCCGCATAGCGACGCAGGGGCTCCTCGGGGACGCCCGACTGGCGAGCGATCTCCAAGCGCCGCAACAGCGCCGCATCGGGATCCTCGGCCCAGCGCCGGGCATGCTCGTAGTTGGGGTGCATCCACAGCTCGCAGCCCGCGCGCTCGATGATCGACGCAGCCTGCCCATAGTGGTCGGAGTGGGCGTGCGTGCACACCAGCAGGCGCACGTCCTCCAGCTGTAGGCCGCACATCGCAAGCGCCCGTTCCAGATGCGCGAGCGAGCCCGGCGCGTGAATGCCGGTGTCGAACAACACGATCCCATCGCCCGCTGAGACCGCCCACGCGTTCCCGTGCGGCACGCCTGGCCAAGGCAAGGGCAGCCGCAGGCGATACACGCCCGGCAGCACGCGCTCGCCTCGTCCAAGCTCAGGCTTGCGCTTTCCCTCGGCCATCGCGCGGGAGACTCTAGACTACGTCTCTCTGCCCGCGTCAGCAAAGGAGACAGCGATCGCAATGGCCGAGGAGGAGAAGGCAAGCAACGCGGCCACGAAGGTGCAGGAGGCGGCCGCCAACGTGCAGCAGGCCTCGGCCGCCAAACGACGCGGTCGCATCACCGGCAACCAGGCCGAGGCGGTCACGCGCCGGTACTTCGAAACGATCGGCGCCCACGACGTGCAGGGCGCCGCCGCGATGTGGGCGCCCGAGGGACGCGAGAACGTACGCGGTCAGGGCCTGTACATCGGGCCCGAGGGCGTGCGCGAGTTCATCGGCAGCCTCGTCGAAGCGGTCCCGGACCTGAAGGTCGAGATCCTCTCGACCACCGCCGAGGATGAGCGCTGCGCGCTGCAATGGCGCTTCAGCGGCACCTTCGCAGGCCCCGGCACGTTCAACGGGATCGCCCCCACGGGGCACCGCGTCGAGTTCGAAGGCGTCGACGTGCTGACCGTCCGCGACGGACTGATCCACGCCAACGAAGCCTTCACCGATACGATGTCGATACCGCGCCAGATCGGGATGATGCCGCCGCTGGGCTCCCCTGCCGAGCAGCGATTGACGGGCGCGTTCAACGTCAAAACGAAGGTCAGCGACGGACTCACGGGCGCCGAGGCCAAGCTCGTGGCCGAGGGCGTCTGGGTTGTGCAGGGCCAGCCGGGGCGCTGCAACGTCTACCTGATCGAGGGCCAAAACGGGGTGACCGTGTTCGACGCGGGCGCGCGCACGATGACCCACGCGGTCGCCCGTGCCGGCGCGAAGCTCGGCGGGATCGAGCGCATCGTGCTCGGCCACGGACACACCGACCACCGCGGCACCGCGCCCGGCCTGGGCGTGCCCGTGTGGTGTCACCCCGAGGAGGTCCAGGACGCCGAAGGCAGCGGCGGCTGGCGCTACTGGCCCGCCGACCTCGCGGGGCTGCCGCCGGTGGCCAGACAGATCCATAAAGCCTGCCACCGCTACGCCTGGGACGACGGCCCGGTGAAGATCGCCGGCACCGTCTCCGAGGGCGACGAGGTCGCGGGCTTTGAGGTCGTCGAGCTGCCCGGGCACGCTCCAGGTCTGATCGGGCTATGGCGCGAATCCGACCGCCTGGCGCTCGTCAGCGACTGCTTCTACACCCTCGACATGTGGGGTCGCAGCCGCGAGCCGAGCGTGCCCGCAGAGACCTACAACTACGACACCGACGTGGCCCGTCAGAGCATGCGCAAGCTTGCCGAGATGGAGCCCGCCGCGGCCTGGCCCGGCCACGCCAAGCCCGCGACCGGCGACGTGCGTGGACAGCTGCTGAAGGCCGCCGGGGCAGCGTCCGATGCGGCGCCCTGCTGCTGATCGTTCGCGGGCGGTGCAACCGGACGGTCGTGACGTGGTCGCCCGTGGGTAAGCGCAGCCGCAGGCGCGCCGCCGGCAGCGCGGACGCGCGCACACAGAAGCTCACCGCGCCCACGAGCGACTACACCAACACCGAGGGCAACACGCTGACGCTGCGCGGAGCGCTGACGGTGGCGACGCGGACCGAGTATGCCGAAGCGCTGAGCGGCGCCGGCAGCCGGCCGTCCACCACCCGTGAGGACGCCTGGCAGCGCGCGGTTGAGCTGCTGTTCGAGCGCCTCGCCGCGAACTGGACGATCGCGGGCGCGCCGATCTCAGATCAGGGCGAGCTGCTCGCGCGCTATCGCGCGGCGAGCCCCGACGAGCGGGCGTGGATCAGGGACGTGCTGCGCGAGCACTGCGCCGAGCACTTCCCGGACGTCACCGCCCCCTGACAGGTCCAATCGCGGCGCCGGCCGATCTTTGCGCGGGTGAGGCCCTCAATCGCTCGCGTCAGGCGCGAAGTTCAAGACGGTTCGCCCAGCAACTCCAAACGCGGGCCATGTGAGACTCCGACCGCGACGAAGCGCGCGGTCGCGGGGCTGAGGACGAACTCCAGCGTCTCCCCCGACTCGCCCCGCACGCTCACGCGACGCCCCTCCTCCGCCACGCCGACGACCGTCCCGCGCTCGAACGAACCCCCAAAGTGGGCAATGCGCGCGAGGGCCCCCACGCGCGGAACGGGTCGCGACGGTCCGAGCATGCGGTCGATGGTAACCCTCGCACCCAGGCCCGTGAAGATCCGCGGTTTGACACGCCCGCACCCGCCCTCTTGGCGATAACCGCACAAGTCAAGCCGGGCGCGCGGACGCACGCCGGCGGGCAACCGGCCGGAATCACCGCTACGGTGCGAGCATCATGCGCCGCACCAAGATCGTCGCCACCATCGGTCCCGCCTCGCGCGAGCCAGCCACGCTGCTGCGCATGGTCCAGGCGGGGATGGACGTCGCGCGGCTGAACTACTCCCACGGCACCCTCGACGAGCACGCCGAGACGGTCAGACGCGTGCGCGACGCGGCCGGACGGGCCGGACGCCCCGTGGCGATCCTGCAAGACCTGCCCGGACCCAAGCTGCGTATCGGAGCGCTGCGTGAGGACGTCGTCGAGCTGACCGCCGGTGAGCGGCTGACGATCACCGGCGGGGAGACCGAGGAGCTGGGCGACGCTCGGCACATGTCCATCACCTGGGAGGGGCTCGCCGACTCGATGACGCCGGGAGAGGTGCTGTATCTCGCCGACGGCTCCGTACGCCTGCGCGTCGTCGAGGTCCGCGCCTCTACCCACGAGGTCGACGCCGAGATCGAGATCGGAGGCGCCGTCGCCTCCCGCCAGGGACTGAACATCCCCGGTCCCACCGAGTCGCTGCCCTCGGTGCCCGAGCACGACCTCGAGCTGCTGCGCCACGGCGAGTCGATCGGCGTCGACATGGTCGCCCTCTCCTTCGTCCAGCGCCCCGAGGACGTCGAGACCGTGCGCAGCCACACGCGCCTGCCGCTGATCGCCAAGATGGAGAAGCCCCAGGCCGTCGAGCGCGCCGACGAGATCGTCCGCGCCGCCGACTGCGTGATGGTCGCCCGCGGGGACCTCGGCATCGAGCTCGCGATCGAGCGCGTGCCGATCGTGCAAAAGCAGCTGCTGCGCCTCGCCGGGCACCTCGCGCGCCCTTCGATCACCGCCACCCAGATGCTCGACTCGATGGTCACCTCCTCGCGTCCCACCCGCGCCGAGGTCGCCGACGTGGCCAACGCGATCCTCGACGGCACCGACGCCGTGATGCTCTCCCAGGAGACCGCCGTCGGCGCCTACCCCGTGGAGGCGATCGCGATGATGGCCTCCGTCGCCGAGCAGGCCGAGGCGATCGCGCCGTATGAGGACTGGAACGCCTCGCGCGTGCGCCGCGTGGACTCCGACCCCGCCTACACGATCGCCCACAACCTCTGCGTCGCCGCGCGCGAGCTGCGCCTGGACGCGCTCGTGATCCCCACGCTCTCCGGACGCTCCGCGCGCCTGGTCTCCGCGCACCGCCCCACCGCCCCCATCTATGCGCTCTCGCCCGGCAAAGAGACCGTCCGTCGCTGCGGGCTGATGTGGGGCGTGCAGGCCGCCTCGATGCGCCGCCACGAGACCACCGAGGCGCTGATCGCCGACGCCGCCCGACGCGTCGTCGAGCTCGGCTGGTGCAAGCCCGGTCAGCGCGTCGGCATCACCGCCGGGCTGCCCTCCGGGCGGCCCGGCACGACCAGCCTCGTGCAGATTCAGACCGTGTAAGGGACCCGTGGGAAGCTCTCCCACGGACCCCCCTTGATCAGATCCCCAGCGCCCGCGCCTTGGCGGCGGCGAACTCCTCGTCGGTCAGTGCGCCACTGGCGTGCAGCTGCGCCAGCTGGTTGATCTTCTCGACGGTCGGGTCTACCGCCGGTGCCGCGGGCGCAGGAGGCCCCGGGGGCGGGGGCGGGGGCGGGGGCGGGGGCGCAGCTTCAGCCGCCTGGTTCTGTCCCGCCATCGCACCGCGCTTAGAACCCTGGTAGGCGACCGTTCCGACAGCGGCCGCGCGAAGTAGGGGACGACGTCTTCCGATCGGCATCCTCTACACCTCCTCGGGGAGCGCGAGCCCCAGCGCGAGCATGATCTCCGGCGCCGCCGCCACGACCTTCGGACCGCCGACCTGAAAGGCCACGGCACGCAGCACGCCGAGGATGTCCTCCGGGGTCACGCCTTCGTCCAGCGCGTTGCCGATCTGCCAGGCGTAGGACACCGGCGGAGCGTCGAGCGCGATCAGCGCCGCGATTTTCACCAGCGCGTACGTGCGTGCGTCCAGGCCCGTGACCTCACGGCCGAGCTCGCGCATGCCGATCGCCGTGTCCAGGACGCTCGCGTCACCGACGGAGATGCCTGTCAGCACCTCGTGTGTGTCTTGTGCCACATCAGCCATATGTGTTCCTTTCGTTGCCCACGCGCCGCAGGTTTGAAGTCGTCGAATTGATCCGGACGAAGCGCGATCGCCGGTCGTAGTCCATCGTACTCGCAGCCCCCGCCCCGGGCGGTTACCCGGATGTGGCCGCGCCTACCGGCATGTAGCAATATGCTCTAACGCGCACTGGGCTCCGCCGCCCTGCCGCGCCGATCGGGCCCGGACGACAGACGGAGCGACTCCTCGATCGATTGGACCACGACCATGCTCGCCGCAACCAGCTATCCGTTCCTAGAAGTCTTCTGGACGATGCTCATCTTCTTCGCGTTCGTGATCTGGATCTGGATCCTGATCACGGTGCTCGCCGACATCTTCCGTCGCCACGACACATCCGGGTTCGCGAAGGTCCTCTGGATCATCGTGATCATCGTGCTGCCCTACTTCGGCGTGTTCGTCTACTTGATCGCCGAGCACAAGGGGATGACCGAACGGGCCATCAAGCAGCAGGAAGCGGCCAAGTCGCAGATGGACGATTATGTGAAGTCGGTCGCCGGACAGACCGATCCGACCGCACAGATCGCCAAGGCCAAGGGCCTGCTCGACTCCGGCGCGATCTCCCAGGCCGAGTTCGACCAGATCAAGCAGAAGGCGCTCGCGGGAGCGTAGCCACAAGAGCTGGGGAGCGCAACACTGCGCCGGCGCGTCCACCCGCGCCGGCGCACGCGCTCTCGTTACGACGAGGGCTGCGGTAAGCGGCTCAGACCGCTGTGGCTGAAAGGGCCGGCTCCCGGCTTACCCACCCTCTCAACCCCGCAACGTCAACCGGCCGCCCCGACCCCGGTGTGCGCGTAGAACGCGGCCTCTTCGCGCCCCAACTCCGTCACCGGATCCTCGCCATACATCCACTCGCGCGCAATCCTGTGCCAGTTCGCCCGCGCGCGCAGCTGTGAGAGCACCGCCAGCGTCAACAGCTCCATCCGGCGGCCGAACAGATGCTCTGGGCGCATGTCCTGATGGCGCATCTCCGCGAAGTAGCTCGAACGCGGATCCGAACTCTCGATCATCACCTGCGTGGCCACCTCCGGGGTCAGCTGCACCTCCTCGTCAGCGGTCGTATACCACCAGATCGCCGAGGCGATGAACGCCAGCAGATGCTCGGGGTCGACAAGCTCGGGCTTAGGCAAAAACCCCGACTGCGCCAGCAGCCGGTGCAGCTCCGCGGCATCGCCCTCTGACACCGCCCGCTGACAGGCCAGCTCCAACGCCACCGGCTCGCTGGACATGCGCTTGAACAGGCCGAAGTCCAGGAACGCCACGCGCCCGTCCGCCAGCAGCATGAAGTTGCCCGGATGCGGATCGCCCGAAAACTGCCGATGGCGATACAAACAGCCGAGAAAGAACCGGAACACGATCTCCCCGATGCGATCGCGCTCGGCCTGCGGACGCAGCTTCAACTCCTCAAAACCCACACCCTCCACGAACTCCGTCACCAGCACCCGCTCGCGCGAAAGGCTCGTCACCACCGCCGGCACCGCGATGAACGGATGCCCGCGAAAGATCCGCGCCAGCGTGCTGTGATTCTGCGCCTCAAGCTCATAGTCGAGCTCCTCGCCGATCCGTTCGCGGATCTCCTTCGCGATCGCCTTCGCGTCCATCCCCGGCGTCATCCGCTTCAGCAGCCGCATGATCATGTCCAGGTTCTGCATATCCGCGCGCACCGCCGCCGCGACCCCCGGGTACTGCACCTTCACTGCCACCTCACGACCGTCATGCAGGGTGGCGCGATACACCTGCCCGATCGAGGCCGCCGCGATCGGCTCCTCGTCAAAGGACGCGAACACCTCACCGATCGACTCTTCCAGATCGTCCTCGATCACGCGCCGCATCTGCTTGAACGACACCGTCGGCGCCGCGTCGCGCAGCTTCGCCAGCTCGCGCTGGAACTCCTCGCGGTACTCCTCCTCCACCAGCCCCACATCCAGGAACGACATCACCTGGCCCAGCTTCATCGCCGCGCCCTTCATCGTCCCCAGCGCCGCCACGATCTGCTTCGCGGTCTCAAGCTGCCGGCGCGCCATCGCCTTCTCGGAGGCCTCCTCGCCGCGCGTCACGTTCGCCGCGCGCGTCCCGAACTGCTTCACCGCCTCTTTCGCCGCCAGCCTGCCCACCGTCGCCGTGCGACGCACGCGCGAGGTCGGGATGCTCTTGTCGGTATCGCGCGAAGGCATGCGCCTTGCATCCTAGGCGCTGGGCGCGCGGGTCAGAACCTGTTTCAAAATAGGCGGTACGGTCGGGGCGTGCATGGATCAAGCTGGACGGTGCGGGACGGTGCAGCGCGTGCTGGTTGCACGTGCAAGCCGTCGCGTGCCGATCCAGCGCCGTGTCCCGGTGCGCATCGGACGTGCCGGTCTTTTTGAAACAGGTTCTCAGGCGCGCTGGACTTTGGAGCCCGGCACGATGTCATCCGCCCCACTCGGCCAGCGCACCCAGGCCTTCGTGCCACCGTCATAGTCATCGCAGGAAAGCACCAGCGTCGCCGGCTCCCCCAGCGCGGTACAGGGGTCCGTGCCCTCCGCGTCGATGCCCCGCCAGATGCGGATGAACGGGTTGCGCTCCCACTCCTCGCCCACCGTCGTCGCATCCGCATGACCCGGATGAACGATCGTCTCCGGCGGCAACTCCATCAGCGTGCCCATGATCGAGTCCTTCAAGTCGGTGTAGGTCGTATGGCCCGGCGCGCGCACCCCGCCGACCGAGCCCTTGAACAGCGTGTCGCCCGTGAACACCATCGCCTCGCCCCCCGTGAACCCTCCCGGCGCAGCACTCACGGCCGGGCGCCTAGCCGCCCCGCTCGGTTCGCTCACCAGGAACGACAACATCCCCGCGGTATGACCCGGCGTATGCAGCGGGCGCACCTCCAGCGTCCCAAACCGCAGCATCTCCCCCGCCTCCACCGTGTCCGCGGCCCCGAAGTTCTCCCCCAGCCCCTCACGCTCCAACGGATGGATCAGCACCTTCAGCTTCGGCCAGCGCTCGCGCAGCTCCCCAACGTCGCACACGTGGTCGTAGTGGTGGTGGGTCAGCAGGATGTGGCTCGGAGTGATCCCGTTGCCCTCTGCCGCCTCGATCAGAGGCTTGACCGGGCCGCCCGCGTCGATAAACACGCCCGGTCCCCCCACGCCGTCCGCGACCAGGTAGGTATTCGATACGAACTGCGGGTTCAACGAGCGCTCGATCAACATCGCGCCATCCTTGCACGAGTCGTGCTTGTGGTGCCATGTGCGTGTCTGACGGGCAGCAGAGCGGTTATCGTCGTTCTCGATGAGCAACCCCACGACACCGGCGGGCACGGTCCACGGCGAGCACCGCTGGGACTCCATGTTCGCGGCGTTCTACGACCGCATGATGCGCCGCGGCGAGGAGCACAGTATGGGCAGACGCCGCGGCGATCTCGTCGCGCGGGCGCACGGACGCACACTCGAGATCGGAGCGGGCACCGGGGCCAACATCCCCCACTATCCCGACGCCCCGAACGGCGCTCTGGAGCTGATCCTCGCCGAGCCGTTCGAGCCGATGCGCCGGCGACTGGAGCGCAAGCTGAGCGAGAGCGGCACATCGGCGCTCACACTCGACGCCTCGGCCGAAGAGCTGCCACTGGAGAGCGAGTCGGTCGACACCGTCGTCTCGACGCTCGTGCTCTGCACCGTCGACTTCCCCAATCGCGCGCTCGCGGAGATCGCCCGCGTCCTGCGCCCAGGCGGTCAGTTCCTGTTCATCGAGCACGTCCGCTCCCACTCCCCGCGCGTCGCCCGTTGGCAGGACCGCCTGGAAACCCCGTGGCGGCGCTTCGCCGCGGGCTGCCGCTGCAACCGCGACACGATCGCCTCGATCGCCGCCGCCGGCTTCGCGACCCAGCACGAGGACGTGCGCTGGAAAGGCGTGCCGCCGATCGTCTCGCCACTCGTCGTCGGGCGCGGACTCAGGGCCTGAACCCGAAAGCCCGGGCCTGAGTCCACCGATCCCGCACCACACACACGCACTCCCACTGAGGAGTCATAGACTCCGCCACATGCCGCTAATCCACACCTGCTACCGCATCACCGACATCGATCGCTCGGTGGCCTTCTACAACGCCCTCGGCTTCGAGGAGGTCGGGCGCATCCCGATCCGCGACGAGGCCGTGAACGTGTTCATGAACATCCCCGGCGACGGCGACATGCCACGGCTGGAGCTCACCTACAACTTCGGCGTGGACACATACGATCTCGGCACCGGCTACGGTCACATCGCGCTCAGCGTCCCCGATCTCGACGCAACGCTCGCCCGGCTCGCCGAGCAGGGGATTCAGCCCGAGAAGCCGCCCTATTCAGTGCGTGAGGGTGGTTCGCGGCTTTGCTTTGTGCGCGATCCGGATCAATACCGCGTCGAGATCATCGAGCAGCCGTAGTACGTGGGTCGTGCCCGGGTCTGCTGAACTGGATTCGAGACCTGACGTTCGAGTAGGGTCAGGCTTCAACGGGAGTCAACCGAGGGGGAGCCATGAGTGAGCAGAACGTCGAGTGGGTCAAGGGCATCTACGGTGCATTCAGCCGAGGCGACATCCCCACCGTGCTCGGAGCATTCGCTGACGACGTTGAATGGTTCGAGGCCGAGGGCATGCCATACGGGGGCCTATACCGCAGCGGCGAAGCGGTACTACAGAATGTCTTTGGCCCGATCGCAGCGGATGTTGAGGGCTTCGCGGTCACGCCCGAGGAGTACATTGCATCGGGCGCAACCGTCGCGGCGATCGTCCGCTACACGGGCACCGGCAAGGCAACCGGCAAGGCCCTGGACGAGCCGGCGGTCCACGTCTGGGAGATCCGCGACGGCAAGCTGGCGCGCTTCCGGCAGTTCATCGACACGGTCAAGTTCGCAGAGGTCGTCCCGGCGGCCTGAGTTGCAAACTGTCCATTAGTTCGACGAGTACCGGATCGGGCTGACCGAGCAACCTCGCTTGTAACCGGGGCGTCTCTCGTCGGGATACCCTGCTCGCTATCGTTCCGCAGATGCGAATGGGAATCCAAGCGTGCGCGCTCACCGCCATCGCGGTCGCCGCAGGATGGATGCCCGCTAGCGCAGGAGCGGAAGGGTTCGGAGGTCCTTGCGGCTCGATCTCGCCGGGAGCCATACTCCCACTGCCGGTCCACTTCAACGCCACAACCGGGTCGCCGTACACGCCCCACATGGCGGAATTCACCGACAGTGAACCGCTGCCGTCGAATAACTTCAGCGCTACCGCCAACTGGGGCGACGGAACGACCACACCGGCGACGATCAGCCCCGAAGGATGCCATCAGGTGACCGCGCCGGGTCATGCCTACGCCCATTCCGGCGCATATCCGTTCTCCTACACGATCCACGACGCACACACGGGACTCGATCACGAGATCGGCGCCGAAACCGTCTACATTTGGGGCGTACCGCAGCGCGTTGACCCCCCGTCATCGCACGTGATCGATGCGACCGTCGGCGTCCCCTGGAGCGGGATACTCGGGGAATTCACCGAGGAACAGCCCCCATTCGTAGGGGCCCCGTACTACGCGAACATCGAATGGGAAGCAGGCGACAATACGTGGGTGCCCGGAACGGTTACCGCGGGTGAGAACGGCAGGCTCGTGGTCACCACCACGCACATGTTCGCAGCTGCATTCAGCGGCAACGCCGTCCTACACGTGGGCATCACCGAGGCGGTGACCACCTGGCCGGTGAGCGTGAATGTTCGCGCGGTACACGCCGTCGCTCCCATCCCCAAGTACGGGTTTCGGGGCCGGCAGATCCTCGCGGCGGTTCCGAATACCAACGGAGGCACCGCCTACGAGATCATCTTCCGCCTCTCCATACCGCTGCCGACTACGAAGTCGGGAGGCGTCGAAGCATCGCTGGGTGGCGGGATCGCCGGCTCGATCGCCGTCTTTGGCCGTCACAAAGTCAGTGCCTGCTACGTCGCCAGGCTCGCCGCAAGCGTGAAGCGTAAGTTGAAGTCCCGTCGCAGACTGCCGTTCAACCTGAAGATCCATCAGCCGCCCCGCGTCCTAAAGGGCGAGGCGGTATTGCGCGAATACGCAAGCTTCGAGCGCATGCACAGCGCCGCACGCAGGCAGCTTAGTTGCGCCTGACAGGGGCGACCGGCACACTTCGCGGCTCAGTTTACTTGCGTCCACTAGCTAGCTTGATGGGTATCGGGTCGAGTTGATCGAGCAGTAGTCGCCCGGACACACTGGTGTCAACCTGTCACCGCCTATTGTGCTACATTGTGACGCACAATGGCCGCTACACGCCCGAGAGCCACAACGAAAACGGTGGGCGTTCGTGAGCTGCGCCAGAACCTGAGTCGCTACTTGGAGCGGGTTAAGGACGGCGAAACGCTGACGGTCACCGAGCGTGGACACGAGGTCGCACGGCTCGTGCCCTCGCACGACGCCGTAGATCCCTACTACCTGAAACTCGCCGAGAAGTACGGCGCGACGATCCCAAAGGGAGACCTGGTCGAGACCAGTAGGAACCTACCGCCGCGCCGTAAACCGGCACCCGCCGGCACGACGGACGCGATTCTCGCCGAGGATCGCCGTGACAGAGTCTGAGGAGACTCGCTCAAGCGTATATGTCGACACAAGCGCAATCGCTCGCATGCTGCTCGACGAGCCCGACAAGCCGGCCATCGAGCGACGGCTCGAAAGCTTCAACCAGCGCGTCGCCAGTCGCTTGCTGCGTGTGGAGCTGCGAAGGGTAGGAGCGAGGGAGGGCGTCCTCGATCGAGCCGATCTGCTCCTGGCCGACATCTCGCTGGTCTCCATGGACGACGAGATACTGGCCTCCGCCGAGACCCTCACACCGTCCACTGTCACAACACTCGACGCCATCCACCTCGCCACAGCGGTCCAGCTCGCCAAGGCTGGCGAACTCGATGCGCTCATGACCTACGACAAGCGCCTGGCCGACGGCGCGCGTCAGCACGCCATCACGGTTCTATCTCCGAGCTGACCACCGTCGAAGTCATTCGTCCTAGTGGGTGTGGTGGACGTCACCCATGGTTGGTGCGCTCCACCGGATCGGCGGATGTCGCGTGGAGCCGATCGAGCAGCCGAGCATAGTGCAGATACGACTGAGTTCGCGCCGAGCACCAACCATCCGCAGCTACTCGCCGGTGCCCCGAAAATACCATCCCCAACGGTCGGTAGAACCGGTGATGTGGCCGAATCGATCGAGCAACTCAGCTTCGAACTGACGTATGGCGCGCTGGCCGAGCAGGAGCGTGCGCTCTCGGGACTCCGAGCCCGCGCCGGAACCGTGCTGGCGGCGGCTTGCGTCGCGGGATCGTTCTTTGGTGTGAAGACAAGCGACGGTTCCCTCGGCGTATTGGGAGTCCTGGCGACGACCTCTTTCGCCTTGTGTGTCGGCGGCGCAATCTGGATTTTGCTTCCCCATTCATTCGTCTTCGCCTTCCGGGGCAAACGACTGCTGGCCGAGAGCGACAGTCGAGGCGAGTCAGGGGTGGCAAGTGCCTATCGCACCGCCGATACGTGGGTCGAATCCCACCTGGATACAAACCGCCGCAAGATCGATTCGCTCTCCAACTGTCTGGCCATCAGTTGCGCGTTGCTGGTGGCCGAGGTGGTTATGTGGACCTTCAGCCTGATCGGCTAACCTCAGATCGTGCTGCCGAAAAAGAAAACACCCCCGACTCCGCCCCAAAAAGTACCGCCGGAGCCTCACCCACCGAGGGGTCTTCCGGTGACGGCGCCGCCGGACTTCGCGATACCCGAAAAGAGCAACTTTCTTGAAAAGTGGCTGACTGCGCGGAGACGCAAGTGAAGCCGCGCAAGACGCGGGGCGCAGCGCCCCTATAGTCCCCCCCGTGGACCTGGGCCTAGCGACCTTCGCCGACGTGAACCCGGGCGCGGGCCCGGACCGCGTGGCGAAACGCCTGAAGGAGCTGCTGGAGGAGATCGAGCTGGCCGACCGGCTCGGGCTGGACGTGTTTGGCGTGGGTGAGCACCACCGTCCGGACTATGCGGTGTCGGCGACGACGGTGGCGCTGGGTGCGGCGGCGGCGCGGACGGAGCGGATCAGGCTGAGTAGCGCGGTGACGGTGCTTAGCTCGGCCGATCCGGTGCGGGTGTTTCAGGAGTTTGCGACGGTGGATTTGATCTCCGATGGACGCGCGGAGATTATGGCGGGACGGGGGTCGTTCATCGAGTCCTATCCCCTGTTCGGGTTCGACCTCGACGACTACGACGAGCTGTTCGCGGAGAAGCTCGAACTGCTGCTGGCGTTGCGGGCGTCCGAGCGCGTGACCTGGTCGGGCAAGCACCGCCCGGCGCTGAACGACGTCGGGGTGTATCCGCGCCCGGTGCAGGATCCGCTGCCGGTGTGGATCGCGGTCGGGGGGACGCCCGCGTCGGTGGCGCGCGCGGGGGCGCTGGGGTTGCCGCTGATGATCGCGATCATCGGTGGAGAACCGGCCCGGTTCGCGCCGCTGGTGGAGCTGTATCGCGAGGCTGCCAGACGTGCCGAGGCCGACCCGGCCGGGCTCGCGGTGGGAACGAACTCACACATGTACCTGGCCGAGAGCGCGAAGCGGGCGCGCGATGAGTTTTTCCCGGCGTATTCGCAGATGATGAATCGCATCGGCCGCGAGCGGGGCTGGCCGCCGATGAGCCGGGCGCAGTTCGACGCGGGATGCGAGCCGCAGGGGCATCTGCTGGTGGGCACGCCCGAGGAGGTGACGGCGAAGATCTTGGCTCACCACGGACTGTTCGCGAACGATCGTTTCCTCGGCCACATCAGCGTCGGCGTGTTGCCGCACGAGCGGGCTATGCGCGCGACCGAGCTGTACGCGAACGAGGTCGCGCCGGCCGTGCGCGCGGCGCTCGCGGCCTCTGTCGCACCTGCGACGCCCGTGCAGAGCTGACTCAGGCGAGGACGCGTTTGCGGAAGTTGCGCAGGCCGAGCGCGAGGAAGGTCGCGCAGAAGCCGATGAGCACGGGGTAGACGACGTAGAGGGGCATGTGTGCCGCGTGCGTGAGCCCGGCGCGCAGGCCCTCGTTGACGTAGATGAGCGGGTTGACGAGCACGATTATCTGCAGCCAGTGGACACCGCCGACCTGGACGGGAGCGAGCTTGGTCCACTGGTAGTAGGTGCCGCCGAGGAAGGTGAGCGGGAGCACGACGAAGCCGAACATCAGCCCGAGGTTGCGTGCCTCGAAGGCGGTGCCGAGCAGTAGGCCGAGCGAGGTCATGGTTATGCAGGCGAGCGGGATCAGCGTGATGACGATCGGCCAGCTGACCGAGAGGTGGGCTTCGACGCCGCTGGCGTGCACGACGGAGGCGATCGGGAAGACGATCAGTGCGGCGATCAAGCCCTGGGTGGCGCCCGAGAGGACCTTTGCGACGGCGACGAGCCAGATCGGGCATGGCGCCTGCACGCGGTCCTCGATCTCGCGCGTGTAGCCGAACTCTTGAGCCATCACCATTGCGACGGCCTGGATGCCTTGGAACATGATCGTGATCCCGACGACGCCGGGGACGAGCACGGTGGCGAAGGCCGACTCGGCGACCTTGCCCCCTCCGCCGCCGACGCCCTGGCCGATCGTGGGGAATACGTATAGGAAGACGAACACGAGCAGGAACGGCTGTACGAGCGTGCGGATGACGAACTCGACGAAGTTCTTGCGCAGCACGACGAGGTCGCGCAGGATCAGCGCCAGCAGCGCAGAGCGGCTGGCGGCCATCGTGGAGCGCGCCGGCTCGATCGCTATCGGCGTGCGGGGCGGCGTCGTCGGCGTGGGCGTCGCGGCGGCGGTGGTGGCCATCAGTCGCGCAGCTCCTTGCCGGTGAGGCTGATGAAGACGGTCTCCAAGCTGGGTTCGGACACGGACAGGTCGGCGAGCTCGAAGCCGGCGTTCTCGGTGGCGCCGACCACGCGCGGCACTAGTCGCCGGGCCTCCTTGACGTGCAGCTCGACGCCCCCGTCGATCGTGCGCGTGCGGGTGACCTCGCCGATCTCCTCGGACAGGCGCTGGGCGAGCGCCTGCATCTCGCCCCCGGCGGCCTTGACGGTGACGATCGTGTCGGCGCCGACCGTGCGCTTGAGCGCTGCGGGCGTGTCGAGCGCGAGGATGCGACCGTGGTCCATGATCGCGACGCGGTCGCAGAGCTCGTCGGCCTCCTCCATGTAGTGGGTCGTGAGCAAGATCGTCTGGCCCTCGCGGTTGAGTTCGCCGAGGATCTCCCACAGCGCGAGGCGGCTCTGGGGATCGAGGCCGGCGGTGGGCTCGTCGAGGAACAGCACGGCCGGGCGGTGGAAGATCGCCCGCGCCATCATCAGCCGTTGCGCCATCCCACCCGAGAGCGCGTAGACGGACGCGTCGGCCCATTTGGAGAGGTGTAGTTTCTCGAGCAGCTCGTCGGCGATGCGTCGGGACTCGGCGGCGGAGATGCCGAACAGGCGACCGTGGAAGTAGAGGTTCTCGCGCACGCTCAGCTGACGGTCGAGCGTGTTCTGCTGGGAGACGATCCCAATCAGTTGCTTGGCCAGCGCGGGATGGGCGACGACGTCGATCGCGCCTACGTAGGCAGAACCCGAGGTCGGAATGACGCGCGTGGTGAGCATTCCGGCGGTGGTGGTCTTGCCGGCGCCGTTGGGGCCGAGCAGCCCGAAGATCTCACCCGCGTAGACGCTCAGGTCGAGACTGTCCACGGCCGCGAAGTCGGTGCCGGCGTAGACCTTGCTCAGCCCGACGGTGCGAATCACCTCCGCGTCCGCTCCGCCGTCGCCGATCCGCCCCGCGCTATCCACGACGCCGGCCGGCCGAACGTCAACGGTGGGTACGCCGGTGGCCATCCGTTCAATCTACAACCCAACCGCGCCGCTCCCGAGGCAGCCGCGAGCGAGCGGGCCCCCGCGCTAACCTCCCGACCGCATGCCGGACACGGGCAAGATCGCCAAGAACCTGGAGCGGTTTGCGCAGGCGGTGGCTGCGCACGACCGCGAGAACCCGACGCACACCGCCTATGGGATCGGGCTGGCGCATTTCGACATGGAGCGGTTGGGGTTCGACGAGGGCGAGACGGTGCTGCCCGGCATCACGATCCACGCGGACGGCAAGACTTCAGGGAACTTCAGGGTGCTGTGCGACGGCGAGCACGACGAGGGCGAGCGGGAGTCCGAGGAGGAGGTCGTCGAGGCGGTCGCCACCCAGTACACCCCCGCGGCTCTGCCTGTACATCAAAACCAGTAGCGGCGATATCGCGATCGGTAGAACGGCCGTACCGAACGCGCCGCGTTCAAGGTTCGACTGGTGCTGTACTCATCCCGGCGCGCGCGGCGATCGTCGCGACGAGCCGGTCGATCGTCGGGCAGGTGAGACCGTGGCGTGCGGCCGCACGCAGGATCGAACCGGGGATCGCGTCCAGCTCGGGCGGGCGTCCGGCGGCGATGTCGCGCTGCATCGAGCTGCCGAGCGTGTCGTGTGCGCGTTCGAGCTCGGCCAGGGCCGTCTGGGGATCGACGTCCTGCGCACCCTCGGCGCGGCCGACCGCGCTTGCCTCCTCGATCGCGCCGACCAGCTCGGCGCGCAGCTCTGGCGTCGAGCGGATCTCTCCGAGGAGCTTGTCGTGGGCGCTGGTGGTGCAGGCGAGCGCGTTGAGACGCACGAGCTTTGACCACATCACCTGCGCTTCGGAGCCCTCGGACACCGGCAGGGTGACCCTTGTGGAGATGCCTGCGTGTTCGAGCGTCTGCGCCAAGGCCTGCATGCGCGGGAGCATCGCTTGACTGCGGGTGGCCATGTCGATGAGCAGGAAGCGGCTCGTGTGGACGATCAGGCCGGGCTCGGGGCGATCGGACTCGACGCGGATGGTGCTCGCGAGCACCGTATCGGGGGCGAAGCGCTCGCGCAGCAGCGCCAGGTGGTCGAGCCCGTTGAGCAGCGGCAGCACGAGCCGGGGCTTGCATTCGACGCGCTCCAGCGCCGAGGGCAGACCCGCGGCCTTGGTGGCGACGATCAGGACGTCGATGCTCTCTTCGGGCGTCACGCGCGTGCGTGCGGGCATGCGCACGTTGAAGTCACCGAGCGTGACGCTGCGCACCGACAGCCCTCGCTCTGAGATCGCCTCGACGGTCGACGTACGCGCGACCAAGACCACGTCGCTTCCAGCGCGGGCAAGCGCGCCTGCCACCAGTCCGCCGACCCCGCCCGGTCCGAGCACGGCGATGCTCGGCGCAGGAGTCTCACCGGCATCGTGAGACTCGCGGGCACCGTGAGACGAGCCCTCGCCGCGGGTCCGGCCGCCGCCCTCGTCTGACCCGCGGGCGCTCATACGGGGTTCCTCAGCGGATCGACGAGCACGCCCGGGTTCATGATCGCGCGCGGGTCGAGCGCGGCTTTGGCGCCCTGCAGGGCGGCCGCGAAGAAATCGGGTCGCTGGCGGTCATACCACGGTCGATGGTCACGCCCGACGGCGTGGTGGTGGGTGATGGTGCCGCCGGCCTCGATCACCGCGTCGGAGGCGGCGCGCTTGATGGCCGCCCACTGCTCGACCTCTTCGCCGCGCCGCGCGGGGGCGATCACGGTGAAGTAGGGGGCTGGGCCATCGGGGTATACGTGGGTGAAGCGGCAGCTCACCTGCCCCGCGCCGCGCGCCGCGGGAGCGGCGACCGACTCGATCGCCTCGCGCACGGCGGCGGTGACGTGCTCGTGAAAGGCCGGGAATCGCTCCCAGGTGATGGCCGTCTCGAAGGTCTCCGAGAGCACGCCCATCGCGACGAAGACGTCGCGCAGGTATGGGGCGCCGAGGAACGCGCCCCGCCAGGAGCTGACGGCGTCGCGCTCGCCTGCCGCCGCGCCCTGGGCCGGTGCCCCGGCGCGATCGCCGTCGGGAGCGCTCGCGCGCCGGCTGTCGAGCGAACCGCCGTGCTCGGCGCAGATGTCAAGCGCGCGGGACATGGCCTCTTGCACCGGATGGTCCGCCGACTCGAAGCCGAGCACGAGCAGCGCACTCGAACCGTCCCCGGCCATCGTGGTGCGGGCTTCACGCGCGTCGATCAGGCGGCAGTTGGCCGGAGCGAGGCCCGACTGCGCGAGCGTGCGCACGCATGCGGCGCCGTCGAGGAAGCGCTCGAAGCGCACGCCGGCTGTGGCTCGGTAAGAGGGCCGTGGCTGCACGCGCACCCAGGCCTGTGTGATGACGCCGAGGACGCCCTCGGAGCCGGCGAGCATCCGGTCGGGCGAGATCCCGGCGCCCGAGCCGGGCAGCCGGCGTGACTCCCAGGCTCCAGCCGGGGTGATTGCACGCGTGGACTCGACGAAGTCCTCGATGTGGGTGAGGACGGTCGCGAAGTGACCGGCCGCGCGCGTGGCGATCCAGCCGCCGAGGGTGGAGTACTCGAAGGACTGCGGGAAGTGGCGCAGCGTGAGGCCGTGCTCGGCGAGCTGGGCCTCCAGGCTCGGCCCCAACGCGCCCGCCTGGATCAGGGCCGAGCGCGAGACGGGGTCGACCTGAAGGACACGATCGAGGGCGCTCAGGTCGATCGAGACGGCGCCGTTGTAATGGGCGCCCACGTCGGGGGTGACGCCGCCGACCACGGACGTGCCGCCGCCGTAGGGGATCGCGGCGATGCGCTGCGCCGCGCACCATTCGAGCAGCCGCTCGATTTCGCTCTCATCGCGCGGGTGAGCGACGAGGTCGGGAGGATGGAGGAACTGGCCGCGAAAGCCATGGACGACGTCGGAGTAGGACTTGCCGAGCGCGTGCGTTGCGCGCGCGTGATCGTCGGTGGCGCAAATGTCCGCCAACGACGCGGGGGCGCAGACTCGCGGTGCCGGCAGCTCCACCGCCTCCAACGGGACCGGTAACTCAACTTCGCCCAGCGTTGCATCGCCGAGCGCGGGACGGAGATGAACGGCGAGCCCGGCGGCGGCCTCACGCACCTGCGCGAGGGTGGGCTGCTGGTCCTCGTAACCCCAGCCCCAGTGCTTGCGTGGACGGACGTTCACCGGGCCGAGTGTATGGGTCCGCGCGAGTCGAAACCGCGAGCACTAGCCTGTAGCGTGCATGGCGACCGACCCTCAGCCCGCATCCGAACCGCAACCGCTGCAACCGCTGGCGAGCGCGAGTGAGCATCCACAGATCCTCGCGCGGGGACCGTGGCCGCTTGAGCGGGTGCGGGCGAGCTGGCGCGAGGATCACTACGAGCCCTCACGCGAGCACGCGCGGGCGGCGGACGCCGCGATCGACGCGTTGCGCGAACGGGGATCGCCGAGTCACGACGGGGTGGCCGCGCGTTTGCTCGACTACACCGAGGACGCGGGAGACGGGCTGGCGATGGAGCTGCAACCACAGCGCTGGGCGCTGCGACTGCTCCCGAACAACGCGTCCCAGAGCGTGGCCGCGCTGTGCGTGACGCGCTCGGCCGACGGACGCTGGTTGGCGGGTCGGCGCGCGGGCTGGGTGGCGTCGTGGGCCGGGCGCTGGGCGCTGGGCGCTGGCGGTTCGGTCGATCTTGGAGAGAATCCGGCGGACACGCTCGTGCGCGAGCTGGCGGAGGAGTGGTCGGTGACGCCCGAACGGGTGCGAGGCGAGGCGCTCGTGCAGTTGCCGCACCGGATGGTGATGTTCGTCGGGCAGGCGTGGCTGGCCGAGGGGGACGACGCCGCGGTGACACCGGACGCCGAGCACGATGAGTTCGCCTGGTGGCCGCGCGAGATCGAGCAGTGGCCGGCGGAGGCAGAGGCGCCGCTGCGGTTGATGGCGCGCTGGCTGTCGGCGGAGTGAGCCCGCCGGGATGCCCGGCACCGAGCCGGGGATGAACGCCGCCAAGGCCTCTCCCCAATCCGTCGCCCCCGCGGCCGCAGCGAGTCCGCCGGGCGATGCCTCGGGTACGGCCGGGCCACGGTCCACGCGTGTCGGTCCGATCACGCGCGAGCGTCTGAAGTGGGTGTCGTTCGGGCACTCGTGCATCTATGCGGCGCTGCTGGTGTGCGCGTTCGTGGCGCACAAGCCGCAGCCGCTGACGTTCGCGCTGGGGCTCGGCCATGGACTGTTGTGGATCGGTATGTCCCTGACCTGCATCGTGTGCGCGCGCTTGCGGATCGTCTCGCTACGGCTGGCGGTGGCCGTCGCCGTGTTGGGGGGGATCGGCCCGTTTTTCGGCAGTTATGAGTTCGTACGCGAACAACGTCGCAATCCCGAAGGCGCTGAGCGAACGGAGACCGTGAAGACTCTGTGAAAACGCTCACGGCCCGCCGGGGATGTCCGGCGGCGGGGGACGCTAGAGTGAAAATAGACATGGCGGCGGGCACCACCACGACGGCTGAGCAGACAATAGATGTCGTGACCCCCGCCGCGGGCGAGTCGGTGACCGAGGGGACGATCCTCGAATGGCACGTGAAGGTCGGCGAGCAGGTCAAGCTCGACGACACGATCGTGGAGATTTCCACCGACAAGGTCGACGTCGAGCTGCCCTCACCGGCGAGCGGAACGGTCACCGAGATCTTGGTGGCGGAGGGCGACACCGTCACCGTCGGCCAGGTGATCGCACGGATCGCCCCCGGCGAGGGGCCAAGCTCCGCTGCGCCCCCGGGCGGTGACGGCACGGGTAACGGCACACATGACGCGGCCGGTAACGGTGCGGGTGCGACGACGACCCCAGCCGCGGCGGCGGCGCAGGAGGGCCAGGGCGTCCCCGACGGCGCGAAGATCTCGCCGGTGGCGGCGCGCGCGGCGGCGGCCGAGGGCGTGGACCTGACGAGCGTCTCCGGCAGCGGCCCGGGCGGGCGGATCGTGAAGTCCGATGTGCTCGGCGCGGGGAACGGCGCCACGACTGCCGACAACGGCCCGGCGGGAGCGCTCGCGACGCCCGAGCCGGCGGGAGCACAGCAGCTGAAAGGCGCAAGCGCGGCGCTTGCCAGGTACATGGATCAGTCGCGCTCGATCCCGACGGCGACGAGCTTCAGGACGCTTACGGTCACGACCCTGGATGCTCGCCGCCGCGAGCTCAAGGGCGCGGGCAAGCGGGTCTCTTACACCCATTTGATCGCCTACGCGATCGCCCGCGCCGCGCGGGAGAGCCCGGTGATGGCCGACCACTACGCCGAGATCGACGGCAAGCCTCACCGGATCGAGGACGGCCAGGTGAACCTCGGGCTGGCGGTCGACGTGGCCAAGAAGGACGGCTCGAGGACACTGATGGTGCCGGTGATCGCGAACGCGGGCGCGATGCGCTTTGACGAGTTCGTGGCGGCTTATGACGCGCTGGTGGAGAAGGCGCGCACGAACACCCTGACCGCGGACGACCTGCGGGGGGCGAACATCACGCTCACGAACCCGGGCGGTATCGGCACGGTCGCCTCGGTTCCGCGGCTGATGGTGGGGCAGGGCACGATCGTGGCGACGGGCTCGATCGCCTATCCGGTGGGAATGGGCGCGATCGGCGAGATGATCGGCGCGGAGAAGGTCATGACGATGACCTCGACGTATGACCACCGGATCATCCAGGGAGCCGAGTCGGGGCGGTTCTTGGCGAAGATCGAGGAGTATCTGCAGGGCGAGCATGCCTTCTACGAGGAGGCGTTTGCCGCGCTGGGCGTCGAGCTCGGCCCCCTCCCCGCACCGCCCGCGCCGGTGGCGGCCGCGAGCGCCGCCGCGAGTGAAACGGAAGGCCAGGCGCAGGCGAGGGTCCCGGCGAGCGAAGAGTTGCTGGAAGCCGTGCAGGCAGCAAGCACGCTGGTGACGCGCTTTCGCAGCCACGGCCATCTCGCGGCGCGGCTCGATCCGCTGGGTTCGGAGCCCGAGGGCGAACCCGGGTTGGACCCCGAAGCGGTCGGCCTGACGCCGGCGATCAGCGCGCAGATACCGGCGAAAATCCTGCACATGTACGTGCCGGGGGCGACGCTCGCGGACGCGCTGCCACATCTGCGCGAGACCTATTGCGGGACGATCGCGTATGAGATCGAGCACATCGCTTCACACCGCCAGCGGGTGTGGTTGCGCGAGCACATCGAGTCGGGGGCCTTCCGCGGACCGTTGACGAGCGACGAGCAGCAGACCCTGCTCAAGCGGCTGATCGAGGTGGACGCACTGGAGCGGTTCATGCACAAGGCCTACCTGGGCCAGCACCAGTTCTCGATCGAGGGCCTGGACATGACGGTGCCGATGCTGGACGAGTTGATCCAGCTGTCGGCCGCGCATGGTGGCCGCGAGGTCGTGATCGGGATGGCGCACCGCGGCCGGCTGAACGTGCTGGCGCACAATTTGGGCCGCCCGTACGACACGATCTTCGCGGAGTTCGAGGGCGCCTCGACGCTTGAGGCGGTGACGACGATCCCACAGGGAGGCACGGGGGACGTCAAGTATCACCACGGAACGCAGGGGACCTACAAGCTGCCGGGCGGCGGCGCGATCATGGTCAACCTGGAGTCAAACCCGAGCCACCTGGAGTACGTCTCGGCGGTCGTGGAGGGCGCGACGCGCGCGGCGCAGACGACCAGGCACGGGCCGCACGCCCATCAGGACACGAACGCGGCGGTGCCGATCGCGATCCATGGCGACGCCTCGTTCCCGGCGCAGGGGGTGGTGGCGGAGACGCTGAACTTGCAGGCGCTGGACGGCTACAAGGTCGGCGGGACGGTTCACCTGATCATGAACAATCAGGTGGGGTTCACGACCGATCCTGACGATGCGCGCTCGACGCAGTGGGCCTCGGACTTGGCGAAGGGCTTTGACGTGCCGATCATCCACGTGAACGCCGACGACGTGCCGGCGTGCATGAGCGCGGTGAGGCTGGCGTTTGCGTTCCGCCAGGAGTTTGGCCACGACGTGCTGATCGATCTGATCGGTTACCGGCGCTTCGGCCATAACGAGTCTGACGAGCCCGCGTACACCCAGCCGGAGATGTACGCGAAGATCAAGGGCAAGAAACGCGTCGCCGAGCTGTGGGCCGAGCGGTTGGTGAACGACGGGGTGGTGAGCAAAGAGGAAGTCGAGAAGCTCGGGCAGGGTGTGTGGGACAACCTGACGATCCTGCATCAGCGGTTGAAGGCAAAGATCAAGGCCGCGGCCGAACATGGCGGCGAGGAGGGCACGGGCGAGTATCAGCTCGATCGCTCACCGAGCCCGGACGTGGAGACGGCTGTTCCGGCCGACCGGCTGAGACGGTTGGGCGAGGAGATGTTGCGCACGCCGGACGGCTTTACGGTGCATCCGAAGCTCGTCAAACAGCTGGAGCGCCGGCGTGAAGCGCTGAGTGACCGGTCCGACGAGCAGCAGAGCCCCGGCGACGACGGAGAGCCCTCGCAGGCACACCCGGCGATCGACTGGGCGCACGCGGAGGCGCTGGCGTTCGCTTCGCTTTTGACGGAGGGCACGCCGATCAGACTTACCGGCCAGGACACCGAGCGGGGAACGTTCAGCCAACGGCACATGGTGCTGCACGACGCGAAGACCGGGCAGACGGTGTGCCCGATCCAGAACCTGCCCGAGGCGCTGGCGCCGCTGGAGCTTCACAACAGCCCGCTCTCAGAGCTGGCGTGCATGGGCTTTGAGTATGGCTACAGCCAGGAGGCGCCCGAGACGCTCGTGCTGTGGGAGGCGCAGTTCGGCGACTTCGTGAACTCGGCGCAGGTGATCGTCGACCAGTTCATCGTCTCGGGGTTGGCCAAGTGGGGACAGACCTCCAGGTTGACGCTGTTGCTACCCCACGGATATGAGGGCTCGGGTCCCGAGCACTCCTCGGCGCGGCTTGAGCGCTTCCTGGCGTTGGCCGCCGAGGGGAGCATTCGCGTGGCGAGCCCGACGACGCCGGCGCAGTACTTCCATTTGTTGCGCCGTCAGGCGAGGATCGCCAAGCAGCGCCCGCTGATCGTGATGACGCCGAAGTCGCTGCTGCGCTTGACGCAGGCGACGAGTTCGGTCGCGGACATGGCTGAGAACACGCACTTTCAGCCGGTGCTGGCCGAGCCGGGGGTCAAGGACGAGCAGGTCACACGGCTGGTGTTGTGTACGGGCAAGGTCTATTACGACCTCGTCGGGCACCCCGACCGGCCCAAGCACGACGGGCTGGCGGTGGGGCGCGTGGAGCTTCTGTATCCGTTCCCCGAGGGACAGATCCTGGAGCTGATGGGCCGCTATCCGCGACTGGAGGAGGTCGTGTGGGTGCAGGAGGAGCCGCGCAACATGGGTCCGCGCGCGCACATGTTCCCGCGATTGATGCAGATCATGCCCGATGGGATGGGCTTCGGCTACATCGGCCGCCCCGAGCGCGCGAGCCCGGGCGAGGGCTATCCGGCGGCGCATATCGCCGAACAGAGCCGCATCGTGATGACCGCGATCGACCCGGGCGTGTCGATCTCTCAGTACCCGCGCAAGACACCGGGGCAGCGCTGATGGCGGCACTGTGGCGGAGATTCCGCCTGATCATGGCGCAGCGCAAACGTAAGAAGCGCGGCTACTAGACCCGTCGGGTGTGTGAGGGTGGGTAAGCCATAGCCCGCCTGCTGCGTCTGGTTGCTGTTGGCGCCGCTTACCGCAGCCGGCTACACAACGTAAGCGCTAACGACCCTGCCATACGGGGTCGCGCTTCTCCTTGAATGCGGCGGCGCCCTCTTTGGCGTCCTCGGACACGAACACCGGCCCGGAGATGGCGCCCTGGCGCTCGAACATCTCGGTGGTGGGCCAGTCGAACTGCTCTTGCAGGATGCGCTTGGAGGCGGCCACGGCCAGCGGGCCGTTACGAGAGATCGCGCCGGCCAACTCAAGGGCGGCCTCGAGCGCAGAGCCGGGATCGGCGAGGCGGTTGACGACACCAAACTCGTGAAAGCGCTCTGCCGGGAGCGGGTCGCCGGTGAGGGCGAGCTCCATGACGACGTGGTAGGGCATGCGCCGAGGTAGGCGCAATAGCGCGCCACCGGCGGCGACAAGTGAGCGCTTGGCCTCGGGGATCCCCAGCTTGGCCCCGCGCGCGGCGACGATCAGGTCGCAGGCGAGCGCGATCTCCATACCGCCGGCGACCGCGAAGCCCTCGATCGCGGCGATCAGCGGCTTGACCGAGGCGCGCTGGGCGATGCCGGCGAAGCCGCGGTCGCCGAACCAGGGGGACTCGCCCTTGACGAACGCGCCGAGGTCCATGCCGGCGCAGAAGAAGCCGCCCGCGCCGGTGAGGATGCCGACCGAGAGCGAATCATCCGAATCGAGCTCGTCGAGCGCGCCCGCGATCCCCTCGGCGACGGCGGCGTTGACGGCGTTGCGAACCTCGGGCCGGTCGATGGTGATGATCAGCGTGGAATCGCGGCGCTCGGTGAGTACTGCCTCGGAATCGCTCATCGGCGCATCCTACGGGTTTGCCCATCTCGCCTCATGCCGCGAACAGCGTCAACTCGGGCTCGCGGTTGCCGCGCAGAACCTCGATGTCAACCTCGACGCAGTCGATACCGCGGGCGCCCGCGAGCACGCGCGCCTGGGGCTTGATCCACTTGGCCACGAGCACGCCCCTGCAGGAGGCCATCGCGGGATCCTGACGGATTCGCTCCAGGTAGCGGGTGAGCTGCTCGACGGACTCCATCGTGGCGATGCGCTTGATCTCCACGGCGATCCACTCGTCGGCGGTGTCGCGACACATCAGATCGACCGGCCCGATGTCGGTCGGCCACTCGCGGCGCACGAGCCGAAAGCCCTCCCCGCACCAGTGGGGCGCGTCGGCGAGCAGCTCCTGCAGTTCACGCTCAAGACCCTCCTTTTCCAGGGCGGCGACGTCGTCGACCGGGTGGTCGATGTCGGCGATGATCTCCGAGACGGCGATCTCCAGGCGCTCGTCCGAGCGTTGCTTGCGCACGATCAGGCGCTCGATCGCACCCTCCGAGCCATCGCCGTCGCCCTCGGCGCCACTGTCAGCGCGCTGCTCCTCGAGGACGGTCGGCGGGGTCATCCAGTTCAGCGGGCGCACGTTCGGGCTGCCACCGTCGGCCCACACCATGAAGGTGCCGTCGGCCTTCAGCATCAGCATCCGCACGGCCTCGGGCAGGACGGTGGTGGTGCGGCCGATGTAGGAGACCTCACAGCGGGCGACGATCAGGCGCATGATCGCCCGAACGTACAGGCTCGGGCGGATCGACCTGAACAGCCTGAGCGGGCTCTGGCGCAGGTGCGACCACCACGGCGTCCTCGGGCGCCACCGGGACGCTGGGCGGTGTTGGCGTGTGAGAGGCGCCGGTCACTGATCCGTTGCTTACGGCCTCGCGAAACTCGCGGATGCCTTTGCCGAGCGAGCGCGCCAGTTCGGGCAGACGCTTGGGTCCAAGCACGACGAGGGCGACGACGGCGATGAACAACAGGTGGACGGGATTCTCGATGCCCATGGGACTCCCTACGTGGTGATGACCCTAAGCGATCCTATTCAGAGTACCGCCGAACCGGACCGTAGCCTACGGCGGCGTGGCCGAAGGTCCCCAAGAGTCGTCGTCCTCTGCAGGCCAGACTGCGGTCGCGGGCAGGGGCGCCAACCCTCCAGGCCGCCCGTATCCGCCGCCGCCGGACAGCGAGGCGTTCTGGCCGGCGCAGCTGACCGTGCTCGCGGCGATCGTCCTGCAGGTGCTGCTGCCCGAGCGACTTACGGCTGGTCCTTCTTGGCTGGTGCCCTCGCTTGAGGGCGCGCTGCTGCTCGGAATGTTCGTGGTGACACCCAACGTGGTCGAGGAGGAGCATCCGCGGCGGCGGCACATTGCGCTCGGCCTGACGGCGTTTGTGAGCGCGGCGAACATCTTCTCGCTTGGAGCGCTAACCCACTATCTGCTTCATCACAAGGTCTCAGACGGACGCGGCCTGATCTTCGCGGGCGTGCTCATATGGCTCACCAATCTGCTGATCTTCGCATTGTGGTACTGGGAGATGGATCGCGGAGGCCCGGGCAAGCGCGCGACGGGCCGTGACGGCCCGCCCGACTTCCTGTTTCCGCAGATGAGCGACGACCGCATCGAGCCCTCCGGATGGCGACCGAAGTTCATCGACTATCTGTATGTATCGCTGACCAACAACACGGCGTTCTCGCCGACCGACACGATGCCGCTGACGCCGATGGCGAAGTCGGTGATGGGTGTCCAGTCGGTCGTGTCGCTGCTGACGATCGGGTTGATCGTCTCGCGCGCGGTGAACATCCTCTGAATACCGTCAGGCGGCTGACGCCGTGCGTGAGGGCTCCAGCGCGAGTGCCTGTTCGATCGGCTCGCGCACTGCCTCTCCGGCGCCGAGCGCGCTTGCCCGGCGCAGCGCATCGAGCGCGCCCTCGCGGTCGACCAGTCGCAGGCGCAGGCGACCGAGGCGCTCCCACGCCCCCGCGTCTGAGGGATCGCGCTCGGCCGACCTGCAGGCGGCCTCCTCGGCGAGGTCGATCGCGCCCATGTCCTCGTAGATGCGCGCGGCGAAGCGGTGCGCGGCCGGGCGTTCGCCGTCCACGCGCGCCCAGTCGCGTACCGAGCGCGCGGCCGCCTCCAGGTTGGATGCCTGCCAGAAGGCGAGCGTCATCAGACGCAACACGGCGACGTTGCGCGGTTCGGCGTCGCGCGCGTACACCAGCCGTTGCGCGGCGAGCGTGAAATCGCCGTCGGCCATCGCTCGCTGGGCAGCGATCATGAAGCGCTCGACGCGCTCGGAGGCCGGGTCGGGCTTTGAGAAGTCGACGAATTTCATGCTGCCCGCGGGCACCGTGCGAATTCCGTGGCTGAACTTCACGCGCGCCCACTGCTGCACCTCTTCGCCTGAGTGTTCGGGGTTGGTGAAGTAGATCCCGGCGACCGTGCCGACGCCCCACTCGGGATAGGAGAGGCAGCGCGCGTAACGGTGTACGACCGAATGGTCGGGGACGCGGCTGCCGAAGGGGTCGTTTTCGGCGCGATCCTTGGCCGCGGCGCGAGCGCGCTGCTCGGCCTCGTAGGCGCGCCGGCCGGCCTCTTCGCGCTCGCGGCGAGCGGCCGCGGCGCTGACTTTGACGGCGTTCGCCGAGACCTTCCCGCCGCGCGAGCCCTCGGCCAGGCGCTCGAGCTGGTCGGCGGCCTCGTTGATCGCCTTCAGGTGGCGCTCGTGCTCGTACTGGCGTCCGGCCGGCGCGATGTCGGGGTGCCAGCGCTTGGCCATGCGCCGGCGCGCGAGCTGCACGTCGCGCTTGTCGAACGGCGGCTCGAGCTCCAACAGGAGCAGATGCTGCTCGACGTCCAAGACTGTGGTCGGCATGACCACGAAACGTTAGCGACCCTTGAGGCCACCGTTGCGCGGCGTCAGCCACGCCCACGATGCTCGGCGTGCTGCCGATCGCCCTCAACCAGCCGCCTCTCCAGTCCACGCCCTATCCTGCGAGCGACGATCATGTCCTCTCAGTACATCTTCACGATGCATCGGCTCTCGAAGCTGCACCCGCCGAACAAGACCGTGCTCGACGACGTCACGCTGGCCTTCTACCCGGGGGCGAAGATCGGCGTGCTCGGCTACAACGGCGCGGGCAAGTCGACGCTCTTGCGGATCATGGCGGGAGTCGATCAGGAGTACCGCGGCGAGGCCCAGCTGGCGCCCGGAGCGAGCGTGGGGATGCTCGAGCAGGAGCCCCACCTGGACGAGTCCAAGGACGTCAAGGGCAACGTCGAGGATGGGGTGGCCGAGACCAAGGCGCTGCTCGATCGCTTTAACGAGCTGGCCGCGAACTACTCCGAGGAGACGGCCGAGGAGTTCGGTCGCATCCAGGCGAAGATCGAAGCGGCGGACGCGTGGAACCTCGACACGCAGCTCGACTACGCGATGGACGCGCTGCGCCTACCGCCGCCGGACGCCGACGTGAGCAAGCTGTCCGGCGGCGAGCGCCGTCGCGTGGCGCTCTGCCGGTTGCTGCTCTCCGCGCCGGACCTGCTGTTGCTGGACGAGCCCACGAACCATCTCGACGCGGAGTCGGTTGCGTGGCTTGAGCAGCACCTGTCCGAGTACAAGGGCGCGATCGTCGCGGTCACGCACGACCGCTACTTCTTGGACAACGTCGCGGGCTGGATCCTGGAGCTCGATCGCGGCAAGGGCATCCCTTACGAGGGCAACTATTCGGGCTGGCTCGAGCAGAAGCAGACGCGTATGGCTCAAGAAGAGCGCTCGGAAAAGGGGCGCGAGCGCACGATCGCGGCCGAGCTCGAATGGGTCAGGACGAACCCGAAGGGCAAACGCACCAAGTCCAAGGCGCGCTTGGCGCGCTACGAGGAGCTGATCTCCGAAGAGCGCAACGTCAAGCTCGACGAGGTCCAGATCCACATCCCGCCCGGCCCGCGCCTGGGCGAGAAGGTGCTCACGGCCGAAGACCTGCGCAAGGGCTTCGAGGAGAAGCTGCTGATCGAGGATCTCAGCTTCGATCTGCCGCGCGCGGGGATCGTCGGCGTGATCGGCGCCAACGGCGCGGGCAAGACGACGCTGTTTCGGATGATCACGGGCGAGGAGACCCCCGATGGGGGCACGATTGAGCTGGGCGAGACGGTGCAGCTTGCTTACGTCGACCAGTCGCGCGACGCGCTCGACCCCAGCAAGACCGTCTGGGAGGAGATCTCCGAAGGCTACGAGCACCTCAAAGTCGGCGATCGCGAGGTCAACTCGCGCCAGTACACGGCCGGCTTCAACTTCAAGGGATCGAGCCAGCAGGCGAAGATCGGTTCCCTCTCGGGAGGCGAGCGCAACCGTGTGCACCTGGCCAAGCTGTTGCGCAGCGGTGGCAACCTGCTGCTGCTGGACGAGCCCACGAACGATCTCGACGTCGACACGCTGCGCGCGCTGGAGAATGCGCTGCTCGAATTCCCCGGCTGCGCGGTGATCATCTCGCACGATCGCTGGTTTCTCGACCGCGTCGCCACGCACGTACTGGCCTTTGAGGGCGACTCGCAGGTGAGGTGGTTCGAGGGCAACTTCGAGGCCTACGACGAGCACCGCCGTGAGCTGCTCGGTGCGGCCGCGGACAGGCCGCACCGGATCACCTACAAGCGCCTCGTGCGCAGCTGACCGCGCGCATGCGCGCGGTGGGCCACCCGCAGCACGGGCCCGCCGGCAGCGCAACGTCACTCAGATCGCGGCTCGATCCGAGTAAGCTCCGTTGCGCGATGCAACCCACTGAAACCTCGGGACCAAGGAGCTGACGATGGCCGACTACACCGCGAAGAACATCGACGAGATGGAGGCCGGATTCGGCGGCGCCATGAAGAAGGTTCGCGCCGAGCTGGGGGTTAGCTCGTTCGGGATGCAGGTGATCGATCTGCCGCCGGACTTCGCCGACTACCCCGAGCATGATCACGCGGAGGGCGGCCAGGAGGAGGTGTATGCGGTGCTGCGCGGCTCCGGCCACATCGATGTGGATGGCGAGCACATCGACATCTCCCCCGACGTGATCGTGCGTGTCGGACCGGCCGCCAGGCGCAAAGTGTTCGCGGGCCCCGAGGGTCTGCGCATGATCGCACTGGGTGCGATCCCGGGCAAGCCGTATGAGATCAACCCCAACACCGAGCTGAGCGCGGCCTGACCCAGCAGCGCGGGCCGGCCCGCACGTCGTCCACGCCTGAGCGCCGCTGTGCGCTCAGCGCGTGAACGACGCCTCACCGTCGAGCCGCAAGATCGCGGCGGCGATCAGACGGGCGGCGGCGTGGACGTCGTCGATCTGGACCAGCTCGACCGGTGAGTGCATGTAGCGCAAAGGGATCGACACGAGCGCCGTCGGCACGCCCGCGCGGGTGAGGTGGACGGCGTCGGCGTCTGTGCCGGTGGCCCGTGCGGAGGCCTCGACGGTGAAGGGGATCTGCTCTTCGCTCGCCGTGTCGTAGAGCAGCTCGAACAGTCGCGGGTGGATGGTCGAGCCACGCGTGATCACCGGGCCGGAGCCGAGCGGGTGCTTGCCGAGCTCCTTGATCTCGATGCCCGGCGCGTCGGTGGCGTGGGTGACGTCGATCACGATCGCCGCGTCAGGAGCGATCGCGAACGTGGACGTGCGCGAGCCGCCGAAGGTGATCTCCTCCTGGGCCACCGCGACGGCGTTGACCTCCCACGCCGCGCCACCGGCCTCGGAGACCAGCCGCGCGGCCTGCAGCGCGACGAACGAACCAATGCGATTGTCCAGCGCGCGCGAAACCAGGCGGCCACCCAGCACACCGACGGGATCGGCGTCGATCACGGCAACGTCGCCGATGCGCACGTGCGTGCGCGCCTGCTCGCCATCTGCGGCGCCGATGTCGATGTGCAGCTCGCGGATCTCGGCGACCTTCTTACGATCCTCCTCGCGCAGCAGGTGGATCGGCTTCTTGCCGACGACCCCGCGGACCACGCCCTCGCGGGTGGCGAGGGCGACCCGCTGACCGACGAGGATCTGGGCGTCCCAGCCGCCGACCGGCGCGAACCACAGGTAGCCCTCGTCGTCGATATGGGTGACGATCAGTCCGATCTCGTCGATGTGGCCCATCACGAGCATCCGTCGCGGCGACTCACCGGAGCCGTGCTTGGCGGACACCCGCGCGAGCGGCGTGCCGAGCACGTCGCTTGAGACCTCCGCGAAGGAGCTCGCGGCGCTGCGCCAGACGGTGGCGGGATCGGTCTCATAGCCCGAGGGACCGTGTGCGCGCAAAAGATCCAGCAGCAGCTGGGGAGCGCCCTTCCCGTCGGTCTGCACCGCGTCGTCGTCGGTCATGCGGCCAGCAACTGTCGCAGAACGAACCGCAAAATGCCGCCGTGGCGGAAATACTCGCCCTCACGCGGCGTGTCGATCCGCACGCGCGCATCGAAGGCGATCTCCCGAGCTCCGTCGCGCTGCGCCCGTACGGTGACCGTCTGGGCGCCCTCACCGCGCTCAACCGCCGCTACGGCAGCGGCGATGCCCTCGATCGAGAAGACCTCCTCCCCGCTGCACCCCAGCGACTCGGCGCTTTCACCGTCGGGGAACTGCAACGGCAGCACGCCCATGCCGACGAGGTTCGAGCGGTGGATGCGCTCGAAGCTCTGCGCGATCACGGCGCGCACGCCGAGCAGCTTCGTGCCCTTCGCGGCCCAGTCGCGCGAGGAGCCGGAGCCGTACTCCTTGCCGGCGAGCACGACGAGCGGGACGCCTTCCTCGGCGTAGCGCATCGCCGCGTCGTAGATCGACGTCTGCTCCCCCTCGGGCAAGTGGCGCGTGACGCCACCCTCGGTACCGGGCGCGAGCTGGTTGCGCAGGCGGATGTTCGCGAACGTGCCGCGCATCATCACCTCGTGGTTGCCGCGGCGCGAGCCGTAGGAGTTGAAGTCGCGTGGCGCCACTCCCTGCTCCTGCAGGTAGGCGCCAGCGGGGCCATCGCGCTTGATCGCTCCGGCCGGTGAGATGTGATCGGTGGTGACGCTGTCGCCGAGCTTCGCGAGCACCCGCGCGCCGCTGCACTCCAGGACCGCGGGCGGCTCGGCGGGCATGTCCTCGAAATACGGCGGCAAGCGCACGTAGGTCGAGCGCTCGTCCCATGCAAAGCGCTCGCCCGCGGGCACGTCCAGACCGTTCCAGCGCTCGTCACCGGCGAACACCTCGCCGTAGCTCTTGCGGAACATGTCGGCCTGCACCGCCTCGGCGACCGTCTTGGCGATCTCGCGCTCGGAGGGCCAGATGTCGCGCAGGTAGACGTCCTCGCCGTGCTCGTCGCGGCCGAGCGGATCGTGTGCGAGGTCGATGTCCATCGTGCCCGCGAGCGCGTAGGCGACGCACAGGGGCGGCGAGGCCAGGTAATTCATCTTCACGTCCGGGTTGATGCGCCCCTCGAAGTTGCGGTTGCCCGAGAGCACCGACACGACCGCCAGGTCTGAATCTGAGACCGCCTGAGATATCTCCGGCGCGAGCGGACCCGAGTTGCCGATGCAGGTGGTGCAGCCGTAGCCGACGAGGTTGAACCCGAGCCGCTCCAACGGCTCGGTCAGACCGGCTCGGTCGAGATATTCGGTGACGACCTTCGAGCCGGGTGCGAGCGAGGTCTTAACCCATGGCCTGCTCTGAAGACCCCGCGCCAGCGCGTTGCGCGCGAGGATGCCCGCGCCGACCATCACCGACGGATTGGAGGTGTTCGTGCAGCTCGTGATCGCCGCGATCACAACGTGCCCGTGATCGAGTTCGAACGTCTCGCCGTCGACTGTCACGCTCGTCGCGGTGCCGTTGTGCGGGAGCGCCGTCGCCGTGCCGCCCTCGGGCAGCTGCGGCTGAGCGACGCCCAGCGCGGGCGCGGCGTGCCCCGGCTCGTTAGCAGGCGGGTCAGAGGCGGGGTAGGACTCGGCGACGGCCTCGTCCTGTGCGTCGGCCTGGTCGCCGTCGCTCGGCACGTAGTCGCGCAATGCTTCCTGGAAGATCGCCTGCGAGCTACTCAGCGGGACACGGTCCTGCGGGCGCTTGGGCCCGGCGAGGCTCGGTTCGACGGTGGCAAGGTCGAGCTCGATCTCATCTGAGAAGGTCGGCTTCTCCGAGCGCTCGTCGTGCCACAGGCCCTGCTCCTTCGCGTAGGCCTCCACCAGCGCGATCTGCTCGGGCGGGCGACCGGAGAGCTCAAGGTAGGTGAGCGTCTCTGCGTCGATCGGAAAGATCGCACAGGTCGAGCCGAACTCCGGCGACATGTTGCCGATCGTCGCTCGGTCGGCCAGCGGCAAGCCAGCCAGGCCGGCGCCGTAGAACTCGACGAACTTGCCCACGACCCCGCGCGCGCGCAGCATCTCGGTGACGGTTAGGACCAGGTCGGTGGCGGTCGCGCCCTCGGGCAGCTCACCGTGTAGGCGAAAGCCGAGCACCTGTGGGATCAGCATCGACATCGGCTGGCCCAGCATCGCCGCCTCGGCCTCGATCCCGCCGACGCCCCAGCCGAGCACGCCGAGGCCATTGACCATCGTCGTGTGCGAGTCGGTGCCGACAAGCGTGTCCGGGTAGGCCTGCCCGGTCTTCTCGTTGGGAAAGACCACGCGCGCGAGGTACTCGAGGTTGACCTGGTGCACGATACCCGTGTCGGGCGGGACGACCGAGAAGTCGTCGAACGCACCTTGACCCCAGCGCAGGAACGAGTAGCGCTCCTGGTTTCGCTCGAACTCCCGCTCGGCGTTCACGCGGAAGGCGTCGCGGGTGCCGAACGCGTCGACCTGCACCGAGTGGTCGATCACGAGCTCGGCCGGCACGAGCGGATTGATCTGCGCCGCCTCGCCCCCCATCTGTGCGATCGCATCGCGCATCGCCGCCAGATCGACGACCGCGGGGACGCCGGTGAAGTCCTGCATCAGCACGCGTGCCGGCGTGAACGCGATCTCCTTGCTCGGCTGCGCCTTCGCGTCCCAGCTCGCGAGCGCTTCGACGTCGGCCGCGATCACCGAACCGTTGCCCTCGGTGCGCAGCAGGTTCTCCAGGAGGATCTTCAGCGAGAACGGCAACCGCGCGACGTCGAAGCGTTGCTGTAGCGCATCGAGGCGGTGGATCGTGTACTTGACCCCGCCGACGTCGAGGGTGTCCCGCGCACCAAAGCTGTTCTCCGACATGTGTCTCCTGGGTCGATCTCTACAGGGGGTTACCCGCAGTCTCGCAGACGCTCGCGTAGCGCTTCCGGCTGCTGGCCCGCGCGGGAATGGCGTAGGCCGGCGTCTGCCATGCCAGAGTGTGACCGGATCAAGAAATCGGTCTAGCAGGCTGACTAAAACGGTTGGATTCCGTAGTATCCGTCCGCCATGAGCAGACATCGTCGTACAGGATTTTGGTTGGTGCCGGCATGGTTGGCTGTGCTCGCACTCACGGTGGCGCCCAGCTCCTACGCGAACAGCACGTTCGCTTGGACTGGGGCGGGCGGGAGCCTGACCTGGAGCACCCCGGGCAACTGGGGCGGCAGCGCACCCGGCGAAGGCGAAACGGTCGATCTCGCCTTTCCGGCGGCCGCGTGCACACCGGAATGCGCGTCCACGAAAGACGACCTCGCCAACCTGACCGTCGGCACCCTGAGCCTCGCCAACAAGATCGTCCTCGAAGAATCCCAGGGTCCCGGATCGCCTCCCCCGCCCGGACCGCCGCGGCCAAGCAGCTACGACATCTCCGGAACCACGCCCTTCACGCTCACCGAAGGCATCGACGTGGTGACGGTCGCGACCGGCTCGGGGACCGGCGTCAGGTCATCCCCGATGCGTATCGATCCGCCGATTGTCCTCGGCGGCGCCAACTCGTGGTCGCTCGGAAGCGACGTGGGCCTTGCATTGACCAGAGCCATCACGGGTCCTTACCCACTCGACATCACCGCCCACCGCGACACCCTCCAGATGGAAGCCCACGAGGAGGTCGGACCCCTGACGGTCACTGAAGGATGGGTGTCGATCGGGGAGTCGAATGTTGACGGCGATTTGAACGGGGTCGACAAGGAACCCGTGCTCCTGAACGAGAGCTCGCTGTTCGGGCATGGGAGCGTCGGCCCACTCACGCTTACCAACGGATACCTCTACGTAGGCTTCCCGGGCTTCGGCGGCGACCTGCACGTCAACGGTGCGTTGACTCTGAGCGGCACCACGAGCGTCGAGATCCATCCCGCCGCACCACCTGAAGCAACACCGCGCATCATCACCCAGGGGGCCGCCAACCTCGGCTCGGCGACGCTGAGGATCGGCGTGCAATGCCCGACCCCGGGCACGGTCTTCACCCTTGTCGAAGCGTCGGGTGGCGTGTCGGGAGTATTTACGGATCTCACCGGCGAACCGATCGCAAACGGTGAGACCATTCAGGCAGCCGACAATGACTGTCCGA
Organism: uncultured Solirubrobacterales bacterium; assembly: GCA_963697945.1. Taxonomy (GTDB): domain Bacteria; phylum Actinomycetota; class Thermoleophilia; order Solirubrobacterales; family Solirubrobacteraceae; genus Palsa-744. The sequence goes on along the minus strand of OY969105.1, from coordinate 1,085,514 downwards.
CGTCGAGTTCGACGCTACCGCTGCGCATCGATTACTCAGCGGATGCCGTAACCGCGACGGTCATGGCGTCCGGCGGATCTACGCAGTCAGCCATCGAACCACACGAACAGCAGAACCCCAAGACCGTGGTGGTCGTCACCCCAAACTCCACAACGCTCTCATCCGCCACCATGGTGGCGGCGATGGCACGAGAGATCGCACCATCCAGCAAAAAAGCAGCGAAGATCGCGACGATCCTCAAGCACGGAGGACTGCAGCTCCCATTCAGGGCGCTGCGAGCGGGCACGGCGATCGTCGATTGGTACGCAATGCCCACAGGCTCAGATGGGGGAAGAAAGCGATCGAAGATCCGGCCTGTCCTGATTGCCTCGGGCAGACTTGCCTTCTCGTCGCAGGGAAGCGCCGATCTGAATGTCAAGCTGACTAAGCAAGGGACACGACTGCTCCGACACGCCGAGCGACTGCACGTCATCGCCCGAGGGACCTTCGCATCGGTGGGACAGCCCCCGATCATCTCCACGCGCACGTTTACTCTCGAGCGCTGAGATCGCTACTGCGGCTGCGGTTCGACGGCCAACCAGATCTCACCGCCGCGCTTGATCGCCGCGTCGTCGTCGGGGTTTCCTTTCGGGAGGCATACCGCGTGCCGCGCAGCCCTCGTAGTGAGCCGAGCAGGCCGTCAACCCTTCGCCCGTGCAAAACGGCCGACAACTATGATGCCCCGTCGATGACCTCGCTGAAATCTCGCGTGGGGGCGCTGCTGCCACCTCGCGCCCAGAGCGCCGTCCTGGGCTGGATGGCACGCTCGACGATGTTGTGGCATTTGCTCCGCCGCCGCCGCTCGCCGTTCGTCTCCGGGTATCTGGCCGGTATGCGGGGGATCGAGATCGGCGCGAGCAGCCACAACCGCTTCTATCTCGACGCGATCAACGTGGACCGCTACGGGAGCGACGACACGGTGTACAAGCGCGAGGAGCGCCGACTGGTCATGCACGCCGTCAAAGTGGACGTGGTCGCGCCCGGGGACGAACTGCCGTTCGAGGATGAAACCTATGACTTCGTGTTCTCCTCACACGTGATCGAGCACTTCCCCGACCCGATCAAGGCGCTGTATGAGTGGATACGCGTCGCCCGGCGCTACGTGGTCGTGATCGCGCCACATCGCAATCGCACGTTCGACATCGACAACCCCCTCACTTCCGTAGCCGAGCTGCTGGAGCGTCACCGCAACGGTTTCACCTCAGAGCTGGACCGGCACTGGAGCGTGTGGACGTGTGAGAGCTTCGTCGAGATGTGCGACGCGGCCGGCCTGCACGTGGTCGATCGCCAGGACCCCGACGACAAGGTCGGCAACGGCTTCACCGTGGTGATCGACGCGGCCGCCTCCCGATCACGAATCGGTTAATTTCGGCGCGCCACGACGACAACCCCGGATTAGCTCCGAGGTCGTCGCCCTCATTCCCTGGGGAGGGAATGTGCACTGCCTTATGCGTGCCCGATCGCTGCGCGGATCAGTGAGGGCGAAGTTTGTGCAGAAAGTCAGCGAGCCGAAGTGCCGGCCCGCGTGACGCGACCCTTGCCCTGGCGCTTGGAGCGCAACAGCGCCGCGTCGCAGGCCTGTAGCAGGGCGTCCGCGTCCATCGGTGTGCTCCACTGGGCGACCCCGATCGAGGCGCCGACACTCGGGTCGATCTCGCGCGAGGGGAGGTCCTGTAGACGAGCCAACGCGCGAGCGGCAGCGGCCGCGGCGGCGTCCAGCTCGGCGTTGGGCAGGATCACGACGAACTCATCGCCGCCGTAACGGGCGACGCGATCGAAGGCGCGAAACTCTCCGACCAGCGCCTGGCCCACCTCGCGCAGAACCGTGTCGCCGGCCTGATGGCCGTGTCGGTCGTTTACGAGCTTGAAGTTGTCGAGATCGATCAGCATGCACGACAGCGGACTGCCGGTGCGCATCGCGCGTTCGATCTCCTCGCGCAGGCGCCGTCGCATCCCGCGGTGGTTCATGCAGCCGGTAACGGCGTCTGTGCCCGCCTCGGCGCGGGCGCGAACGAGCGCGAGCGCGGTGGCGGCCTGGTCGGCGAGCGTGGTGGCGAGTTCGATCGAGCGCTCGTCGTAAGCCTCGGCGAGCTTGCGACGCACGAGCACCACGACCGCCTCGACCTCGCCGCGAACCGCGACCGGCAAAAGCAGTGCACAGCGGGCTTCACCGGTCGCCATCAGTCGCGGCAACGAGGCTTGCAACTCGCGGTGCTCGGCGGCGAGGAAGCTGCGCGCGGTGTTCGCGACCCAGCTGACCCCCGCGGGGCGCTCGGAGCGAGGCGCCATGTAGGACAGGCGCCCGTCACCCTCGAACAGGTACACGACCACCGGCTCCTCCTCGGCCGCGGGCCCCAGCAGATGGTGGACGTGTACCTCCTCCGCCCCGGGCGCCAACAACAACTCGCGCGCCAGCCCCCTGAAGATGTGCTCCCCATCCCCGGCCCCGTCCGCGAGCAGCGTCAGGCGCCGCACGCCCGCAAGCATCGGATCGGTGCGCGCCGAATCAGGTCGCGCAGGCTGCTCAAAGGTATCCGTACCCGTACCGCCCACGCCTGGAATGTAGCGCTTCCTAGGTGTGCCCGTGCCGATGCCGGCGCTTGTGGTGCTTGCGCTTGTGCTTGCGCACGTGACATTTGCTCACCGAGATCCGGGTGTTTTGCTTGACGTGCGCGCCGTTCTGAGCGGTGATCGTCGTCGGCATTATCAGCTTGTGCTTGCACAGATTGCCGTTCGCCGCGAGCGCCGAGTGGCGGCCGACCGGCAGGCTCAGCGCAAAGCTCGACACCGGCACGTCCGGGATCGCGGCGAACGTCGAACTGGTGACCCCTCTTTTGATGTTCGTGTTTCCAACAAGGATCACCCGCACACCGTCGCCTTCCAAGATCAGGTCGAGATCCGGGAAGGCAAGGCCGCCGTGGGAGACCAGATAGGCCGGACCTGAGAGCTTGCCCGCGAGCACGGGCGTCGTGACCGTGGCGCCGCCCACCAGTGAGCCGGGCGGACAGATGCGGGGGTTCTGCTTGAACGTCACTTCCGGACAGGCCTGCTGCAGCGTGGTCAGTCGCGCCGGCAGCTGTAGCGGCAGCTGCGCGAACACCGATTTGATGTTCGCCTGATGGGCCGGCTCGGTGAGTTTGACCTGTAGGCCGGCGCCGCCCAGTTTTGAGGTCTTCGCGGAGGTCGAGACCTTGAAGGACGGTTTGAAGGCGAGCGCCCCGCAGTTCGTGGCCGCAAACGGGCTCGACACGCTATCGGTCGCTTCGAACGTCGAAGCGAGTAGTGAGTCGGTGCTGAGCGCCCCGCAGTTGGTCGGGTTGAACAGGAAGTTTGGCCGCGTGACGGCGACACTCAGATGCTTCAGTCGCAGGGGCACGCCCTTGACGATCGTCGGCAGCGACCCCGTCGCGACCACACGGGCGGTGTAGGGGTCTACGCCGATCGCCACCCGCGTGACCACGCAATCGCATGGACCGCTGCCGAGGTCAAACGGGCCGGCCTTTGCCGGTATCGGGATCGACAGCCCATAGGGCGCACCGCCGTAGGGGCCGGTCAGATACACCGGGCCGCTGACCGCATACGGTTCCGGACCGGCGCCGACGTCCGCGCTCGCCTGGCCGATCTCACTAGCCGCGTCACAGGTCCCCGTCTGCGCCTGCGGTTCGCCGCACAGGGGGACCGAGGGGATCGCACCGACCAGCCCGGGAGGCAGCATTGTCTGGAGGCGGGAGAGGTATTGCCGGCCGTCGGCACGGTCCAGGTTGAACGTATAGGAGGTATAAGCGCGCGCCGTCGTGTTCGAACTCTGGGTGCTCTGCGTCAGCGAGAACGGCAGCGGCGAGGCGCATCCCGTGGTCGTAAACGGCGTCGAACTCAGGGCCGGCGCCAGCCCGGTGTAGGGCGTGAACAGCGTTTCGATCGAGGCCGTCCCACAGACCAGTGGGTTTGCCACCGGCGCCTGCGGACCACCCTTGAGCTTGAGAATGATGTCGCTGAACGTAAGCTGCGGATTGTTCGCGAACGTGGCCTGCAGCCTGCCGGTGTTCGGGTCGGCCGTGACCGTGCCCTGGAGCCGGACGGAGACGCCGACGGTGCTCTCGGCGTCCAGATAGATCGTGTACGGGGGTTCCGTGATCGGACCGCCGTTCGGGCTGCCGAGGTAGACGTTGCCCGTGAGCGAACCAGGCGGCAACACGGTTTCGATCGCCACCGTCCCCACTTTGGAAGCCGCCGGACACGTGACCGGGTTGGTCGTGCCGATCCCGATCTGGCCGGCCGTGCAGGCCGCCAGCCCGTGCGCGGCCGAAGGATCGAGCGTCATCCCTTCAGGGAGCGTCACGTGGACGTCCCTGATGTCGGCCGTGTTGATTTCTTCAGGGCCGGCTTTCTGCGGCGCCTTCACTTCGGCCGTGGCGCCGTCCGGTTGATCGGAGGCGGAGTTTTCGGGTGTGACCGTGACCGTCGGTTTGAACGGCACTTTGTCACAACCTTCCACGCCTACCGGCGTATGAGTCACGGTCTTAGCGATTTCCCCGCTGTACGATTCTACTTCCAGGTGGGCGGTGGAGCTGGGTGAGCATTCGCTCGGCAGTGTCAGGAAGTTCCCAATCCCGGCGCGGCCGTCGAACAGCAACTTGGACTTCAGCACTTTGAGCGGTACTTTCAAGCCCCCGAGGACTTCGCCCTGTGTCGGAACGTTGTCGATTTCGAAATACTCGTGATAGTCGCCCGACCAATCGACGTGCCCGATGAGGAACAGCTGGACGCCAGCAATCAGCGGTTCGGCCGGCGCCACGTCGATGCCGAAGTCAAGCGGCAGCCCCGGCGGTGGCTTGAGGTTATAGACGACACCGGTCAGCGTCGGTGGAATCACATTGACCCCCGGCAGAGCTTCGACGACTGCTTCTAGTTCGGTCGTACCCACTTTAGTTTCGGGCGAGCACGATTTCGGGTTCGCTTCGAACTGCGCAACTTCACACTTAGGCAGCGCCTCCGGATTGGCCGCCAAGCCGGGGGGCACGTCCACACGCAGGCGCTTGAGCGACGCCCCTTCCGGAACCCGGGATCCACCGGAACCGGTGTGGTTCAGTTCGAATGCAGTCAGGCCGATCTCCGGGTGCCCAGCAGCCTGTGTGAACGCTTCTTTCGGGTTTGCTTCAAATTTCGCGTACGTGCATGTCTTTACGACGCACGTACCCGCTTCGAAACTGGCCGCACCAAACCCGGCCTGAGCGACCGGCGCAAGCACAGTCGCAGACATACCCACGCACGCGAGCGCAGTCAACAATGCGACATGAGCACGTCTCAGCATCTCTACCTCCCCTGTGAACCCAAATAGGACTAGGACCTCGTATACCCCGCTCGTCGCGCTTCTAGTCATCGCGGCCCCTCCACGACAAAGGGGGCCGCGCTGCGCGGCCCCCTTTGGGACGACTGGAGGTGTCCTACGAGCGCTACCCGAACCGCACCGTCGTGTATGCGACCGAGGAGGGAGCGCCCTTCTTCTTCGGGAAGAACCCGACGCGCACCCTGGTGCTGAACGGACGACCATGTCGCCGGCCCGCATTCGACAGCGACACCTTCAGCGAGGCCGAGCGCTGCGGCTGGCTGAGGTGGCGATAGGTCGTCGCCAGGTCCGCGCCCGAGCCGCTGATCCGTCCGGGCGAGAACGTCTGGACGGTCAGATAGGCCGTGTTGCCGATCACCTTCTGCCCGGCGATCCGCACCGGACAGTTGTTGACCTTGATCGTCGTGCTCTGCTTGAACGTCGTCCCGTTCTGCCCGACCATCGTCGTGGGCATCACGAGCTTGTTCGCGCACAGGTTCCCGTTCGCCGTCAGCGCGGAGTGCGCGCCGGTGGGCAGGTTCACGGTGACGCTCGACACGGGAACATCCGGGTTCGTCGCGAAGTTCGTCGTCGTGATCCCGTTTTTGATGTTCGTGTTGCCGACCAGGATCACGCGCACCCCATTGGCGTTCATCACCAAGTCGAGGTCGGGGAACGCCTGACCGCCGTGCGAGACCAGGATCGCCGGCCCGGTCAGTTTCCCGGGCAGCGTAGGTGTGTTCGCCCTGGCACCGCCGACGAACGAGCCGGGGGGACATTCGTAGGGGTTGTTAGCGAACGTCTTTTCCGGACACGCTTTCTGCAACGTCGTCAGCCGTGACGGCAGTTGCTTGGGCAGCTGCACGAGCACCGATTTGATGTTCGCGTTGCCCACCGGCATGTTGATCGTCGTTTCCAGGCTCGCGCCGTTGGCTTTCGACGTCTTCGCGCTCGTCGCCGAGCCGAACTTCGGCTTGAACGCGAGCGCTTTGCAGTTGCCCACCTGGAACGGGCTGGACAGGGTCTGCTGCGCGCCCAACGTCGAGGTCAGCGTGGTTTCGGTCGCCAGCACCCCACAGTTGGTCGGATTGACCAGGAAGCCCTGGCGATTCATGTTGACCGTGACTTTGCGCAACCGCAGCGGGATGCCTTTGACGATCGTCGGCAGGTTCGTCGTCGCGGTCACCCGTGCGGTGTAGGGATCGACGTTCAGCGTCCCGCGGCTGACCACGCAGTCACACGCGCCGCTGCCGAGGTCGAACGGACCCGCGGCCGCGGAGGTCTCGATCGTCAGACCGTAGGGCGCACCGCCGTAGGGACCGGTCAGGAAGACCAGCCCCGAGAACGGGTAGGGCGAGGGACCCGAGCCCGCTTCGACCCCGACCACCCCAATCTGGCTGGCGGACGAGCATTCGCCTTTGCTCGCCTGCGGTTCGCCGCACAGCGGCACCGTCGGGATCAGACCGACAAGACCCTCGGGCAGCGTCGTCTTGATCTGCGACAGGTACTGCTGACCGTCAGCGCGGGTGAGGTTAAGGGTGTAGGAGGTCTTCGCCCCCGCGTTGCCCGGAGGCTGGTTCGCGGTGCTCTGGCTCAGCGAGAACGGCGTCGCCGCGCAGGCGCCGCCTTTGCCGTTGCTGTCGATGACAAAGCTGCCGCCAGGCGATTGCGAAGCCGTGCCCGTGTACGGAGTCAAACTGGTCGCGGCCGTAGCGGTACCGCAAGCAAGCGGATTGGCGATCGGCGCCAACGCTCCGCCGTTGAATTTCAGCGAGATGCTGCTGAACGGCTGTTCGGGGTTCTTCACGAACGTCGCCGTGACCTGACCGGTCGTCGGGTTGGGCGTGACCGTGCCTTCCAGGCGCACGTCCACTCCGTACCGCGTCGATTCGGCGTTCACGTAGATCGTGTATTCCGGCTTGGCTTCGGTGCCACCCCTGATTTTCCCGGATTCCGGACCGCCTAGGTAGATGTTGCCCGCGAGCGAGCCCGCGGGAAGCGTCGGGACTTCAAGAGCGACCGTGCCGATCTTGGACGCGCCCGGACAGGCAACACCAAAGGTTTTGCTGTGGATCCTCGCCTGTGCCGAAGTGCAGGCTTCCAGGCCACGCGCAGCCGAGGGATTCAGAGTCATGCCTTCCGGCAACGTCACGACCGCGTTTTCGAGCTGTGACGTGTCGATCCCTGTGGGACTCGGATCGTGCGGCAGGCTCACGTTCGTCGTGATGCCGTCGGGCAGATCTGACTGGGATTCTTCAGGTCCGGAAGCCAGGGAGAACCCTGGTTCAAACGGCACCGCCGAGAAGGGGGGTTCGCCTTTGCAGCCTTCGGTGGGAACCAGCGTGGTGTATTCCTTTTTCACCGTCTGCCCGGTGGCCGCTTCAAGCGTAACTGTGTTGGTCGTGGCGGGGCCAACGCCCGCGCAGTTGCTCGGGAGCGTGATGTAGCCACCTTTACCGGTGCTACCGATATCGCCTTTCAGCACCAAGCGTGAGGAGATCAGCGGAAGCGCCGTGGAGACATCTATTTCGTAGTAGTCGTGATAATTGCCTGCCCATTCCACGTTTCCGTTTATGAGCGTGTGCGCGTAGTACTGCCCTTTTTCGATCGTGGGCTGCGAGCCTTTGAAAATTCCGCCGAGGATTTTTTCGGTCAGTTCTTTCGGAAGTTTGAGCGCCACGCCAAAGACCGAGGCGACCCCTTGAGGCTGTTCAACGTTGTAGGCGGTGCCTTCCAGTGGCAGATCGGAGATTTCTGGCAATTTTGAGACACCTCCGGGTCCGGCGTATACGACCACTTTGTTGACACCGATGACGGTACTTGCCGAGCCGCCTTCAGCGCATTCGGGTTTGGGGTAGAAGCCGGTGCCAGGAACCGCTTCTTCTTCTTTGGCGCTGGCGTCAAATTCTTTCATCGTGCACTTCGGCACCGCCTCGGGGTTTGTGCTGACCCCTGGACCAACGTCGGTGCGAACGTGCTTTACGACCTTGCCTTCAGCGAGACCCGCGGGAACCTCGTTGGGGAGCGTTCCTTCGGTGTTGACCTTGAAGTCTGTGATCCCGAAGGGAGGGTGTCCCGCCGCCTGAGAGTAGGCCTGTTCTTTGGCTTCGGTCGGGGTTGGTTCCTTGGGGAACGAATAGGGTCCCGACAGAGGATCCGTGCTGCACGCTTCAAAGCTCGCCGTGCAGTTGCCAGCCACGAGGATTTCCACGCCAAACGGAACGGCAGCCTGCGCCGCTGGCGCTGCGACTACAACACATGCGCTGACGACCAGCGCGACGAGCGAGACACGGACGTGGGACCTCATGCGGCTACCTCCCATTGCTTGCCAGGGTTCCTGTACCCGGCCCTTGACCCTTCATGCCCTTGAAAGTTGCGCTCCTACGCGAATCTTCATCAGGCGAATCCAACCCACCCTCGCCACGGTAGAACAAGCACTCGCTGACCCACGCATCTTCCATTGCAAACCCCACTTTACACGGTACCGACGCACCCATGCGTCAGTACCCGCCCGTTCGGTTGTTGCGGAGGACTACGGAGCGACTGGGGTGGGCGAGGCATCCTGGCGCTGGTAGTGGTCCGGATTCGGCATCCCAAGCCGCCGCTACACTGCCCTCATGGAGGCAATTCGCACCGATTTCAAAGGCTACGAAGGTCAGTACGTCGCTCTCGACGTACGCACCGGCAAGATCGTCCTTGCCGATAAGGATCCGCATGTGGTCCTTGCGCAGGCGAAGGGCCGTAACCACGTCGTCGTACATGGCCGCGTTCCATATGCAGACGAGCCGCTGTATGTCGGCATGGGCTGACGGACGACCCTTACCGTGGCTCTATCCCTACCGGGAGGACGCTCAGTCCACCCGGCTCGGTGAGCCGGTCTTTCGGCCATTCGTGCAAGTTGCGCTCGTACATGGGCAATGCTGCACCTCGCAGCTAACCGGTCTGATCGATACCGGGGCTGACGCGATCCTGGCAAGCAATCTGCTCACCGTGGAGCTCGGGATCGACCTCGAGGACAATGAGGGCGAAAACACTCATGCGGTCGGCGGGCGTACTTTGATGACCCGATATAAGACAATCGGCCTGCGTCTACATCCGAACGACGGCGCAGAGGACGTGTACCAGGAGTGGCAGGCCAAGGTCGGTTTCGTCGAAGATTGGCACAGCGATGGTTTTGTGCTGCTCGGCAGTGTCGGCTTCCTCGATCGGTGGACCGTGACCGCCAGCCGCTTTGCGCAAGCGGTCGCCATCGAGGATCGCGACGCCTTCGACAAGCGCTTTGGGACGGTCCCTAGCGTCTGAGACCCGAGCGCCGCGACTCCTATCGCGCTCACCGCACAAGTACCACCTGACCCTGCGCCGCTCTCCCCGTCAAGGAGAGCGCGAGCTTGACCTTCAGCGGGTGGGGTTTGACGTGCGCCAGCTGCTTGCGACCGGCGGCGGTGAGATGGAGCACGACCGCCGAACTCTGGCCCGCGGCGATCGAGAACGTGCCCTTGGCGAGGACGAGCGTCTGCCTATGCGAGACCGTCCTGTGGCCTTTACGGTGCCTGACCACGACCTGCATCGTCAGCTCGACCGAGCCCTGGCATGTTGCTCCGGCGCAAGCGAGCTGTAGTCCCCGCGCCGTAGTTGCGGGCAAAGACTATAAGGTTTTATCCGTCGTTATCCGATTGTTGACGTATAATGCCGGATAGTTGTCGATAGGTTAGATAACCTCGCGCTATGGACCCGGACGTAAACCCATACTCGATGAGTGCCGGCAACCCACCGCCCGCACTGACCGGCCGCGAAGCTCAGGAGCAGCAGTTCAGGACGCTCCTCGCCCGGCTGGGCGGCGGTTTGAATGAGCGCAGCATGATCCTCTCCGGGCTCACAGGCGTCGGCAAGACGGTTCGTCTTCCTGGTCGACGAGATGCAGTTTTTGGCACGAGAGGAATTGGAGTCCCTGGCGGCGGCGATGCACCGAATGTCGCAGGCGAAGCTGCCCATAGCCCTCGTCGGCGCGGGCCTTCCACAGCTACCGGGCCTGGTTGCCGACGCGAAGTCCTATGCCGAGCGACTGTTCGCCTACCCAAGGCTCGGACCCCTCGGCGAGGACGCGGCACGGCGAGCGCTCGTGGAGCCGGCCGAGACTCAGAGTGTCGTATGGAACGATGACGCCCTCTCCCGGATAGTCAGCGCGTCCGGCTGCTATCCAGCGTTCATCCAGGCATATGGCAAGGAGGCATGGAATCGTGCGCCAAATTCACCTATTCGTGACATCGACGTTCGGAACGCCGAACCGCTCGTGCTCGCAGAAACTCGATGAAGAGTTCTTCCATGTGCGCTTCGAGAAGGCTACCGAGCGAGAGCGGGAATACATGGCCGCGATGGCCGACCTCGGCGAGGGCCCGTACCGCACTCCGGAAGTCGCCACGCGACTCGGAAAACACCAATCCCATACGTCGGCTCCCCGCGACTCGCTGATCAAGAAGGGGCTCATCTACAGTCCCGACTATGGTCAGGTCGACTTCACGGTCCCCAAGTTCTCCCCGTTCATGCGCCGCCGCTACCCGTTCAAGTCGCCGAAAACCCGGCCCGCGTCCCGAAGCTGACCCGCAGCAGGGCCCCGCCGCCCTCGGCGTTGCCCGCCTCGGCATAGCCCCCGCACGCATCGGCGGCCTGGCGCACAATCGCCAGTCCCAGCCCCGAGCCGGGCAGGCCGCGCGCGCCGTCGGCGCGGTAGAAGCGGTCGAACACGTGCGCCACGTCCTGCTCGCGAGACACGGTCACGACGACTTGAGCGCTATCCGCTCCGTCCCGCTCGCCAGATCCGGTCGGATGAGAGGGGGAGATGCCACGCCCAACCACCGACGACGACGAGCCGCCGCCACCCACCGTGGGCGAGCCGCTACCGCGCGCCGCGGAAGCATTCGGAGTGCGCGTCAAGCTAGAGACCTACTCACTGGATCTCACCCACCGGGACGGCGGGCACAAGGCCCTGGGATTCAAGCTGATCCTCGGGATCACAATCGACGCGATCGATTACCTCGAAAGTCAGATCATGGACCGCATTCTCGATACGCCCGTCAGCGACATTCGCGACAACCCGCCCTACGGCATCAACTGTGTCGTCAATATTCAAGTCCGAGGAATCGGTGTACATGTCGACCGCGTCATCAACGTCCGGACCGCGTGGCTGATCAGCACTGCAGGTGACGCTCCGCGGCTTGTATCCGCCTACCCCAAGCCTTAGAATCGAGGGACCGTGATTACCGTCAAGCAAGCTATCCACGAGAACGATGTCGTCGCGCTCACCAAACCCGTCGACAAGGTCGAAGGGACCGGCACCTGGCCCGCCGGCACCATCGGAACAGTCGTCGCCGAGCACAGCGAGCACAAGATGATCGAGGTCTCCAACGACCGTGGGGAAACGCTGGACTTCATCTCCGAGATCGAGGCTCAACTCAAGCTCATCGCCAAGTACAGCTGAAGCCGAGCCGCTGCGCCTGCCAGACGCTAGCCGCGACTCCTGCGGCTAGCGCTCCCGCGCTTCTTCTAACCCTCGCTCGCCGAAAACCCGGCCCGAGGCCCGAAGCTGACCCGCAGCAGCGCCCCGCCGCCCTCGGCGTTGCCCGCCTCGGCATACCCCCCGCACGCTTCCGCGGCCTGGCGCACAATCGCCAACCCCAGCCCCGAGCCGGGCAGGCCGCGCGCGCCGTCGGCGCGGTAGAAGCGGTCGAACACGTGCGCCACGTCCTGCTCGTCAAATCCGGGGCCGTGGTCGCGCACGCTCAATATGCCGTCCTTCAGCGCCACCTCGACCAGACCGCCGTCCGGACTCCACTTGCGGGCGTTCTCCAACAGGTTGGCAACGGCGCGGTCGATCCGTTCGGCCTGCCCGGTGACGACCGTCGACTCCAGGCGCTGCTCGAAGCGCACTCCCCCGCGCCTGCTCGCCTTCTCGATCGCCGCCGCCACGATCGCGTCCAAGCGCACGTCGTCCGCCTGCCTGCCTTCCGAAGAGGTTCCCCGCGCCAGCTCCACGACGTCGGCCACCAGCGCGGTCAACTCGTCGAGCTCGCCCACGATGTCCTCGCGCAGACTCACCTGCTCGGCCGCCGGCAGCCGCTGCGCTTCGCCCAGCACCTGGATGTTCGCGCGCAGGCTCGCGATCGGGGTACGCAGCTCGTGCCCCGCATCGGCCACGAGTCGTCGCTGGGAGTCCACCGAGTGCTCCAGCGCATCGAGTGTACGGTTGAAGCTGTCGGCCAGGCGGCCCAGCTCATCCTTACCCTCGACCTCCAGCCGCCGCGACAGGTCGAGGCTCGCACCTCGCAACGCGCCCTCCTCCGTCAGAGCCTCCGTACGCGCGGTAAACCGGCGCATCGGCGCCAGTGCCACCCGCGCGACGATCGCACCCAGCCCCACCGCCAGGGCTATCCCGACTGCGCCCACGATCGCCAGAATCAGCACAAGCCGGTTCAGCTCGCTGTTGACCTCGCTCAAAGGACGCGCGACCATCACGGCGCCGCGCGCGCCGATCCCCTGTGTCAACACTCGCAGCTTTGTCCCGTGCACCGTGCGGTCGCTCAGCGCACTGCCACTCCCACGCCGAGCGATCGAGCGATCCCGCGCCGTCGTGGGGATCTGGGCCGGCGAGGAACCCTGGCCGCCGGGGACTCGCACCGTCCCGTTCGCCGCCAGAAACTGCACGTACCCCGACGCCCCGCCGAAGGGCGCCGGCTGGACGCTGCGCGGGAGAGCACCCGGGCCGCCCTCGCCTGCCCCCGGAGGCGGTCCGCCGGGCGCCCGCCCGCTGCCGAACGGAGGTGGCAGCCCGGAGCCTTTCGCGCCACCCAGCGCCCCGCCGTCACCGCCGCCGGGCGGTGGCCGGCCGAACGGGCGCGCACGCTCACGCAGACCCTTGTCGACTTCACCGCGCAGGTCTTTGCCGACCGCGACATACAGCCCGACAGCCACCGCCGCCACCGCCAACGCGACCGACACGCCGGCCACAGCCGCGATACGCGTGCGCAGCGTCATCTTCGGGGTCCGCACTCGTACATCGGCGCGCAATCACTCAACAAACGCTCCTCACGGCTCGCGCAGCACATACCCCACCCCCCGCACGGTGTGAATCAGCTGGCGAGCCCCCGCCCCCTCGAGCTTGCGCCGCAGATACCCGACGTACACGCGCAGCGCGTTCGAAGCCGGGCCGAAGTCATACCCCCACACGCGGTCATAGATCAGGCTGTGCGCGAGCACCCGCTTGGGGTTCAGCATCAACAACTCCAGCAACTGATACTCCGTCCGCGTCAGCTCCACGAACTCGCCGTTCACCTCCGCCCCATGCCGATTTCGGTCCAGGCGCACCTCCGCGAAGGAGAGCACGTCGGGATCCTCCGTCTCCGGCCCGCTGCGTCGCAACAGTGCGCGAATGCGCGCCTTCAGCTCGCCCACGTCAAACGGCTTGACCATGTAATCATCGGCCCCCACGTCCAACCCGTCGATCCGATCGGACACGGCGTCGCGCGCAGTCAGCATCAGGACCGGCACGCGGTTGCCCAGCCGCCGCAGCCGACCGCACACCTCCAGCCCGTCGATCCCAGGCAATCCCACGTCCAGCACAACCGCGTCGGGGATCGCCTGCACCACCAGTTCGAGCGCCTGCTCGCCGTCCGCGGCCTCCTGCACCTCATACCCCGCGAGCGTCAACGCACGCCGCAGCGCCTCGCGCACCGCGCGATCATCGTCTACCACCAGCACTCTCACGAGCGTGATTCTTACGCGGCCAAGGCCAACGCGCTCGCCCGGCCCCCGCAGTCATACAGCGCGCTTGCGCCACTCTGACCACCGGCAGCCCGTCCTTCCCCGGCGGTTGCGCTCGACGCAAGCGTCACCTTCGCGCACGTCCGCCTCACCGCCGCAATCGCCTTGCGCGACCCCTGGCGGGTGTCGCCCGCAAGCCGCGGCCCGCCCACAGCGCCCCCTTCGGCGAGCACCCAACGGATCTCCCCGCGACCGACCTCGCCCGCCAGCCACGTGACGCTCACGTCGCTCTCGCGCCCGGAGAACCCGCCGATCCCCGCCACTTCGGCGCCGTCATCGACGATCGCCGAGGCCGCGCTCGATTGACTTGACACCGCCACCGTGCCGCCACCGTGCGCCTTCGCGTAGGCGATCGCCGCGGAGAGCGTCCGCGCGTTGCCAAACGGCGCCCCGACCGGGCCGCCGGCGCCGCCCGGACCCGTGCCGGCGCGTGCGCCCCCGGGCGGGAGCAAGCCTCCCGCGCCCCCCACGCCCGCGGGAGGACCGACGACGGCGGGAGCGCCCGGTGGTGGGGAGGGTGGACCTTCGCCCACCGCGCCGGCAGGCGGCGCCCCGGCGCGCCGGGTCCCTGAGCCGAACAGGGGCACACCCCCCGGAGCACCACGGACGCCGCCCAGGCCGCGCGCGCCAAATCCACCGCCCGGACCGCCGCCACCACCGGCGGCCAAAGCCGACTGCGGCCCGCCCGAGGGGAACGTCCCGTTGGTCGCATACCCCAACGTGTCCACCGCCCACACCCCCGGAGCGATCAGCAGCGCCGCCACGCCACAGCTCAGCGCGACCGTCCGCATCGCTCGATCGCCGACAAGCGCCAACACGACCGCCGCGCCGGCGCCCACGACGATCAACACCGGAACGAGCCACCGCAACTGACCGGGGTACCGGTGAAGCACCACGATCTCGCACGCCACACCCGCGCCGATCGCCACCGGCGCCAGCACCCGTGCCTGGCGCCCGCCCGCGCGCAGTTGCGCGACACCGGCGCCCGTAAGGGCGGCCGCGAACGGCGCCAGCAGCGAGACGTAGTACGGATGGAAGATGCCTTTCGCCTCGCTGAACACGAGCGCGATAACCAGGAACGATCCACCGACCGCGATAAGCCAACCACTGCGCGCATCGCCGCGCCGCAGCCTGCTCGCGAACAGGACCGCGATCCCGCTCACGAGCGCAAACCCCAACAGCCACCCGGCCTGCCCGCCGAGCGCGGAGTTCAGCAAGCGCAGCGGCCCGGTACCGCCGCCGAACATGTTCCCGCCGATCCCGCCAGGCCCGCCCGTCTGCCCGTCCAGGCGCCCGGCGCCGTTGTATTCGCTGATCAGCTGCCAGACCGTGTTGTTACTCGTGCCCGACACCCACGGTCGATCCGCCGCCGCAGTCAATTCCACGAGCGCCGGCCACGCGCCACCGACGAGCACCATCGCCAGCCCGCCCAGCCCCAGCTCGCCGACCGCGCGCAAACGACCGTGCGGCGCGACCCACAGCCACGCCGCGACGATCCCCGGCACGACCATCAGCGCGACCGCCATCTTCGTCTCAAAGCCAAGCCCCACGCATACGCCCGCGAGCACGAGCCAGCGCACGCGTCCGTCCTCCAACGCGCGCACCGCGCACCACACCGCCGCCACGCAGCACAGCACGAGCAGCGCGTCAGGGTTGTTATGGCGCGAGATCCCCACCGTGATCGGCGTCAGCGCCAGCGCCAGACCGGCCACGAAACCGCCGAGGCGCCCGAAGCGGCGCCGCACCAGGTCATACACGAGCGCCACGCTCGCCACCCCCATCAGCGCCTGGGGCACCAGCATGCTCAGCGGGTGATAACCGAACACGCGCACCGACAGCGCCTGCACCCACAACGCCAGCGGCGGCTTGTCGACCGTCATCACCCCCGTGCGATCCATCGCGCCATACAGGAAGTCGTGCCAATTCGAGCTCATCGAGCGCACGGCGGCGCTGTAGTAGGTGTTCGCCCAGCCGTTGCGACTCAACGCCCACAGGTTCAGCCCGCCCGCCAGGCTCAGCAACACCGCCAATTGCAGCCTGGCCGAGCCGACTGCTGCGGTAACCGGCGCCGGCTGGGCTGTAGAGGGACGCGGCTCATGGGTTACCCCCCAAAAAGACTGCTCTTGTGCACTCATCCGGGGGAGCATCCCCGCCCGCCGTAGGAGCAGCGTGTTAACAACCTAATTGTTTGCTGAACCCCTATGTGCGCATGTCCATCGTGCCCGCACCGAATCTCCGACTCAGGTCCATACCGGCCCGGGGCCGGCATCGGCGAAGCTCTCACAAGCATGGGATAGGCCCCACTCGACGCACCGACACTGCAAGAGGAGCGATGCGACCCTCCCGACGCGCCCCCAGGCGGACCCCCCAGATCGTGGCCCTCGGCGGCGGCGGCTTCTCGATGGAGAAAGACTCCTCGCTGCTGGACGACTACATCCTCTCGCTCACCGCCTCCGAGCGCCCGCGGGTGTGCTTCCTGCCGACCGCCTCCGGGGATGCCGACCATTACGTCGTGCGCTTCTATCGCCGCTTCTCCGCGCACTGCGACGCCTCGCACGTCTCCCTGTTTCGCCGCGACCAGGGCGTCGGCGGGGTCGAGGACGACCTCGCGACCCACCTGCTCGCCCAGGACCTCATCTACGTCGGCGGCGGCAACGTCGTCTCGATGCTCGGCGCGTGGCGCGCGCACGGCCTTGACTCCGTCCTGCGTCGCGCCTGGCGGCGGGGGATCGTGCTGTGCGGTCCCTCCGCCGGTTCGCTGTGCTGGTTCGCCGAATCGCTCTCGGCCTTCCACGGCGCCCCCAGGCGCGTGCGCGGCCTGGGCCTCTTGCCCTACTCCAACTGCGTCCACTACGACGCCGAGCCCGCGCGCCGCGCCGAGTATCACCGCTTCGTCGCCGCCGGCATGCGCCCCGGCTTCGCCGCCGACGACGGTGTCGCGCTGCACTTCCGCGGGACCCTGCTGGAGCGCGCCGTGAGCTCTCGACGCAAGGCCCGCGCCTACCGCGTAGAGCCCGCCTGCGAGTCGGTCGTGGAGGTCCCGCTCGAGGTCACCTATCTGGACTCCGATCCCAAGCACTCGTCCGCGCACGGGGTCGACCGCACACCCGAACCCTCCTCGTCCTCGCCCGAGCCCGCGAGCTCGAAGTCCACCGCGTCGCCCGGACCCCTCACCCGCGCGCCGATCGGCGCGGCCGCGTGAGCCCGCCCGAGGCGCCCCCCGAGCTGCGCAAGATCTTCGCGATGGGCGGCGGCGGCTTCACGATGGAGCCCTCCAACCCGCTGCTCGACGACTTCGTCCTTTCGCTCGCCCCCGCGCACAGCACGGCGAGGACGCGCGAGCCGCGAATCCTGTTCCTGCCCACCGCCTCCGGCGACACGACCGCTCAGATCGCCGCCTTCCACGCCCGCTTCGCCGACCGCCACTGCGTCGCCGAGCACCTGTCGCTGTTTCGCCTGCACGAGCTGCGCCGGCCGCTGGAAGAGATCGTCCTCTCTCAGGACGTGCTCTATGTCGGCGGCGGCTCGATGCGCAATCTGCTGGCGATCTGGCGCGCCCACGACCTCGACCGTCTCCTGATCCGCGCGTGGCAGCGCGGAATCGTCCTGGCCGGAATCTCAGCCGGAGCGATGTGCTGGTTTCAGGGCGGCATCACCCGCTCCAGCGGAGCGCCCGAGCCACTGGCGGGTCTCGGCCTGCTGGAAGGATCGCTCACCGTCCACGCCGACGGCGAGCCCGAGCGCCTGCCGGTGTGGCTCGCGGCCGTGCGCGAGGGCAAGCTGCCCGGCGGCTGGTCGCTGGATGACGGCGTCGGCCTGCTGTTCGAGGACACCCGCCTGCGGCGCATCGTCAGCTCGCGTCCGGGCGCCGGCGCCCAGCGCGTCGATCAGGTCGCCGGGGAGCTAGTGCGCAACCGTCTGGCGCCCGAGCTGCTGGGCGCCGACGATCCCGCGGCCACGGCGCCCGCGACCGACGAGGACGTGCAGGAGCTACGCCGTGTCCAGCGCCTGCGCCGCACCATCTCCGGTCCTCGCGGCGGACGCATCGGGGGGCCCCAGGGCCTGTAACATCGACCCTCCGACGACGATCGTTTTGGAGGCCCCGATGGCGACGGTTGAACGTAGCGACCTGGAGGACATGCTTCTCACCGAGCGTGAGCACTGGGAAGACGGCGTGCCCAACGAGTTGTTCGCGCGCATGCGCCGTGAGTGCCCCGTGCACTGGACCGAGACCATCACCGAATTTCCCGAGGAGCCCGGCTACTGGTCGGTGACCACGGCCGAGGACATCCGCACCGTCAGCCGCGACTGGCAGACCTACTCCTCAGAACTGGGGGGCGTCACGGCCGCCAACATCGGTCTGCCGATCGAGCTCTCGCGAGCGATGTTCATCGGCATGGACCCCCCCAAGCACGACCGCATCAAGGCCCTCTTCCAGGCCGGCTTCACGCCCAAGCGGATCGCCGCCCACGAAGACGCCGTGCGGGCGATCGTGGTGGAGGCGCTCGACGGGCTCAAGGGCCGGGAGACGTGTGACCTGGTCGCCGACGTCGCCCAGCCGGTGGTCTCACGCGTGATCGGCAGCTTCATGGGCATCCCGCCCGAGGAGGACGAGGTGTGGGCGCGCCTGATGAACATGATGCTCGGCGCCGGCGACCCCGACCTGAACCCGCACGAGAGCCCCCAGGCCGGCGTCGAAGCGGGGGTCGCGGAGATCTTCCAGCGCTGTGGAGCGCTCATCGCCGAGCGCCGCGAGCGCCCCACCGACGACCTCACGAGCGTGCTCGTGCACGCCGAGGTGGATGGAGAGCGCTTGGAGGAGCACGAGATCGTGATGGGCTTCTTCCTGCTCGTCGCTGCCGGCAACGATTCCACCAAGGCCACCTACTGCAGCGGCATGCGCGCGCTGATCGAAAACCCCGAGCAGCGCGAGCTGGTGCTGGCCGATCCCGAGCTGATCCCCGGCGCGGTCGAGGAGTCGCTGCGGATGTTCCCCGCGTTCGCCCACTTCCGCCGTACGGCCACGTGCGACACCGAGCTGAACGGGCGCCAGATCAAAGAGGGCGAGAAGGTCGTGATGTGGTACGTCTCCTCCAACCGCGACGAGACCTGCCACGCCGATCCGGACAGCTTCGACGTGCGCCGCACCACCGAGCATCAGGCGTTCGGCGCCGGCGGGCGCCATTTCTGTTTGGGCACGGCGCTCGCGCGCCTGGAGCTGCGTGTGCTGTTCGAAGAGACCCTCGCGCGCTTCCCCGCGATGGAGCTCGCCGAGCGCCCGACGATCGTCGAGTCGGTCTTCCTGAACCAGCTCAAGACGCTGCCGGTACGGCTGAACCCCTAGCCGCGCCGCCAACAGTCGCGTTGCCCGAGCGTTGCCGCGCGCCCACGCTCCGCAAGCGCTCCTCGGCCCTCCGCGGGCGCTCCCCGGTGCTCCTCGGCGCTTCTCGATGCTCCTCGGCGCTCCCCGGGCGCTCATCAAACGCTCGCCGGCGGCCACTTCCACGGCGGGTGTGACGAGAGTGTGACTTCTGTGTGTCCGGGAGCGAACAAGCCCGCGCCGGAGGCCCGTTCCGACCTTCGCGGGTCCTAACGTCGGTCGCGAACATGCGTTCGTCCACGGGAGAGCCCACGATGAGAAGCCACGAACAGATGACCATACGCGCCGCCGATCTCGCCGAGCGGATCGTCGACGAGATCAGTCAATCGAACCAGGACTGGGAGGCCATCGGGCGCCACGCGCGCGCGCTGGCAAAGCTCGTCGCGCGCAAGACCCGATCCCTGGGCGATGCCGACGTGAGCCGGCGAGCTCCTGCGCGTGGACTCACGGGGACAGCAGCGACTCACGCCAGCCCGCTTCGCCGGCGCGCTCATACAACATCCGCTCGTGCATCCGATCGGGAGCCTGGCTCCAGAACTCCACGGCCTCGGGCAGCACCCGGACCGCGCCCCAGTCCGACGGACACTCCGGCGGCGCCTCCAACACGTCCAGCAAGTGCGCGTGGCGTTCGCGCAGCGGCTGCAGATCGTCGATCGGCTCGCCCTGGCGGGATACGAGCGTCTGGACACGATGCGACAGGTCACGCTCGGAGAACAGCTCCACGGCGAGCGAGCGCTCGGCGAGCACGGCCCGCCCGGCGACGTGCACCTGCCGTCCAACGCTCGGCCAGTGAAACAGCAGCGAGACATGCGGATTGGCGCTCAGCTCGCGCGCTTTACGCGTCCACAGAGCCGACGTGAACACCAGCGCATCGCCCTCCAAGCGCTTGAGCAGCACGGTCCGCGCGGACGGACGTCCATCCTCCCCCACGGTCACGAACGCGACCGACTCGGGCATCGGCACACCCTCGGCTTTGGCCTGCGCCAGCCAGCGCTCGAGCAGGCGCAGCGGATCGTCGGTCCTCACGTTCAAGCAGGCTACCGGCCGGGCGCCGAGATCGGGCCCTCGCGCCGAGATCGAGAACGAGCGTTTGGGGAGAGCGCCGCCACGGCGATTCGCCCGGACCTCCTCAAGCGTGCGCCGGCGCCGGCGCACCGCGCGATCGCGCCGCGCGCACGGCCGCGCTGAGCGTCGCGACGTCATACACGCCGGTGTGACGGCGGCCGTTGATGAAGAACGAGGGCGTCCCCGACACACCGCTGGCGTCGGCGCTTGAGACGTCCTCGCTGACCCGTGCCGCGTGGGTGCGCCGACGCAGTTCCTCGGTCAGACGCTCGCCGTCGAGGCCGAGTTCCCGAGCGTATTCGCGCAGGCTGCCCGGCGTCAGCTTGCCCTGGTGGGCGAGCAGGACGTCGTACATCTCCCAGAATGCCCCCTGCGCCCCGGCGGCCTCCGCGGCCTCCGCCGCGAGCTGCGCCCAGGGATGCACGTCGCTGAGCGGCAGATGGCGAAAGACGTAGCGCAGATCGTCGCCCCACTCAGACAGCAGCTCGCGGATAACGGGCTCGGCGCGCCCGCAGTAGGGGCACTCGAAGTCCCCGTACTCGACGAGCGTCACCGGCGCGTCGGGAGCGCCACGGATGTGATCGCGCGCAGGATCGACGTCCTCGGCGAGGTCGATCAGCTGCTCGGCCGTGCGTCCCAGCTGGCGAGCGCGCACGGCCGCGGGGACGCGGGCGATCAGCCGAAACACGACAAAGGCCAGCAGCGGCGAGACGATCGCGGCGGCGAGGACGCCGAGCTTGGCCTGCGCCAGCGCTTCGCCGCCGAAGGCGCGATCGGCGATCAGCAGCGATACCGTGAAGCCGATCCCGGCGACAGCACCCGTCCCCGCCAGCCCGGGCCAGGTGACGGCGAGCTTGACCGGAGCCCGACCACGACGCGGCACTCGGCGCGTGGCAAGCCAGGAGGCGCCGAGAATGCCCAGTGGCTTACCGAGCACGTAGGCGAGCACGATCCCGATCGTCACCGGCGAGCGCAGCGCGCCCGAGAGCACGTGGCCATCCACGTGGATGCCGGCGTTGGCCAGTGCGAACAGGGGCACCACCACGAAGCTCGTCCACGGATGCAGTCGGTACTGCAGCCGCTCGTTCGCGGAGATCGCCGACGTCAGCCCGCGCTGGGCCAGATAGGCAAGCTCGGGCGTGGGCTGCTCGCGAAAGGAGCGCGTCAGCTCGGTGGCGCGCTCGAGATCGCCACGCGCCGGCGGGTAGGCGCTGGTCACCAACCCGATCGCCAGGCCCGCCACGACCGGATCGATCCCCGACTCGAACATCGCCAGCCACACCCCCACGCCGACAATCACCGCCGCGGGCTCACGCCAGCGCCCCGCGAAGCGCAACAGCACGAGCACCGCGAACAGCGCCAGCGCTACCACGAGCGCGAGCGGCGAGATGTGGGTGCTGTATGCGATGGCGATCACGACGAGCGCCCCGAGATCGTCGACGACCGCGAGCGTCAACAGGAACACGCGCAGTCGCGTCGCGCCGCTGGGCGCCACGAGCGCGAGCGCGCCCAGGGCAAGCGCCGTGTCCGTCGACATCGCCGTACCCCAGCCGCCCGCACCCGCGCCGCCCGCGTTGATCGCCAGATAGATACCCACACACACGGCCATGCCCCCGAGCGCGGCCACCACCGGGATCGCAAGCCGGTTTCGCTCGCGCAGCTCACCGAGATCGAGCTCGCGCTTGGCCTCCAGGCCGACGACCAGAAAGAACAGCGCCATCAAGCCTTCGTTCACCCACTGGCGCAGGCTCGCCGAGAGCACATGCCCGCCCAAGCTCAGCGCAAGCTTGGTGTCCCAGAAGGACTCATAAGAGTGCGGCCATGGCGAGTTGGCCCACACGAGCGCCGCCACGGCGGCCGCGACCAGCACCACCGCGCCGCCGGTCTCGGTGCTCAGAAAGTCCCGCACCGGCGCACCGAGATTGCGCGCCCAGGCAGTGCGAGGCGCGGCGGCGGAAGACTCTGAGCGCGTGGCGTCGGCGGCGGCGGATGCCATGTGCGTCAGTATCGCCGCAGCGGCGCCGGCGGCGCCGGCCCGCCACCTAACGCGCTCAGCTAAGCAGCGGTGAGGGCGGGATGCGAGTCGTGCCCTCGATCCCCGTCAAGCGCATCGCCGTCAGATCGACGTAGCACCAGGACCAGTCCTCGCCGGGCTCGATCGAGCGAATGATCGGGTGCGAGGAGCCGGCGGCGTGCGCCGAGGCGTGGCGGTTGGGCGAATCGTCACAGCAGCCGACGTGCCCGCACTCCAGGCAGATGCGCAGGTGCAGCCACTTACCGCCGATCGCCAGGCAGTCCTCACAGCCATCGACCGCCTCGGGCAGGCGGGTGATGTGGACGTGATCGAGGTGGGCGCACTCGGGCATAGGCGGGATCTTGCTGATCCTAGCCCGAAACGGCGGCGGGCCGATCGCCCGCCACCCCGTCCTCCTCATCGTCCTCGTGGTCGAGCCCGTCGATGTAGGGGGCCAGGTATAGGGAGGCGATCTTGCTCGGCGGCGACCAGGTGGGGGCGTCGGTGATTTCCGATCCAAAGCCCTGTCCACCGGTGACGCGGGCCGTGAGGTACCGTGGCTTGGCGCCGGTCAGCAGGATGCCGCGGATCACGGGCTTGAATGGTTCTGGCGTCACGGCCGCGCCCGCGAGTGCGGCGATCGACTGGGCGACCGCGTCGGCCTGCTGGGAAGAGAGACCACCGTGCTTGATCGGGAAATCGGTCGCGTCACCGGCCGCGTAGACATGCCCGACGTCGGGCACGAGACCGTGACGGTTGACGTGGATGAAGCCGTGCTCACCCAACGGAATGCCGCGCACGCACGGACCGTAGAGTTCGGGCAGCGCGATCGCGCGGTCCACCTTTAGGCGCCGGTCGCCGGGATTGACCACGATCTCGCCGGTGCTCGGAATCTCCGCATAGGCCGAGCCGATCGTCTCGATGCCCGCGTCGCTGAGCAGCTTTGCGACCGACTCGCTGGCGGAAGGTCCGAAGATCGCAAGCGGACTGTCCTCGGGGGTGACGATCGTGGTGGCGAGCTCAACGCCCATGTCATACGCCCGCGCGGCGGTCATCAGCGCGAGCTCATACAGCGGCAGCGGCCAGGCCATGCGCCCGGGCGCGACAAACGCGAGGCTGTGGACGTAGCCGCCTTCGACGTCCTGGATCAACCCATGCAGCGCCTCGTCCAGGCGGCGGTCGTCGATCGTCAGGGCGTGCTTGTAGCGGGCGGTTGCGCGCGCGCCGAGCGCGAGCACCAGCGCGTCGTACTCCAGCGCGCGCCCGCCCTCGGTGTGAACCGTGTGCTTGTCGGGGTCCACGAAGCCCAGTTCGTCGACCAGCAGCGTGGCGTGTGCGTCGCGTGCGATCCGCGACAGCGGATAGCTGCGGGCGGCGCCGTAGGCGAAGGGCTCACGTACCGACAGCGGACGGTAAGAGAACTCGGCGCCCGGCGCGATCAGCGTCACATCGGTGCGCTCGCCCGCCAGCTGTGCGAGCGCGAGCGCCGTCTCCAGCGCGGCCACGCCCCCGCCCGCGATCACCACGCGGAGCTTGTCTGATTGGGTGCCGGCCTCAGTGGTCATAGCTACAAAAGCGTAAGCGGAGTCGGCGGACTCGTCAGCCGAGGAAACCCGCCGTGGCATGAGGATAACTACGGAGTAAGCTCGGTGTGCATGGACACGAATTCCGAAGAGTTGTGGATTCGTCGCCTGCTCGACGTGGGGCGATCGCTGATGACCGAGCTCGACCTGGGCGCGGTTCTCGATCGCGTGCTCGAGACCGCACGGGAGATCACCGGGGCGCGCTATGCGGCGCTCGGCATCCTCAACGAGGAGCGCTCGGAACTCGAGCAGTTCCTGACCTCCGGCATCGACGAGGAGACCCACCGCGCGATCGGCGCCCTGCCACGGGGACGCGGCGTGCTCGGAGTGCTGATCGAGCACCCGCACCCTTTGCGCCTGCCGGACGTCGGGCGCCATCCAAGCAGTTATGGCTTCCCGGCGGGACACCCGGTGATGCAGAGCTTCCTGGGGGTGCCGATCGTGACCCGCGGGCAGGCGTGGGGCAACCTGTATCTGACCGAGAAGCAGGGCGAGGGGGCGTTTGACGAGCGCGACGAGGAGGCCGCGACGATCCTCGCCGACTGGGCGGCGATCGCAATCGACAACGCGCGCGTGTACGAGATCAGCGAGCGCCGCCGCGAGGAGCTCGAGAAGGCGTTCCGCAGCCTTGAGGCCACCCGCGACGTGGCCGTGGCGATCGGCGGGGAAGTCGCGCTCGAGCACGTGCTCGAGCTGATCGTCAAGCGCGGCCGCGCGCTCGTGGAGGCCCGCAGCCTCGTGATCATGCTGCGCGACGGTCAGGAGCTGGTCGTGCGCGCGAGCGCCGGTCACGTCCGCGAAATGCACGGCGCGCGCCTGCCGATCGCCGACTCGACCGCCGGCCAGGTGCTAGAGCATCGCCGCCCCGAACGGATCACCGACGTGCCCCGGATGCTGCAGACCGCGCCCAGCGAGTTCGGCGTGCTGGACGCGCAGACCGCGCTGCTCGTGCCGATGCTCTATCGCGGAGAGGCGCTGGGGGTGCTGGCGGCGTTTGATCGCGGCCAGGACGGCGGGGTGTTCGGGGAGGACGACGAGCAGATGCTGCGCACGTTCGCCGTGAGCGCCGCGACCGCCGTGGCGATGGCCCAGAGCGTGCAGGCCGACCGCCTGCGCAGCTCGCTGGCGGCGGCCGACGCCGAGCGCCGCCACTGGGCGCGGGAGCTGCACGACGAGACGTTGCAAGGCTTGGGAGGACTGCGCGTGCTGCTGTCCTCGGCGCTGCGCCGCAACGATCCCGAGCGCGCGCAGGAGGCGATGCGCGAAGCGGTCGAGCACATCGAGCAGGAGATCGGCAACCTGCGCGCGATCATCACCGAGCTGCGCCCGGCGGCGCTCGACGAACTGGGTCTGAGCGCCGCGATCGAGGCGCTCATCGAGCGCCACCGCGTGCAGAGCGGCTTCGAAGTCGAGAGCGAGCTCGTGCTGCCGGGCCCCTCTACGCGCGAGGGACGCCTCGACGGAGATCTCGAGACCGCCGTCTACCGGCTGCTCCAGGAGGCCCTCACGAACGTCGCCAAGCACGCGCGGGCGGACCTGGTGCGCGTGCGGGTGACCGTCGGCGAGGCAGACGAGGAGCTGTCGATCGAGGTACAGGACGATGGCCAAGGGTTCGATCCCGAGACGACGAGCCAGGGGTTTGGCCTGGCAGGTATGCAGGAGCGGGTGACGCTGACCGGCGGCACGCTCGCGATCGACTCCGGTGAGCAGGGGACGTCGGTCGCGGCGCGGATGCCGGTCCGCCGTCGCGAGCCCACGGTCGACTCCGGCGATCCTGCCTGACTAAACGACGGCCGCGACCCGTTCGGCGTCAGCGCCGACCGACGCGGCGCCGGTACCCTGGAGCACGACCTTCAGCGCACCCGAGTTGGCGGCGTCGGCGAAGACGTCATACGCGGCCATCGTGTCCCCGAGCGGGAAGCGGTGAGTGGCAAACAGCGAGGGGTCCAGGCGGCCGCTTGCGATCAGGCGCATCAGCTGGGGGATGCTGAACGTGTCGACCAGACCGGTCGTGATCGTGACGTCGCGGATCCACAGCCTCTCAAGATGCAGCTGCGCGGCACTGCCGTGGACGCCGATGTTCGCGACCCGTCCGCCGGGACGGATCAGCTCGGCGGCCAGCTCGAAGGTCTGGGGCACGCCGACCGCCTCGAAGGAGACATCGGCGCCGAGACCGTCGGTCAGCTCCATAACGCGTGCGATCGCGTCTTCGCGTCCGTTGTTGATCGTGGTGTCCGCGCCGAAGCGCAGCGCTGACTCCAGCCGGCTGTCGGCGAGGTCGATCGCGACGATCCGCCCGGGTGTGTACAGCCGCGCGGTGAGAATCGCGGCCAGGCCGATCGGTCCGGCGCCGACGATCGCCACGACGTCGCCGGGGGCGACCATACCGTTGAGCACGCCGACCTCGAAAGAGGTGGGCAGGATGTCGGCGAGGAACAACACCTGCTCGTCGCTCAGCTGCTCGGGGACCTTGTAGACGGAGTTATCGGCGAACGGCACGCGCGCATACTCGGCCTGCAGCCCGTCGATCAGGTGGCCGAAGATCCAACCGCCGCCGCCCAGGCACTGCCCGTAGCGGCCTTCCTTGCAAAAGCGACAGCGCCCGCACGAGCTGACACAGGACATCAGCACGCGATCGCCCGGAGCGACGGTGCTCACGCCGGCGCCCACCTCCTGCACGGTTCCGACGGCCTCGTGACCGAGGACGGTACCGGGCGTCGTCTCGGGCACGTCGCCTTTGAGGATGTGCAGATCGGTGCCGCAGATCGTCGAGGTGTCGATCCGCACGATCGCGTCGGTCGGATCGATGATCGTGGGATCGTCGACGCTGTCCCAGCCCCGCTCACCGGGGCCGTGATAAACGAGTGCCTTCATCGCGGATGCCTACCTTTGGGTCGTAGAGCTGAGAATCTGTTCGGCGCGGGACCGTGCGCCTGCCCTATCGAAATTAGACCCGTCTCCGAGCCTGCACATCGGTGACTCTCCCCACAGCGGATGTGCGTTAGTACTTACTTCGATGATCCATCGGCCTCAGCCATGATCGACCTGCACTGTCACATCCTGCCGGAACTCGACGATGGCGCGCGCGACCTGCAAGACAGTCTTGCGTTGGCCCGCCAGGCGCTCGAGGATGGGATCGAGGAGGTGTGCGCCACGCCGCACATCCGCCACGACCACGAGGTTGTCATCGATGAGATCTCCTCGCGCGTGGGGGCATTGCAAGACCGTCTGAACGCGGAGGGGATCGCCGTGCGAATCCTCCCCGGGGGGAGCTCGCGCAGACCGAGGCGGATCGCCTTGACGATGCACAGTTGCGGAGGGTGACGCTCGGCGGGGCAGGCGGCTGGGTGCTGTTGGAGCCCGCACCCGGACCGCTCGACGACGAGCTGCAGGAGCTCGTGGGACGACTGCACCGACGAGGCGTGCGCACAGTGCTGGCCCACCCCGAGCGCCACGCGGGAGTGGACTTCGGCGAACGCGTGCGGCGTCTGGCGGGCGCGGGCTGCCTGATTCAGTGGACGGCCGAGTTCATCGCGCAGTCCGAGCCCGGAGGCCCGGTGATGGAGCTGGCGCGGGAGGGGTTGGTGCACCTGCTCGCAAGCGACGCCCACTCTTCGCACATCGGTCGCCCGCTCCGTTTGGCGGCCGCCTTCGCGAGCCTCGCGAGCGTCTGCACCCCCGAGCAGCTGGCGTGGTCGAGGGATCTCGCGCCCCGCGCGATCGTGAGCGGAGACACGAGCGTCGTCCCGCGCCCATAGCACCCCGCGCTGGTCCGCACGGGTCGTACTCCCCCATCCCGCGCGGCCTCACGCGTCGGTAAACGGCTCCAGCACGACGCTGTCCACGAGTCCCTCGACGACCTCGTGCGAGGCGCTTCCCAGGCCGTGGCGCAGAAAGTTGGCGGCGCCCGCGGCGGCGCCGACGCTCAGCGCCCGCTCCAGGGTCTCACCCGATGCCCAGCTCGCGGCCAGGGCACCCATCATCGCGTCGCCGCAGCCCTCGCGATAGCCGTGCTCCAAGCGCGGGGGTGCCAGCCACCAGGCGCGCTCGCCGACGAGCGCGAGCGCGGGCTGCTCGCCTCGGGTTACGATCACGGCGCCGGCGCCCTCCTGGCGCAGGCGCTGTGCGGCGGCGTGCAGTTGCGCGGGCTCTGACACCGGACCGTTGACGTATCCGGCGAGCTCCCAGTCGTTCAGTTTCACCAGGTCCGGCTCTCCGCGCAGGGCGCTGTTCAGGCGCGGCGCGGACAGGTCCACGAGCGTGCGTGCGCCTCCGGCGCGGGCGTCGGCGATCAGATCGCCGTAGATCTCCAGCGGCAGCGCTTCGGCGGGCATCGGGTTGGTGACGATCAGCCAGCCGTCGGCGATCGCCTCGGCGCAGGCGATCGAGAACAGCTCGTCGAGCTCGTGCCGGGAGGGCGGATCGCTGAGCGTGCACACGAGCACCTCGCGCTCGCCGCTACGGCGATCGGTCACATAACAGCCGCTCGCGGACGCACTCGAGACGAGGCGCCGCTCGCCACCGGTCCGCGCCAAGAGCCCCTCCAGCAGCTGACCGCTCTCGCCGCCGAGGAACCCGCACAGCACAGGCTCGGCGCCCAGACAGGCGGCCATGCGCGCCACCCACACGCCCTGCCCGCCGGGGTGGAAGTGGACCTGCTCGCGCTCGGGTCCCTCGCGCTCGAGCGTGACCGTGAGCAGCGGATGGGGTCCGAAGATCGCCAGGCGGGGCGCGGGTGGGAGGGCGCCGGCGGATGTCATGGCGAGGAGGCCCTCATCGCTTCGCTCAGCCCGAGCGCACTGTGTAAGTGGCGGGCACGAGGTGCTCGGTGCGGATCGGCGGGCGCACGTACTTACGCTCCTGGCGCGGCGGCAAGGTCGGCGAGGCGCCGTCGTCGAGGTGCTCGTAGGGCACGAGCGAGAGCAGGTGGCTGATGAGGTTCAGGCGCGCGCTGCGCTTGTCGTCGGCCTGCACCACATACCAGGGGCTGTCCTGAGTGTCGGTGTAGGCGAACATGCGGTCCTTGGCCTCGGCGTAGTCGACCCAACGGGCGCGCGCCTGCAGGTCGATCGGGCTGAACTTCCAGCGCTTGCGCGGGTCCGACAGCCGCTTCTCAAAGCGCCGCTCCTGCTCGGAGTCGCTGACCGACAGCCAGTACTTCACGAGCACGATCCCGTCGTTGATCAGCGCCTGCTCGAAGGACGGGCAGAAGCGCAGAAACTCTTCGTACTCCTCCTGACCGCAGAAGCCCATCACGCGCTCGACGCCCGCGCGGTTGTACCAGCTGCGGTCGAACAGCACGATCTCCCCGGCGGCGGGCAAGTGTGCGGTGTAGCGCTGGAAGTACCACTGCGTGCGCTCGCGCTCGCTCGGAGTGGGCAACGCTACGACGCGGCAGGTGCGCGGGTTCAGGTAGGCGATCACGCGCTTGATCACCCCGTCCTTGCCCGCGGTGTCGCGCCCCTCGAACAGCACCACCAGTCGCTGTCCGCGCGCGACGATCCACTCCTGCATGTAAACGAGCTCGGTCTGCAGGCGCAGGAGCTCCTTGTCGTACTGCTTAGTCGTGAGCTCGCGTGGTTTGGACATCGACCGATGATATGGCGATATCGCACATGTGCGATATCGAGACATGCCGCATGCGGCATGTCTGCGAACGGCGCATGCGCCGTTCGACGAGGGGCGCATGCGCCCCTCGGACCTGGCCGCATGCGGCCAGGTCGTCCGTCTGCGGCTAGTTACCGCACTCCGCGACATCCCGGTCAGTGACCTGGCCTCAGCGCACGCAGCGCGTTGAGGATGACGGCGACGTCGATCGCCTCCTGGAATAGCGCCCCCGCCACCGGAACCAGCAGGCCGACGGCGGCCAGCGCCATCCCGCAGGTACTCAGGCCGATCCCCCAGATCACGCTCTCCCGCGCGATCCGCATGGTCCGCCGTCCGATCTCGATCCCGTCGGCGACACGATCGATGCGATCGACCGTGATCACCGCGTCGGCCGTCTCGGAGGACACGGTCGCCCCGGCGCCGCCCATCGCGATGCCGACATCGGCCATCGCCAGCGCGGGAGCGTCGTTGATGCCGTCGCCGACCATCACGACCGGTGACAGCCGCGGGTCCTCGCGCAGGCGCCGCACGATCGCGAGCTTGTCCTCGGGGCTTTGCTCGGCGTAGACGCGATCCATGCCCAACTGCTCGCCGACCGTTCTGGCGACATCCTCGCGGTCGCCGCTGAGCATCGCCACGTGACGCACCCCGACCCCGCGCAGGCGTCGCACGAGCTCGTGCGCGTCGGCGCGCACACGATCGCCCATCACCAGCACGCCGGCAAGTCGGCCGTCCACACCCACGAGGACGATCGCGCCGCCGTCCACAGATCCCGGCAGCGCCTGTGAGTTGCCGGGAACGATTCCGTGCTCAGCCAACCAGGCGGCGCTGCCAACGACCACCGAGCGCCCGTCGACGATGCCCTCGATGCCCTGGCCCGGCGCCTCGCGCGCGCTCTGCGGACGCACCAACGCGATCCCGTCGCTACCGGCCTGGCGCACGATCGCGCCGGCGAGCACGTGGCTCGAGAGCTGATCCAGCGACGCCGCCAAGCGCAGCAGCTCTGGTGGCGCGATCCCATCGAGCGCCTGCACACGCTCGACCATCGGCACTCCCAGCGTCAACGTACCGGTCTTGTCGAGCAGCACCGTGTGGGCTGCTCCGAGACGCTCGATCGCCTGTCCCCCCTTGACAATCACCCCGACGTTCGCGGCGCGTGAGAGCCCTGCGACGAATGCGATCGGCGCCGCCAGGATCAGCGGACAGGGAGTCGCCACGACCAGCACCGCGAGGGCGCGCACAGGGTCACCGCTGATCGCCCAGGCCCCACCGGCAATGGCGAGGGTCAGAGGCAGGAAGAACACGGCGTAGCGATCGGCCAGGCGCACGAACGGCGCCCGGCGTTGCTCGGCTTCCCGCACGAGGCGCACCAGCGCCGCGTAGGCGCTGTCGCCCGCACGACGAGTGGCGCGCAGCTCGAACGCGTCACCGGCGTTGGCCGTCCCACTGGAGAGGGTGTGGCCACGCGTGTAGGTGGCCGGCAGCGGCTCACCCGTCAGGCTCGACTCGTCGATCACCGCGCGCTCGCCGACGATCGCGCCGTCGGTCGGCACGACCTCGCCGGCGCGCACCAGCAGCACGTCGCCGACCGCCACGTCGTCGACCTCGATCTCCTCCCATCCGGTCTGCGTCCGCCGCCGCGCCACGCGGGGCGCCCGCTCGATGAGCTTCGTCAGCTCGCGTCGCGCCCGGCCGGAGGCGAACTCCTCCAGCGCAGTACCGCCGGCCAGCATCAGTGCTATCACCGAGCCGGCCAGGTATTCGCCGAGCGCGAGCGCGCCCGCCATCGCCAGCAGCGCGATCAGATCGACGCCGAGATCGCCGTGGATCAGCGCGCGCGCCACCGACCAGCTCAGCGGCACGAGCATCAGCGCAACGGTCGCCGCCCACACCGCGTCGGCCGGGTCGGGGCCGACGAACAGCGCGAGCAGTCCGCCCGCGACGATGCCGCACAGGGCCGCAAACGGCGGCCCCAGCGTGCGCACGCGTTCCCAGCGGCGCGGGCCGGAGTGCGGGGTGGTCGCTGGTTCGCCCTCGATGTCCATGGTGTGGGCGCCTGTCGGTTCTCGTCCAATCTACCGTGACGCCAATCACCGGTGTGCGTAGTTACCCACAGTACGGGCGGGGCCTGCCCCCGATGACGACATACCGACGCGTGCTCGAAGATGCGAGCAGATGCAGTCCGTAATCCACACGGAGGGGCTTTCCAAGCGCTACGGCGACACGCTCGCGCTGGACGGTCTCGATTTGAGCGTGGGCGAGGGCGAGGTCTACGGCTACCTCGGTCCGAACGGGTCGGGTAAGACGACGACGATCCGTCTGCTGCTCGGTTTGCACCGCCCCAGCTCGGGCCGGGCGCGGCTGTTCGGGATCGACGCCTGGAGCGATCCCGTGAGCGCCCATCGCGAGGTCGCCTATGTCGCGGGGGAGCCGTTCCTGTGGCCGGCGATGACCAGCCGTGAGACCTTCGAGTTCCTCGCGCGGGTGCACGGTGGGACCGACGTGGCCTATCGCGAGCAGCTCGTCGAGCGCTTTCAGCTGGAGAGCGACAAGCGGGTGCGGGCGCTGTCGAAGGGCAACCGCCAGAAGGTGCAGCTGATCGCCGCGTTCGCCACGCGCGCGCGCTTGCTGATCCTCGACGAGCCCACGAGCGGCCTGGACCCGCTGATGGAGGTGGCCTTTCGCGAGACCGTCCACGAAGCGCGCGAGCGTGGGCAGACGATCTTTCTCTCCTCGCACATCCTCAGCGAGGTCGAGGCGCTGTGCGATCGCGTGGGGATCCTGCGCGAGGGCCGGCTCGTCGACGAGGGGACGTTGCCCGAGCTGCGCCACCTCGGCGCGCAGACGATCGAGGTCACCTTCGCCGGTCCGGCCCCGAGCCTGCCGGAGCTGCCGGGGGTGAGCGTGGTGAGTGCCGGCGCGAACGCGCTGCGCTGTGAGGTCAGCGGCAGCGTCGGCCCGCTGATCGCGGCTCTGGCCGAGCATCCGGTGGTTGCGCTTAGCAGTCGCGAGCCCTCGTTGGAGGAGATCTTCCTGCACCACTACGACTCAAGCAACGGCCGTGTCGACGGTTAGCGTCTCGGCGCCGTCCGGCGTCCCCGGAGCCGTGCCTTCGACCGTGAGCCTCACCGGCGCACGTCCGGCCGCGTGGGCGCTCACGCGGCGCGCGTTCCGGGATGCCCGCACGCGCACGATCGCCTTCGCGTATTTGTTCGCGCTCTACTCCTACATCCAGCCGGTCGGCTACCGCCACGCCTATCCGACACTCTCCGAGCGGCTCGGGTTCGCGCACAGCTTCGCCGGTAACGACGCGCTGCGCCTGTTCTACGGATACCCCTACGAAGTCACCTCGGTCAGCGGATACAGCGCGTGGCGCGTGGGCGGGACGCTCGTGATCGCCGCGGCCGTCTTCGGGGTGCTGGCGGCGGTGCGGGCGCTGCGCGCCGAGGAGGACACGGGCCGGATGGAGCTGGTTCTCGCCGGGTGTGTGGGGCGCGGCACGACCTATCTCTGTGCGATGGCCGCGATCGCGGCCGCGGTGGTGCTCCTGTGGGTCGCGCAGTTCGCCGGCTTTCTCCTCGGCGGGCTGCCCGCGGGCGGCTCGGCCTATCTCGCGCTGGCCACCGTCTCGGTCGTGCCGGTGTTCGTCGGCGTCGGCGCGCTCGTCAGCCAGTTCGCGCCCACCCGACGTCTCGCGCTGGAGCTGGGAACGGCCGTGGTCGGGCTGTTCCTGCTGTTGCGCGTGATCGCCGACACCTCGACCGGCGCGGGCTGGCTGCGCTGGGCGACGCCACTGGGCTGGGCGGAGGAATTTCGCCCGTTCACCGGCGCCCAACCGTTGGTGCTGCTGGCGCCGGCGTTCACGAGCGTGCTGCTGATCGCGTTGGCCGCGAGCATCTCCACTCGGCGCGACGTCGGCACGGGGCTGCTCCCGGCGCGGGACACCGCACGGGCACGGTTGGGGCTGCTCGGCTCGCCGACGGCACAGGCGTGGCGCTCAGAGCGCGCCGGTCTGCTCGTGTGGTTGGGCGGGGTGAGCGTGTTCGCGCTCGTCCTCGGCTTGGTCTCCGCGAGCATTTCCTCGGCCGGTATCACCCGTGGCGTACGCGAAGAGATCGCGAAACTCGGCTCGGGTGCGATCACGACGCCGACCGGCTATCTGGCGTTCGTGTTCATCTTCTTCATCCTCGTCGTCAGCCTGTTCGCGTGCGCGCAGATCGGCGCCGTCAGGCAGGAGGAGGCCGACGAGCGCCTGGAAACGTTGCTGGCGCTACCGGTGCACCGGTACCGCTGGCTCGGTGGGCGGCTGTTGCTGGCGGGCGCCGGCGCCGTCGCGCTGTCCCTGGCGGCGGGGCTGTTCGCGTGGGCCGGCGCCGCCTCACAGGGGGTCTCGATTTCGTTGCCGCGGATGCTCGAGGCCGGAGCGAACTGCCTGCCGGTGGCGCTGCTGTTCGGAGGCGTCGCCGCGCTGGCCTACGCCGCGCTGCCGCGCGCGAGCGCCGCGATCGCCTACTCACTCGTGACGGTCGCGTTCTTGTGGCAGCTCGTCGGCTCCTTGTTGGGGGTGCCAAAGTGGGTGGTCGAACTGACGCCGTTCGCGCACGTCGGGTTGGTACCCACACAGCCATTTCGCGCCGGCTCGGCCGCGATCATGCTGTCGCTGGCGTTCGCCTGCGCCGGTGGCGCGCTGTGGGTCTTTCGCCGGCGCGACCTGACGGGGTCCTAGCGCGATGCTCCAAGACGTCTCGGTCGGACGGTGGTCGTTGAACGCTTACCGGGACATCGTTCCCGATCAGATCCTCGAAGGGCTGCGCGAGCAGGCCAGGGCGCTTGAGGGGGCGCGCATCCTGCACGTCAACGCGACCTCCTACGGCGGCGGCGTCTCGGAGTTGCTGCGCTCCTCGGTGCCGCTGTTGCGCGATCTCGGGTTGACGGTCGAGTGGAAGGTGATCGGCGGGCGCAACGACTTCTACCGCGCTACCAAGGCACTGCACAACGCGCTGCAGGGAGCGCCGGAGACCTTGAGCGAGGCCGACCGCGAGGCCTACCTGGATTGCACGCGCGAGAACGCGCCGCAACTCGACGGTGGGCATGACTTCGTGATCGTCCACGACCCCCAGCCGGCTGCCCTGCTGAGCGTTCACGGTCGCGAAGACGCTCGCTGGGTGTGGCGCTGTCACATCGACACCTCCGCGCCCAACCCCGACGCGTGGCGCTTTCTGCGGCCGTTCCTAGCCGACTACGACGCGGCCGTGTTCACGATGGGCGAGTTCGTGCCCCCCGACCTGCCGGTCGCGCGGGTGCGCACGATCGCCCCGGCGATCGACCCGCTGAGCCCGAAGAACCTGGACATCTCAGAGCGCACCGCCAATCAGATCCTCGACTGGATCGGCATCGACCGGCCCGGCCCGCTGATCACGCAGGTCTCGCGCTTTGACGCCTGGAAGGACCCGTTCGGGGTGATCGCCGCCTACCGGCTCGTGCGCGAGGAGATTCCAGACCTGCAACTGGCGCTGGTGGGCTCGATGGCGCTCGACGATCCCGAGGGCTGGGAGGTCTATCGCCAGCTCTCCGAGCACGCCGCGAACGATCCGCTGATCCACATCTACACGAACCTCACGGGCGTCAGCAACGTCGAGGTCAACGCCTTTCAACGGATGTCCGACGTGGTCGTGCAGAAGTCGATCCGCGAGGGCTTCGGACTGGTCGTCTCGGAGTCGCTGTGGAAGGGCACGCCGGTCGTCGCCGGTCGCGCGGGCGGCATCCCGATGCAGATGCCCGAGGGCGTCGGCGGGGTGCTGGTCGACTCTGTCGAGGAGTGCGCAAGCGCGCTGTCGAAGCTGTTGCAAGACCGTGCCCTGGCGCGGGAGCTCGGGCGCAGCGGGCGCGAACACGTGCGTGAACACTTCCTGCTGCCACGGCTGCTGATGCAGGAGCTGGAGCTGCTGGCCTCGCTGCAAACGGACGGGCCGGCGAGGACCGGCGGAGCGCCGGCGCGACCGCCGCCATGAGCGAGGAGCTCTTCGCGCGGACGCCTGTCGAGGTCGACGCGACCGAGTCTGCGGCGCTGCTGCTGCGCGACCTGCGCAGCTCGCCGACGGGCCTGAGCACGAGCGAGGCCCAGCGCCGGCTGACACAGTACGGACCCAACGAGCTGCGCCGTCGCGGCGGGCGGCGTTGGCCCGGGGAGTTGGGACGCCAGCTGACCCACCCGCTGGCGCTGCTGCTGTGGCTCGCCACAGGCCTGTCGTTCGCCGTCGGCAACCAGACGGTCGCGATCGCCGTGCTGCTCGTGATCGTGTTGAACGCCGCGTTCGCGTTCGTGCAGGAGATGCAGGCCGAGCGGGCGGTGGAGGCTTTGGCCCGCTACCTACCCCAGCATGTCAGGACGCTGCGCGACGGCGCCGCGACGACGATCGAGGCCGTCGGGCTCGTGCCCGGGGACGTCGTGCTGCTGGAGGAAGGCGATCGCGTGGCCGCGGACATGCGCCTGCTGAGCGGCGCGGTGGAGGTCGATCTGTCGACGCTGACGGGCGAGTCGGTGTCGGTGCTGCGCGCGGCCGACCTCATCGACCACGGCGTACCCCGTCTGAACGCCAGGGATTTGGTGTTCAGCGGCACCACCTGCCTGGAGGGCGAGGCACGGGGCGTGGTGTTCGCGACCGGCATGCACACCGAGTTGGGGCGCATCGCCTCGCTTTCCGAGCGCGTGAAAGAGCAGCCCAGCCCGCTGGAGCGACAGGTGCGCCGGGTGGCATGGCTGATCGCGGGCGTGGCCGTGGGCATGGCGGTGGCGTTCATCCCACTGGCGATCTTCGGCGCGGGTCTGTCGCTCAACGACAGCGTCGTGTTCGCGGTGGGGCTGCTCGCCGGCAACGTGCCCGAGGGTCTGCTGCCGGTGATCACGCTCGCGCTCGCGGTCGCGGTCAGCGCGCTCGCGCGCCGCGGCGCATTGGTCAAGCGCCTGAGCGCCGTCGAGACACTGGGCTCCACCGACGTGATCTGCACCGACAAGACCGGCACGCTGACCGAGAACCGCATGCGCCCGACCGCCGTGTGGACGCCGAGCGGCGAGATCGCGCTCACGCAAGATGACGGCACGGTGTCCGAGCGAGTCGCACACGACGCCGCGGCCGGCACCCTCGCCGAGACGGCGGCCGCATGCAACAACGCCCGGTTGGCGCCCACCCCCACCGGCGACCCCACAGGCGACCCCACCGAGGTGGCTGTTCTCAGCGCCGCGCGGGCCCTTGGCGCGGACGTCGATCCCGAGCAGCGCGAGCGACGACGGGAACGCCTGTACAACTTCGATCCCGAGCTCAAGCTGATGTCCACGCTCGACGGCGACGGCCCTGTGCTGTGGCTGCACACCAAGGGCGCGCCGGAGTCGGTCCTTCCGCGTTGCACGACGCTGCTGTGCGCCGACGGATCCTCGCGCCCACTGGAGGCGGCCGCACGCGAGCGCGCCCGTGAGCAGGTGGAGAGCTACGCGAGCCGGGGGCTGCGCGTGCTGGCCCTCGCCCGCCGAGAGATGCCGACCGGCACGCGGCCCTGCGCCCGCGCGGACGCCGAGCAAGAGCTGTGCCTGCTGGGTCTCGTGACGATGTTCGATCCACCGCGCGCAGAGGTGATCGATGCGGTACGGCGCTGTCATAACGCCGGCATCCGCGTGATTGTGATCACCGGCGATCACCCGCTCACGGCCGCGGCGATCGCCGCTCAGGTGGGGATCGGCGCCGGCAACGACGGCGCGCGCCCGCGGGCGGTCGACGCCAGTCGGATCGACCATACCCATGAGCGGGAACTGCACGAGCTGCTGGGCAAGGGCGAGGAGCTCGTGTTCGCGCGCGCCTCGCCGGAGGCCAAGCTGCAGATCGCCGAGGCGTTGCGCGGCGAAGATCACGTGGTGGCGATGACGGGCGACGGGGTCAACGACGCGCCCGCGCTGCGGGTCGCCGACATCGGCGTGGCGATGGGTCGCTCGGGGACCGACGTGGCGCGCGAGGCCTCGACGATGGTGCTCACCGACGATGACTTCGCGACGATCGTCGTGGCGATCGAAGCGGGCCGTCAGGTGTATGACAACGTGCGCAAGTTCATCCAGTACATCTTCGCCCACGCGACCCCCGAGGTCGTGCCGTTTCTCGTGTTCGCGCTCGCGGGCGGGGCGATCCCGCTGCCATTGACGGTGATGCAGATCCTGGCGTTCGACGTCGGCTCGGAGACGCTGCCCTCGCTGGCGCTGGCGCGCGATCCGATCGAGCCGGGGATCATGCACCGTCCCCCGCGCCCGCACACAGAGGGCGTGATCCAAGCGCCGATGCTGATCCGCGCGTGGCTGTTCCTCGGCGCGATGGTCGCGGGGCTCTCGCTGTTGGGGTACTTCTACGTCCTCACGCAGGCGGGCTGGCACAGCGGTGATCCGACGGGTGCCGGCAGCCCCTTGCACCACGCCTATTTGCAGGCCACGACGATGACCTTCCTGGGCATGATCTTCGGGCAGATCGGCACGGCCTTCGCGGTGCGTACCCGCCGCGCCTCACTGTTCTCGATCGGCGTCTTCAGCAACCGTTATCTGCTGGGCGCGATCGCGGCCGAGCTCGCGCTGGCGGCGGTGTTCGTGTACGCGCCGCCGTTGCAATCGCTGCTGGGAACGGCGGCGCTGCCGGTGCGCTATCTGGTGCTGCTGCTCCCCTATCCGTTCGTCGTGTGGGGGGCGGACGAGCTGCGGCGCTGGTTCGTGCGTAGCCGCGACCCACGCGCGGCACCGGGCGCCGCGACGACGGCGTGAGCGCAATTGGATGTCACACCGCTACGTGGTCCGGCGTCATCAGCTCGGCCGCGTCCAGGAACGCCTCGACCGCGCTCACGTCGAGCGGGCGTGAGAACAAAAAGCCCTGGCCGTGGTCGCAGTGTTCGCGCTGCAGGGCCTTTAGCTGGGACTGGTCCTCGATGCCCTCGGCGAGCGTCTCGATGTGCAACGAACGGCCCAGCGCTACGAGCGTGTGGACGAGCGCGGCTGACTCCTTGGAGGCGGCGATGCCGCTGATGAACGAACGGTCGATCTTCAGCGCGTCGGCGGGGAACTGGCGCAGGTAGGCCAGCGAGGAGTAGCCGGTGCCGAAGTCGTCGATCGCGATTCGCAGCCCGAGCTCCTTGAGCGCGTACAGGCGTTTGGCGGTCGCCTCGGCGTCGCGCATCAGCGTGGTCTCGGTGATCTCGAGCGTTAGCGTCGCGGGATCCAGTTCGCTGCCATCGAGCGCGCAGCGCACGTCCTCGATCAGCTCGTCTGAGTCGAGTTGGCGCGCGGACACGTTGACCGACACGCCGATCGTGTGACCGCGCCGATGCCAGGAGGCGGCCTGGCGACAGGCCTGGACCAGCACCCAGCGCCCGATTGCAACGATCAGGCCGGTCTCCTCGGCGACGGGGATGAACTCGCTGGGCCCCACCACGCCGCGGGTGGGGTGGCGCCAGCGGATCAGCGCCTCGACGCCGATCACCTGCTCTGACTGCAGGTCGAAGGTGGGTTGATAGAGCAGATACAGCTGCCCGCGATCGAGCGCCTCGGCGAGATCCTGCTCAAGCGTAAGCCGGTCCTGGACGGCGGTGTGCATGCTGTCCATGAACAGGACGTAGCGATTGCGCCCGCCGGCCTTGGCCTCGTACAGCGCGACGTCGGCGTCGCGCAGCAGCTCATCGGCGCTTGCTCGCTCGCCGAGCGCGATCCCGACGCTCGCGGTGATCGACAGGCTGCGCCCGATCCGATCGCTCAAGTCATAGGGCTGGCGCAGCACTTCCAGCAGGCGTTCGGCGATCACCTCGGGACCGGCGTCGAGCGTCGCGCCCTCGACCAGGACGACGAACTCGTCACCGCCCAGGCGCGCGGCCGTGTCGCCCTCGCGCACGACGCTTTGCAGGCGCGTGGCGACGGTGCGCAGCAGCTCGTCCCCGGCGGCGTGACCGAAGGAGTCGTTGACGTTCTTGAAGCCGTCCACGTCGACATACAGCGCCGCGACCGGAATCTGCAGCCGCCGCGAACGGGCGAGCATCTGCTCGGCGCGGTCGAGCGCGAGGACGCGGTTGGGCAGACCGGTCAGCGCGTCGTGCAGCGCCTGGTGACGCAGTTCGCCGGTCTTCTCCTGGACCATCCCCATCGCACGCTCGCGCGAGCGTGTGAGTACGAGCACGAGCAGGAACACGAGAACGCTGAGAAGCGTTCCACCGAGGAGCACCAGTAGACCCTGGGCGTCGGCGGAGAGCCCACCGACAGCTCCGTGGCCGCGCACGAGCGCCTTCCAGCGACCGTCGATCGACATCGTGACGGTGTGCGTGAACGCACCCGGTGACACGTTCGCGCCGTCCCGGCCGACGAGTTCGTAGGGCTGAGAAGGGTTGGCGTGGTAGAGGGTCAGACCGAGACCTCGGTGATCGCCGATGGCTTGGTGGATGAGATCGGTCATCTGAAAGGAGCTGCCGACCCAACCGAGGACCGCGGCGCGACGCTGAGGCACGGTCTCAAGCGGCGCGCCGCGACGGTAAAAAGCAGCTTCGACGAACAGCGTGCTGACGCCCTGCTCGCTCACTGGATAGACGAAGAACTGTCCGCTGTCGGTGATCGACCGCGTCAACTGCGCCTGTGAGGTTTGACCGACGTGGTAGGCCCCGATCGGCGAAGAGGTGTCACACCAATCGCCCTGCAGCAGCCTGCCGACGGCCGGGACGTAAGGCGTTACGGTCCCACCGGCGGCGAGTAGGCAGTAGAACGCATGTCGGCTGTGAGCGACCGGCCAGATCGCGCCGCCCACGAGTGCGCGAAAGGCGGGGTCGACGTCGCGCCGGGCCTGAAACGCGGCCAGCCGACGGGCGGGTACCGCTTCGACGACGGTCGTGCCAAGCCCGCCGACCTGGCGCTCCTTGCCCCGCAACTGAGCGAACCATTCGTCAAAGGCGGTGGCGCTCATGTGCGGCCGCATCGTGAGCACGCCGCGCATCGTGGTGACAAGGTCGGCGTCGCGGCCGAGCAGCGTCTCCAGCGTCTCGCTCACATCGGTGGCGTTGGCCTGAAATCCCTGCCGGACTTGGGAGCGCACGTTCGCACGCCAGCGCAGGGCACCGCCGATCGAGGTCGCGAGACCGATCGCCAACAGCGCGCAGGCGAGCAGCACCCACCGCTGTCGCGGTGTGCCGGGGAGGCCTCGGATTCCCGCAGATCGCTCAGGGGCACTCTCGGACTGCTCTGTCATACCCGATGGATCGGAGCAACACGGTCGCGATCAGACCGTAGTCCCCCGCGAGAAATACCTATTATTTGAACTAACTAGCTGACGGGAACTAATATTTGGGAGCCCCACAGGCCCCTTCACGCCACTGCGCAGGCTCGTCAGCAACGCGGCGAGCACCGGGGCGCGCTCGGATGTGCAGTGCGCGAACTCCGCCTCGAGGTTGCGAGCGGCTCGCGAGGCGCGCGTGAAGCCGAACATCCCGAGCGAGCCGGCCAGCATGTGCGCGGCACGTTCGGCTTCGCGCCGCAGGTCGGCGTCCAGGCCACCGCTCGCGAGCACAGTCACGGCGCGCTCGATCGTCTCGATCCGCTCGTTCACCCGACCCCGCTGGTGCTCCCAGACCGAGCGCAGCGTGTCGACGGTCCACTCGGCGTGCTCGACGCCGGGTGCGAAAGTGAGCGAGGTGTCCAGTGCGGTTGGCATGAGACCTTCCCGTGTATCGACCCTCGTCGTGAGAGCCGAGAGCAGGTATTGCCGCGTACCGATCGCGGGGTACTACCGACCACCCGTACGTCGCCGGGGCCGTTAATGAAGTGA
Source organism: uncultured Solirubrobacterales bacterium (assembly GCA_963697945.1). Classification (GTDB taxonomy): domain Bacteria; phylum Actinomycetota; class Thermoleophilia; order Solirubrobacterales; family Solirubrobacteraceae; genus Palsa-744. The sequence goes on along the minus strand of OY969105.1, from coordinate 1,043,864 downwards.
GATGGCCGCCGCGATCAGTCCTGCCTATCCCGCCGCTGCGGGTCCGCGCCCGGAGTCGGGCGGGTCGCTGAATGAGCCACCGGATGCGCGCGAACGCGCGCGATTTGGTCGCGCGGCGCTTGTGCTCGGGGCGTTCGTCGCTCTGTATCTGAGCTGGCAGCTGAGCGGCTGGATTCCCGGCAGCAAGGAGAGCGTCGGAGATCTGCTGCTGCTCGGGATCGACGCGGCCGCTGTCTATGCCGCGTGGGGCGCGTCGCGGCGGTGCGCCGGATCGAGCCGGCTGCGATCCTTCTGGCGGCTGATGGCGCTGGCGCTGGCCGCGGAGGCGATCGGTGACGTTGTGCAGGCCGTGTACAACGTCGGGCTGGGCGAATCTCCGTATCCCTCGCCGGCAGATCCGTTCTACCTGGCTTTCTATCCGTTGCTGCTGCTGGCGCTGCTGACGATCACCACGCGTACGAAGCTGCTGAAGCCGACGCTGGACGGCGCGACGATCGTCGTCGGCGGGGGCGCGGTGGTGTGGTATCTCGTTCTGGGGCCGACGGTCGAGCAAAGCCACAGTCCCCTGACGATGGGCGTCTCGCTGGCCTTTCCGCTCGGCGACCTGTTCCTGCTGGCGGGCCTGGCGGCGATGCTGCTACGCCCCGTCCCGATCGCGTTTCGTGCCCCGCTGAAGCTGATCGCGGCGGCGGTCCTGCTGGGCATCGTCGCGGACGTGCTCTACGGATACGGCCAGTTGCACGGCACCTACAGGGCCGGCGATTGGATCGACACCCTGTATGTGCTCGAGTTCGCGACGTTCGCACTAGCCGGTTTCAGCCAACGCACGGTCCGCACCGAGGACCCAAGCGCGGTGGCCGAAGATCGGCGCGGCGGATCGCGGGCGAGCTGGCTTCCCTATCTCAGCCTGGCGATCGGGCTCGGCGTGCTACTGGGCGTGGAGTGGGGCGCCAGGTTCTTCCCAACGGTGAGTCTTGTGCTGATCGTGATCGTGCTCGCCGTACTGGTCGCCGTCCGTCAATACGTGGCCCAGCGCGAGCTGATCCAGGCACAGGAGGCATTGCGCGAAAGCGAGCGCGTCAAGGACGAGTTCCTGTCGATCGTCGGGCACGAGCTGCGCACCCCGCTGACCTCGATCCGCGGCTCGCTGGGCTTGTTGGAGGGGGGCGTCCTGGGCGAGCTGCCCAAAGACGCGGCGAACATGGTTTCGGTGGCAGTGGTCAACACCGACCGTCTGGTGCGGCTGATCGGCGACATCCTCGACATCGAGCGCATGTCCGCCGGGGGTCTGCTGCTGGAGCCTGAGTCCGTGCCGGCGCGGGAGCTCGTGAGCCAGTCGCTGGGAGTGCTCCAAGCGACCGCCGACGACGCCGAGGTGACGCTGCGCGCCGACGTGGCTCCGATCGGCGTGATGGCCGATGGCGACCGCATTGTGCAGGTGCTCGTGAACCTGCTTGGCAACGCGGTGAAGTTCTCGGTGCCGGGCGGCGTGGTGACGGTTACGGTCGAGCGCGACGGTCGCTGCGCGATCTTCACGGTCGCGGACACCGGTCGCGGCATCCCCGCCGATCGGCTGGAAGGGATCTTCGAGCGCTTCAGTCAGGTCGACGCCTCGGATGCGCGCGAGAAGGGCGGCACGGGGCTGGGGCTGCCGATCGCCCGCGGCATCGTCGATCGCCACGGCGGACGCATTTGGGCCGAGAGCCGCGAGGGGCGGGGCAGCACGTTGCGGTTCACGCTGCCGGTGGCCGTCGAGGATCTCGACCCCGCACGGAGCGTGCTCGCGTGAGCCGGCGGTTGCTGCTGGTCGACGACGCGCCCGACATCCGCGAGATCGCCCGTCTGAGCCTGGAACGGATCGGCGGGTGGAGCGTGGTGGCCGTCGCATCGGGCCGGGAGGCCCTGGAAGCACAGGCGAGCGATGGGCCGTTCGACGCGGTCTTGCTGGACGTGATGATGCCCGACATGGACGGGCCGACAACGCTGCGGAGACTGCGAGACGCGGGACTCGCCGCCGCGACGCCGGTCGTCTTTCTCACGGCCAAGGCCCAGGCCGCCGACCGGCGACGCCTCGGTTTCACAGGTGCGATCGGTGTGATCGCCAAGCCGTTCGATCCGCTGCTGCTCGCCGAGGAGCTGGCGAAAATACTGGAGGGCTAGGTATTTTGGTTAACCGTTTATTGCACTAATTCGCCAGGTTGCGCCTGGTGGATGTATTGATTTCCGACTTCCATATCGGTGCTAGCCTTCCTGATGTGGAAGAGGCCAAGAATGTGGAACTCGGGCCTGAAGAGTAGGAGCCGAGGAGCAACACCGCGACAGATCGGTGTCGCACGGACCGAGCCGGAAGCGCGGTCGCGCGAGCTTGCGGCACACACCGCCTTGCTCGACCTCGCGCCCGACGCGATCTTTGCACGCGACGCCGAGCGACGGATCACGTTCTGGAATCGTGGCGCCGAAACCACCTATGGCTTCTCCGACGAGGAAGCCCACGGCGTGGCCGCCGGCGAGCTGCTGCGCACCGAGTATCCGATTACGCTGGAGGAGATCGAGCGAATCGTCACCGAGACCGGCAGCTGGGACGGCGACCTCGTGCAACACACCAAGGACGGCCGGCGGCTGAAGGTCGAGAGCCGCTGGGCGGCGCAGTACGACGAGAGCGGGGCGCTGGCGGGGCTGCTGGAGGTCAACCGCGACATCACCTCGCGGTTGCACCTGGAGGCCGAGGCCGTGCGCGAGCGGCTGCGAAACCAGCTGCACCAGGCCCAGCGATTGGAGAGCCTGGGGCAGCTGGCGGGCGGGATCGCGCACGACTTCAACAACCTGCTGGCGGTGATCATCAACTACGCGGCGTTCGTCTCCGACGACCTGAACGCCGAGGCGATCACCGATAAGAGCCGTCAGGCGATGCGAGAAGACATCGAGCAGGTCAGGCTCGCGGCAGAGAAAGCCGCGCACCTCACCCACCAACTGCTCGCGTTCGCGCGCCGCGAGGTGGTCCAACCCGAGGTCGTCGACGTAAACGACGTCGTCAGCGACGTCGAGCAGCTGTTGCGCCGGACGCTGGGAGAGCACGTCGAATTCTGCAGCTCGCTCGCCGATGGCTTACGCCCCGTGCTCGTCGATCCGGGACAGCTCGAGCAGATCCTCGTCAATCTCGCCGTGAACGCGCGCGACGCGATGCCCGACGGGGGTGTGCTGCGGGTCGACACCGCGAACGTGGAAGTCGACGAGACATACGCCGCTTCGCGACCGGAGCTGACGCCCGGCGACCACGTTCGCCTGCGCGTGAGCGACACGGGCACGGGCATGCCGGCGGAGACGGCACAGCGGGCGTTCGATCCGTTCTTTACGACCAAGCCACCGGGACAGGGAACGGGCCTGGGACTGGCGACGGTCTACGGCATCATCCAGCAGGCGGGTGGGCGGGCGCAGATCTACTCCGAGCCCGGAATCGGAACGACCTTCACTGTGCTGTTGCCGGCCACCGAGCAGGCAGCCTCGCCGACGGAGACCCTGAGCGAGACTCCGACGCCCCGGGGCGAGGAGACGATCCTGCTCGTCGAGGACGAGCCTGCGCTGCGGGAGGTGACACGCCGTATCTTGGCCGGCGCCGGGTATCGGGTGGTCGTGGCCGAGAACGGCCTTGAGGCGCTGGCGGTGGCGGCCGCACACCCCGATCCGATCGACCTGCTGCTCAGCGACGTGATCATGCCGCAGATGCCCGGACCGCAGCTGGCGCAGAAGCTGCTGGCGCAGCGTCCATCGCTGCGAGTCCTGCTGATGTCGGGGTTCGCCCAACCGATCCTCGACTCCGGCGGGTTTTTGCAAGACGGCATGGTCCTGATCGAGAAGCCGTTCTCCGGTCCCGCTCTGCTGATGAAGGTCGCCCAACTGTTAGAGCACGCGAGATGAGCGCGAAATGCCCGAGCTGCTGATAGTCGACGACGACGAGGCGCTGCGACACTGGGAGGAACGTGTCGTGCGCGACCAGGGTTACTCCTGCGACGGCGCGGGCGACGCGCCCGCGGTGCGCCTGCGCTTGGAGCAGAGCCCCTATGACCTGGCGCTGCTGGACGTGAACATCCCAGGCGAGTCCGGGATGGAGCTGCTCACCCACATCCGCGCCAGCCATCCGGAGGTCGCGGTGATGATGGTCACGGGCGAGGACAGCACCGAGCTGGCGCTCACGGCGATCGAGCAGGGCGCCTACGGCTATCTGATCAAGCCGGTCGCCGCGGGGGAGCTGTTGATCAACGTCGCCAACGCGCTGCATCGGCGCCGTGGCGAGCTGCAAAACCAGCGCCTCGTGCAGAGTCTGCGCGCGACCGCCGAGGAGCGCGGACACAAGCTGGAGGAGGCCCTGCAGGACCTCGAGCTGTCTGAGACCAAGGTATGGGTGTCGCAGGCAGAGACGATCTTCCGGTTGGCGCGAATGGTCGAGTTTCGCGACGAGGAGACCGGACACCACCTGAACCGGATGAGTTCCTACTGCGAGATATTGGCTCGACGGACGGGGTTCTCGCAGGAGCAGTGCGAGCGCATGCGCCTTGCCAGCCAGCTGCACGACGTCGGCAAGGTGGCGATCCCCGACGGCATCCTGCTCAAGCCGGGCAAGCTCACCACCGAAGAGTTCGAGATCGTCAAGGGGCATGCCCAAAAGGGTTTCGAGATGCTTTCCGGCTCGGCCTCGGAGGTGGTGCAGCTGGGCGCTTCGATCGCGCTCACCCACCACGAGCGCTGGGACGGGAGCGGTTATCCCCGCGGCCTGGTCGGCGAGGAGAGTCCGGTGGAGGGACGCATCGCGGCGGTGGCCGACGTGTTCGACGCGCTGACCAGCGACCGGATCTATCGCTCTGCGCTGCCGGTTAAGTCGGCCCTTGCGATGATGCGCTCCGAACGTGGCCGCCACTTCGATCCGGCGATGCTCGACGCGTTCCTCGGCGCGCTGGACGATGTCGAATCGATCCGGCGCGCGTATGCCGACTGATACAGAAGCTTTATGGACCGCGCCCGCTTAGACCACACGGGCGGGCGGCAACGCTTTGCCGAGGGGACCAGCGCTCGCGGCCCCGTTCGGCGTTTACGCGGCGCGGTCGCCGTGGCCGGAATTCTCCCACCGACGCCCGCGCCGGGCCGTACGGCGCACGCACAGGGCGCGCTCGATCGCGGCCCCGAGCTGCTCGATCGTGAAGGGCTTGACGAGCGTGGCCGTGAAGGAGATGCCGAGCTCGGCGAGCTCCGGCGGCGAAGCGGTGACGCTCGCACAGATCAGCGGCAGCGAGGGGTCGATCAGGTGAGCGGCCTGCGCGAGCACCCCACCGATCGGATCGGCTGGCTCGAGAACGAACACGTCGGCGCCGGTGAGCTGCCGGGGCGTCGGCGACCTGGTCGCGATCGGCTCGTGGCCGAGGCGCGTGACCATCCGCTCCAGCAATCGCCGGACCTCGTTGTGGGACTCGCTGATCAATATTCGTGCCATGGGTCGATGATCGGCGGGGCGCGTATGGTTTCGGGGGGTGGCCGGTATGAGCCGCGTATGAGCGGCTTTCGCCTCGGCGCACGTGCGAGCGAAGGCCGGTGAGTCGCGTCGCCGCCGCACGGATCCTGGTGGTAGACGACGACGAGGTCACACGCGAGCTGGTGCGCGGGGTGCTCGAGCGCTCGGGGCACGACGTGCGGGAGGCCGGTGACGGACGGGCGGGTTTGCGTGAGCTGTATGCGTCCTCACCCGATCTGGTGATCCTCGACGTGGAGATGCCCGAGCTGGACGGCTGGGCGACGCTTGAGCGCATCCGCGACATGAGCGACGTGCCGGTGCTGATGTTGACGGCGCGCGAGACCGAGCTCGAGCGGGTGCGCGGATTGAAGGGTGGCGCAGACGATTACGTGATCAAGCCCTTCGGTCACCAGGAGCTAGCCGCGCGCGTCCATGCGCTGTTGCGTCGGGCGGGCGACCGCGAGGTCGAGCTCGAGACCTACGCCGACGCGCGCCTACAGATCGATTTCGCCAGGCGCGCGGTGCTCTACGGCGAGCGCGAGGTCGCGCTCACACCGCTTGAGTTCCGGCTGCTTGCGACGTTCGTGCACAACCCCAACCAGGTGCTCAGCCGCGACCAGCTGCTGGAGCACGTGTGGGGCGACTCGCTCGCGGTCTCACCCGAGCAGGTGAAGCTGTACGTGGGATATCTGCGCCACAAGCTCGACCCCAAGGCGCCCGAGACGACCCCGATCGAGACCGTGCGGGGGTTTGGGTATATGTATCGGCGGTGAGCGGCTTCAGGTGGGGCTTCTCAGGTTCGTTATCGCTTTGGACCACTTTACAGTTACGTTTTGGACCACCCCGCACTTACGCTTTGGACCACTTCCCGGTTACGTTGTGGACCACCGGAAATCACTGTGAGTGCACCGAGAGCCTTGACTTTGCGCCGCGCTTACACACAGAATTTGCTGAGCGTTTTCACCGAAGCGGCGGTCGAGGGTGCGCTCCAGGAGCGGTAGACGGCGGCGACGCGGTAGTAGTAGGTGGTTGACGAGGCCAGGGCTCCGCTGGAGTCTGTGTAGGCGGTTTTGCCGATTGCGACGCTCGCAACCGATGTGTAAGGCCCGGCGCTCGCGGTGGCGCGTTCGACCGTGTAGGAGGTGGCATAGGTCGAGTTCGTGGCGGTCCAGTCGAGTTCGATTTCGGGGTTCTTGTTGGTACGGCAGTTGACCTGAGCGGCTGTGACGCCTTTCGCCGGCGAGAGCGTGGCGGTGATGAGTGTGAGCGGTCCGCCCGCTGCGGAGTCGTTGAAGACGGCCAGCGCGACGTGGGCGCCGGCGAGCGTCGCGCCGGTGAGGAAGGCGAGGATCGCGACGGTGACGTGGCTGCGTAGCGAGGACATCGCGCTCTATGCCTGCCCGGCGGTGATGGACGGGAGATAGATGGGTGGAGTCCAGTCCGCTCGCCGGCCTACGCGACGCTCGCGTCCTGCGCGGCGCTCAATTCCAAGCCACGGCTGTTGGCGCACCCGGCGTTCGCGTTCGTGGCGCTGTTCCCAGGGGCCGCCGCGCTCGACGGCGGGCCTGGCGTCGGAGGGCTCGTCCTCGGAGGACTTGGCGCCGGCGGGAGCGCCGCTGCCAAGACCCCAGATCTCGAAGATCAGCAGCAACGCCAGGACGGCCGGCACGACCCCGATCGCGGCCGTCCGCAGAATTGGACTGCGCAGCCAGTTGATGACATAGCCGAGGTGGGGCACGACGGCGCTCAGGCGCCAGGCGGTGGCGCCTTCCAGGCGCGCGGTCCAGGGATCGGGGTGGTTGTTGGCGTCGCCCTGGGTCTGGATCACCGGGTGGGGCCCTGACTGGAGGATGCGGATGACGCGGTGGGTCTCGACCTGGTGGGCACCGACGGGGACTTGGTAGGAGATGACCTGCCCGACGCGCACGGCGCTGACGGGCTCGGGGGTCACGACGACGGTGTCGCCGGGCGCGAACGTCGGGCGCATCGAGCCGGAGAGCACGGTCACCGGGCGGTAGAGGCCCAGCCGGGGAAGCACGGCGAGGAAGAGGAAGAGGATAAGGGCCAGCGCGATCAGTGCGCGCTGGCCCCAGACCCACCCGCCGCGAACGGTCTGTGTGACCGTCCGCTGCGAGTGGCGATGGCCGCTGCTCTCCTGCCAGGTGTGCTCGGCGGGGATTGCCAGAGAGGCCATGGCGGTGCTCCCCTACTTGGATCCGGCGACACGCTGGGTGCCGACGAAGTTGTAGGAGATGGTCGATGTGAGGCCCTGCATCGTGTTGGGCGCGGCGGTGGGCAGCGTCAGCGTCACGCGCAGGTGGTCGGTCGAGCCGGTGGTCGGCGAAGCGAGGCCGGCGAGGGGCAGGTTGGCCCCGATGACCGCACGCGAGGCGACCACGGTGGAGGTGGTGCCGCTGCACGTGTAGTTGTAGGCGGGCGCGGTGCCCGTCTCGGTCCACGCGACCGAACACTTGTCGATGCTCATCTGCAGACCGTTGGTCGCGTCTGTGTCGAGCAGCGAGGTGGGCGAGGCGGTGGTGGTGAGGACGATCCCGGAGAGGTTGTCCGATGTGCCGTTGCCGTTGTTGATGAGGTCGGCGGCGCGCTGGATCGTGTCGCCGGGGACGACGTTTGAGGCGCCGACGGTGAGTCGGTTGGTGGCGCCGGTGCTGCCGAGGTTGATCGAGACGGTGCCCGATGAGATCGTGTGACTGGCCGAGGTGGAGCTGGTGAACGTGGCGAATGTGCCGAGTCCGGCCATCGCGGCGGCGACGCCGACGACGGCGAAGGAGCCGAGCAGTCTCTTGGTTGTCTTGTGCATTTCAGTTGCCATCCTTTGCGTCGGGTTTGATGTGCAATCACAATCACCGGGCAAGGTGGCCAGGGAGGAGTAGACCGGTATGAGACGGGTATGAGCGCATGATGAGCTTCGGCATCCTTCTCGCGATCGTGCTCGCGGGTCTCGGCGGCCCGCTGCTGGGACTGTCCGAACGACGGTTTGTGCCGGTGGTGATCGGCGAGATCGCGGCGGGGGTGCTGGTCGGGAAGACGGGCCTTGAAATCGTCGATCCGGGCGAACAGACGATCGCGTTTCTGGGCGAGGTGGGGTTCGCGATGTTGATGTTGACGGTGGGGATGCACCTGCCGCTGCGCGATCCGCGACTGGCGTCGTCGTTGCGTGGGGGAGCGGTGTTGGCGGTGATCGTGGGCGTACTGGCGGTGCCCGCGGGGTTCGCGGCGGCGGCGATCGCGGGGACGGGCAGCCATGCGGCGGTGTATGCGGTCGTGCTGGCCTCTGGTTCGGCGGCGGTGCTGTTGCCGGCGTTGCAGGAGACGAAGGCGGAAGGCCCGGACGTGTTGGCGGTGATGGCGCAGGTGACGATCGCCGACGTGGTGACGATCCTGTCGGTGCCGATCGTGCTGCAGCCTCAGCGCACGCTGCATGTGCTGATCGGCTCGGCTCTGGTGGCGGCGGCGGTGGCGGCGTTGTACGGGGCGGGTCGGCTGCTTGAGGACCACCGCTGGGTCGATCATGTGCGGCGGATGTCAAAGCAGCGCCACTGGGCGCTGGATCTGCGCCTGTCGCTGCTGGTGCTGTTTCTGTTGGCGTGGATCGCGCAGAAGAGCGGTACGAGCGTGCTGATCGCGGGGTTCGGCGCGGGCGTGACGGTGGCGCTGATCGGCGGCCCGAAACGACTGTCGACGCAGATGCGGGGCGTGGCAGACGGGTTTTTCATCCCCCTCTATTTCGTCGTGCTGGGCGCGACGCTCGATCTGAGCGGACTCGTGAGCGATCCGGCGATGATCGCTCTGACGGGAGCGCTGGCGGCGTTGAACGTGGCGATCCACCTGGTGGCGGTGGCGCTCGTGCGCCGTCCGCTGAGCGCGGGTCTGACCGCGACGGCTCAGTTGGGCGTGCCTGCGGCGGTGGCGTCGCTGGGGTTGAGCGAGGGCGTGCTGTCGGGGCCGGTGGCGACGGCGATCGTGGCGGCGGCGGTGGTCAGCCTGGGCGTGTGCACGGTCGGCGTGGAGCGACTGTTGGACGGGCAGAGCGCAGGCGAGACGGCGCCCGCCGCCGAGGCATAGCTACCGCGCGGCGCCGAGGTCAGGTGCTCTGTTCGCCGGCGCGGTAGTGCTCGCGCCAGATCAGGCGATAGATGGGTATCCAGCGGGGCAGCCGGTTGACGACGGGAATGAAGGGGATGCAGATGAACGCGAGGCTGAGGACGCCCATCACGAGCATCACGAGAATGTCGGCGTTTTCGGAGGCCTTGAAGGGTTCGACCTGATACCAGAGTGCATATAGCCACAGCCAGGCCTGGCCGGGATAGCTGCCGGTCTCGTTCATCATCCCCCACTGCTCGCCGAGCAGGTGCTGTTCTTCGGCGCGTTCGTCGAGCAGGCCGCCGTCGGCCATGAACAGCAGCGGATTGGTGTAGTCGGTTTGGAAGAACTGTTTGCTGGTGAGCAGGTCGCCGTCCAGGCCGCCGCTTTGGGCGAGTCCGAGCAGTCCGCTCATCAGCACGGGAACGGGGCCTGCGCCGGTGGCCTTGACGGTGACCGCGCCGCTCGCCGGGTCGGCGGAGACGGTGCTCGGCGGCGTCTTGCCTTCTTCGCCGGCGGCTTCGTATTCTTCGAGCGGCTTGGCGTAGGCTTCTCCCCAGGCCTTTTTGGTGGCTTCGGGGGCGGCCTCGTATTCGCTGATCGCTCGCTGCAGCGCAAGGTCGCCCGGCACGGTCTTGAGCGGACCGAGCACGAAGTCGTTGGTCGTGTCGATCGGATGACTGACGCCGAGCCATTTCTGCGGGTACAGGAAGGCGGCGTGCTGGCCTTCCCCGTTGTGGTTGTAGGGAGGCCCGTATTCGGCGGTGTCGCTGGTGCCGTTGAGCTCCTTGGTGGCGTCGGCGGTGAAGTTGATCGGCTGCTGGCGCGACCACTGCGCGATCGTGCTGGGGGGATCGTCGGGTGATGAGAAGAGCACGCTCAAGACGATCGCCAGCAGGGCGATCACGCCGATCGCGATGAAGAGCTCTTTGACGAGGTCATATGGCGCGTAGGGGCCGGTCCAGGGCCGGGTGTCGTCGGTGGGGCGAAGGAAGCTCATGACCCGGTCCCGGCAGAGGTGTGCGGAGGGGGCGAGCCGGGCGGGGGCGCCCCGGTCGAGGTCGGCGGCGGAGGCGGGCCCTTGGGGGGAGCGGATTTCGCCCCCGCCGCCGATGATGAGGCGAGCGCCGCTTTGCGATCGTCGATCTCAAACGGCGGCACGACCCCGTGGCGACGCACGAGCAGTACGTGCGCCGCGACGAGCGCGATCACGGCCATGGGCAGCAGCAGGACGTGCCAGCTGTACATCTGGCCGAAGTTGGTGACGTTGAAGAAGGCGCCGACGCCGACCGCGTTGAGCCCGTCCTTGGCCTGGGTGGCGATCCATTGGGCGTCGAAGTTCTGCTGGGAGACGTAGCCGGTGAGCGCCGTGGGGACGGCGACCAGGAACGTGATCGCGCCCGTGATCCACACGCGCGTGCGCCCTCCGCGCCAGGCGGCCATCCAGAACTTGCCCCAGAGGTGGATGACCATTACGAAGAAGAACAGCTCGACGCCCCACATGTGGATCGAGTTGAAGAAGTGTCCGATGCCGGTGTAATGCCACCAGGCGGGCCCCTTCAGCGCGAGGATCGAGCCGGAGGCGACGATCACGACGAGCGCGGCAATCGAGGCCACCCCGAATATGTAGATCCATGAGGCAACATACGTCGGTTGCCCATCGGGCAGGAGCTTCTCGGGCGGCAACGCGTCCACGGCGCGGTTGCGCGTGCGGACGGTCCAGGACTTCGAGGGCGGGACGACGGGCGGGGAGGTGGCGGGCGGGGAGGCGGAGCTCACGAGGAACGCTCCGCGCGGCCGGCCGCGGCGCGTCTGGCCGCTCCCGGGAAGGGGAGCAGGATCGCCAGCAGGAAGACGATCAGCATCAGGCCGATCACGATGACGTTGGCGACCGACAGGTGGATGAACTCCCAGTCCACCGTGTGCGCCGGGTGGTTGAGGTTAAAGACCGCTGCCGCCAGCACGCTCATCGCAAACTTCCCTCTCGAAATGGGACGATGAGTGAACCCTATGCGTGGCCCTGTCTGCGTACGTCAGTAGAAAACCCCCGATCCGATGGGTGGATTTTCACGTGATGCGTAGTCCTACGGAGAGCGCGCAGTCGCCCGAACCGCACTCACGGGTAGACCTGCTCGCCGGTCTCTGAGTCGATCACCGTGATCGCTTCCACCGGGCATTCGCGCGCGGCGGTGAGGATCAGGTCGTCGGGGCCGGTGCCGATGACCGTGGCGAAGTCTTCGACCTGGAACACGTCGGGGACGAGGTCCACGCAGTCGCCTTGGGCGATGCAGCTGCCTTCGTCGATCGTCGGTATGTAGCTCATCGTGTCGCTCCTTTGCTCGTATCAGCCGCCCCGCGAGGGGCTGGGTTGCATCTGCACGCGTGGTGGCGGCGCTACCTGCGGGCGACTCGCGTTCGCGGTGGGGGTCGCCGTGTTCCTCTTGGGCGTTGCGGAGCGCCGCGAGCGCTGTAGGCGCAGCGCGAACAGGAACAGGACTGGCAGGACGCTCGCGAGCATCGCGTAGCGCACCGCCGGTATCGAGGCGTCGGTCCCCGACCCCAGGGCGTGGGCCAGGCCGAGCACGTAGACGATGACCGTGAAGCGGTGCATCCGCCGCCACAGTCGCGCGCCGATGCGCCGGCGCGCGTAGAAGCTCAATCCGAGGATCGCGGCCAGGTAGCCGCCGAGGATGCCGAGGCCCGTCCACAGCGGGCGGTAGCCGATCGCGAAGGGCACGACGATCCCCTTCACCCCGGCCTTCAGCCAGGGGTCGGCCGCCAGGAACAGGCCGTGGGCGGCGATCGCGCCGAGTGAGAGCAGCGCGAGGTGCTGGTGCAGGCGTACCGCTTCGCCGCGGCGGCGCGGCGGAATCGCGCGCGCGGCCATCGCCAGCCCGAGGATGACCGAGGCGGCGACGAGCAGCAGTGCGAGGATGCCGGCCGAGCGACCGGCGAGCCACCACACGTAGTTGGCGGGCGCCGCGTGCTGGGTCACGCCGCACCTTCCAGAACGTGGAGGCGCGTGCCGTGACGGTCGAGCGGTCCGATCGCCTCGACGTCGCCGTCGTTGTGCACGACGATCCCACCGTGCTCGGCCAGGGCGCGGCGGGCGCCGGCGGGGCCGGTTAGCAGTGCGAGCTTGGACAGCGTCTCGGCCTCGAGCGCTGTGGGCGCCAGCGCGGTCGCGCCGATCAGCCCGCTCCAGACTGGTTCGCCGGTGAAGGGGTCGAGCAGATGGTGGGCGAACGTCCCGTCGGGACGGCGCCAGATGCGTATGTTCAGACCGGAGGTGGCGACCCCGCCCTGGGCGAGCTGCAGGGTGTGGGTGCACTCACCGGTGAGTGGGTGCTCGACCTCGATCGCGACGGGGTCGAGCTGTGCGCCGATGCCTCCGACGGCGATGTCTCCGCCGCAGTCCACGACGAAGCGTGTGTATCCGCGCAGGCGGTGGGCGACGGCGTCGGCGGCGAGACCCTTGCCGGTTCCGCCGGTGTCGATGCGCACCCCCGGAGGGCGGCGCACGATTCCTTGTTCGTGATCGACCTCGATTTCACGCCAGCGCGAATCGGGCCTCGGTTGCGCCGCGCGGGCAGGCGGGGCGCAGGCCAGGGCCTCGCGCAGGGACGCTGGGGTGCAGTCCTCTTGGGAGCTGTCATAGCCGACCGCCTCGATCTCACCAAGAAGCGTGGGGTCGACAAGACCGTCACTGCGCTGTGCGGCCCACAGTCCGGCGGATACCGCCGTGCGCAGCAGGATCGACGCGGGCGCCTCTTGGGTAGGGTCGGCGTTGAGCGCGCAGAGTTCGCTGTCGGGGCGAAAGCGCGAGAGGCGGGCGGCAAAGTCTTCGATGTAGCGGCGCTCGCCGATGGCGGCTTGCTCGGGGGGGAGCTGGGTTGCCAGCAGGGGAGCGTGCACGATCAGCCGTACGTCGCTGCCCATCGAGCGGAAGGTGGTGTCGTGTACGGAGTTCATGAGGCGCGCGTGACGGGGAGGGGAGTGAGATCGCCGGCGAGGCTGACCTGCTGGGAGGCCTGCGTCGGCTGGGCGGGCGCGCTCGGCGGCAGGTGGACGATCACGCGGCGTTCGATCACGCGGCGGACCAGCACGCGCCGCGGGGCAATCGGTGTTGCCGCGGCACGGGCGCGCAGCGCGGGGTCCTGGCCGGAGGCGACGCGCGTGGCGAGCAGGGCGAGCAGCGCGAGGAACACCGCCGCGGCGCTCCAGAGCGCGGCGAGTGCACCGGGACTACGAGGCGTGCGATTCGCCGTCCTAGCCTCATGACGCGCGGACGTCTGCGGATCGCCAGTCGAGGACTCAAGCGTCTGCGGATCGCTCGTCGAGCGCTCAGTCATCGCCGGCTCCACCACTCTCTCCCGGGACCCCGCTGGTGCGGGTGATGACCGCGGGGGCAGCCGCGGGGGACCCTTCGTTCGACGCCGCAGGTGCGGCGCTCGCGCCGGCGGCGGCGCTCGTACGCGTGGTGATGGCGCCAGCGCCCGGACGTCCGGCGACGAGCGCACCGGCGGCGCTCGCGCGCAGCGCCGGATCGGCGCCGGCCTGTAGGCGCGCCATCATCAGCGTGAACAGCACGAGGAAGGTGGCGAGCGTCATCACCGTCAGCGGGAAGGCGCTGAGCAGGGGATGTCGGCGGCGAGCGGGCGCCGCGGACGGCTTGGAGGCGCCGTCGCGGTTTCGCGTCGGTCCGTCGGCGACGGTGCTCGGCGGTTGCTCTGGAGTGTGTGCGTGCTCAGTCATCGTGCCCACCGCCGTGATCTGCGCCCTCGCCGCCACCGCTTGAGCGGGTGCTGACCGGGCGCGAGGCGCCCGAGCCGCCGGCGGACGTGCTGCCGCCGCTGGTGCGGGTTTTGACCGGACGAGAGCTTGAGCCGCCTTCGCCGGAACCTCCGGCGTGGGAGCCCGAGGTCGGCCGCGAGCCGCTGGTACGGGTTTTGACTGTGTGGGAGCCGGAGCCACCGCCTGAAGAGCGCCCGGAAGAGGTGGAGCCGGAGGTCGAGTGCGAGCCGCTTGAGCGCGTGCTCACGACCGGCGCAGCGGAGGCGGTGGGCGCGACGGCGTGCGCGCCGCTCGAACGTGTGCGCGTGGCGGCAGACAGCGCGCTTGCCGTTCTGGGAATGTTCGCGCCGGAGGAGCCCCGGCCACCGGTGCCGGCGCCCGCGGCGTGATGGGGGTGTTCGCGGCGATAGACGTTGACCGTCTTGCGGATCACCTCGGTGCGCACCTCGACCGGCTGTGTTCGCGGAGCGAGAGCTTTGGGCGTACCTTCGCCCGAGCCGATCGCCAGGCCCACCAGCGCGCCCAGGCCCGCGAGGGTCACTCCGCCTGCCGTCATCATCTCCGCACGTCGCATCGGGGTACTCCTGAAGTTGGGGTGCATCCACTGTCGCTCGTGGACACCCAGCCGCAGCCCAGGCGAGGGTTAAGACTCGGCAAAGAAAAGGCGGTACCCGGCCGCGGACCGACGGGCGAGTCAGTCGTCGCGGTGGGAGCTTGAGTCCCCGCCGCCGTCCCGTTCAGAGCCGCCCCCAGACGCGGAGGGTTCGGCGGGCGCAGCTTCGGAGGGGACCGGTTCGGGGGTGGGTTCCGGTGTGACCACGGGCGGCGCGCTGGGGGCCGGCGTCGGCGTGGAGGACGTGGTCCTCGCGGGGGCGTGCGTCGGAGTAGAGCTGCTCGTCCGCCGCGGGTTTGAGGTCGGAGTGGAGCGGGCCGGGGTCCGCACGGCGGGCGGCAGCAGCCGACGTCCGACGGTGAGCGGTTCGGAGGCCAGCCCGATGCGCTGGCGCACGAGCTGACTGGTGCCCCAGGTGATCGCCGCGGCGATCACGATCCCGAGCAGGGCCGTGACGAGGACGAGCAGCGTGCGACGACGGGCGCTCATGGGCGGGCCACCGGAAACTCGAGCAGCGCGATCGCGCCGCCGCCCGGCCGGTTTCGCAGGTACGCCTCGCCGTCCCAGGCACGCGCGAGGGTGCGAGCGATCGCCAGCCCCAGCCCACTCCCGGCCGGTCCCTGCTGCCCGGCGCGACCGCGATGAAAGCGCTCGAACACGAGCTCTTCCTCGCCGGGTTCAAGGCCTGGACCGCGGTCGCACACCTCGATGCGGCCGTCGCCGCCGGTGACCGTCACCTCACCGCCCGGCGGCGAGTAGGAGAGGGCGTTCTCGATCAGCACATCCAGCGCGCGGTCGAGATCGGCCGGGGCGCACCATGCCGTGCCGGCCCCGTTCACGGCGGGATTCAGCGCGATCTTTCGCGCGTCGGCGGCGACCTGCCAGCGCGCCACCGCACGCCGTACGGCCGCGGGCAGATCGACGGTCTCTCCCTGCAGCTCGCGGTCCTCCGCACGGCTGAGCACGAGCAGCTCATCGAGGATTGCCGCGAGGCGGTCGACCTCCGCGGTGCCTGCGTCGAGCTCGGCCGCCGCCGTCGGGGAGACTCCGGTCGCACGCGCCTCCTCAAGGCGCAACCGCAGCGCTGTCAGCGGGGTGCGCAGCTGGTGGGAGGCGTCGGCGACGAACTCGCGCTGGGCGCCGATCAGGCGCTGCACACGGTCGGCCATCTCGTTGAAAGAGGTACTGAGCGAGCGCTGCTCGGAGCTGCCTTCGACGACGGCCCGCGCGCCGAGATCTCCGCCCGCGAGCTTCCGCGCGGCGCCCTCCAGACGCCTGAGCGGCAGCGCTATCTGACGAGCGATCAGCCCACCGGCGAACAGACCGAGCAGCAGCACCACTCCGGCGACCAGCACGAGCTTCAGCACGGTGCTGCGCACCGCGCTCTGCACCGCGGCGACGCTCTGGGTAACACGCACGGCGCCGATCGTGGCGCCGCGGCGCAGCACGGGCACGGCGGTGGCGAGGATGTTCTCGCCGAGCGTCCGGCTTGAGCGCTGTGTCTGCACGGCGCGCCCGCGCAGCGCGGCGGCGATCTCCGGACGACTGGCGTAGCTTGAGCCGAGCGTGGACGCGCTCGCGCTGTCGGCCACGACGCGCCCGCGCGCGTTTACGATCAGCACGCGCCCGCGCACCGAGGCGCCGCTGGAGCGCGCGAGCGCGCCGAGCTCGGCGCTCGACGGTGGGATCAGCAGGTCGGCGGAGGTGGCGGCGACGACGTCTGCCTGGCTGAGCGCCTGGGAGTGAACCTCGGCGTTTACGCGATCGCGCAGGCTGAGCGCGAGCGGCACTCCGAGTGAGACGACGGCCAGCACGAGCACGTAGGCGAGCGAAAGCAGCAGGCGCGTGCGCAGGCTCACGTCTCACTCCTCCGGCGACACGGATGCGAAGCGAAAGCCGACGCCGCGCACGGTCTGGATATGACGCGGCGCCGCGGGATCTTCGCCGAGCTTTCGCCGCAGCGCGGTCATGTGAACGTCGAGCGTCTTGGTCGAGCCGAACCAGTTCTCGTCCCACACGTCGCTCATCAGGTCCTCGCGCGTGACGACGTGGCCGGCGCTGCGCACGAGGCGGACGAGCAGGTCGAACTCCTTGCGCGTCAACGCCAGCTCCTCCTTTGCAAGCCACGCACGGCGCGCGGCGACGTCGATCGTGACATCGCCCGCGGTCAACCGTTCGTCGGGCTCAGGACGGCTGCGACGCAGCACCGCGCGAATCCTGGCGATCACCTCGGCGGCGGCGAACGGCTTGACGACGTAGTCGTCGGCGCCCAGCTCGAGACCGACGACACGGTCGATCTCGCTGCCCCGCGCGGTGAGCATGATGATCGGCAGCCGTGAGGACGCCCGCAGCTCACGCGCGAACTCGCGCCCGTCCCCGTCGGGCAGGGTGAGGTCGAGCAAGACGATGTCGGGCTCGCGCTCGCCCAACCGGGCGCGCGCCTGCGCGAGGGTCGCGGCGAGGATCGGCTCGAAGCCTTCGCGGGTCAACGCGCTGGAAAACGGCTCGGAGATCGACGCCTCATCCTCGACGAGCAGCACGCGCTCGCCACCGGCCCTCGGGGAAACGCCCGCGATGTTCATGTCAGGATGAATGTAGTACCGCTCGACCTTCGCACGGGCGCCATGTGCGCCGTGCACCCCGATGGTCCGGCAGGCGCAGATACCCGAACACCGCTTCCGCCTCCGCCGCTCAGATCGTCTCGGGGATCATTTCGATCGCCCCGCACGGGCACTCGGTGACGCAGATGCCGCAGCCCTTGCAGTAGTCGAGGTCGAACGCGTAGCCGTCGCCCGAGTCGACCTTCAGGACGGCGTTGTCGGGGCAGACGCCATAACAGTTGTCGCACCCGAAGCAGTTGCCGCAGGAGAGGCAGCGGCGGGCCTCGAACAGCGCGTTGGTCTCGTCCAGGCCGAGGGTGACCTCGTCGAAGTTTGACTGGCGGCGAATCGCGTCCAGGCGCGGGGCGACGGTTCGGGGCGCGTCGGAGTAGTACCAGGTGTTCAATTCCTCGAAGGTCGCGAGATCGGCCTGTTGCGGATGCGCGTAGGTGGTTGAGCGCAGGTAGGCGTCGATGTTGTGCGCGGCCTGCTTGCCGTGGCCGACGCCGACGGTGACGGTGCGCTCGGCGGGCACCATGTCGCCGCCGGCGAAGATGCCGGCGTGGCCGGTCATCATGTTCTCCGCGACCTGCACGACGCCGTCGCTCACCTCAAGGCCGGGGACGCCGTCCAGTAGCGACAGGTCGGCTTCCTGTCCGAGCGCGAGCACGAGCGAGTCGGCCTCCAGCTCCTCCAGCTCGCCGGTCGGTTGCGGAAAGCCGGTCTCGTCGAGCTCCATCCGCTCCAGCACAAGATTGCCGCCGTCGGCGTGCTTGATCGTGGACAGCCAGCGCATCGTCACGCCCTCCTCCAGCGCTTCGCGCACCTCGAACTCGTGCGCGGGCATGCGCTCACGGGTGCGCCGGTAGACGACGATCGCCTCCTCGGCGCCGAGGCGTCTGGCGGTACGCGCGGCATCCATCGCGGTGTTGCCCCCGCCGTAGACGACCACACGACGGCCCAACAGCGGAGGCTCCTCGCCGTCGGCTCCCTCCATCGTGCGCAGCAGCGTGACGGCGTCGAGGATGTGGGCCGCCTCCCCGGCGGGGATGTAGGCGCGACGGCCGATGTGCGCGCCGACGGCCAAGAAGGCGGCGTCGAAGGAGCCCTCGCGCATCGCCTCCAGGATGTTCGTGACCTTCGCGTCGCACTGAAGCGTGACGCCGAGGTCGAGGATGCGCTGGATCTCGGCGTCGAGCACGTCGCGCGGCAGGCGATACCGGGGTATCCCGAAGCGCATCATCCCCCCGGGCAGCGGGCCGGCGTCACGGATCGTGACCGCGTGCCCGGCGCGCGCGAGGTGGTAGGCGGCCGACAGTCCGGAGGGGCCGGCGCCGACGACGAGCACGCGCTTGCCGGTCGGCTCGCTCTCGACCTGAAGGCGCCAGCCTTGGCGGATCGCCTCATCGCCGAGGAAGCGCTCGATCCCGTGCACGCCCACCGGATCGTCGAGCTGGGCACGGTTGCAGGCGGTCTCACACGGGTGGTAACAGACGCGGCCCATCACGCCCGGCAGCGGATTGTCGGCCACGAGCTCGCGCCAGGCCGACTCGTAGTCGCCTGACTCGGCGTGATACAGCCACTGCTGGATGTTCTCCCCGGCCGGACAGGCGTGATTGCAGGGTGGCAGGCGGTGCACGTATTGCGGGCGCTCCTGGCGCCAGGAGCCGGTCTTGTTGGCGAGGCTTGAGCCGACGTCGAGAGTGATCGCGAAGGGCTTGTCCATCACCGTCGCCCCTCCCCCCCCGCGACATCCACCGATACCACCGCATCTCGCGACACAACCGCATCCCCTGCCACCTGTCTCTGCGCGCCGTTGCTTCTCACCGGAGCGCCGAGGGGCGCCGGACCGGCGTCACCGAGGAGCCCGAAGCGGCGAATGTTGCGGTCGGCGCCCGCCTGAATGCGGGCGATCACGTCTGTGCGCGGCTCGGGCTTGAACAGGTGCGCGAAGCGCTTCTGGGGACGCAGATAGTCCTCGACGGGGACCTGCCGGCGGATCTTCGAGACGCCGGTCACCTCTCCGTCGCGCGCCTCGAACACGGGGAAGATGCCCGACTCCTTCGCCAGGCGCGCGATCAGGATCGTGTCCTTCGAGGCGCTGCCCCAGCCGAGTGGGCAGGGCACGAACACGTGCAGGTAGCGTGGGCCGCGGATCTCCATCGCCGTTTGCACCTTCGCCTCCAGGTCGCGCAGCTCGGCGACCGTGGCCGTTGCCACGTAGGGGATCTCGTGCGCCATCGCGATCAGCGGCGCGGACTTACCCTGACCGAAGACGTTGCCCGGCTCGGGGCCGACTGCCGGGGTGGTTGTCGTGCGCGCGGCCGGCGGTGTGGCGCCGGAGCGCTGCACGCCGGTGTTCATGTAGGCCTCGTTGTCGTAACAGATGTACAGCACGTCGTCGCCGCGCTCGAACATCCCCGACAGGCACGCCATGCCGATGTCCACGGTGCCGCCGTCCCCACCCTGGCCGACGACGCGGATGTCCTCGTCCAGGCCCTTCGCGCGCAGCGCCGCGGCGATGCCCGTCGCGACCGCGGGCGCATTGCCGAACAGCGAGTGCAGCCACGGTATCCGCCACGAGGTCTCGGGGTATGGCGTGGAGAAGACCTCCAGGCAACCCGTGGCGTTGGCGGCGATCATGCGTCCGTTTGTCGCGCGCATCGCGGCATCCAGCGCGTAGCGCGCGCCGAGCGCCTCGCCGCATCCCTGGCAGGCGCGGTGGCCGCAGGTGATCGAGTTGCTCCGCCCCTCGTCGGCCTGGACCGAGCGCTGCTCGGGGTCGAGCAGCCGGTTGCCGACCGCGATGCTGCCGGTCTGGTAGAAGCGGATCGCCTGCGTCTTCATGCGCGCGTGCTCCTCATACCGGCCCCGCCGCGACCGAGCCGACGTCGCGCAGGATGTTCTCCGCGTGCGGGCCCGACGCGCGCGAAGCGTTCATGCGCTGCAGCTCGCGATCGACGAGATCGTGATTGAGGTCCAGGAACGTCAACGGCTCCAGCCGATCCGCAACGGCATCGAGGAAAAGGGAGCGCAGCGAAGCGATCGTGATCGGCCGCCCGCCGAGCCCGGCAATGACGGTGTAGCCGTGCAACTGAATGCCGGTCAGGGCCATGCGCACGTTGGCGGAGACGATTCCGCCGATGCCGACGGCGAGCGCCTTCTCGAGCACAACCACGCGCTTTGCCTGTCCGAGCGCCGCGCGAACGGCCTCCAGCGGGAATGGACGGAACGAGACGATCCCGAGGGCGCCGATCGAAACGCCCTGCTCGCGCAAGTCGTCGATCGTGTCCTTGATCGTGCCGAGCACCGAGCCGAGCGCGACGATGATCGTCTCGGCGTCCTCGCAGCGGTAGCCGCGGATCAGCCCACCGGAGTCACGCCCGAACGCACCCTGGAAGTCGGCGGCGATCTGAGGGATCAGTTCGAGCGCCTGCATCTGCTTGGCGTGCGCGAGGTAGCGAACCTCCATGAAAGCCTCCGGGCCGACCATCGCGCCGATCGTGACGGGCTCGTCGGGGTCGAGCACCTGCCTGGGCGCAAACGGCGGCAGAAACGCGTCGACCTGCTCCTGCGAGGGCATCTCGACGCGCTCGACCGCGTGGGTGAGGATGAAGCCGTCCATGCACACCATCACCGGCGTCGACAGCTCCTCGGCGAGGCGGAAGGCCTGAATGTGCAGGTCCAGGGCCTCCTGGTTGGTCTCCGCATAGAGCTGGATCCAGCCCGAGTCGCGCTGTGACATCGAGTCGGAGTGGTCGTTCCAGATGTTGATCGGCGCGCCGATCGCGCGGTTGGCGAGCGTCATCACGATCGGTAGGCCGAGGCCCGAAGCGTTGTAGAGCGCCTCGGTCATGTACAGCAGCCCCTGGCTGGCCGTCGCGGTGTATGCGCGCGCGCCGGTGGCGCTGGCGCCGATCGCGACGGACATCGCGGCGAACTCCGACTCGACGTTCACGAACTCGCAGGGCGCGAGCTCGCCCGACTTCACCAGCTGCGAGAGGTTCTCGACGATGTGCGTCTGCGGGGAGATCGGATACGCGCAGATCACCTCGGGGCGGCACAATGCGACCGCCTCGGCTACCGCGCGCGAGCCCTCGAGCTGGCGTGGCACCGCTCAGCCCTCCCCGGCGTTGGCCGTGGCCACAGCACCGTCCAGCGTGCGCGCGGCGGCGTCCGTCCCGCTCAGCTGCAGCAGCTCGTCCCGCACATGCGCGTAGGCCGCACGCGCGGCTGCCACGTTGCCCTCCCCCACCGGTCCGGTGAAGCGCTCGGTGATCGCGCGTGCGACCGCGTCGAGCGAGACCATGCCGGTGAGCGCCGCGAATCCACCGAGCAGCGAGGCGTTGGCCATCGCCCGTCCTGTGTGCTCGCGCGCGAACTCTGACGCCGGCACCGTGAGCAACCGCTCGTGCCGAAAACCTTCGACAAACTCACCCATGCCCAGTTCGTCGAACGTACGCGTGGTGTTGACGAGCACGCTGCCATCGCCTCGCAGGCCCCCGAACACGTCGACCTGGTGCAGCAGCGTGGGGTCCTGAACGATCAGCGCGTCGGGCTCCATCACTGGCTCGCGCACACGAATCTCGTGGTCAGCGATGCGACAGAAGGCGATGACCGGCGCGCCCATGCGCTCGGAGCCGAAGCTCGGAAAGGCCTGCGCGTAGCGACCCTCGTCAAAGGCGGCGAGCGAAAGCAGCTCCGCGGCCGTGACCACGCCCTGTCCGCCCCGGCCGTGGATGCGGACCTCGAACACCGCTAGCCTCGCGCGGACATCGGATCGGCCGAGCCGGGACGTCCGCGACGCGGTCCACCGCGCCCACCCGGCCCGCGTCCGTTTGGTCCCTCCCCGCCGCGCTCACTTTCGCGCGCGGCGTCGAGCAGCACTCGCCGCTCGGCCGCCGCGACCAGCGCGCGCGTGCGATCGAGCACGTCGACGCTGACCGAGATCGCGTCGATCCCCGCCCGCACGAGCAGCTCGGCGTACTCGGGGTGAACCGATGGCGCCTGCCCGCAGATCGAGGTGCGCAGCCCGAGCTCTCGCGCACGCGGGATCAGCTCGCGCAGGTAGGCGGTCACGGCGGGGTCGCGCTCGTCGAAGGTCTCCGCCAGCACCTCGTTGTCGCGGTCGGCGCCGAGCAGCAGTTGCGTGAGATCGTTAGAGCCGATCGAGATTCCCGCGATCCCGAGCGCGGCGTACTCGCGGAGGTTGAAGAGCACCGAGGGCACCTCGGCCATCACCCACAGCTCGAACCCCGGGCGCTCCAGCAGGCCCGACTCGCCGATCAGCTCGCGGCAGCGACGCAGCTCGCGGGCGGTACGGACGAACGGCAGCATCACGTGCAGGTTGCGGTGACCGGAGTCCCACACCTGGCGCAGCGCCGCCAGCTCCAGCGCGAACACGTCGGGCTCGCACGTGTAGCGCAGGGCGCCGCGATAGCCGATCATCGGGTTTGACTCCTGCGGCTCAAAACGCTCGCCGCCGCGCAGCCCCGAGAACTCGTTCGTGCGGAAGTCGATCGTGCGGTAGGTGATCGGGCGCGGCGCGAACCCGGCGGCGAACGTGCTCAGCCCCTCGGCCATGCGCGCGACGAACTCCTCGCCGCGACCCTCCTGGAGCAGGATGCGAGGATGATCCCCGGCGAGCGCCTCCAGCACCATCATCTCGGCGCGCAGCAGCCCCACGCCGTCGACGGGCAGCGCCGCGACCCGTTGCACCTGCGAGGGCTCGGACAGGTTGACGAGGATCTGCGTGGCCGTCACCGGAGCGCTCGGTGCCGCGAGGACTCCAGGGCCGCCGGCGGCGGCGCCTGCCACGGCGCCGGCCGCGGATGGGGTGACAGGCTCGGGCGCCGCCCCCTCCAGCACCAAGCCATGGGTGGCGTCCACCGTGACGATCTCGCCGTCGCGCAAGCGCCGCGTCGCTTCGCCCGTGCCCACCACGCACGGGATCGACAGCTCGCGTGAGACGATCGCCGCGTGACAGGTCATCCCGCCCGAATCCGTCACGATCGCGGCGGCGCGGCGCATCAGCGGCAGCCAGTCCGGCGAGGTCATGTGCGTTACGAGCACGTCGCCATCGTTCAGGCTCGCCGCCTCAGTGAGCGATGACAGCACGCGCGCGGCGCCCGAGGCCAAGCCGGGGGCCCCACCGAGACCGCGCAGCAGCACCGTCTGGGGATTTCCGGTGGACGGGGACGCGTCGCCGTTGTGAGACCCCTCTCCCGGGGCGAAGGAACGCTTAGACGAGGAGACGTCGTCATGCAAGGTGGTGATCGGGCGCGACTGCAACATCCACAGCCCACCCTCGGGGTCGAACGCCCACTCCGTATCTTGGGGCGAGCCGTAGTGCTCCTCGATGAGCCGCCCCAGCTCGGCCACCGCGACGACCTCCGCGTCGTTCAGCACCGGACGCAATGCCTGCGCCTCGGAGAGCGTGCGCTGACGGGTGCCGCCGTCGGGGGCGTACTCGATCACGAGCTCCTTGTGATGGACCTCGCGGCGACGGATCGCGAGCGTCGCCTTGTCCACCACATAGCGGTCGGGCGAGACCGAGCCCGAGACGACGGCCTCTCCGAGACCGAACGAACCCTCGATCACCAGCTCGTCGCGCTCGCCGGTGGCGGGGTTGACGGTGAACATGACCCCCGCGCGGGTGGACTGCAACTGACGCTGGACGACCACCGCGATGTCCATGTCGGCCTGCCCGAAGTGGTTGACGCCGCGATAGTAGATCGTGCGCGCGCCGAACAGCGAACGCCAGCAGCGGCGCACCGCGTCGATCAGCGAATCGTCGCCGCGGATGTTCAGGAACGTCTCGTTCATGCCCGCGAACGAAGTGTCGGCGGTGTCCTCGGCCGTCGCCGAGGAGCGCACCGCCACCGGCACGGGACCGTCATCCTCCGCGTCCGCGCCCGCGGTCAGGCGCGCATAGTTTGCGAGGATCTCCCGCGCCAGCGGCGCGGGGATGGGCGTTTCGTCGAACAGCCCGCGCGCCGCGCTCGCGGCCGCACGCAGCGCCGCCGTGTCCTCGACGTCCACGCCGTCCAGCATCGCGCTCAGGCGCTCGCGCAACCCTGTTTGCGCACAGAACTCCGCGTACGCCGGTGCGCCGATCACAAACCCGTCGGGCACAGGCAGCCCCGCCGCGGTCAGCTCGCCGAGATTGGCGCCCTTGCCGCCGGCATAGGCGACGTCATCGCTTCTGAGACGCTCAAACGGACGGACGAGGTCGAGCGCCGGCTGGACGGGGACGGTGGTTGAAGCGCTCATGCTGCTCCTCCTGGCCACGATCGGGATCGGTACGGTCGCGGGACCCGTGCGGCGTTTGCGACGAGCATCGGCTCCCATACACAGTCAACCGGGCATCGCGCCGAGCGCCTACCGCAGTAGCCACGCGACCGGCTCCGTAGTTCACACCCATGACGTGGCCTACCGGTACCCATAGCGTGACGATCGTGAGGGTCATCTCCCCAGAGCAACTCGCGCACGCGCTCGCGGCGACAGGGACCCAAGAGCCGAGGATCGTCGCAGGCGGCAATCTGGCGACTCCGCACGCGCTGCTCGGCGTTCTCGACCGCACCGTGGAGCGCTTTCGGCTGTTCATGCTCGCCGCTCACGGTCCACTGCCCGATCGCGAGGGCGTGATCTATGAGACGCCCTTCGTCGGGCCGGGCATGCGCGCCGGGGAAGAGCGCCTGGACTACCTGCCGATACGCCTGTCGCTCGTGCCGCGACTGTTCGCCACCGTGCGCCCCCCCGACGTCGTGCTGCTACACACCACCCCACCCCATGAGGGCAAGGTCTCACTCGGGATCGAGGTGAACGTGCTCGTGGCCGCGGTCGAACAGGTGCGCGCCCGCGGCGGGCTGGTCGTCGCGCAGATGAACCCGCGGATGCCCTACACGTACGGCGACGGCGAGCTGCACGAAGATCTGATCGACCTGGCGATCGAGGTCGAGGACGAACTGCCCTCGCCACCGATCGGCGACATACGCGGACACGCGCAGCGGATCGCCGAGTTCGTCGCGGAGCTGATCGACGACGGAGCGACGCTGCAACTGGGTATCGGCCAGGTGCCGGACGCGACCCTGCGCACGCTCGGTACCCGCCGCCGGCTGGGCGTGTGGTCGGAGATGATCTCCGACGGCGTGATGGCGCTTGAGCGCGACGGCGCGCTCGACGCTACCCGCCCGATCGTCTGCTCGTTCATGTTCGGCTCGAACGAGCTGTATGAGTGGGTCGATCACAACCCCCGAATTCGGATGCTGCGCACCGAGACGACCAACGACCCCGCGCGCATCGCCGCCCAGCCCGGGATGGTGTCGGTCAACACCGCACTGCAGGTCGACCTCTCAGACCAGGCCGGCGCGAGCCACATCCGCGGACGCGTCTACTCGGGGTTCGGCGGACAGCCGGATTTCGTCAGCGGCGCGCTGCACTCTCCCGGCGGGCAAGCGGTGATCGCGCTGCGCTCCTGGCACGAGCCGAGCGCCAGTTCGACGATCGTCCCCCGCCTGACCGAGCCCGTGACCTCCTACCAGCACACCGCCGTCATTACCGAGCAGGGCTGCGCGCGCCTGTTCGGGCGCAGCGAGCGCGCGCAGGCGCGACTAATCGTCGAGCACGCCGCCCACCCCGACGCCCGCGATGCTCTACGCGAAGCGCTCGCGCGCGACACGCCAATTGGCGGTGGGAAACTGGACCGAGTCGAGACCTTCGTGGAACGTTAGGCGCGCGTCAAAGCCGTCGCGAAACACGTCCAGCATCGCGCGGTTTTCCGGCAGCACCTCCGCCGTGAACGTCACGATCCCGCGCCGCTCGGCGACCTTCGCCAGACGCTCGATCAAAATCGTCCCCAGCCCGCACCCGTGCAGAGCGTCGGCCACCTCGACCGCGACTTCAGCACGCGCGGGCTCACCACGCGGCACCTCCAGCTGCACGTAGGTGGCATGGCCAACGATCGCGCCGGTCTCATCGGAGGCGATCGAGCCGTAGCGCTCGGGACCCGTCGCGACCGCCCAGTGCGCGGCGATGTCGAGGTTGGCCGCGCCCGAGAAGAACCGCAGCCGCCGCGCCTCCAAACACAAGCCCTCAAGGAACTCGCGCAGCGCCGGCTCGTCCCCGGACTTGGCCGGGCGCAGGGTCACCGACGCGCCGTCGCGCAGGCGCATCGACACGCGCTCACTCGCGTGCGTGGATGTCGATGGCACACTCTCGGTGTGGGCGGGTGTGAGAAGTTCTGGCGTCGCCACGATGACCAAAGCATCGCCCGCGCACAGCGGCGCCACATCCGATGTGCTCCGACCCCTGCTCGCGGAGAACTACGCTCCGCCTGCCTCCAACCGGGCTGACCCGTCAGCGGCGATCCGGCCTTACCGCTCGGGCAGCGGCACATCGCCCGATGCCCGTCCATCGGCGAGCGCCCTGCCCTCTACAGCTCCCAGTAGTGGGCCACGTGCGCCGCCGCGCGCGCGGTGAAGAACGGCTCGGGCGCGGCCGACTCCGGCGGCTGCTCGTCGGTGAGCGCCGCGAGCGTAACCGCAACGCATTCGGCCAGCGCCTCCGGTGCGTAGCCGCCCTCGAGGACCGCCCCCAGCGGAATCTTGCGTTCACGTGCGAACGCGCGCACGTGACGGGCCATCTCGGCGAACGTCGACGCGTCCAAGCGACAACCGGCCAGCGGATCGGCGTGGTGAGCGTCGAACCCGGCCGAGATCAACACCAAGTCGGGTGCGAACGAGGCCGCGGCCGGTAGGACGATGTGCTCGATCAGCGACAACCACAGATCCCCTTCCGAGCCAGCCGGCACGGGGAGATTGATCGTGTAGCCCTCCCCCGGACCCGAGCCGACGTCGCTCAACGGACCCGTGCCCGGATAGATCCCGGACTGATGAATCGAGACGAACAGGACATCTGAGCGGCGGCGAAACGCCTCTGCCGTGCCGTTGCCGTGGTGTACGTCCCAGTCCAGCACCAGCACGCGTTCAGCGTCCAGCTCCGCCAGCGCGAGCGCGGCGGCGATCGCCGTGTTGTTGAACAAACAGAACCCCATCGCACGATCTGGTTCGGCGTGATGACCGGAGGGACGCACGCCCGCGAACCCCAAGCTCGCCTCGCCCGACATCAGCGCGCGCGTCATCGCACATGCGCCGCCGGCCGCGTGCAGCGCCGCGCGATAGGAGGGCTCACCGACGAACGTATCGCCGTCGATCGCGCCCCCGCCCGCTTCGGAGAGCTCCCTGATCCGCTCGATATGGCGGACGGAGTGCACCAGCTCGAGCTCTCCGTCGCTCGCGCTCGGCGCCTCGCGCCGCTCCCACCCCAGCCAATCCGCCGCCGCGAGCTTCGCCTCGATCGCAAGCAGCCGCTCGGGCGTGTCGGGATGCTCGGGCATGTGCACCCGCGGATCGTGCTCCAAGCAGGCTGGGTGGCTGAAATACAGGCCGGGTTGCGTAGCCATCGCGCCTGAGTTTCACACATCAAAGCGCCCCTCAACGCCAACCGCTGCGGTGAGCGGCGCCTACAGCAACTCGATGCAAGGACAGGCTATGGCTCACCCGTCCAACACGCCGAGGTTCGGCAGTTCAGCGGCCGAACCAGCGCGCGCGGCGACTTGCGCCGAACTCATGCTTCTGCGCGACCAGCGCTTCCGAGGGCTCGTGAAACGTGCCCGTCGGCGTCGGTCCCGACATGAAGTCCACATCCACGCGACCCACGCGACCATCGCCGAACTCGATATAGCAGGAGCCCAGCCCATCGTACTCGGCTTCCGAATCCTCCCCACGCTCGATCCGAGCGATCAGCGCCCGCGCGACGACGCGCGCCGCCCCCTCGGCGAACACGCCCGCTTTCGGCACCCCGATCGCGGCGACGTCCCCCACGGCGTACACGCCCTCATAGCGCGTCTGCAGCGTGCGCGGGTTCACCGGGATGTAGACGTCGTCGACCATCCCCGCCGCCACCACCACGTCCGGCGCGCGGTGTTTGGGTACGCCCAGGAACAGGTCATAAGCCATCTCCCCGCCGCCGTCGAACAGCGCGACTTTGCGCGCCGGATCCAGCGCGGCCACGCGCGTGTCCGGCACGAACTCGATCCCGCGCTCGGAAAACGCCTCGACGAGTGCGGCGGAGGTCTCCGGCGATGGCGGCACCGGACTGGGCAGCGGCAGCACGAACGAGATCTCACACTCCTCGCGCACCCCCTGCGCGATCAAATACTCGTGCAGCAACAGCGCCGCCTCGCTAGGCGCCGGCGGACACTTGAACGGCGCCCCGCACACCCCCACGAGCGCCCGCCCGCGCGTGAACGTCGGCAGCACCTGAGCCAACCGTTCCGCGCCCGCGACCGAATAGAACTCGTTACCGCCCTCCACCAGCCCGGGCGTAGCGTCCAGGTCGTAGTCCGCGCCCAGCGCCACCACCAGCACGTCCCCCTCATACTCCCCGCCGTCCGTCGTCACGCGGCGGTTCTCCGGGTCGATCGCCGTGATCGTCTCTTTCACGAACCGCATCCCGGGCTTGGCCAGATCGCGGTAGGGCAGCCGCACCGCCTCCGGTGACGTGCGCCCGAACATCACGTCGAGCTTCGAAAAGCCGAACACGAAGGCCTCGCCCTTGTCGATCAGGGTGATTTCTACCTTCTCACCCAGGACCTCCGACAGGGTCGTGGCCAGCTCCAGGCCGCCAAAGCCCGCTCCGAGGATCAACGCGCGCGTGGGCATCGGCGGAGGATAGTGGAGGGGTATCGTCGGCGCTCAGGGCTCTGGATCAGACTCGGCTCAGCCGCTCGAAAGCTCTGGTTTCGGTGCGATGATGGAATGATAGATTATATCTATCATTGACTCCTCAGTCTTCCACACCCCACCGTGCGACGCGCTCGAGCAACGCGTGCTGGAGCTGATCGACGAGGCTCGCGACCAGTTGCGCTTCCGCATCCACGAGCCGCGTCGCTGGGTCGGCAGCCTCCGGCGGATGACCTTCGCTCGCGCCGTGCAAGGCTCCAACAGCATCGAGGGCTACAACGCCAGCCTCGACGACGTACTCGCCGCCGTCGAGGGGGAACCGACGCTCGACGCCAACGCCGAAACCCAACTCGCGCTCGCCGGCTACCGCGACGCGATGACCTACGTGCTCCAGATCGCCCGCGACCCCACGCCTCCGACGATCGACGAGGGACTGCTCAAGGCGCTGCACTTCATGATGATCAAGCACGACCTGCCCAAGAACCCCGGCAAATGGCGTCCCGGAGCGATCTACGTCCGCAACGACGAGATCGGCGAGATCGTCTACGAAGGCCCCGACCACGAGCGTATCCCCGACCTGATCGACGCGACGATCGGCGAGCTCGAACACAGCGACGCACCCGTGCTCGTGCGTGCCGCCATGGCACACCTGAACCTCGTCATGGTCCACCCCTACAGCGACGGCAACGGCCGCATGGCCCGTGCACTGCAAACGCTCGTGCTCACACGCGAACAGATCGCGGCGCCCGTCTTCTCCAGCATCGAGGAGTACCTCGGACGCAACACGCAGGCCTACTACGACATCCTCGCCGAGGTCGGGGCGGGCTCCTGGAACCCTCACCGCAACGCCCGGCCCTGGATCCGCTTCTGCCTCACCGCCCATTACCGGCAGGCGATGACACACCTGCGCCGCATTGAGGAGGCCGAGGAGCTGTGGAACGCGTGCGCCCGGCTCGCCGCGGAGCACCGCCTGCCCGAACGCGCCGCCAGCGGTCTCTACGACGCCGCGCACGGGCTGCGACTCAGGAACGCCGGCTATCGCAAGCTCGTCCAGGAGACCCTCGCCGACGAACCGATATCCGAGCTGACCGCCACCCGTGACCTCAAGGCGATGGTGGATGCGCAACTGCTCTTTCCGGTCGGCGAGCGTCGCGGGCGGCACTACGTCGCGAGCGAGTCGCTGCTCGAGTTGCGCCGCGGAGTTCGGGGCGATCGGCCCGCAAGTGTCACCGCCGATCCTTTTGAGCTTGCCGGACGGCAGCTTGCTTTGGATGTCGGGGAATAAGGTCGGACGACTCCGTAGGATGTCTAACGTCCCTTGATGAGAATGTCTGATATCTCAGCCCAAACTCCCAAAGCGCCCATGGAACAGGACTTGCCTGAGGTCAAAGACGAAAGCGAGGTCCCGCGCGAACCACGAGATCGGTCGGCGGCTGATGCCGCCCCGACCGCTGTGGTCGAACGTTTCCTGGACCGTCTGCGCGGGGCCGACATCGACGGCGCGGCGGATCTCCTCGCGGTCGGCGTGGAGTACGAAAACAAGGGCCTGCCCACTGTGCACGGTCGCGAGCGCGTGCGAAGACTCCTCCATGCGCTGAATCGACCGAGCGCCGGCTTCGAGGTCTACGTACACCTGATCTCAGCGGACGGCGAGTCTGTTCTGACGGAGCGAACCGACGTGCTGACGTGGGGCCGGCTGCGCATCCAGTTCTGGGTCTGCGGACGCTTCGACGTTCGCGATGGTGAGATCACGGTATGGCGCGACTACTTCGACCACCTGACCATCCTCGCGGCAACGGTCCGCGGGCTGCTCGGGATGGTCGTTCCCGCCGTGCGCGCAAAGCCTCCCCCGACGGTCTGAGCTTGCACGATGTCCTCGCGGGCGCCGCGGACAGTGTCTGACTACCGACCGGGCTTCTTACGACCGCCCAGAATCGCCCCCGGCTCGGGCTTGATCATTGCCTCGATCACATCTGGGTCAGGCTTCGGGGGACTAGGCTTCGATTTCCCGAACATCAAGGCCATGCTAGCACCAGCTGCAGCCCCCAAAAGAGCACCTCGACGACGACACAGACCGACGCCAGCGTGAACGCACGCCCGAGCAGTTCGACCTGTGATTCGTTCGTCGCCTCGATCATGTCACAGGTTTTGGCCAGTCTCCGATAAGCGTCCTTCGCGAGGGTGCGTTCCGTCAACTGCAGATCGAAGAGGGCGCCACCCCCAGCCAATGACTTAATCTTCCTGGTCGGTAGGAGCACGTACAAGCTGAATACGAGTGAGAGCACGAACGCACCAAGCCCGATAAAAGCAAATCCCCGCAGTCGGCCGGTCGTCAATGCGCGTGCCCCCAGGAACGAGACGGCTACAGATGTGGCAGTGAGCAACGCACCGGTCCGCGCACGTAGGTCACGAACGGCCACATGTTGTTCGTTCAACGCGGCGCGCGCGATGTCGTATGCGATTCGAGCAACCTCGTGGACAGGGTCAGACGGCTCGTTGACGGTGGGATCGGCTGGCATAGTCGGAAATCGAATCTGGCGGAAGCGCCCTTCTCCATACCCCGACGACACACCCGAAACAGGACACACGAGGGCGATGCCAGATCATCGTTGTCTAGAGTTCCCGCGATGCTCGACCTGGACGCCTACCTAACCCGCATTGCCCTCAGCGGACACCCGAGCATCGCCGAGGTCCACCGCGCCCACGTGACCTCGATCCCGTTCGAGAACCTCGACCCGCACCGTGGCGTACCGGTCTCGCTCGCAGTCGAGGATCTGCAGCGCAAGCTCGTTCAGGAGCGCCGCGGCGGGTACTGCTTCGAGCAGAACCTGCTGCTGGCGGCGGCGCTTGAAGCGATGGGCGCGGAGGTCCAGACGTTCCTGGCGCGGGTGCGCTACGGCGCCCCACCCGGCGCGATCCGCCCGCGTAGCCACCTCGTGCTGCGCGTGCGCGAGAAGAACGGCGCCGGCTGGCATGCGGACGTCGGCTTCGGGCTCGGTGCCCCGCTGGAGCCGCTGCCGTTCGGTCCCGGCAAGCCACACGAGCAGTCGGGCTGGCACTTTCGCATCGTCGAGGACGACCCGGAGTTGGTGCTGCAAACGATCGAGGACGGCGAGTGGATCGACCTGTACGGCTTCCTCCTCGAACCCTCCCCACGGATCGATCTGGAGACGAGCAACTGGTGGGTCAGCACGCACCCACGCTCGCCGTTCGTGAGCGGGCTCGTAGCCAGTTCACATTCCGACGAGGGCGTGCGCACGAGACTGAGCGACTGGGACGAGCTGGCCTTGACGGTGCACACGCCCGAGGGGAGAACGGTCACACCGGTGACTCGAGACGAGGTGCCGCGACTGCTCGCCGAGCGGTTCGAGTTGCACGGGTTCGCACTCGACGACGATGGGCGGCTCGTGCCGGCTCTCTGAGGTTGAGCGCGAATAACCAGGGTCAAGCGTCAGAAGACCACGACGGGCTGGCGAATCACGGTCCGCAGCTTCTCGGGCGCCGAACGACGCGGGTCGCCTAGGTAGATCTCGTGGTGCTTGCCATTCGGCTCGTATCCCTGTTCGGCGATGAACGCGTGCAGCCGTTCGATCGTCGGGCCCTCTTCAGCGTAGGGACCCCGGTACCTGACCTGGGCGCAAAGGCCCTCGTCGAAGTCCTCGAAGCGCATCAGCTCCAGAGCCGGCAGCGACCTCTTGGCCGCGGCCTGCTCGCAAGCCGCCTCGAAGATCTCTGCGGTGACCTCCTCCGGTTGCATGATCATGGCCGTCCAATTCCAAGCCGACTTGTCCTGGGTGAGAAATGTGGACATGTCCCGCGCCCACCACAGGCTCTCCAGCGGCATCACCCCGAAGTCGAGACCGTCCTCCGCCCGCTTGAGGGTGAACTTCACCGTGTACGCGACCGCGTACAGAGCCTCGATCGCCCTGCGATACTCGGCCGAGGTATTCGGATCGCCGTGGCCGTCGATCATCAGGAACGCCATCTCGGGAACCTCGATCAGCGAAGGCTCACGTCTCGGCAAGTACAGCTCATGCAACTCGTGCTTAAAATCGACCTTCGTCGCCGACATCGCGGCCTCCCCGGCTGGTGGCTTGACATCTGAGCGTCTCTACCCCCAACAGCCTCCCAGACTCGATCGCGTGGGTAATCCGCAGAAGCGCCCGAACGAGCTGCGGGCAAGTACGGGTCTGCGCGTGGCACGCCGGTGTCTTGCTACCGGCGCGCTGCCACCGTCGCCACGACGTGACGGAGCCGCGAGAGCACGTCGGTAGTGGGTGCGACCTTGGCGTGCTCGTAGTCGGACAAGCGCGAGGCCGAGGTGCCGGCCGTTGTCGCAAATTCGCGGAGCGTCATCCCGGTCTGCGCACGCCAGGAACGGATCTGCGAGGCATACTCGGCCCGTCCTCGGTGGGCGACATCTTCGCGGGCGTGGCGAACCACGCGGGACATCAGCGCGTCTACGCCGTAGTGCTCTCCCCAGGCGACGACTGTCTCGGTCGTGCGCGCCGCGGGCCCCCATGGGCTGCGCCGGATCGCGTCGGCAAGGCGCCGCCAGTCCGATAGGCAGCCGCGATCGACGACCGTCGCGATCGCCTCGGCCGGCCACTCGTCCAACGGAGCGGTCGAGTCGAAGTCGAGATTACGAAAGCGCACAGTCATCGCACTATCCGCTCGGCGAGGTCAGCGAGCACCGCCTTGACCGTCGACCAGTCGTGCCAGCGAGGATCGAGCGCCTTGTAGCCGGCCAGCTGAGCGGTGACTTCGACGTCGCGTGGGTGTGGGTCGGCGAGCTGCCTGACGAGCTGAGTGGCCACGGCCTCCGGGCGCGAATTGACATCGGCGTAATAGTCATCGATGTCACTCAACACGGCGGCCGCCTCGTCGAGACCGATCGTGTCCGCAAGGGCGGCGATGTCGAGATAGTCCCGCGTCTGGTTGCGACTGAGAGCGAGCCATGCCTTGATTCGCAAGATCTCGGCGGCCGTGGGCACCTGGAGAGGTTTGCCCTGCACCTCGATCTCGGTGCTCTCCAACGGCCGGCTGCGAAATAGCTGACGCACGCCGGTTTCGATGCCGCCCAGCTCGCCCAGGATGATCTTTCCGGGCTGCGCCCTGGCCGTTGACCAGTCTCCAAGGGCTTCGAGGTGCTCCAGGATCGAGTCGAAGCGCTCGGCAAGGTCGGCGACGACGTGGTCATGGTCGTGCGACTCCCGATGATGGGCGTAGAGCGTCGCGGCGGAACCACCGACCAAGACGGCGCCGGGCACCAATTCTTGTAGCTGCGCCGCCTTCTCAAGGACGTCCTGCAACGAAGGTTCCATGGCACGATGTTATCGAATCTGATAACAGCCGAGATGGAGTCTGCAAGCTCCCGCCCCAGTGGCCTGCCCGAAACTCAGCCGACCTTTTCCGGATGGCGCACCGGCAGTCCCGCGCGCGCTAACGGAACGGTGACCGCGTCGCCGGCAGGCCGGTTGCGCTCCTCGCGGACGATGTAGAGCGGGCGGTGCTTGACCTCGTCGTAGATGCGTCCGACGTACTCGCCGATCACACCCAGCGCGATCAGCTGGATGCCTCCGAGCAGCAGGATCGCGATCGTGATCGATCCGAACCCGGGCAGGTATGAGTCGAAGATGCGCAGCACGATCACGACCGGGATCGCGATGAAGGCCACACCCGCCGAGAGCAGCCCGACGTAGGTCGCCAGCTGCAGGGGCAGGTGCGAGAAGGAGGCGATCGCGTCCAGCGAGAAGCGCAGCATGCGCCGCAGCGTGTACTTGGTCTCGCCCGCGTGGCGGGCGTCGCGCTCGTAGGAGACGGCCGTCTGAGAGAAGCCCACCCAGACGGTCATGCCGCGCAAGAAGCGCGAGCGCTCGGTCATCGACAGCAGCGCGTCGAGCGCGCCGCGGTCGAGCAGGCGAAAGTCGCCCGAGTTGGGCTCCAGGTCGACCTGGGCGAGCTTGTCGAAGAGTTTGTAGAACCACGAGGCCGTCGCGAGCTTGAACGCGGTCTCGCCCTCGCGGGCGCGACGAACGGCGTAGACGACGTCCGCGCCCGCGCTCCAGCGCTCGATCATCTCGACGATCAGCTCTGGCGGGTCCTGCAGGTCGGCGTCGATCATCGCGACCACGTCGCCGCGGGCGTGCTCCAGTCCCGCGGTGAGCGCCGCCTGATGCCCAAAGTTGCGGGACAGGTGCACGACCCTTACGCGCCGATCTGCGTCGGCGATGCGGTCGAGGATCTCCGGTGTGCGATCGGACGAACCGTCGTTGACGAGCACCAACTCGAACGGGTAGTCGGCGACGGCGGCGATCGCGCGGGCGACGAACCGCTCGATCAGGTCCTCCTCGTCATACACGGGCGCGACGACGCTGAGCAGCGTGGGCGTCCTTGACAGGCGCTGGTCGGGGTCCGAGGAGGGCGGCATCGTCATCGTCATCGTTGTGACCGGTGTGTGCCAATTACAGTAGTGGCGACGATGCAAAGACTACGTGACGGGCATACATCGGCGCTAAACGCGACAGTCGTCGTGCAGTTCCTGAAGTTCGGGATCGTCGGCGTCTCGAACACGTTGATCGCTTTCGCCGTGTACACGGTCCTGTTGAAGGTGTTCGGCGTCTGGTACGTAGCCGCCTCTGGCATCGGGTTCGCGGTGGGCGCGGTCAACGGGTTCCTGTTGAACCGGCGCTGGACGTTCCGTGAGCACGTCGGCGACGCGCTCACGCCCGTGCGCTGGGCGATCGTGCAGACCTGCGGCCTGGGACTGAACCTGGCGCTGGTGTACGTGTTCGTGCACGGCCTGGGCATGGACGAGCTGGTCGGTCAGATCCCGACGACGGCGATCGTGACGGTGTTGACGTTTGCGGTAAATCGCTCGTGGACGTTCAGAACGCCCCTGATTGCGCCCGCCGGCGGGGACGGCTGAGGAGCGAGCGGCGAGAACCGAACATCAGGTGGGGACTGCCGCCACGCCCAACCTGCAGCCACGCTCCTACAGCCGGGCCATGCTCCTAACGGAACAGGGTCATCAGCGAGAGCCCGGCCGGTATGCGCCCTCCGCGCCCGATCACCGCTGCCTCCAGCGCCAGCGGGCGCTCCAGCAGCCAGTTGACGGGCGCCGGCGGGACCCATAGGTCGAGGCTCGACTCGGTGGTCTTGGTGGAGAAGCGCTCGAGCACGCGCAACACGATCGCGACGGGGAGCAGCAGCGAGTTGAAGTAGGTCGTGCGCACGGTCTCCCAGCCGGCCTGCTCGGCGACGCGCTGTAGCGAACGGCGGGTGTAGCGACGGTGGTGGTGGTTGATCTCGTCGTGACCGCTCCACAGCCACTGATAGGCGGGAACTGTGATCAGCAGGGCGCCTCCGGGAGCGACTACGCGTCGCAGCTCGCGCAGAGCGCCCAGATCGTCCTCAAGGTGCTCGATCACGTCCAGGGAGACCGCGAAGTCGAAGCTCTGGGCCTCGAAGGGCATCTCGAGCACCGAGCCTTCG
Organism: uncultured Solirubrobacterales bacterium; assembly: GCA_963697945.1. Lineage (GTDB taxonomy): Bacteria > Actinomycetota > Thermoleophilia > Solirubrobacterales > Solirubrobacteraceae > Palsa-744. The sequence continues at coordinate 1,007,015 of OY969105.1, read as the reverse complement.
ATCACCTCTCCGCAGCCCCGCGCGCGGGCAAGCGCGACACTGGTGTCCGACAGCTCCACCCCCGTGACGGTGCCGTGACGGGCGAGCTCGACCATGTTGCGACCGCTGCCGCAGCCGGCGTCGAGGATGCGCGCGCGGGCGGGCAGCCGCAGGCGCTCGATCGCTCGATCGAGCACCGTTCGGCGACCCCGGTACCACCAATGGTCGTTCTCGGCGCGGTGGGTCTGGAGCTCGTAGTCGCGATCCATTAGCGGGGCATCTTTTCCTAAACCGACCTCTCCGCGCGGTGTGCCCCGACTTGAAAAAAATCTTGGCATGCCATAAACTAGATTTGTGGCTGTCCAAGAACATGTGGCTTCGCACGCGCGAACCTCTGCGGTAGAGGACTACTGCAAGGCGATCTTCGCGCTGCAGTCGCGCGAGGACGGGCCGGTGTCGACGAACGCGCTGGCCGAGCGCTTGCAGATCACGCCGGGATCTGTGTCGGCGATGCTGAAGAAGCTCGACGGCGAGGGGCTGATCGTGCGTGTGCCCTATCGCGGCGTGCGCCTCACACCCACCGGGCGCCGGGTCGCGCTCGAGGTGATTCGCCACCATCGGCTGTTGGAGCTGTTCCTGGCGGAGACGCTGCAAATGCCGTGGGATCGCGTGCATGCCGAGGCGGAGGTGTTGGAGCACGTGATCTCCGAGGAGCTCGAGGGCCTGATCGCGGCCAAGCTCGGAGATCCCACGCTCGACCCCCACGGCGATCCGATCCCGAACGCCGAGCTGGAGCTGCCCGAACGCGACCACAGTCGCAGTCTCCACAGCCTCGACGAGGGCCAGCGCGGTGTGTTCGTGCGCGTGTCCGACGCCGACCCGGAGATGTTGCGCTATCTCTCGAAGCAGGGCATTTCGCCGGGTGATCGCCTGCTGGTGAGAGAACGCCAGCCGTTCGACGGGCCGCTGCTCGTGAGCTTCGCAGACGGTGAGCGCGAACAGGCGATCGGTGGTCAGCTGGCGCGAGCGATGAGGGTGGCGGTCGACGTCGCATGAGCCCACCCCCGCCGCCACCGCCGTTGGTAAGCGAGCCGGCGCTCGAAGGCGCCGGTGTCGCGGGCGTTGGCGGCGAGATCGCCCTCGGCCCCAGCCATCTGGACTCGTTGCTGGCGAAAGGGCGGCTGAAGGCATCGCTGGCGATGCTCGGCCCGGCGTTCGTGGCCGCGATCGCCTACGTGGACCCCGGCAATTTCGCCACCAACGTGCAGGGCGGCGCGCAGTTCGGTTATCTGCTGCTGTGGGTGGTGCTCGTCGCGAACGTGATGGCGATGCTGATCCAGTATCTCTCGGCGAAGCTCGGGATCGCGACCGACCACAACCTGGCCGAGCTCTTTCGCGCGCGCTATCCGCGCTCGCTGTCGTGGGCGATGTGGGTGCAGGCGGAGGTCATGGCGATGGCCACCGACGTGGCCGAGTTCGTCGGCGCGGCACTCGGCCTGAACCTGCTGTTCGGCGTGCCGCTGCTGCCTGCCGGGGTGATGACCGGATTCATCGCGTTCGGGATCCTCGAGCTGCAATCGCGCGGCTACAGGCGCTTCGAGTTGGCGATCTCGGCCCTACTGGGGATCATCTTTCTCGGGTTCCTGTACGAGGCGCTGAAGATCGGGCCCTCCGCGCGCGAGTCCCTCGGCGGCCTGGCGCCGCACTTGGGCAACCGCGACAGCCTGTATCTGGCGGTCGGCATCGTCGGGGCGACGGTGATGCCGCACGTGATCTACCTGCACTCGGCGCTGACCAACGGGCGCACTCCCGTGCGCAACGCGCGCGAGCGAACGCGGGTGCTGAAGTTCGAGCGCACCGACGTGATCCTCGCGCTGGGATTGGCGGGCGTCGTGAACATGGCGATGCTCGCGGTCGCCGCGAAGCTCTTCCACGGCACCGGCCACTCCGACGTGACCACGATCGCCCAGGCCCACGCCGGGTTCACCCAGCTGGTCGGCGGCGGCGCCGCGCTGGCGTTCGCGGTCGCGCTGCTGGCCTCCGGGGCCTCCTCCTCCAGTGTCGGGACCTACGCCGGCCAGGTAGTGATGAAGGGCTTCGTCGGCCTCAACGTCCCGCTCGTGGCGCGCCGACTGGTGACGATGGCGCCCGCGATCGCGATCCTCGCGGTCGGCCTGTCCCCGACCGACGTGCTCGTGCTCAGCCAGGTCGTGCTCGCCTTCGGGATCCCCTTCGCGCTGATCCCGCTCGTGCTGCTGACGAGCAACCGCGAGGTGATGGGCGTACACGTCAACCGCCGCCTGACGACGATCGCGGCGTGCGCCCTGGCGGTGTTGATCACCGCGATGAACGTCTTCCTGATCTCTCAGCAAATCCTCTGAGCCGCGCGCTCGATCGCGTGCCCCTCGTGGCGGTATGTTTCGGCTCGAACATACGAACGAACGGAGGACGACGTGCGGCGAATATTTCGGTGGAGGTCCGGTGGCGTGGTGGTCACGGCGCTGGTAATGGGCATCGGTTTCACAGGTATCGCGGCAGCCGGCGCGCACCATGTCAAGGTTAAGGGCGGCTCCTACGCCGGCACGCTGGCGCCGAGCAGACCGCAGATCGCGGTGTCGTTCAAGGTGTCCGCGAACGGCAAGCGGGTTACCGGATTGACGATCAACGACACGCCGTTCTACTGCCAGGGCGGCGGGCGCCCGATTCCGGAGCAGTTCGCGAACGCGTCGATCTCCAAGTCGGGCTCGTTCACGAGCACCGGCAAGTTCGTGATCAAGGAAGGCCCGTTCAAAGGACAGCTCTCGACGAAGCTGAAGATCACCGGCAAGTTCAGCCCGAACGGTACCGAGCGCGGGATCGTCACGGCCACCTGGACGAAATCTCCGGAATGCACCGGCAAATCGAGCTACTCGACGAAACTAGGCTGATCGAAGACACGGCCGAGTCATAAGCCCGGCGGACGGCAGCAGAGCCGTCGTCCGCCGGCTTGATATACGATTCCACCGAAGCGAATGTGCGAAATCCTCGCCCGCCAGCTAGATTTCCGGCGGTATGAACGATTCTGGATCTGCGGGCGGGGGGACGGCGAGCCGTCTACACGCGTTGCTGCACCGGCATGGCGTGGTACTGGTGCATCACCGGCGCATACCGGGATCGCGTGCGAACATCGACCACCTCGCGATCGGCCCGGGGGGTGTGACGGTGATCGACGCAAAGCGAATCCGCGGCCGGGTGAGGGTGGCTCGCGCGAAAAGTCTGTCCGGCGACGCGCGGGATCGCCTGCTGATCGCCGGTCGCGAGGAGACCGGGCTCGTCGAGGGGGTCTGCCGTCAGGTCGCGGTGGTCAGCGAGCTGCTCGGCGAGGGCGTCATGGTGATCGGTGCGATGTGCTTCGTCGAGAGCGGCGGCCTGCCGCTGTTCTCGAGCCCTACGCTCGACGGCGTGCGTATCGGCGGCTTGCGCGGGATCGCGCGCCTGGCCCGGCGCGACGGTCCGCACACTCCCAGTGAGGTGCAGGAGATCGCCGAGCGTCTACAAGTTTCGCTGCCGGAGGCGTAAGCCCACGGAGGTATAAGCCCGCAGAGGCGTAAGCCCCGCTCACGAGGCGTGAACGCGCGCTCAGCGAGCCTGCGCCCGCGCCAACCAGTCGTTCAACTGTGCGTGCATCGCCTCGACTCCCACGATCGGCGCCGGCGGATCGCTCCAGTGCGCTGGAATGACGGCAAAGGGGTGGGTCTGGGGCCCGCCGAGACCGCCGTGGGAGCCCATGAACTCCTCGAACGGCGCGACCTCGTCGGTTACCGGGTCATACATGCAGTTGACGAGGATGTCCGGGCAGTGCGGGAAGCGATCGTGGCGGCGCAGATGCGCCGCGGCCGTGTCGTCGAACGGCGCGAGCGGGTCCTCGCCCTGCACCGTGTCGTCCCGCAGGCGCCGGCGTCCGTGCGCACCGATCACAAGCGCGCCTTCCCCATGCGAGCGCACCATCACGAACCCGATCCCGGGATGGGCGCTCAAGGCGTCGATCAGCCGCGGGTGGGCTTCGGAGATCTGCTCGAGCGTCAGGCGCTCTGCACTGAGCGGCAGGTAGACGAGGCCGAGGCCGCCGGAGACGAGCACGATCGCCTCATCCTCGGGTGCCTCCGCGGCCGCCTCGCGCTCGGCCAGCGCCTCGCGGTTGGGACCGAGCGCGACCGTGCCCTGCGTGGCCCGGCCACGTGTGGCCCGCGCGAGTGCGCGACCGCCGACGGAGGAGTCCTGGCGGGCGTCGGCCAGCACCGCGCCCATGTCCCCCCAAGCCTCGTCGAGGGCGACGGGAGCGCGCACGTCTCCATGGGCGAGCGCGTCGCGCACGAGTTGCTCGAGCGTCTCGCCGTAGCGCCGGCGAAAGGGGGCGCCCTGGGTCTGACCGTGGTCGGAGAGAACGACCAGGTGGTAAGGACGGGGAGCCTGCGCGACCGCGTACTCCAGCCGGGCGAGCTGGCGGTCGTGACGCTGAAGCACGGCGAAGGCGTCGGGCTCGCGTATGCCCGAATGGTGGGCGACCTCGTCGTAGCCCACGAACGTCGCATAGCTCACGGGTACGCCCTCGACGATGTCGGCCATCAGCAGCGCCACGTTGAGGTCGCGCATGACAACAGCGATGGCGGCGCGGATCAGCGGATAGAACTTGCCCCGATCGACGTGTGGTGCACCGCTGCGGCGTTGACGTCGCGCGGCCCACAGCTCCGCGGCGATGTCGGCGAGCGAGAGCGCGATCGTGCGCATGAACCCGTAGGGGTCGGCGAAGTAGGCGAAGAAATCCTCGGCCTTGGAGCGCGTGCGGTCGCGGATCACGCTCATCGTCGCCGTGCAGCGCGGAGCGTCGCCGGAGAACATGTTCCCGCGACTCGTGCCCTCGCCCACCAGCAGGCCCTCCCCCGTGGAGCGGCGTCGCTCGATCTCGGCGGCGTCGGCGGGGTGGTTGGAGACGATCGTGCGCCGCGACTCCTTCTCATACCAGCGAAACGCGGGCATGTCCCAGTTGCTGCCGAGCAAGAGCCCGGCCTGGCTGGCGCCGGTCTGGGAGGAGAGGTCGCACTCCCAGCCGAGCACGCGATGCGAACCCTCGGACAGCCAGCGCGCGATCGTGGGCACGTGCCCGTCGCGCAGCGCCTCGCGCAGCACCTCCTCGCCGAGGCCGTCGATCTCGAACAGGATCGTCCCCGGGACGTCACTGCGATTGCGACCGCGCGCGTGGCGGGCTCGCCGGCGGACGACCCGCAGCTGGCGGGCGTCTCCGCCGACGTCCAGCAGTGGCGCGACCAGCGTCGAGATCACGGCCAGCGCGAATGCGATCGCCAGGCTCGAAGAGAACGGCGGCGTGGCGCCGTCGATCACATAGAACGCCAGCGCCACCGCGCCCGCACTGAGCACGAGCGAGGCCAGGCCGAAGGTGACGATCGTCAGCGGCAACGCCACACGCGTGACGAGAGGCCACAGCAGCGCGTTGATCAGCGCCATCGTCGCGGCGACCAGCAGTGCGGCGTCGAAGGAGAGCGTTTCCAAGCCCGGTAGCACGGCCGCCAGCACGAGCAGCACCGAGGCCTGCACTCCGAGCATGATCACCGCGCGGACGACGAACCCGAACAGGCTGCGTGAGCGCCTCACGCTGTGCGTTCCGTCGTGCGGAATGTGACTCGACCGAGCATCATCAGGCGAGCGCGCCGCCGGGCGGTTGCTACGTTCTCCTGCATGGTCCAGGTCACGACCGATCGCGGCGGCATGGCCGGGGACCGTATCGTGTTCGTGGGGCATTCGACCGTCCTGATCGAGCTCGACGGGGTGCGCCTGCTCACCGACCCATTGCTGAGAGACCGCGTCGCGCACCTGCGCCGCCAGACCGGCCCGGTCGACCTGGGGCTGACCGCGGGAGTGGACGCGGTGCTCGTCTCGCACCTGCACCGTGACCATCTCGACCTGGCTTCGCTGCGAGCGCTCGGCCGCTCGACACCGCTGCTGGCGCCGACCGGGGCGGGCGCGTGGCTGCGCCGACGAGGGTTTGCTTCGGTGCGCGAGCTGAGCCCGGGCGAAAGCGCCGATGTCGGTGCGCTGTCGATCACGGCCGTGCCGGCCCGCCACGACGGTCGCCGTCACCCGGGCGGCATACGCGCGCAGACGTTGGGCTTCCTAGTGCACGGCGCTCGTACGGTCTATTTCGCCGGTGACACCGAGCTGTTCGAGGGCATGGCCGACCTGCAACCCGGCCGGCCCACCCGGATCGATTTCGCGCTGTTGCCGGTCAGCGGCTGGGGACCGAGGTTGGGCCCCGGCCACATGGATGCGCAGGCCGCCGCCCGGGCCACTGCGCTGCTGGCGCCCCGCGTGGCGATCCCAATCCATTGGGGCACGTTGCTGCCGATTGGCGGCGCCCGGCGTTACCGGGCGCTGTTGTATGACCCGCCGCGGCTGTTCGCCCGACACGCGGCGCAATTGGCGCCGAGCGTCGAGGTGCGGATCCTTGAGCCAGGGCAACAGACGGCCCTTGAAAGAGGTTCTACAGGCCCGTCTCGGCCGTCACGCGACCGGACTTGACGGCCTTGGCCAGCGCTCGGTAGTCGCTTTCGTTCTGTTCGGCGTAGGCGCGGGAGAACTCGACGATCGCGCGGTCGAACGCGGCGCCCTTGCCGAGGTAGGCGGCGATCGCGATGCGGTCGCCGCTGCGCGCGTGTGCGCGCGCGAGCGTCCAACCGCACAGGCGTCCGTAGGCGGCGAGCCCGGAGGGCTTCATCCGCTCGATTTCCGCCGAGCCCTTCCAGTCCTTGAGCTGGCGGCCGTAGAAGTCGCGGTTGCCGCCGTCGATCCCCTCGGCGACGTGCAGCCAGCCGAGGAAGATGTCGCTCGAAGCCTGCATCAGCCGCTGTCCGGTGACGACGCGCTGACCGTGGTTTGCGAACTCGCTGGGACCGAGATGCTCCTCGAGCACCGAGGCCTCGGCCTCCTTCAGCTGCAGGAACAGCGGGTCCTGGCCGTCCCGGCCGAGCATCAGCGCGATCCAGGCGCGCGTGCCGACGCTGCCCACGCCGACGACCTTGCGCGCCATGTCGGTCAGCTGGAACTCCTCCAGGAGCACGCGCCGGTCGTACTCGAGCGTCTGGCGGTAGGAGCGCAGCAGCTCGTGCAGGCCCTCGAACATCTCCTCGCGTTCCTCTTCGCCGGGCACGAGGTCGCGGATCGGCATGATCAGCGGCGGTTCGGCGAGGATGCGCGCCTGTCCGTCGACGACGTGGGTGAGTTTGGAGAAGGCGGACATGCTGTCCTTCGTGCGCGCCTTCGCGAGCGCCTTCTCGGTCCGTTTGACCTGTTCGGGCCTGAGTTGGGGTCCCAGTTCTTTGAGCGCCGCTTCGATGTCGAGGTGGGAGTACCAGACGTCGAGGTTGTTCATCGCCGCGAAGCCGGCCATCGCGGTGCGGTACTCGGCGACGGTCTCCAGCACGACTTGGTCTTGGGCCTTGACTGCAAAGTCGTTGTCGCGCGCCGCGATCCCCATGCTCACGGCCAGACGCTTGACGTCCCACTCCCATGGCCCGGGGAGCGTCTCGTCGAAGTCGTTGACGTCGAACATCAACCGCCGCTCGGGCGAGGCGAACACGCCGAAGTTCGACAGGTGCGCGTCCCCGCAACACTGCACGGTCAGGCCCGAGCGGGGAGTCGCCGCCAGGTCGGCCGCCATGATCGCCGCGGCGCCGCGGTAGAAGGTGAACGGCGAGACGAGCATGCGCCCGTAACGGATCGGCACGAGCTCGGGCACGCGCGTCTTGGCCTGGCGCTCGAGCACCTTCACCGGATCGGCGCGGTGCGGAGCGGGCTCGAACGTCGCGTGGCTGGACCTGGGCACCTCTGCGCGCGCGGCCTTCCCGCGCGCCACCCGCTCGGCGACGCTCAGGTGCGGGACCGCCGCTGGTGCGTCGCTGATCGTGGCCATTCCCAGACCTTACTCCGCCCGCGGTGTCTGCGGGCAGGGGGAGAAGTACGGACGCCGGTCGCCGATGGAAGTTGATCAGTAGGCGGCGTACAGACGGCGAATCTACCTTGACTATCAGCTTTACTAGCTATAATATCAACCTGGTGGTGGCGACTTGACGGCTGATCTGCCGAAGATGAGACGACTCGTCTTGGTGGGCGAGGCGTTCCGTCCGGCGGCTCCCGTGGACGACCTCGAGCTCTTTGCCGGGCGCGAGAAGCAGCGGAGCGAGGTTATCGGTGCCGTCGCACAGATTGGCTATCACGTTGGTCTCTACGGTGAGCGTGGCGTCGGCAAGACGTCGCTCGCGCGCGTGCTTGCATTGATCTTCGAACAGCCGGGCTTGAGCGAGTTCAAGTCGACGATGGTCAACTGCAACACTGACTCAACCTTTGCATCACTATGGGAAACGGTCTTCCGCCGTCTGAACGTTGAGCCGGTCGAATTCACTCCAGAGGGTGTTCGCTCCACTCTTGAAGCACTCGGTGGGCGGGTCCTGATCGTTATCGATGAGTTGGACCGACTGGAAGACGATGAGTCGCTGACGCTCCTTGCGGACACGATCAAGACGCTCTCCGACCACGCTGTTGGGGCGACCTTGATCCTCGTGGGTGTGGCAGCCTCGCTGGACGAGCTGATCGGGGAGCATGGCTCCATCATTCGAAACCTCGCACAGATCGAGATGCCGAGAATGCTCCCGGAGGAGCTTCGTGGTGTCCTCCAAAAGGGTTGTTCTCATGCGGGGCTGACAATCTCGCCCGAAGCGGAGGAGATCATTGTCCGACTCTCAGAGGGTCTGCCGCATTACACCCATCTCCTCGGATATCGCGCAGCCGAGCGGGCGGTCCAAGATGATCGCCTCAGCATCACGCTTGACGATGTCAGAGCATCCATCCCCAAGGCAGTTGAGAGGCACACGATCCAGAATGACTATATCCGTGCCGTCCGAAGCTCGCAGCCGGGGAATCTTTACCGAGAGGTTCTGCTGGCGTGCGCTGTCGCGCCAAAGGACAGCCTTGGCTATTTCACGTCCGGGCAGGTTCGCGAGCCGCTGGAGGTCATAGCAGGCCGACGCCTCGAAATTCCGGCCTTTGCAAAGCATATGAACGAGTTCCTATCACCGTCGCGAGGAAGCGTTATCCGCCGGGAGGGAAAGCCGCGCGGCTACTCCTACAGGTTCTCCGATCCAATGATGCAACCCTATGTGGTCATGAGTTCGCTGAACAGCGGCCTCATTTCTGAAGAGCAACTCAGGCAGCTGCAGGCGCGTTAGCAGCTTTTCTAGCGATCTCACTACGCACCTCCGAGTGGAGGCGATCGCTTGTAAGTGGTCCTGAGCCCGCTTGTCGGTCGCTCGCCCTACCTGACCGTCCCCCCGGACGCACTGAGCGCGTACCAGCGCCCGCCGAAGATGGATTCGCCGACGTAGGAGGTTTCGCCCGGGGAGGAGTCGCCGGAGTAGATGTAGAGGGGGTGTCCGGCGTATGTGACCTGGGTCTTACCGCCGGGGATTTTGATGGCGGAGAGCAGCGAGGCGCGCACACCGGGCCCGGCAACGGGTCGGCCGCTGGTCGTGTAAGGGGGCCAGGTGCCGGAGCATTCGTGAATGGTTACGCAGCTGTTGTGCGGGCCGCGATCGTGCGTGAACTCGTACAGCGTGAACCCCGAGGAGGCGGCGAGGATGTTGCCCAGGCGGGTGTGGCGCAGCGTGACCTTGGCGGCGCGGGCCGCGTGCGCGCTCGGTGCGGCGCCTTGCGCGACGGTGACGGCGCAGATGCTGACGGCGCCGATCAGGAGGGCGGCCAGAAAGATGCGGGTTCGCTGCATGGGAGATTCCTCCGAATGTCGCGGTTGGGGACGGTGACCGGCAAACGCCGGGTCACGGGCCTGGGACCGTGTCCGGCCCCTCGACTGCCAAGACGCCGGCGCCTGGAGAACCTTCCCCGACGGTAGCGCGCCCCGGCGCCTCGCGCGCAGGGAAGCGCTCCGATGAGTTGTGCGGGGCCGGCGGGTCTTTATTTGGAGAGCGATGAGCGAGAACATCACGCCGACGGGGGACCGACCGCGGATCGGGACCCTGAGAATCGACGGCCCGCTGGCGCGCGCAGACCTGCCCGGACTGCTCGCGCGCGCGTGCGCGATGCTCGATCGGGATGCGCCGGAGGTGCTGCGCTGCGAGCTCGCCGGCGTGGGCGCGGACGGGATCGCGGTCGAGGCGCTGGCGCGGGTCGCGCTGATCGCACGGCGTCGCGGCTGCCGGCTGGGACTGGCGGGAGTCTCGCCACGGCTGTCGGAGCTGATCGAGTTCGCGGGCCTGGCGGGCGTTTTGCACGAGTGAGCACATGCGCTCAGCCACGCGACGGGACCGGACGCGACGGGCTGCCCAGATCAGGCGTCCAGACGAGGTGGCAGGTTGAAGAGCGGAAAGAGTGTGTCGGTGGCGAGGAAGAAGGTGAACTCGACGATCTGTCCGTTTGCGATCTCGAGCACTTGCAGCGCCCAGGGGTCATAGCCCGAGCCGGTTTCGCTGGGCTTGTATTGGCCAAAGGCGGGTGAGCCGTTGGCGGCGACGGTGGGCAGGACGCGCGAGCCGCGACAGGCGGCGCCCGGTCCGGTCCACCAGCCGAGGATGTGCTCGCGCCCGCGCAGCCACAGTTCGTATGGGGGCATCGACTGGGTGGCGTCCTCACGGATGAGAGCGGTGAGGGCGTCCATGTCGTAGCGCTGGAAGGCGTCGACGTAGCGGGCGAGGAGCTCGCGATCTTGTTCGCTGAGCTTGCCCTGGCCGGCGTCGAGCACGTCGGCTCGCTCGAGCGTCGCGCGGGCGCGCTGGAGCGCGGAGTTGACCGCGGGGACGCTCGTGTCGAGCAGTTCGGCGACCTCGGCGGCCCGCCAGTGCAGGACCTCGCAGAGGATCAGCACGGCGCGCTGGCGCGCGGGCAGGTGTTGCAGCGCGGCGACGAACGCGAGGCGGATACTCTCGTGGGACTCGGCCACGGCGGCAGGGTCCTCGTCGGCGAGCACGCGTCCGTCTGGGATCGGCTCGATCCAGGTGATCTCGGGCAGGATCTCCCCGATCGGCCCGTCGGGTGGGCGGGCGGGACCGAAGTCCATCGGTCGAGCGCGGCGTTTGCCGGCGTCGAGCATGTCGAGGCAGACGTTGGTGGCGATGCGGTAGAGCCAGGAGCGCAGCGAGGAGCGCCCCTCGAAGCGATCGTGCGCGCGCCAGGCGCGCAGGAGCGTGTCCTGCACGGCGTCCTCGGCCTCGAAGGGGGAGCCGAGCATGCGGTAGCAGTAGGCGGTCAGCTCACGGCGGTGGCGCTCGAACTCTCCGAAGGTCTGTGGGTGCGACGCGGAGGCGACTGCCGTTTCGGTCATGGGATCAAATCCTAGGATGTTCGCCCGCCGGCGAACAGTCGGGGGAATGGGGGCAGGCCGCCATGACGGAGCGTCGCGGCGACCTGCCTGGACGCTCAGCTGGTCTGGGCGACCATCAATTTGTTGCCGTCGGGGTCGCGGAAGAAAAACATGGGCGGTACGGGGTCGCCCATGCGCATGACCTCCGCGTCCACGTCGACGCCGGCGGCCTGCAGGCTCGCGTGATCGGCGTCGGCATCGCTCGTGGAGAGACCGATGCGCGTCTCGATCCCGACTGCTTCGCCTTCGCGGGGCGGGACCAGCGCGATCGTGGTGGCGGCGCCGGGAGGTGCGACTTCCACCCAACGATCACCGCGGCCGAAGGGGGTGTCGTTGCGCAGCTCGAAGCCGAGCTTGTCGGTGTAGAAGGCGATTGCCTGATCTTGGTCTGAGACGGGAACCATCACGATCCCGACTTGGGTGATGCGGGTGCTGGTCGTGGTGTCGCTCATGTCGATCCTCCTGTTCGTAGGGTGTCCAGTAGAGACGGACGGGCTCCTCAAAACTAATCGGTCGCGCCTGCGGAGGGGTTACCCGGATGTGTGCTCGCACATGCCGATCAGGGAGGGCCGTGCCGCATGCGGCACGGCCGGAGGGGCCGCATGCGGCCCCTCCTCGAACCCGCACATGTGCGGGTTCGCCGGTAGGCGCATGCGCCTACCGGCCGGGTGGCGCATGCGCCACCCGGAACCACATCAGCTTTTACAAGTCACATGTGCGGCGCGCTCGTCCGGGCGCATGCGCCCAGCGGCCAGGTTGCATGCGCCGCCGGGAACAGCACCCGTACGGGCTCTTGCCCGGATCGCTTGGACGCGGTACCGTCGAGGGTATGTGTAGAAACATCAGGACGCTTTACAACTTCGAGCCCCCCGCGACCGAGGACGAGGTGCGGGCCGCTGCGGTGCAGTACGTGCGCAAGATCAGCGGCTTCACGAAGCCCTCGCAGGCGAACGTGGCCGCGTTTGAGCGCGCCGTGGAGGAAGTGACCGAGGTCTCGGCGAGGCTGCTGAGCGAACTGGTCACGACCGCTGCGCCGAAGGACCGCGAGGTCGAGGCGGCTCGGCGCAAGGCCCGTAGCGTGCAGCGGTTCGCGGCTTAGCTGCGGCTTTCGGGTCGACCCCGGCACTCAGGCGCCATCGGCCCCTTACGCTCTCGTACGGTGGTTTGTGGATATTATAATTTCTCCGAAGCAGGGATAGCGCTAATATAATATCGCTATGAGCAGGCCGCGCACATTCTCGCCGGTGACCGTCGAGGCCGCCAAACTACTGGGCGCCCGTGTCCGGCTGGCGCGGCGCGAGCGCCGCTGGACCCTGCAGGAGCTGGCCGAACGCGTCGGGGTCACTCACGTGACGATGCGCAAGGTCGAGCGCGGCGATCTGACGGTCGGGCTGGGCGTGGCGTTCGAGGCGGCGGCCGTGCTTGGCGTCCCCTTGTTCCACGAGGATCGCTCTCGCCGTGCGCTGGAGGCCGGCCGCGTGGAGGATCGACTGGCGGTGCTGCCGGCGCTCGTGCGCAAGCCCGCGGATGTAGACGATGACTTCTGATCCTCGGCGGGCGTTCGTGTGGGTATGGCTGTCGACCTGCCGGTGGCGGGCGACGGTCTCGGCGCTGACGGCCTAAACGAGGTCGATCGCGCGGGGTTCTGGCGGCGGCAGTTCCTCAACCCTTACGCCACCGAGGGATACTGATCGTCGGTCGAGGGCGATCGGCCGTCGGGAGCAAAATCCTCGGGCGGGTTGGGGCGGCCAGAATGGGCCGACGCACGCCGTGTGAGAGGATCCCGTGCGTCCCTATGCGGCTACACGGAGTCCGATCCAGAGCACGGGCTCGCGTGATGGCGGGAGTCTCGGTCGTTGTCGCGGTCGGGGCGATGTGGTTGGCGCTGCCAAGCGCTCTGATCGCGCGGACCGGTCTCTCTGACGCCGCCTGGACGGCACCCGGCGCCGCGACCGCCCCCACGCGCTCGGGGGCGCGGGCTCGCCCACTGCCCTGCAAGCTCCGTCACGTGCGTTTGCGCTGTCCGGACATCGTCATGTCGGCTCCCTCTCTGTTGCACATCGACCGTGGTACCGAGCCAGGGCACGTCCTGCTGCGGGCGGCCAGCGCGCTTAATAATCGCGGGGCGGGGCCGCTGGAAATCCGCGCTTCTCGCAACCGGCGGGGTCGGATGGTGGTCTATCAGGGGATCTACGACCGCCGCGGCCGGCGCCACCTGTTCCGCACCCCGGCGACGCTCATCTACAAGTACGTGCCGGGCGAACGCTACGGGGTTGGGAATGTCGGGGCGGCGAGCTATTGGAAGTTCAAGCACGCGGCCGCCTTTCAGCTGTGGTCGATCGACTCCCATTTTCGAGCGTTGCGACTCGTGCGGACGGGACCGAAGGTCGATTACTGCCTGCGCGACCTCTTCAACACGCGCCCCTCGCGCAACTCACCCAGCACGCCCGTCTACCCGGCGTGCAATCAGAGCCCCTATATCAACCACGACGTCCTCGGGACCTCGGTCGGCTGGACGGACGCCTATCCCTACGAGTACCCCGAGCAGTGGATCGACGTCACCGGCCTGCGCGGGCGCTTCGCATACGTGCAGAGGGCCGATCCGGACAATTTGTGGCGCGAGTCAAACCACCGTAACGACGTCTCGGAGACTTATGTCGGGTTGCCTTCCGGGCGGGTGTTGGGGCATCGCGTGGGGGTGTCGGGGCCGTGAGCGTATGCCCTGATGCCCCGATGTAAACACAGGTTCGTTCATATACCACAGCCTGGCCTGAAGTCTTGATTGGTCGAACGTCACGTCGCCCACGATCCCGTCCTCAAAGGTGAGGCGTAGCCGGTGATCGCCGACGACCTCCACCCCGGTTACATCTACGAGCTTGTCCACGGTCATCATTTTAGGAGCAATGGGACGGCTCGCTCGATCCTGAGGGCTACACCCTCACACGTCCGCAAACGCTCGCGGCAGTAAAGTGTGCCAACTTTGTGACTTCTGCCTGGAGCGGGTTGAACCGAGCGGGTGTTCGTGTTATCGCTTTAGGATATGCCAACCCGCTCGCCCCGATCCAGGCTCCCGTCCGCTGGCTTTTGCGGACCCGCTTCTGGCGGAATTGGGTGCTCGTGATGCCGGGCGAGGACACCGCAGGGGCCGTGCTGACTCTTTCAAGCCGTCCCATATACAGTGGATGGGGAGAAATGAGGAGCCAGATCAAGATGGAAGCCGCCGAGGAAGCCACAAGGCTGCTGACTACCGCGTGGCCTTTTGGGATAATTCCGGTCGACCCCGTCACGGTCGCTAGGACGGCGGGCCTGCGAGTCGTGGATGCGCCCCTGGACGAGGACACGCTGGGCGCCCTAATCAAGACGCCGGGGCAAGAGCCGACCATCATGATCAATCAGCAGGATCCAGAGAACCGGAAACGGTTCACGTGCGCCCACGAGCTGGGCCATTGGGTTAGGCGCTCGGAGGAAGCCGAAGAGTATTCGACCGTAGACCTTCGCAGTGGCCTGTCTGCCATGGGCGAGGATCCGGATGAGGTCTTTGCTAACGAGTTCGCGGCGTGCCTGCTGATGCCCGAGCCCGCCGTCAGGGGCATGCAGACCAACGGCCTCAACGACATACAATTGGGTATCCAGTTCAAGGTGTCACGCGAAGCTATGCAGTTTCGACTCAAAAATCTCGGTCTGATGGAGTGACACATGGCCGACGCGACCCCCAGTGGGGGCACCGGGGCTGGTCCTGAGAAGAAGCAGGCGGAGCAAAGCGCCAAGCGTATCCTTGAGGAGGGTGCGACGAGCGATGCGCCGGCGATGCCTGAGGCCCTCCGGTTTCTCACCGAGAAGGCACAGCTCCAAGAAATCGAACTCAAAAAAGAATATGCCACACAAGAGATCGAACTGCGGGAGACATACGCAAAGGGTCTCCTAGCCATCCTTGCGGTGGAGCTGGTGGTAGTAAACGTGATCTTTTGGATTTATGCGGAACAAGGCAAGAATTGGAATATCCCCGACGGCGTGATCCAAATATGGCTTGGGGCGACAGTAGTGGAGATCGTTGGCGTGGTAACTGTTGTGACCCGCTACCTGTTCCCGAACCGCAATAGCCAGCCGGAGCCACCGCCCTTGCCTACGCCTTCGGGTTAGCGATGTCACGCCGGCATTTGCACCGACCTCAGCCCGTCGCCCGAGAACACGTTGGGCGAGCTTGAAGTGGTGATCAGTCTGTGCTGGGTGACGCCTCATCCCAGCACGCGTAGGATCTGTCGATGAGCGAGCTGCGCAAGGCGAACGTATTCGGCGCGTTCGCCTACGACGACGCCGACCCCGCCGGCTATCGCTCTGGGATGGCCCACCTCGACAAGGCGGTGGGCGGCGAGGCGCTGGCGGTCAAGGCATTCGAGCTCCCTCCAGGGCAGAGTGTGTGTCCGTATCACTACGAGTACGAGGAGGAGTGGATGCTGGTGCTCGAGGGCGCCGTCCTGGTGCGTGCACCGACCGGCGAGCAGGAACTCGCGGCGGGCGAGATCGTTTGCTTCGCGCCCGGCCCCGCCGGTGCCCACAAGGTCAGCAACCGCACCGAACAGACGGCGCGGATCGTTATGTTCTCCAGCGCGCGCGAGCCGGCGGTCGCGGTCTATCCAGACAGCGACAAGATCGGCGTCTGGCCGGGCAACGACGAGGACCGTGTGATGCTGCGGCGCAGTGATGGCCAGGTCGAGTACTACGACGGCGAGCGCTGACCGGTCCCGCGATGGCGCAAGAGCGGAACGTGTGCGCGGGCCCTTTCGGGGCTGTGAACATCAGAACCAGCATGTCCGAGGGACGAGCTCAATCGTCAATCTCGGTGTTGGGTCGATCGACATATAACGCCACCTCTTCCTGATAGTGATGAATCCCCACCTCCTAATCCGACCGTTCTCGACGAACGGGACTTCGCTCAGGCTTCGCCGTCAGGGTCCAAGCGCCCCGATCGGGATTACGGCCACACCGTCCTTGCGGCGGTAGCCGTAGCCGGTCGCAACGATCACGCCCAGCAGCGCTGGAGCACCGGAGTTCGTAGTGTCGATCCGCGCGGCGAACCGCGTCAGGTTTGCCGCTGCGTCGTCGATCTGCGCGTGCCCGAGCTTTACCTCGAAGGCCATCCAACGACCGTCGCCTGCCTCGACGATCGCGTCGACCTCGAGACCGCCGCTGTCGCGGTACTGCGAGACTTGCGCGCTGGCGGCCTGCGCATAAATGCGCAGGTCCCGCACGACGAGCGACTCGAATAGGAAGCCGAGCAGGTTAAGATCTCCCAGCAATCGGTCGGGCGTCGCTCCCAGCGCGGCCACCGCCAGCGAGGGGTCGACGAAGTGCCGCTTCGGCGCCGTGCGAAGCCGGTGCTTGGAGCGCAGGTGCGGCGCCCACGCGGGCTGATTCTCGACGACCATCAGCCGCTCCAGCACACCGATGTACTCACGTACCGTGTCGTCCTTCAACGCGCCGTCTGCGCCCCCGGTGTCTCTGGCGATCGTCGTCGCCGAGGCGTGAGTGGCGTCGTTACGCGCGAGGCTCGCAAGCAGCCTCCTCACGCGACCCGGATCGCGGTGGGTGCCGTTCACGCGTCCGATATCGACGCGCGCGATCTCATCCAGGTAGTCGCGCACCGCGAGCAGAACATCCGGGACGCTGCGCCCGCGTAGACCCGGCCATCCACCGATGGCGACCTCCTCAGCGAGGTCGGCCACGGTCAGCCCCGGATCGGCACCCGGGCTCATGCCGCCATCCAGCAGCTCGCTCAGTGAGATGGTCCCGGCGCTGCGACTCGTCTCGAAGAGGCTCATCGGACGCATCCGCAGACGGGCGATGCGTCCCGCCCCCGTGTGTCGCGTGATGTCGTCGGGAGGGACCGCGGAGCCGGTCAAGATGAACTGGCCGGGCTCGGAGCGATCGTCGACCGCTCGGCGAATGTGGTTCCAGATTGCCGGCTCGATCTGCCACTCGTCGATAAGCCGGGGGCTCGGACCGTCAAGCACGAGTGTCGGATCTACCGCAACCGCCTGTCGGGCGTTCGCATCGACATCGAACAAGACCTCGCTCGCGGCGGTCTGGCGGGCGGTGGCGGTCTTCCCACAGGCCCGCGGTCCCTCGATTACGACGGCACCGACGGCGTTCAGGCGAGACGCCAGCTCGCGATCAACGACCCTGGGTTGATAGCCAGAGGGGAGAATGCACAGAGTCTAGCGGGGATATTGCAACACTTCTCGCCAGGAGAATACGGCGGTCGGGACGTTCCGGCTTTGGCCGCGATCAGGGAGCGCTAATGCGTCAGCGGCGCACCCAACAGCCCGGCCACGCCACCGGCGATGCCGGCTGCGAGCAGCGTCGAGACCACACTTCGACGGAGCGCGAGCAACGCGACCGCCGCGACGGCGAGCACGACGTACTGCCAGGTCGCGCTGAGTGCTGCCGCGAGTGGGATGGCGGAGCCGATGATCGCCCCGGCCGCCGCCGGGGCCGCCCCGGCGAGGAACGCGATCACGCGCTCGTTGACGAGCAGGCGCTCAAAGCGCGCGGCCCCGAAGAGGATGAAGGAGAACGAGGGCACGAACGCCACGAACGCCGCCAGCAGCGCATCGGGGAGACCGCCCGCCGCGTAGCCGACCGCCGCGACCGTCTGCGTGATCGGACCTGGCGTGATCTGTCCGAGCGCGACGGCGTTGAGGAACTGGGCGTGGGTCATCCAGTGGTAGGTGTTGACGGCGTCGGTCTGCATCAGCGGGACGATCACGAAGCCGCCGCCGAACGCGAGCGCCCCGACCTTGAACGCGGTCCATACGAGCGCGCCGGTCCCACCGGGCTCGACGACGGCGCTGAGCAGCGGCCAGGCGTGCAGGCCAATACCGCCACGGTGAAGATCGCGCCAGAAGAGCTCGATCGCGCCGCAGGCGAGTAGGACGAGCACGAGCCACGGGCCGGCCGTCGCGGCCGCAAGACCCCCGACGAGTGCATAGGCAAGGGCACGGGAGCGCTGCGAGCCGACCGTGCGTCGCCAAATCGGGACGGCGACGCCCATCCCGGCCCCGACCGCGACCGGAGCGATTGCCGCGCCGGCTCCCATCCCGGCGCCCGTTATCCACGCGGGCGGCGATCCCGCGAGGAACAGCACGGAGAGCGCGAGGATCATCGCCAGGCCGGGCAGGATGAAGCCCAGGCCGCCGACGAGCGCTCCCCTGTTGCCTCCCAGTCGCCACGCGCAGTAGATCGCGAGTTGTGTCGAGGCCGGTCCCGGCAGCAGGTTGGTCGCCGCGATCGCTCGCTCGAACTGCTCCTCGGTCAGCCATTCTCGCCGGGTGACGCACAGCGCCCGAAACAGCGAGATGTGCGCGGGCGGTCCACCGAACCCCGTACAGCCGATCCGGCCCCACTCCCGCGCGATCTCGGAAAGCGATGGCTCTGATGGGGAGTCGGCCGGCGCCACTGACGCCAGCCTACGTGTTCGATCCCCCGCCGGCTCGGTCTCAGTTGGTGTGCGACCAGTCGGACCGAGTCGCGGCGATCGGCAGTGTCAAGTATCGCGCGGCGCCGGCGCGCTACTGGCTGGCTTTACACGCGGCCAGCGCGTGTTCCTTTGCCGGGCCCGACGGGATCGGCGAGGCGTTGATGACTTCCACGCACACTTCTTTGGCGGCCTGACGGGCGCCCGCGAGGTCGCCTTCGCCGGCTTTGTTGCAGATCGCTTCGACTTTTGCCTTTGCGCTCGCGCTCAGCGTCGGCGCTGCTTTGATCACAGACTTGCACCCAGCCACAGCCGCCGCCACGGCCGCTGAGTCCGTGACCCCGCTCGCGGGCGAGGTCGATGATGTTGACGCGGTCCCAGACCCGGTCGATGACGGAGTCGAGTTCGTCGCCGCGGTTGAGCTGCTCTGACTGCTGTTCGTCGAGGAGCTTCCACTCCCGCACCCTGCGATGAACATGGCGCCCACGATCGCGACCACCAACCATCCGGACCTGTGCCTCATCATGTGTCCCTTTCGATCGATCGATAAGGGCGCCTCCGGGCGGCTCTTGCACCTCCGGCCAACGCGCGCGTCCCAGCAACGCTACACCCCAACCCGATTTCGTGGGGCTCCCGGAGTCGAACGCCGAAAGGAGCGCCGCCTTGCCAACGATCGGATGCACGTCCGCTCGCCTGCCACAGTTGGAGCCGATGGCGGCGGCGCTATCGTCAGGCGAGGTGAGATCGTGAACACGACAGCAGCGAAGCTCTGCGCCGATTACCTGCGGTTCATCTCCATTATCCGGTCGGATCGTCGGCGTTGAGCGAGCCCTGGGACCCCGAGGAGCTCGAGGCGAGACGAGCCCCGGCAGAGGCCGAGATCTCTCCGTCAACGACTGTCGGGGCGGTGCATTTGACGGTGTCCCAGCTGGGGCGCTCCTTGGACTACTACCGGGAGACGGTAGGTCTCGAGATCCTCGATCAATGCCCTGGACGCGCCTCGTTGGGCGTTGGCGGGCGGGAGCTGCTCGGCCTCGTGGAGGAGGCGCGAGCGCGGCCGGCAGCCGGACACAGCGGTCTGTATCACTTCGCATTGCTGGTGCCCGAGCGCTCGGACCTGGCGCGCTGGCTGGCGCACGCCGCCCGCGATCGCGTTTCGCTGGTGGGGCTCGCCGATCACTTCGTCAGCGAAGCGCTGTACCTGAGCGATCCCGACCTGCATGGCATCGAGATCTACTGGGATCGTCCGCGCGAAACCTGGGAGGGGCAGGTGGCCTCGCGTATGACCACACTCCCATTGAACGTCGAGAGCTTGCTCGGGGAGCTTGCAGAGCCGAGCACCGAAGTGTTCGACGGTCTTCCCGCGGGCACGACGATGGGGCACGTGCATCTGAAGGTCGCCCGCATCGACCAGACGCTCGACTTCTATCGCGACGTGCTCGGCTTTGCGGTCATGGCCCAGCTCGGCACGCACGCCGCGTTCCTCAGCACCGGCGGCTATCACCATCACGTCGGAGCGAACACGTGGGAAAGCGCGGATGTCATGGTGCCGGCGCCGGGAGCGGCTGCCCTGCGGCACGCAACCATCGTCCTAGCCGATGAGGCCGAGCGCGATCGGATCCTGGAGCGGGTGCAGCGCAGCGGCCAAACTCCACTGCAAAGCCCGAACGGCCCCCTGATTCACGACCCCTCGGGGATCGCGCTCGTGCTGAGGACAGACTAGGGCCGGAAAAATGGGCGCGGCGGGTTTCGAACCTGCGACCTCTCGCGTGTGAAGCAGAAGTGCGGTTGGGCTGGTTGGGGTGGTTTTGCCTGTAAATTCGCGCTGTTTAGGTCGCTGGGCGAACTGCGGAAACCGGCTGATTTGGGCCCAATTCGGTGGGGTTTGGGCCAGTGAGCGGGTCCACTGGCCTAAACGTTTGGAGGTCCTGACGAGGGATCTGGATCACGCCACCGAAGGCCGAGGTCCGTGATGGCGGGCTGAAAAGCGCCTCCCCATGGTTGCCGATCGCATCGACGAATCCTGGCATCCCGGGGCGATGCTATTGTCACGGATATGTCCGGAGAAATCGTAGATTCTAGTGACAGTTCGGTGATGAGCCGACTGTACGAGATCGCCGAGTCCCAAGGCGGGTTCCTCGCCGCGCACCAGGCCGTGGCCGCCGGCATTCCACGATCCACGCTGTCCTACCACGCCACCGAGGGCGACGCGCTGGAGCGCGTCGGGCATGGTGTCTATCGAATGCGACGATTTCCAGCACCACCGCACGGTCACGTGATCGCTGGATGGCTTGCGCTCGCGCGCGCCGACGCTGTGGTCTCCCACGAGAGCGCGCTGGAGCTCCTCGATCTCAGCGATCTGATCGCCGACGAGGTCCACATCACCCTGCCACGCGCAAAGCGAGGGCTGCGCACCCCGCCCGGTGTGTACATCCACTTCACCGACCGATTGATCGACCGCCAAGCTCGACGCCGTGTGCTCGGTATCCCGGTAACCAGCGTCGAGCGCACAGTGGCCGATCTGCTGCGCAGTGGTGGATGGACGGAGCAGACCGACCTCGCTGTCCGTCAAGCCATCCGGCGTGGCCTCACGACACGTCGGCGGCTGGAGGCAGCGCTGCCGGCCAAGTGGCGTCCGCGTCTCGACGGCGCTATCGATCGGGACGCAACGTGAAGTACCGCACATCCGCGGCATTCCGCACAGCGCTCGAGGCCCGGCTCAAGGCGGCGCAGCACGATGGCGTCGGCCTGGCGCGACTCCGCAAGCGCGTGGTGTTCGAGCGCCTGCTCGCGCGCCTGCATACAGTGGCGCCGGACGCCTGGGTGCTGAAGGGAGGGTTTGCGCTTGAGTTGCGGCTCGGCGCTCAGGCCCGCACCACCAAGGACATCGATGTCGACTGGGCGATCGGTGAGGACGAGGCGGTCGGATTGCTCTTGGACGCCGCGGCCGTGACGCTCGATGACCGCTTCGAGTTCGCAGTCGAGCGGGCGCAGGTGGATGACGACCTGCCTGGAGGCGGCCAGCGCTGGACGGTCGCCGCGACGCTCGCCGGGCGCGAGTTCGAGCGCGTAGCCATCGACATCGGGTTCGCCGCAGAGTCCGTGTTCGAGCCAGAGGCCATCGCCTCCTCCCACCTGCTGGACTTCGCGGACATAGCGTCCGTCCGCATTCCCACGGTCGCGATCGAGCAGCACGTCGCCGAGAAGCTCCACGCCTACACCCGGACCTATGCCGCAGACAGGCCCAGCTCACGAGTCAAGGACCTCGTCGACATCGTCGTGATCGCCCACACCACTACGATCGACGCCGAACGGCTCGTACGCGCGATCAAGGAGATCTTCCAGCGGCGCGGCACCCATCCTGTGCCTCACGCTGTGCGCCCTCCGCCCCGCGATTGGGGCCTGGGTTGGCGCAGGCTTGTCGCGAACGTCCCGGCCGATGAAGATGTCGGCGTCGGGCACGCGACGGCCGCATCGCTCCTTGACCCCATTCTCGAGAACGAACTGACATCTGGGACCTGGGATCCCAGCGTAGGTGAATGGCTTAAGAGGTGATGGTCACCATTCCACACGGCTGTGTTGTCAGTCCTCAGGGGCGAAATACGGCCCGGGCGCTGTAGGTACGTAGTCCTCGTCCGGCCCGCCATCCAGACCTGGCTGGTAGAGGCGCTCGAACTCCGCCCGCCACCGCGGGTCCTTCTGCTCCAAGCGACCGAGAGCCTCGACGAGCAGCCCACGATGGGCGACCCTTCCGACGCAACTGCTTGACCTCACCGACCAGCGCCAAAAGCGCACGCGCGCGCCAAGACACTCACGTCGCGTAGCCCTACACCCGCGCTGGGATGGCACGCGATGGTGGCGTCGGCATGATCAATCGCGCTACGCTCCGAATGGCTCCTGAGACAGTCCGAACGGGGTTCCCTCGGAGTCCTTGCAGACCGCCCAGCGCTCCCCGGGGTGGACGATGCTTCCTCCGAGCGCCTCGACGCTCTCAAGTGCCTCGGCTACGTTGCTCACGGTGAAGTAGGGCAGCGAAAAAGAATCCCCCGGTCCGCGTCCGCGCGCATGCACACCGACCGCCGGGCCGTCCGAGTGGGTCTGCCACCCCTCTCCCTCCGCGCGCGGTTGCAGCTCAACTCCCAGAAGCCCCGCCCAGAAGCGCCGGGCGCGCTCGGGATCGTCTGCGGGGAACTCGATCAGGGACAGCGGGGAACGCGGCACCGCTCGCACGATAGCTTGAGGACAAGCCGCAGCCACCCGACCGCCACGACTCAAGTTCAATCAGCTGGACGACCGATTAGGTTTCGTACATGCCCAGGGTGAGCGGCTGAGCAATGGAGCACGTTGACGGAGAGCTGATCTTCTCGGCCACCGATCTCATCAACCACCTGGAGTGCCCGCACCTGACGCATCTGAACATTGAGGTCGCGCTCGAGCGGGCGGAGCTCGAGCCGAGCCAGTCTGACACGACGAGCCTGGTGGCGCGCAAGGGCGACGAGCACGAGCGGGCGCACCTCGATCGACTCGCCGAGGAAGGCCGGGAGATCGTGAAGATCGAGAGCGCGCCGGGCTTGGAAGGGACACGCCGCGGTGCGCGGGAGACGGTTGCGGCGATGAAGGCGGGGGCCGAGGTGATCTACCAGGGTGTGCTGTTCGACGGCGTGCGTTGGCGCGGGTACAGCGATTTTCTGCACCGCGTCGAGCGGCCGTCGGAGCTTGGGTCGTTCAGCTACGAGGTGGCGGACACGAAGCTGGCCCGCCGCGTGAAGCCGTATTTCCTGCTACAGCTGTGCTTCTACTCCGAGCTGGTCGAGGTGATCCAGGGCCGGGCGCCGGAGTGGATGCATGTGGTGCTCGGGACACGCGAATCGCAGGCGTTCCGTGTGGCGGAGTTCGCGGCCTACTACCGCAGCGTCAAGCGCAGGTTTGAGGCGGTGATCGATGGTGACGGGAGAGCCGAGGCGACGATGGGTGCGGCGCTGTCGGCCACGTACCCGGAGCCGGTCGAACACTGCGGGGTATGTCGCTGGGAAAATCACTGCGCGGCGAGGCGCGAGGCCGACGATCACCTGAGCCTCGTGGCCAACATTCGGCGATCGCAGTGCATGCGGCTGGGCGAGGAGGGGATCACGACAGTCGCCGAGTTGGCCGAGGCACGGTCCGGTGATCGTCCACTCAGGATCGGCAGGGAACGTTCGAGACCCTGTGTGCGCAGGCGCGTCTGCAAATGGCGCAGCGCGCAACGGGAGAGCACAGCTATGAACTGCTGGCGCCTGTGGAAGAGCATGGGTTTGCCCGCCTGCCCGAGCCGTCAGAGGGCGATGTGTTCTTCGACATGGAGGGCGACCCGTTCTTCGACGAGGGTCTGGAGTACCTGTTCGGCGGTGTGACGATCGAGGCGGGAGCACCCCGGTTCCGCGCGTTCTGGGCGACCGATCGTGTAACGGAGAAGCAGGCGTTCGAGCGGTTCATCGACTTCACGATCGAGCGGCTCGAACGCTGGCCCGACCTGCACGTCTACCATTACGGAACATACGAGGCGACGGCGCTCAGGCGGCTGATGGGTCTGCACGCCACTCGCGAGGAGGAGGTCGATCGGCTGCTGCGCGGCAAAGTGCTGGTCGATTTGTACGCGGTTGTGCGCCAGGCTCTGCGCGTGTCACAGCCGAACTACTCGATCAAGGGCATCGAGGCGTTCTACATGGAGGCGCGGGATACGGAGGTGGCCGAGGGCGGGGATTCGATCATCGCGTTCGAGCGGTACCTGGAGACCGGCGAAGGTGCGCTGTTGGAGGCGGTCGAGCGCTACAACGAGGACGACTGCCGCTCGACGCATCTGCTGCGCGAATGGCTGCTCGGCCGCCGTGAGGAGGCCATCGAGCGGTTCGGATATGAGATCCAGTGGTGTGCCGGACCCGAGTCGTGGGAGTCGGACGCCGAGGCTCAGGAGGAGCTCGGCGCGCTGCGGGCCGGGCTTCTTGACGGAGTGCCCGAGGACGTGGTCGATCAGGACGAAGATCAGCACGGGCGCTGGCTGATGGCGCAGGTGACCGACTATCACCGGCGCGAGGCCAAGCCGGCTTGGTGGGCGTACTTCGAACGGCTGGAGGCCGATGAGCAGCAGTTGACAGAGGTCGACACTGAGGCGCTCGGCGGACTCAGCGACAGTAGTCTGGCGCCGGTCCCGCTCCCAGCACCATCGCGCTCGGTGCTGCAGACGCTGGAGTTCCCGGCTCAGGAGCACAAGATCAGCACCGGCAGCTTCGTCGATCCCGCGATCGCCAAGAGCGTAACGGTCGAGTCGATCAACAATACGATCGGCAGTCTGCGGATCAGCAGGGGAGCCAGGCGCATAGGCGAGCCGCTTCCCCGGGCGCTGATTCCCGGCGGGCCGTACGACACCGGCGTCCAGCAGGCCGCTCTACAGCGTCTCGCGGGCGACATCGCCGCGCATGGACTCGACGCCTCCGGGCGCTATGGCGCGCTGCGCCAGATCCTGCGCGCGGAGATCCCGAGCACGTCGGCGTGTGCATGCGGCCAGCCGCTGCAGGCGGGCGCGTTTGACCTGGACGAGGCGAGGCGGATCGCCGAGGGTCTGCGGGACAGCTACCTGTTCGTCCAAGGGCCGCCCGGCTCGGGCAAGACGTACACGGGCGCGAACCTGATCCTCCACCTCATCCGTCAGGGCCATCGCGTGGGGGTCGCGTCCGGCGGCCACGCAGCGATCCACAACCAGCTGGCGGAGGTCGAGAAATGGGCCACACCCGACGAGCCGCTGGCGGGGCTGAAGAGATACAGCAACGACGATCATCGCTACGAGTCAGAGCGCGGGCTGATCGAGAGCTCCAAGGACGTGGCCGACTGTCTCGATCCTCGCTACAACCTCATCGCCGGGACCGCCTGGCTGTTCTGCCGAGAGGAGCTGGACGGGACGCTCAATTACCTGCTGATCGACGAGGCCGGCCAGATCTCGCTGGCCGACGCGCTCGCGATGGGTACGTGCGCGCGCAACGTGATCCTGCTCGGCGATCCCCAACAGCTCGCGCAGGTCGGGCAGGCGATCCACCCGCCGGGCGCCGGGGTGTCGGTGCTGGAGCACCTGCTGGGAGGGAGCACGACGATCCCGCCCGAGCGGGGGTTGTTCATCGACGAAACCCGCCGGATGCACCCAAACGTGTGCCGGTTCGTGTCGGAGGCGGTGTACGAGGGTCGCCTCGAGTCCGCCGCGGCGTGCGCGGCGCAGCGCATCGACGCTCCGGGCAAGCTGACCGGGACCGGTGTGAGGTACGTGCCGGTAGAGCACGAGGGCAACACCCGATCCTCCCCCGAGGAGGCCCAGGCGATCGCCGGACTGGTCGAGGATCTGTTGAAGGGCAGGTATGCGAAGGCGGATCCCGGGGACGCGGACGGCGGTGATGCCGACAGGCTCGATCCCCTCAGACCGGAGGACATCATGGCCGTCTCACCGTACAACGCCCAGGTGCGCTGTCTGCGCGAACATCTGCCCGACGGCGTGCGGATCGGCACCGTCGATCGGTTCCAGGGTCAGGAGGCGGCGGTGTGCTTCTTCTCGATGGCGACGTCCAGCGGCGAGGAGATCCCGCGCCACCCGGAGTTTCTGTTCAGCCGCAACCGCCTGAACGTTGCTGTGTCCCGGGCGCGGTGCCTGGTGGTGCTCGTGTGCAGTCCGGAGCTGCTGCACATTCGGTGTCGCAGCGCAGAGCAGATGCGGCTGGTCAACGCGCTTTGTTGGTTTGTGGAGATGAGTGGGGAAGCAGACTGCTACTACTATTTAGACTGATACGACTAAATCGTAGCTGACAAAAGTTTCCAATTCTCGTATGATTATCCTTCCATCACACTATGAAGGTAGGGGAGACATGGCGACATACACCGTGACCAAGGTGCGCAAGGAAAAGTCTGCTGACGGCACACACGAACACATCGAGGGCGTATGCACTAGCGCCAGCGTTCATTACACACGCAAAGAAGTGGTAGACAGCATCAACGAAGGCAACACGTGGAAGACGCAAGCCGGCGGCTATGAAGAGACCATCAAAGTCATCGGCAGCTGCGCATCATGCTCCGCCACCCCGTACATCAAGACCAACCCCGACAGCACGAAGAAGGACAACCTCGAGAACCTCGAAGCCTGCTGAGAGCCGCGCGCTCTGAACGTGTTAGGAGCCAAATGGCACGCAAGCCAAAGCTGCAGAAGCTAACGATCTCGCTGCTCAAGGATGGGATCAGCCGCGAAGGCGTTTTTCGCGACACCGCAAGTCCGACCGGTTATCGAGTTGCTGCGCTTGACTCCGGCGCCGACTTGCTCTTTATTGACGCAACGCCGCCACACCCGCCGCGATGGATCGGCTATCTTGCGCCGCACACGAGCGGATCTCTCGAAGGTCTGTTCGCGGCATCAGCGTCTGCGGTTCTTCTGGTCGAGGCAAGCAATCGGCTGTTCGCGATCACGTTCGGTCAAGGTCGTCATCTCCTCGACCAGGACAACGTTGAGCAGGACTTCGGCCTCCGAGTGGTGCTCAACACCGTCGCCCCCGATCAACTCAAGAGCGTCGATGCGAAGACAATCGCCGAGACAACCGTCCACACCAGGCGGGATGTGAGTCGTGAATCGGCTTTTTCTGCATTCGGGCTAGATCCCAGTCGTGACCTACTCCGAGCGCTTACTGGCACCCCACAAGACACAACGCTTGGCGAGCGCCTGACTGGTACCGACGCGCTCGGGATCCAAACGCGCGCCCAAGTGCCGGAACTACCAGCGCTTGCAGAACGTCTTCTGACCGCCTTCAAAGCGACGGACTACAAGGAGCATTTCGACTTCATCGATCACCTTCGCCCAGAGAAGAGCGCGGCCCGAATAGCCCAGCTTGAGCAAAAACTCGTCGACGTGCTCTCGACCAAAGAGATTGACGATGTCCACCTTGCAGCGCCTGAAACTCTCGACTGGATCGATGTCGCGGGGTTTCGCTTCTCAACGGAAGCCGAGGAGGTCGACAATGACCCGCGCATTAGCGTCTATCTGGAGAGCCACACGCCTGGCGGCATCGATCTTAAGGCGCTCAAGGCAGACCGGCTAGAAGCGGTTCGCGCGTCGGACGACCAGACGATGGCCAGCTGGCCGATCTATCGCTGCATCGTCTACCAAGTCGAGCTCGCCGGCTCGCTCTACGTCCTTTCCGCTGGACAGTGGTTCCGGGTTGACCTCGACTACAAGACCAGGGTCTATGCCGACGTCGAAGCGCTCAAGCGGCTTGACGGGCTACCCGACGCCGATCCTGGCACAGACGAGCCGAAATACAACGTCAAGGCGGCAGAAGCACTCGGAGGTCTTTGCCTCGACAGGAAGTTCGTGTTCGACGGCGGGCCTGACAAGATGGAGATCTGCGACATCCTCAAGCCGGATGCCACACTCATCCATGTCAAGCAACGTGGGAGCTCCTCCACGCTGAGCCACCTCTTTACGCAAGGCGTCAACAGTGCTGAGCGCTTGCTACTCGACCAGGACTTCCGCTCTGCGGCACGCGCAATTGCGGCTCAAGAGAGCCTGGCATTTGCAAACGTGCTCCCAAAAGATCGCCCGCAAGCATCCGATCACCAGATCGCGTTCGTCGTCATCACGCGAAGCAAACGCGCAACCCCCCTGACCCTTCCGTTCTTCAGCGTGGTGAGCCTCCGCGCCGCCGCAAGACACCTCGACGGCTTCGGCTTCCGCGTAGCAGTCGCAGCTGTGCGCGAGCAATAAATCATTGCGACTGCTCTCGCCTTACTCAAACAGCAGCTTCACAAGAATGTCGAGATCGTCGTTGTGTTCGATGATCGGTTTCTGGTTCGATCTGCCAATGACCGCGCTCCAGCCGTCTTTGCCTTCGCGCGATCCGCTGCCGAGGTCGACCTGGCCGCGAACGACGAGCGCGATGCGCGGCGTGCCGAGCGCTACCAGCTTGCCGCGCACCTTCTCGTCGAGCAAATGCCGACCGGTTGTGTCAATAGCCCAGCACACGTCTTTTTTCCAGACCAAGAAGTCGGGATAGAACGTCGAGGAGTCGCCTACCTTCTTGGGTAGCGGGATACCGAACCCCTGGCTGTTGTTGGCCGGGTTGCGATACCACGTTACCCCGCGGATACGGTCGAGCGCACGAGCAAAATCTAGCTCGTCTTTGTTGAGGTCCGAGCGCGAGTACTCGGCGTGCGCCGTCCTATCGAAGGTGATCATCTCGATGCCGCGGGGACGGTACTCGTCGATCTTCCACATCTCGCGCTCGGGGTCAGGATCATCCTGATACTCGACGCGATCCTCGAAGTAGTCGACTACTTCAGCGGCAAGGGCCGTCAGCGCTTCTTGGGCCTGGGAACCGTGGCAGCTGTATTGCTCGAACGCGGGGCCGTAGAAACGGTCGGGATGGATAGCATTTACGCATGCGCGGTTGCGTTGCAAGATGCGCCGCCGCAGAAACGCGCCGTTGAGCGTGCGTGCGCCGCGCAGCACGTCGATGTAGTCGTACTGCTCGCTCCCGTCCTCAAGCGACACTGTCGCCTTGCGCCCAGTGCCGGGATGGTCGAGATCCTTCTGCGGCCATTTGCGGCCGGCCTCGCTCCGGAGTTTCTTATCGATCATCGTCATGGACGGTGCCTTGAGTGCACGTCGCGGGAGGCTGAGTTTTTTCGACTTGGCCTTTACGGGCACTGGAGTGAGCGGCTGCTTTTTGGTCTTGACCCGCACCGGCGAGAAGGCTGGTTCGTCGTCGGGTGCGTAGAGCCGCAACTCTTCACGTAGCTCGGTGACGACAGTCTCGTACGCCGACGCAGGAGTCTGCAGTATCAGTGTGGCTGTGTTCAACTCCTCGGCCTTAAACCGCCGCACACTTGGTTGACGCAGCACGCGACCAACAATCTGGCGGATGCGCACAAAGGACCGCGTGACGCCGTCGAAGTAGCAGACGTATGCCTCGGGATCGTCCCAACCCTCCTGCAAAGACTGGTTGAAGATGATGTGTCGGTAACGAGGCTCAAGCTGTGAGAGGGATGCGATGCGCTCAGCATCATCGGGCAGAGTTTTTGTGTCGGTGAAGACGGCGATTTGGTCAGCGGGGATGCCACGGTCGCACAGGTGCCGCCAGATCGCGACAGGTCTGGCCTCGTCTTGTGAGCCACGGGGCGGATTGCTCTTCTCAACGACATAGATGGCGCGCGGCGTGACGCCGGCGCCCTCCGCGTCGGCCGCTGCTTGAACGCGATCAAGAGCTGCAAGCGCGCCGTCAAGGCTCTCCTCCGCCCCGCTGCGATAGTCGATCAACTCGATAGTTGTCTTGAGCAGGTTGGCGTCGACGACGTCGCGCGTTGACACTGGCACATGCGATGCAGCGAGTAGCACCTTAGTGTCGTCGGCCTGGTTGAGCGCATCCGCCCACTTTGTAAAGAGGTCGTTGACGACTGGGGTCGCCGAAGCCATAAAGAAGCCCTTGGGCCTGAGCGCAGCGAGCTGATCGAGCTGGACTTCGCTTTGGTTGTGACTCTCGTCTGAGACGATCCACAGCGGCCGCACAAGGTCCGTGCGGAGCTGATCCCAGGGCGAGCCGTCGCCTGCCCAATCTGGCTGAGGTCGCCGCAAACGCAGCCGCGCGTCGCCGTTTTTGGCGTCGGCTTCGGCCTCGTTCCAGGACGCGACGGTGAGCACCCAAATCGTCAGGCCCATCTTGCTGTCGATGAGATCACGCCAGACGATCTGACTTGAGATGTCGCGCAGGATCTTGGTGTCGGGCGGCAGTAACGAGCGGTACTTGCCGTTGAGGTTGGTGAAGGTCTGCTCGACCACGGCGCTATGCCGCGTGGTCCAGAAGATGACCGCGTCGCCGAGACCGCCGACGGTGTGTGCCAGGATCGGCGTCTTGCCCGAGCCGGTGACCGCCTTGAGCTGGCCCAGAAATGGGATGTCGACAGAGCCGTAGCTTGGAGGGCGAACGTCGGCGGAGTACGCCATCCATCCGAGAGCCGCATCACGTAGCGCTTGTGATGCCTCCTCCTGGAAGGGGAAGAGACGAATGCTGCCCGACGTCATCTGGTCGCGGTCAGCGTCACTGCTTCGAGCGTTTCGATGGCATCGGGGTCGCCAGATAGTGCGCCGTCGTCATCGGCGATCTGTAGCGCCGCCAGAATCTCGTCGGGGATCTGACAGAACCGGAAGGATTCGGTCTCGCCCACTGCACACGTGGCGCCGTACGCACGGATCGGGCGGCGCAGACCGAGGTCCTTGGTCTCGTCGAACATGGCGACGAGCACGTCGCGTGTGATCGCGCTCTTGGTGCGGCCATTCCAGCAAAGACAGATCGCCTCCTGGCGGGTGTTGGAGCCGATCACGTATTTGCCGTCGATGCGCGTAATGCCTCGGCCTTTTCCGGTTGCATCTGTCTGCACGATGAGGTTGGCGATCGCTTGGCGCTCTAGGTCGAGAATCGCGCCGCGGTTTAGACGCCGGCCGCTTGCCTCGAACGTAAAACCGCCCGGAAGTTTCTCCTTTTTGATCGCCACCTTGAGGCGCGGAGCCAGCAGCGTCCGGCAGTACCGATCTTCTGTATTGCCCTCCTCAATGAGGATGAAGCGTCGCACGCCACCATCGCGCGCGTTGAGACGCATTACCGCCTGCCCCGTTGTTCCCGAGCCGGCGAACGGATCGAGCACAACGGCATCGAGGTCGGCCGCGGCAGCCAAGAGCATCGTGATGAGCTCGACAGGCTTGGGGTTGGGATATTTTTCGGTGCCACGAGCGATCAACGAGTTGAGCAGGTCCGACCCGTTACGACCGGGAATTGCGACGACACTGCGCAGCGCGGTAGCGGCATCCTTGAGGAACCGACGCAACTGCGGCGGTTCGGTGTGGTCTTTGCCAAAGACGATCAGGTCGTTGGTGAGCAGTTGCTTCATCGACTCCTCTGGATATCGATAACCCTTCGGTGGCTTCTTGCACGGCTTCTTCGTGACGGGATGGATAACGTCGTACACATAGCCGCCGGGCCTAGGGTTCTCCAGGTGCCAGTCCTTTGCCCAGGGACCACGTGCCTCGATGTTTCGGTACCGATCCATGCGACCAAGGTTGATAACGTCGTCGCCCTTGCCTTCGGCGACGGCCTTGCGGTGAGCAGCCTTCTGCTGGCGCATCGCAGCGCGATATATCTTCTCGATTTTGGCTGGCGTTTTCTCTTTGGCTGCGATGCGCTCGTAGGTGGTGAGCAACCAATCCTTGGCCGGGCTGATGCCGCTCCAACGGTCCGAGATCGCATCAATGTTCTTTGCGTAGCAGAGGATGTACTCGTGCTCGACGGCGATCCTGGTCGGGTTGTTGTCGACCGCTTGCTTCCAAACGATCGTGCCTATGCGATTGCGCTCGTCAAAGACCTCATCCATGAGCAATCCGAGCCGGAACAGCTCGACGTCGTTGATCGAGACGAAGCACACGCCGTGGTCGGCTAGGAGCTGCCACACGAGCCAAAGCCGTGGTCCCATAAAGTTGAGCCACTTCGTGTGGCGGCCACCATCCTCGTTGTTGACGTACGTCATGTCGTCGCCGTCAGCGTTGGGGTCGTGGAAACGCGCGTCGGAGTAGGCGAAGTCGCGCTTGCCGGTGTTGTAGGGCGGGTCGAGGTACGCGACGTCAACGGCGCCTTGGTACTGCGAGCGCAGCGAGACCATCACCTGGAGGTTGTCGCCTTCAATGACGCGGCCGCCCATCGGGTCGCCGTACGACAGCTTGGACACAGGCTCCAGTACACGTGGGGCCGGCATGCGTGTGCGATATGCCTTGCGGCCCTCCCAGTGCAGATACATACCGGCGCCCGCGGGACGGCCCGGAGCGCGCGTCACGGGGTCGAGCGAAGCTCGTCCGTTGCTGGCCTGGGAAGTCTGTCGGCGAGGACGCGCGATCTTTTGATTCTTGCGGATCGGACGGCGGCGTGCGGTCGCGTCTCATGAGCCGGGGGGTTTGATGTTGCGGGCGTAGCCTCCGCTTTGACCCTGAACAAGTCGAAGATGGAGGTACGCCCGCATGGAGAAGGTAGCCCCGAGCGAGAGGTTTCGCTGTGAACTGGATGAGGTTCTGGCCGGTGTCGGCGAGGAGCAAGACCCGATTGAGACGGTCGGGCGGCTGGGAGCACGGCTGATCCTGCAGCAGGTGCTCGAGGACGAGGTCACGGAGTTCCTCGGCCGACGGCGCTATGAGCGCGCTGGCGAGACGGTCAGTCACCGCAATGGCCACGAACCCAAGACGGTGAAGACGACGAGCGGCCCTGTGAAGCTGGAGCGGCCGCGGGTTCGCAACGCGAGCAAGCTGGGGTTCGAGAGCCGGGTCCTCGGCAAGGGCGTCACGCGGACGCACGCGCTGGAGTCCTTGGTGATCAGCAGCTTCCTTCGGGGACTCTCGACGCGTGATGTGGAGGCCGCGCTCCAGGAAGTCTTCGAGGAGCCGATCGCGTCGAAGGCGACGGTTTCCCGGATCTGCGAGGACACCCGGGAGCGATACCGCCAGTGGTGTCGGCGGCGTCTTGAGCAGCACGACATCGTGTACTGCTTCTTGGATGCGATCTATCTGAAGCTGCACCCGGACGACACGCCGGCGGAGGGTGTCCTGGTGTGCTGGGGCGTGACGCTGGAGGGCCGCAAGGTCCTCCTCGGGTTGGCTCTGGGAAGCCGTGA
This sequence comes from uncultured Solirubrobacterales bacterium, assembly GCA_963697945.1. Taxonomy (GTDB): domain Bacteria; phylum Actinomycetota; class Thermoleophilia; order Solirubrobacterales; family Solirubrobacteraceae; genus Palsa-744. The sequence continues at coordinate 973,440 of OY969105.1, read as the reverse complement.
GAGCTATAACAGCTGGCTCGCCTTCGGCCGGGACATGATCGCCCGCGGCCTCAGGACGCCGGCGCTCGTGATCGCCGACGGAGCACCCGGGATCTGGAAGGCGACGCGGGAGCTCTGGCCCACGGCGTTGGAGCAGCGCTGCACCGTCCACGCGCTCAGGAACGTCACCGGCAAGCTGCCCGAGCGCCACCACCAAGAGGTCAAGGCGCGCTGGTGGAAAGCGTTCGACGAGGCGCGCTCCCCGGGCGAGGCCAGCCGCGAGCTGCGGAGCATCATCGCCGACTACAAAACCAGCTACCCCTCGGCGATGGCCGTCATCGAAACGGACCTCCCCGCGCTCGTCACCCACCTGCAGTACCCCTCCGGGCACCGCAAGCGGATCAGGACTACGAATCTCCTGGAGAGGACGTTCGTGGAGGTCCGACGGCGCACCAAGGTCATCGGCCGGTTCCCCGGCGAGACATCCGCACTCTCACTGATCTGGGCCGTGCTGGAGCTCTCCTCACGCGGCTGGCGCGGCGTGAAGATGAACCCCAAAACCGTCGCCGAGATCGAGCGGCTACGCCGCCAACTACGCGACACCACGACGACCCCGCCAGCCACGACGAACACCGAGGAGGTGATCGCCGCATAACATCCCCCTCAAGCGGAGCTACCCCCGAACGAATTCACCCAGGGAATGAGACGCGACCCGGCGTGCATCGCGCTACCGCAGAACGCCTGGAATGAGGTCTGCGTCGACCGAACTGGCGCCGAGGCCGGCATCGAGCTATGTAGGCCCCTTGGTTTCATTGCTGCCATCGCCCGATCGGCCTTGACTGAGCATGACTTTGTTAGCCTGGGCACGACAGCGCTCTCGCCACTCGCATGCGTTCTGATTGTTGGGCGCGGTGAGCCGATCAAGGATACGTGCTGGACAATTATCTTCGACCGGACCCATGTCCTCGCTGATCGGCTTGGTGTAGAGCACGCCACTGTGGCGTTTGGTCAACAGCACCAGCCCGAATACTTCCTGACCGTCACTTGAGCGCACCGCCGCGTAGATGACCTGCCCGTAGCGAGCCGTATCGATCACGCGCGCAGCGAACTCCTGGCCGAGGTCGAACTCGATCGCTGCGCGTGCGGTGAATGGTCCCTGTAGATGTCCAGCTGTCCAACCCATGATGTTCCTTCCTGCTTTGTCGATGTCGATACCAGCGACGGGCCCTGTACGACTCCGGCATGTCTCTGCTGAGAGTGTCGCCATCGGGGTAATCAGGGCGGTCCGAAGGTCTCGGGCGTAAGCCGCTACTCGATGACGGGCAAGTAGACCGAAGTCTGAAGAGCTCGATGCTTCCTCTTCTTCTTTGATCGTAACCTCGGCCTGGGACGGCTCGCTCGATCGCGGGGATTCGCGGCTGTCGACAGCATCCCGAAGGCGCGAACTGCGCCGCGCATCGCTTTTCGACGCGAAGGCTGCAGTGCTACCCAAGGCATCTGATCAACGCGGCATGCTTGTCCGATGAGAACGGAGTCCGTCACGTGGAAGCTCGATGAGCACACCAAGGCCAAGCACGAACTGCTGCGCGGGTTCTTCAACAAGTGGGTCAGCATCCACTCCGAGTGGTTCGCCCAGCGTGGAGGCGGCCTCGTGCGCATCTACGACGGATTCGCCGGACCCGGCGTCTATGTCGGCGGGGAGCCAGGCTCGCCGCTGATCTTGATGCGCTCGCTCTGCACCAATCCTCGGCTACGAGAGCGATGGGCATCGGTCGACTACGAGCTTCACTACGTAGAGAAGCACCCCGCACGTGCAGCAATGCTGCGCGCCAAGCTCGAAGAACTCGAGACGGAGATGCGCGCAGGGGGTTGGTGGAGCGAGCGCGTGTCGTGGTCGGTCACCTGCGGGAACTATGAGGAGCACGTGCCCCAATCGGTCGTGGGTCGGGACTCAGCGCTGTTTCTGTTCCTCGATCCGTTCGGTTACAGCTACTCGCCGATGACGCTGACGCGCGATCTTGTGCAGCAGCCCAAGAGCGACACCCTCATCTTCCTCCCGCTGAGCTTCGTGAACCGATTCGCCGGGCGAGACGGGCAGGGACGCGCGCTGGATCGCTTCTTCGGAACTCCTTCATGGCGCGATGTGCCCGACGGAACCGGCCGTCCCGCCGCATTGCTGGATCTCTTTCAGCAGCAGCTACGGACCGCCGGTCTGAAATGGGTGCTGCCCTTTCGCCTCAAGCCGGACAGTGGCAACGAGTACTGGATAGTCGGGGGCTCGAGTCATCTCAAGGGGTTTGCGACCATCAAGGAGGCCTACTGGACGGTCGACAAAGTCAACGGCCAGGGCTATGCGGCGCCACGAGCCGCGCCGCCCGGCCAGGAGGCCTTCGCGTTCGAGGACACCACATCGCAGGATCTGAACACGGCGCCCCTACTCGCGCTGTTGCGCCAGCGCTTCGGTAGTGCTTCGTTCACCGTCGAGGAGGCGATCGAGCTCACCGCGAGATCGCGATTCCTTGAGACCCATCTCAAGCGGATGACCCTGGCACGCGCTGAAAGCGACGGTACGCTCGAGGTCCGGCGCCCCGCTGGGGCACGCCAATTCAAGGAGGGAAAAGGGATCACGCTGCGCTTCAAGTGACCCGTCCGATCCGTATACGAACATATGTTCGTCATACCGCCCAGGCGGGATTCCGGCCTAGGAGGGAGAATCAGTCCGCATGGCACAAATGAGCACCATCGAGTGGACCGAGGCCACGTGGAACCCGGTGACGGGATGCTCGAAGGTCTCGCCCGGATGCGCCCACTGCTACGCCGAGACGTTCGCCGAGCGCTGGCGCGGCGTGCCCGGCCATCCCTACGAGCAGGGCTTCGACCTACGCCTGTGGCCGGAGCGCTTGGAAGTGCCGCTGCGCTGGCGCCGCCCGCGCGTCGTGTTCGTCAACTCGATGAGTGACCTCTTCCACGAGGACATCCCCGATGAGTACGTCGCGGAGGTGTTCGACGTGATGGTCCGCGCGAAGCAGCACACTTTCCAGATCCTGACCAAGCGGCATGAGCGGCTGGTCGAGCTCGCGCCACAGCTGCCGTGGCCGCAAAACGTTTGGATGGGCGTGACGATCGAGAACCGCCGCTTCGTGCACCGTGCTGACCACCTGCGCGAAGTGCCTGCCGCGGTGCGCTTCATCTCCGCCGAGCCGCTGCTCGGACCACTGGAAGGACTCGACCTCGACGGCATCGACTGGCTCATCGCCGGTGGCGAGTCCGGGCCACGCCACCGCCGCGTCGACGCCGCCTGGGTCACCGAGCTTCGCGACCGCTGCCTGGATGAGGACGTCGCCTTCTTCTTCAAGCAGTGGGGCGGCCAGCGGCCAAAGAGCGGCGGCCGCGAGCTCGACGCACGCACGTGGGATGCGATGCCGACACCCCGCGTTGTATCGAGAAGCGGTGGCCTTGCTGATGCTATTCGAGCGCAGTGCGTCAGTCTGCAGTGAGTTCCTCTGCCACTGCGGCAGTGTCCATGCCACCTTCGTCGGCACCTAACAGGCGACTCAGCCCGCTCTACCATCAGTTGCTTTCGCCGCTCAAAGAACGGCAGAAACTCCGAGAGATCGGCAGGTAGCCCGTCGAGGTCATGGCCGGCGAGATACAGCCCGCGCTGTTGCGCGTCCGGGTGATGCCCTTCTGCCCATTCCAGCGGCGGGATCGCTTGCTTGGAGACGTTGATGGCCCCCTCCAGCAGTTGCAGGTTCGGTAGCCGATCGACGTGGTCAAGGAACGCGGGGACATCGTCCGTCGCAATGCCTGCCTGCTCCAAGCGCGTCCGCGTGAAGCGCGAGCGCGGAAACACGTGGTCGACATGGAACTCGTTGCGAACATCGATGCCTGGATACAGCAGTGCGAGCAGAGCGAAGGTACGACCCTTGCCGTATTGGGTTCCGACCAGATCCTCAATCTCCTCGAGGTCAAAGCGCAATGACTTGCCCGATCGCGCCATCGCGGACTGAATCTCCTTGACCGGGAACGATGCGTCCCCGTGCTCGCGGATCACTTGCGGAGCGTCACGAGCAACGTGTCGAGGCCACTGCCCCACACGCCGGCCTTGAGCAAACTGCGGATGACCCAGCCACGGATGCGCTCTCGATCCTCCGCGTACTGGCTGCTCGTGAGGTAGGTCTGATCGACACCCCGCTGGAAGACGTAGCCGGCAATGGGCGTAAGCACACTGTGGGCCGTCAAGGTTCGTTCGGAAAAGCCAAAGGAGTCGAGGAGTTGCGTCCCGATTCTAAGCGCCCGCCCAACTCGATCCCACTCGGCCTCCAGCCCTGCCATGTTCGTGCGGTTGAAGTTGGCGACCATGAAGCGCACATCGCTCGCATCCGTCATGACCAGACCGGCCTTGAGGACGAGGTCCTTGGAGAAGCCAAATCCTTGACCAGTAACGTTCAGCGAGTCGACCAGCTCGTAGATCGCCTCGCGCGCATCCCGCTCGGTCCACTGAGCCGTGGCAATACTGAGGAGCAGGTCCGAGTACGACAGAGGCGTACCCGCACTGTTGACGCGGATGAAGATATTGAGGACGCGGTCAATGTCCTGGTCGTCCTCCTCGTGATGGCTGATCACCAGCTCCTCGTGGACTATGTGGCGCAGTCGGTCGAGAGTTTTCAGAGCCTCGCGGTGTAGCTCCTGATCGACGGCTGTTGCTGCGATGTAGTCGTAGGCCGGCATTGCCCCCTCGTCGAGTCCAAGGATGTCGCGCACCCGGTACCAATGCGTCGTCTCTCCGCTGTCGTCTCGTGCTCGCTCCGGCGTCAAGAACTCGAAGCGGTAGTGCATGCCGAGCTCGTCGTCTGGGGCGGCGTGGCAGAGGTCGAGGTGCAGCTCCTTGACTGGATAGGCGTCGGGACTCGTCGCCCACTTGCGCGGCAGCTTCTCGGCATGGTTGCCGTTTGAGGCCGATGTTCAGAGCCGTCAATCGCTGCTGCCCATCGAGGATCGCTGTCAGCGCGCGCTCGTTCGGTAGGTTGAGCCGATCGCAGTGGCGGTGCGTGCGTTCGTGGTAGCGCTCCATGACCTCGGTCGAACTCGCGCTGAATCGCAGGAAGGACGTACTCCCGCGAATGGACCCGATCGAGAGCCTTCTTGATCGTGATTGGAGTCTGGTATGGCATCTATCCCCTTCCAGTGCGGTCGCCGGGCCGCGATCATACCCAGGCCTCGCCAGCTCCGTGGCCGGCGACACTTACCTATGTTTCCGGCTACTGGCGGGGTGGTCTCCCACAAAAAGCACCCCTGATCCCCATTACTCAACGTCCCAACCCCATGGCAAGATGAACCCCACGGTGCAGATCAACCCATGATCACAGCCACCGACACCCAGACCGACCCCTTCGCCTGGGCGCGCGATCTCGAGCAAGAAGACAAGCGCATCGCCGAGATCAACGCCGCGCGGGTGCGTAACCGCGGGTATCTCGTGTTCGCCACCGACCCGTCCGGCTGGACGGCTGAAGGCTCTGGCAATGCCGCTGTCGTCTGGGGCTCGAAGGTGGGGGCCACGCCAGCGAACGCCCGCTCGTGCTCTTCCTGCCGGGTTATCCCCTGAAACCTGTCGTATTACTTCTCGTCACGAGCAAATTCGGAGTTTTGTCTGTCCGTGCAGATTGTGCAGAGGTGCCAATTTGCAGGGGATTTGGGGTTTTGGTGTCCGGGGCATGCGGTGGGATGGGGCCGTTGGGTTTCGCGCGTATTTGGGGCCGAAATCGGGGGGTTTTGTTGTCGCGAAACCGGGTTTTGTTGCTGATCAGGGGGGGTTTCGCGGACCCTTTAGATTGGGGGCTTGCACGCTCAGTCCGACTGTCCTAGACATCGGCGACGTGCGCGGTCACTCGTGGACTGAGGGGGGAGCGGCCGGGGCTCGGGCGTCAATAGGAGCACCCCTCCCCAAGGAGATCTGACGAGACCGGTGACGCTCGACCACGAGGACATCGACGCGATCGCAGAGCGCGCCGCGCATCGTGTCGTGCAGCTTCTCGAGCAGCCCGGTCCCGGGGCCTACCAGTTGCTCGACCCGAAGGAGCTGGCCAGGGCGCTGAGCGTCTCGCTCGACTACGTCTACGCGCACGCCGATGACCTCGGCGCGATGCGTCTCGGCGACGGTCCAAAGGCGCGGCTGCGCTTCGATCTCCAGGCCGCGCAACGCGCGATGCGGGCGCGCAAGCAGCCCCCCAAGGCGCCGGTAAGGTGATCACAGCACGAAGAAGCCGGGGCGCCGCGGACACGCCCCCCGGCGCGACACCGGGGGGTGACCCCGATGCGTCCGAACCGCACATCCCGACACGAACGAGGGCTCTGATGGCGCGGCGCAATACCGGCGAGGTCACGCAATGGCCGTGGAAGGACGGCAAGACCATCACCTACGGCGCACGTCTCTACGTCTACGGTCGTCGTCACCGGCTGGTCTTCGGCACCAACACGCAGGGCTGGAACGACGTCCGCGCCGAGATCGAGCTCGAGTCGATCCTGCAGCAGATCGAGAGTGGCACCTGGGTTTCGCCGGAGAAGAGGACATCGGTGGTGCGGACGGAGGCCGCGCGCCCTGACGGCCACCAGCCCTTCGGACCATTTGCCCGGAAGGTCGTCGACGCGAAGAAGAGCCACGGTCTCGACGACAACACGATCGCTGACCTCGAGTGGAAGCTCGGCTATCTGATCGGGCACTTCGGGCGCATGGAGCTCCTCGAGATCGACGTCGCGAGCGTCGATGGGTTCCGCGACGAGCTCGCGCACCGCTCGCGGGTGATCCGCGAAGCCGAGACTCGCGGCAAGCCGCTAATCGAGACCGTCGAGCGTAAGCCGGGGAAGCCCTACAAGCGTCGCAAGCGCCCGCTGTCGAACACGTCGATCAACGGGCTGCTGACGCTGCTCAGCCAGATCATGCAGCGCGCCGCGGACTACGGCCACGTTCCACACAACCCGCTGAAGATCGGCGAGCGCAAGGACCGCTTCCTGCCATCGGTCAAGCCCAATCGTACGTTCCTGGAGGTCGATGAGCTGCTCGCGCTGCTCGACGCCGCCGGCGAGCTCGATGAGGCCGCCCGGCGCGACCGGCGGGTGGGGCGCCGCGCCGCGCTGGTCACGCTCGGCCTGTCCGGCTTCAGGATCTCAGAGCTGTGCGACATGCGCTGCTCGCAGGTCGATCTCGCGCGAGCCCGGTTCAAGCTCCCCGACGCCAAGACTCCCAAGGGCGTCCGCGAGGTGGAGATGACGCTGTGGAATCGCGGCGAGCTCGTTCGCCATCGCGAGCAGCGCTTGCGCGACGGCTTCCCGATGGAGCCGGCCGACCACTTCTTCGGCACCGCGAATGGACGTCGGCGAGACCCCGATCGCTTCCGTGACCGCGTGCTCGCGCGCAGCGCTCGGCTTGCGAACGAGCGGCGCGCCGAACAGGGCCTGCCGTCGCTGCCAAAGATCACGCCGCAAGAGCCTGCCGAGTGCCCGTTCACGCGCCAGGTCACCCGCACAGACGACCCGGAGTTTAGGCCAGTGAATGGGCCAATGGACAATTTCAGCCTCTCAACCGAGCTGGACGATCTCATCGAGGATGAGTAAAACTGCCCTGTTTCCAGCCTGTTCTGTGATGGGCGCGGCGGGTTTCGAACCTGCGACCTCTCGCGTGTGAAGCGAGCGCTCTCCCACTGAGCTACGCGCCCTGGAAGATGGAGTTTATTGACCTCGCGAGCGACCGGCCTACGAGTGCGCCATCTCGCGCATCTGGCGCACGGGATGGCGGCCCAGCCTGCTTGCCGTCACGTATGGCGAGGTGTCTCCAAGGGTGCGATGAGCAACCTTGACCACGACGTGCCCCCGTAGCCGGTCTACCAGACTACGGGGCCGTGGAAGCAGCAGCAGCTCGGCGTCCTGGCTGACAAGGACCGTCGGATGGCCTTCGGTGAGATTGCGCCAAAGCACTTCGTCGGCCCACTCCTTATCCCCGGGTATGAACTCCACCTCATCGGGGTAGCCGAGGTCGTCGTCGCTGAGCGACGCGGCCATAAAGAGATCCCAGGTCTTGTCGTAGACGGCGCTCATCGAGTGTCCTCCCAGCTACGAACGATATCCGACCAGTCTCCCCCGATCTTGACTTCAGCAGCGTGCATCGCGGCGTTTACACACCCGTGCGTGACCAGGTTTTCTTGAGCGTCCATTTCTTAGAACGTCACTGCTCTGTGCAAACCATGTGCTTCGGTCGCCGGATGTAATGTGGCCTCACTGATGACCTACGGCCGGTGCCGATAAACATGCCACGATGGCAACGGCCCTATCCCGGCACCGCGCGACACCGTAAAGAGACGCGGGAGGCCCTTAAGAAACTCGAAGAGGACTTTGCCTCGCTACGGGCATGGACGTTCGCCGTCGTTGGCTTTGCGCTTGCTGCCGCGATCGCCGGTGTCGCCGCGCTGGCCGTCTCATTGGCCGATACCGGTCGTCACGCTAGACCCACTGCAGTACCCCTCGCTATCTTGGCCGTGTCCGTCGCTGTCCTCGTCGCGGCGGTCGTTCTTGCCAGGACCTCGCCTGCAGGTCCGACGATCACGATGCGGCAGCTCCGAGTCACTGTCGTAACGACCGTCGCGCTAACCCTGGCATTGACGGTCGGCGCCGAGTTGGCCTTGCGTGCCGCGTTCCCTGACCTAAATGTAGATCTCGTTATCGAACCTCCGGAAAGGGAGGAGAGCACAGGACCAACGGGGCCAAGCGGACCAACCGGTAGCAGGGGATTGACGGGGACCACAGGATCACGCGGCCCGACGGGGAGCACCGGCCCAAGAGGGCACAGAGGTATGCGTGGCCGCGAAGGAGCACAAGGCCCGACGGGTCCGCGTGGAGAACAGGGACCTGTTGCCCCTCTGTCAGGCTCCTAATCGTTGGACACGACTCGGTCGGCTGGTCCTATGGGGTTTGGGGAGTCACACGAACGGTGCTGCTGTCCATTGCTGCCCAATCAAGGTCGATCAAATCGTCACGACCCCAACCGCACCCCGACATGGGGGTGCAGGCGCACGTTGGCTTCGGAGTAGGCGTTGGCGAGAGCGTTGACTTCGGCCTGTGTGAGCGCGTGCCCGAACGCCGCCGGGCCGCCGAGCTTGCGGTAGCCGTCGGTGAGGTGTTTGCCGATCTGGGCCAGGTCGAAGTGGCCGTCGTAGACGCTCTCGATGTACAGCCCGACGTTTTCGCGCGCAAACCGTGCCGCAGCGGGTGAGCCGTGTTCGATCTGCTCGATCGCCGCGCCGGTGAGCGTCCAGCCGCGGGTGCTCAGCCCGATGTAGTTTCGGTACAGGCCCGCGAGCCCGGCGCCTGGGCCGGTGAGGGAGTCCGCTTGGGCTTCGCCGAGCGCCGGCGGCGTCGGGACTCGGGCGGCACTCGCCGCGGCCGCGGCGACAGGCACCTGGAGGCGCGCAAGCGCGCCGGCGTCGGTGGGTAGCCCGTTGGCGATCAGCGGCCACGCGCGCTTGGCCGCGGCCACCTCGATCGCGACCGGGCGCTCGACCGTGTCCAGCGCGCGGCTGACTACGACCAGGTCTTCGCGCTGGAGGCGCAGTTCGGCCGGTGTCGAACTCGCGCCGCCACAACCGGCCAGTGCACACGCCACCGCGGCACTGGCGATCAGCGGCCCGACTCGCCGGACTCCCGCGCCGCGCACAGCGACGCGGGATACCTTGCGCGTCCGCATAGGCCCCGGGCCGCTCCCGGCTGAGGGCCCTATCGGCACGCCCGGCTTTGCTCTACGGACCTAAGCGCTCAGCAGGTCGACGACGAAGATCAGCGTTTCGTTCGGCGGGATCGACGGCGGCGAGCCTTTCGCGCCGTAACCGAGCGCCGGCGGAATGATCAGTTCACGCCTTCCACCGACCTTCATGCCGACGACGCCCTGTTCCCAACCGGGGATGACCTGGCCTTTGCCGAGCGTGAACGAGAACGGTTCGTTTCGTTTCCACGAGGCGTCGAAGACTTTGCCGGTCTTGTACAGCGCGCCCACGTAGTTGACTGCCACCGCACTGCCGGTTTTGGCTTCGGCGCCGGTGCCTTTGACGATTTCCTTGGTCACGAGCTTGGTCGGAGCAGGACCGCTCGGCGGTGTGATGTGCGGTTCCTTGGCGAGCGGACCGCTCGTCGGGGTCTTTGCCGCCGCCGTGCTGGCGCCCGTGGCGCCGCTCGGGCCGGTCGAGGCGCTCTGGTTGGCGAGCGCTTCGTCGGCCTTGTTCTCAGCGCCGACGGTGATCGTGCTGGAGCTGCCGGAACTGCCGCAGCCGGCGATCAGGGCGCTGGCGCCGAGAATGGCGAGGCCGAGACCGAGGCGGCTCGGGCGGGCTCGATGGAGCCGGGTGGGGACATCGCTGAAGTAGTTCACGGCCGGGCAGCCTAACGTACCTGGAGCGCTCGCGCTACGATCGTCTCGGACCGTGCTAGGCGGGGATGTAGCGGCGCCCTGAATCCGCAATCCGCTCTAGCGGGGCTGAACTCCCCTTTGAGGGGCCTTCGTCCCGGTCGCCCCGCCGCCGCGGGCGTCGATGGTTCGGGTCCCGTGCGGTGTCGGCTTGCGAACCAGGTCAGGTCCGGAAGGAAGCAGCCTTAAGCGATCACCGGCAGGCGTAACGGGTACACCCGGACCGGAGCATGCGGCGGCGATCAGGCGCCGGATGCGGAGGCGACGAGGAGGGGTGCACGGTCCGTATTTGCGTCTCCGACTAGGCGCAGCGACTACGAGCAGCGCGTGAAGATCAACCATGAGCGGTTGGTCGTGAACTCGGTGAACCCGGGCGGTACACTCACGGCCAGATGGGGATCGTGGGGGTCGAGCACGTAGTCGCGTTCCACTTCCATGCTCGCCGGGTCTACGTAGGTGCCGTAGGAGATCTGGTTGACCTGCGCACTGATTACGTTCTCGGGACTCGTCTTCAGATACAGCGCCAGTAGCGGGATCGGGGCGTGGTTGGGCACGCCCACGGGCCCGCAGCGCAGCGCTATCGCGTGGCTGTGCACGAGCGCCAGAAGGTCACCTTCGATGAGCTGCTGCCTGGCCAGGGCCTGCAGCTGGTTGTGCGCACTGCGGTATTGACTGGGCGCGTAGGCGGCAAGTGCGAGCGCCACGATCAGCCCGCCGACCATCCACCAGCGCCGCCGCGGATCGCCGGGCGCGAGCAGCGTCCAGCCGAACACGCCGGCGCCGCAGAACAGGCACAGGATCGCCGCCGCGACGAACGCGTAGCGCGTGTTGATCGGCAGTCCGGCGGCGGCGAAGACGGCGAAGACGGCCACCGCGAGCACACCCACGAGCGCGGCCAGGCGTGCGCGCGCGCCAAGCCACAGCAGCGACAGCACCCCGCCGAGCGCGGCCCCGACGAGCACCGGCGGGCGCAATATCTCACCGATCCGGCGCGGGATGTACTCGGGCACGTTCGCGATCCCGGTAACCCGGTCGAGCGTCTGGGCGGTGTGACGGGTGTTGGTCAGCGACCACAGCGCGTCACCGGTGATGGCCAGGTCGCTGAGCACCCACACCAGCGGGGCCGCCGCGGCGAGCAACGTCAGGCCGGCCAGCTGCCTTCGCGAGAGCGCGGGCGTCCACGTACTCGCGCCGTCGCCGACGTCGGGCTCGTGGGCGATCAGGCGGTGCAGCCGGGGCGGGGTGCGCTCGTGCGCGACGATCTGTTCGCGCCAGCCGGGCCAGAGGATCAGGTAGACCCAGTAGAGCGCCGAGAACGCCCACGCCTCAGGGCGCAAGAGCCCGGCGAGCGCGAGCAGCGCCAGCACCGGCCAGCCCGACGTCGGCCGATCGCCGGTTCCGTCACCGCCCGATCGGCGGCGGGACTCGACGAGCAGCGCGCTCAGCAGGAGCAGCAGGTAGGGGATGTCGACGTAGGCGCGCACACCGTAAGAGAGCACGGGAACGCGCGTGATCAGCAGGAGCGCCGCGAGCGCCCCGGCGGGCCGCCCGAACCAGCGCGCGCCGAGCGCGTAAAGCACCCAGGCGCACGCGGACAGTGCGAGGAACGCAAGCGCGACGGTGACGTGAACCACGCCCGCGGGCCCGAGCGGTGCGAGGACGACGCCGAGGATCTCCACCAGGGGGTGGGGCGTGGGCGCGATCGCGACGCCGTACGCGGGCAGGCTGCCGCGCGAGAGCTGCCCGCCCCAGGCGAGGCCGTAGAGGGTGTCGTAGTTGACGAACCCGACACCGGCGAGCACCCGCAGCACGATGGCGCCCGCCACGATCGCGGCAGGTGTGGCCAGGCGCTTGATCCACTTCCTCACGCGCGCGCACGCTATCTACTCACGCGGCCTACCAACATCGCCTCGCTCCTTTGACGTCCGTCGAGTTCATGCCGACACACGCTCCCTTAAGCGTCCGGGAAAGTACAACCCCACCGGCATGCGCGCCTGCGCCGCCTGGCCGGCCGGGGGTGCGCCCGTGGGTAGACTCAACGCAACGGTGCCGAGCGAGCCAAGCGCAGCCCAACCACAGCAGTCCTCCCTGTATCGCAGGCACCGTCCGCGCACGTTCGAGGATGTCGTCGGGCAGGAGCCGGTGGTGCGCACGCTGCTGGGCGCGGTGCGCCGCGATCAGGTCCATCACGCCTATCTGTTCGTGGGCTCGCGTGGCACGGGCAAGACCTCGATGGCGAAGATCTTGGCCGCGTGCTTGAACTGCGAGACCGGCCCCACGGTGACGCCCTGCGGGCAGTGCGATTCGTGTGTTGCGATCGCGCGCGCTAACTCGCTGGACGTGATCGAGATGGATGCGGCGTCGAACAACTCGGTCGATGACATCCGCGAGCTGCGCGACTCGGTCGCGCTGGCGCCCGTGTCGGGGCGGCGCAAGGTGTACATCCTGGACGAGGCCCACATGCTCTCGACGGCCGCTTGGAACGCGTTCTTGAAGACACTCGAGGAGCCCCCGCCGAATACGGTGTTCGTGCTCGCTACGACCGAGGCGCAGAAAGTGCCCGCGACGGTCGTCGATCGCTGTCACCGTTTCGACTTCCAACGGCCCACGGTCGAGCAGCTCGCGCAGGTGTTGCGGCGCACCGCCCAGGCGGAGTCGATCGAGATCGGCCCCGAGGCGATCGCCGCGCTCGCGCGCTCGGCCACGGGTAGTTTCAGGGATGCGCTCGGGACGCTCGAGCAGTTGCTCGCTTACAGCGGCTCGACGATCGTCCTTGAGGACGTGCTGGCGGTGCTCGGCATCGCCGATTCGGCACTGCTTGAGCGCACCGTGGACGCGGTCGCCGCCTCCGACGCGCGCGGGGCGCTGCTCGCGTTGGCGCAGTGCGCGGACTCCGGGCGCGACGCGAGCTCGTTCGCCTCAGACCTCGAGTCCAGGGCGCGCGAGCTGATGCTCGTGCAGACCCTCGGCGAGATCCCCTCCGAGCTACAGCTCACCCCCGAGTCCGACGCGCGGCTACTGGCCCAGGCCGAGCGCGTTCCCCAAGCGACGGTCGTGCGTTTGCTCGAGCTGATCGGATCGGCCCTGGAGTCGGTGCGCGCGGGTGCGGATGCGCGCACGAGCCTGGAGCTGGCGCTGGTGATCGCGGCCCGCCCCGAGGTCGATGCCTCGACGCGCGCGCTGCTGGCGCGCATCGAGCGCCTGGAGGGCGGTGGCGGCCCCTCGGCGCCGCCGATTGCGAGCGCCCCGGCGGTCCCCCCCTCCCCCGCGCCTGCGGCGACCACGGAGCCGCCGGTCGCGCCGGCCGACCCGCAGCCCCGGGTCGTTGAGCAACCACAGGAAGTTGTGGCCCCGGTAGCCGTGACCCCGCCGGCCGATCCGCCACGGGACCCTGTGGTTCCGGTGGCCGAACCGCCCCAAGACTCGGTAGCCCCGCCGGTCGAACCGCCACAGGACGCGGTGGCCCCGGTGGTCGAGCCGCCGGAAGACCTTCAAGCGTTGGTCGATCTGTGGCCGGCGGTGGTCGAGTTGGTGGGAACGAGCAACAAGATGGTGGGCGCGGTGCTCGAGAATGCGACACCGGTCGATCTCGCCGGCGAGGATCTGACAGTGGGGTTCCCCTCGAGCGCGCCGTTTTTCAAGAAGAAGGCCGAAGACGTGGCCAATCGGCAGATGGTCAACGACGCGCTGCGTCAGCTCGTGGGCGGGCGCTGGCGGATCTCTTATGAGCTGCGCGAGGATCTCGACGAGGGCGCCACGGACGATGGTGCGCCGCGCACCTATACCGAGGAGGAGTGGGTGGAGCGCTTCAAAGACGAGCTCGACGCCGAGGAGGTCCCGCTCGACTCCCAGCCCGGACCCCAGCAGGGCGAGCCGGTCCTGGGCGGCGAGCGGGGGGCCTAGCGAGATGTCCAAACGCACCACCCCATCCAGGCAGCGCGCGGCCAAGCCGGGCAAGGGCGGCGGCGGCGGCGGCAGGCCGGACGTGCAGGGGATGATGGCTCAGGTCCAGCAGATGCAGCAGGAGATGGCCGCCGCCCAGGAGCAGCTCGCGCGCGAGACAGTCTCGGCCTCTTCCGGCGGGGGCATGGTCAGCGTCGAGGTCACCGGCGATTTGCGCGTGACCGCTGTCAAGATCGACCCCGAGGCGGTCGATCCGCAGGACGTGGAGATGCTCGCGGACATGGTCCTCGCGGCCGTCAACGAGGGCCTGCGCGCGGCACAGGAGCTGGCGGCAAGTCGCATGGGCGGGGCCACCGAGGGTCTGGATCTGGGTGGGCTCGGCGGTCTGGGATTGCCCGGCCTGTGAGTTCCTACGCCCCACCGGTCCAGCGCCTGGTGACCGAGCTCTCGAAGCTGCCCGGCATCGGTACGCGCACGGCGCAGCGCCTGGCCTTTCACATTTTGCGCGCATCCAACGAGGACGCACTGGGACTGTCGGAGGCGATCCGTGAGGTCAAGGAGCGGATCGGGCTGTGCGAGGTCTGCTTCAACCTGACCGACCAGCCCCGCTGTCGCATCTGCGAGGACACCCGTCGCGATCACACGCTGATCTGTGTGGTCGAGGAGCCCGGCGATGTGATCCCGATGGAGCGCACGCACGAGTACGAGGGCGTCTATCACGTGCTCGGGGGCGCCCTTTCA
Source organism: uncultured Solirubrobacterales bacterium (assembly GCA_963697945.1). Classification (GTDB taxonomy): domain Bacteria; phylum Actinomycetota; class Thermoleophilia; order Solirubrobacterales; family Solirubrobacteraceae; genus Palsa-744. The sequence goes on along the minus strand of OY969105.1, from coordinate 958,370 downwards.
CCGATCGACGGGATCGACCCGGAGGACCTGAAGATCTCAGAGCTGTATGCGCGGGTCGCGTCGCAGACACCCCCGGTGAAGGAGATCGTGCTCGCGACCAACCCCACGACCACGGGCGAGGCGACGGCGCTGCACATCGCCCACGAGCTGCGCGAGCGCGCCCCCGGTCTGAGCGTCACGCGATTGGCGAGCGGGCTGCCGGTGGGCTCGGACTTGGAGTACGCCGACGAGGTCACACTCGGCAAGGCCTTCGCGGGACGAAGGTCTTTGTAGCTGTTCAGGTGGGCACATGTGCCCACCTGCGGACCGCACATGTGCGGGTCCGTGACGTGCCGCATGCGGCACGTCATACCGTCGGCGCATGCGCCGACGGCGGGGGCGTGCATGCACGCCCCCGGGCCAGGCCCGCATGCGGGCCTGGCCTTCCCATCAGCTTTATTTCAAGCATGCGGCTGTCCCCCTTACTCAAGCATGCGACATACCTGCTGTCGGCTTGACGATCGTGCGTGCGGCCCGGCCCTTTATCCTCAGCCGATGTCCGACATCGTCGTGAGCAATGTCCTTTAAGGGCTATGAATCTTGGCTTGGCCCGGGCGGAAAGGCCAGATGCGGTACCCACCCGATGGTTTGATCGGTCTGTCCGCTCTGCACTTTCTCATGGATGTCCTAGACTTCTGTTAGGACCCTCACCAGCGAAAGAGCCCCTGGGCTCTGCCGTATAAGCGGCTAGCTGACGAGGGTCTTATGCGTTCCCGGCGACTTCGATCTCCATTTCTGAGGCGATCTTGTCACTGAGCAGGATCTGGGAGCGGGTGTCGTTGCGCTCCCACTTGCGTTGGATCGCCCATGTGCAGTAGTCGGCGACGACGAGGCACGGCTCGCTCATGTTCGGCCAGAACGCGACACGGTGTGTGCAGCGCGCGGAGGCACGGACGGCGTCGTCGACCGCGATGTGGAAGGCGCCTCGACGTTTGCGGGTCCCGAGATCGGATGCGACTGCGAGCAGCCGGTCGCCGGGCTGGGCGATGCCTTGTCCGATCCGCGCGAAGTGCTCGTGCCAGACATGGCGATAAAGATCCTGCGGATTGCGCATAGCGGCCGGTATCGAACGCTTGCCGATGATCGTCGAGTCGATCCGCATCTCGCAAAGGGAGAGCGTTTGGAACACCTCGTCTCGGACGGGTTGCGGGTCCTCCGTGGCGTGCAGCACGGCGCCGAGGTGGACGCCTTGCCAGGCCAAGCGTCGCCGGAGCGCTTGAAGGCGGTCACCGGCCTGGCAGTTGCTCATCGTGACCGTCGCGAGGATGAAGTACCGACTGGCTCCAGGCCATCGGAGAAGTCGAAGTTGCCGGCCTCGTCGCCGAACAGATATACGGTGGACATTGCGGCAGAAACGTACCGCGGCGTGGGGGGAGTTCATTCGATCCTGAAGCCGCAATCGTTGTCACGGGTCCAGCTGAGTCCGCTGCTTCCGTCGGACTGTTGTCGTGACCCTGCTGGGCCATGGCGCTATGAGCGACGTGATGAGCGTCTCTCACGAGCGCCTATATCCTGGCACCGTGAGCAACAGTATCGTCGTGATGAAGTTCGGCGGCACTTCCGTCGCCGACGCCGCTCGCATTCGCCGCGCGGCGAAGCGGATCGTCGATAGGCGCGAGTCCGGTGCGCGCGTCGTGGCCGTGCTCTCGGCGCGCGGCAAGACGACCGACGAGCTGATCTCGATGGCCGCGGAGGTCTCCGATGCGCCCGATCCGCGTGAGATGGACATGCTGCTGTCCACCGGCGAGCGCATCTCGTGTGCGCTCTGCGCGATGGCAATCCACGACCTGGGCCATCATGCGATCTCGCTGACCGGATCGCAGGCCGGGATCGTCACGGATTCCTCGCACACGCGCGCGCGCATCATCGAGGTGCGCGCCGATCGCATCCTCTCCGCGATGGACGAGGATCGGATCGTGCTCGTCGCGGGCTTTCAGGGCGTCTCGACGTCTTCGCTTGACGTCACCACGCTGGGACGCGGGGGCTCTGACACGACCGCCGTCGCACTCGCCGCGGCCGTCGGCGCGGAGGTGTGCGAAATCTACACCGACGTTCCGGGCGTCTTCAGCGCCGACCCGCGCATCGTCGCGGACGCGCGCAAGCTCGACGTGGTCTCCTTCGAGGAGATGCTTGAGATGGCCGCCTCCGGCGCGGGCGTGCTGCAGCTGCGCTCGGTCGAGTACGCGCGCAACCGGGGTGTGCGCATCCACTGTCGCTCCTCCTTCGACGACGCTCCCGGTACCGTGGTGGTCTCCGAGGCAGACATCATGGACCACGCCGAGCGACCCCTCATCACCGCCGTCACCCACTCGACCTCTGAGGCACGGGTGACGCTCGCCGGCGTGCCCGACGAACTCGGCGCGGCCGCCCGTATTTTCGAGGCGCTCGCCGAGGCGAACGTGAACGTGGACATGATCGACCAGAACGTCCCCACCGCGGCCGGGGGCCTGGCGAAGATCTCCTTCACCGTGCCCCGCGACGATCTGCGCGACGCGCGCAACGCGCTGCAGTCGCTGGCCGGTGAGGCCTATGCCGAGCTGAGCGCACAGGAGGAGATCGGCAAGGTCTCGATAGTCGGCGCCGGCATGCGCACGCACCCGGGTGTCGCCGCGCGCGTGTTCCGAGTGCTGGCCGACGAGGGGATCAGCATGGAAATGATCTCCACCTCGCCCATCAAGATCTCCTGCGTCATCCCCCACGACCGCGTCGAGCCGGCGGTGCGCGTGCTGCACGCGGCGTTCGAGCTCTCGGGTCCCGACACGATCGTCGCCGAGCAACCGTTCGCCTCCGGCGGGCCGGCGTAGCGGTCTGCGCCCGGCCGGGCGGCGCAGTCGCTATAGGCGATTAGGTCCCGTCGGCTGCTTCAGTCGTTGAGCATCCACGCGATGAACGGCGCCGGGACGGCCCACACATCCCCGCTGGTATCGAGCAGGCCCCGGGTGGCGAGCACTCCCGCGCCAAAGGCAGATCGGACGGTCAGCGCCTCCCGCTTCCAGCCTGAATCGATGTACTTGCCCTCGAACCCCAGCGCCCCCAGGCGCGGACCGCAGAAATCGACCTCCTTGCTGGCGGTCCTCTGGTACATCACGTCACTGAACTGCGCATATCCACCGGGTTGCTCGCGCTCGATGTTGCGGAGCAACTCTATGCCCAACTGCTGCTCGGTGATCACCGAGACGTCGGCTTCGGGGAGCATGCCGGCACTACGCAGCGGCGCGATGCGCGCCAGCAGAGGATCGATGAAGTAGTACTTTGACTGGGCCGAGAGCTTCGGCGCGTTACCTTCGCGCCGGTGACAGGGCCATGCCAGATAGGCGAACACCAGATCTTCGAGCCGTGCCTTGGCGGTGTGGGGGCTTTCGACGCCCAGGTCCTTTCGCAGGGACTCGACCACAAGCGGACTGCTCATGCTGCGGGTCAGCCGCCCAAGCATGGCCTGCACCTGGGCCGGTGCGGCGCCGGCCCCTCGGAGTGCCTCGCCGGCCGCCACGTCCCACAGCGCACGTATGAAGTCCTCCTGTACATCACCGTGGGCCAGCTGATCGGTTACGGCCCGGGGAAAGCCACCCACTCGCAGGTAGAGCTCCCAAGTGGACAGCAGCGTATCCAGCCAGGGAAGCAACTCCGTGCAGACCGCGTCGATCTCGGACGACATGAAATCGCGCGCTCTCACCGGGTCTGGCCCGGGCAGTCCGTCCAGGCCCATCGCCCGCGCGAATCGGCGAAATCCCATCGGCAGCAGGAGACGGTCTGGATGGCCCGCGCTGCCGATCCGCCCGGCCAGGTGCTTCTGGGCATCGGCAAGGTCGCGTGCCGACGATCCCGTCAAGACCACGCAATCTTCTCCAAACGCCGTGTTGTCTCGCAGCCACTTGATCGCCTCGGGCCATGCGGGAACGCTTGAGATCTCATCCAGGAACCAGTAGCGCGCACCCTCCACCCCTCGCGTGAGCACCTCGCGTCCCGCGTTGACCAGACGCTGCAAATCCCCGCGGCTGAGCTCGTCGCAGGCAAAGTGAATGATGCTGCGAGGCTTGACCCCTCGCCCGATCAGCCGCGAGATTGCTCGCTTGACCTCCAGGCTCTTGCCGACCCGGCGCGGACCGCGCAACACATAAAGACCGTCGGGCACCACATCGGCCAACGGTTCGGGCTCATACTCGAGAGTCGTACTCGCCAGCGGGCGCAGATCACGGTCTTCGCGCTCCCAACGAGGGTCCCGCCACCATGCGTTGCCCCCCGCCAATGCGCGCGTCAACTGACCCTCGTTCATAGCCGACAGCCTAGCAGGAATACAGAAATACCATAACTTATCCGCAAACCAACGCACAAAATGTAGCCTATTATCCGCATCGATCTCCGCAACCCCATAGCTGCGGTCCCGATACCGCCCCTACGAGAGATGCCACAACCGGCGATCGTGGCGATCCGGCAAGGTCTCGATCGTCGGCGCGGGCATGCGCACGCACCCGGGTGTCGCCGCGCGCGTGTTCCGAGTGCTGGCCGACGAGGGGATCAGCATGGAAATGATCTCCACCTCGCCCATCAAGATCTCCTGCGTCATCCCCCACGACCGCGTCGAGCCGGCGGTGCGCGTGCTGCACGCGGCCTTCGAGCTCTCGGGTCCGGACACGATCGTCGCCGAGCAACCGTTCGCCTCCGGCGGGCCGGCGTAGGATCTCGGTTCACTCCTCCCCGTCGGCAGGCAGCGCCGAATTGCCGTCGAGCTTCGACCCGCGCCTAAGCTCAGCGAACGCCGGATGTGTGCGAGCGTCGAGCGTCCCGAACCGCGGGCTCGGTCAGGTCCTCCTGTGTGGCGAGTTCGGCCCCGCTCGAATCGCCGCGTCGATCGTCGGCCTGGGCGCTATCGCGCCGCTCCGCGTCGGCGCCTGATCCCAGCTCGGTGTCCCCACGCTGGGCGATCACGCATACAGCCCAGCAGATCGCGATCAGCGAGATCCAGGCGAGGAATATCAGGGCGATCAGCATGTCGTTCGGGTATTGGCGATCGAGTGTGCCTGTTCCTTCTCGGTTATACCGTCTGCGAGCTTGAACACACGAGGTTCGGCCGCGATGCGCGGCACACGCCAGGTTGCATCAGTCGATGACGCCGAACTCCTGTGCGTACACCGCACCCGGCTGTCCGTCGGCGAGCGCCGCGGGGGCCGCGGCCACGACACCGACGGCGGTGTCGCGATAGGGGGCGTAGAGAATGTTTGCCAGGTGCTCCGGCGAAGCGACCCAGGCGGCCACGATCGCACTCGGCGCGCTCAGCCCCATCGTGCCCCAGGCGATGTTCTCACCGACGGCGTAAGCCACGTTGGGGCCCGGTATGTAGCCGGTGGCCAGCATACGTTCGAGGGGTGTGAGGCCGCTGGGAGCGATGTGGCCGAAGTAATTGGCGCTGACCATTTCTTCGCTATGGCCCAGAGCGGCCTGCTGAAGGAGCGCGTCGGTCCGCAATGGCAGCTCGTTGTGGCGCGCGCGCTCCTGGTTCACGAGACACGTGGTCGCCTCGTCGATCTCCGCGAGGTTGCCCGGTTCGGGGGTCAGTTCGGTGTTCTCACACGGTCTCGCGAGCACGCTCGCGATTGAAGGGTTCGCCGCCGGAGGCGGAGTCGCAGTCCTAGCGGCATGCTCGCGTCGGCGCGAGTCCGCCGTCGAAATGTCCAAACGACGGGATGGCCGATCGGAGCGATGAAGGTGTGTGGTGCGAGACCGCCCGATCTTCCTCGACGAGCCGCACGTCTTACGGAATCCACGTGGCCAGCGTGCGTGTGAGGTCGCGCAGGCCCCGTGGCTTCGCCCCCGCACCTCCCCTGGGAGCCGATCGCGGCCCGTACCATGCGCGGCGGCCTCCGCGGCATGCGCCGTCGCGGCCTGAATCGCCGGTTGCGCCGAGGCAGCCTCCTGAACGGTGCCAATCCTGGCGCAGGCGAATGTCGAGCAGGCGAAGATCGCGATCGTCGCGCCACGAAATGTGCGTAGGAGTCTCAACCCCGCGGGCATCGACCGCCGACATGGTCGATACGAGCGAACCGGCGGTCTCTGGACGAACAGTCCTGGCTCGACCTTCGTGAATGCTCGGTCTCACCGCCGAAGAACCGCTATTGCTCATAAAGTCACTTAGGAAAGATAGGTTCCTGCTACGTTGTGCTCGCAGAGGTGGGCTTCCTCGAAGTCTTGCCCAGCGGTCCGCCCGACGCTTGCCACGACACATGACCGCTCCACATGTCCCCTTGAAATCTGAATGTCGGCATTTGTGGCGTCGACTTCACACAGATCTCGCAAGATGCGAGCGTCTAACTCGCATCTAACTGCTTTTTAAACATCAGCGAAACATCCGTGCGTTTGTCTTCTGCCTTCGACCAGGGAAGGGAGACAACATGGAGAGCGGATTTCGGTCCCGGGCGTTTGCCGGGGATTGGGCCGATAGGGGGACGTCACCCGGGAGAACCGACTCGGAGCGCCGGAATGGCGAGGCTTCGATGCGGTTGGTCGCACGGGCGGTCAAGCTCGCACAAGCCGGGGATCGCGAGGCGCTTGGGTTTCTGTATGTGCGCTACGCGGACAATGTCTATGGGTACGTGCGCAGCATCGTGCAGGATCACCACGAGGCCGAGGACGTCACGCAGCAGGTCTTCGCCAAGCTGATCCATGTGATCGACAAATACGAGGAACGCGACGTGCCGTTCTTCGCGTGGGTGCTGCGTGTGGCACGTAACGTCGCGGTCGACCACATCCGCCGACAACGACTGGTTCCGGTCGAGGAGGTTCGGACAAACGACGAAGGCGGCGGAGATCCGGCCGGCGGCGCCCGCATGCGCGATCTGACCGATGCGCTTTCGGCGCTGCCGGAGGCTCAGCGTGAGGTGCTGGTCCTGCGCCATTTCGCGGGCCTGTCTCCCCCGGAGATCGCCGAGCATACGGGTCGCTCGGAGGGGTCGATCCACGGTCTGCACCATCGTGGACGTCGCGCGCTCAGGGCCGACCTGCAATCCCGCGGGGCGGCGCCGCTGACGAACGGTCCGCGTGCCCTGCCGGCGGACGCGACCGCCGGCGCTTGACGCCGGGTGCCGTAAACGACCGGCGGCGACCTACTCGGCGCCGCCGGTCGGGTACGGGCTGGTTGCGATCCGTCGCGCTATGCGTCCGCTGTCCATGTCGGCCAGGTAATAGAGCACCGAGAAACTGATGAGCTCGTCAACCGTAATGCCCAGACGGTCGGCCTCCTCATCGATCGCCTCAGCGGCGAACCCTTCTAGCTGCAGTGTCAAGCGCCTGCTCCCTCGATTGTGGCGATCGTATCGCGCCAGCGAATCGCTCACGGCTTACTCCGTAGCGATACCGGCACACTCTTTGTCAACGGCGAGCAGGCCCAAAAGCTCGCGCCCCGGAGGTGCCGGAGAGGGACTAAAAACGATTGGTCTTCGGATTGGCAGACGCCATCGGGCAGGCTAGCTCTCGGGGGTGTCTGCCAAGTCGGCCAGCGTAAAGTTTGGATCATGACCAAAGGTTCGTCGGATTCGCGTGCGTAGTGAAGTGTACCGACGCACGGCGTCGCTGCGACGCCCACACATGATGTCCAGTTCCATCAGCTGACGATGCACGCTCTCGTCGTAGGGCTGGAGCGTCGCCAGCTGCTCCAGAGAACGTGCGGCGCTGTCGATCATTCGTTCCTGTAGGCGAATTCCGGCCAGTCCGCGCAGGCCCATGCAGGCAAGGCTGTGCAGGCGATGGCGCTCCAACACGGCCCAGTCGGCATAGGGAGAGTCGGCGAGGAAGTCGCCGCGATAGACGGACATCCCGCGCTCGATCTCGGCCGCGGCCAGTCGCTGATCGTGCTCCAGCGCCGCCAGTCCGGCCGCTATGCGCGTCTCGAACTCATCCGCGTCGAGCTCGATGTTCTCGAGATTCAGGCGGTAGCTTCCCGCGCTTGAGACGATGAACGCGGATTGTTCTCGGCGGCCGCGTCCGGGCTCGAGCTTGCGACGCAGGGCGTGGATGTAGTAGCGAACGCTGCCGGCGATCGCAAAGTCGGCTCCCGGCCAGATGCTCTCGCCGATCTCATCGACGTGGACCGCCCGGTGGCGTTCGGCGATGAGGTACTTGAGCAGTTGACCCGTGCGCTGATCGAGCCACTCGCCGCCGATCGAGCCCTCGGCGGCTTCGACAATCGTCCCACCCAGCGCGCAGATGCGCAGCCGCGCACCGGTCATCCAGTGCGGGTCGGTGCGTCGGCGGCGATCTCGGGCTACTCCGGGACGCAGCTGCAACATGACGTACGTGGCGTCCTGGAGCTGCACTGGCGCCGCCGCCACCCACATCGCATAGACATCCTCGCCGGCCCGAAGATCGACTCGCACCTCCGGAAGGGCCTTGCCACTGTCGCGTGCCAGCCCGCTCAGGCATGTCTCGGCGAGCACGCTCTCGGTGGTGCCGCATCCCAGCAACGTGCAGCAGGTCAGCCTCGCGTCTCCCATGCCGAGCGTCTCGACCAGGCGTTCGCCCTCCAGATTGCACGCGGCTACCCGTCCTTCGCCGTCGATCACAATCAGGCTGTACGGGAAGCGCCGAAACGCCTCCTGCTCGAGCATGGCGGTGGATGTCGTAAGGACGTCCTGTAGAGCGCCGTCAGCCCGCAGGGCGCTGTTTGTCAGCAGGACGTTGTCTGCCAGCAGGGCGCCGTCTGGAGTGATCGGGGTCATCGACATGTGATCACCGCCGTTTCGCTGGCCCGACCCGATCGAAATGATCGAGCCAGAAACCGGGAATGTAAACTATCACTAAATCTTTGTCCAGTCCAGCACAGCGAGTACGCGTGAGCAGACAAGTGTACTAGTCGGGAAGCCATGCCTAGCACGCGGCGCCGCTCACACCGACGCGCGCATCCCGGCAAGCGCACCACGTCGGGCATTCGCCAAGCCCCGGCGCCTGCCGCTCGCGCAGGAAAAACCCCTGCTGTGCGTCGGAATACCGACAAACGTCCAGAGCGCACCTACGATGCACCATGCCCGACCGGATGCGTCCGATAAGCCATCCGTATCGCCTCGATAACGCCTCGATGACCTTGCTGCGGCAGACTGCCGCAGCGCACCCGCCAAAACGACAAGGGACGATCCGCTGATGCTCTGCGCCCACCGCTTCAGGGTGGTTCGCCTCTGCCTGATCCTGGCCACCGTGGTTCCGGCCGGCGCGCTCGCGTCCAAGCCCGCGAGCGCGGCTGTCTGGCGTGTCCCACCCACCGGCGGTCGGGGCACCATCTCCGCCACGCGTATCGCCCGGTCCAGGTGTCACGTTCTCGCGGGCCGACGAGCCCGCGTTCACGAGCGTCACGGCGCCGCGAAGTCCTGTGCCGCGCCCAAGACGACGAAAAAGAGTCCTCCCAAGCCGGGGGCGCGCACAGGCGCGAGGCGTGGCCCCTCGCCGGCGGTCACCTCTCCCGGCATCAAAGTGCCCGTGGCCGGTGGCGAACCTGTCCCGGGAGCGCCCGGCCCAGAAGGCGCCCTGCCTTCCGAAGCGCCCGGAGGACCCGGCGCTTCGAGTGAACCGCCCGGGGACCGCGATCCGGTGGCATCCGGTCCGTCGCATGAACCGCCGGTGTCGGACGAACCGGCTGCGCCATTTCGCTTCTTCGCGCCGACCAGCTTCTGGAACGAGCCCCTACCGGCGGATGCCCCGCTGGATCAGAGTTCGCTCGCGATCGTCGGAGCCTTCGACCGAGTGGTCGCCAATGAGGAGAGCGCGCGGACCGGGCCCTGGATCAACACGACCTCGTGGAGCGTGCCGATATACACGGTGCCGGGCGACCAACCAACCGTTGAGGTGCAGATCGTCGGTGCGAATGCCGGCGAATCGGCCCTGCAGTCGGCCTGGAGCGCGGTGCCACTGCCGGTCGACGCCAAACCCGCACAGGGCACAGATGGTCATCTAGTTGTTTGGCAGCCGAGCACCGATCGGCTGTGGGAGTTCTGGAGGCTTGTTCACGGGACCGCGGGATGGCAAGCCTCCTGGGGCGGTGCGATGCAAGATGCTTCATCCGATCCGGGGGTCTACGGACAGGGCGTATGGGCGGGGTCCCAGGCCTGGTGGGGAGCCAGCGCCTCCTCCCTGTCGATCGCCGGCGGGCTCATCACCTTGGAAGACCTCGAAGATGGGGTGATCAACCATGCGCTGGCACTGGCGATCCCCAACGTCCGCTCCGGCGTCTACGCCTCGCCCGCGCAACGCGACGACGGGACATCGACGGACCCTCTCTCGCTGCCAGAGGGTGCCCGTCTACGACTCGATCCGCACCTCGATCTGACCACGCTGCGCCTGCCGAAGCTCACGTTGATGATCGCCGAAGCGGCCCAGCGCTACGGGATCATCGTCAGGGACGCCGGGCCGAATCTGTCCTTCTATGCGCAGGATCCGACTCCGATCGGAACCGAGCCCTACAAAGGCAAGAACGGCTACTTCGAAAACAGATACCCAAATCAGGTGCTGGCATCATTCCCGTGGGAGCATCTGCAGCTGCTCAAGATGGAACTGCACCCCAACGGCCACGGATCCCGGTGATCGCGGGTCCTGGTGGTCATCCACTCGCAGAGACTGTCGCCGTCGGTTCCCGACCACGTCGGGAACGCACGCGATCGGCAATTTCGCGCAGCCTGTTGCGATCACGAGTGTTCGCTCCGCCGAATAGCAGAAAGACCGCCGCATAAGTCGAACCGCCTGCGAGGAAGCAGAGCAGCAGGCCAAGGATGGAGCGATTCAAGTGCTCCACGCCGTGAGCGGCACCAAAGCCGGCCCCATAAGCCACGATTACAGCCAGTCGCTCGCGCCTGGGCCAAGTGGCGCGCAATGGTCGAGCCAGCGATGGTCCTAGCGCGATCCCGTTTAGGACGATGACCACCAGGTAGCCTGCCAGCAGGGCCAGAGCCGGACCCACCACTCCCAGCTTAGGTGTCAGGACGACAAGCAGCGTGATCGTGAGAAGCAGGCGAACCACCGCAATGGCACTTGTCCTACCGGGACGGTTGATCGCCCAAAGCGCCTGGGTCTGGGTGACGGAGATAGAGGCCAGCGCCGGGAACAAGATCAGCAGCGCCAGTGCCGGGGTGGCCAGACCGAATCCCGGTCCGAAGACCCGGAGCACCGAGCGCGCCGCACCGCCGATCGTCGCGGCGATCAGCATCATCCCGATCACTTCATAGCGGATCGAATCGATCAGGGCGCGGTCAAAACCGTGACCATCCCCCTGCGTATGTCGCCCCACGAGCGTCGGATAGAGAACTTCGGTGATGCGCATGCTCGCCTGTTGGAGCCGTTGCGGGATCGTCAACGCCCGACTGTATGCACCGACCACTGCGATCGGAGCGACAATGCCGAGGGCCCAAATCCCTCCCTGCTGACTGGCACCTTGCGCGATCTGGCCGGGTGTAGCCCTCAGGCCGAAATGCAGCAGGTCCGGCAACACACGCAGGCCCAGGCGGTATTCCTTCCAGCTCAAGCGTGCGCGGACGAATGGCCGCACCGCGATCATCCGATGGACCAGCGAGGTCAGCGATCCGCCGATCATCGCGATCACCAGGCCCCAAACCGATCGCCAGACCAGGCCGATGGCCATCGCGATCACGATGAAGCTGACCACTTCGTGCAGGCGCACCCAGAAGATCTGGCGCCCGGCCACAAATGCAGACAGGATGGAATCTAGGTTCCATCCGCTGTTGGTGACGAGCGCGTAGCCCGCGATGTTCGCGAAGGCGGGCGCGATCAGCTCGGGAGCGTGCAGCGGTCCGCGGAACACGAACCAGCAGACGACGGCGTCGAGTATCGCCACGACGAACGTCAGCCCCGAGGAGAACGTGAAGACGGCCGCGAAAAGCTGCGTGACGCGTGGGTCGCGTGGCCGTAGTCGCGTGATCTCCTTGATTAGGGCCTGCTGCTCTTTGGCGGTCGAAAGGACCCAGAGGGCAGCCACGGGCGCCCAGACGAGCGCGTACTGACCGATGATCCGCACACCGTACAGACGAGAGGTCAGAATCGTCGAGACGACCCCCAATGCCGCCACGGCGAAGAAGCTGAGCATGCCGAAGAAAAAGCCGGTGCGATAGCTCGCGTGTCCGGTCGTCGACTGGGGATTATCGGGTGATCCGGCCCGCTCTGGCGCACTCATCGCGGCCCAACTAACGTGTCTGGGGTGGGCTGGGCTTGCGAGACCTCAGCCCGCCTTGCTTACTCGCGAATCGTGGGCGAGATCTGAGATGGAAGTTTGCGCGCGAGAGGGCCGTTTAGAGGCTGTACGCGTCAATGGTGACCGCATCTGCGGGCAACGTACGGACGATCGCCGGTCCGTGAGACCGGGAAGATCAGCTGTCTCTACGATGCTCGCGCTCGGAAACCGAAACGGGGCTCTAGAACATGCTCGCATCTCCCAAGCTCACTGACATACCGGCTTCCGAGCCACAGCTCGACGGGGAAGACCTGACCACGGTGCGGGGGATCTTCGAGCCACCCAGCAGTTCCGTCCTGGTGGCGATCGGGCGCCATAAGCTGCTGATCCTCGCGTGCACAGTGGTGATCACGCTGATCGGCGTGGCCTACGGGCTGTCGCGTCCCAAGACCTACACCGCGTCGGCCACGTTGCAGGTCGGTCAGGTCAACCCCAACTCCCCAGGCTTCTTCAGCTATGTGCAGTCCGCCTCGGCGCTGGCCACAGCGTTCAGTCGCGCAATCGACGCAGAACCGGTGCTGGCGAGCATCCAGCAACAACTCAAGCTGAGACCGACCGTCGCGAGCGCTCGACTGTCAGCGGAGCCGATTCCGGTCAGTCCAGCGTTTCGTGTGATCGCCACAGGACCTACCGACTCGAAAGCCGTGCGACTTGCGAATGTGACCGCTGCTGCGGTGGTCGCCTATGAGAGCCGCAGCAACAGCGCCAATCCGGAGGCCGCCTCGCTCTTGCACGAATACGGAGATGCCTCCTACCAGCTGCACCAAGCCGCAGCGACGCTTGCCCATCTCGGTCAGAACAAGCGAGCTTCTCTACAGGCACGGGCGCACGCCGCGGCAAACCAGGCGGCGGCCGAAGTTAGGCTGAGAGCGATCGGCAACTCCTACGTCGCGGCCGTGACCAGCCAAGCCCCGCGCAGCGGACTGGTCTCCCTGCTCGCAGGCGCCACGAGCGCCAGCAACGATCATCGCTCCAAGCTGGAGACCTACGGCTTCATCGGTCTCCTCGCAGGGCTGGTCTTCGGCTGCCTAGCGGCAGTCTTGCTGGAGCGGATTCGGATCGCTCGCTCATCGGGAGAGGGCGGGAAGATGAAGGGATCCCCATCGGTCTGATGGCCACGCGCGAGGTATGGCGTCCCCCTTGGTACGCGTGGACTCTCGTCGGGCTTGCGGCCCTGTTGGCGCTGCACGAGGCGGCCCCCGGCCGACTCGAAGGACATTGGCTGATCATCGCCCCGCTGGCGATCCTCGCAGGCGTCCTGGCGATACGGCGACTGTGGGAGCTCCCGCCCGCCGTGCCAATGTGCGGGGCGGTGGCACTCACGATCTTCTCGGGCTCCTGGCAGCAGATGGGCCTGGGCGGGCTGCCCGTCGATCGCCTGCTACTGCTCATCGTATTCGCGCAGTTCTTTCTGCTGGCTCCAGGAGTCGCGCACGCCCCCCGGCCACAGATCAAAAACGTGCATCTCCTGATGGGGTTTACGCTGATCTACGCCCTGGTCTCCGCGCTGGCTGCGGGAACGGTGGGCAACGAAACGAGTTATCTGGCGCTGTTCGATCTGTTTGGCGTCGCCCCCTATCTCATGTTCCTTCTGGCGCCGACGATCTTCGCGGGACGGCAGGAAAGAAATCTGCTGCTGGCGACGCTCGTGGGTGTCGGTGCCTACCTGGGACTCACCGCCATCTTCGAGTCACTGGGACCGCATAGTCTCGTCTTCCCTCGATACATCTTGCGAGTCGACGCCGAACTGCCCGGCGAACGGGCCGGCGGACCCTTTCAAAGTTCTTTGGCGGAGGGCTTCGCCACCTTTTCGTGTGCGGTCGCCGCTGTGCTCGCTTTTACGCAATGGCGCCGTCGAGGGACCCGTTACCTCGCCGCAGCGGTCGCCACGGTCTGCGTGTTTGGCTCCTTCGTCACACTCGAGCGCGGAGTATGGATCGCGGCGATCCTCGGCACGGTCCTCACGGCGCTTGCAACGAGCTCCGGACGACGCTGGCTGGTACCGGGCCTGCTCGGCTGCGCACTGGTGATCGGTGGAGCATTGGCGCTCTCACCCGGACTCGCGCACAAAACCTCGAACCGAGCTAACGACCAGATCAGCATCTGGGACCGTCAGAACCAGACCTATGCGGGGCTGCGCATGATCGCAGCCAAACCACTTTTCGGATTCGGATGGGAACGCTATCGCAGCGACAGTCTCGACTATTTTCGAGAGACTGCGGAATATCCGATGTATGGCCATTTTCCAGGTGATGCCGAACCTGGCGAAAAGATATTGCCGCTCCACGATACCTATCTGGCCTATGCGGTCGAACTCGGTCTGGTGGGAACTCTGCTGTGGCTCGCCGCCCTGCTGTGGGGCGTCGGGGGCGCCATCTTCAGCCACGGTCCTGACGAGCTACGACCATGGAAGCTGGGCCTGATCGCGATCTCCGTGTTCTTCCTGGTGGTCGCCGTCTTCAATCCCTACCAAGAGCCCTTCCCGGTATTGGTGCTGTGGCTGTGGGCGGGCGTTGCACAGGGCAGTCCATCCCTGGCGGCTCAGGCCACGCGCGCCAAGGCGATCACCCGCGCACGCGCCAATGCCCCACTGGCCACCTCGCAGGTGAGGATAGCTACATGAGCGCGCTCCTTACAGCCAAGATCGAGGCTCGGTCGATGGTGCGTCGGCTAGGCCTGACTCCATTTATCCAACGGGCCCAGCATCACCTCCCCGGACATCGTGGATATGAGGAAAAAGTCAAGGCCTCGCTTCTTGCCGAGGTGGGTGAGGGAGATACGGTCTGGGACGTCGGCGCGAACGTCGGTCTGTATACGCAGATGTTCAGCGACTGGGTCGGCTCACGGGGACGCGTCGTGGCATTCGAGCCCGTGCCCTCCTGCTTCGAAAGGCTTCGTCAGGAAACGGCCGAGTACGACAACGTGACCGCGCTGAACGTTGGGCTGAGCGATGTCGAGGCCACCTTGCCGATGCATCTGGACGAGGATCTGGAAGGAACGACCCACACCTTCGTGCCGGAGCGTGGATCCACGGGAAACGTGGTGGATCTCGCCGTGCATCCCGGTGACACGCTGCGTCAACGCGACGATCTTCCCGTACCAAACGTGTTGAAGGTGGACGTCGAGGGCTTTGAGCTGGAGGCCCTGAGAGGCCTCGACGCAACGCTGCGCGAGCCCGCATGCCGAATGGTGCTGTGTGAGGTGCACTTCGGCGTGCTCGAAGCGCGTGGGCACAAGCACGGGCCGCGGGAAATCCAGCGCTATCTCCGCGAGCGTGGCTTCTCCACGAAATGGATCGACCCGTCCCACCTCGGCGCCTACCGAGGAACACGATAATGACATCGCCGCAGCTCCCCAGCGACAGGGCCATGACCTGCCTGCAGCCGATCGGACAGGTTGCGGGACTATCGTCGTCTTGGACATGGAGTCCCGCGCCGCGCTACACACTCCCGTCAAAGCAGCTCCCGACCCGGAAGCCAGCCGTAGCGAGTCCCTCGCCACGGCGAACCTGACCAAGGATCGGCAGGAACGTGCTTCCCAATTTCTTTGTCATCGGCGCCGCGAAGTGCGGAACGACGAGCCTCGCACTATACCTTGGGCTGCATCCCGAAATTCACATCTCAGCGATCAACGAGCCGCGCTTCTTTGCCGAACCAGATCCGCTCAGGCCGTTTCCCGGTCGACGCGTGGGCGACCTGTCCGAGTACGAATCGCTGTTTGCTTCCAGTGCGCCTCTGCGCGGCGAGATCTGCGGCTCCTACAGCCAGCACCCGTGGCGAGCAGGGGTTCCCGATCGAATCCGTAAGCTGGTTCCCGACGCACGGTTCGTCTATGTAGTGGGTGACCCGATCAGGCGGATTGAATCGCATTACATGCAGACGGTCGCCGAGGAGGGAGAGGTGCGCTCGATCAACGCCGCCCTGGGTGACATCGAAGATCCCCAGAATCCGGCAGTCTGTCCTGGGCGCTACGCCTACCAGGTAGAACAATATCTCGCCAAGTTTCCCGAGGACAGAATGTTGGTCCTAGATCGAGACGACCTAGAAGGACACCGCAAGGAGACACTGTCGTCAATATTCTCCTTTCTGGGCGTAGCCGCCGACCACCACGACCCCGAGTTTGGTCAGATGCGCAATCGCAGCTCAGACCATCGACGTCTCTCCTCAGGCCTTTATGGGCGACTGCGCCAGAGCGGCCTGCGAAGGGCGGTAGGCGCCCTGCCACCGACCGTACGAAGATCTCTGCTAACGCCGGTGCGCCGCGCTCTCACCGACGAGGTGCCGCGACCGCTCCTTGACGAGGGCATCCGCGCTCGGCTCGAAGATCACTTCCGTCCCGAAGTCGAGCGCCTCCGATCGCTCACGGGGAAATCCTTCGCAGGCTGGTCACTGTGACCCACCCAAACGCGGCCACAGCTCGATGACCGGACGGTGGCCAAAGCTGTGGAAGCTGCTCACGCATCCGCGTGAGCAGCTTCTCTGCTCACGCGTCCTGATGATCAGATGGCATGCGCTGGGAATTCACGCTCCACTCAGCGCGGTGGTGCTCAAAAAGGTGACGATCGAGCACCCTCGAAGAGTCTTTATGGAGCCCCGCTCGATGATCGCGGTCGGGTGCCATATCAAGTGCGTTCCCGGATCCTTTCATTTGGGTGAATTTGCCTATCTTGGGGAGAACTGCTGGGTCAGCTCTACCGAGTGCGTTCGCATCGAACGAGATGCGCTCATCGGACCCGGGTGTCATATCACAGACGCCAATCACAACTTCGCCGGGCAAGGCGCCATTAACCGGCAAGGTCGCAGCGCCACACCGGTGACGATTGGGGAGGGCGCCTGGCTCGGCGCCGGAGCAAAGGTGCTCTGTGGGGTGAACGTCGGTCGGGGCGCGGTCGTGGGCGCGGGGGCAGTGGTTACCAAGGACGTGCCGCCCTACGCGATAGTGGGGGGCGTACCCGCACGGATAATCGGCAACAGGAGCCTCGACGCTCAAGTGCAGGCTTGCTAGCGACACCAATCAACATGGGTTCCTCAGACAAACCGACCACAGCCTCGCGCGATCTGTCGAGACTGACTCGCTGGATCAGCCGGGCGCTCCTGTTCGCGCTGCCCGCCGCGTGCCTCGGATCGATCGGCTGCGGCGGGAGTTCCCCGATACCGGCCCTCGCCGGCGACAGACCGATCCCAACCGGCGGACACACCGCCAAGGCCGCGAGCCCTTTCCGATTCTTTTCTCCGTCGAGCTTCTGGAATACCCCGCTGCCGGCGAACGCTCCGCTGGATCCTAACTCGGCCGAACTCGTGTCGGCGCTCGATAGCGAAGTCGGTGCTCTGGAGCAAGCCGGGACCGGACCATGGATAGACACCAGATCGTGGAGTGTGCCGATCTACACCGTCGCGCGTAAGCAGCCGACCGTCCGGGTGAGGCTCGATGGCACGACCACGCCCTCGGTGACGCTGCAGAGAGCTTGGAAGGCCGTGCCACTGCCGCCCGCCGCCACCCCCGCTAACGGAACCGACGCGCACCTTGTCGTCTGGCAACCGAGCACCGATCGGCTCTGGGAGTTCTGGCGCCTTAGACAGCTTGCCGGGCACTGGTATGCGGCTTGGGGTGGCGCCATACGGCACGTATCGCGCAGCTCAGGTGTCTACGGGCCCGCGGCCTGGCCAGGTGCCAAGCCGTGGTGGGGAGCGTCGGCTACTTCGCTGTCGGTCGCTGGCGGACTCATCACATTCTCTGATCTCAGCAACGGACAAATCAATCATGTCCTGTCTATCTCGGTCTCGAATGTGCGAGCGGGCTTCTACGCGAGTCCGGCTCGCCGTGACGACGGACAGTCGCCCAGCCCAAGCTCCTTGCCAGAGGGTGCCCGCCTGCGCCTGAATCCAAGCCTCGATCTGTCGAGCCTGCATCTTCCAAGGCTGACGCTGATGATCGCCGAAGCGGCCCAACGCTACGGGATCGTCGTCAGGGACAGATCCTACGGAGTCGCCTTCTTTGCACAGGATCCCGTTCCGACTGGCGCCGAGCCCTACGTCGGCGTCGGAGGCTACTTCGAAGGCAAATATCCGAACCAGCTGCTGTCTTCGTTCCCCTGGAGTCAGCTGCAGGTGCTCAAGCTGGAACTACACCCAAACGGCTATGGGTCGAGGATCGGATGAGCTGCGCGATCCCGACTTTCCCCGGCGGTAAATCGTGCAGCACGCCGACGATGCAGCAAGGCGCGGGTGTTTAGATTGGACGCCGAGGAGCAATTGATGCTGCTAAGCGCGGGAACCGCGGCGCGACGTGAGGCCATGAGCGCGCAGGTCGAGCAACTTGGCGCGGCGATCGATTGGCGTAGGATGGCCGCGCTTTTGTGTGACGGCAGATTGCTGTCCACACTGGGGCCGCGCATCATGGAGCTCACCGGCGATCGGACAACCGATCGCTTTAGAGGAGCGGTCGCAGAGGCGTTGGAGGCGGGACGGCGTCAGGGCGCACTTCTACAACTCCTCGGAGAGCGAGTGATGGATGCCCTGGCGGCAGCCGAGATCCGCTCGAGCGCCCTCAAGGGACCCGCGTTGAGCGAAACGCTCTACGCGGATCCCGGTCGACGCATATCGAGTGACATCGATCTGCTGGTCCATCCGGACCAGCTCTCCGAAGCGGTGACGGTTGTACGTGAACTCGGTTACAGGCCGCCTGCCGATCCCGTCGCAGAGGACGGCCTGCCCCTGCTGCATTTCGTTCTGGTGCATGAGCAGGGCGAACTGCCTCCGATCGAGTTGCATTGGCGCATACACTGGTATGAGTCGCGGTTCGCGGCCGATCGCTTGCTGCCTCCATCGGCTGCTCGCCTCAAAGCTTGGCGACCAGCGCCGATCGACGAGCTAATTTCTCTGCTTTTGTTCTATGCCCGCGACGGATTCATCGGCTTGCGCCACGCGACTGACATCGGCACCTGGTGGGATGCACTCGGTGCCACCCTCACTCCGGGCGCCTTGGATGAGTCGATCGGCGCCTATCGTGAGCTCGAGCCCGTCCTCGTCGCGGCCACGACCGCGGCGCAGATGACGGTCGGCGTACCTTCGGCGCAGTTGACCTCCGATGGTTTCAAGCTCGGTCCCCGTGGTCGGATCGCAGTCCGATTGGCGGATCCCTGCCCGCACTCCAGCGAGGCGCAGTTCTATGCCGATGTCGGCTTGATCGATGGCTTGCTGGCCCCTCGCCAGGGGCTGTGGGCGTTCGTCAAACGCCAGATGACCCCGACTCGGGTCCTCCGCGAGCGCCCTCGCTCGACACGGCTACGGCAGGTCGTTCTCACCGCAGCCCACAGCGTGCGGGTGCTGATGCGCTATGGAGTGGCGCTGGCCCGTCTGCCGCGCGCGCCGCGGACAATACGTCTGACACAGGGCCTGCGATAGCCCGTTTTTACGGGTCACTAGGGCGTACATTTACAGTGGCCGGGGGCGTTGATGTTGTGCGATTGCCCATGCCGACACCTCGATCCCGTCTCACACGCCGGTCCACGCCACTGCGACCGCTCCGGGCAATGTTCCTGGCGCTGCAAAGCACGCTCGCCCTGTCGATGGGCTATCTGCTGGCCTTGCTCGTTGCCGCTCGCCGAAGTAAGGGGCAACGGCTGGAACCACCGATTCAGCCCGCGCGGCTCCCATCGCGATTGGTGGTCCTCATTCCGGCACACAACGAGGAGCCCGGGATCCAGGCGACCTTGAGATCGCTCGAGGACTGCCAGTACCCAAGCCAGGCGCAACGCGTGGTCGTGATAGCCGACAACTGCACCGACGGGACCGCAGATCGCGCCAGGCAGGAAGGTGTGGAGGCGTGGGAGCGAAGCGACCTGCAGCAGCAGGGCAAGGGCTTTGCGCTCGCGTGGGCGCTCGACCGCTTGCAGGCCGACGGGGAGGACTTTGAGGCTGTCGTCTTTCTGGACGCCGACTGCACCGCCTCAACCAACATGCTCAGCGCGATCGATCTTCGCCTCCGCTGCGGGGCGAGCGCCATTCAAGTCAACTACCTGGCCGGCAACCCGCGTGCCTCCAGCGCCTCGGCGTTGCGTTTCGCCGGGCTGGCGCTGATGAACACAGTGCGCTTTCTCGGCAAGCAGCGACTGGGGCTCTCGTGTGGACTAGTGGGCTCGGGAATGGCCTTCACCCGAGAGCTGCTAATCCGCGAGCCGTGGATGGCCATGGGCCTGGTGGAGGACTGCGAATACCACATGCGCCTCGTGATGGCCGGCGAGCGCGCCGAATTCGCACCAGAGGCATGGATAAGCTCCGCGATGCCGACCGCTCTACGAAGCAGCTCCGAGGAAAGATGGGAACAGGGCAAGCTTCAGCTGATCCGTCGGTGGACTCCCCGATTGGTGCTCGGCGGTATCGCTCGAGGTGACGTGGTGCGAGTGCATGCCGGACTGGAGTGCCTGATTCCACCCCAATCGCTGATCGCCGCCGGCACCCTTGGCTCGACATTGGTCGGTCTGCTGTCCGGATCGCGACGGCTGGTGGCGCTGTCCTCGATCACCTTCGGAGCGCAGATCGTGTTTGTGCTGGCCGGCCTACGCTTGGTCAGGGCACCGGTGCAGGTCTATCGAGCATTGCTGGTCGCGCCCGTGCTGATCGCGAGCAAGCTCATCTTGTACGTGCGGCTTCTGGGAGGACGCGGACCGACCGCGTGGGTTAGGACCGAGCGCGAGGTGAGCCCGTGAGAATCGCCTACCTTTGCGCTCAATATCCGGCGATCTCGCACACCTTTATTCTCAGGGAGGTCGAAGCTCTGCGCGATCGCGGTGTCGAAATCGACACCTTCTCGATCAGGCGCGCGGGTTCGGAGCATCTGCTCGCCGAAGCCGACCTACTGGCTTTCGAGAGTACATTCGCGATACGCCCTCTGCATTGGCGGGCGCTGCTGAGAGCGCACTTGATGCTGGCGATTCGCGAGCCGGCGGCATACGCCCGCGCACTTGCACTATCGCTGCGTCTGGCGCCCGCGGGTTTCCGCGGACACCTGTGGCAACTGTTCTACTTCGCACAGGCGGTCGTGCTGTGGAGTGAGTGCGACCGGCGTGCGATACGCCACATCCACGCCCACCTCGCGAATGTAGCCGCGGACGTCGCACTACTCGCCGCCGAGATCGGCTCGACCACCGAACCCGAGCGATCCTGGTCGTGGAGCTTTACGATGCACGGCCCCACAGAGTTCTTTGACGTTGGCCATTTCCGGCTCGCGGAGAAGCTGCGAAGAGCCAGCTTCGTTGTTTGTATCAGTGACTATGCGCGCAGCCAGATGATGGTGCTCGGCGATCCTCGGTCATGGGAGAAGCTGCATGTCATCCACATGGGCCTTCCTGTCAAACAGTTCACTCCGCTCGTAGACCAGAGCCCATTCGTGGAAGATCCGCTCGTCTTGTGCGTAGGTCGGCTCGTACCAGAGAAGGGGCAGGCGGTTCTCCTCGAAGCGGTCGCGCGTCTGGCCGCGAGCGGCCTGGATCTCGGTGTGGTGTTGGCTGGTGAAGGACCGTCGAGGGCGGAACTGGAACGGCTAGCCGACCGTTTGGGTATTGCGCCACGCGTGCAGTTTCTCGGTGCGGTAGGGCAGGACGACATTCGCTCGCTGTACGCAAGTGCCTCAATTTTCTGCCTGCCCAGCTTCGCCGAGGGTATCCCTGTTGTGCTGATGGAGGCGATGGCGATGGGGTGTGTGGTGATCAGCACGCATATCACGGGCATACCCGAGTTGATTTCAGACGGCCAAGACGGCCTGCTGGTTGCGCCCGGTCGTCCCGATGAGCTGGCGATCGCGCTCGAGCGGCTGATCTCCGATGACGCCCTGCGCCGTAAGCTGGCAGCGAACGCCAGGGACAAAATCCTCGAGGATTTCGACTCCAAGCAGACAGCAGCGCAGCTCTACGAGCTCTTTGCACAACGGCTTCCCGGCGCGCGCGAGGCAGTGGTCACGTGAGCGCGGTGCGCGTTATGACCAAGCGGGACGCCATCTCAGTGATGGGCGTAAGAGTCGACAAGCTGACTCGCACACAGGCCCTAGAGCAGATCGGTGCATGGTCGGACCGGAAACCGAGGATGCTCGCTTATGTCAACGCGCACACCCTCAATCTCACCGCCCGCAACCGCAATCTGCGCGATGCGCTCAACCGCTGTGACCTGGTATTGAATGACGGTTTGGGCCTCGATCTCGCTGCGAAGATGCGCGGCGAGCGCTTCCCAGAAAATCTCAACGGTAGCGACTTCACGATCTGGCTTCTCCGTTTGGCAGCATCGCGAGACTGGAATGTGTTTCTGCTCGGAGGGCGCCCGGGCGTGGGCGAAACCGCCGCAAGCAGATTGACCGAGAGGATCGACGGGCTGCGCATCGTAGGTACATGTCACGGCTTCACCGGCGAGAGCGACGACGAGCTGGCCCAACGCATCGCACGATCTCAAACGGACCTGCTCCTCGTCGCCCTGGGGAATCCACTACAAGAGCTGTGGCTGGATCGCAACCTCGATGACACCGGAGCGCGCATTGGGGTCGGAGTCGGCGCCTTTCTTGATTTCAGCGCCGAGACGGTAAGGCGTGCGCCGTCGTGGATGACCGCACTGGGTGTCGAGTGGTGCTTTCGTCTAGCTCAGGAGCCCCTGCGCCTGTGGCGTCGCTATCTGATCGGCAACCCGCTGTTCCTCGCGCGCGCTTGGCGAACACGAAACGCCGACGGCTAGCGAGACTTGTGCGCGTCCTCTCGCTCACCCCGGATGTGACCAGTACGCGCCTGGGCTTCGGTTGCGCCGGGCTCATGCGCGACCCCTCCGGTCGAAGTCGGCAAGAGCTTCTGGCCACCGCCTTCGATGAGGGCATAAGACACTTCGACGTCGCCAGGATGTACGGGCTGGGGGCCGCAGAGAGCGAACTCGGCAAGTTCGCGCGCGGGCGACGCGCGGAGATCACCATCGCGACCAAGTTCGGCATCGAACCGGCGTCGGCGTCCGGGCGCTTGGCATCCATCCAAGGCCCTGCCCGTCGGCTGCTCGCGCGTTATCCATCCGTGCGCACCCTTGTCAAGCGCCGCTCGGACTCTCTGCACCGCTCTCACAGCTACGACGCCGAGACGGCACGCGTCAGCTTGGAGAGGAGCCTCCGCGAGTTGCAGACCGATTATGTCGACATCCTCTTCGTGCACGACCCATCGCCGGGGGACACCCTGGCGCTTCCGGAGATATGCGCCTACCTGGAAGAGGCGCGCCGAGCCGGGTATTTGCGTGCCTGGGGCGTCGCGGGTGAGCCAGACCCTTGTGTGCAAATCAGGCGCTCTCTGCCACGGCCCGCGATTCTGCAGACTCGCGATGACATCTTCCGTAAATCCCGGCAGCAGAGCGACTCGAAGCCCCTCGTCACCTTCGGAGCGCTCTCCGGCGCCATCGGACGCGTTTCAGCACATCTCTCTCGTTCACGCGAGATCCGGGAGAGGTGGTCAGCCGCAACCGGGGTCGACTGCGGATCACTTGAGACGATCGCTTCGCTGCTGCTCTGCGACGCCCTCCATGCGCAGCGCGATGCCGTGATCCTTTTCAGCACCACGCGGGTGGAGCGCTTGCGCGGTCTCGACCCTCTTATCAAGTCCACCGAAAGCGACCAAGCTGACACCCAGCTCGCGATCTTCCGGGAACTCGTCGGCGACGAGCTGGTCCCTTAGCCAGTTGGACGAGGATGCGGAAATGCCGGACAGGTACACAACACAGGCTTCGGCTCAGCGTGTGTCCCACCTGCAGACGGAGATCGCTGTCGTCGGCGCGGGACCCGCCGGCATCGTCATTGCGTTGGAGTTGGCAAGGGCAGGGCATCGAGTGCTGTTGCTCGAGAGCGGCGGCGATTCCCACGATCCGGCGACCCAACGGCTCGGCGACGCCGTGGGCGACGATCCAATGCATGTTGCCATGTCGCTGGCGACTCGGCGCCAGATCGGCGGCGCCACCAACCTATGGGGCGGTCGATGCGTGCCGTTTGATCCGGTGGACTTCGACCCTCGCGAGCTCATCGGCGATGCCCGCTGGCCGATCGCATACGAGGAGATCGCACGATACTTCCAGCGGGCGTGCGACTGGTGTGTGTGCGGCGAGGCGATCTTCCAGGCCGACCGTGTTCGGAACCTGGCAGGCAGGTCGTTGGTCCCCGGCTTCCCCGACGCAGACGTACTTGCCTCGCTGCTTGAGCGGTGGTCTCTCCCGACGTACTTCGGTCGGGTCTACCGGTCTGACCTCAGGCAGACCCCCGGGTTGAAGCTAATGAGCGGCCTGACGTGCACCGAGGTGGTATGCGATCCGGTGCGCGCGCGTGTGCAACATCTACAGGCGCGGGGCCTTGCCGGTGAGAACGTCCGGATCTCCGCCTTACGCTACGTCTTGGCCTGCGGCGGGCTCGAGACGACACGCCTGCTGTTCGCGTCCGATCGTCACCATCCGGGCGGTCTTGGTAATCACTCAGGGCACCTTGGACGCAACTACATGGCCCACGTCGAGAGCCGGATCGCGCGGGTTCATTTCACCACCGATCCGCAGGAAACGATCTATGGCCACGAGCGAGACGAGCAGGGAGTGTATGTTCGCAGGCGATTGACCTTTGCGAGAGAGTTCCTTCTCGATCAAGGACTCCCCAATGCCGCAATCTGGCTGGTCAATCCCCCGATCAGCGATCCGACACACGGAAGCGGCATTCTCTCGTTTGTATATCTCATGCTCGCATCGCCGTTCGGACGCTTCTTTGTCGCCGAGGGCATTCGTCAGGCACACATCGGATCGCCAGAGCCGGTCTCGATTCGAGCACACTTACGAAATGTGGCTCGCAATCTTCTGCCGGCCATCCGCTTTGCTCTCGAATTTGGGTACAAGCGCTTCGTGAAACGTGGTCGCAAGGTCCCCGGCTTCTTCGTGCCCAGTGCGGTCAACACATATGCCCTGCTCTACCACGCAGAGCACCTGCCACACAACGACAGTCACGTGGCTCCGTCGTCCGAGCGAGATGCGCTGGGAGTTCCGCGACTACAAACACGCCTGCGGTTCTCCGATAAGGACATTCAAAGCGTTCTATACGCCCACAGACACCTCGATGCCTACCTGCGTGAGCACGGGCTCGGTTTTCTGGAATATCTTCACGACGATCCTGAAGCTGCGGTTCGAGAGCAGCTTTTTGGCGGGTATCACCAGGCGGGCACAACGCGCATGGCCGCAAGCCCCCAAGACGGGGTGGTCGACGAGCATCTCGCCGTGCACGGCCTCAACGATCTCTTCATCGCGAGCAGCTCGACCTTCGTGACCTCGGGACAAGCCAACTCCACGTTCATGATCATCGCCTTCGCGTTGCGGCTTGCCGACCGGTTGCACGAGCAGCTCGCTTCCTCGAAAGCTGCCTGATTACGTTCGGTCCCGCGAGACCGTGGCGTCGGATGCGCACCCGCACCGGCTCCCGTGCAAGATCTCTGAGCATACGCCCAGCATCGCCCAAGAGTCCGTCGGCGTTGACGGGCAGCTCGTCCAACTCCTTGCGCAGTACCTCGCCGTCATAGCCCATGACGGCCAACCGCTCGTCGCCGAGAAAGCCCAGATAACGCCGACACCACGCAACCCGCAGCGGATTGGCAAGCGTGGTCCGCCACTTCTCGTTGGGCTCGGCGCTTAGGGTGGTGTAGCGTTTGACGCCGGTGGGGTCGCCCATCGGTCCACGTAGGTCGACGGCTGAGAAGCGCTCCAGCGCCGCGGGTTCGAACTCGATGTCCATGTGAGCCATCAGCTCTCGCCACGACTCGGTCGTGGCGTCCACTAGATCCTCGAAGCGTGCCGCGTGCGCGCGCTCGCGATTGGCTCGATAGGCGTCTATCAGGCGCGGCAGCCCGATGAACAGATCGCTGCTTGCCATCGTCGGGTGCCAGGGCTCGAAGGTCTCGATCATCGACGCGATCACGCTCAGCGGATTACGCCACAAGAAGACAAAGCGCCCCTCGGAAAACAGTTGCATGATCTCCTCAGAGATCAGACAGTATGGGGGTGTCTTGTCCAAGAAGTGCGTGGCCCCGGGTCCGGCGGCCTCGCCGTAGAGACGCAGAGCGAAGTCGCGCAGAGCCGCGCGATAGTCCTCGCGACCATTGGGCAGCCGTGCACAGAACTCCTCCAGCGCCGAGACCATCAGCGGATGAACGTACTCCGCTCTGACCCCGTGCGGCTTGAACGCAAACAGTTGAGGCAGCAACAGCCACGGCTCGGAGACGGTGGCCACTCCCTCATGAGCGCCGACCACTCGCTGCACCAGCGTCGATCCGCTACGTGAGATCGAGAAGACAAAGACCGGCTTGATCGGCTCCTCGCCTAGGTCAAAGCCCATGCCGACCGAGGACGTGCGGGACCGTGCGCAGCAGGATCTTGACGTCTCCCCACAACGACCAGTTGGCAACGTAGAGGTAGTCGATCGCCCCCATCTCGCGCAGCGGCACCCGCGCCGGCCCGAGGATTTGCCACGGGCCGGTCATACCCGGCTTCAACTCCAGCCGCCGACGATGCCATCCCTCGACACAGCGATCCTCGTCGACCACGAGCGGACGCGGTCCCACGAGACTCATCTCACCTCTTACGATGTTGAGCAGCTGGGGAAGCTCATCCAGCGCGCTCTTGCGCAGGAGCCTGCCCACGCGAGTGATCCGGGGATCGTCGGCGATCTTGAACAGGCCCTCCTGAGCCTCGTTGCGCTCGCGCAGAGAGTCCTTCAGCGCGTCGGCGCCCGGCACCATCGTCCGGAACTTGAGCATCCCGAAATGACTCCCAAAGCGTCCTACGCGGGGCTGGCGGAAGAACACCGGTCCCCGAGTATCGAGCTTGATCGCGATCGCTATCGCGAGCATCAACGGCGAAACCGCCAGTAGCCCGAGCGAGGCGCCAATCAGGTCGAAGGCGCGCTTGACCGCGGCCGATGAGCGCGTCAGCTCGAAACGGCGCACCCCCATCACCATCACACCGTGGAGGTCGTCGAACTCCACCGATGAACCGACGACCTCGAGCAGGCGAGGCAGCACGCTTACTCGAACCCCGACCGCCTTCAACGTGCGCACGAGATTGAGCATCTCGCCCCCGTCCACGCTCCCGGGCGCCACGATCGCGCGGTGGATGTCGAGCTGTCGCGCGAGGTTGCGAATCTCCGACAGCCGCTGCGGCGAGAGGCCCTCGGCCGACCAGGTCCCGACGTCATCAAGATCGAGGTGCGCGACCATCTCCGCCTTGACGCCGCTGTGGCCGCAGAGCTTAGACCGGATAGTTGCCGCTGAGACGTGATCGCCGATGAACAGGCAGCGTTCGACCGAAACCGCCCGCAGCACCAGTGCGCGCGCTGTTGACCGCACGGCAATCAGCAGGATCAACAGCACCAGCCACAGCAACAATGCCTCGTGACGGTTGAGTGTGGATCCTTCTACCACGAAGCCCCCCGCCAGCCACGCAAGCAAAGCCCCCAACGTAGCCACCTGAAACAGCCTCGGGGCCTCGTCCAGAGTGGTCTTGTGCAGCAGTGCTTCGTCGCGATCGTACAAGCCGAAGACCTTTGCCACCAGCAGTAGCGCAAGCAGGCCGCAAACGCTCACCCACGTCAGTTGCAGGGCCCGCGAGGAGACCTGGCCCAGCAGCAGGAAAGCGCCAACGATCGCAACGATGTCGGCGCCCAGCAGAGACCTGCGAAACAGCGCCTCGCGGGAGAGGTTCTCGGCCAGCCCGCGCGTGTGGGCTATCTGGCCCTCCCCGGACGGGAGTCGCTCGGCCGCGGGTCCGGTGATCCGCTCACGCCGGGGCGCGTACTCAGCAACGTCCGGAGCGTGAACCAGCGGACCGGCCTTTACCGCATGTATCTCCGTGTCACCTCCGATACCTCCACTCACGATGTCGCCGGCTCCCATGCCCGTGTGCCTCCGTTCGGTCCGATCGTCCGGGCCGACCTCATTGCGCCGTGACCGTCGTCGCCTCCACGGGCTCTCCCCCAAGAGCCAGGATTCCCATCCCCAATCCGCGCCCCGGATCGAGGATCAGATTCACCGCCTCGTTGCGCGAGCGCACCCCCAGCTTCCCGAAGGCCGAGGAGAGGTGACTCTTGACGGTGCTTTCCGCAAGGAACAGCTGCTCGGCGATCTGGCTGTTCATGTAGCCCATAACCACCAATCCGAGAATCTGCTTCTCACGCATCGACAACGCGGGCGGCTCGATCTGACGCCAGTGGTCGCGTGGCACGCACGTCTGTCCGGCCAGCACCGCCCGCAGACAGGGACCGAGCGTCGACTCAAGCGCCTCGTGAAGCACGATCCCAGCAGCGCCCGCGGCAAGCGCAGCGCGCACCTCCCAGCGCTCGATCTCCGCGCACGCGAGCACGATCGGCACCCCTTCAAAGCGCTGCGCCAGCGGTTCGACGAGGCAGGCCAGGGGGGGTGAGCACACCTCTGGCGCCCACACGATCACGACTGCGGGTGCGGTGTTGGCGCCGATCAGCGCCTCCTGATCGGCGAAGGTCGCGACTTCCAACATCTCGCCCCCGGCAATCTGAGCAATCTGATCGCCAACCTCCGCGTCGGCGATCACAGCGACCTCGAGTTCGCCAGCCACTGGGCCCAAAGCGACCTGCGCTCGTGTGAATCTAGGGCCGGACGCGGACATGGTGGACTAACGCGGGAATCCTCACAGGACTTACGACGCCGTCCGTCTCCTCACAGCTCGACGAGGCGAACGAACGATCCATCGCCGGGAGAGAGGACCGGCCTGTCATCGCACTCGACCCATGCATGGGCGAGAAAGCTAGGGGCGGCTCTTACACCGATCACGAGTTTGGCCGGGATACCGCGTCGTGCCAGCAGCCGTGTGAGGACCAGCGAACGCGCGAGGCAGCGGGTGTCGCCCGGCATCAGCTTCAGGATGCGGGCCACGATCCAGCCCAGACGCAACGCTTCGGCGTGCGCATTTGTTCCGTTGCACAGCACCGGCAGAGAGCCGTCCGCTCGCAGCCTCGCGACCACGCTCTCGATCGGGGCTCGGCGCAGCTCCCTGCGCGCCTGCGCATAGGCCGCGACGATCTCGCCGACCAGTCGTCCGCGCGCAAGAATGCCCAGACGCGAAGGCGGCAGTCTCTGAACCTTTGCTCCGACCGCCATCGGCAAAGGATGTGACTCAGTCCGGGGTGTAGCCATCGCGTTCGACTAGTCCGCGCTTGAGCAGGCCATCAAAGAGCGCCCGCATATCGCGCTCGATCACCGATTGGGGCCGACCGTACTCGGCAGCCACGATACTCGCCGCCTCGCGCATATCACCGGTACGCGCGAGCGCTTCGAGCATGTCGCCGGCAGTGTCGTTGAGCCCGTGATACTTCCCGGTTCGGAGGTTGAAGACCACAGTCTCAGTGGGCAGGCGGCGGTAGACCACGTGCGCAGGGATCTGGATCCTTGATGTCCGCGTCGATCCGGCGTCGGGCGATGCCTGCATGTACCTACAAACTGTCCAAGCTCGCGGATTCTTTCGGGACCACGTGGTGGTCCGGGTGATGTCGACTGCGTATAACCGGCCTCCCCCCGGGAGACCGGTTATGCACGCTTACGGTCCGCTCGTCCCGGCGCCGCCGGAGGGTATGGACTGTCCCGCGGAGTAGTTGGCGTCGAAAACGCCCGACGGGTGATGGGCCGCGGTGAGCTCGGTGAGATCTCCGTGATCCTCGATGCGTGGAGCCTCGTACTCGGTCGTATCTGTGGTCTTCTCCATGTTTCCTCCTTTCCGTGGGAGAGAAGAAGCATCTTAGAGACGCCTCGACCCGTTGCAAGGACCGAAAAAGTACGAGACTAAAAAGGTGCCACCAACGCGCCGGCCTGCTCGAACGGTCGCCAAAGATGCTCAGATGCCTTCACCCGTTTGAGCAGAGAGCCACCTGTCTGCGATCGCAAGCCGCCACAGCATGCCCGCCCCGAGCAGCGGGCGTTCGTCGGCCGCCACCGCCAGCGCCCGCTCCAGCCCAGCCGGCGCCACGTAGGCGCGAACCGGGGCATCGCTACGTCGCAGGGGATCGATCAAATCGGATTCGCTCGCGCGCATTCCCGCGAGCACGAGAGACGTGAAATGACTCTTGACAAACCGCGCGCGTACGTCCTCGGGGATCAGCCCTCGCAGCGCATCGCGCAGCAGCGGGCGATCGCGAAGAGGGTCGAATTGCACGCGCGGTGGAAGGCGCAGCACGGTTTCAATCAGGGGTAGATCGTGCAGGAAGGGATGACGGCGGTCGATCCGCTCGTCGGCGGCCTCTCGGCGAAAATGGCCCGCGATGTCGAGCAGATCACATACATCGATCATGTTCTCTACCTGCATGCACCACCACCATGGGCCGTCGCGTCGAGCCCTCTCGCCAGCCGTTCGCAGCGCGGAAAGCGCCTGCGCGTCAGGCCGCGAAAGGATCGATCCCGCCTGCGCTGCTCTTGCCCGAGCATCACGGCGACGCCGGACCGCTGCCGGCACCAGCGGGCTGAGACCGTAGTGACGCAACACCCGCATGCGGACACGTCGGCTTGCGTGAAGACCCATGCCCGGGATGCGGGCTGCCAGTGACCACGCCGTGGGCAGCCGGCCCGCTCGCAGCATGTCGGCTATCAGGTACGCCGCAAGCCCGAACAGCTCGTCGCCGCCCTCCCCGTCGAGCATCAGATCCACGCCAAGCTCGCGAGCTCGCGCCGTCAGCGGCTGCCAAAGGAACAGGTTCGGACTGGCCGGCGGCAAACGCCAGCGCGCGATGTGGGCAAGTGCCGGGACCAGCATCGAGGAAGACGGGTCGAAGGCGACCAGCTCGAGCGGCAGGCTCGTAGAGCGAGCCGTCGCTTCGATCAGTCCGCTCTCGTCGGCCAGCGGGTGAGTGGCAAAAGAGCCCCCGATCGCGACGGCGCTACCGTTGGGAACACTGCAGGCGGAGAGACCTGCCGCCACGCAGGCCGAATCCAGACCCCCGCTGAGCTTGACCGCCGGGCGCTGCGCCCCAAATGCGGCTCGTCCGACAGCCGCGAACGCCGCCTCACGCAGACGCTCCGCGAGTTCCGGCCCGCTCCCCCGCTCGAACCCTTGAAAGCGGGGACTCCACCAGCGCTCGACGCTCACGTCGGGTCCCGCGAGGATCAGCTGGTGCCCGGCGGGCAACCGTCGCAGGTCCTCATACAGCGTGCGGCCTTTGGGGACGATGCCATTGTCGATCCACTGCAGCAGCGCGAGCCGGTCCGGGCTGGGGGTGCGTGGCAGCAGCGCCAGCAGCTCGTGCTCGTGCTCGGCGAACAGCACGCCGCCGGAGACAGGCGCATAGATCAGCGGCTGCACGCCGAGTTGATCGCGTGTAACCACGCAGCGATTCCGGTCGCGATCGACGGCCACGACGACGAACCTGCCACATAGAAGCCCGCAAGCAGCCTCGCCGAGCTCCGCAAGTGCGCCCGCGAACGCCGCAGCCAGATCGCTCCGGGACAGAAGGCCATGACGCGCCGCGAACTCACCCCGATCTTCCGGTTCGCCGAATAGCCAGCAAGACCAGCTTCCCGCGACGATCGGAGCGGCCCCGAGCATCGCAAGCCCACCCGCCCGACCGAGTGATGCTCCGCCGGACTCCTCGGTCCTTTGTTCGAGCAGTTCACGGGCCCGCGCGCCCCAGGCTCCGGTGGGCACCGCCGCCGCTCAGAGCTCCGGTGGGCTCTTGTGAGCGCCGCAGTCGCCAGATGCCTGCGGTTGCTCTGCGTCATCCATACCTGCGAGGTACTCCTGCACAATCGCCGCGAGCCGGGTTGCGTCTACGCCGGGCTGAACCCGAAGTCGATGTACCAACTCCTTCGAAGCGATCGCAGAGACGACATCGAGCTGGCGCCGCAAGCGGTCCGGCGTGCGCACCGACAGATTAAACGTGTTGGCGATCAACTCGAACGGATCGACCTCACGGACTCGTTCGACAGCAGGCTCCTCCATAGAACGGGAAAGCAGGAACACACCTCCAAGCGGAGCCGCGACAGGGGTGGCGTGGCCGGCGTAGCGCCGCTTGCCATCGACGAAACCGACGGGCGTGCCAAGAGTCGCGAGCTCCTCCGGGGAGAGCCGCTCGTCCTCCTCAACACGCAACTGCAACGCGAGTGAGCCCGGGTGCGCCACGAGCGTCCCCGCGCTCAGCTCAACCGCGACTGCGTCGTCGCTCAGCAGCCTCCCGCCGATCCTGACGAGCGCGGCGCCCAGCGAACTCTTGCCGGCACCGGAAGGACCCGTAATCAGCAACGCTCTGCCGTCCAGCACGACGCCCGAGGCGTGAATGACCTCGAAGCCCCTGATCGTCGCCGCGAGTGGCAGCGCCTGAGCGGACAGTATGACCGCCCACTCTGTGTTTACGGGATCGGGATCGCACAGCAACTCGAGCCCATCGGGTGAGATCAGCACACGTCCGAAGT
This sequence comes from uncultured Solirubrobacterales bacterium, assembly GCA_963697945.1. Lineage (GTDB taxonomy): Bacteria > Actinomycetota > Thermoleophilia > Solirubrobacterales > Solirubrobacteraceae > Palsa-744. The sequence goes on along the minus strand of OY969105.1, from coordinate 925,662 downwards.
CTCGGACCCACAGTAGATAACCGGCCGGGTCGGCAAAGTCGACCGACAACAGCAGCTTCCCCCCGAACCAGCGCTCGCGTACCCTCATCGGCGACGAAGCGCTCTCTTGCCAGCGCCGATCGAGTTCGTCCGGGTCCAGGCGAATACAGGTAGGCGTTTGCGTCGAGGCCTCACCGAGGTCTCCACCCAGGCCCTCTATGGGGATACGAGGATCTAGGCGCAGCGTGAGACCGTACGCAGCGCGGCGGCTCTCCACTTGCCCGACCTTCGGGCGTTCCTCAACCAGCGTGGTCATCTGCGATCACGATCAGTCCACGCTCGAGCAGCCCACGCACAAGAGCCAGCAGATCAAGCTCGATCACTTCCTGTTCCACGCCGTACTCGTCGGCGAGAACCGTCACCGCAGCGCCAACGCTCGGCGCCTGTCCCAGCGCCTCGAGCATTCTGCCGGCCGTCGGATTCAGGCCGTGGTACTGACCGGTCTGGAGGTTCAGCACAACGGTCTCGGCGACAAAATTCCGGCATACGACGTGCTGTGGCAGGCGCACGCGGGCGGCAAGGAGGTCGCTGGTGGAGGAAGAAGCCATGGGATAAACGATCGCCTGGATCGGCCTGTTCAATACTCGGCTACGGTCCCGGTGCGCTGACCGTATCGGATCGCCACACGCAGAAGCGCGAAGCCGGCCGGGAGTAGTAGAGCGACAAAGCCTGCGAGCTTGAGCAGGTCCACGATCGCGGAATGCTCCAGAGGCGTGTTCACCAGCAGATGGCGCAGCAAATCGGTGGCCGGCGTGAGCGGCTGCACTTCCGAGGCCCAGCGGATCCAACCGGGCAGCACCGCGATCGGGAAGTACAGCCCACCGACGATTGCAAGTCCAGCGATGATGAACTGCGTGACGCTGGTCACCTGCTTGAACGCCATCACAAGCGCCACCAGGATGAACGCGAACGGCACGAACGCCAGCATGCCGAGCAGCGATACGGGAATCGCGAGCACTGCGGTCGCTGCCAGCGGCAGTCCGAAGACGAGCGTGGCCAATCCCAGCATCAATACGCCCGTCGCCATCGCGTTGATCAGCGGAAACAGCATCGTGCCGACAATGCCGTTGACCGGACCGTGTGCACTCACCAGGAAACGCTCGATCGTCCCCGAGACCAGTTCCTGTCGCACGGCGACTGGCATGATCCCCAATGAGAGGGTGAGAATCTGCACGATCACCAGGCCAACGATCACAAACCCGAAGTAGCCGCCGGGCGAGTGGATCGTCTTGGCGGTGAGCAGATGACTGATGTAGTAGAAGAGCGTGATCGTGAACAGCGGCCCAAGGATCTGAGATACGAACTGAGTCCTGTAGCTCGCGAACAGGATCGCGTCGCGGCGCATGATCCCCCACATGGCTTCACACCACAGTCTCATTCCACGCGCTCCAAACGTCCCTCTTCGAGCGTATAGCCGGCGTCGCACGCGAGCACTCGGTCCTCGCCGCGGGGCGAGCACCACAAGACGGCAGCCCCGCGCTTGGTGACCGATCCGATCTGCTGCGCCAACAACCGGTAGCCGTCATCGTCCAGCGAGTTGCGCGGCTCGTCCAGCAGCAGCACCCGTGGTTCGTGCAGGAAGGCCATCGCCAGGCGAATGCGCTGACGCTGGCCCATCGACATGCGATCCACCCGTCGCTCGGAGAACTCCTCCAGGCCGAAGCGCTCAAGGCTGGCCTCGACCAGTTCGCGGCGGCGGCGGCGGGGCACATAGGCCAGCCGCGCCCAGTAGTCGAGCTGCTGGGAGACGCGCATGCGCGCCTGTAGGCCGCGGTCGCCCGCGGAGAGGAAGCCGATCCCCCGTTGATAGCGCCCGCCCTTGGCTCCCGGCGTGAGCTCGCCCATTGCCACGCTGCCCCGCTGCGGCAACAGGATGCCTGCGGCGAGTCGCAGGAGCGTGGTCTTGCCGGCGCCGTTACGTCCGCCGATCCAGGTCACCTCGCCTGCGCGCAACGCCAGGCTGACATCGTCTAGCACCGGCGCCTGGGCCCCCTTCCAGCGATGAAAAAGATGCTCCAGCTCCAGCAGCCGCGCGCGCGGCTCCGGCACAACCGTCTGGACGGGAGATTCGAGCGCTGGAAGGGTTGAGTTCATAGGAGATGGACGCAAAGTGGAAGCCCTGTCGAACCTAACAACGCTTGCACCGACCACATACGTGCGCTTCTCAACCGACCGCCGACAGGCTGCGCACCCACGTCTGCGTCCGATCGGGCGCCACCAGCTCTCTCAGCAGCAATCCGGCCAGCGCCCCGGGCTCCACGCTCGGATCGGCCTCGAGTTCCCAGACGGGAACGTGCGCGGCGATCGCGCCAGCCAATTCGAAGCGCGCACGCTCGCGATCTCGCGTCCGCGGGAAGCGCAGCAGCGAGTCCATCAACGCGCTAAGCGGCCGTTCGGCGCGCCGCATACAGGTCGGGAGGCCGGGGGCGCGGTTGAGCACCACGAGCGCCGTCAACGGTAACGGCCTCGGATGGACTGGAGCTGCGATCCAACACTCCTCCCCGAGCGCGCAGATCGTCTCCGGCGAGCTCGCCGGTCCATTCGCATCTGCGACCATGCAGCCCTCGCCCAACGCCTGCAACCGTGCCGCTGAAACGGTCATCAACGGCGGAGCCGGATGCGCGAGCGGGGCAGCATCCGCACCCGTGGGCTCGAGCACGAGCACATCGTCGGCCATCAATGTGAGGCCCTGACGCAGTAGCTCGCTCAGCAAGGTGCTCTTGCCGCCGCCACTCCTGGCCGCGACCGCGATCACGCCCTCTGGCGTGGCGACGGCGCCGGAATGCAGTGCCTCGTATCCATGCAGCAGCGCAATCGTAAAAAGCACCGAGTCCAGCACCACTCGCCACCACGATGGCTCGGTCCAGTCGCCCGGCGCGCACCTCAGCACACGCAAGTCGGGGGAGAGATGGTGAACCGCCCGGATCCCGTCTGCGCCCTCGCCGCCATCGGACTCTGCTCCGTGCACGAAGCGATAGTCACCGGCCCGACCGCGCTCGACGACAAACGGCGCGCCGTCTACGAAGCCCTCCCAGGCGACCGCCTCCGAGCCCGACCAGGTCTCGGCGATCGCACCTGCGGTAGCAGTGCACATGTACAACATCGGCTCGCCCTGCGGCCGCGCCCGCCACGCGCCGGGAGGTGCCATGTCGGTGAGCAGGCCGAGCCCGAACGCCGACAATCCCCGCCGATGCCCCCCGTCTGTTTGCGTGGCCAAGCTAGCCTTTCTTGCCCCGCTTCTTTGGGTGGAGCCGCTTCACGCAGGTGTGGTAAGTGCGGCTGGCAGACAGACGGTGACCGAGGACCGTGACGGCGTGGATCTTGAGCGAAAACGAGCCCTTCGGCAGACCCTTGAGGTTGATCGTGGCGACGATGTACCTGCCTTGGCGCGAACTCGCGATCCTGCGACCTTTGAGCGTCACGGTGACCGTCTTGAGAGGGTCGTATTTCGGATCGGCCAGATGGATCTTGAAGAGCCTGGCGCTCAAGCATTTTTTTGCGCTCGGCAACGTCAAACTCTCTTTGAACCCGGCCACACCCGAGCCTGGAGCGCCCGGTAGAGGGGCCGTCAGCGCGGAGTTGGTACAGCCGTAGGTCGCGCCGACGGCAGATCCATCGGCGGCGATCGTCGGCTGCGAGTTGCCGGGATGACTAAAGCAGACCCGCAGATAACGCGAACCGTTCGCTTCTCGCAGGATCCGCCAAGCGGTGGGCCCGCGGGTTGGATTCTTTTCGCAATTCGCCAGGAACCATTGGTGCAGTCCCCAATACGATCCGTCCGCCTGTTCTGTGATTCCCGTCCAGATCTGTTCACCCACTTCGTGAGTGCAGTTCGCGAACTTGGTAGCAACCACCACGGTGCCTTCGTAAGTGCCGTTGGACAGGCGTTGTATCCCGATCTGACCGCCGTTGAACGACCAGATGCCTTCGATGCTCGAAGCCGCGCCGGCCGACGCTACCCCAACCGTCAACAAGAGCGTGACGATGACCGCGATCAGAGGCGACCTCGGATGTCGTGAGTGAGGCGGTCGGTTCACGTTGTCCCCCTGTCGTTGGGCATCTCGTTGCCATAAACCTCGATTCGGTCGCGATTCTTCCGCCGCCATCGGGATTGGTTCAGATTCGCTTGCGGCACCGGGCCGCAAAGGGCGGCAGCGGCCCGTGGCTGACGTCAGCGAATCAGCAGCGAGCGACTGTAGCCAGTTGCCTGCCTTCCGCTCGGCACGCGTACAAACGCGCGGTACAGACCGCCGCGACGGAGGCGCAGAACGCGACTAAAGCGGGATGCGCTCGCGCTCGCGCCGTTCACCTGTGCGCTCGCAACGGTCCGTGGCCTCCGGCCGGGACGTAGCAGCTGGAACGCGACCTCGGCTTCGCGCACCGCCGGTTCGACCACGCCCGACATGCGCACGAACCCGGGGCGTCCAGTCGAGCGCACGTGCAGGCTGACGCGTACGGCAACACGCACGATGGTCGTGGGACTCTGAGCCGTGGGCGCCACAGCGGTGATCACCCGATACTGGGTGTTCAACAACGGCGCACTGAGTGGAAACGAGAAGTTGCCCGCGCCATCGGTCGTGGTCGTGGACCCTGTGCTCGTAAACCCTCCAAGAAACGGAAACTGGCTGGCTTGCAGCACCAGCTGGCGGTTGGCCGAGCCCGCACCAGACATGACTCCGCTCAAGGTGAAGGGATGCCCGAACACGACACCGCCAGGGGGGGTCAGCTTGAACGACGGGGGTGGTTCTCTGGTTGTGAACACAGCGTCCTGGCCATCGGTGGTGCCCGCTTCATTGGTGGCGATCAGGCGATAGTGGTAGGTCGTGGCAGCCGGCAGCCCGTTGATGGTCTGACTGACGACTACGCTCGTCGTCCCGTTGCCCGCCGACACGGGCGCCGTCTGCGCGCCGTATCCCGTGGTGGTGCCGAATTGGAATGCGTACACCGTCGGCAGACCACGCGGGTTGATGTTGCCCCTGAGCGTCACAATGGACGGGCTCGGAGCCGAAAAGCCGCCCGTGTAGACGTTTGGCGCTTTGGAGACTGCAACCGCAGCGACGGAGGCTCCCCCCAACAACGCTGGGGGCGTGCCACCGAGCAGCAACACTCCGCTCCCCGCAAGCGCAATCCACCACCTGCTCCTGTGCATGCTCACGAGAGGACCAACTTCGCGGCGCAAGCGGTTCTTTCATATCTCTCGAGCACGCCATCGCTGAATGCGTTGGTGCGGTCGCTCGCCGCACGGCGCCTCACTTCGACCGTCGATCGCATGCCTCGCGCAAGTCCGGCGCGCCTCGCCCCGTTAACGGGCATGCTTGGAATCGCAGACGCTCCACGCCAACCGGGCGCTCACAACTAATGGCGAGCCGTACCAACGCGACCGTCGATCTGAGGTCCGAGGAGCTCCTCGTCGGCGTGATCTCAGAGCGAGCACCCGAGGCCCCGGGGCTGGATAGTCAAGCCAAAACAGAACACAGTCCCAACGTCCGCTGGCAGGGATCGAAGCTCACGCGCGCCCGCCGCTGGAAGTCGCTCGGGCACGCAGGCGCGACCGTCTGGTTCACCGGCCTGCCCGGCGCCGGCAAGTCGACGATCGCCACGGCGGTCGAGGAGCGCCTCGTGTCACTGGGACGGCCGGCCTTCCTGCTAGACGGAGACAACCTCCGTCATGGCCTCAACGGAGACCTCGGCTTCAACGAGGCGGCGCGCTGCGAGAACGTGCGGCGCACCTCGCACGTCGCGCGCCTACTGGCGGAGGCGGGGATGATCGCGCTCGTCAGTCTCGTCAGTCCCTACAGGCGCGACCGCGAGGCCGCCTCCACACTGCATGTCGACGCGGCGCTCGATTTCGTGGAAATCTTCGTGAGCACACCATTGGAGGCCTGCGAGCAGCGCGATCCCAAGGGCCTGTATGCGCGAGCGCGCGCCGGCGAGTTGCAAGGTCTCACCGGTGTGGGCGCACCCTACGAGGCGCCGGTGCGGCCCGACCTCGTTCTGACCACGTGCTCGGAGAGCGTGCAAGACGAGGTGGCGCGGGTGCTCGAGGCGCTGTCCGCGCGGGGCCTGACAACCAGTAGTTAGACTTACTCTGGTTTCCGGCGGCGCAAACGTCGTCGGATTGTCTAGGGGCCGGCGATAGGGGCAGATTCAAAATGGCGGGACGAACACGCATGCGCACAGCGATCAGGCCGCGCCGATACGTCGCGCGACACTGGCTCATCGTCCTGAGGCCGGTGTTCCGCTACAGCAGTGGCCGGGACGCGTTCGTCCTGCGCCTCCTGGGCAACGCAACCGGTCCGGTCCTCCGCGTGGACCGTCGCGGCCGCCGGCAGCCCTTCCACGGCATCGACCGTCGGCGCACCCGTACGGCGTAGGCCGCTTGGATGCGGGGCTGGACAGCCCCGCGCCCTCCGAACGTGGCATTAATGACGGGCAAAATGCTACGTTGAGTTGGATAGTGCTACGTTCTCGCCGCATCCGGCAGCCCTCGTCATGCACACCTTCCGAACACTCGACCGTCAGATCGGCATGGTCCCCGCACCTGTCGCGGTGGCGTTGGGTGGCATCGACAGAGCGCAGGGGCGCGCGGGGGCCTTGCGCGAGCGCGGCCCGGAGACGCTGAGCACACTGCGGGAGATCGCGCGGGTCCAGAGCGTCGAATCCTCCAATGCGATCGAGGGCATCGTCGCGCCGAACGAGCGCATTCGCGAGCTTGTCACCAGAAAGGCGCAGCCCGAAAACCGTCCCGAGGAGGAAATCACCGGCTACCGCGCCGTGCTCGACACGATCAACTCGAGCGCCGCAGGTATGCCGTTCACCCCGAGCCTGGTCGAGCAACTGCACCGAGACCTGTACCAGTACACAAGCACGCCGGCCGGCCGCTTCAAGAACGTCGAGAACTCGATCCAGGAGATGGGGGCCGACGGCGTGAGGGTCGTGCGCTTTCAGACCGTCTCGGCCCTCGATACGCCGGCCGCGATGGAGGAGCTGCACGAACGCTTCAGCGCAGCATCCGAATCCGGCAAGCATCACCCGCTGCTGCTGGTCGGCTGCTATGCGTTCGACTTCCTTGCGATCCACCCCTTCCGGGACGGCAACGGCCGCATCTCGCGGCTGCTCACGCTGCTGGCGCTGTACCAGGCGGGCTATGAGATCGGACGCTACGTCAGCCTCGAGCGGCTGATCGAACAGACACGGGACACCTATTACGACGCGCTACAGGCCGCCGGTCACGGCTGGCACGAGGACGAACATGACATCGGGCCATGGCTGCGCTACCTCCTCGGCATCCTCACCGCCGCCTACAAAGAGCTCACCGGCGCAAGCTCCGCCACCGCGTCCGGCCGCGGCGCCAAGCGCGAGGCGGTCGCAAGATTCATCCGCGACTCCAGCGCCGGAGAGTTCACCGTCGCCGACGTCCGCCGAGCCGTACCCACGGCCAGCGACTCATACATCGACAAGACCCTCGCCCGTCTCCGCGACGAAGACCTGATCGAACCGATCGGCACCGGACGGAAGGCGCGCTGGCGACGGCAGTGAAGCCCCTGCACCCCTAAATGCCTGTCCCCGCTCAGCCGATGAGAATGGCGCGGCTGTGGCCAGACATCTGCCTGCCGTTGTTCACCTGCACGCACGCGGTACAGGCCTTGGCGGCGGATGTGCGCGAGCGCCGCCGAAGCGCGACGTGCTCGCGCTCTCGAGGGCAGGGAGATCGCGGCGAGGTGGTGTGATCGTCGTCAGCCGTCGCTGATCTCGCGGCGAACGTAGGCTGAGAAGAGCGGGTCGGCGAGCGTCCATGATCCTCGTCCGCTTGGCCTGATCACGATTGAGGTGTCGGCGAGCGCGTTCAGTACACGATTGACTGCCTTTTTCTCCAGGTCCGTGTATGGGGAGCGGTGGTGGGCGAGGCGAATCGTGACATCGACCGCGGTGTTGCCGATCGCGCGGATGCGGTCCATCAGGTCGCTGTGGCGGCCCGCGTCGTCTGCGAGCGCACCGCGGTAGCCGCGCTCGGCGAACGTGCCGTCGATGTGGCGGGTGCCCTCCTCGACCGAGGCGTGGTGTGTCTGCTGGGCGATCAGCATCGTCGACCGCGGGTGTCCCTCGCCTGAGGCGATGATGCGCTCCAGGGCCTCCTCGTCAACGGCGCATCCGTCTTGGGCGAAGCGCTCGCCCAGCCCCTCGCGCCACTCGTCCTCGGTGATCTGTGAGAGCTCGTGAAAGCCGCCAAACTGGTAGAGCGCGCGGTGCTGGTTGCTGAACAGATCACGCATCAGATGCTCGACGCTCCCCGCGAATAGGCAAGTCACGCGCGGAGAGGCATGGAGTATCTCGCGCAGTTGCTGGGTGATCTGCTCAGGGTCGCCATAGGCGCCGCTGTTCAGTTGCTGAAGCTCGTCGATGAACAGAATCAGCTGCCGGTCGTCGCGCTCGGCGATTCGCTGGGGCAATGCGAGTGCGACGCTCAGCTCTCGCAATGGATCGCGATGTCTACGCGTCGGCTCGAGCGCGATCTCCACCGCCTCTCCCAGTTCGGACTTCACGCGCAGCACAGCGGTCAGCGAACGCCCACTGAGCGCACCCGAGCCGAGATTGCGCGTACGCTCGATCAGCCGCTTGACGGCCGAGCGATTGGCGAGCGTCTCCTGGGCGAGCGCCTCGGCAAGGGAAGCGGCATTGGTGTACTTGAACAGACTGACGCTCACGGTGTAGAGCCGCTTGCGTCGAAGTCTCGCGATCGTCGCTTCACAGACCGTACTCTTCCCGGTGCGGCGTGGCGCCGCGAGGATGCGATGGAGCCCATCCTTGAGCTGGGAAGCAAGCTCCTCGACATCGCTCCGGCGACCGATCAGCTTCCCCGGCGGACGGACAGGCTCCTCGGAGGGAAACAGATCACGGGACCGCAGGCGAGCCATGTTGTCCATTATGCCAACTCCGGTTGACGACTTCGCCAACTCGGCACGGCAGTGAGCCTTCGGCCTTTCGGCGGATCTACGCCGCCCGACGATCGCGCACCGGCGCCGAAGATTCAGCCGAACCGGTCGGAAAGGCCGGACCGCACTCGTATTAGATAGGGGCAGGATTGTTCGGCCTTTCGCGAATCGGCGATATGGCCGGTGTTCCAAGCCAACGGGGCAAGCAGAGAGACCAGCGATGAGGAAACTGAAAGGCATGCGCACGGAGCTGCGACCGCGCCGATATCTGGCGCGGCACTGGCTCCTGGTCCTGAGGCCGGTCTTCCGCTACAGCGCCACCCGCGACGCCTTCGTGCTGCGCCTCTTCGGCAACTCCACCGGTCCCGTCCTGCGCGCAGACCGCCGCCGTCGCCGCTCTCAGTCATTCGAAGGCGTCGACCGGCGCCGAACCCAGGCGGCGTAAGCTCATATTTCGCTCACGCGGTGGGGACCGTAGACACGGCGTGGCTGGCGCCTTTTGCGGCAACGCACGCTTTACCGCGACTTTAACCCGCCAAACGGGTATATAGCGGTTATGAACCTATCCACACGCCTGCCCCCATCTGCTCTGAGCGCCGTCCGGTGGCGTCGCCCTCTCGCCCTCCTCCCCGCGCTCATCGCCATCGCACTCGCTCTACCGGCGCCCTCCGCCCTGGCCGCCTCCGCGCCGGGCGTGAGCACGGGCGGCGCCTCCAGCATCACTTACTCCTCGGCGATCCTCGCGGGCTCGGTCAATCCGAACGGGCAGATCACCAACTACGTCTTCCAGTACGGCACCACGACGGGATATGGCGGGCAGACGCCGCTGGCTCCGGCGGGCAACGGGACGATCTCGATCAGGCTCACCCAGTCGGTGGCGGGTTTGCAGCCGGGGACGACCTACCACTACCGGATCGTCGCCGCCAGCCTTGCGGGGGGCACGTCCAACGGCAAAGACCGCACGTTCAAGACCGCGAGCATCCCGCTGTCGGTGCAGATAGCGGGCGTGCCCAACCCGGTCGTCTTCGGCAACCCGTTCGTGGTCGAGGGCAACCTTTCCGGCACGGGCGCCGCCAACCACGAGGTCGTGCTGCAGGCCAACCAGTTCCCCTACCTCGGCGGCTTTCACAACGTCGGCAACCCCGAGCTGACGAGCAGCACCGGTGGCTTCTCCTTCCCCTACGTGGGCCTGCTCGAAAACGCGCAGCTGCGCGTCGTGACGGTCGGCAAGCCCGAAGTCGCAAGCCCCGTGATCGTCGAGGGCGTCGCCGTGCGCGTGTCCTTTCACGCCCATCGCACCCGCCATCGCGGACGCGTGCGCCTGTATGGGACGGTCGCGCCGGCCGAGGTCGGGGCACTCGTCGGCTTCCAGCTGCTGCGGCCTGGCAACTCCGTCAACGAGGGCGGCACCGTCGTCAAAAGCGCCACGCCCACCGTCTCGCAATTCAGTCGCGTCATCCGCGTCCGCCATCCCGGTCTGTATCGCGCGCTGGTGCGGATCACCGACGGTGCACACGTCTCGAACTACAGCGCCCCCGTGTTCGTGCGCTGAGCCGGCTGGACCGGGCGCTGCGGTCCAGCCCCCAGCGGCCCGGTCCCAGTCAGCCTTCCAGTGAGCGCTGCAACTGCTCCAGCACCCTGACGACGCGCAGCCCGCTGTGGCCGTCCGAGCGCGGTGTCTGCCCGCTGCGGATGCACTCGACGAAGTGTTCGCACTCCAGCCGTAGCGGCTCAAGGTTGGGGATGCGCGGAGAGTAGATGTCGCCCGAGCGCGCGATGTACTCCCCCCACGAGCGCACGTCCTCGTCAAAGCCCTTGTCGTAGACGGTCAGCTTGCCCTCGATCTGCATGTCGTCGAACGTGGCCATGCGCTTTGAGCCGACGACCGTCAGGCGCCGCTCCTTGTGGGGGTCGAGCCAGGACAGATGCAGATGCGCGACCGCGCCCGAGGGAAAACGCAGGTAACAGAAGACCACGTCCTCGACGCCCTCGCGCACGAACGATGAACCCTGGGCAAGGCACTCCACGGGCTCCTCACCGATCAGCGCGAGCACGACCGAGACGTCGTGCGCGCCGAGGCTCCACAGCGCGTTCTCGTCGGCCCGCAGCTTGCCCAGGTTCAGCCGGTTGCCATACACGTAATACAGCTGCCCCAGCTCATCCGAGTCAAGCAGCTCGCGCAGGCGATGCACGGCGGGGTGGTACTCGAGCAGATGGCCGACCATCAGCGTCGTGCCCGCCCGCGCGGCCGCGTCCACGGCCAGCTGCGCGTCGGCGGCGGTCGTCGCCAGCGGCTTCTCCACGAAGCAGTGCTTGCCCGCTTGCGCGACCCGCACGGCGAGCTCGGCGTGCGTGGGCACCGGGGTCGCCAGCACGACCGCGTCCAGCTCAGGATCGTCGAGCAGCTCTTGTATGTCTGCCGTCGCGCGCGCGTTCGGATACGCCGGCTTCAAACGCTCACGGGCGGCGTCCGAGGCGTCGCACAACCACCTCAGCTCGCACCCCGGGATCGCCGCGAGGTTGCGCGCGAGGTTCGGCCCCCAGTAGCCGAGTCCCGCCACCCCCACCCGCACGGGCGTCAACGCGGCCTGCGTCGGTTCGTCTGTGCTCACGGTATTTTCAGCCTCCCGATCGCCTGCACGCAGCGCTCGGCCGCGTGCCCGTCCCCGTACAGCCCCGGATGCTCGGCCGCAGGCGTGCGCTCCAGCGCTGCAAGCGCCGCATCGGCGTCGAGGTCCACGAGCGTGTTCCAGCCCGTCTGCACAGTCTCAACCCACTCGGTGTTCGCACGCAGCGTGACACAGGGCACCCCGGCAAGGTACGCCTCCTTCTGGACACCTCCGGAGTCCGTCACCACCGCCCGCGCCTGGCACAGCAGAGCGGTGAACTCGACGTAGCCCAGGGGGTCGGTCATCTCCAGCCCCGGCAGCGCGTCGAGCCTTGCCATCAGGCCACTGTCCAGCAATCGCGCGCGCGTGCGCGGATGCAAGGGGAAGAGCACCGGCGCCGGCAGGGCCTCGATCAGCTCCACCAGCGCGCCCAGGCGCCGGAGATCGTCGACGTTGCCTGCGCGGTGGGCCGTCAGAAGCAGATAGGAGTCCCGCATCAGCCCGTGCGCACTGGTCACCGACTCATCCATCCGCGCGGCCGGCTGCCGGCGCAGCGCCACGTCGACCATCACGTCCCCCACCAGCTCGATCCTGCCCGCCACCGACTCCCTGCGCAGGTTCGCCTCTGAGTCCTCGGAGGAGCACAGCAACAGCTCGGCCATGTGATCGCAGAGCACGCGGTTCAGCTCCTCGGGCATCGTCCGGTCGTAGGAGCGCATCCCCGCCTCGACGTGCACGACCGGGATCTGCGCCTGCGCCGCCGCCAGGGCACCGGCGAGCGTCGAGTTGGTGTCGCCGTAGACGAGCACCGCATCTGGCCCGACCTCCGTGAGCAGGGGCTCCAGCGCGCTCAGCATGCGCGCCGTCTGTTCGGTGTTCGTCCCGCCGCCGATCCCCAGCTGGCGGTCGGGCTCGGCGAGCCCCAGCTCGGCGAAGAACACCCGCGAGAGCGAATCGTCGTAGTGCTGGCCCGTGTGCACCAGCACCTCCTCGTGGTGCTCACGCAGCAGCCCCGACACGGCAGCGGCCTTGATGAATTGAGGGCGGTTGCCGACAACCGTGAGGATCTTCACCCGCCCCACCCTATCCTTCGCGCCCGCGTCCCCACGGGCGCACGCTCGCGCCCGACTACCAGCCGGCCGAGGCGCCGGCGGCGGCGCCCACGACCGACGTCGACCAGTCGATCACCGACGTCGGCCTGACGACGTGGCGCTGCAACCCCAGCTCCTTGGGCTCGCACCCGAGCGCGAGTCCGACCAGCTGCGGCAGGTGCAGCACGGGCATGTTCAGCTCGCGCCCGACCGTCGTTTCCGCGGCCGGCTGCTGCAGGTCGAGGTTCAGGTGACACAGCGGGCAGGGCGTCACCAGACAGTCCGCATCGGCGTCCACCGCGTCGCCGAGATGGCGTCCCGCCTGTGTGAGCGAGGCCTGCTTGTTCATCGTCACGATCGGAAAGCCGCAGCACTTGCGCATTCCGGCGTACTCGATCACGGTGCCGCCGAGCGCCTCGATGACCTGCTCCAGGTAACGGTCACGCGGGTGCTCTTTGTCGATGCCCAAGCGCTCGCGCGGGCGCACGATGTAGCAGCCATAGAACGGGCCCACTCGCAGGTTCGTCAGCGGACGGCGTACTTTCGAGCGCAGCTCCTCCAGTCCGATCTCCTCGACGAGCAACCACAGGAAGTTCTTGTTCGTCAGTCCCTTCTCATAACTCAAGCCCTCGCCGGCGAGCGTCTCGTTGACGTGCGCGCGGTACTCCGCGTTGGCGTCCAGCCGTTCCTGGCACTCGCCCTGCGCGCCCTGGCAGGTTGAGCAGATGTTCATCATCAGCTCCGCGCCCTCCACCTGCTGGGCGAGCGCGAACGTGCGCGCGTTGAGCGTGTCCGCGAGCTCCTGGTTGTGCTCGGCGATCACCCCGCAGCCGCTGCAATTGGCGCGGTCCAGCTGAACCAGCTCGATGTCCAGCAGCGGCGCCACCAGCGCCATCGAGCCGTGCAGCTCCGGTGTGAACCCGCGGCTTACGCACCCGGGCCAGTAGGCGACCTTCATGCTGCACTCCCTTCGCCCGCGGACGGCGACGCCTGCGACGGTCCGTCCGATTGTGTCGCGACGGCGCCGACCCCAACGGGCTCGTCGTCTTCGTCATAGCCGGTCACGTACAGGTTCAGCTCATAGCGCTGCGGACGGCTCTCGACCTTGTCGTAGATCGCCTGCACGGCCTTCAGGTCCTTGCTCGCGAGCTTATGCCCGAACATCGCCGTTTTGATGCTGATCTTCCCGCGCGCGATCGCCTTGACGGCCGTGGGAAGCAGCGAGACCAGCTCTTTGCCCGCCGCCGGATGGAATTTTCCAAACCACGAGTTCCCGCCGTAGGAGCGCGGCGGCAGTTCGGCCTCGTGCAGCAGGCCGTAGTCGCGCACGAGCGTCGTCAGCGCCGCCTCGTGACGCTCGCCGTTGTTGCGGTCTGTGATGTGCTGGTCCGAGCCGGCGATCCGGCGCAGGCGCATGATCTGCCCCATCGGGTTGACGCCCTTCGGGCACGCATCGACGCACTTGAAACAGTGTGTGCAGTCATAGATCCCCTGCGGGTCTTCCGCCAAGTCCTTCAGGCGAATGTCCTGCTGATCGTCGCGCGGGTCGCCCACGAAGCGGTAGGCCTTCGCCAATGCCGCCGGACCGATAAAGCCCGGATCGACCTCCATCGCCAGACAGTCCGACACGCACGCCCCGCACTGGATGCAGGCCATTGACTGGGTGATGTCGGCCATGTTCTCGTGCGGGACGATGTACTCGCGCTCGGGCACCGGCTGCTTGGCGATCAGCCACGGCGTCACGCGCTGGACCTTCTTCCAGTGCACCGCGTCCATGTCCACGATCAGGTCCTTGATCACCGGCATGTTGCCCATCGGCTCGATCTCGATCACACCACCGGCTTTCGCGCCCTCTCGCGCCTCGTCCAGGTGCGTGTGGCAGGCCAGACCGGGTTCGCCGTTGATGCGCACCCCACACGATCCGCAGATCGCCGCGCGACACGAGCAGCGAATCCCGATCGAGCCGTCGTGCTTGGCCTTGGCCTGCAGGATCCCCTCCAACACCGAGCGGTGCGGCTCCAGCTGCACCGTGTGCTCGTCCCAGTAAGGCGCCTCGCCCGACTCGGGGTCATAGCGGCGCATGCGCAGCTTGAACGTCTCCGGAGGCCTGCTCGTGTCGGACATGGCTAGTACTTCCTCTCCTCGGGCTGCCACTGGGTGATCGTGACCGGCGAGTAGCTCACCTGCGGACCGTCTCCGCTGCGTGAGATGTCGATGTGCTTGAGCCACTGCTCGTCGTTGCGCTCGGGATAGTCGGTGCGGAACTGCGCCCCGCGGGACTCCTTGCGCTCGATCGCGCCAAGCACGGTCGCCTCGGCGCAGTCGAGCATGTAGCCGAGCTCGAGCGCCCCGAGCACGTCCTGGTTGAAGACCGTCCCACGATCGTCCACGTAGGCGCTCTGCGCCTCCTCTTTCAGCCTGCCGACAACCTCGTGGGCCTGCTGCAGGCCCGCCTCGTCGCGATAGACCGCCACGTTCTGATTCATGATCGCGCCGAGCTCGGCCTTGATCTCAGACACACGCCGTCCACCACCGCGCTCGCGGGCGAGAATCTCATCGATCTCGGCAACGTCCTCGCGCAAACGCGCGTCGGCCGCTTGGGGCATCGGGATCGACTGCGCGCGCCGGGCGGCGTGCTCGCCCGCGCGCCGGCCGAAGATGAGCGTGTCCAGCAGCGAGTTCGCGCCCAGGCGGTTACCGCCATGCACCGACACGCACGCGACCTCGCCCGCCGCATACAGGCCCTCGATCGGAGTGGCGCCGTCGGCGTCGGTCTTCACCCCGCCCATGATGTAGTGCTGGCCGGGGCGGATCATGATCGGTTCGCGGGTGATGTCCACGCCGGCGAAGTCTTTGCCGATGTTCACGATCTCGCGCAGCGCCTCCAGCGTGCGCTTGCGCGGGACCTTCGTGATGTCAAGCCAAATGCCCGAGCCGTCGGCGCCGACGCCGCGCCCCTCCAGGATCTCGGTCTGCTCGGCGCGCGAGACCACGTCGCGCGAGGCCAACTCCATCTTGTTGGGCGCGTATTTCTCCATGAAGCGCTCGCCCTGCGAGTTCAGCAGCACCGCACCCTCGCCGCGCGCACCCTCGGTGATCAACAGGCCATTCTCGACGAGCGTCGTCGGGTGGTACTGGACCATCTCCATGTCCATCAGCGGCGCGCCGATGCGGTAGGCCTGCGCGATCCCGTCGCCGGTCACGATCAGCGCGTTGGTAGTCGGGCTGTACACCTGCCCCGCGCCGCCGCACGCGAGGATCGTGTTCTTCGCATGGAAGGTCTCCATGCGCCCCGAGCGCACGTCGCGTGCGACCACACCGCAGCAGCTGCCCTGGTCGTCCTGCACGAGCGAGGTCACAAACCACTCCTCGTAGCGATCGACCGTCTCGTGGTGCTTCATCAGCTGCTCGTAGAGCACGTGCAGGATCGCCTGGCCGGTGATGTCCGCGACATAGGCCGTGCGCTTCATCGAGGCGCCGCCGAACGCGCGCAGGTCAAGCTCGCCGCGCTCGTTGCGGTGGAACGTGACGCCGATGTGCTCAAGGTGCATGACCTCGTGGGGGGCCTCCGAGCACATGATCTCGATCGCGTCCTGATCGCCCAGGAAATCCGAGCCCTTGACCGTGTCATAAGCGTGCGAGCGCCAGTCGTCGGCCACCGCGATCGCGGCGTTGATGCCGCCGGCGGCGGCGACCGAGTGCGAGCGCACCGGATGGACCTTGCTGAGGATCGCCACGCTCGCGCCCTCCTGCGCCGCGGCCAGCGCCGCGCGCTGGCCCGCGAGGCCGGCTCCGATGATCAATACGTCGTGTGCTGGCATGGCTCCCTGCGGTCGATTCGGAGGACGTGGGCGGTCGATCGCGCCCGGGCCCGGGACTCTATAACGCGCAAGCGCCTTAACAGCGCGTCCCCGTCATCCACCGGTCAACCCGTCGCGGCCGGGCGCAGCGCTTTACGCAGCTGCGCCACCGTCACGACTCCCTGCAGGACGCCCTGCTCGTCGACGGCGACCATCGCGCCGAGGTGTCCCAGCCCCTCGCTGCGCAGCAGCGATTCGACCGGCTCCTCCTCGGCGATCCGCACCGGCAGGTTCTCCTCGAGCACGTCCACCACGGGCAGGGCCGGGCGACCGGCGGCGATCTCCTCGTCCACACGTTGCTCGCGCACCACCCCGAGGAAGTGGTGAGCCGGGTCGACCACGGCGAACCACGGCCAGCGGTAGCGCAGGAAGAACTGCTCCTGGGCTTCGAGCAGGCTCAGCTGCGCCGGGATCGTCACCGGCTCGCGATCCATGATGTCGGCGACCGTCACGCCCGCGATGCGCTGCCCGAACGCCCCCTGCGCCACAGCGCCGCTCGCGGCCTGGTAGAGGATGAACGCCAACGCCATCAGGAACAGTCCCGAGCCTTCGCCATAGGCGAACGAGACAAGGCCCCCGGCGCCCAGCGCCAGCGCGAACCCCTGCCCCGCGCGCCCCGTCCAGCGGGTCGCGCGGTTGCGGTCCCCGGTACGCCACCAGATCAGCGCCTGGGCGATCTGCCCCCCGTCGAGCGGGAACGCGGGAATCAGGTTGAACACCAGCATGAACGCGTTGACGATCGCCAGCCAGCTCAGCCAGAACAACACCGGTGTAGGCGGATTGACGCTTTCTGTGGTCGCCACTTCGGCGAGATGCCCGCCCGGCGAGATCAGTGCGGCCGCCACCGCGCAGGCGATGATCACCGCGAGCGTCACCAGCGGGCCGGCGATCGCGACCTTCAACTGCGCTCCGGGAGTTCTCGGCAGCTCCCGCATGCGCGTCAGCCCGCCGAACGCCCACAGGTCGATGCCCGCGACCGACAGCCCGTTACGGCGGGCGACGATCGCGTGCCCGAGCTCGTGCAAGATCACCGACACGAAAAACGACAAAACGACCGCCACCGCGACCAGATAGGCGGTCGTCTGGGTCCCTTTGAGCACTTCGTGAAAGCCC
This sequence comes from uncultured Solirubrobacterales bacterium, assembly GCA_963697945.1. Lineage (GTDB taxonomy): Bacteria > Actinomycetota > Thermoleophilia > Solirubrobacterales > Solirubrobacteraceae > Palsa-744. The sequence goes on along the minus strand of OY969105.1, from coordinate 908,017 downwards.
GGCGTGAACAGGATCACGAACAAAAACAGCACCACGAACCAGCTCATGCCGACACCGATTCTGATGCCGAACACACGGGCCAGCTGGAAATTCGTGCGCGGAGCCATCACTCCATGGTAGGCGCCGGGGCCGCGGCGCCCGTTCGCGCAGTCCGTGGCCTTGCGCCTTGCGGTTACAGCTGCGGGCGACCGCGGGCGATGATCGCCTCGAAGTCAGTGCCCGCCGGAAGCGTCCCGTACTCCAACCCGCCATCGCCGGCCAGGCGCGCGGCGCAGAAGGCGTCCGCGACCGCGGGCGGCGCGTGGCGCACGAGCAGCGAGCCCTGTAGACACAGCGCCATCGACTCCACCACCCGGCGCGCACGAGACTCGAGCGTCGCCGGGTCCGCGAACTGCGACTCCAGGTCCCGCACCCGCGCGTCCAGCCGCGCGTCGGCCCCCTGCGCCGGCCTGAGCTCGTGCAGAAACACCTCCAACGAGCGCGGCGTGCGCACGAGCGCGCGCAGCACGTCCAGGCTGATCACGTTCCCCGAGCCCTCCCAGATCGAGGCCAGCGGAGCCTCGCGATACAGCCGCGGCATCCCCGACTCCTCGACGTAGCCGGCGCCGCCGAGGCACTCCATCGCCTCGAAGGCGTGGTTGGGGACGCGCTTGCACGCCCAATACTTGCCCACGGCGGTCGCCAAGCGCTTGAACAGCTGCGCGTCGCTTGAATCCTCACCCGCCTCCGCGTCCGCGGAGGCTTCGTCGTATGCCCGCGCGAGGCGCATCGCCAGCGCAGTGGCAGCCTCGGCCTCCAGGCACAGGTCGGCGAGCACGTTGCGCATCAGCGGTTGGTCGATCAAAAGCTTGCCGAACGCCTGGCGGTGAGCGGCGTGATGGGTGGCGTTAACCACGGCCGCGCGCATCGCCGCGGCGGAACCGATCACGCAGTCCAAACGGGTGTGACCGACCATCTCGATGATCGTCGGCACGCCCCGCCCCGGCTCGCCGACCATGCGCGCCCGGGCGCCGTGCAGCTCGATCTCCGAAGAGGCGTTGGAATGGTTGCCGAGCTTGTCCTTCAACCGCTGTATGTGCATCGCGTTGCGCGTGCCGTCGGGTAGGACGCGGGGCATCAAAAAGCACGACAGTCCCTCGTTCTCCCCACCCGGCGAGGAGGCCTGGGCGAGCACCAGAAACAGGTCCGACATCGGCGCCGAACAGAACCACTTGTGACCGGTGAGCTCATACTCGGCTCCCCCGCCACCCCCGTTCAGCGGCCGCGCGAGCGTCGTGTTCGCGCGCACGTCCGAGCCTCCCTGCTTCTCGGTCATCGCCATCCCCGCTATCGCCGAACCCTTCTGCGCGGCCGGGATCGAGCGCGGGTCATAGCTCGTGGCGCACACCAGTGGCTCCCACTCGGCCGCCAGCTCAGGCTGGGCGCGCAGCGCGGGCACGACCGCGAAGGTCATCGTGATCGGGCACGCATACCCCGCCTCGGCCTGCATCGCGGTCATGTACATAGCCGCGCGCGCCACGTGTACAGCCGGCTTTTCTCGCTCACGCCAAGGCAGCGCGTGCAGCTCGTGCTCGACCCCCATCCTCATCAGCTGATGCCACGCCGGATGAAACTCGACCTCGTCGGTGCGATGCCCGTAGCGGTCGTGCGTGTGCAATACCGGCCTGTTCTCGTTGGCCTGCCGGCCCCACAGTTGCTGGGGCTCGCCGCCGATCAGCCTGCCCAACTCGCTCGCTCGCTCCAGCACCCACGTGGCGCCCTCGCGCTCGGTCGCCTCCAGCAGCGGCGTGTTGTCGGCGAACACGTCCCGCCCTTCAAGCGGCGGGACCTGGTTGAACACCTCGTGGGTACGCCAGGGAGCGCTCTCCTCGCCGCTCGCCGCTCTCGCCACCGTGGCCATGGATGAAGTGAAGCAGATGTCACGATCCCGCCGCCGGACTGACGTGAGATCGTCCTCGCTCCCGCAACGCCAACCGCTGCGGTGAGCGGCGCCGGCGGCAACTCGATGCAAGGACACGCTATGGCTCACCCACCGATTCCGCCCGCGAGATAGCATCGCCGCCCCGGCGAACCCTCCATCCCCGCAAGGACCCCGACCCATGGCCAAGATCAAGGTGCACAACCCGATAGTCGAGCTCGACGGCGACGAGATGACAAGGATCATCTGGTCGTTCATCAAGGAGCAGCTGATCCTCCCCTATCTCGACGTGGAGCTGAAGTACTTCGACCTCGGCATCGACAGCCGCGACTCAAGCGAAGATCGCATCACCGTAGAGGCCGCAGAAGCGATCAAACGGCATGGAGTGGGAGTGAAGTGCGCGACCATCACCCCCGACGAGGCGCGCATCGAGGAGTTCGGGCTCAAGCACATGTACCGCTCGCCAAACGGGACGATCCGCAACATCCTCGGCGGGGTCATCTTCCGCGAGCCGATCGTCATCGCAAACGTCCCGCGGCTCGTACCCGGCTGGAGAAAGCCGATCGTGATCGGACGCCATGCCTTCGGCGACCAATATCGCGCAACCGACATGGTCGTCCCCGGCGAGGGCTCACTGACGTTGACGTTCACGCCAAAGGACGGCGGCGAGCCGATCGAGCTCGACGTGTACGAGTTCCCCGGAGGGGGCATCGCGCTTGCGATGTACAACCTCGACGACTCGATCCGCGACTTCGCGCGCGCCTCGATGCGCTACGGGCTTGACCGCGGCTACCCCGTGTACCTGTCCACGAAGAACACGATCCTGAAAAAGTACGACGGGCGCTTCAAAGACCTCTTTGCGGAGATCTACGAGAGCGAGTTCAAGCAAGACTTCGAGGCCGCCGGCATCACCTACGAACATCGCCTGATCGACGATATGGTCGCCGCCGCGCTGAAGTGGGAAGGTGGCTACGTGTGGGCGTGCAAGAACTACGACGGCGACGTCCAATCCGACACCGTCGCGCAGGGCTTTGGCTCGCTCGGCCTGATGACGAGCGTGTTGATGACGGCAGACGGCAAGACCGTCGAGGCCGAGGCCGCGCACGGCACCGTCACGCGCCACTACCGCGCCCACCAGCAGGGAAAGCCGACCTCCACCAATCCGATCGCCTCGATCTTCGCGTGGACGCGTGGCCTGCAAGCACGCGGGCGGATGGACGACACGCCCGCGGTCAGCGAGTTCGCACAAACGCTCGAGCGCGTGTGCGTGCAGACGGTCGAATCGGGCCACATGACCAAGGACCTCGCGCTGCTCGTCGGTCCCGAACAGGAATGGCAGAGCACACAGGAGTTTCTCGCGTCAATCGACGACAACCTCAAGCAGGAGATGAACCAGTGAGCAATCCAGTACGTGTCACCGTCACCGGCGCCGCCGGCCAGATCGGCTATAGCCTCGTGTTTCGCATCGCCTCCGGGCAACTACTCGGCCCAGATCAGCCGGTCGATCTGCGGCTGTTGGAGATACCGCCGGCAATGGGCGCCCTGGAGGGCGTGGCGATGGAGATCGTCGATTGCGCGTTTCCGCTGCTCTCCGGGCTCGACCTGCACGACAATCCCGACGACGCCTTCGAGGGCGTTGACATCGCGCTGCTCGTCGGCTCACGCCCACGCACGAAGGGCATGGAGCGCGCCGAGCTGCTCGCCGAGAACGGCAAGATCTTCACGGTCCAGGGCCGTGCGCTGAACGAGCACGCCGCCGACGGGGTGAAAGTTCTGGTGGTCGGCAACCCCGCCAACACCAACTGCCTGATCGCGATGAACAACGCACCCGACATCCCGCGCGAGCGCTTCACGGCGATGCTGCGCCTGGATCACAACCGCGCGATCGCCCAGCTCGCCGCCAAGCTCGCCGTTCCGGTCTCGGCGGTCACCAATATGGGCGTGTGGGGAAACCACTCACCGACGATGTACCCCGACCTCTTTCACGCACAGGTCAACGGGCAGCAGGCCGCGGCCGCCGTCGACGATCAGGCATGGATCGAGGGGAACTTCCTGCCCAATGTCGGCAAGCGCGGTGCCGCGATCATCGAGGCGCGGGGGGCATCCTCGGCTGCCTCGGCGGCCAACGCCGCGATCGACCACGTCCGCGACTGGGTGTCGGGCACCGACGGAGGCTGGGTGTCGATGGGAGTGCCCTCCGATGGTTCCTACGGAGTCCCCGAGGGACTGATCAGTGGCTTCCCCTGCACGTGCGCGGGCGGCGAGTACTCGATCGTCCAGGGTCTGGACGTGGACGACTTCTCCCGCTCCAAGATCGACGCCACCGTCGCCGAGCTCACCGGTGAGCGGGACACTGTCAAAGACCAGGGTCTTATTTGACAGTTGGATGTATTCGGGTAGCAAAAGGGCGCGGCATATGCCGCGCCCTTTTTTGTGACCACAGCCCATCGAGTGCCCGAAGACACAGGTCATGGGCCTTGACGAGACTAGGACTTCAGTCCGACGGATCGTCGTTCCTGACAAGGACGCAGGGCACGTGGCGTACTGGGTACGCGAGTGCCCGAGGACACAGTCAGGGACGACGAGACTAGGACTTCAGTCCGACGGATCGTCGTTCCTGACAAGGACGCAGGGCACGTGGCGTACTGGGTACGCGAGTGCCCGAGGACACAGTCAGGGACGACGAGACTAGGACTTGGGGTGCCAGCCGCGGCCTTTCTTGGATAGCTTCCCTTCCTGTTCAAGCGCGGGAAGCACCCGGTAGAGGTAGTTCTGCTTGATTCCCATCTTCGCCGCGAGCTCGGGAATGGTGATCCCGGGCTGCCCCTGCACGAACGACAGCGCCTGGGCGGCACGCGTACCGCTGCCTTTACGCCGTCCTGCGCGACGTTTCGCCGGTGCGGCCACGGTCCCCGTGGCGGTCGCGGGCGTGGCCGCCGTCGCGGCTTTGGTAGTGCTGCCGGCGGGACGTCCTACTTTTTTGCCTTTAGGCCGACCCACTTTTTTCGGGCGTCCCGGAGGGCGACCACGTTTTTTCGCCGGCGCGGCAGCGGCGGCAGCGGCGGCTTTTTTGCCCGACCCGGGCGGGCGGCCCGGTCCACGACGACCGGGGATAACCGCTGAGACGGCTTTCCCGCCGATTCCCACCAGAGCCGCCGCGGCGGCCTCCAGGCGGTGATACTCCTCTACCAGCGGTCCCAGCTCCGCCAGCCGGTCGGCGATCTCCCGGCGCTTCTCGTCAAGAAAGTCAGTCACGGTCCAATCCTCTTTCACTCGTGCGGAATGTGAGCGTGTCACACCCCCGTTCGGGTCACCTTACACCATTCCCTCGCGAAAACCTGCTCGGTAGTCACTTAAGACGGCTCTTAGGAACTAGAGATAATGACTGACATCGAGCGAGGCGGCGGGGGCGCAGGAAGGTCGACCGCACCGCCTATTTTGAAAGAGGTTCTTACTCCAATTGAGCGCGTAGCCGCTCGAGCGTGCGCTCGGCCTCTCGCTTGGGGATGCCACCGACCAGCGCCCTGCTGACGATGGCGCCGATCGGGCCGAACGGAGTGCGAAACTCGTTGCGGTAATCGAACCGCGTGCCACCGTTCTCGGGCTTCAAGGCGTACTCGGTGTGCGCTCGCGCTCGCGCCGGTCCACGTCCCTCCCACACCGCGCGAGCACCCGGCTCGCACTCCACGAGGGTCCAGTGAACCTCCAGGCTGACGCCGCGCAAATGGATGTGCTGATCCATCCTGTAACCGACGCGCGGAGGACCGCTGTCCACGTGTCCAAGTCCGCGATGGATCGTGACCCAGTCACCGAGACGCCCGGGATCCATGACCAATTGCCACACCTCCCGCGGCCGTGCGTCGATGTGAATGGAAGCAGTTACGAGGCTCATCGAGTGATGTCGTCAGTCAGCGTGCCGCGAGCTCTTCGACCGACTCCCACTCGCGCAGCGAGCGTTCGACGGCTGCGTCGAATGAGTGCAGATCGATGTCCAGCATCTCGGCGGCCTGTAGATAAGAGGAGCCGTTTGGACCACCGGGGAGGAGGTCGCCCTGCAGACTTTCCATCAGTGCGAGCACAAGCTCGGGATCCTCGTCGGCGATCGCGGCGGCAACACGGGCGGTGAGCGGTGTCGCGTTGACGCCCAGCCCGAAGGTGGGACGCGCGATCAGCATCTCCTCGGCGATCCGCCGGATCATCTCCCCGTAACTGAGAATGTCCGGTCCGCCCACGTCCAGTGTGCGTCCCGCGGCGGCTTGGACAGTGGCGCAGGCCGCGAGCATGTCGATCACATCGCGCGCGTCGATCGGACGGGTGCGATGCGTGTGCCAGGCCGGCAATGCAAGCACCGGCATGCGCTCGAGGAGTCTGACGAGAAACCGAAACGAGCGCGAACGCGCGCCGATCACGATCGACGCTCGCAGCACCACGGTGTCGGGTACGCCGGCGCGGAGGATCCGCTCGACCGCCTCGCGGCTGCGTAGATGAGGGGAGAGCGCTTCCCGATCGCCGGCCTGGCCGGCATCGGTCCAGCCGGCGGTCGGACCTCCCAGGTAGACGATCCGTCGCACGCCGGCATGCGACGCGGCCGCAGCGAAGTTCTCTGCGGCGATCCGCTCACGCTCGGGAAACGGCGGTTCCGGAGTGTGTGCGGGAGCGCGCTCCATGGAGTGGATCAGGTAGTAGGCGACCTCGACTCCATGCAGCGCCGGCGCCAGTCCCTCGCCGGTCAGAACATCAGCGCTGACGATGCTCATCGATGCCTCGCCCTCCGGAGGGCCATCCTCGCGCGCCGCGCCGTCACTCCCGCGCGCGGCTGCTCGCAGGCGCTCGTCGCCTACACGCGCTTGGGCATCGTCAACGTGAGACAGGATCTCCAGTACGTCGACACGGGCGGGATCTCGCGCCAGAGCCCGTACTCGATGCCCTCCGCTGAGCAGCTTGGGGACGAGCTGTGAGCCGACGAAGCCGCTGGCGCCGGTGACGAGAATCAGCATGGGGCTCAGATGATGACGGCGTGCGGCGTTGCACGTCCGCAAAGTCCGCGTTAAAGGCGGAGATTGTCACGAGAAAGTGACGTGAAGGCAGCTCTTTCCGGGTAGAAGTCGATTTTCTCTGCGATTTGCGGAATGGGCGACGAGCGGACGAGATCGACCGTGAGATGATGGCGCGGTCCGTTCAACCGTCCGTCCGATCCGACCCGCTGGGGGGCATGTGCAGAGAAAGCAAGGCACCGGCAGGCGCGTAGTAGCTGCCGCCAAACCCGTCCGTTGCGAGGACTGCTTCTTCCGGTGCAATCTGCTGTGTGCGCTTGACCTGGACGAGCCCTGCGCGACGTTTCGCCCCAACGAGGCCCAGCTGCGACCGCCACAGCAGCTGCGATTCGTGTTCCGGCAGGAGCGGCGAACGCGCTCGGCCTGGGCATTTCCCTCCGCGCAGGAACAGGCGGCGCTGCACACGTAGTCATCCGGGTTTGTCGTGTTCGGCGCGGGCCGCGTGAGCGGCGATCCAGTTTGCTCCGGGCGTGTCGGAGGCGCCGTGCACGAGGATCGAGCAGAACACGACCAGCGCGACCAAATCGAAGATGCGTTCTCCGGCGGGGATGTTCTGGTCGAGCACGAGCAGCGCGAACGTCATCGTGGCGACGCCCTTGGGACCGAACCAGCCCATGAACAGACGCGTGGGTCCGTCGGTGCGGGTGCCGAGCAGCGCGACGAACACCGCCACGGGGCGCGCCAACAGGAATACGATCGCCACGAACGCAAGCGCCGGCAGCCCCTCGCGGGTGAGCGCGTGCAGAGTCAGCAGCGAGCCGAACACCAGAAAGATCCCGAGCTTGACGATCTCGACGATCTCATCCGCGCGGCGCTCGAAGTGCAGGCGCAGGTCGGGACGGCGCACCCCGAGCACGATCGCGGCGACGAACACGGCGATGAAGCCGTTGCCTTTCGGCGATAGCACGGTCAGGCCGTAGGTCGCAAAGGCGACACCGAGGGCGAACAGGGACTTTTGGTGAGAAGGGATCGAATGCTCCAGCGGGCGCTTGTGCGCGCGCGGCATCAGCACCGAGGCGAGCCATCCGCAGGCCAGCCCGTAGGCGAAGCCCAGGCCGAGGTCCTGGATCACAAACCGCCACCACACGAATTCGCCGGTGGTGGCGCTGAGCGCGGCGAGCAGTGCGAGCACGGCCGGCAGCGCGAGGCCGTCGTTGAGCCCCGACTCCAGGTTCAGCGAGTGGCGCACGATGCGCGGCACGCGCGGGTTAGTGACGATGCTGGAGGTGAGCACCGGGTCGGTCGGCGAAAGCAGAGCGCCGACCAGAAATGACTCCGTCCAGGAGAACCCGATCAACTCGTGCGCGGCGGCGGCCACGATCGCCGCCGTGATCGGCATCGCCAGCACGAGCTTGCGCACGGGCAGACGCCACTCGCGCTGGAGCATCTCCCCCTCGACCTCAAGACCGTCGCGGAACAGAATCACGATCAACGCGACGAACGCCAGATCCTCGACGAAACCCGAACGGGCGCGGAAGTCGATCCAGCCAAAGCCGCCCGGGCCGACCGCGAATCCGGCGAGCACGAACAGGGCGGTGAGCGACAGGAACGAGCGCTGCGCGAGCCCCGACAGGAGCGCGCCAATGATCAGCAATAGGCCCAGCGCTGTGGCGGTCGCCTGGAATGTGGGCACACCCCCATTGTCACGTCCGCGGCGGCAGCGCGTACGCTCGCGCCGAGGGGGCGTATATTGGAGCACTGAACTACAAAGCTCTTTTCAGAGGCGGTGGCCCAACAATGGCGGCGAAAGATCGTACTAGCGGTGGCAGTGGATTCGGCAAGGCCGGCGAGGCGGCACGCGCCGCGCGCAACAACCGGTACATAGAGCGTCTGATCGAAGACGAGGAGCTGCGGGGAACCTTGCTCGCGGCCTACGGCGCGGCGCGCAGCGCCTACGGACGTATGAGCAACGGCAAGCCTGCAACGACGGCCCTGTTCGAGGATCGCAAGCTCCAGAACGAGCTGCGCGAAGCGGCGGGCGCGCTGCGCGACGCGGCGAACACGCTGCGCGAGCCTCCGCGCAAGGCCCGCAAGCGCCGCGGCGGACTCGGCCGCAAGCTGTTGCTGCTGGCGATCGCCGGGGTGCTAGCTCTGGCGCTCAGTGAGGATCTGCGCGGGAAGGTGCTCGACCTGCTGTTCGGCGCCGAGGAGGAGTTCGAGTACAGCTCGACCACCGCACCGGCCGAGCCGGCGCCCGCGTCCGCTCCGGCGTCCTGAGCGCCGCGAGCGGCATCGAGAGCGCAGCCCCGAGATGTCCGCAGTAGCCGTAGCGGCCGAGGAGGATGCCGAGGCAGGCGCGAGCGCCGCCGGGGAGAAGCCGCGCAGGGTCATGGTGGAGGGCGAGAAGGCGCGGCGGATCGTCGAGGCGATGCGCCGCAGCGTCGCGCGGCGTGGGACGGCGGGATCGACCTTCGATCACGTCGCGCGCGAGGCGGGCGTCTCGCGTGGCCTCTTGCACTACTACTTCGGCACCAAGGAGCAACTGCTGCTCGAGGCGGTCAGACACGACTGCGAGCTGCGCATGGAGTTGCTCGAACGACAGCTCGCGGGGGCACGCACGGCCGATGACTTCATCGGCCTGATGGCCCAGAACCTGCAGGAGACGGTGCGCGAGGACCCGGACTTCGTGACGCTCATGTTCGAGCTGTTCACCCTGGCGCGGCGCAACGAGGACATCGCCGTCGAGTACGCCGAGCTGATGCGACGCACGCGGGGACAGGTCGCCGAGATGCTCGCGATCGCCCAGCACGAGGGCGTCGTGCGACTGCACGCCGAGCCGGACGCGGTCGCCGAGATCCTGTTCGCCCTCGCCGACGGGTTCGCGCTGCGGATGCTCACCGAGCCCGATCGCGACTTCGAGGCGACCGTGCGAGCGGGGATCGCCTGCGCCCGCACGCTGCTGGCCGACTGAGGGTTCGCGCCCGCTCATATAATCGGTCCCGATGCCCATCTACGAGTACAGGCGGCCCGACGGCAGCACGTTTGAGATCGTGCAGTCCTTCAGCGACGATTCGCTGACACACGACCCCGACACGGGTGTACCGGTACAGCGAGTGCTGCATGCGCCCGCCGTGCACTTCAAGGGCAAGGGCTTTTACAACACCGACTACGGCACCCGCAAACGTCAGCGCGAGACGGCCGCCGCCTCATCGGAGGAGTCATCGGCCAAAAAGGACTCCTCCTCGGACAGCGCATCCAAGACTGCCGAGGGCAAGGGCAAGGCTGAGAAGTCAGCCTCCTCTGAGGGTGCCAAGCCCAAGGACGCAAAGCCCGTCGCGGCCAAGAGCTGAGACTCAGCCCGCCTCGAACTGAGCGACGGCGGCGCGGCGTTCGGATTCGGAGACCGTCAGACCCTGCTCGCCGTCTGGCAGGGTGACGGTGCCCGACGGCTTCAGTACGTGCGTGGGCGGCGTGCCGGAGATCGCCAGCGCCCCGAACAGCCCCAGCAGCGTGGGACCGCTCATGTCGGAGATGATCGCCGGCGGTGCGTTCCAGGAGATTAGGGGCAGGCGCAGGAAGCTCGACGGCGAGAGCAGGCCTGACTTCATCGCGGTGAACAGCGCCTGCTGGTGTTCCTCGCGCTGGATGTCGGTCTCGTTGGGCGCACACAGGTTCTCGCGCGTGCGCGCCAGCGCGAGCGCCTGCTTGCCGTCCAGGTGATGGGTGCCGGAGGGCAGGCGCAGCGTGTAGCCGCCCTGGCTGAAGCCGCCGTCCACGCGTGAGATGACGCAACTGCCGGTATAGGTGATGCCGCCCATCGCGTCGATCAGCGCGGGGAAGTTTTCGAAGTTGACTTCGACCAGGTGGTTGATCGGGATTCCGAGCCAGTTCTTGATCACCGAGATCGACTCGGCCGGACCGCCGAACTCGTGCGCGGCGTTGATCTTCTGCGGGCCATGTCCGGGGATGTCGATGACCGTGTCGCGAGGTATCGACAGGCGCGCCGCATGCCCGCCTCCGGTGCGGATCAGCATGATCGTGTCCGAGCGTCCCGGGCCGGTCGTTTCGGCGCCCGGTTCCTTGGAGTTCTTCTGGCGGCGATCGGAGCCGAGCACGAGGATGTTGTTGGCCGAGGTCAACGGGTATCCCGCGGGATCGAGCACGCTCGCGACGTTCGCGGGCGGGGCGGTGCGCTCGAAGTGGGAGCTGAGCAGGAACAGCACGAGCGACAGAAGCAGCCAGCCCGCGATCAGGGCGAGCAGGGCAAAGAGCACGCGCTTGGGGGTGATCGGCTTGCGCGCCGTCCACCCCGGCTTGGCGGCACGGGCGCGCTCGGCGCTCAGCGGATCGACGATGTCCTCGTCGGGGCGTCGTCGCGGACTCAACCGGCGTCCGGAGCGATAACGGGTGTATTGGGGCGGCTGGTCGGGTGGAGTGGACATGGGTGTGGCGGTCGCGCCTAGGGCGATGGACTTGGTCAGAGACCCGGGGACGAACCTATAGTTGCGAGATGAGCGCCCAGAACCCTCCAGTTGCAACCCCCGATGAAGGGTCGCGGGGAACCTCCGTCGCAGGCGCCGCCGCCGGGGGCGGCGGTAATGGACGCCTGCTGATCTGCGCGACGCCGATCGGCAACCTCGAAGACGTGACCCTGCGCGTGCTGCGGGTGCTCGGCGAAGCCGACGTGGTCGCCTGCGAGGACACCCGGCGTACGCGCGTGCTGCTCGATCGCCACGACATCCGCGCGGCGTCGCTGGTGAGTTTGCACGACCACAACGAACGGGCACGCGCGCCCGAGCTGGCGGCGCGTATCGGCGCCGGCGAGACGGTGGCGCTGGTCAGCGACGCAGGCATGCCGCTGGTCTCCGACCCCGGCTACGCACTCGTGCAGGCGTGCATCGGAGAGGATCTCCCGATCGAGGTGCTGCCGGGCCCGAGCGCCGTGCTCAGCGCGCTGATCCTCTCCGGGCTTCCGTGCGATCGCTGGCGATTCGTCGGGTTTCTGCCGCGTAAGCGCGGACAGCGCGAGCGCCTGCTGATGGACACGGCGGAGACGCTCGTGGCCTTCGAATCCCCCAAGCGTCTGCCGGGTACGCTGGAGATGCTCGCGGGCGCTGATCCATTGCGTCCCGTTGCGGTCTGCCGCGAGCTGACGAAGCTCCACGAGGAAGTCGCCCGCGGCAGCGCGGCCGAGCTGGCCGAGCACTATGACGAGCGTCCCCCCAAGGGCGAGGTCGTGCTGGTTGTCGGAGCTGCGGGCTCGGCGAGTAGCCTTCAGCGCGAGTGAGCTATTACGTAACCACCCCGATCTATTACGTCAACGCGGCGCCCCATCTGGGGCACGCGTATACGACGATCGCCGCCGACGTGATCGCACGCCACCACCGCCAGCGCGGCGAGGAGGTGTTCTTTCTGACCGGCACCGACGAGCACGGCGAGCCGGTCGCCGACGCCGCGCACGCGCTGGGGATCGAGCCGCAGGAGCTGGCCGATCGCAACGCCGAGCGTTTCAAGGCGCTCGCACCGCGGATCGAGGCTTCGAATGACTTTTTCATCCGTACGACCGATCGGCCGCACATGGAGAAGGTGCGGGAGGTGCTTGAGCGGGTGCGCGAGAACGGGTATGTGTACGAGGGGCAGTACGAGGGCTGGTACTGCCCGCGCTGCGCGGACTTCAAGGCCGAGAACGAGATCGACGAGGGCAACCGCTGTCCGATCCATCACATCGAGCTGACGCGCGAGCGCGAGGACAGTTATTTCTTCAAGCTCTCCTCGTTTCAGGAGCCGCTCGAACGTCTATACGAGGAGCATCCGCAGTTCGTGGCGCCGCGAACGCGCTACAACGAGGCGCTGTCGTTCATCCGTTCGGGCCTGCGCGACGTGCCCCTGACTCGCCATCGGCTGACGTGGGGAGTAGCGGTGCCGTGGGATTCCGAGCACGTGTTCTACGTGTGGTTCGACGCGCTGTTGAACTACTACTCGGCGCTCTCTTATGCCGATCCGAGCACCGACCTGACGCAGAAGTTCTGGCCCGCCGACTGCCATGTGATCGCCAAGGACATTCTGCGCTTTCACGCCGTCTACTGGCCCGCGCTGCTGATGGCCGCGGGCCTTGAGCTGCCCGAGCGGGTGTTCGTGCACGGGTATCTGTTGATGGACGGAGAGAAGATGTCCAAGTCGCTGGGCAACGTGCTCGACCCGTTCGCGGTGATCGAGCGCTTCGGCGCCGACGCGCTGCGCTTTTATCTGCTGCGCGACGTGCCCTTCGGCCAGGACGGCTCGGTCTCGACGGCATCTTTCGAGCAGCGCTACGAGTCGGAGTTGGCGAACGAGCTCGGCAATCTCGCCAGCCGCACGCTGGCGATGCTCGCGCGCTACCGCGACGGTCTCGCGCCGACGGTCGAGCCCGATCCGGCGATCGCAGAGGACTTCGCGGGCCTGCCCGAGCGTGTCGGCGAGCTGATCGACGGGGTGCAGTTGACGGTCGCGCTCGATGAGATCTGGCAGCGCGTGCGTCGCCTGAACCGTTACGTCGAGGAGCAGGCGCCGTGGGTGCTCGCCAAGGACGAGGCCCGCGCGGGAGATCTCGACCGCGTGTTGGGGACGCTCGTGGAGGGGTTGCGCGTGGTCTCGGTGCTGCTGCATCCTTATCTGCCGTCGAGCACCGCCACGCTGCTGGGAGCGCTGGGCGCGCCCGACCTGGCGTTCGCGGGCGCGCGGTTGGGCGCGGGCGCGATCGGCACTGTGACCCAGATCGAGCCGCTGTTCCCGAAGGGCCTCGACGCCGTCGAGGCGGCCTGAAGCCAAAACGAGAGGGCCACCGGCAGGATGATCGACAGCCATACCCATCTGGATTTGTGCGAGCCGCCGAACACCGAGCTCGTCGCCGCCGCGGTCGAGGCGGGGGTGACGCGAATGCTGACGGTCGGCACCGAACCGGCCTCCTGCCGCGCCGCGCTGGCCGCGGCCGAGGCCTTCCCGCAGGTGTATGCGGCGGTCGGTCGTCACCCGAATGCGAGCCGTGGTTTCGACGACGCCGACCTCACGGAGCTGCGCGCGCTGGCGGCACATCCCCGCTGTTTGGCGATCGGCGAGACGGGCCTGGACTTCTATCGCGACGGTGCGCCGCGCTCTGATCAGGAGCGGGCGTTCGCCGCGCACATCGCCTTGGCGCGCGAGACGGGCCTGCCGCTGGTGATCCACTCGCGCGAGGCCGCGAACGAGACATTGGCACAGCTGGGCGCCGAAGCCCAGGGGTGCAGCGTGGTGATCCACTGCTTTTCGATGCCCGAGCAACTGCAGGAGTGTTTGGACCGCGGATACGCGATTTCGTTCGCGGGCAACGTCACCTACAAAAACGCCGCCGACCTCGCGGCCGCCGCGCGAGCGGTGCCCGACGAGCGGCTGCTGGTGGAGACCGACGCGCCCTACCTGACACCCCAGGTGGTGCGCAAGCAGCGCAACCAGCCGGCGTTCGTCGCGCACACGGCCGCGTTCGTAGCGGAGTTGCGGGGCGTCAGCCTGCGGGAGCTGGACGCGCTCGTGGAGCGCAACGCCGCGCGCGTGTTCGGCTGGTCGTGAGCGCCGTGAGCACACCCGCGCAGCCGAGCCTCAGACGCCTCGGGCGCTTCGACGTCCACCCCGATCGCGAGCTGGGGCAGAACTTTTTGATCGACTCGAACATCCTCGGCGTGATCGAGCGCGCGGCGCGGCTGGGAGAGCGCGACGTGGTGTTGGAGATCGGGGGCGGCCTGGGAGTGCTCTCCGAGTATCTCGCCGAGCGCGTGGCGCACGTGCATGTGATCGAGATCGACACGCGCCTGCGTGATGCGCTGCTGGACGGGACCGACCCCTATGCGAACGTGAGCGTGCACTGGGGGGATGCGATGCGGATCGACCTGGCCGCGCTGGACCCGGCGCCTACAAAGGTGGTGGCGAACCTCCCTTATGGGATCGCCGCCGGGGTGCTGCTGCGCACGATCGAGGAGCTCGAGCACGTGGAGCTGTGGGTGGGGATGGCACAGCGCGAGGTCGGCGAGCGCCTGGCGGCCGCCCCGGGTGGGCGCGACTACGGCGTCAGCTCGGTGATCGCCCAGCTGGCGTGCGAGGTGCGGGTGCTGCGGGGGATACCGCGGACGGTCTTCTATCCCGAACCGAACGTCGATTCGGTGCTGGTGGAAATGCGCCGGGTCGCAGCGGCGCCCTCGCCGGCGTTGCGCGCACTGGTCGGTGGAGCGTTCGCGCACCGGCGCAAGACGTTGGCGGGCTCGTTGGCGCTCGCCGCCCGCGGGGGGGCGCAAACGAAGACAGAGGGCATCGCCGGTGCGAGCGCCGGTCGAATCCTTGGGGGCGGGCGCTCGCGCGAGGAGATTCGCATGGCCCTCAGCGATCTCGGCCATCCGGAGAACGTGCGCGCGGAGCGACTCTGCCCCGAGGACTTTCGCGAACTGGGGCGGCTGCTGGAGCTATGAGCCGTACACCCCAACAGGACCCGCTGCGTCTGCGCGCGAGCGCGCCCGCGAAGATCAACCTCGGGCTGTTCGTCGGCCCGCTGCGCGCGCAGGACGGCAGGCACGAGCTGGCGAGCGTGATGCAGTCGATCTCGCTCGCCGACGAGCTGACGCTGGAGTGGGCGCCCCCCGGGACTGGCACGGGTAGCGCAGACGAGGTGCTGTGTCCCGGGGTTCCCGGCGATCCCGGCGAGAACCTGGCGGCCTGCGCGCTGCGGTTGTTCCGCGAGGCGACCGGCTGGGACGCGCCGGCCCTGCGCCTGAAGATCGTCAAGCGCATCCCCGTGGCAGCAGGGTTGGGGGGCGGATCGGCGGATGCCGCGGCCGCGCTCAGACTGGCGGCTCGCGCGTCGGGCCTGGGCTCGGAGGAGCTGCTGCTGGAGCTGGGAGCGCGATTGGGGGCGGACGTGCCCGCGCAGATCGCCCCCGGGCGCTGGCTGGCCACTGGAGCGGGCGAGCTGTTGCGCGAGCTGCCCGCGCCCAGCCACCCCTTCGGCGTGCTCGTGCTGGGGCTCGCGGCCGAGCTCTCGACCGCGGCGGTGTACGCGCGGGCGGACGAACTGGGCGCCGCTCGTGGCCCGAGCGAGCTGGCGGAGACGGCCCGCGCGATGGAGGTCGCGTTTGAGCTGAGCGCGGCCGTGCCGGATGCGCGGGAGCTGCTGCACAACGATCTACAGGCGGCCGCGATCTCGTTGTGCCCGCGAATCGAGCCCGCCTTAAGCCAGGCGCTGGACGCGGGCGCGGACGTGGCGTTCGTGAGCGGCTCGGGTCCGACGGTCGTGGGGTTGTTCCTGCGAGCCAACGGTCCCGGACGAGCGCAGCGCGCGGCGGCGGGTCTGGCCGGCGAACGGGAAGCGGCCGGGGAGCCGGCGCCGCTCTGCGCGGTGCCCGTGGACGAGACGTTCGCGCGAGTCGAGCGGGCGGGCGAGGCGGAGCGAGGTGAGTAGGAAGTCGCGTTCGCATAGCGACACATCTCTATACGCCGACACCCGTATGCGTCACAATCTCCGGCGATGAGCAGGACAGCCGTCAACGATCTGGTCGCCGTCTGCGCGGGCGTGTTCGGCGTGGCGTTGTACGCAGGCCTGATTTTGGTGCCGGCGTGGAGCAGTTATACGCGCGTGTGGGAGCGCGTGGCGGCGGGCATTTTGTCGCTGTACGTGCTCGCCGTGCTCGTCGGCATCGGCGTGGCGGGAGCGCTCGCCGTCGTCTACTTCTGGGGCTGATCGGCCGTGTCCGAGCTCGCGGCATTGGAGGCCGTCACCGAGGCGGTCGAGTCGGGCGCGGGCCTTCCCGAAGTGGTGCGCGCGGCGGCCAAGGCGCTTGACGCCAGCTTGGCCGTCGCCGACGCGTGGGGCGCGACCCTCGCCGTGGCCGCGCGCTCGCCCGCGGAGGAGCGCGCGCTGCTGTCACAGGGTAAAGGTGTGAGCAGCACACCGCTGCGCGTCGGAGACACGGTTGTGGGCACCCTGCATATGCGCGCGACCGGCGCGACGGGTGAGGACGGAGACCTCGCGGCGGGGGAGCCGAGCGAGCAGATGAAGCGGCTGTTGGTGACGATGATCGCCTCGGAGGTCGAGCGCGTGCGCGCCCCCGAGCGCGCCTCGGAGCTCGCCGCGAGCGAGTTCCTGCGCGCGATCCTGCAGCGCGAGCTGACCGATCGCGAGGAGCTTTTGGCGCGCGCGAAAGAGCTCTCGCTGGATCTCCAGGAGGGCGCGAGCATGATCGTCGCGCGCGCGGTGCCCCAGGCTCCGACCGACGAGGGCTGGCGTGCGCGCGTGCGTGCTGTCGCCGAGCGCGGGGCCCGCGCGGTCGTGAGCCGTTCGATCGCCGCCCTGTCCGAGCGCGAGGGCGCGGGCGTCGGCGCGGAGGTCCTGCTGCTGGTGCCGAGCGGCGACGAGACGACGGCCGCACGCGCCGCCGAGGCAGTGCTGCGAGAGATGGAGGCCGGGTTGGCGGGCTATACGTTCGCACTCGGGCGCAGCCGCATCGCCGCCGAGCCGGGCGAGCTGCCGCGTGCCGCCGGCGAGGCGCTGCTCGCCGCGAACGTCGCCCAGGGCGGCTCCGACGGCGCGGCGCTGGCGTTCGAGCAGACCGGCGCCTACCGGCTGCTGCTGAGCGCGATGACCGAGAACCCGGCCGAGCTGCAGCGCTTTTACGCCGAGACGGTCGAACCGTTGCTGGCCTACGACGAGCAGTACGAGACAGAGCTCGTGCGCACGCTCGCGACTTTCCTGGAGGCCGACGGCAACGTCGCCGGGACCGCCCAGCGATTGTTCACACACCGCCACACGATCTACTACCGCTTGGAGCGCGTGCGCGAGCTGTCGGGACTGGACGTCAGCTCAAGCGACGGACGCGAGAAGCTGAGCCTCGGCCTGAAGGCGATGCGCGTGCTCGGCATCTCCGCCGCGGGCGGCCCCGCCTCAGAGGTCGGCGCCGAAGGCGGGCGCGTACCGGGACGCTCGACACGGCGCTCGTGATGCCCGTCTAATAGGACCGATTGGCAAAAAAAGACCCGGCCCACGAGGGGCCGGGTGGTATAGACAACCACTATATCGGAGTTGCAACTGGAGAAGTCAAGCGTATTGGCTCGACGTTTCTGACGTTCTACCAGCCGACAGGCTTTGCGTATTTGTCTATCGGGTTCGGAAGCTGGTGCGTCCGGTAGTCGGAGGCATGCAGTTTGGTCCACCAGTGACCGCCGACCCCATCAGTAGGCGTGCCTCCGAGATCACCCGCTAGAAAACTTCTGGACGGGTTCACCGTGCCTACGGGAACGCGTTTTCTAGCCTCGATCAGGGGAAGCCGAAGATCGCTGTCATTGGAAATGACGATTGCTGCGTCAATGTCGCTTTGGAGCACATCGAGTAGGAGATGGGCGGCGACGTTGACGTCGGAACCCTTCTCCTCTCGCCGAGCATGGGAAACCATGAACACCGCGTCGCGTACTGGGCGGTCTTCCGCGTCCTTGACGAGGACCGGCTGTGCCGATCGCGTCAAGACGGGCCTGCCCTTGGCGTCCGCCGTTGCCATCGGAGCCTGCTTGACGCGAGAAACATAGGAGCCGTACTCGATCAGGTCCACGGCGTTGGCTGCCACCAATGCCTTGAGATAGATGTCCTGGTCTGCCGCACCTGATGGGTTGTCAGCACCACTGATTCTGGCCGTGCAGTACACGATTCGCATGACGCTGCATCCTTGCCAGGTCGCGAGTTTGTTGGCGAGACCCCGTAGGTCGATCCACCGCCAGCCCGGCTTCCCTTGACCGCAAAGCCCTCGTGCTCCGTAGTACAAGTTGAAGCCGTCTATGTAGACCCCGACCCTCACAGAGCAGGAAGACTAACGGGAGGTCCCGATAGAGCGAATCTTCGCGAGTTGTCTTCCCAATCGTGGCATGCGTGCGACGATGTATCGGCCCTTTGGGGGGTCGTCCAATGGCAGGACACCAGGTTTTGGTCCTGGGAATCAGGGTTCGAGTCCCTGCCCCCCAGTAGTTGTCCTTGACCGCACCGCATGCTTGTTGAAATAGCTGATGTTGTCCCGGGCGGCGCAAGCGCCGCCCGGTGGGGTCTCGCATGCGAGACCCCAAGACGAGCCGCATGCGGCTCGTCGCCGTCGGCGCATGCGCCGACGGCGGGTCCGCACATGTGCGGACCCGGGCCATGCCGCTTGCGGCATGGCCACCCAATCAGCCTTTTTGCCTTTTTTAATAAGCATGCGATCCATCCTTCGTCAGCCACGCATAACCGCGTTATGCACGTCCCTGGACGGGTCTGACATGCGCCATGACCTACCATCCATCGCGTGACTGCCGCTCCGACGGTCCTGATCCTTGCCGCGGGCAGGGGCACGCGGATGCGCTCGCGCACGCCCAAGGTCTTGCACGAGCTGTGCGGCATCCCGATGGTGTTGTGGCCCGTGCGCGCCGCGCTCGCGGCCGGCGCGGGGAGGATCGTGGTCGTCGACTCGCCCGAGCGCGCGCTGCAGGGAGTGCTGCCGGAGGGAGTCCGCCTCGCGGTGCAGCCCCAATCGAACGGCACCGGGGGCGCCGTCGTGGCGGGCCTCTCAGAGCTCGACCCGGCTGACGGCGAGGCTCCGGTGGTGATCCTCAGCGGCGACGTTCCACTCGTGAGCGCCGAGACGATCGCCGAGCTGGTGCAGGCTCATGATGCGAGCGGAGCCGGTGCGACGATGGCGAGCACGATCCTCGAAGATCCCAGCGGCTACGGGCGCGTGGTACGCGATACCGGCGGGGCGGTCGTGGGGGTCGTCGAGACGAAGACCGACGGCGATGCCACGCCCGAGCAACTGCTCATCCGCGAGGTGAACACCGGTGTATACGTCTTCTCAGCCGCCGCTCTACGCGGGGTGCTGCCGCGCCTGAGCGCCGATAACGCCCAGGGCGAGCTGTATCTGCCCCAGGCGCTCGATCTGATCCGCGCCGACGGAGGGACGGTGGCCGCACACGCGGTGAGCGACGAGCGGCTGGTGCTGGGCGTCAACGATCGCGCGGCGCTCGCCCAGGTGCGCGCGCTCGCCCAAGCGGCGATTCACGCGCGGCACATGGCCGCGGGGGTGACGATCGTCGACCCGAGCACGACCGTGATCGACGTGGACGTGCAGATCGGCCAGGACACGACGATCGAGCCGTTCAGCACGCTGCGCGGCGCCACCCGCATCGGCGAGGACTGCCTGGTGCGCCACTCTTATGTGATCGACAGCCTGCTCGAGGACGGCGCGGTCGTCGGTCCGTTCGCCTACCTTCGCCCGGGCTCGGTGCTGCGGGCGGGATCGAAGGTGGGGACGTTCGTGGAGGTCAAGGGCTCGGACATCGGCGCCGGCACGAAGATCCCCCACCTCTCCTACATCGGCGACGCCGACATCGGCGAGCGCTCGAACCTGGGCGCGGGCACGATCACGGCCAACTACGACGGCCATGCCAAGCACCGCACCATGATCGGCAGCGGCGTGCGCGGCGGCGTGGACACCGCGTTCGTGGCGCCGGTGACGGTCGGCGATAACGCCTATACGGCAGCCGGCTCGGTCGTCACCGAGGACGTCCCCCCAGGTGCTCTGGCGATGGCGCGAGCCAGGCAACAGAACATCGAGGGCTACGCCCAGCGGCGCGAAGATCAGCTGCGCCAAAGCGATCCCTCGCCGGAGCGCGCGTCGTGAGCGCGCCGGCCCCCACATGCGCGATCGTCCGGTGTTTGCGTACCGGCGGCAGTGCACGTCTCGCCGGCCCCCTACACTGCGTGCCACGATGAGCAGCGCGATCGACACGCGCGCGCAGCAGGCCGCGCAGACGAGCCTGCCGATCGACTACAACAAGCGGCTGATGCTTTTCAGCGGGCGCGCGAACCCGCAGCTCGCCCGCGACATCGCCGACAAGCTCGGGGTCGAGCTCGGGCCGGTGAAGCTCAACACGTTCTCCAACGGCGAGGTCTACTGCCGCTACGAGGAGTCGATCCGCGGCGCGGACGTGTTCATCGTGCAGTCAACCTGCGGCAACGCCCAGGCGGGCGTCACGGCGAACGATTCGCTGATGGAGCTGCTGTTCATGATCGACGCCGCCGTCGGCGCCTCTGCCCACCGCGTGATCGCGGTCACGCCCTGGTTCGGGTATTCGCGCCAGGACAAGAAGTCCGCGCCACGCGAGCCGATCTCCGCGCGGCTGGTCGCGCGCATGCTCGAGTCCGCCGGGGCCGATCGTGTGCTGACGATGGACCTGCACGCCGGTCAGATCCAGGGCTTCTTTCAGAAGCCCGTCGATCACATGACCGCGCTGTTCATGCTCACGCAATACTTTGCCGACCTCGGCCTCTCCGATCTCGTGGTCGTCGCACCGGACGCGGGCCGGGTCAAGCTGAACAAGAAGTTCGCCTCCAAGATCGGCGCCGAGCTGGCGATCCTCGACAAGGAGCGCCCCGCGCAGCAGGTCGCGGAGATCGGCTACGTGATCGGCGACGTGCGCGGCAAGACCGCGGTGATCGTCGATGACATGATCGACACCGCCGGGACGCTCGCCGCGGCCACGCGCACCGTGCTCGATGCGGGCGCCACACGGGTGTATGCGGCTGCCACACATGCCGTCTTCTCCGGCGCGGCCTTCGAGAACTTGAATGCCTCGGGCCTGGAGGAGATCGTGGTGACCGACACGATCCCCGTCAGTCCCGACCGGCCCGAGAACATTCGTGTGCTTCCCTGCGCGGAGCTCTTGACCGACTCGATCCGGCGGATCTTCGTCGATGATTCCGTCAGCGAAGTGTTCGGCGGCGAGAACCAGCTGTTCTGAGCAGGCCTCGCGCCGACGCTTGTTCGCGAACACCCGCCGCCCGACCCCCGCATCGGCCGCCCGACCCCCGCATCGCGACATTTCCGCCCAGCACCCCTCCCCTTCACCGCCCTCACCCGAACGGACGCCGCGCACGTGGTGGCGGGCGATCCCGCGAGGACGACGCGTGGCGATCGTCGCCGGGGCGGTCGTTCTGCTGGTGGTGATCGGGGCGCTGCTCGCGCGCTATCTGTTCACCGAAAACGTCGAACGCAACGACATCCTGGCGGTGTTGCGGGCGCAGGCGCACGGCGATGCGCCACGCGAGCTCGCGCTGCTCGACGGCTGTCGCGCCAAGCCCGCGTGCGTTGCGAGCGTGCGCGCGAGCGCCGTCAGGCTCAGGCGTCCGGGCACAGTCAAGATCCTGTCGATCAAATCGCCCACCGCCGGGGCGCTCGGCGAAACCACGGGCACCGCACGCGTGGCCTGGACGGTGATCGGGCAGCTGCCGGTCGTGCAGTGCGTGGTGGTGCATCGCAGCGGCAATGCCCTGCAGGGCCTACACGTATCGCTGCGCTCGCTGAGCGCACCGATCGAAAACGAAGCGGATTGCTAGAGTCTTCGGGCTCCATGGCCAACGCAACGACCAAGCTCGACGTTCACAGCCGCGCGCCCGAAGGCTCGCGCGCCGCGCGACGCCTGCGCCGCTCCGGGCGCGTGCCCGGTGTCGTGTATGGCGGTGGCGGGGAGGCGCTGAGCTTCGACGCCGACGCGCGCGAGCTGCGGCTCGCCCTCGCCGGATCGGGCGCCGTGCTGGACCTGAGCGTCGACGGTGAGAAGGCGACGCCGGTTGTCCTCAAGGAGGCCCACCGTGACCCCGTGCGCGGGGAGACCGTGCACGTGGACCTGCTGCGAGTGCGACTGGACGAGACTATTGGCGCCGTGGTCCCGCTGGAGCTGACCGGCGCCGAGGACGCGCCCGGTGTCAAGGAAGGCGGGGTGCTCGAGCAGATCACCCGCGAGCTGAACGTCGAGGCGCTGCCTACGGCGATCCCCGAGTCGATCTCATATGACATCGGCGAGATGCAGATCGGCGAGACGATCGTGCTCTCGGCGCTCCCTGCTTCCGAGGGCGTCACGCTGCTGGACGATCCCGAGACGGTCCTCGCGACCCTCTCCCCGCCGCGGTTGCAGACCGAGGAGGAGGAGATCGAGACCGAGACCGAGCTCGTGGGCGAGGGTGAGGCCGCGGAGCAGGCTGAGACTGCCGAGGGCGCCGGCTCTGAGGGCTCCTCCGGCGGGGAGTAGTTCTGCGGCGGCCGTTTCGTCGTCGCGCGGGCGAGGTTGACAGCCACGCGGGCGCGCGCTGCGACTGGCTGATCGTCGGGCTGGGCAACCCCGGGCGCGAGCACGCGGACACCCGCCACAACGTCGGCTTCATGGTCGCCGACCTCCTCGCCGAGCGCTGGGAGCTGGACCGTCCGCGAGAGCGCTATCGCGGACGCATCGTCGAGGGTCGCGTGCGCGGCGAGCCGGGTGCGCTTGCGGGACCACGCGTGGCGCTGCTGTGGCCGCAGACCTACATGAACGAGGCCGGACGCTCCGTCGGCCCGGCGCGAGGAGCGCTGCACGTGCCGCTCGATCGGGTTCTTGTGGTGCATGACGAGATCGACATCCCCTTCGGTGAGGTGCGCTCACGCCTCGGCGGCGGACTGGCTGGGCACAACGGGCTGAAGTCGCTGCGACGTGAGCTTGGCGGCCCGGAGTTCGTGCGCGTGCGCGTGGGCGTCGGTCGTCCGGACTCGAGCGATCCGGAGGTCGTCTCGGCTTACGTGCTCGGGCGCTTTCGCGAGGACCCCGCGCAGGTGCGCGAGTTGATCGAGAGCGCGGCCAACCGGGTGCAGGACATCGTGCTCGACGCGGAGCCCGTCTAACCCGATGGCGCTGCGCTCGCTGCTCGGGCTGATCGAGGACGACCCCGCCGCCACGACGCTCGCCCGCGAGGGGGGGCACGCTTTCGTCTCGGCCTCGCTGCGGCCCTACCTGATCGCCGCGCTGTCCGATCGCGGGCTCGGTGCGGGGGCAGGTGGCCCGACGCTGGTAGTGGTCGGCGACGACCGCGCGGCGCGCGAGATGGCGGGCGACCTGCGCGCGTGGCTTGAGCCCCGGCGGGTGCGCTACTACCCCTCGCGCGGCGTCGCCTACGAGTCCCACCTCGCTCCTCCTCCTCACCTCGTGGGTCTGCGCGTGGCGGCGCTGGATGCACTGCTCACCGCCCACGGGGCCGACGAGGAGCCGCCGGTGGTCGTGGTCAGCGCCGTGGCGCTCTCGGAGAAGGTCCCCGATCCGCAACTGCGTCCGCGCTCGTTCGTCTTGCGCGTGGGTGAGCTGCTCGACCTCGACGAGTGCGCCGCCGAGCTCGTCGCAGCGGGATACGAGCGCGTCGATCAGGTGGCCGAGCGCGGACAGTTCGCGCTGCGCGGCGGACTCCTGGACGTGTTCCCGGCCACCGAGGACCGGGCGGTGCGGGTGGACATGTTCGACGTCGAGATCGAGTCGTTGCGCTGGTTCTCGACGTTCACCCAGCGCTCTCTCGGAGACGTCACTGAGGTCGAGATCGCACCGGCGGCAGAGCTTGCGATCGAGCACCGCGAGCTGGCCGAGATCGCCGCCGGCGAAGAGGAGGCCGATCGCCCTGACGTCGCCGAGCTGTTGCCGGTCGAGCGCTTCGGCGCGCTGCTCGATCTGCTCGACGCCGACACCGAGCTGCTGGTCGCGGCCGAGGAGGAGCTTAAGGCGGCGCTCGCAGACCACTGGAGCGATGTGTGCGCGGCGTTCGCCGACGCGGATGCCCACCACCTGTACGTGAACCCGCAGGAGATCGAATCGGCGCTCGCCGCGCGGGCACGGATCTGGCTATCGGCGATCTCTTCAGAGCAACCGCTGCAGTTGCGCGCGCAGGCCGCCGACACCGCCGCGCGCTCGCTCGCCGAGGCCGAGCCGGAGCTCGAGAAGTTGGTGCGCTCGGGCTATCGCACGGTCGTCGCCTTCCCCCGCCGCGGCGAGGGTGAGCGCGCGGCCTACAACCTTGGACGCATGAAAGCGACGTGGCTCGGTGAGGACGTCGATGGGGGCCGCCAGGTACTCGAGCCCTCGCTGCGCTTCTCGGCCGCGTCGTTGCGGGAGGGCTTTGTCGCACCCCAGTTGAAGCTCGCGATCTTCCCCGAGCACCGCCTGCTGCGTCGGCGCCGCGCCGAGCGCCCCGACGGCGGCGCGGGAGCGACGGGCCGTGGTGGCGGCGCAGGAACGCGCCGCGGTGCCCTGCGCTCGTTCACCGAGCTGCGTACCGGCGACATCGTCGTGCACGAGGACCACGGCGTGGCGCGCTTCGCCGGCTTTGAGACGCGCACGGTCGCGGAGGTGACCCGCGACTACCTCTACCTCGAATACCAGGGCGACGACCGCGTGTTCGTCCCCACCGAGCAGCTCGCGAAGATCTCACGCTATGTCGGCGCGGGCGGGGAGCATCCGCCGCTGTCAAAGCTCGGGGGCAGGAGCTGGGAGACGATGAAGGCACGCGCGCGCCGCGCCGCTCAGGAGCTCGCGGGCGAGCTGTTGAGCCTCTACGCCGAGCGCCGACGCCGCAGCGGATACGCGTTCGAGCCGGACTCCGACTGGCAACGGGAGTTCGAGCAGCGCTTCCCCTTCACCGAGACGCCCGACCAGCTGGAGGCGATCGAACTGGTGAAGGCCGACATGGAAGCGCCGCGACCGATGGACAGGCTGATCTGCGGCGACGTCGGCTATGGCAAGACCGAGGTCGCCCTGCGCGCCGCGTTCAAGGCCTCAAGCCAGGGCAAGCAGGTGTTGCTGCTCGCGCCCACCACGATCCTCGCCCAGCAACACTACGGCACCTTTTCCGAGCGCCTGGCCGACTACCCGATCAACGTCGAGCACGTCTCGCGCTTCCGCTCCGCGGCCGAGCAGAAAGAGGCGATCGCGGGGTTCGCGGCCGGCCGCGTGGACATCCTGATCGGTACCCACCGCGTGCTCTCACGCGACGTGCGCGCGAAGGACCTGGGCCTGTTGATCGTCGATGAGGAGCAGCGCTTCGGGGTTAAGCAGAAGGAGCTGCTGCGCCAGCTGAAGCTGCGCGTGGACGTGATCTCGATGTCCGCCACACCGATACCCCGCACCCTGCAGATGTCCCTGGCGGGCCTGCGCGAGATCTCCGTGATCGAGACGCCCCCCGAGGGCCGCCGACCGGTCAAGACCTATGTCGGCGAGTACGAGGAGGAGCTGGTCAAGCGCGCGATCATGCGCGAGCACGAGCGCGACGGCCAGGCCTTCTTTTTGCACAACCGCGTCGAGTCGATCGATCAGACCGCCGAACGACTGCGTGCCCTGTGCCCGGGGGTGAGCTTCGCTGTGGCCCACGGGCAGATGTCCGAGGGTGAGTTGGAGACGGTGATGATGGGCTATCTGCGCGGCGAGGACGACGTGCTGGTGTGTACGTCGATCATCGAGTCGGGCATCGACATCCCCCAGGCGAACACCCTGATCGTCGAGCACGCCGACGCCTTCGGTCTCTCCCAGCTCTACCAGATCCGCGGCCGTGTCGGGCGCAGCCGCGAGCGCGCCTACGCCTACCTTATGTATGACTCCGCGGCTGCGCTCACACCGGACGCCGCCCAGCGACTGGCGGCGCTGTCGGACTACACCGAACTCGGCGCGGGCTTTCGCGTGGCGATGCGCGATCTTCGAGCTGCGCGGCGCCGGCAACCTGCTCGGAGACGAGCAGTCCGGGCACGTCGCCGCGCTTGGCTTCGAGCTGTACATGCAGATGCTCGACGAAGCCGTCCGTCAGGCCGGGCCGGCCGAGGGCGAGGAGGCGAGCGCGGCGGAGGAGTTGCCCGAGCCGGTGCGCCTGGACGTCAACGTCGACGCCTACGTTCCCTCCGACTACGTCCCTTATGAGCAGGCCAAGATCGAGATCCACCGCCGTATCGCCAGCGCCCTGGAGGTGGCCGAAGTACAGCAGCTGCACGACGAGCTCGAGGATCGCTTCGGGCCGGTTCCCGAGCCACTGGCGAATCTGCTGGCGCTGCAACGGGCGCGGATCAAGTTCGGTCAGTCCGGAGCCACGGTGGTGAGTTTTCGCGGCGATCGCCTCGCCGTCACCCCGATCGAGCTCGACTCCGTGCGCGCACGGCGACTGCGCGAGGAGCTGCCCGAGGCGCTGTATGAGTCAGGGCGTTCGCAGGTCTCCGTGCGCGTTCCCCGCGAGGGTCCCGCGCGATTTCCGACTGTGGTCAAGGCCGCAGACGTGCTGCTCTCGCTTAAGCGCGAAGCCGCTTGAACATATCTTCAGGAACTCCTTAACCACAACACATCAGTTTCCGCTAGAGTGCCCGCGTCGTGTTCAAGAACTTTCGTTTCATCTCGGCGCTGGGCGCCGTTTTCTTTGCCGTCCTGGGTCTGGCCGCATGCGGCGGCGGAGGCATACCCGGTAACGCGGTCGTGCAGGTCGGGGGCAACCCGATCACCAAAGCGACCTACGAACACTGGCTGTCGGTAGCGGCCGCTTCGAGTTCGACGGCCGCGCCGGGTCAGACCGCGCCCAAGCCGGTAGTTCCCGTGCCGCCCAACTACACCGCCTGCATCGCACACCTCGAAGCGACCGCGCCCAAGCCCGCCAAGGGCCAGTCAAAGCCGACCAAGGCGCAGCTGAAGAGCCAGTGCGAACAGCAATACAAATCGCTGCAGCAGGAGGTGCTCGGCTTCCTGATCTCCTCCGCGTGGGTGCTCGGCGAGGCCGAATCCAAAGGCGTGCACGTGAGCGACGCCGAAGTCAAGAAGCAGTTCGAACAGATCAAGAACCAGCAGTTCCCCAAGGCTGAAGAATTCAAGAAATTCCTCGCGACCTCCGGCCAGAGCGTCTCGGATCTGCTGCTGCGCGTCAAGCTCAACCTGCTCTCCTCGAAAATCCAGCAGAAGGTCTCGAAAGAAAAAGCAAACATCTCGCAGGCCCAGATCAAGAAGTACTACGAAGAACACAAGTCGCAGTTCGGTACGCCCGAAAAGCGCAACGTGAAGATCATCCTCACCAAGACCGAAGCCGCAGCCAACAAGGCCAAGCAGGAAATCGAATCGGGCAAGAGCTTCTCGTCGGTCGCCAAGGCCGTCTCGATCGACCCGACCAGCAAGGCCAAAGGCGGCGAAATCACCGGTGTGGTCAAAGGCCAGGAGGAGAAGGCGCTCGACGAAGCCGTCTTCTCGGCGCCCAAGGGCAAGCTCGGCGGCCCCGTCAAGACTCCCTTCGGCTACTACATCTACGAAGTGACCAGCACCACCGTCGGCAACCAGCAGTCGCTGTCCCAGGCACAGGCTTCGATCAAACAGCAGCTGACCGCCCAGCAGCAACAGCAGGCGCTGAGCAAGTTCGTCAAAGAATTCCGCAGCCGCTGGGAAGGCAAAACCGAATGCCGCAGCGGCTACGTCGTGCAGGACTGTCACGAGTACAAGAAACCGGCCACGCCCACTGGCGCCACCCCGCCGACCGGCGCCCCCCAGACCGGTACTCCGCAGACAACCTCCACGGCCACCACCCCGACCAAATAAGGATCGCCGTATGAGCGAGATCGAGCGGGTTCACGCCCGTCAGATCCTCGACAGCCGAGGCAATCCGACGGTGGAGGTAGAGGTCGGTCTGCGCTCTGGCGCCGATGGCCGCGCGGCTGTCCCCTCGGGCGCCTCCACGGGCGAGTTCGAGGCGACCGAGCTGCGCGACGGCGGAGCGGAGTGGGGCGGCAAGGGGGTCGCGCGCGCGGTGGCGAACGTCAACGGCGAGATCGCGATGGCCGTGCACGGGCGGGACGCGGCCGATCAGAAGGCGCTCGACGACGCACTGATCGCGCTCGACGGCACTCAGAACAAGTCGCGCCTGGGCGCGAACGCGATCCTCGGCGTGTCGCTGGCCGTGGCCCACGCGCAGGCCGCAGAGGAAGGCCTCGCGCTATGGCGCTACCTCGGCGGCGAGGCGGCACGGGTGCTGCCGGTGCCGATGATGAACGTGCTCAACGGCGGCGCGCACGCCGACAACAAGGTCGACTTCCAGGAGTTCATGATCGTCCCCTGCGGCGCCTCAAGCTTCTCGGAGTGTCTGCGCATGGGCACAGAAGTCTTTCACGCGCTCAAGCGCACGCTGCACGAGCGCGGGCTCGGCACGGCCGTCGGTGATGAGGGCGGCTTTGCGCCGGACCTCAGCTCCAACGAGGAAGCCCTGCAGATGCTCGTCGCCGGCATCGAGGCCGCGGGCATGCAGCCGGGCACAGACATCGCCATCGCCCTTGATCCGGCCACGAGCGAGTTCTACAGCGCGGACACGGGCTATGTGCTCGAGCATGAGGGTCGCACCCTCAGCGCCGCCGAACTCACCGACTACTGGGCCGACCTGGTCGCGCGCTACCCGATCGTCTCGATCGAGGACGGTATGGACGAGGAGGACTGGTCCGGGTGGGCGACGCTCACCGACAGACTGGGTGCGCACACCCAGCTCGTTGGCGACGACGTGTTCGTCACGAACACCGAGCGCCTGCGCCGGGGCATCGAGTCGGGCGTGGGCAACTCGATCCTGATCAAGGTCAACCAGATCGGCACGCTCTCGGAGACATTCGATGCGATCGCGATGGCGCGCGCGGCCGGTTATACGGCCGTTATGAGCCACCGCTCAGGCGAGACCGAGGACGTCACGATCGCCGACCTGGCCGTCGCGACCGGCTGCGGGCAGATCAAGACCGGTGCGCCCTCGCGCTCGGATCGCGTCGCCAAGTACAACCAGCTGCTGCGCATCGAGGAGCAACTGGGCGCCGACGCCGAGTTCCCGGGACGCTCGGCCTTTCGCAGCTGAGAGCGGCTATCTGAGCACCACGATCCGGGCGGCACGTAGCTTGCAGCGCCGACCGCCATGAGAGCCGTTTGCAGGGTTCCTCACGGGCGGGGCGAATGCGAGCAGCAATGGCAAGCGCGCACGCACCCTCCGCACGGCCCCGAGCGATTGGGACGAGCGCACCGGTTGCTCGTATTCGCTGGGACAAGCTTGGACGCGTGGCGATGCTGTGCCTGCTCGTGGCCCTCGCCTACCTGTATCTGAGTGCCGGCATTCGCATCTACTCGACCTGGCGCCAGGCGCGCAGCGACAGCGCACAGCTGTCCACCCTCGAGCACGAACACGTGCGTCTGCTGCGCCAGCACGAAGCGCTCGGACGGCGGGGAACGGTCGAAGAGGAGGCGCGCCGGCTGGACATGATGCATGCCGGCGAGCAGACCTACATCGTCACCGGCCTACCTCGCAACTGAGCGTTAGCGCCCTGATCGAGCGGGCCGCTAACCTCGACGCGTGTCGTTCGAGAACGCGATCTATCAATGGCAGCGAGGGGAGCGGCGCCTGAGCGAGGCTCCGTCCGAGCGACATGTGCTGCTGGAGAGCGTCATCGCCGAGCTCGTCTGCGAGCTGCGCCGGCGCCTGGGCGGCAGATTCTCCGCCCAGGAGCTCGCCGACCTGTACGGGACGGGAACGGGCTGGTGCATGCAGACGGCGATGCGCATCGCACCCGACGATCCCTGGGCCTGGGACTCCAGTGTCGTCGCTGATGCGGCCTTCGGGCGTTACCTACGCGAAGCGTCTGACTACGCCGGAGGCAGACGGGCGCTGACTGAGGCGTAAAACGTCTAGTCGTCGTCGCCGATGCGCCTGATTACTATCCGGTCCTCTTCGACGCTCACCTCGACCGGTCGGTGCCCGGCCCAGTGCTCGGCGTAGATCGGATTGTCCTGGATCGCGGGGTCAAGCCACAGGCCGTAGCCCTCCTCGCCGTGATCGAACGTACCCTCCAGCGGGCCTGTGGCGGCGCGTGCGCCGCCGCGTTTGCGACCTCCGCGTCGTCCTCTGCGGCGGGCACGAGCGGGCGAGGTCTCCCCCTCCTCCTGCTGCTCCTGTCCCTCATCGGCCTCCGCCTCGGCCTTCTCGCGCTCGGCCTTCTCGCGCTCGGCTTCCTCTTCGGCCGCCTCGAGCTCTGCGGCGATCAACGCGTCGTCCTCGGCCCTGAGATCGACTTCATCGGGATACTCGCCCGACGCGACGGCTCCCTCGGCGGGCTCGGTGTCGCTGGTGAGCTCGTTCTGGCGCTTGAACTGCTCGATGTCACGCACGGTGACTTCGAGCTGGTGCGCGACCCAAGCGTCGGTACGGCCTTGCCGTACCCACGCGCGGATCTGGTTCAGGTGCGGGCGCAGAGATTTACGAGCCATGGACGGTCCGGGAGACTAGCGCATACGGACGGCGTAGCGGTCTGGTCCCACCGGACTGGCTTGTCACGGGCACGACCGACTATGCTTGCCTGACCGGCACGGTCCGGGGCCAACTCCGTTCTACTGCTCGTCGGCCGATAGGAAGGTTGCACCATGTTGGTGCTCACACGCAAGTCAAACCAAAGCATCATGATCGGGGACGACATCGAGGTATCGGTGCTGTCAGTCATGGGCGACAAGGTACGCATCGGCATCCAAGCTCCCCAGGACATCCCTGTCTTTCGCACCGAGATCTATCTGGAGATCCATCGCGACGAGACCGAGCGCGCATCGACCGGCACGACGCCCGCGGCAGTGGCCGACGAGGTCACCACCGAGTCGAGCGACGGCTGACGCGCTGACCCGGCTGCTCGGCGAAGTATCTAGCCGAGCAGCAGGTAGAGCGTGCGAAACATCACCACGGTGACGATCGCCGCAGTCATGATGAGCGTCAGCACGAGCAGAGCGAACCTGATCGATCCGCGCTTGTGACGGCGCTGCACCTCGCGCTTGAGCGCGCGCTGCTCGGTCGTGCGTCGCAGCGACGCGCGACGGTGACGGTCGAGCGAGATCTCTTTGACGAACGCCTGCTCGAGCTCGGCTAGGCTCCGCCGCATCTTCATGTCGGCAAACCGCGCCTAGGCGACCGGCGCCTCGGTCTCGGCGCGCTCGTAGACCTTGACAAACCGTAGATAGTTCTCCGCGATCTGGCGGGCGCCGGCCGAACGTTCGATCTTGCCCGCGACATACGCTTTCAGCGGATCCCACCAGATCGAGCGGCCGATCGCGAAACCGACGAACCCGTCTACGGGAGCGGCCTGTGAGAGCCAGTGATCGACCTTGGCGTCATCCGCGCCGCGTCCGAGCACCACGCAGACCACACCGTCGCGTCCGCCGGATCGGGCCTGGGCGACAAGCATTTCGCAATCCGAGCGGGCGTCCACGCCCTCTATCTTCCAGATGTCGACCTCGATGCCGGCGTCCTGAATGTCGGCGATCGCCCGTCGCATCAGCTCCGGGCGCAGCTCGGTGTCATAGCGGTCCGTGTCCCCGCCTACGGCCAGCAGCTGGGCGTCCTCGGCGGGCACCAGCAGCTCGAACAGGAACCTGCGCTCGTGCTGCACTAGCCAGTCCGACAGTCGCTTGAGCTTCTGCAGCTGCTCGCCGTTGCCGGCGGCGTCGCCGTCCGGGTTGTAGCGCACCAATACCTTCGTGAAGTCCGGGTCGAACTTCTCGATGTGCTCGCCAAACTGATCGCCGTACTGGAAGTCGAACATGTTCTGGCCCGAGCGCTCCGCCGGCATCGCCAACTTCAGTCCCCGCTCACGCGCCTCTGCGGGCACGGTCGAGCCGAACTGCTCGTCCACGAGCACGCCCGTCACCGACGGGTCGGCTCCGGCGGCCACGGCCTGGGCGAGCCCCTCGAAGATCAGGTGCTTGGCGTCGGCGATCATCGCCGTCTGCTCGGCATCGGGTTCGCCCTCGATGCCGAAGAACTTCTTCTGAAACGACCCGCGGTGGTCGAACGCGAGTATGTAGAGCTTCTGGTCATATCCTGGTCTCATGGCCTGAGTATCCCACGGGGGGGCGCCGGCCGGCGTTCAAACGACCGGCGGCGGCACCGCGGGGTCCTTAGAATGCAATCACGATGTCCTCCGGTCCCGACCTGTTCGTCGTGTGCAAGCAGTGCGGTTCGGAGGTCAGCCCGTACATCACCGAGTGCCCCTACTGCGGCTCCAGACTGCGCAGCCGTGCACCCAAGCTGCCCCGCGTCAAGAGCCGCGGACGGGGTTTGCGACGGTTCGGTCGCGCGCTGACCCTTAGTCGGTCGCCATCGCGTCCCCGTGCGCGCCTGGGACGCTCTCCGCACCGCCGTGACTATCCACGCGGGGAATCGCCACCGTTTGCGACGATTGCCCTGGTCGTACTGGGCTGCGCGGGCTGGGTGCTTGTCCGCGGTGGCTATCTGGGAACCGTGCATATCGCGGGCCTCGGCTCCATCTCGGGTGTGTACGTCAGCTTCTTCAAGATCGCCATCGGCGGTCCCCTGCACGGCGACTGGTGGAAGCTACTCACGAGCTCTTTCGCCTACCTGAACGGGCTTTACGCGTTCGTCGCCCTGCTTGCGACCGCGATCTTCGGATGGCTGATGGAGCGTCGCCGAGGACCGGCGATCGTGCTTGCGGTGTTCTTCGCAGGGAGCGTCACAGGCGCTCTGGCCGCGATCGCGCTGTACGCGGAGCCGATCGTCAGCGGCGCCAACGCGGGCGCGCTGGCGCTGATCATCGCCTGGTCGATCCCCGACTTGAGGGCAGCGGGAAGCAGGAGCTACTACGAAGGCGACCTGCTTGGCGCCGGGGCGATCGCGGCGCTGCTGCTCGTGCTGCCCTACGCGCGGCCCGAGGCGAGCTGGGTGGCGGGCGTCGTCGGGGCGCTCGTCGGTCTGATCGCCGGATTGGGCGTGGATCTGATCGACTCGCAGGAGCCGTGACGCTCATATCATGACGTTGCGCATCTCCACCCAGCCCACGAGACAGGAGCAGCACAGACCATGGACATCCGCTTCCTAGGCCACGCGGCGTTTGAACTCAGCGACGGGTCCACCTCGGTGCTGATCGACCCCTTTCTGACCGGCAATCCCAAGGCGGCAGTGGCCGCCGAGGAGCTGGCCCCCCAGGCGATCCTGCTGACGCACGGTCACGCGGACCACATCGGCGACACCGTCTCGATCGCCACGCGCGCCGGCTCTGAGGTAGTGGCGATAGTGGAGATCGCCAACGAGCTCTCAGCGGACGGCGTCAGTCATGTTCACGACCCGAACATCGGCGGCACCGTCAGGTTCGACTGGGGCTCGGTCAAGCTCGTGCCCGCTTGGCACACCTCGACGACCCCCAAAGGGACGGCTAACGTTCCCGCCGGTCTGATCGTGCAGTTTGCGGGCAAGACCATCTATCACCTCGGCGACACCGCCCTGTTCTCCGATCTTGAGCTGATCGCCGAGACCAACGGCCCGATCGATGTCGCACTGATGTGCATCGGCGGTCACTACACGATGGACCGCCACGACGCGGTCCACGCCGCCAGGCTGATCGGCGCGAAGCAGGTCATACCCTGTCACTACGACACGTTCCCACCGATTGTCACCGATGTGCAGGCTTTCAAGTCCGAGGTCGAGGCGGCCGGAGGCTCGGAGGTCGTCGTGCTAGCGCCCGGGGAGCACCATTCGCCATGACCTTGACCAACGCAGTCGTCCTAATTGAGGCCGAGCGCGATGCGCTGTCGACGTTGGGCTCAGCCCTCGCCGACATCGAGGGCGTCGCCGAGGCCTACTCCGTCACCGGTGAGTGGGACTTCGTGGCGATCGTCCGTGTCCCCGACCACGAGCAGTTGGCGGACGTGGTGACCGCGGAGATCGGCGGCTTGCCGGGCGTCACGCGCACACAGACCATGGTGGCGTTTGCGGCCTACTCACGCCATGACCTGGAAGCGCTGTTCTCGCTGGGCGATTAGGCCCTCTTGAGGTCATGGCCTCCATTCCCCTGAAGCCGGAGTACGGTCCCACTCTCGGCGAGTTGCTCGCGCCTCGCTGGCACGCCGCGTCGCGGCTCGTCCGTGCGATCGTCGTTGCTTTGGGAGTAGGTCTGCTCGCATTCGCCGTGGGGGCGGCTCTAACGCTTGAGAACGCCCACTACTCGCACGGCGGCCCGGCGCCGTTTTCGTTCAGTTACCGCGGGCTTTACCGCACGGCGCCGGCGCCCGGAGAGTACGTCCAGGTACGCAATCCCGCGCGCGGAACGTTGCGCAACTCGTTCGCGGTTGGACCGCTGCGACTGCCTCCGTACACGACGAGCCTCAACGCCGAGCTACCGGTTTACGCAACCGCCTACATCTCCGGGCTGCGCCACCGTTACAGCGGGTTCGTGCTGCGGGGGGAGGGCAAGACTCGCGTCAACACGGTGCCGGCGTACACGATCGCCTACACCGCACAGATCGCCGGCCGCACGATCTACGGCCGCGACATCCTGCTGCTGCCCGAACGAACAGGCGCGCGCGATGGTGTGCACATCGTGATGCTCAGCGCCCCCACGGCACAGGTGAAAGGGCCGCTGCTCGTGGGCACCGCCGGCGTGCTCGAACGGCCGCTGGAGACGTTCACGCTGGACTAGTCGGCCAAGTCCTCTGTGCTCGCCGCAGACTCCGCCTACGGGAGTTCACCCCACTGCTAGGGCGTTGCTTGTGGCGTCTGCGCCGGAGACGAAGTGACTTCCACCGTTCCCCCAGCTTGGGGGTTGGCCGGCGTTTCCGGTTCAGAGGGGGTCGTCTCTACCGGTGGCGGTGGCGTCGTTGCCGCCGGTGGCGCCGGTTCGGCGGGTGGGGTCGTCGTATCGGGCGGCGAAGGAGTCCCCCCCGTCGGGTCTGTCACCGGAGTGACCGGCGCTTCGGACTGTGAGGAAGTGTTTGTGGCGTCTGTTGGCAGCGTAGTCGTCTCGGTCGTGACCTCGGTCACCGGCGCCGATACCGGCTTTGGTTGCACCGGGATCTTGACCGCTGCAGGAACCGGCGTGGCGCTCGCGGCCTGGTTCAGTGCCGCGACCGGGACCGCGATCTTGGCGATCTTGGCGGCCAGGCGATGGTGGGCCCCGCGTCGGGTCGAAGCGTGGGCCGCGAAGCGCCGCGTCGAACTCACTGGTTGGACACTCGCATGCATGACGACCGGTTCACTGGCGTGCCTGGACACGTGGGCCGTTGTGGTGGGTGTTGCGTGATGGCGATGCGCGGGATGCCCGACATGTTCGGCGGCGACCGCCGTGACGATCGCGGCGGCGGCAAGCCCGGCGACCGCCTTGGTCGCGACGGCGCCTGCGCCCGCGGTAAGGATTCCGCCGGCCGCACTCGCTCCTCCCGCACCCGCGGCGCCGGCAGTGGCCCCTGCGGTCGCGCCTGCGCTCGCGCCGACGTGACCTGCGGAGGCAGTCGAACCAAGCTTGGTGAGCAACAGCTTCTTGGCCAACAGCAGCGGCCCCACGGGGAAGATCGCCGCGAGCGCGTGGTTGTTCTCCTTGAGCTGCTTCTTAAACGACCGGCAGCGCTCACACCCACGCACATGCCGGCGCGCGGGGGCTCCGAGCTTTGTAAGACCCTCCGCCACCTCTCCGAGCTGCAGACGCACTTCCTCGCAGCTGAGTTGACGGGCCTCCGCCGCCTCCGCGAGCGAGATGCGTGCCCGCACGAGTAGCGACTTGACCGACGGCACCGTCGTCTCCATCGCATCGGCGATCTGCTCGTAAGAGAGGGCGTCGATCTCGCGCAGCAAGAGCGCCGTGCGCTGGGTCTCGGGCAACTCCTTGACGTCGCTCAGCAGCTGCCTGAAGCTCTCGCGCTTGAGCACCCGCTCGCCGGTGGACAGGCCGTTGTCGGCGTAGTGGACGTCCATCGAGTCCACGCCTATGGCCGAGGCGCGCCGCAGATGGTTGAGCGAGCGGTTGCGCGCAATCCGGTACAGCCATGGCCTGACGTTGATCTCGCGCTCGTCGGCGAGCACCGCGTTGAACGCGGCCGTGAAGACCTCTTGGAGCACATCCTCGGCGTCCTCGCGCGAGGAGAGCATGTGCCGGCAGAACGCCAGCAGTCGCGATTGATAGCGCGAGAACAGCACCTCGAACGCGGCATGCTGACCGTTGCGAGTCATCGCGATCAGTCGCTCGTCTGACTGCAGCCGCAGCAACGCCGACGGGCCGCTGAGGCCCGGCATGCTCTTGTGCGTTAGTGCTGAGACCTCCACGACGTATCCGGTCCCTTCGGCTGCCTTGTGTATCTATGCCTATTTACACCGTAGCAACCAAAAAGTTGCGCTCCCGCGGGGTCAACTCACGCCGTGGAGGCAGGTGGTGTCCCGTATCCACGCCGGCAGATACGATCGCTGCGCCCGGGTGGACAAACTGGCAAAGTCAGCGGACTTAAAATCTGCCGCTCGTGTGAGCTTGCGGGTTCGAATCCCGTCCCGGGCACCTCTCCCTCGAACCGTCCTGGGCACGGTGTGTCCCGTCGAGGTCGACCACCAGCGGTATGCCCTCTCTGAACCAGCCGCGATGCAGATCTTGGATCTTTGCCCGGGTGGGGCGCCCACTGCGCCATAGCGCACACTCCAGGTAGTCGAACGCGTTCACCGTGCCGCTATAGGCCGTGATCCCCAGTTCGAGCTCTGCCGGTTCGCCGAGCTCGCGTGCCCGGCCCGAAAACGTGCCTCCCCGGATTCGCACCGATACGCGCGGCTGCGCGCGGATGTTCTTCACCCAGGCCGCCCGCGAACCTGCGATCGAAACTATGTAGATCTTGCTGCCGCGGCGGATCGCCCGGACGCATTTACGCCGAACCTTGCCGCTTCGACGACCGGTCGTCGTGAGCACGCCGAAGCCCTTCGGGGGAAACAGCTTGAACAGCGGCAGTTGCAGGGCGCTGAGCACCCGACCGCCGTGCATTTGGACACCGAGCACGGTCGTCTTTCCCCGGATGAATGGGTTGTGCGGATGCTCGCGCGGGTAGGGCCGGTGATCGTTCGTGTCCGCGCCGACCGACGATGCAGGAGACGGCAGCGACGTCAGACGAGATGCCTCGCTACGAGCACAGCGACCGACGAGCACAGCGACAGCTCCTTCTATATAGTTCAAAGCGAACGATGCCAACCGTACGTTAATCCTTCGTCGATGTCAACCACGTCCCCGGCCCGCCTGACCGAGACGTCCTACATCGTCCTCGGACTGATCGAGCAGACAGGCCCCGCGACGCCCTATGACCTCAAGCGCATGGCCCAGGTCAGCACCTTCAACTTCTGGGCCGTACCCCATACCCAGCTCTACACCGAGTGCGCGCGGCTGACCAAACAGGGCCTGCTGGCCGAGCAGCGAGAGCAGACGGGTAGGCGCCGGCGGATCTATCGCCTTACGCAAGCGGGCCGTGAAGTGCTCGCGGATTGGCTGCGCGAGCCCACCGACGAGTTCGACGAAGTCCGCGACCCCGCAATGCTCAAGCTCTTCTTCGGCGGCGATCCAGGAAGGCTCGCAGCGGCGCAGCTAACCGCCCACACCCATCGCCTGCGTGCATACGAGGAGCTGTTCGAGCAACTGCCCGACGCGCCCTCGGGCTGGCGTCTTGCGCTGCACTCCGGTATCGGCCACGAGCGCGAGTCAGTTCGGTTCTGGGCCAAGTTGGCCGCCGACGCCGCCGACGCCGGCTGAGCTGCGAATGGGTCCTCGCTCAGCGATCTCAGCGACCGGCGTCTTGCACAGGCCCGGTAGGTCATGCACGCCGATGCCCAGATCGCTTCACAGTTCGACGTCCCGGCCGTGGCAACCCGCACTGTCGCGGAGTGCCCACCTGGCGATCGCAACTCCGCGCGCCAGTGGATAGAGTCGCTCCGATGGCGACCGAAACAGAGGACACAACCGGCACCTTTCACGGTGGGCGACTCGTCGCGCGACGGCTCAAGGCACACGGCGTCAGCCGCCTTTTTACGCTCTCGGGCGGGCATCTCTTCTCGATCTATGACGGTTGCCGTGAGGAGGGGATCGAGATCGTCGACGTTCGCCACGAGTCCACCGCGGCATTCGCCGCCGAGGGCTGGGCGAAGGTGACGCGTGAACCCGGGGTATGCGCGCTCACCGCTGGGCCCGGCGTCACCAACGGCATGAGCGCAATGGGATCGGCGCAGGCCAATCATTCGCCGATGCTCGTCCTCGGCGGTCGCGCCCCGGCCGGGCGCTGGGGGATGGGATCGCTGCAGGAGATCGATCACATCCCTTTCGTTCGGCCCCTCACCAAGCTCGCCGTGACGCCCGAGAGCACCGCCGAGATACCGGGCCTGCTCGACGAGGCGTTTACCACCGCATTGGCCCCTCACGGCGGCCCTGCGTTTATCGACTTCCCGATGGACTACGTCTTCATGGAGGCCCCCGAGCCAGAGAACGCGCTCGACGGTCCACCCCCGCGCGCGAGCAGAGGCGCCGACGGAGGGGCGATCGAACGCGCGGCCGAGCTGCTGCGCTCCGCTGAGCGCCCGGTCGTGATGGCCGGCACCGACCTGTACTGGGGGCACGGCGAGGTCGAGTTGCTCGCGCTCGCAGAGGCACTGCGCATCCCGGTCTTTCTGAATGGCCTCGCCCGTGGCTGCGTCCCCGCCGACCACGAGCTGTTCTTCTCGCGGGCGCGCTCGCACGCGCTCAAGGGAGCCGACGTCGCACTCGTGATCGGTGTGCCGATGGACTTTCGGCTCGGCTTCGGCGGCTCTTTTGGCGATGACACAGAGATCGTCGTGATCGACGTCGCCGAGCCCGCCCGCCGCCATCCCCGACCGGTCGCGGCCGAGCTGTATGGAGCGCTGGGAGCGACGCTCACCGATCTGCGCGCCGCCGCCGCCGGGGGAGCCTCGACAGGCTCGCGCTGGGTCGAGGATCTGCGGGCCGTGGAGACCGAGCGCCGAGCCGCCGAGCAGGCCGAGCTGCAGGACGATCGCTCGCCGCTTCACCCGATGCGCCTGTATGCCGAGCTCGGCCGGGTGCTGGACCGCGACGCGATCGTGATCGGCGATGGGGGCGACTACGTCTCCTACGCGGGCCGCGTGATCGACTCCTTCCAGCCCGGCTGCTGGCTCGATCCAGGGCCGTTTGGCTGCCTTGGCGCCGGACCGGGCTATGCGCTCGCCGCCAAGCTCGCCCACCCAGATCGCCAGGTCGTGCTGCTTCTCGGCGACGGGGCCTTTGGATTCTCGGGTATGGAGTTCGACACGCTCGCCCGCCATGGGGTCAACGTCGTCGGCGTCATGGGCAACAACGGCATCTGGGCGCTGGAGAAGCACCCGATGGAGTTCCTCTACGGCTACTCGGTCGCCGCCGAGTTGCGACCGGCCACGCGCTACGACCAGGTCGTCGAGGCGCTCGGCTGCCACGGCGAGCTCGTCGATCGTCCCCAGGACGTCCTCCCGGCGCTTGAGCGCGCTTTCTCGGCGGGTGCACCGGCCCTGGTCAACGTGCTCACAGACCCGAACGTGATCTACCCACGCAAGTCAAACCTGGCGTGAGTCCGGCCCGCCCTGCATGAGGAAGCCGCCCGGGCGGGGCGGCTTCCTCGGGGGGGCGAGCCCCGAGGAACAGGCAGGGGTACGTGCCTCGGGGCCAGATAGCCCGAACACGGGAACGCCGCTATTGCGGCGAAGTCCGGGCCTGTATGGACCAGCTCAAGGATATGCCTCTAGCACACACCCTCGCCCCGTGAGAGTATCAGATATCTGAACTGCCGTGGGAGCCTGAATCAGTGGGAGAGGCGATAGAGAGCGCTCCTCCATGCAGGATGTCGTGCTCGGAGACCTCGACCTCATCCAGATCGAACGCGCACATCGCCTCCGACAGCAAGACCATTCCGGCGACGATCGTCGGCGCACGGCTGGGATCCAGACCGACCACCGCCCGGCGCTTCGCTTCATCCATGTCGGCCAGCCGCGCGAGCAGCATCTCGACGGTGGCGAGCAACAGCGGGTACCCGTGCACTCGCTCGGGGTCATACGGATCGAGCTCCTGGTCGATCGACGCAGCCGACGTGGCGGTGCCCGCGACCGCGATACCGCGCCTCACCGGCGCTCGCTCCTGCGCCGGCAAGCCGCCCATATACACCTCGCGAGTATCGATGGCGAGTTCACGCAGCTCCTCGGACCGCGGAGGATCGCTGCGGATGTGACGCTCGCTCATGCGCACCACTCCCGCCGGCAGCGACACGTGAAAGCCGGCCGACTTGCCCACGCCGACGATGAACTCCGTCGAGCCACCGCCGATGTCCACGACGACCGTCGGTTCCACCGCGCCCCGACGACCGGACATCG
Source organism: uncultured Solirubrobacterales bacterium (assembly GCA_963697945.1). Classification (GTDB taxonomy): domain Bacteria; phylum Actinomycetota; class Thermoleophilia; order Solirubrobacterales; family Solirubrobacteraceae; genus Palsa-744. The sequence continues at coordinate 867,102 of OY969105.1, read as the reverse complement.
CACCGAGGAACGTCATCCTGGCCTCTTCGTCGCCCGTCAGGATTTGCGCGTCCAGGCCGCACTCGCGACGAACGCGCTCGGCGAACTGGCTTCCGTTGCGTGCATCCCGCACCGCCGAGGTCATCACCGCCAGGTTCGGGTACGGCTGGCCGTTCGGCGGTTCGTGGGCATCGATCTGCGCGCGAAACCCCAACAGCGCGCTCAGCACCCGCTCACAGCCCTCCTCCGACAGCGCGCCACCGGCGTCCACTCCCGCGCCGAGGCGCGTCACCACCGAGCGGCGCACTATCTCCACGACCGTCAGGTCGGACATCACGTCGGCGATCAACAGGCGAGTCGAGTTCGTACCGATGTCCACGACCGCCGCTCGCATACGCTGATGCTATTGACTATGGGTCCAGGTCAAGCACGAGCGCAACGGAGGAACTCGGTCACATGAACGATCCCGCCCACCCTGTAGCCCTGATCACGGGCGCCGGCAGAGGCATCGGACGCGAGGTCGCCCTACAGCTTGCCGAGCGCGGTCACGACGTGATCCTGAGCGCCCGCGATCCCGACACCGCCGCGCGGGTGGCCGCCGAGCTGGCGGAGCAGACCGGCGCTCGAGTAAGCCCGCTGACCCTCGATGTCGCCGACCCCGCAAGCATCGCCTCGGCGGTCGAGCTCCTGAGTAGCGATCCAGGGCGCCTGGACGTGCTCGTGAACAACGCCGGCGTGGGCACCGACTGGGGCATCAGCGGCACGGACCCCGACTTCGACGCGATGGAGCGGGCGCTGCGGACAAACTTCTACGGCGCCTACCGTCTGACCGTCGCACTGCTCGATCTCCTGCGCGCATCCCCACACCCGCGTATCGTCAACGTCTCCAGCGGAATGGGCGGCATCGCCGAGATGGGCGGATGGTCGCCCGGCTACCGCGTCTCCAAGGCGGCGCTCAACGCGATGACCCGCATCCTCTCCACCGAGCTCGCCGGCGAGGGCTTCCTCGTCAACTCCGCCTGCCCCGGGCTCGTCGCCACGGACATGGGCGCCCAGTTCGGCGCCACCAAGTCCGTCAAGGACGGCGCCTCCGGGATCGTATGGCTGGCCACCCTGCCTGATGACGGGCCCACCGGCGGGTTCTTCCGCGACGGGGCGCCCGTGGCGTTCTGAGGCTCCCATCCGGACCGGGCTGCGGTTCTTTGCTAAAACATCACCAGCGACGCGGGGTGGAGCAGTCTGGTAGCTCGTCGGGCTCATAACCCGAAGGTCGCGGGTTCGAATCCCGCCCCCGCTATGAAGGAAAAGCCCCGCGATCGCGGGGCTTTTTTGTGGGTGGGCCTGACCAGGGTTTGGCGCCATTGTTCCAATATCGTTCCAATTTATTTTGGAACTCGGGGCTGCACGCAGGACGGGAGCGATCGAGCACCAACTGGTGGCTTTCCCTTTCTCGGTCTTTTTAGAAGGAAGGTGGTATGGTGGGCGATATGACCAAGCGCGAGCATCGAGAGCTGGTGGCCAGCTTCGTGACGCTGGATGACACGATCACGCGTGCCAGCGACGCGCTTTCCAACGGCGATGTCGCGGTGGTCGAGCGTGAGCTCGAGCAGGCGAAGCGAAAGGTCTGCGCAGATGCCCCCGCCCTTACCGTGCCCGAGGTGGCAGAGGAGTTGGGCGTGAGTCGTCCGACGGTGCGTAGTTGGATCGCCAAGGGCCTTCTGAATGTCGTCGCTGACACTTCGCCGCAGCGCGTGAGGTTCGCAAGCGTTCAACAGCTGAAGGAGCGCTTGGCCAGGTTGCGAGCGCTGTCGAAGGACGAGCGCCGTTTCTCGCAGCTGCTGCGAGAGGCCGCTGACCAGCGGGCGCTGGAGCAGCCGGGAGCACGGGAAGGCTTGCAGGACGCTCTTGCCGGCGACACCGTGGATCTCTGATCGGACGCCAGCGGCGTCGATCGGGAGAGGGATACCTTCTGGGCGGGTGTGCTGGCCAGCTACACCACCCAGCGGGCGTCCGCCAGCTCGTCCCGGTACTTGCCGGTGGTCAGGAACGCCTGTAGGCGGCGACCCTTAGCCAGCGGCCGGATCTTTCGCGATCGCCTGGTTGGGTGTGCGCGCCTCGGTCGCGTAAACCTGCTGGTACTCGGCCGAGTCGACGCCCTTGGAGGGGTCGGTCGCGAACACGAGGTACCCGCGATTGCGCACCCGCTGGGCGTTTGATCTCGGCGATGCGCTTGTTTTCCCGCTCGAGGTCTTTCGCCCAGGCGAAGATGTCGGTTTGGGTGTCGGCGACTGTGGTCATGGGTTGATCTGCTCGATGTGGTTCATCTTGCCATTTGGGTGGGGCGGAGGGGAAAGCCGATGGGGTGGACTCTTCCCTCCTGCGAGAAGGCGCAGCTCACGGGCGAAATCGGCGCTATGATGCCTCGTCCGATGTCGCTTGCTGTTGTCTTCAAGGGACCCGAGGGACTCGTTCTCGCCGCTGACAGTCGCGTTACATTGACTGCAGTGTCGGCGACGCCTCCTCCTCCGCCCAACGCACCGGGGATCATCCTGGCACCAATGCAGGTCATGCCCACGTACTTCGACAATGCAACGAAGCTGCTGAGTCTCAAGCGGCATCCCCACTTGGGGATGGTGACGTATGGGCAAGGTGCGATCGGTCAAGAGCGGCCTCGCATGGCCCACGGCTACGTCCCGGAGTTTGAACGCCGCTTGGCGGATCTGGATGGCGATCCGCTTTCGGTTGAGGCGGTTGCGCAACAGCTTGGGGTCTTTTTCACGGAGCGCTGGAACGAGGCTGACATGCCGGAGGGTGCCGATCCTATGGTCTTCCTGGTTGCCGGGTTTGATGAGGGAGAGCCGCACGGCAGGGTGTTTGAAGTAGCAGTTCCCAGCGCTCCCGAGCCGGCCGAGCAGAACACCGATAGCTTTGGCATCAGCTGGGGTGGCATGACATACCTCGGAGAGCGTCTTCTCAATGGTGTTGCTCCCCGTGCGATTGAGCTGGTCACGGACGAGCTTGGACTCTCTGATGATCAAGCTGAGGCGTTGAAGCGTCGATGGGAGCAGGAGCTCTCGCTCTCGATTCCCTACCAGCTTCTTCCGCTTCAAGACTGCATCGATCTTGCAACCTTTTTGGTTGACATGACCGCCAACGTAATGACATGGACGATTGGGATACAAGGCGTCGGAGGTGACGTAGATGTCGCGACTATCACAGGAGCAGACGGCTTTCAGTCAATCCAGCAAAAGAAAATTCATGCCTGGGAATAGCGAAATATCAGACATTACTGGCGCAACGCGTGGGGACGCCGACTGGCTTGCCTCGACTGGTCGCTTCCGATTTGTGAACTATGGACTACCTGTTGAAGGATTCCGGCCCACACTGATGGTGACGATTAGCTCAGAGGGAAACGACCTCTGGGGAGAGCGTCAAGCCACAAAAGCTTTGACCGAGGTGGACCGAGGTGAGCTGTATTCCTTTGAGGATATCTTCGGCGAGTGACTCATCGCTCAATCATCTGATCAGCCTGCACCCGAGCCGTTACCCGTCCGATATGCCAAGCGGGCCAGTAAACACCTAGCCAGGTTGCAGCATCTCAAGGAGCCAATTCGTCGTCGACAGCGCGAATTGGAAGTGCCAGGAGCTGCACGCCAGCTTGGCGAACCGTGTCACGGCGAGCTGCATAACTGTCGAAAAATCCACGTTGGTCGCCACCACAGGATGATCTACTTGCCCCGCGAGGGAGATATTGTGGTTCTCGCGGTATGGCTTCGACGAGATCTCGCCGCTTATGAGGAGGCGCAGCGAGCGCTAAGTGAGCCGTTGCCAGAGTCTCCTCTGATGTAGTGAATCAGCAATGAGAAGCCGTCCCGGTGGCTCGACATATATCTTTCCCCCATGGCCGCCCGGTCCGCCAATCACGACGGCCCCAACGGCGCCGCGCTGTTCGAGGCCGCGAACAAGTTGCGCGGGTCGGTCGAGTCCTCCGAGTACAAGCACCTTGTCCTCGGCCTGCTGTTCCTGAAGTACATCTCCGACGCGTTCGAGCAGCGTCGCCAGATCCTGGAGGTCGAGCTGTCCAATCCCAAGGGGAAGGAATACGTCGAGGACCCAGCGGAGCGGGCGGCTGAGCTTGAGGAGCGCGACGCGTACATCGAGAAGGAGGTCTTCTGGGTTCCGGAGGGCGCTCGTTGGCCGGCGCTGCTGGCAGCCGCCTCGCGCGCCGACATCGCCAAGCGCATCGACGACGCGCTTAGCGCGATCGAGCGGGAGAACCCCGGGCTGCGCAACGTGCTGCCGCGGATCTATGCTCGCGCGCCGCTGTCGGCCGAGCTGATGGGTTCGCTGGTGGAGACGATCGCGAAGATCGGCTTTGGCGAGGACCCGCACCAGGCGCGAGACATCCTGGGGCGCACCTATGAGTACTTCATCAAGGAGTTTGCACGCGCGGAGGGACACCGGGGCGGCGAGTTCTTCACCCCAGGACCCGTGGCAGGACTGCTCGTCGAGATGCTTGAGCCCTACCAGGGTCGCGTGCTCGATCCGGCATGCGGATCGTGCGGACTGTTCGTACAGTCGGCGAAGTTCATCGAGGCCCACGGAGGCAACCCAAAGAAGATCTCGATCTACGGCCAGGAGCGCAACCAGGCGACGTGGCGCATCGGCCAGATGAACCTGGCGATCCACGGGCTCTCGGGCAAGGTCGAGTACACCGAGGGCGGCTCCCTGCTCGACGACGCCTTCTCCACGCTGAAGGCCGACTTCGTAATGGCGAATCCGCCCTTCAACCAGAAAGAGTGGTCAACGCCTGCGATCCTCGACGATGCGCGCTGGAAGCACGGTACCCCGCCGACGAACAACGCGAACTACGCTTGGATCCAGCACTTCCTGCACCACCTCGCCCCCGATGGTCGCGCCGGTTTCGTGATGGCCAACGGCTCACTCACGACGATGACCAGCGGCGAGGGCAAGATCCGCGAGAGCCTCGTCTGTGCCGACGTAGTCGATTGCATCGTGGCGCTGCCCGCCCAGCTCTTCTACACGACCGGCATCCCCGTCTGTTTGTGGTTCTTCGACCGCGACAAGGCGTCCTCCAGCGAGCGCGACCGCAGCGAAGAGACGCTGTTCATCGACGCCCGCCAGATGGGCTCGAAGATCAGCCGTACCCAGATCGAGCTGACCGAGCAGGAGATCCAGCGGATCGCGTCGACCTACCACGCCTGGCGCGGTACGACCGGTGATGACTACAACGACGAGCCCGGCTTCTGCCGGGGCAGCGATCTGCAGGAGATCGAGGCCGCCGGCTTCACCTTGTCACCCGGCCGCTACGTCGGCGCGCCCGAGTCTGAGGAGGACGAAGTGGCCTTCGAGGAGCGGATGGCGACGCTCGTGGACCAGCTCGCCGAGGAGATTGCCGAGAACAAACGACTGGCTGGCGGGGTCAAGCAGGCGCTCGCGAGGATTGGGTATGAGGTCTGACTTCAAGACCGTCACGATCGACCAGGCAGTCGAGCTCATCATTGATCATCGAGGACGAACACCCAAGAAGCTCGGCGGTGACTTCGGTGAACTGGGCGTTCAAGTGATCTCCGCGAAGAATGTATACGACGGACGCTTGCATCCGGGAGACAACTTGCGCTTTGTACCACCGGAGATGGCGGCTCGTTGGATGCCGACCCAACTACGAGATGGCGATGTCCTCCTCACTTCTGAGGCACCGCTCGGCCAGGTCGCTTACATCGACGGTGATTGCAGCTATTGCCTCGGCCAGCGTCTCTTTGCCTTGCGCGCACGACCTGATGTCGCAAACGATCGCTTCCTGTACTACACCTTGATCTCCCCGCAAGTTCAGGAGCGACTCCACGCTCGCGCGACGGGGACGACCGTCCAGGGGATAAAGCAGTCCGAGCTAAGACGGATTGAACTCGAGCTGCCCGACACAGCAGAGCAGGCCCGAATCGCCTCCGTGCTTGGCGCCCTCGACGACAAGATCGACAGCAGCCGGCGACTCTCTAAATCACTGGAGAGAATGGCACGCGTGGAGTTTCGTCGCATGTTCGGCGGCCACATTGAGGGAGTTGAACGACTGGGTGATCATGTGTCTCTGGTACGAGGTCGGTCTTATAAGTCGTCAGAGCTTGCCGTGAGTGAGCGAGCGCTTGTCACGCTCAAGAGCGTCCGCCCAGGTGGTGGTTACAACCCGGAGGGTCTGAAGCCTTACATCGGGGATTTCAGACCTCAGCAAGTCGTGCATCCAGGCGATCTTGTGGTGGCACACACCGATCTCACGCAAAATGCCGCAGTCATCGGCAAGCCGGCGCTCATCTCAGACACTGGCGGCTTTACGGAGCTTGTGGCATCACTTGATCTCGCAACGATCCGCCCCACCACCGACCGAGTAAGCGTGCCGTTCCTGTACCACATGTTCTTTGAGCCATCCTTCCAGCAGCATGTCTACGGCTTCGCGAATGGAAGCACCGTGTTGCATCTCAATAAGGAAGCCATCCCGTCATTTGCTTTCAACGTACCCGACCCGCAAGACCTTGCCGCGCACGACGCACTGGCTCGACCGTGCCTGGAATGGTCGAACGCTCTCTTGGTAGAAAGCCAAACGCTCAGCCGCATACGCGACGGGCTCCTCCCGAAGCTCATTTCCGGTGAGATCCGGGTTCCCGACACCGCTGATCCTGAAGAGGTGATCGGACCGGCAGCCGAGAGGCTCGCGGCGGCAACATCATGACCGGCTCGCCCGCCAGTGAGGACGCGCTCGTCGAGCAGCCAGCGCTCGAATGGTTGCGTGAAGCGGGCTGGAAGCACGTCCCGGGCCTCGATCTGGCAGCTGAAGTGCCTGGCGCCGAGCGCAAGATCTGGTCGGATGTGGTGCTGATCGGGCGGCTGCGAGAGGCAGTAGCGCGCATCAACCCGGAGCTGCCGGCGGATGTGGTGCAGCGTGTCTGCGAGCTGGCGATGACCGGTACCTCGCCGTCGCTGATCGAGGATCACCGGGGCTTTCACGAGCTTCTGCTCTCCGGTGTTCAGGTCTCCTACGTGGACGATGATGATGTCGAGCAGAGCGCCCACGCTTCGCTGGTCGATTTCGAGAATCCCGCCAACAACGAGTTCCTCGCCATCAACCAGTTCACGGTGATTGTGGGGGAGAAGAATCGTCGCCCGGACATCCTGCTGTTCGTCAACGGGCTGCCGCTGGGGCAGATTGAGCTGAAGGCGCCTGGGACGGGGGACACGGCGCAGGCGGCGGTCAACCAGGTGCATCACTACACCGAGACGATCGCGCCTCTGTATCGCTACGTCGAGATCGTTGGTGTCTCAGATCTCGTGACCGCGCGGGTGGGCACGAGTGCGACGAAGGCGGAGCATTTTGCGGAGTGGAAGACGATGGGCGCGAGCGAGCGGGCTGGTGGGCGCCCGCAGTTGCAGGTGATGATCGAGCAGGTGTTCGCGCCGGCGCGGTTTCTGGAGCTGATCGGTGACTTCTTGCTGTTCGAGACAGATGGCGCTCGGACGTGGAAGGTGATGGCCAAGTATCACCAGGTCGACGCCGTGCATGCCGCCGTGGAGTCTGTGGCCGCCGCGATGGTGGACGATCGTCGTGGTGGGTTGGTGTGGCACACGCAGGGCGCCGGCAAGAGCTACACGATGGTGTTCTTTGTGAACAAGCTGCGTCGTGATGCCCGCTTTGCAAACCCAACCGTCGTTGCGCTGACCGACCGGACGGATCTGGATACCCAGCTTCTGGAAACGTTCACGCGCACGCATCTGAAGACTTCCTGCCACCAAGCGACAGAGATCGCGGGTGGCTCGGAAAGCTTGCACGAGCTGTTGAAGGTCCCCGCGGGCGGCATCGTGTTCACGACGATCCAGAAGTTCGCGCCCGCTGCCAAGGCCAAGCAGATGCCGGTTCTCTCCGAGCGCGAGAACGTCGTCGTGATGGCTGATGAGGCGCACCGGTCGCAGTACGCGACGTTTGCGCAGAACATCACGCTTGCGCTGCCGAACGCTACGCGTATCGGGTTCACCGGCACGCCGGTCGAAAGTGCAGACCGCTCCACCCGGATGGTCTTCGGCGATTACGTCTCGATCTACAGGATGCGTGAAGCCCAGGATGACCACGCGACCGTCCCGATCTACTACGAGTCGCGACCGATCCCGCTCGACATCGCCGATCAGAGCCAGCTCGTCGAGGTGCAGGAGGTGCTTGAAGAGGAGGAGCAAGAGGCCGCGAGCAAGCTGGTAACAGCCTGGGCGAAGCTCGAGAAGGTGGTTGGGGCACCTGAGCGTCTCGATCGCCTTTCTGAGGATGTCCACACCCACTTTCTCGCGCGTTGCGAGGGGCAGCCGGGCAAGGCGATGGTTGTGGCGTACTCGAGACGGATCGCCGCCCAGTTGACCGACCTGCTGCAAGAGCGCTTGGGCAAGGAGGCCGTCACCTGCGTGATCTCCGCGCAGGCGACCGATGAGCGTGAGATCTCTCGCTTCCGACGCTCAAAGGCACAACTCAAGCAGGTAGCCAAGTGCTTTCGAGATCCAGACGACCCGTTGCGGATCGTGGTGGTGAAGGACATGTGGCTCACTGGCTTTGATGCACCGGTTCTGCACACTCTCTATATCGACAAGCCGATGCGCGACCACGGCCTGCTGCAGGCGATTGCGCGGGTGAATCGTGTCTTCGAGGGCAAGTTCGGGGGTTTGGTCGTCGACTACATCGGGATCGGCGAGGACCTGCGCGCCTCGCTGCGCGCCTATGACGCGGATGAGCTCGAAGATCCCGCGGTGCCGGTCGCGAAGGCGATCGCCGGGCTGTGGGGACAGTATGAGGTGCTGTGCGCGTTGCTCTACCCGGCCGGCTACCGCCAGGGCGAGCTGGATCAGGCGCTCGATCCCGGGCGATTGTTCAGCGACGCCTACGACTACATCCTCGCCGGCGAGGAACGCACGCGCGAGTTCCTCGACGCGCAGAAAACGCTGGGGAGCTTCTACGCGCTCGTCAGTACCCAGCCCGCGGTGATCCCGCTGCGTGAGGAGATCCGCTTCTTCAAGAAGCTCGCCGCCGCGGTACGCGCTATCACCACGCCCGACACGCAGGCAAGCCCACAAGCCGAGCAGGCCATCCGCCAGTTCATGTCCGAGGGGCTCGCCGCGGGAGACATCGTCGAGACCCTCCAGATCGCCGAGCAAGACCGCCCCGATATCTCGGTGCTCTCCGACGAGTTCCTCGACTCGCTAGCGGCGAAGACCGAGCACCCCAACGTCCAGATCCGGCTGCTTGAGAAGCTGCTCAAGGGCGAGATCAAAAGCCGTACCCGCACCAACCAGACCCAGGCCAAGATCTTCGGCGAGCAGATCGAGGCGGTTCTCGCCCGCTACGAGCAGCGACAGATCACAAGCGCCGAAGTCGTCCAACGTCTAGTGGAGATCGCCAAGAGCCTGCGCGACGCGCGCGGGCGCCACGAGCAACTCGGGCTCACCCCGGACGAGGCTGCCTTCTACGACGCGCTGGCGGGAGGCGTTCAGGATGCCGCGACCGACCCGCAGGTCGCCGTGATCGCCCGAGAGCTCGCCAAGAGCATCCGCGCCGACCTCACCGTCGACTGGGCAGACCGCGAGTCCAGCGAGGCCGCGATCCGCCGAAAGATCAGACGCCTACTGCGCCAGCACCACTACCAACCCGCCGCCGCGACGGCTGGGGGCGGCGGCGCGGGCCCCTTCGACGTCAACCACTACACGCAGCTCGTGCTCGAGCAAGCAAAGGCGCTCTACCGCTACTGGCCGGAAGTTGAGGGGCGGCTTTTTGAGTGAGGCGGAGCCACAAAGACGTTCCTATCGCTTAGAGGAACTCTTCCGTCTCCTTGACGAAGTATAGTACGAGTATGGGCGTATATTCCGAGTATTTGAACGCGGAATTCAGCTTCGAGCAACTCGAGGCTGAGCGCAAAACGCAGCTCGAGAGGATTTCGAAGATCCGAGGCCGCGACACGCTCGTGTACGCAGCCAACGTGAGCGTGCGTCAGCGCGCACCCATCGGCATCGAGTACGCCGACTTGCTGCCGATCAACGATCAGCTTGCGAACCTGAGTGGGAAAGCACTCGACTTCATCATCGAGACTGGCGGTGGCTCCGGTGAGACTGCCGAGGACATCGTCAAGCTCCTGCGAGGCAAATACAAGAACTTCGCGGCGATCATCCCCGGGATGGCGAAGAGCGCCGGCACGCTGATCGTGATGGCTGCCGACGACATCCTGATGGAGCCGGCCTCGGCGCTCGGCCCTATCGACGCGCAGATCCAGTGGCAGGGCAAGGTGTTTTCGGCCGAGGCGCTACTTGAGGGTCTTCGGGCAATCCAACGTGAGAGCGCTGACGACGGCCGCTTGAACCTTGCCTATGTCCCGATCCTGCAGCAAATCTCGCCGGGTGAGATTCAGGACGCGCAGAACGCGCTGAACTTCGCGAAGGATCTTGTGACCGACTGGCTCACCAAGTACAAGTTCAAGGGCTGGAAAACCCATGGTTCGAGCGGCGAGAAGGTCACCGCGAAGGAGCGACGGACGCGCGCCGAAGAGATCGCGCAGCAGCTTTCGGACCATAGCCGTTGGCTCACTCACGGGCGGTCGCTCAAGATCGCAGACCTGGAGGGTATGAGGCTGCAGATCACGGACTACAGCGCCGACCCAGAGCTGCTCGATGCGATCCGGCGGTATCACACGCTATTGCAGATGCTCTTCGACACGAACTGCTACAAGGTCATCGAGACGACACATTCGCAGATCTACCGCTTTCTGGCGCCTCCCGCCCAACAGATGGGGATGCCGCTGCCGATGATCGGTGGGGGGCTCCCTGGACCCGTCCCAGGGGCGACGCCGCCGGGCGGGGTCGCCATCGGCTTTGCATGTCCTGCTTGTGGCGAGGCCATCCAGATCCAGGCGAAGTTCAAACCGGACCAGCCCGACAACCCGAACGCGATTCGCTGGCCGCCGGGCGATCTGCTCAAGTGCAGCCGCTGTGGAGCCGACCATGACATGAAAGATGCTCGGCAACAGCTTGAGTCGCAATTCGGCGCACCCGTGGTAGGCTGATAGCGAGGGAGGTGTCGTCAATGGATGAATTCAAGATCTTGTACGAGCAGCTCCATGAGGCCCAGAGGGTCATCGGCGAGTCTGAACACGAACAGGTGCTTGCCCCGAACGGGCAGGACGCAAGGATCTCCGAGCTGATGCTCGTGGCGCAGGAGCTCGCTGAGCCTGAGCCGGTCTTTTTCTCGCGCGGCTAAATCCGGTTCGTCTGAATCACGGAGCCGCCCGGGTGGGTACGATGGGGCTGGCTCATTCCTGCAACCATTCGCCATATGGCCAACCACAAGCGCAAGGGTCCGAAGAGCACGCGCGCCGGCTGTCTGATGTGCAAGCCGCACAAGCACCAGGCCGAGCATCGTCGCGACCGCACGCGCGGCGATCGACGCTGGCGCGAGCAGCAGGTGCCCGCCGAGCACGACTGCCATCGGGATCGCTCACGGTATCTGGATTAGGCTCTAACCGCAGGTCCGTCCGACCACCTTGGCCGACAACAGCGCAATCGAGTGGACTGAGGCGACCTGGAACCCGGTGACGGGTTGCGACAAGGTCTCCCCGGGCTGCGCGCACTGCTACGCGGAGACGTTCGCCGAGCGCTGGCGCGGGATCCCGGGGCGCCCTTGCGAGCAGGGGTTTGCGCTGAAGCTATGGACCCAACGGCTGGCGGCGGCGGCGAGGAGCCCTACGACGTCAACCACTATACGCAGCTCGTGCTCGAGCAGGCAAAGGCGCTCTACCGCTACTGGCCAGAAGTCGACGGGCGGCTGTTTGAGTGAGGCGTGTTGGGATGGACTGCTACGAGCCTTCGAGAGCAAGGCCCTCTCCGGTGACGACAAGACCGGGCTCTCGCTCGTACGAGTGACCTCGCCCAGACACCGGACAAAAAGATGTAGTCAGGCTGCGCCGTGTAGCTGGTCTTGACCTGCGTGTACGCGGCGCTGGCCATCTTGTCGATGCCGCCTCACGAAGCGTCCGGGCATCCGCCATCGGGCCGCCACTGAACTGTTTCCTTGTTTCCAGCTCGGCAGCCCGGTCGCTTCGCTCCAACGGCCAGCACAGACCAGATGCACAAGGATGCTGTTGCTGTGCGCCTGCTGTGCAAACCCGTTGGCCGGTCCGCCTGCTTCGCGGTCATCACCCATGTGATGACGGCAGCGAGCATAGGTGCGTCCCGAGGCGGCGGGTACGCCCGCTACCTGGAGGGCAAGACGGTCGAGCCCGAGCGCGGGGACTACTACCTGACCCCGGATGGGGAGATGGCGCAGGCCCCGGGTCGCTGGCTCGCCGATGAGGAGACGCTCGGCTGGCTGGGTATCACGGCGGGCGAGCCGGTGGATGGTGCGGACTTCGTCGCGCTGATGGAGGGCCGTCACCCCGGGACGGGCCGGTGGCTGCGCCGGGAAGGCGCCGGCGGTGGCCGTGGCGGCGGGATCGATGTGACGTTCAGTGCTCCGAAGTCCGTGTCTGCCGTGTGGGCGCTGGGGGACCCGTGGCAGCGGGAGCAGATCGAGGCGGCGCATGGGCGGGCGGTCGAGCAGACGATCCTTTACATGCGTGAGCGGGTGCCGCTCGTGCGGCGTCGTTATGGCGGCGAGGTCGTTGAGGAGCCCGCGCGCGACGTGATCGCGGCGGAGTACCGGCACACGACTGCCAGAGGCGTCTCGGACGCGCAGGCACCGGACCCGCAGCTGCACAGCCACGTCGTGATTACCGGGGCGGTGCGCGAGGACGAGCGGTTCGTCGCGGTCGCCTCACGGCCGGTCTTCCGTAGCGCACGCGAGCTGGGTGCGTTCTACCGCTCCGCGCTCGCCGGCGAGCTGACACGCGAGGGCTATGGGATCGAGCAGGCGACGGGGAAGGACGGCCGGTATTTCGAGATCGCGGGGGTTCCGAGGGATCTGTGCGAGGCGTTCTCTGGCCGCAGCCGTGAGGTCGCCAAGGCAGCAGAGCGGTTCCGTGCCCGACACGGCCGTGCGCCCGTGCGAGGGGAGCTGCGCGAGCTGGCGCTCGAGAACCGCCGCGCCAAGACCCTCACCACCCGAAACGACCTACAACGTGTCTGGACGGAGACCGGCAACCGCTACGGGTTCGGCCCCGACGAGGCGCTACAGCTGCTCGCCGGCCCCGAACGCGGCCGGCCTGATCGTTCGGTCGAGGACCGTGTGGAGGCGCGCCTGACCGAGCACCACGCCGTCTTTCAGGAGCGCGACCTGCGCAGCGTCGCACTGGAGCAGACCGCCGGAGAGATGGGACCGGATGAGGCGCTTGGGATCGCACGGGGAATGGTGCGTGACCGGCGGGTGCTCAGCTTAGAAGGCGGACAGATGACCACCCTCGCCGTTCGCGCCCAGGAGCAGGCGATCGAGCGGCGGATCACCATGCTTGCCCGGCCGGCCGCGCGGGATGTGGGCGACGCCGCCAGAATCCAGGCCACACGGGAGGTCGCCGAGCGGATTGCCGGACACCTGAGCCCCGAGCAGGAGCAGGCGCTGCGCGCATTGACTGGGCCCGAGCGGGTCGCAGTGCTCGTCGGCCCCGCCGGCACCGGCAAGGGCGTCGTGATTGACACGGCCGCACGCGCAGAGCAGCTCGCCGGCCGCGACACGATCGGCGTTGCCGTGTCCGGCTCAACCGCGGAGCGACTCGGCGCAGACAGCCCCGCGCTCGCCGGACGCACGCTCACCCTCGACGCCCTGGTCGCCCGCGCGAACACAGGCACCGTGCACGTCGGCCGGGACACGACGGTGTTCCTCGACGAGGCCGGGATGGTCGACCACAAGCGCCTCGACGTCCTCACCGAGCTTGTGGAGCGCTCGGGAGCGAAGCTGATCGCCGTTGGCGACGGCAAGCAGCTCCCGTCGATCGGCCCCGGTGGCATGTTCGACCGCATCGCCGACCACGCGCCGGTCGCTGAGCTCGCCGACATCCACCGCACCCACGACCCGCACGAGCGCCGGGCTTGGGCGGTGTTGCGCGCCGGGGAACCCGAGCGCGCGATGGCGCACTACCAAGCCCGGGGGCAGCTCTACTTCATGGACACCCGTGACGAGGCCGGCGAGGCAGCCGTACAACGCTGGGCATCACTCACCGAACACCACGACATCCGCCAAGTCGCATTGATCGCCGACGCGTCCAACCAGGAGATCGACAGGCTCAACGCCCGCGCCCAACATCTCCGCGCCCAGCGCGACGAACTCGGTCCCCGCGAGATCCCACTTCCCCGCCAGCACTACGGGCTTCGTGAAGGCGACCTGATCGCGTTCACCGCCCAACACCGGCCGCCGGGACAGGCCCGCGTCGAGAACGGCGCTCGCGGCCAGGTCACACACATCGACGATCAAGGCGGCCTGACCCTCACGCTCGACGGCTCCGGTCGCCAGGTGGGGCTCGCCGGCAAGGATCTGGAGTCTCTGCGCCTCGGCTACGCGCAGCACGTTTACCGCCAGCAGGGTGCCACCGTCGAGCGCTCCGTCGTGCTCACCGGCGGCTGGCAAACCAGCAAGGAGACCGCCTACGTCGAGGCCAGCCGCGCGCGCCAAGCCACCGAGTGGTTCCTCGCCCGCGACGAGCTCGGCGCCGAGGGCCAAGACGAGCGACGTGTCATGCAACTCGCCCACAGGATGCGCCAGAGCCGCGCGCAAACACCCTCGCTCGCGCACCCCGAGTTGCCCGATTCGCGCTGGGGGTCGGGATTCGATCTCGGGCGGATGCGCCCGCCAAGCCTCGCGCGCTGGCTCACCCGCACCGCGCGGAATCTCGATCGCGCACCCGAGCGGGACGCGGCTCGTGGGGGCCGTTGATCAACTCGTTGGCCGTTTTGCGCGCGTAGCGGTCATTAACCGAGACAGCACAAACAAACCAAGAGCTTCCGAAGGGAACAGCATGACACCCGTCACGAAGTCGACCAACGAGCCGTCCATCGCCGATCCATCGAATGCCCGGCTGCAAGACCCACTGCTACGCCCGGAGGAGGCAGCTCGGCTGCTCTCCGTGAGGACGAGCTGGATCTATGAAGCCGTGCGGGCTCGTCGCCTTCCATGCGTACGGGTCGGTCGGCACATCCGCTTCACCCAACGAATGCTGGAGGAGTGGCTGGCCGACAACATCCACGCTTGACCTGCCCATGCGCCCCACGCAGCATCCCCGGTCTCGCCCGCCTCGACACCGATGCTCGCCGGCCGCCCTGCCGCCTACAATCGGGCGGTCATGGCAAAGCGCTCCTACGGCAGCGGCCGTCTCTTCGTCTACAAGGACAAGACGGGCAAGGAGAGCTGGTACGGCTCCTGGCGAGCTGGCACGAGGCGAGTCCAGCGCAAGATCGGTCCCAAGCGCTCACAGGGCAGCACGAGCGGCCTGACGCGGGTTCAGGCCGAGCGCGAGCTTCGCAAGCGGATCGACCACGACCTCGTACTCGCCACCGCCGAGCGTAAGACCCTCGCCGACGCCGGTGCGCTCTACATCGACCATCTGGAGCACGTGATGGATCGCAAGCGCTCGACGATCCAGGACTACCGCGGATACCTGCGTGGACACCTCGAAGGATTCTTCGGCGATACGCCGATCGACAGGATCGACCCGGCCAGGGTCGCCTCCTACCTCAAACGCAAGCGCGCGGACGGCCTGTCGAGCAAGACGGTCCAGAACCACCTGAACTTCCTACACGGCGTCTTCGCCTTCTCGCTCAAGCGCGGCTGGGTGCTGACCAATCCGGTCGCGCACGTAGACCGTCCCAAGAAGGCGCGCTCGCCGCACCGACGCATTCGCTTCCTGCAACCCCGTGAGCTCGACAAGCTCATAGACGCGGTCCCCGATGACTCGCTGGGCGACGTCGAGCGATCGCTTTACCTGGCCGCTGCCCTGACCGGACTGCGTCAGGGTGAGCTGCTGGCGCTGAAGTGGATGGACGTCGATTGGCTGGCGAGCCGGGTGCGCGTCGCCGACAACTTCACCCGCGGGAAGTTCGACAGCCCCAAGTCACACGAGGGACGCTCGGTGCCGATGGCCGACCGTCTGGCACGAGAGCTCGAGCTTCACTCCCAGCGCTCGGCTTACCGCACGGACGACGATCTCGTCTTCTGCCATCCCCACACCGGCAACGTGCTCGACCCGTCGAAGATGCGAAAGCGCTTCCGCGAGGCCATCACACGAGCGGGCGTGCGTGAGATCACCTTCCACGAGCTACGCCATACGTTCGGCACGCAGATGGCAGCCGCAGGCGCGCCGCTGCGTGCGATCCAGGAGTGGATGGGCCACGCTGACGCCAAGACGACCGAGATCTACCGCCACTACGCCCCCGACCCGACCAACGGAGCGCAGCTGGTCGAGCGGGCCTTCAGCACAACCCAGCCGTCGGCGCCGGATGAGAGCCCAACGCGGGAGCAAGCACGATGAGCGCCACAGCAGACGGGGTGACGATTGAGCGCGCCGGACGAGCGCTGATCGAGGCGACAGCGGCCCCAACCAAGGTGATCCTGTTCGGGTCGCGCGCACGCGGCGATGGGGACGAGCGAAGCGACTTCGACTTCCTGGTGATCGAGCGGGAGGTCGACGATCGCTTTGGGGAGATGGTCCGCTTGGGAAGGATTCTCGGGCGGCTCTTGATCCCGGCCGATGTCGTGGTAGCCAGCGAGCAGCATGTGCGGAAGTGGGAGTCGGTCAAGGGCACGATGATTCACGAGGCTATGAGTCAGGGCCGTGTCGTCGCCGAGTCCTGAAGCACGCGAGCTGGCACTGCTGCTGGTGAGCAAGGCCGAAGGGGATGAGTCGATCCTCGACAGGCTGCTCGATGATTCAGACGTGCCCGATGACGTGCTGGGCTTTCACGCGCAACAGGCGATCGAGAAGCGCCTGAAGGCCGTGCTTGCCTTCCACGAGATCGCCTACGACCGAACGCACAGCATCGGCTACCTCACCTCGCTTTTGGAGCATCACGGGATCGACCTTTCCGAGGGTCGGGAGCAGATTGAGGAGCTGACACCGTGGGCGGTCGCCGCGCGGTATGAGGGCAGGTTCGAAGAAGTGCTCGATCGCCCCGCCGTGCGGGACCAAGTGTCGACTGTGCGCGAATGGTCGGGGCGCCTGCTGGGCGACGAAGAGTAGCCGGCGAGGTGCGCCAGCGCCAACGTCATTGTTCCATTCGTCGTTCCAATTTGAGCGAAACCGGCCCGAGCGAACCACCCACAACCCCAGCAAACACGGGCAACCTGATCGTACCCGACCCCCCTTGGGCGATCTCATAACCCGAAGGTCGCGGGTTCGAATCCCGCCCCCGCTATGCCGGCGTAGGGTTCCCCTCTAGAAAGGTCATTTGGAGGGGGTTACGGGACAGACTGGACCCGATTTCGTCCTTGCGTGTCCGCAGGAAGCGGTAGACACGCGAGGCATGTCCGCGTCGGTGAGGGCGAGGGGCGCACCGGCCCGCAAGCAGCGCCGCGCACGGCTATTGCTCTCGGACCTGCTCCAGGTTGGACTGGTGTGGGGCCGGACGGAGCCCGCGCCCTTCTATGTCGTTTCGCGCTCGCCCACGTACTCGCTCACCTGGTCAATCAGCCCGTCGGGGTTGACCTGGTAGACGAAGCAGGCAGGGATCGCGAACGCCTTGCCGCGCCATGGCCCGGCTGACGATTTGTGCGAGTACGCCGGTGATGATCGGGCGTCCTGCGCCGAGGCGCTTGGCGAACAGGGTCGCCCGGTTTCGATCGATCGTGTCGCGGCTGGTGTATTCGTAGACGCGCCATTCGGTCATTGCTGGTGAGTTGGGAAAAGGCCGAGACGCTGTCGCCAGAACTGGACACTGGGTGGTGGCTGGATTAGGATGAGTGCCGTGACGTCGTCCCGGTTGCCCAAGCTGCTCGTCCTCAGCGTCCTCGCGGCGGCGAGCTTTGCGACGGCCGGCACTTCGGCGGCGCTCGCGGGGAACGAAATCGCCTACGACTGCAGCAAACTCGACATCTGCCTGCTTGATCCGGCGAACCCTGCGGCGGTCACCAACCTCACCGACAACGAAGGGACGAGCATCGACGAAAAGCCGATCTGGTCCCCCGACGGCAAAAAGGTCGCGTTCTTGTCCAACTTCGGCGTCGGTGGAGGCACGAGGAACCTCTTCGTGATGGAACCCGAAGCGCCTGAACAGGGGTTCAATCTGGCCGTGCAGGTAACCCACTTCACAAGCGGTGAGCGGATCGAGGAACCCGTCTGGTCCCCGGACGGCACTCGGCTCGCCTTCGTCGTCGGCAGTTCCGAATCGAACGACAAGATCGAGGTCGCGAACTCGAACGGCACGACCGCCACGCCGCTGACCGTCAACGAACACGGGGTGAATCCGAGCTGGGCGCCCGACAGCGCCAAGCTCGCATTTTCCTACAAAGAAACGGTCTACACACAGGTCGCCGACGGCTCGGCCTCCGCGACGGAACTCGTCGGTGCCAAAGGCCAGGAACCGGCCTGGTCGCCGGACGGGTCCCGGATCGCCTTCGGCGAGCACGCGGGCTTCGGCACCGTAAACCTCGGCATCATCAGCGCGAGCGGGGGAACGCCGGTCACCCTCGTCTCCGGAGCGCAGTTCATCTTCGCTTCCTGGTCGCCGTCGGGCTCGCAGGTCGTTTACAACGCGGTCGAAAAGTGGCGGGTCACCAACGCAGACGGCGGCGGCGATCATCCGCTGCCCCAGTCGCCGAGCCTGAACCCGAACGGACCGGCTCCGTCCTGGTCGCCGAGCGGGGCGCAGATCGTCTTCCAGGGCTTCTACTACGGCGGCGCACCCACCACCAACAAGGTCTACCTGCAGAACACCGATGGCTTGGGTGAAGCCGTCGCGTTGACCGGGGACCAGGGCGTCTCCGCGACCTACCCCTCCTGGCGGCCGAGCCCGAGCGCGGCGCCCCAGGTCTTCACGCCGACGAGCGCCTCTGGAACTCCCGCCGCCCAGGCCCTACCGGTGACGCTGCCGAAACCGACGACGGTCTGGATCACCAAACGGATCTTCGTGACCAAAGGGCCCGATCTGACAGTGATCATCGGCTCCTACGGTTGCGGCGGCCCGAGTTGCGGGGTCTCAACTGAAGGCAAGGCGAAGTACTCCGGCCCGCCGGCGGGCCTCACCGCGTCCGCGCGGACGGGGACCCAAGTGAAATACAAGCGGCGCCAGGTCGTCGTCGGCAAGGGCAAGACGACGATCGCCGGCGGCAAATCGGGCCCGGTGAAGATGAAGCTGACCAAGGCCGGAATCAAGCTGCTCGGAAAGCAGGGCTCGCTGAAGATCGCAGTCCTCGTCACCATCACGATCCCGGGGCAGAAGAAGATCGTCGAACACCGCCAGGTGACCGTTGTCTTGAAGAAAGCCAAGAAGAAGCGCGTCGCTGCCTGAATCCCCGCCGCTCGGTCTCATGCGGTTGCAAAGCGTCGCGTCTCGCGGCTCATGATCGGCCGACCTCGACCGCCCACCGCCCATGAGCAAGATCCTCGTCTGCTCGCCCAGCATTGAAATATAGCGCAAACAGGTTGAATTGCAAAAACCTATTGTTAGCGCTATAAATAAGGCATGCCCGACCTGGTCCCCGTCTCTGCCGCTGCCGATGAGCTGAGCGTGCATCCGTCGCGGGTGCGGGCGCTGATCGCCTCCGGCGACCTGACGGCCGAGAAGGTGAGTGGTGTCTGGCTGGTCGATCGTGCCAGCATCGCTGGCCGCAGTCGTGAGCATGTCGCGGCCGGCCGTCCGCTTTCTCCGGGTAATGCCTGGGCGTTGTTGCTTGCTGCATCCGGCGAGGAGTTGCCACCAGAGTTCGACTCCTCGGCGCGCTGGCGGGTTCGCCATGCGCTCGAGATCTACGGCCTAGATGGCTTGCGGCCGCGCCTTGCTCGACGCGCTGAGCCGTCTTCGTATTGGGCGCTGGGCGGTGAGTTGCGAGCGTTGCGGGATCGCGCCGAGCTTGTGCTCAGCGGTCCATCTGCGGCCGCTGCTTACGATCTCGGTCTCGCGGGTTCGGAGACCATCGACGCCTACATGCCCGCGCGCCTGCTCGTGCAACTACAACGCGAGCACGCCCTGGAGCGTATGTCCGGCCCCGAGGTGAACGTCGTCCTGCGCGCGGTTGCAGATGATGTCTGGTCTCTGGACGGTCGGCGGTTCGCTCCCCTCGCGGCAGTCGCTGTCGATCTCTGCTCATACGCTGATCCGCGAGCGGCGCGCGTCGGTGCCGAGACGATCGCTGGTATCGATCGCGACATGAGGGCCGTGTGATGGCGCTACATGCCGAAGGTGAGGCGCCTGTCACGTCGATCCGCATCGAGCTGGTTGACCCCGATGCGATGGAGCTGTGGCGCGCCGTCGCAAAGGTCGCCACGGCTTTTGGCGAAGATCGTCGCTGGTGTCTGGTTGGGGGCCTTATGGTCGCTCTCTTTGCCATCGAGGCGCAGCAGACCCAGCGGGTGACGACGGACATCGACATTCTCGCGGACGCTCGAGCGCGTCCGAGCGGGACGACTTGGGCCACCGGACGCCTCAAAGCGCTCGGCGCAAGCCTGCGTGATCCGCAACAGCCAGAGTTGGAGCGCGGTTTCCGTTTCGACTTCAACGGCCAGATCGTCGATGTGCTCGCGCCCGACGGCCTCGGTCCCTCCGGTGCGACCACGACGGGCAAGCTCAAGACGATCCAGATCCCCGGAGGGACGCAAGCGCTCAACCGCACCGAGCTTGTCGAGATCGTGGTCGACGAACTCGCCGTGACACTCCGGCGGCCAAAGCTCATCGCAGCTGTCCTGCTCAAGGCGCGCGCACTGCGCGTCCACTCACGCCCACAGGACCAGCGTCACGACCTCATCACCCTCCTGAGCCTCCTCAACGATCCCCGCGCCGCGCGCGCCGAGATCACCAGCAAGGAGAGCGGATGGTTGCGGTCGATCTCAGACCGGCTCTCAATCGACGACCCCGCCCTCCGCGAGAGCTTCGAGGCAACTCGCCTTCGCGCAGCCCGCGCGGCCTATCGCGTGCTGACGGCGTGAGTAACACTCCCCCACCGTTGCAAACGGATCCCGCCGATTCTTCACCAATCCAGTTGCGTACCAATTTGCGTACCAATTTGAGCAAAACCAGCCGAATCTGACCGAACTGATTTGGCTCTAGAAAGCCACATTTATCTGAGCGGACCCCTGTCAATACAACTCATAACCCGAAGGTCGCGGGTTCGAATCCCGCCCCCGCTATGACAGTTGTCTGAGTTCCCAGCAAGCAGACCGCCTCGCTGGACAAGGGCGCCGGGTAGTAGCGGTAGTTCGCCCTCCATGCCTTGAGCGACTTATGGCTTGGCATCGCCGTCCTTGTCGAGCAGCGCGATGCCAGTGAACTGGACGCCACGATCCTCAGACCCCGCCGCGAAGATGAGCCCGGCCGCGGCTTGCACCTCGCGTCAATCCGCCAACGCATCGAGAGCATCTTCTGGACCTGCAAGGACATCCTGACGCTGGACCGCTACGGCGCCAGAACCTTCGCCGGCCTCAGAGAGCGCCCTTCAACGCCTACTCTGCCTCGTCGCCCCCTTACACTGAACTACCACCTCGACCGGCCAAACCGCGCGTTCGTCAACTACTACGCCGAAGCGCGTGACGATCATCTAGCCGCCCAGGCCCGGGAGCAGGTCCTCCTCAACATGCGCGATGCCGAGCGGGGAGATCTGCACGGTCCGGGCGTCGGCGTCGTACTCGACCATGCGCTCCTTGTGCGCTGGCCGGAGCACGTCGCGGCGAAACGCACTCCCGTTTGAGTGCTCGATCCAGGACACGAGGTCGGCCTCGGCCACCGGTCCGCTCGAGGCGTGGAGAAGGAGCAGCGCCTTGGCGCGCATGGTCAGCCCCGTGCTCATGACCCGCTTCTTCCCGTTGACCTCCCAAATCAGCGGGGTCTCGCGGTCGGCGAGGCCATCCACGATCGCGGTAGCCTCTTCCGTGGACACGTTGTGCAGTACCCGTACGAGCTCGGCCATGATCCACTTCGCCATCTGGAGCACGCAGACGGCGTCCATGTGGTTCGGGTCGACGTCGCCGCCCACGTGCCCCACGTTCCGGTTGTTGCGGATCTCGTAGAGCGCGATCAGCATCCGCGGGATGTGGATGCGGATCGAGCGCGGGGCCCTGGCGGCCTCGGTCTCGAGCTTCTGGCACGCCAGCACCATGTTCTTCGGCTTCGCGGCCTTCGCCGGGTACTTGCCGTCGCCGTAGCCCTTGAGGATCGTGTAGACGACCTCGCAGAGCTTGCCGCCGTTCAACTCGGAGGGCTCCCACCGCCGCTCGCGGAAGTTCTTGACGATCTGGTTGAAGGCGTCGAGCAACTCCTTCCGCAGCCCCTCGGGAAGGGTGCCGAGCATGCACGTGAGCGAGCCGCCAGCCGCTGCCGTCGCCATCGCTTTAGCCCTTCTTGTGGACCGGGAGGTCGTGCTCGACGCGATTGACGCCGGTGTTGAGTAGCCGCAGAGCTTCGCTGTTGCTCGTGTCGAGAAAGCGCTTCTTCGACGCCGTCAGGCGCAGCGACGCCAGGAAGTTGGGCGGGAGCTTCCATCCCGCGTCGCGCCACGCCGTGAACACATCGTCGCTCGACATGGTGCTGAGCCCGGCCTCGTTCGAGAGGTAGTAGATCGCCACGGCGTACTTGTCGTGGTTGTTCGTCGGGTTCTTCGCCTTCACGAAGTCCGCGAACGACGTCTTGCCCTTCGGCCGCAGGTCGAGCTCCTTGACGATCTTGGGCTGGGATGCACCCGTCGCGCGCCGCGGCTTCGCGTCACCGTTCTCGACGCTCGGCTTCGCCTTCCGTGGCCGGGTGCCCGAGCGTCGCTTCTTCGGTGCGACCTCGCCGTCGCCGCCGTCGGGTGCCGGCGCGGGCGCGGTGTTACCAGTCGCGGCGGCCATCAACTCATCGAATGCGCTCCGTTGCACGGCCTCTGGGAAGGCCGAGACGGCCTTGGCGATCGCCGGCATCCGGGCGAGAAGGTCGTCGAGTTGAGTCGTGTCGTCTGTCATGGTCTCTCGTTTCTGCTGTTACAAGGAGAGGGACAAGGTACACGACGGTCTGGACATAGCGGCCGACATAGCAAATAGCCCTTTCGGACCGGCTAGTGCTGTCGCGGGCGTCCTGGCCAGCCAGGAAACGTCCGCTCCACAGGCACCACGAGGTTGCCGTTAGGAGCGAATCTTTCCCCCCGCTATGACAGTTGTCTGAGGCCGGCAAGGGCGCTGGGCCTGCGTAGGATAGCTTTCAGACGGAGGGCTACGACTCAGCATCGCCGCTCTCGTCGAGCTTCTGCACATAATCGGCCAGGAGGTCGAGTAGCGCTCGGGTCTGCTCCTTGCGGAGGTGGTCGTCGAGAGCCGTGCCGGGCTTGGTGTACTCGACGTTGACGACGATCTTGGCGTCGTCCCACACGCTCTTCCGGGCGCGACGCGGGCGAGCGTCGGGGGTCTCCCGCCCGCGATCCTCATGTTCGGGCTTCTTTGTCATGGGTCCACGCCGACGACATCTGTCGGCGCGATCGATCAGAGCAGAACTCGCGGCGGATTGCAATCTTCTACCAAGCGAACGCCGCAGGCAAGGGGATGCGGCCTGAACGGTCATGATGCCCCGTCGATCTCGGCAATCAGCCGGTCCACATGGGCTGCGGCCTGCTCGACATCGACCGGCGTGAAGCCGGGCGTCTTGGCCAGCTCGCCCGCGTAGATTGTGGGCCACTCTGGCAGGACCGTGACCGACGGCGGCCACGGGTGCTTGTCGCGCAGGCGGAAGATCTCCACGCACGCCCGGCGCACGCCGGGCAACTCGTCGTCGGCGAGCAGCCGGCGGACGAGGAGGATGTCGATCAGGTCGCGGGCGCGGTCGTTCTCGCGATTGGGGAGGGAATGGTCGGTGCAGGCGTGGAGCTTCTGCGCGAGCATGTAGGCGAGCGTGACAAGTGGCAGCTCGCCGACCGGGGAGAGGCCGAGCGCGGCGACGTCTACGAACGTGTTGTCGACCAGTTGCGTGCCGCGGCCTGCGTCGCCTTCGGCCGGCGCTGCCTCGAACTGCACCGTGGAGAACGGCTGGCCCTTGAACTGCAGCTTGATGTTGCCGCGCCAGGCGGCGATGTCGTGGATCGGCTCCCACGAGACCAGCCGGAAGCTGAAGCCGTCCCAGCCACGAGCCAGGGCGTCTCGCAGCAGGGACTCGATCTGCTCGGCCTGGGCGCGGACGGCCGAGTCGAGGTCCTTGGTCGCCCGGGCCTCCTGGCCGATCAGAAGCTCGACGGCGACGCCACCCTTGACGGCAAAGATCGGCTCGCCGTTCTCGTCGCGGGCGTGGGTGCCGAGCGCGGCGATCACGGCGATGTAGCCGATCTGGCGGCGGGCGCGCAGCTCCAGCGTGTCGTCGCCGATGAGGTTGCGCAGGCGCTGCTCCAGCGAGGCCTTGTTCTTGGGCGGCGTGTCGTAGCGACGCTCACTCATGCCGCGCCCTGAGCCCGCGTGGCGCGCAGATCGGCCTCCTGCTCGGCGGTGATGAGCGCCTGGCTGGCGGCGGTGTCGATGGCTTGGCCGATGAGTGTCGGTCGCAGCCCGAGCTCGATGCCGTCGGCGATCGCGCGCGCCGGGGTGACGATCG
The DNA here is from genome assembly GCA_963697945.1 of uncultured Solirubrobacterales bacterium. GTDB lineage: Bacteria > Actinomycetota > Thermoleophilia > Solirubrobacterales > Solirubrobacteraceae > Palsa-744. Next base: position 842,421 of record OY969105.1, on the reverse strand, counting down.
GGACGTCACGCAGCCGGGTCACCTCGTCGTTGGCGAGGTCGAGTCGATGCAGCCGGTAACGCGCAGGTACCTGTCGGTGGGTGCGGTAGTCGCGCGGGATGGTGATGTCGATGTGAGCCGGGCTTACGTCGCAGAGCTCGTGGAGATCGAGCGCCGTCTCGCCGCTCAGCGTGCCGCGCCCATCCGGCCATTGGGTGGCCCGGGCGAACTCGTCGAAGTCTCCGTGCGGGACCAGTTCAATGCGGTACAAGCCCCGGCTGATGCGCTCGGCCAAGCCACGCTGGGCGTAGTCGTTCAGGCGGCGTGGGTCGATGCCCAGCTCGCGTACCTCGCGGGTGCGCACGAAGCCGTTTTGCTCGGCGGCAAGCGCGAGGATCTCAGTGAAGACCCGGCCTGGCATACAGGTACATAGTACCGCTTTTTGCGGATGTTCATACGCTACGCTGGCGGAGAGCGTACGGACTACTCGATTTTGCGGATGTTCGTACGGACGACGAAGTTGGCACTGAACCCGGGATGCCACGAGAAGGCGGATTATTCGCTCCGACCAGAGGGTGCAATTCGGGACTTCTGGCGGGCCATCTCGGAGACCCGTAACTCACCGCAGGGCATTGTCGTGCCCGCGGCGCGGATCGACCTGACCGCGCTGACGGCGCTCGGCGGTCCCGGCTGCCTAGGCGCATGGCCACGGGACGACCTGTTCGACCAGAGCAGAAGGGTCGCCCGTAAGAGCGAATCCCGCCCCCGCTATCACACGAAACCCGCTCAACTGAGCGGGTTTCGTGGTTTCTAGGCTGGCCCTTACGTAAACTTCCTCCCGACTTTTCCTCCCGAGATCAGTCGAGAAACGACGACGAGGGCGGCCGCGACAGTAACGTCGGTACTCGCCGGGTAGCGTCACGATCATGTCGTCGTTTGCTCTCCAGGCGTGGCAAGGAACCCGTAGCGGGCAGCTCGACGAGCTGAGCTTGGCGCACGGCGCCGTCGGTGGCGCTGGGCCAGGTAGACGCTACGCGACGCGCCAGCTCAACCACGCATATGCATCGCAGTTCCAGGGCTTCTGTAGAGACCTGCACAGCGAGATTGGCGGTCGACCCTGGTGATACCGTTGGTAACGCAATGAGTCGTGAGAACGGACATCGTAGGCAGCGTCGCGCAACTCCCAAGGTCGGCTCGGTCGTCGGTGTTCGCATGGGTGCAGCCGTAAGGCCCGCCCGCGTCATCGAGGACCGCGGCAACATCGGCGCTGCTGGTCGACGCATCGTGCGCGTGGAGATCGACCCGGGGGCACTTGACGACGAGCCCATGCGCTTTGAGCGGCCGGTTGAGTGGCTGCTGGACGCTCCGGCCTAAGAACCGGTGTGACGCGTTTCGCCACACCGTCGCGTCGCGACTATTCGCGGAGGGTCGCAATGTCGTGCAGGTACAGCGCTGGCTCGGCCACCATTCCGCCAGCTTCACGCTGGACACCTACGTCCACCTGCTCGAGAACGATCTCGGCGAGCCGCTCCAAGCGAGAGATGAGCCGGTGGTGAGCGTCACGATTGATGGGTGATGAGTGGATGCTACTATCCTCGTGTATCTTCTACGCAACACTTTCGGAAGGAAGCCGGTCGATGTCCAGCACTGCTCTAGATATGAGCCTTCATGAGCGCCGTCGGGCGCAGCGTATGGAAGACCCCGAGTTCCGGGGTGCCTACGAGCGCTCCATGCGGGAAATCGAGCAGACCGATCAGGTCATCCGCGAGCTCGATGCATTGCGGGTCGATCTTGGTATGTCAAAGGCGGAGCTCGCCCGCCGGATCAATCGCAATGCGTCGAGCATCCGCAGGCTGTTCACGGCGAGCAACTCAAGGCCGGAGCTTCCACTGATCGCCGCGATTGCCGACGCGTTGGGTGCCGAGGTTCGCGTGATGCCCAAGACGCCGGCATCGAAGCATTCTACGCGCCGGCACCGCGTGCCGACCTCGGCGTAGGGTTTCGCGCACTTACGGATTCACTTCTACTTGCAGGCGCGACTGCTCTACGCCGGCACCACATCGCAGAAGACGAAGCCCTCACGCTGCACGACCTCGCCGGTCTCGCACATGATCGGCTGGGTGAAGATCGGGCCAGCATGGACAAAGGTGTGAAACTCACCGTTCTCACCACAAGGGTCAACGCCCGCAGGCAGGTCGGCGAGAAACTGCTCATCGTACGCCCGGCCCGCGAAGGAGGCGTCGAGCACTCGCGGGTCCAAACAAACGATGATCGCCTGAAAGCCGGCTGCGATGAACTCCCGCGCCAAGACGCTGGTGTCGAGTCCCCAGAGCGGGAAGAGACCACGCATATCGTTCGCCGCGAGCCGCTCCTCGCGGTAGGCACGGACATCCTCGAGGAACAGGTCGCCGAAGGTGACCGCCTCGACCTCGGACAGGGGCGGGCGAGCGAACGCCTCGGCCATGCGCGCCTCATAGATCTCGTTGACGCACGCCGACGGGATGCGAATCTCTATCAGCTGAGCACCGATCGCGTCGGCCTGCTTTGCGAGCAACTCGCGACGGACGCCGTGCATGCTGATGCGGTCGTACTCGTCGGTCACAGTCGTGATCAGGGCCTCGGGCTCCACCCCCTGGCGGCGCAGAGCCCAAAGGGTCAAAGCCGAATCCTTGCCACCACTCCACGACAGTGCGGAGCGGGCGGCCATATCTCCCACCTGCACCCCCGACCGGCGATCAGGGGCAATACGTAGAAGCTCGTCGCTGTAGCTGAACGACACGATCCGTTCAGGTGTGATGGCGAGCGCGTCCTGCAATTGGCTTGCGCGGCGATGCTCGTTGCTCAGATCCGACGATGGGTCTGCGACCGCCTCGATCTCTATGAAGCAGCCCAGCCCGCAAACCTCATCGAGGTGTATGCGAACGCCTCGCCAGAGCAACAACCGCCGGGACTTCTCCACGACGACCAGCACGCCGAGCGCATCACTGATCGCGTCCTTCAGCCCGGCGGGATCGCTGACCGGCACGAGCCGATAGCGACTCTCACGCGCCACCGTCTCGTCGGAGCGCTCGTAGGAGATGAGCTGAGCGACGGAGCCCTCCTCCTCGCGTAGCTTCAGCCTGCCGTGAGGAACTCGAAAGTACGTATCGATCTGATGCAGCCAGCCCTCGTCGCTTGCACCCATCTGGAGGGCTGCCTGTAGGGAGCGTGCCGGGTCGGGGTCGCGCGCCTTCAGCTCGATGTTCCGTCGCGGCGTCTCCACGCACCTATTGTTGCGGACGCACCAGGGCTACGGGCTTGCGGGGTAGGTAGCCGAGGTGCTGGGCGCAAGCGTGATGGGGCTGTGGCCGCCCCACGACGTTAGCTCCGCGGCATATCGACGATCTGCTCGAGCAACTCGCGGAGCTGGTCATTCTCCCCGTTGAGGCTGCGCACGTTGGCGGCGAAGCTCCGCTCGTGGTCGAGGTGCTCCCATGCGATGTGATACCCGGCTTCTCCGGTGAGCTGACTCAGGAACGCGCGCAGGCTGCGCGTGTTGCCCTCGCGGAACGGATGGACGGCATACATCTCTGCGTGGTAGTGCGTCAGCCGTCTCCACGAACGCGGTGCGATCGAGGCCCTTGAGGCGGTCCTCCCGAGCAAGCTCGGCAAAGATGCCCTGCGCGTAGCCTGCGATGTGCTCCGGGCGGGCGTAGAACGCGTTGGGCTTAGCTATCTGGACGGTTCGAAGCTCCCCGGCCCACGGATATAGCCCGCCGAAGATGCGGCGATGAAACGCCTGCCAATGCACCAGGTCGTAGTCGCCGGGAAGCAGACGACTCGTTAGAACGGCGAGGGCGGTGCGAACGATGTCCGCCTCTACCCGCGAGAGCGTCTGTTGATCGTGGATCGCCAGGTTGTTGCGCAGGACCCAGGTGCCTGGATAGACGTATGGATCCTTCGCCATCCGGCTTCAGCAACTATCGACCGGCCGTGGCAGCCAGACGCTCGCGCACTTGCTCCAGGTTGAGCAGCTCGAACTGCTCGTCATCGATCTCGCCGGCAACCCACTGGGCGGCGAGCGCTTCGTGGGCAGGACTCGGCTCAAGGCCCTCCGCACGGAGCAGGCCCAGAGCGTCGGCAGCCGCCTGTCTGCGGCTCTCGACGGCCGGGCTCGGAACATGGCCGTTTTGCGCGACAGCGCTACGTTGCATCCCTCCATTGTAGGGCAGCAAGCCGTCGTCACCGCAGGCCTGGCCAACCGGCGGATGACCGCTCGGAAGTGCAAATAAGTGCAAACATGCCCCACGCCATTCCACGCCATCGACGAATCTGGCGAAAGCCGAATCCTCAGCAATAGAGCCAAACTACCGGACTCGGCGACACCCCACGACACCCCGAAATGGGCTCATAACCCAAAGGTCACGGGTTCAAATCCCGGGCTTCCGCGTCGTGCTCCTCCCACCTCACCCAGCCCGCCGGTAACGGATGTGCGTGGCGAGTGGAGAATGGAGCGCCTCGACCGGCTCGAACCTTAGGGACTCGACTCCGTCGAACAGGCGCTCGCCGGACCCGAACAGGACGGGGACCACGTCGAGCGTGAGTTCGTCGATCACCCCGGCGGCGAGCGCCTGACGGACAGTGGAGGCGCCGCCCGCGATGTCGATGCCATCCTCGCCGGCCGTCTCGCACGCCTGGGCGTAGGCAGCCTCAAAGCCCTGAGTGACGAAGTGGAAGCTCGTGCCGCCCTCCATCTCGATCGGCTCACGTGCGTGGTGAGTCAGTACGAAGACCGGCGCGTGGTAGGGCGGCTCAGAGCCCCACCATCCATCCCAGTCCTCATCCCACTCGCCACGGATCGGCCCGAACATGTTGCGACCCATGACGTAGGCGCCGCGCGGTCGCATGAGCCAGCCCTCAGCCGTCGCGTCGGCGTCGTTCGCGCGCTCGTCGCCGAGGTGCCAGCTATGGACCTCCCTGCCGCGCTTCCCCAGCGGATTCTCCCGGCTCTGATCCGGCCCGGCGACGAAGCCGTCGAGCGAGATCGACATGTGGCAGGTGGTATCCGGCATCGGTGCCCTCCAAGTGATTGCGATTTGCAGGCGTCGCACCGTACGCCATCGGCCAGTAGTTCTGCTCGCACGCGGCGTGTAGAACTTCATGGCCGAGATGGAATAGCACGAAGCCCGAACCATAGAATCGCGGCCATGTCGTTCACGCTCAGAAACCTCAGAGAGGATCTTGCGGACGTCGGGTCCAATTTCGACGGCCCGCCCTACCTGGAGTTCCGTGTCGCAGGTAAGGCGCTCAAGCTTGAGCGATCCGGCCTAAGCTATCAGCGCATCCCGCCCGACTACCGGTTCCCGTACGGCCACACGCACAAGCAGCAGGAGGAGGTGTTCGTGGTCGTGGGCGGGAGCGGACGGATGAAGCTCGACGAGAAGATCGTCGAGGTCAAGAAGTGGGACGTCGTGCGCGTTACGCCCGGTACATGGCGAGGGTATGAGGCCGGACCGGAGGGCCTTGAGATCCTCGTCTTCGGCGCGCCCAACCTCGGCGAGAACCCGCGGGAAGATGTGGAGGGTCAGCGAGACTGGTGGGCTGACTGAGTGTCGCTCGGTGAATTGTCACTTTTTCGCAAGCCACATCGATCGCGAGTTCGCCGCGTGCTCAATCACGCTACAGCGGCCAATGTCGAACTGAACGCTATTTCTGGGCGACCTCTGTCTGAGTCCGGCACTAACTCCCGAACCCGAGCTGCTGGCGTCTCAGGCCCAACATCTTTGCCTTGGCCTCGGCCTCGAGCTGCTCTATCCAGGCATCGGGGGACAGCTCCTCTCCGAGCATCTGCGCCTGGCGCTTGACCGTCGCGAAATCCCCCGGCGCGAGGTCCTCGATGGCATTGAGGGCCTGCCCGAGCTTGTCCGCGCGCTGGGACTCGGAGCTTGGGTCGAACCCGCTCTCGGCGCAGAACATCGACCACGCCTGCTCGCGCCGAAGGGCCTTGAACTCGAGCTTCCAAGTGAAGCGGCGCATGGCCGCCGCGTCGATCGAGTCCATCAGGTTGGTGGCGGCGATGAAGATTCCCTCGAATCGCTCCGTTCGCTGGAGCAGCTCGTTGACCTGCGTCACCTCCCAGTGGGCGCGCGCGAGTGTGCGATCGCGCAGAAACGAGTCCGCCTCGTCGAGGAACAGCAGCGCACCCTCGTTCTGCGCCTCGGCGAACATCGTCGAGATCTGCTGCTCGGTCTCGCCGAGCCACATGGAGAGCAGCTCGGAGGCCGAGCGCATGAGAATCGGCAGGTCGAGCTCGACGGCGATGTGCTCCGCGAGCTGCGTCTTGCCCGCACCCGGCATTCCCCAGAAGCACAGCGATCCCCGCGGGCGCTCCCTGAGGGCCGCAATGATCTGCTGCGGCTCGTCGTCTGGGAGCACGGTCAGACGGGCGAGCTCAGCCGCTTGACGGACCTGCTGCTCGCCAAGCAGGCTGTATTTTGCGAGATCGCGCTCCAACCGCGAGGAGAGGCCGAAGTCCGAGATCACCTGTGCAACCCGCGCCCGCCGCTCCGCGCGTGAGCCGGGAAACGCTTCGCAGTGGAACAGGAATGCGCCCAGGTTGCGCTCCGAGAGCTGGCGTGCGCGATCGGTGATCCACACGCAGCGAACGCGGCTCTCCGTCAGGCCCTCGTCGGAGGCGCGCTCGGGGTCGTCGTCGTAAACGAGCTCGTCGTCGTCAAGGTCGAAGAGGTGAAACCTGGTGCGAGGCCGGGAGGCGAGCGCCTCGTGGGCGCGATCGACGATCAGCACCGCGTCGGGCCTGGATCGCTCGACGTGGCGCTGGGCGATGTAAGTCCAGGTCGGCATGTCCCCTGCCGTGACGTGCCTCGTGACGACCGCGTGGACGCTGATTCCCTCCTCTCCGAGCAACCGCGCCATCATGTCTCGCTTGTCCACCGACTTCGGACCGTAAACGAGCGAGTGCACCCCGCGGTCGGCCGGAAGCGGTCTGCACAGGAAGCCTAGGAGAATGCGCCTGTCGTCCTCGTGTAGGCGCCCGAGCGACCTCGTCGAAGGGGACGGCAAGAGCGGCTTGACGAACCGCTCGATGAACCCGACATCCTCTTCGGCGGGCTCTGCGAGCGTAGCGCTCAGGTGGTGCGAAGGTCCGGTCACCCGCAGCGGTCGCTCTTTGACGCTCAACAAACCGGAGCGTGCCAGCGTCCCCTGCTCCGAGAGCGCCGAGACCACCTCTGACTCCGAACTGCGGAGTGCCGCTCCAAGCACCGCCTTCGTCGCACGGTCGGCGTCCATCAGCAGCTCGAACAGCTGCGAGAACCCGGGCCGAGAGCGACCTATCTGGAACGCAAGTACGTCGCGCTCCGTCGTCGTCAGATCGAGCAGCGTTGCAATGCGCCCGACGTTCTCGTCCAGAGGGGTGATGAACCGCGACGCCTCGACCTCCGCCGTCTGCTCCCAGTCGCGCAGTGCAGTCCCGAATGTGCCCGCGTCCCGGTCTATCAGTCCGAACGCGCTCGTTCCGCGCAAATACAGACGAACAAAGCGTCCGCTGGTGCGCTCGCCGAACTGACGCTGGAGATCCTTCAGGGTCGGCAGCAGCTTCTCATCGGCCGCGCTCGCCTCGCGGTCGTCGCCGGCAAGGGCCTCCGGCGGCGCCACGGCCGCGGCGCAGCTTGCGTAGAGCAACGCGAACAGATGCGGGTCTGCGGCAAGCAGCCGGCCGAAGCCTGGGCTCTGCGCCAGGCGCAGCGTCCACGCCGCCATCTGCTGCACGCCGGGCGTTTCGAGAGGGTTGTCGGATGAGCTGTGCGAAGGGTTCATGCTCGCGGGTTGCACGCGATTGGTTGAGTGACCATGAGTATTGCATACAATTGTCACGTATGAGGCCGGCCGAGAACCCCGTGTCGGTCACAGCGGCTCTTGCGGAAGGGTTGCGTACTTCGGTAATCCACTACACACGCCCGCTCGGATGGTCGGGATATGCGTACAGACCCACCCCCGCTATGCAGCGAATGCCCTTCCAATGAAGGCTTTCAGCATCTCAGCGCTTCGGCGCAGACGAACTTCCTCCCTAGATTTCCTCCCGAGCCTGATCCTCAGGTGCGGCGGAGGCCGTATCTTTCAGCAGCGCATCCGCCCAGCTGGCGGCGCTCTCGGCAGCGGCCAGTGCGGCAGTTCGATCCAATGCGATCGGTTCGTCGTAGCGCAGTTCGGCCGCCCAAGGCGTCAGCCACTCGGCACCTGAGAATTCATCTCCCGGAGGATCGACACCCGACTCGCGTACCTGTTTCAGGAGGAATCCGAGGTCATGCGATAGCGGTAGATCGGCGTCCGCGAGCACGAGCGCAACCTTAAGTGCCTTCTCGACCGCCTGCTGCGCGTGAAACCCTATGATGTTGTCGTCAATCTCGGTGTCGTCGGCGAGCTTTCGGCAGACCTGCAGGTCGCCGCTCGCCCGGCGCATCAGCACCTCGGCGTACTCAACCTGCTCAGGACTCGGCGAGGACACGCCCCTCACGGAAGGCACGGTTGACCATCGTGCCCCGCACCTTCGCGCGCCGTCCAGCGAGGGCAGCGTCCATGACGATCAGGTCGACCGGAGCTTTGAAATCCCCGAGAGCGCGACGGAGCCTGACGGCCTCGTCGAGACGATCCTCGACCTCGTCCTCGATCACAAGGAAGTCGAAGTCGCTGCCCTCGTCAGCATCACCCCGTGCGTGTGAGCCAAACAGGATCACCTTGGCGGGCGCCGACGCCGCGTCGATCAGGGCACGACCGGCGCGCTCGATCATCTCCTCGGTGGCGACAGCATTCATCGCCATCGTTCCTTTGACGGCCGTCTCGTCCAGCGCAGAGGGTCTCAATGAGGACATCGCGCGCTCGATTGTATCCCCGTGCGGAACGCCACGCTAAACGGGCCCCGTCATCGAGCTCCGACCGAGATAAGCCGCGAGGGAGTGGGTTAGGCGTCCCTCCGCACCAAGTTGCGCACCGCTCCGAGCCCGTCGACTTCCACCTCGACCGTGTCGCCGTCGCGTAGGAAGCGCCCCTGCGCGGCGCCGACCCCGGCGGGGGTGCCGGTGGCGATGATGTCGCCGGGTAGCAGTGTCATCGTGCGCGAAAGCCACGCGACGATCTCGGCGGGCCCGAAGACTAAGTTGGCGGTCGTCCCCTCTTGCAGGAGCTCGCCGTTGATGCGCGTGCGTAGGCCGAGCGCGCGCAGGTCCTCGATCTCTGAAAGCGTGACGAGCGCGGGGCCACAGGGGGCGAACGTGTCGATCGCCTTGCCGCTACACCAGAGTGGGTTTTGCAGTTGCAGGTCGCGCGCGCTGACGTCGTTGAAGGGCATCGCGCCGGCGATGTGAGAGAGGGCGTCCTCGGCGGTTACGTTGCGGGCGGGGCGGCCGATGACGAGCGCGAGCTCGGCCTCGTAGTCGACGTACTCGGGGTGCGCGCTCGGGAGCGCGATCTCCTGACCGCTGCCGATTAGCGAGTTGGCGAACTTCGCGAACCACATCGGCGCGGCGGGGATGTCCTGGCCGGTCTCTTCGGCGTGGTCGCGGTAGTTCAGTCCCAGGCAGACGATCTTCTGCGGGTCGATCACGGGCGCGTGCAGTTGCGTGTCGGCGAGCGCCAGGCGCTCGTCCGCGTTTTCGGCGCGCGCTCCCAGCTCGCCCAACCCCTCCGCGTCGAGCGCCGCCAGCAGGCCTCGTACGCTCGTGGCGGGGGCGTCGAGGGCGGAGACCGGGACGAGTTCCTCGCCCAGCAGCACGGCGGCCGCGGGCCCTGCCTCGGTGTGGATGCTCGCGAGTCGCATTTGTCTGTCGCTCAGGCGGGGGTTGCTGTCGCGGGAAGGCTCGCCATCTCGGCCTCGGAGCTTACTTGCGATCGTTCCGTGCACCACCGGCAAGGCCGGCCGGGCGAGGCAGAGCCGCAAACCTCCGCGGGCCCATCTGGGACGAGGCCCGTATCATTGTCTCCGTGTCCAGTCCGGTCGTGTCGATCACGTTCGACAATCTCGGCGAGGCCGCGCAGCTGGAGCTGGGGATGTGGCCGGCGGAGGTGGCGATGGGTGAGCACTTTACGGTCACCGAAATCCTTCCGAGCCTGCTCGACCTACTCGCGAGTCACGGCCTGCGGGTGACGTTCTTCGTGGAGGGGTTGAACGCGGAGATGTATCCGCAGACCCTGCACACGATCGAGGACGCCGGTCACGAGGTGGCGGTGCATGCTTGGCGTCACGAGGAGTGGGCGGCGCTGCAGGCCGACGCGGAGGCCGAGTTGCTACAACGCGCCACCGCGGCGATGCGCGCGATCGACATTCAGCCGCGGGGCTTCCGCCCGCCGGGAGGCGGTCTGACCGAGCGCACGCTGGGACTGTTGCGAGAGCACGGGTACACCTACGTCTCTCCCGCGGGCGAGCGCGAGGGTCTGCTGGAGGGGCTGGCCGTGCTGCCGTTCCGCTGGCCGCTCGTGGATGCCTATTCGTACATGCCCCAGTTCTCCGGTCTGCGCGAACGCTATGGCGCGGGGCCCGATCCGCTGACTCCCGAGCAGATGCGAGACGACCTGATGATTGCCGCTCTGGATGAGCATTCACGCCGCGCGGAGGGGCATTTGACGCTGCTGTTTCACCCCTTTACGGTCGCCTTCACCGGCGACCCCGGTTGGGAGGCGCTGGATGCGGTACTCGGGCACACCGCCGAGCTGGCCGCCGCGGGGACGATTACGGTGATGCGCATGGACGAGGTTGCCACGCAGATGCTCGATCACCCGGCTGAGCCGGCGCACGCGCCACAGCTGGACGAGGCCACCTGGATGGCGTCATGAGAGTGCGCCCGCGCCGGCCGTTCACGGTCCTGAACGCGATCGGCACGGCGGCCCATCACGTCTTCGAGGTTCGCGCCGGGGTCGGTCTGGTGTTCGAGCCGTTCATCGGCAGGCGCGCCGCCACGGCGATGTGGGCCGGCGCCCTCCCGGGGATGGCGTTCACGGGCTGGACGGCGCAAGGGGAGGGCATGGAGAAGTGGATCGCGCTCAACAACGCCGCGGGCCTGGCGGGTGCGATCGTGCACTTCGTGGAGTGGCCCTGGGAGCTGCGCAACGGCATCCCGTATCTGACCGAAGCCGAGGGGATGACGCCGGAGCAGCTCGTCCCGTACAACCGCGTGCTGCACCTGTGGACGCTCGCGGGCCTGCTGTCGGTGGCGCTTGAGACGCCGCGCCACGCCCGCCGTTACGCGCTTTTCGGTCTTCTGCTCGGCGAGCCTTTGCGCCGCTCGGCCGTCCATCACTTCCGCTGGGCGCGCGAGCAGGCTGAGCGCGACCCCGAGCATTGGAGTCCGGTTCTGAGATCGTAGTAATCGTCCTGTGGAGGGAGACGTCAGGTGAAGGTTCGCGCCGCCGTACTCGAGGAGTTCGCCGCACCGCTGGTCGTCCAGGAGCTCGACCTGGCCGAGCCCGAGCCCGGCGAGGTGCTGGTGAGACTCGTAGCGTGCGGTGTGTGTCATACCGACATGTACACCGCCTCCGGGGCCGACCCGTCAGGGTACGCGCCGACGGTCCTCGGACACGAGGGGGCCGGGGTCGTCGAGAGCGTCGGTGAGGGGGTCCGATCACTCGCCCCCGGCGATCACGTGGTGACGCTGTTCTCGCCCCAGTGCCGGGAATGCGTGCATTGCCTTGACCCGCGCACGAACCTCTGTTTGGCGATCCGCGGGCAGCAGAACCTCGGTTACCTGCCGGACGGGACCACGCGCCTGTCCCGGGAGGGCGAGCCGGTCCGCCACTTCATGGGCACATCGACGTTCGCAGAGTATGCGGTCATGCCGGAGATCGCGCTGGCGAAGGTCAGCCCCGAGGCGCCGCTGGACCGGGCCTGCTTGTTCGCGTGCGGCCTCTCGACGGGCCTGGGAGCGGCGATGTTCACGGCCGAGGTGCAGCCGGGCTCGACGTGCGTGGTGTTCGGCGCCGGGATGGTCGGCCTCGGGGCGGTCGCCGGGTGCCGGTTGCGGGGGGCCGAGCGGATCGTGTGCGTCGATCTCTCCGAGGAGCGCCTGGAGCTCGCGCGCGGGCAGGGCGCGACCGAGTGCTGGCGCGCGGACGGGCATGCGGTCGAGCGCGTGCTCGAGAGCACTGGCGGGTTCGGCGCCGACTACACCTTCGAGGCCACCGGTCTCGTCTCGGCGATGCGCGAAGCGGTCGAGGCCGCGCGCATGGGCTGGGGTCTGTGCACGGTCTGCGGCGTGGCCGGGCGCGGCGAGACGCTGGACGTGGTCCCGCGCCTTTTGATCACCGGCCGGCGCATCCGCGGCTCGTCCTTCGGCGGGGTCAAGGGCCGCGACCAGGTGCCAGAGCTGATCGACCTGTATTTGCGCGGCGAGATCGACATCGATCCGTTCATCTCCCACCGCATGCCCCTGGAGGAAGTCAACCGCGCGTTCGAGCTGATGGAGGCCCAGGACGGGATCCGTACGGTGCTCGAGTTCGGGGGCTGAGCTTGAGTGCGCGGACGGACGGACGCTCTGACGGTTCGCGCGCGGAACTGCCGGTGGGCCGTCTGGAGTGCGCCGGTTGAGCGGCAAGCGTCGGGGCGCGTGCTTTGAAAAAAAGCCGATGCTGTCCCTGGCGGCGCAGGCGCCGCCAGGCGACCTCGCGCATGCGCGAGGTCGTGACGGGCCGCATGCGGCCCGTCATCCGTTGGCGCATGCGCCAACGGCGAGTCCGCACATGTGCGGACTCGAGGGAGGGCCGCATGCGGCCCTCCCGGCGACGCCGTATACGGCGTCGCCCACCCAATCAGCTTTATATAAAGCATGCGCTCGCCCCAATGACCAAGTATGCGCCCCGACACACCTGATCGAGCAGTCGTGTAACGATCGTATAAGTGAGTCCATCGCACCGCTCCACGTACGCCGATCGTGTGTTCTGACTCGGCAATGACGCTTCTTCGGCGACGACCTCCCCTGCCCGCACTGCTCGCGCCGCTGCTCGCGATCGCGCTCGCCCTGGCTCATACGCCGAGCGCCCGCGCCGAAGCCTGCCCCGGTTCGGGCGGGGCGCCCGCGTGCCCGTACGCCTCCGCGGCGATCGTCGGGCAGCGCGCCGAATCGATCCTGCGCTTCCCCGAGGCCATCGCCCTTGATACCGCCGGCGACGTGTATGTCGCCGATCAGCTCAGCTACGTCGTGGAGAAGTTCAACGCGGCCGGCGTTTATCTCGGCGAGTGGGGCTCTTATGGCGGCGGGCACGGGCAGTTCGGGCCGATCGGCGGACTGGCCACGGACGCGGCCGGGAACGTGTATGTGGTCGATTCGAGCCATAACCGCATCGAGAAGTTCACCTCCGGCGGCGAATTCGTGACCGCCTGGGGACACACCGGGGGTGAACTCGGACAGTTCAAGTTCGGCTCCTCTCAGAATTACACCCAACCCCCGGGTGGCGGCATTGCGGTGGCGGGCGAATATGTGTATGTGGCCGATTCCGGCAACAATCGCATCGAGCGCTTTAACCTTTCGGGCGGCGAACCGTTGCAGTGGGGTTCGAAGGGCACGGGCGCGGGGCAGTTCTCTTATCCGCGCGGCGTCGCCGCGAACGCCGGCGAGGTGCTGGTGGCCGACGATGACAACCATCGCATCGAGCGCTTCAGTCCGACCGGTGAATTTCAGGGTGCGGTCGGCTCTAACGGGACCGGACCGGGCCAGTTCGGTTTCCCCTACGGCATCACCCTGGACGCGGCCGGCGACGTGTTTGTGGCCGATGACATCAACCATCGCATCGTCAAGCTCAACCCGGCCCTCGGGTTCGTCGGCGAATGGGGTGGCTTCGGTTCGGGTCCCACCCAGCTGGCGTTCCCGCGCGCGCTCGCGGCCGACCCGGCGGGCGACACGTATGTGGCGGACACGGCCAACGATCGCGTGCAGGTGTTCGATCCGAACGGCGCCTACCTGCGCACGATCGGCGCCTCCGCGCACATGCCCGGCCCGTTCGTCGCCCCGCGCGGGCTGGCCGTCGATCCCGCCGGGCGGCTGCTGGTGGCCGACACGGACGGCAACCGCATCGAGACCTTCGCGCAGGGCGGCGGCGCGCTACTGGGTGTGTGGACGCAGGCGGGTGGACATGCGCAGGGCTTTAGCGAACCGTCGGGCATCGCGATCGATCCGCGCGGGTCGGTGTATGTGGCCGACACCGGTGCCGCGCGCCTGGTGCGGTTGTGGGGCGAAGGCACGTACCTGTCCGAACTCGGCGGTCCCGCCGAGATCGGCGGCGCGGCGCTCAGCGGGGCGAGCTCGGCCGCGGTGTCCTCGGCCGGCGAGGTTTATGTGACCGACACCAACCACAACCGCGTCCTGATCTACTCCCCCACCGGCGTGCTGCTAAAGCGCGTCGGCGCCGGCGGTGGCAACGGAGCGGCGGGGAGCTCGGCGGGCTCGTTCAACCATCCGGCCGCGCTCGCGCTGTCGCGCTCAGGCGACGTGTATGTGGCGGACACCGGCAACAACCGCATCGTCGAGTTGTTCCCCGACGGCACCCTCGCGAACCAATTCGGCGCGCTCGGCGCGAGCGACGGACGTTTGCATTCCCCGACCGGCGTCGCGCTGGACGCGGCCGGACGGGTGTACGTGGTGGACAACGTCAACAACCGCATCGAGGTCTTCGACGAAGCCGGCCGCTATCTGGAGAAGTGGGGGTTGCGCGGGGTTGGGCTCGGCTTCCTGTCTCAGCCGACGGCCGTTACGGTGGGCTGCGAAGGCAGCGTGTTCGTGGCCGACACGAACAACAATCGCGTCGATCGCTTCGACCCGGCCGCGCCCGCGGGCGTCGGCTGTGTACCCGCGAGCGCCTGGCCGCCGCCGCTTGATGTGGCGCCGGTGCTGCACGTGAGCGTCCCCCGGCGCTCGGGCATCCTCGCGCGGGGCGGGCTGGCGCTGACGCTCAGCTGCGAACGGGGCTGTCGTGTGCTGGTCACCGCGACACTCGCCCCCCGCTCTCCGCGCCGCCGTGCCGTCACGCTCGTCGCGGCCGCCCGCCCGCTGGGTGCGGCGCTGACCGGGCACGTGCGTCTGCGCCTGGGACCGGCCGCGCTGCGACGCCTGCGCCACGAGCTCGGGCGTCACACCGCGATGCTCGCGCGGGTGCGGATCGTTGCCGCCGGTCCCACTGGACGGCGGACGGTCATAGCGCGAACGTACTCCCTCACGCGATAATGCTCGCGTGAGCACCGATCCGACGTCCATCGGCGAGGACGCCTCAGATTTGGGGGGCATGGACCATCGCCGCGAACGCATCCGCATCGAGACCGAGCGCCACCGCATCGTCGGCGAGCTGACGCTCGCCCGCGACGGCTACCGCAGCCGCGTCTCGGACGTACTTAACGCCCCCGAGCGAGACTTCCTGACGCTCACCGAGGTGTCGGTCGAGCCGCTGGAGGGCGGCCCGGTTGAGCTGTTCCCCTACCTGACCCTCGCGCGCCGCCACATCGTCTTCGCGGTCGCCGCGCCCCCAGACTGACCCTCTTAACCCGGTCTTGCTACAGTTAGCCTAATGGCTAACCAAACTAAGCTCGACCGCACGTTCGCGGCGTGCGCGCACCCGATCCGCCGCGGGATCATCGAGCGACTGGGGACGCGCGAGATGACCGTCGGCGAGGCCACGGGCGACTTCGCCGTGTCCAAGCCCTCGATCAGCAAGCACCTACGCGTGCTCGAAGAGGCCGGCGCGATCGTGCGGGTGATCGACGGGCGTACCCACCGGTTGCGCCTGGCCGAGCACGGGTTCGACGACGCGCAGGAGTGGATGAACGATCAGCGCGCGATCTGGGAGCGCAAGTTCGACGTGCTCGAGGACTATCTCTCCGAGCAGCGCTCAAAGCGGGGCGCGAGCGGTTCCAAGCTGGACGGGGGCGACGCCCGATGAGTTCGCGCGAGCTCGCCGCGGTACGCCTGGAGCGCACCTTCGCGGCCTCTCCCGAGGAGGTCTTCGACGCGTGGACGAGCCCCGAGGTGCTGAGGCGCTGGTGGGGAGCGAAGCCGACCTGGACCTCGCCTGGGTGCGACGTCGACCTGCGCGTCGGCGGGCGCTACACGATGCGCATGTGCGACGAGTCCGGTCGCGAATACGCGGTCGGCGGCGAGTACCGCGAGATCGACCGCCCGCGCCGCCTCGTCTACACCTGGTGCTGGGAGGGGACCGACGGTCCCGACCCCGGCGTCGTCAGCCTCGTCACGGTCGAGTTTCGCTCCGAGCGCGACGGCACGACGGTCGTGCTCGAACACGCCGGACTCGTCTCCGAGCAGTCGCGCACCGGCCACGAATCGGGCTGGATCGGCGCACTGGAGAACCTCGCCTGCCGGATCTTCGACGCGGACGAGCGCAGTTGAGCACACCCACCCCGTAACCCAACCCCGACCGTGCCCGACCGGGCGCGGCTTGAGAACACACACCACACACTGGAGGCAAGATCGATGGGCAACTACCTATTCGCATACCGCGGCGGCGCCATGGCCGAGACCCAAGAGGAGCGCGACGCGGCGATGGCCGCCTGGGGAGCATGGTTCGGTCAGCTCGGCGGCGCGATCGTCGACGCCGGCAACCCCTTCGCCGGCTCGACCTCTGTCGCCGGCGACGGCAGCATCTCCGAGGGCGCCGGCTCGGGCATCAGCGGCTACTCGGTCATCCAGGCCGACAGCCTCACGGCTGCCTCCGAGCTGGCCAAGGGCAGCCCCGTGCTCGCCAACGGCGGGAGCGTCGACGTGTACGAGACGTTGGCGGTGATGTAGGAGTAGGACGTTCGATGCGCACCCCCGCGCCGCACCATCGGCCCTCCGTCACCGAGATGGTGTCGGGCACGTGGTGCCGCGCGGGGTGGCGAACTCGACACGACGGCCTGCGAAGGGAGTCAGGCAGGCCACCGGGCCATTTGGGTGTGTGCTCAGCGAGGCTTGGGCTTTTGCTCCCGCCGCTGCCATGCCTCGTGCTTGAGCTGAGCCTGCTTGCCGGCTATGTCAGCCGTGTGTGCGTCCCGCCGCTCCTGGGCGCTGATGCGCGACTTGGCGGCGTTGGCCATGCGGTCATTGCGTGTCTGCTGTTGATCCATGCGACCTCCTCGTAGAACACTCACTCTAGGCGCATTCCACGCCTAAGACCGGCTGTAGCCGAGTAGGGAGAAGTTCTCGAGCGCCGTGTCCACGCCGGCCTCCGCCGTGTTGACCTGCGCCAGCGCCGCCTGATAGCCGGCCCGTTCGGTGGCGGCGGAGGCCGCGGCCAGGGCCCTGTAAGTGTCGCGCGCGCGCAGGATCGTGCTCGCCAGCGCAGTCTGGGCGGGACCCGCCACGGGCGGCGCTTCGAGCAGCGCCAGCGAGGCGGCGGCGGCCGCGAACCTGCCGGCGAGGGTGGTCGCAAACCTACCCACCGCAACCGGCGTCGGGTGCGCGAGCATTTCTTTTCGCAACGCCAGACGTTCGGTGTTCAACCCTTCGATCACCCGATCGAGCCGCTGCGCATAGCCCGTGTCGGGCGTCAGGTCATACGTCGACGATTGCCCCAACGGGGTCATTCCCGCCACGATCTGCTGGCATTGGGGAAGGTAGGTGGAGGCCGCGGCCCGGGGCGCGTAACAGGCGAGCATCGTGGGGCTTTTGCCCGCGTACAGGATTACGTAGAGATCGAGCGCACGGTCATAGCCGGCGACGTCCACATGGCTGTACCGAAAAGCCTGACCGTCGATCAGGTTCACGACTTCGGTGTGGGGCATCCCGCGCAAAAGAGCGAGAAAGCTGGTGGGTAGCGGACCGGGTTCTCCGGCCGGGAGCTGTCCGCTGAGCAGTCCCGCCCGGGCATAGTCGCCACCCGGCGCCAGCAGCAGAGAATGGGCGACCGACAGCCCGGGCAGCGCCGCGTCGGCCTTGGTCGGCTGCCACCCGGCGGGATATTCGAGCAGCACGCCGGCGTCAGATACGGTGCGCGTCGTTCCTCGATGCGTGGCCACCGTCGGCGCGGCGGCCGGCGCGCGGCGATAGCCGGCGGTATAGCCGAAGATCGCGACCCCCACGAGGACGAACGCGACCAGCGGCACGAGACTGCGGGTGGTTCTGAACACCGTTTTCAGCCCGAGCTGTCGAACGAAGTTCCGGAGCCCGAGTTCGTGTGCGACTTCGATCCACCGCGTTCGCCACCGCGCGCACTCGCCGGCGCCGGCGTTGGCGTTGGCGTTGATCGCACCGGCGCAGGTGCGCGCGCGACTTCTCGGACGGGGCTCTGCACGCTCGGTGCTTCCGGGGTCGGCGAAGGTGCGGTCGCGGGAGTGACGGTGACGCCCGCCGGCTTGCTTTGCGGGGCCGGTGAGATGCGGCGTTTGCGCGCGGGCGTTCGTATCCGGATCGCCGGAGCACTGCTCAGGTGAAACGGGACCGCGGCGCCGGCGAACGCGACCGGAAGGCTCGTGTAGGAGCGCGCTGCGGGGCGACCGCGCGGACTGGAGGCGCGCCCGATCGCATAGCAGCCCGCGAACAGCGCGACGCACAGGAGGAACACGACGACCACGGCGCGACGGTCCACGCCCACGTCTCCCGTGTCCATGTCGACCGCGTGCCTGGCGATGCGGAAGGTGCTCATGAGGACGGACACGCGATCGGCTTGATCCCGGCGGGGCTGAGACACATGTCGGCTCGCGTCGGCAGCTTGCCGTGACGAACGGTAAACCGTGTGTACTTGCCGATCTGCCCCGGTTTGGAGACCCTGATCTCCAGCACCACACCCGCCCGCAGGGAGCGCTCGAACCGCCGCAGCACGACCGTGACCACGCCGGCCTTAACGTTGCTCTTGCCCTTCCCCGGCGTCGCGGACACGCTCTGCACACCGACAGGGCATCCCGATCCACGGCAGCTGACGTTCACGGTGGCGCCCACCGGGGCCTGCACGGTCAGGAGCCCAACTCTTACGCCCGTCGCGTTCTCCGAGCCCGCGATCCTCACGACCGGGAACGGCTGCATGAAGGTCACCGCGGGCAGGACAACCGACGGCGCGGGAGGCGGGGTCGTGGTAGTCGTAGTCGTAGGCGTAGTCGTGGGCGTAGTCGTGGGTTTGGGTTCGCTCGGCGGCGGCACGACCGTCGGGGCCTTGACGGTGAACGTCACCGGTTCGCTGAACCCGGTCCTGCCGAGGTTGTTGCTCTGTTGCGCGCGCGCGGTGTACGTGCCGGGACTGAGCCCCCCGAACGCCCCCGACCACGATCCGCTCACGACCGGCACCGTGACTTCCTGCAGCGAGGCTCCGCTCGTGATCGGCGCGCCCGCAAAGAGCTTCACGGTGACCTGCGGCAGGTCTCGTGCGGAGGTGCCGGCGGCACCGGCGAGGGCCTCGAATTCGCTCGTCGTCGAGCTGCCGGTGGAGGGCGATGTCAGCGTGACCGCGGGCAGGGAGGTGTCGATCGTGAACGTGACCGCACCGCTCTTGCCGGTGTTGCCCGTCGCGTCGGCCTGTTCGGCCTGCACGGTGTAGGTGCCGTCCGCGAGCTTCGGGATCGCGCCCGTCGTCCAGCCCCCGGCGCTGGACGTGACTTCGTGGGTCTGAAGCAGACTCCCGGCGACCGTGGACCCGGCATACAGCTTCAACCTGACCGACGGAACGTCGCCATCGGCCTGGCCTGCCTGCCCGCTGATGGTCGGTTGTGAGCCGTTCAGCACCGCGCCGCCGGTCGGCCCGGTGACCGAGACCACCGGCGGGGTGGTGTCGATCGTGAACGTCACCGCGGCGCTCACCCCGACGTTGCCGCTCGCATCGGCCTGGGAGACCTGCGCGGTGTACGTGCCGTCCTGCAGGTGCGCCACCGGGCCGGCTTTCCAGGTGGAACCGCTCACCGTTCCAGCCACTGTCTTGACGGGGCTGCCCGAGACCGAACCGCCTTCGTAGATCGCTACTCCCACGGTCGAGTCATCGCCGGTGGCCGTCCCCGCACCCCCGGTGAAGGTCGGTGTCGCGTCTTTACTCGGCGAGGACACCGAATCGATCGACACGGACGGCGAGGCCGTGTCGATCGTGAACGTCACCGCGGCGCTCGTGCCGGTGTTGCCGGCTTCATCTGCCTGTGAGACCTGTGCCGTGTAGACGCCATCGGGAAGGCTCGCCACCGGACCCGCCGTCCAGGTCGAGCCGCTCACCGTCCCGTCCACGGTCTTGACGGGGCTGCCCGAGACCGAACCGCCTTCGTAGATCGCCACTTCCACGGTCGAGTCGTCGCCGGTGGCCGTCCCCGCACCCCCGGTGAACGTCGGCGTCGCGTCTTTACTCGGCGAGGACACCGAATCGATCGACACGGACGGCGGAGCCGTGTCGATCGTGAACGTCACCGCCGGGCTTTCGCCCGTTTCCGATTCGGCGTTCGTCTGTTCGGCGACAGCGGTGTACTGGCCTGGTTCAAGCGCCACTTCCGGGGCCATGCTCCAAGTGGCTTCCGAGAGCGCGACTGGCAGCGGAGCAAGGTCGACCAGGGTCTGCACCGGCAAGGCGGTGGTGTCCGTGCCGGCGAAAACATGCAGCGTGACCTGACCGAGAACTTCGTCGGTCGTGCCGCTGAACAGGGGCTTTTGTTCGCGGGTCGAACTCCCCGCCACGGGCGCAAGGATCGCGATGTTGGGCTTGGCCGCCAGCGCGACCCCGGGACAAATGCTCACGACGAACCCCGCCAGCAGCGCGAGCGCAGCCGCGATTACTCGCGCAAAATTCCTCTCCACCGTCATCGAAGCGCCGCTCCAAACCATGTCGTCTTCCAGCCTGCATCTCCGCCTGGCGGCGGGGACCAGCCCTAGGTCTCATACCCTGCGTCGCCTCCGTGCCCTGTCTAGCTTCCGCCGCTGCGCATGATACGGAGATTTGCGTAGGGATTGGTAGCTCTGCAACGGCTGCGCCCGCGCGACCGCTTCCCGCGCGCCGGCCGCGTAGCATCTGGTTCCCCCAGGAGGGGTGGCAGAGCGGTTGAATGCGGCGGTCTTGAAAACCGTTGTGCGTCTTAACGGCGTACCGAGAGTTCGAATCTCTCCCCCTCCGCTGTTTGACCCGGACGCCTGCGGAGTTCGGCGGGCGTCCGCGCGGCCCCCTGGAAGGGCGGCATGCGCGCAGCCCGGAACAGCGTCTAAACTGGCCGGACCTCTAGGAGAGGTGGCCGAGAGGCTGAAGGCACTCGCCTGCTAAGCGAGTATGGGGGTTAAACTCCATCGCGGGTTCGAATCCCGCCCTCTCCGCCAACTTGACATAGATCGAAACAGGGCCAGAAGGGAGCGCTTCGGGATCAGCCCCGAAGCTGCTCTCGGCCCTGTTTTTCGTTGGGTCGTTGGTCGCGCTGTCCTCCCTGATGGCCCGTGCCTCGGCCTCGGCTTGCTCGAATAGGCCCTCGGTTAGCAGCAGGGCGTAGGGCGGCGTCAGCTCGGCCCCGCTGACTTGGACGGCCGTCTCGGCGTGGTCGTCGTCCCATTCGGCGGTGATGAGCAGCTTCCTAAAGAACGCTTGGTTGTAGCCGCGTTTGGTCTGCGGATCGGCGGCGCGGTAGACGGCCTGCACGTCCTCGGCCAGCTCCAAGGCCAGCTTCAGTTGCTGGCGGTCGATGCTTAGGCGTTCGTCGGTCTCGGCCAGAGACTGATGGGCGGCATCTATTTCGGCTTGCAACTGTTCCTGCTTGCGTTTGAACAGGGCGGCGGAGATGGACTTCTCAGCGAAGCGCATGTCGAGCAAAGCGTCCTGTCGAGCTTCGAGCTTGGCTATCAGCTCGGTCTTGGCGTGCTGGACTTGGGCCAGGGCGGCTTGGCTGACCTCGGCCAGCGCCTTAATAGCGGCCTTGCCGCGCTCGACGTGGGCGGGTGGAAGCTGTACGCCCTGGTAGTAGCGCTCGATAGCCGCCTCGATCAGATCGGGCCGGATGTTGGCCCGCTCGGTGCAGGCGGTGCGATTGATCCGACCACTACAGAAAAAGTAGGGGTACTTGTGGCCGTTGCGGCCGGTGCTGATGGCAAACGTCAGGCGGCCGCCGCACTGGCCGCAAAAGACACTGCCGCGCAAGTAGTGCTGGCGGACCTTGGGGCGCTCACCGGCGACGCGCTTCTCATCGAGCAGCGTCTGGACAGCATCGAAAGTGTCTTGGTCAATCAGCGGTTCGTGGCGTCCCTCAAATGTCTGCTCGGCCTTGGTGCCGCGCTTGTAGACGATCTGGCCGACGTAGTAGGGGTTGCGCAGCAAGCGCTGCAAGGCAGAGGTGCCGAGCGGATGAGCCGCGCGGGTGGCGGTCGGCTTGGACTTCAGCCCCAGATGCGCCAACTCGGTAGCCAGTTGAGCGATGGAGTATTCGCCGCTGGCGTAGAGCTTGAAGGCGGTGGTAATGAACGGGCCACGCTCGGGGTCAATGCTGACGATGGCAACGCGGCGGCCGTCAGGCAGTTCATCAACGCTGTTGAGGTAGCCGAGACGGGCCGGACCGTAAGTGCCGCCGACACTGGCCTTTTGCTTGAGGCCGCGCTTGACGCTCTCGGAGGTCTGCATTGACTGGAACTGATTTTGGGTGGCGATCATGCTCTCATAGAGGAAGGCGGCGGCACTGTCGTCGCCGATCATCGGCTCGGTGATGGAGATGAGCTTGGCTCCGGCTTGGCGGACCAGCTCGCGGGTGCGCCAGTGATCAGCCTGATTGCGCGCCCAGCGTGACAAGCTCCACACAATGACGTAGTCCACGCGGGTCGAGGCTTGTTCGTTGCAGCGCTTCAGCTCATCAAGCATGGTCAAAAAGCCAGTGCGCTTGTGCAGATCAACGTAGGCGGAGCGGCCAGGGTCGCTGAACTCGCGCATGACCATAGCTTCGAGACCCGCAGCCTTTTCTTCAGTCCCCTCACGCTGCGCACTGATGCTCAGGCCGTCGTCACTGTAATCCGTGTTGACTTGCCCCTCGGACGACACGCGCAAGTAGACGAAGGCGCGCTTGGTGGCCTGGATGGCTGGAGCAGTTGATTTAGGAAGTGAAGTTGTGGGCATAGCGACTGTTGTTACCTTTATCCGATAGGATGTTGTTAAGTTTACATTGTATCATGTGGGGGGTTTGCGGTGTGAGGTTTTGTTACTAATTTCAGTGTTTTTGGTGTTGGTAATGACTGTCAGCGCATGGTCAAAGTGGGCGACCTGGAACAGCTTACGGGTGGCGGTCGGTAGCCGCTGCACGCAGTCCTCGATGACCTTTACCCGCTCGGCAGTTGGCGCGATCCACAAGGTCTTGGGAAAGACGCCGCGCTCGGCCTGCTCACGGCCACTGGTGTGGTAAGCGGTGTAAGCGCGAAGCTGATGCTCAAGGGCACGGCTGCCCTCGGTGCCCCGATCAACCTCAATGAAGTAGCTGTCCTCATAGTCGCCGATGCCCAGGCGGACGTAGCTGTCGGGCTTGAGGATGGCCTGGCCGCTCAGGCTGTCGAAGCTGCGCCAACATGACGGCTCGGCGGTCAACTCCAACAGCTCAACACGACGGGAGCGGTCGGCTTCCGTGAGAAGCGTATGCAGCTCGGCCACGGCGAGGCTGTGACGCAAGAACAAGCTGCCTGGTGTCAGCGATCGTCGTGCTCGACGTTCGGGCTGCCAGCCGCGCGCTACAGCCAGGCCTTGACCGGCCAGGCCCAGGCGGTAGACATAGCCAGCCGAACCGGCGCGCACGCCGCCAATGGGACGCGGCAGGCGAGCCAGCACACCCAGGCGGGTCAAGCGCAGCAGAGCGTGACGGGCGCTTCGAGCGTTGGCGCTGGGATCGTTGCTCTCCACGAAGCACAGGCGGGCCAGTTGGGAGCCGCTGACGAAGCGTAGATCAGACACCTGCTTGAGTACGGCCAGGTCGCGGGCAGTCAGGCGGGCAGCCAGTTCGCGCACAGCGGCCGTCGTCAGGTAGCGCCTGCTCATTTGTCACTCACTTTTAAGTAAGTAGTCAGTGGCAGATTTGAGCGGTTTGGCTGATGGATACAGGGGATGAGCGGCTCGGCACTCAACGCGATTGACCAAGCGACTGACCAGCTCATCGGTTGCCCCTTGGCCGACGGCCAACTGGTGCGGTCGGTGGTGGTGGGCTGGCGGCCTGAGCCCGCAAGGTCGCCTCGATCTCGGTGCGCGAGCGGGCGTAGCTAGTGCGCGAGGCGCGGAGTACCTGCTGAGCGCTACCGAGTGGCGAGGGCGGCGGCGGGGTGCTCAGTGTCACCGGCCGAGCGGTGCTGCCGTTGTCCAGGGCGACTTGGGCGGCAATACTGTAAGCATCAAGGGCTTGCAGGTCAGCCGCGCTCAGGGCGGGCGCGAACAGGTGCTCCATGACTTTGGCGTCGGTGCTGCTCAGGGCAAACACGGCCTTAGAGCGGGCGTTGGCTAGGACGATCTCGCGCAGCTCCTTGGGCAGTTGGGCCAGGTTCTGATGCGCGACGGTGAGGGCCAGACCGTACTTGCGGCCTTGGGCGAACATCTCATCCCAGGGGATCGGGGCAGCGGCAAAGTCCTGTACCTCATCGACGTAGAGGCCAAAGGGTGAACGCTGATTAAGCGGCAGCCTGGCCCGCTCGGTGGCGGCTTGCCAAAGGCCGGTCAGCACCAGGCAGCCCAGCAGCGTGGCCGTCTCACTACCAATCAGACCCTTGGGCAGATAGACCAACAGGATTTTGCGCTCGGCCATGATCCGGCGCATAGAAGTTGGCGGGTTGGCTTGGCCCATGACGGCGCGGATGGCTGGGCGGGCAGTAAATTGTCTTACCTTGTTGAGCAGGGGCGCGATGACGGTGGCTTGTTCACGGGCGGACAGCGCCCCGAACCAGCGCCAATCCGGTTCCAGGCCAACCGGATCGTCAAGGTCGGTTAGTACCTTGGCGCGGAACTGTGGGTCAAGGTACAGGCGCGGCAGGTCGAGCAGCGTGGAGTTTTGGCGGCGGGCCAAGGTCAACAAGCCCATGTGGGCCAGTTGGCCGGTACGCGGTCCCCAATACTCTTTCCACAGTCGCTGAAACAGCTCGCCCAGGTGGTCGGCTATTAGTGAAGGGTCAGCCGAACTGGTGAAAGGGTTGAAGCCGACGGCGTGAGTAGCGTCGGTGGGATCAAGCAACACCACATCTTTGGTGCGACGGGGTGGGATGAGGTCGAGCAGGTCAGCAATCAGGTCGCCGTTGGTCTCAATGACGGCCAGGCCGCGGCCTTGGGTTAGGTCGTCACGGATCAGGTTCTTGATGAGTGAGGTCTTGCCGGTGCCGGTGGGGCCAAGAATGTATAGCCCGCGCGTGGCAGCGCTGGGCGTGATGGCGACCGGCCGCGTCATACCGGCAAAGTCGCTCAGGCCAAGTGTGCGGCCGCTGGCTGCCAAGGCGGTGCTCGGCACTAGGCGCTTAGCCGCGCCCAGCTCCAGGCCAGGCAGGTCGGGCGCATCTATCGGCCAACCGATGACGGCGGCCAGCTCTTGGGCGCTGAAGTAACGGCCGCGCAACCCCAGACAGCGCAAGAGCTGACCCCACCAATAGGGGTCGGCGACCAGGTGGCCGTAAGGTGTGTTTAGGCTGTGCAGGACGTAGCCGCTGCGGTGCAAAAGCTGAGCGGCACGGGCGGGCGCGGCGGCTGTGACCAACAGTTCGCCGTGAGCGGCCAGACCAGGCAAGGCCAGCTTGCGGCGCATAGCCTGGACGTAACCTTCACGCCGATGCTCAGGCGTGAACTGCAAAGGTGGACGGGCAGCAGGCCGGAGCGTCCAGCGCAGCCGGACGGCCTCGCCCTTATTTAGCGGGAACAGGCTCGACAAGAGACTGGCGGCAATTGCGCTTAGCTCATCACTACGCAGGGCGGCCGTAGCTGGGGCAAGTTGCCAGAGCACGCGGCGGCTGTAGCTAGATTGCGGAGCGTCGATCTTGTCTAGGCGCAGGCTCGGCATGGCGGCGCGCAGGTTGCCACTGACAATGTCCGTCGATGCCGCACTGATAGCCAGCCGATGCTCAATACCGTCACTGGTGGCGCTCAGGTCAAAGACTAGGCGGGTACGGTGTGACACGCCAGAGAAAGCCGACAGAGCGGCCACAACCGCGTTGCCATCCAGGTCGCGTGGGAAGCCGAGCCGATACCAGGTCAGCTTGGGACGCCTCATGGCTTGGACGCCTTTTTGGGTAAACGCTTATTGGCAGCCTTACTAGCGGACACGAGCTTGGCGTGTTGGAGCAGCGCCCAGGCGAAGCGGTCCCAGTCCGGTTCGTCTCTTAGCTCGGCGCGAATTGAGACCCGCTGCAAACGTTTTTTAGTTCTTGTCTTTTTTGGCACGGACGTGACCTCCTTTCACCGATTGCCTGATTCGGTCACGTCCACACTCGAATTGTTCACACTTCGCACTAACGTAACTTTCCATTGTCTCGCGGCTTTAGCTACGCGGTCAAGTGTCTTATTTACATTGGTCCTCACCATTTGCGCGTGTGGAAAAGCACCAGGCGGACCGCCACAAAGATGACGGCCAAGGCGATGAGATAGGGCAGCAGGCGCGGCAGCTCAGTGGACAGGATGTTGATGCTGATGGCAGCGGCCACCAGGCCGACGATTACTCGCTCGATGAGCTTGTGTTTCTCGGGCATCACGGCTGACCGCTAGGGTTGTCTTCGGCTTGGCGGATGGCCTCGGCGTATAGCTGCTGCTCTAGGTCTTGGGCGACCCGCTGCATCCTGACGGCGGCGTGCAACCCTTCGCGGTACGGAGCGGCGATATCTTCTTCGACTGGTGGCTCGGGCGGCCGCTCAGCCACCAGGGCCCCTGCCGCTAGCATGATGAGCAGCACCAGGCCGATGACGGCCAGCAGGATCACCAGGACATTCATCACGACCGCCCCCGACCCTGCATACCGAGGCCCTGAATCTCGGTCACGGCCAATGAGCCATAGGCCGTCAAGATTGCCTGATAGACGTTCTCGCCCATCGGGCTGACCCTGAAGGCGTCGTTGGCCGCCTTAGACAGCATGGTGGCGTTCTGCATGGCGACCGAGGTCACAAAGGCACCGGCCTGAATACGGGCCACAGCAGCGATGCCGACGTGCTCGGCATCAGCTACCTGGGCGTTTAGGAGCTGGTCGGGTGCGGCGACTGGCTGACGGGTGCGGCGGACAAGTGCAGACATTAGGAGTCTCCTTTGATTGAGTTGAGGGGATGGGCGCTGCACTCAGGCAGCGAGATTGAGTCGGTAGGCAGGACGTAGGGCTTGGGCCAGATCAGAGCGTCGATGCCGTACTCGCCCCAGGGAACGTCGGGTTCTGGCCCGTCGTCCCATATGAAACGCGGGTCTGCCGCGTTCGGGTCAATGGTAGCCATCGGAATGTTGCTCCTTTCTGCCGAGTGCTTGGAACAGGTGCTCGGCGAAGAACACGAGAGCAGACAGGCACAGCAATACCGTGCAAATTTCTGCAAAAGCCGCTAGACGCCGCAAATTTGAGACGATCCAGCATCGTGACAAGCACGACCGTACAGCCCAGCAGCCCTCGTTTCCGCGAGCTGATCTCTCAAGACCTCAAGAAGCTCCGCACTCGGGGCTTCGATGAACCGAGAGTCAGCGATCTTGAGACCCTGCTCAAAGTCGCCCTGGCGTTGACGACTGAGGGAACGGAAGTCGAGCGAGTCAGAGCAACTCTTGAAGCGGCAATTGCCGGCTGGGGAGCAGACACCACTAACTATCACGTCGCACGGCTCTGGTTCGGCCTCGACCAAACGACTCAAAAACTAGATGTGAACAAGCGGCATAAGGCCGCCTTTACACGCTACAAGCAGGGCAACAAGGATGCCGTCCCTAAGACCTTCCTAAGCCATACCTGGGGGAAAAGCTTTCGAGATACGCTCGCAAAACGCTTGGCCGATCGGTATACAGAGCATCTTACGACACCACGCTCTCAAGCCACGGAGATAGTGAATGAGACAGCTCTAACACGACCCCTCGAACCCACCGGAGACGATGACCCTGACGCCGCGATTGAGTCAGCAGCCCGACCTGAGCATACACATCCCAAGACTAGTTTCCGCAGAACGCCACGCCGCACCCTATTCGTGGCGCTTCTCAGTCTCTGTATCGTAGTCGTGGTTATCTGGCAGCTTGCGTCCAACCAGTCGCCGTCTCACTCGCGTACTACCTCGACAACGGGTAGATATACGAACTACTCTCTTATGACTTCGGCCGATGTGCCAGAAGTAACTAGAGGTTCAGGTACTGAGACAACGCACGCAAGCGGTTACTACGGAAACCGCACTTTTGTTGCCCGTGGCGGGGTTGTAGTGTTTCAGCGTAATGAGGATGCGTTTGACATTATCTTGTTTCCAGAACCAGTCTCATGCGCCTGGTGGTATCGCGGCACACCAGCAGGGATTGAACTAGATATAAGTGTCTACGCCAACGCAAAAACTCTACGGAACGTGCCGATAGACCGTCCGCTAAACGAATATTATGTCAATTGGGTTACTAGCCGTGGCAGCAATTCTACCCTTGACACGGCAGCCGCATCACATAACTTCGACGGCCTCGGCGAACCCGGCTTGGTCATACTGACGGCAATCGACACTACCCCCGGCGGATTCTGGCGCGGCCGGATTGTCACGCGTGAGTCAAAGACAGCCGGAGGGGTGCGGCAAGCCTTCAACGGCACATTTGCCGCACAGTGGTGCAACATAAGCCCTGGGACGCCACCGTAGTTTTTGTTCTACCAGCTGCTGTATAGGTTGACTTAGTAACTGTACTATGTTACTGTAGGAGTAAGTAAGGAGTCAGCGATGGAACTGAGTCACGAATCACGATTCCACGAGGAGCTTTGGGAGAGTCTTTCTGCCCTCCAGTGGTTTGAGCGTTTTACAGACACGATCTGTCAGTACCTCGATGAGCCTAACCAACCGACTCCACAAACGCCGGACTGGGAAGCACTCGATGACGTAGACAAAAAGCGGTGTGCGCTCGATCTTAGTCGGACTTTTCACCTAGAAAGCTATATAAACTATGAGCAAATTTCGGATGTCACGGCACGGAGCGGCTTATCTCCAAAATCGCAGAGACACCTCCAGGCCGTTGTAGGTGATTACCATGCTGCGCTGCCACTTAGCCTTCCCGAACTGTATTGGCTCATGGGTGTATATTCGTGGACTGAACGAGAGCTGGGTTTGGATGTAGATACGCTGGATGATGTAGGCACTCTGGAGAGGGTTATGGATGAAGACACCCGCCCAGGCCTGGAACTTGATTGTTTTACTCCCGTAGTTGCTGCTGTAATTGCAAAGTCAGGTAAGGTCGTTTCAGGCGGCAAACGCCAGACGGTTTCAGGTGCAGAGCTGGTACACCGTTGGTGGGCTTGGCGCAGGGGCGTCGGAGACTTTGGAGGGGTGGGCACTAATGACCTAGCGCGAACCACGCTGCGCGGTCTAGCTGCGCTGATTGGGCGACCTGTCACTGGCAATTAGTTACTGCGCGCGGTAGTCCGCGCCAGTCAACGCGCAGCTATTTGAGCCGGAACTCGCTGACTGCGCTGACTGACATCCCACACGCAGGCGCAAACCCCTTCACTGTCAGCCTGAGCTTGCCTGTTCCCTACCACTAGTTCCTGGTGGTGGCCCGCAGTTCTGCACGGTGTACTGGTTGACGCGCTGTTCAGGGCCGCTAGTCTTTAGGCCATTCACCAGGCCACCAGCCAGCGCGCCGAGCGGGTTGGTAGCAGCACCCCCTATTTGTTCAGGAATACGCTTGAGGGCTTCGGCCAGGATTTGTACATCAGGAGCGATGTTTTCAGGCGCGCGCAGCGACAACTCATGAAAGAAGCTGGCAGCTTCGGGCAGATCGGCGAAAACGCTTGCCAAGGCAGCGAAAGGGTCTTGACCAGCGTTGTTAGTGGACTGTATCCAGCGGTTGCGCAGCTTGCCACCCTGTCCGTAGAAGTAGGAGCAGTAGGAAGCCACGCTACGGGTCGGGCTGCCACAGGCCGCCAAAACCGCGATGCTACCAGCCAGTGCCAACGCAGCCATTACAGACCGGATCAGTTTACGGGGCATGGGCGCTGGCTCTCAATTCGCAATCGGCATTAGGGCGATGACAGGTGGCCATGCCAGCGCCAGCCAGCCAGTTGGGGCGTTGCTGTCAGGGCAGTTTCCGGCGTTAGCGAGACCGGCGCGGGTTCGGACGTAGGCGTATTAGTCGGTATGACATATAGGCTGGCCTGTTCGCTCGGTGCAGATGTCGATGTATTACGGATGCCGAAATACCACAGCGTCTTGCCGTCCGGTGATATGACACTGGCTTCTAGCTTCATCTGGGTAGGTGGAGTGAGCGTGATGTCACTCACGATCTTGACCTTATGGCCCTCAATCTTGAAGGCGAGACGGTCGAAGCGTTCGCGTTCGCCGCCGTTATCACTGGTCCGGCAGACAAAGGCTGAATCCGAAACAAAACCAGTAAAGAATCGGCAAGTCGCCTCGGGCAAGACAATACTTGCCACGCCAGGGCACTGGCTCACAAAGGTTATGACAGCGGGGATTTCATTGCCGCCTTTACCAGCACGGTTTTGACATGAGGCGGTCAGCGCGTTCGATTTGCCAATAGCCAGTCCCAGGCCATTCAAGTCTTCGAGTGGCTTTTCAATAGCTCCGATCGACCCATCGGGCGATGTAGATACGGAGTACGGCAGCGGTTCACCCGCAGTGGTAAATGCTCCGAGCAGGCCCGCGCCGTGATCTTCGGGCGTGCCGCCGCTCACGTCTGACGACCACATGTACTTTTCGCGTGTCCACCATAGTTCGCCGGTCGTCGGGTTGAACATCGGGTTTTCATCCGTAATGGGTGTATCGCTATAGCTGTTACTGTCGTGGCCGGAGAGATTGACAAAGTTGCCGCCAGTGGGTAGATAGCCGACGACCTTTGAACCGTCAGACGTTTCAGAAATCTCGGCTAGCTTTGTCAGGTCGGGCGAAACGGCACAAGTCTTTTCGGACACGTTCGAGAAGGTGCTCAGTGGCGTGACGGTCACGCCTTCGGGACCACCGCTTAGGGCCTCCAGTTGGCGAGTGCGAGAGCTGGGTTCTTCTTGGCAAATAATCAGTTCGGGCGAGCCAGTGGAGGGATTGGCAGGGGTCGCTGGGGTTGTACCAGCAGACGCATTGTCAACAGGAGTAGTGGTCCGTAGCTCTGCCCCGTTTGACGCGCCACAACCGGCTATGAATAGTGAGGCAAGCGCCAACAGTGCAAGGGACGGCGAGCGTTGGTGGCAGGATCGAGCCTCAACACGGAGCGGGCTGCGCCGAATCATCATGTCCCCTTTTTGCGGCTGGCGGTCGTACTGGAGTCCGCCCGCGTCCTAGAGAGATTGCTCACAGCGACTGGCGGACGCTTAGGGGCAGCCGACTGGTCGGCTTCTAGGCGAGCTTCTACAAACAAAGCACCGACTACCAGCAGTGCGCCCGCCAGGATGACTACGCCGAGGACGGTCGCAATCGTCCCTACTTCCGCCAAGAGACTGTCCAGGCTGCATTTTTGCTGGGCGCTCGGTTCGAGAGCCTGTCCGAGAGCGCCCAGTCCCGAATCGCAGACGCGCTTGATCGGCCCGTAGTGACCTTGGAGCACCAGACCAGCGATCAGAGCCAGTAGGCCGATGCCGATGCCACCGCCACTGGCGGCGGTGGCTTGTTTACGCTTGGCGGGCGACGACAGCTTCTGGGCTGGAGGTGTCGGCATCGCGGCTGGTCTCCTTGTCGGTTGGTGCTTGGAGGCGATGCCTTCGTGTGGGGACTGCACCGCCCCCAAGCGGTGTGGGTGTAGAACCCTGCGCAGCGTGTACATTAGCGAGCATGGCGCAGGATGCGCAAATGTATCAAGGGATCAGCTATGGCGCGGGTGTAGACCATCCTTGGGTATGCCCATCCGCCGCCCTACCTCCCAAGCCGAACGTGCCCATGCCTTTGGGGCGCGTGTCCGGTCGCTGCGGCGGGCCAAGCAGATGACCCAGCGGCAAGTGGCCGAGCGCATCCCCATGAGTCCTGGCAACCTGTCCCGTCTGGAGAACGGCGAGCACGGTCCACCGGCTGATGAGGTCATCGTCAAGCTGGCCGCCATTCTGGACATTGACGTGGCCGAGCTGTTCAAGCTGGCCGGTCGGGATGTTGGCGGCGTGTCCTTTGAGGGTCAGGTGCTCAGCGAGCTACAGCGGCTGCGCCGTGATATGCGGGCAGGCTTTGACCGGCTGGACGCTGCCCTGGCGGCGCTGAC
This sequence comes from uncultured Solirubrobacterales bacterium, assembly GCA_963697945.1. GTDB lineage: Bacteria > Actinomycetota > Thermoleophilia > Solirubrobacterales > Solirubrobacteraceae > Palsa-744. The sequence continues at coordinate 810,216 of OY969105.1, read as the reverse complement.
CAAGCCGCCCAAAGAGCCGTAGCTCGGCTGCATACCTTTGAGTTGGGCCAAGTGTGTGGATCAATCAACGGTCACGCTCCCCTCACGGGGAGGCCCCAACTCAGGCACTCAGGGCGAGCAAGCACGGCAGGCCCACCGGCACTTGACGACGTGACTAGCCAGGCTGCACACTAGGAGCGTGGCGAATCGGCGGGCACAGAACCGAAGCGCTGGGCGTGCAGCTCGCGGATGCGCTGCCAGGCAGGGTCATGTTTCGAGCGTTGTCCCGCCAAGCCCGTTTCAGCGATTTTGGGTCGTTTTTGGCTCTGCGAAGCCGCGAACGAGCGACCAGCGCGACAGGGGCATTTGGACCATGTCCGAACCCGAGCCGCTGTCTACTTCCCCCGGATAAAACGGTTTGGGTTAGGCGGCGAGGTGGAGGCCGCCGGGGGTGCGCTCGGCGCCGATTGAGATGGCGACGGCTTGTAGCAGGCTGGCGGCGATGAAGCGGGTGGATTGGCTGTGGAGGTCGATGAGTGCGTAGGCGGCTTGGCGGCGGTTGATCTGGTGCTGGTCGCGGAGTCGGACGATCGCGTCCGCGAGTCGTGCTCGTTGTTGTGGGGTGTCGATCTGCTTGTGGACGGCGGTGAGCGCGTCCCATCCCCAGTCGGGATCGTCGTGTTCGATTGATTCGCGTAGGCGCTGGAGGTCGGGGCCGATCAGTTGCGGGAGCGTGACCAGCAGCGAGTAGTCGACGCCGGGTAGGTCCATGAGTCCCTCCCAGAGATGGTCCAGGGCTTGCTCGGAGAGACCGGCGAGGTCTGCGGATGCTTCGCGCGCGAGCAGCGCGAGGTGAGCACGCGCGAGCTGGTCATCGGAGGGACCGCGTCGTTGTCCGCAGCAGCGCTTGACCTTGCGGCCTGAACCGCAGTGGCAGGGCTCGTTTCGACCGGGTCTGGGCATCGCTCTTCCTGTCTGTCGATTGTTGGGTGAGGGTCGCATCTGGGTCGGTCAGAACGAGCTGTGCCGTCCGGTGTGTTGACCGAGAACACCCGCAAAGGCGCCCGCGGGTTCATCCTGCCCGCCGGCCACGCCCCGGGGAACCCGTCCGAGAGCCGGCTGCTCGCCCAGACCACCACCGAGCTCGACCGTGCCGGGATCAAGCCCCGGGAGATCGTCGGGGACGGCGGCTTCATGCCCGGCCCGACCCGAGAAGCGTTTCCCGACCTGACCAACGAGCAGATACAACTCTCCGGGCGTCACGAGCCCGGTTCACGCAGAACCCGCAAGCGCCGCGCCCGCTACCGCACCGGCATCGAGGGCCGCATCAGCCACCTCAAGCGCGGCTACGGACTGCGCCGCTCACGACCGAAGGGCCATAACGGAATGAGAACCTGGACAGGCTGGGCGATCCTCGCCTACGACCTCGACACCCTCGCCATCCGAACCGGCTGAAACACTCCACCGGCCCGCACCTCCAACCGGGCAAACCATGAATGAGCCTGACTCGGCCGCGCCAACCCAGCGCGGCCGTTTCAGCCCCCAGGGTTTATCCGCGGGAAGTATCTAGCGGAGCTCCAACGGTGATCTGACACCTGCTCCGAGCATCGATGCCGCGAGTCGATTGCGACCATTGAGTCTGATCTGCCCGGTAGGGTCATCGAGATCGCCAGTCGCGCATATGCCGACATCTTCGACGACTACCTGGGGTTTATCGCTCCGCGACTCGACGAAGCTCGCCGGCTCCTGGCTGCGCATGGGACCCTCTACTTCCATATCGACTACCGCGAGGCGCACTACTGCAAGATCCTGCTCGATGAGATCTTCGGGAGAGACTGTTTTCTCAACGAGATCATCTGGGCCTACGACTACGGTGCGCGGACGAAGAAGCGCTGGCCCGCAAAGCACGACACCATCCTGGTCTACGTCAAGGACCCCAATGCCTACCACTTCAACTCCAATGAGGTGGATCGAGAGCCCTATATGGCGCCCGGTCTGCAAACGCCAGAGCGTGCTGCTGCCGGCAAGCTTCCCGTTGATGTGTGGTGGCACACGATCGTACCCACCAACGGGAGGGAGAAGACCGGCTATCCCACCCAGAAGCCGGAGGGCATCGTTCGCCGGGTGATCGCGGCATCAAGCAGGCCGGGCGGCTGGTGCCTCGACTTCTTTGCGGGTTCCGGCACTCTGGGGGCAGTCGCCGCAAAGCTCGGACGGCACTTCGTTTTGGTGGACAGCAATCCGGACGCTATCGATACCTGCCGAGCGCGTCTGGAGGCTCTCATGGACCCAGTGGACCAGATGCAACTCATAGCCTGAAGATTCCAATACATCAGGCTTACGCAAGCGTCAAGACCTTGCAGCGCGGATCGCCTCTACCGCCCGACGCCGCGCCTCCCGCCCAACCGGCTCCATCAGCGCCTCAACCAGCCGATCCAGGGCGGCGACGGGGTTCGCACGTCGTCCCGATCTCCCCGTTTTCAGCGATTTTTGGTCGTTTTTGGCTCTGCGAAGACTAAAAAGAGCGATCGACAGGACAGGGTGTGTTTGGTTCTAGTACGAACCCCGCGAGGCGAGCGCCGGAGTCAGCCGGGGACGTCCACAGCTATGTTGGTGCGGCGGGTCAGACCGACGAGCAGGTTGATGTCGTCAGGATCGCCGGTGACGATCGTCACCGCGCAGATGTGACTGCGTTCCTCGGCCATCGCGACGATCTGTGCGTCGGTGGTCGAGATGTAGTCGCGCGACAACGGGAATGCCTCGGTGCGCAACACGCCGGCCCGCGTGGCCGCCTCGACGGTTAGGGGCGCGTAGATGTCGCCCTCGGCGCCGATGGCCTTGATCAAGCGATCGACGAGAGCATCGGAACGTCGGTGACCAGATCGCACCTCGGTGAGAACCGGAACAGGTATCAGGAGAGCCCCGTCGAACCGTTGTTCAAGCAGCTCGAGGTACGCGACCAGCAGATCCCTACTGGCGGCCAGCGCGCTGACGCCACCGCTGTCGAGCAGGAAGTCGCGGCGAGGACGGCTGGTCACTCAGGCCAAGTGTCTGCGCGGCGCTGAAGCTCGGGCAGGTGCTTCGAGCCGTCGGCACCCTCGGCGACGAGTTCGTCGTGCAACTGACTGAGGCGAGCACGCTGCGCATCGCGGAGCGTTGGATCGTCCGCCGGCTGCTGGTTGACGTGCGTTGCGATAGCGGCCTCCATTGCGCTCATTGTATCCAGAGTATTCGGCAGTTGAGCGGGGTTCTTTGACCGATGCCACAAACACTACGCGGACGGTTGGCGAGCGGCGCGGCGACCTGCTGCATGGCGGACCGCCTCGGCTGCCCGGCGGCGCGCCTCCCGCCCAACCGGCTCCATCAGCGCCTCAACCAGCCGGTCCAGGTTCGCGCCGGGGTTCGCACGTCGTCCCGATCTCCCCGTTTTCGCCAGATGGGCATGGGCGGCTCGGGAGGTTTCGTACTACAATTGCCGGGTGGAGATCCATCCGTCGGCGAGTAAGCACGATATCGCCCACGAGGACATCCATCACGCCACGGAGCAAGCAATGACGATCGAGGATCAGGACGACGATACCCGCCTCTATCTTGGCCCGGCGCGAGATGCCGCGCTACTGGAGGTCGTCACGATCAAGCGGGACGACGGGTCGGAGTTGGCGATCCACGCGATGCCGATGAGAGCGCAGTATCAGCGGCTGCTGCCGGGAGGCTAAGCATGACGAAGAAGACGCACGGAAGAACAGCGAGTGGAGTTCCCATCACCGACGAGCTGGTCGGCAAGCTCGCTGAGAAGGCCGAGGCCGGTTACGAAGTCGAGGAGATTCTCCGTCGGCGCGGAGGACGGCCACCGATGGGATCGGCGGCTGCCGGCGTCGAGTCAGTACGGCTGGAGCCGGAGTTGCGCCAAGCACTGACCAGCCGAGCCGAGCACGATCACGAGACGACATCTTCGGTGATCCGCAAGGCGCTGCGCGAATATCTCAAAGTCGCCTGATCGCGGCCCCTGCCCGTCGCCGCACCTCCCGTTCAACCGGCTCCATCAGCGCCTCGACCAGCCGATCCAGATCCGCGGCGGGGTTCGCACGTTCATGATAGGTCCGACGAGAATGAGTCGTCAAAGTCGAGTCGCGCGCCAGCTATCACGAGCAGACTCTGCGCACCCCTTGCGTGGCGGCCAGAGCGCCAGCAATGCGACCTCCGCTGTCGCCGGAAGCTACTTGCCGTCCGTCGTCGTCTTTCGGCGCGCATGCGACGCAGCGGCAGCTGTAGCACCCATGAGAGCGTCTAAGAACATTACCATCCCGGCGCTAAGAAGAATCCCTGAGAGATACGTATGCTTGGCGAGAGACGCTTGTAGATTCCGGGATTCAAAGCGCTGCACGCCTGCGCAGGGACGTTTGGCCCTATTTTGGCGATACTCTGCAAAACGGTCGATTTCGCCTTCAGGTGTGAGCCCCTTGCCATCTCGAGTGCTGCATGTCGTAACCGCCGCACCCGGCCGATTTGCGACGGCAGCGCTGGCGACAGCAGCTTCTGGTTCCTGTCCCGGGGCTGCCATTTCCATAACAGCATCCAAACCGATCTGATCGCTCAAGTTGAGCGGGCTGTGATGGGTTGAGGTAAACGTCTCTACTGCAGAGCGGATCTTAGGTTCTGGATAAGAACCTACTTCCTCTGCTGGCCCACCTATGCCTGGACTTGTGAGGTAGCAGGAGCCGAAGACAGCAGGCTCGGCCGCTGTGACCTTTAGTCGAAATTCGGCGCGTTCGAGACTGTTCGGCCAAAAGGGGGCTGGTATTTCGACGAGGTTCGCGCCTTCGATTTGCGGCATGGCAATTGCGTGCCACCGTTGGGTAAGGCGTGGGTCGATTACGTCAATATCACGCGTTTCCAGCAATAGTACGTGGGTTCCTTCAACACCTAGTAGATATCGGTTTGGTTCGGGGCGAACGACTGAGTTTACTTCCTTAATTTTCCATTGAAGGGCTCCCGTGACGGTTGCTGTCCGGCAGCCTTTGTCAGCAACGATCGTCATGCTCAAGAGCCAATTCGGTTCACTGAGACCGCCGAGAGTTGGCGCGTTTGTGCTGAGCCAAAGGCTCCACGGCCGAGGCACAGCGGGACTTTCATTAAAACCAGGGAGCGCAAGGGACAAACTTCCGCAAACTGCAAGTACGCCTGCGATACCCCAAGAGATACGCGACGCCCGACCGCGGAACGCGACGAGCCTGAATCTTGGCGAGTGATGGACACTACTCACGGGCCGATGGGGGTGTGGTCTACCGCGTCTTTGTCTTGCCATGGTGCATTGACTAGTAGCGTCCGCAATTGCTTCTCGCTCGGAGCCCTGTGGATTCTAGAATCGGCATATCGGCCACAACCCTTAATAGTGCTCCGTTAGGTTGAAGGTGTTTGGGTTGGGGTCTTGAATTACCTTGTCGATGCTGGTGTCGATTGGGGAGGTCAAGATGGAGGCTGTGGCTGGTCTTTCGCTGGGTGAGCTTGCGCGTGTGCGGGGGCGGCTGGGGGAGTTTGCCGGGGAGATGTTCGACTCGATGCGCCGGAAGGACCAGCGGCGTTGGGGTGAGGTGTATCTGCGTGGGCTGATGCTGGATGGCAAGCGCAAGTCGATCGAGCCGATGTCCGCCAGGTTGCCTGACGGGGACGAGCAGTGTTTGCAGCAGTTTGTGAATCAGTCGCCGTGGGATTGGCAGCCTGTACGCGAGGCGCTGGCGCAGCGGGTGTGCGCCGAGATCGAGCCCGAGGCGTGGATCGTTGATGACACCGGGTTCCCGAAGTTCGGGAAGATGTCGGTCGGGGTCGCGCGCCAGTATTCCGGCGCGCTGGGAAAGGTCGGCAACTGCCAGCTCGGGGTGTCGATCAACGCCGCGTCAGAGCGGGCGTCGTGCCCTGTTGACTGGCGGCTGTTCATCCCGCAGGAGTGGGACGAGGACAGCGAGTTCAACCTCGAGCGGCGTGAGAAAGCCAGGCTGCCACAGGATGCGCACCATGTCGAGAAATGGCGGCAGGCGCTCGAGATGATCGATGAGCTTCGCTCGTGGGGGCTTCTGCCGCCGGTGATCCTCGGCGACGGCGCGTACGGCGATGTCACCGAGTTCCGTTTGGGTCTTCAGGAGCGCGGGCTGCAGTATGTGCTGGACGTCAAGGGTGGCATCTCTGCTTATGATGAGGATGTCCAGCCCGAGCGGCCGGAGTGGAAAGGGACCGGCAGGCCGCCCAAGCCGCGCTACCGCCAAGACCCGTCTTCGCTGAAGGAGCTAGCCCTCGCTGCCGGCAAACAGGCCGCTCAGACAGTCACCTGGCGGGAGGGCACACGCGGCAGCATGACCTCGAGGTTTTTGGCACTGAAAGTGCGCCCCGCGAACATTCACCTGCGCAACAACGCCAACCGCAACGGCGAGGAAATCCCGGTGTGCTGGCTGCTGGTCGAGTGGCCAACGGGCAAGGACGAGCCGGCCAAGTACTGGCTCTCCAACCTCCCGCCCGACACGCCACTAAAGACGCTAGTGAAACTGGCGAAGCTGCGCTGGCGGATCGAGCAAGACTACCGCGAGCTCAAGGACGCGCTCGGCCTCGACCACTTCGAGGGACGCACCTTCCGCGGCTGGCACCACCACGTCACCCTTGTTTCCATCGCGCACGCGTTCCTCACCCTGGAGCGAACCCGGCGCCCTCCAGCCAGGGCGGCAGCCTGACCCTCTTCGGGATCGTCCGGGAGCTACAAGCGCTCCTGGCCTGCTGGCAAGGCACATGCCCCACCTGCCACAGAGAGCTGCCGCCCAACCACCACCTACACCCACCACCAACCTAACGGAGCACTATTAAGAGAGACGTTCGGATGGGCCGTAATGACGGCCCGGAGAGCCGAGCTGCCCAGCAAGATTGCCACTTGCTGGATCGCCTCGACGGCTCGCCGACGAAGCTCCGCTTTGGCTTGAACGGCCGAGCTACATCAAGCGGGACTGATAGCACTGCCGGATTGCGTCCGCCACCCGCCGCCGTGCTCGCCGGCCGACCGGCTCCATGAGAAGCTCAAGTAGCCTGTCCAGATCAGCGGTGGGGTTCGCACGTCGTCCCGGTCTCCCCGTCCCCGTTTCAGGTTCATTGTCTATACCGCCAGGATCGTAAAGCTGGGTCCCAGAAGCATGCGCATGTCCTCGGGGTCTGAAGTGACGATGGCGTCGCGTCGCCTGCGGACACCGACCGCTATGCATGCGTCGATGGCTCCGGCGTCCTGTGTGGCTCGCCGCAGATGACCGGCCTCTCGCGACAAACGCTCATCGACAGTCTCAATCGAACTTGCCTTGAGCAAGCGCGCGACGCGGGCATCCTTGGCATCGCCGCGCCAGACCTCCGCGAGTGCGATGGCCGGGATGGTCGGCACCAAACCGCGGGCGTAGGCCGTCGCGAGAATCTCGCGGATGCGCGCGTCGCCTCGTTCGTAGGCGATCAGCGCGCCGGCGTCGAGCGTCAGGCCGGCCACTCGGCGGCGACTCCGTCTCTGACATCGGCCGGCACCGCGCCAAACCGCTCATCGTCGTCAGCGAGGAGTTCGAGGCCGCGCGAGACCCGCAGTTCGCGGAGCACCGCCGCGTTCACGAACGCAGACAGGCTCCCGCCAGACTCAGAGAGCCGCTGCTCGGCCTCGTGCAAAACGGACTCATCGAATGAGATCGAGCGCTTCTGACTTGCCATGATCTGATCCTACCACGGTAGGAAAATACACACGCGGGCAAGTGGGCAGGCGTCAGCGATCTTGGCGGATCGTATCGGCCGCCCGCCTTCGCGCCTCCCGCCCAACCGGCTCCATCAACGCCTCAACCAGCCGGTCAGGGTCCGCACCGGGGTTCGCACGTCGTCCCGAACTCCCCGTTGCCAGCGATTTGTGGCTCTACGAAACCGAGAACTCCACGTAGCGCAGGCGTTTTCTGCGCCCGCAATGACCCATATGCTGGAGCTGATTGCCTGGCCGGAAGGCCTGCGGCGGACCTCTCGGTTAGGATCGGGATCCTATGGTCGGCAGCGCCATCATGGGCGGGGTGATCCATTCCTCGGCCTTTCTCTTCGTGTTGGCGTTGTACTTTCTGCCAAGCATCGTTGCCGTCGCGCGCAAAGTCACGCATCAGGGCAGCGTGATCGTGATCAACTTGTTCCTCGGCTGGACCTTCATCGGCTGGGTGGTTGCGCTAGCGATGGCCTGTCGCACGAGCCGGGTTCTGCCCGACTGAAGCTCCTTGACTACGCTCATCACGAGCGCGTTGAAACTCGCTGATGCGCGCCATAAGTGCATCGCTTGTCCGGCTCGGAATCCGATCCGATCGCGGTAGGAAACAGTACCGACGCAGAGGATCCCTCCCACCGAGTAGAGTCAACGAGTGGGAAACACATCCTGACCATCGGAACATTGAGTCGTAAATTGTGGTGTTAGAGATGAGACGCCGTGCGCCTAAGCTGAGCATCATGCTGTCGCTCGTGAGCGTTCTCGCCGCGATGCTTGCGCCCGCCGCGGTGCAGGCGCATGCCGGTGCGGCCGATGCCCGCACGACGACGGAGCCGGTGCGCGGCGAGGATCCGCTGGCTTGGGCGGCGCGAGAAGTGAATCTGCAGGAGACGGGCCACCTGCACGCGGTCGGCGAACCGGGGACGACATTCCTTGAGCGGGGCAGCGCGACCGGCACGTTCAACTGCTCGATCACGGGCCGCCTGACGATCGTTTCGGCCAACAAGGTGATCGCCACGTTCACGGTCAAGCCCAAGGGCGGTTCGATCACCGGCAAGGGCACGGCGCGGTTTCAACAGCAGGGCGCAAGCGGGTACTTCGGCGGCACGATCTCGATCACGAGCGGGACCGGCACCTACGCCCACGCTTCGGGCTCGAACCTTGGCATCAGCGGTGCCATCAGCCGCGAAACGTTCGCGCTGACGGTGCACGTCCACGGCAAGATCCACGTGTAGGACGGCTGCGGCGGCGCGTCCACCGAGCTGGATCATGCGTGCCAGGGTCGAAGTCTCAAAAGCCCGTCTCGCCACCGTCATCGCTGTGCTGACGATGTGCGGGAGCGCACCTGCCTGTGTGCAGGCGGCGCAAACGGTGAAGCTGGAGACCAGCTTCAACCCCGATCGGCTGGGAGCACGCACCACGATCGAGTTCGGCTTCCACGTACATAGCACGATCCCGCGGCGGGCGCCCTCGCCCGTGACCGGCGTCGACCTGCACATGCCCGCCGGGCTGGGACTGGTCACGAGCACCCTCGGCCTGGCCAACTGCGATCCTCGGGCCCTGATCGCCGGGGGCGTGGAAGGCTGCCCGGCGAACGCGCGCATCGGTTTTGGCAGCGCGATCGTCGCGGTGCCGGCTGAAGGCGAACCGGTCGAAGAGGCCGGCAAGATCACTGCGCTGGTGGGACCCCCAAACAGCGAACACCTTGAAATCCTCTTCTATGTCGAAGGTCGCGCGCCGGTCTTTGCGCAGCTGGTGTTCCCCGGGCAACTCCTCGAAGACAGCCCTCCGTTCAGTGGACGCCTGGACACCTCGATCCCACTGATCCCGACTTGGCCTGGAGGCCCCGACGTATCGGTCACCAGCATGAACTCGACGATCGGCCCACGCGGTCTGACCTACTATCGCCACGTGGGCGGCAGGATCGTGCCGTTTCATCCGCGGGGCATCGTCCTGCCGATGCGCTGTCCTCGGCGAGGATTCCCGTTCCGTGCCGACATCACGTTCATGGATGGCACGCACCAGAGCGCCGTCAGCGCGGTGCCGTGCCCGCATTAGAGTTCGCTTAGGCACGCCGATAGCTTCCCCATCTAACCGCGCGTAGGTGTTCAATGTGCTTGGCGAGCGGACCAGCCGGCCATCGCTCTTGCGCGACGGGGTACCGTGGTGAGCTTCAGCACCGACAATGCATTGCCAGTCGATCAGAGCACGTACATAGAAAATGAGATCAGACGAAGGTAAGAAAACCGACAAAAAGGTCGATCGGCGCACGTTCGTCAAGAAAGGCCTGCTGGGCGGCGGCGCGGTGGCGGGGGGCGCGCTGGCGATCTCCCGATTGGCGGACGCCACCGGAGGCTCAGGCACCCCGGGGGGCAACTCTGCGACGGCGACTCCCTCATCCGCGCAACCGGCTTCTCGGCGAACGTCCACTGCTCCGCGCCAGCCGAACATCCTCGTGATCGTGGTCGACCAACTGCGCTTCCCGCAGTGGTTCGGGGTGGGGCCGGGAGGGCCGGAACTTCCGCCGAACCTGCAACGCCTGCGTCGGGACGCGGTCTCGTTTGCTCGCCATTACACGGCCTCGAACGACTGCACACCGGCGCGGGCGGCGCTGCTGACCGGGCTGTATACGCATCAGACGGGCTGCATGATCACCGGTGGCAGCACGCTGGACCCGGGCTTTCCGACGTGGGGATCGATGCTGCGCGAACACGGCTATCACGCGCGCTGGTATGGCAAGTGGCATCTCACGCACGGCGATAACAAGTGGGACCCCGAACGGGGGTCGCGCGCGTTGGAGCGCTACGGGTTTGCGGGCGGCACCTACCCCTCGCCGGACGGCGCGCCCGGCCAGGGTTGGCGGGTGGATCCTCACATCGCCGGACAGTTCGAGCAGTGGTTCTCGACGGTCGGCGAGTCCAAGCCGTGGTGCACGACGGTGTCGTTTGTCAACCCGCACGACATCGCGTGGTGGTATGACTGGAGCAACCGGGTTCCGGCCGAGGCGTTCGCGCCGAGCGTGATCGGCGCGCTGCCGCCGAACTTCGAGACACCCGAGCTGCTGGCCGCGCGCAACAAGCCGCGCCTTCAGCGCTCCTTTCAGGAAACGGCGGCGGCGTCATTCGGGCCGGTGCCGTTCACCGGATCCGAAGTCACGAGCACGTGGTTGAGCATGCTGAATCTGTATGCGAAGCTACAACTAGAGGTCGATCGACACATCGGACGGGTGCTCGACGCGCTGGAGAGCCGCCCGCGGGTGGCGGCTAACACGGTGGTCGTGTTCACCTCCGACCACGGTGAGTACGGCGCCTCGCATGGGCTGCGTGGCAAGGGAGCGAGCGCGTACGAGGAGGCGATTCGGGTGCCGCTGATCGTCAAGGACCCTCGCGGTGTGCTCACCACGGCGCCGGAGATCGCGCGTACCCAGCTGACTTCGAGCGTCGACGTGGCACCGCTGCTGTTGACGATCGCCGGCGGATCGGACGAATGGCGGCGCGAGCGCCGCTATGCCCACATCGCCGGGCGACTCGACATGGCGAGCATTCTCGCGGACCCCTCGGCGCCGGGCAGACCCTACGTGCTGCATGTCACCGACGAGACGGTGACCGAGTTCGCGAACGAACCCTACGCGGCCGACGCCCCGTTGCACGTGGTCGCGTTGCGTACGGCGGCGGCCAAGTACGCGACCTACTCGAACTGGTCAGACGAAGGTATCCGCCAGCTCGCCGAAGGCCAGGAACACGAGCTGTATGACTACCGCACCGCGAGTGGCCGCCTGGAGCTTGACAACAGCGCCGGCCGCAACACCTCTGAAGGCTCGCTTCAGGCGATGTTGCGGCTCGCCTTTGCGCAAGAGCTGCGGCGTCCGCTGCCGGCTCAGCTTCGCGGCGCGCGCGAGCGGGGCTTTGGCGACTATTTCAGAGTCGCCACACGGGTCGCTGCCCGCGCGGCGGCCCACCGCGCCGAACGGGAACTTGCCGTCGGCTCAACCCGTGATCGTCGGCGAGCGCCCAATGACCGCCCCGGCCGAGTTAAGCGCCTGCACAGCTAGATACGCCGGCTTGGAGGCGAGCGGGATGCTCGTCTGAAAACCGTGCTTGGGGGCGCTCGTGGCAAGGGTAAGCGATGTCGGAGAGGCCCCGGCGAGCACCTGCCATGAGGCGACTTCGGTCGCTCCGTTCCAGCTGGCGGCAACACTCACCCCGCCCGTGCCCTGCGATTGGACGGCGAGCGAGGGCGTACTCGTCGGGTGAGCGTTCCACGGCGAGGAATAGGTGCGGAAGTTCTGCACGTTCTTGCCGAGGGTCGCGTCGAAGAGCACGTGCCCGGAGGGATCGAACTCGGTGAAGTTCGGAAGCCGACCGTAACCCAGCAACCAATCTCCGCCCGGAAGGCTCTGCATGTTTCCCTGGCTTTCGGCGAGCAGCGTGTGGGTCGGGTTGGTGAACTGCCTCACCAGTCGCACCGTGTGCGCGGAGACGTCAGGCGCCAGCAGCAGGCCGCGCGACTGCTTCTCCTTCGGTGGGTCAGAGCCGTTGTCGAACACCGAGATCAGCCCGCCGGGCTGGAACTCGGCGTCGTGCTGCCAGTAGAACTTCGCGCCCGAGCCGAGCCTGAAGTCCGAGTGCTTGCCGCCGCCCAGGCGCCAGTTGTAGCCGCCGGTGTGGATGTTGACGTCATACAACGTCCATGTGTTGCGTCCCGACAGCAGCACATCGTCCGAGGCGCCGGGATCGACGCTGTTCATGTGCACGTAGTCCCACGGACGACCGTTGCTTGGGAGCGGGTTGAAGGAGTCGCCGATGGCGATGTGCCCGAGCGCATGCCACTCCCACATCACTAGTCCGGTCTTGATGTCGATCTCCTGGATGACCGAGTCGGTGAGGATGCCGTTGGAGGAGCCTTTGACCGCGGTCAAGTTCGTGTGGACCGGGTCGAAGATGTCGATCCAGGCCGTGCCCTGTGGGGTCAGGTGCACCTCGTGCAGGTCGGCGCTGTAGCCGTTTCCGGCCTTCACCGCGGCGACTTTTTCGTAGGCGTCGTTATAGATGAGGTCCGCGCCCTGGCCGAAGCCGACGCCGAGAATCTTGCCCTGCCACCAGGTCAGCACGGGCTTGCCTGCATAGCTCTGCACCTGGAAGTTGGTCGCGGAATCGCCTGCGGGCACCGGGTGAAGCCAGACGAGCTGACCGTGTTGATCGACGATCATCGGACCCGGCGTTCCCTTGCCCTGATACGGCGCCAGGAAGAAGTCACCCGGCGCGATGCCGGGCTTTGCGGCGGTGGTCACCGTGACTGTCGAGGGCGTAAGCGTCGGCGCGGAGCTGTAGTGCTGCACGGCGTGAGGGTCGCCCGGGTTGTTCGGGAACGGGACCCGGCTGTAGCCCGCCTGGTGAGCGATCGTGAACGTCGTGCTCGCGGCCTGACCGGGACCGCCGGCGGTGGTCGTGACGGTGGCGTGCACCGTCACCCGCTCGCCGGCGCGGAACGGATGCGAGGGTAGGAAGCTCGCGCCCGTGCCGGTCGCGTAACCCTGTGTGCGACCGCTGTGGACGCCGCTGGAGGAGCCGACGACGCGCACGTCGGAGACCTGCGTACCGGCGGGACCGAGAAAACTGATCTGCGTGGCCGATGAAGCATCCACGGTGCCGGGCAGGGGCGAGATCGTGACGGGGTTCGACGCCGCGGCGCTGATGGCGGCCGCGGGCGCGATCGTGCCGGGACTCGCGGTGGACGCGACGCCACCGCAAGCCCCCAGCGCACTCGCCGTCGCCATCACGATCGCCGCCGATGCCGCTCCTGTCAGACGCCTTGCCTTCATTTGCCCTCGCTCCTCGCCGCTCACTGGCTTGCCTGGATTTGCTCTGCTCATGACCATCGTCGGGGATACTCTTTCTGCGTCGATCGGACCATGTCACCCACTCGACGTGAACAACCGTGAAGCTCCGATGATGCGCCCGTTAGCGTCGAGCGCCTGGACCTTGAAGCTCGTCTCGCCCTGTGGCACGGCGATCGCGGTCTCAAACCCGGCTCTGGGAGCGCTCGCGAGGACCCGCATCCGGCCGTTGGCGCCGGAGCCCGCGAGTACTCGCCACGAGGCCACCTGGGTGGCGCCGTTCCAGCTCGCATGCACGGTCGTGTGACCGTTTGTCCGCGATGCGGCGCCTGCCGGCGCGGAGAGCGGTAGACCCACCCATTTGCCCACGGTCGCACGGTAGGTGAGGTCGGGTCCGGGGAGTTCGGCGCCCAGCAGCAGCTTGCCCGAGCGGCTGTACTCCGAGAAGGAGGGTTCCGATCCCCAACCGACGAACATGGCGCCGTTCGTGAGCGGCTGCGCGTCACCCATGTATTCCGATTCGAACCTGCCATCGCCGGGGTATTGAGCCACGAGCGTCGCAGTACGGCTACTTTGGTCCAACCTGAGCACGAGCGCACGGGATGGTCCCGTCGCGGGAACCGAGGTGCCTCCGCCGGTCAGCTGGCAACAGTGATCGTCGAACATCGTCACGGTCGAGCCGTCGAGCCTTGCGTCGTGCTGCCACTGGAAGGCGGCGCCCGGGCCGAACTTGAAGTCTGAGCGCTTGCCGCCGAGGGTCCATTCGATCCTGCCGGTGGCGACGTCGACGAGGTAGACGCCCCACGTGTTACGCATCGAGACGAGGAACTGCCCGTTGCCGACCAGATCGATCGAGTTGATGTGGTAGGCGTCCCAGGGAAACCCGTTGGTCGGCAGCGACGCCTGGGCCTCGCTCAAGGGGATGTGATCGAGCGCATCCCAGTTGCGCAACAGCTTGCCGGTTTTGAGGTTGTACTCCTGCACGGCGGAGTCGACCAGCGCGCCGTTATAGGCGCCACCGTACTTGGAGAGATCGATCGGGATGTTCTTGTTCGCGGTCACCCACGCGTCTTCTCCGCTGATCGCGAGCTCGTGCAGGGTCAGAACCCAGCCACCTGTCGCCCTCAGCCTCGCGATCGGTTGGTAGTGCTGGTTGACGACCACGTATTCGCCGGTTTCGGTCGCGCCGGTGTTCGTGACACGACCCTGCCACCAGGCCAGCGCCGGCTTGCCCTGGTAGGTCTGCAGGCTGAGGTTGACCGCGGCGACGCTTTCGGGCACGGGTGCGAACCACACGGGTTGCAACCTGCCGTCGAGGATCAGCGGGCCGCTCTGGCCGACGATCGGTGGTTCGTTCAGGTCGTAGAAGTTCGTCGTGAAGATGTAGCTGCCCGCCAGCTGATCCGAGGACGCCCGCTGGGTGCTGCGGATCTGCGGGGGATGGAGCGTCGGCGCGGTGAGGAAGCTGTAGGCGCCGTCAGTGGTGTAAGCGCCGATCGGGGCCGCGTGGGAGCCCGCGAAGGCGATCGTGACGAGGACGAACCCCGCGAGGACCACACCAATGGCCAGCGCAAGCCGTCGAGTCGCGGCGCCCGCCACAGCGGCAGGCTTTGGGAGTGAAGTGAACGTGATCAGCGCCGCGGCGCCGGCCAGTCCGGCGCCGATCAGGTAGGCGAGCCTGAAGCCGTCGGTCAACGCCTGGGCAACCTGCTGGCCGGCGCCGATCTGATGGCTGGTGCGCTGCGTGGCGAGCGTGATCAGGACGGCGAGCCCCAGACCGCCTCCGATCTGGCGCGAGGTGTTGACAAGGCCCGACGCGAGCCCGGCCTGCCCCTCCTTGGCGCCCTGCGTGGCGGCGATCGTCGAGGGCACGATCGACATCGCGATCCCCGCGGCGGCGAGCAGCCCGGGGATCATCACGTACACGATCGCGCTGCCGCTGGATCCGATCCGAGTGAACAGCAGCAGGCCGGCGGCGAGCATGATCAGGCCACCGCCGAGCACCGGGCGCACCCCGAAATGGCTGACCAGCTTGCCCGCGCGCGAGGCGACGAGCATGATCATCAGGGTCATCGGCAGGAAGACGAGACCGGCGTGGAATGGAGAGAGGCCCAACACCTGCTGCATGTACAGCGAGCTGACGAACCACATCGGGAACAGCGCCGCGCTGAACAGCAGGACGATCGTGTTGGCGGTGCGCAACGGCTTGGTCAGATCCTTGAAGGGGATCAGCGGCGCGGACGCCACGCGCGCCTCGATCACACCGAAGATCCCGAGCAGAACCACGCCGAGGGCGATCGGGCCGAGCGCCGCGAAGGTGTCCCAGCCCTTCAGTCCGGCTTCGACGACCCCGTAGACGAGCACCATCTGGCCGAGCGTCAACGTCAGCGCACCGGCAAGGTCGAAGGGCGCGGCATCCTTGCCCTTGCGGCGCTCGGCCACGACCGCGTATGCCACCAGCGCAGCGGCGATCGCGATCGGGGGGTTGATCAACAGAACCCAACGCCAGCTGAGCACTTCGGTGATGATCCCGCCGAGCAGCGAGCCGGCCGCGCCTCCGAGCCCGTTCATCGCCGCCCATAGGCCGATCGCACGGTGCAGCTTGGGGCCGGGCGGGAACGACGCGGTGATGATCGCAAGCGAGGTCGCGGCCATCAGGGCGCCGGCGAAGCCCTGCACCGCACGGGCGCCGATCAGCACCTCCTGGTTGGGCGCGGTGCCGCCGGCGAGCGAGGCGATCCCGAACAGGATCAGCCCGGTGACGAGCATCCGGCGCTGACCGAAGCGATCGGCCGCGCGACCGGCGAACATCAGAAAGCCGGCGAACGTGATCGCATAGGCGTCGACGACCCATTGCAGGTCCGGTGAGGAGAAGCCGAGGTCCGCTTGGATCGAGGGCAGTGCGACGTTGACGATGCTCAGGTCGAGGATGACCATGAACTGCGCCAGACAGCACACGGCCAGCAGCCATGCCGAACCGGAGCCCTGCTCGTTCTCGCGCGGAGGGGCTTGTGCAACTGTTGGATTCACCGTCGCCTCCGCGCTCACGGGCGCCTCCCCAACCCCGATCGGCGTTGCAGGCGACTGGTAGGGTGAGCGCCCGAGCCCGCACACGACGACTGGAGCCCGGCCCATGAGAAGAACGCCACTGACCGCAATCCTAACGCTCGCGGCCGTCCTGGCAAGCACGCTCGCGGTGGCCGGTTGCGGCGGTAAATCGGGGAGCTCGACGGCGACGCCGAGCACGAGCGGCACGCCCGCGACGAGCACTCCGACGACGAGCACGACCACGCACAAGCACTCCTCCAAACCGGCCTACTAAGTCCTCGGCCTCGGTACGCGCGCACGGCCAAGCCCGTCTCGGTCTCGGCCGGCCCATCGCCCGGCGCCGCGATCATCCTGTCTGCCCCTGACTGGGCAGTGAGGCCGCGTAGGCGATCACACGAGCCGTCTTGGAAGTGCCGATCACGCGTCCGGCGGCGTCGAGCGCCTGAACGACCACGTAGTCGTATTTGCCGGGCAGCGTCGTCGCGCTCTCGAACGCGTCGGCCGCGATCGTGGCCTGTGCCGTCAACGCCCCGGGATGCTTGCCGGCGAGCAAACGCCAGGAGGACACGCCGGTCGCTCCGTTCCAGCTCGCGTGCACGATCGTCTCTTCCCCGGTGTTGTTGAGGCTGGCCAGCACCGCCGGCGGGTTCTGCGGTCGCGCGCTCCAGGGAAACCGGAAGGCCCGGTAGAAGGACATGTCCAGTGGCTGGTGGGCGTCGAACAGCAACGAGCCGGCCGGTGAGTACTCGCTGATCGCAGGGACCGCGCCGTAACCCACGACGGTGTTCCCACTCGGGAGCGTCTGCATGTTGCCCTGGCTAGCGGCGAGCAGCGGCGGGTCGGTGTGTGTGTAAGCGGAGACGAGGCGCGCTTCGTGGCTGGCGAGGTCGAGCCTGATCCGCAGGCCACGCGACTGGCGGTGGATCGGGGGATTCGAGCCGTCGTCGAAAAAGGTCACCTCGCCATTGGCAAGGACGCGACCGTCGTGCTGCCAGGCCATGCTCGTGCCCGGTCCCATCTTGAATGAGCTGCGATTGCCGCCGAGGCGCCAGAGGATCTTGCCGCTGCCGCCTTCCAGCAGATAGCCCGCCCAGGTGCTGCGGGCCGAGATCAGGATCTCACCGTCGGGCTGTGGGTCGATCGAGTTGAGATGAAAATAGTCCCAGGGCGTCGAGTCCGCCGGAGTTTCGACTTCGGACTCCGACGCGCCGACGTGGTCGAGGCTGTGCCATTCCCAGCGCACGAGGCCGGTCTTCATGTCGATCTGCTGGACGGCCGTGTCGACGATCGCGCCGCCGCGCTTGCCCTTGATCGGTGTGAGGTCGCAGCGGATCGGGTTAAAGGCGGTGATGTAGGCGATGTCGTGCGGGACGATCTGGAAGTCGTGCAGGTCCGCGTGCAGCCCGTTGGCGCCGGGGATCCTGGCGATCGTTTGGTAGTGCGAGTTCATCACGAGGTCTTCGCCCTGACCGAAGCCCAGCGAGAGCACCCTGCCCTTCCACCAGGTCAGCACGCGCTGACCTTCGTATGTCTGCTCGCTCAGGTTCTCGGCGGCTTCGCCACCCGACAGACGGTCGAACCACACGAGCCGTCCCTGCGGGGTGTAGATCAGCGGGCCGTACTGCCCGGGGCCGGGGCCGTTGGTCGTCAAGATGTCACCGGCCGTGGGATCGTGGTCGTGTACCGTCACCGCCATGATCGGCGCCTGTGCGCCGGGCAGCGTGTAGAAGCTCTCATAGTCGGCCGGCGATGCCGCGAGGTTGGGGAACCCAGAGACTCCGGCGGTCGGATAGGGCGTGTCTATGTGAAAGTAAAAGCTCACGTGGCGTTCACGCCGGCCCGGGCCGATGACGGCGCTGACGGTGACCTGCTCGCCGGCCGTGAACGGGATGTTGGGTATGAAGCTGGCGCCATCGCCCTGGTGATAGCCGCGCAGGCTGCCGGTGTGCGCCCCGGAGGCGCTGCCACGGACCGTGACGTCCCGGACGTTCGCGACGTTGGTCCCCAGAAAGCTGATCTGTGTGTGGGGGTTGGCCGTGCCGGTTTCGGGCGCCGGTGAAACATCGACACCCGTGCCTGCGAGCGCCGCGGTGTGCTGCAGCGTGGGCGGCAGGCAGGGTGGCGAGGCGCCGCTGGATGCGCTCGTGCTTGTGCTCGACGTGCCGGACCCGCAGGCGCTCAGCACGAACGCGAGCGTGGTCCCGGCGAGCGCGGCGAGGGTCGCGGCGATCGGAGTCCTTCGCTTCATGACGGTCGCGCTTCCGATGCGGCGAGGATCACCACTGAAGCAGCAGCAGCCCGACGGTGATGCCGGGGCCTACGGTCACCATCAGCCCACGCTCGCCGCTGCCGGGCCGGCGCTGCTCGATCGTCTGGTGCAGTACGTAGAAGATCGAGGGCGTGCCGATGTTGCCGTGGTTGGCGAGCACGTCGCGGCTGACTGCGACATCCTCCTCCGAAAGTGAGAGCGCGGCCCGCACGCAGTCGATGATGCGTCGCCCACCCGGGTGCACGATCCAATGGTCGATCTCGCTGCGGTCAAGACCGGCTGATTCCAGGAAGGAGTCCGCGAGCTCGCCGAGGTCGGCCGCGGCGAGCTCCGGGAGGTTGCGCGCGAGGTGCAGGTAGCTGTCCTGCGGCGCCAGGTCGAGGCTGACAGCGTCTAGTGTTCCGGCGATCTGGTGAACCTTGGAGGCGAGGATCTGGGGACCTTTCGCGCCGAGGCCTTCGTCGAGCAGGGCGGCGGCGCAACCGTCCCCGAAGATCGCCGACCCGATGACCTTCGCCTTGGCGTCCTGCGGGTGAGCGCCCATCAGGATCCCGCTCATGCTCTCGGCCGCGACGATCAGCCCGGCCTTGTCGGGGTGATCGCGCAGCGACTGGCTCACCAGTCGCATGAGCGGCACCGCGCTCGCGCAACCGACGCCGACGAGGTGGTACTTGTCTGTGTCTGGCGCCATCCCGAAGTGGTCGACAAGGCGGTGAGCCAGCGTGGGCCCTCCGAGTGAATACAGCGTCGCGCTAACGACCGTGCCGATGTCGCGAGGGTCGACCCCCATGCGCTCGACGGCTGTGACCGCGTGTGCGAACAGCTCGTCCTCGACCATGCTCGTGCGTCCCTGCAGCGTGCTCTTAAGCACCTCGTCGCTGAGACTCAACCGGCGGCGCTGCACCCCGCAGCGGGCAAAGATGCGCTGCGCGAACTCGTCCTCGCGCATGCCCAGCAGCGCCAGGACCTCATCCTGAGAGAACGAGGTCTGCGGATCGACGACCTCGAGCCGGCTGATCCGTGGGCCGAGCATCGGAAGGCGCTCGGCGTAAACGGTCGCCGCGCCGGTGGCCGGCGAGGAAGCGTGGAGCGTTGAGGACTGCGACGAGGCGTCTACGTGCAAGCTGTGGACCCCCTGGGGCCTGGATGGAGCGAGATGGGCGGTCTCGAGTCGGGCTCGGGACGATATCGGTGCAACCCGAATGCATTCGACGTCGACGCGCGGATACGGCCGATCCTTAGCAACTTCTTCGCAGCCACAACCAGAGAGCCCAGGGTTCCCAAACTTCGGTCGCACGCGGCTTCTCCGCACGCGCGGCGCGCGGTGCTCAAGTAGGGGCCTCGACGCCCAGCTCGCGTTCGAGCGCGAGCACCTCGGCCGCCATTGCGTCCGCGAGCGCGAGCATGGCCGAGCGCGGGCGGACCATCACGGTGAACTCGTCGATCAGGCCATCTGGACCGGTGTGGATGAAGTCGCACCCCTGGAGCTCGCGATCCCCGACGCGCGCTGTGAACACGAGCGCGTGGTCATCGGCCCCCTCGGCGCCGATTTCACGTTCGTAGCGGAAGTCCTCGAAGACGCGCATGACCGCGCCGAGGATCGCGCCCAGCGCCTCGCGCCCGTGGTAGGGACGGAACACGACCGGGCTGCTGAAGACCACATCTGACGAGCACAGCTCGAGCACGCCCTCGGTTTGGCCTGTCTTTAGTGCGCTCTCGATCGCGCTGCGGAAGGGGTGCATGGGAGGCTCACCTTTCTGTGGGAGGCGTCAGCGGGGGACCGCCTGAGCCTTTTCGCGTCCGGGCCGTGGGCGGGAACGAGCGTTTGGAGGTAGCGTTTGGCGATGTCCTGTGAATGGCCCATGCTCTCATACGAGAGGTGGAGCGCCACTTGCGACACGCTGCACGCGCACACGCAGCTCCTCGGCAAGCTTGCGGTGGTGCTGGCCCCGCCCGAGCCGCAGCTCCAGCACGCCGCGCTGCGTCTGAGTGCACGAGGATGGGAGACCGCCCCGTTGCGAGCGCCGGACGACTCGGGGGCGCTGGTCGTGGCGCTCGACCTGCGGACCCATGAGGCGATCGTCGAACACAGCGAGGGCGATGTCCGAGCGATCGCGCTCACCCCCGACCGGTCGGTCGGGGAGGTCACACGCGGGGTTCTGGACACGATCGCCGCCCTCGGTGGCGCCGTGGTGATCGACCCTACTCCGCAGGAGGTGCCGTGGAGCGTGCCGCTCGACGAGGACGAGGAGCACAAGCGCTATGACCCCGCACAGGTCGCTTCTTACTTCGCCGCCGCGACGCACGCGGCGCTCGTGCTCGCCGCGTTCCGCGCGCCATATCGTGGACGCAGTACGCCGGTCAACGCATGGTGGGGCTCGTTCGACCTCGCCGTCAACCTCTTCTCGGGCCTGCCTGCCGAGCCGCCGTCGGAGGACTTCATCATGCGCAACGCGATGGACTCGCAAGAGGTAGCCGTCGGCTGGTGGCCGGGGGATGCGCGATCCGGCAAGGCGGCGTTCTATGCCTATGCACACCCGGCGCCGGAGGGGTTCGCGGACGCGCAGCTCTCCCCCTCTTCCGCGCGCTGGGATGCGGCGCTCGGCGAGTATGTCCTCGACTGGGAGGATGTCTGCGCGAGCGCCGACCCGCACGCGACCGGGCTCGAGTTCGCCCGCTCGGCGTTCGCCCACGCCTGCACGGTGTGCGAGTGGGACCCGGCGCTCCTCGCCAGTGCCGAGGGCAAACCGCCTCCTGTCGCGTAGGGCGCTCGCATCGCGCGGCCTGCCGTGGGCGTCGGTTGCGACCGTTTCAGCGTCCTTCCCTTCGGATCGCCTCCGGCGAAGCCGACGCCGGGATTCGAACCCGGGACCCCCACTTTACGAGAGTGGTGCTCTACCAGCTGAGCTACGTCGGCGCGGACACCGATGCTATCGCCGTCGCGGCGCCGGACGGCGTGTCCCACAGCTCGCGCAGTTCCTCCAGCAGGGAGTCGCCGTGCTTGGCGCAGAAGGCCGGTCCGATGCCACGGATCGTGAGCAGCTCCTCTGAGTCGGCGGGGCGCCGGCGCAGGATCTCCTCGAGCACGGTGTTGGCGGCGACGGTAAACGCGGGCTTGCCCTCGGCGCGCGCGTAGCGCCACTTACGCAACCGCTCGAACTCCTCCTCGTCGATGGGCTCGGTGGGCACGGACGCGTCGGGATCGACGTGGGACTCCCCTGCCTCGTCGCCGACTCCGTTTGTGCGACGCGCGAGAATCGGCGTCTGCGCGCCGGAGCCGGAGCCCGTGCCGGCCGAGCGCGAAGAGGACCGCGAACGCCGTCGCGAGGACGCGACCGGGGTCGCGCGCAGCGCCCGCTCAAGCGCAGGATCGGGGTCGCAGACGTCGCAGCAGCGCCCGCTGGGTGCGGTCGGCGAGGGGTCGCCGAAGTGGTCGAGGATCTGACGGCGCCGGCATTGCGAGGCCCCGGACATGTAGCGCTCGATCGAGCGATAGGACTCCCAGCCGCGGTTCTTGGCCGACTGGATCGCGGCCTGGGCCAGGCGCGGACTGCCGGCGCCGGTGGGGATGGCGAGCAGGCCGCTGGACCCGCCGGGGCTGAGCTGCACGGCGCCGGCGCGCTCGGCGATCGACAGCAGCATGCGGTCGCGCTCGCCGAGCTCTGCGTGGCCGATCGTGGCGACGCCCTGATCGTCGGCGCGGGCGCGCAGCGAGGCGACATAACTCTTGACGTCGGCGACGGTGGTGGTGCGCTGGTTAATCGAAGCGGATCAGCCGGCCGAGGTCCATGCGCGCGGCGAGCAGCAGCGCTCGCGCGGGCAGACCGTCGCGCCCGCCACGCCCGGCCTCTTGGTAGTAGGCCTCAAGGCTCGTGGGCAGCGCCCAGTGGGCGACCGTGCGTACGGCGGCCTTGTCGACGCCCATGCCGAAGGCGTTCGTCGCGACGACAACCTCGGCGGCGTCACTCATGAACGCCTCCTGGCTGGCGCGCCGCGCGTCGGGAGACATTCCGGCGTGATAGGTGACAGCCCGGATGCCGGCCCCGCAGATCAGTTCGGTGACGGCGTCGGTGTCACGGCGGGTGCCGCAGTAGACGATCGCCGGACGCGCGGCCGGGTCACTGAGGATGTGCAGCAGTGCTGCACGCTTGCGCGCGAGCACCCCGGAGCCCTCCAGGGAGACGACGTCGAAGGCGAGGTTCGGCCGGTCAAAGCCGGCGCGCACCGACACGGGCTCGCGCAACCCCAGACGCGTGGCGATCTCGCGGGCGACGCGCGGAGTGGCGGTGGCGGTCGCGGCCATCACCGCGGGGCGCCCGAGCGCGGCGATGGCGCCGTGCAGGCGCAGGTAGTCGGGGCGGAAGTCGTGACCCCACTCGGTCACGCAGTGGGCCTCGTCGACGACGAACAGCGAGACGGAGCGCTGCGCGAGGGCCTCGCGGAAGGCGCCGGAGGCGAAGCGCTCGGGGGCGGCGAGCACGAGCCTGCTCTCACCGGAGGCGATCGCGCGCAGCGCGGCGGCATTGTGCCCGTCGGCCATCCCCGAGGCGAGCATCGTGGCTGGCACACCCGCGTCGTGCAGGCGGCGCAACTGGTCGGTCATCAGCGCGATCAGCGGGCTGACGACGACCACCAGCCCGTCGCCGGCGAGCGCGGGCAGCTGATAGCACAGCGACTTGCCCCCGCCGGTGGGCATCACGACCAGCGAATCGCGCCCCTCCAGGGCGGCGGCGACGGCCTCGCGCTGTCCGGGCCGGAAGGCGTCGAGCCCGAAACGGCCGAGCAGTGTCTCGGGTGAGTCCATCGGTAGGAAGTTACTCACCGCTTCGGAGGGGATTCTCGGGGCCGGTGAGAGGGGTGTCGAGCCCTGGCGGGACCGCGAATCGATCGGCGAGTGTCCGCGGTCGTTCGCGTGCGCGAAATGCAGCGCTTTCGGCACGGATCCTGCTGGACGGAGAACGGGCTATGCGTTCAGCGCCGCTGCCAGACCACGCGCGCGCCGGCGGCCGGCACGAGTGTGATCGCGCGCCTACGGTTCCACTCGCCGCGGCGCCAGACGCTGTACCGGGGCACGCTCGGGTGAAGCTCTGTGAGGATCGTGCGCAGCATCGTCTTCATCTCGAGCATCGCGAAGGACGCGCCGATGCAGCGACGGATGCCGCCGCCGAAGGGAATCCAGGCGAACGTGTCGGGCTGGGTGCCGAGGAAGCGCTCGGGGCGGAACTCCTGCGGGTCGGCATACACGCGCGGGTTGTGGTTCGTGAGGTGGATCGAGGCGACCACGCGCGTGCCCACGGGCAGGTCATATCCGGCGACGCTCAACGGCTCGCGCAACAGCCTGACGACCCCCGGGATGACCGGGCGGCAGCGCAGCGTCTCGTGGATGACCGCCTGCATGTATTCGTCGTCCTCGCCCCGATCGATCTCCGCCACCAGGCGCGCGAGCGCGTGGGGATGGCGGACGAGGCGCTCGATCGCCCAGGCGGTCGAGGTCGAGGTGGTCTCGTGGCCGGCGAGCAGCAGCGATACGAGCTCGTCGCGCAGCTCGCCGTCGGTCAGCGCCTGGCCGTCCTCGTCGCGGGCTTGCAGGAGCAAAGACAGGATGTCCTCGCGCTCGCCGAGATCCGCCTGCTCGCGCCGGCGAGCGATCTCGGCGTAGATCAGCGCGTCGAGCCGGTCGAGCGCCTTGCCTAGCTCGCCCGGGGGCCGGTCTTTGCTGGGCTTGCTGAGCGCGAAGCGCAGCATCGTGAACGTGCGCGTCGGTTCGGCCAGCTCGCCGATCGCACCTTTCAGCCCACCCATGCGCTCGGCCTCGACGCCGAAGACCGCGCGCAGGATCACCTCCATGGTGATTTTGCGGGTGTGTGCGCTCAGGCGCATCGGCCGGCCGAGTGTCCAGCCGGCCATATCGCGCTGCGTGGCCTGCACGATCGTCTGCTCGTAGGCGCGCATGCGCTCGCCGTGGAAGGGTGGCAGCAGCAGCTTGCGCTGGCGCATGTGCTCGGGACCGGTCAGGGTGATCACCGAGCGGGGTCCCAGCACGGAGGCGATCGGCGTGTCGCCGGCCGCCGAGGGCGCGACCTCGGGCGGGGCCGTGAGCAGCGTCTTGACGGCGGCCGGATCGCTGATCATCACCAGGCGCCGCCCGCTCGGGGAGAACGTCAGCGTGAACGCCTCGCCGCGGCGTCTGGCGCAGTGGTCCATCAGGACCGTCGGCGCGAGCGCCCAGATCAGCGTCTGTGCGACCGGGCCCAGCCGCGGTCCGGGCGGCAGCCGCTCGGGCGTGGGCTCGGGGAGCCGTATCGGGGGTGCGCTTTCGATCGTGGCCATGACAGGGGCTGCGAACGGGTGCGTGTTCGCGCCTGCCACATGTTAGAGGCGCCTTGCTAACCGGCCACGCGGCGGTGGTGCGATCCTCGCCCGCGGTGCTCGTGCAGGGCGCCGGCCACGCTTGCCTGTGCCTGCGCCACCTGCTCGGGCGAGAGCATCGCCCGGCGCCGGTCCAGATAACCGGCGAGCATTCTCGCCGGCAGCACCCGCACACCCTTGCGCCGCGCCAGCGGACGGTCGATCCAGGCGCGGCTGTAGACGATCAGCGGCTCGACCTCCAGGCCCGTCACGCGTGCGATCGCGCGCTGCTGAGCCTGTGCCTGACCGATCGTCGCGCCGTGGATGCGCGCGACGCGTACGGGTCCGGGATGGCTCTTGGTCTCCACTGTGAACACCCCGGCGGGACCGATCAGGATGTGGTCGACGTTTCCGTTTCCGAGGCTCGCGTCGTGGATCGCGTGCCAGCCGCGACCCTCCAGTCCGTTCAACAGGCTGCCGACCTGCTCCTCGCCGGTGGCGCCGCGGTCGTGGCGTTCGACGAGCGGCATCACGTAGCGCAGCACCACGAACATCGCCACGAGCAACCCGACCTCCGAGCCGAGGAACCTGACGTCGCGCAGACCGAACGTCCGCCCCAGCAAGGCCGTGGCCACGGCGAGCACTCCGAGCGCGACGAGGGTACGCAGCCGCAGACGCCTGACGATCGCACGGGTGTGCTGTCCCGGCGCACGGGCGGTCGGGTCGTGGGCGATTGCGTGGACTATTTGCATCTCGTTGGCGTTGCTCCCTCTGGTTCTACATCGGCGCTACCCGGTTCGTTCCTTTAGTACTCGCCCGCTGGCCAATCGTTCTAGTTCTTGGACGGCCGCCTTTCTCGCAAATACCGCAAGGTCGATGCGTAGTAGGACCGGAGAGACGTGGAGTGTGGCTCTGACTCCTAAAGCCCCCGCCCGCTTCGGTCGAAGCCCTGACCAGACGCACTACCCGAGAGCACGGATGCCTCGTATGCCCAACCATCCCAATCCATCCAATAACCCCCCTTCCGATGTATGCCTGTTGCTGCGCGCGTACGCCGAGCAGCGCTGGCTGAGCCGCGAGGTCGTGCCGGTACTGCGCCAGCTCCAGACGCCCGACGAGCTCCCCGAGGAGCAGCTCGGGGCCGCGCTGGCCTACCTGGAAGTCACGTGGCTGGAGGCCTCTCGCCACGCGGCCGAGACCGACGCGGCGCTCGCCGACCTGGAGAGAGCACGACTGGCCGCCGAGGAGGCTCTGCCCTCCAAGGCCCGCCGTTACCACGCGGCCGTGCGTTTCCTGCGCGAGGCGGTCGGCCGGCATGTCGATGCGTTTATCGCCGCTCCGTGCAACACCGAGCGGGCGCGCGAGCACGCCGGCTTTTGAAGCCGCGCGCGAGCAGCGGCTTTCGGTCCGGCGGATGCTCGGCCGGCCTCGATGGCCGGCCCGCATAGTTGATTTCCCGGATCGCATAGGCTCTGGCGCCCCATGGCCGTGACCTTCGACCTGCAATCGCACTCGACTCACTCCGACGGAGCGCTCAGCGCCGCCGAGGTCGTCGCTCGGGGCGCCGACGCCGGTGTCGAACTCTTGGCGCTTTCAGACCACGACACGGTCTCCGGGGTCTCCGAGGCCGTCGCGGCCGGTGAGCGCCATGGCGTTCGCATCGTCCCCGCGGTGGAGATCTCCTCGATCGACGACCCCACAGCCCAGGGCTCCGAGGGCGCCCCGCGCGAACTGCACATCCTCGGCTATCTGGTCGACCATCTGGACCCCGCCTTCGCCTCTACGCTCGCCGACTTCCTGGCCGACCGCGAGCGCCGTACGTTGCGCATGGCCGACGCCCTGCGCGAGCAGGGACTGGAGCTCGACGACGCGGCGATCACCGCGCGTGTCGCCGCCGGTAAGCCGATCGGTCGCCCTCACCTGGCTGAAGCGGTGCTGGCCGCGCCCGCGAACGCCGCGCGTTTGCGCGAGGAGCAGATCGATGACGTCGGCTCGTTGATCCGGGGCTATCTGGTCGAGGGGCGTCCCGCCTTTCGCCTGCGCGAGACCCCGACTGTGGCGCAGGCGATCGACGCGATCCACGCCGCCGGGGGTGTGGCGATCTGGGCGCACCCGTTCTGGGACGTAACCGACTCTGAGGAGGCGCTGGCGATGATCGAGCGCTTCCGCGCGCTCGGGATCGACGGCGTCGAGGCCTTCTATGTCACCCACGACCGGCCCCAGACCGAACTGTTGGCCGCTCGTTGTGCCGAGCTGGGCTTGCTGAGCACTGGCTCCTCGGACTTTCATGGCCCGGACAACCGCCTGTTCTCGCGCTTCCTCGCCTTTGAGACGTACGGGTTGGAGCCGAACCTGGGACCACTACTCAGCTGAGCGCCGCCCGAATCAGGTGGGCGTCCCCGACACTGCTGCGGCGGCTACGCTCGATCGCCCCAAAAGCTCAACCTTAAGAACCGCTTTCAAAAAGATCGGCACGTCCGGATGCGTCCCTGGACACGGCGCTGGATCGCCACGTGACGGCTTGCACGTGCAACCAGCATGCGCTGCGCCGTCCCGCGTCGCCCAGCTTGATCCATGACCGCCCCGGCCGCACCGCCTATTTTGAAAGAGGTTCTCTCAGCCTTCCGCGAGCGCTTGCAGTCGATAGGCGAGCGCTTCGAGTGCCAGCTCCTCACCGACGTTCAGGGCGATCCGCGCGCGCGTCTCGCGCACCAGCTCCACCCCGGCGCGCGCAACTCCGCCGTGGGTCTGTGTGTCGGCTTCCAGCTCGCTGATCCTGTCGAGCGCATATACGAGCTCCGGCGCACCCTCGCGCAGGCAGATCATGTCGCGCAACCACAGCTCCACCAGTGAAAGCCCGCTGTCGAGCGCCCGTGCGCGCGCCCGACGCTCGACCCGTTTGCGTCCCTCTTGCGCTTCGCGCTCCAGTTTCCGACGCTCCTTGCTCGGTGCCAGTTCAAGCTCCGCCGCCAAGCGCTCCTGCACCTCCTCGCCGGCGCCCGCCCCGGCCGCGGTGGCGGCGCTCAGCAGCTCGACCCACGCGCGCTTGCCCGTGTTCCCCCCGAGCGCCAAGCGCACATACCCCTCCGCCGCGCCCCTGAGCGCCCGGCCATCCTCGCTTGCGAGCATCCGCGCGCGCGCGCCATCGCCCAGCGCCAGTCGTGCGCAGGCCAGCGCCGCAGGTTCCTCGGCGTGCCCCTGCGCGAGCAGCCCGCGCGCGATCTCCGGGGGGGTGAGCGCGTCGAAGCGCACGTGCACGCAGCGCGAGACGATCGTCGCCATCACTTCCTCTTTGCGGTCGCTCACCAGCAGCAGGTGCGCGTACGCCGGCGGCTCCTCCAGCGTCTTCAGCAGCCGGTTGGCCGCCTGCTCGTTCAGCGTCTCCACCGCCTCGATCACGAACACCCGGCGCCTGGCCTCAAACGGCGTGCGCGTGGCCGCCGCCACCACCGGTTGGTCGATGTCGCTCACCAACATTTCCGCCGCCCCGCTCGGCCTCACCCAGGTCAGGTCCGGATGCGTCCCTCGTCGCACCCGCTCGCAGACCGCCCGCGCGCTCGCCTCGTCGCCGGCCCCCTCGGCCAACAGGACTCCCGCCAACTCTCGCGCGATCTCGCGCTTGCCGGCTCCGGCCGGACCGTGCAGCAGATACGCGTGCGACGGTCTGCCTCCAGGCGCCAGGACCGACCCGAGCACGGCGCGGGCGTGGGGATGAGACTCGATCCCGGCCAGCGCCGCGTCCACGTCAAAGGTGCCTGCGACAGTGCTCACCCGCTCATCGTAAGCGACCCTCGGACGGGGCCGGCCACAGCGCGCCCGATCCCCATGAGCCGCTACCGTCCGCCCGTGGCCGGCGCCCGTTTGATCACGATCGAGGGTCTCGACGGCGCCGGCAAGTCGACGCTCGCCCTCGGCCTGCACTCCGCCCTTGGCGAGCGCGGCGTGCGTGTCGAATTGTTGCGCGAGCCCGGGGGCGTGGCCCTCTCGGAGCGCATCCGCGAGCTGGTCATGGACCCCGCCTTCGCGGTCGACCCGCGGGCGGAGGCGTTGCTGTATGCGGCCGCCCGTGCCCAGCTCGTACGCGAGCGCCTGCGTCCCCTGCTCGATGCGGGCGTGCTGGTACTGCTCGACCGCTTCGTCGACTCCTCGCTCGCCTACCAGGGCGCCGGGCGCGAGCTCGGCATCGAGCCGGTCCGCGCGATCAACCTGTTCGCCACCGACTCCCTCGCTCCCGACCGCACGTTGCTTTTGCGCATCGCCCCCGCCGAGGGGCGTGCCCGCCAAGATACGCGCGCGAGTACTCCCGACCGTTTGGAGCGCGAGGACGATGTTTTCTTCGCGCGCATCGCCGCCGCCTACGACGAGCTTGCCCTGGCCGAGCCCGAACGCTTTCGCGCGATCGACGCCGCCCAGCCCCCGACGCGGGTCCTGGCCGACGCGCTGCTGGCGATCGAGGACCTACTATGAGCGTTGCAGTGTCTCGTTTGACCCTCGCCGCAATGACTTTCGCACTCGTGCTTGCGCTGCCCGCGACCGCGCTCGCGGCGACGACCGCGACGACGCCGACCTTCCCGACGCCCGCCTCGGCCAAAGTCCCCGCGACCGCAACCACCACACCTGCGCTTACCACACCCGCCGCGAGCATTCCGGCCACGACGGCCGCAACACCCGCCACAACGCCGAGGACCCTGACCACGCCGGGCTCCGCGGCCGTAAACCCGCTCGACCGAGCAGCCGTAAACGCACGCCTACGCGCACGCGCGCATCAGGACGCGGGCAACTCGGGGCACGTCTCGACGGAGGCGATCGTGCTCGCGGCGATCGCGGCGCTGCTGCTGCTCGCGTGCGCCGCCTGGGCCTTCGCGCGCTCGCGCGCTTACGAACCGCACTGGCTCGTCTCGATGCGCCACGCGATGGCCGAGGCGGGCTTTCGCACATCCGCTACGTGGGCCGAATTCACGGACTGGGCACGACTCGGCAGGTAGCCAGGCGAGAGCCCGCGGGCCGTCTAAAATGATAGGTCCCGCTCCTGTTTTTCCGTCCGGCGCGAGGGGGATGATGCTCGGCCCCAGCAGACAAGGAGCAAGGCCGATGGACACCACCACGCACCCCACCGCAGTCGAGCAGTCGGCCCCCGGCGCCGCGCTGTCGATCGAGCGCTTTTTCACCTCGCCGGACACCCATCCCTTTGACACCGTGCAGTGGGAGTTGCGCGATGCGCGCATCGGGCACGGCGAGCGCGTCGCGTTCGAGCAGAACGGCGTCGAATTCCCCGCCACTTGGTCGCAAAATGCGACGAACATCGTCAGCCAGAAGTACTTCCGTGGGCAGATCGGCAACCCCGCGCGCGAGCATTCCGTCAAGCAGATGATCGGTCGCGTCGCCGGCACGATCGCCGGTTGGGGGCGCGAGCGCGGCTATTTCGCCACCGAGGAGGACGGCGACGCCTTCGAGGCCGAGCTGACCCACATTTTGCTCCACCAGATGGCCGCGTTCAACTCGCCGGTGTGGTTTAACGTCGGCTTCGAGGAGTCCCCGCAGTGCTCGGCCTGCTTCATCCTCTCGGTCAAGGACACGATGGAGTCGATCCTCGACTGGAACACCAAGGAGGGGATGATCTTCCGCGGCGGCTCGGGCTCGGGCATCAACCTCTCGAACATCCGCGGCTCGAAAGAGCACCTCGCCAAGGGCGGCACCGCCTCGGGACCCGTCTCGTTCATGCGCGGCGCCGACTCGTGGGCCGGCACGATCAAGTCCGGCGGCAAGACCCGCCGCGCGGCCAAGATGGTCGTGCTCGACATCGACCATCCGGACATCCGCGAATTCATCCAGTGCAAGGCCAAGGAGGAGGACAAGGCCGCGGCGTTGCGCGACGCGGGCTTTGACATGTCGATCGACGGCGACGGCTTCAAGTCGATCCAGTACCAGAACGCCAACAACTCGGTGCGCGTCACCGACGAGTTCATGCAGGCCGTCGAGGACGACGGCGAGTGGCGTCTGACCGCGCGCACCACCGGCGAGCCCGTCGGCGAGCCGATCCCCGCGCGCGAGCTGATGCGCGAGATCGCCGAGGCCGCCTGGCGCTGCGCCGATCCGGGCGTGCAGTACGACACGACGATCAACGCCTGGCACACCTGCCCCGTTTCGGGCCGCATCAACGCGTCGAACCCGTGCAGCGAGTACATGCACGTCGATGACTCCGCCTGCAACCTCGCCTCGCTGAACCTGATGAAGTTCCGCCGCGCCGACGGCACGCTCGACGTGCAGTCCTTCGAGCACGCCGTCGACGTCGTGTTGCTCGCGCAGGAGATCGTCGTCTCGCCATCCAGCTACCCGACCGAGGGGATCGGCTCCAACGCCCGCGCGTTTCGTCAGCTCGGCCTCGGCTACGCCAACCTCGGCGCCTATTTGATGAGCAACGGCATGCCGTATGACTCCGACGCAGGGCGCGGCACGGCGGCTGCGATCACCGCGCTGATGACCGGGCGCGCCTACCGCGAGTCCGCACGCGTCGCAGGGGCGCTCGGACCATACGATCGCTACCCCGAGAATCGCTCCGAGCACAACCACGTGATGGAGATGCACCGCGACGCGGCGCATGCGATCGACGATGAGATCTGCGCGGACGCCGAGCTACTCACGGCCGCACGACGCTCGTGGGACGAGGCGGTCGAGCTGGGCGAGCGTAACGGCTACCGCAACGCGCAAGCGACAGTGCTAGCGCCGACCGGAACGATCAGCTTCCTGATGGACTGCGACACGACCGGCGTCGAGCCCGACTTCTCGCTGGTCAAGTTCAAGGAGCTCGTCGGCGGCGGACAGATGACGATCGTCAACCGCACCGTCCCACTCGCGCTGCAGACCCTCGGCTACTCAGAGCAACAGATCGAGCAGATCGAGGCACACCTGGCCGAGCACGGCACGATCATCGGCGCTCCCGGCCTGCACGACGAGCATCTGCCCGTGTTCGACGTCGCCGTCGGCGAGCGCGCGATCTCACACATGGGACACATCCAGATGATGGGCGCCGTACAGCCGTTCATCTCAGGAGCGATCTCAAAGACCGTCAACCTCCCCCAGGAGTCCACGGTCGAGGACATAGCCGACGCCTACACCCAGGCATGGCATCTAGGCGTGAAGGCTCTGGCGATCTACCGCGACGGCTCCAAGACCGCCCAGGCGCTGCGCACCGACGCCCAGCAAGAGGTCGGCGACACGCCCTCGGGCGACGATGTGGACTCGATCGTCGCGGCGGCCGTGGAGCAGGCCGTGGCCGACGCCGGTCCGCGCCGCAAGCGCATGCCGCGCGAGCGCCAGTCGATCACGCACAAGTTCTCGATCGCCGGCCACGAGGGCTACATCACGGCCGGCATGTATGAGGATGGATCGGTCGGCGAGATCTTCCTGACCGACATCGGCAAGGAGGGCTCGACACTGCGAGGCATGATGAACTCCTTCGCGACCGCCATCTCGATCGCGCTGCAATACGGCGTGCCGCTCGAAACGCTCGTGCAGAAGTTCAGCTACATGCGCTTCGAGCCCGAGGGCATCACCGGCAACCCCGAGATCCCGTTCGCGAAGTCGATGCCCGACTACATCATGCGCTGGCTCGCCTCGCGCTTCCTCGACGTGGACGCCCAAGAGGATCTCGGCATCCTCACACCCGAGGTACGCGCCCGCAAGGCCGCCCAGGAGGCCGCCCAGTCGGCGATCGCCTCCGATACCGCCGGTCCCAGCGCTCCCGCTCAGGCGCAGCCCAGTGC
This sequence comes from uncultured Solirubrobacterales bacterium, assembly GCA_963697945.1. Lineage (GTDB taxonomy): Bacteria > Actinomycetota > Thermoleophilia > Solirubrobacterales > Solirubrobacteraceae > Palsa-744. The sequence continues at coordinate 777,229 of OY969105.1, read as the reverse complement.
GGCTGCCGGTAACGGCGGCGGCAGTGTTCCCGCCGCCGCTGCGCTGACCGACACTCCACCCGTGGTTCCCGCCCGCATGCAGGGTCTCGACCTTGGGCCGGCGTGCAGTCAGTGCGGGGGCATGATGCAGCGCACAGGCTCTTGCTACACGTGCAGTAGCTGCGGCAACAACACCGGCTGCGGCTGAGCCACGAGAGGCTGCGCATCTCGGCGTCCTCGATCGCTCGTGTGCAACTGCACACTTCGCTCACTGTGTCCTTGACCTGCTTGCCTCTCGTGGCTCAGGGGCGCAGTGGGATTCCGCAGGCGAGCCGGTCGGTCGGTCTTAGCCCGAGTAGGAAGCAGGGGGCGCAGGGTCGTTGCGGATCGCGGCAAGCTCGCTGAGTAGCGATTCGGGGCTGGTGCCGCCGAGGACGCGTAGGCGCGGCAGGCGGTAGGGGTCGCTTTCGGGGCTCGCCCAGCCCGGGATGACCGTGGTCGAGCCGGTGTAGCCGGCCGACTTGACGGCTGCGATCACGGTCGCGTCGTAGTGGCCGGAGGGGTAGCAGAACCAGTTCACGGGCACGCCGTAGCGCTGTTGGATCGTTTTGCGCGAGCTCGCTACCTGTTCGGCGAGTTGGGTCGCGTTCAGGGTGATCAGGTCGGCGTGGCTGATTCCTTGAGTGTCGAGCTCCCAGCCGGCCGCGACCAGGCCCTTGACCTGGCTCTGGGAAAGTCCGCCCTGCGATGGCGGCAGGCCCGTCAGCTGGATGTTCTCGTCACCGACCCAGCCCAGCCGGCGCAGGACGGGGAGCGCGTTTGAGTACTGCGATTGGTAGCCGTTGTCGAAGCTCACGACGATCGGTTTGCCGGCCGGCAACGGTACGCCGCGCTTCCAGTAGGACCACATCTGATCCTGTGTGATCGCGTGATAACCGGCGCCCTCAAGCGCCCGCATCTGCGCGGAGAATTCGCTCGAGGACACATACAGCCCCGGGAAGGGGGCACCCGCAGGGGGCGGGTTGATCACGTGATACATCAGGATCGGCACGCGTTCGCTGCCGGGCTTGCCGGTGGCCTTACCCGTGACGGTGCCGTTAGCGGTGTCCGTGGACGAACCGCGAGCCGGACTGCGCGATCCCGCGATCCGGTGTCGGGCCGGGGTGGAACTCCCTCCGCCACTCAGGAGCACCACCGCCGCCACAGCCCCGACCACGAGCAACAAGCTCAGGCCGGCGAGTGTGCGACGGCGGCGGCGCGCCAGTTCCCGGCGACGGGCCTCGCGACGCGCCTGGCGCCGCTCACTGTCCATATGACTCCTACGGGTTCAGGCGCTTCTTCAGTGCGCTCGCCGCGGAGAACTTCGCTGCCTTGCTGGCCGCGATGTTGATCGTCTCGCCGGTGGACGGGTTACGCCCCTGGCGAGCGGCGCGGTGACTGACGCTGAACTTGCCGAAGCCGGCCAGCGCGACCTCACCCCCGGCCGCCAACTCGTCGGTTACCGCCTCGATCGCGGCCTCCAGGGCCTCGCGCGCATGGCTTGCGGCCATTCCGGTCTTCCCCGCGACCTTGTCGGCTAGCTCGTTCTTGGTCATGGCACTCCCTTCTCGGGTGTCGTTGCTGTGAGCAGGCTAACCGCTGGACAGGACGACGACATGCTGAACTGTTTGATTTGGGCTCGATAGAACCCCTAATTTCCGGGTTTGAGCACTCACTTGAGGCCTATTTCAGCCCATCTGCCGCTCGCGTGGGGCCAAAAACCGTACTTGCGGGACTCCGAGACGCACCCCGCCGCCGGCCCGCCGAGACGCTCACAGGGGCGGATCAGGCCGAAATTCGTGCCCGCGGAGTTACGCGGCGCTCCTGTACGGGCTCCGGCGAAGGGCTCGCCGGACCGGCGGCATACGCCGCCCACAGGGTCGCGAGCCACGCGAGCGAGGCGAGCCCGACGTGCACCCATACGAGCTCGGTCGGTAGATGCGTCTCGTACTGGTCCAGACCGACCACTCCCTGCAGCGCGATCAGCACGCACAGCCCCGTCAGCGCACGCCGCACTACCGGGTCGGCCTGCCGGCGGCGCGCCAGCCACCACACCGCGAGCGCCGCGAGGCCGAACACGAGCGCGATCTCGCCGTGGCGATGGATGACGAAGTCCATCGTCCCGCGCCCGTCGATGTTCAGGCGATTGATCTTCTGCCCGGGCGAGCCGCCGGCGTGCGGCCCCGCGGCGGTCGCGGCGGTACCCGCGAAGATCGTCAGCGCGCCGAGCGCCACGAGGCCGCGGATCGACCACACCAGCGTCCCATCCACCGTCCCCCGAGCCTCACCCGCGGAGGAGGGCTCACCGTCGGGCACGTGCGTGGCACGCCACACGAGCGCGACGGCGGCCGCGAGAATCAGCATCGACAGCGCGAAATGGCCCATTACCCAACCGTAGTCCAGCGCGCCGCGCACCGTGAACCCGCCGAGTACGGCCTGACCGATCACACCCAGCGGCAGCAGCCCGCCCAACCAGACGAGATCGCGCCGGTAGGGGCGGCGGCGCAGCGCACCCAGCCACGCCAGGCCGGCCGCGATCGACACCGGTGCCGTCAGCAGCCGGTTTGAGAACTCGATCACAGCGTGGGTGTTCAGGGGCGGGTAGACGTTGCCGTAGCACTTAGGCCAGGTCGGGCAGCCAAGCCCCGAGCCGGTCAGTCGCACCGCGGCGCCGGTCAGCACGATCAGCGTCAGCGCCACCAGCGCGGCCCAGGCCACGACCGCGTACTGGGAGGGGGTCAACGTGTAGCCGTTTGTACGCGCGCGCAGGCGCTCTAGGGTTTGGCCCATGGCGGTTAGTTTGCCAAGCGCGCGCCATCACGGGCGCGTATACGCGATCCCGGGAGTGGTCGATGTGTGGCGCGCGGACCTGGATGGCGCTCCGGAGTGGCTGGAGGATCTGCTCTGCGCGAGCGAGAGAGCGCGCGCGGCGCGAATCGTGCATGAGCGCAATCGGGTGCGATGGGCGCGTTCACGCGGGATGCTGCGCCTGCTGCTGGCCCGCTACCTGGACGCCGATCCGCGCGAGCTGCGCTTCGAGCTGGGAGCGCACGGCAAGCCTGCGCTCGCGGGCGCTCCAGCCCAGGATTCGGACCTGCGTTTCAACCTGTCGCATTCAGGAAAGCTGCTGCTCGTGGCGGTGGCCGCCGGCGTGGAGGTGGGCGCGGACATCGAGTGCGCGAACGAGCGGCACACGACCGAGTCCATGCGCACGTGGACGATGCACGAGGCCACGGTCAAGTGCCTGGGAACGGGACTGACCTCGATGCCCGTCGAGGGCCAAGCGCCTCCAGGCGGTTTGTGGAGCACTGAGCTCGATGTCGGGCCGCATGCGTTTGCTGCCCTGGCGGTCGAGATCGCCCCTACGCGAGCCAGCGCTCCGCGTTGACCTCGTGGACTTCGCGCAGGATGTCCGCCAAACCGCGCGTGAGCGTCCACTCCGGGAAGTCGGCCGTGAACGGGCGCAGGTCTGAGATCCACCAGCGGTGATCGCCGATCCGCGGTCGCTCCTCGAGCGTCCATCGCAACTCTCGCCCGGCGATGCGCTCACAGAGATCGATCGCCTCGAGCATCGAACAGTTGGACGCGCGCCCTCCGCCGATGTTGTAAACCGCGCCGCCAGCGCGGGGAGCGCCGTGAAAAGCCTCGAACGCGGCGATCAGATCGGCGGAGTGGATGTTGTCGCGGACCTGCTTGCCGCCGTAGCCGAGCACCGTGTAGGGGGCGCCGGTGACGGTGCAGCGCATCAGATAGGAAAGAAATCCATGCAGGCGCGCACCCGCGTGGTTGGGGCCGGTGAGGCAGCCCGCGCGAAAGCAGACCGTGGGCATTTCGAAGTAGCGGCCGTACTCCTGCACGAGCAGGTCGGCGGCCGTCTTTGAGACCCCGAACAGCGAATGGGTGGAGCGGTCGATCGACATCGAGCAATCGATGCCCTCGTAATAACGGTGATCCTCGGGCAACTCCAAGCGCGTCGAACGCTCCTGCAGCGCCAGCGCGTTGGGCAGATCACCGTAGACCTTGTTGGTCGAGCAGAACACGAACGTCGCATCCGCCGCATGAGCACGAGTGGCCTCCAGCAGGTTCAGCGTGCCGAGCGCGTTCACGGCGAAATCGGTGTGGGGGTCCGAGGCGGCCCAGTCGTGCGAGGGTTGAGCGGCCGTGTGGATCACGAGCTCGATCTCAGAAGCGTGCTCGGCGAACAGGCGCTCGATCCCGGCGCGATCGCGGATGTCCAGCTCGATCGTCCTGAACGCGTCCGGGTGGCGCTCCAGCAATGCGTTGGTCATGTGCGAAGTGGAGGCGTCGGGCCCGAAGAACGACGCGCGCATGTCGTTCTCGACACCGATCACGTCATAGCCGAGCGCCACGAACCGGGAGACCGACTCCGAGCCGATCAGCCCGCCGGAGCCGGTGACTATCGCCGTAGGCATCGCGCTCTCACGGTCGCTTCGGCCATATGCATTCGCTCGCCGTCATCACGTGGCGCCGATGATGACGGCGACGGCAGTAGCGGTCACTCAAGCGCCGCCATAGACGAACGGCAGTGAATCGGCGACGTCGCGCAGGCGCGGGGCGGCCGCGTCGCGCTCGGAGACGATCAGCTCCTCCGTGGGCAGCGGCCACTGCACGCGGACATCGGGATCGTCCCAGGCGATCCCGCGCTCCACCTCCGGGTCGTAGTAGGCGGTCTGCTTGTAGAGCACGTCGGCGACATCCGAGAGAACGCAAAACCCATGTGCGAATCCGATCGGCACGTACAGCTCGCGCAGACTCTCGCCGTCGAGCTCGACGCCCTCCCACTGTTCATACGTCGGCGAACCGCGGCGCAGGTCCACGGCGACGTCCAGTATCCGCCCCCGCGCGCAGCGCACCAGCTTGGCCACCCCCGGCCCGATGTGGAAGTGCATGCCGCGCACCACGCCATATGACGAGCGCGAGTGATTGTCCTGGATGAACTCCTGCGCGTCAGGGATGCCCGCGGACTCGTGCCAGGAGCGGCGATAGGTCTCCGTGAAGAACCCGCGCCCATCACCGTGCACCGCTGGTTCGATCACAGTCAGACCCGGGAGGCGGCAGGGGGTTGCTTGCATGGGTTGGGAGGGTATCCGGATGGGAGACGGCTGCCGGTTTGGCTATACTGCTTGCGTTGACAGCAATGACAGCATTGACAGCATATTGGGGGAGTGTCGATGGCGACGCTGACAATTCGAGGACTCGATGATGAGATCAAGGCCAGGTTGCGCTTGAGAGCGGCGCGTCACGGGCGTTCGATGGAGGCCGAGGTGCGATCGATGCTCGAGGAGGCCCTGCCTCCCGCGCGGGCGTCAGGCGGTCTGGGCAGTCGCATCCGTGCCCGCTTTGCGACGGTGGGCGGCGTGGAGCTCGATCTGCCCGACCGCAGTGAGATGCCGCGGGCGGCGAGTTTTCGGGCGTGATCCTGCTCGACACGAACGTCCTCTCGGAGCTCATTCGGCCGGAGCCCCACGAGGAAGTCATGACATGGCTGGACTCGCTCGACCCCGCCGCGGTGGCCACCACGGCGATCACAGCTGCCGAGTTGCTCTACGGGGTGGCCCGTTCGCCGGCGGGGCGACGCAAGGAGCAGTTGAGCGAGGCGATCAGTGGACTCATCCACGAGGACTTCGAGGATCGCGTCGAGCCATTCGACGCCACGGCCGCCGCGCACTACGCGGGTCTCGTCAGCGATCGCGAGAGGTCTGGCCGGCCCATCGGCGTCGCCGACGCGCAGATAGCGGCGATCTGCCGCAAGCTCCAGGCTACGCTCGCCACGCGTAACACCGGCGACTTCGAGGGAGCCGGGATCGATCTTGTCGATCCGTGGCAGGCGTAATCAGCGGGCACGATCGTCATAAATGTATGAGGCGGCGGCACGGGCGAGGTCGACACCATTGCCCTCGCCGGCGGGCGCATACAGCGCCGTGTCGGAGTCCGAGCGATCACACGGCGGCGGGCGGCGGTCCTTGAAGAGGAACTCGTAGTAGAAGACGTGCGCGGGCCGGATCTCGGGCATCAGGCGATCGACCAGCCACGCCGCCTCGCGCGCCTGGGCGCGTTCTCCGAGGAGCACCGGTCGCGCGCCGCCCTCGCAGCGATAGGCCCCGATCTCGGTGAACCAGATCCGCTCGCCGGCGCCCGCGCCGGGGAGGTTGGCCTTGAAGGTGAGCACGGTCGCAGCGCTGCGCGTCTTGACCGCCAAGTAGGGGTGTATGCCCCAGTCGGCGAAGCTCGCCGGATACAGAGCCCGGGCATAACGGCGCTCGTAGCCGGACATGGACGGAGAGTCAAGGAGGTTGCCGGCGATCACGGTGCAGCCGCGGGGGCGGCACAGCGATTGGGCGACGAGCGTGTATAGGGCAGCCGTGCCGGGCGCGAGGCCGGCGGTGTGGTTCGGCTCGTCCCACGCCTCGACGTACTCCGTGGCCGGGAAGCGGTCGAGCAGCGCCTGCAGGGCGACGCGATACTCGGAGGAGGAGCCGGGGAGCACACCGTCATAGGCCGCCAGTGAGAGCTCGGGCGTGACACCGAGCTTAAGCACGTCGCGATACCACGCTTCAAGCTGTGCGAGGTAGTCGGGATGGACACCGGTGATGGCGTTCCATTGCACGACATAGCGGGCGAGGGAGATGTGCGACGAGAGGCCCGCGACCCAGGTGTCGTGAAAGAAGCCTGCGTAGTAGGAACCGGCAAACAAACGATCCCAAGAAGGCAGGCTCTGGTCGGAGATGCCGTCGACATATGAGTTGCCCGCGAAAGCCAGCCCATCGTTGCCGGCGAGAGATCGTGCGGGAGCTTCCGAGAGCGCGAGCAACCCCGCCGGGGGTGCGGCGTAATGCGAGCCGGCGTCCGCCTCCACTGCCCGGGGAAAGGCAAGAGCGAGCCAGCAGAGCGCCACCGGGCAGACACCTCGCACGATCGTCAACGCCATGACCAGCGAAACCCGCGGGATCGGCCGGAGGATCGACATACCGCGGATTGAGCCGACGAGTTGTTTGGCGCCCGTTGCGCAAGACAACTCCCGCAGCTCATTTGGGCGACCTGAGCCGGGTCCGATGAGAGCGCCCGACATAATGGCGCTCGCGTGATGTCGCTCTCGATATGCATGATCACCGCCGATCCGCCTGCGCGGGTGGCGAGCACCCTGGACTCAGTGAGGCCGTATGCCGACGAGATTGTGATCGCCGCCGACTCTCGTGTCGACGAGGATACGCTGGCCGAGTACGGCACTATCGCCGACAAGCTGTTCAGGATCGAGTTCGTTCTCGCCGAACGTCATCTGGCGTGGGTGTTCGCGCAGTGCGAGGGGGACTGGATTCTGCGACTGGACGGCGACGAGGTTCTCAGCCAGGCGCTTGTCGAGCGATTGCCGGAGATGCTCGCCTCCCGCGATGTGCGGCAGTTCTGGATTCAGCGTGCATGGCTCTATCCCGATGCCGAACACGTGCTTGCCGAGATGCCCTGGTCTGAAGACTTCGTCAACAGGCTCACACGCAACGACAGCACGCTGCGAATCAGTGGACGACAGCACACCGATCCCGAGGCGGTCGCGCAGCGCGAGTATGTTGAGGCGCCTCTTTACCATCTCGATCTGCTGACGGCGAGCCATCAACGTCGGCTCGACAAGGTCGTGCGCTACGAGGCCGCACGCCCACGACTACCGGTATCCGGTGGGGGGCGTCTCAACGAGGCGTTCTATCTGCCCGAGCTGCGCGGCTCGCTGGAGTTGACTGCCGTGCCCGAGGCAGATCGAACGAGGATCGCCCAGATGCTCGCGACCCCGCCACGATCGCGGTCAACCACGGCGCCCGGACACTGGCCTCTCGTCACCCTGGAAGAGATGGACCGGTTGTGGGAAGGACGCCGTGTGGGCGCGGAGGCCTACGCCGCGAGCCTCGAACTGCACGCATCGACACTGTCCATGGCACCTTCCGAGGGCCGACATGTGCTCATGCGTGTCCGCAACGAGGGCAGCGAGCGCTGGCCGGCAAGTCTGGATGAGAGACCGCTGATCAGGTTGTCCTACCGGTGGTTGAATCCAGATGGGAGCGTGCATACCCCAGAGGGTCCGAGATCTCCCTTCCCACGTACCGTCGGACCGGGAGAACAACTCCTTGCTCCCCTACACGTCGACGCCCCCACCGTCGAGGGCGACTACATCTTGGAGGTGGATGTTGTCCACGAGGAGGTGCGTTGGTTTGACTGCGCGTGCCGAGTGCCCGTCAAGGTCGCCCACCCGACGTGGCGACCGGTCGACATTCGGTTGCGTGAGACCCAGGCTCCCGATGCGCGAAGCGACGCTGATATCCGCATCCCGAAAACGATCCACCGGGTTTGGCTCGGCGGACAGCCGATGCCAGAGGAGCACGAGCGGCTCGGCCAAACCTTTGCCCAACATCATCCGGACTGGGAGATGCGGCTATGGACCGCGGACGATCTGCCCGAGCTCGGGATCGACGACACAGAACGCGATCGTGCCCGCACACCCGCCGAGTTGGCGAACTTGGTGCGATATGAGGTGCTGTCTCGCCACGGCGGCGTTTACGTCGACACCGACGTCGAGTGTCGCCGACCTTTGACCTCGTTGCTGCACGGAATCGATGCATTCGCGGCCCTGGAGGTCCCCGGACGGATTGGAACGGCCGTCCTTGGCGCGGTTCCTGGTCACTCGGTGTTCGAGCGAGCTGCTCGACTTGCACGACAAACGTTGGGAATCTACGAACCAGGGGCCGCGAGCACCAATGGCGCCTACTTTCTCAGTCTGATCGTCGAGCAGGAGCAGAACATGGCGATATTCGAGGCGTCAGTGTTCTATCCGTTTCTGTGGGATGAACCCGAGCGACGTCACGAGGACTTCCCGGATGCCTACACGATTCACTATTGGACCCTGAGCTGGCTGGGAGAGGATCGGCCGAGCCACGCACAAACACAGATCGCATCCGGGGCCGCGTGAGCTGATTGCCACGAACCATGCAGTCGATGCGAGTCCGCCGCCAATTCACGCCGGGCGCGTAACCTCCAGCCAGCGGACCGAGTGAGATGACCGGCAGAGCCGGGGGAGTTCGCTCACGCTGGTGTAGCGCACGGTCGGCACGCTGAGCCGCGCCGGCATGATTACGAGCGGCCCGATCGTCCGATTGAACGGGTCCACGCCGTCGCCGTTGCCGGCGTGCAAACTGATCCCACCGCGCTTGAGTTCAATCCTGTGCAACCCGGCCGAGAGCCGCTGCGAGGCGATCTGAATCCACGCGGCGGGATAGCTCACCTGATAGGCGGCAGTGGCCACGTGGTGTCCATCGACGTTGACGTCGACCGGACGTCCGAACGAGCCCTCGATGAAGAAGTCGTAGTTTCCTGCCACGGGAATCGTCTGCTTGCGCACGGCGCTCCCGGAGCCGGTGGCCTCGATGACGCCGCCCGACTGGGCGAAGCCGCCGCTTAGCTTCATGTTGCTGTCATCCAGCTGGACATAGCCCGAGGGCGATGGCATGTAGGCGAGCTGCGCCGCCGCACCGACCCTGCGCGCCGCGCTCGCCACACTCGCGCAGGCGGCGGCATTGTGCTTGCCGGTCGGGTCTGCGAGCGGCACGAGCGCATACACGCTGCGCGCCGGCTGCGCGCGCTGCCAGACCTCGTAGTAGGGAGAGATGTAAGCCAGGCGGTAGTTGCTGGGTGGCCGGCTGGCGAGGGGGTTGCGCCGCATCACGATCGTGTGAAAAGACTCCACGAAGCCGAGCGGGTACTCGTCGAGGTCGTACGCCCATGTGCCCCCGGGCGCCGTCGCACGGTCCACCCCCGGCCTGAGTTCGAGCCTCGGGCCATTGACCATGCTGTCCTGGTTGGCGTCGCGCAGGTAGTACTCGGCGTACTCCTCGAAGTCAGGTGTCAAGGTCGGTCCCTGACCGGCGAAGCGCTTGCCGATGTATTCGAGATCATGAAGACGTTCGTAGGGAGCCAGGGTGGTGTCGTGGTAGAGCAGCGCCGTCCCCGACAGCACACCGACGGCGAGCACGAGCCCAAACGCCGCACCCACCACCGTCCGACGGCTGAAGCGGATGAGCGCCCCCACCCCGCCGAACGCCATCAGCAGTGCGATCGGAGAGGTGATGGCGTCGGCCTTGAACTGGACCCAAGGGCCATAGCGATGGGCGACGAACAGGGCGGCGACGAGCCCGGCGATCCCCAACCAGGCCACGCCCCACGCTCGGCGGCGAATCGCGTAGATCAATCCGCACGCGGCAAGGACCAGCACGAGGACCGCCAGGATGTCGCTCGGAACGCGATGCGCGTATTGGGGATAGCGATAGTCGCCGCTGATCCACACGCCCGCGGCGGCGATCGTCGGGATCGGGGTCGACAGGTTGCCGAGTTCGACCAGCCCGGGACCTGTGGCGAGTGGCAGCAGTTTGGCCACGACTGCGAGCGTCGGTAGCGACAGCACCGCCGCGACCACCGCGATCTGTGCGCACGCCAGCAGCGCGCGCACTCGCTCGCGCTCGACCAGCAGCACGGTCACCAGGATCCCGGCGCTGAGCACGCCGATCCACGGCACGGTCGTCAAGGACAGCGACGCGAAGGTGGCCGACAGCGCGATCGGGATCGCCAGCAGGGAGCGACCCGGGGTGACACGCGGCAGGACCTGCGCGAGCAGCGCGGCCGTCAGCAGCAGGAAGCAACTCGTGCTGAGCTCCTTGATGCCACCCGCCAGCACGTATGCGAGCAGGATGTTCGGCTGCGCCGCCACGAAAGCACCGAGCGCTCGCAAAGGCCGCGACTCGACCAGCCGGCCCAGGAGTGCGTACAGCGACAGGGCGCTCATCGCCGACAGGAACGCGAGGAACGGCTGATACAGCCAGGAGAGATCGACGGGCGTCAGGTTCGACAGGGCGCCGAGCGTCCACTGCCCGCCGCCGGGATATCCACTGCCGAGGTACTTGATCATGTCGGCCTGGTAAGCGGAGTTCGACAGCGTGGGGAGGCTGCGACCGCTGTGGGCGAAGTGCGCCGCCAGATCGAACTGATACGCGATATCGACGATGTGGGCGTAGCCCGTGAACCCGGGTTTGCCGGAAAGCACGACGGGCGCGCCGACGACCACCCCAGCGCCGACGGCCGCGCCGAGAGCCCAGAAATCGACCCCCCTCCCCCGGCGCGCGATCACACGACCAAGCGCACCGCGACCCAGCACCAAGCCCAGCACGCCCACGAGCACGCACGCGCCCGCGGCGAGCGGCGCGAGCGCGGCGAAGTAGCAGAACAGCCCGCAGACGACCACGAGCGTGGCCATCCCCACCGGCAGAACAAGCAACGGCGGGACGGCCGTCGGGCCGGTGAGCCGACGCACCGCCAGCCCGGCGCCGCCGCTCAGCACGAGCATCAGGGCCGGGAAGACGACCCAGGCCAGCAGGAAGACTCCTCTCATCGGGGCTGAACCCTATCCGGCGAGCACGGCGCCGGCGGCAGCGGGCTCGCGAGCGGCGGCTCTACTGCTTCCGTCGCGCCCCGCGCAGCCGATCGATCGGGCCCGCCAGCGCCTGAGCGAGCCGGTAGCGCCGCGTGCGCTTGAACGCGAGCAGTCGCTCCCGCGCCCCAGCCGCGGCATTCGCCGCCTCCACACGTTCATCTTCCAGCGCCGTGCGTGCGCCGTGCCATGCGCCACGTTCGCGGGCCAACTCCTCCTGCAGACCCTGGAACTCGGTGAACCACTGCTTGGATTCGATCCGGTAGTGCTCGGCCATCAGCTCCGCGCGCAGCTGTGACTCCGCCAAGATCTCGACCGAGCGCGGCATCGACAGCGAGGCGCTCACCCGTCCCGGCTCGAGCCGCTCGATCAATTTCACGACATCGGTCGCGTGGTCGCGGGCGTCGTGGTGCGCGCGAGCGAGGTCATGACCGGCCCGACCCCAGTCGGAGCGATACGCGTCGATGTCTGACCGCAACTGCTCGATGTCCGGAGGAGGACGGAAGGCCGCAACGGCGAACCCGCCCGCCTCCATGCGCTCGTAGGACTCTGGCGTGATCCACCCTTCCGAGCCAGAATGGTCATGGACGTAAGCAAGTCGTCCGCAGGCCATCGTCTCCAGCATCGAACGCCCATAGCCGACGACGACGTCGGCCGACGCTATCTCTCGCGGAACGTCGAGCGTTGGCGTCGCGCCCCCTACTTCGCGCCAATCGAGTTCGGCATCGACCCACGCCTCGCGCAGGGTATTCGCGCGACCCGCGGTGCCGTTGTGATAGTTGCCAAGTAGCAGGACACGAATGGGACGATCGTGAGGTCTACCGCATGGACTGAATCGCCTCAGGTCCACCGGTTGACGAAGACGCACCACCTCGCCGGCTCCCACACTGCACGCGGCGCGGGCGGCATTCAGATCGTTCAGCACGATCGTCGCCGCGACGGCCCCGGAGACGGGCGGTGGCAGGTGGATCTCTTCGCTGCCATGCACGACGAATACGCGCGCGGCTCTCGGGTAACGCGTGGCGAGCTCCAGCGTCAGGCTGCGATCGACGCCCGAGATCACGCCGTCGGCGTCTTCCGGCAACTCCTCGGCGCGAACCGTCACACGCAGCGCCCGTTCCCGGGCGAGGTCCGCGACGGCCCCCAGCTCGCGCGTGTAGAGGGTGACCGAGTGACCAAGCCTTGCAAGCTGCTCGGCGACGGTCAGGGAGTAGGTGGGCGCGCCGCCGGGATCGGCCAGCTTGTGGGTCGCGAGCACTAGCTCCATGCCGGTGTCCTTGAGCGTGCCAGCGTCTCGCGCACCACCTCGCGGTCGTCGTTGGGCCAGACCGTGCCTGCGGCATCGAGAACGATCCGCTGGAGCCTGCCCAATCCCAGCACCGCGACGATGTCACCGGGCTGGGCGGACGCGATCGCGCGTTCGATCGCGGCTCTGCGCTCGAGCACGATCTCCATCGTTCCTCCGCTCGTCGCTCCTTTACGCAGCTCGTCCAAGCGCAGGATGCGTGGATCGCGAGGAGCCGAGCCTGTCGTCAGGATCAAGTGATCGCTCAATGCCCGAGCGACACGACCGCTCTCGCGCGCCTTCTCCGCATCGCGCGTGGAGACCGCGCCGAAGACGGTGCGTAGGGAGGCTTGGTCGCGCGTCCCGATCACCGCGCGTGCCGCCTGCAGGAGCTGTCGAATGCCGTCAGGGGTATGCGCGTAGTCGACGACCACGTCAAACGGCTCCGATTCGGTGATTACCTCCCAGCGTCCGGGCGGCGCCTCGACACCGGCCAGCGCGTGTGCGATCTTCTCGGCTGGCAGTCCGAGCGAATACCCCACCGCGTAGGCGGCGGCCGTATTGGCGGCGTTGTGAGCGCCCGGGAGTCGGGTAGAGAGTTCCTTTACGCCCGTCGGCGTTCGCAGGCTCAGCCGCGCCTCGCGCACGTCCCAGCTCGCTCGCTCGATCCCGATGTCGGCATCCGCATCGAACCCGTAGCTGAGCACGCGGCCGCCTCGGACGGCCACGTCGTGAGCGAGGCGTCGGCCGTATGGATCGTCACTGTTGACAATCGCCGTTCCCGCCGTGCACTCTTCGCGTACGAACATCGTGCGCTTGACTGCCCCATAGCTCTCCATCGTCAGGTGGCGCGTCAGGTGCTCGGGCGTAAGGTTGGTGAACACGGCGATGTCGGGAAGGAACGAAGACGATGCCTCCAGCTGGAAACTCGACACCTCGCAGACGATCCACCCATCGGCGGGCGCCGCCGATAGCGGCGGCCCGAACTCGGTGTTCCCCACCAGATGTGCACCGTCGCCGGTGGCCCGAAGGACGGCAGCAACCAACTTGGCCGTCGTGGACTTGCCGTTGGTGCCGGTTATGCCCACGGTCGGCCCGCCCGACGCGCGCCAGCCGAGCTCAAGCTCGTCGAACACTTGAAGGCCCCGCGCCGCGGCAGCCCGAAGCAAGGGGATGTCGAAGTCGATGCCCGGACTCTTGACCACTATCGCGTCAATGCCTGCCGCCTCTAGCAAATCGATCCCATTCCCGCCCAACTGCACCTCAACGCCACGATGGCGAAAGCGTCGCGCGGCAGTGCGCACATCGCCGGCGGTCTTGCCATCCCACGCATACACGCGCTCGGCCAAGGGGTCCTCGACGAGCATCTCGACAGCGGCGCAACCGGCCTTGCCGAGCCCGGCAACGAGGTAGGGCGCATGGGGCAAAGGCGGCCGCTTGACGGTCACGCCACAACCGACGTCCGCGCGGGCCGCTCAGATCGGTGGCTTCGCGCTCCCTCTAGAAGCTGATCGACGATTGCCGAAGCGATCGGCATACCGGCGGCCTCCTGCACCCACAGCCACTGTCCCATCGCGTTCACCTCAAGAAAGATCGTCTCTCCGTCGGGCGTGACGATCAAATCCAGACCGGCGAGATCGAGCCCCAAACGCCGCATCAGCGCGAGGCACTTGCCCGCGGTATCGCCGTCCAGCTCGCACGGGCGGATCGGCAGCGTGCCTGCGCCCGCACGGCGCCAGTCCACAACTCCCCTCTCATTGTCCTGTGAGTCGATGCGGCAGGCGAACAGGCGCTCCCCAACCACGGTCACGCGCAGGTCGAATGCCTTCTCGATCTGCTGCTGATAGATAGCCGGGCACGCGGCGAGTGCGGCGTCGGAGCGCAGATCGTTCTCCTCAACGAGCGTCGTGTATATGACGTACTGCTCATCCACCGTCGGCGCGGCGATCTGTCCACCCACCAGCTTTGCGATCATCCGCCCGCCCCAGTTCCGGTGCAGTGCGCGAATCTCCTCAGGATCGTCGGTGATCCTCGTCTCAGGTACCGACAGACCCTCGCGGGCGGCCAACGCGAGTTGGAGTGGCTTGTTGCGCGCCAGCCGGTTGGCGTAGGGATGGTTGAGCCAGTAGGCGTCGATCGCCAGCAGCGAGCCCTCCAGGGTGGCACGCAGCTCCGACTCGGCCATCTCGCGGGCGGCGGGGTCGGAGATTTGCGGAGCCTCGCGCAGGTGCAGATGCCGATACAGGACGGCCGTTACGTCTTGGCCGTCGATCTCATGACCGCCGGCATAAATACGCGCGTAAGCGCGACCGTGTTCGAGGGCGAGCTTCGCCATCGAACGCTCACCGTGCGTGTCTGTGTCGAGCCTGGCGGCGCGCACTCCGCGCGCCGCCAGCTCGTCAAAAACCGCCGGGGCGTGATCGTCTCGCGAGTGGGTTACTACAAGAACAATCGGAGACCGCCCAGGGATACGAACTGCCTGCGTTGCTTACCGCGCACCCTTGAGGTCGAGCTCGGTGTCAGTCCCGTGATACTGGATCGCAACAGCGGGAGCAACAGGCTTGCGCTTGCCAAAAAGCAGCGGTGTGGCGGTGGTGCCGGTCAGACGATTTGCTGCGGTCATGAATCCCTCCGCGTGTGCGTGGATATGAGCCAGCGAAGCTAGCACATAGTCTCTACGCCGTTACTCTCGCGTCGAGTTCCTCCAACCGCCGCCGCATCGCCTCCCCGGTCGCCTGCGGGGACAGCTCCCTGGCGATGTCCTCCCGCGCCCGTGCGCCGGTCGCGGCGGCCTCTTGCGGTCGCTCGACGACTTGCCGCATCAGCTGCGCGGCGTGCTCGACGCTGGGCTGCGCCCATGTGCCCTCGGGCGGGTAGATCTCGCAGTCGGGCCCGACGCGTGAGAGTTCGTACTCCACCAGATAGCTGTTTTGGGAGTTCATGAAGTCGAGGTTGCCGGAGTAGCCGGTGCCGATCACGGGCTTGCCGATCGCCATCGCCTCGGCCATCGTCAGCCCGAACCCCTCGGAGCGGTGCAACGAGACGTAGCAGTCGCATCCAGCCATCAAGCCGTTCAGCTCCGACCCGCTGAGCGAGCGGTCGATGACGTGGATGTCAGGGCGACCGTGGGCGGCCCACAGCACCTCCTCCTCGGCGAGGGGGCGCAGGGGGCCGTTGATCGTCTTCAGCAGCAGCTGCGGACCCTCGCCGGGCGCGAAGGCGCGCTTGAAGGCCTCGATCAGGCCGACTGGGTTCTTGCGCTGGATCGTGCTCAGGTAGTCGAACACGAACAGGAACAGGAAGTCATCGTCGGCGGGCAGATCGAGGCGCAGCGGCGAGGCGGGCTCGACGGGCGCTTGCACCGGTGGCGGCAGGGCGATCGTGGGCACCGGCGCGACCGCACCGATGTTCTCGGCCATGAACCGCGAGTAGACCCAGATCTCCCGTACGAGCGCGAACGCGCGCTGCCAGCGCACGGGGATGGTGTCGGTCTCCCACCCCCAGATGCCGATGCGCGGTCCCTGGAAGTAGTCCTCGCCGAGACGAGCGACGAAGCTGGGAAGCTCGTCGGCGTTGACGGCGACGATCTCAAAGCCGTGGTGTACGCCGTCGTGGGCGACGTCCTCGAACCCGTGCCGGCCGTATCCGTCCTTGAGCTCGACGGGCAGCTCCAGGTGGTGCAGCGGCACGCTTGCCGTGCTCACGGCGACACCGGCCGCCTGGAGCGCCCGCGCGTAGCCCCGACCGGCGGCCCCGAGGCCGAGCGTGTGGCTGAGGTAGCCGGTGACGCGCACCGCCAACTGAGATCCGTTCTGCGCCGCCCCTGTCCGGCCATCGGGCCCGGGCACAGCGGGCGGCGACGCCGACGCGGTGCTCTCGGCGCCCGCCTTCTCCGCCGGCCTTGGGACGTTATTCGCCGGCGCCGGAGCGTTCTCTTCCGGCGCCGGAGCGCGCCCGCCGGATTCGCGAGAGGCACGCTCGCCGTCGGGCGCGAGTGCGGGCGCGGCGGTGGTGCCCGGCTTGGGCGGCATGAAGCGCTCGGGGATCGATACCTCCTCGCGCCCGAACACCCAGCACCACTCCACGTAGTCCGCGCCATCGGGACCGTCGAGGTCGGGGTAGGCGCGCACCACGTCAGGGCGCTCGCGGGCGACGCGATAGTACACGTAGCGGTTGACGCCGTGGCCGGCTCCCGCAGGAGCTGGCCCTTCGAGCCAGCACGTGAACGCGCCCGGATCTTTTCCGTCTTCGCCGAACAGATCGTCGTAGCGCTCGCCGAGCGATTCCGCGCGCGAGCGCAGGGCGTCCACAGCGTCGTCGTAGACGAGTCCGTCGGCCAGCCGCCGGCCGATGTCCTGGCGACGATCGACGGCCGACCACCCGGCCCGTTGCAGCTCGCCCGCATAAGCCAGGCACAGCTCGCGTAGCGTCGGCGAACGACTGATCCGCACGCGGCTGGCGTTTGCGCTGAGCTGATGAGGACGATCGGGCCTGAAGCCGGGGAGGTCCAGCCAGCGCAGCGGCCGGCGCCCATCGACGAGGGTCCCGTTGGGAGTGGACTGCAACGAATGCAGGTGCAGGTTCCACAGCGAGAGGTTGCATCCCGGATCGTCGAGCACGGCCGTCGCGAAACGCGCCGGCGCCAGCTCCAGCAGGCGCGCCAGCCACGGTCGATCCTCGGGTCTTGCGCCGGCGCGGCGGCCGTCGAATGATCCGAGCGTCTGCTCGACGTGCCCGCTCCACCACGTCAGGAACCCGTCGGCGGCCGCGGTCCCGTCCACGCCGACGATCGTGTCGCTGATCCGCCCTGCACGCTCCATCTGCTCACGCGCGGGCAGCAGACCATCGTTGGGAATGTCGGCGGTCATCCGCGGGACCAGCAGAACGCTGCGCGTTGCGAGCGCCGTTTGGACCGGAGCGAGGTCGCCGAGCACCCAACTGGTGGGCGGCAGGTGTAGCAGTGGTCCTCCGCCACGGGCGCCGTAGGACTTGAGCACCCGAGGCAGCAATACCGAGATCAAGTCCTGCTCGTCGTGACTTGCGATCACATGCTCGATATCGACGTCCAGCTCCTCGGCGACCGAGCGTAGTCGCGGCCGCTCACCGCCGGCGTTGGCCTGCCGCTCGCGCCCGACGAACAGGATCTCATGCGGCCAGTCGGGCTGGTGACGGCGCAGCGAGTCGGCGAGGACGCGCGCCTGGGGTAGCGTCGAGGGCGTTGCGAGCGTCAGGATCCGCATCGACATCAGGGCGCGCTCTCGGTCGTGTCCGGCTCACCCTTCATCGCCACCACCGCGTAGGCGGGGGAATCGAAACGAGCCGACTCGAAGCTGTCAAAGCCGGGCGCGAACACATATCCCGACTGAAAGCCGGCGATCGCACAGATCGCGAGGGCGACCTCCGGGAAGATCGGGTGCTGGTGGGTGAGGTCGACCCAGAAGGTCTTCAACGAGGAGATCCTGTGCGGGTTGACGGTCTCGGCGATGAAGAGTCCGCCGGGCGCGAGCTTGCGCAACGACTGCTCCAGCAGCCTGTGCAGCTGCTCATGGGGCAGATGCTCGATCACCTGGGCGGAGAAGATCGTGCCGAGCGAGCCGTCGGCGAGGCCCGAGAGGTGCTCGTTGACATCGCCCAGCGCGACGTCCAGTCCGAGCGAGCGGCAATGGGCGGCCATACCCGCGTCGCCGTCGACGCCCCGCGCTGCGATGCTCTCACCGGCGAGCAATGTCAGGAACTCGCCGCGACCGCAGCCGATGTCCAAGACCGGCTGGTGGTCGGCGACCAGCTTCAGGTAGGGCCGCTGCAGTTCGACGACGCGCTCGGCGGGACCGCGGAACAGCTGCTCGAACGCCACATAGTCACCGTCGGCGCCGCCCGCCTCGCCCCGAGCGATGCCGTCCTCGATGGCGGCGCCCGCAGTGAAGCCCAGCGCTTCTCCGACCGGTGTGGAGCGAAGCTCGAACGGGCTCTCAGCCATGTAGGGCGGGGCGTACAGCTCGGCGGCGATCGGCTCGACAATGCGCCTCGCCGCGACGGCGTCACTGGCGGCGTCGGCACCGGCGCGGCGCAGCGACTCGGCGGTGAGGATCAGCTCGCGCGCGAGCTCCTCCAGGCGCTCGATCTGCTCGGTATGGCGCTCCAGAGCAGCCTGCTGATGGCGAAGCGCCGCCACCAGCTGGGTGTCCAGCACGTGCTGATGGTGTGTATACGGGCGCAGTACACGCAACAGCAGCCGACGCACGAAGGCGCGCGGTCCGCGCCCGGGCATGGGAGCGGCGCCCGGCGCCCGCCTAAGCGTCTCGGCGGCGCGAGCCGTGGGTGTGGTCTGATCCTCGGCAGTCATCGGCGCGGCGTTGCGCGCCCATTATCGCCCACGGCTCGCCCATTGCCACCACGCCTGCTTTAGGCTGCGCACTCGGCGGGCGGTTCTCGCCATGACCGACGGCCGGCTTCGAACCATGAGCCACGACGAGCAAACGCATACGAGCGGGCGGCTGGGGGTGACGATCGACGCGCGCGCCCTGGATGGAGCACGGATGGGAACCCAGGTCCACGTGTTCGAACTGGCGCGTGCGCTCGCGCGAGTCGGTCGGTTGCGACTGCGTGTGCTGGTGCGCGGGGAGACGATCGATCCCGAGACGCTTGCGCTGCTGGAGGAGCTGCCGGACACCGAGATATTGGACGCGCGGGACCTCACGCGGGACACTCCCGCGAGCGTCGTCTTCCACCGCCCTGTGCAGACGTTCTCCCATGAGGACGTCGGGCTCGCGTGTGACCTCGGGGAGCGGATCGTGCTCAGCCAGCTCGACCTGATCGCCTATGAGAACCCCAGCTACTTTCCCGACGCGGGGGTCTACGAGGACTACCGGCGGGCGGCCCGTCACGGCATGTCGGCGGCTGAGCGCGTGGTCGTCTTCTCCGAGCACACTCGCGCAGAGCTGCTCGCGAGAGAGCTCGTGGAGGACGAGCGAATCAGGATCGTGCCTCCGGGCCTCGACCACCACGCCACGGCCGAGCCCCGCAGGCCGGCAGGGCTGCATGAGCGCGTGCAGAGCGACTTCCTGCTCTGCCTGGGCGCCGACTACACACATAAGAACAGGGTCTTCGCTCTCGAACTGCTTGCCGAGCTACGAGCGCGTCATGACTGGCCCGGAGAGCTTGTGTTCGCCGGCACGCACGTCGCGTACGGATCCTCGCAAAGCTCGGAGCGAGATCTGCTGGATGCTCATCCTGAGTTGCGAATGTGCGTCAGCGACCTGGGGCCGGTCGGGGAGGCCGAGAAGGCGTGGCTGACGGCGCGATCCGCCGCGGTCGTATATCCGTCGCTGTATGAGGGGTTCGGGCTCGTGCCGTTCGAGTCCGGACTTCAGGGCGTGCCCTGCCTGTTCGCGGCCACATCCTCGCTGGCCGAGGGGCCGATCGCAAGCGCCGCGACGATCGTCCCGGACGATCCCGTGCAAAGCGCCGCCGCGGCGCACTCGCTGCTCGTCGATCGGGACGCCCGCGAGGCGCACGTGCGGATGCTCGTCGAGGCCGCACGCGAACTCACCTGGGAGCGCGCGGCGCTGGCGATGGTGGAGATCTATCGTGAGGCCGCGCCCGCGCCCGTGCGCGTCGCGGCGACGTTGAGCCGCGACGCGGTCACGCGCGAACGTGAGCTGACCGCGTCCCATCAGGCGGTCGTGCGGATGCTGATCGACGAACGTGAGCTGGTGCTGGGCGACTACAACCGGTTGCTCGCCGACGTCGGCGCCGGCCGTAGCCTGGTCGGCCCCGGTGGCTCGCTGCCCGAGAATCTGCAGCGCGCGCTGCTCGCCTTCAGCTCGCATCCCGCGCTCAGCCGACCGCTGTATGGGCTCGCGGCGGGCCTGTACGCAATCGCTCGCGCCGTCGCGCGCACCGTGCGACGCCCGTTCCGCCGCGACTAATTGCGGTCGCTTCCGACAGAAGAAGCGATCGCGCGCACGCGCTGAGCAACGGCGAGCGGTGCGCCCCGTGGCCTGATGCTTCGCCCCACAAGCGCCTCCGGCCCGGGAGATCGTCGCACCGATATACGCTGTCAGCGATGACCGCCCCAAGCCAAGCGAGCGCTCCCGGGCTTCCAGCGCTGGCCGCGCGTGAGGTCCACAAGCGCTTCAGGATCCCCGAGGAGCGCAGCCATACGCTGAAGGAGCGCGCGCTGCACCCGTTGCGGCGATCGCGCCACGAAGACCTGCACGCGCTCAAGGACATCTCCTTCTCCGTCGAGCCGGGCGAGTTCTTTGGCATCGTCGGGCGTAACGGCAGCGGCAAGAGCACGCTGCTGAAGTGTCTGGCCGGCATCTACCGCGTAGATCAAGGAGCGATCTGGTGCAACGGGCGGATGTCTACGTTCATCGAGCTCGGCGTGGGCTTCAATCCGGATCTGGCGGCCTACGAGAACGTGGCGCTCAACGGGATCATGCTCGGGCTCTCCCCACGCGAAGCGCGAGCCCGTTACGAGCGCGTGATCGAGTTCGCCGAACTGGAGGAGTTCCAGGATCTTAAGCTCAAGAACTACTCCTCGGGGATGCACGTGCGCCTGGCGTTCTCGGTGGCGATCCAGGTGGACGCCGAGATCCTTTTGATCGACGAGGTCCTCGCCGTCGGCGATGCGGCGTTCCAGCAGAAGTGCTTTGACGTGTTCAGCAAAATGCGAGAAGAAGGCCGCACGATCGTATTCGTCACCCATGACATGAGCGCCGTCACGCGCTTTTGCCGTCGCGCGATGCTGCTCGAGCGCGGGGAGGTGGTGAGCATCGGAGACCCCCGCGACATCGCCGACCGCTACCTGGAGCTTTCGTTCGGTCGGGCCGCCGGCTATGACGAGGAGGTCGGTAGCGCGCGCATGGGTGACGGGACGGCCCGTGTGACCGATGTTTGGCTCGGCGACGATCGCTCCGAGCGCCGCTCGGTGGCGCCCCAGTCCGAGCCGCTGACGTTGAAGGTGCTCGTCACCTTCAACGCCGACGTGGTCGATCCGGCCGTGAGCCTGACGCTGCTTAACGACCAGCGCCAACCGGTGGTCGTGGCAACCACCGCCCTGGACCATGAGGAGACCGGGAGCTTTCAAGCGGGCGAGCGCGCCGGTTTCGCGTTCTCCTTCCACAACATGCTCGCCCCCGGCCGCTACCACCCGATTCTCACGATCACCCATCGCGGCGAGGGCCTGGACGTGATCGACCGTTACGCCGGCGGCCTCTCATTTGTGGTCTCAGGTCTGACCGTCAGCGGCGGCATGGTCGAGATCCCGGTCGAGACGTCCGTCAGTCGTTGGGGTCGCGCGCCCGAGGACGAGATCCAGACGGCGGGGAGCAGCCGATGAGCTCACCTGCGGTCTCGGAGTCGCTGGGGCAGCCGATCCGTGGTCCGCGCGCGCTGGACGACAGCTGGTCGCGCTTCTGGCATCTCGCCTACAACATCGCGCGTAGCGAATTCAAACTGAAGTTCTTCGGGTCGGCGCTTGGCTACGTATGGCAGGTGATGCGCCCACTGCTGCTGTTTGGCGTGCTGTACGTGTTCTTCGTCGTGATCCTGAACGTCAACAAGGCGGAAGGCGCGGCGGGGAACTTCTACGGAGTGCAGCTGCTGGGCTCAATCGTGCTGTTCACCTGCTTCAGCGAGGGGGCCTCGGGATCGGTGCGCAGCGTCGTGGATCGCGAGACGCTCGTGCGCAAGATCCAGTTCCCGCGGTTGGCGATTCCCATATCGGTGGTGCTGCTGGCAGCGTTCAACCTCGGCCTGAACCTGCTCGTGGTGATGGCCTTTGCGCTGATCTCCGGTGTGACCCCGATGCTCAGCTGGCTTGAGCTCCCACTGATCGTCTCGATGCTGATGGTGTTCACGACCGGGGTAGCGATGCTGCTCTCGGCTTTGTTCGTGCGATTTCGCGACATCCAGCCGATATGGGACGTGTTCAGCCAGATCCTCTTCTACGCCTCGCCCGTGATCATCCCGGTGGAAGCCGTGCGCAAGGAACTCCTCAGCCACGGATCGCTCGGCCACGCCCTCTACCACGTGTACACCCTCAACCCACTCGTCGCGATCTTCCAGCAGTTCCGTCACGCGATGGTCAACCACGCGACGCTCAGCGCAGGGCAGGTGATGGGCAGTTGGGCGGCCCTGCTGGAGCCTATGGCTATCGTCGCCGTCACCTTTGTGCTGGGCTTCTGGTACTTCAACCGCGAGGCCCCGCACATCGCGGAGGATCTGTAGGGCATGGACGGCGAGAGCCTCCAGAGCTATGTCTTGCATGCAGTACATATGTAGCGTCCGCAAGACAAATGTCTTGTATACTTGACGCTATGAACGTGTCTCGCGCTTATAGTGCTGTGGCCCCCACGGTTGAGGGTGACGTGCTGGTCGTGCTCGCGGGAACAACGCAACCGCTCACAGGCCGGCGGGTCGCCCGGCTAGCGCGGCGCGGCTCGGTCGCTGCGATCGCCAAGGCCCTTGACCGACTCGTGCGTCAGGGTCTCGTCCTACGCCAGGAAGCGCCCCCTGCATCGCTGTACACACTCAACAGGCAGCACGTGGCGGCTCCCACAGTAGAGAACATGGCCCTCATCCGCACCGTGCTACTCGACCGTCTGCGTGATGCTTTCTCGACCTGGAGCACACCGCCGCTGCACGCGTCGCTGTTCGGATCGACCGCCCGGGAGGATGGGGATCTCGACAGCGACATCGACATCTTCGTTGTTAGACCAACCGGTGTGGACGCCGAGAACCCCACCTGGAACGAGCAATTGCAAGCCCTCGGCGATGCCGTCTTTGTGTGGACAGGCAACCATGCGGGCATCGTCGATTTCGGCGAGCAGGACATAGAGCAGATGCGCAACGAGACCCCTCCCATCCTTGACAACCTTCGCCGAGACGGCGTAGACCTCGCTGGAACACCGCTTCGCGAACTGCTCGTAAATACAAAGTGAGCCCGGACATGAAGAACCCTCGCTCACGTCAATGCAACGCCGCCGACGCTCGCAAGCGACTTGCAGACGCCGAGAAGTACTCGCGACCGGACTCGCGGTGCTTGCCGGCATCGCCGCCGCGGACGCGGCCTGCTGTAAGACGCTGGGAGAGAGTTCCAGGGGACCAGACCATCAGGACGCGTCGATCTTCGTGCGCCGGATCACACCCGGCGGGGAGAACGCGGCGAAGCATCTTGAACGACTGGTGGGTCTTAAGGACAAGGCCCACTACAGCTTCCTCAACGTGTCCGCTCACGACCGGACGGCTGCGATCCGTCGAGCCACCAAACTGGTCGACTTCGCACGCGAAGTCCTGCAGCGCTGACCAGGCGATAGGAGAGACATCCCGGGCGGTCCGCTACAGCTCGTCCACCGGGGTGGTCTCACCTGATTTCGTCTGTTCGCTCCCGACCTGTGCGCGCTCGTAGGCACCGGGAATGCCGTCCAATAGGCTCGTGACGAGCTCCCCGCTTCGGGCCATGCTGCGCGAGCGGGCCACGCGTGCATAGAAATCCTCAAGCGCGTCGATGCGCCGCTCCCACGCGTAGTCGGCCGCCGTCTCGACGCCGGCCTGCCCGAGGCGCGCGCGCAGCTCGGGATCCCCTAGCAGCCGCGCGATCGCCGCGCAGACCGCGCGGGGATCGGAGTCGGGCATCAGGCAGTTGACGCCGTCCACGCAAAAGTCGCGGTTGCCGTGCGCGTCGGTGCAGACGACCGCGGCGCCCGTGGCCATCGCCTCCAGCGGCGGCAGCGCAAAGCCCTCATGCACGGAGGTCTGCACAAAGACGGCCGCCTGGGAGAACAACTCGCCGACCTGCCCGTCATCGGGCGAGCGCACGTAGCGCATGCCGGGGTCGGTGGCGAGCTCTGGCTCGATCCCGAACAGGCACAGCTCGGGCCGGGGCTCGGGGAGCGCGCGCCAGGCGTCGAGCGTGAGCGGGAGGTTCTTCAGCGGGTTCGAGCGTCCGAGCGCCAGCACCATGTCCTCGCGACGCGCGACCTCCGGACGCACGCGGAAGGTGTCGAGGTCGATGCCGGGCGGGATCAGCTCGGCGTCCAGCCCCAGCTCGCGCAGCCGCTCGCGGTTCCAGGTGGAGATGGTCATGTAGCGGAACTCGGGACGGTAGGAGTCGAGGACGGCGTGGCGCGCGGCCTCATGGTCGGGGTAATAGGAGGTCTCGATGTCCTGCACGAAATACACGGGGATGCCGCGGGTGACGCTCGCGCGGAACACCGGCAGCGCGGTCATCCACCAGGTCGCGACCTTGATCGCATCCAGCGGAGCCAGCGCGGCGACGAGCGCGTCGTAGTCGGCGAAGGAATGCACCGGGGCGCGCAGCTCAAACCAGTCTGGCGGCTCGCCGAGCGTGTACAGCGCCACGTCGTGGCCGCGGTCGGCCAGGCGCGAGAGGTGCTCGAAAATATCGCGGTGCCCACCGCCGATGCCGGTGTCCTCGGTCACGTACACGATCCGTAGCCGTCCCTCGGGAGTGCGCACCTCACGGTCATCGAAAAAGCCCGACCAGCGCTCCCAGAACAGGCGCTGGGATTCGAGCTCGCGCTCACCCTGCACGGCGCCGCGCGTGAGCGACTCGTGGTGGACGAGCCGCGCGATCGGGAAGTAGCGCACGCGATAGCCCGCCTGCCACGCGCGCAAACACCAGTCGACGTCCTCGTAGGCCATCCGGTAGCGCTCGTCGAGCATGCCGACGCGCTCGATGACCTCACGCCGTACATACATGCAGGCGCCCGTCACCGCCAGCGCCGGGCTCGTTTGCGCGGCCGGCCCCCAGTCTCCGGGCTTGAAGCGGTAACGGTGGTCGAACCACTCGGGCGCATCGCGATTGCGGACGGTCCCGCCGAACTGAATGCGCCCGTCCGGGTAGAGCAGCTGCGCCCCGACGATCCCCACGTCCGAGTCGCGATAGGCGGCGTATTGCAAGCCCTCCAACCAGCCTGACAATGCCTCGACGTCCGAGTTAAGCACGACCACGTCGCGCTCGGGCAGTGTGGCGCGCAGACCGCGGTTGACGTTCGCGGCGAAGCCACTGTTGTGCTCCGATTCGACGATCACGTCGATCCCGGCGATCGCACGCAGCGCGGCCAGGTGCTCGGGGCCACTGTGGTCGTCGGCGACGATCACCCGCGCCATTCCCCGTGCGGTGCTGCGCCGGATCGAGCGCACGAGCTTGCGCACGAGCGCGGCGTCGCGATAGCTGGGGATGACGACGTCGACGGGTGTTCCGTGCTCGCGATACCAGGTCGCGGCACGGCGGCGTTCCTGGTCGCGGGCGTGCGTGCGCAGACGCAGACGTCTGTGTAGCGGGGTGAAGCGCAGCGGGAAGGTGATCAGCCGCCACAGGATCGTGCGCAGGCCGAAATGCGTATAGGTGAGGTGGATGCGCCGGCGCAGGTTCGAGAACGCGCCTTCGGGGCGCCCCTGGATCGGGTCGTGGCTCATCGCGCCGGAGAGTGCCCGCCGGCGGCGGGCACAGCGAGGATCGAGTTGGGTGGCATGGGCGTGGTCAGTCGCGCGTTGGGGTGTCGAGGTGCAGTGGTTGAAACGAGGAGCGCCCCTCCAACGAGAGCCGGCGCCGCGCGCCGGCGGGCAGTCGATCGGCTCGCGATCCGAGCAGCGATCCGGCGAGGCGCACGACATGGTGACGGGTGATCGCCACGAGCGTCGCGCGGCGCTCGGACGTCGAGACGCCGCGCCGGTCGAGCTCGCGCCGCGCCCACCCCAGCTCGCCTCGCAGCCGGCGCGAGAGGTGCAACGGCGAGAGCGGCTCGCGCCAGCCGTAGACCTCACGCAGACCGCGCCACTCGTCAAAGCAGCGGCGCAGCTCCTGGGCGGAGGAATACGCGTGGGAGTGCAGCACGGCCGCATCGGGGAGATAGGCGCGCGCGTAGCCGGCGCGCAGCATGTCGATCGCGAGCAGCCGGTCCTCGGCACAGCCGACCTGGCGAAACGGCACGCGCTCCCAGGCGGAACGCGCGATGCAGGCGTTCGCGTCGGTATGAAACCCGCGCGCGCCGATCAGCGCGAGGGCGGGCAGGGTCGCACGCTCGTGCTCCTCCAGGCGATCCACGCGCGGGCGACCGTCTGGGGCGAGCGATCCAAACCAGCGCTCCAGTTCCATGCGAACCGCCGCTGACGCATCGGGGCGGGGTAGGTAGGGGCCACAGACGAGACCCACGTCGGATGCCAGCTCGAACCCTGCGAGCAGACGCTCGAGCCAGCGCACGTCAGCGGGCTCGGCGTCTTGCGTGAGCAGCGCCACATGCCCGCCCGATGCCTCGTTCATCAGCAGGTTGCGCGTACCTCCGTGACTGAAATGGGCCGGATCGATCTCGATCACGCGCGCACCGTGCGCGCGAGCCAGCTCGGAGGAGCCGTCGCTGGAGCGGGAGTCGCACACGAGCAGCTCGTGGGCGACGGTCTGCGTGGCCAGCGCCCGGAGGACGCCCGCGAACAGCTCACCGCCATCGCGGACGGGGATCGCGACGGTTACGTCAGGCATAGAACCCCGTCAACGTCACCAACTGCCCTGCGTAGCTGAGCGCGACCATCGCCACGAGCAGCACCACGCCTGCCTGCACCACCCACCGCCGCCCGAACGCGTGCAGGCTCGCCACGATCAGCACCGCCAGGGGTGCGATCGCAGGGAATGCGTAGCGGCCGAATTCGGCGATAAACGGACGCGCGTCGGGTGTGTAGAAGGCGGCCTCAAAGCCCGCGACGACCGCCAGCGCCATCAGCATGAGCAGCGCGAACTCGACCGCGTTACGCTTTACGAACGCCCACTCTCGGCCCAGGGCGATCAGCCCGAGGATCGGGACGGCGATCATCGCCGCGAGGATCACGTCGTAAACGCGATGCGCGAAGAACACGTCATACCAGCCAAACGCGCCCCAACCGCGTTCGACGAAGATGACCATCGCGGGAAAGTGATTGGGGAAGTGATCGGTCATGAACGGCAAGCGTGGCAGTAGCGCCTGCCATAGGTAACTGAGGTAGTCCAGCGGGTGCGCGAGCGCTTCGCTGGTCGAGGCGCTCACCGAGCCGGCGCCGGAGGGAGCCGCACTTCCCCCGGCGCCTGCCGCGGCGGCGGGGTGGAATACGTGCGCGAACCGCAGCGACAGCCCGCGGGCAGCCAGCGCCGCGAGCACCAGGGCCGCCCACCCGCGCAGGTCGGCCCGGCGATGGTGACGGTACAGGGTCGCCGCCAGCGCAAGACCGAAGACCGGATACAACGCGTAAGCGGTCTCCTTGACGATCGGCAACACGAGCAGCAGCGCCCCCGTGAGCAGGCCCAGCCAGAGCTTGACGCCGCGCCGCAACATCAAGATCACCATCAGCTCCAGCGCCGCCGCCCCCGCGTTGACGCCGACGTCGTTGTTGACCGCACCCGAGATGAACCCGTACATCGGCTGATATGCGACCAGCAGCGCCGCGAGCACGCCCAGCCAGGGACGACCGGGCGCCAGCTCGCGTGCGAGCAGGAACGCGAACACGGCCGTCAACGCGCCGATCAACGCCGAGGTCAGGCGCATCAGCGTCAGCTGGCTGAAGGGCGAGTCGGACGCCAGCCAATAAGCGGGCGCGAGCGCCGCGTAATAGATCGCGCCGTGGGTGGCGGCGGTCTCGTTTCCGCCGCCGTCAGACGAACTCGGATGGCCGGCGGCGAGCTGCCGTCGGTAGACGGTCTGCGCGCGCGCGGTCCATGGTGCGCGCGTGTCGCCGACCTGATGGTCGCTGAAGAAGCTCTCGTCTTCCAGCGCCAGCGTCTCCGCGCTCGACCACCGCTGAAGCGGCGCGACCGGGCTTTGCGAGGGTGCCTGCCCGCGCTCCACCAGCGACTGGGTGTAGGCGAAGTGATCGACCTCGTCAGGCGCATGAAACGGCGGGGTGATCAGCGCCCAGCAGGCGAAGTTCAACGCCGCGATCGCGAACAGCCAGGCCGCGGTACGCCGCACGCTCGTGCTCGGGCCCCGTGCCACGGCTCCCGCCAAGCAGCGCACCGCCGCGAGCGCCAGGCCGGGGAGCACGATCAGCAGGATCAGCACATACAGCCACGGCCCCACCGGGCTGGGACGAAACAGCGAGGCCCGACTCAGGATCGCACCGGCGCGCGAAAGGTAGCTGCGTTCGGCGCCGGTGGGAGGCAGGTACCAGACCGCGATCCGCCCCGACACCGGCGATCCGCCGTCGCTCGGCCCCGCCGTGCGGGGTGGCGCCGGCAACGGCGTACCTCCCCAGTTGACCAGACCCCGAGCAGTCAAACAGAGCGAGGCCGGACGTTCGACCGACGCGGAGGCGAGCCCGGGAAGCGTGAACACTGCCGCGCTCACACGGTCGGACGGGACCCTCACGGGCGAGAGGACGCTCACGACGGTGTCAGCGGTGAGCGGGTTCACCGGCGTCGGGGCGCTCCCGCTCACAGCCCGGCTCGCCGCGCGCGACCGGGTCGCTGCGTCCAGGCGCAGCGCCAGGCGCAGCGTCGGGCGGGTGCGCGTGCGTGAGATCAGCTGCAAGCGGATGCGGCCCGTGCCGGCTGGGATGTGCAGGCCCGGGACGCACACGGGCTCGCCGGGGCCGGCTTCGGCGACGTAGGTATAGGCCTCGACCGAGTTCGTGCCCGTGTAGTACTCGCGCGGGCGCAGACAGTAGTACGCGATCAGCGCCAACAGGGGAACCGCGGCGATCGCGGCGACGCGCCATACGCGGCGATCGCCCGCGAACACGACCGCCGGAATCCGGCGCAGGGGCCGCACCCTAGCGGCGGCGCAGTCCGAGAATGCTGAGCAGGAACGACGAGAAGAAGATCTGAATCCCCACGATCAACACCGAAGCCGCCACGACCGCGAGCCGTTCATAGGAGAGCGAGCCGAAGCCGTGCGCGATCCAGCTCACGAGGATGACGCCACCCAGTCCGACGCCGACGAGCATGAACAGACCCCCGAGCAGGAGGCCGTGCTCGAGTCGGAAGCGGGCGCGCATTCGATCGAACCACGGATCCTTCTCGCCCATGAAGTACGTGCCATACGCGTGCGCGCAAAGCCCCAGCGCGAGCACCTGCGTGCCGACGATCATCAGCAGCGCTCCGCCGATGATCGCGTGGACGCCCCAATCGCGTCCAAACAGGTTCAGACCCGTCTCTACGACCAGGATGATCAGCGTTCCGATGCCGGCGAGCACGGCGCCCGGGAAGATAAACAGGTGGTTGGGCGAGTGCACGAGCAGAAACCGCAGATGGCGCCAGCCGTCGCGGAAGCTCGACAGCTTTGACTCCCCACCGCGCGGGTGATATTCGATCGGGAACTCGGCGATCCGCAGGTTCTCCTTGGAAGCCCTGATGACCATCTCCGAGGCGAACTCCATGCCGGTGGTCCGCAGATCCAGGCGCGGCAGCACATCGCGACGCAGCGCGCGCATGCCGCAGTGCGCGTCGCTGATGCCGGTGCGGAAGAACAGGTTCAGCAGCCCGGTGAGGATCGGATTGCCGATGTAGCGGTGCAGCCACGGCATCGCGCCGGGCTGGATGTTGTCCATGCGGTCGCCCATCACCAGCTCGGCGCCCGCCTGTAGCTCCTCCACGAAGTGCGGGATCTCGTCGAAGTCATAGGTGAGGTCGGCGTCGGCCATCACGATGAACTGGCCCGTGGAGGCCGCGAACCCCGCCAGGTAGGCGCTGCCGTAGCCGCGGCGGCGTTCGATCACGACGCGGGCGCCCGCCTCTTGCGCCAAGCGCGCGGAGTCGTCCTCAGAGTTGTTGTCCGCGACGACCACCTCGCCCGGCACCCCCATACGCTCGATCGCCCCCAGGGCAGCCTTTACGCAGGACTCGATGTTCTCGGCCTCGTTCAGGCACGGAATCACGACCGACACGAGCGGCGTGTCGGAATCGTGGGCGTCGGGCGCCGCGGGAGGTGCGCTTGTCGGGGCGAGCGTGTTCATCGGCTGAGGATCTTGTGGAGTCCTGATTCGAAGAGTCGGGCAGCCAGCGTTGCGTTTATAACGCCTGAGAAGGCGGAAAGTGGCGCAGCAGGGGTGCGTGGCGCGGAGAGACGATGCTAGCGCGATGCGTTCTGGCTTTGCGGACGGCGCTTGTCATGGTCGCCCGCACAATGTGTCAGCGGGTGCCCGTGGGCAGAGCACGGGCGTAGCTCGCGAGCGTCACGCGGGCGGTGCGCTCCCAGGTGAACCGGCTGGCGCGCTCCAGTCCACGAGCGCGCAGACCCTCGGCCTCAGAGCGATCGTCCAGCAGACGCTCCAGTGCGCCCGCGATCGCCCCCTCCTCGTTGGGGTCGAACAGCAGGGCGGCGTCGCCGGCCACCTCCGGCAGCGAGGACGCGTTCGAGCAGGCCACTGGAACTCCCCGAGCCATCGCCTCGAGTACCGGCAGGCCAAAGCCCTCGTATAGCGACGGGTAGACGAACGCCTCGGCCACCTGCCACAGCCCCTCCAGCTCCTCGCTTGCAAGCCAGCCGAGGAAACACACGTCTCGCTCGACGCCGAGGGTGTGGGCGCGCTCGCGCAGTTGCGCCTCGTGGTCGGTCACGTAGCCGGGCAGGACGAGCAGGGGGCGGCGCTCGGCAGGGATCCGGGCAAGCGCCCCGATCAGGGCCGGCAGGTTCTTGTGGGGGCGCTTGGCGGAGAGGCTCAGCACGACGCGGCGCTCGCCGAGCTGTAGGCGCCGGCGGAGCTCGGGCTCGCTCAGCGGATCGCTGCGCTTGAGAGCGCCGAGTCCCAGCGGCGCCACGTCGATCCGTTCGGGGTCGGTGTGCAACAACTCGACGAGGTCGCGCTGGGTGCTCTGGGAGTCCGCGATCACTCGGTCTGAACGTCGCACCGCCAGTGGCACGAGCACGCGCATGCCGAGATCACGGATGCCCTTGTGAGCCTCGGGAAAGCGCGCATAGATCAGGTCGTGAACCGTGACCACGCGCTTGAAGCGCCCGCGCGCGGGCGCGGTGCTCGCGAGGCTGTGCACCAGATCCACGCCCTCCCGCGCGGCCAGACGCGGCAGCAGCAGCTGCTCGCCGCGCACCCACTGAATCCGGTTGCGGGCGTTCACCGGGACCGTCACCACGGGCAGCAGATCCCCCCACGGAGAACCGTCGGCGAGGCCCTCGCGACTCATGAACGCGGTGAAGCTCGTCCCCGGCGGCGCGTGCTCGATCAGTGCCGGGATCAGCTCGCGCGCATAGACCTCCATACCGCCCGTCTCACCGGGGACGAGGAAGATGAGGTTCAAACCGACGTGCACGCGGTGGAGAGGCTAACGGAGGATGTGCAAGGCTCCTGACCTTGAGTAACGACAGCTCACTCACCATCGGTATCGACGCCCGCGCTGCGGTCGAGGTGCCCGCGGGTCGCGGGCGGGTGGTCCGCGAGCTGTTGAGAGCGCTCGCCGCACGCAAGGACGAGCGCTACCGCTACGTGCTGTACGCGCGCAGCGCATGGCGCGAACAGCCGCTGGACGAGCGCTTCTCGTGGCATCTGATCGGGGCGCGCGACCCCTGGTGGCACGCGCTGACCGCGCGCGCGGCCAATCGCGAGTGCGATGTCTTCCTCTCCTCCAACTCCTACCTCACGACCCTGCTCACCCGCATTCCGGCGGTCCCGATCGTCTACGACCTGGTCGCTTTCAACCCGGAGATGCGACCCAACCGACGTTCGGCGCTGATCGAGCGCGCCACGCTGGGAGCGACCGTTCGACGCTCCGCGGCGATGATCGCGATCTCCCAGGCGACCGCCGATGCGCTCGCTGCACGCCATCCTCGCTCGGCCCGGCGAACGACCGTCGCGCTGCTCGGGGTGGCGCCGGAGCCGGTCACCGAGCTGAACCCCGAGGAGGCGGCGACGCTTCCGTCCGCGGGCTTCGTGCTCGCAGTGGGAACGCTCGAGCCACGCAAGAACCTGCCCCGTCTCGTGGACGCCTACAGCAGGCTGCCGACCGAGCTCCAGTCCCAGCATCCGCTCGTGGTCGTCGGGGCACTGGGCTGGGACATGGGGAACACGCTGCTCGCCCTGCGCTCGCTGGGGGAGCGCTGCGAGATGCTGGGCTACGTCTCGGACGCGGCGCTCGCGGAGCTCTACCGCCGCTGTGCGGCCTTCTGCTACCCCTCGCTGGGGGAGGGCTTCGGGCTCCCTGTGCTGGAGGCGATGGCCGCGGGCGCGCCGGTCGTGATTTCCAACCTGTCCTCGCTGCCGGAGGTCGGCGGCAGTGCGGCCGAGTACGTCGATCCCCACGACGTGACGAGCATCCAGAACGGCCTGCGGCGGGTGCTGATCGACGAGGCGCGCCGGGAACAGCTCAGCCGCGAAGGCCTGGAGCGCGCCCGCAGGTTCACCTGGGCAAACTTCGCATCAATCGTACTTGCCACATTGGATGACGCGGCCGCCCGGCGCCGGCCGAAGCGAGCATAGTCTGTCGCGATGGACACTCTGCCGATCACACTGTGCATCAGCACGCGCAACGCCGCATCCGTCCTGGGAGGATCTACTGGCTGTTGGCTGAGCTCAAGATGTGGAAGAGGCAGATCGCTACCGAGCCGCCCGCGTGCGACGCGCTGGCGGAGTCTCAGCTCAGACCGTGACGCGCGTGCCAAGCGCGCTCATAGGACTCCAACGTGAGTTCCGCAGTGACCTCCCATGAAAAGGCTTGGGCTCGCTCCCGACCGGCCACCGCAAAGTGTGCCGCCATGACTGGATCTCCGAGCAGGTCCAGCAGAGCCGCCGCGATGTCATCGGGACGCATCGGATCGAAGTAGCGCGCTGCCTTACCCGCGATCTCGGGCATAGCGGATACGTTGGAGCAGGCCACTGGAACGCCGCGACGCATCGCCTCGAGCACGGGCAGCCCGAAGCCCTCGTTCAACGACGGCAGCACGAAACAGGACGCAGACGCATATAGGCCCTCCAAATCGGACGGCTCGACGTACGGAGGGAACACGATGTTCGCGGCGAGCCCCAAACGCGCGGCGAGTTCGCGCAATGCCTCCTCATGCTCTGTCGGCCGACCGGGTAGAACGAGCGTCGTGGTCGGATCGCGCTCGGCCACAATCCGCATAGCTTCGATCAGTCGGCCGAGATTCTTGTGAACCTTCTTAGCTGATACCGCGAGAACGATCGGGCCGGAGCCCAGCCTGAAGCGGTCGCGCAGCTCGACTTCAGACGTCGGCGCGACGGGTGCCTGCGCCCCTGGTCCGAGCGGCACCACGTCGATGTACTCTGTCGGCACTCGCAGATGTCGGCCGATATCGTCTGCACCTGATCGAGATATCGCGATCAGGCGGTCAGCGCGACGCGCGATCGGAGGAACTATCAGCCGCCAGAGGCGCATAGTGGCCGTGCGATCCTCGTCTGGCGCCACGATCCAGATGACATCCGGCAGCATCACCACGTTGACGGCTCGCGTCCTCAGCGGCGCCGTGAACGCCACGCTGTGCAGGAGATCCACACGCCGCCCGGCCACCGCCCCCAACACGATCATCTCAGACAGAGCCTTCAGCCCACGCACCCCGATCAACGGGTGAACGACCAGCTCGGCATCCGTGCTCCAGGACTCCCGACTCAGCATCTCGTATCCTCGGGCGCTGCAGAACACGCTGAAACGGGTCTTCGGCGCGAGCCTGATCAATTCCGGCATGAGCGCGCGCACGTAGGTTTCCAGACCGCCCATGGGGGGCTCGAGGAACACGGCGTTGATCCCGACGCGCGGCGGCAGATGCATGCTCACAAATTATGTTCCGGGCTCGTGGTCCGGCCGACGGGCAGCCTCTCCTCTGTCGCGATCGCCACGGGAGGATCATTCCATACCGGGTGGCGAATGCTTGAACCGGCCCGTTAGTCAAACTCGCCAAAGGCCGAAGCGCGAGCGCGACCTCGGGTCGGCCCCGGAGCGAGTCCGCGACCAGCCCTTGGATATCCGGTTGCGATGTCCTCGTCCCGGCTGGCCTCCAGGAATCGCATTTTGCGCCTGTTGGATATGGCGCCCGCAAAGTGAGTAGCTTGCGCGCATGCGCATATGCGTCGTCTATGACTGCCTGTACCCGCATACGGTCGGCGGCGCCGAGCGCTGGTACCGCAACCTGAGCGAGCGCCTGGCCGCTGACGGGCACGAGGTGACCTACCTGACCCTGCGCCAGTGGGATCGCGGCGAGACCCCGGAGCTGGCGGACGGCCGCGCGAGGGTCGTGAGCGCCGGTCCGCGGATGAGCTTGTACACACGCGACGGCCGGCGGCGGATTGCACCGCCGCTCGTGTTCGGCCTGGGTGTGCTCGCGCACCTGCTGCGTCACGGCCGCCGCTATGACGCGGTGCACACGTGCTCGTTCCCTTACTTCTCGCTGCTCGCGGCCGCGATCGCCCGCCCACTTGGCGGCTATCGGCTGACGGTCGACTGGTTCGAGGTCTGGAGCGACTCCTACTGGCGCGAGTACCTCGGCGGCGTGGGCGGTCGCGTGGGCGCGCTCGTGCAGCGACTGTGCGCGGGCGTGCGCCAACGGGCATTCTGCTACTCGAACCTACACGCCGAGCGGCTGCGCGAGGAGGGGCTGCGCGGTGAGGTGACGGTGCTGCGCGGACTGTACGCGGGACCTGAGGAGCCCGTGCAGGTGAGACCCGCCGAGCGTGTGGTGCTGTTCGCGGGGCGGCTGATCCCGGAGAAGCAGGCGCCGCTCGCGGTCGCCGCGATGGCGCTCGCGGCACAGCAGATCGAGGGGCTCACGGGAGAGCTTCTCGGCGACGGCCCCGAGCGGGAGGCCGTGCGCGCGGCGATCGCCGAGCACGGACAACGGATCGTCTTTGCGCGCGGGTTCACGAGCGCGGAGACGGTGGCTCATGAGATGCGCCGGGCGCTGTGCCTGCTGCTGCCGTCCGTGCGCGAGGGGTACGGGCTGGTGGTCGTGGAGGCCGCGGCGCACGGTACTCCGAGCATCGTCGTGGCGGAGCCAGACAACGCGGCGGTGGAGCTGATCGAGCACGGGGTCAACGGTTTCGTATGCGCCAGTTCGGACCCGCGGACGATCGCCGAGGAGATCGTGCGCGCCTACGACGCGGGGATGGAGTTGCGCGAGAGCACCGCGCGGTGGTACGAGCGCCACGCTCACGAGCTTTCGCTGGAGAGCTCGCTTGAGAGAGTGCTGGCGAGCTATGGCAGCAGGCCCGGCGGTCAAAATCCCTAGCATTGCGCCGGTGGCCGCCTCGATAGACGTCGTCGTTCCCGCCTATAACCGCTACGAGCTGACGCGCGACTGTCTCGCCCACCTGGCGCGCCAGACGGTCGCACATCGTACGATCGTGGTCGACGACGGCTCCAGCGACGGCACGCCCGCGCAGGTGCGCCGCGACTGGCCGCACGTGACGATCGTCGAACTGGGCGTCAACCACGGTTACACGCGGGCGGTGAACCGGGGGGTGAGCGCCGGCGAGGGCGAGTATGTGGTGCTGCTCAACAACGACGTGCAACTGCGTCCCGACTGCCTGGAGCGACTGGTGGCGCCGCTGGCGAACGATCCGGCGGTCGGGTCGGTTGCGGCGACGATGCTGACGCGCGACGAGCGGACGATCGACAGCGTTGGCGTGACGGCAGACGTCACGCTCGCGGGGTTCGCACGCCTGCAGGGCAGGCCGGTCGCCGACGCGACCCTGAGCACACCGGTCCTCACCGGACCGGAGGGTGCGGCCGGGGCATACCGGCGTCTCGCCTGGGAGCAGGCGGGGGGATTGGACGAGACGATCGTCGCCTACATGGAGATCCTCGACTTGGCGTTGCGCCTGCGCACGGTCGGATGGACAACGGCCAGCGCTCCCGAGGCCTGCGGCGTGCACCTCGGCTCGAGCACGTACGGCAAACGCTCTGCCGGACAGCGTCGGCTGGCGGGGTTCAGCAGGGGCTATCTGCTGCGTCGTTACGGAGTGCTGCGGGGCCGTAGGAGCGCGCGAACGCTCGTGACCGAGACGACTGTCGTGGCGGGCGACATTGCGATCTGCCGCGACATCCAGGCGCTGCGCGGGCGAGTGCAGGGTTGGCGCGCTGCCGCCGGAATGCCCCGCCACCCGCCACCGCCACAGTCTGCGATCGCAGAGTCGATCTCCCTGTGGGAGTCGCTCCGATTGCGTCGCGCGGCGCTACGCGCGGTGTAGCGACAAAGACCATCAGGGACCGGGCGGGCGGGCTCCCTGGGATGGAGTGGTGGTGGAGTGGATCACTCGCCGTTCGCGTCCACCCCACCGGCGCCCACATAGTGCTCGCCCCACGCGTCCCGCGACAGGCGTCGGCGCAGACGCGATGATGCGCGCGCCCAATCCTCGGTGCGGCGATCGGCGACGAGCAGGTTCTCCTGTTCGCCGCTGCGATAGGTGC
Source organism: uncultured Solirubrobacterales bacterium (assembly GCA_963697945.1). Taxonomy (GTDB): domain Bacteria; phylum Actinomycetota; class Thermoleophilia; order Solirubrobacterales; family Solirubrobacteraceae; genus Palsa-744. The sequence goes on along the minus strand of OY969105.1, from coordinate 740,089 downwards.
GCGAGGCGGCCCAGTCCTTGACGCCGTAGGCGCGTCCGTCGCGGCCGACGACGACCGCGCGCAGGCCGCGCTCGAGGATTTGGCGGGTGATGCTGCGGCGCCCGCTCTCCAGCAGGTAGGTGTCGCGCTTGTCGTGCGCCTCGTCGAGATTCATCGCGATCAGGTTGGTCCGGTCGATCATGAACGCGGTACTGCGGATGTGCGGATTGGGAAAGCGCGGGTAGTCCCGACGGGCGCTTCGCAGGCGGATCAGCTGGTAGGGCCAGTGGCGCGCGCGGCCGCGAATCCACCGGGACTGACTCTCCCAGCTGGCGCTGGCGCCCACGAGTCCGGTGTGGGAATCGTCGAGCGCCTGTGCGAAGATCGCGAGCCAGCGATCGGCGAGGATCACGCTGTAGGAATTCAGGAAGCACAGCCGCGGATGTGAAAGCTCGCGTGCCGCCAGACCGTAGGCCGTGAGGTCGAGCGTGGGTCGATCGAGCACGATCAGGCGGTGCTCGACTCCCGCGAGCTCCGCGGCGAGCTCTCGTTGTGTGAGCGTCGTCCCGGCTTGCGGGCTCGTCCTCGCAGGCTCGCCCGACGCCCCACCCATGACGATCACAAGCTCGTGCGCGATTCCGGGCGCGTGGGCTTGGTAGGAGCGCAGGAACGATCGCACCGGCTCGCGCCCCAGCGGCGCCCACACGAGGTGCACGACGGCGAGTTCTCCCGGTTTCGCCCGGTTCAGCGCGGCGGCGCGTGCATGGGCCTCGAGATCCAAAATCAAACCGGGTGCGCTCGATCTTGACCCGGACTTCCGCTCGCGGGCGGACTCGGGGCCGACTCGGGACCCCACGCGAACGCCGAGAGCAGGCGACGACGATCGTAGGAGCCGTTGGCGTAGGAGCGGGTCTGGTTGTCGGCGACGAGCAGGCCCTGCTGCTCACCCCGCCAGAACGTTTCGCCGGCGTACCACTCGGGGTGGTCGTAGAAGGCGCCGTCGCGGGCGACCACGAGCGTGCGCAGACCCATGCTCTGGACTTGACTCGTGAAGCTCGCGCGTCCGCTCTCCAGCAGGTAGGCGTCCATCTTTCTGCCGAGCGGACGCATGTGCAGCTTCGCGAACGTGGCGCGGTCGAGCATGAACGCGTTCGTGCGCACGTGATAGGCGGGAAACGGGGCGAAGCGCACGAGCTGTTCGGGCATCGGGCGAAACGAGCGCAGCGTCGAGACGACCGAACCCGAGAAGGTCCGCCGGGGCGGCTCGGGAGCGGCGCTCGCGGCCTCCCCGGGCGTGCGCGCGGCGTCTAGTTCGAGTTCGATCTCGCGCATCTGTTCCCGTGCGATACGGCGCGCGGGTACGACGCGGCGATAGGGGTTGGGCAACAGGAACGCGTTGAGCACGGCCGAGTGCAGGCTCGCCCACGAGCCGGTGGCGCCCACGAGCCCCGCCCGCGGCTGATCGAGTGCGTGGTCGAGCTTGACCAGCCAGTTCGTCGCGAGAATCTCCGAGTAGGAGTTCAGGAAGCACAGCCGCCGGTGCTCGAGATGCTCGGCGGCAAAGGCGTAGGCGGCTAGATCCTGAACCGGCTCGGGGGTGCGAAGCAGACGGTGATCTACATCCGCGAGCGCATCCTCGAACTCGATCGGCAGCGGCTCGGGGACGTTGTTCAGGAGCACGATCAACTCGTGCTCGACGCCGGCCGGATGTCGCTTATAGGAGGCCAGGAACTCGCGCAGCGGCCCGATCCCGAGGGGGCCCCAGACGAGGTGCACGACCGCGATCACGGCGGGGACACTAACGACGGAGCCCGAACTCCAGGGTTACGAGCCGCACCCGTGCTCATGCCCTCCTGGCGCGTAGGCCGGGAACCAGGTCGAGCAGCTCTTGGGGGTAGGCGCGGGTGATGAGTAGAGCACCCGCGAACAGTGCGGTGGAGATCGCCAACCGCGCTATCACCGGGATCGGTGTGAGCGCAAGCGGCGCCAGGCCGAGCGCGGTCGCGAGCGCGACCCCGGGGAGGATGCGCAGGGATGGGCGCAGCTGTGGGCGCCGGCGCACGACCATCAGGCATTGCACGACCGCGAGCACGATCTCTCCGGTGGAGGTCCCGATCGCCGCTCCCTGGGCGCCGTCGATCGGAACCAGCACGGCGACGAGCACCGCTGTGAGCAGCAGGCCACCGATGCTGCTGGCGAGTATCTGCCGGTAGAGGCCGAGGCCGAGCAGCCCGTTGGCCCATACGAGACTCACGCACATGGCGCCGAGGGCGATGCCCTGTACCGCGAGCACGGGCGCCGCGGGCGCGAAGCGCGGACCCCCGACGATCGCGAGCGCGAGCGGGGCGCCAACCGCGATCGAGACGGCGACCCAGGCGCCGACGATAAGCGAGACCTCGAACACTCGCCCGAGCGCGTATCCGAGCCGGTCGTGATCGTCGGCGCGGACGCTGTGGGCGAAGATCGGCAGCGCCGAGCCGGCCAGCAGCGCCGGGACCGGGGTGAGGACTTCGACGATCCGAAACGACAGGCTGAAGTAGCCCAGCTGGATGGCGGTGCCGAGCACGGAGACGAGGATGATCGACACGCGCAGATAGACCGAGGAGGCGGCGACCGCGGCCGAGTAGGGGAGCATCGGCCTGAGGAATCGCCGCCAGCGCCGCAGGCTGAAGGTGGGCGTGAGCGCCCGCGTGTTGCGCACGAGCATCACGGTCGCGACGAGCGCGATCAGGCCGACCGGGATCGAAACGCCCAGGAACGGGATCAGCGCTGCACCGGCGAACACGAGCGCGATCGTGAACATGGTCGTGAGCAGCTGGCGAGAGAGTTCCAGCGCGGCGACGGCGCCGAGTCGCAGACCGATGAGCAGCGGCAGCGCGAAGTTGTCCTGGGTCGCCTGCAACAGCAGCCCTACGCAGGCGAGGGCGACGCCGACGGCGAGCGTCGGGGAGTAGGCCAACCACGCGAGCGCCACGATCGCGACGCTGCCGATCAGCGTGAGCGTGATCCGCAGTCCCAGCAGATCGCGTGCGAGCGACCAGCGCTCGGAGGGAGGGCGCATTGAGAGCTCGCGCACGCCAACGGCCGTAAGCCCCAGGTCCGACAGGGTGCCGACGAGCGCGACGAGCGAAACCGCCGTGACGTATTCGCCGAACCGGACCACACCGAGATGGCGGGTCAGCAGCGAGGCGGAGATGACGCTGGAGAGAGCGCCGACGATGTAGCCGCCGACACGCAGTCCACCACCTCGCGCCGCGGCGGCGCCCGCGGCAGAGGTCGACAGGATGTCGCCGGCCGGGGCCTCCTCGGCCGGCGTGTCCTGCGCCGGGGTGCCCTCGGCGGGCCTGTCCTCGGCCGGAGGGTCTTCAGCCGTCGGCTTGTCGGCCAAGGACACTAAGCCTCCTTACGCATCAGGATCGTCACGGCCGACCCCCGGACGCCGGTTCGCTCAAGCGGCGCCAACGTGCGTTCGAGCGCGCGCGCAGTATGGCTGACGAGGTCTGGCGTCGAGCCGATCGCCGGGTGGCGGCGGAGCGCGCCGACCCAGCCGAAGAAGTTGCACTCCAGGCCATCCGGATCGTTGGTGCTGAGCGCCACCTTGGTCAATCCCAGGTCTTCGCCTCGGTCGATCAGGGTCGCCGGCGGTATCAGACACAGATGCCGGGGGGCGTCGAGGTGAACCCAGCGAGTTCGTAGTGTGCGGAACTGCAACGAGCGCGGGTTCGGAACGGCGATCGCCAGCACACCTCCGGGCTGAACCTTTTCGGCGAGACGCGCGAGCACCTCGGCCGGGTTGGGCAGATGCTCGAGCACGTGCCACAGCGCCACTACGCGGGCCTGCGGAAGGGAGGCGATCGCCTCCAATGGGCGGTCGCTGCAGATCGCTTCGATCCCCTCACGCTCGCTCAGGTACCGGCAGCAGCGCTCGCTCATCTCGATCGCGCTGACCTGAAAGCCCGCCGACTGTGCGGCCACCGCGAACGCCCCGGTCCCGGCGCCGATCTCGATCAGACTCCCCGTCTCGGTGTGGGCTCGCAGCAGATCGACGCGGTATGACGCAGCACGCATATGCGACGGATCGCTCTTCCAGACCGGTTCTTCGTTGGCCCCGAAGTGGTAGTAGTCCTCGGCGTAATAGCGAGCGAGATCCGCCGGGGGATCGACCAGAAAGACGGTCCCGCAAGTCCGGCAGCGGGCGTAAGTGAACCGCTCCCGGGTGGTCTCACGATTGCGATCCCACGCGTCGAGCATGCGCGCCGCGGGGCCGTCGCAGAATGGACAGACGGCCGTGAGTGCATGCTGGGGAGTCATGTCGAGTGTGCTCGCGGTCCGCTGATGATTGGGTGATCCTAGCCCCGAAGCCAGACCCCGAGGCAGACCCGGAGCGAGAACGGACGTCTAGGGCTTGCGGGCGCGAAAGCGCAGCGAGCTGGAGCTCGTGTCCACGCTGACGTCACCCAGGCCGGCGCGGGTGAGGCGCTGCGGGAGCTCGCCGGGATCTACGGGGACGAGCGTGTCGCCGATGTGGATGGTCTTGAACAGGAGGCCGTGTCCGAGGCTGTCGGTGCCGGCGAAGACGCCGCCGGGGCGCAGCACGCGCGCGACCTCGCAGAGCAGGCGGTCCTGGAGCTCGGGCGAGGGGACGTGGTGGAGCATCGTGAAGCACACGGCGCCCGAGAAGGAGCTGTCGGGGAACGGCAGTTGGGTGGCGTCGCCCTGGACGACGACGGCGCTGTCGCCGAGCTCGCGTTTCAGGCGCCGGCAGTAGCGCTCCTCGAGCTCGAGCGCGGTGAGTCTGCCGGGACGGCGGGCGAGCACGCGCGTGGTCGCACCGAAGCCGGGACCGACCTCGAGCACGTCCTCGCCGAGCTCGACGCCGTTCAGGCACCAGGGGACGAGCTCTTTCTCGACACCGCGCGCCCACCAGCGCGAGGCGCAGATCGTGCGATGGACGCCGTTCATCGGCGTGGGACGTTACACCGAATACCCTTGACCCCATGACCTACACAACCGCGGACGGGCGCAGACAGATACTCGAAGCGATGGCCAGGGCGATCGAGCGCATCGGCGTGGCACTGGCGGCGCTCGGCGAGGCGTATGAGCTGCTCGACGAACGGACCGGAGATCGCCTTGAGCAGGAGCTGTTTCGCCCGGTGCAGAGCGCTTACGGCAAGGCCCAGCGCGCATACGCTGGGTTTGCCGAGCGCCACGAGCTGCCCCAGCACACGTTCGAGCCCGCGCTCCAGGGCGCGCCATCCACGGGGGTCAAGGGTTTTGTCGAGGCGGCGGTGCAGGCGGCCGGCGAGGCCGACGACGAGCTGGCGGCGCTGCAGGACTCGATGCTGCCGATCGAGGTCGGCGACACCGAGCTGCGGTCGGGTCTGCAGGAGGTGCGCGAGTTGCTGGGCGAGGTGCGCGGGCGCGCCCGCGAGTTGGTGCGGGTGCTCGGTCGCTGAGGTCAGGCGACGAGCCGCGGGCGAGTCACGGCCCACCGGACCGGCAAGACCGTGACCGGCGTGAGGGTCACTCTCGCCACTTGATCGAACAGCCCACGGGCGGGGTCTGCTTGAGCGCGGGGTCGCGGCCGGCGAGGATCGCGTCGAGGGCATCGCGCAGGAACACTGCACGCTGGGAGGGGTCTTCGTAGTCGGCGTCGGGTGCGCCGCGATAGCGCAGCAGGCCGGCGGCGTCGAGCACGAACACGTCGGGGGTCGTCTTGGCGTCGTAGGCTCGTGCGACCTCCTGGGAGGCGTCACGCAGGTAGGGGACGCCGTCGAAGTCCCCGCGCTGCACGCGGGCGCGCATCGCCTCGGGCGAGTCACGCGGGTAGCGGTCGGCGTCGTTGGGGTTGATCGCCAACACTCGCACGCCGCGATCGGCGTAGTCGTGCGCGAGCGCGATGATCCGGTCGTGCCAGGCCAGCGCGTAGGGGCAGTGGTTGCAGGTGAACACCACAACCGTGGCCGGCGCGTCGCCGGGCGCGTGCTCGAAGCCCTCGGTGTCGGGTAGCGCGAACGTCGGAGCGGGCTGGCCGATGGCTGTCATCTCGTCTTCTCTCGTTGGGGGCGGGGGTTTGCGGGGTCGTGGGGGCGATGGACGGCGGCTCGCAGGGCATCGCGAACGTCGTCCGGGTCGGGGGTCGGAGAGACCCGACCGTCGCGGCGATGGTAGACGCGGCAGGCGAGCCCGAAGGGCTCCTCCCCCGGAGACTGGATGTCGCTCCCGTCGATGCGGATCGTCGGCGATCCGACGAATCGCTCCGTTTCGGCCTGCTCGCGCGTATCGATCTCGCGTACCGCCACCGTGCTTGGGTCAAGGCCGAGGTCGGCCATCGCGGCGCGCAGGTCGGCGAGCGCACGGGGATGCGAGGGGCATCCTTGCCAGAACAGAAGCTCGACGTTCACGGCGCTCAGCCTAGAAGGCGTCGCCCGTAAGGACGGGTGCGTTGGGTTGGGGGGGTCGCGTCCGCGCAGGCGATCGACGTCCGGAGGCGGTGGGCGCGGGGCGTCCGGCCCCGCGTCCGGGCATTTCCGGTGGGACGAATCGGGGGGCCCTCGCGCCGCCGATCCCCGTCCGTGGACGGGTGGGAAACGGCCGTTGTAAAAACGGCAGCCTCCTGTAGGATTCGGACCTATCGTATTACTGGCATAGGCGAAGATTGATGGACAGGGAGCAAAGCGCAGCGTTGGTGGAGGGTCGCTCGCCGATCAAGGCGGCGGCGTTGGCTGTGCTGCTCGAAGGCCCCACCTACGGGTACGAGGTGGCCAAGCGAATCAACCGCCGCATGGGCGCCTCGTGGCACGTGCAGGCCAAGCACATCTATCCGATCCTCAAACAGCTGGAGACGGAAGGGTTGCTGCGCTCGCAGAGCATGCCGATCGACGGGCCCCCCTATTCGCGACGGTTCTTTTATCCGACCGACCGCGCGGTGCTGGCGCGCCAGGAATGGTTGACGACGCCGCCTGCGGCGAGCGTGATGCGCGCCGACATTCATGCGCGCCTGGCGTTCTCTACCGAGGAGGAGATACCTGAACTGCTGCGCGCGCTGAACGAATGGCGGGTCGATCTGCTCGAGGAGATCGAGGAGAACGTCGAGACCGAAACGCCGCGCGTGTCGTGGCTGGGGACGATCATGAGCCTGTATCGCTCGGCGGTGGACAAGCGGCTGAAGGCGGAACTCGAGTGGGTGGGTGAAGCCTGCCGAGCGCTCGAAGAGGGCCTGGCCGAACAGCCGCGATGACCGTTCTAGCGTTCCGGGAGGTGACCAAGCGCTACCGCGACGGCCTGCGTAAGGTCGCCGTGCTGGACGGCGTCTCGTTTGAGCTGTACGCGGGCGAGACACTCGGAGTGCTCGCGGCGCGGGGCGCGGGCAAGACGACGTTGCTGCGGATCGCCGCTGGGCTCGAGGCCCCGGACGAGGGCGAGGTCTGCTGGAAGGGGCGCGATCTCGCCAGGCTGAGCGCCGATGATCGCGCTCGCACTCGCCGCCACGGCGGGATTGCCTTGGCGCGTGGCGATTGGCGCACGGGCGACTCGAAGGTCGTCGTCGAGCACGTCGCGATGCCGCTCTATGCGGAGGGACTGAGCGTGGAGCGCGCCGAAGCATGTGCGTGGCGGGCGCTGGAGAGGGTGCAGTCGACGGGGCTTGGGTATATGCCGACCGGCAGGCTGGGGCTGACCGAACGGGTGCGCGTGGAGCTGGCACGCGCGATCGTCCGCGAACCGGCGCTGCTGCTGATCGATGAGCCGGCGGTGCTTGCTCGCCCCGGCGACGCACAGGCGTTCTACGAGCTGGTCCATTCCCTGCCCAAGGAGCTCGATCTCTCCCTGCTGATCGCCTCTGAAGAGGTCGCTGCGCTGCGAGGCGCCGGACGGGACGTGAGCCTCGATAATGGCCGGATGTATTCCACGGACTCCCGACGCAAGGTCATTCGCTTGCCGGAGCGGCGCGGCGCGGCATGAGCGCATACGCGCCGTGACGCTCGAACTGCGGGAGGTCTCCAAGCGCTACGCCGGCGCTGGAGAGACCGTCGATGCCGTCGATCGCGTCTCGTTGACGGTTGGCCCGGGGGAGTTCGTGGCTCTTTACGGTCCAAGCGGTTCGGGCAAGACGACCCTGCTGATGCTCGCCGCCGCGATAATGCAGCCGGACGAGGGAAGCGTGATGTTCGACGGGCGCGAGGTCAGCGGCCTGTCGGCGAGCGAGAGCGCGCGCTATCGGCGCGAGCAGACGGGCGTGGTGTTTCAGTCCTTTCACCTCACCGGTGCTTCGGCGCTTGACAATGCGGCCGTAAAGCTGCTCGCGCTGGGGATGACGTTGGGAGAAGCGCAGAGCGCCGCCCGACCGTGGCTGGAGCGCGTGGGCTTGGGTGAGCGTATCGAGCACACTCCGGCTGAAATGTCGATGGGCGAGCGCCAGCGCGTGGCGATCGCGCGCGCATTGGCCAACGATCCGCGCCTGTTGCTCGCCGACGAGCCGACGGGGAACCTCGACTCCAAGCGCAGTCGCGAAATCTTGGAGTTGCTCGCGGGTATCTGCCGCGAGCGTCAGATCCCCGTACTGCTCGTTACGCACGACCCGCAGGCGACCTCGTATGTCGATCGTGTCTGCACGCTGCGTGACGGCAAGCTCACCGAGGGCTTGGCCCTCGACCTGCATGCCTCGATCGCGCAATGAGAGTGCTCCCAAACCCGAGGATCTTCGGCATGCGCGTGAGCGTCCTGTTCGGGCTTTATCGCCGACGGTTGCGTGACCACACCGTCACCGAGCTGCTGGCGGGCGGCGGTATCGCCGTCGGCGTGGCACTCGTGTTCGGTGTGCTGGTGGCCAACGGCAGCATCGTGGGCTCGGTTCGCGAAGACGTCCGTGCCGTCGGGGGATCGGCCGACCTGGAGCTCGTGGCGCGATCACCCGGCACTTTCAGCGGGCACCAGGCCGACAGGGTCGCGATCCTTCCGGGGGTTGCCAGGTCCGCCTCGCTGCTTCGCGAGTATGGAGTGATAGAGGGCCCACGGGGATCGCAACGCGTTCAATTCGTGGGGATCGACCCCGGCCTGATCAGCCTGGGCGGTTTTGCCACCAAGAATCTCGGCTCCGGAGCCCTGTTGCTGGCTCGCGGCGTAGGGCTTCCGTCGCCTCTGGCCGCCACGATCGGCACGGAAGCCCGGCAAACGGCCACGCTCACGGTGAACGGTTTGAGCAATCGCGTTCGCGTCCGCGCCGTGCTGAACTCCGGCGCGATCGGCCCCCTTGCTTCGGTCCCGCTGGTGGCCGCGCTGCTGCCCTACGCGCAGAAGCTCGCCGGGACCCCCGGCCAGGTCAACCAGGTCCTGATCAAGCCGCGACCGGGGCGAGTGAGACAGGTCACTGCGGAGCTGCGTGCGCTTGCCGGGAACACGCTCGACGTCGGGCCTGCCGACAATGAACTGCGACTGGCGGAAACGGCGGCGATGCCGGTCAATCGATCCACCTCCCTGTTCGTCGCGATAGCCGCGATGGTTGGATTCCTGCTGGCCCTGAATGCGATGCTGCTGACTATCCCTGAGCGGCGCCGAGCGATCGCCGATATGCGTATCCAGGGATTTGACGCCAGGCAGGTACTTACGATCGCGGTCTTTCAAGCGCTGGTGTTGGGCATCGCTGCGTCGTGCGTTGGCATAGTCGCCGGGGACCTGCTCGCACGTACACTGTTTCACGAAGTACCGAGTTACCTCGCCACCGTGTTTCCGGTAACGGACACCCAGACGGTTCATGCGAGCACGGTGCTGGTGGCGTTCGGGTGTGGTCTGCTCGCGGCGCTGCTCGTCTCGCTCTCGCCGATCTTCGACTTGCGCTCGGACCGGCCGGTCGATGCCGTTTTTCACGAGACCGGCGAGCCCGGCCAAGCGATCGCGGACAGAACGACGTTTCGTGCGGCGGCGGTGGGGGCGATCCTGATCGCGCTGGTCAGCGTGTGTGTGCTGCTGAACGCAGCACTGACGGTCCTCGGAGGAGTCGTACTTGCGCTCGCGGCGCTCTGTTTGATCCCACTTTTGTTTCGGGCGACCTCCCGCATGCTGAGACGATTTTCCCGCCGTTATCACGGAGGGATGGTCGCCGTGGCGGCAATCGAAATCAATGGCACGGCCACGCGGTCGATCGCGCTGGCGGGTGTGGCTGCGCTCGCGGTATACGGTGTGATCGCGGTCGGCGGAGCCCGGCACGATCTCCTGCAGGGCCTGGACAATGCGATCGTCGAAGAGTGGGGTTCGGCGCCCGTGTGGGTCACTCCGGACGGAAACATCTTTGATGCCGACAGTTTCGGTGCGCAGACGCGGCCAAAGCTGCTTTCTCAAACGGGCAAGACGATCTCGTCGATCTACGTCCATCAGGGTGGATTTCTCGACCTCGGCACCCACCGGGTCTGGATACGCGCCGTCCCGCCGAACAACAGTTCGATGATTCTTTCAAGTCAGCTGCTGGAAGGCGATCTGGCCAAGGCAACGGCGCGCATGCGCCAGACCGGCTGGGCAACGATCTCAAGCGGCCTGGCCAAAGAACGCGGCTTGCACATCGGCAGCCGCCTCTCGCTGCCCACTCCGTCGGGCACAGCGACACTGCGGGTGGCGGCGATCACCACGAACACCGGATGGCCGTCCGGTGCGATCAGTGTGAATACTCAGGATTACAGCCGCTACTGGCTAAGCACGTCTCCGACCGCTATTTCGCTGGGTCTGCATCCGGATGTGACGGCCGCCGCCGGCAGGCAAATAGTAAAGGGGCTTCTCAAAGACCAGCCGAGCCTGCGTGTGCAGACTTCACAGGAACGCATCGCCGAGGTCGAGAGCGCGGTGCGCCAGGGGTTGAGAACGCTCAGCGACATATCGACACTGCTGCTGGTCGTAGCCGCGCTTGCTCTCGCGACGGCGCTGTCGACGGCCATCTACCAGAGCCGCTCACGCCTGGCCTCATTGAAAGCGCAGGGTTTCGATCGCGCACAGCTTTGGCGGTGCCTGTTGTTGGAAAGCGCGATCGTGCTGGGCATCGGCTGCTTCGACGGCGTGGTTCTGGGGGTCTATGCCCACGCGCTCGGAGACCGCTACCTACGTCTGGATGTGGGCTTTCCGGCGCCGTTTGGCGTCGGAGGCGTCCAGGTCGTGGTTACGCTGCTACTGCTGCTGGGAATCGCGTTGGCCATCGTCGCGCTACCCGGCTACTCCGCGGCGGGAGTTTCCGCGCGGGCCAGTTTCCAGGAGTAACCGGACAGGGGTTGCATGAAGAGTGACACGCAGGGAAGCTATCCAGTGTGCGCCTTCAACTCAATCCACGATGGGAGTTGGCCGGCGCCTTCGCTTTGGCAGCGCACCGTTACTGGCTGACCGTCCTGCCGCTCGCGCGCCGTGAGCTTCGCGTCCTGCGCGGACGTGCGGGCGAGATCCCTGATCTGAGGCTTCGCCGACTGGCGCTCGATGTGTATGAGAGCGACTGGGCGAGCCTCGAGGGCGTCGCGGCGTTTGCGGCGTTCGCCCGCCCGGATCTACGCGCCACACTCGTCTGCCTGCTGGTGCGACTCCAGAGCATCTACCAGTACACCGACTCGCTGATGGAGCAGCCCAACAGCGATCCTGCGGCCAACGCGCGGCAACTGCACACCGCCATTGTCATCGCCCTCCAGCCAGGTGCTTCGCACATCGACTACTACCGGTACGACACCCACGGCCAGGACGGCGGGTACCTGGTGGAACTCGTGGACCGATGCCGCTCCCTGCTTGGCGGATTGCCCTCCTACGGCGTGGTCTCTGAGGCGGTGATCGCACAGGCCGAGCGGATCGTTTTTTACCAGAGCCACATCAACCTGGCCGGTGTGCGGGACCATCCCACGCTCGCTCGCTGGGCCGAACTGGAAGCGCCGCAGGAGGTCAAGCGGTGGTGGTGGGAGCCGGCGGCCGCAACCGGCTCCTCGCTGGCGACACTGGCGCTGCTGGGCGCCGCTGCCGATCCCAACCTCACCGAGCGGCATGCGCGACTGGTGGAGGAACTGTATTGGCCATGGATGGGGGCGTTGCATACGCTGCTCGACAGTCTCATCGACCGCGCCGAGGATGCCGCGACCGGTCAGCACAACCTCCTCGACCACTATTCCTCGACGGAGGAGATGGCGCAGCGAATGGAGTATTTGGCAGCGGAAGCCGCTTGCCGCGCGGGGGCGGTAGGCGTCGAGCACCGCCTGATCCTGGCTGGTATGACCAGCCTCTACCTGTCCGATCCAAACGCCTTCTCGCCCTATGCACGCGAAACAAGCGAACGCGTGCTCGGAACGCTCGGCGGCCTGGCGAAACCGGCGATGCTGGTGCTTCGCGCCCGTCGGCTGGCTCATCGTGAAAGTGCTCACACCTCCCGGGGTCGTCTGCTGGAGGCGGCCCGGTATCCGATCTCGGATATCCGCTAGAGGAATACTCCCCCAGCGGACTTGTGGAGCGCGTCGGGGGCCGTCAGGATCACTGGAGACGATGAGGATGACCATGCCGACACGGAGTCCGACCCGCAGGAAGAGAGGCGCCGTCGCAAGACGACGCGGGGGTGGGGCTCGGTGCAGGTCATGAGTTCCGCCTGTCCTCGTCTCTGCCAGAGATAAAGGCCGGGCGTCACCCCACGGCGCCCGGCCCAAAAAACGTGAGCCCGACGAGCCGAACCTTGGACGATTCGATCTCGATTCCCGACTCCCCTTGCGCACCGTTGACGGTGGCCCGATGAGCTACCCGCGGTCGCTGCCAAAGGCCCTACTCGGAGACCGGCGCGGCCGTCGCGGGGGTCTGCGTGAACGCTCGACATGAGTCATCGCGGGCCATACCACGACGCCGACGATCTACCCGATTTCTCCGGCCCTCGCTACTCCCAGTCACTGGCACGGGGCTTGGCGGTCATGGAGTGCTTCAAACCCGGGCGCTCGGTGCTCGGGATCGCCGACGTCGCCGACGAGCTGGGGATGAGTCGTTCAACGACCCACCGTTACCTGACGACGCTTGTCGCGCTCGGATATATGGAGCAGGACAAAAGCCGTAAGTACCGGTTGTCGCTGCGAGTGACCGATCTGGGGATGTCCGCGCTGAACTCGACCGGGTTGCGCGAGCACGCGCACTCCACCCTGGAAGAACTGCGCCAGGGATCCAACTTCACCGTGAGCCTCGCCATGCTCGACGGTCCCGAGATCGTCTATCTCGATCGGGTTGCCAGCTTTCAACGGGGGCGGGACAAGATCGACCTGAGCGTAGGAATAGGATCGCGGGTACCGGCGTACTGCACGGCGCTGGGCAAGGTCCTGCTCGCACACCTCCCCGAGGAGGAGTGCCGGGAGCTGTTGTTGCGAGCGAGCCTGGAACGCCGAGGGCCGAACGCGATCACCGGCAGGGAGGCGCTCTGGACCGAGCTCCAGCAGGTCCTGAAGGACGGCTTTGCGACCGAGGACGAAGAGTTCGCGGCCGGACGGATCGCGATCGCGGCGCCCGTGCGCAACGAGGCTGGTACGACCATCGCGGCTATCGACCTCTCCTCGGACACGTCGGTGATTACGGTCGAGCGACTCGCCGGCGCGCTTCACCCACACCTCGTGGCCGCCGCCGACCGCGTCTCCTCGCGCCTGGGCTATCGGCGCGAGGACGAGATCACCGCACGCTGAGCACGATCCTCGTCGGCGGCGAGGACGATGGCCTGCGATCAAGAGCGCCCGGCTGTGTGAGACTGCCGCCATGCGCGCGCTGAAGGTCGCGGTGGTGGGACACGTCGAGTGGGTGCGGTTCGCGCGGGTGGCGCAGATGCCGCACGCCGGAGAGATCGTGCACGCGTACCACCCGTTCGAGGAGCCGGCCGGGGGCGGCGCCGTCGCCGCCGTGCAATTGGCGCGACTGGCGGGAGGATGCCTGCTCATTTGCGCGGTGGGCGATGACGAGCACGGCCGCCGCGCGGTAGAGCGCTTGGGGCAGCTAGGAGTCGAGGTGCGCGCGGCTTCACGGCAGGAGCCGACGAGGACGGCGAGCACGCTCGTGGACGACGCCGGCGAGCGCACGATCGTGACCTACGGACCGCGGTTGGAGCCGCTGCGCGACGACACTGAGCTGGACTGGAGCGAGCTGGCGCGAATGGACGCCGTCTACTTCACCGCAGGCGACGTCGGCGCCCTGCGCGCCGCACGCGCGGCGCGGGTGCTGGTGGCAAGCCCGCGCGCGAACGATGCCCTCGGACACGGCGTCGCCTTGGACGCGCTCGTGCTGAGCGCCAACGACACGACCGAGCGCGGGGAGGCAACGAGCGCCCAGGAGGAAGCCGAGCTGGTCGTCCACACCGAAGGAGCGCGCGGCGGCCTCTACCGGGAGCGAAAAGGCAAATCGGGCTCGTGGACGGCCGCCACGCCACCGGGCGAGTCCGTGGACTCCTACGGGTGCGGCGACTCGTTCGCCGCCGGGCTCACCTACGGGTTGGGCGCGGGCATGGCCCCGACGGATGCGCTGGCTGTGGCGGCCCGCTGCGGCGCCGTGTGCCTGACCGGTCGGGGACCGTATGAGCGCCAACTCACACGGTCAGCGCTGGAGACGACGTCAGCCTCGCCTGACGGATAATTGGAAGCGGGGAACGGCTGAGCAGGCACTCAGCACTCAGTCGAGTGGTTCTAGGATGATCTGGAGCCCGTGCGCCGAATCGAGATTCAGTGCTCGGAATCCCGCTCGGAGAGCACCAGGGCGGACGCACTTCGTCGAGCAGGAGCAAGTCGGGGCGGAGACTCAGGTCGCGCACGGGTCGACCGCGTTAACCGCCCCTGAGCCACCAGCCGACGCAGGTGATCGTCTTGGGCGGATGCTCCTGCGGAAACGACGTCCACCAACAGCCAGCCGGTCCTCATCTCACGCATGTGGCCACCGTACCAGCGATGAGGCCACATGACGGCCCCGCGTCAGGGCGCCTTGGCCAGGTACTTGTGCCCGACCTTGACCACGACGTGCTTGTGGTTGACGAGGTTCGTCACCGCGACCTTGTCGCGCGTCACACGGATCAACGTTCCGTCGCATAGATCCTCCGTCAGCCACTCCGTGCCCTGCACCGCCCCGGCCGCATAGTTGCCCTTCGTGGAGAATTTGCCGTGGGCGTTCGCCCACAGTTTGCGCACGACATGCTTGCCCGAGGCGGCGGTGTAAGCCTGCACGGACCCGACACGCGCGACGTGAAGACGCTCGCGCTTGGTCGGACACACCGAGAAGTTCCCGCCGGTCAGTTCCGCCACGACCAGCCCGTTTGGCCCCTGCCGCAGAATGAACTCGCCGCTGAAGAACTGCCCGGTCTGGGTTCCTCCATGGGGGAGAGCCGTCGTCACGCTCACGGTCCCGTTCGTGGCGTCGATGACAGAGCCAAAGGGGATCTGTCGCAGCGAGGAGAGCGGCACGAACGTGTTTGTGCCCGGCAGCTTCACGAGCACCGTTCCGGACACCGGCGCGACGTTGCCGGTACGCGCAAGTACGGGAGGCGGTACAACGAGCGGAGGCATTGAGACGATCGGCGTCACCAGGCTCGACGTTTTTGCTGTCGTTTCGCCGCCGTTGTGCCCTTCCCCGCCTTTGCCTGCTTCCGGCGCGCCTTCATAGCAGTTCCATGTGTAGGCGTTGTCGGGATTTTCCGCACGCGCATGGGAAGGGACGCTCGGGAATGCGACAGCACAGGCGTTGTCCATGCTGGGAGCTGAACCTTTGTCGGCGATTAGCACTTCGGTGCCATCTTCCTGAACACAAGCCCAGTTGTTATACGCGTATTCTGGGCCTTCGATTCCTCCCTTTACAAGGACTGCCGGTCCTTCGCCTTTGCCGTTTTTTCCGTTATCGCCGAGGCTGGCGCAGTAGCTTTCGATGTTCAGGCCACCAAGCCGGCCATAGGCATACTCGTCAGCCGAGTTGATCGGCGACGTTCCGACGGTGGTGGTGACGACAACATCGGCTACTCCGCTACCGGCCGGAGCCGTCGCGGTAATCGATTCGGCAGAGGTCACGTTTACATTCGACGCGGGGCTCGGTCCGAACTCAACGGTGGCCCCTGCCCTAAACCCGGCGCCGTGGATCGTTACTTCGGTTCCGCCCGCTTCCGGGCCTTCAGCCGGTTCGACGCCGGTGACCGTGGGATCCCGCAGCGCAGTGTACGTGCCTTTGGTGCCATTGGTGTCTTCTGCGGGCCCCGACCAGGAGAGGCCGTCGGAGGCGACTGTGAGGGTGGCTTTTGCTTCATAGCCGCTCCCGGTAGAACTTTGGAAGGCGAAGGTTTCGCCGATCAAGGTACCCGTGATGGTTTCGCCGGTGCTGTTCGTGCCGGTGACGGCTTCCCCGCTCTGTGTCAGCGTATCCGTGGCTGGGAAGTTGCTCCCCGGACCGCCTGGGCATGGACCCGTTTCGCAGTGGTAGTTGGCCGACCAGGCCCCGGTCAGGTTGAGCGCCGAGGCCGAAGCGCAGCCGATCGGGCTTAGCAGAGCCACGGCGGCGCACGCCGAGACCCGCCTAAAGCGCGGTGCGAAGACTCCGAAGATTGGTCGTACGGTTAGCATCGTCCTGGTGCCAGCGGGGATTGTGACAGGAGTGCGCTGAAAATGGGTCGCGCGAGATGGGGGCAGCGCAAGACGGTGCTGCTGATTGGGGTGGCCGTGGTTGCGGCGGGGATCGGCGTGGGCGCGTATGCGGCCCATCTGTTGCGGCGTAGCGAACTGCAGACGATCGACGCGCGGTATTCGATCAGGGGCAGACAGGCGCCACCGGATGGGGTTGTGCTGGTGGGGATCGACAACGCGACCGTCGATGAGATGCGCGAACGAGGCATGGCAGCGCGCTATCCATTCCCGCGTCGCTATGACGCGAAGGTGATCGACAACTTGCGCAGGGCAGGCGCGAAGGTGATCGCCATCGACATCGAATTCGCGGAGGAAACGGACGTCGCCGACGACAACGCGTTGATAGAAGCGATAGGTCGGGCGTCGGGCAAAACGGTGCTTGCCGCAGCGGACGTTGGAAAGGGAGGCACGACTCCGGTTATGGGCGGCAACCAACACATCCGCGAACTCGGCGCGCGCGCGGGTGAGGTCGTTCTGTACGAGGACTCGGACGGGACGATACGACGCTTCGCCTACTCCTATGAAGGGCTACGCAGCTTCCCGGTGGCGGCGTTCGAACTGGCACAGGGACAACCAATGTCTGCGAGTCGCTTTGCGGACGGGACACTGCCGATCGATTTCCCTGGACCGCCGGGAACGGTCGCGGAAATCCCATACTTCAACGTGTTGACAGGCCACTTTCGGCCCTCGGCCGTACGCGGGAAGGTGGTTGTGATGGGCGCCACGGCACCGGTGCTGCAGGACCTGCATCCGACCGCGACGAGCGGCAGCGGCGTGATGCCCGGCCCGGAAATCTGGGCGAACGCAACGTCTACGCTGCTAAAAGGCGTGCCGCTGACCGATGCCCCCGCCTGGCTGGACGTCCTGCTGATAGTCCTACTCGGCGCGGCAACGCCGTTGGGGAGCCTGCGCGTGCGACGTTGGCGCTCGCTGCTGGACGCGGTGGCCTTGGCGGTGGTGTTCACGATCGCCACCCAGATCGCGTTTAACACGGGCTGGATCTGGACGTTCGTCTACCCCTTGCTGGCGTTGGCGATCGGGACGCTGGGGACGCTGGGGGTTTTGTATGTGGGTGAGGCGATTGAGCGGGAACGGGTGCGGGATGTGTTTTCGCGGTTTGTGCCGGGGGATGTGGTCGATCAGGTGTTGGCGAGCGCGAACGAGAATCTGCGCTTGGGCGGGGTGGAACGGGATGCGACGGTGTTGTTCAGCGATTTGCGTGGGTTTACGAGCTTCTCGGAGAGTCAGTCACCGGAGCGGGTGATCGAGGTGGTGAATCACTATTTGAACGAGATGACCGAGGCGATCATGGCCGCGGGGGGCACGCTGATCGCGTATATGGGCGACGGGATCATGGCGGCGTTCGGGGCGCCGCTTGAGCAGGACGATCACGCCGACAGGGCGCTGCGGGCGGCGCGGGAGATGATCGGGGTGCGCTTGGATCGGTTCAACGCGTGGCTGGCCCAGGAGGGGCACGAGAGCGGCTTTGCGATGGGCGTGGGCTTGAACAGCGGGCCGGTGATGGCGGGGAACGTGGGCTCGGAGCAGCGCGTGGAGTACACGACGATCGGCGACACCACGAACACTGCTTCGCGCCTTGAGGGGATGACGAAGGGGTCGGGGCACATGCTGTTCTGCGCGCAATCAACGCGCGACCGGCTGAAGGACCCGCCCGCGGACCTGGTGCTGGTGGGTGAGTTCGAGGTGCGCGGGCGGGAGGCGAAGCTGCCGGTGTGGACGCTGGCCGCAGAGTTCCCCGCCGCGCCGGCCGACGATCGCGCGGGGGACGCCCACGCCGGCGCTACACCGAACTCGGCGCCGGAGGGCGCCTCAAAGTCCGCCTCCGGCGACGCTCAGACGGCCTCCGGCTTGTAGGGCCCGGGCTTGCGGCGCGGCTTGCCGCCTGGGAAGGCCAGGCGCAGGATCGTGCGGTGGACAGTCCCCAGTTGCTTGCCGAGCGGCCCGGTGTTGTAGGGCAATCCGTAGCGGTGGCAGATGTCGCGCACGCGCGGGGCGATCTCGGCGTAGCGGCTGGAGGGCATGTCCGGGAAGAGGTGATGCTCGACCTGGAAGGAGAGGTTGCCGGCGAGCAGGTGAAAGAGCGGGCTGCCGTCGATGTTGGCCGAGCCGGTGAGCTGGCGCACGTACCACTGCCCACGGGTCTCCTCGGCCGCCTCGGCCTTGCTGAACGTGTAGGTCTGGTCGGGGAAGTGCCCGCAGAAGATGATCGAGTGCGCCCAGACGTTGCGGATGATGTTGGCGGTGAAGTCGGCCGTCACGGTCGCTTTGAAGCTGCGCCGCGCCGCTCGCGATCCTCCCTTTCGCCCGGCCGCGACAGACGCCAGTGCTGAGGCGGCGGCGGAGAGCGCGGGGAAGGCGATGTAGTCCTTGATGACCTGCTTGCGGGCCTTCACGCCGACCCCCTTCAGCTCGGAGATGACCTGTGCCTTGGTCTTCTCGCCGGTGCCGATCGCGTCCCAGTTGAGATCGTGCAGGGCGACCCCCCACTCGAAGAAGCCCATCAGCAGCAGGTTGTAGAGGGGCTGGCCCAGGTAGACGGGACTCCAGGGCTGGTGCGGGTCGATGCGCATGATCTCATAGCCCAGGTCACGGTCGAGGCCGCGGATGTTGGTGAAGGTGTGGTGCTCGTAGTTGTGGGAGTGCCGCCAGGAGTCGGCCGGGGAGGCGGTGTCCCAGTCCCAGGCCTGGGAGTTGATGTCGGGGTCGTTCATCCAGTCCCACTGGCCGTGCATGACGTTGTGGCCGATCTCCATGTTCTCGAGGATCTTCGCGAGCGAGAGCGCGGCGGTGCCGGCGAACCAGAACGGGCGTTTGCTCGAACCGAGCAGCAGCGCGCGCGCCGCGAGCACGAGGTGGCGATGGAGCTTGATCGTCGAGCGGATGTAGCGCGAGTCGCGCTCGCCGAGGTCGGCGAAGATCTCGGCGTGCAGCGCGTCGAGCTCGCGCCCGAGTTCGTCGAGCTGCTCGGGGCTGAGATGGGCCATCGGGCTCTCGACCTCCTGAAAGCCGCGATCGGTGCTCGTGGTAGCGGTGGTGGTGGGCTCTGCGTATGTGGCAGACATGGGGTTCCTTTGGCTGGAGGTGTTACGGGTGGGAGGGTAGGTGTGTACGGAGGGTTTGGGTGTGAAAGCTCAGAGATCGATCTCGACGGGTCCCTCGGGCGCGTTGATGCATGTCTGCACCAGTTCCCCGGGCTGCCCGTGGACGCGTCCGGTGCGCAGGTCGCGCACGCGCCCGGTGCGCAACCGCCCGGTGCAGCTGTGGCAGATGCCCATGCGACAGCCGAAGGGCAGGTTCGCGCCGGCCTGCTCAGCAGCCACGAGAATCGGCTGCTCGCCGTCGCTGACGGCGTCCAGACCGCTGGAGCACAGGCGAATCGGGCCACCGGCGCCGCGTTCGCCCTCGCCGACTTGCTCGTGTGGTTGGAAGTGCTCTACGTGCAGGCGCGAGGGATCGCCCTCGCCAAGCCAGTGCGCGTTCATCCTCTCCAGCAGCCCGGCGGGGCCGCAGAGGAAGGTCTCGCGCTCGGCCCAGTCGGGGCAGAGCTCCTGCAGGCGCGCGGGCGTGAGACGGCCCTGTTGTGCGCTGGTCCACTCGTACAGACGGTAGCCGGGGCGCGCTTGGTCCAGCTCGCGCAACTCGCGGGCGAAGACGAACTGCTCAGGCGTGCGGGTGCTGTGGAGATGCACGACATTCCCCAGCTCGTCACGTGCGGCGAGCGAGCGCAACATGCTGGCGATCGGCGTGATCCCGCTGCCGGCGCTCACGAACAGCAGCCGCGCGGGCAATGGGTCGGGGAGCGTGAAGGCGCCTTCGACACCGCCGAGCCGCACGATCGCGCCGGGGCGCAGGCGCTCGCACAAAAACGGCGAGACGGCGCCGGAGGGCACGAGCTTGGGCGTGATCGAGATGCAGCCGTCGGCGCGGCCGGGCTCGGATGTCAGCGAGTAGGCGCGCCAGTGGTGGCGGCCGTCGACCTCGATGCCCAGTCGCAGATACTGACCGGGCCGGTGCCCGGGCCACTCCCAGCCGGGCTTGATCAGGACGGTGACCGCGTCGGGACTCTCGCGCTCGACCCGTTCCACGCGCCCGCGCAGCTCGCGCGTGGACCACAGCGGGTTGACCAGCTCCAGGTAGTCGTCCGGGAGCAGCGGCGAGGTGAACGAGCGGATCAGCCCGAGCGCGCGACGGCGCAGAGCGGGGACCTGCGGGACCGCTCCCCGTTCAGCCACGCACGCCACCCGCCTGGGGCATCTCGTCGGATCGAGGGACGTAGGGAGAGCGGGCCGTCCCGGCGTGGAGGATGCTAAGAATCATGACGCGAGATCATGCTACCTCAAATGAGGGAACATAGATGTTGGTACCCTAAGAATTGCATATGGCGCACACGGACTCCGACACGCCCGGCCGGCCGGCGAAACGCCCCGCCAAGCGCCGCGAGGTGGTCGGCAAGGGAACAGAGGCGGGCGCATCGACAGCAGCGAACTCATCCTCCTCCGCATCCTCCTCCTCTCCCTCCGAATATGACCTGACGGTCGAGCAGCTCGCGGGAGAGGTGGGCATGTCTGTGCGGAACATCCGCAACCACCACACGCGCGGACTGCTGCCCCCGCCGGAGGTGCGAGCGCGGGTGGGCTATTACAACGCTGAGCACGTCGCACGCTTGAAGCTGATCCTCGACCTGCAGGCGGACGGGTTCAACCTCGCCGCGATCGAGCGACTGTTGAGCGGCTCGGACGGCCTCGCCGAGCGTCTACTCGGACTCCGCCGGGCTGTGACGACGCCGTATGACCCCGAGACGGCCGAGATGATCACGGCCGAGGAACTGGCGAGCCGCTTCGGCGATACCGACGCGAAGGACGTCGAACGCGTGCGCAAGTTGAAGCTCTTGATAGCGCTCGGCGACGGGCGCTTCGAAGTCCCCAGCCCAGCGCTGCTGCGCGACGCCGAACAGGTGATGGCCCTGGGCATCTCCCTGCACGCCGCGCTCGTGCTGGTCGAGCGGGTCAACCACGACGCCGACTCGATCGCGCGCGCGTTCACGAAGCTGTTCCTCAAAGAGCTATGGGAGCCCTTCGAGCAGGAAGGCCGGCCGGCCGAGCGCTGGGACGAGCTGATCGAGGCCGTCGACTCGCTGCGCCCACTCGCCTCCGAGGCGCTGCTGGCGCTGTTCAAGCAGCGCATGACCGGTCAGCTGGAGGCGGCGTTCGGCAAGGTCATCGAGCACCAGGCCAAGGGCGCCAAGCGCAAGTAGGCCCCGCGGCGCTCGATCGATCTTAGCGCCACCGCGACCCCCCGACACGCGGGATCCGCTCCTGTGCGAGCGCCAGTCGCGCGGCGGCGTGACCGGGGACGCCGTGGACGGCCCCGCCCGGGAAGGCGGCGGCGCTGCCGATGTAGAGGCCGCGCACCGGCGTGCGGTAGGGAGCGAGCGAGCGCACCGGACGGAAGAGGACCTGGTCGAGTGAGTAGCTGCCGCCGCCGACGTCGCCGCCGACGAGGTTGGCGTTGCGCGCCTGCAGCTCGGCGGGCGTAAGGACGTGACGGGCGAGGATGCGCTCGCGAAAGCCCGGGGCGAAGCGCTCGACCTGAGCCTCCATGCGCTCCACGTGGCAGGCGCTCTCAGCCGCCCAGTCGACCGTTTGGGGGCCGTGGGTGTACCCCCAGGCGGTGTGCTTGCCGGCCGGCGCGCGCGTGGGGTCGGCCAGGGATTGCTGACCGACGAGCATGAAGGGACGCTCGGGCAACCCCTCGCGCATCGCCTCGGTGGTGGCGAGCAGCTCTGAGGCGAAGCCGCCGAGATGGAGGGTGCCGGCTTCGCGCGCCTGCGGGGCGCTCCACGGGATCGGGCCGTCGAGCGCCCAGTCGATCTTGAGCGTCGCGGGCCCGTAGCGGTAGCGGCGCAGAGCGCGCGTATAGCGTCCCGGGAACGCGTCCCCGGCGAGATCGGCGAGCGCGCCGGGCATCGTGTCGGCGATCACCAGCGGCGCGGAGATCCGCTCGCCGTCTGCGAGTTCGACGCCGACGACACGCCGGCGCTCGGCGGCCACGCGCACGACCTCAGCCCCGGTGCGCACCTCACCGCCGAGCTCGTGCAGACAAGCGAGCAGCGCATCCGCGATCCGACCCGCGCCGCCCTCTGGGCTCGGCCAGCCGGCGCCGTGGCCGAGCAGCGTCAGGTAGGCGGCCGCGATCGCGCTGCCCCGCCCGCTCGGCGGCACGTCGGAGTGCATCGCCGACCCGTACAGCCACGCGCGCGGACCCTCCCCCTCGAACAGGCGCTCGCCGAGCGAGGTCGCGGCCATTCCCAGGAGTCCGACGAAGCCGAGCATCCCCCGCGGCCCCAGCCCGGCGGTCAGGCGCAGCGGCGCGCGCACGGGCGGGAAGCCGCCGAGCATCGTCTCGCGCAGCGCGTCGAAGGAATCGACGAACGGCGCCGCAAACGCGCGCCAGCGCTCCCCGTCGCCGGAGTGGACCTGATCGAGGCTCGCAGCGGTGCGCTCCAGGTCGCGATACAGCGCCACCGCACTGCCGTCGGGCAGCGGATGGGCCAGGCAGACGGGCGGGTGGATCCAGCGCAGGCCGTGGCGCTCCAGGTTCATCGCCGCGAACACCGGCGAGGCCGCACCGGCCGGATGGACGGCCGAGAAGGTGTCGTGGTGGAACCCCGGGAGCGTCAGTTCCTCGGTCGCGACCGCGCCGCCGGCGCGTGGGGCGGCCTCAAGCACGAGCACGTGCTTTCCGGCGCGCGCGAGGGTGATGGCCGCCGTCAGGCCGTTGGGGCCCGACCCGACGACGAGCGCGTCGTGGCTCATACCGCGCAAGCATAGGCCCGCCACGCGCCGACAGACCACGGGCGGCCGTGAGGACGTCCATCGGGAGGCCGACGGAGCGGGTCTCCTGTGATAATTGGCGCGATGCGCCATCAGAGTTCAATCACGTCGGTGTCGTGGATCCCCTCCGAGGCTGTCGAGGGCTCCCAACGCCTTGCGTTCGACGCCGGCATGGCCCATTACGACGAGCCCCTGCCGGACAAGATCGAGGACCTGGAGGAGCTGCGCGACGCCGACCGCTTTCGCTTCGCGAACGTCCTTACGGCATGGATCGACGTGGACGAGAAGGGTCGCATCGCCGACTACGGCCAGGGCGGCGGCGGGCTGATGGGAGCGACCACCGTGAGGGTCGGTCCGGTCGCGCGCACCTTCGAAGCGATCGGACTACCCGACATCGCCCCCAAGCCGGTTAAGGGCGAGGGCCGGGTCACCTTCACGCAGACCGCCGGCGGACGTACGGGCGTGCCGGCGCCGCGCCCGGTGCGGCGCAAGCCGTTCGTGCAGTGGCAGGCGCCGCTGGTGTGGACGACGCTCTCGCTGACGTTGCACGCCGACGGGCGCGTGCAGGGACAGATGACCGGCGCGAGCAAATTCCCGCGCCACTGGGTCTACGACGAGGAGCTGCATCTCAGCCACAAGTCGGGATTGGCGGACTTCAAGGACTGGTATCGCAAGTCCTTCGGCCGCCACACCCCGTGGGGGGACACCGATTCCAAGGCGCTCGTGACGGCGGTGGAGAGCGCGCTGGAGCGCACGCTCTCGGCGCAGATCATGCAGGGCGGCAAAAAGCCCGCGATCCGCAAGGTCAAGGCGGGCGATGCACTGATCAGGCAGGGAGAGCGCGGCTCGGAGGTGTTTTTGCTGCTCGACGGCGTACTGCGCGTCGAGGAGGACGGCGTGCGCCTTGCCGAGTACGGTCCCGGCGCGCTGCTGGGCGAGCGCGCGGCGCTGGAGGATGGCCTGCGCACCTCCACGCTCGTCGCGGTCACCCCCTGTCGCGTGGCGGCCGTGGAGGCCCGCGAGCTGGACCGCGGCGCGCTACAGGAGCTCTCCAAGGACCACCGCCGCACCAAGCCAGACCCACGGAGCTGAGCGGTTGAAGGTGCACATGTGCGGCGTGCGGGGCTCGACCCCGGCCGTCGGCGGAGAGTATGTGCGCTACGGAGGCCACACCTCGTGCGTGGCGCTCACACACCACGACGCATCCCAGCGCGGCGCGGCCGGTTGGGCGCACCCGACGCTGATCCTGGACGCGGGCACGGGCTTGCAACTCGCATCGCGCCTGCTGGGCGGGGAGCCTTACGAGGGAACGATCGTGCTCAGTCACCTGCACTGGGATCACACGCTGGGCCTTCCGTTCTTCCCAGCAGGCGACGACACGAACGCGCGCGTGCGCGTGATGGTGCCCGAGCAGGAGAGCGGCGAGGACGCGACGAGTTTGCTCGCCGGAGTGATGCGCCCGCCGTATTTTCCGATCGAACCGACCGAGTTGCGCGGGGATTGGAAGTTCGCGACAATCGCGCCGGGCGAGCGGGAACTCGAGGGTTTCGAGGTGCTCGTGCGCGAGATCCCACACAAGGGAGGACGCACGCTCGGATACCGGGTGAGCGACGGCCACAGCACGCTCGCGTACCTGCCCGACCACTCCCCCACCGCGCTCGGTCCCGGTGAGGACGGGTGGGGCGAGTATCACCCGGCGGCGATCGAGCTGGCCTCGGGCGCGGACGTGCTCGTGCACGATGCGGCGATGTTCCCGCAGGAGCTGGCCGCCGAGGCGAGCTTCGGTCACGCGGTCGCCGACTATGCCGTGCAGCTGGGCAAGCGCGCAGGGGTGGGCGAGGTGGTGCTGTTTCACCACCGCCACGACCGCAGCGACGACGATCTCGACGAGCTCGCACGAAGGCTGGGGAGCCCCGGCTCAGAGGGCTCTCCGAAGGTGAGCGTGGCGATCGAGGGAAGGGCGATCGAGCTGTAACCCGGTGGGGTAACAGTTACTCGCGAGCGGAAGCGCGGATCCGGGAATGGAGTGGTTCAGGCCGGCACATGTGCCGGCCTGCGGGATCGCGCATGCGCGATCCCGCGACGGGTCGCATGCGACCCGTCAACCGAGCGGCGCATGCGCCGCTCGGCGAGGCCGCACATGTGCGGCCTCGGGCAGGGCCGCATGCGGCCCTGCTACCACCGCATCCGACCGAACTGAAAGCGGCCGGTGCGGCATGAGCGCGAACGGTTGGGGCAGCTTGCGACCCGTCGCGGGTGAGTCTTGCCGCCCGTCGCGTAGATCCGCCCGGGGTTGTGCAGCGTGTGCCACGGCGTCCAGGCGCTCGTCGGTTTGGTGAGCGTGACGGGCGGCGAATCGGTCGCCGTGAAAAGCGACGCGGGCGCGGCCGGCTGAGTGGCTGGCTGCACGCCGACGCCGTCGATGCCGGCGACGGTGACCGGCAGGGAGGAGCTGGTGATGAACAGGATCGAGGCGTCCTTCTCCCCCGGCGTGGTCGGTTCGAATCCGACCGTGACCGCGCAGGTGGCGGCGGGATAGACGACCTGTCCGCTGCAGGTGTCAGAGAGGACCGGGAACATCAGCGGCGTGCCCGAGACGCGGAAGGCCTGTTGTACACCGAGGGGATAGTCGCCGGTGTTCGTCAACACGATCGTGTGACTGGTGGAGGAGCCGAGCGTCACTTCGCCGAGCAGCGCCTGATCGCTGTTCAGGGAGATGCGCGGACCGTACAGGCCCGTCCCTTCGAGTTCGACCACGAGCGGCGATGAGGCCGAGTCGGAGGCGATCGTCAACCGCGCCTGCTTGAGGCCGGGCGAGAGGGGCTGAAAGCGGATGCTCATGTTGCAGCTGTTGCCCGGCCCCAGCTGGTCGTGTTCGCAGTTGCCCCACTGCACCGAGAACGACGACGCGTCGGGGCCGGCGATGCTCACCGCTTCGATCTGGGTCGAGCCGGTGGGGCCGTTGAGGATCGTGACTTCCTCGGACTCGTTCTGTTCGCCTTCGTGCGAGTTCTGGCTGGAGTAGGGGATCGGGGAGAAGTCCAGCGAGCCCGGATTCGCCGAAAGCGCGCCGGGTTCAGCCTGTTCGCCCGGCGGGGGCGGAGGCGGCGACGGGGGCGACTGTGCATCGGCCAGGGCCGGGGTCGCGGCGATGAGCGCACTGGTGAGCGCGATAAGTGTGAAAAGTGAAAACGCTGGTCGTCGCATCGTGGAACTCCTGACCTGGCGCGGTTGCTCGCGCGGTGCACCCGCCGGGATGGCGGGCGGCCCGATCTCCTCGACGGCGCGGACGGCGGCTATGAGGGCTGCACACGACGGTGCACGATCTCAGGGGGTCGCTTGCGCACGTGGGGTCCTGCCTTTCTCGACCCGTTCCACGAACGCGCCTCGGCCACGCCCGCCGGGTTCGGGGAAGCCGCTTACAGCGAGTGCGTGCGCGCGCGTGTGAGCAGCTCGGAGTAGAGCTGCTCCTGGGCCTTCGCCGGGAACGGTCGCACCGTACCCGAGCTCGTGAGCGTCACCTGCGAGGGACCGTCGACGAAGCCGAGGATGTCGAAGTAGAGCGAGATCGGGATGCCGCGGATGGTGAGCTTGGCGGTGACCCGCCAGCCAAAACCGCCGGTCGTGCCGGGGGCCGGCGGCGTGCCCGCGGCGATCGAGACGCCGAGGATCGTCTCACCGGGAGCACGCTGCTGTGATTTCAAGAGCTCCGAGAGGTAATGGGCGAAGCACCCGCGTACCCGCGGGCTGCGGATCGCCCTGAGCGCCGCGTTCGCCTGCGCGGAGCTGTGCGCGACGCTCACTTCGGAACTCACGCTCAGCGCGAGCACGCCGCGCTTGAGTTCGAAGTCGGGCGAGCTCGCTTCGGCGAGCGTCCCGCGGGAGCGCTGCAAGGCGGACGTGCCCGCGACGGCGCCGCAACTGCGCAACTGCTGCTGCAACCGCCGTTCGGCCGCGGATTCGTGTTCGGGCTTGTGCGAGGGCGTAAACCCGGGGACGTCCGCCGCGGTCAGGTTGACCAGGTGGGCGAACGCCAGCGCCTGGGCCTGCGTGGGCGAGCTGCCGCGATGAGCGTGGGCGTGAG
Organism: uncultured Solirubrobacterales bacterium; assembly: GCA_963697945.1. Classification (GTDB taxonomy): domain Bacteria; phylum Actinomycetota; class Thermoleophilia; order Solirubrobacterales; family Solirubrobacteraceae; genus Palsa-744. Next base: position 712,559 of record OY969105.1, on the reverse strand, counting down.
CGCCATGTGCGGCCGTGACGCCGGTCGTGGAGGTCGAGGTGGTGCCGGTGTAGGCGCCCTTGCCACATGCCGAGAGCAGCGCACCGGTCAGGACGAGCGCAAGAAAGATGGCCGTCCGGCGCATACGCCCATTGTGTCAGAGCCCGTCAGGACGTCGGCGAGAGTGACTGCGATCGGCGCCTGTTGCGGTTCGGCCATGCTCCGCGAAACGCGCGCCCCTCTGCGCGCGTGCTCGCTACCGAGCGATCGGTTCGAGCGTCAGCGCGGCCGCGGAGCCGCGGGCGCTTCGCAGCTGGGCCATCCACGGCGCGGGCACCATCGCCGGGAAAGCGAGCTCGGTGTCCGGCCAGACCGACCGCGCGTAAGCATCGAGCGGGCCGTCGTCGATCAGCTCGCGCAGATCCTCGAACATCGCGATCGTGCGCAAGGTCGTGCCGATCTGAAAATCGGCCGCGTTCAGGGTCTCCGTCCCCAGCACCCCTGCGTCGAGCAGGCTCTGCACGCGCTCGAGCATCGCCGGCAGCGCCGCGAGATCCGAGCGCACCCGCTGTTCGCTCGTCCCACTCGCCGCGACCGCGCGCGCGAGCGGGCGGGCCTCCAGGCGCGCGAGGAGCCCGGCCGGTCGCAAGCGCTGTAGGTCGGCGACGAAATAGCGCATCATCTCCGGGCGCGTCGTCAGCGCCCAGCGAAAGAGATGGCGAGGGACTGGCTGCAGCTCGCGCTCCCCCCACGCCTCGGCCTCCTGCACCTGGCGGCGGAGCTCGGGATCGTCGGGATACAGAGGAGGGTCGGCTCGCAGCTCCTCGAGCGCGCGGGCGATCGGGATCGAACCCTGCACGCGGCGACCGTCGAGGTCGAGCGCGGGCACGGTGATGTCCTCAAAGCCCTTGCGGCGCGTCACGAAAGCCTGAAACCCGGCGCGGATGTCACGGCGGTGGTAGTCGATGCCCTTGTGGTCGAGCATCAGCCGCGCGGCATTCGCGGGGTGCGAGACCTCGCTGTAGTAGAGCGTTAATCCCATCCGCAGCGACCGTAGTCGTTCGGGGCGGTTGCTGTCAAGGTCTCAGGGCAAGATGCGGGCCGGGGCGCAGGCACGGCACTGGGGCACGGGCCCCCTCCGGGCTCCGGGCGGTCTCAGCCGAGGAGGCGCTGCACCTTGTAGGCGCGTACGCCCCGCGGAGTGCGCACCTGCACCGACTCCCCCACCGCGCTACCGAGCAGCGCGCTCGCGACCGGCGACTGGGCCGAGAGCTTGCCCTGCGCGAGGTTCGCCTCGGTCGAGCCCACGATCGTCCACGTGTGCAGCGTCCCGCTCTCCTCGTCCAGCACCTCGGCGGTGCCGCCGAAGGCGAAGGTGTTCTCGGCGGCGTCCGTCTCGACGATGCGCGCGTTCGTGCGGCGCTCGCGCAGGCGCTTGATCTTCGTCTCCAAATGCGCCTGGTCCTCCTTGGCGATGTGATAGTCCGCGTTCTCGCTCAGATCCCCGAGCTCGCGCGCGGCGAGGATGCGCGCGGCCATCTCCCGCCGGCCGGTCGTCTCCAGCTCCGCGATCTCGGCCTCGAGCGCGATCAGGCCGGCCGGTGTGATCGGCTCGCCGTCCGGTGGGATCGCGTTCGCGGGTGTCACTGCGGTGGATGCTCGCAGATGCCGCCGAGCGGCGGGCAGCGGCGTGTGGGGCCCGTCGCTCGACGTAGGTCCGGGCGAGGGAGGGCCGCGACACGTAAGCCGATCCGTAGGGGCCCCGTGTGTTCCCCTGTGGACGAGTCCTACGGTTGCAGGCGTCCCTGGCCGCGCTCGAGCTCGAGCAGCAGTTGCTTGCGCTCCAGCCCGCCGCCGTAGCCGGTCAGCGTGCCGTTCGCCCCGATCACGCGGTGACAGGGAACGATCACGGCGATCGGGTTGCGCCCGTTCGCGAGCCCCACCGCCCGCGCCGCGGAGGGCTGACCGATGCGCTGGGCGATCTCGCCGTAGCTGACGGTCTCACCGTAGGGAATCTCCGTGAGCGCACGCCAAACGCGTCGCTCGAAGCCGTCGCCGTCGAGCCCCGCGAGCGGCGTATCGAATGTGACGCGCTCGCCGGCGAAATACTCGCGCAGCTGTGCTCGCACGCTGGTGAACGGCGCGGCCGCTCGCTGCCACTGTGGTGAGATCCGCACGGGCTTGCGGCCCTCCTGCATGTACAGGCCGTGCAGCGCCCGGTCGTCGCCGAGCAGCAACAGCTCGCCGATCGGACTGTCGGTGGTGGTGTAAAAGAGTGAACCTTTGCGGGTGGCGACGGCCGTTGCGGTGGCGTTTGACATTTGCCTGATTCTCCTTCTCTGGTTACGCGGCGAGCCGTTCGGGAGCGCCGGTGTGTGGTGGTGTTGCCGTGGGGGTCGTTTTTCGTGCGGATGGGTCGAGCGAGGCCCACAGGTGCTGTACGGCGTAGGCGCGATACGGGCGCCAGCGCTCGGCGAGCGTCTCGGCCGACTTCGGCGAGCCGTCGAGACCGAGTCGTTCGAGCGCGCGGCGTACCCCCAGGTCGCTCGCCGGGAACGCGTCGGGGTCGCGCAGGGCGCGCATCGCTATGTACTCGGCCGTCCAGCGCCCGATTCCCGGCAGCGCGAGCAACCGCCGCTGCGTCTCGGCGCGATCGGCGCCCGCGTCGATTACCAGCTCCCGGTTCGCGAGCGCAGTCGCGAGCGCGAGCAGGCCGCGGCGACGTCCGGCCGGCATCGCCAGCTTCGCCGGGTCCACGCCGGTCAGCGCCTCAGCCGAGGGGAACAGGTGTGTGACCGTACCGAGCGGGCGAACGAGCTGCTCGCCGTAGCCCGTGACGAGCCTGCCGGCGAGCGTGCGGGCGCCCCCCACTGAGACCTGCTGGCCGAGCACCGCGCGTACGGCCAGCTCATGCCCCGCGACCGCGCCGGGCACGCGCCGGCCCGGGGCGCTATCGACCAGCGGTCCAAGGTGGGGCTCGGCGCCCAGGACGTCAGTGACGCTGCTCGGGTCGGAGTCGAGGTCGAGCAACGTGCGCGAGCGCTGCATCGCGCTCGCCAGGTCGCCGAGATCGTCCAACCGGTAGCGCGCGCTCACGTACCCGTCCGCGGGAGTCAGCTCGACGACGCCCGCGCCGTGCGCCAGGCGCAGGCTGCGGCGGTAGCTGCCGTCGTGCACCTCCTCGACGCCGGGAACGGCGCGCAACCCGAGGAACGCGATCAGGCTGTGCGCGTCCAGCGGCGCGCGATAGGGCAGGCGCAGCGACAGCACGCCGCTGTCCTCGGGGCGGCCGTGTTTGCGCGCTCGCGCCCGCAGCGCGGTCGGCGTCATCGCGAACACCTCTTGGACGGTCGCGTTGAACTGGCGCACGCTCTGAAAACCCGCGGCGAACGCCACGCCGGTGATCGACAACGTCGTGGTCTCGAGCAGGATGCGCGCGGTCTGTGCGCGTTGCGCACGAGCGAGCGCGAGCGGGCCGGCGCCCACGACGGCCACGAGCTGGCGGTGTACGTGGCGCTCGGTATAGCCGAGACGGCGAGCGAGACCGATCACGCCCTCGCGGTCGACGACACCGTCGGCGATCAAGCGCATCGCACGGCCGACCAGGTCCGCGCGCAGATCCCACTCGGGCGAGCCCGGGGTGGCGTCCGGACGGCAGCGCTTGCAGGCGCGAAAGCCGGCCGACTGGGCCGCTGCCGCAGATACGAAGAAACGCACGTTCTCACGTTTGGGCGTACGCGCCGGACAACTCGGACGGCAGTAGATCCCGGTGCTCTTCACGCCACAGAAGAACCACCCGTCAAAGCGCGGATCTCCGGCGTCGATCGCTTGCCACATGCGCTCCGAGTCGTAGTTCACACCCACACCGTGACACACCCGACCGCTCGGGACTAGCGGGAATCGGACCTCAATGATCGGCGGCGATGTACGGGTCCGAAAACCGCCACCGCCGGTTGCCGTGCGTGTCCGAGTCAGTACGCGGACGGGACGCCCGCCCAAGCAGGTAGAGCGCCGACTTATGAGCCGGGCGCGTGCCCGGCGGGGCGCGGACCGCTGCACATCACGCGAAGCCACACGACCCGGCCGTCCTGTTCGCGCACGTACGCCTGCTGTTCGTACACAAACGGCCCGTCGGCGCCGCTGCCGTAAACCCGCCAGCCGACGCGCGCCGTGTCCTCGACGCTCGCCGGCTCAGTCGGCTCGACGCGCTCGACGTCGCGCTCGGGATGCTCGAACCACGCGCGCAACACCTCTTCGACCCCCGCGGGATCCTCCGCCTCCCAGACCCGTTTGGGCGTCATTGCGTGGAAGTCGATCGCGGGATCGAGCAGATTGCGGGCGCGAGGAAAGTCCCTGGCGAGGATCGCATCGACGAGCTCTGTCGTGACGCTCGCGGGTGTCGTGCTCATGGGGGGGAGTTTCGCAGTTGGCACCGGGCGGGTCAACCCACTGCGGTTCGCGGTGCCTTCTTTGGAGCGCGCCTCGAAGAGTCCCCGAAGTGAGAGACGGCCGTTTCGGTGCGACGTTAACCATGCTTTGATCGTCGCGTGCGACATCGCATCGCCACAACGGCAACGATCCTGGGCCTGGCGCTCGTCGGCGGACTTCCGGCGCACGCACAGCCTCCCACCAACACGGCCCATGCCGCGAAGACCTGCAGCGCAGGCTACGTGCACGCCGTGATCGAGGGCGCAGAAAAGTGTTTGCGCCATGGCCAGTTCTGCGCACACCGCTACGAGCGCCAGTACGAGCGCTACGGCTTTCACTGCACAAGCCGCGATCGTCGGGGAAATTACCATTTGACGTAACGGCGCCTTGGGCGTTGGGCGGCGGGAGTTGCTACGAGAAGCGGGGAGCGACGGGGGTCGGACACGCGACCTCCGGCGGTTCCGATCCGCACCAATGCCTCGAATCACCTGTATCCAAGCCAAATTTGAGGCCCCAACCGATCACCGACCATACCGGCAAAAAGCCGCAAATAGCGGGTTTGTGCCGTGGGTTTGGGCACAAGCTCAATTTGTGCCCAATGGCAGCGAGATTGACACCAGCCCGTCGCGCCAGATCGATACCTCCACCAGCCACATCGGCTTCCGCTGCATCCTCCGCACAGGACGTTTGTGACTTAAGGGTTTCCTCACGCTTCACCCACACTTGGAATCAATGCGTGATCGTTAACGAACCGCCGTCATCCCTATCTTGCCTTCGCGCATGACTGCCGCGCGGCCGTCTTCATGCGACCGTCCTGCGCGAGGGCACGCTTCCGCTTGCGCGTGTGGATGCGAGCGCGTCGGTAGACGCCACTCACGCTCCTGTCTTGGACGATGATCGGATCTGGGGCACGGCGAAGCGAGCGCTCCCGCTTCGCCTGCGCGAGCGGGCGTGTGCCGATCCTCGTCCAGCGTGCTTGCGCATCGTCCTGAACAGGAGCGAGCTGGGCGCTCCTTGAGACGGGCGGATCACCCACAAAGCGGGAGGGCGCGCTCCGCCTGAGTGGCACCGCGCCGTAGTTCAACGGCGGGTCGATGCAGCCGCTATCGCCCGTGAGAAGTTGCGGGCCGCGGGACAGACCGTGCCACTGGACGAGAGCGGCCCGGCGACTTGCGTCCGAGAGAGACCGAGGGGCAAGCGGTGACTGGCGTGTGGAGGCCGGCTGCGTTGCGTGGTTGCAGCCAGTGCTAGTCGGAGTGGGGTTGGAGCATGGGGAGTAGCGTGAGGTTGACTAGGCGCCGGACGGAGTGCGGGTCGTCGAGTGTGATGGTCCCGTCGCGGGTGAGTAGTAGTGAGATCGCGAGGCGTGCGATGACTTCGGCGACGCCGTCTATGTCTGGTGTCGCAGCGCGACCGGCGTTGACTTCGGCTTGGAGTCGATTGGCGATGAGTGATCGGTAGAGCTCGAGGACGGGTCCGCCGTCGAGGGTGAGTGGTGGTAGCAGGACATCGGGTTCGCTGCATAGGAGCCGGTCGAATAGTGGGTGGCCGCGCACGTAGCGCCCGGCGAACTCGAACCCGGCGACGAGTCGGTCCTCGAGTGTTTCTGCGCCTTCCCATAGGAGGTCGAGCTCTTGCATTCCTCGGTGGACCTCGCGTGCGATGACGATCTCGACGAGGCGTTGCTTGCTCGCGAACCGGCGGAAGACGGTCATTCGTGAGACGCCGGCGCGGCGGGCGACGTCTTCCATCGAGGTGCGGCGGATGCCGTGCTCGGCGAACTCGTCGAGCGCCGCCGCGGCGACGCGGTCAAAGAGCGCGTCGTCGCCCACCACGGGAGCCACGTCGAGGAGTTCGGCTATTGGCACCATTGGGTACTATGTTACTCTATTTCGCACAGAGTAACTAGAGAGGATGTGGCTCATGGGCCAAACGCTTACCGACCTGCCCCGACTGCGACGCCCCGCGCTCGTCAATGCCGCCCAGTACTGGTTGGCGCCGGAGCAGTTCGCGCGCCACTGTGGGCAGCTCGGCGATCGTTTCCTGGTGCCGATGCCGGCGACGGGACCGTGGCTGTGCCTGACCGATCCCGAGGACATCAAGCGTGTCTTCACAGCCGACACCGGCGTGCTTGCACTCGGAGCGGCGCTAGCGAAGGCCTCTGCGCACCATCTGTTCCTCGGCCCGACGGGGCTTACGAACATCGACGGCGCCGAGCACATGCGCAGGCGGCGCACGCAGCTCCCCCCGTTTCACGGGGACGCGTTGAGCGGCTACCACGAGACGATGCAGCGCAAGACCGAAGAGGTCCTGGCACGCTGGCCTTACGGGCGCCCCACTCCCTCGCAGCCGCAGATGGAAGCGATCAGCCTCGAGGTGATCATGGCCACGGTGTTCGGGGTCACCGACCCCGCGCGCGTTGGACGGTTGCGCTCGGCGACGCTCGCGCTGCTTGCCGAGGGCCACTCGCGGCGGTTCTTCGTGCAGACGATCATCGCGACGAGCCGTGAGAACGGGTGGGACAGACCGTTCCCGCGAGTCCGCCGTGCAATCGACGCGGTTGACGCGATCGTGCTGGAAGAGGTCGCCCACCGCCGCAGCAGCGATCAACTCGACGGCCAGGACGTGCTCGGAATGTTCCTGCGAATACCCGATAGCCAAGACCGCCTGATGAGCGACAACGAGATCTGCGACGCGATGCGTACCCTGCTGCTTGGAGGACACGACACCACCGCTTCCACCCTGACGTGGGTGCTCGAGCGCGTCAGCCGCTACCCCGACGCGCTCACACGCCTGCAAACCGCGGCGCTCGACGGAGACGACGAGTACCTCGACGCTGTCATCAAGGAGGCGATGCGGTTGCGCCCAGCCTTCCCGCTCACCGCACGACTCGCAACCGAGCCGTTCGACCTACCCGGGCTCACGATCCCGAGCGGCACGATGGTCGTCCCCTACATAACGCTCGTGCACCGCCGGCCCGAGCTCTACCCCGACCCGCTCGCCTTCCGCCCCGAGCGGTTCCTCGACACGCGCGCCGGCACCTACACCTGGATTCCTTTCGGCGGCGGACCCAGACGATGCATCGGCGCCGCGTTCTCCCTCACCGAGGCGCGAATCGTGCTCAGGACAATCCTGCGCCACGCCCGCCTGCAACCCTCCCACCAGCGAGCAGAGCGAGTCGCGCACCGCAACGTATTCATCGTACCCGCACGCGGCGGACGCATCACACTCCAACCCCGCACGTCTGACACCAGCCACCGCCACCACGCCACCCCGCGCGAGCACGCACAAGTCATCTAGCCACGAATCGCCTTACGCCCGCTTGCAGGTCGAGCGAGCGTCCGCACGAGGCCCGCGCAGACGACCGGATCGGACGACACCCACGACGAGGAGCAGCGCTCTGTGTCGGTCCCCGGGCCGACCCCTGCTGGCTGCCAAGAGTGAGCCTGCCTCCTACGTCAAATACATGCGCGACCATTCAACCCGACACCGTGCAAGACAAAGGGGCAAGCGCGTCACGCCAGCGAGCGAAATCGGCCGTGCACGTTCGTCTGCTCCGCCAGCTCGGCTGTCCTGTAGAGGCCGGTCTTCCGCGACCCCTCCCGTACCACCAGACCAGCCTCGCGAAGGGCCGCAAGGTCTCGTTGCAACGTCCGCGGCGAGACGCTGAGACGCTCCTGCAGCAGGCGGGCATCTAGCCCGCCCTCTTGGGCTAGCTCGGCGAGGACGGCCCGGCGCCGACGGGCTACATCGCCTCTGCCCAACGCCACTTATCCCGCCACTTATCTCGCCACTTTGGCTGGATGGCGGGATATCCGAGCCGGCGAACGAGGGATGCGGCTAAAGGGTCGCGCAGAACAGCGGACCATCTCCGTCGAAGCCCGGCTCGAGATAGCCGTCGGCTATCTCCGCTTCGATCTTCTCCCACGCGGTGCCAAACCGCTCCATGTAGCGCACTCGTCGCAGCACGCTCGCGATGCCGCGGTTGCGGATCTTCGAGCGGCCGTTGTGGATGTCCTCGGTTGTCAGACCCGGCAGCATCGGCCCCGGATTGACGATCTCGATCCGGTCGTCGAACACGAACACCTTGATCGTCTCCCCCGGCCCTCGAATAGTCGGCGTGAGCAATCGCGTTGACCAACAGCTCGCGGACCATCACCGTCGAATACTCTGACAGCCGCTCTCGTCGCAGCCGGCCTTACGGGATCGGCTCGGCCTGGCGGGTGTTCCGTCGGATGAAGCGCTCCGCGAAGTCGATCGCCTCCAGCACCGTCAGCTCCTCATACCCGACGAGATCATCTGGCGAGTGCGAGAGGACGCCCAGGACGCCGGCTGTTCCGCCTCGCCGCCTACACCGGCCTGCGTCTCGGCGAGCTACTCGCGCTGCGCTGGGGGACATCGACCTCGACACCCGGCGGATGGTCGTCCACCGTGCCGTCTCCGCCGGTGTGGAGGGGCCGACCAAGAGCTGGCAGGCGCGGTTCATCCCGCTCGCCGATCCGGCCACCGAAGCCCTCGGTCGCCTCGCCGCGCGCGGCGACTACACCTCACGCGAGGACTACATCTTCTGCTCGCGTCTCGGCCGACGCCTGGACCCCTCAGCTGTGCGTCGCCGCTTCAAGGCCGCGCGCGACGCCGCCGGACTACGCCCCCTGCGCTTCCACGCGTTGCGTCACGCCGCTGGCAGCCTTATCGCCCGCCACGCCGACGCGCGCTTCGTGCAGGAGTTCCTCGGACACTCGCGGATCACCACGACCGAGCGCTACATGCATGCCAAGACCCGGCCGGAGGATGTGGAGCGGGTCAACCTGGCGTTCGCTCTGCGGGCTTCTACAGATGAGCCATCCTCTAGGCCGATATAATGTCCAAGCATCTGGCCAAATAGGCGGCCAACACAAAGGCAAATAGTTTGCCAATGTGCGGATAACTGTCGAAGAGGAACATAGGCTCCCCAAACCGACCAACAACAGAGGAAACCATGCCGCAGCTCCGCTCCGCACCACAGGACGCGCATAGGAAAGCAGTCGAGTCCACAATCCAGGACGTGGTCGGATACATGCAGGAGGTTCTCGGTCAGAAGCTGGTCGCCTATATCGCCGGGGTATCCGACCCCCGAACCGTGGGCCGCTGGGCGGCTGGCGAGCGTGCACCCCGAGCAGAACACGAGCAGCGACTGCGCTGCGCCTACCAGACCTTCCAACTACTGCTCGCCGAGGAGTCCCCTCACACCGTGCGCGCATGGTTCCTCGGCCTCAACCCACAGCTCGATGACGAGTCCCCCGCACAGAGCATCCGCGAGGGAGCCTTCCGCGACGTGCTCGTGGCCGCCAAGGCGTTCCTCGCCGGGGGATGAGTGGCACCGAGCCCGAAGGTGCTCGAACCTCCCAAGAGCGGTCTCTGGAGAGTCGGCCGCTCACCTGACCCGCTCCGCTTCTCCCAACCGCTCGACCCGGGCCTACTCGAAAGCCGCGCCACCGGGAACCGCTTCGACAGCCCCACCGGAGACTATCGCGTCTGCTACTTCGCTACGACGCTCGACGGATGCTACGGAGAGACCCTCGCCCGCTTCAGACCCGATCTCGGTCTCATCGCGATCGCCCGCGAAGAGGGCTTCATGGCACTCGGGGAGGTCCCAGCCGACTGGCGCCACCGGCGCCTTGCCGTCCGCGCCACCCCCACTCCAAGCGACGTAGTTCCAGCGACTCGCTTTCTCGATATCGAGGCAGCCGCAACCCGCGCCGTGCTCCGTGGCGAGCTCGGCGAGCTGCTCGCATTCCACGGCTACAGCGACCTCGACATCCCCACCGTCCGTGGCGGCGACCGCCGCATCACACGTTGGATCGGACGCTGGGTCTACGAGCAACGCGACGCAAACGGCCGCATGAAGTTCGCCGGCATCCGCTACCTATCCCGACTTTCCTCCGACTGGGAGTGCTGGGCGCTCTTCGAGGACGTCGCACTCGACGAGCAGGAGCGGCGACCCGTCGCGCGCAACGACGAGGCACTCGCACGCATCGCCGACCTTTATGGCCTGACGGTGTTCTGAGCGCCTCGTCGCTACCGTCGCCCACGACGCTGGATCGCCTCGGCGCGCTCAAGCACCGCTGATGCGGGCAGGCCGAGCGCGCCGGCGATCTTGGTGATGTTTGCGAGCGCGACGTTGCGGACCCCCCGCTCGACACCGCTGTAGTAGCCGCGGTTCAGCCCGGCCTCAAGGGCGACAGCTTCCTGTGACATACCGCGTTCGGCCCGCAGCTCGCGCAGGGCGTCTCCAAACGCAGCATGGACGGGAGAGATCGCGGGCACGCGACCAGTCTTGCCGGTTGACTACTATGAGTCCATACGCTATAAGTCGCAGGCACAAACCAAATTGGCCCCCGCGCAGCGCTAACTGCCGGGGGTCCGTGGCACGGAAAGGCGGTTGAACTTCGACCGCGTGATCGCACCGAGCCGCAGCCGACTTCCGGGGCTCGTCCGCGCCCTCAGCCACATCGCGCGACCCGATCGAAGTCCCGAGCGCAGCATCGGCGGACGCTAGACAGCGGCAAGTCGATCTCGTCTCAAACCCGATCCGCTGTTCCCGACTATTTGACCTCCCACCGGGCACTCGCGATGCTTAGCCGGGAGGACGTGCTGTGGCAGGCCGAACACGAACGTGGCGTAGGGAACAGGCCCGTCAACGGAGGCGAACCGGCACGCGAGCCGCGCGGCTCCTGCGAGGCACGATTTCCTGGACCGGCGTGGGAATCGTCGCGCTACTCACGATCGTCGTGGCCTTCGGGGTCCTCGTCCTGACCCGTCATGCCAGCAGCCAGGCCGCCCTCGAACGGGGCATCGACCATAAAGTCAGCGCACAGCTGACCGGCATACCCCAAGAAGGCACCACTCTCGGCAGGCGCACGGCGCCGGTCACAATGGAAGTCTTCATCGACCTGGAGGACCCGACCAGCCGCTGGTGGTTCCGCGAAGACCTACCCGCGATCATTGACACCTACGTGCGCACAGGAGCGCTCAAACTCCGTTACCACGCGTTCAAGCGCAACACCTACTGGCCAGCGGCTTTTGTGAATCAGCAAACCGCTGCGCTCGCCGCCGGCGCACAGGACAAGCTCTGGAGCTACATCGACACCTTCTTCTATGAGCAGGGCAAAGAGCTCACGCGCTACGTCACCGAAAGCTACCTCGAGGGCATCGCGCGCCAGATCCCAGGACTGAACCTCACCCGCTGGCACACCGATCGCCACACCGGCCGTCGCGAAGAACAAACCACCACCGAAGACCAGAGCGCCAGAACAATCGGACTCCACGTCACCCCGGCGTTTCGCATCGGTAAGACGGACGCACGCATGAGCATCCTCACGGGTCGTACCGTGATTCGATACCCGGAACAAAAACACCCCATTGCCCTAATCGAAGCCCCTGACATCGCCAACGCCATCAAGCTCCTCGATCACAGCAAGCAATTTCCACTGGCAAGTCAAGCGCACCCTAAAATATTGCGTCAGCGCCTAGAATGAGGCAACATTCGCCACGTCACCGCTAACTCCGTGAGATGGCCAGCGGGTGGGGGCTCTCTTAGTTCAAGCAGGCGGATAACCGTCAGGCAACGGCCACCCCCACAACTGCGCCAATTTGAAGCGCCGCCCAAGTAATAACCCCAGCGGCGACGACCGCGGCAAGTACTTCCTGATGGGTTATCGACATGCTTAGATTACTAACGTTGTGTTCAATGAGCGTGAGCTTATCTTTGACGAACCCAATTGGACCTTGCGGTCCACAATACTCCGCTATCGCAGGTATAGCACTCGATATGCCGCCCAACCCCCACGCTGCTTCCTTCCACTTATCTTCCTTTAGTAGTTTTTCCACCGCATGAAGTGCCGCGGTGAGCCCGCCGAGCGCAAGCTGACACTTGGTCTTTTTAGGAAGGCCTTCTTGTACACATTCGCCCGACAAATCCGCTCTGTTTTCCGGGTTGTCTTGCACGTATGAGTACGATTCTCCGGTGTTTTCGAGCGCCGGGTCATTAGTCGTGAATTGCCCGGCGTTTGTGTCGTATTTGCGTGCGCCGAGCCAGGCGAGTCCCGTTTCAGGGTCGGTGAGTTGCCCATCGTATGCGAGAGGCGTAGCGTCACCAGCTGCTTCCAGGGTGTTGCCGAAGGGCCCGTAGTTTTTCCAGCCGACTATTTCTCCGTGTTGCCAGTAGGTGACTAGCCGGGTGGATCCTTGCTGGTCGTGATGGTAATATATTGAGTTGAGTCCGAAGGTCTCCTCGACTGGCAGGTTTCCTGGGCCATATATGAACGCGGCTTCTTCTTCGCCTGTGCCCGTCTCACCTTCAAGGATCATTGGCAGCGGCTCGGCCGTATCCCAGACGAATTTGTGTTTGGTGCCGTTCTCGATTAGTTCCTGTGATAGCCCGTTTGCGTCGTAAGTCGTGGTGTCTTTTAGTTCGGTTTGTTTTTCGCCTTTTTCGCGTTCGGTGCCGATAAGATGCTCTGCCTGGTCGTAGGTGTATGTTGTTGACGGTTCGCTGTTTTTGGGTTCGAGTTTGGTGCGCTGGCCGTCTTCGTTGTATTTGTATTTGGCCGCGGGGCTTTCTTTGAGCTGGTCGGCTTCGTTGTAGGTGTAGCCGGCTTCGCCTTCAATCTTCGTCGGGTTATTGCCTTTGTCGTACGTGTAGGCGTGGCCGTCGTGTTCGATGAGCCGGTTGTTTTCGTCGAGGACGCTGGTAATCGTTTCGGGTTCTTTGCCTTCAGCCCATTTCTGCGTCGTTTTTGTGACTTGCCCGTCTCCGTCGCGTTCGTACACAGCGCCGGCGATGACGGAGCCTTTCCAGAGCACCTTGTCTTCGGTCATCTGGTCGGCTTCGTTGTAGGCGTATTCGTCCTTGTCTTCTGATAACGCTGGGAAGGTCGTTGAGATCAGCCTACTGTCAGCGTTGTATTTGAAGGTGAACACTTCGCCGCCGTATTTCCAGTCGGTGACCTTGGATAGCCGCTCGTCTTTGTCGTATTCCCGTTTGACTTCTTTGCCGTTGGAATAGGTGATGCTGTTGGGCTGGTTGTCGAGGTCGTATTTGTATTTGACGGTCTTGCCAGCACCATTTTTGTATTGGGTGAGCCGATCGAGTTTGTCCCAGGTGTTTTCGGTGGTGCCGGTTTCGTCTTTTATTTCGGTGACCTTGCTGTCTTTGTTGTATTTGTAGGTCACTTCGCCTGGGTGGCCGGTTGAGTATTTGATTTTAGTGGGCCGGCCGGTTTCATCGTAGGTATATTCGGTCGTGTGTTTTTCCGGGTCTTCTAGTTCTTTCAGGTGCCCAGCTTTTTCGTAGGTCTTCTTCCAGATCTTGCCTAGCGGGTTTTTTTCTTCGGTGACCTGCTCCAGGACGTTGCGTTTGTATTCCCAGACGTGGCCGTTGCCATCGGTGTAGCTGGTCTTTTTACCTTCAGCGTCATACCCGGTTTTGGTGGTGTCGCCGTTTGGCTTGGTGACTTTGATCGGCTGGTTCTCTTCGTTGTATTCGTATTTGGTGGTGTGTTTGCGACCGTCAGTTTCCGATTCGGTGTTCTGGTTGGCGTCGTAGTTGATTTCGGTTTCGTGGCCGAGCGGGTCGGTGATCTTCGTGGGCAGCCCGTAGCTGTTGCGTTCGGTTTTGGTCACGAACCCGCGGGCGCTGGTTTCTTCGGTCTCCTGAGAGTCTTCGTTGTATTTCCATTTACGTTCGTTGCCTTCAGCGTCCGTTTCAGATTTCTTATCGCCGTAGCCGTCGTAGGTATATTTGGCTTTGTTGCCGAGCGGGTCGGTGACTTCGGTCACGTCGCCTTCAGCGTTGTATTTATATTTCGTGATCTGCGTTTCCGCACCGTCGGGCCGTTCGATTGTTTCCGGTAGCCCGCTGGCGTTTAGTTTGTAGGTTGTCGTCTCGCCCTCCGGCGAGGTTTCTGTTTCGATGTCGTGTTTGCTGTCGTAGTTCCATTTGCGTTCGTCGCCGGTCGGGTCTTTTTCACTTGTGCGGTTGCCTTCTTCGTCGTAACCGTATTCGGTAACGTGTTTGTTCGGGTCGATCAGCTTCGTCAGCTCGAAGGTAGTCCCATTGTATTCGTATTCAGTGACCTTTTCCGGCGCCGTGCCTTTTGCTTCGATGGTCTTGATCGGCTCGTACGCGGCATTGAAGGTGACGACGGTTTCTGAGCCGTTGGGTTCGGTGATCGTCGTTTCGTTTGTTCCATAGCTCCATTTGCGTTCGTGGCCGGCTATGACCTCCTTGATCACCCGGTGGGAGCCGTCGTATTCGATTGTGGTGGCGTGCCCCCGGCCGTCGGTCACACTGCTCAGGAGGTATGGTGAGGTGGCGGTGTAACCGAATTCCCAGCGGACTTTCCCTTCGATACTCACACTCGACAGGCCACCTTTGGCAACGTACGTGTAGCTCACGACGTGGCCCGTGGGGTCTTTGATGCTTTCGATCAGACCTTCGCCATTGTATTTGTACGTCAGCGTCCGACCGGTGGGGTCCGTGACTTTTTCGAGCTGTTTGCTACCGTTATAAGTCAAGGTTGTTGCGTTTCCGTTGCGGTCGGTTTCCTTGACCAAGTGGCCTTCGCCGTTGAATTCAAGTTTGGTCTGGGTTGTTAGCGTGTAGATGTAGCTGGAGCCTTCTTTGACGAGGCGGGCTTGTACCCATCCGCCCTGGGTGTATCCGCCTTCGCCGTTGGAGTAGAAGATGATCCCGCTACCGTTCTGCTGTTCGACGGTGATGGTTTCTTCGCCGAGTTCACCGGTGCCGAACACCAGTTTCGGTGAGTACGGTCCCGTCCAGCCCCAGCCCCACAGGCCGACGGGTTTGCCTTCCGCCTGAGCGGCCGCTGAGGCCTGCGCGTCGTAGGAGCGGATGATGTTCAACCCAAGGCCGCGGCCCCCGATCGCCGTGTCCGTCTGCATCGTCGCCTCGTCGCCGGTGGCGCAGTCCACGGTTTTGCCACATGTTTCTTTGGTCGTCGTTTCCGTCCCGGGGTTGGGACCCGAGCCGCCGATTTCTATTTTGAATGGGCTCGACGAGCCCCCACCCGTCCCTTCGCACGCGATCGCTACAGCAGTCAACGCGCCAAGTGTCAACAAGAGCACCAACACCCCCGCCAGCCCGTTCACCGAGCCAGCCATTCCCCGTGCGCCAAGACGCACCCCCCGGTGCCCGCGAGCAGCACCCCGTCCGCGTAATCGAGGGCGCTCAACTTCAGCATCCCCCGAAATGTCCTCGTACCGTCCACCCTTGGTGCTACCCCACTTGCGCATCGCTGCCTCCCAATCTCGTCCCAATGAGTGCTGCTCGCCGCGCGTATGTCTGCGAACGACGGTACTCCGGACGCAGTACAACGCAAACGGATCTGGTCGAGATCGACGCGATCGCTCGGATATTTCCTCTGCTGTCGGTCAAATCCGAGCCAGTGAGCAGTAGACGACTCTGGTGCCCATGTCTCCAACCGTCGATCTCGACATCGCGTTCACGACAGTCCCGGAACGGTGTCCGGGCACCGGCGGCCATTAAGCAATCGCAGGTCCCCGTCAGCGCCCGAAACCGACCACACGGTCGGCGCCAGCCCCAGCACCCACAACCTCCGGCCCGCAATCCGGCTCCGAGCCGTTTCCGCTGCAAAACAAGGCCCAGTGTGGTACTCGCAAGCGGTACTCTCCGCCGCCAGCGAGTACCACCCGAGTGCCAAAGCCCAACAAAAAAGCCCTGATTACCAGGGCTTTCTCGGGACGGGAGCGACGGGACTCGAACCCGCGACCTCCGGCGTGACAGTAGTGGTCCCGAACCGCGCCGATGCCTCGAATCCCCTGTATCCAAGCCAAATTTGGGGCCTCGACCGATCACCGGCAATCCCGACAAAAAGCCGCAAATAGCGGGTTTGTGCTGTGGATTTGGGCACAAATCTCGGTTTGTGCCCAATGGCGCTGTGACTACGATTCTGGTGCAAAATTCGACATCCGGCGCAGCACACCGGAGAGCGAAACCGGCGATCGGGTACGGACTCATTGATTGGGCACAAGCTCAATTTGTGCCCAATGGCAGCGAGATTGACACCCAGCCGTCGCGCCAGTAAGCGATTCCGCTGTCCGTTGACATCGCGGGAAGATCAGTGAGCGGATACGCTCGCTTTCTAGAGTATGAGCGCGGCCCGACACCCGATCCACAACGACCGCTGATCGTCCAAGGCAGGAGCATGCCGGGTGTGGATCGAGACGCCCACTTTGCGTACGCGAGGCAGCAGTGTGGCTTGCCCGAGGCGCCTTGCAACGGGATGGTACGGATCGGCCGATCTGCCAGCCAAGTCGATCCTTGATCGGCCTCCGAGAGTCGATTTGCGCAGCCACAGTACCAGGGACGGCTCGACCAGCAAAGGGGCGTCGACTGAGCCAGCTAGTCTTTGCTGAGTGACAGAGGAGGCACAAGCTGGCGGGGAGCCCGTTACCACTGGGGACGGCGAGGAGCTTCCCATCTTTGACATCGAGGTTAACAACGGCCAGCTTCGAATTCCTGTCGCCGACGACGACGGAGGAGCGGACCCAGAACGCGCTCTTGCAGCGCCTCCACCCGCGACGGGCGATGAGCCACCGCGAATCCGTAAGGTCTGGATGCGCAACTTCAAGGGATTCGAGAGTTTCGAGGCCACCCTCGGATCTTTCAACGTCCTTGCTGGCGCTAACAACTCGGGCAAGTCGACTCTCCTCCAAGGCATAGACCTCCTGTATTCGCTGCTCAAGCTTCATCGCGAGGGAGATCAACTCGCAGCTAGCGGTCGCCTCCTGCCCCCATCGATTCTTCCCGTCGCCAACGTACGCGACCTCTACTACAAGCAGATCTCGCGTAAGGCGAACTCATACGTATTGGCGACCGTTGGGGCCGAATTCGCGGACGACAGCGCCGTCGAGTTCGGGATTCGGTACCTGTTTGGCAACCCAAATAGCAAGGTAAGCCTGAACCGCGGCATGGAGGGAGTTCGCCTCCTTGCGCTGGCATCCAAGCCCGCCGTTTGGGTGCCGAGCGCCGTCGGAATCGTCAGGGATGAGGAGTACCGGACTCCCGCGCGACGCGTCTCGCTAATCAATGATGGTCGCCACCACGAGGTGCTCAGGAACCTCCTGCTTGATCTGCGGCAGCGAGATGACATGCGATTCGCCACGCTCCAAACAGTGCTTCATGACCGATTCGGCGCCAACTTGGGCGATCTCGAATTCGACGAGATCCGAGACCAGTTTGTCCGAGCCGACTACACCAACGACGGTGGTACTCGTCACGATCTCTATTCAGCGGGCGCGGGATTTGTCCAAGTTACGCAACTGCTCGCATTCATTCTCAGCAAACAGGCTGGCATCGTGCTTCTTGACGAGCCAGACGCGCACCTACACAGCAGCCTTCAGCGTGTTGTCGTCGAGGTGCTGGATGACATTTCCAGGCGGGAAGACTTCCAAGTCATACTCGCGACCCACTCGAAGGAGATCATCAACTTCGTCGATCCGACGCGCCTAATTCTTGTCGAAAGTGGCAGTGATCACGCCGCTCCCGTGTCGGACGAGGTCACGCCGATGGCAATAATGCGCTCCCTTGGCGCCATCGACAACGTTGACGCATACGCCTTGGTCAAAAACCGGCTCTGTCTCTTTGTTGAGGGATCCGGGGATGTTTCGATTCTCGGCCGGTTCGCAGCCACCTTGGGAATTCGAGCACTAACGGGCGACGACCGCGTAGTGACGGTGCCCGTTGGAGGCGCAGACCGATTCGAGCATGTCAAGCAGCTTGATGTCTTTGAAGCGATGCTGGGCAACCCTGTCGGATCGCTTGAGCTTCGTGACCGAGACGGAATGACCGACGAGCATCGAGCGAAGACGATACAGGCGGCTGCGAGGCCTCTGTTGATATGGGAGCGCGACTCGATAGAGAGCTTTCTGATTGAGCCGACGGTGATTCAGCGCGTAATCTCGGAAATCGCAACGGAACGTGGCTTGAGGGCCGAGCCGAACGTCGATGAGGTCATGCGGATTATCGACGAGAGCTGTGATGATCTTAAGACGGCCACGCAGGATCGGCTTGCCCAGCGATACACAGAGGACGTCTGGCGCCACGAGGCGGAGCGAGTCACAGTGCCGAAAGCGAATGAAGCGGCGAGAATCATGCTTGAAAGCAATTGGGAGACGCTTGACGGTCGGCTGCGCGTGGTGTCCGGCAAGCAGCTGCTTGGGGTGATCCGGAGACAGGTACAAGATCAGTTCGGCGTGAACTTCGGCAACGAGAGGCTCGCCGAGGCATTCGCATCGGGGGAGGTGCCGACCGAAATCGTAGATGCTCTGCGTCGGGTAGCCGAGCTGCGGACGCCCGACGCAGTCGCTCCGTCAGCGGCCTGAGTACACCGGCACGATCGGGCGGTGTCGAGCACGACGATAACCCCGATCAGTGCCTTTCGGCTGAGGTTCAACCTGACCAGCCGCAAGACTGCCGGCCTGAGCCCTTTGTAAGCTCGCTCAGGTGCGGGAGCCGCGAGTGCGAGTGGAGCCCAAAGTCATTAGACGCTGGCCTATGTTCCGCGTTCCTTGTCGCTTACGATGCAAACCTGCCGACGCTCGACGAGATCACTCCGCAGCGCATTCAAGACCTGACGGCGCAGACTGTGAGTTGTCGATGGAGGGACGCATCGCGCCTGCTCTCGCCCCGCAAACGGGCGTCCGCGCGTACGCTCCTCACGCGACCGCTGTGGACGATCACTAGTCGCCAGCGGCGCCGGCTGTTGCGTGCCCGCAACCGCGTATGAGAGCGAGCGTGTCGGGGTCGCCAACGGCCGAGCGCACAGGTGCGAGCGTCTTGTAACGCCCCTGTACGTTCACCCACACCGGCAAGGCTGGTACGAACAGCTTGCTTCACCGGCCGTCTGGCGGGACGAATGCTGAAGCCGGGGAGCACGAGTTCGTTGCGGCCGAGCGCCGGCGGGAGAGCTAGGCGCGTGGCGAAGGCTTCGTTTCGCATCATCGAATAGTCGCCCAGCGTGAGCCGGCAGCCCTATGTAGCGCCACTTCGCCGAACAGCGTAGGGTCCTTCCATGAACTTATCTCTACGCAGACACCTCAGTTACGCCAACGTCGTCGCCACTCTGGCGCTCGTGTTCGCCATGAGCGGGGGAGCGCTCGCGGCGAGCCACTACCTGATCAACTCGACCAAGCAGATCAATCCGAAGGTGCTTAGCACGCTCAAAGGGACGGGCAAGGTTGGATCGCAGGGACCGACGGGTGGGCAGGGTCCTGCTGGGCCACAGGGGACGCCGGGAGCACAGGGGACGCCCGGAGCGCCGGGTCAGCCAGGTGGTCCGGGAGAACGTGGACCTCCCGGGCTCAACGGCGTGGTTTCAGCGGTGACCTCCAGCACAGGCTCGGTACACGTGGCGGCGGGTACCTACCTGATCCTCGCGTTCATCGAAGGCCAGGGAGAAATCGGCACGACTGAATTGATCTGCACGCTGACTGCTGGGACCGACACCGACTCTAAGAAGAACATCGTGGGTGGCAACGGCAGCAACTATCTGTTCCAGACGATCCCGTTGACGGTGACCCACACATTTGCGGCTTCGGGACAGGCGTCTGTGGAATGCAATGGTCGTGGTGAAACGAGTCGCATAGTGGCGATTCCGGTGGCGTCTGTTGTGGCAGGCTGAGCATCTAGGTGCGCCGCCGGCCCCGCAGCGAGCCGGTGCGCTCCCTCCGGAATACGCGACGAGCGCAAGCACCACTGGCGCCCCACCATAAAGGCCACGGCGCACAAACCTCCGGCGTCGTGGCCGTACACGCCAGACCTCAAGGCGATGTCCTCGTCGAACGATGCCGTGACAGTCCTCGGCTAGGCACGAGGTGCACGTTTGGTACGGCACACGCGACTAGGCTAGTGCGGCCTTGAGCTGGCGGCCGATTAGTCGCTCAGAACTGGGCATGTAGGCGACGCGAGCGAAGGAGCACCAGCCGCCGGTGCCCCTTGTACCGGGGACCAGATGTGTCACCCCATTCTGGAGGGTCTCCAGTCCTTCCCGCAGGGAACGGCACCGCGGCAGGCCGTGGCCTCGCTCTCCTTACTTCCGCTCTGCCCACGGCGAAGCAGGCGTCTTGATCGGCATCGTTGGCGCTGATGCTCAGGACGAGAGGTGGGCGGATTGGCTCGGGTCTGGGTCGCCCCGGCGCGGGCGGGAGCGCTTGCCACGCTCCCGCTGCTTGATGTGTTGTGGTTTTTTCAGAGACGCAGGCCGGCAGTCGCGGACATCATCGGAGCCCGTCTCGTGTGGACGGCGGCGATGATCTCCTCGGTGTCGATGCCTTGGAGGTAGATCGATGTTGTTCCGAGGTTCGCATGACCGAGCTGGCGCTGGATGATGTTCAACGGTACGCCCTCCCGGGCGAGCTCGACCGCATGAGCATGACGTAGCTGGTGTGGCGCGAACCGGCGTCGCACCCCTGCCTGGCTGGCGAGCCGACGAAGCTCGACGCGCACGGCAGCACTTGACCAGGGACGTCCGCGGGTCGGACCGTCGATGACGCAGAACAGTGGCCCGACAGGCAGGTCACGACGGGAGGTGAGCCAGGGGTGTAGTTGCTCCCAACCCCAGGCGTCCATACCGATCTCGCGACGGCGGCCGCCCTTGCCGTTGCGCACGAGCAGCGACCCACGCCGCGGGTCAAGGTCGGGCTCGGCGAGCGCGAGCGCCTCCTGGATGCGAAGCCCACCACGCCAGAGCACAACGATCAACGCGCGCAGTCGCCAGCCGTGGCGATTGTCGTCGGCCTGGCGCATCACGGCGATGATCTCCTCGACAGTTGGTGGGTCAGCCGGATAGCGCATCCCCTTGTTGCGGGGCGGACGGCCTGCGTGAAAACCGGGCAGCGTCGCCGGTGAGCGACGCCGCCCAGCGGAATCGAGAACAGCAGAAACAGTCATGGGATCCTCCTCGGGGATCGAACAACAACAGTTCTCCCTGCTCTACCAGCCTGTCGGGCAGCTCCCAACATGCGTCGCCAGCCGGTTCTCGTCGCGTTGAGGCGCTACCCTGGGATCGTGAAACATTCTGTTCTGAGCACAACCCCGACCGCCGAGACTCCTGCGCTGAGCGACGAGGAGCGCCTCGAGCGGCGCAGGCGATTTATCGAGCGAGTGTTCAGTCCGGATGGGCTTGATCGGGAGACGCTCAGGCACATCGAGCAGCTGACGGACAACGAGTCGTAAGCGACCTGCGGTGGACGTCGTCGAGTTGCTGGAAGGCGACGCGCCGTTCATTGTCGACACGTCGGCCTGGTGGCGGTTTTCGTCTCTTCCCAGCGAACTCGTCGAGAAGGCGATCGTTGACGATCGTCTGTGGATCACCCCGATCGTACGAATGGAGATCCTCTACTCCGCTCGCAGCAGTGCCGAGTACATCGCGTTCGAGATGGAACTCGACGGGTTCCGCATCGTACGCAATGATCGCGCCGTCGCCGACGCCGCAATGAGCGCTATCGGAGAGCTGGCTGAGCACAGCGACGGGTACCACCGTGTGCCGCTAACCGACGCCTTGATCGCCGCGGCGGCTTCCGAGCACGGTGGCGTTGCAGTGCTCCATCGCGACACGCACTTCGACAAGCTCGCCGAAGTCCTCGCATTCGAGAACGTCGAGCTTTCAGGGTCCTGACCATCTCTACATCGCCCCGGGGCCTACACGAGACCACCAGCCCATCTTGCGAAACGGCTCGGCATCGTCCATCTCGACAGCGCCGGACTGCTCGCCCGAGACGCTCGCAGCCCCAGCGAAGTAGGCACTCGAACGAGCGCCGTGCAAAGAAGCTTGCCAGTCGCTTGGGCCACGCGTCGCGCGGAGCACCGCTCAGCAGTCGCCCCACCGCTGAGCGGCGGCTGAAGCCGCCTCGCTACGAGGCGAAGACGCGGTCGGCGACGCGCGTGTCGCCGATGGTGTCAAACGAGACCAGGTTCCCGTCCCTGTAGGTGAGTACGTCCGCGCCCTCCGTCGGCTCGCCCTCGAGATGCACCGTGGTGAGGACCACGACCTTGTCGCCGTCGGCGATGAAGTCGTGGGGGGCAGTGCTGAAGTCCTTGCTCAGGAACTTTCCCCACAGCTCGCCCACGGCCTGCTTTCCGTTGTAGACGCCGGTCAGCACGTTGTTGCCGCGCACGGTCCACTTGATCGACTCGTCGATGTTACGCATCGCGCCCTCTGCGTCGCCCCTGCTGAATGCCGCGTAGGCGTCCTGCGCAGCCTGCTTGTTCTCTTCTGTTCCCATTGTTCAGATCCCTTCATCTGGTTTGACTACGGACCTCGCGACGATACGCCGGTCGCGCCATTCGCGCCGTGCGGTCCGCGTCGCCAGCATCAACCACCACCGGCGGCGCGCTTGAGCAATGGACGAGCACCAATCGTCGGCAGTGCCCACGGTCACGCGCCGGCAACCACCTACGGGAGAGAGCACGTCCAGGTCGCCAGCGCGTGCAGCTCCTCGTCGTCCCAAGAGAGCGTCTGCGGAGGGTCGATTGACGCCTGCTTGGCTCGGGCGAAGCAGTAGTGCGGACCTGTCTGAGGCGTTTGTGAGACCGTTGCAGCCAGCCCGGTACGGTGGCCAACCTCAGCCTTCAAATAATTCGGGCGGTTCAATGTCTCGGCGAGCGCGTTCTCGATCCGCGTTAAGCGCTCACCACACTGCCTTGACGGCATACGCGATTCCCCTCAAGGGCAGCGAGCACTGAAGCCGTGCATGCTGGTCGACCGGAATGCGTCGTGCGCGACTACCTCGCGCTCAAAACGATGGTGCTTCTACCCGCCCCGCGAGGTCGACGGCGCAGCATCACCGCCCCGACGCGCTTGCTGCGTGAGCGCCGCCATAGTCGCGCAGATACGTGCACGTGCGTGGTCGGGCTCCTCGTTCCACGTCCTTGAGAGGGCGAGCACAGTCTGCGGGATATCGCTCGGCTGGCTCGCGCGGCCAGCGATCTTCGTGTAGGGCCCGTCGGTCTCGCTCACAACGCGGTCGGGCGGGAGTGCCGCAAGTACCCGCAGGCCGCTTCGCGAACGGAGCATCGCCATGTTGACGGAAAAATAGAAGCCAGCGTCGAGTGCAGTGTCGATGTGCCCGAGCGCCCCCGAGTACCAGTGCAATATCGCCGTCACCCGAGCGTCGGCGAGGCGCTCTATCGTCTCCGCCTCCGCGCCGCGGGAATGTACGGTCAGCACCTTCCCGCGGATCCGCGGTTGTTCGAGCAGATGCGCGAACACCTTGCGCTGCTCGCGCAGGCTGGAGTGACCATCTCTAGAGCCGTCGAGTCCCACCTCCCCAACGAAGTCCGCCCGGTCGAGCAGCCGCGTGAACAGGGTCAGCTCCAAAGCAGTCGCGAGCTGTGCCCGCAGCGGATGCATCCCGAGCGCGAGCTCGACCCCTGCCCGTCTGCCGAGCCGTAGCGCTGTGCGTTGGTAGAGCGAAGGCAGCTCAGTCACCGCTAGCACCTGCACGTGCGCGGCGCGGGCGCCTTCAAGTACCTGCAGCGGCCGCGGATAACGGTCCAAATGGCAGTGACTGTCGATGTAGAGATGCTCAGCCAAGGCGCGCGATGATCGCGGCCGAGCCGCCATCGGTCAACCAGGCCCGTAGCTCGTCACGGCCGCGGCAGTAGAGTTCGAAGAACGCGCGCGTCTCCCCGCCGGGGATGCGCCCGTTGCGCAGCACGTCGACCGTCCTTGCAGGCTGCCCGAGGCTCGCCAGGAGCGCTCGCAGATCACGGCCGGACTCCAGATCGGTGCGGCTGAGCAAGTCGATATCGGTCAGGGCGTCACGATCGTATTCGCTGGCGTCATCGAGCCCGATCCGATGCAGCGAGGCACGGCGGATCATGCATGGATAACAGTATCCGCAGTTACCTTTGCGTCCTGTGTGCCAGCGGGCCGCCTCGGGGTGCGAGCAGGAGACGCTGGCCAGCGCCAAGGGATCGAGGATGTCTCGGCGTGGGCTGCGCACGAGTGCCTCGCCCTTCGTTGCGAGCCTGAACGGGTTCTCTAGCGGATGATCGAGTCCCAGCGTGCCGAGTAGCTCCACCATGTGGGAGATGAAGCGCGGGTGAGTCGTGCGGGTGCTGAGGCTGCCGACCCGTGCGGCTGTGAGCGGCACATTCACGCCGATCATGCCATTCTCGGGCAGGTACAGAGTTGTCCCGGCCCCGAGAGCGTCGGCGACGGCAACCCCTGCCGAGAGGAACAACAGCGACCGGGTGCGTGTCGTGATCTCCCCTGGGCCGCCCGGCAACGCTCGCGCCTGGCGATTGTTCCTCGGCGCGGGACGCAGCAGCAGCCGGCGTTGCGTCGCCTGCCCGGCCGCGAACTGCCCGGCCAGCTGTCTGAACAGCTCTGTCTGAATGTGGTCCGTGAACGGGCTGTCGTGATGGCCGACGAGAATCAGCGTCTGCCCGTCCTCGAGCAGCTCGATAGCTCCTGCCAGCGAGTCGAGGCCGCCGGAGAACAGGGTCACGGCGTCCGCGGCTGGCGCCGGCAGGACCGGCCCCTCCTCTGTGTCCTCGTGCTCGTCGTCCTCCCGAGGCAGCCCGAGGATGAACGTCGTCGACCACCGGTCGCCGCTCAGGAACCCGAGAGTGTTCTCGACCAGCGCCGCGGCTGTGCTCCACAGGTTGGGGTCGCTGACCGGCAACGTCAGCGTCAATTCGCGGGTCCACGCATCGGGGGCGTGTTCGCGGAGCGCGATCTTGTCGGCGCAGAAGACCGCGCCGCCAAGGCGGAGCAGGTCCATCGCGACCGGCGAGGGAACTAGGCCCTTGAGGAACGGGTGCTGGGGTGCGTCGTACCAGACAGTGGAGCCGGCGCGGTCATCCTCGAACCAGTCGAGCAGGATCTCACCGTCGGCGCCGGCGTCTTCCCTCGGGTCGGTGCGTACTCGGAAACGCATTCAGTCCTCCAGGTCCGCCATGTCCTCGTAGAGGTCGGTGACAAGCGACGTCAGGATCGCTGCACCCTCTTCGCCGGCCCAGTCGATCGTGAGCGCGTCGCGGTCCTCCAGCCGCAGGGCCGCGAGCAGCGCCAAGCGCTCGCGCAGCTCGCTGTCGCGACGACGCACCGTTTCCGGGTCCTCGACGTGTGACAGGCGCTCGGCGAGGGTCGGGAGCATGCGGTCATAGACCCAGCGCACGACGAACCGCTCGATCAGCGCGATCACTCCATCCGCATCGAGGGAGACCGCCTCCAGCTGCTCGTAGGTCTCGGCGTCCTCTGGGAACAGTTCCTCGAAGGCCTCGCACAGCGCCGAGAGGACGGCCTGCTCCTCTAGTGTTGAGCCGTCGCCGGCGAGCGCGTCGAGCAGGCCATCGAGTACCTCATAGCGGTCCGCTCCGACGAGGTGCGAGAGCCCGAGCTCTTCGAGTGTCGGACTGAGCCCTCGCTGTGCGAGGCCGACCCCGATGCCGGCGAGTCCCTGCGCCGGCGCGAGGACGGCACCCGTGCCGGATGCAGCCGCGGCGATCGCGCCGCCGAGCGCTCCGACGTAGCGTGCGAGCAGCCGGTCCGCGCGCTCCCCTCCGCCTTTCTTGACAAACGATGTAGAGGCATAACGGTATGGCGTCCAGTCGCCGCCTTTTCCGCCCGCATAATCCTTGGAGGTGCCCATGCTCAGCCACCGCCTCTGGCGCGAACTGCCTGCCGTTTGACGCTGCGCGGGCCCTTCGCCTCCCAGCGCTCCAGCAGCGGAGCAAGACGGTCGTCGTTCTTGAACTTGACGCGCAGGCCCAGAACGAAGTTAGGCTTCATCTTTGTGTCGGACAGCTGGTCAAGGCGGGCAAACATCGCGGTCGCGACAGCGGGCAGCTCTCCCGCAAGCTCGACCATCGCCTTCGCGGCGGGTGATGAGAGGTCGTCCATCGCGGCGTCGAGTAGCGGAGGCAGAAGCTCGGCGACTTCCGACGCCTGGAGCTCCGACGTGGTCTCGACAGCATGCTGGCGCGTGGGCTCGACATCACTCTGCAGGCCGACTAGGAGCTTCTGAAGCCCTGCGGACAGCCGAGCGGCGCTGAGGACACGCGTCAGCCGGTCACGCGAGAACGTGTAGTAGGTCCCGAGTACCTCGCCCGCGAGCGATGGCTCGAGTAGCAGCCACTGCTTGATGCCTGGCTGCACCAGCCAGTCGAGGACCTCCTGCGGGGCGTCCTTCACCGGCGCCTCGCGCGCGAGGCGCTCGGCGAGCGCGAGCTGCGGCGGAGCACCGGCCGAGTTGAGCTGCCAGTGAAACACTGTCTCGAAGTCCGCCGGGAGCAGCTCCTCCAGCACCATCAGCTTGGCGAGCTTCGCCGGATCGAGGTCGATTCGCCGCTTCTCAGCTGTGCGCGTCCGGAGAAGAAACCTGTTGAGGAATCGCTTGATCTGACGGGGGTTACCGCGCAGGCCCCGAGCGAGCGGAGGGCCGACCTGCGCGGCGATTTGGAGCGCCGCAGCGAGCCCGGTGGGTAGCTCGCCGATGGTCTCCGTGGCGATCCCGGCGGTCATCGCGACGGCGAGCTCGCCAGGTTGGCGGTTGTGGCAGGCTGCCTGGAGCAGGGCCGTGTACTGCTCGGGGCTCGCGTACAGCTCACAGAACAGCAGGTTGATGTACGTCTGCGCGTCGGGCTCGGAGAGCGGCGGAACGGAGACGCCGTTTTGGATCATCTTCTCCAGGTAGTGGCGGCTGGTGTCGTCGTCCCGGGTCGGGTAGCGATCGGCGAGCGCCGTCTCGACGATGGCGGTGTCGGCGCCGATGACGTACGCGGTCTTGGGTGCCTGGAGAAATAGTCGCATCGCCTCAAAGGTCTCGACGATGGTCTCCGTCGAGCAGCGGTCCATATCGTCAACGAAGACAACGAGGGCCTGGACATCCTCGCCGAGGCTCTCGACCAAGCTTGCGAACTCCTCGTGGAAGTGCGCCACCGTCTCGAAGCTCCGCGGACGCTCCTGGCCGGCGTCCTCGGCGCCGACTCCGGTGATGACCTCGGCGGCCAAGCCTGCCGCGGCGGCCTCCTCGGGTCCCGCGCCCGCGGCGCCCGCGGCAACCGTCGCGGTCTGACGGAACAGCCCCCAGCTGTGCAGGCGGCGCCGCAGAGCGTTCGCCTTCTCGACAGCGACCTTGAAGCGCGGCCGGTCCTCCTCGATGCGCTCTGCGATCGCGTCGACGATGGCAGCCATGAGGCCTACCTTGCCGTGCGTAAAGTCCTCGAAACGCCACGGGTTGAAGCAGACGCAGACGAACCTCCCCGCATTCTCCTCGGATTCCAGACGGGCGCGGATCATCTCCATCAGGCTGCTCTTTCCAGAGCCCCAGCCGCCATCGATGCCGATGGTCAGCGGCAGGAGCCGCCGCTCGGTAAGCAGCACCTCCAACTCGTCCACCAGGTAGTCAAAGCCCAGCAGGTCGGTGCGGGTCTCATTGTCATGCCACATCGGAAGATCCTGTATCCAACCAGCCCTCAGGTGCCCCCGGCGACGGGATCAGTCGCTGCAGCACCGCGAACTCCACCCCAGCTCGTGGACGATGCCGCGGTGCAGCTCCAAACGCCGCTCAAGCGCCCCGCGGCGAGTAGTCAGGGTCGCGTGCTCGCTTCGGAGTATCCGGTCGCTCGCGTTGACCAGGTCACTCTGGGGCTCGCTCATCGTGGTAAAGATAAGGACGAGGCTGGACGGGACGCTCCCCTGACAGCCGATGGCGACCGCGACCTGGGACAGAACCGAACCGCCCCGACTGCTTTGGAGGCACCGGCCTGGCCGCAACGGTCCCACCGCAAGCGCCTCGGATAGGTTCCCACTACTGCCTACGCTGAGCAAAGCAGGCGTCTCGATCGACCCTTTCGAGACTGCTGAGTTGGACGATGAGCAGCGCTCTGTGTCGGTTCCCGGGCCGACCCCTGCTGGCCGCCAAGGGTGAGCCTGCCTCATACGCCAACTACGTGCGCGACCGTTCAACCCGCCACTGGGCAAAACAAGGCGGACAAGCGCGTCACACCCGCGAGCGAATCGGCCGAGGCGCTCGTCTACTCTGCCAGCTCGACTGTCCTGTAGAGACTCGTCTTCGGAGGGCCTTCCCGGTGCACCAAGCCAGCCTCACGAAGTACCGCCAAGTCTCGTTCCAGCGTCCTTGACCGAACTTTGAGCCGCTCTCCCAACTCGCGGGCACTCAGGCCCCCAGCGCGGGCCAGCTCATCCAGAACGGATTGCCGACGGCGGGCAACGTTACGGCTGCCCAAGTACGCTACCCCGCCATTTACCCCGCCACTTACCCCGCCACTTTGGCGGGATGGCGGGATACCCGAGCCGGCGAACGAGGGATGCGGCCAAAGGGTCACGCAGAACAGAGGACCGTCTCCGTCGAAGCCCGGCTCGAGATAGCCGTCGGCTATCTCCGCTTCGATCTTCTCCCACGCGGTGCCGAACCGCTCCATGTAGCGCACGCGTCGCAGCACGCTCGCGATGCCACGGTTGCGGATCTTCGAGCGGCCGTTGCGGATGTCCTCGGTCGTCAGGCCAGGCAGCATCGGCCCCGGATTGACGATCTCGACCCGATCATCGAACACGAACACCTTGATCGTCTCCCCAGCCCTCGAATAGTCGGCGTGAGCGATCGCGTTGACCAGTAGCTCGCGGACCATCACAGTCGAGTACTCCGACAGACGCTCTCGTCGCAGCCGGCCGCGTGGGATCGGCTCGGCCTGGCGGGTGTTTCGCCGGATGAAGCGCTCCGCTGCCTCGATCGCCTCCAGAACCGTCAACTCCTCCTCGGGATCGAAGATGTCCTCGATGTCGGCCGCGCGCGTCGCACCCGCGAACCGCGCTCCCTCGACCCGCGCGTCGCGGAAGTAGCGCCGTCGTACCGCGTCCTGACCGAAGAGGATCGCCCCGGCGTTGGTCGCCACGACCTTGCCCTGATAGCGCGTCAGCACGCCGAGCGCCTCCAGCTTCGCGGTCCGCAGCGGAACATCGTGACCCTCAAACGCGGTTCTCAGCCGAACCTCATCCAGATCGCGAAGCACAACGCCAGAGCGGGCGAAGAGATCGAAGGACTCCCCCGCAGCCTGGCGGCGCAACTCGGCGAGCATCTCCGGCTCGGCCCGCCTGCTGGTCGAGCCAAGTCGTACGTACACGCCGCGCTCGGGACCCTCTGCCCGGAGATGAAACGGCGCCGGGTGGTGCGCGACCTCGACCACCAACAACTCGTGCTCGCCGTAGGACGCCGCATAGATGTCTGGAAGCAATTGCGGACTGATGCCATCGCTGATGCTGCTCGAAAGACGCTCCTCCTGGCGCAGCGGGTCCGCGACACCGACAGTCGAGCCATCGTCATCGAGACCAACCACGACGATCCCACCAGCAGTATTGGCAAACGCGACGATGTCCTTCAGGACCGACCTCGGAGACGACAGATCGCGCTTGAAATCCAAGCGGGGACCCTCTCCCTGAGCGACGACATCGGCGATCTTCATGCCGGTATC
This sequence comes from uncultured Solirubrobacterales bacterium, assembly GCA_963697945.1. Classification (GTDB taxonomy): domain Bacteria; phylum Actinomycetota; class Thermoleophilia; order Solirubrobacterales; family Solirubrobacteraceae; genus Palsa-744. Next base: position 682,630 of record OY969105.1, on the reverse strand, counting down.
TTCGCAACTACGGCTCGATCACAGACAAGGCACCTCCAGGACGATCACCTCGAAGGTCGGGGATCGGCGTTTGGGACGGAGGGAGGGTTACGGCGGCTGCGCCGCAGAGTCGCACGCCGGTCGCTTACGCGAATCCCCTCGGCGCGCTCAGTGGGTGGGGTCTCCAGGTTCGGGGAAGTGTTCTAGACAACCCACACACAGGACGCTTTCGCGCCAAGTTTCGGCGTTTTTCTTGACTTTGTTCGGGGTGTGTGCGTATGGTCGGTCTAACGAACGAATTGGAGTGATCCGCAGGCTCTTGGACAACGGGCTGGGGAGCGCCCGTGCCCGCCTTTGCGATGAATTGCTGAACCGCGTGCTCACCCCCTACGAGGCTGGCAATTGCGCGATCAAGTGTCATCGTCATGTCGGTGCGTTGCTCGCGCGCCAATGTAAGTTTGTGCGCAAGGATCTGGCCAAAAAGCGACGCTCCTACTCCTACCAGTACACCTATAAACCCAATAACTATGCTCATATCTCAAGCGTAGAGCACCTAAAACCCATTCGTGGCAATGTGACTCACGCCATCTCAACAATTGTGCGGGCATGATGCGGATCGTGACCTCGGCGAGCCGCCGAAAACCTCGCAGCGTCCAGTGCAAGTCCGCGACGATGAACGGAGCCAGGGCGGATAGGTGCCAGCTGTCCCTACAATGAAGGCATGGGTGTTAGATCTCCACTGCCAGAGTTGGCCTGGGTGGTCTTAAGTTCCAAATCATCTGAATATTTCAGCAACGGGGAGTACGTGTCTTGGCATACAACAGAGGCCGAGGCACACGCAGCGAGAGCCGCTCTCGGGCAAAGGAGCAGCCCGCCCTACTACCACGTCGAACCGATCGCCCGTCCGCATCTAGAAGCGTTTTTGAGTAATCCGCCGAGTTGACGGACGCCTCGCTTACGCCACACGAGCAGGAGCGAAAGGTCGATGCGGCGACAACTCCGCGTTTTCGGCCGATTACCCGAGCAAGATCGGCGCCACGCGCCATTCATCGGGCACAAATGGGCACAAATCGCGGTTTGCCCCTCTCGGCCCCAACGACGAAAGCCCCGCTACCGACTCAGAATCAGTCGATTAGCAGGGCTTTCTAGGACGGGAGCGACGGGACTCGAACCCGCGACCTCCGGCGTGACAGGCCGGCGCTCTAACCAACTGAGCTACGCCCCCGCGTTTCGCGCGGGTCGACCCGCATCCGCGGACCTGCGCGCATCCCCAGTATGCCAACCAACCGCCCCGCTCGCCCTCCTCGCAGTTCGAACCCCGCTCGGCAGCCCGCAGTCGGGCGCCCACTGGACAGGCGTAGCCCGTTCGCACCCGGGACGCCGACACCCCGTCCGATACCCCCATCCACGCCGCACCGTCCGCACAATCCCACCAAACTGGCCAGCCAGCCAGTTTTTGTCTATTCTTCCTTCGCGCATGCCACTCGACGCCCCCGCACCCCTCAGCTCCTACAACCCCTTCGTCGTCCTCGTCCAGGACCTCCTCGACGAGCGCTCGGCCACCGTGCCCTTCCCGCCCGGCGAAACCCGGCCCTCGCTGCGGCGCACCCAGCGCTTCGCCAACGAGCCCCTTGCGCTGCTCCTCGATTCCTACGAGCGCTTCGGGCCCGTCTTCACGCTGCGGCTCTTCCACGGCAACTCCGTCTTCGCCCTCGGGCCCGCCGCCAACCATCACATCACCGTCTCCCACGCCTCCAACTTCACCTACCGCACCTCCTATTTCCGCGACCTCATGGGGTTCGCCGGCGACGGGCTGCTCACTACCGACGGCGACTTCCACCGCGCCTCGCGAAAGATCATGCTCCCCGCCTTCCACCACGAGCGCATCCTCTCCTCGCTCGACACCATGATCAGCGAGACGCTCTCCGCACTCGACTCCTTCGTCCCGGGCACAACCCTCGACCTCTACGCGTGGACCCGGCGCCTGGCCCTGCGCATCGCCATGCGCGCGCTCTTCGGCCTCGACCCCGACGGCCCCGCCGCGCGCTCCATCGACGCCGCCTCCCTGTTCGAGCAGACCCTCTCCTTCTACTCCCGCGACTACGCCCTGCGCATGCTCCGCGGGCCCCTCTCGCCGTGGGACCGCCAGCAGAAAGCCACCCGCGCCCTCAACCGCCTGATCTACTCCGAGATCTCCCGCCGGCGCGCCACCGGCGAGCGCGGCGAGGACGTCCTCTCGCTGCTCATCGACGCCACCGACGAACACGGCCAGACAGCCCTCTCAGACCTGCAGATCCGCGACGAGGTCATGACCCTCCTGTTCGCCGGGCACGACACCACCACCTCGACCATCGCCTTCATGTTCTACGAGCTCGCCCGCCATCCCCAGGTCCTCGCGCGCCTGCTCGCCGAGCAGGATTCCGAGCTCGACGGCCCGCTACCGACACCCGCACAGCTGACCGGGACCGGACTGCCCTACCTGGAGCAAGTCCTCGACGAGACCCTGCGCCTCTACCCGCCCGCCTGGATCGGCCCGCGCCGCTCCATCGCCCCCTTCGAACTCCACGGCCACACCGTCCCCGGCGGCGCCTTCGTCAACTACTGCTCCTGGGCCTCCCACCGTCTACCCGACGTCTTCGGAGAGCCCGACGCCTTCCGCCCCGAGCGCTTCACCACCGAGGCCAAGGCCGCGCTCCCGCGCGGCGCCTACATCCCCTTCGGCGGCGGCTCGCGCACCTGCATCGGCATGCGCTTCGGCCAACTCGAGATCCGCACCATCGCCACGCTCATCCTCTCCCGCTTCACCCTCTCCCTGCCCCACGACTTCAACCTCACCATCCGCCAGATGCCCACCATCAGCCCTCGCGAGGGACTACCCATGATCGTCTCCCCGCGGGCAACCAACGCACCATCCCCTCCGCTCAGCAGGATCGGGGTCGAAAGCGCTCACTCCAGCTGACGCGAACCGCGACGGACTCGGCTCTCAGACTCGCCGTTCACCGCAGGCTCGCCCACATCGACAACTCATATCTCGCCTCCCCGCCCGGCCCGCTCGCCAGCGCGCGCGCTTGCACGCCTTCCACATACACGCTCGCGCTTTCAAACAGCGTCAGCTTCAACCCACTCAGCAAGAACCCCGTCGGATGCGCCACGAGCTTGCCGTCTTCCGCCTGTGCCACCGCCTCCACGCTCGCTCCCACCCCGAACAGCCCGCCGCTTGCGCGCACCTGCACCGTCCCGTCTTCGCTCTTCACGAGCGCCACTTCGAACCCTTCCGGCAGCGCCCGCTTGACGTCCGCTTCGCTCATCACCCCTTCCGCGCGCAACTCGCTCCCGTGCTTTTCAAGCCGCGCGTCGGTCAAACGCAGACCGTTCATTTCCACGCTCTCCACGCTCGTGCTCATGCGCTCGACGCCCTTCGCTTCCCCCAGCAGGCCCGCCGCCTGTTCGGGGCTCACCGTCAGCGCGCCCATGCTCACCCGCACTTCATCCGCGTGATGCCAAGCCAACTTCACCGCCGGCCACGCCTTGACCTGCACGCTCTTCACCGTCCCGTACTTATCCAGCTTGCTCCGTACCACCCGCGCCGCGATCCCCGGCGCGAGCAACTGCACGAGCACCACCAGCACCACGATCGCCACTCCCACCCCGATCGCGATGCGCGCCACCAGCCTGCCCCTCCCCTTGCTCACCGACCCAGCTTCGCACTTTCTCCCGCCCAACCCTCACGCACCCCAGATCGCGTCCCTGCTTCGCTAGCCTTGGAGCACCCGACCTTGGGCGCGTAGCTCAGTTGGCCAGAGCACCTCGTTTACACCGAGGGGGTCGCCCGTTCGAGTCGGGCCGCGCCCATCCCATCAGCACCGATGACCGACCCCACCGCCTCCAACCCCACCGCCTTTCGCGTCGCCGTCATCGGCTCTGGCCCCGCCGGCTTCTACGCCGCCGGGCACCTCCTGGCCGAGCCCTCCGAGCGCTTCGAGGTCGACATGTTCGAGCGCCTGCCCACCCCCTGGGGCCTCGTCCGTTCCGGCGTCGCCCCCGACCACCCCAAGATCAAGTCCGTCACCCGCATCTACGAGCGCACCGCCGCCCACCCCCGCTTCCGCTTCTTCGGCAACGTCACCTTCGGCGAGCACATCTCCCGCGAAGAGCTCCTCGCTCACTACCACGCGATCGTCTACGCCACCGGCTCGCCCTCCGATCGGCCTCTGGGCATCCCCGGCGAAGACCTCCCCGGCTCGCACGCCGCCACCGAGTTCGTCGGCTGGTACAACGGCCACCCCGACCACTCGGACCTCGAGCCCGACCTCCTCTCATCCACCCGCGCGATCGTCATCGGCAACGGCAACGTCGCCCTCGACGTCGCCCGCATGCTCGTCCTCGCGCCCTCCGAGCTGGCTCCCACCGACACCGCCGACCACGCCCTCGACGTCCTCGCCCGCTCCACCATCACCGAGGTCGTCGTCGTCGGCCGCCGTGGACCGGCCCAGGCCGCCTTCACCAACCCCGAGCTGCGCGAGCTCGCCGATCTCGCCGACGCCGACATCGTCGTCGACCCCCACGAGCTCGACACGGCCCTCGCCGTCGCCGATCCAGACACCGAGCTCACGCCCACCGCCCAGCGCAACGTCGAGCTTCTGCGCGGCTATGCCGCGACCCCGCCGTCGGGCCGACCCAAGCGCATCGTCCTGCGCTTCCTCCTCTCGCCCACCGCGCTCGTGGCCGGCGACGCCGGGCACCTCTCCGCAGTCGAGCTCGTCCGCAACCAGCTCACCCTCGGCGCCGAAGGCGGTCTGCGCGCGCAAGCCACCGACGAGCACGAAACCATCCCCGCCGGCCTCGTCTTCCGCGCGATCGGCTATCGCGGCATCCCCCTCCCCGGAGTCCCCTTCGACGAGCGCGCCGCCACCATCCCCCATGACGTCGGGCGCGTCCTCGACCCCGCCACCGGCGCCGCCCTGCCCGGCGAGTACGTCGTCGGCTGGATCAAGCGCGGCCCCTCCGGCATCATCGGCACCAACAAGAAGGACGCCCAAGAGACAGTCAACGCGATCTTCGCCGATCTCCCTGCTTCCGACACGGACGATTCCGCCAGCACCGTGCACGGGCTCGCTCACATCCCCGACACGCCCGACGCCGACGCCATCGAGACGCTTCTGCGCGACCGCCAACCCAACCTCGTCACATACTCCGGCTGGGAAGCCATCGACCGCCACGAGCGCTCCCTCGGCGAGCCCGCCGGACGGCCCCGCGTCAAGCTCACCCGCATCGACCAGCTCCTGCAGGTCGCCGCCTCCGAACAGCCCCCTTCGTAGTCTGCCCGCGACCCGGCCGCCCCGCACGCCCGGCAAGCCCTACGCCCCGCGCCCTTCCCGCCGCTACACCCACGCACACCCCCTCATGTGGCAGACTGACCGCCGCTAGCCCCGTTAGCTCATCTGGTAGAGCGCCGGACTTTTAATCCGGTGGGGCGGGTTCGAGTCCCGCACGGGGCACCTTTGGACAGACCGTGAACAGACGGCGCAACCTACCGCCGTCGTACCGTTGTGGCGCTCACCCCGGCGTATAACGCAATACCAACGCCCGCGCCGCCGCCCGTCCAGCCTCGTACTGAAAAGGGCCATCGGCCGGAAATGAAGCGTAGTCCCCACCCGACAGCTCCGTGATCCGTTCCGTAGGCCCGGCGATGAGTCGCCCCTGCAGCACGAGTACCCCATCTCTGGAGCCGTCGGCGCGCGCCGACGGCTCGTGAACGTGGTGAGCGGGGAGCGCGAGTTCGACGACCTCCAGGCTTCCGCTCAATTTGCCGGCAGTCTCTAGAAAACGTTCGCCCTCCCCCTCGGGCGCCCAGCGATCCAACTGCTCGGCCCGCATCACACGAACTTCTCCCACCGGCGCCTCCTCCAGTAGCTCCGCGACTGAAACGCCCAGCGCCTCCGCCAACGCGCTCAACGTGTCGATCGTCGGGTTGCCTTTCCCGTTCTCGATCCCGGACAGCGTGGCCTTGCTCATCGCGGTGCTCCGGGCGAGCTGGGACAGGGACAGGTGGCGTGCGATCCGCTGCCGGCGCAGGTTCGCCGCCAAGCGTGCCCGTGTATCTCCGTGTGTCTGCTTGTGTGCCATCATAATGAACGTATCGTTTGTTATACTATCCATCGAGGCGGACACGACCCATGACTCAGACGACCTTCTACTTCGACCTCGGCTCCCCGTTTGCGTACCTAACGGCTGAGCGCATATCCGAGGTCATGCCCGAGCCTGTCACGTGGCAGCCGGTATCCCTCGGCGCCCTCTTCAAGCACACCGGGCGTTCCTCATGGGCGATGGGCGCCCCCGACCAGCGGCAGGCCGGCATGGCCGAGGTGGAGCGCCGCGCGCACCACTACGGACTTCCCGCGATGCGCTGGCCCGACCCCTGGCCCACGAATTACCTATTCGCCATGCGCGCTGCCACCTACGCCTTCCAGGTAGGTCGCGGCCACGAGTTCACCCTGCGGGCTTTCCGCCACGCATTCCAACACGGCAACGATCTCGCCATCCAAGAGCACGTCCTGCAGGCCGCCGCAGACGTCGGCCTCGACTCGGACACGGTCAGCGAGGCCGCCTCCGACCCGGAGATCAAGCTCGCGCTGCGAACCGCCACCGACGCCGCCCACGCGCTCGGCGTTTTCGGCGTCCCCACGATCGCCGTTGCAGACGAGCTGTTCTGGGGAGACGACCGCCTGGGGGAGGCGGCCGCACTCCAACGCCGCACGTAGAGGACTTCGCGGCCCCCGGCTCAGTTTTTCTGCCCCGCGATCCCCCGCACAACCCCGGCGACCGCCGCGGGATGATCGTAGGGCTGCATGTGCCCGCCGTAGAGCATCACGAGGCGTGAGTTGGGAAGCGCGGCCGCGAGCGCGCGGCCGTGGATGGCATGGACCAGCTCGTCGCCCTCGCCCTGGATCACGACGGCTGGCACCTTGATGTTGCGCAGCCCCTTGTCGATCTGGGCTACGACGCCGTTGGCCTCGAGCATCTCGCCGGCCCAGGCTTCGAGGTTCTCCTTCGTCATGTTGATCTCAAGGACCCGTTCGTGGTGCGCGGCGACGACCGGCTGTGGGTGGAACGCTTCGCTTTCGGCCTGATTGACGGACGCGGTGATCAGCAGCTGCCCGAAGGTCGCGTTGGCGATCTGCCTGATGACTGGTGTTTGGAGAAATTTCACGAGATGAGCCTGCGCCTGCGCGAACCCATTGAGTTTCTGGCCCGCAGCTGCCGCATCGACGAGCACGAGGCCGCTGACTTCGCTCGGGTAGCGCTCGGCGAACCCGAGCGAGATCGTTCCACCGTAGGAGTGCCCGACGAGGATCGGCCGTACGACGTGCAGCTGGTGCAGCAGCGCGTCGATCGCTTCCAATTGACGGTTGAACGGAACGTAGCCACCGGTCGAGTAGCCGAACCCGGGCCGGTCGATCGCGATCGTGCGATGCCCCGCGAGCAGCGGCGTGACGTCTTCCCAGTCGTCGGCCGTCCCGGGCAGGCCGTGTATGAGCACGATCGGCGTTCCGTTTCCGGGGTGTTCGATGTAGTGGATGCGCAGCTTCCCGACTTGAGCGAAGGAGCCGGTCGGCTTGGGCTCGGCCGGGAGGCGGCCGTAGGTCCAGTTGAGCGCGACGACGACCACGGCGAGCACACCCAAGCCGATGAGGAGGAGCTTTGGGATGCCGAGGCGGTGGCGCACGGCGCAGAGTGTATTGGGCACTCTTTACCATCCGTACGTGCGAGGACGCCCGAGATCGAAGTTGGCAGCCGCACTCCTCGCGTTCTCCCTGACGCTCGCGCTGTGCGGCCCGGTCACACCAACCACGGCCGCCCAACCCCCACTCTCGGTGGCGGTGACGATCAACCGCCTCGCCCCGGGACCTCCCGTGCCACGGGCCTTCCTCGGCCTCTCTTTCGAGGCGGCGGCTGTGGATCAGATCTCCCAGTACGCCGATCGCGGCGACCTCGTGAAGTTGCTGCGCTCGCTCGGCCCGGGAGTGATCCGCTTCGGCGGTATCACCTCCGACCAGAACATAGGCTGGAGCGACGCGGGCACGCCGAAGCCACCGTGGGCCTCACGCGCGATTAACCCCGCACAGTTGCAGGCCGTCGGGCGCCTCTCTCGGCGCAGTGGCTGGAAGGTGCTGTTGACGGTTGGGATGGCCCACTTCGAACCGGCGGCCGCGGCGCGGGAGGTCGCGTCCGCGCACCACGCGCTCGGCGCGAACCTGGCGGCCGTGGAGATCGGCAACGAGCCGGACGCGTACGGAAGACATGGGTTTCGCACGCTGCCGTGGATCGCGCAGGGCTATGAGGAAGAGGTCAGCGAATACCGTCAGGCGATCGCGGCCCTCACACCCGGCGTGCCGATCGCCGGGCCGGACGTGTCGGGTTCGGGGATCTTCATCGAATGGGGCGAGGAGGAGGCGCTCTCCCAGCAGCCGGCGTTCCTCACCGGCCACCACTATCCGATGGGGTGCGCGCGGAAACCGCCGCCTTCGATCGAATCGCTGCTCAGTGTGCTGACGCGTGGGCGCGAGTCGCTGTCGCTTGGTACCTACATGAAAATCTCGCGCAACCTGCACGTGCCGTTGCGGATCGACGAGGCGGGCTCGGTCTCCTGCGGCGGGGTGGGCGGGATCAGCAACACGTTCGCCTCTGCCCTGTGGGCGACCGGCTACATCACGCAAGTGATGGCCTCGGGCGCGGTCGGGATCAACCTGCAGGGCAACCCCGGCAACTGCGCCGGCTACACCCCCATGTGCGCGCCCGATCCGGCGGCACTGGCGACGGGCGCGCTGCGCGCGCAGCCGGACTGGTACGCGATGCTGCTCACGCGCTCGCTCGTCGGCTACCGGCCACTGCCCACGACCGTGACTGAGGAAGGCGCGCCGGCGCAGCCGATCCCGCCGGTAGAAGCGCCCGCCGGTAGCGAAGGCGCGCCCGCCGGTGGTGAACCGCCAACCCCTCCCGCGACGAGCGGACCGAACGTCGTCGTCGCCTCGTTCTCGGGCCCTGACCACGGGGTGCAGGTGGTGCTCGTCGACGACGAACCGCCGGGCGCGCGCCCGCTGGCGCTTCGCCTGAACGTCGGCGCCGGGCTTGGCCCGGGCCGGGTGTTGCGCCTGACAGGACCGGCCCCGAGCGCGACCGGCGACATTCTGCTGGGAGGCCACGCGGTCTCGCCTGACGGCTCGCTGAAGGCGCCGATACGCGCTGAGCGCGTCACCGCGCACGCCGGCATCCTGACGGTGAAGCTGGCGCCGAGCAGCGCGGCGCTGGTGACGGTCACCCCCCGAGCGCCCGTACACGACAAACATCGCAAAGCGAGGCACTGAGGACTCCCGGCCGGCGCCGTGGAGATCGCCCGGGATTCGATCCCCTGCCCGGTATCGACCGATAGGCTTTCGCGGGTGAGCGCTACCACCGTCAGGACCACCCCCACCCACTACCGCATCGCGATCGTCGGCTCGGGCTTTGCCGGCCTGGGCGCGGCGATCAAGCTGAAGCAGGCGGGGATCGAGGATTTTGTGGTGCTGGAGCGCACGGGCGACGTGGGCGGTACTTGGAACGTGAACACGTATCCGGGCTGTCAGTGCGACATCCCGTCGCACCTGTATTCGTTCTCGTTCGCGCCGAACCCCGGTTGGACGCGGACGTATTCGCGCCAGCCGGAGATCTGGGAGTACCTGCGCCGGGTCTCGCGCGAGCAGGGCATCGACTCGCATATCCGCTTCCATCACGAGGTCGGGGCCGCGCGCTGGGATGAGGACGAGCGGTTGTGGCGGATCGAGACGAACGCGGGCGAGCTGACGGCCGAGATGCTGGTCGCCGGTCCGGGCCCGTTGGCCGAGCCGAAGCTGCCGGAGATCGAGGGGATCGACACGTTCGCGGGCACGATCTTTCACTCGGCGCAGTGGAATCACGAGCATTCGCTGCTGGGCAAGCGCGTGGCGGTGATCGGTACGGGCGCCTCTTCGATCCAGTTCGTCCCGCACATCCAGCCGGAAGTGTCGAGGCTGCACCTGTTCCAGCGCACGCCGCCGTGGGTGGTCCCCCACCGCGACCGGCCGACGTCGCGTGCCGAGCGTTTGCTCTACCGGGTGTTCCCGCCCGCGCAGCGGTTGGTGCGCGGGCTGGTGTATTGGTCGCGTGAGCTGTTCGTGTTCACGCTGATGCACCCCCGCGAGGGCTCGCTGGCGGAGCGGACCGGGCGCAAGCATTTGCGCGAACAGGTTCCCGATCCGCAGCTGCGCGCCAAGCTCACGCCGCGCTACCGGATCGGTTGCAAGCGCACGCTGATCTCAAACGACTACTACCCGGCGCTGCAGCACCCGAACGCGGAGGTCGTGACCGATTCGATTTCTCAGATCACACCCCGCGGGATCGTGACCGCCGACGGGGTCGGGCGGGAGGTGGACACGATCATCCTCGGGACGGGGTTTCATGTGACCGACATGCCCGTGGCCGAGTGGGTGCACGGCCGCGGCGGGCGCACGCTGGAAGACGTCTGGCGGGGCAGCCCCCAGGCGTATCTCGGGGCGACGGTGGCGGGCTTTCCGAACCTGTTTTTGCTCGTGGGGCCGAACACGGGCCTGGGGCATAACTCGATCGTGTTCATGATCGAGTCACAGCTGAACCATCTGATGGATTGCGTGGCCCACCTCGACCGGACGGGCACGAGCGTGTTCGAGGTGCGCACCGGCGTGCAGGAGCGCTTCAACGAGGAGCTCCAACGCAAGCTGAAGGGCAGCGTGTGGACTTCGGGCGGGTGCGTTAGCTGGTACCTGGACGAGCACGGGCGCAACTCGACGATCTGGCCGGGCTCCACGTGGCCTTTCCGCCGGCGCACGCGCCGCTTCGATCCCGCCGACTACGAGCTGAGCGCGGCTCCCGCGCGCGAGCCCATAGAGTTGGCCGCCGTATGAGCGCCCGCAGGCAAGCCCCGTTCGACGTGCGCGGGCGCACCGTGTTCATCACCGGCGCCGCGCGCGGCATTGGCGCGGCGACCGCGGAGCGCATGCACCGCAAGGGCGCGAACGTCGCGCTGGTCGGCCTGGAGCCGGAGAAGCTGCGAGAGCTGGCGAGCCGTCTGGGCGAGCGCGCGGAGGCGTTCGAGGCGGACGTGACCGACTTCGAGGCGCTGACCCGCGCGGTCGATGGCACGGTGGCGCGGTTCGGCGGGATCGACGTGGCGATCGCCAATGCGGGCGTCGCGTTCACCGGTTCGCTGATCAATGCCCCGATCGAGCAGGTCGAGCGTACGCTCGCTGTGAACCTGCTCGGCGTGTGGCGCACCGACCGCGCGGTGATGCAGCAGCTGATCGCCAGCCGCGGCTACCTGCTGAACATCTCCTCGCTGAGCGCGATCGTGCACCCGCCGATGATCGGCGCCTACGCCACGGCCAAGTCGGGCGTGGACGGGCTCAGCGACTCCCTGCGCGCCGAGGCCGCGCCCAGCGGCGTGCAGGTCGGCTGCGCTTACTTCGGCTTCCTCGACACCGACCTGGTGCGCGCCGGCTACTCACAGCCCTCGGCCCAGGTGGCCAATGGCAGCTCGCCGGGCTTCATCCGCAATCCGGCTCCGGTGTCGAAGGCGATCGACGCGATCGAGCGTGGTATCGAGCGACGCTCGGCGCGCGTGTGGGCACCGCGCTGGGTCGGCCCGATGATCGCGCTGCGCGGGCTGCTCCAGCCGCTGGTCGAACGACGCGTCCTCAGCGAACCCGAGCGCCTGGCCGAGGCGATCCGCCTGGCCGACCCGGCGTCAGACTCGGTCGCCGAGCAGGACCCGCTCCTGGGCGTAGCCGCCCAAGCGATCGAACCCTGACACACGCCGCTACTCCGCTCGGGAGAACTCCCATATGGCCACGCCGAGCATGATCAGCCCGAGGACCGCGATGACGGCGGCCTCGACCAGTGTGGGCACGTGCCAGCCGAACCAGGTGATGCCGGGAGCGAGCGCTTCGCGGGCCGCCGGGGAGACGTCGATGTGCTCGAAGATCGCGCGGCGCATCGGTTCGACGGCGTAGGTGAGCGGATCGAGGCGGTTGAGGACCGCGAGCCACTGGGGCAGGTTGGCGACCGAGAACATGGCGCCGGAGAGGAAGAACAGGGGCATGATCACCATTTGCATGAGCGCCATGAAGGACTGCATCTGGTTGATGCGCGCGGCGAACATGACGCCGAAGGCGGTGATCGCGAAGGCCAGCAGCATCGAGAGCGCGAACAGCTCGAGGATCAGGCTGAGTTCGTAGGGGACTTCGACGAGGCCGGCGATCGCGATCACGATCAGGCCCTGGAAGGTGGCGACGGTGGCGCCGCCGGCGACCTTGCCGAGCACGATCGAGCTGCGGCGTACGGGCGCGACCATCATCTCGCGCAGGAAGCCGAACTCGCGATCCCAGACGATCGAGGCGGCGGTGAACATGGCGGTGAACATCACGGCCATGCAGATCACACCTGGGTAGATGAACGTTTTGAAGTTGACCCCGTGGGTGCCGGCGGAGGCCAGTGAGGAGATGCCGGTGCCGAGCACGAACAGGAACAGGAAGGGTTGGATGAGCGAGGTCACGATGCGCAGGCGGTCGCGGCCGAAGCGGATCAGCTCGCGCCGCCAGACGACGCGGATCGCGCGCAGCTCGCCGCGCCAGCTACGGGCGGGGACACGCACGCGCGCGAGGTGGTGCGCCGGCGGGCCGGCCGCGGGGGGCGCCCCTGCCGGCGTGGTCGGGGTGGTGGTGACGATCTCGGTGGCCATTACAGGTTGCTTCTCACAGTAGGACGAGCCCTCAGCGGCTCATCATGCGGGCGATGTTGCGGTTCATGTCGCTTACGCCGGACTCCTCGGCGTCGCGGATGGTGGTGCCGGTGTAGGACATGAAGACGTCGTCGAGCGACGGCCGCGAGACGTTGACCGACTGGATCGGCTGGCCGAGCTCGGCGAACAGGCGCGGGACGAACTGCTCGCCTGCGGGCACGCCGAAGGTGACGGCTCCTTCGGCGACGCTCGCCTCGATGTCGAAGCGCTCGCGCAGCGCGGCGATCGCGGCCTCGTCGTCGCCGGTCTGGATCTGCACGCGATCGGTGCCGACGCTTGCCTTCAGCGCTTGCGGCGTGTCGAGCGCGACGATCGTGCCACGGTCCATGATCGCGATGCGGTCGCAGTACTCGGCCTCGTCCATGTAGTGGGTGGTGAGGAAGATCGTGATGTCCTCGTCGCGCTTGAGCTCGGAGATGTAGCTCCAGATCGAGCTGCGCGTTTGCGGATCGAGACCCACCGTGGGCTCGTCGAGGAAGAGCACGCGCGGGGAGTGCAAGAGGCCGCGGGCGATCTCCAGGCGGCGCTTCATGCCGCCGGAGAAGGTCATCACGAGGCTGGAGCGCCGCTCCCACAGGCCGACCATCTCCATCACCTGTCCCAAGCGCTCGGTGACGGCGTCGCGCGGGACTCCGTAGAGCTCGGCGTGCAGGCGCAGGTTCTGCTCGGCGCTGAGGTAGCCGTCGAGCGTGGTGTCTTGGAAGACGAGCCCGATGTTGCGCCGCACCTCGTCGCGTTCGCCGACGACGTCGTGACCGGCCACGCGCGCGCTTCCGGCGCTCGGTTTTACGAGCGTGCAGAGCATGCTGATCGTCGTGGACTTGCCCGCGCCGTTGGGACCGAGAAACCCAAATGTCTCACCGGCGGCGACCGTGAAGTCGATGCCTCGCACCGCTTCGAGGTCGCCGTAGCGCTTGACGAGACCCTCGACGGCGACGGCCGGAGGTGTGGCGGCGCCGTTGGGAGAGTCCGAGGAAGCGGGGCTGGAGTGCGCGGCCGGAGCGTCCACGGATCCAGCATAGCCAGGCGCTCGCTACCGCCCTGTCAGTGCCGGAAGTGGCGTGTCCCGGTCGCGACCATCGTCACGCCGGCGGCGTCCACGGCGGCGACGACGTCGTCGTCGCGCACGGATCCGCCGGGCTGGACGATCGCGCCGACGCCGGCGTCGATCGCGAGCTGGGGGCCGTCGGCGAAGGGGAAGAAGGCGTCGGAGGCGAGCGCGGAGCCGGCCAACAGGTCGGGCTGGGTGGCGCGGGCTTTCTCGACGGCCAGCCTTACGGCGTCGACGCGACTGGTCTGCCCGGCGCCGATCCCGATCGTGGCGCGGTGAGAGGCGATGACGATCGCGTTGGAGCGCACGTGGCGGCAGACGCGCCAGGCGAAGAGGAGATCCTCCCACTGGGACTCGGTGGGCTTGGCGGCGCCATCGCCCATCACGCGCATCTGCTCCCGCGTCTCGGTGACGAGGTCGCGGGTCTGGACGAGTTGGCCGCCGAGCACGGGCTTGCCTTCCACCTCGTGGCTGGAGGCGGGCCAGTCTGCCAGCTCAAGTAGGCGGAGGTTCTTCTTGGCGGTGAGGATCTTGAGCGCCGCGGGCTCGAAGCGGGGGGCGAGCAGGACCTCGATGAACTGTTGGGATAGCCGCTGCGCACATTGGGCATCGACGTGGCGGTTGAGTGCGATCACACCGCCGTACGCGCTGAGCGGATCGCAGGCGAAGGCCTTCTCGTAGGCCTCGGTGATCGTCTCGCCCAGGGCGGCTCCGCAGGGGTTGTTGTGCTTGACGATCGCGCAGGCGGGGTGGCGTGGGAACTCCTCGACGAGTTCGCGGGCGGAGCTGAGGTCGAGGAGGTTGTTGAAGGAGAGCTCCTTGCCGTGCAGCTGAGTGACCCCGTCGAGCAGGTGTGTGGGCGCGCCGACGCGGGCGTAGAAGGCGGCCTGCTGGTGAGGGTTCTCGCCGTAGCGCAGGTCGGTGACCTTTTCGTAGGCGTCGCGCCGGCTGGGCGGGAAGCCCTCGTAAGTACGCCGCGCGAACCAGGTGGAGATCGCGATGTCATAGCGCGAGGTCAGCGCGAAGGCCTTGCCGGCGAGCAGGGTGCGCGTCTGCAGTGAGAGCAGGCCGTCGGACTCGCGCAGCTGTTCGAGCACCGGCGCGTAGTCCTCGGGATCGACGACGACGGCCGCAAACGCGCTGTTCTTGGCGGCGGCGCGGATCATGGTGGGCCCGCCGATGTCGATGTTCTCGACGATCTCCGCATCGGTGGCGTCCCCGCGGGCGAGGGTCTGCTCGAACGGGTAGAGGTTGACGCAGACGAGATCGACGGGCTCGATCTCATGCTCGGATGCCGCCTGCAGGTGGGCCTCGTCGTCGCGCAGCGCCAGCAACCCGGCATACAGGCGCGGGTGCAGGGTCTTCACGCGGCCGTCCATCATCTCAGGGAAACCGGTGAAGTCCTCGATCGCGCGGACGGGGACGCCCGCCTCTGCGAGCGCACGGGCGGTACCGCCGGTGGAGACGAGCTCGACGCCCAGCTCGTTTAGGCCGCGAGCGAAGTCGATCAGACCGGTCTTGTCGGAGACGGACAGCAGCGCGCGCCGTACGCGGACCTCTCCTGGGGCAGCCTGTTCGAGCATCGGTGAGCGCCAGAGCCTACCCGTCGAGGAGGATCCGGCGCGGGTTCTCCTGGTCTGCCGAAAGAGCGCCGCGGGCGAACAGGCGCACGGCCTCGGGCAGCAGCGCGTGCTCCAAGGGACGGAGCGCCGCGAGAACCTGCTCGGGGTCATGTGCGTCGGGCAGCTCGATGGCGCGCTGGAGGATGACGGGGCCGGAGTCGATGCCGGCGTCGACGAAGTGGACGGTGACGCCGAAGACTTTGACGCCGTAGGCAAGCGCCTGCTCGATCGCGTGCAGGCCGGGGAAGGAGGGCAGCAGGGATGGATGGACGTTGATGACGGCGCCGGGAAACCGCTGAAGGAATGACTCGGAGAGCAGCGCCATGTAGCCGGCGAGGACGATCAGGCGGGCGCCGCGCGCTCCAAGCCAGTCGGCGAGGGCTTCATCGCGGGCGAGGCGGTCGGTGTGGTCGGCGCGGGCGAAGACCTCGGTCGGGACCCCGTGCGCGGCGGCGCGCGCGAGCGCGGGGGCGCCGGGCGTCGAGGATGCGACCGCGACGACCTGGGCCTCGTGGCCGTGGACGGTGTCGAGCAGCGCCTGCAGGTTGGTGCCGGCGCCGGAGACGAGCACGGCGATGGGCAGCGGCAGCGCGGTCACGGCTCGGACGATAGCTGTGACTGAACTCACATTGTCCGCGGCCTGCGTACAGCAAACTACGGTCAGCGTGATTGGGCGCGGTGTCGATTGGTTCCCAACGCGCCCAATAGACCTCGGATTAACGGAACGAAACAATGCTTACATCAATAGTTGTCACTTTGATCATCGTGGTAATGCTCGGTGTCTCGCTGCGCTCAGAGCGCGGCAACCGCGCGCTGATTTCACATCAGCCGTATAACAACCGGCACAGTGACGCCTCCGGCGCGCGCGACGACCACTTCGCCTGAGTCACTCCACGGGCGAGCCAGTG
The DNA here is from genome assembly GCA_963697945.1 of uncultured Solirubrobacterales bacterium. GTDB lineage: Bacteria > Actinomycetota > Thermoleophilia > Solirubrobacterales > Solirubrobacteraceae > Palsa-744. The sequence goes on along the minus strand of OY969105.1, from coordinate 666,223 downwards.
AGCCGCGGTGAGCCTTAAGCGCTGACGAGCGGTAGCGGCGGTGCGTCCTGCTCGAGGGCGTACTTGCCGCCCGACTCGCTTGTGCGCTCCAGCGGATAGCGCCCGCTGAAGCAGGCGTCGCAGTGGGTGGCCCGTTCGCCCTGGATCGCCTCATAGACGCCGTCGAGCGAGAGGTAGTGCAGCGAGTCGCAGCCGAGCTCGGCGGCGACCTCCTCGCTGGTGCGGTCATGCGCGATCATCTCCTCGCGCGTGGACATGTCGATGCCGTAGTGGCAGGGGTTGACGATCGGCGGGGCGGAGATGCGCATGTGGACCTCGGCGGCGCCGGAGTCGCGCAACATTTGCACGATCTGGCGGGTGGTGTTGCCGCGCACGATCGAGTCGTCGACGACGACCAGGCGCTTGCCGGCGATGACCTCGGGGAGGGGGTTGAACTTCAGTCGCAGGCCGTGGCGGCGCAGCTCTTGGCCGGGCTGGATGAAGGTGCGGGCGACGTAGCGGTTCTTGACGAAGCCGTCGTCCTGGGGCAGCCCCGCGGCTCGCGCGAGACCGCGCGCGGCGGCATTTCCGGAGTCTGGGACGGCGATCACGAGGTCGGCCTCGACAGGGGACTCGCGCCAGAGGATCTCGCCCATGCGCCCGCGCGCGACCTGCAAGACGTGGCCGTTCATGCGCGAGTCGGGCCGGGCGAAGTAGATGTACTCGAACACGCACAGCGCGGGGCGGACGTTGACGGGGATCTGGCGGCTACAGAGACCGCGCTCGTCGAGTGTGACGATCTCGCCGGGGGCGACATCGCGCAGGTAGCGAGCGCCGATGATGTCAAAGGCGCAGGACTCCGACGCGACGCAGTAGCGCGCCTGCCCGTCCGGGTCGTCCGCGCCCGGTTCGAGCACGCCGAGCGCGAGCGGGCGCAGGCCGTGGGGGTCGCGGAAGGCGATTACGCGGTCGCGGGTCATGAGCACGATCGAGAAGGCTCCGCGCAGGCGCGGGAGGATCTCGGCGATCGCGTCCTCGATCGACTCGGCGGGGTGGGTGGCGATCAGCGCGGCGACGATCTCGGAGTCGGAGGTGGAGCTGAAGGTGACGCCACGCGCGAGCAACTCCTCCTGGAGCTGCACGGCGTTGATGAGATTGCCGTTGTGGCCGAGCGCGAGCTCGCGGGTGGAGCCGTGGGTGCCCTCGGAGCGCTGCACGGGCTGGGAGTTCTCCCAGGCGTTGGAGCCGGTGGTCGAGTAGCGGACGTGGCCGATCGCGAGCTCGCCGGCGAGCGTGCGCAGGTCGTTCTCACCGAACACCTGGCTGACGAGGCCGAGCTCGCGGCGCGTCATGATGTGCCCACCGCGGTCGGCTGCGGCGATCCCGGCGGACTCCTGCCCACGATGTTGCAGCGCGTAGAGCGCGAAGTAGGCCAGGCGCGAGACCTCGTGCCCGGGCGCGTACAGGCCGAACACACCGCACTCGTCGCGAGGGCCGTCACGCATTAGGACTACACGCTAACAGCATGGGGTCGAGACGAGAGACGCAGGAGGGCACGGACGCGGTCCTCCGCGGAGATGCGCGTGCGTGGAAGGGAGCGTTTGCGTAACAGGGCAGGGTACGTCGAGGGATACGTGTGGGGGGGCGGTTGGGGGAAGTGGCTTTCGCCCTCAACGGAAGAACTCCGCGAGCGCGCCGTGCGCCTCGGCCATCTCTGCGAGCGTCACGCTGAGCGAGTGCTCGCCGAGGTCGATGCGCAGTGCCTCGGTGCAGACGGTGCCGATTACGCGCACGCGGGTGCGCCGGCCGAGGGCGCGTACGCCGGTGGGGATGCCGCTAACGATGAAGCCCCCGGGCGCCTCGCCGAAGAGGGTCCGTAGGAGATCGCCGTCCTCGCCGTCCCCGCCGCCGGCGAGGAGCTCGTCGAGGCGGACCTGGGCGCCGAGTTCGCCCGCCAGGCAGCACTCGGCGAGGGCGATGGCGAGGCCGCCCTCGGCGATGTCGTGGGCGCTTGAGAGCCCGCCGACGCGTACGGCGCCGCGGACGGCGAACTGGGCGGAGCGCACGGCCGCGATGTCGAAGTGCGGAAGTTCGTCGGGGAGCGCGTGCCCGTGCAGCTTGGAGAGCTCGCTCGCGTCGAGTGAGGGGGCGAAGGGACCGACGAGCGCGATGGTGTCGCCTGCCCGCGCGAAGCCCAGGCGACCGGCGTTGCGCGCGTCGGGGAGGCGCCCGACCATGCCGACGACGGGCGTGGGATAGATCGGGCCGGCGGCGGTCTCGTTGTAGAGGGAGACGTTGCCGCCGACGATCGGGGCGTGCAGCGCGCGGCAGGCGTCGCCGAGGCCGCGCACGGATTCGGTGAGCTGCCAGGCGATGTGGGGCTTCTCGGGGTTGCCGAAGTTGAGGTTGTTGGTCGTGCCCAGCGGCTCGGCGCCGACGCAGGCGAGGTTTGAGGCGCACTTGAGCGCCGCCTCGATCGTGCCGCGGTAGGGGTCGGCGGCGACGCGGCGGCCGTTGCAGTCGATCGAGACGGCGAGGGCGGGCACGACCGGCCCGTCCTCGCGACCCGCGCCCGCGTGGCTCTCATCCTTGCTCCCAGCATCCCCGCGGTCGCGCGCTCCGGCCCCTGGGAGGCGGATCGCCAGCACGGCGGCGTCGGCCTGCTCGGGGCGCCGGACGGTGCGCGATTGGACGATTGCGTCGTAGCGTTCGAACAGGGGACGGCGGGAGGCGATGTTCGGACAGGAGAGGAGCGCGAGCAGGCACTCTCGGGGGGAGGCGTCGGGGGTGAGCGTGGCGGGCGTCGGCGCGTAGATCGGCGTGTCCGAGCGGGCCGGCGCGAGGTCATATAGCGGGCAGTCGTCGACGAGCGCGCTGACGGGCATGTCGCCGACCAGCTCGGGGCCGTCGAACACGCGCATGCGCCGCGTGTCGGTGACGGCGCCGATGGCGGTGCCGTGGATCTCGAAGCGCTCGCACAGCGCGAGCACTTCGGGCACGCGCGCGGGCGCCACCACGCACAGCATCCGCTCTTGGGACTCGGAGACCATAATCTCGAAGGGCTCCATGTCGCTCTCGCGCAGGGGCACTTGCGAGATGTCGATGTCGATGCCGACCTCACCCGCGGAGGCCATCTCCGAGGCGGAGGAGGTCAGACCGGCGGCACCGAGGTCTTGCAGGGAGACGAGCAGGCCACGTTCGAGCAGTTCCAGCGAGCACTCCAAGAGCTTTGACTCCTCGAAGGGGTCGCCGACCTGGACGGTGGGGCGCATCTCGGCGTCATCGTCGCCGAGCTCGGCCGAGGCGAGCACGGAGGCGCCGCCGATCCCGTCGCGCCCGGTGGAGGCGCCGAACAGGATCACGACGTTGCCCGGTCCGGCGGCGGCGCTGCGCACGAGGCGCTCGCGCGGGGCGAGGCCGAGGGCCATCGCGTTGATCAGGCAGTTCTGCTCGTAGGGGGACTCGAAGTAGACCTCGCCGCCGACGGTGGGGACGCCGATCGAGTTGCCGTAGTGGGCGATCCCGGAGACGGCCCCGTCGAGCAGGTAGCGCGAGCGCCGATCGCGATCCCCACCCACCTCGCCGAAGCGCAGCGAGTCGAGCACGGCGATCGGGCGGGCGCCGATCGCGAAGATGTCGCGCAGGATCCCGCCGACGCCGGTGGCGGCGCCCTGGAAGGGCTCGACTGCGGAGGGGTGGTTGTGGGACTCGACCTTGAACGCGCACACGAGCCCGTCGCCGGCGTCGACCGCGCCGGCGTTCTCGCCTGGTCCCATGACCACGTGCTCGCCTTCGGTGGGGAGCGTACGCAGGAGCTTCTTGGAGTGCTTGTAGGCGCAGTGCTCGCTCCACAGCAGCGAGTACATCGCCAACTCGACCTGGTTGGGCGCTCCGCCCTGGTGCTCGCAGACGAGCTCGTACTCGCCGCGAGTGAGGCCGAGCGCGAGCGCGTCCTCGACGGATGGCAACGTGCCGGTGTTGTCAGGCATCTACGTCCCCGATCGCGGGGGCGGCGTCCCGCGGCGGACCCGCGGCACGCTCGAACACGGGCGCCCCGATCGACGCCGACCGCGACGCCCGCGACGCCCGCGAGACCGCGGCACGTTTAGACACGGGCACCCTCCTCGACGGCGAGGCGCATCGACTGGAAGATCGTCAATCCGTCGGTCGAGCCGCCGGTGAGCTCCTCGACGGCGTGCTCGGGGTGGGGCATCAGGCCGAAGACGTTGCCGTCCTGGTTGCACACGCCGGCGATGTCGCGCAGGGAGCCGTTGAAGTTGTGTCCGGAGGTGTAACGCAACACGACCTGCCCGCGATCCTCCAGCTCGTCGAGGGTGGAGTCATCGGCGTAGTAGCGCCCCCAGGAATGCTTGGCGGGAATGCTCAGACGGGTGAGACCACCGAGCGCGCGGGTGAAGAGCGTGTCGGGCGCCACGACGTCGAGGTCGACCTGACGGAAGGTGAAGCGCAGGTTGGTGTTCGGCAGGAGCGCGCCGGGCAGCAGCTGGGCCTCGCAGAGGACCTGGAAGCCGTTGCAGATCCCAAGCACGAGCCCACCGTCGCGGGCGAACTCGATCACCGACTCCATCGCCGGGGAGAAGCGCGCGATGGCGCCCGCGCGCAGGTAGTCGCCATAGGAGAACCCACCGGGCACGACGATCGCGTCGGCGCCGCGCAGGTCACGGTCGGCGTGCCAGATCAGCTCGGCGTCGCCGACGCGGCGGGCGGCGTGCAGGGCGTCGATCTCGTCGCAGCTGCCGGGGAACTGGAGGACGCCGAATCTCATCTGGGGCGCAGGGGCACTGCGCATCTCGGCGTCATCGGACCTCGCCTTGGCCCACCAAAGCTTCGGTCCTGCTTCCTTGATCTGCTTGACCCCTGCACCCCAGACCGTCTAGTTGACAATCTCAATCTCGTAATCCTCCACAAGGGGGTTGGCGAGCAGGCGCTCGCACATCGAATCAAGCTGCGAGGAGTCCTCCACGTCCAGTTCGACGAGCCGCCCGACGTGGACGTTGGCCACACCCTCGAACCCGAGCGCGGGTAGCGCCCGCTCGACGGCTGCGCCCTGGGGGTCGAGGATGCCGGCCTTGGGACGGATCAGCACGCGTGCCCTCATCGCGAAGCGGCCGCCACCGGCCGGGGCCCGAGCGCACGGCGAGAGATCAAGCCTCGGCCCCGCTGCGCTGAAGCCACGCGCCGAAGGGCTCGCCGACGATCAGCTCGTACGCTTCGATGTACCGTGCGCGCGTACCGGCGACGACCTCGTCGGGGATCGGCGGCGCCGGAGGCTTCTTGTCCCAGCCGCTGGAGGAGGCCCAGTCGCGCACGTACTGCTTGTCGAAGCTCGGCTGGCCACGGCCGACCTCGAAGCCCTCGACGGGCCAGTAGCGCGAGGAGTCGGGTGTCAGCACCTCGTCGCCGACGACCAACTCGCCGGCGGGGTCGAGGCCGAACTCGAACTTGGTGTCGGCGAGGATCACGCCGCGCTCACGCGCGTGGGCGGCGGCGAAGGAGTACAGCTCGATCGAGGTCTCGCGCACGCGCTCCATCAGCGCGCGGTCGCCGACGAGCTCGGCGGCGCGCTCGAAATCGATCGCCTCGTCGTGGCCGACGTCGGCCTTGGTGCTCGGGGTGAAGATCGGCTCGGGCAGCTGCTCGGACTCCCGCAGACCGGGCGGCAGCGAGATCCCGGATACGGCCCCGGTGGCCTGGTAGTCCTTCCACCCGGACCCGGTGATGTAGCCGCGCACGACGCACTCGACGGGCAGCATCGCGAGCTTCTTGACCACGAGCGCTCGTCCGCGCGCCTCCTCGGGCACGCCGTCGGTGGCGGAGATCAGGTGGTTGGCGACGATCTGTGAGGTGGCGCCGAACCAGAAGACCGACAGGCCGCTCAGCACGCTGCCCTTGTCCGGGATCGGGGTCGGGTGGACGGCGTCGTAGGTCGAGATGCGGTCGCTGGCGACCATCAGCAGGCGCCCGTTTTCGGGCCCACCGAGGTCGTACATCTCGCGGACCTTTCCGCTGGCGATCAAATGCAGGTCGGCGAGCGCGGTCATCGTGGCCCGACTTTATCGACGCGCGCGGCCGCAACGGGTCGCGGGGGACGAGCAGCAGGGACCCGGGCGGCCGCGGGATTCTCGCTCAGAGCGCGCAAGCTCCGAGCGCACCCACCGTCAGGCGATCTCCTCCAGCCGCCCCACGATCTCCCGCGCGTAGCGCACGTAGTGCCCGTAGTCGAAGATCTCGTCGAGGTCCAGGCCGCCCGCGCGCTCGTCGCCGGCGAGCAGTTCGCGCAGGGGAATGCCCTCGTCCCAGGCGCGCTGGGCCAGCTCCTGCACAACCCGGTAGGCATCGTCGCGGGTCGAGCCGGCCGATACGAGCGCGAGCAGCACGCGCTGAGAGAAGAGCGCGCCGTGCGTGAGCTCGAGGTTTGCGCGCATACGCTCGGGGTCGACGGTCATGTCGAGTACGAGTGCGAACGTGCGCTGCTGGAGGTAGTCGAGCAGGATTGTGGAGTCGGGCAGGATCACGCGCTCGACCGAGGAGTGGGAGATGTCGCGCTCGTGCCACAGCGCGACGTTCTCCAGGGCGGCCTGGGCGTTGCCACGGAGCACCCGCGCCAGGCCGGAGATCTGCTCGGTCTTGATCGGGTTGCGCTTGTGGGGCATCGCCGAGCTTCCCTTCTGGCCGGGCCGGAAGGGCTCCCCCGCCTCGCGCACCTCGGTGCGCTGCAGGTGGCGGATCTCGGTCGCAAAGCGCTCCAGGCCGGCGCCCGCTAGGGCGATCGCTCCCATCAGCTCGGCGTGGCGATCGCGGGCAACGACCTGTGTGGAGACATCCTCACGCGCCAGTCCCAGCCGCTCCAGGACGCGCGCCTCGAACTCGGGGCTAGTCGCGGCATAGGTGCCGACGGCGCCCGAGATCGCCCCGACGGCGGCCTGCGCAAAGGCGCGCTCCAGGCGCTGGGCGTTGCGGTGGGCCTCGAAGGCGAACCCGGCGAGCTTCACGCCGAACGTCGTCGGCTCGGCATGGACACCGTGCGTGCGCCCGACGCACAGCGTCTGCACGTACTCACGCGCGCGTGCCGCGAGCGCCCCCACCAGTTCGTAGGCGCCGGGCACGAGCACCTCGCCCACCGCCCGCAACTGCAACGCCAGCGCGGTGTCGAGCACGTCCGAGGAGGTCAGCCCGAAGTGAATCCAGCGTCCGGACTCGCCCGCGGAGGCGGCGAGCACGTCCACGAACGCCGCCATGTCGTGGTCGGTGATCTGCTCGCGCTCGTTCACCGCCTCCACCGTGAACGTCGCGCCGCGGATCGCCTGAAGCTCCGTCTCGGTCGGGCCGCCCTCGCCGAGCAGGCCGGGCAGCTCCTCGCAGGCGGCGACCTCGACCTGGCGCCAGGTCTCCATGCGGGCGGCGTCCGTCCACAGAGCACCGAGCCCGGGGCGGGTGTAGCGCGAAATCATGCTCCCAGGATCTGTGCCGCGAGGATCGCCGCGTTGCGCGGATTGTCCAGGCCCACGCAGGCCACGGGCACGCCCGGGGGCATCTGCACGATCGAAAGGATCGCGTCCAGCCCGCCCGCGGCCGTGAGGCGTCCCGACAGCGGCACGCCGATCACGGGCAGGTCGGTGTGTGCGGCGACGGCGCCGGGGAGTGCCGCGGAGATGCCGGCGCCGGCGATGATCACGCGCAGGCCGCGCGTGTGGGCGTTCTTGGCGTAGTCGGCGACGGTGTCCGGTTCGCGGTGGGCGGACATCACGCGCAGCTCGTGCAGGATGCCCCGCTCTCCCAGCTCCTTTGCGGCCTTCTCCATCGTCTCCATGTCGCTCTCCGAACCCATCACGATGCCCACGCGCGGGGCGTCGAGGTCCATCTCCTCCAGCTGTGCGCGCACCTCGGCCTCGGCCAAGGGCGTTGCGATCGGGGATACGTCACCCATCGACGAGGCCTCCCTCCAGCTCGCGGCCTCCACCGGACCACTCTTCGAACCAGCTGTCGAGCGTTCGCCAGCGATCGAGCTCCGGTGAGCGCTCGTCGGCGCCCACGGCGATGTCCTCGCGCAACTGCATGCCATCGAAAGAGATCATCCGCGCGCCAGCATACGCCGACTCGCGCGCGGACTCCGCGTCGCGGCCGAAACCGGTCACGCTCAGCACGCGCCCGCCGGCGGTGACGATCGTCCCGTCGGGGCCCACGGCCGTGCCGGCATGGGTGACCTCGACGTCGTCCGGAACGAGATCGAGCCCCGAGATCGGAACTCCGCTGGAAGAAGAGGCGGGATAGCCGGCGCTCGCCAGCACGATGGTGACCGCCCACTCTCCCAGCCAGCGGGGGAAGTCCTCCTCGGGGTCCTCGCCGATCAGCCCGCCGGGCCTGACGGAGCGAAACAGAAGCTCCAGGAAGTCCGATTCCATGCGCGGGAGCACCGCCTGGGTCTCGGGGTCGCCGAAGCGGACGTTGAACTCGAGCACCTTCGGTCCCTGCTCGGTCAGCATCAGCCCGGCGTAGAGCATGCCGTGAAACGGTGTGCCACGCTCGCGCATCCAGTCGACGATCGGCTGGTGAACGAACAGGGCGAGGCTGAACCCGAGTTCGTCGGGGAGGTCGCGCACGGGCGAGTAGGAACCCATACCGCCGGTGTTCGGACCGGTGTCGCGCTCGCCGATGCGCTTGAAGTCGCGCGCGGGCGTCAGCGGGATCGCCGTCCTGCCGTCACACACCGCCAGCAGCGAGAGCTCTCTGCCGATCAGCCGCTCCTCCACCACGGCGCTTGCGCCACCCTCGCCGAAGCGGCCGTCGACGAAGATCTCGCGCAGCGCCGCGTGCGCCTGCTCGGCGTCGTCGGCCACCGTCACGCCCTTGCCGGCGGCGAGCCCGTCAGCCTTGATCACCACTCCGGGCGCCGCCAGCTCGGCCACCGCGTCGATCCCCTCTTGCAGTGTGCGGACGTGGCGCCAGCGCGCCGTCGGTACCCCGGCCTGCTCCATCGCGTGCTTGGCAAACGCCTTGGAACCCTCCAGTTGCGCGGCCGCGGCGGAGGGCCCGAAGGCGAGATGTCCGCGCGCGTCGAGCGCGTCCACGAGTCCCGCCACGAGCGGCGCCTCGGGGCCCACTACCGTGAAATGAACACCCTCGCGCTCGACCGCGGCGACGATCCCCTCGATGTCCTCGACCGCTATGTCGAGCAGGCGTGCGTCAGCGGCGATGCCGGGGTTGCCGGGCGCGCACAGCAGCTCGGTCACCTTCGGCGAGCGCGCGAGCGCGCGCACGATCGCGTGCTCGCGTCCGCCGGCACCTATGACCAAGACCTTCAACGCGTCGATCCCCCGGTGAGCCACGAATCGTCGTGACTGGCAAGGAGCGCGAGCGGGGACAGTGCTTGGCACGGTCGCGCTCGCGGCGACACAGCCAGGCGCGGCGAGGCGTCGCTCACAGCGACGCGATGAACTCGTCTACGCCAATCGCCGCGAGCGTCTCATAGCGGCCGGTGCCGCGCGAGCCCAGCTCCAGCGAGACGCGCGCCATCGTCGTCTCGTCGGGCGCCTCCACAACCGAGATGAAGTCGACGTGGCCGAGCGTCGCCCACTGCGCCTTGACCGTCGCGCCCAGTTGCTCCACCTCCTTGTTGACCTCGCGGATCCGCTCCGGATTGTTCTTGACCGTCTGCACACCCTCCGGGGTGAGCGTCGAGAGCATGATGTAGGTGGGCATGGCGAGTGGCTCCTCCGTCGGGGTTTTGGCCGGTCGCTTACAGCGCTCGCGCGCGCGCAAGGTTGTTTGTAGCGGATCGGTGGGGTGGGTGTCAGCGCAGCGGTCAAATCCAATGCTCGGCGTCGGGAATCCCCTCGGGGTGAGCGCGCATCACGCCCTCGATCGCGTCGGCAAGCACGCCGATGGCGTCGTTGCTGCGATCGCGTCCCGACGGCACGAGGATGAGGCCTGCATGACCTCGGCCGCTGGTCAGACGTTCGGCGGCGATCGGGCGGAAGTCCTTGATGTTGTTCGTCACCACCGCGCGTTCCTCGCGCCGAGCGACTTCCATGACCTCCCGATCGGGAGCCTCCGCCAAGTCGGCAGGGCGCTCGGAGACCGCCACCACGTCGAGGGTGCGCTCGCGCAGTGTCTGGGCTATCCGGTGAGAGAAGTGCTCGTCGAGCAGCGCCTTCACGAAGCCAGCGCCTGCCGGCCCGCCACCCAAGCGGCGTATCCACGCTCCGACTCGGCCTCGTTGAGCGCGATCTCGGCGTCGATCTCCTCGCGGTATTCACCGTAGTAGGCAACAGCTGCCTGCACGAGCCCGGGCGCGATCTCGAGGTACGCGGCGGCCTCCTCGGGATCGTTGTCGTTATCGCGGACCGTCGCGATGACCTCCCACACATCCAGCCCTCTGCCCACGAGCGCGGCCCTCCGGCCGCTCGGCCCGTCGGCGAAGCGAATCAGGGGATGATCCTCCCGGCGCAGCCCCTCGTCGACAAAACGCTGGGCCAGGGTACGTGGGGCAAGGCCGATTCGCCGTGCCTGCGCCGCCAACCGCTCGCTCACGCCCGGCTGGAATCGCAGGGTGAAATGCTCGCTCATACACACATGGTATCACCGTGTGCCACAGAGTGGTGCAAGACGGACGTCGTCCTCCGTCCTTCAAGCGTTCAATAACGCGCTGGAGATCCGCCGGCTTGCCGACCGACTCGGTAAGCCCGAGCGGCGAGCGATCGCCAAGGCGCTGCCTGCCGAACTCGCTCTCGCCTGATCTCTGGGCGGCGAATCCAGCCGATCGTCCGTCCGTCCAGAGCCCGCGCCATCCGCCGCCCCCTTACGTAGGGTGCGCACATGCACATATTCAGGAGGCATCTCAACTACACCAACGTCGTAGCCACGTTCGCACTCGTGTTCGCGATGAGCGGCGGTGCGCTGGCCGCGAAGCACTATCTGATCAACTCGACGAAGCAGATCAACCCGAAGGTGATCAAGAAGCTGAAGGGCAATACGGGCAAGACCGGGAAAACGGGGGCGACGGGCCCAGCCGGGGCAGCGGGCAAAGAAGGCCCCGCGGGCAAAGAAGGCCCTGCGGGACAGTCGGCCCTATCGCCATTGCCATCGGGACAATCGGTGAGCGGCGATTACGGAATCTACACGCCCAACTCTAAAACATCCGGCTTCCTCAACGTCTCCGTCACATTCCCGATCGCACTGTCGGCGCCGATTCCGGCGAGCAATACGATCTACACGACGACCTCGACGCCGGTCACGCACTGCAGCGGACCCGGGCACGCGGACAAAGGGTTCCTCTGCATCTACAGCGGCAATCGCGGACGCGTCTCGACGCCGCCGCTGGTGCTCGATTTCGAGGAAAGCAGCTCAGCGAGTGGAGCGGGTCGCTTCGGCTTCGACTTGCAGTGGTCGGTCACCGGCGAAGAAGCGTTCGACGTCGGCACGTACACCGTTACAGCTCCGTAGCTGGATCGGCCGCGCCTCGATCTCCTCAGCTCGCGGCCGCCGCCTCGCGTGCGGCGGCCGTGACGCTGTCGAGCGTCAACTCGCCGTTGCGCGCGTCGACCTCGACCGAGTCCCCTTCACGCAGCTTGCCCTCCAGCAGCGCGAGCGCGAGGCGGTCGGTGAGCTGCTTTTGAATAACCCGCCGCAACGGTCGAGCGCCGTAGGTGGGGTCGTAGCCCATGTTGGCGATGAGTTCGCGGGCGGAGTCGGTGAGCGTGACGTCGACGCCGCGCTCGGCGACGCGGGCGATTACGCGGGCTACCTGGAGGTCGACGATCTCGGAGATCTGCTCGCGGGTGAGGGAGTGGAAGCGGACGATGTCGTCGAGGCGGTTGACGAACTCGGGCTTGAAGTATTGGAGTAGTTCGGTGCGTAGCTGTGCGTCGGCGGCGGCTCCGGTTCCGCCGTCGCTGCTGTCGCGGCCCCCCGCGCCGTCGGAGCCGGGGTCGCCCGGCTCGGGGCCCTGGCCGACGGGGAGGTTGGAGGTCATGATGAGGACGGTGTTCTTGAAGTCCACAGTGCGGCCCTGGCCGTCGGTGAGGCGGCCGTCGTCCATCACTTGCAGGAGCGTGTTGAAGACGTCGGGGTGGGCCTTCTCGATCTCGTCGAGGAGCACGACGGAGTAGGGGCGCCGGCGGACGGCCTCGGTGAGCTGGCCGCCCTCTTCGTAGCCGACGTAGCCGGGGGGCGCACCGACGAGGCGGGAGACGGAGTGCTTCTCCATGTACTCGGACATGTCGATGCGCACGATCGCGTCTTGGGAGTCGAACATGAACTCGGCCAGGGCGCGCGCCAACTCGGTCTTGCCGACGCCGGTGGGCCCGAGGAACAGGAAGGAGCCGATCGGGCGGTCGGGGTCCTGCAGGCCGGCGCGGGAGCGGCGCAGGGCGGTGGCGACGGCCTCTATCGCCTGGTCCTGGCCGACGACGCGCTCGTGCAGGCGGGTCTCCATGTGGATCAGCTTCTCGGTTTCGCCCTCCAGCATGCGTGAGACGGGGATGCCGGTCCAGCGCGCGACGACTTCGGCGATGTCGTCGGCGTCGACCTCCTCTTTGAGGAACTGCGGCGCGCCCGTTCCGGCTCCGTCGGCGTCACCGTCCTGCCCTTCGGCGCGGGCGCGCTCGGCGGTTTCGTATTCGGCGAGCTTGCGCTCGAGCTCGGGGATCTCGCCGTAGCGCAGCTCGGCGGCGCGTTGCAGGTCGGCTTCGCGCTCGGCCCGTTCGGCCTCGGCGCGGGCTGCCTCCAGGCGCTCCTTGAGCTCTGAGACGCCCTTGATCGCGTCCTTCTCGCGCTGCCATTGGGCGGTCATCTCGCCGGAGCGCTCACGCAGCTCGGCCAGCTCTGCCTCGATCGCCTCGCGGCGGCTCTTGGAGGCCTCGTCCTTCTCCTTGCGCAGGGAGGTCAGCTCGATCTCCAATTGCATGACGCGGCGGTTGACCTCGTCGATCTCGGTGGGGACGGAGTCGATCTCGATGCGCAGGCGCGAGGCGGCCTCGTCGATCAGGTCGATCGCCTTGTCGGGCAGGAAGCGGTCGGCGATGTAGCGGTGCGAGAGCGTGGCGGCCGCGATCAGGGCGGAGTCCTGGATGCGTACGCCGTGGTGGTTCTCGTAGCGCTCCTTCAGCCCGCGCAGGATCGCGATCGTGTCCTGCACCGTGGGCTCGCCGACGTTCACGGGCTGGAAGCGGCGCTCCAGCGCGGCGTCCTTCTCGATGTACTTGGTGTACTCGTCGAGCGTGGTGGCGCCGACGCAGCGCAGTACCCCGCGCGCGAGCATCGGCTTGAGCAGGTTGGAGGCGTCGACTGAGCCCTGGGCGGCGCCGGCGCCGACGATCGTGTGCAGCTCGTCGAGGAACAGGATGATCTGACCCTGGGCCTGCGAGACCTCGGAGAGGACGCCCTTGAGGCGTTCCTCGAACTCGCCGCGGTAGGCGGCTCCTGCTATCAGGGCGCCCATGTCCAGCGCGATCACGCGGCGTTCGCGCAGCGACTCGGGTACGTCACCGGAGACGATCCGCTGGGCGAGGCCCTCGACGATCGCGGTCTTGCCGACACCGGGCTCGCCGATCAGGACGGGGTTGTTCTTCGTACGCCGGGAGAGGACCTGGATTACCCGGCGGATCTCCTCGTCGCGGCCGATCACGGGGTCGAGCTTGCCCTGCTCTGCCATCTCGGTGAGGTCGCGCCCGAAGCGCTCCAGCGGGCTCTGCTCAGCCTCCTCGCCCTGACCGGGCTGCTGGGGCGGGACGGAGCCTGGGGTGCCGTTGGGAGTCATCGCGGAGACCTCCGGGGGGCGGGAGCGAAGGTCGAGCGTACATCGGCCGCGCGCACGATGTCGGTGGAGCCACCCTGGTAGGGCACGAGCTCGGCGCGGAAGGAGCGGCGCACCTCCTCCAGGCGCTGGGCGAGCTCGACCTGGGCGTGCAGGGCCTGCACCTCCAACTCTTCGATGCGGGCGTGCATGTCGTTGACCTCGGCCTCGAGGTCGAGCACGCGCTCGACGCCGGCGAGGTTGAGACCGAGGTCTGCGGTCATCTCCTGGATGCGTCGTAGCCGCTCGACGTCCTCTTGGGAGTAGAGGCGTGTGCCGCGGGGGGAGCGCTTGGGTGTGATCAGCCCGCGCGCCTCATACGTGCGCAGGGTCTGGGGGTGCATGTTCGCCAGCTCGGCGGCGACGGAGATCATGAACACGCCGCGGGCGGTGTCGACTTCGATGCGGGCCATCAGCCGGACGCCTCCTCGAACAGGCGCGCGCGGGGGTTGCCGTTCATGACCGCGGCGAGGGCGTCGACGGCCGACTGTTGCTCGTCGGTGAGCGTGTCGGGGATGTCGAGTACGAAGCGGTAGTGGATGTCGCCGCGGGTCTTGCCGCCGAGCTTGGGGGGACCCTCGCCGCGCAACCGCTGGACGCTGCCGGGCTTGGTTCCGGGTTTGACGCGCAGGGTCTTCGATCCGTCGAGCGTGGGGACCTGGACCTCGGCGCCGCGCAGCGCCTCGGGGATGCTCAACGGGACCTCGACCTCGAGATTGTCGCCGCGGCGCTTGAACACGGGCGAAGCCGAGACGTGGGTGACGAGGTAGAGGTCGCCGGGGGGGCCGCCGTCGCGCCCGGGCTCGCCCTTGCCGGCGAGACGAATGCGCCCGCCGTCGCGCACTCCGGCGGGGATGTTGACGCGCAGGCGCTTGACGGTGCGTACGGCGCCCGCGCCGTGACAAGTGGGGCAGGGCTCCTCGATGATCGTGCCCGAGCCGCCGCAGCGCGAGCAGGGCTGGGAGATCGAGAACATGCCCTGGCCCTGGGTCTCGACGCCGCGCCCTTCGCAGACGGGGCAGACGGTGGGGGTCGTGCCGGGCTTGGCGCCCGTGCCGTGGCAGGTGGGGCAGCTGTCGTGCATCGGCACCGAGAGGGGGATCTGCGCGCCGGCGATGGCCTGGTCGAAGGTGATCGAGACCTGCGCCTCCAGGTCGGCGCCGCGCTGCGCGCGCGGGCGTCCGCCGCGAGCGCCTGCCCCCGCGCCGCCGCCACCCCGGCTGCCCCCGAAGAGGTTGGAGAGGATGTCGCCCATCCCGGAGGCGTCGAAGTCGAAGTTGCCAAAGCCGCCGAAGCCGCCGCCGGGACCGCCGCCGGTCGCGAACGGGCCGGAGCCGGAGTCGTACTGCTTGCGCTTGTCGGGATCGCCGATGACGTCGTGGGCTTGGGAGATCTCCTTGAAGCGCGCCTCGGCGTCCTTGTCGTCGGGGTTGCGGTCGGGGTGGTACTTACGCGCGAGTTTGCGGTAGGCCTTCTTGATCTCCTCGGGGGTCGCCTTTTTATCGACCCCGAGCGTCTTGTAGTAGTCGGGTCGAGATGCCATGTCGGGCTCCTGGACTTATGCGGCGACTACCACTCGCGCGGGCCGGATGACCTGGTCGCGAAGGCGGTAGCCGGGCTGGTAGACCTCGGCCACGGTCCCGCTCGCGGAGCCCTCGACCGGCTGGTGGACGACGGCCTCGTGCAGTGAGGGGTCGAAGATCTCACCGGTGGGCGAGAAGGACTCGATCCCGACGCGCGAAAGCGCGGCGGAGAGTTCTTCGCGCACGAGGCGCACGCCCTGCAACAGCGGATCGTCCTGATCTGCCGCCTCCAGCGCGCGGTCGAGGTTGTCGAGGGCGGGAAGCAGCTCCTTGGCGAGCTTGACGACGCCGCGCTCCTGCGCGAGCGCGGACTCGCGGGCTACGCGGCGACGGTAGTTCTCGAAGTCGGCCTGGGTGCGCTGGGCGAGCGCGAGGTACTCGTCGCGCTCGGCGGCGACGGTGACGAGCTCGTCGAGGTCGCCCTCGATCTCGGCCACATCGCCCTCCGTCACGGCGGTGGGCACTTGCTCCTCGGGCGTGGAGTCATCCCCCGGCGCGGCGTCCGCGCCGGGGGTCTGCTCCTGCACCGTCTGCTCGGGGGTGTCGGCACTCATGTCGCGCCTCCGTTATGACTGAGGCTCGTCTACGACCTCGGCATCTACGACGTCCTCCTCGTCGGAGGAGGAGCCACTGGAGCCGTCGCCCGACGCCCCGTCGCCGTTGGGAGCGCTCGCGGCGGCCTGCTCCTGGGCGCGCTGGTACATCGCCTCGGAGACGGAGTGGAAGGCGACTTGCAGCGCCTCGGCCTTGGCGTTGATCGCGGTGGGGTCCTCGGACTCCAGGGCCTCGCGGACCTCTTTGACGGCCTCTTCGATGCGGCCTTTGGAGTCGGCGTCGACCTGGTCGCCGAGGTCTGAGAGCTGTTTCTCGGCCTGGTAGGCGGCGTTCTCCCCGTTGTTGCGGGCCTCGGCGAGCTCGCGTGCGCGGCGGTCCTCCTCGGCGTGGGACTCGGCGTCGGAGACCATGTTCTTGATCTCGTCGTCGGAGAGCCCGGAGCCGGCCTTGATCTCGATCTTCTGCTCCTTGCCGGTGCCGAGGTCCTTGGCGGAGACGTTGAGGATGCCGTTGGCGTCGATGTCGAAGGCGACCTCGATCTGGGGGATGCCGCGCGGCGCGGGCGGGATGCCGGTGAGCTGGAACTTGCCGAGCGACTTGTTGTACTGAGCCATCTCGCGCTCGCCCTGCAGCACGTGGATCTCGACGGAGGGCTGGTTGTCCTCGGCCGTGGAGAAGACCTCGCCCTTGCGCGTGGGGATCGTGGTGTTGCGTTCGATCAGCTTGGTCATGACGCCGCCCTTGGTCTCGATGCCGAGCGTCAGCGGGGTCACGTCCAGAAGCAGCACGTCCTTGACGTCGCCGGCCAAAACGCCGGCCTGGATCGCGGCCCCGACCGCTACGACCTCGTCGGGGTTGACGCCCCGGTGGGGCTCCTTTTTGGTGAGCTCTTTGACCTTCTCCTGGACGGCGGGCATGCGCGTCATACCTCCCACCAAGACGACGTGCTCGATCTCCTTGACGCCCTTGTCTTTGGCGTCGTCGATCGCTTGGCGCACGGGGGCGACGACGCGATCCAGGAGGTCGGAAGTCAGCTCGGCGAGCTTGGCGCGCGTGAGGCGCGTGTCCAGGTGCTTGGGTCCGGAGGCGTCTGCCGTGATGAAGGGCAGGTTGATCTGCGTCTCCTGGGTGGTGGACAGCTCGATCTTGGCCTTCTCGGCGGCCTCGTAGAGGCGCTGCAACGCCATCGGGTCGGCACTGAGGTCGATCGCCTGGTCGCGCTTGAAGTCGGCGACGAGCCAGTCGACGATGGCCTTGTCGAAGTTGTCGCCGCCGAGGTGGTTGTCGCCGGCGGTGGACTTGACCTCGAATACGCCGTCGCCGATCTCAAGGACGGACACGTCGAAGGTGCCGCCGCCGAGGTCGAAGACGAGGATCGTGTGGTCGTCGTCCTTGTCGAGCCCGTACGCGAGGGAGGCGGCGGTGGGCTCGTTGATGATGCGCTTGACGTCGAGGCCGGCGATCTTGCCGGCGTCCTTGGTGGCCTGGCGCTGGTCGTCGTTGAAGTAGGCGGGGACGGTGACGACGGCGCCGTCGACGGTTTCGCCCAAATAGGCTTCGGCGTCTGACTTGAGCTTTTGCAGGATCATGGCGGAGATCTCGGGCGGGGAGAACTGCTCGCCGTTGGCTTCGACCCGGGCGTCGCCGTTGGGGCCGGAAACGACCTTGTAGGGGACGATCGACTCCTCCTCGCGCACCTCGGCCTCCTTGCGGCCCATGAAGCGCTTGATCGAGAAGATCGTGTTCTGCGGGTTGGTGACGGCCTGTCGCTTGGCGACGGTGCCGACGAGGCGCTCGCCGGAGGCGGTGAAGGCGACGACGGAGGGGGTGGTGCGCCCGCCCTCGGAGTTCTCGACGACGGTGGGCTCGCCCCCCTCGAGCACGGCCATGCACGAGTTGGTCGTGCCGAGGTCGATACCGATGGTCTTGCCCATGAATGTTGCTCCTTCTAAAGACGGTGAATAAATCTAAGCGCCATTGAAGCAGATTTTCTGCTTGATTTCAAGAGGCCTGTTTGGGTGGGGTCGAGACCTGGCGCAGCGGGGAGTCGGCGGCGTGGTGTCCGCGGTCGATCGCGTGCGCCGATTGAGAGCGCTCGCAAAACCGCTCCTGCTGAGCGGATTCCCGTTATCCTGAAACGTATGCGCGCAGTGGTGTTGGACCCACCGACGGCCGGGCTGGAGCCGGTGCTCGAACGTCGGCGCCGCGCCGGTCTTGATCGCCTCGACGAGGTGTGGGAGGGTGTCCTGCACATGGTCCCCGCACCTACCCACGAGCATGGCGATCTCGAAAGCCAGCTCCACGCAATCCTCAGGCCACTTGCCCGCCGAGCGGGTCTGACGATGGTCGGCCAGAGCAATCTCGGCGAGGGCGAACACGACTTCCGCGTGCCGGACAGCGCCCTGCACCGCCCCGGCGCCTCCGGAGCATGGCATTCGAGCGCCCCCCTCGTCGTGGAGATCGTCTCACCGGGCGACGAGAGTTGGGAGAAGCTCCCGTTCTACGCCGCCCACGACGTCGACGAGGTGCTGATCGTCGACCCCGCCAAGCGCTCGGTCGACTGGCTCGGGCTGCACGATGGCAAGTACCGCCCGATCGAGCGCAGCGGGCTGATCGAGCTGGGCGCGAGCGAGCTGGGCGAGCAGATCGACTGGCCGTCGGCCGAGTAGTGACCTAGCCCCGACGGGCTTGTCAGCGTGTGGTGGTGAGTGCTTGCTCGACCTGTTGTCCTTGGGGTGTGAGGGTCCAGGCGTTGGGCTCGCCCTTGGTTTGGCCCGCGCCGGTGTTGTGGACGAGGCCGAGGCGTTCGAGGCGGGTGAGGAGCTTTGAGATCTGGCCCTGGTCGTGGACGCCGGCGCCGTCCGCTATCTCGCGGTTGGAGGCGCCGGGGGTGTTGGCGATGGTCGCGAGGACTTGGAGGGTGCGATAGGTGATGCGCATGTTCAGGCCCGCAAGGGGGTTGGCGGGGGTGGGGGCCGCGACCTTGGTGTTAGCGCTCCCGGGCACGCCACCGCGCGCCTTTGGCGTGGGGCGGTCGAGCTCCCGCCGGGCGGCTGCGGGACCGAGGTAGGGCAGCACGATCACGCCCATCAGCGGGTTGAGCAACTCGATCAATGGCGCGGGCACGCGGGTGCGTGAGGACCCGTTTGTACCGCGTGGGGCTGGATGTGCGCGGCCGTCGAGCATGCGCGCGTGGATCACGGAGAGCACGGCGCCGACGACGCCCTCGGCCGCCAGCGGCGGTGTGGACTCCGAGGACGTTCGCCCGCGACCTCCGGCCGAGCGTCCCTCCTCGACCAGAGCGGCGAGAGATTCGAGTACGCGCGCGCGGCGCTCCAGCACTTCCGGTCCGGCACCGAGCGCGTCGACGACGAGCAATGAGCCGAGCGCAGGCTCCTCGTCGAACAGCGCAAGCAGCGCGGCGAGACCGGCACGGATCCGCTCACGCCAAGCGGATGGCGCGCTCTGAGCGGCCTCGCTCGCGACCTGTGTAACCCGCGCGATCGCGTCCTCGAAGACCGCGAGGAAGCAGTCCTCGCACCCGTCAAACAGGTCGTAGAACGTGCGCCGCGAAACCCCCGCACGAACGACGACCCGCGCGACCGTCACCGACCCGGCGCCCTCCTGCGCAACGACCTGCACCATCGCGGCGAGGATCCGCGCGCGCTGAACATCCAAGACCTGCACGGAGCCTTCCCGGGTACCCGCCTTTGACCGGCGCGACACCCGTACCGAGCTTTGCTTGCCCGCGATCACAGCCGTCCCCTACTTCTTCTTCGCTTTCTTGGCCTTCTTCAACGGCGCGTACTTCTTGCGGGCAGCGCGTTCGCACGCGGTGCGCTTGGCGCCCTTCGCCTTCTTCTTGCACGCCTTCAGCGCCAACGCCAGTTTCTGCGCGCGTGTGAGGGTCTTGGCCTTCGGACAACCCGTGACCGCGATGCTGGTCGTCTGGTTGAGTTGGGCGCCGTTTTGCCCGACGAGCAGTGTCGGCATCGCGAGCTTGCTCGCACAGAGGTTCCCCGTCGCCGCCAGCACCGAGTGCGGTCCTTGCGGAAGGCTCGTTTCAAAGCTCGTGATCGGAGCATCGGGAACCGTTTCGAAACGGGAGTACGTGATCCCTTTTTTGATGTCCGTGCGCCCATCCAGGTCGATCCGGATCGTGCCGCCGCGTTCGTTGCCCTGCAACAGGAACACGATATCAGGGAACGCCGCACCACCGTGGGATACCAGGATCGCCGGACCGGTCAGGGGAACGCCCAGGATCGGAGTGATCGCCTTAGCGGTCCCGATGAACGAACCGACTGGACAACCCGCGGGGTTCGCCGCGAACTGCGCTTCGGTGCACGCTTTCTGGAGCGTCGTCAAACGTGCGGGAAGCACTGTGGGGAGGGTGAGGGAGACCTTGTGCAGGTTCGCTTCACCCGGTTGTTGCGCGACGTTCACGGTCAGGCTCGCACCGTTGGCTTTGCTTGTTTTCCCTTGCGTGCTCGCCTTGAACGACGGTTTGAACGGCAGGCCCTGACAACCACCCACCTGGAAACGGTTCGACACCGCGACCGTCTGGTTCTGGGTCGATATCGCCTGACCGGTGACGCTCATCGGTTCGCACGATGTCGGGTTCAGCGTGAACTGCGGCCGGTCAATCGACACCGCGATCGAACGGATATCCAGCGGTATGCCCGCCAGGATCGTCGGCAGCGGATCGCTCTTGACCGTGACCTGCGCTGTGTTGGGGTCGATGTACAGCGCAGCACGAACCACGACCGTGCCGAGATCGAACGGGCCCGCGAGCGCGGGGGTAATGATCGCGAGACTCAGCGGCGCGCCCTTATACGGGCCCGCCAAATACACCGGCGCTCCGACATGGAACGGAGTCCCGGAACCGACACCCGCGATGTCCGTTCCGACACGACTGGATGCGGGACAGGACGGACTCGACTGCTCTGAGGCTCCTTCCCCGAGACCCGCGCGTCCCGCGGCCTGCGCGAGCTGTGCGTCAGAGCACTCCGCTACCCCTGCCAGCCTTCCGATCATCCCCGGTGGCAACGTGACATTGATCGCAGCGAGATGCTGCGAACCGTTTTCACGTGCCAATTTGAGAACGAACGGGGAATAATTCCCCGCGAGCGGTGTGACTGTGCCCGCTTCGAAGGAGGGGTTGTTGGGCAGTTGGCCTTCACTGTTAGCGCACGCCCCGCCGCCAGCCGCGGTATTGATCTGGAACGCGTCGGAGGAATCGACCGTCGCTCCTTCGGGTGTGGTCCACGGGGTCAGGACGCCCGCCGTCGCGAACGTCCCACACGTCGGTGGTGTCGTCAGCGGCGCCCGCGGACCACCAGACAGGTCGATTTCGAAGTCGCTGAACGGGAGCTGAGGGTTGTTCAAGAACGTCACCTTCAGCTGGCCCGTCACCGGGTCCGGCTCAACCTTCCCCGCGAGCTTCACCACGACACCCGAGACCGGGTCATCGACGGCGATATACATTGCCAGCAGCGACCCGAACGGGTTATCCGTCTGCTTCGCGATATAGACATTCCCCAGCGCGAGATGATCCAACAACGGGGTCTTGATCTGCACCGTCCCGATCTTCGAAGCATCAGGACATTTCGCCGGTTCGCCCGCAGCGGGTTCACCCGACCCAGGCAGGTTGATCCCTTCCGCGCCCGTCAGCGGGCAGCCACGCAACCCATCCGCCGCAGACGGATCCACAACCATCCCCAGCGGGAGCGTCACCGTCGTGTCCTTCAAATGCGCCGTCGCGAGGCCGTTAGGGTCCTGACTTTGAGGGACGTGAATATCGACGTGCAGACCCGTCGGGGAATCCGCCGCCGACGTTTCCGGCTGGACCGAAACCGACGCATCGAACTGTGGCGCTTCACAATTCTCAAGACCCGCGGGCAGGTTGTTTTCATCCAAAGATTCCACGGTCGCGGAATGGAACACGGCGGGTTCTTCGAGCGAGTTCACATGAACGGTCGTCTTCAACGGCTCGGTGCACGAAGTGGGCAGAGACAGAAACGGCCGCATCGGGCTATCGGTCGAGCAACCAGTCACAAGTTCGGTGTTGGGGAGGACGCATTGCCTTTCGGGGTCATGGTTCGGGTCCGCCGGCACCCCCCAGATGTCCTCGATGATCTGCCGAATTTCAATGTTCGGGATCGTCTGGTCGGAGACCGTCGCACCATAGTCGCTGCTACGCAGCGACGCTTCCTGAAAACTGTTGAGGCTGATGAGACTGAAACCCAGACGAAGAGGCGTCCCCACCGGGGTAGACAGGTTATAGATGGGATATACGACTTCGGTTGTCGTGCCAACGAAAACGTGTGCCGCACCCACCTGGCTGTCGCCAGGACAGGACGACGACTGTCCCTCGAACGCCGCGGCTTCGCAATGAGGCAAAGCGTTCGGATCGCCAAGCAAACCGGCCGGCAGATCCGCGATAAACGAGCGCATTTCTCCTTCCACATGGTGTCCCGCGGTCTGGTTCAAGCTGACGCTCAGCCGGTATTCAAACGGGTGCGAGCCGGCCCGCAGGTCCACCGAGCCATCGCGGTTCAGCGTTTCAGTCTTCAGTTCCTTGATCCCGAAGCTCGCGACCGCAGGCGCCGCGAAGGCGACGCAAGCGCAAACCGTCACGACGGACATGGCCATGAGACCGATGAGAAAACGAATCCGTCGCATGTTCACTTGCTCCCGTTGGTCGAATTGGGCTTCCTGGCCGCCCTTAGCGGGCCATAATGCTTCCTGGCATGCGCCTGGCACGCCCGCCGCTTCCTCTTGGGTTGCTTCACACACGCCTTGAGGGCTTTCGCCAGCTTCTGCGCTCGCGTCTGCGGCTTGGGTTTACCAGTCGGCGGTGGTGGTGCGAGGTTTCCTGGACCGGTAAAGCCGGCGCTTCCCCCGGCCGGCGCTTCCACCGGCCCCGAGATGGCCCCCTTGCACCCTTCAGCACCACAAGGCGCCGGCACCCGGGAACCGAGGCCACCACCAACGCGTGCGTCATACACATCGAGAAAGTCATCCCGGTCCTGGCGCACGAGCTGCTCACGAGTGATAAAGAACGCGTCGTCGCCACTCGGCGTCGCATTCACAAACTTTGAGTCGCTCGAACTGTGCCCGCTCGAGATCAACGCCACACAACCCTTAGCATCGGCGCACCCTCCCACCCCGGTCGGCGTCCACTCGTACACGTCCTGAATATTGCCGTTCGTGTCCGCAGGCGACAGGACATCCTGACTTTCAAAGAACACCCGCCCCCCACCACCCGCCGGAAGATTTTCCGGCTGGAGAAAGGGCGTAAAACCTTTGGAGGGCCGGATCAAGCTGATATTCGACCGGCCAAGCGGCGGCGCGCCGGTCGGGTTACATGAGACACATGTCAGGTGCGCTGACGCAGAGTCGAACTCAAACACCTCGTAGCACGCCAGCCCGTCGCCTCCCGCGTGGCAGATGCCTGCGGAGGGACGATTGTCATAGCCGGTGAGCGGCGCGTACGACATGAACGTGAGGTAGCGACCGTCTGCCGTCACCTGCGCGCCGCGGCTGGCAGTTGCGGCCTTCCAGTCCCCGTACTCTTCATTGAAGCCGAAGTTGTTGTCATAGTAAAACAGCGTGGCGACAAACGACAAGGTCCCGTGCGAGTAAGCGTAGATATTGCAGCCGTGGCCCGTCGGCGGCCGGCCTCCCGCTTCTTCCACTTCCCTACGGGAGTAGTTTTTGTCGCAGGTACCAGGCTGGGCTCCGGGCGTCAGCGCTTCGGTGTCAGCGAAGTAGATCGTGGAGAGGTCTTGGGTGGCGCCGAGAAGGCCGAGGAACCCGGAAGGCGTACCGCCGACGGAATCACAGGTTTCGGCCGTCAGGTCGTACACGCAGCCGTCACTCAGCATAACCTTGGTACCGTCGGGCGAGGCCACCTAGAATCTGCCGCGATCGTGAATTTCCTTGGTCTCTTTCCCGTCTATACGGACGAAGAGCTGACCGGTCCCATCACTCCAAAAGATGCGGGAGCCGTCCGCCGAAACAGCGTGACTGACATCCTGGGCTTGGTAAGCCGCGATCCCGTTCGACGGGGCGCCGGCCAGACTGCGGCCTGAACCGAGGACGGCGGAAGACGCCGCGGCAGCGTTACCCGGCAGGACGTTGACGAGGTGCAATTGCCCTGCACGCCATTCATACAGGTCGCAGGGGCCGTCGCCGACGCCTCTGTCCGCGCACCGCTGACCTGGGACATTCGGTGCTGCCGGTGCGATCCCAGGTTCCGCTTGGGTGAGCGCGTCGTTGGCGGCAAACACGAGATGGGTCAGCGCGGGCGACGTTGGGGTGCCCGCGTTGGCGGCCCCGAACAGGATGTCAAACGAGTTCGATGCTTCAAAGGTGGCGATGCGATGCGGTGGCGGGGCGACGACCAGCGGCCGGAGGCGCGGCGCCGCGGCGCCTTCCTGTTCCTGCAGATACAGGTCGCTATAGGCCGTGCCACCGGCGTCGACCGGCGCGTCGGGTGACAGCGGCGTGTTGTGCTGAAGAATCACCCCACGTGAAAGGTCGGAGGACAGCGCCTGGAAGCTGCCCTTCGTCGCCAAGGACGGCGTGATGCTCTCAGTCTGCCAGCCGATGGGCGAACGGCGAGCCACATACTGATTTGCAGTCGCCGAGAGTCCAGCAGAGAACGGCTCGCCCTCAAAGGCCATCGCGTTCCCGTCCGGCGCGGGCTGCATCGGCATGGTGTCGTCGTTGATTCCAGGGAGGCACTCCTGCGAGGGGCAACTGTGGCTACCGCCGAGCACTTCATCGGGTTCGGGTGGGATCGCTTCGCCGATCTTGACGGCCGGGGAAACCATCTCGTAGACGCGCCCGTCGGGGAGCGGTTGCGACCGGTGAGCGTAGGTGGTGAAGGTCTCGTCCGGCCCGTTGGTTTTGACGCCGGCGGCAGTTGCGACGAGGCGGAAGTGATAGGCGGTCCCGGGCGTGAGGTTGACCAGCGACTGGGTCACGTACGCCACCGGGGATGTAAGCGTCACGGTTGAGGTCGGGAAGGCCGCGAGCGGGAACTGCGAGATTTCCAGCGTGTCGGGACGCGGAATCGCGGTGACCGTCGTGCCCGGCGGGAGACCTTCACCGACGATTTCCTGCCCGACGGCGAACGCGCCCTGCGTCGCGTCCACGTTCTCGATGGTTCGCGAGCCGAAGGTCCGTAGGCCCGTCGCTATCGGTGCGGCGGCGATCGCGTCGGTCGCTGGGGCGCTGGTGCCGTAGGCGGCGGTTGGCCCATATTCGAAGTGGTATGTGGCGCTTTCCCCGCCGGCATCGATGATCCCGGTGACCTGCGCGGTGCTCGCGGTTACCGCGGAGGCTGCCTCACCGCTCAGGGCGGGGCCGAGAGTCCGGAAAGCTACGTTCGCTCCGGGGTTCCTCCCGTTCGTGTTGATCGCGACGACACGGAACACGTAGTGGGTGCCGTGTTCGAGACCGTCCACCTCGGCGGTGACGGCTTCCGAGCCGCTGCCCGTGAAGGGCCCCGTGGGCGAGCACGGCACGTGCGCCGCGCCTTCGAAGCCTTTCTGTTTGCCTTCGATGCCAGCCACGGTCGTGTAGTCCGCCTCGGTTGCGTACTGGAATTCACAGTCTGCTTCGGGGCCGCCCGCCGCGCTCACCGTCGCGTGCAACGTGACCGACTCCGCCCCAATAGCCGTAGCCGGTTCGGTGGTGGCATCGGGCAGGAGCAGCGCGGCAAACTCCGCGACGCGCATCGCGCCGGCATCAGCGGCGTACACGGCGTGCGTCGTGCCATCGACCGCGAGGCCGGCGCCTAGCCCAGAACCCCCCAGAGCTTCCGTGCCGAACGTCGCCGTTGGCGGACAGCCGACGGATTCACCGCCGTTGTTATCAGGAAAGCAGCCATGACCGACTACTTCACCAAGCGGAGTGAACGCGTAGGTCTCGATCGATGGGCCGGTGTCCACGAAGAGTTCGCCGTTGGAAGGGTCGACCGCCAGGCCGGTTGTGGAGTTAGACGAGCTGACCTGCCCGACGACTGCGCCGGAGCCTTCGAGCTTCTCGACGCTGGGGCTGCCGTTGACCTTGAAGAAGTGGCCGGGCGCATCCACTGCGAGGCCGGCCGCCTGGGACCCTCGCGGGGTTTCGACTTCTTCGGTGAAGTTGCCCGCCTCGGTGAACTTGAACAGGAGGTGCGGTTCGACCTCGAAGACCGCGAGGACGCCGGATGTGGTGACCGCGACACCAGCGAGTTCACCGAACGGCCCGCCTGGTGTGCCGGCGAGCTGCCCGCCCGCCGCCCAGCTCGAGACCAAGGTCCCGTCCGCTTGGAACTTGGACACCACATTGTCCGCAGTATCAGCGACATAAAGGTCGCCATTCGAAGGGTCGAATGCTTCACACGCCAAGCCTGTGAGGGCCGGCGTCTGCTGCTCGCATGAGTTGTCGACGGCCACGAACATCGGGGCCGTCAGAGCACCCGGGGACGAGCCTTCCGTGCCTTCCGCGCAGCCGGAGGTGCACACGTTGACGCCGGCACCGCCGACGTCGGCACCAAACGCCCTGACGAACTGTTCGCCTTTGGGCTTGGAGGGATCGAACTGAACCACGCGATGGTTGCCCGTGTCGGCGACATAGATGTCGTGCGTGGCTTCATCGACAGCCACGCCGCTGTGCGCCGCGAGGTTTAGCTGCCCGTCACCGTGCCCCGCTGAACCGAGCGATGACTCGAACAAACGCGTCTGAAGCGCGAACGCAGAACCGGGAAAAAGACACACGGCCGCCATCAACGCGACAAGCAAAGCGAGCAGGTTCTTCACAAGATGCCTTTCGGTCAATACCGGCACGGACAACGACGTCTTACTCATCGATCCATCCCCTCCTCGAAAGCTGTGCGGGAACTGCAGGTGTGCGGCGACACGCCCAGGTGGGACAGGGCGCTGTGGGAAAACGAAGCGTGCGGTCCGACTATGTCTCCACGCGCGCGGCAGATCGACTCGCGGGAGAAAAGAGATGTGCGCTGGAGTACTGCTACGCCTCCCGGTGCGCGGGAGGTCCACTCGCGGTTAGAAAGATGCGTGCGGTGGGGTACAGCTACGCCTCCAGGCACGCGGGAAGTCCGGTCGCGGTTAGAAAGATGCGTGCGGTGGGGTACTGCTACGCCTCCAGGCGCGCGGCAATACGACTGGCGGTGGGCTTGCCTGACGTTCGCGTGCGTGTAAGCACTGTTCCGGTCTCGCGTTACCTCGTGCGGGCGGCGAACATCATTGCGCGCGTGGCAGGGTAGCTTCGAACAGAGCGCGTGCGGGCGTGGAGTGCCATACCCCGGGAGCGGGGTGGAAAACCGGGCGTTTTTGCCGGTTAGATGAGGGGTGCTACTGGGACAAGAGAGAGAGAGAGAGAGAGAGAGAATGCATCAGCGATGCTGAGGCATCTACCTACGGGCGTGCTATGGCGCACGCCGACTCCCGTCACATCTGTCCCCAAAGAAAACACGCGAAAACAACCCCTCATGTGGCGATCCGGCTCCCTCTCCCCTACATCCCCTGATAAGCGCTTGAAACCGGTCCTGAGACCGACCCAAACCCGATCTATCTATTTCCGTACTCCCTAAATCGAGAGCACATGACCTACCAATCATAAGCACACCCAGCACCATTCGTCAACCCCCCTACCGCAAGTCCCCTGTTTCCGGGGCAAAATCGCACTGTCAGCCCGGAACCTCGGCGGTGCTGGACGAACATCCCGTCGCCGCACACCGGGGGCGCCGGCCAAACACGCGCGGTTACTTGGTCCCGACGGTGCTCAGTCCGAGCCGGTGGGAGGCGGGACGACGACGATGTCGATGAGGTCCTCGAGCCCGGCGAAGTCGTCCCGATTGCCGGTGTAGAGCGGGAGATCGTTCGACAAGGCAGTCGCGGCGATCAGCAGATCCATAGTTCGTCGCCCACGCGCCTTGCGTCCCGTCGCGGTCACGGCCGCATAGACGCGCCCGTACACGCCGGCTACCGCGACATCGAACGGGAGTTGGTCGAATGTGTCTTCGGCGTGCTGGATGAGCGCGATTCGGCGAGCGCGCTCATCCGGATCGGCGGCGGCCTCCGGGCCGGTCGCCAACTCTGCCATCGTGATCGCCGAGACAGCCAGATCGACTGGCAGGACCTCCGGACTGAGCCACTCGAGGTCGATCACGACCGACGTGTCAAGCAGGCCACGCGGACGCCTCTGACCGTCAACCACCGCGCTTCTTTTCCTGCCTCTTCTCCCAGCGCTCCCATGCACGCGGCGTGGGATCCTGGTCGACGTAGCGGTCGATGTCGGCTCGGAACTGCTTGTAGTCGATATGGCCGACGCCGGAAAACGCCGCGATGGCGACCTCGGCAGGCACAAACCGGCGGCGCTTGATCGGCCGTAGCTCGCCCACGGGATTGCCGTTGCGGGTCACGATGAACGATTCGCCCCGGTCGAGCTCGCGCATGATCTCGCCGCTCTCGTTGCGCAGCTGCCGCTGATTAATCTCACGCATGGGGAAAATGTAGCACGCGTGCCACTTTCAGACAACGAGCTTCTGCCCGGTGCGCTTGCAACACGGATCTTGCTGAGCGGAGGGGAGTGTTCAGCGTCCGGGTGTTAGTGCTTGCTCGACCTGTTGTCCTTGGGGTGTGAGGGTCCAGGCGTTGGGCTCGCCCTTGGTTTGGCCCGCGCCGGTGTTGTGGACGAGGCCGAGGCGTTCGAGGCGGGTGAGGAGCTTTGAGATCTGGCCCTGGTCGTGGACGCCGGCGCCGTCCGCTATCTCGCGGTTGGAGGCGCCGGGGGTGTTGGCGATGGTCGCGAGGACTTGGAGGGTGCGATAGGTGATGCGCATGTTCAGGCCCGCAAGGGGGTTGGCGGGGGTGGGGGCCGCGACCTTGGTGTTAGCGCTCCCGGGCACGCCACCGCGCGCCTTTGGCGTGGGGCGGTCGAGCTCCCGCCGGGCGGCTGCGGGACCGAGGTAGGGCAGCACGATCACGCCCATCAGCGGGTTGAGCAACTCGATCAATGGCGCGGGCACGCGGGTGCGTGAGGACCCGTTTGTACCGCGTGGGGCTGGATGTGCGCGGCCGTCGAGCATGCGCGCGTGGATCACGGAGAGCACGGCGCCGACGACGCCCTCGGCCGCCAGCGGCGGTGTGGACTCCGAGGACGTTCGCCCGCGACCTCCGGCCGAGCGTCCCTCCTCGACCAGAGCGGCGAGAGATTCGAGTACGCGCGCGCGGCGCTCCAGCACTTCCGGTCCGGCACCGAGCGCGTCGACGACGAGCAATGACCCGAGCGCAGGCTCCTCGTCGAACAGCGCAAGCAGCGCGGCGAGACCGGCACGGATCCGCTCGCGCCAAGCGGACGGCGCGCTCTGAGCGGCCTCGCTCGCGACCTGTGTAGCGCGCTCGATCGCGTCCTCGAAGACCGCGAGGAAGCAGTCCTCGCACCCGTCGAACAGGTCATAGAACGTGCGCCGCGAAACCCCCGCGCGGGAGACGATGCGCGCGACGGTTACCGAACCGGCGCCGGCCTCCGCGACGACCTGGACCATCGCGGCGAGGATCCGCGCGCGCTGCACGTCCAGGACCTGCACGGAGCCTTCCCGGGGACCCGCCTTCGGGTGGCGCGACACCCGTACCGAACCCTGCCTGCCCGCGATCACAGCTTATCCCCGTAGCCGGTCGCCGACCGGCCGTCCACGTGGGCAAACCTCTACTCGAAAGGGCGATACGCCGGCAAGCCACAAGCCGCTTGTCGCCATACGAAGCGGTTGCGTAGCTGTAATAGCGACCACCGCCGTCCCCCCTACTTCCGCTTCGCCTTCTTAGCCTTCTTCAGCGGACCGTATTTCTTGCGCGCCGCGCGTTCGCAGGCGGTCCTCTTGGACCCTTTCTTCTTGTGACAGGCCTTGAGGGCGAGCGCCAGTTTTTGGGCGCGGGTGAGGGTCTTAGCCTTGGGACAACCCGTGACCGCGACCTTCGTGCTCTGGCTCAGCGTCGCGCCGTTCTGACCGGTGAGCTGGGTCGGGATCGCGAGCTTGCTCGTGCAGAGATTCGCGTTCGCCGACAGGACGGAGTGTGGTCCTTGGGGGAGGTTTGTTTCAAAGCTCGTGATGGGAGCGTCGGGGACGGTTTCGAAGCGGGAGTAGGTGACGCCTTTTTTGATGTCTGTTCTGCCGTCGAGGTCGATGCGGATGTTCGCTCCGCGTTCGTTGGCCTGTAGGAGGAAGACGACGTCGGGGAACGCCGCGCCCCCGTGGGAGACGAGGATCGCCGGACCGGTCAACGGGACGCTCAGGATCGGTGTGACGGCCTTGGCGGTGCCGATGAACGAGCCTGCGGGACACCCTGCTGGGTTCGCCGCGAACTGTGTTTCGGTACACGCCTGTTGGAGTGTCGTCAGGCGTGCCGGTAGTGCCGTGGGTAGCGTGAGGTCTACCTTGTGGATGTCGGCTTCACCGGGTTTTTGGGAGACCTTGACGGTGAGGCTGGCGCCGTTGGCTTTGCTTGTTTTGCCCTGCGTGCTGATCGCCATCGCCGGTTTGAACGGCAGTCCCTGGCAGCCGCCAACCTGGAAGCGGTTGGACAGGCCGGCGGTCTGGTTGAGGGTGGAGGTCTCTTCTCCGCCGACCGTCATCGGTTCGCAGCTGGTGGGGTTGAACGTGAACCCCGTGCGGTTCATGTTCAGGGAGATCGAGCGTACGTCCAGGGGTATCCCGTCGAGGATCTGCGGGATCGGGTCGCTGACCGCGCGGATCTGCGCGGTCGAGCGGTCGATGTAGAGCGCGGTACGGACTACGACGGTGCCGAGGTCGAACGGGCCCGCGATCGCGGGTGTGACGATCGCGAGGCTTAGGGGAGCGTCCTTGTAGGGGCCGGCGAGGTAGGCCTTGCCCTGGACCGCATACGGTTGTGCGCCGGCGCCTGCGGTGATGTTCACGACACCGACCTGGGACGCTTCAGGACACGATGGCGAGGACTGCTCCATGACACCTTGGCCTTCCCCGCTACGCGCCCTGGCAGCAGCGATCTGCGCCTCAGAGCAATACGGGACACCCGCGAGTTTGCCGAGCAATCCCTCGGGTAGGCTCGCGGTGATCGAACCGAAGTGTTGTGATCCGTCTTCGCGGGAGATCTTGAACACCAGCGCTGAGAACACGCCCGCGAGCGGCGTGACCGTGCCCGCTTGCAAGCTCGGACCGTTCGGTAGCTGCGCTTCGCTCGGAGTGCAGGGACTACCGTTTGCTCCTGTGGTGATCGTGAAGTTCGCGGAGCGTTCGGTGGGACTGTTTGGGTTCGAGAACGGGTAGAGCCTGACTTTGGTCGTGTAGACCCCGCACGTCTGCGGCGTGATCAACGGCGCACGTGACCCTTCGCGCAGATCGAATTCGAAGGACGAGTAAGGCAGAGACGGCAGTTGATCAAATATCGTCGTGAGCTGCCCAGTGACCGGGTCGGCTCGCACCTCGCCGGCTTGCTTGATCAGCACCCCCCGTTCCGGGGCCTTCGCGACGACATACAGGGCGAGCAGGGAGTTGAACGGATTGTCGTGCGGCGCCGCCAAATACACCGAGCCTTCGACCGCTTCTGCCAACAGTGGCGTCCTGGCTTTGAGCGTGCCGACCTTCGAGGATTCCGGGCAGCCCTGTTCCGGTCCTGCTGTGGCGGTCGCGGCCTGGTATTGGGCTGGGCTGCACGCACCCAGCCCGTTCGCGGCCGATGGATTGACCGCCACTCCTTGCGGCAATAACACTTCGGTCCTCTCGGGCTCAGTTTCGGCGATCGCCCCCGGAGCTAGCAGACCTTGGTCAGGGAGCGTCAGATCGAAGTTCAGGCCCGTCGGGTTGTCGGCCAGCTGAGTCGTGGCCTTAGCGGACACGCTCGGTGCAAATGGCACACTCTCGCAACCCGCCAGTGCCGCTGGGCTTCCTCCGGCATCACGCGAGACTCCGGTTTCTTCGGCAAACACACCAGGAGCGAGCTTGGAGTCCGCTTTGACCGTCACGGTTGACGGCGCTTCGCACGACGTGGGCAGTGTTAAGAACGGCAACAACGGGGCATCGGACGGGCCGCCCGGACCGATTTCTTCGGCGGCTTCCGGGCCGCGTTGCGAGTCATGACCCGAGTCGGCAGGCACTCCCCAGATCGTCTCAGTAGCCGAGAACACCTCCAGCGGGATGTCGAACGTCCCAACTTGAAGTCCATAGCCTTCGAGGCTGCGTACCGCAGCATCCTGCAGCACATTGTTGTCGTCAAGGCTGAAGCCTAGCCGACCCGCCACCCCTGGCGGGGGTGTCATGTTGTACACAGCACCGCCGACTTCGCCTAACACTGGGATGGCAGCACGCAATACCCCGACCTGCGTGTTCGCAGGACATCGCGGTTTAAAGCCCTCGAAATCTTCCCGGGGGCAGCGTGGTGTAGCGAGCGCGTTGCCTACCATGCCCGGCGGCAAGTCGACGATAACGTCGCGAGCTTCACCCCCCGCCGTGTGCGCCCCTTCCATCTGCAAAGCAAACTGAACCTGATAGCTATACGGGTGCGACCCGGCTCGGCCATCGACAGAACCGTCCTTGTTAAGCGCAACGGCACGGACGCTTCCCGGCACGAACCCGAACTCCCCATGTGCCACGCTCGGCGACACCAGCCCGAGAGTTGCGCACACCAATGGGACGATCAAGCTGCGGGTGATCATCGGGTCTTCCCCCCATCGTTGATATTTGCTTTCCTCGCTTTCATCGTGTAGTGCCTGCGAACCTGCGCCCGGCAAGCAGCGCGCTTGCGCTTGGCCTTCCTCGCGCACAGGCGCAGCGCCCGCGCCAGCTTCTGCGCGCGCGTCAGCGCCGGCGCCTTCTGCCTTCCTTCGCCTGACGTCTTAGCCAGAGAGTTTTCCGCACCCTGGAACGTCAGCGAGCCGGGCGTCGAATCGGGCGGCGGCGATTGGGCAGCCTGACATGCTTCGCCGGCGCAACCGCCTCCAACGGGTTCGCGATCACCCGGAATACCGCCGCCTTCGCGCGCATCATAAAGGTCCACAAGCTCATCCGTATCTTTAGGCACTAGCTGGTCCCGGGTCGTGAAGAACACGTCTTTGCCCGTTGCGTCGATCGCCAAGAAATTCGAGTCGCTGCCTTCGCGCCCAGCGGACATTAGGGACACACACCCCGCGCCCCCTTCACAATCTCCCAACCCGCCGGGCTCGTACTCGTAAACGTCTTCCGCGCCCATGTTGGTGTCTGAAAGGCTAAGCGCATCCTGCGAATCGAAATACAACCGACCGGTATCAGTCACGTAGCGCGGCTGGGGCGTGGGATCTCCCGTCACCGTGGCGGCAAGCGGGAGTATCGCGGGGCCAAGCGGGCGGGCGCCGGACCGATTGCACGACGCACACACAAGCGTCCGACTCGTCGAGTCGTAAAGAAACGCCTCCGGGCAGCGGTGGTCATTGACGCCACAGCGATTGTCATAACCGGTCAACGGAGCAACGGACAAGAATGCGAACCAGCGCCCAGCAGGACTCGCCTCGGCAGTACGCCGCAGACTGGACGCAAACCAGTCCCCAGAATTCCCGACGTTATCGTCCGGTGCGAGTGCCGCAATGAACTCCGTCTTGCCTTCGTGCCAGGCATAGAGGTTGTCTTGACCCGCCTGGGCGCTTGCTCCGTACTGGTTTTCCCCGCTCCCGCTGAGCACAGCGGTGTCCACAAAGTAGAGGTAGGAGAGGTCTTCGCTGCTACCGGCCATCCCTTGGAATCCGTTCTGGCCATCGGTGAGATCGACGGTCGCTCTGGCTTCCAGGTCGTAGATATGTCCGTCGGACAGCAACACGCGGTTGCCGTCACGAGATGCCGCAAGAAAACGTCCAGGATCAGGGATTTCAATAGTGGTCTGCCCGCCCTCACGCGCATACAGGCGGTTTTCGTAACTCCAGAACACCCGCGACCCGTCGGCGGCGATCGCCTCGGGCGTGTCGGTCGGATATTGTCCGCCGAACTGAGCCCCAGGCGCCGTTTCGGTGTTTCCGGGCAACACGTTCACTAAGCGCAGCTGGCCACCAACCGCCTCGTAGAGATTGTTCTTCGCGGGGCCTTCATCTGCCGGCGCGGGGGCGTAAGCTGTTTCGCCTGTCAGGGCGTCGTTGGCGGCGAAAAACTGGTGAGAGTAATCTTCCGATGCTCCCGCGTACCGGATCTGAAGCCGATTCGCACCCGTCGCACCGGGCGCCCTGTTCGGCGGCGGCTCAGTGATCAACGGAGAAAGCGCGGAAGGGTCGGCTACGGACTGAGTGTAGAGGTTCGGGTAGTCGCTCGGCGCGTCAGGGCTCAATGCGGGCGTTTCCTGGAAAAGCACATCCTGCGTAAGCGCGGGCGAAAAGGCCGTGTACCGCCCTGCCCCTTCGCCGCTTAACAGCGCGGGCGTTAGGACCGTCGTCTTCCAGCCGTTCGCGGTGCGTTTTGAAAGGTACTCGTTATAGCGAGGGGCGCCTTCTGTGGATGAGAATGGGAAACCCTCATACACCACCGCGTCGCCGTCGGGCGAACTCTGCTTGGGGAACACCGTCGCATTGTATCCCGGCTGGCACCCAATACTACCCTTGCACCTTTCCCCACTCCCATCACTCGGGTCCAAAGGGAACACCTCTCCGCCATTCTTCAACGCCGGAGACACGCGCTCCCACGCGCGCCCGTCTGCGAGCCCGGGCCGCATGACCGGAAACGTCCGGAAGGTCGCCTCTTCACCCTTTGCTTCACAAAGCGTTTCTGGATTGGCCGGATCGCAATAACTCGTGGCAAGTAAGCGAAAGCGATAGTCGGTTTCGGGTGAAAGGCCCGTCAGTTCGACGGCGACACTCGAACCCTGCTGCGCAGGCGGCAAGTCCGCACCCCCGAACGGGGCCTCGGCTGCACCAGCGAAACGTTCCGCGGCGCCATTGGCTTCGTAGGCCGCCCGAGCAATGTACTGAAAGACGTAGTGGGTGTCCGACCCCCGCGTATCGATTGTCCCACCAAGCGTTGCGGTCGTCGAGGTGACAGCCGACACAGACTCCGATCCGATCGCGGGGGACCGCACTGCGGCGCGAGCGAAGATGTAGCCCAAACCTTGGTACGCGTCGACGCCGTAGAGCACCCCCGCCGGACGCGAGCCAGGCCACTCGAACGACGGATTGAATGCGAGTGCTTGGACGAAGCTCTTCGGCCTTGGCGACATCGTGAACGGGCTCTGTTCTTCAAATCCGGCCAGCCCGTTGCACGCCGCCAAGTGCCGGATCACCTTTGGGGTCTTTTCGTCCCAGAAATAGATTGCTCCACTCGCCGGGTCTACTGCGAACTCATTAAGTCCGCGGTCCGTGACTTCAAACCGGCACAACGGGACGACTCGGTCGGCTGGAGCAAAGACCAGCACTTCGTCCCCGATTGCGGTGTAGAGATTGCCCATGTCGTCGACAGCGAGGTGAGCGGCGCCGGTTGCAATATCGTTCGCGCGACCGGCGTACACATAGTGTTCGTAGTTGCCCGGTGACTGCGGCTTGAACGTCATAATGCGTTCTTCCTGGCCGGCGAAGTCACTGACATACACTGTGCCGGCGCTATCCACGGCGAGCCCATTCGCGATACCTTCATGGAACTTGTCCGGGCCTTGTTCGATGCCTTCTCCTGCGGCGCCCGCATCGCCGAACGCTGCAATCAACTGAGAACCGTCCGGGCTGAAGACCTCGACGAGATTGTGTTTGCGGCTCTGCCCGATGGCATCGACGGCATTGAGTACGTAAACGTAGCCCGTCGTCTGATTGACGGCGACCGCAATCGGTCTGCGGAACTGGCCAGCCCCTTCACCTTCCGACCCGCGGTCTCCTTCTAGCCCGGCCGTGCAGTGCGGGTGAGCCGGTTCCCCATCCGGCCCACATCGTTCGAACTGTTCAGTGCCGTGGACGGAAACCTTCCAACCCCAGGCCTCCAAGAATTCCCCTTCGGGGCCATACCGCACGACGTGATTCGCCAGGCCACCGTCTGCTGCGTACACAGTGCCCGGAGGAACGGCACCGCTTCCATTCACGTTGACAGCGAGACCGCCGTAATAACCCTCGAGCTGATTGGAGCCTTCGCCTGTTTCGGAGAAGTTGGCAACCTGTTCCAGATCAGCTAATGCCGGGGTTGCCGACAGAGCGATGAGTGCGAGGGCCACGGCGATTACGGCGCCGACTCGAGCGACGCGCTCGCGGACGCCTCCTACAGGTTTGAATGTGTGCTCAGGGTATGTCATT
This sequence comes from uncultured Solirubrobacterales bacterium, assembly GCA_963697945.1. Taxonomy (GTDB): domain Bacteria; phylum Actinomycetota; class Thermoleophilia; order Solirubrobacterales; family Solirubrobacteraceae; genus Palsa-744. The sequence continues at coordinate 630,022 of OY969105.1, read as the reverse complement.
AGCGCTCCCCCCGCTGTGCGATTAACCATTTATGAGAGTTCTCGGGTGTCCCCGACCGACATCGTGGCCTGAGCCGAGGGTTAGTGCGGATTATGGGGCCGTTACTGCCCACGTGCCGTACGTGTTTTCCTTGGCCGGGTTTTCTGGAGTTCCGATCAAGACGGAGCCGACCAAGACAGCCCCGCTCGGGCCATAGGTGTCTTCAAACCCGGCGAAGGGCAGTGACGGGGCAGTGGTGGCCCCGAGCCTGAAGCCTTCGGAGAGTACGGCCTGTTCGTACGCCGTGTAGATACACAGTTTGCCGACGGGCGCGGTCGGTGCTTCGACGGTCCCGCTGCAGCCACTCGCCCCGAATGTTTCTTCTTTCGTTTCAAGTTCAGTGAAGACCGCTGAGGCGCCGCCTGTTTTTAGCGGGATCGGGAAGGAGATCGAGGCCATACCGTCGACTTCCTCTTTGGCGCTACTGCTCGCATCAATACTCCAGGTACCGGTCTCGGTGCTACCTTTGGGCAAGGTCGATGTGAAGCCGGTTTTCCCGTTGCACGCGGTCGTCGCGGCACCGGCGCCGACTTTGAATTCAGCGCCGCCTTCTTTGTTGCATGCGGCTTCGCCGACTTTGACTTCTTTGTTCGTCACGCTCGCGCCAGCTTCGCCTTTGGCGCCGGGTTCGCCATTTTTCCCCGCTTCGCCTTTGGGACCGGGATCACCCTTGGCACCGGCGGTACCCGCCGCGCCCGCGGGACCGGCAGGACCCGCAGCGCCGGCAGGACCGGTGGCGCCGGCCTTGGCGGTCAGCGATTTCAGGACCTTCGGGCTGATCTGCTTCGTCGAAGTGATCAAATACTTCTTCGCGGCATAAGCGCCGCCGGTCATGGCAAACACCAGCGCCAACGCCGCCAAGACGGTCGTGGCATTGATACGTGTGCGTATCGCATGGAACATCGTCATCTCTCCTCTTGCGAATAGAGCGTGCCGGCATTCAGCGCTACGCACGCGATTGAGTTACTGCGAAGACGTGGACGCCGCGGCCTCGGGTTAAGATCGCGGCGCCCTGAACAGCGACCCGGGCGTGTGGGAGCACGCCCTGGGGCCTCCTCGACCGCCACCGCCAGATGAGGATGGCGAGGGCGACGAATGGTTGATGCCTGTCCCGAACCGGGGATCCGGTCGGGAGAAGAAGTAGCGGCGCCCGAAACTCCGGCCGCCGCACGAACAAGAAAGGATCTGACATCATGAACCCCGTGGCAGCACCGACCCATGTGACGCTCAGCGGCGACCGCTCCGGCGAGTATGTGATCGAGGAGGAACGCCCCGACGGGCGCCTCGTGCTCGCACCGGACCCCGACGACCGTTATCTCAAAGTCACCTGGGCGGACATCCTCAAGCGCTCCGGCGGTCGTGCGTTGACTCCAGAGGAGTTCGAGAGACACTTCGGGGACCTGCCTACCGACGAAGAGGGCTGACCGATGCCTGCATACGACCGGCCTGAAGCCCGCTTTGCGGTCGGGGTGGACGACGTCCTGTTCGAGCGAGACTTCGCACGCACAACGGCGGCGGGACGCTCTACCGTGACTCCGCTCGTCGATCGGATCAAGAGCACGGGTGTCCCCAAATCCTGGTTGAAGGGCTGCCAAGCCGAAGGTAGGGACGGGACACGCCTTGCCGAATGCGTCAAGATCTACCTGCCTCGGCCGGCCGGAGGGTTCGGCATGGTCTTCAAGGTGGTCGACGTCGAAGGGCGGCTGCGACTGGAGTTTCTCGCCTTCGGCGTGCGCCACCACCCCAAGGGATCGCACGCCCCGACGGTCTACGAAATCGCCGATAAGCGACTGAATGGGTGAGACGTAAGCGCAGTCTGACTCAGCTACGCCTCCAGGCGCGCGGCAATACGACTCGCGGCGGGAAAAGCAAGCGCTTAGTTGTCCAGCTACGCCTCCAGGCGCGCGGCAGGTCCGCTCGCGGTTAGAAAGATGCGTGCGGTGGGGTACTGCTACGCCTCCAGGCGCGCGGCAATACGACTGGCGGTGGGCTTGCCTGACGTTCGCGTGCGTGTAAGCACTGTTCCGGTCTCGCGTTACCTCGTGCGGGCGGCGAACATCATTGCGCGCGTGGCAGGGTAGCTTCGAACAGAGCGCGTGCGGGCGTGGAGTGCCATACCCCGCGAGAGGGGCTACGAAGCGGCCCGAATCGGCCGTTAGACGAGGGGTGCTACTGGGACAAAGAGAGAGAGAGAGAGAGAGAGATGCATCAGCGATGCTGAGGCATCTACCTACGGACGTGCTTTGGCGCACGCCGACTCCCGTCACATCTGTCCCCAAAGAAAACACGCGAAAACAACCCCTCATGTGGCGATCCGGCTCCCTCTCCCCTACATCCCCTGATAAGCGCTTGAAACCGGTCCCGAGACCGACCCAAACCCGATCTATCTATTTCCGTGCTCCCTCAAACGAGAGCACTTGACCTACCAATCATAAGCACACCTAGCACCATTCGTCAACCCCCCTACCGCAAGTCCCCTGTTTTCGGGGCCAAATCGCACTGTCAGCCCAACACCTCGACGGTGCTAGACGAACATCTCACGGCTGGGGCACATCCGCGCGAGCGCGCATTCCTCACATGCGGGACTGCGCGCGGAGCACGTGCGACGCCCGTGGCGCAAGAGGTTCACGTGCAACTCCAGCTCCTCTCCCGGCGGGGTCAGAGCGAGCATCTGGTCGTGCAAGCGCTCGAACGGCGCCCCCGGCTCCAGCAGTTCCAGGCGCATCCCCACGCGCGAGACGTGCGTGTCCACCGGCACGTCTCGCATGCCGTAGGCGAACAGGAGCACGCACGCCGCCGTCTTGCGGCCCACGCCCGGCAGCGCGGTGAGGTAGTCGCGCCCCTCCTCGATCGGGGCCTCCTTCAGCCAGTCCAACGACAGCTCGTGCATCCCCGTGACGGGCGCCGGAGGTCGGGCCGCGATCGCCTGCAGGATCGCCTTGATCCGGGCTGACTTCACCTTCGAAATGCCCCCCGGCCTAATCGCCTCCTCTACCTCCCCCACCGGCGCGCGCATCACCGCCTCCCAGCTCCCAAACCGCTCCCGCAAGCGCAGGTAAGCCACGTCGCGGTTGCGGTCGTTCGTGCTCTGCGAAAGCACCGTCAACACCAACTCCGCGATCGGATCACCGTGGGGCTTCATCAGCGGAATCCCGTACACCTCGCGCAGCCGTTCGCGCACGCGTATGACCCTTGCGCGCGTCGGCGCCTTCCAGACCTTCCGCGCGCCGCCCCGCTTGGTCTTCGCCGCCCGCATCGCCCTGACCCTAACCCTTGACCGCCTGTCAGGGCCGCCCGTATGTGGCCGGGGACACTACGACTTTTCCCAACTCGCAAAGTTGCCTACCACCCCAAGCCCGAACCCGTTCCGGCATCCCGCCCTATGATCGTTCGCCGTATGCCTCCCGTCAGCGACCGCGAAGCCACGATCGGCACGATGCCCGTGTTCTGGCGCGAAGCCCCCGTCGCGGACGGTGCGCCCCCGCCGTTGTATCTACACGGGGTCCCGACCAACTCCGACGACTGGCTCCCGTTCCTACAGCGCACCGGCGGTCTCGCGCCCGACCTCCCCGGCTTTGGGCGCACCGGCAAGGCCGGCAACCTCGACTACACGATCGAGGGCTATGCCGACTTCGTCGAGCGCTACCTCGACCTCGTCGGAGTCGATCGCGTCAGCCTCGTCGTGCACGACTGGGGCGTCGTCGGGCTCGCGTTCGCCCAGCACCACCCCGAGCGCGTCGCGCGTCTGGTCGTGATCGACGCCGTCCCCTTCCTGCCCGGCTTCCGCTGGCACCGCACCGCGCGACTGTGGCGCACCCCCGTGCTGGGCGAGCTGGCGATGGGCGCCACCACCCGCGCGCTCATGCGCTGGAGCACGCGCGAGGCCCGTCCCGGGCGCGTACCGATGCCCGAGGCGTGGCTTGACACCGTCTTCGACCACTTCGACCAGGGCACCCAGCGCGCGATCCTGCGCCTGTACCGCAGCTCGCCCTCCGACGTGCTCGCCGCGGCCGGCGCGCGACTTGCCACGCTGAGCATGCCCGCGCTCGTCGTCTGGGGCCAGGCCGACCCCTACATCCCCGCGCGCTTCGGCCGCGACTTCGCGCAAACGCTCCCCGACGCGCAGCTGCTGGAACTCCCCGACGCCGGGCACTGGCCGTGGTTTGACCGGCCCGACCTGATCGAGCGCGTCGCCGACTTCCTCGCCGGCGCCGTCGCGCCCGCCCCGGCGGGGTGAACGGATGGCCTCCTCGGCCGTAACCGCACAGACTCACTCGGCGCGCTCCGGCGCGGGCGGTGCCGGCGACGCTTCACGCGCCCGTTGGGAGATACCGCCCTGGGCGATCGCGCTGGCCGTCGCCGTCCCGCTCGCGCTCGCCTACCTGATCGTTCAGCCCCCCGCCGGCGATCTCGCGGCCGCGATCTATCGCGGCGACCTCTTCAGCCGGGTCGGCTTTGCCCTGCGCGACAGCGGCTGGTATGCGGCCCACGGCCACTACCTGCCGGGGTACTCGCTGCTCTCTCCCGAGCTGGGAGCTTGGCTCGGCGTCTACGCCGTCCTCGCGCTCTCCGCGATCGCCGCCTCGGTCCTGTTCGGGCTGATCGCTCAGCGCGTCTTCTCCCCCGCCGGCGCGCGCGTGGCCGCCGGCTGGTTCGCGCTCGGCTTCGGTATCGGGCTGCTCTCGGGGCGCGTCCCCTACGACCTCGGCTTCGCGATCGGCCTCGCCTCCGTGCTGGCGCTGCTGAACGGCCGGCTCGCCGTGGCGCTCGGGCTGGCGCTGCTCACGAGCCTCGCCAGTCCCGTCGCGGGAGCGTTCCTCGCGCTCGCCGGACTCGCCGACGCGTTCGCGGGCGGATCGGAACGGCGCCGCGAAGATCGAGGCAATGATGCCGGTGAGGAGAGTCGCGGCGATCATGCTCACGGCCCTCGCGACGATCCTCGATCGCTGTGGGGCAGCGCCGGGCCGGGCCTCGCCCTCGCGGGCGCCGCGCTGACCCCGATCGTGGTGCTCGCGCTCGCCTTCCCCGAAGGCGGCTGGGAGCCGTTTGCGCCCTCGGCCTTCTGGCCCGCGCTCGCGGGGGTGCTGGCGATCGCGTTGCTGCTGCCGCAAGGCTCGCTGAGCCCCCGTGCCCGTCTGGTCGTGCGCACGGGCGCGGTGCTCTACGCGCTCGCGCTGATCGGCTCGTTCGCGCTGCACACGCCCGTCGGCGGCAACTCCGCGCGGCTGGGAGCGCTGCTCGCCGGCCCGCTGCTCGCGGGCGCGTTGTTGGATAGCCACCGCCTGGCCCTGTGTCTGCTCATCCCCGTGCTCCTGTACTGGCAGATCGAGACCCCGATCAACGACCAGCGAGAACTCGCCGGCGATCCCTCCGTGCACGCCTCCTACTACGCCCCCCTGCGCGCGGAGCTGCGAACGCTCACGCACGGGCGGCGCGCGATCGTCGAGGTGCCGCTGACCGGAGCCCACGCGGAGGCCGCGTTGCTCGCCGGACACGACGGCGTCGCGCTGGCCCGCGGCTGGGAGCGCCAGCTCGACACGCGCTACGCCCATCTCTTCTACGTCCCCGGCCTCACCCCCTCCGCATACGCGGCCTGGCTGGCAGCCAACCACGTCGCCTACGTCGCGCTGCCCGACGTGCGCCTGGACGACGCCGGGCGCGCGGAGGGCGCGCTGATCGCGCGCGGACTGCCCTATTTGCACGAACTCTGGCACTCCGCCCACTGGCGGTTGTACGCCTTCCAAGCTCCCCCACGCTAGGCTTTTACACCAGATGTCCGGGTCCGCCCTCGCCCGCGTTCGTGTCCTGCAGGCGCGCCTGTTGCCCCAGGGATGGCTGGACGTGCTCCGTCAGATCGCGCTGTTCGCGCTCGCCTACCTCGCCTACAGGCTCGTGCGCGGTCTCGTCGAGGGCAACGCCGGCGCGGCCTTCGCCCACGCCCGCGACGTGATCTCGCTGGAGAGCACATTGCACCTGTTCGTCGAGCCCTCCGTGCAGGCGTGGGGGTCGGGCAGCAGGGTGCTGATGGACGTCTCCAGCTGGCTGTACGTCAACGCCCAGACCACGGTCACCGTGGGCGCGCTCGTCTACCTGTACATGCGCCACAACCGCAACTTCTACTTCGTGCGCAACATGTTCATGATCGCGATGTTCATCGCGCTCGTCGGCTACACGGTGTTCCCGACGGCGCCGCCGCGGTTCATGCCCGAGTGGGGCTTCATCGACTCCGTCTCGGACTTCACCGGCGTGCACGTCTCGCACGCGAGCGCCTCGATGAACGCGCTGTTCAACCCCTACGCGGCCGTCCCCTCGATGCACGTCGCGTTCGCGCTGATGATCGGCTGGCCGCTCGCGCGGCTGGCACGTCGGCGCGCGGTCAAGGTGCTGTGGGTCCTGTACCCGTTCCTGATGGCGTTCGTGATCGTGGTCACCGCCAACCACTTCATCTTCGACGCCCTCCTCGGCGCGCTCACCGCGGGCGCGTCCGCATACGGCGCGATGTGGCTGGCGCGAGCGCGCCCGCAGGTGTGGCGGTTCGCCGGAGCGCCCGCCGGATGAGCAACGGCACGACGCGCCGCGCGCGCGGCGCCTACAGCACGCAGCCCCGCCGCGCCCCGATCGGCTCGGGGCAGCGGCGCGAGCTCGTGCGCAACGCCCTGATCGAGTCGCGGCTGACGCCGAACGCGATCTCGCTCACCGGGCTCGTGCTGAACCTGGTGGCGGCGGTGCTGGTGTGGGAACAGCTGTTCTTCCTCGGCGGCGTCGCCTTCGTCGTCGGTTCGATCATGGACACGCTCGACGGGCGCTACTCGCGCATGTCGGGCAAGGGCACCCCGTTTGGCGCGTTCCTGGACTCGACGCTCGACCGCATCGAGGAGGGCGTCGTGCTGACGGCCGTCGCCGGCTACTTCGCGCTGCAGGGCGACCGTGTGGCCGCGGCCGCGGTCGTCGTGGCGGTGCTCGCCTCGCTGATGGTCTCCTACACCCGCGCTCGCGCCGAGGCGCTGGGCGTGGAGTGCAAGGTCGGCATCGCCACCCGCCCGGTGCGCGTGGTGATCCTCTCGATCGGCCTGATCTTCGCCCAGGGCGCGTCGCTGGGGAACTTCCAGCTGCTGGCCCCGGCGGTGTACGTGCTCGCGGCGCTCAGCCTGATCACGGTCGCCCAGCGGATCGCGCACGTGCGCCGCGAGCTGTCGGCGCCGGCCTCGCCGTCCGTGTGACCTGACACGCCCGGCGGGGTAGTGTCATGGTAGCTTCGAACGGGCGCGCGGCGGCTGGTTTCCGGCCGACGGAGCAGTTATCGAAATCTTCAGGAAGGAAACCACTTGACTCCCACCAGCAACAACGGCGCTGCCCATAACGGCGCTTCGTCCAACGGCGCCGCCCGGTATCAGCGTGACAAGGTCCGTGTCGCGATCGTCGGCGTCGGCAACTGCGCCTCGGCGTTTGTGCAGGGCGTGCAGTACTACCGCGACGCCGACTCGACCGCGGAAGTTCCCGGCCTGATGCACGTGGACCTCGGCGGCTATCACGTGCGCGACATCGAGTTCACGGCGGCGTTTGACATCGACCGCACGAAGGTCGGCAAGGACCTCGGCGAAGCGATCTGGGCGGGGCAGAACAACACGATGAAGTTCGCGAAGGTCCCGAAGAAGCTCGGGGTGCCGGTGTATCGCGGGATGACCCACGACGGTTTGGGCAAGTATCTGAAAGAGAAGATCACGAAGGCCCCGGGCGAGACCGCGGACATCGTGAAAATCCTCAAGGACACGCACACCGACGTGGTCGTCTCCTATCTCCCGGTGGGCTCCGAGCAGGCGACCAAGTGGTACGTCGAGCAGGTCCTTGAGGCAGGCTGCGGCTTCGTCAACTGCATCCCCGTGTTCATCGCCCGTGAGGACTACTGGGACAAGCGCTTCAAAAAGGCCGGGCTGCCGATCGTCGGGGACGACATCAAGTCCCAGGTCGGCGCCACGATCGTGCACCGCACGCTCGCGCGCCTGTTCGCCGATCGCGGCGTGAAGATGCTGCGCACCTCGCAGCTGAACGTGGGCGGGAACATGGACTTCTACAACATGCTCGAGCGCGAGCGGCTGGAGTCCAAGAAGATCTCAAAGACCAACGCGGTGACCTCGATCATGGACCACAAGCTGCCGGCCGAGGACGTCTACATCGGCCCCTCGGACTACGTCCCGTGGCTGACCGACCGCAAGTGGGCGCACATCCGCGTCGAGGGCCAGGCCTTCGGCGACGTGCCGCTGAACGTCGAGATGAAGCTCGAGGTATGGGACTCCCCCAACTCGGCCGGGATCGTGATCGACGCCGTGCGCTGCTGCAAGCTCGCACTCAACCACGGCGTCGGCGGCCAGCTCGACGGGCCCTCCTCCTACCTGATGAAGTCCCCGCACAACCAGCGCCCCGACGATCAGGCGCGCGAGGCGACCGAGAAGTTCATCGCCAAGCACGCAGGGGCGCCGGGAACGGGTAGGCGCTCGAAGGTCGCGGTGACAGCCAAGCCGCGCGCGGCTCGCGCCAAAGCCAAGCCCGCCGCGAAGGCGAGCGCCGGCAAATAGGTCCCGTGGGGCGTTAGCGACACCGATGGCGCTCCGCGAAACCGGGCGGGCGGCTGGATAATGGGAGCGATGTCCCGCGAACGGTTCTCGATCGCCCACGTGACGCCCTACCCGTGGGAGGCGCGGGAGAACGAGGTCAACGCCCACGTGCGCACGGTCTGCGAGGAGCTTTCGCGGCTGGGGCACCGCGTGCTGATCCTGGCCCCGTCGCGCTCGCAGGAGCGCGTGCGGGCCTCGCGCCGAGAGCTGCGCGCCGCGCGCGCAGGAGCGGGCGGACCCAAAACACTGCTCGCAGGAACAGACGGCGGGACGCCCAAGGTGATCGCGGTCGGCGAGGTGCTCGACCTGCCGCTCGGGACGGGCCCGCCCGGCACCTCCAGGCGGCGCACGCCGGCCCTGGGAATCGACGTGGCGCGGACGATCGAGGAACTGCTGAGCGTCGTGCCGCTGGACTTCGTGCACGTGCACGAGCCGTTCGCGCCCAGCACCTCCAACGCGGCGCTGCGCCACTCGCGCGCCCTGAACGTTGGCTCGTTTCACTCAAGCTCCGAGCGCCTGCTCTCGACGCTCGTCGCGCGGCGCTTCGTGGAGAGCTTCTTCGGGCGCCTCGACGCGCGCGTCGCGAGCACGCCCGCGACCGCGGAACTGATGGCGCGGCAGTTCCCGGGCGAGTACCGACTCGTGCCATCCGACGCCCCCGGCGCGGCCAGAGAGCTGGAGTCGATCTACAGCGAGCTGGCAGCCCGCCGGCACGACCCCGACGGCGACCACGTGCTGCGCAAACGCCTGGCCGGACGACCGCAGATAGACGTGGATCTGCACATGCACACCGACCACTCGTATGACTGCGCCACCCCTGTCGAGGTGCTGCTGGCGAGCGCGCGCGAACGCGGTCTGGGCGCGATCGCGGTGACCGACCACAACGAGATCTCCGGCGCGATCGCCGCGCGCGAACATGCGCGCGAGGCGAACGTGGGCGTGAAGGTGATCGTCGGCGAGGAGGTCAAGACGGCCGATCAGGGGGAGGTGATCGGGCTGTTCATCGAGGAGCTGATCCCGCGCGGCATGACCTTGGCGCAAACCGTCGCGGAGATCCGCCGCCAGGGCGGGGTGGTGTATGTGCCGCATCCGTTCGACCGGTTGCATTCGGTCCCCGACTACGAGCATCTGCTGTCGATCGTGGGCGAGGTCGACGCGATCGAGGTGTTCAACCCGCGCGTGGCGATCGGCGCGTTCAACGACGAGGCCGCGCGCTTCGCGGCCAAGTACCGGATCGTCGCCGCGGCGGGCTCGGACTCGCACGTCGCGCAGGGCCTGGGCTCGGTGCGCAACCGCATGCGCGACTTCGACGGCCCGGCCGAGTTCCTGCAATCGCTGCGCGACGCCGAGATCCACACGCGCCCCACGAGCCTGCTGTACGTGCAGGCGCTCAAGTTCCTGCAGACCCGCGCCACCCCGCCGTCAGCGCGGCGCGCCAGCCGCGCGCGCCGGGTCAAGCGCGCGCTGGGCGGCTCACGGCGGGCGTGATGAACAGATATGCCTCGGACGGTCGAGGGTCGAGCGGGGCGCGGACGCAGGGAGCGTGGCGTGCTACGCACGCGAGCGACCGAGGACAAAGCATCCGCGAAGGCCATCGGCCGTCCGCGCAAGTCGCGATGCAGCAGGAGGGAGAGGTCGTGGGTTCGTCAAAACCCTCGGGGTCGATGCCTGTGACCGATGATGAGATCCGCGAGAAGTACCTTGAGCGCGCCATCCGCGAGCTGAACACGCTCACGCGCGAGCTGCAGTCCTGCCCGCACTGCCCGCGCGGCAACCTGATGCCGGTGCTCGGCTCGGGGCATCCGCAGGCCGACGTGATGCTGCTCAAGTACGCCCCCCAACCCTCGGAGATCGAGGAGGGCGTCGCCTTCTACGGGCGCGCCGGGGGCGCGCTGATGAAGTCGCTCAAGCGCCTGTCGATCGACCCGCTGGCGGTGTACGGGACGCTGTGCGTGAAGTGCCCGCTCAGCGACGCCTCGCTCGCGGACTTCGCCTGTGTCGCGCGCGTGGTCGAGGAGATCGCGATCGTAGCGCCACGGATCGTGGTCGTGATGGGTTCAGACGCCCTGGTCGCGCTCGGCGAGATGGAGATCCCGCTCGCGCGCGAGCTTGCGCCGCGCCTGGGTGAGATCCAGCAGCTGACGCCGACGATCGACGCGTTGTACGTACCGAACATCGACGACTCGCTCGACGAGACCGACTCCAAGCGCGCGTTCTGGGATGCGTTTCGCGTGCTGGGCGACTGGTACGCGGCGCAGCCGCCGTATTGAGTCGCGGCGACGCGCTCAGACGGTGAGCACGATCTTGCCGAGCTTGCCGCCTGCCGCGAAGCGCTCGTAGGCGGCGGGGGCCTGCTCCAGCGCGAACGTCGCGGCGATGGGCACGCGCAGCGCGCCCGTGTCGAACAGTGGCAGCACCTCGTGCTCGAGCAGCCGCGCCGAGAGCGCTTTCTCCTCCAGCGGACGAGCGCGCAGGGTCGAGCCATGGATGCGGGCGCGCTTGCCCATCAGCGCGAGCAGGTTCAGCTCGCTCTTGACACCGGCGGAGACGCCGATCACGGCGATCCGCCCGCCGGTCGCGAGCGCGCCCAGGTTCTCGGGCATGTTGGGAGCGCCGACGAGCTCCAGGATCACGTCGAACGGTCCGTGTTGGGCGAAGTCCTCGGGAGCGATCGCCTCGGCGCCGAGCGCCGCGACCTGCTCGCGCAGCTCCTCACGACGTACTGTCGCGCTAACACGCGCACCGGCAGCGCGGCCGAGCTGGATCGCCGCGGCGCCCACACCCCCGGCGCCGCCATGCACGAGCAAGCGCTCGCCGGGGCGCAGGCCGGCCTGGACGAAGATGGCGTCATGGGCGGTCGTGAGGGCCTCGGGCAGCCCGCCCGCCGCGGGCCAGTCGAGCCCGACGGGCACGGGCATCAGCTGACGCTCGTGCACGACGGCCAACTCCGCTTGCGCACCGCCGCCGACGACCGCCATCACGCGCTCGCCCTCGGCGAAGCGCGTCGCCCCCGGACCGAGCGCCGCGACCTCGCCGGCGAACTCCAGACCGGGGATGTCCTGGGGCGAGCCGGGCGGCGCCGGATACAGGCCGCGCCGCTGCATCATGTCGGCGCCGTTCAATCCCGCCGCATGGACACGCACCAGCACCTCGCCGCTCCCCGGCACGGGATCGGGGTGCTCCTCGATCACGATCTCCTGCTCGCGGATGGTGACGGCGCGCATGGGCGAAGAGCCTACTCGGGACTCGCTGGGAGGATCTCGGACTCGGTCTCGACCGGTGCACCGTCCGCCGGCGCTCCAGGGGTGCGCTCGAACAACGCAACACACTCAACGTGGTGCGTCTGCGGGAACATGTCCACTGGCCGCACCTTGACGAGCGTCCACCCGGCCTCGACGAGCTCGGCGGCGTTGGGGGCGAGGGTAGTGGGGTTGCAGGAGACGTAGACGATGCGCTTGGGGGAGGCCTCGACGATGCGCCGGACGACTTTCTTGGAGAGCCCGGCGCGGGGCGGATCGACGACGAGCACGTCGGGGCGTCCGGCGCGCTGCACCAGCTCCGGCAGCGCCAGACGTGTGTCGCCGGCGAAGAACTTGGCGTTTGTGATCTCGTTGCGCCGGGCGCAGGCGATCGCGTCGGCGACGGCTGCTTCGATCAGCTCGATCCCCCACAGCTCCCCGGCGCGCGGGGCGAGCGTGAGGGCGATCGTGCCGATGCCGCAGTAGAGGTCATAGACGCGCTCCCAGCCCTGCAGCCCGGCGTATTCGGCGACGATCCCGTAGAGCAGCTCGGCCATCTCGGTGTTGGTCTGAAAGAAGGCTTCGGGGGAGATGCGCAGGTCGAGTTCGCCGAGGCGCTCGGGCAACTGCTCATCGCCCCAGACGAGCTCTGTCTCACCGCCGGCGGTGGTCTCCGCGGGGCTGCGCGACCGCGTCCAGAGTAGGCCGCTGAGGCGCTCGCCCAGCTCGCGCTCGAGCATCGCGGCGAGCCCGTCCGGCTCGAATGTCCCCTCGGTCGTGACGAGGCGGATTTGCAATTTGTCGGTGTTGCGCCCTTCGCGCACGACCAGGTTGCGCAGTCGTACGCGCCCGTCCGGCGCGGGGGCCGGCGCCTTGGCGCGCTCGCCCTCGACGGCGGGCGGCAGGCGTCCGCGCCTGGGACCGCGATCCCAGGCGGACAGGCCCTCGGCTGCACACCAGTCGAGAACGAGTTCGCGCGCACGGTTGCCTACCTCAGAGGCGAGCAGGCAGTCGCCCATGGCGGTCACCCGGTTGGCCCCGGCGGACGCGTGGAAGCCGCACACTAGGCTGCCGTCCTCGGTTTCGCCGAAGGAGTACTCGAGCTTGTTGCGATAGCGCCATTGCTGGAGTGCCGGCACGATCGGCTCCAGCTGAAACCCGTCCAGGTGGCCGATCCGCCGCAGCGCATCGTCGACCTGTTCGCGCTTGATCTCCAGTTGGCGCTCGTAGGGGAGCACCTGCCAGGGCACGCCGGGATGGTCGGCCTTTGGCGAGATGCGCTCGGGGCTGGGGTGCAGGATCTCGACGGTGCGGGCGTGGGCGTATGAGCGCTTGCGCTTGTAGACGAGCGCGCGCACGCGGTCGCCGGGGACGGCGCCGGCGACGAACACGACATAGCCCTCCTCGCCGAGCCGCGCGACGCCCTCGCCGCCGAAGGCGAGCGAGTCGACGTCCAGCTCCAGCTCATCGCCGCGCTCGGGGCGAGTCATGCCAGCAGCAACTCCAGGAGCGCCTTCTGCGCATGACGGCGATTCTCGGCCTGGTCCCAGATGCGCTGGCGCTCGCCGTAGAGGACCTCGGCGGTGATCTCCTCGCCGGGGTGGGCGGGGAGGTCGTGCATCGCGAAGGCGCCGGGGGCAGCGGCGTCGAGGAGGGCGTCGTCGAGCTTGTAGGGGGCGAGCGCGGCACGGCGCTCGGCGGCGGTGTCCTCGTCGCCCATCGATACCCATACGTCGGCGTAGACGGCGTGGGCTCCCTGTACCGCCTCGCGAGGGTCGGTGTACAGGGTCAGCGTCCCGGTGGCGCCCTCGGGCGCCGGCAGCGGCGCGGTTTCGTCCAGGGTGCAGCCGGGGGGTGAGGCGATCGCGACGTCCATGCCGGCGAGCGTGCCGAGCAGGGCGAGCGAGCGGGCGACGTTGTTGCCGTCGCCGACGTAGGCCAAGCGCAGGCCCTGGAGCGAGCCGTGGGCCTCGCGCAGCGTGAGCAGGTCGGCGAGCGCCTGGCAGGGGTGGTGCAGGGCGGTGAGCATGTTGAAGATCGGTACGTCGCTGTAGCGCGCGAGCTCTTCGAGCACCGCGTCGGGACCGGTGCGCACGCCGACGGCGCGTACGTGGCGGGAGAGGACATAAGCGGTGTCGCGCAGGGCCTCGCCGCGTGAGAGTTGCAGCTCGTCGGCTCGCAGCACGACGGGTTGACCGCCCAGCTCGTGGATCCCCACCTCGAAGGACAGGCGGGTGCGCGTGGAGGGCTTCTGGAAGATCAGCGCGACGCTGCGACCGGCCAGCGCCTGCGAGGAGAGCGGCGCGGCCTTCAGCTCGAGCGCGCGGTCGAGCAGGGCTCCCAGCTCGGCGGCGCTCAGCTCGGTTCCGGTGAGGAAGTGGCGGGGCATGGACACGGCAGTCTAGGATGGCGCCATGAGAAGAGGCCTGCCCACCACCATGATCGCTTGCGCCGCGCTGCTGTTTGCGGCGGGTTGCGGTTCGAGCGAATCGAGTTCGAGTTCGAGTTCGAGCGCGTCCACCGCGACGACGTCGAGCACTCCGGCGACTTCGAGCACGGCTACGTCGGGCGGGCTGAAAGCGAACACGACGCCGAAGTACGCCTCACCCTCGTCGTCCTCGCCGGTCCAGAGCGGGGCCGTGCCGATCGCTTACCGCAACATCGCGATCGACCCGGACACGCTGCGGGTGAAGGTCGGGAGCACGATTAAGTGGACTAATTACGATTCTGTCGAACACAACGTCACGAGCGAGGGCGGCGTTGCGAAGTTCGCTTCGAAGGACTTTGGCGAAGGCGGGACGTATGAAGTGACGGTGAATAAGCCCGGGGTGATCCATTACGAGTGCACGATTCACCCGGCGTCGATGAATGGGACGATCGAAGTAGTGAAGTGAGGGGAGCCTGCGGTGCATGCACCGCAGGCCGGTCAGGCGCATGCGCCTGACCGCGGGTCCGCGCATGCGCGGACCACGAACGGCAAGGTCCTAGAAGTCGGCTAGGCCCTCGTCGGGTGTCGAGGCCCGCGCGTAGTGGCGGCGGGGGATGCGTCCGGCGGTGTGCGCGAGCCGTCCGGCCTGCACGGCCTTGCGCATCGCGTGGGCCATGCGCACGGGGTCCTGGGCGCGGGAGATGGCCGAGGCGGCCATGACGGCGTCGCAGCCGAGCTCCATCGCGAGCGCGGCGTCGGAGGCGGTGCCGATGCCGGCGTCGAGGACGACGGGCACGGAGACGGTTTCACGGATGAGGGTGAGGTTGTAGGGGTTGCGGATGCCCATGCCGCTGCCGATGGGCGAGCCGAGCGGCATCACCGCGGAGCAGCCGACGTCGACGAGGCGGCGGGCGAGCACGGGGTCGTCGGTGGTGTAGGGGAGCACGACGAAGCCCTCGTCGACGAGCTCCTCGGCGGCGCGCAGCAGCTCGGGGGCGTCGGGCAGCAGCGTGTCCTCGTCGCCGATCACCTCCAGCTTGATCCAGTCGGTGGCGAAGGCTTCGCGGGCGAGCTTGGCGGTGAGCACGGCGTCGCGGGCGGTGCGGCAGCCGGCGGTGTTGGGGAGCAGCTGGACGCCGGCGTCTGAGAGCACGTCGATCAGCGACCCGGTGGCCGCGGGGTCTACGCGGCGCAGCGCGACGGTCACCAGTTCGCTGCCGCCGGCGGCGATCGCTTCGGCCATGAGCTCCAGCGAGGGGAACCCGCCGGTGCCGAGCAAAAGGCGTGAGCGCAGCGTGCGATCGGCGATCGTCAGGGTCTCCGACGACACCGAGGCGGAGTCCTTCGGCGCGCGACCATTGGGCTCGCCGGAAGCGATCATGGCCTGGTTGGGTTCGCTGTGGTTGGGCACGGGAGCCGTCATCCTCCTTGCATCGCTGTCAGCACCTCGACGCGCGCGTCCGCGGACAGTGCGAAGTTCTCCCAGCGGGCGCGCGGCAGCACCTCGCCGTCGACTGCGACGGCGACTCCTTTTGCGTCCGTGCGCAGACCGAGCCGCGCCAGCACGGAGGCGACGGTCTCCCCGGCAGGGATGTCGGAGGGCCGGCCGTTGAGGATCATGCGGGCACCGCATGGAAGCGATCGGGGCGGCAGCTGTCGGCGAGCGGTCCCGGCGGCTCGTCCCGGATGGCCGCGAGGATGAGCTCGGCGGTGAGGGGCGCGAGCAGGATGCCGTTGCGGTGATGGCCGGTCGCCCACACGAGCCCGTCGAGCGCGCCGGAGCCGATCACGGGGGCGTTGTCGGGGGTGCCGGGGCGCAGCCCGACGGAGAGCTCCTCGATGCGCAGCTCGTCGATTCCGGGCACGAGCTCGGAGGCGTCGCGCAGCAGCTGGTAGACGCCGCCGGCGGTGGGGTGCAGGTCAAAGCCCTGCTCCTCGACGGTCGCGCCCAGCACGTAGGAGCCGTCGGCGCGGGGCACGAGATAGCCGCCCTCGAAGCGCACGACGCGACTCAGGAGGCCGGGGCCGGCGGGATCGCGCAGGCGTAGGATCTGACCCTTGACGGGACGCACGGGGATCTGCGCGTCGCGGGGCAGCCCTTCGATCTGGCCGCTCCAGGGGCCGGCGGCGAGGACGACGTGAGCGGCTTTGACGCGCTCGCCTCCTTGCAGCAGCAGGCCGGTGGCGCGCTCGCGGTGCTCGTCCAGCTCGACCGAGGCGACGGCGGTGTGCTCGCGCAGGAGGACTCCGGCGTGTTCACAAGCGCGCCGCAGCGCGGCGAGGACGAGCCGCGGTTGCACCGAGTGATCGTCGGGCGCTTCGATGGCCAGTCGCAGGGTGGGCGCGAGCCCGGGCTCGCGCTCGCGGGCCTCGCTGGGACGCAGCCGCTGCGCGCGCAGGCCGAGCGAGCGGCGAAAGGCGAGCCGTCGTTCGAGCTCGCGGGCCTCGTCTTGGTCGCGTGCGAGCAAAAGCGTGCCGGTCTGGAGCAGCCCCACGCTCTGGTCGGCTGTCTCTTCGAGTTCGCGGGCGAACCCCAGCCACAGCTCGGCCGAGCGCAAGCCGAGATCCAGGAGTCGTTGGCCGGCCGTGCCGTACTCGACCTCGGAGACCGGCGCGAGCATTCCGGCGGCGACGTGCGAGGTGGCCGCGCCGAGGGTGTCGCGCTCGAACAGGGTCACGGACAGTCCGTGCCGGCGCGCGCGCCAGGCGCAGGCGAGTCCGACGATCCCGCCGCCGACGATGGCGACGTCGGGTGACTGGGTGTGCTCGGACATACGGCTGATGCTAGTCCGGTGTCAGACTCATCGGCAGTGATGCCCGTCGAGGACCCGCGCAGCGATCGTCTCGCCCGTTTGGCCGGGGCGCGGTTGTATCTGGTGTGCGATGCGCTGCCCGGCGGGCGTGAGCTGGCGGAGGTGCTGCCCGGCGCGATCGCCGGGGGCGTAGGGATCGTGCAGCTGCGCGTAAAGGAGGGTGAGAGGTCCCCCGAGGGCGGGCAGCGCGGTGCCGGTGCGGGAGAAGCGGCGCTGCTGGAGGCAGCGGCAGACGCAGCGGCGCTGTGCGCGGAGCATGGGGCGCTGTTCGTGGTCAACGACTACCCGGAGATCGCGCTGGAGGTGGGCGCCGACGGTGTGCATGTGGGTCAGGAGGACATGGCTGTGCCGCGGGTCCGCGCGTTGGTCGGTCCGGAGATGCTGGTCGGGCTTTCGACCCATGCGCCGGCGGAGATCGAGGCGGTGGACCCGGCCCTGGTGGACTACATCGGCGTGGGTCCTGTTCACGCCACCCCGACCAAGCCGGGACGCCCGGCGGTGGGCGTGGAGCTGGTGCGCTACGCGGCGACTCATGCGCGCGTGCCGTTTTTTGCGATCGGCGGGTTGGACGCGCGGAATGTCGGCGAGGCGCTGGCCGCGGGAGCGTCGCGCGTGTGCGTGTTGCGCGCCGTCGCCGAGGCCGAGGACCCCAAGCGCGCGGCGTGCGAGCTGCGCGGGCTGCTCGACGGGGCCTCGATCCACGCGGGAGGGGTGGCGTGAGTTCGTCGAGCCCGGCGAGCGGCCCTGTTGATCCCGGTGATTCCCCGCGCCGCGCGTCGCGCGACGATCTCGCGCGGGCGACCCTGGAGCCGTTGGGCGAGGGCGAGCGCCCGGGGGCGCTGCTGATCGCGGTCGCCGTGGCCCTGCTGCTGGCCCTCGGGGTGATTGTGGGCGCGCTTACGATCCATGGCCTGAATCGCCACGGCGGGTCGCTGGCCGGGGGTGTGTTCTTGGCCGGCGTACTGACGCTGCTGGCTGGCGGGATGTATCGAGGCAGTTACTGGGCGGTGCTTGGGTTCGAGGCGTTGCTGGCGTTTCAGATCATCGTGACCTCGCTGGCGCTGGTGGTCGCATCGACGGTGCTCGCGGCCGGTGTGTGCCTGGTGTCGATCGTGCTCGCGGGGTGGCTGTTTTGGAAGCTGGTCCGCGTGATGGGGCGCATCCAGGCACGCGAGCCGGCATAGCCGCCCCTCCTATGCTGGCCGCCGCGCTCGGCTTCGATAGGCTCAGGCCCGATGGCTGAGAACTCTTATGACTGCATCGTGATCGGCTCCGGGCCTGGCGGTTACGTGGCCGCGATCCGCGCCGCGCAGCTCGGCAAAAAAACGGCGGTCGTCGAGAAGGACAAGGTCGGCGGACGCTGCCTGAACTACGCCTGCATCCCCGCCAAGGCGGTGTTGCGCTCGGCCGACCTGTTGTCGGAGATTCGCGACGCGGAGGAGTTTGGGCTGAAGGTGTCGGACGTGACGGTGGACTATCCGGCGGTGCAGGCGCGCCGCGAGAAGGTCGTCTCGACGTTGACGGGTGGGGTCGGGAGTCTGTTCAAGAAAAACGGGATCGAGCTGATCGAGGGCGAGGCGTCGCTGGGGCCGCGCGGCAGTGACTCGGGCGGCGTCTCCGTGCGGGTGGGCGAGCGCGAGCTGAGCGCCGCGAGCGTGATCCTCGCGACCGGCTCGGTACCGCACGCGATCCCGGGTGTGGAGCTGGGCGGGCGCGTGCTCGGCACCGAGGAGGCGTGGGCGCTGGGAGAGCTGCCGGCACGCCTTGCGGTGGTCGGGGCCGGTGCCTCGGGCGCGGAGATCGCTTCGGGGTTTGCGCGCCTGGGCAGCGAGGTGCTGTTGTTGGAGGCGCTCGACCGCGTTCTGCCCAGCGAGGACGCCGATGTCTCACGGCTGGTCGAGCGTGGATTGAAGCGCCAGTCGATCGGTGTGCACACGAGCACTCCGATCGAATCCGTGCAGACGACGGAGACGGGCGTGACGTTCAGCTACGGCTCGGAGTCGGCCGAGGTCGACTACCTGGTGATCGCGACCGGGCGTGGCCCCGACGTGCAGGCGCTCGGCTTGGACGTCGGGGGTGTCGAGCTGGACGAGCGCGGCCTGGTCAAGGTCGACGCTGCGATGCGTACGTCGGTCGCGGGCGTCTATGCGATCGGCGATCTGGTGGCGGGACCCGCGCTGGCGCACAAGGCCTCGGACGAGGGTGTGATCGCGGCCGAGGATTCGGCCGGGTTGGCGACGCATCCGCTGGCTTACGTGGATATCCCGCGCGCGACGTTCTGCACTCCGAACGTGGGCTCTTTCGGTCTGACCGAGGCGCAGGCGCGCGAGCAGGGCTATGACGTGGTGATCGGCAAGGTCCCCTATGGCGCGGTCGGCGGCGGTACGGTCTATGGCGATCGTACGGGGCTGGTGAAGCTGGTCGGCGAGTCCAAGTACGGCGAGCTGCTGGGCGGGCACATCGTCGGTGCGCGGGCGACGGAGCTGATCCAGGAGCTCGTGAACGTGCGCGCGCTGGAGGGCGGTTACGCGGAGGTCGCACGCACGATCCATGGCCACCCGACGCTGTCGGAGGCCGTGATGGAGGCGGGACGCGCAGCCGATGGCTGGCTCATCCACGGCTGAGGAGGCCGTTCCGCGGCGTCATACGCCACCCACGATGCTCGACGTATTACCGATACGCCTGCGCTCGTGTCCGGCGTCTGCCATCCACGGCCCGGCCTCCTCAGAACGAGAGGGATGATCGCGCCAAACGCCTTCTACTTCGACCTGGCCAGCCCGCTGGCATATCTGGCCGCGGAGCGCATCCTGCAGGTGTTGCCCGGTCCGGTGGAGTGGCAGCCGGTGCTCGCGCGCGAGCTGCCGGCGGGCGAGACGTACGGTGTGTTTCGCTGCCGTGATGAGGAAGAAGTCTTTCGAGGGAGCCTGGCCGGTCGCGCGGAGGAACTGGGGTTGCAACCGTTGCGCTGGCCGGGGGAGTTTCCGTTCGACAGTGCGCTCGCGATGCGGGCGGCGACGTATGCGAAGTCGATCGGGCGCACGGTGCCGTTTGCGCAGGCGGCGTTCCGGCAGGCGTTCGCCGGGGGGCGCTCGCTGGGCGAGGCCGACAACGTGTTGATCGCGGCGGCGGCGTGTGAGATGCATCCGGCCGCGGTGTCGAAGGGCGCGGGGCTCGCCTCGGTGCGCGCGCAGCTGGAGGCGGCGACAGCGGCGGCGAGCGCGGTTGGCGTGAGGGAGGTCCCCGCGGTTCGCATCGGCGCACGGGTGTTCGCCGGCGAGGATTGCCTGGAGCAGGCCGCCGCTCACGTGCGCGGGGGCACTCTCGGGCCGGCAGGCGCTCGGGCGGGGGGCGCTCCCGGGCGGGCGCCGGCGCGATGAGGGCCAACCGCGCCTATCGGCTGATCGTGACCCGCGGCGGGCTGGCCCCGGCGCTGCTGGCGGACGCGGGCCGGGTCGATCACATCGAGGTCGTGGAGATCGATTCGGGCGAGGTGGTGCTGTTCTGGGACCTCCCGCCGCAGGCCGCCTCGCGTACCGCCCGAGCGCTGCGTGCGGATCTGTCGCAACTGCAGTCCGAGGAGTTCCTCGCGCGCTGGGCTACCGTGCATAGCTGATGTCCGAGTCCAGCCTGCCGGAGCCCGAGATCGCGCGCGAGTGGTTGGCCACGATGACGCTGATCCGTCGCTTCGAGGAGCGGGCTGGAGAGATGTATGCGCGGGCGAAGATCGGCGGGTTCCTGCACCTGTCGATCGGCGAGGAGGCGACGATCGTCGGCGCCGCACGGGCGTTGCGCGAGGAGGACTATCTGATCTCGACGTATCGCTCGCACGGCAATGCGATCGCGCGCGGGACCCCGCCCGAGCGGGTGATGGCCGAGCTGTTCGGGCGTGTCGACGGCTGTTGCGGAGGGCACGGCGGCTCGATGCACATGTTCGATCTGGAGCGCCGCTTCATGGGTGGCTATGGGATCGTCGGCGGCAACCTGCCGATCGGTGCCGGCATCGGTCTGTGCAGCGACTATCTGGCTCGCGACGAGGTGACGCTGTGCGCGTTTGGCGACGGCGCCTCCAACCAGGGCACGTTCGGCGAAACGTTGAACCTGGCGGCGCTGTGGCGGCTGCCGGTGGTGTTTATGGTCGTGAACAACCAGTTCGGAATGGGCACGTCGATCGCGCGCCACTCGGCGGTCACCGATTTGCGGCGCAAGGGCGAGTCGCTGGGCGTTCCGGGGATGCGCTGCGACGGGATGGACGTGCTCGACACCTACACGGTGGTCGAGGAGGCGGTGCGTCGCGTGCGCGAGGAGCGCCGCCCGCTGCTGGTGGAGGCCATCACCTACCGCTTCCGCGGGCATTCGATGGCCGACCCCGAGCAATATCGCTCCAAGGAGGAGGTCGCGCAGTGGCGCGAGCGCGATCCGATCCCGCGGTTCGGCGATCTGCTCGAAAACGAGGGCGTGCTCGATGCCGCGGCGCGCGAGAGGATCGAGCGGGAGGCGGCCGAGCTGGTGGAGCGCGCGGTGGAGTTCGCGGACAGGTCGCCGTTCCCGGCGCCGGAGTCGCTGTATGAGGACGTGTACGTGCTCGGCGCCCAGGCCCAGGGGCGGTATCACGGATGAGCGAGCTGCGCTACCGCGAGGCCCTGAACGCGGCGCTGCGCGAGGAGCTTTCGCGCGACGAGCGGGTGGTGCTGCTGGGCGAGGACATCGGCGTGTTCGGGGGCGCGTTCAAAGTCACCGAGGGTCTGCTGGAGGAGTTCGGCGAGCGCCGTGTCCGCGACACGCCGATCTCGGAGAACACGATCGTGGGCATGGGCGTGGGCGCGGCGATGACGGGCCTGCGTCCGGTGGTGGAGCTGATGACGATCAACTTCTCGCTGCTGGCGTTCGACCAGATCGTCAACCATGCGGCGCACATCCGCTACATGTTCGGCGGCCAGGTCTCTGTGCCGCTCGTGATCCGGATGCCCCAGGGTGCGGGCCACCAGCTCGGCCCGACGCACTCGCATTGCCTGGAGGCGATGTTTTTGCACGTGCCGGGACTGCTCGTGGCCGTGCCCGCGACGGCGGCCGACGCGAAGGGCCTCTTGAAGAGCGCGATTCGCGACGAGAACCCGGTGATCTTCATCGAGCACGAGTCGCTGTACGGGGTTCGCGGGGAGGTGCCCGACGGCGAGGACGAGCTCGTCGAGTTCGGCCGCGCGCGCGTCTGTCGCGAGGGCTCGGACGTGACGATCGTGGCGGTCTCGCGGATGGCGCTGACGGCCGAACGTGCGGCTGTGACGCTCGCCGAGGAGCACGGCGTTCACGCGCAGGTGATCGACCCGCGCACGCTGCGCCCGCTGGACCTGGACACGATCCTCGACTCGGTACGCACGACCAACCGCTGTGTCGTCGTAGAGGAGGGCTGGCCGCACGGGGGCGTTGGCGCGAACCTCGCGGCGCTGATCTCCGAGCATGCCTTTGACGATCTCGACGCGCCGGTCGCACGCGTGTCCGGCGCGGACGTGCCGATGCCCTACTCGAAGCCACTGGAGGACATCGCTTACCCACACGAGCCGGACATTGTGCGCGCCGCCCAATCTACGTTGGGCGTGACAAGCGAGGGCGCGCACCGATGACCGAGATCGTGATGCCGCGACTGTCGGACACGATGGAGGAGGGCACGATTTTGCGCTGGCTTATCGCCGACGGCGACGCGGTGCGGCGCGGACAGGAGATCGTGGAGATCGAGACCGACAAGGCGACGATGACCTACGAGTCGGACCTCGACGGCGTGCTTCACCTGATCGCGGCCGAGGGCGACACGCTGCCGGTCGGCGCGGTCATCGCAAGCGTCGGCTCGTCCGATGCACCGGCTCCGGGTGCGGCGCCCGAAGCGCCCGCGGTGACTCCGGAGGCGATTACTGCGACTCCCGAGGCGACATCCTCACCCGCGACCACACCTGCCCCGAACAAGGAGGGCGATCGAGTCAAGGCGTCTCCGCTCGCCAGGCGGATCGCCTCCGAGAAGGACATCGACCTGCATACAATTTCCGGCACGGGACCCGGCGGGCGCATCATCAAGGCCGACGTCCAGGCGGCGACCGTGATAGAGCCCGCATCGACGGTTGAGAAACCGGCCACCGCCAAGGGCGAGACGACCGAGGTCGAGCTGTCGCGCACCCAGCAGACGATCGCGCGGCGGATGGCCGAGTCGAAGGCGACGATCCCCCACTTTGCATTGCAAACGGACATCGACATGCAGGAGTGCGTGGCGTTGCGCGCAGAACTCAAGCGCCTCGGCCATGCGGACGCGCCGACGTACAACGACATGGTCGTCAAGGCCTGCGCGTTGGCCTTGCGCGAGCATCCGCGCGCGAACTCCAGCTATCGCGATGGTCGCCTACAGTTGCATTCGCGCGTGAACGTCGGCGTGGCGGTCGCCACCGAGCCCGATGAGCAGACCGGCGGAGCGCTGATCGTGCCGACGGTGTTCGACGCGGACGCCAAGGCATTGGGCGAGATCTCCCGCGAGACTCGCGCGCTGGCCGCGCGCGTGCGCGACGGTTCGATCACCCCACCCGAGCTGGGCGGCGGCACGTTCACGGTCTCGAACCTCGGCATGTTTGGAGTGACGAGCTTCACGGCGATCATCAATCCGCCGCAGGCGGCGATCCTGTCTGTGGGCGCTGTCCAATCGCTCGTCGTCGTGCACGACGACGAGATCGTCCCCCGACAGCAGATGACGGTCACCCTCGCGTGCGACCATCGCATCCTCTACGGCGCCGATGCCGCCCGTTTCCTGGCACGCATCCGCGAGCTGCTCGAACACCCGCCCGCGCTGACGCTGTAGTCCTCTGAAGAATCCCCGAAGCGATCTGTAAGTTCGTGGGCAGGGTTATCGCCCACCACCCGATCATGCCGGCCCGAGGCCGACCGGCCCGGGAAAGGAGGTGATTGGATGAGTGATTCAATAACGCTCATCTTGGCGATTGCGCTATTGGTCGCGGTCATCCGCAACCAGACGTAGAGCCACCCAAGCTCCGGCGGGAGTCGGCCTCGAGCCCGCCGGAGCGCATTTTAACAAAGACGGGGCCCGGCGAGCCGGACCCCGGAATGAGCAACCAATAACGCTCATCTTGGCCTTGCCAGTGTACCGGACGCATAACAGGGATACGCAAATGCACCAAGGTTGGCGGCTTCGAGGCCGGCGCTAACCTGAGATACGAGCCGATGAACCGAGTCGAACCGTACTCGCCGGAACTCAGTGTGCGCCACCTGGGCACGCTCCCCTACCGCGACGCGCTCGCGCTGCAGCTGGACGTCCGCGAACGGCGGCTGGCCGGAGAGTTGCCCGACACACTGCTGCTGCTCGAACACCCGCCCGTCTACACCCGCGGCCGTCGCGCCGCCGACGGTGAGCTGGCGCTCGGCGAGGACTACTACCGCGAGCGCGGCATCGAGATAGTGCAGACCGACCGCGGCGGGCGCGTCACCTACCACGGCCCGGGCCAGTTGGTCGGCTATCCGATCGTGCGCGTGCATGACATCGGCGCCCATCTGCGCACGATGGAAGCCGCCATTGTTAACGCACTGGCGGACGAAGGCATCGGGGCACGCTCTCGCTGTGAGGAGGGTCCGGACTACACAGGCGTGTGGGTCGAGGACCGCAAGATCGCCTCGATCGGGGTGCACGTCTCGCGCGGCATCTCCACGCATGGGTTCGCGGTCAACGTGGACAACGACCTGGAGCCGTTCTCGTGGGTGATCGCCTGCGGGCTGCCGGACGTGGCGATGACCTCGATCGCCCGCGAGCTGCCGGCCGCGCGAACGGTCGACCGGGACGGCTTTCGCGCGCGCATGGCCGACCGTTACCGCGAGGCCCACGCCGCCGTCCATCCGGTGGCTCAAGGAGTTCTCGTATGAGCGCCACCCGTTCGCGCGCGAACCCCGGAGGCATGGACGTGCTGAGCGTGCTCGGACCGGACGTGCGCCCGCTGCGCGAGCGCAAGCCGCCATGGTTCAAGGTGCCCCCGCCGGGCGGCGAGCGTTACCGCGAGCTGACCGAGCTGATCCGCGCGGAGAACCTGCACACCGTCTGCCAGGAGGCCGCCTGCCCGAACGTGGGCGAGTGCTGGGAGCGGGGCACCGCGACGTTCATGATCCTCGGCGACACCTGCACGCGACGCTGCGGGTTCTGCAACGTCAAGACCGGCAAGCCCACCTGGAACGATCCGCTGG
This sequence comes from uncultured Solirubrobacterales bacterium, assembly GCA_963697945.1. Taxonomy (GTDB): domain Bacteria; phylum Actinomycetota; class Thermoleophilia; order Solirubrobacterales; family Solirubrobacteraceae; genus Palsa-744. Next base: position 604,671 of record OY969105.1, on the reverse strand, counting down.
AGCCCGCGCGGGTGGCGCGCTCGATCGCGCGCATGGGATTGCGCCACGCGGTCATCACCTCGGTCGATCGCGACGATCTGCCCGACAAGGGCGCCTCGGCCTTCGTCGGTGTGATCCGCCAGGTCCGCCGCCAGGCGCCGGACTGCCAGGTGGAGGTGCTCACGCCCGACTTCCAGGGCCAGGAGATGCCGCTGGCGAAGGTGATCGCCGAGCGCCCGGACGTGTTCAACCACAACGTCGAGGTCGTCCCCCGGCTGTATCCGCTGGCGCGCCGCGGCTCGGAGTTCGAGCGCTCCTGTCGTGTGCTCGCGCTCGCGGGCGAACTCGGCGAGGGCGAGGTCGTGACCAAGTCGGGGCTGATGGTCGGGCTCGGGGAGACCCACGAGGAGATGGTGCAGACGTTCGCGGCGCTACGCGAGCATGGCGTGCGGGTGCTGACGGTCGGCCAATATCTGCGCCCCTCCGAGCGCCACCTGCCGGTCGTGCGCTACTGGCACCCCGACGAGTTCGCCGCACTGGAGTCCGCCGCGTACGAGCTCGGCTTCGACCACGTCGCCGCCGGACCGCTCGTGCGCTCCTCCTACCACGCCGACCAGCACGTGCCGCAACGGCGCGAGGGCGTCGGGCCGCTTGCCGCCGCAAGTGTGTAGGGCGCCGGTCGAAGTCCCATCGGCGCTGTACCGGTCGCCCGCTCCGCGCGGGTAGGCTCACGCGATCGTCGCGATCACGGACAACCGCCCGCGCAAGCACCTCCCGACATGACCCCTCGCCTAATCGTCCTCGCACTCGCCCTGCTGTTCATTGCCGGCTTCGCGTTCCTGACCCTCAGCGCGGTGTCCCAGCAAGGGTTTACGCTGCTGAGCGCCGTCTCGATCTTCGTGCTCGTGCTGCTCGGGGTCGGGATCGTCGGCGCGATCTTCAACCCCCCGCGACGCTGATCATGGACCGCTCCCCCTTCATGACCCCCGACCAGAGTCGCCGACGGCGCGAGGCCGCTCGGCGACACAGGCGCGCACGCAGGCGTGCGATGGCCGTCGGCGCGCTGGCCGTGGCGATCGTCGCCGCCCTTATCGTGATGGCCCTCGCGAAGGTCCACACCCACGGGTCGGCCTCGGCCTCGGCCGGACAGAGACGCGCTCACGCGCATGTGCACGCGGGCACGGCCACGGAGATCGTCCGTCCAACGCGCTCGCCGATCGGGCTGCCCCTCGGCACTCCGCCGCTTGCCCTCGCCGGTATCGGGGACCCGCGGCGCGACTCCGTGCACATCGCCTTCCGCACTCCACCCCGCGCCGGGTTGCTGTTCAACCTCGACACGGGCCAGGTCCTGTGGCAGGAAAACCCCTACACCCGCGTGCGCATCGCGAGCCTGACCAAGATGATGACCGCCCTGTTGACCGTCGAATCGGCGCCGCCGGACGCGCCCGTGCTCGTGACCAAGCAGGCGATCCAGTCGGCCGGGTCGAAGGTCGGCGTGCTGCCGCTGGGTAAGCACGTGCGACTGGAGAGCATGCTCTACGGCCTCCTGCTGCCCTCGGGCAACGACGCCGCGGTCGCGCTCGCCGAACACGTCTCGGGCACCGCCAGGGCCTTTGTGACGCGCATGAACGAACGCGCGGCGCAGCTGGGGATGGGCTGCACGCACTACTCCTCGCCCTCGGGCTACGTCGACCAGTACAACTTCTCCTGCGCCGCCGATCTGGCGCTGCTGGCTCACGTCGACCTTCAGCAGCCGCGGATCGCGTCGATCGCACGCACGTACACCGCGAAGCTGCCGTTCCCGATCAAGGGCGGCCATCTGTATCTGTACAACAACAACCCGCTGCTGATCTATCACTACCCCGGCTTGACAGGCCTGAAGACCGGATACACGCTCGCGGCCGGCCGCTGCCTGGTGGCGACAGCCGAGCGCGACGGGGTGCGCTTGGGGGTCGTGCTGCTGCACTCGCCCGACCCGGGCACCCAGGCGAGCTACCTGCTTAACCGAGGGTTCGAGGGCGTCTACCACCAATCGCCCGTCTCCCAGCCGCCTATCCCCGCGGGGGCTTAAGAACCTGTTCGGGACATCGTTGCTCGCAGGCCGCGGGTGAGCGATCGCGGCGTGTCAGACAAGCGGAGGCGAGCTATCGCCACGCGCCCGCCCGGAAGGGAGTACCGTTAGACCAGAGACCGATTGACTGGTCAGTCAGCCAGTAGACTCTCTGCGAGAGCGCCCCAAACCGAAGGAGGAGCCAGAGTGGATCTCGACGACACACCCGAGCAGGCCGCCTACCGCGCCGAGGTGCGCACATGGCTGGACGAGCACTCCTCTGAAGCTCCCATTCTGCAAGGCCCCGGGGCGATCGAGGACGAGGACGAGATCATCGCGGCGCGGCGGATCTGGCAGGGCAAGCTCGCCGAGGGCGGCCTCGCCGGGGTGGTGTGGCCGAAGGAGTACGGCGGCCAGGGCGCCGGCCCGATCGAGCAGGTGATCTGCAACCAGGAGATAGCCCGCGCGAAAGTGCCCGGGATCCTCGATGCGATCGGCGTCGGCATGCTCGGCCCGACGATCATCGCCCACGGCGACGAGGACCAGAAGGGGCGCTATCTCGGGCCGATGTTGCACGGCGACGAGGTCTGGTGCCAGCTGTTCTCCGAGCCCGCAGCGGGGTCGGATCTGGCGGCTGTACAGACACGCGCGCGTCTGCAAGAGGACGGCAGCTGGCGCCTGACGGGCCAGAAGGTGTGGACGACAAACGCCCAGTTCGCCTCATACGGCCTGCTGCTGGCGCGCACCGACGCCGACGTGCCCAAGCACAAGGGCATGACGATGTTCATCGTGCCGATGGACGCCCCCGGAGTGACCGTGCGCGGACTGCGCCAGATCTCCGGCGAGGCCGAGTTCAACGAGGTCTTCTTCGACGACCTCGCGGTCGATGCGGGCGCGGTCGTCGGGGGCGTCGGCAACGGTTGGGGCACGGCGCTGACGACGCTGATGTACGAGCGCGTCACGATCGGTCTCGGCGGCGAGGGACTCGGTTACAACTCCGTCCGGTTCGCGGGAGCGATCGCCGGCGACGAGCACGCTCGCCGCGATCCGGAGATACGGCATCAGCTCGGTGAGATCGCAAGCGAACTGCTGGCGGTCCGCTTCACCGGCTACCGCACGCTGACGGCATTGCAGAAAGGCCAGATCCCCGGACCCGAGGCGGGCCTGGCGAAGGTCACGATCGTCAACGGCGCGATCAAAGCCGGCGATCTGATCGCCGACGTGCAGGGCCCGGACGCGCTGGACGAAGACAGCGAGTGGGCCTACATGATCTCCTTCCTACCCGGCCTGAAGTCGGCGGGCGGGACCGAAGAGATCCTGCGCAACACGATCGGCGAGCGCGTCCTCGGACTGCCGCCAGAGCCGCGACTGGACAAGGGCATCCCATTTTCGGAGCTGCGCTCCAAGGAAGGAGCAGCGGTATGAACCTCGCACTCTCAGACGAGCAGGTGTTCCTGCGCGAGGCCGCCCGAGGCGCGCTCTCGCGGTTCAAGACGCTGGAGGCCGCCCGCGAGGCGCTGGACGGCAACGAGAGTGCGCTGCCCGACATGTGGCCCGCCGCGTGCGAGGCCGGGTGGCCGGGGCTGCTGATCGACGAGGATCACGGCGGCGCCGGACTGGACGCGTTCGACGCGATGCTCGTGCTCGGCGAGTGCGGCCGTGTGCTCGCGGGCGTCCCGCTGCTCGGCCATCTGCCCGCGACGGCAATCCTTAACGACTCGCCGAAAGTCGCCGAGTACCTGCCCGCCCTGGCCGAGGGGGAGCGGCGCGCCGCCTACCTGCCCAGCTGCCCTCCCGGCGACGTCGAGGAGCGCTGGAGCGCTGACCCGGCAAGCGGCCTGCAGCGCGGCTCCCTGCCGACCGCCGGCGCACCGGACAAGGAAGGACACGTGGCGCTCAACGGGAGCTTTGCGTTCGTGCCCGACGCGCCCGGAGCCAATGCGCTGGTCGGCGTGGCCCTGCTCGAGGGCCGGCCCGTCGGCGTGGCGGTCCTGAGCGACGCCTCCGGGCTCGAGGTACAGCCGGTGAGCCGCTATGACTCCACGCGCTCGCTCGGCCACGTCACGCTGAGCAACACCCCCGCGGTCCTCCTCGACGCCCCCGAGGACTCGCTCGCGGCGGCCTGGCATCTCGCGCAGGCGCTGATCGCCGCCGAGTCGCTGGGCAGCGTCGAGACCGCGCTGGAGATGTCGGTGCAATACGCCAAGGAGCGCCACACGTTCGGTCGCGCGATCGGCTCCTACCAGGCCGTCAAGCACTCGCTCACCGAGGTCCTGCGCCAACTGGAGAACGGCCGCTCGCTGCTGTACTACGCCGGTTGGGCCCGCCACGGATCCCCGAGCGAGTTCCCGCTCGCGGCCAGCGCTGCGCGCTCGGTGGCCGGGCGTGCGCTCGACCATGCCGCACGCACGATGATCTCGGTGCACGGCGGCATCGGCGCGACCTGGGAGCACGACGCGCCGCTGTACTTCCGCCGCGCCCAGCTCTCACGGCGCCTGCTCGGAGGGACGGGCGCAGCCACCGACCGGGTCGCCGGTGAGCTGATCGCCCAGGCCGACGCGGCTGCCGCTTAGCCGAACCGAACTGCTTTCTCAGCGCTTACGCACACGCGCGGTGGTGCCCCGGGGCCGCGCCGGGGCGTCTGTGAGCGCCGCCAGCACGGGCGCGCCATAGGCGGCGTGGACCGCCGCGACCATCGTCTGTGCGACGCCGCAGTTTGCGCAGAACCCATGCTGTGACCAGCCGATCGCGCGCGCCAGCACCTGATCGGCGTAAGTGACGCCGGCCGCATCGTGCCCGTAATAGTCATACGCCGCGTCCCACGCGCCCTGTTCGAGCGCGAGCGTGGCGCCGTCGGCGGACAGCAGGTGCGCGGCCGCCATGATCGCGTCGAAGTCGTCATAGATCGACGGATGCCTCGCAGTCGGATGGTCATACGCCGCCGGACGCGCCCCGTAGCGGTAGGAGTTACTGACCAGGTCCCACGTCGATCCGGTGCCCCGCGCGCCCCCGTTGGTGACGTTGAACTGCATCGGCCCGCCACAACAGCCCGCAAAGTTCAGACCGTGATACGTGGAGGGCGCCGTCGAGAACGCCGACTCCTGCTCGTGGATCGAGGCGATCAGCAGCCAGTTGACCGCGAACGTGCTCTGGGCGACGGAATAGATCGGATAGAACCCTTCCATCCAGCGCGCAGAGACGCGCAGCTGCAGCGGGCTTTCCAGACGCGTCAGCGACTGCGCCTGGGCGGGGGGCCGGGCGAGGATCGCGGCCGGTGCGGAGGGCGAGGTCGTGGACGCGCTCGCGGCGCCGGACGCCGCGGGGGCCGGCGTGGCCGCGGCGACCAGCACGGTCGGCGGTTGGAGCGGAGCGCCGGCGGAGCGTCCGAGGAGCCCCGTGAGCACCGCCACCAGCACGGCGACCCCGATCGCGGCGATCGTCCCCGCCAGCAACCAGTGGCCACGCTCTGACGGCGGCGCCGGCACGTGCTCGAACGCGGGCACGGGCACGGGCGTGGCGCCCACCGAGGACCGTAGGCGGCGCACGAGCGCGGCCTTTGTGTCACCTATATCCACTGCACAGAACGGTAGCGAGAGCTTCTAAACGGCAGGTGTACCGTCAGATCCCGAGCACGCGCCGCAAGACCCGGTCAAACACACGGGTCGGCAGCAGCGAGTGGGCGAGAACCATGCCGCGAGCGTCGCGCCCGACGAGATAGCGCGCCCGCGGACGGCGCGCCGTGAGCGCCCGCTCGATCGTCGCGGCCACCTGCTCGGGGGTTACGCCACGACGCTCGGTGTCGGCGAGCAGCTTGGCGAACGCCGCCGGTACACGCCCATACTCCTGTCGCAGCTCCGCCGGAATCTCCCACGCGCCGGCCGTCTCCTGGGCCTTGCCCCAGATCGGCGTTTTCACCGCCCCGGGCTCCACCAGCGAGACGCCCACGTTCGAGCTGTAGAGCTCTCCGCGCAACGCATCGCCGAGCGCCTCGATCGCGTGCTTGGACGCCGCGTAGGGCCCATTGAACGGCACCGACACGAGGCCGCCGATCGAGGACAGGAGCACGATCCGCCCGCGCGCCGCGCGCAGGGCCGGTAGCAGCGCACGGGTGACCGCCACCTGGCCGAACACGTTGACCTCGAACTGCCACCGCAGGTCCTCGGGCGAGAGCAGCTCAAGCGGCCCACCCACGCCGATGCCGGCGTTGTTGACGAGAGCGTCAAGGCAACCCGCCGGCGACCCGCCGGTGGGCGAGGTCTCCTCCCGGACCCGTGCCCGCGCCTGCTCGATCTGCCCCGCATCGGTCACGTCGAGGATCAGCGGTATCACCTGCCCGGCCGGCGCCTGCTCGAGCAGTCGCTCGCCCGCGCCCGGGTCGCGCACACCCGCAAGCACCCTCCACCCGGCCCTCGCCAGGCGCAACGTGGTGACACGCCCGATGCCCGTAGAAGCGCCGGTGATCAGAGCGGTCGGCATCTGCGCGACCCTATCGGAGAAAGACGGCGAGGACTCCGGCAAGAGTGCCCGTATGCGTGCGGGCATGTGAGCAGTCTCACCCCCCGGTTAGCAACCGCTTAGGATCCACGCCCATGGTTCCGCGCGTGGGCAAGCCCTCGACAGCCTCACGTGTCGCGATCGCCTGCGCGATCCTCGCCCTGCTGGCCGGCTGTGGCTCGGCCATGCACGGCGGCCTCAGCGCGCGTGCCGGCGCCGCCGGCCCCTCCGCGCAGGTCGTCTCCGCCGCCTGCTCGAGCACTGTGCTGGGCGCCCTTGGCGACGTCGCAAAGCGCGCCTACCGCGAGGGCGTCTCCAGTGAACGCACCCGATCGGCGCTGAGCTTCATCACCCGCTCGATGCCGCTGCGCAGCGCCGTCGAACGGGGCGACCCCCAGGCGGTCCGCACGGCCGCGCAGGCGCTCGTCGCGACCGGCCACATGACCAACCTGCGGGTACTGCGCGGCGGGCAGGTGCTCGCCGACGTCGGCGACCCGGACGCGCTGGCGCCTTTGTACGGCTCGATCGCCGGTGCCGGCGGCGCACCCATCGGCACGTTCGTGGCGAGCGTCTGGGCGGACAACGGGTTCGTGCAAGAGGCCAGCGGCATCGCCGAGGGCATCGCCGCGCTGCGCCAGAACGGGCGCAGCATCGCCGGTTCGTTCGCGTTCGGCCCGGGCGAACCGCCGCCGCGGGGCACGCTCACGGCCAAGGGAGCCGCCTACGCGTACACCTCCTTCCCGGCCACCGCATACCCGACAGGGCGGCTGCGCGTGTACCTGCTCAAGTCGATCGCCGCGATCGCACCGTTGTGCGGGAAGAGCGCACAGGACACGCTCGTCAACACGCTCAGCCGGGTCGCGCGACTGATCTACACGAGTGAGGGCGGCGCCCACGCGCTCGTCCAGGTCCGCCGCGTCCAGCACTACCAGCCGCTGCTACGCGCGGTAGCCGCACGCGACCAGCCGGCGACACGGCGGGCGGTCGAACACCTGCTCCACCAGCATGTCGTGCGCCTGCGCGTCAGCGCCGGCGGCCGTCTGCTGAGCGACGTCGGCGGACCGTACGTGCTCGCGCCCGTGCACGCGGCGCTCCACTTCAACGGCCGGCGCATCGGCGAGATCGAGCTCTCGATCCAGGACGACGAGGGCTACAAGCGCCTCGCCGGTCGGCTGGCCGGGTTGGACGTGCTCATGTACATGGGCTCACAGCTCGTCAAGAACAGCCTCGGCCCCTCGCCGGGCAGGGTCCCCGCGAGCGGCCTTTACCACTACCGCGGGCGCACGTTCCGCGTCTACACACTCCACGCCCAGGCGTTCCCATCCGGTCCGCTGCGGATCGCCGTGCTGATCCCGATCCCCTACTCCTAAGCGTCCACCCATCCGAGCCCGTCCGCCCGCGCATAGCCGACGGCTGCGGTAACCGGCGCCGACTGCTGTGGGCGAGGGAGGAGCTATGGGTTACCCACCCATAACCACCTCCGTGTTTACACGCTTCAGGCGGACGCGAGCGCCGCTTGCTTTGTGCGCAGTCCGTCCAGCAGGTCGGTGAACGAGGCGGAGAATTTGGCGACACCCTCGCGCTCACACGTATCGGTGACGTCCTCGTAGCTGACGCCCGCCGCGGCCAGTTCGTCGAACAGCGCATGCGCCTGCTCCAGCTCGCGCTCCAGCCGGGGCTGCGGATTGCCGTGATCCTGGTAAGCCTTCACCGTCTGCTCCGGCATCGTGTTCACGGTATCCGGACCGATCAGCTCGTCCACGTACAGCGTGTCGGGATAAGCGGGGTTCTTCGTCGAGGTCGACGCCCACAGCACGCGCTGGGGTGTCGCGCCCTTGCCGGCCAGGTACTCCCAGCGGGGGCCGGTGAAGGCCGCCTTGTAGTGCTCATAGGCCAGGCGCGCGTTTGCGATCGCGAGCTTGCCCTTCAGCCCGTCGTGACCACCGATCTCATCCAAACGGCGGTCGGCCTCTGAGTCGATGCGCGAAACGAAGAAGCTCGCCACCGACGCCACCTTCCCGGGGTCGCCCCCGGCGGCGATCAGTCGCTCGATCCCACGGATGTATGACTCGGCGACCTCCGCGTAGCGCCCTAGCGAGAAGATCAGCGTCACGTTGATCGAGTGGCCCTTCGCAATCACGTCCTCGATCGCCGCCAACCCCGGCTTGGTCGCCGGGATCTTCACCAGCAGGTTCGGCCTGTCCACCCGCTCATGCAGGTCGATCGCCTCGCGATAAGTGCGCAGCGTCTCATACGCGAGCGTCGGATCGACCTCCAGCGAGACATACCCGTCGCGGCCGGCCGTCCGATCGAAGACTCCCCTGAACACGTCGCACGCGTCCTTGATGTCGCGCACGGCCAGCGCCCAGAAGGCATCGGACACGTCGCGATCGGCGAGCTCGCGCAGCTGCTCGTCATAGGCATCCCCTTCAGACATCGCCGTCTGAAAGATCGTCGGGTTGGACGTCGCCCCGACGACCGACTGCTCGTCGATCAGCCCCTGCAGATGCCCGCCTCGGATCGACGCGCGTGAGAGCGAGTCGATCCACACGCTCTGCCCGAGCTGCGAGAGCTCCTGTAGCGGCTCGTTACCGGCATTCGGACTCACGACTACGATGCCCCTCCCGTGTCGTTTTTTCCGAGCAGTGCTCGTGCGCGCGCGGCGATGTTCTGCACCGTGAACCCGAACTCTTCGAGGACCTTCGCTCCAGGCGCGCTCGCCCCGAAGCGATCGACCCCAAGTACGTCGCCGTGGTCGCCGACCCAGCGCCACCAGCTGAGGCTCGCGCCCGGCTCGACCGCCAGACGGGGACCGACGCTCGCCGGCAGCACCTGCTCACGGTAGTCGGCCGACTGAGCTTCGAACAGCTCGATGCAGGGCATCGACACAACCCGTACGCGTGTCCCCTCCGCCGCCAGCTTTCGCGCCGCGTCGAGCGTCAGTGGGACCTCCGCGCCGGTGGAGATCAAGATCAGTTCGGGCTCGCCCTCGCTCGCGGGGGAGGAATCCCACAGCACATACCCGCCGCGCTCCAGCTCACTCGCCTGCCCAAGCCCCTCGCCCTCGCGGTCGAGCACCGGGATGTTCTGTCGCGAGAGCAACAGCGCGACCGGGCCGTCTGCCCGTTCCAGCGCCACCCGCCACGCCTGCGCGGTCTCGTTCGCGTCGGCCGGGCGGATCACCCACAGCTCCGGGATCGCGCGCAGCGAGGCGTAATGCTCGACCGGCTGATGTGTAGGTCCGTCCTCGCCGAGGCCGACCGAGTCGTGCGTCCACACCCACACCACTCCCAGGCCCATCAGCGCCGACAGCCTGACCGACCCGCGCATGTAGTCGGAGAACATCAAGAACGTCGAGCCGTACGGTTTGACGATCCCCCCGTGCGCGGCCGCGCCGTTGACGATCGCGCCCATCGCGTGCTCGCGGATGCCGAACGGCACGTTGCGCCCGGCATGCGGTCGAGAGAACTCCCCGGCGCCCTCGAACACCGTCTTGGTCGACTCGACCAAATCGGCGGCGCCGCCGATCGTCGTCGGGGCGTAGGAGGAGAACGCAGCCATCGTCTTCTGCCCGGCCGAACGCGTGGCGATCGCCGCTCCGGCCTCAAAGCGCGGCAGCGCCTCACGCCAGCCCTCGCGCAGACCGCTGCCGTCCCAGGCAAGGTCCCACTCCGCGGCCAGCGCGGGGAGTTCCCGGCGCCACTCCTCAAAGCGCTCCCGCCACTGCGCCTGCGCGCTCGCGCCGACCTCCACCAGCGACATGTGCTCGCTGACGCGCTCGTCCACCCAGAAGGTCCGCTCGGGATCCTCAAAGCCCATCGCGACCTTCGTCGCCCTGACCTCATCCTCGCCCAACGGCGCGCCGTGCGCGGCCGCGGTGTCGACCGCGTTCGGGGCCGGGTAGGCGATGTGGGAGCGAATCGCGATGAACGACGGCCGCTCGGTTTCCTCGCTTGCGGCGCTCAGCGCGGCGCTCAACGCATCGAGGTCCTCCGAGTCGGACACTCGTTGCACGTGCCAGCCGTCAGCGGCCATGCGCTCTGTGTGGTTCTCGCCGTCAAAAGAGATCGCAGTGCTGCCGTCGATCGTGATGCGGTTGTCGTCGTAGCAGACGATCAGCTTGCCGAGGCCGAAGTGCCCGGCGATCGACGCCGCTTCCTGGCTGACCCCCTCCATCATGTCGCCGTCCGAGCAGATCGCATACGTGCGGTGGTCGACCACCTCGCTGCCCGGCCGGTTGAAGCGCTCGGCCAAAAACCGCTCGGCGATCGCCATGCCGACCGCGTTCGCGAACCCCTGACCCAGCGGACCGGTCGTGATCTCCACGCCGGGCGTGTGCCCGCGCTCGGGATGCCCGGGCGTGCGCGAGCCCCACTGGCGGAACTGCTTCAGGTCGTCGAGACCCAGCTCGTAGCCGGTGAGATGCAGCAGCGAATACTGCAACACGCACGCGTGCCCGGCGCTCAGCACGAAGCGGTCGCGGTCGGGCCACTGCGGGTCGCGCGGGTTCGCGTGCAAGAAGCGCTCGAACAGCGTGTAAGCCAGCGGCGCGAGCGCCATCGCGGTGCCCGGATGCCCCGCATTGGCCTTCTGGACCGTGTCCATCGCCAGGCCGCGGATCGTGTCGATCGAGAGACGCTCTATCCCGTTTGCATCGGTTGTGGGCACGGCTCGATCCTAGAGGCTGCGCGCTCCCGACGCCACCTCCAGGATCGTCCCGCTCCTCGACGCCGCGCTACCCGGTGTGGGGCCTGCGCCGACAGGCCGGCAGCGCCGCGACCGAGTGCACCCGCCCGGAGGCGCACCAGCGCCTACGCGGGCGCACGCGCACGAGCCAGTGCAGGTCGTGACGGCAGTGCGAACGCCTATAGGGCCAGCGCTGATGGAGCGAGCGCAACATCCGCTGCTCCTCGCATGTCAGCAATCTCATCGGTCTCTCTCTCCCTCCCGCTGCTCGTTCCGGTGCGTGCACGGACCGCGCCCGTAAGCGGCGGCGCCTCGGGGGCGGCCCGTCGGCCGAATCGGCCAACAGAGATCCCTGCAACGAGACGGAACGTCCCAACTAATAGTACGGCGCCTACAGAACAGGAGCAGACTCGCCCATTCCGCGACGCACCCTCTCTCCCTCCTTGCCGGTCCCAGCTTCCTGCTTGACCCTTGACCCATACCCTGGCCCCCAAATCGATTTTGACCCCGCACGGCACCCTAACCAATGCTCCCCGACCATGCGCAGGTACATTCCCGCTCCCGACATATAAATCAGGTTTTACTCAGTCTGTCAACCTCAAGGCACGTTAGGCTGTCAAGTGCAGTCATCCGAGGGAGAGGGACTACGTGGGAACTACTAGAAGGGGTCGAGCAACCGGCGGCGGCCGTCCCGGAGGGGGCTTGCCGCGCGGGCCGCAGGCACTCCCCCGCGAGCAGGTCGCCTCCCATCAGCGCGAGCGACTGTACAAGGCGATGGTGGAGTGCGTCGACGAGCACGGCTACGTCGCCACGACCATCTCCGAGTTGGTCGCGCGCGCACGCGTGTCCCGGCGCAGCTTCTATGAGCACTTCCGCAACAAGGACGAGTGCCTGCTTGCGACCTATGACACGGTGATCGAGCGACTCGGCCGGCGCCTGGGCGCCGCCCAGGATTCCTCCGCGAGCTGGAACGCCCAGCTGGAGGCCTACATCCGTACCCTGTTCGACGCCGCCGGCGACCGGCCCGACGCGGCGCGGCTGGTGTGTGTGGAGATGGGCGCCGCCGGCCCGATCGGAGTGCAACGCTGGGCGGACGGGGCCGAGCGCCTGCAGCGCTACATCGTCGCCGGATTCGCACGAGCCGACGGGCCGGGCACGATCCCCGATCCGGTCGCGCGGGCGATCGTCGGAGCGGTACGCAGAATCCTGTACACGCGCGTGCAGCAATCCCGTTCCAGCAAGTCGCTGCGCGCGGAGTTGAGCGAGCTCGTGCCCGACCTGCTCACCTGGGCCGCCTCCTACTACCCCTCCCCGGAGGGCCTGCCGCTACGCCCCCGCGCCCGCCGTGCGAGCGCAATCGGTGCACAGCTCGGCGGGCGCGCCCCCGGGACGCTCTCGGCGCGGGCGCTCTCGGGAGGGCGCGGACTGCCGCGCGGCGAGCACAACCTACCGGCCGGATTCGTCACCCACAACCAGCGCGAGCGCATCTTCGACGCGATCGCCAACCTGACCGCGTCGCGCGGCTACCCGACCCTCAGCCTCGACGAGGTCGCCGCCGAGGCGGCCATCTCGCTGCAAACCTTCTACGCCCACTTCGCCGGCAAGGAAGAGGCCTTCGTGGCCACATATGAGACCGGTCACGCGCGCGCGATGGCCGTCGTCAACCAGACGCTCGCCCGCCAAAAGAGCTGGCTCGGCGCCGTGCGCGCGGGCGCCGCCGCGCTGCTTGAGTTCCTCGCCTGCGAGCCCTCCTACGCGCATTTGGCACTCGTAGACGTGATGATCGCCTACCCCCACATGGCCCAGCGAGCGCAGCAGGCCAACGACTTCTACGCCGGCCTCCTCGACCTGCGCACCGCGCCCGACTCGCCCTCGCTGCTCCCCTCCCCGGTCGTCGGGGAGGCGATCGTGGGCGGCGTATTCGAGTTGCTCCACGACTACGTCCTGCGCGGGCGCTCAACGCGGCTGCCCGAGCTTGCCGATCATGTGGTGTACATCGCGCTCGCCCCGTTCATGGGGGCCGACGGGGCCTGGCGGGCTATTACGGAAGGGTGAAGCGGCTGAAAGTGCGCCCGGCGGGAATCGAACCCGCGGCCTGCGGCTTGAAAGACCGCTGCTCTTTGGCTCCCCGAAGAGAACCGTTGACCACTGAGCTACGGGCGCGCGTTTGCATCTGGATGTCGGTTTGACTGGTGAGAGCCTAATCTAAGCATGTGGGAGCGTACATGGAGAGCGGGGGGGCGGCGGCCCAGACGACGACGACGACGGATCGCGGGTCCTCCGATTCATCGGCGCCCTCGGGCGGGCGTCGCATCCCGGTGAGACGCCTGCTGATCGGCGCGCTGGTGCTGGTCGTCCTCGGGGCGGGCGCGACGCTGTTCGGCTGGGACATCGAATCGTGGTTTCGGCACATCTGGGACACGGTCACGACGATCCCGATCGCGAGTTTGATCGGGGCGCTGGTGCTGATCACGCTGCAGACGACGATGGTGGGGACCTCGTGGTATTCGATCCTGCGCTACGCCTACCCGGACGCGGGCGTGCGGTTCGTGGAGGTGCTCGCGTGCTACGCGGCGGCCGTGGCGCTGAACTGGGTGTTGCCGGCGAACCTGGGGACGTTCGTGATGCTGCTGATGTTCACGACGATCATCGTGGGCGCGACGTTCGCGGGGGTGCTGGGGGCGATGGCGGTGGAGAAGATCTTCTTCACGCTGATCGGGACGGCGTGTTACGTGTATCTGTTCCTGACCGTCGACGGCGCGTTCGACCTGCAACTGGGGTTCATCAGCGAACACCCTTGGGCCACGGTGCTGCTGGTGGTGGGCGTGGCGATGATCATCTTCTTGGTCGCGCAAGCGCTGCGTGAGCGGATCGCGAAATGGTGGGAGCAGGCAAAGGTCGGCGGCGGGCTCGTCGTGCATCCGCGTGCGTTCCTCGGGCGAGTGGTGCTCCCGCAGGCGATCAGCTGGGCGGCGGGACTGGGCATCATCGCTGTGTTTCTGGGCGCCTATGACATCCCGGTGAGCTTCCATACGATCATGCGCGTGGTGGCGGGGAACTCGATCGCGAACATGACCGCGGTCACCCCGGGTGGCGCCGGCGTCACGCAGGCGTTCAACGTGGTCTCGCTGAGAGGCATCACGAGCGCCTCGAACGCGACCGCCTACTCAGTGGCCCAGCAGCTGGTGGTCACGAGCTGGAGCATCCTGTTCGCGATCGTGGTGCTGGTGCGAGCGTTCGGCTGGACGGGCGGCAAGACGCTCGTCTCGCAGTCCTACACGGAGGCCCGCCAGAAGACCTCCGAACAGTCGGCGGCGCGTAAGGCCAAGCGTCACGCCAAGCGTCAGGCCAGGCGCGGATCAAAGCACGACGAGGACCCGCTCACCGACGCGGAGGGGGCCTGAGCCGCGGCAGGGCGCGCCCGGATCGGCGGGCGCGTCATTCGCTGAGATGGACGACGCCCTTGGCGATCAGGTAGACGCCGACGAGGGCGGCCGCGAGGATCGCGAGCGTGCGCCCGTGACGGGCGAACCACAGGTTGATGCGTTCAAGCGTGTCGGCGGCGCGATCGGGCACGACGAGCAGCATGAGCATCGGGAGCTCGATCAGCCACAGCATCGCGACGACGACCACCACGAGGTCGAGCAGCTCGGCGCTGGTGGAGAGGTTGGCGTCGGCGATCGCCTTGACGGCGCCGATGTAGATCGGTGAGGGTAGGACGTAGAGGACGATGCCAAGGACGAACGCGAGTCGGCGACTCTGGAGGTAGCGCTCGATTTTGGAAGGCGCGGCGCCGGCTGCGGGCGCGGTCGTCGCCGCGGGATCGGGGCGCTTGCGGTGCAGGCGCAGCGCCAGGAGCATGAGCAGCACGCCGAGCGCGACATCGACGGCGGCACCGGGGGTGAGGTGGTGGGCGCCGGTCGCGCCGAGCTCGACGAGTGCGTAGAGGATGAGCGCGCCGACGGTGTAGGTGACGAGGGCGGCGGCGAGCACGAAGGCGAATACGCGCGAGCGGACCTCGGCGCCGCGACCGAGCGCGATGACGGCCGCTACGGCGGGCGGGTAGATGGAGGCGGCGAGCGCCAGGGCCAGGGCTTGGGTGGGCATGGCGATGTGGGCGACAGCCTGTCAGGTGCTCAGGCGTCAGCCGGGGGCTCGCCCGTGGCGTCGGTGTCGGCGACGCCGACGGCGGGCGCGCTGGGGGCTCCGCCGAGCGCATTGAGCGCACGGCGGCGGCGAGCGCGGATGCGGGCGAAGCGGGCCTGCGAGCGGGCCATGCGGCGCCCGTCGACGGAATAGAAGCGGCGCGCCCAGGGTGAGGTGGGAGCGGCCAGGCGGACGGTCCCGGCGAGTGAAGCAAAGGGGATGAAGACGCCGATGAGGCCGAGGATGGGCTTGCCCTTGAGGATGGCGAGGGTGCAGAGCAGGACGTCGATGGCGACGAACAGCACGATCGAGGAGACGGCAGAGGATTGGTTGGCGAGGTCGAAGGGCGCGAGGCCGAGGACGATGAGTCCGCCGAGCAGAGTGGCGATGACGACGGCGTCGAGCGAGGCGCGTCCCTCTTGGGCCCAGTAGACGTCTTCCAGGCGTACCCACAGCGCGAACTCGTCAAGCGTGAGGCCGGCGCCGATGCCGAAGAGGGCAGCGAAGATCTCATTCCAGGGGCTGCCGGGTTCCAGGGCGAAGCTGAGAAAGCCGGCGCTGAGGATCAGGACGATGCCCCAGACGAGGTGATGGATGTGCAGCCCGCCCTTGGTTTCGACGCTCCCGGGCCACCAGGTCACGCGGGGGCTGCGGATCAGGCGGGCGCTCGTGCGGATGAAGAGGAAGGACGCGAGGAACGCTCCGAGCACCACGAACCCCGCGCGCTGGCCCGGTTCGTCGAGGAAGTGCTGGGAGATTTCGATATGCAGTCCCATTGGCTGCAATAAAGGCTCGCGCCCCTACGACTGGCGGGGGATCACGCGGTCGATCTCGACCGCGGCGCCGGAGTGGTCGTCGGGGAAGACGACGATGACGGTGGGCGAGCCGCCGAACCAGGCGCTCATCTCGCCCTCGCCGACGTACTCGGCCGCGCGCTGGGAGCCGTCGCCCTGGATCACCCATACGGGCTGGCCCTCGTGGAAGGGTCCCTCGTTGACGTCGTTCATGGCGACGCTAAGCATAGGGAACGCGACAGGTGGCGCGGAGCGACGAGATGGGTGAGCTGATAGGGTGAATTGTTCTGTCGTTGAGGATCGGGGTCAGCGGCTACGCGCAGCGCGGAAGGTAGGAGGACCCCAAATGAGTAGATCCGAGGACCCGCAGAGGATGACGCGGGGCGAGCTGCTGAAGGCGGCTGCGGTCGCGACACCTGGAGCGTTGCTTGCCGGCAAACTCGCCGGCTCATCGCAGGCGTATGCACGTGCACTCGCGCCTGGGACAGCGCCACCGGCGGGCGGGGCGCTGAAGGGGATGAACATGATCCTGTTCATGACCGATCAGGAGCGCGCGATCCAACATTTTCCGCCGGGCTGGGCGCGCAGGAATCTGCCCGGGCTGACGCGATTGAAGCGCCACGGGCTGTCGTTTGGGAACGCGTTTACGAACGCGTGCATGTGCTCGCCGGCTCGCACGACCCTGATGACGGGATTTTTTCCGGCACAGCACGGCGTGAAGTACACGCTGGAGGAGGACATGCCCGCGAGCGAATATCCGCAGGTCGAATTGGGGCTTGGATTTGCGAACCTGTCCTCGGTGATGTCGGCCGCGGGGTATGCGACGGTCTATAAGGGCAAGTGGCATTTGAGCAAGATGCAGGGAGCGCAGTGGCAGCCTTCGGATGTCGGCCGTTATGGGTTTGGGCGCTGGAACCCGCCGGATGCGGGCGCGAACCAGGAACTGTCGGAGGCGGGCGGCGGGTCGGTGAATAACGACGGACGGTTTATGGACTCGCAGGGTACGCCGGAAGCGGGTACGGAAGGTGCGCTTGAGTATCTGGGTGGGCAGGCGGCGAAGGAACAGCCGTTTTGCATGGTGATTTCACTGGTGAACCCGCATGACGTGTTGTTTTACCCGAATACGTACGAAGAAGGCGGCTATAACAAGTCGTGGCTGGAAGGAGCGATCCGGCCACCCGCGACGGTGAGTGAGAGCCTTACGAGCAAGCCGCGCGTGCAGAAAGAGTTCCTGGAGATCTTCAACGTTGGCGGTGGAAAGATCTCGACGCCGGAAATGCAGAGGAAGTATTTGAATTTCTACGGCAACCTGATGAAGTCTTCGGACGACTATCTCGTGAATGTGCTCGATGCGCTCGAAACGAGCGGTTTGCTCGAAGAATACGTTGATCGTGCGTACTTCGGACCATGGCGAGATGGGACTTGCACATGGGGGTTTGCGGCAGAAGAACTTTAACGTGTACGAGGAGTCCCAGCGGGTCCCGCTCGTGTATTCGAACCCGCGCCTGTTCAAAGCGCCGCGTACGACGAACGCGCTGGTGTCCCACGTGGATTTGCTGCCGACGCTGGCGTCGCTGTTCGGAGCACCCCCGAAAGCGCGAGCGAGGTGGCAGGGGGTGGACTATTCGCAGAAGATCCTCAGACCACGTTCAAGGGCGCCACAGGACTACACGGTGTTCACCTATGACGATTGGCAGTCGGGCCAGTCGCACGGTCCGTATCCGACGCCGCCGAACCACATCGTGAGCATTCGCGAGCGGCGCTGGAAGATCGCACGCTATTACGACGTCGACGGGCAGGTACCGCCGCAGTGGGAGCTGTATGACTTACAGAGCGATCCGCTGGAGCGGCGCAACCTGGCTCATCGCGGGGTCAAGCTGACACCGCGACAGCAACGCGAATACAGGAGATTGAAGCGCAAGTTGGCGCTCGTGGAACGCACGCGCTTGAGGCCGTTGGCGACGACGCCAAGCTGAGAGGGGTACGGGGAACGCTAGGGTGTTCGGCCATGCCCTCGGCGGTGCCCAACATCCAGGTGGTCCTCGCGAGCGTGCGTAGGGAGCGGTTCGGGGAGAAGCCGGCGGCGTGGGTCATTGAGAGGCTGTCGATGCGCACCGACATGCAGGCCGAGTTGATCGACCTGCGCGATTATCCGCTGCCGATGTTTGACCAGCCGGCGCCGCCGGCACGCACGCTACGGGACTATCCAAGCGAGGAGATCGCCCGCTGGGGTCAGACGATCGACAGGGCGGACGGGTACGTGGTGATTACGCCGGAGTACAACCACGGGTATCCGCCTTCGCTGAAGAATGCGCTTGACCACGTATTCCCTGAGCTCAATCGCAAGCCGGTCGCGTTCGTCGGCTACGGGAATGTGGGAGGCGCACGAGCGATCGAGCAACTTCGCCTCGTGGCGGTCGAGTTCGAGATGGCGCCGCTGCGCCATGCGATCCACATCCTGCCGGATTTGATGAGACCGGCGAGGAGCGCCGACCGGTTCACGCCGGAGCTGTTCGCTTCGCTGGACGAGCGCTTGGATGGCGCCGCGACCGATCTGGTGTGGTGGGCGAACGCACTCGCTGAGGCTCGCGGGTGGAGCGCGACGGACTCTGCCTGACGCATCGGCGGGGTTGGGCGCAAAACGGGCCTGTGCCCAGTGGCGAGAGTGGACCTGCTTGTGCGTCACAGTGCCATCGAGAAGCAGTCGTACATTGCTGCGGGCTCCGGACATCTCCTTCAGTCTTTGGCCCCTGACTCGGTGTTATGTCGCTCGCCCAGACAGGACAGGTAGCCGCGAGCGACTTCGAGTGCGACGTGCGTAGCGAGTATCACATCGGAGGTGTCGGCCTTTGGCCCAACGAGAGGTTCTAGCCGCTTGTTTAGACGCGCAATCCTTTGCAGGTTTTCGCCTGCAGCGTGCCGGCACTCCTCTGGCGGCAAGTCCACTACGTTGCGTACACGGAACTCTCCGGCGTGCGCTTCTGTGTCCAGTTCAGCCAAGCGCGGCTCGCGCCCGATGAGCACGCTCCACGCCTGGGACCGGGGCAACTTCTGAAACTCATCGAGAAGGTCCAGTCGCTCTTGCTCGTCTCGCTTTACCGGCTTGATCGGCGAGTCGGTGATCGCTGCCTGTAGTACTCGGTGAGCGAGGTTGTAGGGACTCGACTCTCGGTGGGCGCCATGCTGACGAGCGCCAAGAGCCGCCACGCGCAAAGCGCGTTTATGAAGCTTCGCCATCCCGATCAGCTCAGCGACTGCAGCCGGGTCCTGGCGTTCCTCGGCAGCCAGGCTGAGCGCGCGTTTGAAGATAGCGGAGGAGTGCTCGTCAAACATAACGATGGATGGACTGTCCGCGTCCAAGTCCTGGCCCTTGTCGGCCTTACGCAAGGCCCAGCCCAACCGGATGAGGCGGGGTATCCCTCTCGGAGTGATCGGCATCTTGATGCTCGTACTCCGCTTCTCAAAACGCGGGTTGGATTTGTCCGTCATCTCGAAAAGCCTAATCGGACGGATCGCCGGGAGTTAACAGCCGCTCAGGCTTCTCAGTGGCCCGCGCGGCGGCGGCGTGCCCGCACGCTCGGGAGTTGCGCCTGGGTCGTGTGCAGGACGGCGAATCCGCCGTCGCGTGTGACGAAGTCGGTGGCTTTGCTCGCGATCAGTGTGGCGGCGTGCACGGCGTCGTAGGACTGGAGCCCGTAGTGTTGCATCAGGCGGGGTACTTCTGAGGCGCCATCGTGTATCTCGATTCGTGACCAGGCGAGTGAGTCGAGCATTTTCTCCCACGCCTTGTGGGCTTGGTCGAGCAGGCGTGCGGCTCGTGGCCTGATGCGGTCGTCATAGCGCACATGGCATAGGTTCTTGCGGAGGTGGCGCTCGCGTAGCGCGAGGCTGAAGGCGACCTCTCACAGCTCGATCTCCAGCAGACGACTGAATATGACGATGGCCCTCCGCGTCGAGTCGCTCGAGAACGGCGAGGCAGGCTGAGTGCTCGGGTTGGTTGGCGAGCAGTGCCTCGGCGACCACGTTGGTGTCTAGCAGCACCACCTTTGGTGGTTGCCACTCGGGCGCGTCGAAGGCGAGCACACCGCGCGGCAGCGGCGGACGACCGCGCGCGGCCACGATCCAGTTAGTCCCGGCCGAGAGTAATCGTGTCGATGCGAGCGGTGGTCTTGATGATGGACCCCGCTCGTTTGATTGCCGCGGCGCGCTTTTTTGGATCGGTCTCGGCCGGTTTATGGACGGGCGGAAGCCGACCATTGCTGGCGGCGACACGCGCAGCGAAAGAGGCTGCGCGTGTGGTGGATGTCTGTTGTTTGGGAGCCATGCTGCTCTCATTTTATCGCGATCCTTTTGGCCTCATTCGCGCGGGTCTTCGCCTGGGGTTGAGTCTCGGTGCATCGTGCTCCGTCGAGCACGCCAACGAGTCATGCACCGGGGCCGCGGCGGCGTTGTTACCCATCACCTTGGTGTAGATGCGTAGGGCTCGGATGTGGAAGCCCCTCATTGGGAGCGCCGCATTGGGCACAAATGGGCACAAGTCAGCGCCTTAGCTCATCTGAGCATCTGCCAAGCAGCAAGCCTGCATCAAATCTGAGTCCCAGCAGGCGATTCGTCTATGGAGCTAGCGAGACTCGAACTCGCGACCTCCTGGGTGCGATCCAGGCGCTCTCCCAACTGAGCTATAGCCCCGTGAGCCCGCGCTGACGCACGGGCAGGGACATGCAAGTGTAGTGGGGAGGTCGCGAGGCGGTGGCGAAGCATGGCGGCCGAGCGCAGTATGGTTTGGCGGCGCATGGGATTGCTCGACGACGCTATCCGCGAGCACTTGGAGCTCAAGCGCCTGCGAGGCGCCGATCCCGGACTGGTTTCTCGGGAGGAGAGCGAGGTGTTCGGACCGATTCGAGGCCAAGAAGAGCCGGGCTCAGACGACGGCGAGACACCCGCCGGGCCGCCCTCCGATCACGAGAACGTCCCACTTGAGGGAGGCAGCCTGGCGCACTCTGCGGAGCTTTCGCACGGTCAGGAGACGGCCGAGATAGACATGAGGACGGTGCTTGACGACGAGCCACGCCCGAGCAGCGACCCAGCGGGTTCGGTCGCCGCAACGCCGGTGGCGGCCAGACCGCGCTCAGGCGATAGCGCTGATGAGCAGCAGACCGGTGGAGATTCGCTCGAATGGGAGATGCCAGGGGAGGACGTCGCCGAGGGGTCCGACGAGGTTGATCAAGCGGGCGGCGAGTCGCAAGACGAGCCCGTTGAGGACGTCCTGGAGGAGACCCCAGACTTCCTGCGCGACACACCCGAGCAGGAGCGACTCTGGTTCGAGCAACGCCCCCCGCGAGACTTCGACTTCGACAAGTAGCGGCATGTCTTGGCGCCTGCCCTAAAATCTGACAGCGAGGGGCATAGCTCAGCTGGGAGAGCGCCTGCTTTGCAATCGGCCCGCCGGATGGGCCATCGGGCCTGATTCCCTCGGTATTCGTCAGGGATTCTGGGCTCCAGTCGATGATGCCGATACGGCCGGATTGGGCGCGATACGGCTGGGTTTGGGCAGCAGATTGAGGCTGCTGCCCATTGGCGGAGGCGACGAGGACGATGAGTAGTCTGGGAGAACGATGACGCTCTGGAAACGATCCTTCTACCCTCGCCGGACACGAGGCACCTCCGTCCTGGTCGGCCATAAGCCCGTCGGGCGGCGTGCCTGATGCCGAGGATCAGCGCGTTCTACGGAATCGTGATCTGGATGTACCACGACGAGGCGCATCACGGCGGGCGCCCACACTTCCACGCTCGCTATGGCGACGACGAGGCCACTTTCGATATGGAGAGCCTTGCGATTCTCGCCGGGAACCTGCCGCCCCGCGGACGACGGCTGGTCATCGAGTGGGCCCGAGCGCATCAGCCCGAGCTGCGCGCAAACTGGGTTCGAGCGCGCAGCCATCAGCCGCTCGTTCCGATTGAGCCGCTGCGCTAAACGGTCTACTATTTGCGGTGATGCGCAGCACGCCACTACTCACCGAGGCTCTGCCGCTCGACGGATACGCAGTGCATGTGCGGTTTGAGGACGGTACGACGGCCGATGTCGATCTCTCCTATCTGCTCGACTACGGGGGCGTGTTCGAGCCGCTGCGCGACCCGATCTACTTCGCGCGACTGCGAGCCGACGCCGAGGCTGGCACGATCGTCTGGCCTAACGACGCCGACATCGCCCCCGAGACGCTGTTCGCGCACGCGCAGCAGCACGCCACCGCCACGGCTTAGCGCGCTATAGCTCGCGGAAGTCCGGCTCTGTACGCCGTATATTGAGAGCCGAGGGGCCATAGCTCAGCTGGGAGAGCGCCTGCTTTGCAAGCAGGAGGTCGCCGGTTCGATCCCGGCTGGCTCCATCCTCAGAATCCCTGTGTTCATGCGGGATTTTCCATTCTTGGTCGCGTGCCGGCCCTCGCCGCGAGTGTCGGATGGAAGCGTTTTGGAAGCCTTCCGAGCCGCACGCACCGATCCGTCTCACTCAGGACGTCTCGCGTGTCGCCGGTGGGCAGCGACACAGAGCGCCGGCGGTGGTGCCGCTGGCTTGACCTCTCACCGAACGCAGAAGCGGCGGCGAGACACAAGCCGAGGCCCTACGTCTCGCCGCCGCCGAAGTCAGTCCTAGCGCGGATGACTTCGCCATCGTACCCGCCGAGGCGGGCGAAGCGGGCCATCGACCAGGCCCAGGGCAAGCGAGCCAAAGCGCGCGGGCAGCGTGCGCAGGTGGGTTTCGGTGCTCCTCGATTTTGACCCGTCCGTGTCGCCGCAAGGCGAGGCCGGCGGGGACGAAGCGGCAGCGAAAGCGCCGCGCTGGATAAAGCACGACCGAGGCCAGTCCGAGTCCCCGCAACGTCGAACACGAACCGCTCCCGTCCAGACGGCAGCAGCTCGCCGACGATCGCGCCCCCCGCTCAGGGGGGCCGGTCTGTCTCCACACCCGCAGCCCGAGCCACCCGGCAGTCGGGTGAGTAGTCCATCACAGCCAACCGGGCGACTGGCTGATTATCTGCCGTGATTCACTCGTTCGGCAAGCCCGTCGAGCGGGACCTGGTAGCGCCAGCAGCGGGCACGCTCCGCGACCTCTGAGCCGGTGAGCGTGAGGCGCTGAGGCTGGCCGCTCCCGTCGAGCACCGCGCTCAGATTGCCGACGATCTCAAGCCGCCATCTCGTCGGGTCAGCCTTGGCGTGCTCGAACTGCTCTCGTGTCACGTCGGCCGGATAGGAGAAGGACCCATCGGCGCAGAGCAGCGACTCGCCCCATCCCTTGACCTCGATTCTGTGTGCCGCACCGCCGTCGGGTGGCGTGCTCAGAAAATCGCATCCCTCCGTGCGCTGCGCAGGCTGACCCAGCAATGGCTCCGGTTGCCAACCACGGGCGATCTCCGCCATGCGCACGATCTCGACTGCCGCCCGCTCAACGTCTCTGGCCGCGCTCATCAGGTCTGCGGGTCCGGCCCTTCGGCCTCGGCGATCGCGTCGGCGAGCTGGCGAAGGTCGGCGCCGAGCGCGCGTAGGAACCGCAGGACGGTGTGCCAGCGCACACCCCGCTTGCCACGCTCGACGCGCGAGACATAGGTCAGGTCGATGCCGATGCGTTCGGCCAATTCGTCCTGCGTGAACCCTGCGCGGTCGCGTAGTACACGAAGCGCGCGACCGAGGATCACCTGATCTCGAACAGCATCAGTCGTGTCTGTGGTGTCGTCGCCCACTCGTCGCCAGCCCTGATCGTTATGGCACTTTTGGTCTAATTCCGCTACACTCAGCCTACGTAATCAAGTGCCCCCGCGCCGCGTCAACGGCCGGGGGCGTGGCACCGAGAGAACTAGCTCCCGGCGCGTCGGACAGCCTACCGACCATCATCGGCTGACTGTCTTCCTCGCCAGATCGTTCTCTCGGGCCTCCGACAGGGAGGAACCGAGATGAGCACGATGTTGACCGTACCCGTCGAGATGGTCGAGCACCTGCGTAGCGGACTGCACAGTGGGATCGGCGATGCTGCCGAGACTATCGCGCAGGTCGTGGGGGAACCCGCCCGCGAGCAGCACCCTGAGTGGTATCGAGAGCCGCTTTCGCACTTCGATCGTGTGCGTGCGCTGCTCGAACTGATCGGCTGGGGCGCTACCGACCCGCCTGCGGTGGTCAGTGTCGATTTGAGCGAGCACCGGCACGCGGTACTGGACGCGCTCGGTGTGGCGATGATCGTCGCCGACGCCGACCTGAAGGCAGCCGAGACGGTAAGCACCGCGAAGGGCAAGGCCACGATCCGGCGCGTTCTTGCGCTGAGCGAGTTCGCCGCCGCCGTCGAAGCCCAAGCCGACGCTCTCGGAGAACGGCGATGAACGGCGACTTAATGACCGTCACAGACATGCGGCGATCGAGCGTCTGCGTGCGCGTTGATCCCGCAGAGCTGGGGCGTGTCCTGCGCCGTCTACGCAAGGCACGCCGGTTGTCGATCGAAGACCTCGCGCTTCGCGCCGATCTTCACCCGACCTACGTGTCCAGCATCGAGCGGGGCGAGCGCAACCCGTCATGCGGCAAGCTCTCCGACCTCGCGCTCGCGCTCGGTGTGCCCTTCTCCGCTCTCATGCAGGACGCCGAGCAGGAGGCGCGAGTCATGCGGATCGCGCAGAGCGTCGAGCGGTCACTGGCCGAGCGGGGCAATCTGTGATGAGCGCCACAGCAGCGGTCGAGTACCACAGAACAGGCATTCCGGTGTATCCCACGGACGACTCTACGAGCGGCCCGTCGGCGGCACTCGCGCTCGTCACTCAGACCAGCGAGCTGGCTTCTCCGATCCAGGATGCCGACGAGCTTGCGACCGCGTTCCTGGCTGGCTACGGCCCGGCGACACGTGAGGCATACGCGCGGGACCTGCGCGCGTGGGGCGACTACCTCGCGGGCTTCGGCGTCGAAGTCCTGGCCGCTCACCGAGTACATGTCGATGCGTTCGTGCGACAGGGCGAGGATGGCGGTGTCGCGCCGGCGACGATCGCTCGGCGTCTCTCAGCGCTGACCGGGTTCTACGCCTACGCGCTTGACGAGGGCCTGATCCCGCGCTCTCCGGTGGCGCGCGTCCGCCGGCCGCGCGTGAGTGACGAGTCGCCGCGTCTCGGGGTCGATCGCGCAGGACTGCGAGCGCTACTCGACACCGCTGAGACATCCGAGCCACGCGACCACGCGCTCGCGTGCCTGCTCGCGCTCAATGGCTTGCGCGTGTCCGAGACACTGGCGGCAGATGTGGCGGACCTGGCGCGCGAGCGCGGACACCGCACGCTCAGACTGCGCCGCAAGGGCGGCAAGCGGCAGACCGTCGCGCTCGCGCCACGTACCGCCGCCGCACTCGACGTGATGCTCGATGGCCGGGAGTCCGGGCCGCTGTTTGCCACGCGCAGCGGCCGGCGGATGGATCGCCACGCCGCGCTCAAGGTCGTGCAGCGTCTGGCGCGCACGGCAGGAATCGAGCACACCGTCTCTCCTCACTCGCTGCGCCACGGGTTTGTCACGGCCGCGCTCGACGCCGGCGTGCCTCTCCGCGACGTGCAGGACGCCGCCGGGCACGCCGACCCCCGCACCACCCGACGCTACGACCGTGGCCGGCACTCGCTCGACCGAGCGGCGACGTACACCGTCACCGCCTACGTGGCCGGATAGCCCCGACCGCCAGATCGACCCCTCCCGTTTCAGCCCTGCAAGGGCCAGCTCGGCATCTTCCGTGTCGAAGCCGACTGCCTGCTCGTAGCCGCGTAGACGACCCACCACAGCCGTTCGCACGCATCCGTCGCGCGGCGCGACGCACAGACCGGGGGGGATGCCTCTCAGAGCTACCAGACGCCACTCTCGGGAAGCTCTACGAGCGCCCCATCGCTCCGGACCGGGGCGCCCGCTCTCGCGCGCACGAGACCCATGCAGAAAAGCAAAACGCTCGGTGACGCTCCCCGGACGGTGCGGCCCGTTTCGCAAGGCTCGCGTCGGGAGAGACGGTCGGCCGCTCGCGCGCGTGCGCGCGCGGGCGGCCGGAAACACCGAAAAGTCCCTCTCGAATGCGGGCCTCGGCGGCGACGAGAACATCGTCATGTCGCGCTCTCGCGCGCGCGAGGCCCATCCAGAAACGCACGCACGTCGCGTCAAGGCAAGCGCCTCTGTGGCTCTACAGCTTGCGCACGAGGTCGGCGATCGTCACCTCAAGCGCGTCGGCGATCCGCTTCGCGGTGGGGATCGTGGGTGCGTGCCATCCACGCTCGATCTCGCCGAGGTACTTGGCGTCCATGCGTGTGATGCGGTGGGCGACTTCCTCAAGCGTCTCGCCGCGCTGCTTGCGGACCTCGCGCACGGTCGCGCCGAACCGCCGCGCGATCGGATCAGCAGCCGAGCGGCGTGGCATAGGCGGACGGGTGCAGGGGGAACATTGCACCCGCAGTCTCGGGACGCGCCTACCCGGTGAACACTCGACATGTTCCCCTTCTTGATACCTTGCCCCACAGATGCGTCTACGTCGTCCATCGCCCGCGGCCGTGCTCTCAGCCCTTGCGTTGTTCTTCGCGCTCGGGGGAACCGCTCTCGCCGCCAAGCACTACCTCATCACCAGCGCGTCACAGATCAAGCCGAGCGTCCTGCACAAGCTCCACGGCAACGCTGGCGCGCGCGGGGCGGCTGGCCCGCAGGGACCGCCGGGATCGCAAGGACCAGCAGGCTCACCAGGACCGCCGGGGCCATCCGCAACGGCGCTATGGGCTGACGTTACGAGCACGGGCACGCTGACCGCGAGCGGCGGTGTGACCGGCGTCCTCAGCTCCTACCCCGAAGTTGGCACGGCTCGCGTCATGGTCACGTTCGGCCGCGACGTGAGCCAATGCGCGCACATCGCCACGCTCTCGACCGCCGCCTACGGCGTCAACGAACCCGGCCAGATATCAGTCTCCGGCGCTGGCAACCACGACCCCGACTCGATTGAAGTCTTCACCTTCAACGCCACCGGCGCGAGCCAGTATCGCTCGTTCTCCGTCGCGGTGTTCTGCTGAACGACCGGGCGAGCGACGGGATGAGCTACGTCACGTCTGTATCCCAGCTCTCCAAGCGCAGGCCGTGCCTCCGGTTCACAACCCCGCTGCTCGCTGCGCTCGTCGTCTCAGGCTGTGGTGCAGGCACTGACTCGACCTCGCCGCCGCCGGGCGCGAGCCATCCGGCGGCGACAACAGCAACGCCGAGTGCGCCCCTCGCCACCCCCGCTGAAAAGGAAGCCGAACACGAACCAGCCGCCGAAAAGGCGCGCAGGCAGAAGATGGTGCAAGAAGTGATCGCGGGATGCGCCGCATGCCGCGATCGTTCCTCGGGGCCGTCGAAGTCACCAGCCAAGGAACACGAAGCAGCCGAAAAGGCCGAAAAGGCCAATGAACGGCGAGGCGCCGAAGCGGCCAAGCAGGTCCAACAGATCCAGGAATACAAGGCGGCGAAGCGCGCCGCAGAAGAACAAGCGCAGCCATAGGCGCCTCGCATCGCGGGGCCTCAAGCCCGGCGTAGAGATAGACCCCTGCGCCGGGGACTATTGTTTTGCATGAGCGTTAACATCAATGATCGAACCGCCACCCAGCAATTGGGCGAGTTGCGCAGGGCCGCCGGTCTCTCACAGCAAGCCCTCGCGGAGCGGGCCAAGTGCTCAATCTCAGCGGTCGCGCTATTCGAGCGCGGATATGTCCCACGAAGCTCCGCAACTCTTGAGCGCGTGCTCGCCGTGCTTGCTGCGGAGGTCGGCCAGTGAGGTGCAATTACCATCCGTGCCTTACCCGCGAACGCCACTGACTCGTGACCGACGACGACCTACACGCGGTTTTCGCTCTCCTCGACAGCTTGGCCGAGCGCATCGCCGAGCGGGTCGAGCTTCGGCTCGCCAAGCCGCAAGGCCACCAATGGCTCTCCACACAAGAGGCGGCGGAGCACCTTGGGATGCACGCCGATACGCTGCGCCGGTACGCGGCGGCTGGGAAGATTCCGTGCGAGCAAGACGGTCACGGCTGTGCGCTGCACTTCCGGCTCGCGGACCTGGACACCTGGCGGGAGTCGGGTGGCACACATCGTCCAAAGGCGGTCGTCGCGGCGTCCACACGGCTTCCAAGCGCCCGGCAGGCCGCATGAGTGCAGGAGATATGACCTCGCCTCTTGCGCCGCGAGCAGGCGATCACAAAGGCACCTGGTCACCGTTAGAGCTTGTGCGTCACGGCACGGCTATGGAGAAGGAGAAGAAGACGGCGTTCGAGGGTGGGCGAAATCGAGCCCCCTATCGAGAACAAAGCGATGTCGGCTGGTCCCACCCGGAACATCGCAAAGCTGACGTGGAAAGGTGGCACCTTTTCGCCGAGATGCCTCTCCAGCAGTCGGCGCTCCCTTTCAGCCCGTCGCTTACCTGCCGGTGTACGTTCGAGGCGGCGCAGCAATTTCTGAGTCTCGGGGTCGATTCCCTTGCTTGGTGCAGCGTGCGACAACTCCGCAAGGACATGGAGCGCCGCCGCTCCAGGGCCGAGGGCCGTAGGCACCGACGCCGACGTGCCACCCACCGCGAACGACGTTTCCGTGGTCTGGCCTTCGCTGGTCACAGCCGCACCCAGCCCACGGATCAAGCAAGCGCGACCGCTCGCCGAGGCAAAGGGCGCCAGCTCGGCAGCGGCTGCGGCTGCGCTACGTTCGACTACCACCGCGGAGGCAATGAATGCGTGGGGGGCCGACAAGGACGGGGAGACCTCGCGCACGACAGGGCGGCCAGACGGCTCCCGGCCCGAGCACCTGGCCAGGGCGAACGGTTCTTCGCTGGAACCGTGACTCCCGGGAGAGACGTGCGAACCAGGCACATCTCTCGTCCGCAGATTCACGGCCTGGGCGAAATCGCGCGCCGCCGTCTTCGTGACCGACGAACCAGCGACTCCGCATCCCGCCACGCCCATAGCGGCACAGCCCACGACGAGCGCTCCCGAGACGAACGATCTCGCCGTGAATCCCCTCACCGACCGAATCATTTCACGTTGATGGGCTACGCCGTCTTCCCGAGAACTGCGCCCACAGCGACAACGTGCCCGCGCCCGATGGTCGTAGAATGTGGGCACATACAAACAAGTGCCCCCGCGCGGCTGCAACCGCCGGGGGCGTGGCCCAGGAGGTATTAGCTCCATGAGCAAGCCCAACGCTACTGCTCGGCGCGTGCGCGTCGAGCGCAATATCTACCGCCGCTCGACAGACGTTCTCGAAGTTGGCTTCAAGGACGGAGCCGGCAAGCAGCGCTGGCGCACCGTCGAGGGCGGCATCACCGCCGCGCGGGTGCTGCGCGACGAGCTGCTAGCCGCTCGCGGCCGCGGCGAGCGCGTAGCGTCCAACCCGCGACTTCGATTCGGAGAGGCATCCGAAAGGTGGCTGACCGAATACGTGGTCGATCTTCGAGAAGCTACGCGCGATCTCAACCGAAACGCCGTCGAGCGCCATCTGTGCCCTCGCTACGCAACCCGCCGACTCGATGCCATCACGCCAGACGACCTCGCGCTACTCGTGAGAGAACTTCGCGCGGCGGGACTCTCCGACTCCACGGCGCAAAACATATTGGGCGCGGTCAATCGCATCTATCGCTACGCCGCACGTCGGCTCGGCTGGGCTGGCACAAACCCGGTTTCACTCATGTTGCCTGCCGAGCGTCCCAAGCCATCTCGGGCGGCACCGAGGCGAATCTTTGAGGGGCAGGAGCTTGAGCAGGTGATCGGTGCCGCTCGGGGCATTTGGCGTCCGTTCTTGATCGTCGCTGCCGTCACGGGAGCGCGACTCTCCGAACTCTGCGGCCTGACATGGGAATGCGTGCATCTGAGCGACCTTGACGACGCCGAGATCGAGTTTCTTTGGCAGGTCGATCGTCGCGGCCGGCGCCGGCCGAGCAAGAAGGACAGCTCCGTGCGTACCGTCCCGATCCCGCGCGAGCTGGCGCTGATCCTCGCCGAGCACAAGCTCGCCAGCCGCGACAGCGGACCTAGCGCCTACGTGTTCGCAACGTCCACCGGCCGACCGCTCTCTCAGCGCAACGTCGGACGCGCCTTGCGAGCTACACAGCGGCGTGCGGTCGATGACGACGGTCGACCCACCTTCCCGATCCTGCACGAGCGCGACGAGCGCGGCAAGCCGGTCCCAATTCCACCCCGCACACTCCCGTCGATGCACAGCTTCCGGCACACGGTCGCCAGTCGCGCGTTCCTCGCCGGCGAGAGCATGGATGAGGTCGCCTTCATGCTCGGCCATGCCAACGCCAACGTCACCCGCACTGTCTACTTGCGCGAGCTGAACGACGCGCGTCGTCGGGCGATGCGACGCTCGAAGATGATGGGCGAGTATGGAAGCGCGCTGGAAGCCGCAGCCGCCCCAATCGCACCCGCAGAGGCCAGCAAAGAGGGGGCCAAAGTCCGTCAATTGCGGAAAGCGTCGTGATCCTACCTACAGAGATCCGCAGCCGCGCGCTATTTGCAAGCAGGAGGTCGCCGGTTCGATCCCGGCTGGCTCCACTTGAGAAACGCCTGCTAATTGGCCGGTTTTGGTAAGCGTTCAGTTGGTTGGGGGGAGTTGGCTGGGGTGTGTCGAAGCCTGTGGTGTGGAGCGGGTTGAGGCGGAGGCGATCTATGACGCTGGGCGTGAGGCGGTCGTTGAGGTCTTGTTGCGGATGGACGCCCAGATCGAGGCATTGACCGCGCGGGTCGCCCGTCAGGATGAGCGGATCGCTCAGCTTGAGCGTCGTCTGAACCGTAGTTCGCGCAACTCCTCTATTCCCCCGAGCGCCGATCCGCCGGCTGCCGCTCCGAAGCGCGGGAAGGATGCGTCGGGTCGCAAACAGGGCGCCCAGCCCGGTCATGAGGGGCGCGGGCGTCCGCTGCTGCCAGCGTGGGCCGTCGATCGTGTGATCGAGCACTGGCCCGATCGCTGTGGTTGCGGGCACGTCTTCGCCGCAGGCGAGCACGTGTCGGTGGGCGAGCCGGTGCGCTGGCAGGTGGAGGAGCTACCCGTGATCTCGGTCAATGTCACCGAGCATCGGTGTCATCGGGTGTGCTGCCCGGGCTGCGGTGAACGCCGGCGAGCCGAGCTGCCGGGCGAGGTTGCCCAGAGCGCGTTTGGTCCCCGTTTTCAGGCGGCGGTCACGACGCTCTCGGTGCGTAACCGGATCTCTCGCCGCGACGTCGTTGAGTGTTGCGAGCAATTGTTCTCATCGAGGATCAGCATTGGCACGGTGGACGCGATCCTCGACCGGGCCGCACAGGCATTGGCTGAGCCACACGCCGACCTGTTGGGAGCGCTTCGCGGGTCGAGCGCGGTGAATATGGACGAGACCGGCTGGCGGACCGCAGGGGAGCGCCGCGCACTATGGGGCGTCTTCGATTCCCATCACGCCTATCTGCGGGTCGCTCCTGACCGTCACGAGAACCACGCCAAGGAACTCCTTGCCGATACCAAGGCGATCGTGACCTCCGATCGCTGGTGGGCCTACGCGCACCTGCCGCTCGCGCGCCGTCAGCTCTGCTGGGCGCATCTGAAGCGCGATTTCGCCGCGCACGCCGAAGGCTTGGCGGCCGAGAAAGAGTTCGGCGAACAAGGTCTGAAGCTCTGCGAGCGCGTCTTCTGGGCCTGGGAGATCTTCCAGCACACAAGCGATCGAGCCGAGCTGAAGCGAGCGATCCGTCAGTGTCAGCGCGAGTTCAAGCCGATCATCAGCACCTACGCATCAAAACGGGCGCGCAACAAGTACTGCCGCGGCATGGCTCGCAACCTCATAAAGGCATGGCCCGCGCTATGGACCTTCGCCGCCCACCCCGGCGTGGAGCCGACCAACAACCACGCCGAGCGCTCCCTCAGAAGCGCCGTCATCTACCGCAAGCTCAGCCTCGGCACCCAATCCCAGAACGGCGAACGCCGAATCGAGCGGCTCCTCTCCGCACACACCACCTGCCGCCTACAACGCCGATCCCTCTTCCTCTACCTCACCGAAACCCTCACCGCACACGCCCGCGGAGACCCCATCCCGCTACTCACCTGAGCCGCCCAACCCACTGAACGCTTACCGGTTTTGGGACTGGCAGTCGCGGCGGTCCACGGCGGAGATCAAGCAAAGATCAAGCATCGCTTTTTATGAGCGGCGAGCGCCCCGGCTTTTCCGGCAACGCTGCCGTTGGATCGCTAGGAGTAGCATCGAACTTACGTTCGTGTAGTCGTCGTGGAAGGACAACAGTCATGGGCACGATGGTCGCCACTGAGGAGGCGTCGGCCGCAGCCGGCAGGCGGATCGGCGAACTCTTGGACCGCAAGCAGGCAAGCGAGGCGATCACGTTCGCCGAGGAGTGCGAAGGGCCGCAGCGGATAACCGACCAACTACGCGCGCTTGCATATACGCACGGCGGCGCGATGATGCACGACCGGGCTCGCCTTGAAAGCGGCGCCGCGCTGTGGCGGCGGGCCGGTGCAGAGAAGCACAACGCCATCGGCTACAACCTCGCGAACACCGAACTCGACCTTTGGCACCTCCTCGTGCGTGAACGCGGCTACGTCGCCGCGCTCCAGGCGGATCGCGCTCACCTTCGCGACGCCCGCGTCCTCCTGCGCTGCGCCGGGCAAGACGAGACGGTGCCCGAGCACATCCGGGTGCAGGCGCTCACGAACCTCGGGAACAGCTACGACAGCGAGGGTCGCGACGTTGAGGCCATCGCGGCGTACAACGAAGCGCTCGCGCTAAACCCGACGTTCGGTATGGCGCTTGGAAACAAGGGGACGGCGCTGGGATACGTGGCGCCCTTCGCCGGCCAACACAAGCCGACGGTGTGGGCGGAAGTCGTGACGGCGTTGGACGCCGCACTGGAGGACGAGGCCGGCATCGTCAAGTTCGGCGGCACGACCGCGCTGGAACACTTTCGTGAGCGGCGCGCCACGATCAACGTCAAGCCGGGATTCGTCCACAAGCGCCGCGAGCACCCGGACTGGGCTGACCCGCACCTGCGCTGGTGCGCGGAGCACGGGCTGTTCCTCCACGTATCCCTCTCCTGCCTCTCGGAAGCCTACGAGGAACTCGACGCCCTCTACTTCAGCGGCATCACGGTCGGGCTGGACGAGGCCGAGCAGCGCCGAGCAAACGACCTGATCGACGCCTTCAACGCGTTGAAGCAGGACTTCATCGCTGCTCGCTACCTCCTCTGGCTAGCCGACGGCGATGAGAGCCCGATCCGCGAGCATGCCGCTGCGATCACCGCACGCGCTGGCTACCTGGACACGCTGCGCTACGCGCGCTGGGGGCCGCGCACGGGCTTGGCGATACAGGCTTTCGCAGCCGCGTCCAACCTGCTGGACAAGATCGCCAGCGCCGTGCACATCTACTACCGGACGGCCCGGAAGAGTCATAGCGTCTACTTCCGCTACCTCTGGCACCCGAAACACTCGGTCAACAAGCCCGATGTAATGGATACCGCGCTGGTGGACGCCGCCCCGACACGCGGGCTCCGCGCGCTCTGCGACCTGAGCTGCGAGCTGGAGGCGCGCACGCCCCTGAACGAACTCGTGGAACGACGGCACGCGGCCACCCACCGCTTCGTCGTCGTCCACCGCCTGCTCAGCGCCGACAGCGAACCCGCGGGCGACTGGCTGGAGCACGTTGACTGGGACGACTTGGTCGGCGGCGCGATCACGCTCCTCGGCACGGCGCGATCGGCGCTGATCTACCTCGCGCGCACGATCGACATTGAGGAGCAACGCCGGGCGAAGCAACGGGAGGATGCCGCCGCCTCGTCGGGGAAACCCGCGCTGACCCCGCCCCTACCGCTGCCCCGCTCCACGCCAGAGCATCCGGAGTACGAGTGACGCCGCCGCCACCACGGACACGCGACATTCCGCGGGTGTGGGAGGTCGACTGGGCGATACCAGAAGAGGGCGGCACCAGCTGGGAGTCCTACGACTGGGCGTTCGAGACCGCCCGAGAGCTGGGCGTTGCTGAGATCACGGTCGTTGGCGCGACCTACCCGAACCTGGGCAACCTGAACCTCGCCATAGGCGCAGCCGAGGCCGGCTTGCTCCACCGCTCCCCGCATGAATACGAGGCCGGCGGGGTGACTGTTCGGGGCGTGACGAGCCGAGGGAGCTGGCACGTCCGCGGCGTTGTCATAGTCGCCTGGGCGAACGACGACGTGCTCGGGCAAGTTGAGGGACAAAGGCCGGCAGCACTCGCCGCCGTCGTGTCGTGGCCCAAGTACATCCCGGCTTGGCTCGCCGCTCATCGTGCGAAGCGCATTGGGCAGGTCCGCGTGGAGGACGAGGCGGAGTTTGCAGGCGGCGTGGCACAACTTGATCACCGTGCCGCCGCAGCGCTCGACAAAGCCGCTGCCTGGGTCAACGATGCGCACCACACGCTGGACAGCGGCGAGCGCGAAGCAGTCGCGGGCGCGCTCGTGGCTCTGCGCGAGGCACGGGTTCCTGTAGACGATGCCGCGCTCCGCGCGCACCTCATGGCACGCGGATGGAACGGCGGCCTTATCAACGCCACGGCGACACTCGCGCGCCGCGTCGTGAAGGGCGAGACGCCGAGGCACCGGCCGACGCGACTCGGCTGACGCCCTGGGACTTGCGCTGTGATGAGGCAGGCCCGGTGCTCGGCGGGCCAGCCAGCTAGGAGACTCCTAGCGCCAACCGGCCTGAGCGCGATGATTCATCGCGTGGACCGGCAGACACGAAACATCGGGCTCCTCACGCTACTGCTTGCAGCGTTGACCACTGTCGCGGTTATTAGCCCGGAAAAGGATCGCTCGACACTTAACACCGCAATCCTTTACGTCGCAGTGGTCGCCGCGATCGGGAGTGTCGCGTTCCTTCTTGGAAGTGCCATGCCGCTCAGGGTCATAGCGCGGGACATCACCGCCTGGCGGGAGAAGCGGCGCCGTCACACCAAGTGGCGCACCTACCACTATCGCGGGGTGGATCGACCGGGCACCCTTACGATCCCCAAAGACGACGCAATCCTCAACCAGGGGGCCCCCTGCCTCGTGCTGGTTGTTGAGCCTCCACAACGCGTCTTGCACCGAGACCCAGACGCGTCGCGCGTCGAGAAAGTGCGCCAGGCGATCCAGGGACTCGAGGGCTTTGAGATCGCCTGCTCGGTGTCAGGCCGGCGAGTCGCCCGACGGCCCGCCCACGTTGAGATGGAGCCACGCGCCGCGCTGGCACGATTTCCGGATGACTACTTCGGCCGACGAGGCACATATCGAGCAGAGTGGACCATCACGGCGCCGGACGGCACGACCGAACGCGCTCAGGACACCATCCGCCTCCACACCCACGGCTATACCCGGCCTGCCCCGCTCCGACGTCTGGTCGCAAGTGCCCGCAAGATCACTCACCACCTTCTCGGCCGCGACCTGAGCCTCTGAGCACGCCCTTTCAGGCGTTTCGTCCCGTTCGACAGCACGGCAGGTCTACTGGCAGAGGAGCGCACCGGCCCGAGATTCATCTCGCCCAACCTCCACTCGGGCAAGATCACACGGCGCAAGGACGACGACGGGCGTCGGACCGAGGCGGACTATCCGACGCCAAACTGGATCGCGCTCTCCCACCACGCACGATCGGACGCCACCGAGATTCGCGCGCATACGGACTGACAGGCCCGGCCGGCCTGAGACGCATGTGGGAGCGCTGCGGTCGGCCACTGGACGGGATGCAACCTTACGGTCCTCAAGCTCAGAGCACGGTGCGCCGGGCTGTGACCACCCCTTGGCTCACAATGATCGTATGGCTACACGGTCCAAGCAGACAATCTCGCGTGGCACGCGGGGCGACATCCTCGACGAGCTCGCGGCCGACGGGGTGGACTGGTCCGGGCGGCTTGAGGAGCCGAGCTTCCTCAGTCGTATCTGGGATCTCTCGGAGCTTCCGTCGAATGACCATCGGTTCGATGACGCTGAGGGCGACATCTGGCAGCACAGGATCAACAACCCTGAAGACTGGAGCGACGACTGGATCCTCTCCGACAACCGCTTCGATCTGCTCGGCTGCCTCGACGAGACCTTCGTACGCTTCCTGTGCGAGATGCTCCACCCGCTAGTGCGTCCCAACCGCGAGGAGGTGGAGCGTCTACTCACTCTCTTCAACGAGTGCCTTGAGGACGACGACTGGGAGATCGTGGCAACCAAACGGCGACGATCAGGGCCGATCTTCGAGGCTCGTCGCCGGAAGTCACTCAAGAACCCGAGCGAGGCACTCGCTGTCGAGCGCTATACCCGTCTCGGTGATCCGCAGGTCGTGCGAGACCACCTACGCCGGATCGACCGCGACTTGAGGAACGACCCACCCGGTGCGATCGGCTCCTCAAAGGAGCTTGTGGAGTCGGTCATGAAGATGATCCTCGATGACTACGGCATCGCCTACAAGGGGGACGACCTCGGGGATCTCTATAAGAAGGTCCAGAAGGAGCTAAACCTCAACGCCGAAGCCGTCTCGGGGAACAAGAAAGGGAGCGAGGCTGCTGTCAAGACGCTCCGAGCTCTCGTCGCCACTATCCAGTCACTTGCGGAGCTACGGAATCAGATTGGCTCGGGCCACGGACGCAACAGAAGCTCAGTCGCACTCACCCGGCACGCTCGCCTTGCCTTCAACGCATCCGTCACTGTCGTCGAGTTCCTCCTCGACACCTGGCACGTACGGCGAGCGGCCGTGCCGTAGACGCAACAGTCCCCCGCGCACCTGTCGCGGTCTCCGATCTCCCCTGAGTCGCTAGGCGCCAATTATATGGTCCGGTACGTCCACCACCTTCAACTTGCCGTGGCGGTAAATGGCCTCGACCTCGATGTCCACTTGAGTCTCGGTGAGAGCCCGAACGAACGAATCATTGAAGCCGGCGTTCTCGATGTAGATGTCTTCTCCGAGAAACGGCGCGTCGCCCTTCCGCACTCGAAGGTCGAGCTCGACGGTCGCCTCGGCGGCCAATTCGACCAAGACATCCTCATCGAAAGGCTTAGCTGAAAGGACACGAAGCTCGCTTATGTTCTCTACCCAATTGACGCTGATCTGGTCCACGTCGAAGGGCACGTAGATCGGCAGGGTGCCCTGCATCGGCTGGTTCACAGTGAGCGTCCGCAAGCCGGTGCCGATCTGCTCGTCGATCGACTTGCGGAACTCTGGCTCCGTCGCTATGCGATGCTCAATCTCTAGAAACACTGGCTCGACGTTTGGAACATGCTCGTCAGTGAACGTCTTGACGTCATCGACACGGGTGATGCGTTCGTCCTGGATGCCTGATGCTTCGAGCTCGTCGCGCAGGTTGCGATGCAGGGCAGTCGCGTCCTTGTTCGGCGAGAACGCTTTAGGATCGGCTGAGACGAAAACGATTTGTTCGTCGTGCTGCTGGGCGACTTGCTTGATCGTCTCCCAGATCAAGGTGTCGCGATAGCCATCCCTGCCGTCAGGGTCGAAGGGCCGATCGCGGCGTAGAGCCCGACTAACCACCTCGCTATGTGGGATTGCTGGGTACGGTGCGACTATCGCGCCCGTGACTCGGATGATCTCGCTGAGGAACGTTCGATAGTCGTCGAGAGGCTCGTTGACCACGAGCGGCTCCAAATCGATCCCTGGATCGGCCCGAAGCTGGCTGAGTTCTTGGCTCGCACGCATGATCTTGACTTGGTGAGCGCTCACATCCTCGCGGTAGAGGTTGATCGCCTCATCCAACGCAACCTCGGGGATCACCAGACGGATACGACCTTCGCGTGCCTCGCGCACAAGCAGGCGCGAAGCGTGCTTCGAGAAGAAACGGTCGCGCCTGAGGGCGTTGGCGTCGAGCACCACGCAAACCATGCCACGAGACTAACGAGAGGCCCTCAGTAGCTAGCGGCTGCCTCCTAGATGATTGATTCCACGGTGGGGACCGTGGTTTTCGAGGGTTTTTGGGCAGCAGGACCGAAGTCGGCGGTGCTAACCCGCATCGCCGACCGAAGGGGGCCTCGATGGACGCCGACCTCGACCTGCTGCTCACCGCTGTGTACGTCACGGCTGACGATCTCCTGCCCGATCGACCGAAGAACGCCAAGCGGAGGATCACAGACGCGGAGGTCATAACGCTGTGCGTCGCCCAGGCGATCATGGGGATCCCATCGGATCGGCGGTTCTTGGCGGTCGCCCGCAAGCGCTTGATCCATCTGTTCCCTCAGATCCCGGCCCAACCGGGCTATTTCAAGCGTCGCCGGCGACTGGCAGAGACGCTGGAGTGGCTGCTCGGGGTTTTCGCCAGCAAAAGCCCGGGGTCGCGTAGCCAGATACTGCTCGTGGACTCCACGCCGGTGGAGTGTGCTCGCAGCCGCGAGACGGTCAAGCGCTCCGCGCTGGGGGATGCCGCTGACTACGGGTATTGCGCCAGCCACAGCCGATTCTTCTGGGGTTTCAGATTGCACGGCCTGTTCGCGCCCGACGGGACTCCCCGAGCGATCGCCCTGACCTCCCCCAAGATCGATGAGCGAGAGGTCGCGATCAAACTGCTCGCCCGCGCTCCACGCACCGGCGGAGAGACCGTGATCGGCGACAAGGGCTACGCCGGACGCGAGTTCACCAGCCAAGTCAGCGATCTTGACGCCACGATCCTGCGTCCCAGACGCAAGGACGAGTCCGGACCCCGACCACACCTCGCGCCGATCCGCCAACGCATCGAGTCGATCTTCTGGACCTGCAAGGACCTCCTCACCCTCGAGCGTCACGGCGCCAGAACACTGCAAGGACTCCGAGAGCGCGTCCTGCAACGCCTGCTGTGCCTCGCCGCCGCCATCACCCTCAACCACCAACTCGGCCGTCCCAGCCGCGCACTCGTCAACTACTGCGCCTAATCCCGTGGAATCAATCATCTAGCGTTGCATGGGGCTGCCACGTCGGCTTCTCTTGCTCTGCCGTGTACCCTCCGCTCGATGCCAGGCTTCCGCGCTGTCTTCTACTTCGCAGGTAGCGGCCTCTTTCTTGCCGGCGATGCACTAGGTGGGCGGTACGCGCTAGAGCGCGATGGGACGCGAGTGGCGATAGCGCTGCCTAACGATCAGGAGGTCTATACGGGGTTCCCCCCTGAGCACACTACCCCCCGATCTGGTCGCGTAGTTGCATGGCTGGAGGACCCGCCCGAAACACTGGCCGTGATGGTGGAGAGCTTTGAAGTGACGGTAGACGTTAGCGCTGAGGTTCCATCAAACGACGTTATCGCCGGGGCGTTTCCACTAGCCACCCAAATCGCGGAGGAGTTCCTAACGTGGGTGCGCGTAGGTGCTAACCAGGCATGGCTGCCGCGCGAGCACGAGGGAATCAGGCTTAACGGCCCGACGCGTCTTCTCCTTGCCGACACGGGCGCCGAAGTCGAGCCACGCGTAGCTTGGCAACCGCCGCTGATGGTGTATGGAATGGACACCTCGGAATCGGTAAGCGCCGAGACGCTTAACGATTTGGTGAACGGGGTCGCCGAGAATGTTCGACCCTCAATTGCCGCGACGCTACTAAGCGATGCCCGCGCTGTCCTGTCTCCGCCAGCAGTCGTGAGCGCTGCGAATAGTGATCGAGCAGACACCGCGCATACAGTCCTTCTCGCAGCCGTAGCATGTGAGGTTCACATCAAGACAATTCTTAGGGAGAAGTCGCCCACGCAACACCTACCGTTGCTCGACGTCATTCTCGACAGCCCGCGAGAGGTCAGTGTCGCCGCCGGACAGCTGACAGACAAGCCTATGAAGGCCGCTGTCGGCCATTCCCTGCGCGAGGAGGACAAGCCCCTCTACAAGAGAGTGACTGAGAAGCTATTTCCAATTCGCAATAAAGTCGCACATTACGGTTATAAGCCGAGTGTCGATGAGGCCCGGGATGCACTTACGACAGCAGATGAGCTATTCCAGTGGCTGAATGGGCTCCCAACTTCCGGCGAGACAGGCAGCGTTACAGAGACTGGTCCGACGACTCCTCAACGCTCCGCTTGACGATCCCGACGTGGAATCAAACGCTGGTGACTTGGCGTAGCTGCGCTGGCGTCGCTTGTCGTGTCGTGCCCAGTGCCCTCACCATTACCCGCCCTTTGACCTGGTGGGGCTTTCTGTGCGGAGCACTCGGAGCAACCATTACCACGATTAGAGGGCGACCGTCAATCTCCACCTCTTGTACGTCAAGGTTCGGTGTCTCTTCGACGAGTTCTCCTACAATGTTGGCGACTTGATCCCGCGCCTTGGCAGCGGTGTAGCCGACCGCCCGACCCTCATCATCCACACCTACCAGCACGGTTCCTCCAGCACCGTTGGCGAAGGCTGCGACTGTCTCGGCAAACGAGGTGCGTGTTGAGGCTTCTTTGAGGGTTTGCTTGTACTCAAGTTGTTCGTGCTCACCCTCCGTCAGCCACCGTGCTACGAACGCATCGAGTGAGCCCGGTTCTTGGGTCGGCCTGCCAAATTGCTCATTCCATGAGCGGCGATCGATTTCTTGCCCTTCGGCATCGACCATAGCCACAACAATCTCTGCCGGCACGCCACCAGTCTCCAGTATTACCGTTTCTGGCTGGGTCAGCGGGTAATCGTACCGTTCCCACTCGATTGTCTCTGGCTCCTGTCGCCAAGCCGCGCGCAACACGAAACCGACTAGCTCGGCAGGCTTGCAGCTTCCAACCTCGACATGCACGCCGTCATCGTGAACATCTACAGCGACGATTCGCGCACGGTGGTCCGGGATTCGTACCAGGACCTGGGCGGCTTGACCTCTCTGCATCTCCGTGGGCGAAACGCCAAAGACCTTCTCAGCTAGCGCAGCCGTAACTGAGGGGAAGTATGGCTTCCCGGGTGACTGTAGTGGTGGCTGCAAATCCAGATACGACCGTTCCCCTGCGCTGACGCTTACTACCAGGTACGGCCAACCGCCCCGCGTATAGATGTATTCGTCGCAGCTATATATCCACTGCGGGGTGACCTGCTGTTGCACCGGGAACTCGACACCTTTGGGAGCCTTGACCTTCCGCGAAACCATGCCCTTGCGGAGGCGGCTTGCCGCCGCGCGGGGAGTCAACTCCTCTGCGGCGATGATCACACGGTCATATCGGTGGTAACAGGGTTGGACCGGGTCTCCCACACTGGCAACTAGCGATGCGAGGCGCCAATCGTCCGACTGGTCGCGAGTCGCTGCCCAGCGCCACGCCACCGGACCCCCGCTTCGGGCGACCCGACGACATAGCGACACCCATCTCTCGGAGGGGAGGCTAAATGGCATGAGCGAAAGCTAGGGCGATCACCGGACGCGCAAAGCACCGTTCCGCGCGGATACTCCCGGCAGCACGCGCCGCCCCGGCAACCTTCGCGGTCTGTGCCAGATCGCGGAAGCCCAGCGTCCAGCTCCCCAAGCACTTCTGGCTCGGTGTCGCAGAAGTTCCGCCGCCGCCTCTGCTCTGATCGCCGGCAAGCCCAAAAACCGATGTGGCCGGGCGGGTGTTGGCTCACCCGCCCGGCCTGTTAGCACCGAAGATACGGCCTTCGATGCCACGCCTACCGTAGAGCTATCTGCGGATGATCGGGTGTGCTCGCTGGCTCGTGTTCGGTGCCCGAAAGGAGGCCGAATGAGCGCAATGTCTGTCGAGCCCGCCACAACGCGAGCCGGCCTACCCGAGCACTTCGGCCCGCACGTGCTCGCCGCTCCGGGTGCACGCTCGACCACAAGCCCGGCTGTGCTGCTCCTCTACGGCGAGGAGCACGTGAACCTGGCGCTAGCCGACGAGTTGGCACTCGATGGCTACGAGGTCTGCCGCGCCAGCGATCCCGTGAAGCTGCGAGCGGCGTGCGGCGCCTGCGAGGTCGACCTCGTGATCTTCGGGCGAGCCACGCGCAGGGGTGCCGGGCTCGACGTGCTCCGCCAGCTGCGAGCAGGAGCGTTCGCACCCGAGGTCAAGCCAGGTCTACGCACACTGTGGATGAGCCCAAACGGCGAGCTGGGCGACGTACTGCGCGGGTTCGACGCCGGAGCTGACGACGTGCTCCGCGCGCCCTTCGCCTACACCGAGCTTCGCGCCCGCGTGCAAGCACTCGTGCGCCGAGACCCAGCGGGGGACATTCCTGGCGTGATCGAGTACCGCGAGCTTCGGATCGACACCGCAGCGCACGAGGTCTCGGTCGGCGTGATGCGTGTCGGCCTGCGCCGTCTGGAGTACGCGCTGCTCGTGCAACTTGCGCGGGACCCCGAGCGCGTCTATACCAAGGATGAGCTGCTGCGAGAAGTGTGGGGCTTTCGCTCCGCTGGCGCCACGAGGACCCTGGACTCTCACGCCTGCCGGCTGCGACGCGCGCTTGCTCACGCGGGCGCCGAGGATTGGGTGCCCGCGACCCGTGGCGTCGGCTATCGCCTCGCCCCGAACTCCCGGCGCGCGTTGCTGGCGGGATAGCCCGACGCCGGTGCGTTACATGACCGTGACGGCTTCGTGTCGAAGTCGCTCACCGCGCGCATGGAGCCCGAAAAGCAC
Source organism: uncultured Solirubrobacterales bacterium (assembly GCA_963697945.1). Taxonomy (GTDB): domain Bacteria; phylum Actinomycetota; class Thermoleophilia; order Solirubrobacterales; family Solirubrobacteraceae; genus Palsa-744. Next base: position 562,013 of record OY969105.1, on the reverse strand, counting down.
TGTAGATGTAGACACGTCCGAACGAATATGGCCCCGGCGCGAGGCGGCAACCCCGCCCGGGACCGTGACACAGGAGGAAACGACTCCCATGCACGATCAACGTAGCTCAGTTGAATCCGACGCGAACGCCTGCCTCGACAAAGCGGTCCTCGAACTCATGCTCGACTCCGACAGGCAGCGGCCGTGGTCAGAAGCCGAGATTGCGCGCACGATCAGCACCCCCGGCAACGTCCCCGCGAGTCTCAAGCGCCTGCGCATAGCGGGCCTCGTCCACCGCTGGAATGACCTGGCGACCGCCGCGCAACCCGCTGTGCGTTTCCACGAGATCACGCAGTCCCCCAAGGACCCGGCCTCTGAGCGCGAGCGCCACTGGGACAAAGCAGTCCTCGAATCCCTGCTCGTACGCGACAGTGACGGCCAGGGCCCACTCTCTGAGCAGGACCTCCGCTACGCCTTCGGCGCCAAGAAAAAGAAGCAGAAGCTCGCGATCACCGACGCACTGAACCGTCTGGATGGCGCGGGGCTCATCGAGCGCCGGGGCGACCGGGCCATCGTCGCCGAGGTCGCCAAGAGCTTCGACCAAATAATGACGCTCTAGCGTCGCCGCGCGAAGCCATGCACGTAACCGAGCTTGACCTCAGCCCGGCCACTCTCGCCTGCCTGAAAGCAGCCGACATCCATCTGGTTGACCAGTTGCTTGAGCGGGGCAGCGGCGATCTGATCCAGCACCCCAAGTTCAGCAAGGGACTGGAGCTGTACGAGATCATCTGCGAGCTACACCGCCACGGCCTCACGTTCTCCCGATACGGCCAGCACCTCCAGACCGAGCGCGAGCGGGAAATCTTCCGCCTGCGCGCGGTCGCAGGCCTCACCCTCGATGAGATAGCCGAGCGATTCAACCTCAGCCGTGGACGCATCCACCAGCTACTACGCCTGCACTTCCGGCTGGACGTGGTACCCGCCGCCGCGAAAGCGCGCAGACCGCCGCCGCCAAGTCTGCGCCAGCACACGCTCATCGAGCGTCGTCGGCTGTATCTGCTCGCGTGCGTGGCGATCAAGCGTCACTACCGCAAGCCCTTGACGGTTGAGATGGTCGCCAAGGCGCTTGCAACCTCCCCTCGCCAGATACAGCGTGCCTTCGCTCAGTTCAGCGACAGCACCTTCCATGACGATCTAGTCGCCAGACGGATGAGTGCCGCCGCCGAATTGCTATCCCAGCCCGCGATCCCGGTGCGCGACGTGGCGCGGCAGGTCGGCTACCGGCACTCACCCCACTTCGCCCGCGCGTTCCAGGGCCGCTTTGGAGTCTCGCCGTCCAACTTCCGCGTCACTTGCTAGATCACCGGTCGGTCAGGGACGCGAGGGTGTTGTCATGCGCTCCACAAAACCCCGACCAGCGGTAGCAATGACCATATGGTTAGGCATCACCTAGCCTCTTTTGACATGTGCGCGATAGCTGTCTGTGCTTACTGCGGTGAGCCTGCCCTCACAGGGGACGAGCGGCCCGAGCACGTCATCCCCAAAGCGATCAACGGTCGTCTGGTCACCCGTACAGTCTGCAACCCGTGCAATCGGTGGGCTGGAAAGCACATCGACCAGCCCTGGCTAGATGACACTTTCGTCGGTCATACGCGCTTCACGCACGCGATCCCCGACAGTCGTGGCAATATCCTCACATACGATCCGTTGCTTACCGGAACGACAGAGGACGGCACCCGAGTAACGCTCGGACGCGATGGAAAGCCAGTCGCGCTCAATAGTCCCGTTAAGCGCGATCCCGCGACCGGAGAGATACAAATCCGCGCTCGCAATCAAGAGGACTACGAACGACTCCTAGCGCGCGAGATCAAGAAGGCTGAGGCTGCGGGCAAGACGTTTTCTCTCGGTGACGCTCAGGAGGTCTCAGAGCAACCGCACGTCGAAGTCGTGCATAGCATGATCCCTGGCAGATGGGAGCGGATGGCAGCCAAGCTGGCTCTCGGGCTGCTAGCAGAGACTCAACCGCCAGCTTGGCGCCTCTCGGCCTCAGCGGACATGCTACGCGAACGCATCCATAACCTTGAGCGCGTGGTCGGTGAGGTAAAGATAAGAAAAGCGGACTCTTTCGATGGGTTCGCTCAAAGCCCCGCGTCAGCGGTGGTCATACTGACTCTCGCCAACCGTCCTGCCGCGATGGTGTCTTTGCTTGGCGACTTTGCACTTTTCTTTCCGCTGGCTGACGATATGCGGGGTCTCGATCTAGCGTGGGTTAGTGACCCGATTGCACCCGATCGCAGCGCGATAGGTCCCATGATGGAGGTGATCGCCAAGCGACAAGGCGTGATCTAGCTTTCCGTCCTGTCTCTCCCACCAGTCCTGCGCCTCTGCCCTGCACACGAAACCTGCAATCGTGCCGTCGTCGCGCACCCCGAGTAGTACCCAGCCACCGTCGCAAACGCCGCGATAGTTGGCCCCATCCCTCCATCAGGAGGGCCGGCCTTACGGTCCGCCACAGTCTCGCCCGCCGCGATGAGTTCCCGTAGCTTGGACTCCCCCAGGTCGGCCAGTTGTAGGCAGCGAAGTTGACGGACATCCATGTGACGAGCATAAGCTAGGTAAAGGGCACATCCTCGCCGGGTAGCTCAAACCGAAGTCCGGCCGCAAGGCGTACGCTCTCGACATGTGGCTGCCACGGACTTATGCCGATATTGTGCAAGCGGTCGGAGTGCTTTCAGAGGGACCAGATCTCGACTTCAAGCTCGACCATACAAGCCCCGCTGATCTACGAGGGCTGGCTAAGGACGTAGCTGCGATGAGCCTTGAGGGCGGCGTCATCATCGTGGGGGTCGATGAGACGGCTGGCGAGGCCACAGCCGTCATGCCGTTCCCCATAGCTAACCGTCCCGAGCAGATTCAGCAGGTGATCGACGCCCATGTACGGCCGACGCCCTCGACTACCGTCGAGGCCGTCCGACAACAGCCAGGCGATAGCAACGGCGTGATCGTCATAACCGTCGCCCCGTCCCGCCAAGCACCGCACATGGTTGACGGGCGTTACCCGGCACGCTCTGGAGCGACCACCCGCTACTACGGCGAGTACGAGGTCGCCGAACTCTACCGGCGGCGGGACGCGATGCGATCCGTAGCCAACAAGACAGCTGGGCTTGAGGACTTTGTGAGCCCTCCCAATGGAGCTGAGCCGCCGCGACAAGGAATGGGTCGGCTCCGGCTCCGCGTTAGGCCGTTGATGCCAGCGGCACATCCAGACGAGCCACAACTACGTGCCGCCCTACAAAAGGCGGCAACCGATGCGAGGGTGTCGCTTCAGCCTTACGTCACGCCAGGGTGCGTGTCTGCCTTTGACTTGCTTCAGAGTTGGAAGCCACGCGGGGCCGTCGGATGGCAGGCGGGGCTGGCCCCAACGATAGACGCGGCTATGCGATCCGATTCCAAGCTCGTAGCCGGCACCTACATCTACGAGCAAGGATTCTCGTTTCAAGCCACTCTGGGTCTGGTCGCAAACGACGGTCAGGACTGGTGCTGTGCTTATGAGCACCTCTGGGTTGCTCAAACGATGGCACTGCTGTCCATCGTTGGTCATTTCTACGCGCCGATTCCCTCAGCGTCACCGTTGCGCTGCGACCTCGAACTCGTCGGGCTATCCGGCGCGCTGTCGTATTACGCCAGCCAAGGCAGGATGAAGGACTTGGATGCACCGACGGTCGCGGACGCTATCTATCTAGCCGGTGGGGAGATCGCTGCCCGCGAGACTAGGACCGACCCACGCGCGGGGGCTCACATGCTGCTGGATCGTCTACTGGCATCCATTATTCCTGAGCAGGTCGACCTCATTGACCGACTTGCGCCGCGAGCCCAAGACGGTCGAGCCTACACCGCCGTTTAGCGACTGCCGCCAGCGAGCGACAACGCTGCCCGTAGACCTGCTGACGGAGGGGTTGCGCGCCTACAGCAGGAGTCCAGTCTGCCGAAAAGTCCTGAGAACAGGGGACGTGATCGCGTATGCGCTGGAATACCCGCCGCTCCGGTACGGGGCCGTCGTCGGCGACGGCTTCTCTGCCCCTGGATGAAATTGGTTGTCGCGCGGAGGCGCCAGCCCGCATTAACGGGGTGATGGCCACTTCTGCTCAATCTGCCGCTATACCCCGGCCCGCCGGTTTGCCGCTGGTGCGGCGCGGCCATACGCGGTGGCTCGTGCGGGCGCCGGGCCGGCAGGGCGCGTTGTCTCCTGAGGAGGCGGCGCACGCGCTGAAGGCGAAGCGCGCGGAGTTGCGCAAGCGGCTCGACTGGCGGCGCGACGTGGCGGGGATGCCCGCCCATGTACGAGATGAGATCGTGGACGAGGCGATCGGCTTGGTCGTGATGTCCAGCAAGCCGATCCGTAGCGAGGAGCACCTACAGGGCGCGTTCTGGGCCTCGATCGGCTATCTGCTGGTCGAGCATCGCTCGGGTCGCCGGGACCTGCACGTCGGCTCCCGCCGCCGCGTGGACTTCGAGCCCGTCGCCGACGTGCTCAGCGACGACAGCGAGCCCTTCGACCTGGTTGCCGCGCGTGAGCGGATCGCCACGGCCGCCGACCTCATGGCGCAGCTCGACCCTTTCGAGCAGCGGGTAGTCGCGGTGATGGCTACGCACAACCTCGGCGTCAAGCGCGCCGCGAAAGCGATGGGCGAGCCGATCAAGACCGTGCTCGCCGCTTCGCGTAGCGCACAGCGCAAGCTCGATCAGGTCGCGGCGATCACGGCCGCTGGGCGTTTGTGCGACTACCGCGAGCAGGCGATCCACGCGCACGCCCACGGGACCGCAGAGGCCGAGCAAGAGAAGATCGCACGGGCACACCTCGCCGCGTGTGCTGGCTGTCGATCCTCCTACACCATCCTCTTGCGGGAGATGAGCGGCCGGGAGTTCCAGCGCGCCGCGAGCGCAGCTTTCCTGCCGCCGCCGATGCTCGCCGCCCACCTACACGGCCGCTGGATCGAGCGACTGACCTCTCTGCTCTCGACGGGCCGCACGCCGAGCGGCACCGCGACGGCAGAGCGCACGGCCGGGGTGCTCGGCGGCGGCGGGCTGGTCAAGGCAGCCGCCGCGACCTCCGCCATCGTGATCGCGGGTGCCGGCGTCGGCGCGAGAGTCGTCCACTCCCTTGAAGCGCCCGCGCCCGTCCACCACCATCACAAGGTCGCGACGCACCCGGCCGCGAGCGCATCCGCAGCGAGCATCGAGCCGACGACCGTTGCCGGTGGACTGACCTCCACGCGGACGCCGACCGCTCCGCACGCCGCCATCACGGCTCGTGCCAAGCGCCATTCGACACCGCCGCCGCCGAGCCATGCCGACGGGTATCTCGCGCTCGGCGGGAGTGCGGCCGGAGGCAGCTCTCAGCCGCGAGCCACGGCGGCATCCGCGGGCACAGCCTCACCCGAACCTACTCGGGAATCTCCGCCCCCGACACCGACGGGCGGTGGTACCAACCTCAACTACCTCGGCCAATAAGCACGAGCAATGACCCATTGGAAAGGAATCCAAGACCGATGACCACCCGACTGTCTCACCAGTTCCCTACATCTAGCCGTGGACGCCTCGCTGGCGCGTCGCTCTTGGCGATCACGCTGCTCGTGATGAGCTGGGCGCTACTCGCGCCGATCTCGACGGCAAACGCGAGCGAGTGGGCGCAGGTCAGTTGCTCGCTCGCTGGTAAACCCGTCTCGACCGAAGGGTGGAGCCCAACCTGGCGAATCGAATCGTCGGCTAACGAGACCACTGCTGATGAATGCTCGAAAGGCGGTGCTCTCAGAGCCACCGACGAACAAAGGACCGGAGAACTACAGGAGGCGGGAGCCGGAGCGGTGTGGGCGTATTCCGCGCCTACCGGCTCGACCATCGTCGGCGGCACCGTGGCGTACTCGATGATCGCGCCGCACGGAATCACATGGCTATCGACACCCGAAGATACGCCCGGCGGGTTCGTCTTCTGCGTCTCGCAGGAAGGCTACAAAATCCCTTGCGCAGAACAGAGGACCAGTGGTGCAGCGGCGATCCCCGACGAAGGCGGAACTCACCTGTACTTGGGGGCGCTATGCCAAGGCAAAGAAACCACAGCCAAGTGTTTCCCCACCTTCGACGCCGAAGCCAAGCTAATCAGCGCCGAGATCATCCTGAGCACGAACGCGACACCGAGCGCGTCCGGATTCACTGGGCCGCTGCTTGAAGGTGCGGCCAACGGTAACGCAACGATGAGCTTCACCGCTCACGACTTGAACGGTCCCGGCGTGTACGGAGTGACCGTCAAGATCGACGGCGAACCCGTCTATGCGGGAACACCGGACAGCAATCATGGCGAGTGCGCGATCGTGGGAGCGGACGCCAACAACATCCGCGAGTTCCAGTACACGCAGCCCTGCCCTCAGAGCATTCCGATCACGATCGAAGCCCCGACCGGGCGCTACTCCAACGGCGAACACCAACTCGCGGTCGAAGTCGAAGACGCGACCGGGCGCGTCGCCTCCGTCTACGGTGGCCCCATCACGATCGCCAATCACCCGCCGCCCGCCGCGCCAAGCGTCCCATCGCCTTCGGTCACTGCCGTAGCGCCGCCTGAACGGGGTCCGTGCAGCGGCACTCCCTGCGACGAAACCGCCAAGCTCATTACCGCTGCGGGCGAGCCCATAACCATCACCCGTGCGTTCGGACACTCGACGGTCACGCTCAAGGGTCGTCTCACGAGCCCGACCGGCGTGCCGATCAAGGAGGCGCAGGTCAAGCTCCTACAGCAGATCGTCGGGTCGGCGAGCGTCACGCAGATCGCCAGCACCACGACCAGCGCTGACGGTTCGTGGTCGCTCAAGGCTCCGGCGGGCGCGTCGCGGCTGCTCCAAGTCGCCTTCTACTCGCACATACTCGACACCATTCCGGCGTCGATCCTCGACTTCCACGAGAGCGTGCAGGGCGGGGTGTCGATGCACGCGCCCCGACGAGCTCGGCTGGGCCGCGCGCTCGTGTTCACCGGCCAGCTCGCCGGGGGGTATGTGCCCGCTGGCGGCGCGTCGGTGCAGATGGAGATTTTCTATGGCGGCCGGTGGCGCACGATCGAAGTGCTGACAACTAATAGCGCCGGGCGATGGTCATACAAGTATGTATTCACGCTCGGCGCGGGCGCCTCATATCTCTTTAGGGCCGTGACCGTCCCAAACGGCTCCTATCCGTACATGAGCAGCCATAGCAAGCCGGTACGGGTGACTGTCCACCGCTGATGCTCGTCGATGAGCGATCGGTTTGATGGGCTAGATAACGTGCAGACATGAGCTGGTGGCTAAAGCGCGTCTACTGGACTAATGAGCGTGACGACGCGGGTCATTGGCGGACCTGGGAATGGCTAACTGACCCGCCGGGACGAGACTCCGATTGGTGGGAGCACGAGGACTTCCCCAAGCTGGGTGAAACGAATCCACGTCATGGTCCGCGCTACCACGAGGGAGATCTCATCGTTGTGTGCATAGCGGGATCGCGTGGTTGCCCGAATGATCTCGTTCGCAGGTGTCCCGCGATCTACGAGGTAGTAGCCGCGCCACAGTGGAACCCCGATGGTGTCGATGCAGGCTTGCCAGACGACGACGAGTGGGGAAAAGAGGGCGACCGCTGGGGCGTTATGACTCAAGTGTCCTGCGTCCACGCGGTCAATTCTCAAGATGGACCGTACCCCGAAGCATTTGGTGCGGAGCTGCGACCAGGCAGCCGCTCGCCCCATATGGGGCTCGACGAGACGGTCGGGCGGGAAGCCAAGCGAGTTCTCGAGCAAATCGAACGTGGGATCGACAATCCTCCGCCCCGCGGTCCCGACCGCCGAGCCCGAATCACGCAAGTCCCAATCGAGGAGGGCGACGTTGAAGGATACGACGTAACCATAAAGGGGGGAACCAGGCGAGCCGAACGTAAGGAGCGCCGACTCGTGGCGGACTACGTGAAGTATCTAGGCGCGTCAAGCGATCTTGTCTACCGCCACAAGATCGATGCACCGGACGCCGCTGGACCCTTGTATAGCGATATTTTCAACAAGGAACGCTGGCAGCTCATCGAGGCCAAGGCCGACTCGTCGCGCGGTAGCGTTCGCATGGCGATCGGACAGCTAGCGGATTATGTGCGCTTCATTGATCCGCCTCCAGATCGCGCGATCCTTTTGCCAGCAAAGCCTCCACAGGACCTGATCAAGCTACTGAATAACCAGGGCATCAATGCCATCTGGCGAGAGGGGCCGGGCTTCCGCGACAACGCCGGAGGCAAGTTCACCTAACTCGCATATTTGCTGTCGCTCTGGCCGTGTTGCGCGCATTAACAAGCATGGACCCGTTTTCTGAGAGCGAGTGGTTTGACGATGACCCTTCGGCCGATTCGCTGCCGGGTGCATCACCGTCGAGCCCGGGGGAGCAGGCGAGCCCGCCGGCACCTTCGTCACCCGCGACTGCGGTGACCATTGCAGAGTCGCTGGCGCCCCGATGGCTGGTGTGCTTGGTAGGGGTGCTGATCGTGCTCTTGCTCGCCGTGGTCGTCGTCGAGCGAAGCTATCGCCATCCACGATCGCAAACCCACGTGTCACGAGCGCACCATCATTACGCAGAACCCAGGCGTCGGCATCGACGCAGGCACCCTACATTCGTGGTTCGGCCTAGTTCTGGAGCGCCGCCCACTGTCGTAAAGCGGCCCAGTCAGCCGGTCGTGCGTCCCAGTGGAGCACGGCCCGTCGGTTCCGAACGTCCCGTCCCGCCTGGACAGGTCGGTAATACGGAACAGTTCGCTTATCTAGGTCGTTAGGGGTCTTGAGATGAGTCCGGCTTGGTCTGAGTCTGTGGTCGCTCTAGTGACGGGTCGCCTTACCCTTCTCGCTGATCCTACCCGTGTGCAACTGCTGGTGCTGCTCGAACAGCACGAGAGCACCGTGCAGGACCTGTCTAGCAAGATGCCCTGCACGCCGCAGAACGTTTCACGCCACCTCAGCATCCTGCATCGGGCGGGTATCGTCGCGCGCAAGCGTGATGGGACTTCGGTGTATTACTCGCTAGCGGACTTCTCGACCTGTCGCCTTCTCGACCAGGTTCTCGCGAGCATCACCGGCCAGATTGACGAGCTGGCCGACGTTGTGAAGCTCGCCGCATAGACGCCACGCACAGCGTGGTCGTGAGCCCGGTGCTGCATCGGAGGGATGCGCGCTGGGCTGTCGCAGGCTCCTTATGAAAGCGCTTGCTTTCATATTTGATGTAAGCAATTGCTTTCACATGATGTGCGCTTGTGGTTGTTTGGGCGTGCGCCGTCTACCGTCGCCCTATGACTGTTTTCCGTAGGACGACAACTAGTGAAAGCCAGCCCGAAAGTGTTAATCGGCTGGCGCGTTTTGCGGGTCGTGTGTTGCTGTGGGGCTGTGTGCTGCTGCTGCTGGTTCGCGGCATCGCCTCCTACTTCGACACCACTTCCCGCGTGCCCACCACGACAAGCGGTGTGACGGTGACACAGCCCGCCAGCACCGAAACCTCGCAAGCGCAGAGGAAGTGATTTGTATGTCACACATACGGCGTATCGGCCTGTGCTGTTTGCTGGCGATCTACACAGTGGCTTTGCTCCCAGCCGTCGCTCTCGCGGCGGGTAACGATGTTGGTGCGAACGTCGGGGGCCTTCTCAAGCATTACGCGGGAGAGCTTTACGGCGGGATCGTCGGCGTCATCAGCTTGATGTTTCTCCTAAACCGGCGTTACACCGAGCTGGCGGTGTTCTTGTTTGCGGCGATCGTTGTCGCGTGGATGGTGTTCGCACCGTCTGACATCGCCAAAGCCGCTGAAGGCATCGGCAAACAGGTCTTCGGGTGAGCCGCGAGGAGCTGATTGGCGATGAGTGATTCTCCACACACGATCCGCTCTTACCAGCGGATATTCAGGCCCGACCGGCGTATCTACCAGATCGACGGTCGGCGCCTGCCGGTCCCCGGCGGCGTGCCGCTTGAATGGCTTGGCTGGGCGTTCGCCGCGCTCGTCGCGATCCTCGTCCTCAGCCAGCGCTCGATCCTGTTCGCGGTCGTGCTCGGCGCGATCGTCGGCTTGCTTGGCGCAAGCTCGCACGGCTGGCCCGGCGCCATCGTTGGTGCGCTCGCGGGGTTTGTGGCAACGCTGCTGGCGGGCGTGGTGTTGGGGTGGCTTGACTGGCCGCTGCGGCTGCTGATCGCCCCCGGCATGGTCGCCACTCTTGCCGGGCAGGCCTCCCCGGACGGGCGGCACGCACACCGCTATCTGACCTCGCTGCTTTCGCTGCGGGCACGCGCCGCACGCCGATCGCTTGACCGTGCTGTCTGCGTGGATGGCGAGGCGCAGGTGTGGGCGCCGCAAGTCTGGGTCGCACCGGATGAGCACGCGCCCGTGCTTCACCACGGAAAGGTGCGAGGCCCGGCGCGGCTCGTGTTCGCCCGCCCGGTCGCCGTGATTGCCGGCCGTGGCCGGCTGATCGTCAGGCACTCCGAGGGACACCGGCTGCGCAACGGCGAGCGGCTTGCCGAAGTGATCGAGCTGACTGACGGCCAGGTCGCGGAGGTCCGGCCATGACCTTTCCGCTTCGCTACGCGCACGGCAACGTGCTCCTCGGGCGTGGTGGCGAGCCCGCCGGCCTGTACCGGCTGGCGATGACCTCCTACCCGTATCTCCCCACCGGGGAGAAGTGGTCGCTACAGCGCCGCCTACAGCGACTCGCGCACACGATCGCCGCCGACTTCTCGCTGTGGCGCGTCCACCGCGCCTACCCAGCCGAGCAGTACGTCGCGCACACCGAACGGCTGCTCGATGACCGCCACCAGAGCGCCGATGCGTGGCGGGCGTTCCTCGCCGGGCACGAGCGGCGGCTACACGAACTCGGCTCGCACACCCCGGAGGTGTACCTCGCCGTCTCACTCGCCGGCAACCGACCAACGGGTGTCGGGTCGGGGCTCGTCAGGAGCGTCGATCGTGTTCGCCGTCGTGTCGAGGAGCTGGCCGGGATCGGTTCAGCTTCGCCGATCCCGGCCGGCGAACTAGCGGAACTCGCCACCCGCGAGCAGCGCGTGTATGAGCGAGTGAATGGTGTGATCGGAGCGCGGCGCGCGAGGACCACCGAGCTTCAATGGCTGCTCCGCCGCGCCGCGTGTCGCGGGATGGCCGAGCCCGAGCTTGACCATCATTGGCAGCCCGACGCGCTCATCGTGTCGGCTCCCGGTGGCGGCGCGGCGTTTCAGCCGCTCGGCCATGACCTTGAGCGGTGCGCAAACGCCGCGATCACTGAGCAGAAGCAGACGCTCGTGGTGGATGGCGAGCAGGGGCGCTGCTTTCAGGCGATGCTCACGCTCGGCGCGCTCGCCGACGCACCCGAGTTCCCAGGCGCGACCGCCGAGGCGCTGTTCGCCCCATTGGAGGCGGTCGGCTTTCCAGTCGATGCGTGCCTTCACGCACAGTGGTTGGGAAACCGGCAGGCGCTCGCGCAGGTCCGCAAGCGGATCGCCGACGTGGAGCACGCCTATAACGAGCAGGTCGAGGGTGCCGCGCACGGCCCGAGTCTCATGGCCGGCGCCGACCGCGTTCTCGCCCGCGAGTACGAGGCGCAGCTACAGGCAGGCGGGCACCCGCCGATGCTCTACGCGCAGATCGGGCTCGCCGTCGGCGCCGCCACGGAGGAGGAGCTAGAGCGCCGCGTCGCCGTGCTCAAAGAGCAGTACGGCGACATCACCCTGCACCGCCCCGCCGGATTGCAGCACCAGCTCTGGCTCGACCACCTACCGCGACCGGACGGGTGGGCGTGATGCGCGACTACACCCAACAGCTCACCGTCGAGCAGTTCGGGGCGCTGATCCCGACCGGGAGCCGGATGGTCGGCTCTCAGCGCGGCCCATATCTCGGATACACCCCGACCGGGGCACCCTTGCCCGTTCGGTTCGATCCGACGCAGGCACCGAGGGAAGACCGCGCCTCAGCGGTCCTACTGATCGGCACCTTGGGGTCCGGCAAGACGGTTGCGGCGGAGGCGATCGAGTACGCCGCCGAGCGTCGCGGGTCGCTCGTGGTGGACTTCGACCCGAAGCCCGACCATGCGCTCCACCTGCTGCCCGAGCTTGAGGGGCGGGTGCAGGTCCTTGAGCTTTCGGGCGACCCTGCGCAACAGGGCAAGCTCGACCCGCTCGCGATCGGTCTCGAGGACTTGCGCGAGGAACTCGCCTGCTCCTATCTGCTTGAGCTTTTGCCGGGCAACACGGCGGCGTGGGAGAACGCCGTTTCGCTCGCGGTCAAGGACACCGTAAGCGAGGGATCACGCAGCCTCTCCCGCGTAGTCGAGCTGCTGCAAGCGAGCGAGCGCGCCACCGCCCGCGAGGCCGGCGAAGCGCTGGAAGTGATCCGCGACTTCGGCCTCGCACGGCTCGGGTTCGGCGGCGGCGAGAGCGCAGACATTCAGGTTGACCGGCCGGTCACGACGATCCGCATGCCCGGCCTGTCGCTCCCCGAACCCTCAGCGGCCCGCGACACCTACACACGCGCCGAGCGGGTGTCCGTCGCCACGCTTTCACTGGTAGCGGCTTACGCGCTCCAGTTGATCTCACGCGACCGCTCGCGGCACAAGGTCGTCGGCCTGGACGAGATTTGGTTCCTGCTGGCGTCCCCGCAGGGGCGGCAGATCATCAACCGCTTGGTCAGGTTGGGCCGCGCGTTCAACGCGACCTTGCTCTTGGGGACTCACCGGATCGGCGATCTCGGGGACCTCTCGGACCTGATCGGTGTCGTGTTCGTCTTTGGCCAGGACTCCGACGATGCGGCGAGCGCCGCGTTGCGGTTCATCGGACTTGAGCCGACCCGTGAGCTTGTCGGCAGGGTCCGCGAGTTCCGCGCCGGGCGCTGCCTCATGCGCGACCTGCACGGCCGCGTCGGCGAGGTGCAGGTCGACCTCGTTTACCCGCACCTGCTGCAAACGCTTGCGACCACCCCACAACAGACCGGAAGGAGCGAGGCATGAAGCCCGCCATTTTCCACGCCCTACGTCGTCTGACCTCAACGCGGCGGCGCCGGGTCGCGCTCCTCCTCACTCTGACGGCGGGGTTCGTGCTGCTCGCCGGCCCGTCCGCTGGAGCGAATGACATTTACAGCAACATCGGTCCCGCGCCTCAGCTCCCGGCCGGTGGGCTGGTCGATCGTTACCCGTTCACGAGCTACCAGCTCGACCAGTACTTCCCGGCGGTCAGCGCCGGCTTGTTCAGCGGTGTGGATGTCTCCGGAGTGCCGCCGATGATCGCGTTCTTTATCGCGCAGGTCGTCTGGCTCATCACCGCCTTTCTGGCGAACGTGGTCATCACCCTTTTCGCGTTTGCGTTCAACCTCGATCTGGTTAACGGAAACGGCAGCCCCGGCTCGGGAGCGCTAACGCCGGTCGCCTCGGCGATCCACAACCTCTACGCCAACACTTTCGGTGCGCCGTGGCTTGTCGCGGCGATCGTGCTCGCCGGGTGCTGGGCGATGTGGAAGGCCCTCGTTCAGCGCCGGTACACCGAGACAGCCGGCGCGCTCGCCGTATCGCTGTTCTATTGCGTGCTGGCGATCGGGATAGTCACCCAGCCTCAGCGGACGATCGCCCCCGCGAGCAAGCTCTCAAACCAGCTATCGACCGCGCTGCTGTCACTCACCAGCCAGGGCAGCATCTCAGGCGAACAACAGGCGAAGACCGCGGCGAGCAACCAGCTCTTTTCATTCTTGGTGCTGGACCCGTGGACCGTCCTTGAGTTCGGCGGGATCGAGCACTGCACAACCAACAGCAGCCACTCTGTCGCAGTCCGCCCGTTGAGCGGTAACGCCAGCCAGGACGCGCAGCTCGCCGCGCAGCTCGAAGCGGGCACAGAAGTCCACGCGCAGGGAAAGACGTGCATCAACGACCGCAACAAGTACGCCTCTCACTTCCTCGCCTACGAGTTCCAGAGCAAAGAACGCAACAGCGAGCACGAAGCCCTCGAAAAGGGTGACACCGGGGACCTCCCGTCGTCTGACCCCGGCAAGCGCAACGGCACCTACAAGCTCGGGAAGGCAGACGAGCCCGCCGCCGAAGCGATGGGCAAGGGCGGCCAATACCAGCGGATGCTGCTCTCGATCGTGATTCTGCTCGGGGAGCTAGGCGCGTTCCTACTGCTCGGGGCGCTTGCGCTCGGGGTAATCCTCGCCCAGCTCCTATTGCTGCTGCTGCTTTCCTTCGCACCGGTCGCGTTGCTGATCGGGATATTCCCCGGACGCGGACACGACTTTTTCCGCGCGTGGCTCGGCAAGCTCGCGGGCTATCTCGCACGGAAGGTGATCTACAGCCTGATCCTCGCCGTCACGCTCGCAGTTAGCCAAGCCCTCGCGGACGCCACCTCGAACCTCGGATGGCTACTCGCGTTCGCACTCCAGGCGACGTTCCTGTGGATGGTCTTCATCCAGCGCGAGCGGCTGACGAGCGACCTGCTCGCCGCGACCGCCGGCAGCAAGGCCGCGCGCGACGGCAGCCGTCTACAGACCCTCTACTACGCCACCCGCCTCACACAAATGGCACGGCGGCGCAAACCGACACCAATGCCCCCGCCACCGGGCGGCGGCACCTCACCGTCACCAAATCCCACCAGAAATGAGGAGGCCACCGTGGCTAACCCCAGTTCACCCGGACCACGGGGCGTGGACGTACCCGAACCGGGCGACGACTACGACGAGCCGATCGCCGGCAGCGAAGGCGGGCCGTTGCCCGTATCAGACGGCGATGAGTCCGACCCCGATGAGGAGCCAGCATGAGCTTCCGCATCGAACAAACAGACCCGCTCACTCTCCTGAGTGAGCTACCCGACCAATGGGCGCAAACCTGTGTCACCAGCCCCAGGCGAGACGCGCCGATCCCCTATCTACTCGCGGTGCTCGATGAGGTTCACCGGGTACTCCGCGAAGACGGGACGCTCTGGCTCGCGCTCACCCGGGGAGGCAACTCCCACTACCTGAAGGCTGCGCTCAAGGACACCCGTTGGGTTCAGCCGCGCCAGGCGAGCACGATTCCAAGAGGGGTCCTGCTGCTCACCAAGCAGCCCGATTTTCTCTTTCACCCACCGACCCCAGTGGGAGCCGGTTCGCCTCAGAGTCCGCTGTGTACTCGGTATCCGGTCGCGCAGCGGCCGGGGCGAGGCTGCCAGCGTTGCCCGAGGCCTCGTCGCGCGTGGTGCGTCCCGTCGCCCGGCGCCGCCGGGATACCGCCACGAGAGGTGATCGAGTGGTGCATCGTTGCGAGCACCGTCGCGTGCGCGTGCGGTGTATGCGGAGCGCCGTTCAAGCACACCGAGCGCTGTAAGCGCTGGCAGGCAACCTGCACCCACAAAGACGGGCGGGGCCGCTGCCTCGTGATCGACCCGTTCTGCTCCACCGGGGAGACCGGGATCGTCGCGGTTCGCCGTGGCCGCCAATACCTCGGGATCGACCCCAACCCGGCGCACGCCGACGCCGCCCGCAATCGACTCGCCGCGCTACTGGAGCACCGGCGATGAGTACGGCCGCGTGGATGCGCCGGCAGCGCGACCGGCCGATCGCCGAGCACGAGCGCCGTACCGCGATGGCCGCTGTCGTCGTGATCCTCGGCGCGGTCACGGTGCTGCTCACGCTCACCCAGCCAGCTAGTCAAGCCCGTTACCCGGCCCGGAGCACCCCGCTCCGCCCGCCACCGGCCGCCGCCGAGAACGACATGAGCGCGTCTGAACACGAAGCGAAGCAGACGGCGGAGCGTTTCCTCGCCGGCTACCTCGGCTACGTGTACGGGCACACGCCGGCCGGGCAGATCGAGGGCGCCACCCCGGCGCTGATCCGTTCACTACAGGCGCACCCGCCCCGTGTCCCGCCGGCAGCGCAAGCGCGCCGCCCACGAGTCCTATCGCTGCACCTCGCCGCCACCTCGGCCCGCGAGGTCACGGTGAGCGCGGTGGTCAACGACGGCGGGCTGATCGACTACTCGGTCGCGCTCGTCCTCGCATCCAAAGGCGGGCGGCTGCTCGTCACGGGACTGGAAGGCGCGTGATGAGCAAGCCGTCCGGCAAGGTGATGTGGTGGCTCGCGGCCGGGGCAGGCAGCACGGGCCTCGCGCTGCTCGCGATCTTCGGCATCGCCGTCGCCGTGCTCGGCGCGAGCTTCACCGGCTGCCAGCCCGGTAGTGAACCGGCGCTCGCGTCCACCGGACCCGCCCCTTCCGCTTACGCGCTTCAGAGCATCCCACCCGAACGGCTGCGCCTCTACCAACAGGCCGGGAGCAAGTTCGACATCGACTGGTCATTCCTCGCGTCGATCGGAGCGCAGGAGTGCAACAACGGGGAGTGCGCCGGCACCAACAGCTCAGGGTGCGCCGGGCCTATGCAGATCGCCTACGTCCGGGGCAGCCCATGCAGCCCCGGATCGGGACCGACCCTGTGGGAACGCTACGCCGTCTCAGCGCACCCCGGCCACGCACCCGACATCAACGATCCGGCGGACGCTATCTACACCGCCGCGCGCGTCCTGCGCGAAGACATGCGCGCCCCCGCGACCGGCGGCAGCTACGCCGAATACCGCCAGGCCGCTTGCCACTACTACGGGGCGTGCTCCGACAGCACCGTGAGCTACGCGGACGAGGTGATGGCCCGCGCCGTGCAATACGGGTTCACCGGCACCGGCTCCCCAACAGCTTCCAGCCCGCCACTCTCGCAGCCCGTCTCGTGCCCCGGCGCCGGAGGCGCCCGCGACCGGCTCCTCGCAAACCTTCTCGTCTTCGACCTGTTGCACGCCGCGAAGGGCCGCGCGCACATCCCGCCCGAGAAGCGCCGCGAGTTCTACGTGTTCCTCGACGAGGTCCAGACCTACGACGGCGCATCGTCGGGGAACCTCGCCGCACTTTTGGAGCAGACCGCGAAGTACGGGGTCCGCGCGACCCTGCTGAACCAGAACCCGGAGCGGTTGACCAGCGCGACGCTGAACGCGCTGACGACGAACCGCTCGCACCTGATCGCGACCGCGCTGAACGCGCACGCCGCCGCGCTCGTCGCCCGCGAGTGGGGGTCAGACCCGCCAGCGAACGCGATTACCGGCCTCCCACGCTGGACGTTCATCGCGCAGGCCACCCACCACGGCGAGCTAACCCGGCCGTTCCAGTTCGAGAACCTTGCCGTCACCGACCTGTTCGCCGACGCCCACCGCCCCGAGCAAGTCCCACACATACAACCCACGATCGACCAGGCATCCGGCAGGGCGAACGCCGCCGAGACGATCCGGGCACTGGACACCCTCGACGAGCGCATCCGCGCTCACCTCACAACCAAAACCGGCGGGACCAGCGGCGGTGAGTCGGCGCGGTCGGTGCTGCCCTCGCTTCCTGCTGCCGGGGGTGATGAGCGATGAGCGGGCGCGGCACGGCGCCGGCCGTAGCGATCGAAGTGCTCCAGAGCCTGCATCAGCACCGGCTACTGACTGTCCGCCAAGTCCACGACCTGCACACACCCTGCACGCTGCGACGCTGGACGCATCGCATCCTGACCGGGCTCGCCGATCGCGGGCTTGCCGAACAAGCCGCCGGTCCACGCCGGCAAGGTCTGTGGTTCATTACTGCGAGAGGAGCCGACACCCTCCAGACGGCCGGTACGCTCGCTGAGACCCGGCGCCGGCTCACCACCCCCGCGCAGGCGGGAGGACTTCTGCGCGCTCACACTCTCGCGGTCAACGACACCGGGATCGCTTTCGTCAAAGCCGCACGCGAGCGGGCCGGGGACAACTGCGGGCCGTTGGCGTGGCGGCACGAGATCGCGCACCCCTTCACCGCCGCGCGCGGTCGCAGCGGCGCACACCTGCTGATCGCCGATGCGCTTCTCTCCTACCTGCAAACCGCGCCGGATGAGTCGCTGATCCTTCACCAGCGATTCATCGAGCTCGACCGAGGGACGATCCCGCCCGAGCAGCTCGCCGCGAAGCTCGCGCGCTACGCGCAGCTACAGCACTACAAGCCCAAGCCGGCGCCGCCGGAGGCGCCCGACGGGCCGCTCTGGCGCGCCCACTACCGCACGTTTCCCCCGGTGCTCGTGGTGCTCGCCGACCAGACGCCGGCCGCCACGCGCACACGCATCCAGCGGGTGATCGCGCTGCACCGCTCTGACCCCGCGCATACTCGCTACGGCACACCGCCGGCGTCGTTTGTGACCCTCGCGGACCTCGCCGCGCGCGGCCCGTTCGCGCCGATCTTCATCCCCGCCGAGCAACCCGACCACTACAAGGACTGGCTCGGCAACACCCACCAACACCAACCGAAAGGCAAACCCGATGTGCCCGCATAGCACCACCCCCGCAACCCCAACCCCTGCGCGTCGCCACACGCGAGACCAAGGCTGCCCCGCGACATCAACCCCGCCGCGACGCAGACAGCGGACGCGGAGCCACGCGCCGTATCGCACCGCTGATCTGCCGCTGGCGCTTTGGCCGTGCGCGCAGAAGACGAGCCAATGGCAGCGCCACGGCCGCTACCTCCCCGCATCGAACCGTCACCCCGGCAAGATGCTCCCAGCGCTCGCCCGCCGAGCGATCGAGGCATACAGCGACCCCGGCGACCTCGTCCTCGACCCGATGTGCGGGATCGGCACGACACTCGTGGAGTCGATCCACGCCGGCCGCCGAGCAGTCGGGAGCGAGCTGGAGCCCAGATGGGCAACACTCGCGCGCGCGAACATCGAGCACGCTCAACACCACGGCGCCCGCGCGCCCGCGCAGGTCATCGAAGGCGACGCACGCCATCTCCCCCGACTCCTCGCCACCTACGCACCCACGGCATACGGCCGCGTCGATCTGATCCTCACCTCGCCGCCCTACGCCTGCGAGGTCGCGGACGTATCCAACGCGAACCTGGTCAGCGGCGTCGGGCCGATTCGCCGCGAGGACACCAGCAACTACAGCACCGACAAGACCAATCTCGGACACGCTCGCGGACGCACTTACCTCGCTGCGATGGCAGAGGTGTACGAAGCGTGCGCCGCCGTGCTGAAGCCAGGCGGATATCTCGTGCTCGTGACCAAGGACATGCGCTCCGGCGGCACGCTGCACAACCTCAGCGGCGACACGATCACGCTCTGCGAGAACCTCGGCCTGAACTACTGGCAGCGCATCATCGGCATGCTCGCCACCGTCCGCGACAGCGAGATCCTGATGCGTCCGTCGTTCTGGCAAACGCTACACGCCCGCCGGATGCGCGCACGAGGCGAACGCGCCCACGTCGTAGCGCACGAGGACGTGCTCGTCTTCCGCAAGCCCAACCCGCCCTCAGCATGAGCCCTCGACCCACGGAAGGTGCCTTGAAAATGGCCCAGACACGCCAGATTGGGCAGGCCAAGGAAGGCCGCCGACCCTGCAATCAAGCCACCCGGCGGCGCCCTGCTGCCAGACCCTTGAGATCACCGCCCGGGTCTGGTCTGATCGAAGACGATGACGCACGACCGATCGAGATCCCCGGCGCCTTCCTCGACGCCCTTGCGCGCAGGCTCGCTTCGCGGCTTGCCGAGCAGACGGCCGACCAGCTCACAGCGCTGCACGAGGGTTCGCCGTGGATGACCTTCGAGGAAGCCGTCGAGTACACGAGAGTGCCCGCAGGCACGTTCCGCAAGCTGAGCGCCGACGGAACGTTCACCGCGCACGGCGGCAAGAGAAAGATCTACCACCGCCAAGAGCTGGACGCAGCGCTGCTCGGCCTCTCCGCACGCACCCGCCGCTGAGACAGGCGACCTGATGGCGCGTAGCGAGCGGATACGAATAGAGCGAGGCCTCTACCGAAGCGACAAGACATACATCGCTTGCGCAACATCGCCAGGCGCGCGCAAGGCGAAGTGGAAGACGCTAGGCGAGGTCGGCCTCATGGAGGCCCGCCGCGAGCGCGACGCCTGGGCCGTGGAAGTCCGCTCCGGCGGCGTCCCTGAAACGGGCGGCAAAGAGAAGGTCGAGGAGGTGGCGCTCGCGTGGCTGCAATACATCGAAGGTCTTGTCGAGATCGGCGAGCTGCGACCGCGCACCCTTGAGGCATACAAAATCGGCGTGATGCTGCATCTCATCCCCCACTACGGACATCGACGCATCCGGTCCATGACGACCGACGATCTTGTCGATTGGCACCGCAAGCAGCGGAAGCTCAAAGCATCGACATGGACAATCCGCGCACGCTGGATGGCTGTAAGAGGCGTCTTCGGCTACGCAGCACGCCACAACATCATCCCCGCCAGTCCAGCCGACAAGCTGCTGCCCCGCGAGCGCCCAGGCGCCGGAGAACCCCGCCAACGGTTCCTTGCCCGCGATGAGATGGACAGGCTGCTTGAGCACGCCGGACCAGCCCTCGCGATCATCGCAACCGCACTATTCACGGGTATGAGAGTGATGGAAGTCCTCGCCCTCCAATGGGGCGACATCGACTTCACCGAGGGAGTGATCCACGTGCGGTTCCAGCTCAGCCGTCAGGGCAAGCGAGTACCCCTCAAGACAAAGGCAGCAAAACGGGACATCGTGATGATGGACACCCTTGGAAAGCTCCTGCGCCGACGCCGCCTCGCCGAGGAGTTCTCGACAGACACCGATTTCGTCTTCCAGAGTTCGGTGCCGCGTCGGCCAATGACCTACAGGGGAGCCCTGCTCGACCTCTTCCACGACGCCCGCAAAAACGCGAACCTGGAAGACGTGACATTCCACTGCCTACGACACACCTTCGCCTCGATCCTGATCGCCCAAGGTCGTGACGTGCAATTCGTCTCCCGGCAACTCGGGCACACAAAGACCTCAACAACCTGGGACACCTACGTGCACTTGTTTGAAGCTCACCGGCACGCCCACGACGCACGGGAGCAGCTTGAGGCAGAGTACGGCGCGATGCTCGGCGCAGCCGACGCATGAACTACGCCGCCCGCGCGGATGGCGACGGGCGTAGGATTAGCGGGTGCTCCCCGAGGCGAGCGATTCGTGACGACCCCCGACTACTTCAGCGATCGGACGCGCGGTCCTCGACCTCGTACAGAGGACGAGATTGATGAGGCTCTCTGGGCGGCGATCCTAGCGCTGTTGGAGCGTGGCATAGAGAGCGGGGCTCTTGCTCGGGACTTCCCGATCCGCTGCGAGGACGGCAAGGGGATCTATGCCTGTGACCGTGACGGGCTGATGGCGACGATCAGGGCTGAAATTCCTGAACTCGACTGGCCTCTCCCGACCTACTCGGTACCGCCGACGCTCGCTGTACTAGACCTTCTGGAGTTCATGCAGCGGCACGCCTATGGCGTGAAAGAGGTGAGCTACCACAGCTATTTCGACCACCATCACATGCGCTTCGAGCGAGATGAGGGCTATTGGGAGTTCCGGGACGCGATCAACCGTTTGCTGGCGCGCTCAGGCACCGTCTACGAACTCAATGAGCGCGGGCGCATAGAGCGTCTAACGCCAGCGGCCGTCGCTGCTGATCTGCGTCGCGAGCTGCCCCAGACACGCGACCGTGAGTTCGACAAGCTGCTCGACGCCGCCGCGAGGAAGTACCTAGATCCCAACCCAGATGCGCGCCAAGAAGCATTGGAAAAGCTCTGGGATGCGTTTGAGCGAGCGAAGACGATGCTGCACAGCGACAAGAAGTCGGGCGTCGCTAAGCTGATCGCGGCGGCAACCAAGGACGCCTCGTCAGAGGAGGCGGAATTGCTAAATCGGGAGATGAAGGTCCTCACGGACATCGGGAATCAGTTCCGTATCCGCCATCATGAGACCAAGGCGATTTCGCCAAGCGCTGCTCTTGTAGATCAGCTCTTTTGCCGGATGTACGCATGTCTGCTACGGGTGCATCCGGCGCTTCGGTAAGCGGCACGCCTGCCTCGACCATTTCAGAACCCGTCTAGGGCTTCGCCCATCTAAAGTGATCGCCGTGGCGTCGAGCACTGTCGCGAACCCGCCTACCGGCCATCAGGTCCAGTTCCGTAGCGCCCTGCTGACGGGGGCATGTGTTGTGCTACCAGGCTTTGTCACGCTCGCGCTTCTCGGCTCGCTGCGTAGGTATCCAGCGGGCCTGCCGGGGTTCTGGGCCTACCCGAGTGGCACGATCGGTGATGCGCTGCTGGTCCCGACCATCATCGCCGGGCTACTTGTCCAAGCACAAGCGCTGCGCCAGTGGCGGACGTCGAGCGAACGGCGCTGGCAGATCCTGGGCAGCATCGTTGGCGCGGTTGGGGGCGCCGCCGTACCGCTTAGCTGGTACCTCGACCCGCACACAAGCCATATCTGGATGCTGCCGAGAGCGCATCACTATCTGCTAGCGGGCTGGTGGCATTTCGGCTATCTCACCGCGGCGACGGCACTGTTGGGGTACCTGATCGTGACGGTGCTCGGACGGCTGCACAGGGCTCCGAGCGCCGCGACGGGACTGCCCGTTGGTTATTCGCCTACCGCGATGACGTTTATCGTGGGTGCCGGCCTGGGGATGCTGATGCTGATCGGGCGAGATGCGATAGCCGGCGGGAAGACGGCGGCGAGCGGGACCACGATCGCTTCCCTGGTGGTGGTAGCCGTTATCTTCCTCGGCGGGCTGGCCTGGGCCGTAGGCACGGTGAGATGGCGTCTGCTGTGGACGCCAGCCATGATCGTGGCTGTCTTCTTGGTAGGGCTGCTGGGCGTGATCGTGCGTTGGGAGCCGCACGATCCGGCGATCATCGGAGTTGGAGCGATCACCGCGGCACTGGCGTGCGTTGCGGCTACCTCGCCGCTTGGCTCCCATCCCGAGCATGCGCAGTATCGCTGGCCGACGGCAATCGCGATGGGGACTGTTGTGATCGCCGGCCTAATCAGGTCAGCGGACTCGTTGCTGCGTGGCCAGTCGAGGCCTCTGCTTTGGCTGGTTGCGGGTGTCCTGCTCGCATTCGTGCTCCTGTTTTTTGTCGACCGTGGCCGGAACAACTTCCGCAGGGCGATTCGTTACAGCTTCTTCGTCGGCTACTGCATGTTCATGTACTACCTCGCGGTTCGCATACGCTCGTCGCTTGGCGAGCACAGCGCAGGTGCGTCCGTGGGCGTCGCGGATACCGCGTTCGACGTAATGGTATTCACGCTCATCCAGACACGGTTCGGGGATCTGGATGAGGCTGACAAGTATCGCGTCGAGGCCGAGTTCGTCTCCGCACCGGGGGAAGCCTCAGCATCCACGCCACCGGATGTGAGTTCGGGTCCGAGCGCGGTCATCATCGACATGCTGTTTCTTGGGATCGCGGTCGGCTTGTCCCTGTTCATGCTGCTCGTCGTGGCAGCGGGCCCGTTGGGGCTCGATCGAAATGCTGTTGATGTGTCGAGCGTTCGGGTTGTACTTTTGCTCGGCACGATCGTGGTGGGAGCCCTGGGATTGTCGAGCAACTTCCTGTTGCGTCGGTGGCGGGCGCGTGAGGGTGAGCCACCGGCCGACTCGCGGCTGCTGCATCACGGGCTTTATCTGCCACGCTGGTTTGGTGTCGGTGCGATCGCGGCGGCGTTGGTCTGGGCAGCCGCAGTGCTTGCGCTCTCAGGTGGCCCGGTCCATTTGCCGCTGCTGGCTTCGCTGGCTGCGGCTGTCGTGTTTGCGTTTGCCATGAGAACTTTGCTCTCCAACACTGTGCTGCTTCAGATGCTGCGACCAACGCCCGGCCAGATAGCTCTCTGTTTCACGGCAGCTGCGTCGGCGGCGCTCGGTGCATTTTGGTTCATCAGCTGGGGTATTTGGCAGGGATCGCATCCGTTGACGGGGGCATGGCTTGCCGGTACGACGACCTGTGTCTTCGCGGGCACCACGATCGTTTACGTCACCGCCGGCCTTGCGCTGACGACCGGCCTTCCCCGTGCTGAGCGACCAAAAACCCAGTACATACTTTCTAGGGAGGCCATCCGGGGTTACATCGGGTTGGATGGGATCAACCTGGGGGTCGTGTTTCTGATCGGAATCGGACTTCCGCTCTATGCGGCAACTCGGGATCAAGAGCTCCACGCTTCGTCACTGAACGTTGTCGCCTCGATGGTGTTTCTGCCGGGTCTGATCAGCGCCCTGTTCTGGGGACTGCACAAGTGGCACGACTGGGAGGAACTGAACGCCCAAGCCAGTCGCACCCACATCTCGCGGCCGATCCTTGCGTTGGCCGACAACGATTGGGACCAAGCCAAAGCCCTCGATGCGCGCCGAACTAAACGTTTTCTCGTCCACGTACGGCTGAACCGCTACTCGATGATCGCGTTGATGGCATGCGGTCTCGCGTACCTCGCGGAGGTCTTGCTGCGGTAAGCGCTGTCTTTGCAGCCGCCACCAGTTGATCCAGAGTGTTCATCGCGGCCATTTGCGCCCAGCCGACACCGCCCGCCAAGAATTAGGCTGCCTGACGGGTCGGTCGGTCGGCTCTATTCACCCAGGTTGATCCGGCGCTGGCGCTGCCTGCCCCAGTGTGGTCGTGACCATACTCTGCGCGATCGACAAGGCGCGATGCCAGCCGCCCAGTTGAAGATGCCTCTGCGGGTCGCAATCCCGGTGTTCATCAGCGCTGGCTCGGCGGGGATCCTCGTGCCGTGGTAAAGTGCTGCAAGGCAGGGGATAGATTTCTATGGCTTCCACATCCGTACTACTGACCCGCCGCGAGGCCGCTGAGATCGGCCGTGTCCCGCTGAACGCGATCGACAAGGCGATCGAACAGGGCGTGGTGAAGCCCAAGCGCAAGCAAGGCAAGCCACTGCTCCCCGCGCACGAAGTCGCGCTGCTCGTGCTGCTGCGCCAGATCGATGTCGCGCTCCCGACCAAGGCGAAGCAGCACCTGCGCAAGTGGCTGCAGTCGCAGGCTGTTGGCTCTGAGCTAGCGCTGTCCGAGGCGCTGCGCGTAGCGATGACCGAGGATGTCGCACAGACGATCGAGCGCGCCGAGTCCTACACCCGTCTGCGCGACCACTACGTGGAACGCAATCCGGCCGTGATGGGAGGCGAGCCAGTCATCACCGGGACCCGCGTGCCCGTACGAACAATCGCGAGCCTGATCGAGATGGGCGAGACACACGAGGCTCTACGCGAGGACTACCCGCACGTCCCGGAGGAGGCGTACCCCGTCGCGGTGCTGTGGACGCACGCCAACCCGCGTCGCGGCCGTCCCGTACGTCCCTGGGACGCGGCAGCGAGCCGTCCCGTGCCCAGGCGCCGCGCCGCTCGGGGCCGTGAAGGCAGACGGATACCTTGAAGTAGGCCTTAGCGGGCCTGATGGCGCGTCAGAAGACGACGATCTCCTTGGAGCCCGACTTGCTAACGGCCGCCAAGACTCTCGCTGCCGAGTCGCCATGTCGCATCCTGCATGGGTGTGTCCATGCGCCGTCGGCAGACTGACCCCCGCTACCTCTACGCTTCAAGTATGGCCACTTCGGAGATGCTTCAGGAGCTGATTCGTGCCCACGTGTCCGGGGACGCCGACCGGTTTCGGCAGATCGCGCTGCAAGTTGCCGCCCGCGAGGCCCGAGTCGGCCATCGCGTCGTAGCGGGAAAGATCAGGGATCTCGTTGAGCTTGAGGAGCCCGTCCTTCCGCCCACGCCAATTGTTCGTGCTCCACGCGATCTGCGGAATATCCTCGCCGTCAGCTATCCCGAGGTTGCGCTTGACCGGGTGGTCCTTGAAGGAGAGGCGGCCGTCGTGATCGACCGATTGCTCACCGAGCATCATGGACGTGCCCGACTAGCCGAGTGGGGTCTGCAGCCGCGCCGCCGCCTGCTGTTTCACGGCCCGCCGGGCACGGGAAAGACGATGACTGCCAGCGCGGTCGCTGCGGAGCTATCGTTGCCGCTCTTTAGGGTACGTGTAGAGACGCTTTTCTCGCGCTATATGGGCGAGACAGCGGCGCTGCTGACTGACGTCTTCGACCAAGCCACCGCGCAACGCGGTGTGTATCTGTTTGATGAGTTCGACGCGATCGCCAAGCAGCGCGGCGATACGCAGGACGTCGGAGAGGCACGGCGGATCGTCAGCACCTTTCTGCAGCTGCTGGACGCGGACGAGAGCGAATCGCTAATCATCGCTGCGACGAATACGCGTGAGGTTCTCGACCAAGCGCTGCTGCGCCGCTTTGACGACGTCGCCTTGTTCGACCTTCCCGGCGAGGAGGCACGAGAGCACCTACTTGGCCTTTTGACCGCGAGCCACGGGCTGTCGAAGCCGAGCCGCCGCGTCCTCGCACGCGAAGCGGAGGGCCTGTCGCACGCCGAGATTACCCGAGCGGTAACGGATGCCGTGAAGGCGGTCGTTCTCAGTGGTCGTCGTCGTCTGCGCAAGGCCGACGTTTCTCTAACGCTCGCCGAGATGGTGGAACGCAGGACGCGTAGCTGAGCCTGTGCCCGATCATTTGCCGCATCTGCCCCTCCCAGGGCCGCAGAGGATCCCGTACCGCTATCCGGGTACGCCACGCGACGAGCGACCCCTACCTGAACGGAACCCGGGCGTTCACTCTGCGCGCCTCCTGGCCGATGTGGCAAGCATCACCCGCGCAATCGAGGAGCTGCGAGCGGTCGAGCGTCCACGGGAGGCCGAGGGCCATCTGGTCAAGGCGCGGATCGTGCCTGACACACCAGCCAACGTCGGCGGGTTGGGCGCCGCGCGGTCTGAGGCTGTGGTGGTCGCGCGAACGGACGACGGCGCGATCATCCACATCCGTAAGGACGATCTCGGGCCACTCGCCCGCAAGATTCGGGACTACGGAGACCCAAACAAGCTGACCAGGACCGGCGCGCGGAAGAACACACCCTTGGTCGCGCCGCTGGAGGAGCTGCGGCTAGCAACGCTGCACGACCTCAGTTCTGGTTGGCTGTCGGAGGACAACCTTGAGGAGGGCACTACCTACTGGGTCGAGCTCTGGGTCGCAGGTGGCCGCCTGGCCTCCGGTGAGCGCCGTCGCCAGACGCGGCAGGAGATCGAATGGCTACTGGAGACCTATGAGCCCCAGGCCGGTGTGCGACTGAGCGCCTTCTTGGCCGCGGAGCACGACATCTACCTCTTGCCTCTACATGCAGAGGCTCTACGCCAACTCCCGAACATCATCCCCGAGATCTACCGTGTTGTACCCCCCCAACGAGTGCAAGTGCCCTGGCTCGTTCAGAATCAGCAGGATCTCCAGTTGCCCAACTGTGCGGCGCCTATCGATCGAGAGACTGTCGTTGTCCTGCTCGACACGGGTATAGCCGAGCGACATCCTCTGCTGGCCCCAGCCGTTCATGCCGCTGGTCGCTCGGTTGTCGTTGGCAACCCGAGTGCAGAGGATACGCATGGTCACGGTACGAGAATGGCGGGCCTGATTGCGCATCGAGATCTGGCTGCCGCCATTGCGGCGGGCGGACCGATAACCGCGCGTTCGCGGATTCAGGGTATTCGCGTGATGGAAGGAGGGATTACACAAGCCGACCTAGAGTTCTGGCCGGACCGTACGCGCGAGGCGATTGAAGTCGCAGAGCAGGTTCGCGCGAGCCGGCGCATTTTTAACGTGCCGCTAGGCGCCGTGCCGGACGTACCCGGCGATCACACAACCTGGGGCATGGCCGTTGACACACTTGCCCACAACGAGGGCAATGGGAGACTTATCTGTGTCCCGTCCGGAAACCTTTTGCCCTCGCAGGGTCAGCCACCTGCGTATCCGGCCGAGAACCTAGCCGCCGGTATGACGAGCCCGGGCGAAGCTATCAACGCGGTTACTGTCGGCGCGATGACGGACCTCGTCGTCACGTCGCCGGAGCGTGCGCCAGTTGCCGCAGAGGGTCAGCTCTCGCCATACTCCCGGTGCAACGTCGGCGGAAGCCGCCCGCTAAAGCCCGACATCGTCATGGAGGGCGGCAACTGGGCTACAGACGGTCTTGGCGCCTACCACGAGACGTCGCTCGGAGTGCTTACCACCGATAGGGGTCACGCCGTTGGGCCTCCGTTGACCGTTACAAACGCCACGAGCGCTGCGTGCTCACAGGCCAGCGGCGTGTTGTCTGAGATCTGGCAGGCCAATACTGGGCGCCGGCCCGAGACTGTTCGAGGCCTCTTGGTACATGCAGCACGGTGGACGGACGCGATGCGTATGCAGTTTGCGGATCCGCAAGATCTGCGCCGAGCCTTCGGCTACGGAACGCCACGGTTCGACCACGCAAGCTACTCAAGTTCCCAGCGGGCAACGCTAATCCTGGAGTCAGAGTTGCACCCGGAGCGTCCGCTCGATAACGGCCGTGAGCTGCACTTTGTGGAGCTTCCTTTGCCCGATTCGGCGTTGGGAGCGCTCGGCAACGCGATGATCGAGATTTCCGTCACTCTCTCCTTCTTCGCCGAGCCAAACGAGAACAACCTGCGGCGATACCAGGGCGCTGGCCTGCGCTGGGGACTACAGAGGCCGATGGAGACCCAAGCACATTTCCGCGAGCGCATAAACAAGCTTGAGCGCTCGGAGGACTACCCTGGTGCTGTCGAGGATCTTCCTTGGGATGTCGGCTACCAAGCCCGCAGTCGCGGAACGGTGCAGTCCGACCGAGCACAGGTCACCGCGGAGGAGCTGAGAGGAAGTCGGGCTGTGGCCGTATGGCCTGTGGGCGGGTGGTGGCGGGGTAGGCAAGACCGAGAAGATGCGGCGGTCGCCTACTCCCTGATTGTTACGTTGGACGCTGGCGAGGCGGATGTTGATGTTTACACGTCCATCCTCAATGAGCTAAGGATCGAGCCGCCCGTCGAGGTGACGATAGAGACGTAACGGCCCTCCGCTGATGATCAAGCAGAGATCAAGCAGATGCGGAAAACGGCCGCCACCAGTGATCGCCAACGAACACGCAAGCCCTTGTTTTATCGGCGTTCGCGCCCTGCCGACACCACCCAACGAGCCACAGACCGCCTTTGCAAGCAGGAGGTCGCCGGTTCGATCCCGGCTGGCTCCACTAAGGAAATGCCTGCTAATTGGCAGGTTTTGGTAAGCGTTCAGTTGGTTGGGGGGAGTTGGCTGGGGTGTGTCGAAGCCTGTGGTGTGGAGCGGGTTGAGGCGGAGGCGATCTATGACGCTGGGCGTGAGGCGGTCGTTGAGGTCTTGTTGCGGATGGACGCCCAGATCGAGGCATTGACCGCGCGGGTCGCCCGTCAGGATGAGCGGATCGCTCAGCTTGAGCGTCGTCTGAACCGTAGTTCGCGCAACTCCTCTATTCCCCCGAGCGCCGATCCGCCGGCTGCCGCTCCGAAGCGCGGGAAGGATGCGTCGGGTCGCAAACAGGGCGCCCAGCCCGGTCATGAGGGGCGCGGGCGTCCGCTGCTGCCAGCGTGGGCCGTCGATCGTGTGATCGAGCACTGGCCCGATCGCTGTGGTTGCGGGCACGTCTTCGCCGCAGGCGAGCACGTGTCGGTGGGCGAGCCGGTGCGCTGGCAGGTGGAGGAGCTACCCGTGATCTCGGTCAATGTCACCGAGCATCGGTGTCATCGGGTGTGCTGCCCGGGCTGCGGTGAACGCCGGCGAGCCGAGCTGCCGGGCGAGGTTGCCCAGAGCGCGTTTGGTCCCCGTTTTCAGGCGGCGGTCACGACGCTCTCGGTGCGTAACCGGATCTCTCGCCGCGACGTCGTTGAGTGTTGCGAGCAATTGTTCTCATCGAGGATCAGCATTGGCACGGTGGACGCGATCCTCGACCGGGCCGCACAGGCATTGGCTGAGCCACACGCCGACCTGTTGGGAGCGCTTCGCGGGTCGAGCGCGGTGAATATGGACGAGACCGGCTGGCGGACCGCAGGGGAGCGCCGCGCACTATGGGGCGTCTTCGATTCCCATCACGCCTATCTGCGGGTCGCTCCTGACCGTCACGAGAACCACGCCAAGGAACTCCTTGCCGATACCAAGGCGATCGTGACCTCCGATCGCTGGTGGGCCTACGCGCACCTGCCGCTCGCGCGCCGTCAGCTCTGCTGGGCGCATCTGAAGCGCGATTTCGCCGCGCACGCCGAAGGCTTGGCGGCCGAGAAAGAGTTCGGCGAACAAGGTCTGAAGCTCTGCGAGCGCGTCTTCTGGGCCTGGGAGATCTTCCAGCACACAAGCGATCGAGCCGAGCTGAAGCGAGCGATCCGTCAGTGTCAGCGCGAGTTCAAGCCGATCATCAGCACCTACGCATCAAAACGGGCGCGCAACAAGTACTGCCGCGGCATGGCTCGCAACCTCATAAAGGCATGGCCCGCGCTATGGACCTTCGCCGCCCACCCCGGCGTGGAGCCGACCAACAACCACGCCGAGCGCTCCCTCAGAAGCGCCGTCATCTACCGCAAGCTCAGCCTCGGCACCCAATCCCAGAACGGCGAACGCCGAATCGAGCGGCTCCTCTCCGCACACACCACCTGCCGCCTACAACGCCGATCCCTCTTCCTCTACCTCACCGAAACCCTCACCGCACACGCCCGCGGAGACCCCATCCCGCTACTCACCTGAGCCGCCCAACCCACTGAACGCTTACAGGTTTTGGAACGGGCGGCAACGGCGGGGCACGGCAGAGACCAAGCAGAGATCAAGCATCGCCCTTTAGGAGCAGCGGGCGGCCGGTTTCCGGCGACGCTGTTGCTGGTCGCTGGGGCTAGGCTCGGGCGTTTCCGCTGGGTCGAGGGTAGACGGAGGTCGAGCCCTCGTCACGCACCATCAATCGAGATTCGGGGGGTGCGTGTTGCCGATGCGCCGGGTGTCGCGGGTTCGCAGCGGGGGAACGATCCGCTCCCATTAGCGACCTCTCGGTGCCCGTCGGTCGAGCCGTGCCCGGCTGGCCTGGGGTCGTAGCATCGGACTTGGGGCGCCGACAAGGCCGGGAGGGTGCTCCCAGGGCCCGCCGCGCCAGGCAAAAGGCGACGACCTCGACTCTCCTTCTCGCCCCACGCATGCGTCTCATCTCAGGCCGAGGAGTATCCGCCGCGACGCCGCTGGCGTGCTGCATGTGTCCGCGAGCTACAGCGAGACCGACGGCTGTCGCTCCGGACGAAGCCGGGCGCTGGCGCGCGCCAACAGGGGCACTTCCGCATCGCGCCATGTAGGCAGGGTGAGCCGCCCCACCCAAAGGGTGCCCGCCGTCAGCCGGAGATTATGCGCTCGAGGGCGCGTTGGCGGGCGGGCCGTTGCGTGAGCCGCGCCAGGTAGTCCCTCAAGTTCGCCGGGAGCTCATCCGCGAAGCCGATGCGCTCAGTGAAAGCCAGCGTGCCCCCAACGAGTACGTCAGCCACCGTGAAGCGCTCACCGACGAGATAGTCACGGCCATCCAAGGCGCTGGACACCGCGCGTGCGGCCTCGTCAAAGCGCCCGCGCGCAACGGCGGAACGGTCGGGGTCGCTCTGGGCGTGCACGGCGGACTCGATCAGCGGCGGCTCAAGCTCGGCTGGGGCGAAGATCGTCCACTGGTAAAGCAGCGCTCGCTCGTGGGTCCCCGGTGCCGGCGCGAGCCCGGCACCGGGATGCAGGTCCGCGAGGTGCAGGCAGATCGCCGCCGACTCGAATACGAACCCGTCCTCGTCCTCGAGCACGGGCACGCGACCCAGGGGATGGCGGACACGGTGTTCCTCGCCCTTGCCCTCCTCGCGCGTCATCATCGTGATCTCATAAGGCTCCCCGAGCTCCTCGAGCACCCAGGCAACCCGGATCGGCCGGCCCGCGTGCTCTCGGTGATACAGACGCATCATGGACGGCACGATAGTGACTGGTGCGCGAGCTCGCCCGTTTGGCCGCGGGGCTCAGGTTTCGGCGCTGGCCACGTACACGCTGTCTGACCACTCGCCGACGATCTGTGCGCCATGGACGACGCCTGCAACGGTCTGCGTCTCGGCCAGCGTGGGTGTCGCTCGTGGGCGCGATCCCCGACCGCTCCTTTCTCCACCACCCGAGCGCCCGGTCTTCGTCCCATGCGACAATCTGCAGATCGTAGATGGGGACGCCTGCTCTGCTCAATCTCTCTGGCGATGTAAACGGTCTGGCTCATCTGCGCCCAGCAGCCGATACATAGCTTCAATGGCACGCTGCACGGGGTCAATCGAGGGCGTCGTGAGCGACAGGTCGTGCAACGCGCACGACATTCGAGCACTCGGGTCCGTCGTTTGCAGGATCGAGGCCGAGGGCTCGCCATTGCATAAAGGTGCTCGCTTGCTGGATGCTGGCGAGCAGATCATCGGCATCCTCGGCCACGGGCGGTTTCAGCGGCGGGTCGATCTCGCGCACTGGATGAACTACCTCGCCGTCCTCGTCTACGATTGATACATCTGGATAGGACACTATGCCGTTCAGGCGACCAAACGCGGGACGGTCGGAGCCGGGCGAAACGAACAAGGTAATCGTGCCCTGGGCTGCGCGCCGGGCGCTCTTGGTGTAGGCGGTCCAGCGGACTTCATGCCGGCCCGCACCATCCGCCAGCAACAGCAACGGCTCGCCAATCACGAGAGACCGCTCGGCATGCACCTCGCCAGCCACGGCCTCCAAGCGGCGTCCACCGTTAGCAATCTTCCACGCTGGCTCGCGAGGTCGAGCGCGAGGAATGACCTGTGACAAATCGCGCGAGATTAACGGTGATAATGGTGACCCCACCCTCGACCAGTCGGTGACCAAAGGACGCGGCTTAGGTGGCTGGTAGCAAGGGCGTTCTGGTGGGGCCTGCACCTCAGGACGGTCCTCGGCGACACTGATCGTCGCAGGCAGATCAAGAACTACCGTGACGGGATCAGCGTGGGCCCCGCCGCGCTTATTTGTCAGCCGCAACGTAAGGTCAAAGATCTGGCTGCGAGCCTTAGCTGCTGTTGAGTATGCGGCCAGCCAGGCTCGCAAGCGCGCCTCAAAGTCCTGCAGTTGCTCCACGAAAGCTTCACGAGCTCGGGCGTGATCTGCCTCACTCGGTCGCATGGCGAAAGGGTCGCCGAGGTGCAACCACATGTTCGTAGCTCTGCCCATCACCGCCAGAGTCTCGCGGGCGTCGGCCAACTCGTTGGCCACGACACGATCGGCGTCGATCGGCCAAGGACGCAGCGCGGGTACGTTCACCAGACCATCGCCGCTGGCCTGCTCGGCCTCGACGGACAGTTTGGGCTGCCGACGCCCGACTTCCTGGATGGTCGGGCTGAGCAGCAAGACCGTCAACGTGATAACCGGACCAGCGGACTTCAGAAGCTCGCTCGGCGACACGCCAAGGACGAACAGGACGATCGTGGCGATCAACTCGACGATCAGCAGTGCTACGACTGCTGGCGGAGGTCCCGAGGACTGGTGGTGGGGCTTACACGAAAGACGGCTCATCAGCAAGCACTCGAACGCTCAGTGTGACACATGATTCGGCAATCACAGCCGACATCATATGATCCGGGAGTATCGCTTTCGCGTGGATGCGAGCACACTGGCCGACATCGCGCACGCTCCTGGATCGGACGAACTCCGAGCACGCCGACCGAGGGACCGGCGCACGCTCCCATGTTCCCGTGCAAAGGGAAAGCGCTCGCCTTGCCGCGCCCTCGGACCCGTACTCGCGGAAAGCGCAAGTCGAGGGCAATACAATCAGCGAGAGCCTCCTCGGCGACTTCATTTCGATAGTGACAGAACATCTACTTACTTGCCCGGATGGCCAATCTGCGCATGATCCATCGTCTCGGCCGACTGCTACACGCTCTCAGGTGCGCTGAACGCCGCCAACGATTTCCGAATGGCCTCCTGATTGCGAGGACCAATGTCCCAGAGTCGCGCTGCCATCTCGTCAATGATGATCTCACTATGCGCTAGATGATTGATTCCACGGTGGGGACCGTGGTTTTCGAGGGTTTTTGGGCAGCAGGACCGAAGTCGGCAGTGCTAACCCGCATCGCCGACCGAAGGGGGCCTCGATGGACGCCGACCTCGACCTGCTGCTCACCGCTGTGTACGTCACGGCTGACGATCTCCTGCCCGATCGACCGAAGAACGCCAAGCGGAGGATCACAGACGCGGAGGTCATAACGCTGTGCGTCGCCCAGGCGATCATGGGGATCCCATCGGATCGGCGGTTCTTGGCGGTCGCCCGCAAGCGCTTGATCCATCTGTTCCCTCAGATCCCGGCCCAACCGGGCTATTTCAAGCGTCGCCGGCGACTGGCAGAGACGCTGGAGTGGCTGCTCGGGGTTTTCGCCAGCAAAAGCCCGGGGTCGCGTAGCCAGATACTGCTCGTGGACTCCACGCCGGTGGAGTGTGCTCGCAGCCGCGAGACGGTCAAGCGCTCCGCGCTGGGGGATGCCGCTGACTACGGGTATTGCGCCAGCCACAGCCGATTCTTCTGGGGTTTCAGATTGCACGGCCTGTTCGCGCCCGACGGGACTCCCCGAGCGATCGCCCTGACCTCCCCCAAGATCGATGAGCGAGAGGTCGCGATCAAACTGCTCGCCCGCGCTCCACGCACCGGCGGAGAGACCGTGATCGGCGACAAGGGCTACGCCGGACGCGAGTTCACCAGCCAAGTCAGCGATCTTGACGCCACGATCCTGCGTCCCAGACGCAAGGACGAGTCCGGACCCCGACCACACCTCGCGCCGATCCGCCAACGCATCGAGTCGATCTTCTGGACCTGCAAGGACCTCCTCACCCTCGAGCGTCACGGCGCCAGAACACTGCAAGGACTCCGAGAGCGCGTCCTGCAACGCCTGCTGTGCCTCGCCGCCGCCATCACCCTCAACCACCAACTCGGCCGTCCCAGCCGCGCACTCGTCAACTACTGCGCCTAATCCCGTGGAATCAATCATCTAGCTTAGAGATCGAGAGGGCTTGGAGTACGCCACGGCGGTTCTGATATCGACACCTTCGACAGCCGCGGCGCCACGATGAAGTGCATTGCCAGTGGCGCGCTGGGCAACCTTGAGTACAGATCGAAGGTTGCGGTCACGCTCGTGGTAGAGCAGCTGAAGCTCATCGACGGCAGCGCGGGTGACGACATCGTCGATCGATCCAGCGATTCCGGCCAGCTTCATGCGCCGCTCGAGAATGCGTCCCAACGCAGGCCGCTGATGGCACGCCGGCAACTCAGGCACATCGATGCGTCGCATCGCAAGGCGCTCAACTACCTCTGCGACCCGCTTGACCTTCGCAAACTGTGGGTGCATCGCGACGACTAGATCTACACCGAGTTCGCCTAGAATCCGAACTCCGTGGTGGTAGAGGTTTTCAACGGACGCTGCCTCAATGTCGCCGCTTGACCCCGGACTGACGAACTTCTCGGTGTCGTCGAGCACGAGTACGGGCCGATACCCAGCCGCGGCAATCCTCGCGAGAACATCTTCCAGATCATGGCGAAGCCGGGGAGCGCTCTGCCCGAAGCCAAGCGTTGTGTAGGCCTCCTTGATGCTGGCTGTGTAGCTGACAATTGGTGCAGTTAGGGCCGCTCGATGTTCAACCTGGGCGGGATTGCGGATGCGCTGATCGGCGAGCGCGTCCTGCAGAATCTGTGGGTCGATGTTTGCGAATCGATGCCCCTCGACCCCCACCGTATCCAGAACCATCTTTATGACCTCATCTGGACTGCTCAAGCTCTCCGGGCGGTCGCCGACACGTAGGACCAGCACCTCGTGTTGCACAGCACATCGACGTCGGGCCAAATCTCCGACAACGCGGAGAATGAGACTTGTCTTGCCAGCTCCGCTGGCACCGACGATATGTACGCGGTGCGGTGAATCCCCCGCTGTGAGTGCGTTCATAAGCTCTACATCGGCGCGTTGATCGAGGCCGAGTTCGCCGGGGCGCACGTACACACGGGTGCGATCTCGGTCAGTGGTCGCATCGTCAAAGACGTGCTGCTCGTAGATGTCTTGCAAGTTCACGCTGAGCCTGCGTTTGGTTCATAGAGCTTGCGTGGACGGCCGGCCCGTATACCGGAGCGCTCCGGTATCGATCGCACCAGACCTTCTTCCTCAAGCCGGGAAAGGATCCGCTGAGCGTAAGGGCGGGACCATCCAAGTTGTTCGAGCAATTCCGAATCATGGGCGCTCGCCGGACGATCGAGAGCAAGCAACTCACTCATCGCCATCCCCTCGCTCCGCCCGAGAGACGATGCGCGCTTCTCAAGCTCACCAGGGCTGACACTGCCGGCACCAGTGCCCCCTGACAACGCGGCCTGGGCGTCGCGGATGATCGTTCGCGGGAATGAGCTCCCAACGTTTCGATCGTGATCAATGAGCCCGTACTCACGATCGTCGAGACCGAGTCGCAGCAGCCTCTGGGTCTCGCGGCTATCGAAAGGCGGGATCTCAACCAAGACGCCCCAGAATGCGTCGGCCGGGGGAGTGCGCAGGGCCCCCGAGTCTCGGGGCCTCACACCTACCAACCACGAGTGTCCAGAGTCCCACAACTCATCTCGCAGGCGCCCAAAAATGTCGAATGCGATCTGTGGATCCAATAGACCGTCGATCACCACCACCGCCGGCTCCAACCGACGTAGGCGCCTCGCCGCGGTGAGCAGCTCACCTGCTCCAGAATGCGGGACGGCGCGTCTACTTTGCTGATCTACGGTCTTCTCCAAGGCGCCGTCCACCAGTTCGAGCAACTCCACCGCGTCGCCCGCTGGTGCTGCGTTTACCCAAGCTACCGCTCGCCCCTGCGCCTCGAGTAGCGCCTGCGCCTTATGCATAAGCGTGGTCTTCCCTGCGCCTGGCTCGCCCAGAAGAAGGACGTTGCGTCCCGCTAGCAAGGGCCTCACCGCGGCATCCTCGATAGCTGGCCGACCTAGGTAGAGACCTGAGTCAATGCCGTTTGGAAGGAGCGGGCGGTCGCGGAACAGCATTTGCACAAAAGTAGCAGATACTTATCTGCGTTTATCGCCATATTTTCGAGGCTCACACATCGGACTTCCTCGCTTTCGTCAGAGAGCAGTCGCCATCAAGTTGCTGCTATCGTCTCCTTGTAACGTCAATCATGGCCAATCATGCTACACTAAACTCTAGTATACGCAGTCTAGATCTTTCTGGAGCTACTACGTGAGCGACGAGGCAGAACTCTCAAGGCAACAGGCACGGGTCGACCTCGATCGCGTCGTCAAGCTGCTCAGGCAGGCTGGTGTAACGCAGAGCACGATTGCCAAAAGCGCTGGATACACCCCCGGCTACCTCACCCAACTGCTCGGTGAGAAATACTCTGCAGAGAAGCTGGGGCCATCTACAATCTCCCGGCTCGTGAAGGCTGCCAGTGTCTACGCGCGCAGCGCGCGTAGCTCCCTGGGCCTCGAGGACACTCAAGAGCTTGATCGGCTACTGAGCAGCTTGACCACCGCGTACGTCGCGACGCTGGCCGAGGTCTATGGCATGGATGGCGAGGTACTCGACCATCGAGAGGCGGCCCAATATCAGACGACGAAGGTCGATCTGCGTCTGCTTCAGGACATCACCCAGCACGAGAGCTACGGAGTTGTGCAGGTGAGCGGTGCGCCGGGTCAAGGCAAGACCTGGACCTTG
Source organism: uncultured Solirubrobacterales bacterium (assembly GCA_963697945.1). Lineage (GTDB taxonomy): Bacteria > Actinomycetota > Thermoleophilia > Solirubrobacterales > Solirubrobacteraceae > Palsa-744. The sequence goes on along the minus strand of OY969105.1, from coordinate 524,578 downwards.
GCGAACCTCGCACGCGACGCGGCGACGACCCATGACGTCGTGTGGGTGGACTTTGAGCGGCTTGAGCGCAAGGACGATCTCCAGCGTCCTGCGCATCCGCAGATGGGGCGAGATATACGCAGAGCCCAACAGCGGTACTACTGGCTCATCGAGCGAGCCTTCGCTCTGCCTGTCGTCGAGTCTGCTGGGGATGAATCAGGGCCGTCGCCAGCAGACGACCGTGCCAACGCGGCAACGATTATTGATCCCATTGAGGAATGTCTCAAGCGCATCGAGGGTGTCACCGACACACGGATCGCGCCGGCTATTAAAGGACTCAGACGGCTCCTAGGACGCAATCATCTCCTTTGGCTCCCTCGCCGTGGGGAGTCCCAAAAGTACCTTGACGAGGTGCCCGATGGTCTGGCCATCCTCGATGAGGCACGGAAGCACCATCCCGAAGAGTACACCGAGGATGATCTCGCTGAAGATCTTTGCCTACTGTGGTGCCTAGCGGACGTTGCGGCGCTCACAGCAGCGCTCGACGGAAACCCCGCGCTCCACCAACCCCGGAAGCTGCTGGTGCTCGTGGACAGTCCGGACCGGCAAAGCGAGATCGCACCGCTCCTCCAGATTCTCCGCACAATTGCAACGCTCGTGCACTTCAATCCTGAGTGCCGCAACGTGCTGATCGCCGTCAGCAAGACAGAAAGCGGAACGAGATCGGCGAAGGACTCGTCGACCGTGCGACGTTGGTACTCATTGGAACCGTTTACCCCGAAGGACATCCGTCAAATTATCGCTGTACTCAGCCAGCACGGCTGGTTTCGCGACTTGAGCCTCTCGGGAGACCAACCGTACGACGAGCAGCTAATCAAGCGGTGCGATCGATTGTGTGGGCTCAATCGGCGCGCCTCGTGCATGTATCTCGACCAGTGCAACAGTGCTTCCAAGATCATCGAGATCGAGCAATATCTCGGCACAGGCGAGGACGCAGACGACCGTATGCCGATGTGGATCGAGGCATGGGCCCAGCGCGTCGTCTACGCGCTCCGAATACGCAAGGACGCGCAAACTGAACTCGGGAGCACCGAAACTAAGTCACCCGCAGGTGATAGCACTGTTCCAGCACTGCATCTCGATGCTCGCCGTTGGCTGAGGGATGAAGGCCCTATCACCGCACCCACCGATCCGGCCCTGCTGACCTTCGCTGAAACCTTCGGCCTAGTAGTCGAGACATACTCCGGCGAAACCACAGGTCACGCGAAGCTGGTGGTCCCATTGCTGCAGGAACGAGTTTGCCGCCGCGTAAAGAACCTACTTGACCAAATCTTGAGCAACGGTGGCGAGGCATGACCAAGGAGTTTGCAGCCGAGAACGCCGTCGACCCAGACGTTCAAGTCTATGTCACCCGAGCGCAGGATCAGGCCCTCTTCGAAGCCCTTGATACGGCCTTTGTATCGCACGTACAGGGCTCGCGCATGTCTGGCAAGACAAGCCTGATGCTCCGAATAGCACAGCGCCTGCGCCTTGGTGGCACAACTGCTCTATACGCCGACCTTCAGACGCTGATTCAGGCGGGTGCGCCCGACCTTTTGAGCGCGGTGCATCGTCTCCTCGCGACCCTGTCACGTCGTGCCGGACTGCCGCGCCTTGCCTGCCTCGATGACAGCTCGTTGCTCGTCTCCGCCGACCTACTCGCGAGCGGACTAGCGGAGCTAGCTGCACACTCACCTGAGCACGATCACGGCAACAAGCCGTCGCTGGTGGTATTCCTAGATGAGCTCGACGCAATCTCAGGCGCCCCCTGGGCGGCAGAGTTCTTCGCGACGCTGCGCGACCTCGGGCTCCGGAGGGTGAACAATCCATCGCTCGAAAGCGTTCGCATCGTGGTCGCCGGAGTCCGACCCTACCGTCATCTTGTAGCTGACGCCGCCATATCATCGGTCGGGGCCCCGAACTTTTCTATCTGGCTCGATGACTTTCCAAACGATGCGACAAGCGCTGCCGCTCTGCAAGAAGGGTTCCCCGACGAGCTAAGAGAAGCGGCTCCAGCACTCGCCTGGAAGGCACTTGAGTTCTCGGGCGGGTACCCGCAGGCTTGCACGTGGCTGTGTCGTGCGATGGTGCACGAGCACATGGCAGAGGATCTCGCCGAGCTTGAGACGCGCCTGGTGCGACTTGCTGAGCGCGAGCGACGGTCATCCCAGCCGGTAGTTTTCTTCTCATACCCAGAGGATTACCTGCGTAGCTATGCTGGCGAGACAAGCAGTGTTGCCGACGAGGATCCGCGTACGACCGCACTTGAGGCACTTTGGATCTACCTCGATCTGCTGGCTCGACGCAACCCTACCTTTGACGGTAACCACCCGGCGCATGAGCTACTGCGCTGGGCAGGTTTGGCGCGCTGCGATCAGACTGGAGTCCTACGCAGCCGTTCGCCCCTGCTAGAGCGCTTCTATACGCCGGACTGGGCTCGCCAACTACGGCGCTCGGTCGAGTCGTCGCGCCTATGGACCGGCGCGCCCCGCACGCCTAACCCAAGTTCACGGACTCGCACAAAACACCGAGAGCTACCGCGCGTCTGCATACTCACAACCGGTGGTACGATCGGAATGGTCGAGGACGCGACCGGGAAGGTGCGTGCTCCAAGTGCCTCCGAGGAGCTAGACGCCGCTTACGGCCAGGTCGACCGCATCGCCGAAGTCGAGTACGTATCGGCACTCGACGGACTCCGGGACTCGGCGAATATCGTGCCGCAACACTGGAGTGTCATTGCACAGCGCGTCGCCGAGCGAGTAGCGGATCGCGACGTGGCTGGCGTAGTCGTGACCCACGGCACCGACACCCTGTCATACACCGCCTCGGCGGTTGCCTATGCGCTTGGTGAGAGGCTGACGAAGCCTGTCGTTTTCACCGGGTCGCAGGCGACCGTCGATGTTGTCCACGGAGACGCGCTTACAAATCTGCTGCGCGCTTGCAAGGTTGCGGCGGAGGCCGGAGCCCTCCTTCCAGAGGTGGTCGTCTGTTTTGGTGACAAGGTTCTTCGTGCATGTCGCGCGCAGAAGAAGGACGACAGGCGTTTTGATGCCTTCGAATCTCCCTTGCATCCGCCGCTCGCAGTCATCGCCGAGGAGATCGACTACAACCACGGTGCAATTCGTCGCCATGTCGGCACGCCACCTCCACTCGACCTGCGTGCGGACTTCGACAGCCGCATCCTCACGATCGCCCAAGTCCCTGGCCTGCGGCCGCGATTGCTTGAGCCGGTACTCGATGCCGAGAAGACTGACGAGGGCTTGCGCGGCGTGTTGATCCAGTCGCTCGGCGCCGGCAACCTGCCCACAGAGGCGGGATACTCTCTAGTGTCATTTATCGACAAGGCGGTAGAGCGGGACATTCCCGTTGTGCTCGGGAGCCCCTATCCGGTGCTCACCAGCAATCCGGAGAAGTACGCGCCAGCAGAGGCGGCTATCCGTGCAGGCGCATTGCCGTTGTTCAACATAACACTGCCCGCACTCGTGACGAAGCTCGCATGGACGCTAGGCGGGATGCCTCAAGATCTCGATCATGCTGACCCGCGGCAGGGCTTGCGCAGAGCCTGGGTCCACGAGCGTATCCGAACAAACTACGTCGGCGAGACCGACGACCAGGTCGCACATCTTGACTTTGACCCATCAGAGATGCGCGACGTAGACACCGAGCGTTAGGAGGATCAGATGGACAATGTAGCCACCAAGCGGGGGGTCCTGGTGATTTACACTGGGGGCACGATCGGTTCTAAGCCGAGCCAACCCGACGATCCCGAGAGTCCCCAGGTTGTTGTGCCGTGGGCGGAGTACGTAGAGGCCACGCCCGAGCTTAGGCTCATACAAGAGCGGTTTCCGGTCGACTGCTACGAGGGTATTCCTCCGTTGGATTCCTGCAACGTCGGCCCGCGCGAGTGGCGCGAGATGGCACAGGCCATCGCGGATCACTACGACGGCTACAACGGCTTTGTCATCCTTCATGGAACAGACACGATGGTCTACACGGCGACGGCCCTGAGCTTTATGCTCGGCAATCTTGGTAAGCCGGTAATCCTTACCGGCGCCCAGCGCTCAGCATTGGTGAGTGTCCGCAACGACGCGACACAAAACTTCCTGACGGCACTCGAGTTCGCCAATCCAGAAGCGACTGGGCTACCTGTCATCCCGGAGGTCTGCGTCTATTTCGGCGGCAAGCTGCTGCGCGGCAATCGTACCGTCAAGCGCGACACCTCCGGCTATGACGCGTACGACACGCCGAATCTTGAGCCTCTGGGGATTGCCGGCGACAAGATCACGGTCAATGAGCGGATCGTGCGCAGAGTTGATGGCAACGCCAAGTTTACGCTGCACCGCCGGCTAAACGAGAATGTGCTGCCAATCTTTATCGCGCCGGGGATTCAGGATACTGAGATGGTAAAGCGCCAGCTCGAGACACCTGGTTTGCGTGCTGTCGTGGTTCAGGCCTTCGGCAGCGGCAATATTCCTACCAAGCCGGAGTTCGTCAAGCTTTTCAGTGAGGCACATCAAAAGGGTGTTGTCGTGGCAGCCGTTAGTCAGTGCCGTACCGGGCCCGTTGAGCTCGGCATCTACGAGACTAGCGCCGCACTGCTTGAGGCAGGATTCGTCTGCGCTGATGATGTGACACTTGAGGCAGCCCAGGTCAAGCTGATGTCCCTGCTCGGCGACGAGGACATCGAGCCGGAGGAGGTGGAGCATCGGTTCCAGCGCTCAATCGCTGGCGAGCAGTCGACATCACTGTGGCTCGCGCGCTACAAAGACGGCTCAGGTCACACAACGCATGACGGCAAGGCTCCCGGTCGTCGGCGCATACGTGGCGAGGCGCTGCAAGTACCCGAGGACCGTGACCGAATCGAGCGGGCGCTGTTGCGGCTCCGGGCCGCGAAGCTCGCGGGTGGCGCAACGACCGACGGTACCGAGCCGGACGCTGTCGAGATCGAGCTCTATACCGACCTCAGCGAGGACGATCCACTTGAGAGGAATGGCCCCGGTTTTCTCGGGGCGTACCGCCGCTGGCCGCGGAGCGAGGCTGAGCGCGCGATTGCTGGCGATACCGGCGTGCTCATGTTCGACGTGACTGAGTTCGTGCGCGGTCGCGTCAAGGCTGGCGACCGGGTCAGCTTTACGATCGCGCTTCATGGCTCCGGAGCATCCTTGAGTTGGGAGGGTGTAGAGCTCGCCGTTTATGTGCGTGATTGAAAGCGGCCAAGGTGACCCCAATCGATGAGACAGACCTTCTGGCGCGTTGCGGACGTGAGGCGCGAGCACTACTACGCGACGACGAGCAAGAGGTGCCCGAGGCCGTACTTCAGACGGCATTTTTCCTGGCCAAGCGTAGGATTTGGTTTCGCCTCAGCCGCAACCTTGAGGCACGCAGTTGTCGCGACGCAGCCCGTAAGCGTCAGCGGCTTGGGCACGTAGGCATCCCGCTTCGTGACGAGATGAAGTCGTACTTTGGTCGCGTACGAACCACGCAGGCCGGAGATACGTCCACGTACGTCATGGCCCATTGTCGTGGTGATCGCGAGCTCGACCTCAACGCACTAGCGCTGGCAATCGGGGTATCTGAGCCCCCGGAACGCCTCACGCATGATGAGTTGAGCGCCTTTGGTCTGCAGTATGGGCTAGTCAATCCCTTCGAGCACTGGGAGTGCTTCGAGCTCGATGGACGCGTGCTGCACGCCCCCGTACTCCAGGTCTTCGATGTCGACCTGCTGCAACCGCTGGGAACCCCCGGCACGATCATGACGAATGCCGGCGATGTGACATGGGGCGTCGAGCTGCATGCGGACCAGCTTTTTAACGGCCTAAACTCGAACTCGGATAGCAGTCCCCTCCCGCTTCGTGCTGACATTTCGGCGTCAACACTTGCGGTTTCATCCCGACGCCCCCATCTTGATGGCCGCCGTTCGATCGCCATCATCACCGGCAACGCTCCGGAGTCTGGGATTGCGCTGTGGAATGCGATTAACGGTCACGTTCGGACGCTCCTGGGAGACGAAAACACAGGCGATGCATCGATGCCACCGGTGCGTGTTGTGTCTCTACCCGAGCTCGGCATGACTATGGAGCTCGATAGCCGATCCGATGACGTCTGGTCTAGCTTGGAGCCCGTCGTTGCTGAGTTGTGCGCGAGCGACACCGCGCTGCTCGCGATCGCGTGCAACACGACGCAGTACTTCGTCGAGCATATCCGTGCGATCTGCGAGCCCGTTGGCGTCACCTTTGTCTGCTTGCCAGAGATCGTTGCCGCCTGGCTCAAGGATCGCCGTGTGCGCGAAGTCGCGATCGTTGGTATTCCTTATGTCGCAGATTTCACGGCCGGTTGGAGTGCCTACGCCAAGCCGCTGCGGGGCTTCGAGGTCGAGGAGCTTCAGCCCGGCACGCTTGATCGGCTCGTCGAACTCGCTTACCGAGTGAAGGAGGAGGGGCCGACCCAGGGCGGACTGAATCAACTGCGCTCGATACTGAACCAAGGCGTGCACAGCTCCCATGTCGTCCTCGCTCTTACGGAGCTTTCGGTCCTGCTCGCACTCCAACGCAAGGCAGGTCGCTCAGGCAAGACAGTCATCGACCCGATCGCACTTTATGCCGATGCGCTCGCCCGAAGCTGGCTCGGGCTTGCCTTTCCACCTCCGCCGGCGGGTTGGTCTGTGCAGCTGACCGGTCTCACACATCACGGCCGCCGCATCGCCAACGACGACCCTACGCGTGCTCGCAACGAGGACGCTGTCCTGTTGGCTAACCGAGTCGTCTACGCCGCGACGGCGGGTGCTGATGAGCCCCCGCGTGTACATCAAGAGCTGTGCAACCTTGGTCGAGAGGAGCACAGCGGCAACTCGCTTATAGTCGCCGTTGCAGACGGTGTTGGTTCGCATGTTGCGGCAGCACACGCCAGTCGTCTCGTGCTTGCACGACTGCGCGACGCCTCCGGTCGGCTGCACGATCCTGATCGCGTCGAGGCGGTGCTCGACGAGGCGTCGTCAACACTCGCGGCCGAGGCGGACCACGAAGGCGATCCCCCCGGCGCGCGGCGCGGCGCCACAGTTGCTGGCCTAGCACTTGCAGTGGCACCAAGCGGGGATGCGGACCTCGAGGTCGTCTGGTTTAGCGTCGGTGACTGTCTACTGCTCGTGCTCGAGGAAGAGCCAGAACTCGGGGGCGCGAGGCCACGACTACTGTGCGAGCCAGCTGTGAGTCCGGACGGCCATCCGCAGCGTGCGCTTGGAGCCGATGCGGTAACGCTGGCTGACACGGGGCTTGCACGTGTCAGCGAGGGAGCTGTGTTCCTGTGCCTGACGGACGGGTTCGCAGAGAGTTTCGGCGCTGCACCAAGCCCGCGTGCACTCGTCGAGACCCTCTCCGAGCACCTAGCGCTGCGCGCGATATGGCAACGGATCGTTACCAATCAGACCGACCCCGACACTGACCGGGCCATTGTGCAGGAACTCTTTGCCGCAGCGCAAGGTTCGTGGCCCCCCGCGGAAGCGGGTACGTCCGTTCCGGATAATTTGAGTCTGGCACTGGTTCGCGTCAGACGGGATCGGTCTACCGGGGCAGATCCAAGGAGCGGAGAGCCACAAGAGTCCTCCACGGCTGCGATATGAGCCGTCTGTCTATCAGGGGCTCAGATGGACGGTTGCGTCAAATATCGCCGAGGGTCTCACGGATATGCACGGAGAGCGCTGAATCCGCCGCGAGCGTAATCGGTCCGGGTGTGTTAGGGAGAACCCGCCCGTCAATGGCGTGAACTGGTAGGACCTCCTTGGTCGTCGATGCGATGAAAGCCTCGACTACCTGGTCGAGATCCGCCCGCGTCGTGAGCCGCTCCGTCGCCGCTGCTATGCCTATCAGGTGGCGACGCGTGATGGAGTCGAGAACTTGGTGCTCTAGTGGCGGCGTGAAGAGCTTCGAGTTGAGCACATAGAAGAAGCTCGCGCGTGACGCCTCGAGCACAAAACCATCAGGTGTAAGAAAAAGTGCGTCGTCAGCATCCCGCTCGCGAGCGAGACGGGAAGCCAACATATTCGGCGCGTACGACAGGGACTTGACCGCCTCCATCAACGGCGACGGCGCATACTCGATCGTAGCCAGCGCGACACTCTCAGGAGCCGTACCAAGGGCCTCTATAAGGCTAACACGATGACCACCGCGCGTCTGGACCAGACGGAGAAATGCGTTGATGGGACCGACCTGCGCGAGCAGTAGCTCGATATCGCTCACGAACTGCGAAAGTGACACGTCAAGCCGGAGGTTGCGTGCGCTCAGCGCCATACGCTCCAAGTGCTCGTCCAACGCCCATGGCTTGCCGTCGTACAGTCGGATGACCTCGAAGACTCCGTCGCCTCGCAGTAGCCCTTCGTCGGTTACTGGAATCGTCGCGGCTCGTCCTTCTGCGACTTCACCATCGATCACTGCTAGCGGCATCGACCCAGGCTACCGTCGCGTTCTCGAGAGGCAGCCATATGGACGTTTGTTGATGATCGCCGAGAAATCCACAAGGTGTTCCGGGGCGTGCAATCGCTCATACGCGCCGGTGTAGGCGCGCGTCGCGAGCGGCTTGCTCTAAGCGAGTGGGCGGATCGAACTGAGCAGCCGGGATCAGTGCCTGGTCAGGCCGACCGAGCACGCGATCGGCCGCGCGCGTCGTGGCTGCCAAGACGAACGCCGAGAGCGAGAGGTCTCGTGTCCGGGCTGCGCGGAAGATCCGCTCCTCGCTCGCTGGTTCGGCGCGCATCTCGATCCGTCTAGTCCGAGTAGCCATACCCCAATAGTACGGCGAGATGCTGGGCGCAGCCGACGCAGGAATCAGGACTGACCCGCCGGGGGAGCCCCGTGGTAAAGTGCTGCAAGATCGGGGATAGATTTCTATGGCGTCCACATCGGCACTGCTGACCCGCCGCGAGGCCGCTGAGATCGGCCATGTCCCGCTGAACGCGATCGACAAGGCGATCGAGCAGGGCGTCGTGAAGCCCAGGCGTAAAGAAGGCAAGCCGCTGCTCCCCGCGCACGAAGTCGCGCTGCTCGTGCTCCTGCGCCAGATCGATGTCGCGCTCCCGACCAAGGCGAAGGAGCACCTGCGCAAGTGGCTGGCAGGAGCGCAGCCGCAGGCTGTCGGCTCTGAGCTGGTGCTGTCCGAGGCGCTGCGCGTGGCGATGACAGAGGATGTCGCGCAGACGATTGAGCGCGCCGAGTCCTACACTCGTCTGCGCGACCGCTACGTGGAGCGCAATCCGGCCGTGATGGGAGGCGAGCCAGTCATCACGGGAACCCGTGTGCCCGTACGAACGATCGCGAGCTTGATCGAGATGGGCGAGACACACGAAGTACTGCGTGAGGACTACCCGCACGTCCCGGAGGACGCGTACCCGGTCGCGGTGCTGTGGGCGCATGCCAACCCTCGTCGCGGCCGTCCCGTACGCCCCTGGGACACGGATGCGAGCCATCCCGCGCCCAAGCGTCGTGGCGCCCGAGGCGCGTGAGGTTCTGGATCGGCGAGTGTCTGACGCCGACGCTGGTGGGGCAGTTCGGCATGCGAGGCGATGAGCTGTGTGGGAGACATTCTCCGCGTTCTGAAGCAGACGGGGATGCCGTAGAGTCGTGCGCGAGCGCTAGTTGACGGCTACTCTTCGGGCCCCACGTTTGGCGGTGCGAGATCCTCCCCCTAGCCTTTAAGGCGGCCCTCCTGCATTGCGATCACACGAGCCAGGAAGGCCCAGCCTTTTGCCGGCTGCCGCGCATCCGACGCTCGAACCTCGGCCCAAAGCACCTCAGGGCAGAGCTCTCGCAGGCGGATCTGCAATTGCTGCTTTTCTAGGACAGTCGCCGTCAGCGCTGTAATAACCACGCTGTCGTCCATACAGTCGAGCAGGCCGATGACGCCTCGCGTCGCCCGTAGCGAAGCGAGCAGCTCAGACTGCGTCTTTCGAGAGGCTGGGCCAGCGGGTCTAGGAACCCAGGCCACGACCATCTCGAGGCCAAGCTTCGCCGCGTCGAAGCCGTATGCCTCCCAGATCCAATCGTGGTCTGCTGGGTTGTCGCCGAACGGGGCGACTGATGCGCGCTTTCGGGCACTAAGCGCTCTCGTAACGGATGTCTGCGCAGCGTCGAGCCCAAGATCCCGGAAAAACGCAGCTCGCTCGCCGTCGGCGGCACGCGCCGCTATAGCCCCAACGACCGCCGTGCGACTCTTCTCGGCCGATGTCGTTCCTGCGGGTCGTCTCCCGGCCATCGCCATATCTTGGCAGCCGAGAGCCTAATGTTGCTTGCAAAAGCAGAAATTGAATCGGGCCGTATCCCCAGTCCAGCTATGGCGTTGCCTTCCGTCCGACGTCCGGGCGACACTACAAACGCGACTATTTCTGCTTCATGCTGCATAAACTTCGGAGGGGCGCCTCTATGCCAGACACCTACGGAACTACAGACTGCGGCATCACCGCAGTAGTCTGCGCAAGATGTGCTTCCTTGCCTTCCTTGGCGCGCGACGTGTTGTTTCGCAGCTCGACCAGCCTCGATGATGACGTCCTTCCCCGACGGAGGAGCGGCAATGCTTGAGCTTGCGCTTGACGGGGACACTGTCGAGGGCATCGAGGCGACGCTGGCGGGCGCCTCGAATGTGGACGATGACCTCAAGCTGAACTTCGGTAACCATTGGCCAGAGGATCGTCACGAGGTGGCCTTGCTCGCAGCCGCACTCATCGGCTCATTGCGCGAGCGCCGCGTAGTTGTGGACGTCACCGATCACGACGCCATTGAGGGTCTCCTCCGGGTCGGCCTCGCCACAGCGCTATCGCGGAGGGCTAGCAGTCGCACCACCTTTGCTACCGCGGCGCGCGACCTAGACCGCCCGAACCTTGCGGCGGTATGGACTTCAGGTTCGCGTGCCGCCACTGAGGCGCTGTTTGCGGTGCACGATCCCGCAACAGTTGGAGCGTTCGGGCGTCAGTACGCGACCTTCGTCAACCCTCACCTCTCAAGCGGTGCGGAAGGTCATCCCGACGTCGTGTTTCTTGTTCGACGCTGGCTCACGCAGAGATTGGGTGACGCGCTACCTGGCCCCGCGACCCAAGCGATAGTCGCGACGGCTGGAGCCTGTCTCGATGAGCTCATCGGCAATGTGCAAGAGCACGCTGCGTGCGCGCAGACTCCCTACCCAGACTGCCTCGTGCGCGTCTCTGTAACTGCGGGCTATGGCGTTCGGTTTAGCGTGATTGATAATGGCTGTGGGATTGCTTCATCCCTCACGTCTAAGGTCGCCGATGATGGAGGTGGTGACCGGCTTGCTCGTCTGATCGAAGGTGAACTACCCGGCTGGGATGCTGGTCGGGGTATAGGTCTCACGCACGTCCGGCGACTTGTTAGCGATGTCAACGGAACTTTGCTCATCGCCACTGACCACGACCGGCTGACCGCCCGAGCAAACGAGCAGCCCGTAGAGATCCGAGCACCTTTCCTCCTCCGAGGGACCCTGGTTGACGTGGACCTCCCCGCGCCGCCGGCCTAAGCCTCCGCGTTCTGCTTCTGGTCTTCCTCGACGGTTGCCGTCAGTCTCAATCCGACTCCGATTGCGGCCCGCTCCGCCGCGAACTCGTCCTCGTCTATTAGCTTTTCGGCCACGTCGGTCACAACATTTCTCGCGTCGGTCGTCAGCTTGCCATGAGCTGCAGCGAGAAGAAGCTCGGGTACCAGCAGTTTGCGATGCTTCCCCTCGGCCCGCTCGATCATGTGCAAGGCAGTGGTCTTGGCCTCGGTTGCGTTCCAGCCCCAGAAGGCCTCGTGTGGTCGCAGCCACCGAAGGAAACAGCTGAGGATTATCGGGTCGTAGTAGGACCTCGTCATGGCTGCAATATCGAAGACTCTCAGCTCCGGAACCTCTGCTTCCGGCTGGGCCAATGCGGCGGCCATCGCTGAGCCCACGCCGACGTACGTCGTGATGGCGTCCAGATCCTGGCCATACAGCGAGTTTGGCGTAAGTCGGTCCTCCTCTGGGATGGAACCCCACAACACTCTGACAGCGGCGTCACCAGTGCCGCTCGCGGTCTCCTCGTCGTTCTGATGAATTTCTCGGTGGCACAGCTGCAGGCGCTGTTCGACAAATGCCCGTTCGTGAGTGCCCAGCTCGGAGGACTCAGAAAGGTCCAACTTCCGGAGGAGCGCCCCCTCCTCGCGCAACGGTGAGCGATCCGGCAGTAGGCTTTTCCACGCGAAGTGCAGGTGTGGTCTAGTTCCTGTGTGACGATAAGAGTTCTCAACTGTCTGCCATTCACGGGCACTTGCTGGTCGGGCGTGAACCACAAAAGCGTGGAGTTCGAATGCCGGAGCACCCTTCCGCGCATCCTGGATACCCACGAGCGCGCGCTGCAGTGATCCGCCCGTAACGGCTCCCAGTGCGAAGACGAGGAGATTCTTGGCCTCTCGAACTCGCTCAATTAGCTCCTCGCTGAAGTCATCGTTGGGCGGGAACGCCTGGGCTTTTGGGACGCCCGGAGCGAGTACAGGATAGATCGCCTCCCAAAAGTCCGGGAACGCCGCCTCGTCACACTCGTGCTGGGCAACGAGCACGAGATCGGCAGCCTGCGACAGCTGCTCGTCTCGTTGCAACACTTTTATTCGCTTGATCAACGCCTCCCGAAGCGCGGTGTCGCCTATCGCTTGACCCATGTTCAGCTTAATGCCCATCGGAAGCCTGTCCGAGCGGTGTCGCCGAATTGCGGCGTGAGGCTCACGCTCCACAGCGATTGCTTTGGTCCGCTTGGCTGCCTCCCAAAACGGACGGTTTGCGAGCGGGTCGCGCGTGTCCGGCACGATCTGCTTCAGTTGTGTCGGCAGCATCGCGTCGAAGGAAAAAGGGTTAATTGGAATTACGACCGCCTTCGCCTGGTCGCGGCAGAGCACGCAGCCGATGTCATCACGGGCTCCAACTGCTACCAGGGGCTTTTGACCAGGGAGCGGAGTCCATACGTCCACTGCGGGATCGCTAGTGGGGTGCTGCAGCTTGTCCACTAGCACCTGGACACACGGTTTCTGGAGGCTAGGGCCCTTGCGCTGCAAGGCAGCCCTTACCCGTTCGAGAAGCGAGCCCGAGCTCGAAATCGATATTAGTACGACGACACGACCGTTGTCGCCGCTTGCAGCGTCCAAAGCCGCATCGATATCTCCTCCCGTGCGAGGGTGGTGGTCCAGCACCGCAATGGGCCCCGGGTTTCCGTCTCCGGCTCGCTCTACTGCAAGACGCAACGACTGCGCAACCGGTGTAAGGGTGCCGGTGTCGAGGACAAGCCCGACATCGGGCCCGACGCGATCGTGCAACCAGCTAGCAATCAGATCGGCGTCCCTGGGCTCGCGGATGGCATCACCGAGCTTGACGTAGGCCCCGGCATGCTCGCCGGTGATCAGCCGATAGTGGTAGTTCGTTGGTCGCCAGATGGCGTGACCAAAGTCGAGGAGTGCCTCAAGCTCGATGGCGCGAGCCCGAGCGAGATAGTCCCTCTCGTCATCAACCACACCACCGTCCAGAGTCTCGATTCGAGGTGGACCGCCGACTGGCTGGCGTAGCACAGAAACGCGGAGGCCAAGTGGCATGCGCTCGCTCAGCGTGCGCACCTTCGTGAGGAACTCCTCGTCAGGGCCCTCTGTTCTTGGACCGCGAATGAGCAGCAGGCCATCGTATTGACCTGCAAACGTCGCCGGTATCCGGCGAATAACCTCCGGTTCGTCGCCGTCAATGTCCACGAATACCAGCGGCGACGCTCTCTCGATCGTGCCGAAGTCGCGCCGCTGGGCGCCGCGAAAGCTCACGTATCCGTCTTGGCTGATGGTCATAGCCTGACCATAAACTAGGGATCAGAGGTGCTAAGGGTTCGCGTCGCTCGGCAGCGTCATCTCGCGCCGTTCGGCCAGCGAGCAAATCGTCCGATGAAGCCGCTGGGCCTCGTCCCTAGCGGCCTCGGCGAACGTCCCGTCTTCACTTGCGTACAGAATCGAGCGGGCTGCGTTGATCAGGAAGCTAGAACTGCCGGCCTCGATCTCCGAGTTGATCACAGCCTCCAAATCCCCGCCCTGAGCCCCGACGCCCGGGACGAGGATGGGCAGCGACCGCGATACGTCCCTCCGGATCTCTGCAAGCTCGGCGGGGTAGGTGGCACCCACGACCAGCCCGCAGTTGCCATGGGTGTTCCAGTCTCGCGCGACCGTTCGGGCGACATGCCGGTACAACGGCAGGTCACCACAAGCGAGATCCTGAAACTCTCGAGCTCCGGGATTCGAGGTTCGCGCCAGCACAAAGATCAAGGCCTCCCGACGCTCCAGAAATGGGCCGAGCGCCTCGCCTCCAAGGTATGGATGAACTGTCACAGCGTCTGCGCCGAGCTCGTCGAAGATCGCCGTGACGTAGCCAGCGTTCGTCGAGCCGATGTCGCCGCGCTTAGCATCGACAATCACCGGGATTCCTGGTGCGAGCGAGCGCGTCTCCTTGATCGTCCTCGCCAGCGCATCGAATCCATCGGCGCCGAGCGCCTCGTAGAAGGCGATGTTGGGCTTATATGCCGAAGCGACGTCGCACGTAGCATCGATGATCGCCGAATTGAAAGCGACCACCCGGTCTGCGGGCGACCCACTCGCCGCGACAGCTGCCGGTATCCGCTTGAGATCGGTGTCCAGCCCGATACATAGGTGTCGTCCAGCCTGGGTGAGCTCTGCGACCCTCTCTACGCATCGGGTAGCAAACATGAGCGCAGCATACGCCTTCGCGCCCGTTAGACGAAGACGCTCTCGGACTCCTCGTCCACTATGGGTCTACGTGAAGGTCGGGGACTCAAGCGAGGCGACGAGCCGCGAGATCTCCTCATTGCCACCGTCGGCTAGCACGTCGATCGGCTTGCGATGATTGAGCGCAACGAGCGGGCGATTTAGCCATACCGGGACGTATTCGGCCTCCAGCACCGCCGTGAGCCGGTCGATGATCGCCGAGAGCTCCACCAGCCGTTCCGCTCGCCGTCCGGTGGGTGCGCGGGTGCGGTGAAGCCACGCGCTGACCGTAGAGACTCCCGCTCCGGTAGCCCGAGCGATATCGCGCTCGGTCAGTGGAGCACGCTGCCTGATACGGATCGCCTCATCTGCATAAGCCAAGCTCATATCCAACAGTGTAGCCAGAAACGGAATCTAAACGGAAGGTATACGGAAGAGCATCTAGAAGTGCCGCATACCCACAGCGGCCCACGCTACTTTTGCTCGATGAGCAGGATCGGCATAGCTGGCGTTCTCGCCTCCGTAACCGCCGCAGTCGTTAGCCCCGTTGTCGCTCACGTCAAACGCGCCTGGGGTACACCGGCATCAGACTGGCCCCGAGCGCTCACGCGCCTGTTGTTCACAGTGCTCCTTGCGATCGCTCTCAACGTCGGCCTGGCGTTGGCCGTCATCTGCCTCGCGATACCGGGCCTGTCTTGGTTCCAGGTGCTGCTCGGGGTTATCGCGATCCTTGGCCCCTGGGTCATGCTTTGGGGTGTTCTAAAGGCCCAACGGTCGCGTCTCAACGACACTTGCCGAGACCGGCGCGCGGCTCAGGGACTTCTTCACCTTTGGCTGGCCGTCGAGATCGCGGGAGCGATGACCACATCCTTTCTGCCCAGTTTGGCTCCCGGCTGGAACGGGGTCTCCGCCGTGTTGGCGATCATCATGGGCCTTGCATTGGTTTTTCTGCCTACGTTCCGTCGAGCAACCTTTGAGTTGTGGACTCCCCGTGCCCACGTTCAGATCACGCGAGCATCCCGCCGAGCGAGCGGCGCCATATTCGGTTCTCTTTGGCTCTGGGCCTATCTCAGTCCCATGGCATGCCCTCACAGACAGTGTGCAGCCGGTGGAAGCCAAGGGCTGATCTGGGTTCTCCTGTTTAGCCTCGGCACTGGATGGCTGCTTGCCACCATGCTGGTCCAGCTCGGATCGATCCTTCGCTGGTTGGAGGATCGAAGCCGCAACCCGGTCCGCCGTCCCGCTTGAACCGGACGGATGTCCGCGACAACTACAGCACGAGCAGTCGGCGTCGGAAATCACGCCGCTGATTGGTCTCTGAGTCTCGTCTGAGGCACTCCGGGTTCAATGCGGCGCATCCCTCGTTGCAGGCAGTCGTTGGTCTGGTGGTCAGTTCGCCTTCGGCTAGCACGGTGTTCTTCATCTCCAGGAAGGACGCACCCACAGGGTGGCCGCGTTTGTTGAGCGGCACGAGCTTGACGACAGGGATCGCGACATGAAGCACATAGCCGCGCTTGGTGCGCTGCGCCCCCTCGTAGGTGAGGTCATCGCCGAGATAGAAGCCGGGCGAGAGTGCCCATTTCGCGGCCGTCGGAAGCTCGCTGCGGTAGGAGCCGGCGAAGATGAGTAGCAGACCAGCGATGCCGCTGATGCCGCCGATCAGCTCCGCAGCTGCGTGGTCTTCGCGGATGAGCATCAACAGCACGATCACGGCAACCGCGATCGCGAACAGGATGTAGGCGAAGGTCGCGAGCCCGCGATGGATGTACCACCTCCGGGTGACCCGCTTCCAGGGCCCCTTGTGATCCTTGCTGGCGAGGCACGGCGGGTCACACACGACACCGTCAATACGAGGGCGGATGTAGTACCAGTCAATAAGGCTCGAAACAAGGACGACGACGAATAGGGACCCACAGGCCGCGAGCAGCGCTTCGATTTCGAGGTGCTTGAAGCCCCAAAACGCGATCCCCGGCCGCGCGTCCGCGAGCTGTGCCAGCAGAGCGGCGGTGAGCGGAGCCGCCAGCCCGACCCCGGTGTACGCAGCGACGAGATGATCTCCTTGAATACGCCGTGGAGAGCGACCGAGCTTGCCGAGTGCATGCGCATACCCGGCGTTCAGCGCGGTCACGGCGGCTAGGGCGATCGCTGAAACCCAGATCGCGAGCCCTGGGCTCCCAAACGCGATCATTAGAGCGAGAATGGCTCCCGTCGCAAGCGACTGCCACAAGATGGTTCGCGGGTTCATCGACGTATGGCCAGGCGCCGAGATACTAGAACAAATCCGAAACCAGAGAACAAACCTGAGAAGGCGGACAACGGTCGAGCGGATCACGGAGTTCTGCGCGGCCCTTGGGGTGTCGTGCTTCCTCGCAGCGGTCGCGGCGGAGCATGCGATCGATTCATCCCTGGACCCAGCGACCCATCAGGTCTCGGAGTATGTGCATGGACCTGCCGGCGCCCTCATGACGGCGGGGTTCGTGGCGTGGGCGATCTCGCTCGCGGCAAGCAGCGTGCTAGCTGCATTGCGTCCGGAGGCTCGGTGGGTGGGTGGCGTGCTGGCCCTAGCCGCGATCGGGATGCTGATCACGGCGGGCTTCGTGACTCAGACGATCGCTGGACGGCTGCCGGCGGGCGTCTCGCTCACCATGAATGGACGACTGCACGACATTGGCTCAGGCACCGCCACTGTCGCACTATTCGCGGCCGCCCTGCTGTCGCTCCGCGCGATCCGCGAGCGTCAATTTCGCCGACGTACGAGCGCTCTATTGGTCTTTGCTGTTAGCTGCGATGCCGCATTGCTCGCCGTAGGCGGCGAGGTGGGTGGGGTGCGCGAGCGGCTCTTGATTCTCGCCGGTTGCGTGTGGCAGCTCATGTTCCTCTCGGCCGAGCGCCGACAGTCCTACAGAGACGACGTGACCGGTGGGAGAAGATCACTCGGCTGAGCGACGGCACGCCAAACGTCATCCGCGTCACGCTCGACGGGTATGTAGAAGCGGGCGTTGCGCTGGCCGATCTGTCGCCGAGGATCACACACGTAGCGTGTGTGTCTTCAGCCCGGGCCCGCGGCAAGCGCGCTACGCAAACCCGCGATGGTGAGATCGGTCGGTCCCGTGATCGGCAGGCTTTCCCCT
The DNA here is from genome assembly GCA_963697945.1 of uncultured Solirubrobacterales bacterium. Classification (GTDB taxonomy): domain Bacteria; phylum Actinomycetota; class Thermoleophilia; order Solirubrobacterales; family Solirubrobacteraceae; genus Palsa-744. Next base: position 506,676 of record OY969105.1, on the reverse strand, counting down.
TCGATCGAGAGCTTGCATGCCTCTTCGGATTCACAGCTGGTCTGCGCGAGGATGGTTTCACCGGCGAGAAAGGCGTAGCCCTGGCCTTCGGCCGCATCCGCGAGTGGCCACAGCCACCCGAGGCGCGAGATCGCCGAGAGCCAGACGTTGCTCGCAGCGGGCGTGAGGCGGGTGAAGGGACGCGGCACGCCGCCGACTTCCGAGCAGCGGCGCGCGGAGGAGCGCGGAGGGCTCAGATCGGGCGTGGGGCGGGCATAGGCGTAGGTACCGGCCTGGGTAACCACGAGGTCGACGTCCCCGCCGGCGATCTTGGCGGCTTCGACGTAGAGAAGCTCGCCGACGAGGGCCTGGTGCAACGCAAAACGAGCCGGCGTGCCGTAGAGCAGCGTGGGAGGATGGGCGGGGGCGTCGATCGCGACCGACCGCAGGCTGCCTTCGCAGAGTCCGCTCGCGACCCAGACGCCGGGCGAGCCTGGACTCGCGGTCGCGGGCTGGCCGCAGCCGGCCTGGATGGCGCCTTCGTGTTCGAAGAGCTCCCCGAGCCAGTGTCCGATCGCCAGCGGATCGGGATGCTGGGGACAGAGCTGGGCGTAGGTCCGATAAGGCGCCTTGGCACGAGATCGTGGCGTGACGGCCGGCTCGCTGCGCGCGTGGTGGGAGGTGCCCGCGATTATTTTCGCTACCCCGGCGACGGCGACGCCGCCGTAAAGGCAGCCGACGATGAAGACGAGACTGAGGGTGTAGGTGAGATAGCCGCTTATGCTGCCTCTGGGCGGCGTGCTAGAGAGGGCTCTCTCAAGGAGCCTTGCCCCAGGCACTCCCTGCGCGGCGTGTGCACGCGCGCGCCACAGCGTTCCCCAGGTGCTAGAGATCACCTTGGCCGTGGTGCCGGAGAGCTCGGTTCGGCGTTGCCATAGGGCGGCGTCAGCGCCGACCTGGGTGCTCGTGACATAGACGATCAGGCAGACCACAAGGCCGGTTGCTCCCTGGATGATCATCGAGTCGGCATACGCGATTCCTACAAGCGCTAGCGCACTCAGAAGCCAGCAGGCAGTGACTCGGAGCTCCTTGCGCCGAAGCTGCCGCAGCTGCGGGTCACGGACGTAGTCAGAGTCAACCTGGTGGGCGCCGGCGCGCAGCAGATGGGCGATGCCGGCGACGAAAAGCAGCACGGCCAAGGCGATGAGGAGCGTGCGATGTGATCGCTCGGCCACCGGCAGCGGCAGGTGGGGCGCGGAGATAGAGACGATCGCAAGGACCGCACGTAGGAGCAATCTTCGCCACCGCGGCGAGTGCTTGGCTGTGTCGGGCAGGGGCGTGCGCCCCCCCGCGGGCGGTATCCGGCGGTCGTCGTTCTCTCGCTGCGGGCCGTGGTGCCGCTGAGGCGCGATGCCACGCCCAACCCCGTTCCGTCCGGTCAATAAACGATCCTCTGCTGAAATCTATGTTTCAAGAAGATAACTGAAAGGAAAGCTAAACGTTGATTGCCGCTATATTTCGTTTCCGACCGCATCGACCCCTACGCTAGAGCCCCATGGCAAAGCCAAAACCACCGATCGAGATCAGCCTCGACAGCCTGCTCCGCGACTCGCCCCGACAAGCGACCTCGATGTCGCTGCCGCTCGCACTCTCCTATCGACTCGACGCGATCAGCGAGCTGCTGGGAGCCGTCAAACCGTCCCGGGCGGAGATCATCGGCATGCTGATCGCCTCCGCGAAACTCGACGCCGACGAGCTTGAGGACACGTACATCGCGTATCGCAAGCTGCGCATCCGCGAAGTGCTGCCCGAGTCCGAGCCTACGGACCACCCGGTCACCGATGATGACAAGGTGATCCACCTACACCCGCGCACACCGGGCCGACCGGCAACGAAGGGCGAGAAGGCGACCCACAGCACCGCCTGATCAGGCGGCGTTAGGCTGGCTCGGCAATGCAGACGGCTCCGGGCGGACAGGGTCCCGGTTGGCAGGAGAGATCAAGCAAACGCGGAAAACGGCCGCCACCAGCGATCGCCAACGAACACTAAAAGCCTTGTTTTATCGGCTATTCGCGCCCTGCCGACACCACCCATCGAGCCCCAGACCGCCTTTCTGGGCAGGGCACATCTCGCTAGCCCCGACGTCGCTCCTCGCCGGACTCGGTGCAGCCATGTGGGCGGGTGTAATTGACCGGATCGCTGGTCAGTCAGACCCGACCTAGAAGTAAGGCCTTAGTCACCGCCGTCGCGCGAGGCGAGGTGCCGACCTCGTTTGGCGCCCCGTCGAGATTCGAGTACGGCGGGATGCTGGGGGCGGCCGACGAATCTTTTGGACAGTGAGATTCGAATACTGTGCGGACATGTACGACGCCAAGGTTCTAGAGGTGCTTATTGCGTCGCCCAGCGACACGCCTGAGCAGCGGGCTGCGATTCACGACGCAGTCGTCCGCTGGAATGAGACCGAGTCGCGCCATTTTGGCGTTGTGCTTCTTCCGGTGATGTGGGAGACCCACACTTACCCGGATCTAAGCGCACCAGCGCAGCCGGTGATCAACAAGCAGGTCGTCGATCTCGCAGATATCGTCATCGCTACCTTCTGGACCACCCTCGGGTCTCGGACTACCGAGGCGGACTCCGGCACAGTGGAGGAGATCGAGCGAGCCCGCAAAGCTGAGAAGCCCGTACTCCTTTACTTCTGCGACATGCCCGTCGCGCCGCTTGATAACGACACGACGACACTCGATGAACTCAGGGCGTACAAGGAGCGCATCAAGACCGAGGGCCTGTTTAGTTCGTACAGTTCGATCGATGAGCTGCGTGAGAAGGTGCGCAAGGATCTCACGAGGCTTGTGCATGACCGCGTCGAAAGCGGCGATCTCGCGTCAACTGTCATACGGTCGGACAACGCAAACGGAGCGCCGGAGACTGAAGCCGAGGGAACCGCGGCTACGAGCGCACTGACCGAGATCCGAAGCCAGCTACGCGGCTTCGTGACCAAGTGGCAGAGCATCGTCGGGTCGTTTGAAGGGGATTACAGCGCTGATACCCGGCAGTCGTTGGCGACAGAAGTGGAGCAGGTGATCCTCAGCGTGGTCCAGCACGTGGCCACCGTCGCCCCCGAGGCTCCTGTTCTTCAAGAGCTCGCGGCGGTGGCGCAAGATGCCCATGCGGTCGCCGCCACCATGCTGTACCTGGACGGCGGGACGTCCTTTACACAGCTGACGGACGGTTGTATTGAGCTTGTGCAGCGTGTGTCTGCTTTGGTCCAACAGGAATGGGAGCTGGCTGGTTCCACGACATCGTGAGTCGCATCCGTCGGTAAGTCACAGGGCGCGATCGTGTCGGCGACACATCGAGAAACGCCGAGCCCAAAGGACATGTCCGTCGTCGGTATTGCGATCCAGCTCCCGCACGGCCAGAATGTTGAGATGTTCGCAGCGATCAACTGGGTTGCGCTTGGCTCGCTGGCCACTCTCGCTGTCGCCGTTGGGACCGCTGCTCTCGTCGTCGTCACGCGCCGTGGGCCACACGGACCGAATGAACCAACCGGGGAGGAACCGGCTCAGGCCGGCACTGCGGTGTCGTCTTTCATCGCCGCAGACGTGGACATCGATGTGTTCGTGGATGATGAGCTCGTCATGCGAGTCGATCATGCGAGGGGTTTCGACTACGCCGAGGCGACGGTCGTCATCCAGCCGAGCAGCGTGATGACCTTGCGTGCTCCTGAACTCAATATCCAGCGGAAGGCTTCCCAGATCGTTGACTGGGACAAGCGGAGGGTAGAACTCCGCGTTGGCACCGACACGAGGGCGAGTATTCCGATCACGCCTGAGCAGCGCCGTTACGCGTTGGGAACGCCTCGTGATGTCCCGCGCCTCATACAGGAGCTGACGGGCGGCGAAGACCACGGCGCTCGGGCATGGGCCGCAACGCGGCTCGGAGCAATAGGTGACCGTCGCGCCTTGCCCGCACTCATCGCCGCCGTCGAGCACGTCGAGCACGTCGAGCCGGATCAGGATCGGGCAAGCGAATGGGTTCAGGCACAAGCGGCAGCAGCGCTGGGGGAACTGGGAGACCCTATAGCCGTACCGGCAATCAGAAATGGTCTCGCCCAGCTGCCTAATCAGGATCACTACGCTTATATCTTCGAAGCTGCACTGCGGAAATTCGGTGCGCCGTTGCTCGACACAAGCGGAAGCAAGCCGAGGTCGGAGCAATAGGCTCGGGATCGACTTGCGCACCGAGATGGACTGCTGCGCGCGTCAGTCGCGCAGGGCGCGCCGCTTGCCAGGAGAGATCAAGCAGAGATCAAGCAAACGCGGAAAACAATCGCCACCAGCGATCGCCAACGACCACGCAAGCCTTTGTTTTATAGGCATATGCGCCCTGCCGACACCACCGACCAAGCCCCAGACCGCCTTTGCAAGCAGGAGGTCGCCGGTTCGATCCCGGCTGGCTCCATTAGAAGAAATGCCTGCTAATCGGGGCGACGGCGATTTGGTGCCGTCGGGACGGTCAGGGGCCATCGAAGCTCGGGCCCAGCCGAGAAAGGACGCGGGATCTATGCGCGGACGAGAGCGAGGACTCGTTGCACTCGTTGGCCTTCTCTGGCAGCTCGTGGTCATTTCACACAGAGCCCGTCTCCACCTCACGTCGATGCGCACCATCCCCACACCCACCCCAACCCGTCCCCGCCTGACGCGCGACGACGTCCTCGACGGCCGCGACGTCGCCGAGCTTCTGCACTTACCGATCTCGACCGTGCTCGAATACGCCCGACGCGGGCTGCTTCCCGGCCGCAAGCTCGGCCGTCGCTGGATCTTCCTGCGCGACGAAATCGAGGCGGCGGTCCGGGGTTGCCTGGTGGACAGGTCGGCGGCGTGAGCAGCACCCGACCAGTGCTGATCAGCGCCAATCAATGCCAACCAGTGCCACATGGTTCCGACGGTGGAGCGGTCCACGGCTCGTGGTCGAGATCACGGACCTGCGAGTCGGCATGAAGGCGATCGAAGAACACGGCCAGGACGACTCCCTCTCCGGTTGCCGATGGCGCGAGTATGCCCTCCAGTCCGAGGTGGTGAGCGGACTCTCCGATCTGCTGGCACTTGGCGGCGTCGCCGGAGCGCAGCTCGGGGTCGCTGAGCTGCAGGGCGGTGCGGGTGGCGGGTTCACGGAGGTCGAGGAGAGCGGCGAGAGCGATGTCGTACCGATACAGGCGCCGCGGCAGGAAGTCCTCCGGGTCGCGGCCCTGCCGTTCGGCAAGGCGATAGAACTCGCGGACCGTCGTCTCGCGATCGAGCGCAAGATACAGGGTTGAGAAGCTATCCGGTGGATTCCAGCGCCCGCCGTGGATTCGGGCGCCCATGCCCGAGAGCGGGTGATGATCGTGAGACAGATGCCGGAATGCCTGACCGGCAAAGGGGGTCGGCTCGATCGCGTCGATTCGAGCGATGAGCTGCTGATCGATCACGCGCGGTTAGACGAAGACGCCCTCGGACATCGCATCTATCGCCCCTAGCACGCGCCGGAACTCGCCCGTGCGTAGCAGGTCGACGGGCTTGTGATGGTCGAGCGAGTCGTTGGGGGTAAACAGCCAGTCGTGGGCCGGCTCGGGTCGTAGAACGCCTGAGAGCTTCTCGAGGACCACGATGAGCTCCAGCAGGCGCTCGCGAGCATCGGGGCGCGGGGCTGTCTGCCGTGAGAGCCAGCGCGACACGGTGCGTGGATTCGTCCCGAGCACGCGCGCGAGTTCCGCCTGGTCAAGCTCGATCTGCCCCGTTGCCCTACCGAGTCGCTCCGCCAAATCCGCCATCAGTGACCACTTTCTGTCGCCTATCTTGTCGCCTATTATGGCAGCTCAATGGCGGGCTTGTTGAGGATTGGCCGTGAAGTAGGATCACTCGCGACGGCTACTCTGCCAAGCTCTGCCACACACTGCCATGCTCTGCCACAGGAGTCGGCGATCCGGGGCCGAGATCGAGCGGAGCCACAGGAGCCATCCTGCACTTCGTCCTCGCCGCCGGCACCTACAAAGTGCCTGCGGTGAGCTTGGTGCGTAGCGCTCGCCGGACGGCTCACTCCACCGTGTCGAACTGGTCCGGTTCGCCTCCGAGATGCTCGCGCATCTCTGAGTCCCATCGTGAGCGCCACTGCGGTATTCGCTTTTCGAAGCGCTCGGCGAACTGCGCGGGGTTGATCTGTTTGTGTTGTGCCTTGCGTTCAAACGCCGGCCAGATGTCGTCGAGCTGGAACTGGTTGACAACGAGCAGCTCGTTGAGGTCGAAGAGATCGCGTGCTTGAAGGCGCTGGATTACGCAGCGCAGCTTCTCGGCGGCTATCTCTGGGAGCGTGTAGACGGTGACTTGCGCGTCGGCCTGGTCGGCGTACCGAGGAGTGCCTCGACGGTTGGGTCTTCGACGGGCTCGTCGGTTGCGATGTCAAGTTTGAGGTCGCGGCGCCGTCCCAGCGGTCCCTCGTAGTAGATCCGCTTCCCGTCGTCGGCGATGGCGAGGTAGGGAAAGCCGATCTTGCGAGCCGCATCGCTGAGCGCCGCCTCGATACATCCCAGCGTCATGTCGAGGTCGCCTGCGGCGAGGAGGCTGAAGTCGAGGTCGGCTGAGTACCGGTAATCCTCGAAGTAACAGAGACGCAGTGCTGTCCCACCCTTGAACACCAACCCGTGCTCTGCGGTTTGCTGAGCGATCGCTGTCACCACGTGCGTCAGGACGTAGTCGCGCTCCACCGTCTTCGCGTCTACTTCGTGCGTGTCCGCGATTCGCGTGAAGTGGCTTCGGGAAATCATGTCGAGATGACTTTGCGACTGTCTTGCCGAGATGTTGGCCATCGGACGCGCCAGCGCTCGTCAGTCCACGGATCTTCCGCTGGCGCCCGTGGGTCGAGAGGAAGCACTCTGGCATCGCCGGAAGGCGGGATGAGGCTTGTCGCGATTCGATCGAGCCCCAACACTTCGCTGAGCGATCCAATACGCCGAATGGCTGAGCCAGCGTCAAGTTCGCTCGCGAGTTCTGTGAGCTTCGCCGGGTCGACCCGTGCGTGCTTCAGAGCGCCAGCCAGGACGGTCCATCCCCCAACAAGGGTCGGGCGCGCTGCGCTCTCGAACAGCGCGCGCTCTATGCATGAGACGGCGGCGCCGTGTCCGGCCTGCTCGCTCCCTATCGCGATCGTTTGCGAGGACTCGTGGATCGACTGTAGGCGACGCCCGCTGATGCGCTCGAGTTTGACGCGCCTTGGCAGAGCGATCTGGACTGTTCGCACCGGATGCACGAGAAGTCCGTGGTGATCGAGAGCCGAGCGAAACGCAGTGCGACGCGGTCCAGAAACCCAGCGTGGACGAGCCGGGTCATGAGGTTGGATGCCGACTGCTCAGACATCTCCAGGCGCTGGCGCACCTCTGCAGTCGTTATCCCTCCGCGCTCCTGCGCAGCGAGATCGTCAAGCAGATTGAGAACGTCTTGGCGCATAGTGCTCTTGACTACATATTTGGCGTGTATTTCGGTACGGTCTACGCAAATTATAGATGTATTAGAGAGCATGCGCCGCTCGTCAGCTGTGGCGCTGTTCTGCCGAGCGCGCAGTGGACGGTCTGGCCGCGAACGCCAGGTTCACCCGTTCCAGATCCTCCGGCCGGGCCTTGGCATGCATGTAGCGCTCTGTGGTTGTGATCCGCGAATGCCCGAGGAACTCCTGCACGAAGCGCGCGTCGGCGTGTCGGGCAACAAGGCTCCCGCACCTCATGCGCGGGTGCCGACCTTCACACCCCAAACGGCCGCCAAGACGGCCATCCATATGGTCTAGGGTTATGCCGTGTCCTCCCAACCCTCAGCAGCCGCAAGCGTCGGACCCCGCGCACAGCGCCGCGTACTGAGCGAACCCGCGTTGCGCGTCTGCCGCGCGCTGCTCGCGCTCGCGGCGCTCACCGCCATCAGCTACGACGTAGCGGCCGGACCGGGGGTAAGCGACACCGACTACTTCAGCTATTTCACCGTCCTGAGCAACCTGTTCGCGTCCGCGATGCTCCTGTTCGGAGCATTTCGTCCCGCTCACGAGCCCTCCAGGACGGTCGAGATGTTCAGAGGCGCCGCGGTCGTCTACATCCTCACGACCGGGATCGTGTACCTGGTGCTGCTCTCCGGGCGCGCTCCGGCCTATCCGTGGGTGAACGCGATCCTGCACTACCTCATGCCGGTGGCGATGACTCTCGACTGGCTGCTCGACCCGCCACGGGTGCGTCTCGACCTTCCGCGCACGGTTGCGCTGTGGATGGTCTTCCCGCTGCTCTACATCCCTTACACGCTCGCGCGCGGCGCGATCGTGGAATGGTATCCCTACTTCTTCGTAAACCCGCACCGTAGCGGCGGCTACCTACTCGTCGCCGGCGACTGCCTGGCGGTCGGAATCGGCATCGTCGGGCTGATCGTCGTGACCACGTGGGCGGGCAACCGTCGCCGCGACGCGCTCGCCTGACAGCCACTCGTCCGAAAAAGCGGCGGTCACGCTGCGCCGAGCGACATCGACTTCCGCGCGCCAAAGGCACGTGTCAAAGCGGTCTGCGTTGACCTTGGTTGGTCCCGGCATCGAGCCAGGTTCCGCGCGTCTGCGCAATTATCCACCCGTGACCCTACTCGCCGTCAAGCTGCTGCTCGCCCCCGCTTTCGTGGTCGGCGCTTCGCTCGCCGCCCGGCGCTACGGCCCACGGATCGGCGGCCTGATCGCCGGCCTACCGGTGGTCGCGGGCCCGATCCTGCTCGCATACGCGCTCGCCCACGGGCGCGAGTTCGCCGCCACCGCCGCCACCGCGACCCTGCTCGGTCTCGTCTCGCTGATCACCTTCGTGGTCGTCTACGGGCGTCTCGCGCATCGCTTCTTCTGGGGTGCGAGCATGCTCGCCGGCTGGCTCGCGTTCGCAGCCGCGACCGTCGGCTTCAGCGCACTGTCGCTACCGGCTGGGGTCGCCCTCGGCCTGGCCGTCACGGCGCTGCTGGTCGGGCTGGTCTCACTCCCCCGCCCCGTCCACAATCTAGGCGCAAATGCCGCGCCTCCCGCCTGGGATCTCCCGATGCGAGCGATGTGCGCGCTCGCGCTCGTGCTGACGTTGACCGCCGTCGCCGGCTGGCTTGGCCCCCAGCTCAGCGGGCTGCTCGCGCCGTTCCCGATCATCGCGACGGTGCTCGCCACGTTCACCCACGCCCAGCACGGCACCGATGACCTGCTGCGCCTACTGCGCGGACTGCTCAGCGGATTTGGCGCATTTGCCCTGTTCTGCTTCACGCTGGCCGTGTCTCTGCACCGACTGGACACCGTGGCCGCGTTCACTCTCGCCACGGTCCTCGCACTCTTCACACAAACGATCGTGCACAAGCTCGTACGCAACGATCCCGCATCGCCCGCCCTCGCGGAGTCCTAGCGCCCGGCCAAGAAGCGCGCCCCCCCGAAAACCGGGGCACGATCGGATGGCATTGAAACGGCCTCTAAGCAACCCTCTCGACGTGCTCCAGAAAATGCCTAAGCACTCCCGCCGGATCCTCGATCTGCGGCCAATGACCGATCGCCCGATCGAGCATGATCACGTCCGCGTTGGGCACCACCTCCAGATAGCGATCGGCCATATGCCGCCCGGAGTTCGGGTCGCAGGGTCCGTCGATCAACCTCATCGAAACGGAGGTCTCACGCATCGCTCGCACCCAACGGTTGCGGTGACGCTCGCGGTCGACCACGAACCGCCCGACCAGGTGGCTGACGCGCTTGCCGTCGTTGTATTCCAGGATCTGGTGAAACCTCTCCATCAGCTCCGCTGAGGGCTTGGTGTGAGGACCGAACATTTCGTTGATCGTGCGCGTGGTCAGCGTGCGCATCAGCGACGTATTGCGAAGCGTGGCCGCGATCGACCCTAGCGGCGTCTTCGACATCAGCTTCTGCACAAGCCGCGGCGTATACGCCTCGTAGAACATTCCGCCGTTAAGCCACGTGATCGATTCGAGCCGCAACGCCCGAGCGGCCTCCCCGGCGGTCTCATGCCTGGCCAGCATCTCCTGTACGACAGAGTCCCCGACGTCGTGGCTCAACACATGACACTCCCTCACGCCCAGGTCGGCCAGCAGCGCTTCGTGCATGTCAGCGTGGTCGTGCACCGAATACTCGTACGCGACCGGCTTCTCTGAGAATCCCAGGCCGAGCATGTCCGGCGCGATCACAGTGAAGCGACTCGTCAACTCCGGCCATATCGCCGCCCAGTCGTAAGAGTTAAAGGGATACCCGTGCACGAGCAAGAGGTTCGGTCCGACACCCTCCCGAATGAAGAACACCCTGAACCCGAGGTAGTCGAAGTACTCGCCCCGTTGCTTCCACTGCTCCAGATCGCCATCCACCGCCTATGCCTCCCCGCTCACGAGGCGTCCACCCTCACGGCCTTTGCCAGCTGTCGCTCGGGAGCGATCCGCACGACATCCCACACGAGCCCCATACGCTCGAGTGCGACAATCAGCCACGCCGAGGGGTCGAGCTGCCACCAGCGCAGTCCGTGTCGAGCCGAGGTGGGAAAGGCATGATGGTTGTTGTGCCAGGCCTCGCCGAGGGTCGGCACCGCCAGCCACAGCAGATTGCGCGACATGTCGTTCGTGTCGAACCGGCGGCGCCCAAAGAAATGGCATAGGGAGTTGATCGAGAAGGTGGCATGGTGCAGAAACAAAATGCGCACCGCGCCGCCCCACAAAAGCCCGGTGAGGCCGCCCACGATCGACCCGGTGAGCGCCACCCCGAGACCGAACGGGAGCGCCATGCCCAGCGCGACCCACAGCAGAAACGCGCGATCCACGAACCGCGTCGCGCGATCGGCCAACAGGTCCTTGGCGTAGCGCTCGGAGCTCGCGCGGCCGCTGCCGGCCCCTCCAAACGTCCAACCCACGTGCGCGTGATACAGGCCGCGCAGCGCTCCGGTCCAGCCCTCACCGTGCTCGGTGTGCGGGCTGTGGGGATCGCCCGGGCGATCGGAAAAGCGGTGGTGCTGGCGGTGGGTTGAGGCCCACTCGATCACCGGCCCCTCGATCGCGGCCGAGCCGAGGGCGCCCAGCAGGATCCGCATCGTCGGTCCCGTCTTGAAGCTGCGGTGGGTGAACAGCCGGTGATAGCCGACCGTGACACCGAGACCGGTCAGGACGTACATAAACGCCAGCACGATCAGATCCTGCCAGTGAAGGGTCCCGCCCCAAGCCAGGTAAGAGGCCCAGACGAGCAGCCCGAGCGGCACGACCGTCACGACCACGTTGGCGATGCGATCGAGCGTCTCGTGCTCCCCGATGACCATGTCCTCGCCGGTCCCGCGCATCGTGTCGTCTTCCTGCATGGGGGTCATCACCAGACCCCTTCCCGGTCGGGCGCTCGGCCGGGGTCGGCCGGCACGCTTCCGATGGCGTCCAACGAGCGTACTCCGATCCCGACCCTGCGGCGATCGCACTCGGCGCAAGGTCACAGGGTCGTTCGCCTACCCGACCCCCAGCGCCACCGCGACCGCGGGGTGGGCGAGGCTGTCCACCAGCAGGTCGCTACCCGGCAGCTCGCTGCCGGCGAAGTAGGGCACGCCGACCACATACATCCCCGCCGCCGCCGCCGCCGTGACTCCCGTGAGAGAGTCCTCCAGCGCCGCGCACGCCCCCGGCTCGGCGCCCAAGCGGCGGCAGGCCTCCTGGTAGATGTCCGGCGCGGGCTTGGGGTGGGCGATGTCCTCCACGCAGACCACCGCCGCGAAGCGCCCGTCCAGCAGCCCGGCGCCGCCGAGCGTGCGCTGCACGAACTCGCGCTGTGAGTTCGACGCCACCGCAACCGGCACGCCCTCGTCGGCCAGCCGCGCAAGTAGCGCCAACGCGCCCGGTCGCGGCTCGACACCTGCGAGCGCCTCCTCCATCACGAGCTCGTGCAGCTCGTCCATCAACGCCTCACCCTCGCCCTCACGCGAGAGCATCGCTTCGAGCTTCGCCGCCGCCGCCGCCCGCGCCGAGCCGATCAGCGAGCGCTTGTGCTCAAGCGTGAACACCCGGCCGCGCCGCTCGAACAACGTAACCTCGGCGCGCGTCCACGCCTCCTCGGTGTCGAGCAGCAGACCGTCGTTGTCGAACACCACCGCCGCGCGTCTCGCCATCTCCCCATCCTATGATCGCTCGGTGCCCCAAGGCTCGACCGACGGATCGCTGATCCCCCGCTACGGGCGCGCGCGGCGCGACCCGTCGCTGGCGGTGCTCGAGGGTCTGCACCCGCTCAAGCACGCTTTGCGCTTTGGCGCGAACGTCCTGGAGGTGCACTGCGCCGACCTGAGCGATCTGGAACGGCTCGCGACGCGCCTCGCGCCCGACGTGTCCGCGCGGATGCTCGCGCTCGCCCGCGAGGTCCCGCCAGAGGTGTTCGCCAAGCTCGCGCCCCTGACGCCTTCGACCGGAGTGATCTCGCTGGCCGAGCGCCCGAGGATCGACCCGGCCGTCGCCCTCGCCGACCCACGCGATGCACCGGTGGTACTGCTGGAGGATCCGCGCGACCTCGGCAACATGGGCGCCTGTGTACGGGTGTCCGCCGCCGCCGATGCCGCCGCCGTTCTCAGCACCGGCGGTCACGACCCCTGGCACCCCGACGCCCTGCGCGGCGGCGCCGGCCTGCAATACGCACTGCCCGTCGCGCGCCTGCCCCACGGTCTGCCGCTCGCACTCACACCCGAACGCCCGCTGCTCGCGCTCGACCCGGACGGCGAACCTCTGGATCCAACCGCTCTGCCGGCGCGCGCAATCCTCGCCTTCGGGACCGAGCGTCACGGGCTGAGCGACGAGTTGCTCGCGCGCGCCGACGCCCGCATCGCGATCCCGATGCGGGCCGGCGTGTCCAGCCTCAACCTCGCGACCTCCGTCGCCGCCGTCCTGTTCGCGTGGCGGCTTCAGCCACACGACCGCCCGCCGCGGTAGCCACGACGGGGCCATCGGCGCGACGGCGACGACAGCGCGCTTGCCCAGTTGCGGCTATGCCTCGACGGCCACCCGCTCCTGCACGCCGTCAAGCAGCTCCCAATTGCCTGCCAGCGCCGCCTGCGCACGCGCGACCATCCGCTCGGCCATCACCTCGCCCTCGGGGTGCGCGGCCAGCAACTCCTCGATCAGCTCGCCCGCCTGGCGCGCGTGCTCGACGTCCAGGCGCTCGTGCAGCGTGAAGTACTCGACCGCAGAACCCTCGGCGACGTAGCCGTAATGCTCGGTCAGCCCCTCAAGCTTGGTCTTCGAGATCTCCGGCTGGCTCGCCTCGACCGCGTACAGCACCGCCAGATGCTCCAACGCGTCCGATCCGGCCGTCCACGCCTCGACACACGCCTGCGTCTGCGCCGTGGGCTCCTCCGAACCGTCCTCGGCACCGGCATCCCGGGCGCGGGCGACGCGAGCGAACTCGTCCCACAGCGCCACATGCGCGGCCTCCTCCGCGGCATGGCGTTGCAATCCCGCGCGATGCTCAGGGCCGGCCTTCGCGGCGACCCGCTCGGACGCGCGCGCCAGCGCGAGCACGGCGTGACGGTACTCGCCGACGTACACGCTCAGCTCTCGCTCGCTCAGCTCGCCGGCGCTCCAGCGCTCGTAGAACGGATGCTCGAGCACGTTCGTCGCGCTCCTCGCCTCGTCGAGCCTCCTCAACACGTCCATATCGCCGATCCTCTCCTCGGTCAGAGACCGATGTTTAGCCTTCGCCAAATGGGGGTATGTGGGGTCCTACGTCGAAGTATTACGGACATAGCGGATTCAACTTGAACACCCCGCTGGACTTACGTCCAGGGCTTGTGCGAGTGTTTACAAGGGAGAGCGACTGCGGAGGCTTGACGCGGTGAGTGCATCCACATCCATTCTGGTCGCAGCGCTCGCCATGATCGGCTTGAGCGCACTGTTCGCCCTCGCCCTCGGCAGGGCCGCTTCCCGTGGAGACGACCAACTCGAATGCCCCGACCTGCAAGCGTGCGACCTGCGCGAGCGCTTGGCGATCGAACTCCCCCGTGAGAGCTACGCGGGGTTGGCGTTCGCCCACTCGACGATCGCCCGTGAGCCGTCGAGCACGGCGCCATCGTCGAGCAGGAGAGTCGGCACCCAGCGATCGCCCGTCAGCTCGCTCACCTCGCGCCGTCCACGCGTGCGATTGAACACGCCGGGCAGCGGCGCCAGGCCGTAAGACTTCACGATCTCGGGCTCATACCCGGCCTGCTTGAGCGCCAGGTGTGCATTGCGGCAGGGATGTCCGCCCGGCCGGGGAGTCGCGAACGTGCCCCAGCAGACGTACAGCTTCATCGGCTACCCACCGCCCGTTTCCCCGGCCCCGACCGTGCCGACGCCGCCCGTCGCGGGCTCGGAGGCCTTGGCGGGCGTCCCCGAGGTCACGACCGCCATCGAAGCGGCCGCGATCACGAGCAACACGGTGATCGCGATCACCACGCGCTCGCCCATAACGCTGCCGGGGAACTCGGGTTTGCGCATGCCCAACGCCAGCGACAGGACAACCGCCCACAGGACCAGCGCGCCGCCGGCGATGTAGAACGGAACCTTGCTCTTCTCTGCGCCCATGATCGGCGCCAGTTGGATCGCCACCGCGTGCATCGCGCGAGCCTAACGCATGCGGCCCCCACGTGGGACTTGACGGGCTGGTCACACAGCCGCCCGGATCCCGCCGCGGGAGTCCCGGTGGCGCCGGCGCGAGGACATGGCGCAGACGGCAGCGCAGGCGTAGGATCGGACCATGCCCGATTTCACTCGCACACCCGACGAGGCCTTCGCGAACCTCCCCGACTTTCCGTTCGCGCCCCACTACCGCGACGTCGAGGGTCTGCGCCTGGCCCACGTAGACGAGGGCGAGGGCGCACCCGTGCTGTTCATGCACGGCGAGCCCACCTGGTCGTTTCTGTGGCGCCACCTGATCCCGCCCGTGTGCGAGGCCGGCTACCGCGCGATCGCACCGGACATGGTCGGCTTCGGTCGCTCGGACAAGCCGCTGGACATGGGCTGGTACTCCTATGACCGCCACGTCGACTATGCGGCGACGCTGCTGCAGGACCTCGACCTGAGCGACACGACGATCGTCGTGCACGACTGGGGCGGACCGATCGGTCTGCGCCTGGCCGTCGAGCACCCCGAGCGCATCAAGCGGATCGTGATTCTCGACACGGGCCTGTTCACAGGACATCAGCGCATGACCGACGCGTGGCTCGCGTTCCGCGACTTCACCGCCCGCACCGAGGACCTGCCGATCGGGATGCTCGTGCGCGGCGGCTGCCACATCGACCCCGGCGAGGAGGTGATCGCGGCATACGAAGCTCCCTATCCCGACCCGGCTTCGAAGGCCGCCGCGCGCGCGTTCCCGATGCTCGTCCCCCAGTCTCCCGACGCACCCGGCGCCGCCGCCGGGGAGCGCGTCGTGCACGCGCTGCGCGAGGACCGCCGCCCGACCCTGCTCCTGTGGGGCGACTCAGATCCCGTACTGCCGCCATCCGTCGGCGAGCGCTTCGCCGCCTCGATCGGCCGCCCGCCGCCACAGCTGATCGAGGGCGGGGGGCACTTCCTACAGGAGGACCGCGGCCCGGAACTCGGCGCGCTCATCTCAGAGTGGCTGCTCTCCCAGCCCACGACGGGCTAGAAGCGCACCCGGCCGCCACGGCCCTTAATCCGTTCAGCAGGATCAGTGTCGAAAGCGCCCGGCACGGCACACGCGTCCGGCGCGGTCACTCCATCAGGGGACTCCCCGCCCACATGGGGCTCGTCCCCCCCCAACCCCGCGAGACGGGTCCGTCAGGAGCCTGTCGTCTCCTCGATGCGCGCCGGTCCAGAGCCCGCTTTCAGCCCCGGCTCAGACGCGGACGCGCGCAGCTCATAGGCTCGGCGGGAGTTCGGATCGGCGTCGGCGAGCACCCGATCGGCGCGCATCGCCCGGGCCATCCCCTCGGCGATCCGCCGTGGCAAGAGCGTGCCCAGCAGTTGCGTCGGCTTGGCCGACCGCGGCACCCACACGTCGACCGTCCCGTAGCGCAACGCATCGACGATCGCGTCGGCGACATCCGCGGGCTGCAGGTTCTTCATCCCCCGCGCCTGCCCCAGCCCGCCGCCGAGCTCGGTGTTGACGACAAACGGCATCACGTAGCTGAGCAGCACCTCCTGGCCGAGGCCCATCATCCGCAGCTCGCCGCGCACCGCCTCGGTCAGCCCGACGACCGCGTGCTTGGTCGCCGAATAGGTGGCCCCGCCGGGCGCGCCGAACTTGCCGGCTTGGGAGGAGATGTTGACGATATGCCCGTGCCCGCGCGCGACCATCCGCTCCAGGCCGAGCTTCATGCCGAGGATCACGCCGTGCAGGTTGATGTCGACCATCCGCCGGGCCGTCGCGTCGTCCTCGTCCAGAAACCTGCCGACCTGCATGATCCCGGCGTTGTTGATCAGCACATCGACCGGCCCCAACTGCGCTTCGGCGTCGTCCAGGAACCGCACGAAGGACTCGCGCTCGGTCACGTCGAGGCTCAGCGCGACCGCGGTCGGCCCCAGCTCGGAGGCCGTCTTGCGCGCCGTCTGGAGGTCGAGATCTCCGATCGCCACGCGCACCCCGACCCGCGTCAGCGCCTGCGCGGTCGCGCGCCCGATCCCTCGCGCCGCGCCCGTGATCGCGACCGTCTGCCCGGCGAGGATGCGCGCCTGTTTGGCCATCGCAGCAAACCTAGCGCACCTTCGCTCCTCGTGATGGGTTTCAGTAAGTGGTCAACCCCGACGGACGGCCTCCCTGCCTTGTCGTCCTTTGGGGAGCAGTACAGACCAGAGGAGAGGGTAAGAGGGCACAGGATCCGGGCGAACCACGGCGTCGCCCGGATCTGTGTCACCTGGATCGCCTCGGCGCCCCGCCCCCATCCAGCCCGCGTCACCCGGCAGGCACGCTCGCCGGTCGCGCTCCCCCCCTCCGCACGGGGCACCATCCTTCCGTGCCGCGCATCCGTCGGCATCGGTGGCCATCCGCCGCCATCCGCCGCCTGGACACGCGCGGGGTGGAGTAGGCTGGGAGCTGGTGCCTACGTTCGAGTTTGACGACCAGCACATCGCCTACACCGAGTTCGGTGGCGGTCCCTCGGCGGTGGTGACACGCGCGGGCTCGCGTGCACGGACCGCCAAGAGCGCACCCGCCGCCGGGCGGCCACTGATCCTGGTGCACGGGCTGCTGCTCTCCCAGGAGATGCACCGTCCGCTGGCCAAAGCGCTGGCGGCGCGCGGCAACCGCGTGATCACGGTCGACCTGCTCGGCCACGGCTCCTCCGATCGGCCCCGGGACATGTGGCGCTATTCGATGGGCGCGTTCGCTCAGCAGCTGTTGGCGCTGATGGATCACCTCGAACTGGACGAGGCCGCGGTTATGGGCACTTCGCTGGGCGCCAACACTGCGCTCGAGGTCGCCTCCTGCGCGCCCGAGCGCCTGCGTGGGATGGTGATCGAGATGCCCGTCCTCGACAACGCGCTGCCGGCCTCGGCCGTCACGTTCACGCCGATCCTGCTCGCGCTCACGTTCGGGGAGCCCGTGATGAAGCTGCTGGCGCGCGGCGCGCGGGCGATCCCGCGCCGGCTGCTGCCGCTGTATGGGAACGTCCTGCTCGACACCGTCCGCCAGGAACCGGGGCCCGGTGGCGCGCTGCTGCAGGGACTGTTCTTCGGGCGCATCGCACCGCACCGCAGCGAGCGGCGCACGTTCACGATGCCCGCGCTCGTGCTCGGTCACCGCCGCGACCCGGTGCACCCCTTCTCCGATGCCGGTCAGCTAGCGGCCGAGCTGCCCAACGGCCGCCTGCTGGAAGCCGACTCGCTCGTCGAGCTGCGTCTGCACCCCGAGCGCCTTACCGAGGAGATCGCCTCCTTCCTCGACGAGATCTGGAGCCCGCGCCGCGCAGCCAAGCGCACCAAGAGCGCCGGCTGAAGTCCCTACATCAGGTCGCCGCGCCCGCTATCTCGCGGAGAAGAGTTCGAGTTCGTTCACGCTGATTCGACCGGGGGCGGTCGAGGTCCCGACCGCGGACTGGGGCGCCTGACTGATCCACAGCGTCACGAACCGGAACGCTTTGCTCGCGTCGCGCAGCTTGATCTTGGTGGTGCGCTTCTTCGCGTCCAGCGACGGGCTGAGCGCGACCCATGCCGGATCGGTAATCGACGCCGGGAGCGTGGTTCCGTTGGCCCCGTACATCTGCACGGTCATCCCTGGTGTTGAGGTGATCAGCTTGACCGAGCCGATCTTCTGCGCGGTCTTCAGGTCGATCGCCAGGCCCTCGGCCATCTTCGGGGCGACCGCCGGATTGACCTGGGCGGTCCAAGCAGTGCTCGTTTCGCCGTCGATCGCGAGGCTCGGATCGCCGAACCAGCTCGTCGGGTAGCCATACGGGTTGTACGTGCTCGCGGCGTTCGTGTCGAGCAGGATCGGAGAGGGCTGTTCGGCGGGGGTCGTGCCGCCGTTGGTTTTAGTGCCCGATTTGCTCGTCCCGGAGCCCGATTCGCCGCTACCGGTGTTCGTGCCGGTCCCCGCGCCGGTCGATTCGCTCGGTTTGGGCGTCGAGGCGGTGAGCGGGATTTTCGGTGGAGTGCTGGTGCTGGTGGGCAGTGGTTTGATCGTCGTCGGAGTCCCGAGCGCGCCCGGCGTCGGGGTCGTGGTCGGAGTACTCGGAATCGTCGCCGGTGTGGTCGTGGGAGCCTGGGCGACGGTGATGACTTTCGGCGCGGGCTTGGGCGGCGCGGGCTGAGTCAGCGCGGCATACGCCGCCGCCGCCGCTCCCAGCACGAGCACCGCCGTGATCGCGAGCACAGTCGTGGCCGAGCGCCACCCGGGTCCGCCCCCGTCGAGGCTGCCGGGCACCGCGGCGCCGCACTGCAGACACCAGTCTTGGCCCTCCTCCAGCGCCGCGCCGCAGTTGGCGCAGGCACGAGGTGCGGGCTCGGGCTCGGGCTTGGGCGCGGCGCCCGACGCAGGGGATGTCGCTCCGGGATCGACCGCAGCGGACCCGTTTGCGGACTCCTCGGGTGCGGCGGCGGACTCGGAGGACTGGAGCTCTGACTCGGACGCCGCCGTGGGATCGGCGAGCAACTGAGGGTTCACACCCATGATTCTTGCACCATCGCCGGGCTCATCCGCCGGACAGCCCTCCGGCACCGGCGCTCGGCGGGTCGCGGAGGCCGTCGGGCCGCTCGTCGCTCGGTCGGTCGCGGTCTGCCTTCAGCGCGGCGAACAAGGGCCTCCGGGCACGATCTCGCGCCCGGTCGGACGCATCTGCGGGTCGAGCTCGAGCTGCCAGTAGTAGCGGGTAAACGTAACCCCCTCTTCGAACTCGCCGACGTGTGGCGCCACCTGCTGTCCCGACGCGAGCGCGAGGATCAACTCGGGGTAGGTACGTCCCGGTAGGGCCGCGTAGGCGGGCGCGGGAAAGGCGCCCCCGAAACGGGTGTTCACGTCGGTGATCGCAACGCCCACGTCGGGATCGCGGAACACCTGGATCGTCGCCGGTCCGCAGACCACGAGCGCCTCCATGACCCGCGCGCCGAGTTCGATCAGCTCGCCGTCGCGGACCACGGCGCCCTTGATCGACTCCCCTCCGCGGGACTCGAGCATCGTGCGCGGGATCGCGTTCAGGCAACGCCCGTCGCGGTCGCCGAGACAGTCGATCGACAGCTCGGGCCCGTTCATGGCGCGCTGGACCATCGTCGGCTCCTCGACATAGTCGATAAAGAACCGCGCCTGCGCGGGATCGTGGGCGAGGTGGATCGAGCGCGCGCCCGAGCCCTGGCGGGGCTTGACCATGACGGGATAGTGCAGCGAGTCGAGGTCCTCCGCGGGCAGGACCGTCGGGGGCGAGGGCAGGTCCAGACCGCGGAGCAGCAGGTGGGCCTCGTACTTGTCGTAGGTCGCGCGGGCGATCTCGGGTGAGGGCACGAGCGCGGGCAGCCGCCCGGCGGCGCGAGCCAGCGCCAGCGTCTCGATGTCCAGGTCGGTCAGCGGCAGCACCGCCCCCACTTTGTGCTCGGCGCACAGGCGCTCCAGCGCGGGCACATACCCTGGATCGTCGATCAGGGGAACCGCTGTGCGCACGTGCGCGGCGTACTGCGCCGGCGCCAGCGGCGAGGGATCGGCGACGATCGTCTTCGTGAGCGCCGCGAAGCAGGAGACGATGTCATAGCGCTTGCCCGCCCCCGTCAGCAGCACCGCGGGGGGGCTCACAGCTCGTGCTCCCAGCCGCCGGCCGGTCCCTTGTAGAGACCCTCGCCGCCGAGCACCAGCGCGGGTGTGCGCCACAGGATGCGCAGGTCCAATGACAGCGAGCGGTGTTCGACGTAGTAGAGGTCGAGCTCGATCCGCTCCGACCACGGCAGCGACGCGCGCCCGTTGACCTGCGCCCAGCCGGTGATCCCGGGCCTGATCGCAAGGCGCCCGCGCTGGCGCTCGGTGTACTGGCCGACCTGCACCGGCAGGGTGGGGCGAGGGCCGATCAGCGACATCTCGCCGCGCAGCACGTTCAGAAGGTTCGGCAGCTCGTCCAGCGAGGTGCGTCGCAACAACGCGCCGACCCGTGTTACGCGCGCGTCGCCCGCGTCGATCGCCAGGCCCGCGCCGACGTGCTCGGCGCCGTCGACCATCGTGCGCAGCTTCAGCACGTCGAACTCCCGCCCGTGCCTGCCCACGCGCCGCTGTCGGTAGATGGCCGGGCCGGGCGACTCCAGCCGGATCGCGACCATCGCCGCGACGAGCATCGGGGAGGTGAGCGCGAGCGCGAGCGCGGAGACGGCTATGTCCACGGTGCGTCTAATCATCGGGTGCCATGCGCAGCTTCCCAGGTCGCCTCGGTCCCGTGGCGCAACCAGTCCCACAGCCCGGCCGCGGGCGAGGCGGTCGTGAGCACGTAATAGCGGGCGATCAGCAGCGGGCGAACACGCAACACTCCGCCCAGCAACGCACCGAGCAACAGCGCGAGCTGGAGCGCGAGCGTCACCCCATATACCGCGCCCGCGCCCAGGGCGAGCAGCGCTATGTTCGCCAGGAGCGCAAGCAGATGCAAAAACGGGGTGAGGTAGCGAAGTAGACGGTGCGAGTAGATCATCAGCGCGTAGCCCGGCGGGTAGCCACGCGGGGAGAGCATGCCACCACGCAAGACGATCGGCCAGGTATGGCTCATCATGCGCCGCTTGCGCGTGAACTCGCCGAGCAGCGAGGGAACCATCTTCTCGGTGGCGCGCGCCGATGGGACATAGGTGGCGCGCAGACCGCGGCGGACCATGTTGAACGGGAACGAGAGGTCGTGACCCATGATCGGATCGACCACGATGTAGGCGTCTCGGCGGGTCGCGTAGATAGCGCCGTTGCCGGCCGTGATCGAGGACAGGCGCGACTCATACGAGCGCACGGCCAACTCGTAGCGCCAGTAGACGCCCTCCTGATTGCCGCCGTCCGCCCCGGCAGCCGCCTGGACGAAGCGGACCTGCCCGCACACATACCCGACGCGCTGATCGGCGAACGCGCCCGCGAGCATGCGCGCGGCGTCCGGCTCCCACAGCGCGTTCGCGTCCGAGAACGCCACTATCTCGCCACGGGCGCGCTCCACAGCGGCGTCCTGGGCGCGAATCTTGCCGCCGCGTGGCAGCTCCAGCACGAGATCGGCTCCCGCCTCGCGCGCTCGCGCCGCGGTGGCGTCCGTGCAGCCGTCGCAGCTGACGATCACCTCCAACAGCTCACGGGGATAGTCCAGCGCGAGCGCATTCGCGACGCGCGCGGCGATCACCGACTCCTCATCGTGCGCGGCGACGATCAGCGACAGGGACGGCGGCGGCTCGGGCATCGCTATGGGCTGGGCTCGACCGAACGCGCGCGCGAGCACGGCCAAGGTGGCGGCGTAGCCGAGTTGCGTCCACACGATCAGCGCGGCGCAGACCCAGAAAAGAATCTCAAGCGAGGTCATGGGCTGCGTCTTGCGTCTGGCCGTGGGCGTCGCTATCGTTGTGGATGGCCAATACGCTCAGCGTGCTTGTCGTGGGCGTCCTTATTTGGGGAAGTCCCCGGTGGTCGCCGGAACCGTCTGAACTGCGACCACCGGGGCGCCCCACTACTTCGCCAGCCGGTCTATGACCAGCACGGCGATCAGCAGAGCGATGGCCAATACGTTCAGCGTGCTCACCATACTTACCCTCCTTTCTCCGAGACGCACGGTCCCGGAACGGCCCGGATAGGAGGGCTTGCGATACGCGGCGATTGACCATGGAGATCACTCTACGGTCGGCTTTGGATGTTTTTCTCGGGGCACATCAGCAACTCGTACAGCCCAAGCATGCGCCGCGCGATCGCATCCCAGGAGTGCGGGCCGGACGCGGCGGCGCGGGCTCGCGCAGCCATCGTCGCGAGAGCGTCGGGGTCGGACAGGAGTTCGTGCAATCCGGCGCTCAGTGCTGGGACCTCTCCCGCCGGGAACGTGCGCGCGGCGCCGGTGGCCGCAACCTCGGGAAACCCCCCGACGTCGCTCAACAACAGCGGCTTGCCGAACGCGAGCGCGCTGAAGAGCACGCCCGACTGGTCGATCTCGCGGTAAGGGAGCACGACGAGGTCGGCGCGCTGGAAGTAGGCGGGCAGTTCGTTGTCGTCGATGAAGCGCGGGACGAAGCGGACGTTCGCCGGGGCCATGCGGCGCAGGGGAGCGATGTCGAACTTGGGCATCCCCGCGATCCACAACTCTGCATCGTCGATCTCTTGCCATGCTTCGAGCAGCAGGTCGATCCCCTTGTAGGGGCGCATCAAACCGAAGCACAGCACCACCGGCTTCTCGGTTTCAAACGGGGGCGGCTGGGGCGGGCACTCGGCGAGATGCGTGAAGACCCCGTGCGGGATGACGTGCACGCGCGCGGGATCGACCCCCAACTCGTCTGTCAGGCGCGCGCGGCCGTGGGCTGAGTGCACGACGATCGCGTCGAAGCGCTCATACAGCCGCCGCTGGGCCGCGAGCTGCCCCGCTCGGGGTTCGCGCGGGAGGATGTCGTGGGCGGTTAGCACGAGCGGACGGAGCACCCCGCCGGCTGAGCGCCGCGCGGGCAGCAGCCGGCCGTCGAGGTGCTGGACGGAGAGCCACTGGAAGTGCACCACCTCTGCCTCACGCGCGAGCCCGAAGCGGTAGCGCAGCATGTCTGGCACGTGCTCGGCGAGCTTTGCCGCGGCGCGCGGGCGTGAGCCGGGCGCGCCGAGCGCGTGGCGGTAGAAGAACTCGCGCCGCGCATATCCGTCGGCGGGCGGTACCGGACCATAGGCGAAGCGGCTCGTCACGAGCGTGACCTCGGCCCCGGCCGCCCCCAGCGCGTGGCAGAGGGCGTGGTCGTAGGGAGGCGTGTAGGCGGAGGGGTCGAGGACGTGGACGCGCACCGACCGGGACAATAGGCGGGTGGATGGCGAGATCGAGCTGACGTACTGCATCGTGAACACCTCCCAGCGCGATCTGCTGGTGCGCGGGCTGGACGCGATCGCCGATGAGCGCGCGGCGCTGCCGTTTGCGAGCGAGGTGCTGGTGCTGGACAACGGCTCGCACGACGGCTCGGCTCAGGCCGCACGCGAGCATCCGGCAGTGGATGAGACGATCGCACTGCCGCAGCGTCGCGGCAAGGCGCAAAATGACTCCGAGCTGATGGAGCGCGCACGCGGTTCCTACGCGCTGCTGCTGAACGAGGACTCCGAGCTGCTGCCCGGTGCGACGCTTGCGCTGTGGCAGGCGCTGGGAGCCCGCCCGGATGCGGCGTGCGCGGGAGCGCGGCTGCTGCGCCCGGACGGCGACGGGCAGGCGTGCGCCTGGCGGTTTCCGACGGTCTCTACGGCGCTCGCCGGAGCGCTGTTCCTGCACCGCCTCTACACCGTGCAGAGCACCGGCGACAAGACGCGTGAGGTGGACTGGTGCCAGTCCTCGGCGCTGCTCGTACGCCGTGCGGCCGCGGCGCAGGTCTGCTACCTGGACCCCGACTTCTTCGTTTACTCCGACGAGGTCGACTTCGCGCGACGGCTGCGCGACGCCGGCTGGCGCAGCCTGTACGTGCCAAACGCACGGGCGATCCACCACGAGCAGCTCTCCACCAGCGCTTCGGGCGAGCGGCGGATCGTGGAACTTGCACGCAACCGCGACCTGTACATGCGCAAGCACCACTCGGCCGGGGCGGCGCGCGCGGTGCGCTGGCTGACGGCGTGGTCCTACGCGTGGCGCGCGCTGGGCGCGGTGGTGCTGCCGGGCCATTCGCCGACGCGCTACTGGAGGCACGTGATCGCGACGCTCCGGCCCCGACGAGGCGAGGGTCTGCGAGAGGCCGCGGCGGAGTACAACCGCGCGGGCCAATTGGACACGGACGAAGGTTAGACGAGTTCGGTGAGCTCTTCCAGCAGCGCCTCGACCACGCGCGCGTCGAGTTGGACGCCGGCCACACGGCACAGCTCTTTGCGCGCCTGTGCGGTCGTGCGCGCGGGGCGGTAGGGGCGGTCGGTGACGATCGCGTCGTAGGTGTCACAGGCGGCGATAATCCGGGCGGCCAGGGGAATGGCCTCGCCGGAGATCCCGTCGGGGTAGCCCTCGCCGTCCCAGCGCTCGTGGCTGGCGCGGACGGCCGGGGCGAGGTGGGCGAAGGCCTCGATGCGCGCGACGAGATCGCCGCCGACGATCGTGTGGCGGCGCATCTGCACCCACTCGCTCTCGGTCAGCGGGCCCGGCTTGAGCAGGATCTCGCTCGGGACCGCGACCTTGCCGACGTCGTGCAGCAGCGCCGCGTAGCGCACGTCGCGGGCATGCGCGGACGAGAGCCCCATGCGCAGCGCGACGCGCTCGGACAGCCCGGCGACGTCCTCCTCGTGCGAGGCGGTGTAGTCGTCCTTCGCCTCGACCGTGCTCATCAGAGCGGACAGGGTCGTGGTGAACGTGCGTTCCTGCTCGGCCAGCAGCCCGGCGCGATGGACGGCCGAGCCGAGGCTCGCGGCGATCGTCTCGACGAGCACCGCGTCGGCCTCGCCAAACGCGGCCGGTTCGGCGGCCTCGATGTTCAGCACTCCCCAGACGGCTCCGTCGACGAAGATCGGCACGCTCAGCTCCGAGCGCGGATCGGTGTGCGGGTCGCGCACGACATAGTCGGCATCTGCCCGGGTGTCGTGGACGAGCGCGCAGGTGCCGGTGCGCGCGACGCGCCCATTGATGCCGTGGCGGACGGACTGCTCGACGAGCAGGAACTCGGTCATCACCTCGGCCAGCACACCGCTGCCCGCTACGAGCCGCAGCACACCGTCGCCGTCGAGGCGTTGGATCGCCGCGAGGTAGAAAGCAAACGTGCCGTGCAGCTCGTGCACGACGATGCCGGCCAGCTCGTCCACGTCGTGAGTGGCCGCCAGACGGGCGGTCAGGCGCGCCGCAAGCGTGAGCTGCGCGCGCAGATAGGCGAGCTCACCGGCCGCGGCCATGGTCTGTACGCGCGCGTCCGCGCGATGGGCACGCAACGCCTCCGCGCGGCGGCGGCGCTCACGAACCCCGGCGGGGCGTGGCGAACTGGTGGACAGCTCGGGCATCCGCTGCGCTCATCGGCCGGGTCCCGTCGAGCCTTTAGATACGGGCGTTCTCCCTCGACAGCTCGACGGCGTCGGGTGTGCCAAATGACTGGGGGAAGACGCTACGTCAGATGTCTTTGAGGGGGTCCTCGGCGTATGCCTCGACGTCGCCGTGCCCCGCGCGGAAGGCCGCCACGCGCCGGCGCCCCTCGACCCACAGCGAACGGACCTGCGCGCGCTCATGTGGGGCGACGAAGCGCGTGGCGAGCAGCAGCGCCGGGACCAGTGCGAGCCAGGCGATGCGCGTCAGCAGGCCCGCGAGCCCGCTCGTGGGGAGCAGCAGCTCGCCGGACACGGCGACGAGCGCGAAGATCGCCGCGAGCTGGCCGAGGCGCCGCCACTGGAACTCCACGGCGAACACGCCCCGCGTGAGCAGGTGCATGACCGCGACCATCACCGCGTAGGCGCCGCACAGCGCGATCCCGGCCCCGGCGAGGCCGAGCCCGAGACCGCTGTCGGGCACGAGCACGAACAGCAGCACCACGTTCACGAGCAGCCCGGCGCCGGCCGCCGGTAGGTTGCGCTGAGTGACCCGCGCGCGACCGGTGATCGCGATCATCACCTGGTAGAGCCCATACAGCGTCCACCCGAGCGCGAGCCACGGCAGCGCTTTGTAGGCGCCGTAGTACTCCGGCGCGGCCAGCAGCCGCACGAGCCAGCGCCCGAGCAGCGCCACACCGACGACGACCACGCCCGTGGCGAGCACGAAATAGGTGGTCACGAGCGAATACAGCCGGGAGGCCTCGGTGTCGCTGTCGATCGAGTAAGCCAGCGGTGGCCACGCGTACTGAAAGCCGCGCACGAACACGAACACGACCGTCGCCAGCTGCACCGCGATCGCATACTCGCCGGCGGCACCCGAGCTGACGCCGCGCAGCAGGTAGAAGCGATCTGCGACCTGTAGCGCATATACGCTCGCGTCCGCCGGTACGGTCGGCAGCCCGAAGTGCAGCATCGCGCGCAGGTCCGCGAGCTTCACGCGCAGCGACACACGCGCGCGCAGCACCCACCACAGTGCCAGCACGACGATCGCCGAGGCGCCGAAGTTCCCCAACAAGAGCCCGCGCGCGCCCTCCTCGGCGAACACGACGAGCGAGATCGTGAACACCACCGTCATCGCCACGTTCGCGCCAGAGGCGCGCATGTATGTGCGCGCACGCTCGTCCACCCGCAGCTGCGCGTAGGCCATCTCGATGTTCGTAAAGGCCCACAGCCCGAGGATCGCGCAGTACATCAGCCCCGCGTCGCTGTAGCCGAGCAGCAGTCGCGACAGCCGGCTCGCGAACGCGACCGCGAGTAGCGCGGCGAGCGTCGTGGTCCACGCCACGGTCGCGGTGGCGGTGCGCGCGATCCGTGTACGTCGCGCCTCGTCTGAATCGGTGAAGTAGAAGCGCACAAACGCCTCCCCAACCCCCAGGCGGAGCAGGATGCTGAACAGGATCACGGCCGTCAGCAGCGAGTTGTACGTCCCGTACTCCGCCGTCGATACGTGGCGCGTGTACAGCGGCAGCGTGAACACCGCAATCGCCTTCGCCAGGATTTCCGCGGCCTGATAGGCCGCGCCCGTTGTGAGGAGCCGCTTCAGGTAGCCGAGCACGACTCAGAACCTACTGGCCGTCGTGCGAGGGCCACTCCGATGCCGAGCAGCGTCCAGGTGACCGGGTCCTCCAGGAAATCAGCGTAGGTCCAGGTGTGCAATACGAGCGCGGCGAAGCACGCGGCCAGGGCGATACGCGGTGGTGAGCGCCCGGCGCCTCGATAAAGCACCGCGAAGGCGCAGATCAGCAGGGCGACGTAGACGATCAGGCCGAGGAGTCCCTGCTCGGCGGCGACGGTGACGGGGATCGTGTGGGAGGCCGAGGTGGCGTTGGCCGCGTCGCGCGTGTGGCCGTGGCGCTTGTACTCGGTTTCAAAAGAGCCCGCCCCGTATCCGTAAAGCGGTCGGTCGGCGAACAGTTCCAGGCCGCCGGAGATCAGCTTCGTGCGCCCGCTCGTAGCGTTGCTGGTCGATCCGCCCGAGCCGTTTACCCCGAAGTGCAAACTCGGCGGGGCGGCCAGGACGGCCACTGCGGCTATCGCGACCAGGGCACCGGTCACATAAACAGTCGCGCGCACGTCCCAGCGATATGCGGCCAGCACCGCCAGCCCGAGGAGCAGCGCTGCGATGCTCGACTGCGAGAAGCTCGTCACGAGCCCCGCCAGCAGCCATCCGAGTACGGCCGCTCCGATCAGCACGTCACGGCGCCGACGGCTCCACAGTACGACGGTGGTGATCGCGATCATCACGATCGCGAGAAAGCGCCCGTAAATGTTCGGGTCGAAAAAGAGTGAATTAACGCGGAAATAGTTCCCGTATTCGTTTGCGGCGACGACCTTCGGGTTGAGGAACAGCTGCTTGCGCGCATACTCCACGAATCCGATACCCGCGAACGCGACCGCCAGGACCACCGCCACACCCAGGCAGCGCAACAACAGCTCGCGCGTCCAGCGCACGTCGCGCAGGAGCATGAACAGCAGCCCGAACGGGATGTAAAAGAAGGCGACGTTCTCCGCGGCCTTGGCGTGGTCGGTCGAATACAAGCCCTGTAGCGCATACAACACGACCGCCCCAAGCAGCAGCCATTCGACGCCGATCGGCGACAGCCAGGTGTTGAACTTGGCCGGTGACCCGGGCGTCGGTTCTTGCGCACGTTGCGTTTGACTGCGACCGAGCCAGCGGGGAAGCAGGAAGGCGACGGTCCCGGCGGCGACGACCAGATAGAGGGGAAGCAGCAGGTTCACCGTACGTCCGTCGGCCGAGATCGGCAACCTGAACGGGAGCGCCGCGATCGCAAGCAGCGGTAGGACTTCGGGGCGATGACGCATCCAGAGCGACAGCGCGGCGATCGCGGCCAGTGCAGCGATCGACCCTGCCGCGATCGTGCCGGTCCCGGGGAGACTCATGGCGATGGTCGGCACCGGCGCGCTCACGGTCTCACCAACGTAAACGCGCGCGGCCCCGGTACGGTGCGGTGCTGCGCGTGCAGTGTCACATGTACGCGATATTCACCCGCGGAGGCAAGCGCGCCGGTGTTGTGAGGTGTGACGATCGTCGCTCCGGCGGCGGACAGCACGACCGCGTATCCGTGAGGGGCGCCGCGATGTCCGTTCCAGCGCAATGAGAACTGTTTGTAACGGGCCACCGGCCGGTCGTGCACGAGCGTCGCGACGGTGTTACCCGCGGAGTCGATGATCGTGACCGTCACCGCGTCGGCGCTGGCGAGCTTGAACGAGATCTGCTCCTGTTTGATGTGTCCTCGGGGCGTCGGAGAGAAGCGGGGCGTCAGGCTGAAGTGCTGGACCGGCGTCGGTGTGTGCTTGAGCCGTTGCGTAACGATGAACGCAGCGAAGCACGCGAGCACCAGCAGCGCAAATATGACCTGCGCGAGCCTGTCCACGCCCGGCCCACCATCGGCGGCCTGGCTCTCGGTGATCGCGCTCAACCGCTCCCGCCCGGTGCAAACCGCTCGACGGTGTCCGAGCGCAATCCGAGGCGCAGCGTCTCCAGCGAGAGCACGTCGTCCGGTGCGATGTTGCCGAGGTTGCACTCGGCGCCGAAGCGGTGCAGCAGCCACACCTGCTGCTCGCGCTGGGGCGCCTCGAAGATCAAACGGTTGGCGTCGATCGCATGCACGATCTCATCGATCAGCCCCGTGCGCACCTCGCCGTCGGCGCGATAGATACCGGCGGTGCCGGACTCGCGAGCCTCGGCGATCACCTTCCACGCGCCCGCCCGCAGGTCGCGCTCGATCTGCTCGACCCACACGTACGGCGCCATGATGAAGTCGGCGTCCTTGCTGCCGACCTCCGACAGGACCGTGAACCCGTCGCTCGCCAGACGCTCGATCAGCTCGACCTTGACCTCTGGATCCAGCGCGATCGTCCCGTCGGAGATCTCGACGTGACGCAGGCCAAGCTCTTTGAGCCAGCCGATCAAACCCTCGACGCGACCCTGCCTGATCGCCAGCTCGGTGAGGGTGCCGCCGAGCACCACGGGGATTCCGTGGGCGGCGTAGCGCTCCAGCTTGGGAGCGAGGTTGGCGCTGACGAGCGCGGTGCCCCAGCCGAGCTTGACGATGTCCACGTAGGCTCCTGCGACCTCGAGCAGGCCGTCTACCTCGGCGACCGACAGGCCGCGGTCGATCACATGCGTGATGCCGTGCTCGCGCGGCTTGACCGAGCGCGCGGGTATGTCCAGGAAATCCGCTATCTGCCCGCTCCGAAGGCGCTCACTTGGCGGCGCCGTCCGCGACCGCGTGCGCGGCGCGAGCAGCACATACACCGGCGCCGTCAAGCGTGGGATCGATCACGGAACGGCTCCGCCCGAGGACGCTTCCCCGGCGCCGGAGGAGGATGCTTCGCCCCCCGCACCCGCCTTGTCCAGGCCGGCGATCACGACCACGGTGGAGCTCCCGGCGAGCGGCGACACGGCAGCTTCGATCGGCTGCACCTGGGTGACGCCGAGGGCGCGCGCGACCTGCTCGGCTTCGGCGTGGTGCCCGGAGGTGTACTCGACGATGGTCGTCTGATGAGTCCCGGCCGGAGTCCCGTTCAGGGGCGTCGCTTGGGAGTAACCGCTTTGTTGCAGGCTCGCCGACAGCCGGTGGGCCAGGTTAGGGGTGCCGGTTCCGTTGAGCACCGCGACCTGCGCTTCCGCCGGGTTGACCACGGGCGCCGAGGTTTCGCTCGGGTGCGAGCTCGTTGCGGTGCTCGTCGTGGTGTGGCGGGCAGGCGCGTGCGTCGCCGTCGCGGTCGTGGTGGCCGTGCTCGCGCTGGTGCCCGAGGATGAGCCGAGCGAGCTGACGAGGAGCACGACCGCGACGATCCCGATGATCACAGCGCCCCCGATCAGCACAGCCGCCCGTGCGGGTGAGCGGCGACGACGCGAATATGTCGTCACGCCGGGCTGCTTGGACGACGCCTGAGCGCTCGGGCCACGCCCGCGGACCGGCGCCTGCGCGGCGGGCTCCCGTCCCGCGGGGGCCGACTGTCTCACGGAGGCGCCCGACGCCCCCCTGACAGCGGCGCTCGCATCGGCGGTCATGGCCGCGCTTGCGGTGCGGCGTGGAGGTGACGCGGGAGCGACGGGAGCCGGTGGACGCGCGCTCACAGGGGCTTTGGCGGGGGCCGGGGAACCCGAGACGGGCCGCTGACCTGGCTCGTCCGCGGGTCGAGTTGCGCTACCGGGCTGTGCGCCGGTAGCCGGTGGTGGTGGCACGGGCGCGCGCGGAATCGCCGCGGCTGCGCCGGCGGCGGTCGCCGGAGCCGGTGAGCCGGGCGCAGGGGTCCCGGCAGGCGTGGCAGGCGAAGGGGCGGCGGCGGATGTGCCGGCAACGGTCGCTGCAGTGGGCGGTGCGCTTGCTGAAGACTGAGGAGCCGATGTCGCAGTCGCTCCGGATGGCGCGCCGACAGCCGCTGTGGAGCCGGCTCCTGCCGGACTGGGAAGCGGCACGTTCCCGGGCGCCTGCCCGGGTGAGGACGGCCCGGACGCGGGAGTGGTTACCGGGGCTTTGGCGTCGGATACGGCACCGGCCGCGGTCTGCGCCGGCGGAGCGCCGGCCGTCAACGGCGCGGCGCTCGGTGAAGGAGTGGGCGTGCTCTGGGTGGGTACCACCGGCGCGGCCGGCGATCCGGGGACACCCGCGGGCGGGGCGCCCGGACTCGCGGCAGAGGGCGCACCCGAGGCGTCCCCCACAGCGGTGGCAGCAGCCGCGGCCGCGGCGACCTGGGCGGGCGAAGGTGTGGCTGGAGTCCCCGCGGGCTGTCCGGTGGCGGTCACGGGGCGCGCGTTCAGCGGGGTGGTGCGTGGGACCTGGCGAACCGGTGCAGCGCCCGCCGCGGGACGTGCGAGCCGTGCCGCCGCCTCGGCGCTGACGCGCTGCTCCTGTTCGGCGGAGCGCTCCGGAGCGCGCCCGGCCCACTCCCGCAAGCGCTTGAGCTCGCGCGCCTGCGTGAACACCAGCAGCGAAAGCACGGCAATCCCCACAAGTGCGGCGAACGCGGCGATCGCCCCGATCTGTGTGAACGAGTTCGACAGCGATAGCGCCAGTGGCGAAGCGGCGGTCATGAATCCTGGGAGTGTACGAGCGGCTCAGGCGTCGCGCGCTGCGCGGGCGGTAGCTCGACGGGGCCGATCGCCACGGGGGAACCGACGCCGGCCACGTCCTCGGCGGCGGACGCACTCCGGGGATCGCGTGCCGGTGAGAGCGCGGACACCTTGGCGGCGAGACCGGCGGCGTCGCCCTCGAGCACGAGTAGCCCGATCTCGGCGAACATCGACTCCACTACCTCCGCCCCCAACGGCGGACGATCGGCGAGCGAGATCTTCTCCGCGGGCGTGGGTAGCGCTCGCTCGTAGTCGTTGAACAGCTCCTCGCTCAGCTTCTCGCCCGCGCGGCGGCCGACGATCTCGATCTCGATGTCACGTTCGGGGTCGAGGCCCGACAGGTCGATCATCGCGCGTGCCAGCTCGACGATACGCACGGGCTCGCCCATGTCGAGCACGAACACCTCAGCGCCCCCCGTGTCTGCGCAGAGAAGTGAGCCGGAGCGGATGATCAGCTGCACCGCCTCGGGGATCGTCATGAAGTAACGGGTCATGCGCTCGTCGGTGACGGTGACGGGTCCCCCGCGTGCGATCTGGCGCTCGAAGATCGGGACGACGCTGCCGGATGAGCCGAGCACGTTGCCAAAGCGCACCGCGTTGAAGCGGGTCTCGGGAAAGCGCGCGGCGGCGGCGTCCAGGGCGAACTCGGCGAGCGCCTTGGACGCGCCCATCACGGTCGCCGGGGCGACCGCCTTGTCGGTCGAGACGAGCACAAAGCGCCGCGCGGCGAGCTGGCCTGCGACGTGCGCGACGACGCGCGTGGCGATCGCGTTGTTGCGCACCGCCTCCACCGGGTTGGCCTCCATCAGGCCGACGTGCTTGTAGGCGGCGGCGTGAAACACGACGGTTGGGCGGTGCTCGGAGAAGACCTCACGCATGCGCTCCTCTTCCTTGCAGTCGGCGAGCACCGCCACGAGCGTCGAAGGCTGAATGTGGCGCTCCTCCAGCAGCTCGCGCTCGATCTGAAAGAGGTTGTCCTCGGCATGATCCAGCAGCACGATCTTGCGCGGGCCGACGCGCGCGATCTGACGGCAGAGCTCCGAGCCGATCGAGCCGCCGGCGCCGGTCACGAGCACCGTCTC
The DNA here is from genome assembly GCA_963697945.1 of uncultured Solirubrobacterales bacterium. Classification (GTDB taxonomy): domain Bacteria; phylum Actinomycetota; class Thermoleophilia; order Solirubrobacterales; family Solirubrobacteraceae; genus Palsa-744. The sequence goes on along the minus strand of OY969105.1, from coordinate 473,844 downwards.
CTCGGCCAGGTAGGCGCCGACGCGATCGAGCTCCATCAGCACGGGCTCGCGGCCGAGCACGTCCTCGACGCGCACCTCGCGCATCTGCCGCGCGATCGTGCCGTGGTCCTGGAGCAGCTCGAAGACGGTCGGCAGCGTGCGCACCGAGATACCCCGCGCACGGCACTCGCGGACCACGCGCGCACGGGTGGACCCCGGCGCGGAGGGGATCGCGATCAGCACTTCGTCGACCTGTGACTCGTCCAGGATGCGAGGTAGGTCTGCGCGCGTGTCCCCGCGCACGCGCACGCCGTCGATGCGCAAGCCGCGCTTGCTCGGGTCATCGTCGAGAAAGCCGACCGGCGCCAGGCCAAGCTCGCGGTTGCGCGCGATCTCACGCAGCACCAGCCTCCCCCCGTCGCCGGCGCCGACGATCAGCACGCCGCGCTGGCCCTCGCGGACTCCGCGCAGCGCCGCCAACGGGCGACGCTCGTAGACCATCCGCGCCAGCACCCGCACGCCGATTAGGAACAGCAGGCACAGCAGACCAAACAGGACGATCACGCCGTTGGGCAGCCCGACTGTGGCGGTGGCCACCGCCTTGGTTCCATGCACGGTGTAGCGCTGCACTGGTCGCAGCGCCTCGACGCCCACGACCGTGAGCAGCACGATCACGAGCACTGCGCGCGCGACCGCCTCGAAGTCGCGCTGGCCGGAGTAGCGCCAGCGACGCTGATACACCCGCGAGAACACCAGCACCATCAGGCTGCCGGCGAGCACCCACCAGATCGTGCGGGAGCGCAGCTCGGCGTAGTGACCGGACGGGCCGTTGTCGAACCGCAGTTGGAACGCGAGGAAATAGGCGAGCGCGACCAGCGCTCCGTCGACGACGAGCTGGGGGATGGACCGGCGATGCAGCGGAATGGCGGCCGATGCGAGCCTTCGGCGCATTGCTGGGATTGTACGGGCGCACGGGGATAGGGGCGCTCGTGAATGGCGACCGTCATCGGCCGTCCCCGGCGGGCGGCCTTGCGGAGGCAAGCGCCAGCACCCAGCTAGCTGCTTGACAGCGGCGACAGGAGCAACTCTACGAGCAGCGCCGGATCTCGTCGCGTGCGGTCGGACCCGGCGCCCGCGGGGCGCTTGGCGAAGTTGAGCTCGTCGGGGTCGACGAGCCTACGCAGGCGCCCTTCGGAGATCAGCCGTTCGTCGACTGCGCCCATCCGGCCCTCGAACGTCGTATAGACCGGCGTGCCGAGCGCGACCGCCTCGCGGTTCATCGTGCCGCCGGCGGAGATCACGAGGTCAGCGTGGGCGATCAGCGACTGCGCGTCGATCGCGTGCGGAGGGACTACGAAGCCCGGAACCGTGCCCAGCTCCGCGCGCTGGTCGGCCGTCCGCGGCAGGACGACAACCTGCACCCCGCCCTCGGCAGCGGCGTCGCGAGCGCGGGCAAGCACGTCCGCGAACAGGTCGTTGGCAAAGCGGTGATACAGCGAGACCTCCGGCGGCGTGCGAATCACCACGAGCGGGCGCTGGCCTTGCAGCGCAAGCTCTGCAAGGACCGCCGGATCGGGCGTGAAGTCGGCGAGGTAGTACTCCTCCTTGAGACCCGGATACGCACGGATCTTTCCGTCCGCCCCATACGAACGAAGACGCTCGGGCGGGATCGCGTCGGGCACGACGACCGCTCGCGCCAAGCGGCAGTTTACGTGGTGCTGAACCGCTGCCCACTCGTAGTCGAACATCGTCGAGGACGGGATCCGCAGCGTTGCGGCCGCGACCGAAACGTCGTTGGAACCGTGGCCAAGTGCAATGTCAAAGCGAGCGCCGCCGGCGGCGCGAACGTCGGCGAGCGCCCACCGTACGAGCGCGGTCGAGCGCGACGCGAGCCCTCCGAACTTGGCCGCCAGCCGCTCACCGCGATGACGACCGATCGGCGTGTGCTCGATGCGCAGGCGCTCGCACAACTCGATCGTCTGCGCGAAGTCCCGCGCGGTCACGCGGACTTCGTGGCCGTCGAGCTGCAGGCGCTCGATCACCGGTCGCATGACGAGCACGTGCGGACTGTTCGTCAGGTCTATCCAGACTCGCATCGTCAGCGGCACGGTAACGGTCTGTGGGGCGGGTGGTCTGTGGGCGGATCCTTGGACGACTCCTCGGTTGATTGACGCTCCCACGCGCTCGCTCGAACCCACCGCGACGTGGATGGCGGCATCTGCCTGCCGGACCATGCCATCCGCGTCACAGGTATCGTTGGCCGGCCGATGCTGGTACTCGCCTCGATCTCCGAAACGCTGGTTAACGAAACGTCGAGCTTCGTGCGCGAAGCCGGCCTACCCGGCATCTTCGCGCTGATGGCGCTTTCCAGCGCCTGCATTCCGATTCCCTCTGAGGTCGTGATGCTGTTCGCCGGCTTTGCCGTCGCCGACCCGAGTCAAAGCGCATCGCAACATCACATGACGATGACCGGCGTGATCCTCGCGGGCCTGCTCGGGACGATGGTCGGCTCCTGGGCCGCCTACGGAGTCGGTCGCGGCGGGCGGCTGGAGCTGTTCGAACGCCACGGCGACAAGGTGCACATGGGGCCGGCGCAGATCGAACGCGCTGACCGCTGGTTTCAGCGCTATGGCGAGCCGGCAGTCCTGTTCGGGCGCGTGATCCCCCTCGTCAGAGCCTTCGTGTCCCTGCCTGCGGGAATCGCGAAGATGCCGCTTGGGCGCTTCACGGTGTTGTCGCTGATCGGCACCATCCCTTGGGTGGTCGCGCTCGCGTTCGCCGGACACGCGCTCGGCAGCGATTGGACCAGCGTTCGCAAGGGCTTTGAGTACGTCGACTACGTGATCGTGATCCTGGTCGTGATCGGGATCGTCTACGCGATCGTGCGCCGGAGACGACGCGGCCCCGCGGACGGGGGCACCGATGCGCCCGTCGCCGACGCGAGCTGATCGAGCAATGCCGTTTCACCGGCGGCTCGCTCATGGCCGGGCCGGCGGTGGACGCGACAGTGGTGGCAAGCGCGCGCAGCTTTCGATGCGCGAAGCGATCGCGCTGGGGGCATTGCAGGGCCCGACCGAGCTGTTGCCCGTCTCATCCTCGGCCCACACGACGTTGATTCCTTGGCTCGCGGGCTGGTCCTATCCCGAGCTTGACCCCGAACTGCGCAAGTCCTTCGAGGTCGCCCTGCACGCCGGAGCGGCGCTGGCCCTGGCGCTCGACATGCGCGCCGAGCTGACCGACTCCGCACAAGAACTGACCGGCCGCCGGTTCGCGGTGATCGCCTTGTCGCTGGGGCCCCCGGCGCTGGCCGGCTACACCCTGGAGCGCACGATCGCCAGGCGGCTGGGGGGACCGCGATCGATCGCCGCGGGACTGCTCGCGGGCGCCTTTGCGATGGCGCTGGCCGACATACGCCCCGGACGCCGCACGGAGGCCATGCCGGGAGGCCTCCGTGACCAGACGGGGTCCGGACGCTCGGGATCGGGCATACGCGGAGCGCGGGGCCAGAACGACGCCGGGCCAGGGGATGGCCTCGCGCTCGGGGTCGCCCAGGCCGCGGCGCTGATCCCGGGCGTGTCGCGCAACGGAGCGACGCTCACGGCGGCGCGCGCCCGGGGATTTACCCGCGAGGACGCCCAGACGCTCTCCTGGCATGCGGGTCTCCCGGTGATCGGGGGGGCGAGTGCGCTGAAGGCTTGGCGACTGTGGCGAAGAGGTGTCCCGGACGGAGCCGGACCAGCGCTCGTGGCCGGCGCCTCCAGCGCGTTCTTCTCCACGGCGGTGAGCGCCGACGTGCTGAGGCGGCCCCGAGTAAGCGCACGCTCGCTGCTGCCATATGCCTGTTACCGCTGCATGATCGCCGCCATCGCCCTCGTACGCCTGCGCAGGACGCAGAATATGAACGGATGAGCCCCAGGATCCACACCCCGTGACGCGAACCATGCTCGGCACTCTGCTCGGCGGGCGCTACCGTCTCGACGCCGAGATCGGTCGCGGAGGGATGTCGACCGTCTACCGCGCGTTTGACACCGTGCTTGAGCGCCCGGTGGCGATCAAGCTGATGCACCGCGAGATCGCGAGCGACTCCGATCAGCTGGAGCGCTTTCGTCGCGAGGCGCGCGCGGTCGCACAGCTAAACCACCCGCACATCGTGACCGTGATCGACGCCGGCGAGGAGCCCTCCGAGCACGAGGAGCAACACGGCGACGAGCCGGCTGTCGGGACCCCGTACATCGTGCTTGAGTATGTGGCGGGCGAGACGCTCAAGGCGCTCATCCGTCGCGAGGGACCGCTGCAGATAACCCAGGCGATCGCCTACGCGATCGAGATCGCGCGCGCGCTGGGAGCGGCGCACGAGCGCCTGATCGTGCACCGCGACGTCAAGCCTCAGAACGTTCTGATCTCGAGCGAGGGATCGGCCAAGATCACGGACTTTGGGATCGCGCGCACACTCACCGAGGAGGGCCTGACGATGGACGGGAGGGTGCTCGGCACGACCGACTATGTCTCACCCGAGCAGGCCCTCGGACAGCCCGTCACCGGGCAGTCGGACCTGTACTCGCTGGGGGTCGTGCTGTATGAGATGCTGACCGGCGCGGTTCCCTTCAACGGCGAGACGCCCGTCGCAGTGGCGATGCGTCACGTACGCGAGCAAGTGCCAGACGTGCAGTCCCTGCGCCCCGAAGTCTCCGCCGCGACCGCCGCGGTGGTCGAACGCGCGACCGCGACCGACCTCGCCGAGCGCTATCCCGACGCTGCCGACATGGTCGCCGACCTGGAGGAAGCGTTGGCGCTGGAGACCTCCCGCTCCGGCCAGGCGACGGGCGAGGTCACAAGCGTGCTGCGGACGCTACCGCGGCGCTCGCGCCGGCGACTGCCCTGGCGCATGCGTCATCCATGGCGCTGGGCGGCCTCGCTGGCTCTGCTCGCCGCGATCGTCGCGATCGTGCTCGTGCTGATCGCCGATCACACCCACAGCGGCGTCGGGCCCAACGTGCCCGCCAAGCACGGCCAGCAGCCCGTCCAGCTCAGTCAGACCGCAGCGCATGACTACAACCCCTTCGGCACCGGCCCCGAACACCCGACCCAGGTCTCCAACATCATCGACGGCGACCCCAACACGACGTGGAGCACCGAGCACTACGTCGAAGGGACGCTCGCCGGAAAGCCCGGGATCGGCCTCTACCTGGACGCCGCTCCAGGTGTCGAGGCACGCACGATCGAGCTGCAAACACCCACGCCCGGTTTCACCGCGGCCATCTACGCGTCGAACAATTTTCACCAGCTGCCCTACGGCGACACCACGCCCCTGACCCAACGCGGATGGACGCAGGTTGCAGCGCCCCAGACGATCGTCACCCACACCACGATCGCGCTCAGCGACCCAACCGACATCCGCTACCGCTACTACCTGATCTGGATCACCAAGCTCCCGCCCTCAAGCGAAGTGGCTGAAATCGCTGAGGCGACGCTGTTTTCGTGAGGCTCGCGGGCTGTCCTCGACGCTTTGACCAGTCCGACAATGCGCGCACACCAGGCGTATGCTCCGCAACATGAGCGATAAGGCCCATTTCACGGAGGAGGCGGCACACGCGGCCGGCGAGCGGATCGGGATCGATTGGGTGACGTCGCGGTTCGACGTCGAGCAGTTTCGGATGGGGATGGATGTCGAGCTCGAGCACGGAACGCAGGACCCCGAAACCAATGTGACAGACGACGATGTGATGGTGACGGCAAAGATCGCCCGGGCGCACCTAAACGAGTTCCCGGACTACTACACGAGGTTGGCCGTCCTGGAGTCCGAGGCGGAGGCTTACTGGGCCGCTCGCGGCGAGTAGCGCTTTTAGTCGACGTCCCCGGCCCTGCCGGCCTCAGTGTCGCCGCGCCCGCCGCTCCAAATGGCGCTCGATTCCCAGCCTACACAGTCGGTCGAGCAGCTCCGTATAAGGGATCCCGGAAGCCTCCATCAGCTTGGCGTAGACGCTCGTGGGGGTGAACCCCGGCATGGTGTTGAGCTCGTTGACGAGCACGGACTCGCCGTCGACGAAGAAGTCCACACGGGCGAGCCCCTCGCAGCCGACTTCGGCGAAGGTCTCGACGGCAAGCTCCTGAACTCGCACCCGCGCCGCCGCGGAGATGCGCGCCGGGACGACCAGCTCCATCCCACCGGGGGTGTACTTGGCCTCGTAGTCATACCAGTCGCCCGGGAAGACGATCTCACCGGGCTCTGAGGCCAGCGCCACAAGGCCGCCACCGACGCCCTCAGTGAGCCCGAGCACGCCGCACTCGACCTCGATGCCGGGCGCCATCGCCTCGACGATGACCAGCTCGTCGTGAGCGTAGGCCTGCTCCAGTGCGTCGGCCACCTGCGCTGGTTCGGTAACGCGGACGATGCCGACCGAGGAGCCCAGGTGGGCGGGCTTGACGAACACCGGCAACCCCAGCTCGGCGATCTCGCTCAGCACTTGAGCGGGTTGGGCGCGCCAGCGCGCCTCGCGCACTCCGACATAGTCGACCTGGGGAACCACCGGAGAGGTTCCGGAGAGCAGTCGCTTGAAGAGGACCTTGTCCATGCACGCCGCCGACGCGGCGACGCCTGCGCCGACATAGGCGACGTCGAGCGTCTCGAGCATGCCCTGGACGGTCCCGTCCTCACCGAACGGGCCGTGCAGCGCCGGGAAAGCGACGTCGGCACCGAGTAGCCCGTCACCGGGATGCGCGCCAATGGTCTCACCGGCGCAGCGCCAGGCGCCGTCGCGGGCGATCTCGATCGACACGACCTCGTGGCCGGCCGCGCGCAGGCCATCGCGGATCGCGGTCCCGGAGGCCAGGGAAACGTCGTGCTCGGAGGAGCGCCCGCCACTGATAACAGCCACTGTGAGCGTGTCCATCGGAGTTGTGCTCGCAGGCTCGCAGTCGGCTGCCACGCACGCGTCGGCTGCGCCCGAGTGCAGCGATGCAGAAGGGGGATCGCTCATCGGCATCACCCGCTCGCCGCCGGGGGAGTGGGGGTCGCGGGGGTGCTCGGGGTGGTGGTCGTGGGTGTGGTCTGCGGACCGAGCGTGCCGACGGCGATCGTGACCGTGGCGCCCTTGCGCGCTTTGTTTGGCGCGGCCGGACTCTGGCGCAGGACGACACCGACCTGGGTCGAGTCGGTGGTCGTTTGCGTGACCGCCTGGGGTGAGAACCCGGCACGTCCGAGTTCGGCGGAGGCCTGCGCCTCGTTCTTGCCAATGACGTTGGGGACGGGGATTTCGGTGGGCTCCTGGGCCACTACGAAGTTCACGGTGCCGCCGGCGGGGAGGGAGGTGCCGGGTGCTGGAGACTGTTCGAGCACGGTCCCGGGCGCCTGTTCGGTCGAGGTCTGCTGCGTTACGGCACCGGCGGCCAGTTTGGCGTTCGTCAGCGTCGCTTCGGCGGCCGCCCGAGACTGGCCGACCACGTCGGGGACGGTGGTCTGTGCCGGACCACTGGAGACGAGGACCGTGACGGCGCTGCCCGCCTGCGCCTCGGTGCCGGCGGATGGATTGGTCGAGATCACGCGACCGCTGGCCACCGTGGCGCTGGACTGCTTTTCGGTTGTGGGTCTGAACCCGGCTTCTTTGAGCTTGGTGGTCGCCTGCGCGGCAGTTAGTCCGGCGACGTCGGGCAGGGGCGAGCTGCCCGGTCCCGTGGACACCGCGATCGTCACTCGCGTCCCCTTTTCCACTGCGCTGCCGGCTGGCGGTGTCTCACTGATGACCACGCCGTCGGCGACCGTAGAGCTTGCTGTCAGCGCGGGGACGGGAACCAGGCCGGCACGATGCAACGCGGCTGCCGCAGCCGCTTCGCTCTGCCCGGCGACGTTTGGCACCGTCACGTGCCCTGCCGAGGAGGAGCGCGTCAGCGCCAGTATGAGCAGAACCCCGACGATCGCCGCGATCGCCGCGCCGGCAAGGGCCAGGCGCAGATTTCGGCGTTTCCTCCCAGCCCGCTCGTCCTCGTCGTTCGGCGGCTCGCTACTGTCGGGGGGAAGCAGCAATGCGGCGGGGGGCACCGCCGTCGACAGCGCGGTTCCCGCCGGGACGACCTGGGTGGCGGTGCCAGGTGCGGCCGATGTCCGGGTGGCGAAGATGGCCGTCGCGGCGCCGGGGGGTAGTCGCTCGCGGGCGGTGCTCAACGCCGCGATGAACTCCTCGGCGCTGCCGTAACGCGTTGCCGGGTCCTTGGCGAGCGCACGCAGCACGATCTCGTCGAGCACGGCCGGGGAGGTGGGATTGGTCGTGCTGGGAGCGGGCGGCTGTGCTGAGACCTGCTTGAAAGCGATCGCGACGGCGGTATCGCCGTCGAAGGGGACGGCGCCGGTCAACAGCTCGTACAGGATCACCCCGACCGCATACAGGTCTGAGGCGGCGCTGACGGTATGGCCCTGGGCCTGCTCGGGGGACAGGTACTGGGCGGTGCCCATTATCGAGCCGGTCATCGTCATGTCCGACGCACCCGCCTGGGCGATCCCGAAGTCGGTCACGCGCGCACGTCCCTCCTCGTCGAGGATCACGTTGTGGGGCTTTAGGTCGCGGTGAATCACCCCGCGCGCATGGGCGAAGCGGGCGGCCTGGAGAATCTGGGTGACGATGTCGATTGCGACAACCGGATCGAGCGGGCCCTGTTCGCGCACCAGCTCCTTCAACGAACGACCAGGGACGTACTCCATTGCGATGTAGTAGGTCCCGTCCCACTCGCCGCGGTCGAAGATGCCGACGATGTTTGGGTGAGACAGCCCCGCGGCGCTTGAGGCCTCGCGACGAAACCGCTCGACGAACTCCTGGTCCTCGGCGAAGTGATGGTGCAGGACCTTGACCGCAAGACTGCGCCCGAGCAGTTGATCTTCGGCGAGGTACACGTCGGCCATTCCCCCTGAGCCCAGGCGTGAGAGGACGCGGTAGCGGCCGTCGATGATCGTGTCCGGCTCAACCATCTGCACACGCTCCGATATCGACCGGCTCAACCATGCAGCACCGTTTCCATGACCTGGCGAGCCACGGGCGCCGCGAACTCCGCACCCTGACCGGGTACGTCCTGGAGGGTCACGGCGATCGCCACGCGCGGGTTCTGGGCCGGCGCGAAGGCGATGAACCAGACGTTGTTGACGGCGGCGCCGATCTGTGTCTCGGCCGTGCCCGTCTTACCGGCCACGCGCACGCCGGGAATTTGCGCAGCGGTCCCGGTCCCTTCGCTCACCACGGCTTCCATCATGGTGGTTAGCGAGGCCGCTGTCGACGGTTTCATGACGACCGACTGCACTCGGGGTGCGACCGTCACGACGGTGCTCCCTTCGGGGTCGACGATGCGGTCGGCCAGGTGCGGGACCATCAATCGCCCGCGGTTGGCCACGGCCGCCGCGACCTCGGCCATCTGCAATGGAACGACCTGGAGTTTGTCCTGGCCGATGCCCAAACGTCCGACGTCGACGTAACGGCTCGTGGGAGCCAGCAGATGCTGGCCGAGATACTCGCCGCTCGCCGACATTTGATCGCCCGGGTAGTCCAGCTGGGGCTTGCGGTCAAACCCGAAGCGGCTCATGTAACGGGCGAGCGTCTGCTTGCCGAGGTGTTCGGCGACCTGGGCATAGACGGTGTTGACCGATTTGACCAGCCCTTCGGTGAGCGTGAGCTGTCCGAAGGACTCGTGTTCGTCGTTGGAGAGCGGTACGCCCGAGACGAGGATGCCGTCCTTACCGCTCACCTGCGATTCGGGCGTGTATTGCCCGGTGTCGATCGCGGCGGTGGCGGTTACCACCTTGAAGGTCGAACCGGGCGCGTACCCAAACTGGGTGGCGCGGTTGACCAACGGCGTGCCCGAGGAGTCGCGAGTGAGCCGTTCATAGGCACTCGGCGAGCTCAGCAAGTTGGGGTTATAGCTGGGCGTCGAAGCCATCGCCTGCACGGCCCCGGTGCGTGGATCGAGGGCGACCACGGCGCCGCGATGTTCGCCCAGCGCCGAGATCGCCGTGCGCTGGGCGGCCGGGTTGAGGGTGGTGATCACTTCGTCTCCCTGCCTACGCTTGCCCTGTAGCTGGTCGAGGATCGCCTGCAGGTTGGTGGCGCTCCTTTCGCCGTCGAGCGCCGGGTTGCGGTAGTGCTCGATGCCCGACTGTCCGAGGTCGGTGAAGGAATAACCGACCGTCTGGGCGAACAGCGGGCCGGTCGGATAGGTGCGATGGTAGGTGCCTTCGCGGCCACGAATGCTGCGCGCCAGCACGGTCCCGTCGGAGGCGAGGATCCGCCCTCGCTGAATGCGTTCCTGCTGGAGCAGCGAGCGCCGGTTCAGCGCGTTTCTGACGGAGTGCCCCGGCTTCGAAGATCGTCCAGCGCGAGGTGAAGGCGATCAGCAACGCGAACAGGACCACGACCAGGCCATACAGGCGAACGATCGGCCTATTCACTGAGCTGCCCCAGTTCCAGGCTGTGGATGAGGTCGCCGGCCTTCGATTCCGAGTGCAGCGAGTGGTCGAGCAGCGAGCGCCTGCGTACGGGTGAGAGGGTCGAAGCGCTCACACCCGAGACGTAGTCACTGCTGTACAGCTTGATCCCACCGGGGAGCTGGTAGGGAAAGCCGTTGTAGATCGTGACCAGGCCGCGGGCGTTCGTGCCGATGAAGTAGACCGATTGCGCCGCCAGGTACGCGCCCGAGGCGAGCAGGCCGAGTACTACCAACACGATCGCCACCGGTGTCAGACGTCGCACACGCCGACGCCTTCCCCCTGCGACCGTCGCCGGTGACGGTGGCCGCGGCCTACGGGGTTCTACCGGCAGCGGCAGCGTAGCGGAGCGAGCGCCGGCGTCCACGTCGTCGTAGTCCGGCGCGCCACCCGCATCCCCGCTCGCGACGAGGTCCGCACCGCCACGATCATTGGGGAGCGCCGGTTCGAGCGCAATCTGCTCCTCGGTCTCCGGAGCAGCCGGGGACACCGGGGCGGTGGGATCCTCCAGGCGGAAGAGCACCACCGTGATGTTGTCCCGGCCGCCGGCCTCGTTGGCGGCCGCGATCAGGGCCTCGCCCGCGTCGCGCAGGCGCGGGTGCGAGCACATTAGCTCCGCGACGCGTTCCTCGGGGAGCATCGTCGTCAGGCCGTCGCTGCACAGCAGGTAGACGTCGCCCGGGCGGGCGTTGTAGGAGCGAGTGTCGACCTCGACCGATGGCTCGGGTCCGAGCGCGCGGGTGATCACGGAGCGCTGTGGGTGATCGACGGCTTCCTCGGGGGTGATCTTGCCCTGGCGTATCAACTCGTCGACAAGCGAGTGGTCGTCGGTCAGACGCACGAGCTCTCCGTTGCGCAGGCGGTAGGCCCGACTGTCCCCCACGTGGGCGAGAGCGACCTCCTCGGGCGCCACGTACGCGGCCGTAAGCGTCGTGCCCATACCCGCGTGCTCCGCGTTTGCGTGCGAGAGCTCGTGGATGCGGGAGTTGGCCTCGGCGGCCCGCTGCGCGAGAGAGCTCTCGGGCTCGACGACGGTATCTCCCAGCCCTTCTTCGAAGACGTCCACGGCGAGCCTCGAGGCGACCTCTCCGGCCTGTGCGCCACCCATCCCGTCGGCCACGACGAACAGCGGCGAGCGCGCCAACAGCGAGTCCTCGTTGGCGCGCCGTTGACGGCCGGTGTCGGTGGCGGCGTACTGCTCCGCGACACGCAGCATCAGCGCGCTCCGCCCGCGGTCGCCGGCATCTGGGCGACCGAATGCGCGTCATCGCGTCGGGACACCCGCGCTGTCGTCACTAAGGGAACCTCGGCGGCGGCGTGCATGGGCTAGTCGACCTCGAAGGTGAACTCTGAGTCGCCGATCCGGACGCGGTCGCCGGGATGCAGCGGGCGGGGCGTCTCGAGCAGCTCCTCGTTGAGGTAGGTGCCGTTTGTGGAGCGCAGATCCTCGACCACCAGGATGTTGCCCTGCCGGTTGATGCGGGCGTGGCGCGAGGAGGCGAACGGATCCTCCAGACGTATCTCGGCCTGATCGCCGCGGCCGAGCACTATGTCCTCGTCGAGGTCGTAAATCATTCCGGGATCGTGGCCGGGGGCGCGCTCCACCACCAGTCGCGGCGAGCGCCCCGAGAGGTCCGCAAGCCCGGCCGAGGAGGCCGCGTGCAGACCGGTGGCGTCGGCTGGAATCGGGGCTCCGGCGGTGGACGTCGACACGGGAGAGGAGGCGCCGCGCAGATCGCGCAGCGCACTGCGCGCCACCCACAGCAAAAACAAATAGAGCACGGCCAGGAAGCCGAACTTGAGGGCCACGGATACGGGGGCGAGCGTGGTCATGCGATGTCGAACACGATCTCGGTGGAGCCAAGCTCGATGCGATCTCCGGCAGACAGCCGGTGGGGCCCGTGGATGTCGCGGCCGTTGACGCGAACCCCGTTGGTCGAGCCCAGATCGGCGACCGTCCAGCCGCCCTCGCCGGGACGAAACTCGGCGTGCCGGCGCGAGACGCCTGTGTCCTCGAGCACGATCTCGCAGTCTCGGCTGCGGCCGACCACACCACCGTCCGGCGGCACCGGCAGGCGTTTGCCGCCGACCGACAGCAGCGCCCGCGCGGGACGTCGGGCATGCGCTTGCACAACGGAATCGCGCATGCGCGCCGAGCTGCTGTAAATCATCGTCTGCCCATGTTCGTCGGGAGGCTCCACCGGCCGCGGGACCATCGCCGGGCCCGCGGAGGGATCGTCGTCACTGTGACCGTCCGCCCGGACGAGCCTCGCTTGGATCCCGAATTCGCCGAGCGACAGATCCTCGTCGGTATGAAAAGAGATCAGCGGCTGCGAGGCAAGGATCAGGTCCTCGCGGCGAGCGTGCTCGAGCAGATAGGCGCACAGCTCGTCGATCACCTCGTGCTCGACCCCCTCGTAACGGGCACGATCCTGGGGCGAAAGCCACACCGAGTACTCGTTTGGCGCATACGTGCGAGAGACCGACGCGGTGCGGTGCTCGTCCATCTCCCGCGCCAGCTTGTGCGCCAGTTCGATCGGACGCACCTCCGAGCGAAACACGCGCCCAAACGCGCCTTCGACGAGGTTGGCGATCCTGGTCTCAAGTGCTCTCAGCGGGTTCATGGCAGGGGCCGTTGGCCTCAGTTCGACCTCCGGTATGAGCACTCTAGGGGTGACGAACCGAGACCGGGCCGCGCAGCGCGCGTCCCGCGACCGCGATGGCCGCACCGACGATCGCTCCGAGGAGGACTCCACGAGGCTGCGGAAGGATCGCACCGGCGGACAGGCCGGCTGCAAAGTAGGGCGTGGCGGCCAGCAGCGCCGTCGACCACACAACCGCGGCGAGTGTGTCAAGGATCGCACTGGAGCCACGCACGACCAAGGGCAGGGCGGCTGCGGCGGCGCCCCACAGCACCGCCCCGCATACGAGCCCGATCGTGAGCGTCGGAGCGATGACATGGATGGCCGTGCCGTCGAGTGAGCCCTCCCACACCGCGCGCGGCGGTGTGGCCACGGACGGTCCAAGCCATAGACGCGACCCGTGCGCGCCGCTTGCCAACAGCGGCTCGGCGAGGGTCAGCCACCAGTACCCGAGAGCGCCGAGGGCGGCGCGGCGCGACCACCGCGAGGCCTGTCCGGCCAAAGCCGGATATGCGCCCGCGAGACCCACGAATCCCAGCACGGGTGCTAGTCCAGCCGCGAGCCAACCGATACCGGGGCGAGGGCCCATAAACAGCAGTGGCGCGGTCGCGGCGAGCAGCAGCAGCCCGACTCCCGGGCGCGCATTCGCCGTCTGCCAGGCCGCGAGCGCGATGACGCACCCCATCCACACCGCGCGCGGCATCGGTAGGCGGTGGGATCGCCCGTTGTGCTCGTGCTCGGACCGATTCTGGGCGCCGGAAGAGGGATGGACGTGTGCATCCAGCGTGTGATCCTGTGGGACCGGGACGATCGTGCCCGCGTGGCGCTCCGCGGCACGATGCTCGGCGGTGATCGAGGTATCCCTCGCGCTCGCCGGCGAGGAGCGCTCCAACTCCGCTTGCCCGTACTGCACTCGCTCTGCACGGCGGCGGAACAGGCCACGGCTGCGGACGGGGCCGCGGGCCAGAGCGTGTTCCAGAGCCGAACGCAGGTCCTCCAGGGTCCCCCGGTGGACGGGGTCGATCGCCAGCGCTTTATCGATCGCATCACTCAGCGCGAGTGGTAGGTCCGGACGGCGCGCGGCGAGCGCGGGCAGCGGGCGGCCGATCCGCCGAGCGGTCGCCGCCGGCGTGGGTCCGCGTACCGGGTTGACCCCGGTGAGCCCCTCGTAGATGACGAGCGCGAGCGAGTAGACGTCCGCGGACTCACCGACCTGAAGACCTTCGCTCTGCTCGGGTGCCATGTAAGCGAGGGTGCCGAGGGTCTCGCCGGTACGGGTCAGCGCCTGGTCACCGGCCAGACTGGCGCCGCCAAAGTCGGTCAGCTTGGCAGGCGGCTGACGGGGCCCGGGATCGTGGGGGACGAGCACGTTCTGGGGCTTGACGTCACGGTGTATGACCCCCCGCGCGTGGGCGTGGGCGAGGGCGTGGGCGAGCGCCGTCCCGATCTCGAACAGTTCCTCGTCTGAGAGGGCGTCGCGGGCCACAAGCCGCGCGAGCGTGTCGCCCTCGACGAGTTCGGAGATGAGATAGAACGCGTCATCGTCGACGTAGGCCTCGTGCAATGCCACGATCGCCGGATGCGCCAGGCGCGCTGTCGCGAGCGCCTCACGGGAGGCGCGCTCGCCGGCGTGCGGCTCCCCCTCACGGCAGTCGTCGGCGGGAAGATCCAGGGGAAGAGGTATCCGCTTGAGCGCAACCTCGCGATGCAGCAGCTCGTCGTGTGCGCGCCAGACCACACCGAACCCGCCCGCGCCGAGGCGCTCGATCAGGCGGTAGCGACCGTGCAGCAGCGCGCCGTCCGCCGGACGCTCGCCCGTGGCCGGCCGTTGCTCGGAGCTTCCCCGGGAGCCCACGCGTACGATTGTGGGGGACTCCGAGATCGGCCCGGCCCCAGCGGTTTCGGGCGCGACGCCGCTTCGCGGAGGATGCTCCTGGACGAGGGTCTGCAACGAGTCCACCGGGTGGCGCGTTCGCCGCCCGTAGGCGCCCTCCCTGCACGAAAGCGAAGGAATATGCTCATTGACCGAGAAGTTGCAGGTTCACGGGCCACACGGAGGGCGGTCATACTGGTGCCCTGCGCATGAACAAGTCCCTGCAAAGGAGCACATAGCTTTTGTCGTTTTTTGACGACGGCGAGGAGACAGCCCCTCGCCCTGCAGCCCGAGCGCCACGTGCGCCACAGAGACCTCGCCCGCGCCGCCCACGGCACGCGGAGGAGCCGGACTCGCACGAGGAGCACACCGTGATGGTGCGCCGTCGGGTGGCGGCCGGGGTCGGCGTCGTGCTGCTGATCGTGATCGTGCTGATCGTCAACGGCTGCCTGAAAAGCCAGAAGACCCAGGCGCTGAAGGACTACACCAGCAATGTCTCAAGAATCGTGACCGCATCCGACCAGCAGGTCTCCCAGCCGCTGTTCGCAGCGTTGTCAGGCGCGAGCTCCAAGCCCGCCTTGAACGTGGAGACACAGGTCAATCAACTGCACCTGGAAGCCGCGAAACAGGCCTCCGAAGCGAAGGCGCTGAGCGTCCCCGGAGAAATGAGCTCCGCGCAGCGCTATCTGCTGCTGGCGCTGGACCTGCGCGCTGAAGGGGTGGAAAAGGTCGCGAACCTGCTGCGCACCGCGCTGGGGGGTCAGGCCAAGCAGGCGAGCATCACGATCGCAGGGGACATGGAGAACTTTCTGGCCTCGGACGTGGTCTACTCCCAACGGGTCGCACCGCTGATCGAAGAAACGCTGAAGGGCGGCGGGGCCGCCGGGCAGACGGTCGCGAGCACGCACTTTCTGCCGAACATCGGCTGGTTGGAACCAAATACCGTGCAGGCCCGTATCACCGGCCAGGCGGCGTCTTCGTCGAACGCGCCGGTGAGCGGCAACCATGGGAGCGCGCTCAAGGGCGTGAGCGTCGGCGCCAACACGTTGGCGCCCGAACCTACGCTCAATCACGTCAGCGGCGGCGGCAATCCGACGTTCACCGTGCAGGTCGAAAACTCCGGGGAATTCCCCGAGACCAACGTCAAGGTCAACGTCACCGTCACCGCCGCGGGGAAGCAGTATGCGGCCTCGCACACGATCGAAAAAACCGAACCCGGCAAGACCGTCAACGTCGACATCCCGGTGACCGGCGTGCCGCTCAGCGCAGCGTCGAAAATCGAAGTGAAGATCGAATCGGTGCCCGGCGAGAACGACACCGAAAACAACAAGAGCACCTACCTGGCGATCTTCGGGAGCTAAGGCCGGACTCGACGGCACCCGTTGGCCCGGGCGCCGTGGTTTGCGCTGACGCGGGGCGCGCTAAGTTGTGGCGAGTATGGCCGGCGCGATAACCGACACCGAGGGCATCGTCGCGATCGCCGCCGCCGCCCTGGCGGTGGGTGCGCTGGTTATGTGCGCGGTACTGGCATTCTCCGTGCGCCGGCTCAGGCGCTCGCAAAGGCTCGTGTTCGGGGATCGTGAGGAGCGCGACGTGGTAGCCCATGCCGCCGACATGCAGGATGCGTTCGAGGCGTTGCGTGGTTATGTCGAGGATGTCGCGACCCGGCTGGACGGGCGCTTGGCGGGTGCCGAGACGGCGTTGCACGGTGCGATCGCACACCGCTCGCTGGTTCGGTACGACGCTTACAACGAGCTCTCGGGCCGGCAGTCGATGTCGATCGCGCTACTGGACGACGCGCACTCGGGAATCGTGCTGTCGTGCATTCATCATCGCGATCAGGCGCGCGTTTACGCCAAGCAGGTTCACAACGGACAGGGCGAGTTGGAGCTTTCGCCTGAGGAGGCCGAGGCGGTGCGCTTGGCGCTGATCCCGGCCGGGGGGCAGGCCGATGTCGCCGGACAGCACGCCGGCTGAGCACGGGGGGGGCCGGCGCCCCCGCGTCGGCTATCTGGGACCCGAGGGCACCTTCACCGAGGAGGCGTTGCTGTCAAGCGCCATACCGGGCGCCGTCGAGCCTGTGGCGTTGAGGACGATCTACGACACGATCCTCGCGCTCACACGCGGCGAGGTGGAGTGGGCGATCGCGCCGATCGAGAACTCGTTGGATGGGTCGGTGAGCGTCACATTGGACCTGCTCGGCAGCGAGCAGGGCGGCCTTGAGATCGTCGGGGAGGCGCTGCTGTCGGTCAGGCATTCGCTGATCGCCGCCGCTCCGGTGGAGCTCGCGGAGGTCGACACGGTCATCACCCACCCGCAGGTCCCGGGACAATGCGAGCGGTTTTTGCGCGGGGAACTCGGGCACGCGACTGTGCTTGCTGCGAGCTCGACCGCCGAGGCCGTGCGGATGGTCGCCGAGGAGCGCCGACCGGGACAGGCGGCACTGGGGACGGTGCTGGCGAGCGAAATCTACGGCGCGGCCGTCCTGCGGGAGGGCGTGCAGGACAGGGACGACAACGAAACCCGATTCGTTTGGCTGGCACGGGCGCACGACTACGCGGATGGCACGACCGGCGATGGGCTCCCCGACCACGACACCTCGCAAGCGAGGGGCGGAGAGAGACATATCCCGCCGCTGCGACCCCGCAATGGTGGTGGGTGGAAGACATCGCTGGTGTTCTGGGGACCGGGAGCGGACAGTCCCGGCTGGCTCGTTCGCTGCCTGGACGAGTTCGGTCGGCGCGCGATCAATTTGACGAAGATCGAGTCCCGTCCCAAGCGCGATCGCATGGGCAGTTACATGTTCTTCGTAGATCTTCAGGGCAGCGTGAGCGACCCGGCGATCGCGGAGGCGGTCGCGGGGTTGGCGCAGATCTGCGAACGGGCGCGCGTGCTTGGCTCCTACCCGATGGGCGGCCATCCGCTCGACGCGGTGACAGTCGCCGGCCGGTCCCGGGAACAGGCGGCGGGCGATCGCCACGGTGAGTCCGAACCACCGCTACACTCCGGCGCTACAGATGGATAGCACCGTTCCACCTGTAGTACTGAGGTCCGTGCCGCCACCAGAGCACCGGCGGCGCGGGCGTGACAGTGGCCGGGTGCTCGTATTGAACGCGACGTATGAGCCGATCAACGTCTGCTCGGTGCGCCGCGCAGTGGTGCTGTTGCTGAAGGACAAGGCCGAGCTACTGGAGCGAGGGCGCTGGGAGCTGCACTCGGAGAGTTCCACGCTCGCGCGGCCGGTGGTGATCCGGCTTGTCAGCTATGTGCGGGTCCCGCGCGATGCACACCGGCGCAAGATCACAAGGCGAGCGGTGTTCGCGCGCGACGGGTGGGCCTGCCAGTACTGCGGTTCGCGCTCGAACCTGACCGTCGATCACGTGATCCCGCGCTCCAAGGGTGGCAACTCCAGTTGGGAGAACATCGTCGCTTCGTGCGCGCCCTGCAACCGGCGCAAGGGGGATCGACTGCCTCGTCAGGCCGGCATGCATCCAAGGCGTGCCCCGCGCACTCCGCGCGCCGAGATCTTCATCCACGTCGCCTCCCCGACGATCCCGGCGGCTTGGTTGCAGTACCTGCCCCAGGCCGCATAAGGCCGTTTAGAACGCCCCTCCCGGGGCGTATGTGCGATTGGCGCGCTGGGGCGGGCGGGGCTCGCGCCGGCCTGCCGCTCGGGCACCGAGATGCCGTGGAAGACAGAGCGCGGGGGCGCCCTCGACAGGCGCCCCCGCGGATACGACTGTGACTGGAAAGACCGAGGCGACTCGCTTACGCGCTGCTTCCGGAGGGACCAAGCCGGAGGTCGTCTCGGGGTGTCCCGGGTTGGATTCCGCCAAGCGGTCCAGCCTCCGACCTAGCGGCCGGTCACCTCCAGGGTCCCGTGAGAACTGTGACTAAGCGTACGGACCACCTCCTTTCTCTGGTCTGGCCAGAGTAGCGAATGGAGATGACGCGCGCGAGAGCTAATTGTCGGCCGGCGGTCCCTCGGCGGCGGCGGTGTCATCGAGCTGCTGTGGCGCAGGCGCTTGGCCGTCCTCGGCGGGACCGTCCTCGGTGTCGACGACGACGGCGACGGCGCTGACGAGGTCCTCGTCCTTGAGGTTCATCGCGCGTACGCCCGTGGCGGAGCGGCCCTGCTGGGAGATGCCGCCCGCGGCCGTGCGCTGGACCATACCGCCGACGGAGATGAACACGAGCTCCTGGCGCTCGCGCACGACCAGCGCGCCGGCGAGGCCGCCCTTGCGCTCGGTGAGCTTAATCGTCTTGACGCCTTTGGCCCCGCGGTTGGTCTTACGGTACTGGCCGATCTGGGTGCGCTTGCCGTAGCCGTTCTCGGTGACGACGAGCAGGTCCATGTCGTCGCGGGCGACGTCCATCGCGATCACCTCACCGTCAGAGCCGACGTCCATGCCGCGCACGCCGCTGGTGTCGCGGCCCATCGAACGGGCGTCGGACTCGGCGAAGCGCACGGTGAGTCCGGCCTTGGAGACCATGATGATCTCGTCGTTTGGATCGACCGCGCGCACGGCCAGCAGCTCGTCGTCGTCGCGGATCTTGATCGCGATGATCCCGTCGGCTTTGATCGGCGTGTTGTACTGCTGGAACTCGGTCTTCTTGACGGTGCCGCCGCGAGTGGCGAACACGAGGTACTTCGTCTCGGAGAAGTCGCGCGTGGAGACCACCGCCTGGATCCGCTCGCCTTCGCGCAGCGGCAAGATGTTCACGAGTGCACGCCCCTTGGCCGTGCGCGAGGCCTCCGGCAGCTCGTAGACCTTCGAGCGGTAGACCTTGCCGCGGTTGGAGAAGAACAGCAGGTAGTCGTGGGAGGAGCAGACGAACAGGTGCTCGATGAAGTCACCGTCCTTCATGTCCATCCCCGTAACACCGCGTCCCCCGCGCGCCTGCTGGCGGTAGGTGGCAAGCGGCAGCGACTTGATGTAGCCGGTCTGAGTGATCGTGATCACCATCTGCTGGTCGGCGATCA
Source organism: uncultured Solirubrobacterales bacterium (assembly GCA_963697945.1). GTDB lineage: Bacteria > Actinomycetota > Thermoleophilia > Solirubrobacterales > Solirubrobacteraceae > Palsa-744. Next base: position 453,907 of record OY969105.1, on the reverse strand, counting down.
GGTCCTCGATGTCGATCTCGTCCTCGGAGTGGCTGATCTCGGTGCGCCGCTCGTCGCCGAAGCGCTCGGAGATCTCGGAGAGCTCCTCCTTGATGACGGCCAGCACGCGGGTCTCGTCGCCGAGGATCGCGCGCAGCTCGGCGATGCGCTCGGTGACGTCGGCGTGCTCCTGTTTGATCGAGTCGGCCTCCAGCGCCGTGAGCTGGGAGAGGCGCAGGTCGAGGATCGCACTGGCCTGGATCGTGCTCAGCTCGAAGCGCGCGACGAGCTGCTCGCGGGCGTCGTCACGATCGCGTGCGGCGCGGATCAGTTCGATGATCGCGTCGAGGTTGTCGAGCGCGATCAACAGGCCGAGCAGGATGTGTGCGCGGGCCTCCTTCTCGGCGAGCTCGTGCTTGGTGCGGCGCACGATCACTTCGCGCTGATGGGCTACGTAGTTGTGGATGACAGCGCGCAGGTTCAGCGTGCGCGGGACGTTGTCCACGAGCGCGACCATGTTCACGCCAAAGGTCGACTGCATCGAGGTGTGCTTGTAGAGCTTGTTCAGGGCCACCTTCGGGATGACGTCGCGCTTGAGCTCGATCACCAGGCGCATGCCGCGCTTGTCGGACTCGTCGCGCAGGTCGGAGATCTCGGAGATCTTCTTGTCGTGCACGAGGTCGGCGATCTTCTGGATCAGCCCGCCGTCGCCGCCCTTCTTGACCATGAACGGCAGCTCGGTGACGACGATCGCCTCCTTGCCCTGTTTGAGCGGCTCGATGTGCGCGCGGGCCTGGACGCGCACGCGGCCGCGGCCGGTCTCATACGCGTCGCGGATGCCCTGGTGGCCGAGGATGATGCCGCCGGTCGGGAAGTCCGGGCCTTTGATGTGCGCCAGCAGCCCGTCGGTGTCGATCTCGGGATCGTCGATGTAGGCGATCGTCGCCGCGATGACCTCTCGCAGGTTGTGCGGGGGGATGTTCGTCGCCATACCCACGGCGATGCCCGAAGAGCCGTTGACGAGCAGGTTGGGAAAGCGCGCCGGGAGCACCAGCGGCTCTTGGCGCGAGCCGTCGTAGTTGGGCGCGAAGTCGACCGTGTCCATGTCGAGATCGCGCAGCATCTCGGTCGCGATGCGGGCGAGGCGCGCCTCCGTGTATCTCATGGCGGCCGCAGGATCGTCGTCGACCGAACCGAAGTTGCCCTGGCCGTCGACGAGCTCGTTGCGCATCGAGAAGTCTTGGGCCATGCGCACGAGCGTGTCGTAGATCGCGGAGTCGCCGTGTGGGTGATAGTTGCCCATCACCTCGCCGACGATCTTCGCGCACTTGGCATACGGCCTGGTGGGACCGAGGCCGAGCTCGTTCATCGCGTAGAGGACACGACGGTGAACGGGCTTCAAACCGTCGCGCACGTCCGGCAGGGCGCGCCCGACGATGACCGACATGGCGTAGTCGAGATACGCCGTGCGCATCTCCTCCTCGAGCGCCCGCGGTTCGATGTTGCCGCCGCCGATGACCTCAGCGGACGCCATCGAACCCCCAATAATGAGTCAAGGTAGACGTTCTGCCAAGTGGGGCGTCAGGGCCAAGCAGGTCAAGGACGCAGGGAGCGTGGCGTACTACGTACGCGAGCGACTGAGGACGCCGAGATGCGCCGGCCATGACGTCACACATCGAGATTCGCAACGGCCCGTGCGTTGTCTTCGATGAATAGCCGCCGCGGCTCGACCTGATCACCCATGAGCATCGAGAAGATGCGATCGGCGGAGGCGGCGTCCTCGAGCGTGACCTGCGCCAACGTGCGCGTCTCGGGAGCCATCGTGGTTTCGCCGAGCTGATCGGCGTTCATCTCTCCGAGTCCCTTGAACCGCTGCAGTTTCGACCCCTTCTGGGCCACGGTCATCACGGCCTCGCGCAGCGCCTCAAAGGAGGGCGCGTGCTCGTGAGCGTCGCCAAGACGCACGTCAAACGCGGGGGTGCCGGCGAGCTCGACGAGCTGAGCGTGGACGCGCGCGAGCTGGCGATACTCCTGTGAGGCGAACAGCTCGCGGGAGATGCGGTGGGTGCGGGCGAACCCGGTGCTCGTTTCGATCGCCTTGACGCGCAGCTCGGTGTCGTCCACGGAGATCAGCTCGGTGGCGTGCGTCTCACCGGTGACGCCCTCACGGGAGAGCAGCGCGACGGCCGCCTCAGGGTCGAGTGCTTGCTCGCCCAGCAGGGAGGACTCCTCCAGGAACTGAACCATGTCGTGGCCGTGGACGGCGCGCAGCGATGAGGCCCAGCCCTCGTACTGCTTGAGCGAGCGGGTGAACCGCTGCCAGCGCGTCTCGGTGAGCTTGAACTGGGTGCCGTGGCGGTCGAACACGTCGAGTCGATCCCACTTGTCCGCCAGCAGAATCTCCTCGAGCTCGGAGTCCTTCTCGATATAGCGCTCGCGAGAGCCCTGCTTGAGCTTGTACAGCGGGGGCTTGGCGATGTAGACGTAGCCTTCCTCGATCAGCTCTTTCATCTCGCGGAAGAGCAGCGTAAGCGCGAGCGTGCGGATGTGCGCGCCATCGACGTCGGCGTCGGTCATCAGAATCACCTTGTGGTAGCGCGCGTTCTCGATGTTGAACTCATCGCGCACGCCCGTGCCGATGGCGGTGATCAACGCCTGGACCTCGACGTTCTGCAGGACCTTGTCGATGCGTGACTTCTCGACGTTGAGGATCTTGCCGCGAAGCGGGAGCACCGCCTGGGTGTTGCGGTCGCGGCCCTGCTTGGCCGAGCCGCCGGCGGAGTCGCCCTCGACCACGAACAGCTCGGCCAACGAGGGGTCCTTGATCGAGCAGTCGGCGAGCTTGCCCGGCAGCGTGGAGTTCTCCAGCGCCGACTTGCGCCGGGTCAGATCGCGGGCCTTGCGCGCGGCCTCGCGGGCGCGCTGGGCCTGGACGGACTTCATGATCACCGCGCGCGCCTCAGAGGGGTTCTCCTCCAGGAACTCCCCCAGGCCGGTGTTGACGATCGACTCGACGAAGCCGGCCATGCCGGGGTTGCCGAGCTTGGTCTTGGTCTGACCCTCGAACTGCGGGTCGCGCAGCTTGACGGAGATCACGGCAGTGAGCCCCTCGCGCACGTCCTCGCCGGAGAGGTTGTCCTCTTTCTCCTTCAACAGGCCCTTCTCGCGCGCGTAGCGGTTCAGCGTGCGCGTAAGCGCCGAGCGAAAGCCCGACAGGTGCGAGCCGCCCTCGCGCGTGGCGATGTTGTTGGCAAAAGAGTGGATCGACTCCTGGTAGGAGGAGTTCCACTGCATCGCCACCTCGGCGGCGCCCTCCTCGGACTCGCCCGCGAAGAACACGACCTTGCGATGGACGGTGTCCTTGTTCTCGTTCAGATAGGAGACGAAGTCCTCGATGCCGCCCTCGTACTGGAAGGAGGCCGAGTGGCCCTCGCCGCGCTCGTCGACGATCGAGATCTTCAGGCCGCGCGTCAGGAAGGCGGTCTCGCGCAGGCGTTCCTCGAGCGTGTGGAAGTCGTAGTCGAGCGTCTCGAAGATGTCGGCGTCGGCAAGGAACGTGATGATCGTGCCGGTGGGAGCGCCGGAGGACAACTTCTCGCCCTGGGCCAGCTCGCCCTGGGGAGCGCCGCGCGAATACTCTTGACTCCACACGTGATCGTCCCGGCGGATCTCCACGAGCAGGCGTTCGGAGAGGGCGTTAACGACGGACACGCCGACACCGTGCAGGCCGCCGGAGACCTTGTAGCCGCCGCCGTCCCCGAACTTGCCGCCGGAGTGCAGCACCGTGAGCACGACCTCGACCGCCGGGCGCCCCTCCTTCTCCATCGTCGCCACAGGGATGCCACGGCCGTTGTCCGCGACCGTGACGGAGTTGTCGGGGTGGATCGTGACCGAGACCTCGGTGCAGTATCCGGCCAGGGCCTCGTCGACGGAGTTGTCCACGACCTCATAGACGAGATGGTGCAGGCCCATGACACCGGTCGAGCCGATGTACATGCCCGGGCGCTTGCGGACGGCCTCCAGGCCCTCCAGCACCGTGATGTCCTGCGCGTCGTAACCCGCGTCCACGCCTGCCGAGGTATTGCTGACCCCCGCGGCGGGATCGTCCTCGGGGTTGTGTGCGGTGGCGCTGTCGGCAGTAGCCAATCTGATCCTTCGATTACGCGCAAACGCCCCGGAATCCAGGGCGCTCAGACGGTGGTCCGGGGCGAAATGTACTGTGCTCGAATAATAGCACAACGCACCCCCGGCAAGGGCCTCTGCTGCCCATGAAATCCCTGCAAAATCGCAGAATCAGGCGAAGGCCGAAGCGCTGCGGCCCAATGCGGTTCAGCCGGCGCGGCAGCGCAGCTGACGGAGTGTGTCGGCGCCGAGTTCGGCGTTCAGGCGTTCGATCAGCTCGGAGCCCATCAGATCGAGCTCTTGAGCCCACACCGCGGCCTCGCAGATCACCGTGAGGACGCCGTCGCGCTCGGCGCTCGGGCGGGCCGATGCGGCGATCGCCGGGCCGAGGACGCGCTCCCAGACCTCTTGCACGCGCGCGAGCGTCGTGGCCGGCGCCAGCTCGGCAGTGAGCGCTTGCACTCCCATCGCCAGCGGTCGCGGGGCGAGCCTACTCATCGGCGCGCACTCGAATGCCGGGCGAGACTCGGCCTCATGCCGCGAGCGCCTCCTGGAGGATCGCGCCCGGCGAGACTCGCAGACGGGTGACCGCGACACCTGAACCACCCGGCACGTGGGCCAGGTCGGTGGTCGCGATCACGCTCTGACCACCGGTGGAGAGTTCGAGCGCCAGCAACTCCCGACGCTCGCCGTCCAGCTCGCTCATGACGTCATCGAGCAACATCAACGGCATCCGCGCCCGCTCGCGAGCAAGCACCGCGCGCTCGGCGAGCAGTAGCGCCAGCAGTGCGATGCGCTGCTCGCCCTGAGAGCCATACAGGCGCAGCTCGCGGCCATCGCGCAGCAGCGCCAGCTCGTCGCGGTGGGGTCCGTGACCGGAGAATCCCCGTTGCAAGTCGCTGTCCAAGCGCTCGTGCAGCTCGAGCACCAGCGCGTCCTCATCGACGGCACGCGTGCGCGGGCGATACTCCAGACGCGCCTCGCCAACGAGGCCGAGCTGCTCGGCGCGCTGCGCAAACGGCTCGGCGAGAAGCTCGACGGCGCGGGCGCGGACGTCGCGCAGCGCCAGTGCGTGGCGGGCCAACTGCAGGTCCCACGTAGCGATGCTCTCACGCGCCGCCGCCCCCGCGCGGATGCGTGCGAGCAGGGCGTTGCGTTGGGCCAGCACCCGGCCGTAGGCGCGCCGGTCGGCCACACGCAGCGGCCACAGCCCTGCCACCACCTGGTCGAGATGGGCGCGACGGACGCTCGGCGCGCCCTTGAGCAGCTCCAGACGCTCGGGCATGAACACACTCAAAAGCGGCCGGTGCTCGATGTCCAACAGCCGCTCCACGGGTGCCCCGTCGGCGCTCATGCGCTTGGGTTGCCCCGGCTCAAAGCCGACGCTCAGCTCGTGCTCGCGTGAACCGTCGCCGAGACGCACGCTCACACGGGCGGCGCCCTGCCCGAAGCGCACCAGCTCACGCTCGTTGCGCGTCCGTGGCGAGCGCCCTGTGCAGCCGAAGTAGATCGCCTCCAGCAGGTTTGACTTACCGGCGCCGTTCGGACCGTACACGACGGTCAATCCTTCGCCCAGAGATGCCTCGGCGCGCGTATAGGTACGGAAATCGCGCAATTGAACTCCCAGAACGCGCATGTCTCACGAGCCCGCTCGGGAGGAGGTCGGTAGGACCGCATGCGGTCCTACCCGATGGCGTGCATGCACGCCATCGCCGTTGGCGCATGCGCCAACGGTAGACGTGCCGCATGCGGCACGTCTCGGGGCCGCACATGTGCGGCCCCGCACCATCACACGTTCAGGCGGATCGGCATGATCAGGTACACGAAGTCTCCGGAGTCGGGGGATTCGATCAGGCCCGGGCGCAGAGGGCTGATCAGCTTCAGCACGAGCTCCTCGGACTCGACGCTTTCGAGGCCGTCGCGCAGGAACTCCGGGTTGAACCCGATCTCGAAAGGCTCGCCTTTAAACGGCACCGGAATCGTCTCCGAAGCCTCGCCGACGTCCGGGGTCTGCGCCGAGATCGTCAGCTCGCCCTCGCGAAAGCCGAGACGCAAGGGTGTGTTCTTCTGCGCCAGCAGGCTGATGCGGCGGACCACATCACCCAGCTCGGCGCTGGCTATACGCAGCTCGTGCTCGACCGACTCCGGGAGCAGCTGGCGATAGTTGGGGAACTGACCGTCAATCAGCCGTGACGAGAGAACGACGTCACCCAACTCGAAGATCACCTGGTTCTGCCCGACGCTCACCGACAGCGACTCCGCGGTGTCCTGTTGGGCGATACGGGCGAGCTCCTGCAACGCGCGAGCGGGGATGTTCGCCTCCAACGCTCCCGGCAGCGGCGTTTCCAGCGCCGACTCCTTGACCGACAAACGGTAGGAGTCCGTAGCGACCATACGCAGCTGCTGCCCGGATGCAGACATCAAGATGCCCGTGAGCACCGGCCTGGTCTCATCGCGAGACGCCGAGCGAGCCACCTGTGAGACGGTCTGCACGAACGCGGCCGTCGGGAGCGTGATCCGCGTCTCCGGCGAAGGCGCGGGTAGTGCCGGGAAATCCTCGGAGCGGAGCGTGCGCAGATGAAATGTTGCCGAACCACAGATCAGCTCGACGTCTTGCTCGGCCGCCCGGAGCTCCAACGTCAGTCGGTCGGCCGGCAGGGTACGGACGACGTCGAGAAACAGGCGCGCGGGGAGAACAACGGTCCCGGGGCGCTCGACATCGGCGGAAAGAGGGACGCGTAGGCCGATTTCGGTGTCGGTCGCGAGTAGCTCGGGGTTGGCGCCCTCGACCGCGGAGATCATGACCCCGGAGAGCGCCTGTACGGCGCTTCGCGTCGATGCGACCCTTGTGGTCGTTTGTAGTTGAGAGAGGAGATCTGCTGCGGGGAGAGATAGCTTCACTGGTGCACCTGGTGTTTGGTAGTAGTCAGTAGGGCCTGGGGATATGTGAGTATGTGGGTCATGTGGCTTGTCTGACTGGAAAGCCGCGAGTATGACTGTGGATAGCCCTGTGTGGAGTGTGTCAGGCCAGGCGGTCGTGGCGCGTGGAAGAGTCGGGGTGGCCACCAGACGTAAGGGTCTGTAAAAGGTTGTCCACAAGCTCACGAGTGTCGGTGTCGGCGGCGATCCGGGTGACGGTGCGGCGATGCGCGTGCATCACGGTGGTGTGGTCACGACCCCCGAAGTGCCGGCCTATCGCAGGCAGCGACTCGCTTGTCAACTCACGAGCTAGATACATAGCGATCTGACGCGGTCCTGAGACACGTGCGGCTCGGGAGCTCGACAGCAGCTCTTCGGTGGTCAGCCCAAACTGCGAACAGGCCGCCTCGGTGATCTCACTGATCGATGGTGGGCCTTGCGGCGAGGAAGGTTGCGTGTTTGGGTAGAGCCCGTCGAGAACCTCACGTGTGAGGTCGGTGGTCAAGGGCCGCCCCGTGAGGGAGCTGTAGGCGACGACGCGGATGAGCGCACCCTCGATCGCACGAACGTTGTCGCGGACACGCTCGGCGATAAGCCGTAGCGGGGACTCGTCCGGGAGGTCGAGTTCGTCCTGCTGAGCGCGCTTTCGTAGGATCGTCATGCGCGTGGCGTACTCAGGCGAGCGGATGTCGGCGACGAGGCCGGACTCGAAGCGCTCGCGTAGGCGATCCTCCAGCGCCTGCAGGTCGCGAGGCGGTCTGTCGGAACTCAGGACGATCTGGCGACCGCAGTCATATAGCGCGTTGAACGTATGAAAGAACTCCTCCTCGGTACGAGTCTTACGCTCAAGAAACTGCACGTCGTCAACGAGCAGCACGTCGATGTGGCGGAACCGTGCCTTGAACGCCTCGGTGTTGTGACCCGAGAGCGCCTGTAGGAACTCGTTCGTAAACGCCTCGCCGGTCGTCACGCGGACCGTCAGACCGGGACTATGGGCGATCAGCAGGTCGGCGATCGAGCTGAGCAGGTGGGTCTTACCCACGCCGGGCGGTCCGCAGATAAACAGGGGGTTGTATGCCTGGCCTGGCATCTCCGCGACGGTCAGCGCGGCTGCGTGGGCCAGACGGTTGCAGTCTCCGATCACGAACTGGTCGAAGGTCAGCTTCGGGTTGGGCAGCGAGGCGGCCTGAGTAGACCGCTCGTGCATGCCTGGGTGGTGCCCGGTTAGAGGTGCCGCCGATCTTGCCGGCTGCCGGCTCGACGCGCTTTCGCGATGTTGCGCAGGCTGGGCGAGGTGGTCGTGGAGCGCTCCAGAAGTTCCGTCGCCAGGAGCGAGATCGAGGGTTACGTCGTCCCCCATCACACTCGTCACGCAGGCCTGCAGGACGCGCCCGAACCGATCCCTTACCCACCCGTACGCCTGCGCCGGGGCCTCGACCAGGAGCCGCCCGTCGGTCAGCTCACGAACCCTCAGAGGTTCGAGCCAGATGCGATAGGTCTCCTCGCCGACCGCGCCCGCAAGCTCGGCTTGCACGCGTGACCATATGTGCTCCAGCTCTGCGCTCACGGCAGCGACAACCCGCTCCTCCTGGGAGAAAGACGATCGGTTCTATAGATGGAGGGCCCGCGCGGGGCCCGGTTCGGCGACTATATCCCAGACCCGTCGCGCCTCGACGCGAGTACCCGCATTTGGCGAGAAAAATCCGCGAGCGTCGATCGGTCCTATACTTCTGCGCGGTGCCGTCGCCCCTGACGGCGCGCGAGCGGGGTGGACGTGGCAGGAACACGACCGCTGACGGAGAACGAGGAAGATGAAGCGCACCTATCAACCAAAGAAGCGCAAGCGCGCCCGTACCCACGGGTTTCGTGCCCGCATGGGCTCTCGCGCGGGGCGATTGACACTCAAGCGCCGCCGCGACAAGGGCCGCAAGCGCCTGTCCGCCTAGGGGCCTGGTGACGGCGATGGCGTGCTCTGGAGCGAGCAAGCCGAGCGGGCGATGAAGGCGCGAACTCAGGCCGGCAGCCGGCGCCTGTCGCGCAGCGCCGAGTTCGAGCGCGTCTATCGCCGGGGCCGATCGACGGCCAACCGCTACCTGGTGCTCTACACCTTCCCAAACTCCTCCTCGTCACAGGCGCGGTTGGGGTTGTCGGTGTCGCGCAAGGTCGGCGGGGCGGTGGAGCGCAATCGCGTCAAGCGACTGCTGCGCGAGGCGTTCGCCGCGATCGAGCAGGAGCTCGCCGCCGAGCAGGACATCGTGGTCGTGGCCCGCCCGGAGATCCGCGAGCTGGCCGAGCGCGAGGGGTTGGAGGGCGTCAATGCGACGCTCGCCGAGCTGATCGATCGGGCTCGCCTTCGCGATCGCGGCGACTCGACCGTCGAGGACTCGCCCGGGGCGGAGACTTCGTGAGCGCAATGGCCTCCTCGTCCCCCCAGACATCCACGAGCGCGTTCGCGCGGCGGGTCCTGCGAGCCGTGGCGGTCGCTCCGATCGTCGTCTACCAAAAGGCGATCTCGCCGGCACTCCCCAGACGGTGCAAGTACGAGCCGACCTGCTCGCGGTATGCGATCGACGCGATCGGCTCCTACGGCATACTTCGCGGCGTAGTGCTCGCGAGCTGGCGTGTGCTCAGGTGCAACCCGTGGAGCGACGGTGGGTACGATCCCGTGCAGTCCCAGCGAGTGTTCAAGGTCCGTGCGCGCCCCGGCGGCTGAGCCGATGCGAAACGAGCGGTCTCACTGCCAGGCGCGCGGCGCGCCAGAGCCCATCAGAACCAGCAACCACCGACACCACCCCCAGACAGCCCCCACTTCGCCCTAACGCATGCCGATCTTCGCCAACATCATCGAGGAAGCCTTCTCGCCACTGATCAATCTTTTCGAATCGATCATGGTGTTCATCCACGCGCACCTGGTCGGCGGCAGCTGGGGCCTGGCGATCGTCGGGCTGACGATTCTGACCAGGGCCGTGCTCGTTCCGCTGACGTTCAAGCAGCTGCGCTCGATGCAGGAAATGCAGCGGATGGCGCCCGAGATCAACAAGCTGAAAGAGAAGTACAAGGACGACAAACAGCGCCAGCAGCAGGAGATCATGAAGTTCTACCAGGAGAACAAAATAAATCCCCTGGCCTCCTGCCTGCCCTTTCTGCTGCAGCTGCCGGTGTTCATCTCGCTCTTCTACATGCTGCGGACGGACCTCAAGTTCGACATCTGCGGGCAGCAGTTGCGCGAGTACTACACGCGCGAACTGCACCGTCCGATCACGAAAAACAGCCAGATCCCCGAACACGCCGTCAAAGTCGCCGGCCACACGGTCAAAGGGCTGACCGAAGTCGGCTGCAACGTCGTCGCACCCGGCTCGGCGAAGTTCCTGTTCATCCCCGACATCACCTACAAGGCCACGGGCGCCGTGCTGATCGTGCTGATCGCCGTCTACATCGGCTCGCAGATCGCCTCCACTTTGATGGCCACCGCCACCGCCGATCCTAACCAGCGACGCATGATGCTGCTGCTCCCGCTCGTCATCGTCGCTTTCCTCTTCCGGTATCCGGCCGGCTTGCTGGTGTACTGGATCACCACCAACCTGTGGACGATCGGCCAGCAGTACTTCATCAAACAGCGCATGCCGCCGCCGGCCAAGCCCCAGGAGGCCGACGGGGCGTCGCCCAACGGGAAGGCCAAGGCCCCACCAAAGGCCGCGCTGGCCGGAGCGGCCGCGGGCGGCGTGAGCGGTGGCGCAAGCCCGCCGCCGCCTCCCCGCAGGAAGAAGAAGCGCTCGGGTAGGCGACGATGAGCGACTCTGAGCCGGCTGGAGAGGGAGCGGAAGTGGAGGAGGACGAGCCGGCGGCCGTGCTCGAAGATCTGCTGGCGGAGATAGCAGAGAGCCTGGACCTCGACGTCGAGATCGACGTCGAGGAAGGCGATGGTCTACTGAAGGGCAACTTGCGGGGCGAGGACGTCGGCCTGTTCATCGGCCGGCGCGGACAGACGATCGACGCGGTACAGCACCTGGCCCAACGGATCGTCTTTCACGAAGGACCATCCGACGTGCGGATCTTGATCGACGCGGACGGCTATCGCGAGCGCCGCGCCGAGACTCTGTGCGCCGATGCCGATGACGCGGCCGATGAGACGTTGCGCACCGAGCAACCGGTGGAGATGGACCCGATGCCCGCCTCGGAGCGACGGATCGTCCACGAACACCTGCGCGACCGCGGCGACGTGGAAACCCACAGCGAGGGCGATGAGCCCGAGCGGCGGTTGGTGGTCTCGCCGCGCGCGGATTGACGGCGGTGGCCGGCAGTGGGCGAGGCGGAGTGTTTCACGGGAAACACTTGGACCTGTCCCGTCGCGGTGGCGCGCGATGACGAGCCCGGTCGGCGATCTGCCGGCGGCGGGCGCGCTGACCGGACGGCAGTTGTCGCAGCTCGCTTGCTTGCTTCAGGTACTTGAGGCCGACGAGCACGCGCCAACGACTGTACGGAGCGCCGAGCGGGCCGTGGACGTACATATCGCCGACTCCTTGACGGCGCTCGATCTCGACTTCGTTCGCTCTGCTGCACACATCGCGGACCTCGGCTCGGGCTCTGGGTTTCCGGGCCTCGCGCTCGCGGTCGCCATACCCGGCGCTGAAGTCGCGCTCGTGGAGAGCCAGCGCCGCAAGTGCGATTTCCTGGAGCGGGCTTGCGCACGCGCGGAGATCGAGAATGCGCAGGTCGTCTGCTCACGCGCGGAGGGGTGGAGCGAGGGTCTTGGGCGCAATGATGTGGTCGTGGCGCGGGCACTTGCGGCGCAGCCGGTGGTTCTTGAGTACGCGGCCCCCCTGTTGCCGATCGGGGGCATCCTGGTTGACTGGCGCGGCCGGCGCGACACGGCTCAGGAGGCGCAGGCGGAGTGCGCGGCCGAGCAGTTGGGCATGCGCTTGCTCGAGATACGCCACACCGAGCCGTACGAGGGTGCGCGGGATCACCATCTGCACGTGTTCGAAAAGGTCGCCGAGACACCTTCGCGCTTTCCTCGCCGGGGCGGTGTTGCCCGCAAGCGCCCCCTCGGTTGTTGATAGCTTCCGTCGCCGATGGGCACGGTTTACGCGATCGCCAACCAGAAGGGCGGCGTCGGCAAGACGACGACCGCGGTAAACGTCGCCGCGTGCATCGCGGAGGCCGGATATCGGACGCTGCTGGTCGACGTGGATCCCCAGGCCAACGCGACCGTGGGGCTTGGGGTGGCTCGTACGCAGGCGCCCGGGCTGTATGAGGTCCTGACGGGCGAGGCCACGGCTACCGAGGCGCTGACGGAAGGGAGCGTGCCCGGACTGCAGGTGCTGCCGGCGGGCGCCGGGTTGGCCGGGGCCAACGTGGAGCTGCCCCGCATCGAGGGGTTCGAGCAGCGCCTGCGCGAGCGCCTGGAGCCGTTGCGGGCGCAGTTCGAATACATCCTGCTGGACTGCCCGCCCTCGTTGGGCCCATTGACCGTCAGCGCGCTGGTCGCCGCCGATCGCGTAATCGTGCCGGTGCAGACCGAGTACTTCGCACTTGAGGGGCTCGCGGGCCTGCTCGACACGCTGGCGCTGGTCCAGCGCGAGCTGAACCCCCGCCTCACGGTGGCGGGCATGCTGCTAACGATGCACGACTCGCGTACGCGTCTGGGGCGGGACGTCGAGCGCGAAGTGCGCGAGCACTTCCCGGAGCTGGTCTTTGAGACCGTGATTCCTCGCAACGTGCGCGTGGGTGAGGCACCGAGCTATGGGTTGCCCGTGACCCATCACGATCCACACTCGGCCGGCGCCGAGGCATATTTCGAGTTGGCCAAGGAGGTGGCTGCCCGTGGCTAAACCAAAGCCGGGGATGGGGCGAGGGCTTGAGGCGATCCTCTCGGTCTCCACCGAGGGCTCTCTCACGCGTGAGGAGGAGCTGCGAGAGCTGCCGATCGAGCTGATCGCGCCCAGTCCCACACAGCCTCGTAAGCGCTTCGACCAGGATGCGCTGCAGTCCCTCGCCGGATCGCTCGGTGAGCGGGGCGTCTTGCAGCCAGTGCTTGTAAGGCCTCGGGCCGGCGGCACGTACGAGCTCGTCGCCGGCGAGCGCCGCTGGCGAGCCGCCCAGATCGCCGGCCTCACCACGATCCCGGCGCTCGTGCGTCCTCGCGAGGACGCCGAAGCACTAGAGCTGGCGCTGATCGAGAACATGGCCCGCGAGGATCTCAATCCGATCGAGGAGGCCCGTGCCTGCGCTGCTCTCGTAGAGGAGTTGGGGCTTACCCGCGAGGAGGTCGGCCGCCGCGTCGGCCGCGGCCGCGTCGCGGTCAGCAACCTGGTTCGGCTGCTCGACCTTCCCGACGAAGTCATCGAGCTGTTGCAAGAAGGCGCGTTGAGCGAGGGCCACGGCCGGGCGCTGCTCCTGGCCGAGGATCACGGCGCCCGCACCCGGCTGGCGCGCTCGGCCGTGCAGGAGGGATGGTCGGTGCGGACCGTCGAAGCGCGCGCGCGTGAAGACAACGCAGGCCCGGGAAAGGAGCCGGAACGCGCCGGCAAAGGCCGCTCGCCGGCGGGCAATGTCCATCCCGACCAGGAACAGGCCGCGCGCGAGATCGCCGACGCGCTCGGGGCCGCGCTGGGCGCGGAGATCGTGGTCAAGCCGACACGTAAAGGCGGATATCGCGCCGAGATCGGGTTCGCCACGCCCGAGGAGGCGCTTGACCTTGCACAGCGCCTGCGCCCGCGCGTGGTGGGGTAGGCGGGGTCGCAGGCGCCCGGCCGTGGACTCCTGCGATCCTTGCCACACGCGGTGGCGGCAGAGCTTGCCGGGTCCGGACGACCGCTAGAATCCCCGCCCGCGGGCGATTAGCTCAGTTGGTTAGAGCGCTTCTCTGATAAGGAAGAGGTCCCAGGTTCGAATCCTGGATCGCCCATCGGTCGCATTGGGCGGGTCAGGTGCTCTTCTTGGGCCATTAGGCCCTCCTCCTAAGCGATCGGAACCGGCGTTCTGCCTGCGATCAGTTGCCCGGCGTCCTCTGCCGAGAGCGGCCGGCTTAGCAAATAGCCCTGGGCGAGATCGCAGCCGACGCCCTCCAACGTGGCCAGCTGATCGGGCTGCTCGACTCCCTCGCCGACCGTTACGAGCGAGAGAGTGTGGCCGATGCCGATCATCGCTTCAAGTAGTCCTCGTGCCCGTGCATCGTGACTGCTGGCGGCGACGAAGCTTCTGTCGACCTTGAGGATGTCCACTGGAACCCGTCGCAGGTATGCAAAGGAAGCGTACCCCGTGCCAAAATCGTCGATCGCGATACGGACGCCGAGGCGCTTGAGTGCGTGGAGAGCCTCCACCACCGTGCGCGAGTCCTCGACCAGTGCGGTCTCGGTGATCTCCAGCACAACGCGCCCGGGGTCGATCCCGGCACTGCCGATCGCGTTCTTTACGTCCGTCACGAGACTCGGCGCCTTCAGCTGAGCCCCGGACACGTTGATCGAAATGCTCAGCCGGCGGCCCTCGTCCTCCAGCGAATCCCAGGCCACGGCTTGGCCCAGCGCCTCGCGCAACACCCACTCTCCCAGCGGGACGATCAACCCGCTCTCCTCGGCGATCGGGATGAACTGATTCGGTCCCATCAATCCGTGAGTCGGATGATTCCAGCGAACGAGTGCCTCGAACCCGGTCATTTGCCCACCCGTCACCTCGAACTCCGGCTGATAGAGCAGCCACAACTCCTCGTTGTCGAGCGCGCGGTGCAGGTCGGCCTGCAGGCGGTACCGCTCGCGCGCCTGCTGATGCATGCTGGGTCGAAACAGCTCCACTGCGTCTCTTCCCCCCGCCTTCACCGCATACATCGCCACGTCGGCGTCGCACAGCAACTGCTCGAAGCTCGTCGACTTCGCCGACCCGCACGCCACGCCGACGCTGACCGTGACTCTCTGTTCGCTCTCCGCGAGCACGAACTTTGGAGCGACCGCCTCGTGCAGGCGTTCGGCCAGTACGACGGCGTCCTCGACGGCGTTGACGGCGTCGATGAGCACCACGAACTCGTCACCGCCCATACGGGCCACCGTGTCCTCCGGGCGCGCCGCCTCCTGCAGGCGCAGCGCGAAGGATCGTAGGAGTTCGTCGCCTGCCTCGTGGCCGTGATTGTCGTTGACGCGCTTGAACCCGTCGACATCGAGAGCGATGACCGCCACGATGCTCGCGCGGCGCAACGAGCGAGCGAACGCGTGTGCGGCGCGATCGTTCAGCAGCACCCGGTTGGCGAGTCCGGTGAGCGGATCGTGGTATGCCTGGTGGCGCAACTGGTCGGCTAGCGCGCGAAGCTCGACGGTTCGTTCGTGCAGGTCGTGTGTAAGCGCGTCGTTCTCATACATCACCGCCAGGTACAGAACTGCGCAAAGGCCGAGCACGATCCCCACGATCGCAAGCAATGGACCCCACGGTTCAAGGCTGCCGGTCGCGAGCCAGACGATTGGCATGGCCAGGACGCCTGCGGCCGCCGGAAGGAACGGCAGCGCCACTAGGGCCTTGCCTCTGGAGTTTTTGCGCTCGCGCGGCTTGTGCGGGCGACGGTCGAGCGCCGCCAGGGCGATCAAAACGAAGCCGGCCACCCAGCCAGTATCAAGCCCGGTCACACCGGGAAATTGCGAATCTACTGCGCTCAAATACCAAAACGCCGAGTCTGCCACGGCCAAGCAGACGATCCCGAGCCCGAGAAGCTTCAGCCCAGGCGGCGGCTCCTCGCTGCCTCGCACTGCCACGAACAGCACTGCGCCGACGGCCACGGCGTCGAGCGTCGGATAGGCCAGGTTGACCGCTTCGCCAAACACCGTTCCGGTGCCTTGCGCGATCACAGGCCCGATGAACAAGACCCAGTTGAGCAGAAAAAAACCGCCCGCGATAAACAGCCCCTCTGCCACCGCGCGCACCTGCGACAGGCGCCCCGCGGGAGTGTGCACCATCCCGAGCAACCCACACACGGTGAGCACGGGGAACACCAGAAACGCAGCGTCAAGCGGCGAGGGTGTCGGCGGCGCGTCGCCAAATCCGGTTTCCCAAACGGTCCACCCGGCCTGTCCCGCGGTCCACGCCGCCGTGCCGACTGCGATCAAAGACCACACGATCCATCCCCGCGAGGACCCACCGGAGGACTTGAGTTGGAGGGTGCGTTCGCGGACCGCACGGACCGCACAGGCAACGGCCGCGAAGGCGGCCGCAAGCGTCTCCCCGATGTTGTCAAACGCTGTCCAGCCGGGCGAATTCCCCGCGTTGAGAGTGGTAACCAGCCCGAAGATGCAGACCGCCACTATCGTCAGCCGCCACAACGGCGGCATATGCGCCGGTGCGCGCAGGCGGTGCGGATGGCCTCTAAGTAGTTGCCCCATGGGATCTCCAAACGCCACGGCACCGCCCCTGCAGCCGCCGCGTCCTGTTATCCGGATCGGGTCGAACCGCGGAACGCCTGAGCGTACTTTCCCGCAACTCGCCCATCCGGCCAGATCCTCAGCCCGACCTCCGCCGCGCTACCTACCCCTTCTTCTTTTTGTGCCCCGGCGGTTCGCGGGATGCGGCAGCTTGATCTTCAGCGGTGCGAGCCTCGCCGTGGCCTTTGGCCCCGGCAGCATGTTCTTCCCGCCTTCGGCCGCGATCGTCGCCGTGAAGCTCTCGAACGGAAGTACATTGACCAGTTGCGCGCTACGGCTGCGCGGCTTACGGAAGAAGGTCTGCAGACGCCCGTCGCTCCCGTGCACCACGATCTTGTACGCCCGGGCGCCCGCCACGGCCCCCCAGGTGATCGATGCGCTTGTGCCGCGGCGCACGATCCGCGCATGGCGGGGCTTGGCGGGGCGGAATGCTCCGGGCGCTGTGTAGCGGCCGACCGTCAGTTCGCGCACCGCCGCGCCTTCGTTGTTCAGCAGGTAGGCGTATACCTTGCGCGAGCGCCCGAGCGCTTCCTGGGGGCTGAAGGACAGCGTCCCCGTCGCCTTGGCGACGGTCCCGAGCACGTGCGTGCTGTCGCTGCCGCGTTCGACGAACTGCACCTTCGTGCCGGCCACGAAGTGAGCGATCTTGTAGGCGAGGGACCACTTCGGTCCGTGGCGGTGACGGACTTTCACCTTCACAACGGCCGGCGCGACGTCTTCGGCGAATTCGACGCTTGCGACCGGGGGCGCGCCGGACGCCGGCTGCACGTGCCAGGTGCCGCCCTTCGGGTGGTGTAGCAGCACCAACACCTGATGCGGTTCGGGCGCAACCGCGCTCATGAACTGCCCCGGGACGGTGACGAGGTGGCCGCCCGTCGAGGGCGTCGTGTAGGTCTGCCCGCCCGGGCCGGTGAGCGTCACCACGGGTGTACCCGAGGACGAGGTTATGCGCAGCTCCTGACCAAGTGTTCCGCTCGGCAATGCGAACTTGCCGCCGCCCGCCGCCGCCGTGGCGGGAGCTGGCCCACTGGCGGTGGCTCCGCCCAGCGCGCCCAGTCCGAGTGTAAGCGAACCCTTGGGGACGCCGGAGGCGCGGGGAGCGGTGAGGAAGACCGCCGATTCTTCTTTGACGAAACCGCCTTTGTGTTCTTTTTCCGGTTTCTGGTTGTACTGTTTGAGCTGATCCGAGCAGTTGTCGTTGCCAAACAGCCCTCCGGAGATGTTGCCGTCGGAGAAACGGTAGCGCCCCTGCATGCCGCCCCCGAAGACTCCTTCGGCACCGACATGGACACAGCCTGCGGCCCATTTGTCGTTGATCAAAGCCGCCGCTTCCGCGCTGAGGATCCACAGTTTGAAGTACACGTTGCCTTTTGCCTGCCACAGTCCGCTCGCTGGTTCGTCCCAGAAGCCCGCGCCGCCCGAGACTTCGATGACGGGTTCGCTGGAATCGAACGGGAAGTGCAAATTGAACGTCACCTGCGCGTCGACGTAACCGTCGGAATATACGTCGGCCGCAAGCGTCGCGATGGCGTCGCTTTTGTACGAGAGCTTGCCTTCGCCGCCGAAGAACCCGAGCGCCGTTTTGGTTTCTTCCTGATACTTGAAGGCCAGTTCCAGCTCGAGCAGTTCCGCAATCTTCGCCCCCAGGCTGCCCCCGAACGAAAGCGGTTCCACGCCCACCGAAGCGCCGATCTCGTTGAGCGAGATACCTGGATAGATGGGCACTCCCGGATTCGCTTTGAACTTCATCGCAGCCGAGCGGAACGATCCCTTTTTGAATGCCAGTTCCGCTTCGAGTTCGGCGATTTCTTCGCCGAACGTCATCGTCGCCTTGGCCTGCCAGCTATCCCGCTTGGATTCTTCGTAATATTCCGGGAAGTAATAGACGAACGAGGCTTTTTTCACCTTGAATATCGGCGCCAAGCTCGCTTCGGGGATCGTGAACTGAAGCGACTGCAGTTCTATGCCCGTTTCCAGATTCGCCTCGATCTCAAGCGCGCCCGTGGCTTCGAATTTGACCGCACTCAACGTCAGTCCGACCTGCACGTCGAACAGCGCCTGCCCTTTGTTCGTCAGATAGACGTCGATCTGACCCTCCAGCGGGAAATTGCCAGGCAGTTCCCCGCACGCGCTCAGCGAGTTTTTCGGCGGACAGCACCCGGCTTTCCCTTTGTCTTTGCCTTCGCACGGTTTGCCCACGCCCATCGCCATCAGCAGCGTCTTTGTCGGCTTGGCGGCTGTGTGGGCGCCCGGAGCGCGTAGGCCGTGATACAGGGGGACCTTCAGGTTGCCAAGGCCGCTCTGCGTTTCCAGGTTCATCGGTTCGGCTTCCAGGTCGCGCGAGCCCAGCACCATGTCGCCGATCGGCGTATTGAGCAACTCGATGTCAACCACGGCGCCATACAGCTGCGTCGCGGTGCCGGCGATCGCGTAATCTTTGATCGTCCTTATCTTCAAAAACCCGCTCGTGGGTACGACCGTCATGCCGTTGATCTGGAGCGGGCCGTTGATGATGTAGCCGCTGCCGAGTTTCTGGATGCATTCGGCGAGCAGTTGGGCGTCGCCGACTTCCAGCGTCGGCTGACATTCGCCTTCGCCACCGTCCGGCGGGTGGATCTTCGGGCCGGTCGAGGGCAGCGTCAAGCCGAACCGCGAGGTCGAGTGTTCGCCGCTGGAGTTCGTCACCGTGAGCGCGATCGTGTGTGCGCCCGGCCGCAGCATCACATGCGCGATCGGGTTCGTGCCTGTGCTCGTATCGACCTTGCCGTCGCCGTTGAAGTCCCACGCGTAGGAGATGATCCGGCCGTTGCCCGGCTGCGAACCCGCGCCGCTGAGGGTGAGCTGCTCGCCGGGCGTCGGGTTGGGGGTCTGCAGGGTCACTGAGGCGGTCGGCGGAACGGGCGGTGGTGGAGGAGGGGGTGGGGGTGGAGGTGGAGGGGGTTTCCCTTCGGTGGGCTGTTCGAAGCTCAGGTTGTCGATGCCGATCTGGACGGTTGCGTCATATTCTTCCGAGGTGCGAATCTCGAAGTATCGGATCTGTGCGGGGCCCGCGAGCGTCACCACGATGTGCAGCCATTCTTCGCCCGTGACGTTGCCCTTGGCGCTGGCGAGTTCGTGTCCTGAGCCGTCGTAGGCGATCACTTCGACTCCCTCCGCGGGGACGCCGACGGATAGCAGGCGCGCGTCCACCGCCAGCTTGTTCCCGGGAAGTCCCACGAGTGCCCCGAAGGTGCCGCTGAACTTCTTCGCGCCGGGACTGGTGCATTGTTGTAGGACTGCGTATCTCGGCGGAGAAGCCGCTGGAATACCTTCCTGAACGGTCGGCGAGCCGCAGTCGCCGTTTCCTTCTTTAGGCGAACTCTGTCCGAAGTCGCTCGCAGAACCCAGCTTCAGCCCCTGGGCTTCGTATTGTCCCGTGACAACGGTCCCAGGCGACAAACCGTCGAAGTTGACGAGGGTTTCCGCGTGCGCTTCTGCCACCCTTCCGCCGAGAAGGACCGCGATCGCGAAAAGCGTAAAGGCAAGCCCGGCAACGAGCGCAGAAGACCGCCCCCGCGACCACGCGGCCGATCTCGGCCCGCTCGCGAGCCCCCCGATCGTGTCGACGATCATTCCCAGTACGCTCCTGCGGGCGATCGTAGCGGACCCGCGCATGAATGTGTGGCTGCGTAGTACAGATGTCCACAATGCCGGCCAATGCTTCTGTCTGGAACCCCACACGTCCAGATGTTTCGGGGCTAAGGCATCGGTGGCGCGCTGCCGATGATGGGCTCGTGAGATCTTCTCTGCGACCCTCCTCGAACTCGGGCGCCGGCTCGACCGTACCTTTCCGACGCGTGGGGCTCCTATGTGTGACGCTCCTCGTCGTACTCTGCGCCGGCGCCGCGCCGGCCGGGGCGCTTATCGAGGGCAACTTCGGGGTGCAGCCTCGTGCCCCACAAACCCACGTCTTCGCGCCGTTGCAATACCACGGCGGGCCCGTGCTCCACTCCTCGGACTCCTACGCGATCTACTGGGATCCCACCGGAACCTACCGCGGCGACTGGAAGCGGCTCATCAACACCTACCTTCAGAACGTCGGCGCCGCCAGCGGCTCGCTCGGCGACGTGTACGCCCTGGACGGCCAGTACACCGACAGCACCGGTCGTGCCTCAAACCGCTCGACCTTTCGCGGCGGCTACACAGACACCGATCCTTATCCCACGACCGAAAACGGCGGCAATTGCAGCGAGTCGGACCTCTATGCCTGCCTCACCGATCAGCAGATCCAGGCCGAGCTGCGCCACGTGATCTCCTCGGGAGCACTCCCGGGCGCCACCGGGCCCGCCGTCTACTACCTACTAACTCCTCCGGGCGTGACCGTCTGCACGGGCGCGGGCAGCGCCGATACCTGCTCGGACTCCTCGGAACTGGCAACCAAACCCCACAGCGGGATCTGCGGCTACCACTCGGCGATCGAACCGGACGCCGCAAAACCGATCGTCTACGCAGTCCAGCCCTGGGTCGCGGGCGACGCCGGACTCCTGATCGAAAGCGAAAACCCGCTCGTCACCTCCGAATCGACCAAAGACGTGTTCGCCTGCCAGGACAACACCGAAACCCTTGAGGAGCCCAACCAGCTGGCCGGCCTCAACCCGTTTGGCAACTACGCCGAGGGTCTGGCCGACGTGATTATCAACGATCTCAGGATCGAGCAAAGCGACATCGTGGTCGACCCGCTTTTGAACGGTTGGTACCAGGAAGCCACCGACGCCGAGCAGGCCGACATGTGCCAGTGGAACTTCGGTCCGCCACCGGAAAAAACGCCTACTCCAGACCCGAAGACCCACGCTGCAAACACCTCCAACGAGACCATCGGCAGCGGTGCCTACTACGTGCAGTGGGAGTTCAACAGCGTCGGAATCACCTCGCGTCATGAGTACGCCTGCTGGTCGGGCGTCTCCCTGGAACCCCACTTCACCGCCCCCAACCCCGTGAACACCGGCGACGTAGTGGGCTTCGACGCCACTGAGTCGGACATCACGTTGATCGCCAACACCAAAGGTCTTCCCGCCGACGAGCCGTTCACCGCCCCCACCTACAAGTGGAACTTCGGCGACGGCACCGTCGTGTCCGGCGCGAACGCGATCAGCGAGTTTCACTCCTATCAATACGGAGGCGAATACGACGTGACCC
This sequence comes from uncultured Solirubrobacterales bacterium, assembly GCA_963697945.1. Taxonomy (GTDB): domain Bacteria; phylum Actinomycetota; class Thermoleophilia; order Solirubrobacterales; family Solirubrobacteraceae; genus Palsa-744. The sequence goes on along the minus strand of OY969105.1, from coordinate 432,314 downwards.
TCTCGGTCACCGATAGCGGTGGCAACACGGGAGACTTCACCGAAACGATCACCGTGGACGGACCGGCCCGACCGGCACCCCCGTCCCCGGGCACGGGCGGGTCAGGCTCAAGCGTCGTAGGCGGCGGTGTCTCAGGTGGTGGCGCTACCACCCCTGGCGTCACGACCAAGCCCCCCGTCCCCGGCCCGGTGGCCACCCAGTCGGTCCTGTCGAGCTCGCTCGCGAAGACCCTCAGCAAGGGCCTGGTCATCCGCTACTCCGTCAGCCAGCAGGCTACCGGCCATTTCGAAGTCCTGCTCGCCGCGTCCACCGCTCATCGCCTCGGCCTGCACCCACCGCTGGCCACGGGCCTACCCGCCGGCACGCCGCCGCAGGTGGTGATCGCCAAAGCCCTGCTCGTCACGACCAAGGCCGGGCGTAACACGCTTAAGATTCAATTCGGCAAGGTCACCGCCAAACGTCTGCGTCGCCTGCACAACGTCCCGCTGCTACTGCGGCTGAACGTTCGCAACGCCGGCGGCGGGACCACGACCGTCCTCAGCAAGCTCACGCTGCATTAGGCCCCCCGGTCTGAACGGTCCGGCGGTTCTCCCCGTCTGACTTTCGCTTTCTCGCTGAACACGTACCGCCACAACGCATACAGCAGCAGATACCCACCCACGATCGACACCACCGAAACGACCGCAATCGCCTCGCCGCTACCCCCGTGTTCCACTGCCGCTTCCCCATCCAGCGCCAGGGGCGTCAGAGCCACGGCGAGACGGGCGCCCGCAAGCGCGCTCAACTCGAACATCATGCTCGTCCCACGCCCTACTCCTACATTCCCGGCGGGTGACGAACCGCATAGCCGGCGAGCGGGGGCGTCGACACCAGCCAGCGCGAGGCGTACGGCCCGCTGCGCCCGGCGGTGTCGAACCACACACCGTCCACGTTCATGAATGTATGGCCCGCGGTGGCATAGATCGTGATCCAACGGCCCGGGCCCGGTTCCCCCCAATTGGCGAGTTCGCCCGAGACAAGCGGCGCGGCGAGCAGTCCACCCGCCGCCAGCGCATAGCTGACCGAGCCCGAGCAGTCATACCCGTTGGCGATAAACGACGCGTGCCCACCTCCCCAGATGTAAGGGAAGTCGGCGATCGCATTGCCTCCCGCAATCACCCGCTGCACGGATTCGGGGACGTTCGTGGGGATCGGGATCGTGCCGTTGCCACCGACCGAGGACCCTCCGGCCACCGGTGTCAGGGCCCGCTGCCGAGCCGCCCGTTCGCGAGCCTTGGCCTGTTCCTCTTCCCCGAGCTCCCGACGGACTTCCGCGTCAGACGGCGCCCCCGCCGCGACTGCCGCTTCGCCTGCCACACTGGGCGAGCTGGCGGAGCGATGATGCACCGAAGCCGGCACCGGAAAACTCTTGGCTTCTTCCGGATCCGCCACCTCGTGCACGACCCCCACGCCTGCCGGTCCTCCGGTCGTCGCGCCCGTCGCCCCGCTCGCGGCGGTGGCGCCGGTCTTCGTTACTCCCGCGCCGGCGCCGCCGGCTGAGGAATTCGGCGTCCCCGTGCCCGCCACGTCCGCCGAAGGCGCCCTGGTCCCGGCGGGGGGGTCTCCGACCCCCGCTTCTCCGCAGCCACCGACGGCCACCGCCACCGCCACCACAAAGCCCGGTACGGCCGCCATCCTCAGACACACCCTCATTCACAACAGGCTAGCGAGGGCATCCTGCCTGCCGTCTCGCTACCCTGAGCGGATGCACGACGACGCCACCGTCGTGGACGTCCCTCGCGCGAGCACACCGGCGTCCGTGGAGATTCGCCCGCACATCCGCCTCCTGCACGGGATGCGTCGTCCTGCCAACTGGCTGCAGCTGATCCGGTTCGGCCTCGTGGGCGCCTCCGGGTTCGTCGTCAACGTCGCCGTCTACGCGCTCTGCGTACACGCTTTCGCGATCGACTACCGCGCCGCATACGTACTCGCGTGGCTGGTCGCAGTGACCAACAACTTCCTCCTCAACCGCCACTGGACGTTCGACGCGGCCGCCGGCAGCGTGCGCTTCCAGGCGATCCGCTTCTTCGTGGTCAGCCTCGTGGCGGCCGGCTTCGGCTTCCTCTTGCTGACCCTGTTCGTAGAGGGCGCGGGGCTCGCCAAGGTGCCGGCCGAGGCCCTCGCCGTGGCCGCCTCGACGCCGCTGAACTTCATCGGGAACAAGCTCTGGAGCTTCCGCCACAGGGTCTCAGCGGCGTAGTTCTTGCTCTGACGGGGTCCGCAGGCGGGCGTCGCGCCGGTCGATCGGTTCCCTACGGGTACCTATACTCTGAAGTCGTCCCCCACCGGAGGATCCCCGTGCAGGAGATGGTCATCTACGGCGTCAGTTTCGACATGGTCGGCAAGCAGCCGATCGTGCTGTTGAAGACCGCCGACGGCAACAAGTTCCTGCCTATCTGGATCGGCCATCCCGAGGCCGCCTCGATTTTGATGAAGCTGCAGGGCGCCGGCACGCCGCGCCCGATGACCCACGACCTGCTCGTCGACGTGCTCGGCGAGCTCGACGCCAAATGCACACAGGTGTCGGTCACCGAGCTGCGCGAGAACACCTTCTTTGCCTCCATCACCCTGTCAGTCAACGGTCGCGAGCTGGAGATCGACTCCCGCCCCAGCGACGCCATCGCGCTCGCGGTGCGCTCCGGTGCGCCGATCTTCGCCGCCGAGGAGGTCATCGCCGAGTCCGCGATCGAGTTCGAGCACGACGTCGAGGAGTCCGAGGACGTCGTCGAGAAGTTCAAGGAGTTTCTGGACCAGGTCACCCCGGAGGACTTCGCCGCAGGCGACTCTTGACTGCGCGATACTGCGTCCTCGGTCGCTCGCGTACGTAGTACGCCACGCCCCCTGCGTCCTTGTCTCGCTTGCCAATAGCCGCCTGCGGTAACGATACGGACATTGCCGCAGGCGAGGATTCCTAGCCCTCTCTCAGGCGCGCGTAAACGCGCTGTTCAGGATCCTCTCCACCAGCAGGTCCAGCCAGATTTCCGCCGCATCGCCCGCCAGCGGCAGCAGGCTCGTTTCGGTCAACCCCGGCACGACATTGGTCTCCAGCGCCGTCAGCTCGTCGCTGTTCTCGTCGAGCAGCAGGTCCACCCGCGCGACGCCGTGGCATCCGAGCAGTTTGTATGCCGCCAGCGCCAGCTCTTGCGCTCGCTCGCTGATGCCGTCGGGAAGCTCGGCCGGGCAGACGAACGTCGTCATGCCGATTTCATAGCGCGACTCGTAGTTGTAGAACTCCTCTTCGCGCGGGATCGCCTCCACGACCGGAAGCGCAACCGGCGGCTGACCGGACGTCTGCGCGTCGAGCACCGACACCGCCAGGTCGCGACCGCCCACGTAGCGCTCGATCACGGCCTTGCTGTCGTACGACAGCGCCCCCACGATCGCGCCCGGCAACTCGTCCGCGGAACGCGCGAACTTCACCCCCAGAGCCGAGCCCTGACTCGCCGGCTTGACGACCATTGGAAACCCGATGCTCTGCTCCAGTGCAGGCAACGCCGCCGCCACCCCCAGGTCTTTGATCGCACTCTCCTTAAACGCCGCAAACGGGGGCGTCGGTAGGCCCGCCTCGCGCATCAGATACTTCGCCAGCGCCTTGTCCGTGCAGCGCATGCACGCCCCGGGACCCGATCCGGTGTAGGGAATGCCGATCGCCTCCAGCAGGCCTTGCACCGTCCCGTCCTCGCCGTCGCTGCCATGCAACGCTATAAACGCAACGTCGGGTTTCAGCACGAGCAACCGCTCCACGAGATCCGCTCCGACGTCGATCGCCGTCACCTCGTGGCCCAGCTGGCGCAGCGCGCTCTGCGCTCGCGCCCCGGAGCGCAGCGAGACGGTTCGCTCCAGCGACCCTCCGCCCTTGAGCACCGCGACCTTCTTCGGTTCGCTCATCGATCCCGGCCGGCGCGCGTCGAGTCCAGCTCCGTCCTGCGCGGCAGTTCGAGCACCTCCGCCAGCTCCGCGCCGTCCGTTTCACCACTTGCGTCCACCGTCGCCTTCGCAGTCTCACTTGGGCTCGCCTGGGTGGTGTCGGTCAAGGCTCCCGTCAGCAACCCCGTATCCCGCCCCATGATCGCGCTGATCCGCTTGATGCCCTCACGGATGTCCTCGTCCGGCACGCCCGCGAAGTTCAGCCGCATCGAGTTCGCTCCGCTGCGTCCGTCCATGTACGCCGATCGCCCCGGCACGAACGCGACTCCTTTGCTGCGCCCCATCAGATCGGTCGTATCCACACCGTCGAGCGTCGCCCAGATGAACAGCCCGCCCTCGGGACGCGTCCAGCTCGCGCGCCCATCGAAATGCTCGGCCAGCGCGTCGAGCATCACGTCGCGCCGGCGCCGGTACAGATCGCGCAACCGTTCGACGTACTCGACCCACGCCGGGCCGCCCCCGGCCGTTCGCTCGGCGAAGTACGCCGACACAAACAGCTGCGTCATCGGCGAGCTGCACAGGTCGGCGCCCTGTTTACCCAGGTTCAGCTTTTCCAGCACCGCGCGCGGCGCCACCGCCCAACCGAGGCGCAGCCCCGGGGAGAGGATCTTGGAGAACGTCCCCAAATAGATCACCAGGTCCGAGGACACGCCATCGCCACCGCCGCCCCCCGCGCCGAGCGAGGCGTCCAGCGAATACAGCGTCGGCAGCGGCTCGCCTTCGTAGCGCAACAGCCCGTACGGGTTGTCCTCCAACACCAACAGCTCACGCTCGCGCGCCACCTCCACCAGCCGCCGCCGCCGCGGCAGCGACATCGTCACCCCGCCCGGGTTCTGAAAGTTGGGGATCGTGTAAATGAACTTCGGTCGCCTACCTTCCTGCGCCAGTCGGTCGAGCACGCTCTCCAGCTCGTCGATCGGCATCCCATCCGAGTCCATCTCGATCTGCACCACGTCGGCCTGGTAGGCCCCGAACGTCGGCACCGCGCCCGGGTAGGTGGGCGCCTCCGCGACGATCACGTCGCCCGGATCGATCAACGCCTTGCACACCAGATCGATCACCTGCTGGCCGCCCGTCGTCACGATCGTGTTGGCGGGATCGACCGAGGTCCCCTCCTCGGCCATCACCTCGACGATGCACTCGACAGCCGCCGCCATCCCCTCCGTCGGTCCGTATTGCAGCGCCCGCGCGGTGGACTGCGCGGCGACCTGCGACATCAACTTGGCGTACAGCTCGGGCGCGAACGTGCTCGTATCCGGCAACCCTCCCGCGAGCGAGATCACGTCGGGGCGTTCGGTCAGCGCCATCATCTCGCGCATCGCCGAGCTTTTCATCCCCCGCGTGCGCGCCGCGAACAGCGCCTCGTAGCGCGCCAGCTCGTGCGCTGCCGGCCGGGCGCGTCGTCTATCGTCCTGCCCGCGCATCCACGCACGGTAGCGCACGGGATGGGCACGCTCACACGCTGCAAGCACACATAAACGGCACCAACTCTCAGCGGCACGGGGCGAGCCCCCTCCCGACCACCCCCAAAATGCGATGAACGTCTGAAGTCAATGAACGGCACCTTCTTCTACATCGGCCTCGGCCTCGGTCTCGCGGCCGCCTGTGGACTGCGTCCCTATCTACCGGCGCTACTGGCCGGAGCGCTCTCGTCCTCCAATGCGCTCGGGGTCGAATTCGGGGCCTCGGGCCACGCCTACCACTTTTTGCAGGAAGGCTGGTGGCTACTCGCGGTCACGGTTACCCTCCTCGGCCTCTACCTCCTGCAACTGCGCCTCGGCGCAGAGCGCTTCGAGGCGCTGGCCGGGGGGGCGGTCGCCGCGCAGGCGATCGCCGTCGGCGCGCTCCTGTTCGCCGGCACCCTTGCCGCGCACGGCGAGCCATCTTGGCCCGGCCTGATCGGCGGTGCCGCCGCCGCCGCGCTCGCGTGGGCCGCCAGCCATCCGGTGATCGTCCGCGCCCGCCGGCGCCTGCCCGACCGCGCCGCGCGCGAAGCCGTGACCGTCTACCTCGACGCCGCCTCGCTACTGCTCGCCGCTCTCGTCGCGCTCGTCCATCCGCTCGGCTACGTCGCGCTCGCGCTGCTCGCCTGGTTTCTCTGGCAGGGTCGCTCCCGTGGCGGGGACGATCGCTACGCCGGTCTGCGCATCCTGCGCCGCTGATGGCCTTTAAGCGCCCTCGCAACGTCAACGGCTGTCGTAAGCGGCTTGGACCGCAATCGATAACAGGACCGGCTCCCGTCTTACCCACCCACAGCCACCCCGTCTTCTGCTCGCGACCGTGAGTACGAGTCCCCCCAAGCTCGTCCTCTGCGTAATCGACGCGATGGCGCCCGAGATGCTCGTCCGCGCCGCCGAGTCCGGGGCCGCACCGGTGCTCGCGACGCTGATGCAGCGCGGCGCCTACATCCCCGACTGCGTCGCCGCCTTCCCGTCGGTCACCCCCGTCTGCGCCGCCTCGATCGTCACCGGCACAGCCCAGGACGAGCATCGCATCCCCGGCATGAACTGGTATTCACGCGAGGAGTCGCGTTACGTCGAGTACGGCTCCTCCCTGCGTGCCGCCCAGCGCTTCGGGATCGCCCGCCAGCTCACCGACACCGTCTACAACATGAACCGCGCCCACCTCTCAGCGGACACCCTGACCGTGTTCGAGACGCTCGACGACGCCGACGTGCGCACCGCGGGCACGACCTATCTGATGTACCGCGGTCGCCACCGCCACGAGCCCCAGCGCGACACCACGCTCGCTCGTGTCCTCGCCGGGACGCTCGCACGCCACCCCGTGATGGGCCCGCGCGAGCTCTTCTACGCCGACGTCTTCGCGTCAAGACGCACCGGCTGTCGCTCCACCCTCGGCATGCCCGGCGTGCGCGACCGCCACTCCGGCTGCGTCTCGGCATACATGGTCGAGCACGACCTCTTCGACTTCCTGCTCCTGTCCCTGCCCGACAACGACTGGCACTCGCACAAGCGCGGGCCCGACGGCCAGCTCACCTCGATCGCCGCCGCCGACCTGCAGCTCGCGCGTGTGATGGAGGCCGCCGGGGGCGTGGACGAGTTCCTGGCCGAGCACGCCGTCATCGTGATGGCCGACCACTCTCAGGCGCCGGTCACCGCCACCATCGACCTACAGGGGGAGCTGGCCGAGTTGGGGGTGCTGCAACCCGAAGGCGCCAACCTGTTCGGCGCGCTGACCGGCACCCGCACCTCCTCCCGCTCGCGCGAGGACGTCGAGCCTCAGATCGCCGTGTGTCCCTCCCAGCGCGCCGCGATGGTCTACGCGCTGCACCCCTCCGAGCGCGACGCGATGCGCGCATCGGTCCTCACGCGCGCGCTCGCGCTCGAGGGCGTCGATCTGCTCGCCTGGCTCGCCCGCGACGCCCACGATCGTCCCGTCGAAGGGGTCGTCTCCAGCCCCGATCGCGGCGAGCTGCGCTTCGCCCCCGGCGGAGACCTGCGCGACGCCCGCGGCGTCAGCTGGCACCTCGACGGCGAGCTATCCGTGCTCGGCGCCGCCGTACACGCAAGCGAGAACATGCTGAGCACCCACGACTACCCCGACGCGCTCTCTCGCCTGTGGTCGGCCCTGACGTGTCCCACCTCGGGCGAGGTCCTGCTCTCGGCGGCCCCCGGTTACGAGTTCCTCGACTGGGGCGGCGCCGCGCACGTGGGCGGTGGCTCTCATGGCTCGCTACATGTCAGCGACTCGCTCGCCCCGCTCGTGCTTTGCGGCATAGACCTCCCGCGCCAGGCGCCGGGACAGTGGGCGATTCGCGACGTCGCGTCATTGGTCAGGAAGCATTTCGAGCAGCGCGCGAGCTGACCTTTCGAGGGGTGCCGAGCGGGCCACGGCGGGCTTTTGTGGGTGAGCCACAGCCAGTCCTTGCATCGGCTTGCCGCCGGCGCCGCTCACCGCACCCGTCGGCTTATCGAGAGCCTTTACCCTCGGCGGATGCACGTAGCCGCGCTGATCGCTGCCGCCGGGCTGGCCTTTGGATCTACGCCGACGCACGCGGCGAGCACCACCGCGACCCCGGCGGCGACCTCGGCGAGCACCACCCGGGCCACGGCTTTCGAATCGCCCGTCCCCGTGCCCGCCTCCAGCACCCCGCCGGCCGGGCGCAAGCTGTCGGCAAACCGGGTTCTGGTCATTGCCGAAGCCCTGCCGAAGATGAAGGCCGTGCGGGCCAAATATCCCGGCTCCTACGGCGGCGCCTATCTGAAGGGTCCGGCGCGCTGGCAGGTGAGCTTCTTCTCGAAGAAAGGCGCCAAAGAGATCGGGCAGGTGATCATCGACGACGCGTCCGGACGGGTGCTCGAACAGTGGACCGGGTTCCAGGTCGCCTGGTCGATGGCGCGCGGCTACCCGGGGGCGTTCGGGCGGCACGTAAACGCGCTGTACATCTGGCTGCCCCTGTGCCTGCTGTTCCTGCTCCCGTTCATCGACCCTCGCCGACCGTTCTCCCTGCTGCATTTCGACCTGCTCGTGCTGCTGTCATGGTCGATCTCGCTCGCGTTCTTCAACCACGCCCACATCTACGCGTCCGTGCCGCTCGCCTATCCGCCACTGGTGTATCTGCTCGCACGCATGCTGTGGCTGCTGCGCCGCCCGCGCCCGGGTGCCCGACGGCGGGAGCCGCGGCCGCTGCGACTGCTGGTTCCGACCGCATGGCTGGCCCTCGGGGTCGTGTTTTTGCTCGGGTTTCGCATCGCCCTGAACGTGACCGACGCCAACGTGATCGACGTCGGCTACGCGGGGGTGATCGGGGCGGACAAGATCGTCCATGGCAAGGCGCTCTACGGCCACTGGCCTACGGACAACGAACACGGCGACACCTACGGGCCGGTCGGCTACGAGTCATACATTCCGTTCGAGCAGGCGTTCGGCTGGAGTGGGACCTGGGACGACCTGCCGGCCGCGCACGCCGCCGCGGTCTTCTTCGACCTGCTCGCGCTCGGACTGATCTTCCTGCTCGGGCTGCGCATCCGCGGCCCCACGCTCGGCGTCGCGCTGGCCTACGCGTGGGTGGCCTACCCGTTCACCCTGTTTGCGCTTGAGTCCAACTCAAACGACACCCTCGTGGCCGTGTTCGTCCTCGCCGCTCTGCTCCTCGCGAACTCGCCGCCGGCGCGCGGCGTTTTCGCGGCACTGGCCGGGCTGACCAAGTTCGCGCCGCTCGCGCTCGCGCCGGTGCTCGCGACCCACGGGCTGTTCAGCGCATCGGACCGACCGCATCCCACGGCGCCAACCGCGACAGCCGACACGTCTGCATCTTCGAACGGGGTCGCCGAGGATGGCTCGGGGGAGCAGATATCAAACGCCCGCCACCGCGCGCTATGGCGGGCGCGAGCCTTGACGGCCTTTGTCCTGGCTTTCGCAGCGACCGCGGCCATCGTCTCGATCCCCGCGCTCACCCACGACTCGCTGCGCACGATCTATGAGCGGACACTCGAATACCAGGCCAACCGCGGCTCGCCGTTCTCGGTCTGGGGGCTCTACAACGGGCTGCACGGTCTGCAAACGGCGGTGCAGGTGGCCGCGATAGTCCTCGCCCTGGCGCTCGCCGTACTGCCCCGCCGTCCCGGTGTCGTCGGCCTGGCGGCGGCCTGTGCGGCGATCCTGATCGCGGTGCAGCTCGGGGTCGAACACTGGTTCTACCTGTACATCCCATGGTTCTTCCCGCTCGTGATGATCGCGCTGCTGGGAGCCCGCCCCGAAAGCCCCCGTCGCCCGCTGCCGCCCGAGGGAGCGAACCTCTACACGCCCGCTAGCCCGGGCTGGGCGGCACCGACCGGGGAGCCGGCGCCGGACGCGCCATCAGGACCTGCTCGATTGCGGCTGCCGAGCGCGGCGTGGTGGCCGAGCAGCGAATGAGCACGCCCATCAGCCACGGGTCCTCTTCGGAGGTCTCGAAGCGAACCGGCATCTGCGTCACGAGCGACTCGATCGCCTGCTCGCGCTTGACCCCGATCACACCACCGCGGGCTCCGGTCATGCCCACGTCGGTGATGTACGCGGTACCGCCCGGCAGCACGCGCCCGTCGGCGGTCGGGATGTGCGTGTGCGTACCCACCACAGCGGTCACGCGTCCGTCCAACATCCAGCCCAGCGCGACCTTCTCCGACGTCGCCTCGGCGTGCATGTCGATGAGGATGTGATCGACGTCGTCCCCCAGTTCCCCGAGTGCCGCCTCGATCTCCGTGAAGGCCGAGCGGCCTGCACGCAAATACAGGTTGCCGCTGAGGTTCACCACACCCAGACGCACGCCGTCGCGCTCCAGCACACAGGTGCCGTGGCCGGGCTGGATCCGCAGGAAGTTCGCCGGTCGCAAGATCCTCGGCTCGGAGTCGAGATACGGGTAGATCTCGCGGCGGTGATAGGTGTGGTTGCCCAGCGTGATCGCGTCCACCCCGCCCGCAAACAGCGCTCGGGCGGCCTTCGGAGTGATCCCCAGACCGCCGGCCACGTTCTCGCCGTTGACGACCACGAACGTCGGGGCATAGCGCTCGCGCAGAATCGGCAAACACTCCAGCAGCGTACGCCGGCCGACGCTGCCGACGAGATCGCCGACGAACAGGATGCTGGCCTGTGCCTCAGCCATACTGCGGCGATGATCGCGGGAGGGGCTTAGTCGTGCAGCGCACCGTGGTACCGAGGTGGGTCCAGCTCGTGCTGCTGCCGCTCGCGCTGCTCGCGCTGTGGGCGCTCGCGAAAGCGGCCGGGAAAGTGCTGCTGATATTCGTCGTCGCCGCTGTCATAGCGCTGATTCTCAATCCCATGGTCGCGTTCGTGCAACGCCCCCGGATACCCCGGGGGCTGGCAGTGCTGGTCGTATACCTCGCATTCTTCCTCACGCTCGTCGGAATCGGATTCCTGCTGGCCAACCCGATCGCCAACCAGGTGCGCACGTTTACCGACAACCTGCCACACATCGTCAACGAAGCCAACAAACAGATCGCGACCGTGCAGACCGAATTCGAAAAGCAGGGCATCCACTTGCATCTGGTCAAACAGGGCAAGACCGCGCTGCAGAGCATTCAGGACAAAATCGCCAAGAGCGCCAGCAAAATCGCCTCCTTCGGCGGCGGGCTGCTGACCGAAGCGGCGAGCGCGGCGTTCGATCTCGTACTCGTGTTCGTGCTCAGCGTCTACATGCTCATCTACGGCGAGCGCATCGGCGAGCTCGTGCGGCGGGTGATGCCCGACGGCGACGGCACGCACACCGACGACTACCCGATCCTCGTCCAGCACGCGGTGTCGCGCTACGTGGGAGGTCAGCTGCTGTTCAGCGTGCTGATGGGCGCCTCGGCAGGGGTTTCGCTGTACGTGTTCGGTCTGATCGGAATATTCCCTGACGGGCGAAAATACGCGCTCGCGTTCGGCGTGTTCTACGGCGTGATGGAGCTCGTCCCCTACGTCGGCCCGATCCTCGGAGCGATCCCGGCGGTGCTCGTGGCGCTGTTCACCGACCCGATCGTCGCGCTGTGGGTCGCGCTGCTGTTCGTCGCCTTGCAACAGCTCGAGGGCCACATCGTGGCGCCGCAGATATTCGGGCACACGCTGCGCATCAACCCGCTGCTCGTGATCTTCGCGCTGCTGCTCGGACTGCAGCTCTACGGGATCGTCGGCGCGCTCGTCGCACTGCCGCTCCTAGCGATCCTGCGTGAGACGGTCGTCTACCTCTCTCGCCACATCGAATTCGAGTCCTGGGAGCGCTCACCGGACAAGCTCCTATGAGCGTCATCGAGGTCAGGGGGCTGGCCAAGCGCTACGGCGAGCGGGCCGCCCTACGCGACGTTTCGTTCGATGTCGCTGCCGGGGAGCTCGTCGCGATCGTCGGTCCCAACGGCGCCGGCAAGACGACGCTGCTGTCGATCCTTGCGGGTGTGCAGCGTGCAAGCTCCGGAACGGTCAGCGGGCCAGGCTCGGGCTCGGCGATCGGCTGGGCGCCCCAGCAGACGGCCCTCTACTCAAAGCTGTCGGTCGCCGAGAACCTGAAGCTGTTCGCGCGGCTGGAAAGGGTCGCCGACCCCGCCGCGGCGGTGGCGCGGATGCTCACGCAGACCGGCTTGAGCGAGCGCGCGGACGAGCGCGTCGAACGGCTGTCGGGGGGCAACCGCCAGCGCGTAAACGTCGCACTCGGGCTGATCGGCGACCCGCCGGCGCTCGCCCTGGACGAGCCCACCTCCGCGCTCGACCCCGGCCAGCGCGAACGCGTGTGGGAGTTCGTCGGCGGCCTCGCTCGCGCCGGCACGGCGGTGCTGTTCTCCACCCACCATCTCGGCGAGGTGCGCCGCTACGCCACCCGCGCCATCGTTCTGGCCGACGGCGAGCTGCTGTTCGACGGCGCCCCCGCCGAACTGGTCGCCGCAAACGGGGGCGGGCACGACGGGGATTTCGAGAGTGCGTTCGTGGCGTTCCTGAAAGCACGCGGGCACTGACATATGCGCTGGTTGCTGAAAAAGGACCTGTTGATCCTCGGGCGCTCGCGACTGCTGATGGGCGTGCTGGTGGTGTACCCGATCGCGATCTCATTGCTCATCGGGCTGGCCATATCGCGCTCCCCCGGCAAGCCCAAGGTGGCGATCGTCGACGAAACGCCGCCGGGGCAGACGATCCAGGTGGGCAGCGAACGGGTCGACGTGAGCCACTACGCCGACCAACTCTTCAGCCAGGTCCAACCCGTACACGCCGCCTCGCGGGCACAGGCCGTAGCCGCCATCAAGTCCGGCAAGGTGCTCGCGGCAGTGGTGATCCCGCGTGACATCGCCGCACGGATCTCATCCGGCGTCACGCAGGGCAGCATCGAAGTGCTCTACAACGGCAACGCCCTGGAGCAGTCCCTCGTGCAATCCCAATTGAACTCCGCCCTGGCGCAGGCGAACGTGGGCTTCTCCGAACAGATCCAGCGTGCGGCGGCACAAGCGATCGGGGTATTGCTCACCGGCGGGAACCTGGGCGTGCTCGGCGCGCCGTCGAACATGATCGGCCTCGGTCAGATCCCATCGCGGCTGCGCGCGATCATCGCGCGTCAACCACCGGGCTCTGACAGGACTCAGCTGGAGCGGATAAACAGGTTCGCCGAATTCGCCGACCAGAACCTGGGGCTCTCAAAGAACGTGCTCTCCACGATCGGTCAGCCGATCCAGGTCAAGAGCACGCTCGTCCAGGGAAGACGCACGCCGCTGAACACGTTCGCGGTCGTCGTCGCGGTGAGCATCTCGCTGATGTTCGTGTGCGTGCTGCTGGCCGCCGGTGGCGTGGCACTCGAGCGCGAAGAGCACACGCTCGCTCGCTTGGCGCGCGGGCTGGCCTCGCGCGAGGGGCTGCTCGCGGAGAAGGGGCTGCTGGCCGCGGCCTGCGCGCTGGTGCTGGGCCTGGCGATGCTCGCGGGGATCGGCGCGTTCGTGAGCATCGACTGGGGACGCGTCTGGCAATGGCCGATCGCGCTCGCGTTCGGCGCCCTCGCCTTCGGCGCGCTGGGCGTCGCGATCGGCGCGCTTGCCCGAGAGGTGCGCGCCGCCTCGCTGCTCGCGTTCGGACTGTCGCTGCCGCTGGCCTTCCTCGCGCTGGTTCCCTCCGGCGCTGTTGCGCACGGGCTGTACGACGCGATCGCGGCGATCTCCTTTGTGTTCCCGTTCAAGGCCGCGCTACAGGCGCTCGACGCGGCTGTCAACGGGGCCTCGCCCGGACTGGGAATCTCGGTAGTGCATTTGCTTGGGCTGACCGCCCTGTTCGGCGTGCTCGCGCGCTTGGGGTTGCGGCGGCTGGAGTGATCGCCTGCGCCACGGGTCGGTTCACTGCGTGCCCGGTGACACAGGTGCCGAGCGCTCGCCGACCATCGACTCCGGTGGGGGCGAGTATCCTCGGAGGCGATGGCCTATCCCAATACGCGCATGCGCAGACTGCGCGCGAATGCCGGTCTGCGCGGCCTCGTGCGTGAGACCGGTCTGCGGGCCGAGCAACTGGTGCTGCCGCTGTTCGTCGCCCAGGACGGCGCTCCCCCCGCCCCCGAGGGCGCCCTGGAGCTCCCCGCGCTCGCGCGGCTGTCGATCTCCGATGCGGTTGAGCGCGCCCGCGAGGCCACCGCGCTCGGCCTCGGCGCGGTGATCGTGTTCGGCGTTCCCTCACACAAGGACGAGGAGGGCTCGGGCGCCTACGACGACGAGGGCATCGTTCAGCTGACGGTGCGCGCACTCAAGCAGGCGCTTCCCGACGGCCCGCTTGTGATCACCGACGTGTGTATGTGCGAGTACACCGACCACGGCCACTGCGGCATTGCCCGCGAGGACGGCACGATCGACAATGACGCAACGCTGGAGCTACTCGCCCGCACGGCGATAAGCCACGCGCGCGCCGGCGCCGACATGATCGCCCCGTCGGACATGATGGACGGGCGCGTGGGCGCTCTGCGGGCGGACCTCGACGCCGATGGGTTCACCGACACGCCGATCCTGGCGTATTCCGCCAAGTTCGCATCCTCGTTCTACGGCCCGTTCCGCGACGCGGCCGGGTCGGCGCCCGCGTTTGGCGATCGGCGCTCCTACCAGCTCGACCCCGCCAACGGTGCGCAGGCACTGCGCGAGGCCGTGCTGGACGTCGGCGAGGGCGCGGACATGCTGATGGTCAAGCCCGCGCTCGCCTATGGCGATCTGATCGCGGCCGTCAAGCGCGAGACCGGCTTGCCGGTGGCCGCCTATAACGTCAGCGGCGAGTATGCGATGGTCCGCGCCGCCGCCGCCGCCGGGGCGCTCGACGAGCGCGAGGCGGTGCTCGAGATCCTCACCTCGCTGGCGCGCGCGGGCGCCGACACGATCATCACCTATCACGCCCTAGACGCGGCACACTGGCTCTCATGAGCACGTATAGCTGCGCTGGATCGGCGTCCTCAGTCACTCGCGTACGTAGTACGCCACGTTCCCTGCGTCCTTGCCCAGCTTGCTCTACGTCCTCATGTGGGCGTGGTGGAGTCAGGAGACGCACATGAGCACCCCCGACGGCATCCTCGCCGCCGACGCGGCCACGCCCAAGCTGCGCTCGCGCAAGGACGGCGCGGCGATCCCGCTCGAGGACGTCGATCGGCGACTGCTGAACCTGATGCAGGGCTCGTTCCCGATCGCTCCTCGCCCGTACGCACACGTGGCCGAGCAGGCCGGCGTCACCGAGGACGAGGTGATGGCCCGCGTAGGACACCTGCTCGACAAGCGCATCATCCGTCAGGTCACACCGATCTTCGACACGCGCGCGCTCGGCTACTCCTCGATGTTGGTCGCCGCCAAGGTCGATCCCGAGCATCCCCACCGCGCCGCGCAGATCATCAACGCCCACCCGGGGGTCTCGCACAACTATCTGCGCAACCACGAATTCAACCTCTGGTTCACGATCGCGACCGAGCCCGACTCGAAGCTCGGCTTGGAGGGGACGCTTGAGGTGCTCGCGCGCGAGGCCGGCGCCGAGTCGGTCCGCCAGTTGCCGACGCTGAAGCTGTTCAAGATCCGCATGGATCTCGAAATGGAGGGCGACACCGACGCCCTCGCCAAGGCTGCTGAGGTCAAAGAGCCGGTCGAGCTCGATCCCCAGCCTTACGACGAGTTCGACATCGCGGTCATCCGTGCCCTGCAGGGCGACATGCCCGTGACGGGCGAACCGTACGCGGCCGCGGCCGTCGAGCTGGGGATCTCTCAGGAACGTCTGCTCGACCACCTCGCCGGCATGCAGGAGCGCGGCCTGCTGCGCCGGGTCGCGGCGATCCTGTATCACCGCCGCGCCGGGTTCTCCGCGAACGGCATGGGCGTGTGGCAGGTGCCGGACGAGCAGATCCTCGACATCGGCCGGCGCATGGCGGCCGTGCGTGGCGTCTCCCACTGTTACCAGCGGCCCACCTACGCCGACTGGCCGTACTCGGTGTTCACGATGGCCCACGGTCGTTCCAAGGAGGAGTGCGACGCAGTGCTCGACGCGATCGCGCAGCAGACCGGGATCTCAGAGCGCGCGACGCTCTACAGCTCGACCGAGTTCAAGAAGATCCGGCTGCTCTACTTCACCGACGAGTTCAAGGAGTGGGAGCGCCAGCACACCGCCGGCTAGTTGGTTCGATGACGGCGCTGACCGACACCCGCTCGGCCGCGCTCTACCGCCGCGCCCTGGAGGTGATGCCCGGCGGGGTCAACTCGCCGGTGCGCGCGATGGGAGCGATCGGCCGTGACCCCGTGTTCATCGCCCGCGGCGAGGGCGCCGAAGTGGTCGATGTCGACTCTAACCGCTACGTCGACTATGTCTGCTCATGGGGTCCTTTGATCCACGGGCACGCGCACCCGGAAGTGCTCGCGGCGGTGTCGCAGGCCGCCGCGAGGGGCACCAGCTTCGGCGCTCCGACAGCAGGCGAGGTCGAGCTCGCGGCCGAGGTGACGCGGCGGATGGAAGGCGTGGAGATGGTGCGCATGACCTCTTCCGGCACCGAGGCGTCGATGACCGCGATCCGTCTCGCTCGCGCGGCCACTGCTCGCGAGAAGGTGCTCAAGTTCGAGGGCGCCTACCACGGTCACGTCGACGGGCTGCTCGCCCAGGCCGGCTCGGGCCTGGCCACCCAATCGCTGCCCTCCAGCCCCGGGGTGCCCGCGGGCACGGCCGCCCAGACGGTGCTCGTGCCCTGGAACGATCGCGATGCGCTGATCGCCGCGACCGAGGCTCACGAGCTGGCGGCGATCCTCGCCGAGCCGCTGCCCGCAAACATGGGTCTCGTCCCACCGCGGGCGGGGTTCCTGGAGCTGCTGCGCGAGCGCGCCACGGCAACCGGCGCGCTACTCGTGCTGGACGAGGTCATCTCCGGCTTTCGCGTCGCCCGCGGCGGCGCCCAGGAGCTGACGGGCGTCACCGCTGACCTGACGATCATGGGCAAGGTGCTCGGGGGCGGCCTGCCCGCCGCGGCCGTTGGCGGCGGGGCGGCGCTGATGAGCATGCTCGCCCCGGCCGGTGAGGTCTACCAGGCCGGCACGCTATCCGGCAACCCGCTCGCGGTCGCGGCCGGGCTGCGGACGCTGGAGCTGCTGGACGAGTCCGCCTACGTGCGCTTGGCCTCGATCACCGAGAGCTTGGCGGCCGGCCTGCGCGAGGCCGCCGCGAGTGCGGTAGCGGGTGGGTATCCGGTCCAGGTCGTCAGCGTTCCGGGGTTGCTCACCGTTTTCTTCACCGCCCCGGTTCCCGCCGGCGAAGGCCCGGCCGTTGCCAACTTCACGGACGCTCGCGCGTGCGATCACGACGGCTATGGACAGTGGTGCAGAGAGCTGCTCGCGCGCGGCGTCTACCCACCGCCGTCACAGTTCGAGGCGTGGTTTCCCTCGCTTGCGCACACCCCCGAGCAGATCGAGCGTACGATCGAGGCCGCAGCGGCCGCGTTCGCCGCTCTGGGGGCGCCGGGCGACTCGGGAGACGCAGAATGAACGCCAACGGTGGCCAAGCGAGTGCGTTGGTGCGACTGGTCGCGCTGCTGCGCGAGCAGGGGGGCCTGATGGCCACGCTCGTCGCCGGGGGTGCTCCCGAGTACTCGCTGAGTGATCCGGCGGGCCCCGCCCAGACGGCCGCCGCCGGCCCGCGAGCGCAGCGCGATCGGGACGAGTATGAGCTGTTGGTAGAGACGATCTACGAGGGCTATCTCCTGCACTACGGCGCCGGCCGCGTGGTCGTTCCGGCGGAGGCCGACCTCGGCCTGCTCGCCGGCGATCGCCTGTACGCGCTCGGCCTGGCCCGCTTGGTCGCGCTCGGCGATACCGAGGCCGTGGCCGAGCTCGCCGACACGATCACGCTCAGCGCGCTCGCCCAAGCCGCCGAGGAGCCCGAGCTCGCACGGGCGGTGTGGGAGGCCGGTGCGCGGGCCGTCGGCTGGGGATCGAGCGACGCTCATGTCCACGCCAAGCGCCTGACGTTCGCCCGCGTCCCCGAGGCGATCGAGGCGATGCGCACAAGCGCCGAGGGCGTCCCGGCGTCGCCCTGAATCACGCCTCGATATTGTTCGGGCTCGGTGTCCGCCCAGCACGACAAGCACAAGTCCAAATACACGCTCGACCGCGAATTCCCCGGCGCGTTCGAGGGTGAGACGGTCACCCGTAGGCGCTTCATGGTCGTCGGCGGGCAGGGCGCGGGCGCGATCGCCGCGGCCTCCTTTCTGCTGCCGGCACTCGGTTTCGCGGTCGGACCGATGTTCAAAAGCTCTCCCCATCGCTGGGAAAGCGTCGGCTCGGAGGACCTGTTCAACCCCAACAACTACGTGCCGGTCGTGCTCACGCTCAACCCTTCGATAGGCGAGGCCGGCAAGACGACCGCGTACGTACGCCGGTTCAACGCCAAGATCGATACGGATCCGTACGACAAGGACTCGCAGTACATCGCCATCTCCAGCCGCTGCGCGCACCTCGGTTGCCCGGTGCGCTGGGTCGACGCCGCCGAGCGCTTCATCTGCCCGTGCCACGGCGGGGTCTACGACCTGCTGGGACGCCGTGTCGGTGGGCCCCCCGTGCGACCGCTCGACCGCTTCTACACCCGCGTGAACGGCAACCGCGAAGTCGAACTCGGCCCGCGCTTTTCGGTCAACAGCGAGCTGCAGCGCTTCTCTCCGCGCGATCCCGGCGAGCCGCTGGACGGCATCGGCCAGTACGCCTATCCGTCGCGCCCCGGCGCGCAGAAACTGTAGGACGACTCGACCGTGCCCAAGCTCCCCAAGGCCCCCCCCATCCCCTCCTCCCTGCAGGCACCGCCGCCGCGCCCGGGCGAGGGCAATGGGAAGAAGACCAAGCCGCACGAACACGCCGCCGAGGCGGGCACGACCGTCGTCGATTGGGTCGACGAGCGCACCTCGCTGAGCGGGGGCGCACGCTGGCTGATGTTCCGCAAGGTGCCCAAGGGCACCAACTGGTTCTACACGCTCGGCTCGGCCACGATGTTCGCGTTCCTCTCCCAGGCCGTGACCGGGGTGTTCCTGGCGATGTACTACCGCCCCGATCCCTCCGGCGGAGCGTACGAATCGATCCGGCACGTGACCAACGAAGTCTTCCTCGGCCAGTTCGTGCGCGGGATGCACAAGTGGGGTTCGAGCGTGATGGTGATCCTCGTGTTCCTGCACATGGGCCGCACGTTCTTCTTCGGCGCCTACAAGTACCCGCGTGAGCTCAACTGGGTGATCGGCGTGGTGCTGCTGATCCTGACGATGGTGATGTCGTTCACCGGCTACCTGCTGCCGTTCGACCAGCGCGCGTACTGGGCGACGATCGTGGGCGTGAACATCAACGGCACGGGCCCGCTGCTCGGGCCATATTTGAGCGACTTCCTGCGCGGAGGGCCTGAATTCGGGGCGACCACGCTGTCGAGGTTCTACGCCATCCACATGCTGCTCGTGCCCGGGCTGATCGCCGCGCTGATCGGTGCGCACCTGTACCTCGTGGCCAAGCTCGGCACGACCGCGCCGCCGTGGCTGAAAGCCGAGCAGAATCCCGAGTTGCGCGAGGCCGACGCGTGAACCGTCAGGAGAAGGAGGAGTACCTCCGCGAGTACGCGATCCTGAAGTCCCAGGGCAAGCCGTTCTTCCCCTATGCGGTCGCCAAGGACGCCGCGATGGCGTGCGTGGTGATGGCGGTCATCATCACGATGTCGCTCGTGCTCGGTGCCGAGCTCGGCTCCAAGGCCAACCCCACCACCACCACATACGTGCCCCGGCCCGAGTGGTACTTCTTTTTCCTGTTCGAGGTCCTGCGCGTGATCAAGCCACCGAGCCTCGTACCGCTGGCGACGATCGGCGTGCCGACGATCGGCATGATCTTGCTGTTCCTGCTGCCCTTCTACGATCGCCGCCCCGAGCGCCGCCCCGAGCGCCGTCCGATCGCGACCCTGACGGGTATCTTCGTGATCGGCGCGATGGCGTTCCTAACGTACTCGGGCGCCAACGCCGGGTCGCCGACGGTGATCGAAATGCCCACGCCCAAGGCCGTTCAGCAGGCGGGCGGCAAGACGCTCGCCGAATACGAAGCCGGCAAGCTGGTGGTCGCCCAATCGGGTTGCCTGGCGTGTCACAAGATCGGCGACAACGGCAACGACGGTCCCGGCCCTCAGCTCACCCACATCGCCTCGCGCCTGCCACGCCAGGGGATCGCGCGCACGCTTGTGAACCCGACCGCACCGATGCCCTCGTTCAAGAATCTGCCGCCGCAGAAGTTCAAGGCGGCCGTCGAATTCTTGTCGCAGCTGAAGTAGGCCCGACCGTGACTCAGCGAGGCGCCGACGCCGGAGAGCTGGAGGCGGCCCAGGTGCGGAGCATGTTCGACGGGATCGCCTGGGTCTATGACGCACTGAACGGCGCGATGACCGCCGGCCTGCACCATCGCTGGCGCGCTCGGGCGGTCGACCAAGCCCGCATCGGCCCGGGCGCACGCGTGCTCGACGTGGCGACCGGAACCGGCGATCTGGCACTGGAGCTGGCGCGCCGCGTGGCGCCCGGCGGAGAGGTGGTGGGCAGCGATTTCTCCGAAGGCATGCTCGCTCGTGCGCGGGCGAAGTCGGGGGCCGTTGACGTGGTGGGGATCGAGAGCGAGTTGCGCTTCGAGTGGGGGGATGGCCTCGAACTCCCATACCCAGACGGCGCGTTCGATGCCGCCACCAACGGGTTCGGGCTGCGCAATTTTCCCGACCGCGCACGCGGGCTCGCAGAGATGATCCGCGTCGTGCGACCCGGGGGACGGGTCGTCGTGCTGGAGATGACCACGCCGACTAGGCGCCCGCTGTCACTGTTCTTTGCGCTGTGGTTCGATCGCATCGTGCCGCTACTCGGACGGATCGTCGGCTCGTTCACACGGTTCACGGCACGGTTGCGGGGGGTCGAGCGCTCGGAGGAGGTCACCGACGCCTATACCTATCTGCCCAACTCCGTCAAACGCTGGCCGGGACCGTCACAGCTCGCAGCCGAGATGGCGCGCGCGGGCCTCGCGGAGATCTCCTACGTTCTGCTCGCCGGCGGGATCATCGCGATTCACGCCGGCACCGTCATCGACGAGGGTTCATGATGAACCCGATGGGGGGCACGGCCGCAGCCGACGGCGCCACCGGTATGAACACGGCCGACGTCGACGCGGTCGAGGTGATCATGCGTCGCGGCGGCAGCGCTCTGCGCGAACGGATGCTGCGCATCGAGCGCCATCTCGAGCGCGTGACCTCCCACGCCGGCGACCCGCTCGCGTCTCACGCAAGCGGCACGGTACTCGCGGGAGGCAAGCGTTTGCGTCCCCTGCTGGTCGTGCTTGCCGCCGAGTCGGCCGGGGGCCCTGGAGACGCGGCCGAGGCAGAGGATCGGCTCGTGCGGGCGGCGGTGGCTGTGGAGCTGGTGCACTCCGCGACGCTCGTGCACGACGACGTGATCGACGGCGCCCAACTGCGGCGGGGGCGCCCGTCGGTTGCCGCCGCCGCCGGTCGCAATCTCGCGATCGCCACCGGCGACCTGCTGTTCTCACGGGCGTTCGCCGAGCTCGCGCGCAACCAA
Source organism: uncultured Solirubrobacterales bacterium (assembly GCA_963697945.1). Taxonomy (GTDB): domain Bacteria; phylum Actinomycetota; class Thermoleophilia; order Solirubrobacterales; family Solirubrobacteraceae; genus Palsa-744. The sequence continues at coordinate 410,827 of OY969105.1, read as the reverse complement.
GACGAGACTCAGCTACGCGCACTGTCTGACGCCAGTTCGGCGCTGGCCGAAGGTGAGCTGTTGCAGCGCGAGGACGCCTACGCGATGCACGTCGCGGTCGTGCGATATCTGCGCCGCTGCGAACTAAAGACCGCGGCCCTGTTCGAGGCCGCCTGTCGCCTGGGTGCATTGGTGGCGGCAGGCGGTTCGCCACGGCTTGCGGATGAACTCGGGGCGTTCGCACGCAGGATCGGACTGGCGTTCCAGCTCCTCGACGACGTGCTCGACGTATCCGGCCCGGTCGAGCGAACCGGCAAGGCGCGGGGCACAGACCTACTCGACGGCACCGTCACCCTCCCGTTCATCCTCGCCCGCGAACGTGACCGCGAGCTGGCCCGGTTCGACCTCTCCTCCCTGAGCGGGCCCGCGCAAGCCGAGCGGCTGTGCGAGCGCATCGCCGCGACAGGCGCCCTCGACGAGGCCCGTGAACGGGCGCTGGCGCTGGTGGCGGAGGCGAAGTCGGGACTGCCCCGGCGTCTGCCCGACGGCAGCGACTCCGCGCTACTAGACCTCGTGGCCGACGCCGTGGTCGAGCGTTATAGGTAGGGCGACGTCAGAAGTCGTTGGGGGTAATCAGGTCTGCGTGTAGCGCGCGCACAAAGAACTCGACCTCGTCGGTCATGTTCGTGTGCGTCAGGCGCTTTAGGTCGCTCAGCAGCGCGCCCGCTCCACGGTCCAGCTCATCGTCGAGCCGCTCCACCAAGCTCTGCTCGAACACGCCCTCACGCCGCGCCTCGCACTCCGGGCAACGCATCACGATGCGCCAGTGCCTGGTGCCCTCCTCGATCCAATCGAGCGGGTAGACGAGCTCGCCTGCGCAGTTGAAACAGACGTGCAGCTCCTGGGGCGGACAGGCCGGGTCGGGCGAGAACATCGGGTCGAGCGCTTCGACGGGGTCGGCCTCGTATGGCGCCTCGGGTGCATATGCCGACTGCGGCGTGTGCCGGTGGTCGCGGTAGGTGACCTCGACGTGCTTGCCGTCGGGCATCTGTACGCGGTGACGAATGTGGGGGCTCGTGTCTGACATGGGCTTGCCCTGAAGTAATCGACTCCTACGCCCCTTCCCTTTAGCGTCTATCCCAAACAGAGGGTGTGGGTCTCGCGGGGATACGCCCCGGCGCCGGATCGGCCTCGCCTCGCCAGTGTGCATCGCGACGTGCCGGTGTGAGCCAAAAGGTCCGGTGCTACGTTCATGAGGACATGGCCACCGCGATCCGCACGATCGGCCACGAAGACAAGCTCAGCCTCGTCGATCATCTCGAAGAGTTGCGCACGCGCCTGATCGTCAGCGCCGTGGCGATCGCCGTCGCGTTCGGTGTCTGTTTGTGGCAGAACCATGCGCTGCTGGAAATCATCAACCGCCCGCTCGAACATCAGACCCAGAAACAGGTCAAGCAGGGCAACGGCCCACTCGGACAGACCGCGCTGGCCCAGCAGGGGGTGCTCACGGTGGCGCGCGACGTGCAGAGGATCGCCGCGACGCTCGCCGATCCCGCAAGCAAGCTCCCGCCCACGACCCGCGCGGCGCTCGCCGCGGAGATACCCCGCCTGCAGGCAGACGTCGCCAAGATCCCGCGCGTCCCGCAGGGCAACAAGCCGGTGACACTCGGCATCGGGGAGCCGTTCACGACCACGCTCGGGGTCACGCTGCTGTTCGCGCTCGTGTTCTCGCTGCCGATCGTCCTGTTTCAGCTCTACGGGTTCGTGCTGCCTGCGTTCAGTCCCAGTGAGAGACGCATCGCGCTGCCCCTGCTTGCGGCGATCCCGTGCCTGTTCGCGATCGGAGTGCTGTTTGGCTACTTCGTCGTACTGCCGGCCGCCGTGCGCTTCTTCCAGAACTTCAACAGCAGCGAGTTCAACGTGCTCGTGCAGGCCGGCCCCTATTACAAGTTCGCCGCCACCATTCTGCTCGCGATGGGTCTCGTGTTCCAGGTGCCGGTTGCGATCCTCGCGGCGACACGCGCCGGCATCGTCACCCCGCAGCAGCTGCGTCACAACCGCCGCTACGCGATCGTGGCCTGCGCGGCCATCGCCGCGTTCCTGCCCGGAGACGCGATCACGCTGCTGCTCGAGACGATCCCGCTGTATCTGCTCTACGAGGCGAGTATCCTGCTCGCGTCGTTTGTCGAACGCCGCGAGCTCGCGCGCGAACGGCAGGCGCCGGGTCCAGGGCAGCCGCCGCCGGACGGTGGCGCCCCCACAGAACAGAGGACGGAGCCAAGCGTGCAACAGATCATCGACCACACCAACAGCGAGCTGAGCTGATGCTGTTCGACCTGCGCGGCCGTGGCCGTCGCCGTACGGTCCGGGTGATCTACGGCGGTCTTGCGCTGCTGATCGGAGCCGGCCTGGTGTTCTTCGGTGTCGGCGCCGGGGTCGGTGGCGGCGGGCTCCTGAACTCTCTGAGTGGCAACGAAGGCTCCAACAGTGCGAGCTTCTCGGCACAGATCAACAAGTACAAGAAGCTCGCCGCAAAGCAGCCGAGCAACGTCTATGCGTGGGAACAGCTGACGCTCAACCAATTGCACGAAGCCGGCGGCGAAGCTTATTTCGTCAACCAACGACTGACGGCCAAGGGCCGGGAACTGTTCGCGCAGACCGCCCAATCGTGGAACCGCTACATCGCGCTCAAACCGCCCAAGCCCAACGCCCAGCTGGCGCTGCAGATGGAGAGGGTGTTCGGCGAAGAAGGCCTCAACGAGCCCGCCGAAGCAGTCAAGGTGCTGCAGATCGTCATCCCCGCCAAGTCAGAAAGTCCGCCGCAATACCAGGCTTCGCTGTACGCGGCATTAGCGCAGTACGCATACAAAGCCAACAACACCCGCATCGGCGATCTCGCCTCGGCCAAGGCGGTCGCGCTGGCGCCCTCGGCGCAGCGCAAGCAGTTGAAGACACAACTCGCCGCGATCAAGGCGCACCCGAACGGCAGTGAAGGCGCAACCGGTGCGACCGGTACCACCGGCGCCGCCACCACCACGGTCCCCGCGACCAGCGGCGGCTCCACAACGACAACGAAAAAGTAGGCCCCGAGGTGGGGGGCGGGGCCGTGGACGTCGGGCCTCAGCGCTATACGGCGCGCCTACTGATCGGCTGCGCGGACCAGCCGGGGATCGTGGCGGCCGTCTCGGGCTTCCTGCTCGAGCAGGGCGCCAACATCGTCTCCTCGCACCAATACTCGACCGACCCGACGGGCGGTCGCTTCTTCATGCGTACCGAGTTCGTTCTGGACGAGCTCGGAGGGTCCGCCCGGGTGGCCGATCTCAGGCGGCGGTTCGAGGTCCTGTTCGCAGCCGAGGTGGCCGACAGGCTCGGCATGGACTGGGAGGTTCGCTACTGGGGGCAGCGCCGGCGGATCGCGATCTTCGTCTCCCGCCACGATCATTGCCTGGTCGATCTGCTCTGGCGCTGGCGGCGCGGCGATCTGGACGGCGATGTCGTCGCCGTGGTCTCCAATCATGAGGATCTGCGCCGCGAGAGCGAGGCGGCGGGGGTCCCTTACCACCACGTCCCGGTGCATGCAAACGACAAGCCCCGGTCCGAAGCGGCGATGCTCGACCTGCTGGCCGGCGACACCGATCTGGTTGTGCTCGCGCGCTACATGCAAATCCTCAGCGGCGACTTCCTCGAACGCTTGAGGGCGCCGGCGATCAACATCCATCACTCCTTCCTTCCGGCGTTCGCCGGCGCCAACCCTTATCGGCGAGCCCGCGAGCGGGGGGTCAAGCTGATCGGTGCCACCGCCCACTACGTCACCGAGCAACTGGACGACGGCCCGATCATCGACCAGGATGTCGTCCGCGTCGACCACCGGCAAAGCGCCGAGGACCTCGAGCGCGTCGGCCGCGACATCGAGCGTCTCGTGCTCGCGCGGGCGGTCGCGCTGCACCTCGACGACCGCGTGATCGTCGACGGGCGACGCACGATCGTCTTCTGAGAGGGCGTACGCCGGGGCGGCTTGGGTAGAATCAGCGCCGAGTCGGCCGCCGTTTCGCCGACGCGCTCACGGGCCGTTAGCTCAACCGGCAGAGCAGGGGCCTCTTAAGCCCAAGGTTCCGGGTTCGATTCCCGGACGGCCCATTTTCGGAATCGCCTGCTAATCGGCGGGTTTTGGGGCGATTCGGACGAGATGGTTCGAGGCGCAAAGGTTTGTGGGTACCACTCGTGGGTACCAAACGACGCGGCGTAAGGGGCGCCCGGAGGCTCTCGGCCACCGAAAGGCAGGCAGTTCGGCAGGGCCAACGCTCCGGCTGGGGTGGCCGCCGTCGGCGTTGTTGGACATCTGCCTCCCGACCTTGAGCCGGGCTTGCTGCATCAGGCCAAGCATGTAATAATGTAAGCAAGCAATCGATCGGGACCAGCATGCCTGAGCGCACCACCAAGAGCATCCGCATGACCGAAGACGCCCAGCGCCTGCTGCGGCTCGTGGCGGCCTTCGAGGATCGCACCGAGGGCGCGATCGTCGAGGACGCCCTTGCCGCCTATCTGCAGATCCGCTCACTCGGCTACGAGAGCGTGCTGGGAGAGGCCCGCGAACTCGCGCACACCACACCCGAGGATGTCGGCGATACCGTCGCCAGGCTCACCGGCGCGATCGAGCGGGCGCTCGCGAACGGAAGCCACGCGCCCAAGCCCGGAGCGGCCAAGCAGCGTCTGCGCGAGCGCGCCAAGCAGCGCGCCGCATAGCGAGGCGGCAACACGCTCACGACCGCACGTCCTCGTATCTTCCCGGCGTGCTCGAACGATGGCTGACCAGCCGCTGCTGGCGAGAGGACGCTTCGGTGCTCACCACAGCCCGCGGCGCGATCATCAAGTTCCTCGAACAGCAGGACCAGCGCGCCTCCGGGACTGAGCCCTTCGCCGCCGCCCAAAGGCCAGACACGTTCACCTACCACTTCGGCAAAGGCCGCGGCGTTCGCTGGCACGACAAGTCACGCGGCCTACTCTGGCTATGTGCATTCGACGACGCGCACGATCGTGGCTACGAGCACGCCGAGCGCCTACAGCAATCGGATGCGCTCTATCCCGACATCGAGCAGCACACCGCTTCGCCCGCGAGCGCTCTGCTGCCGTGGGGCACGCACGCCGATGAGGACGCACACGAGTGGGCGCAGGCGATCTACGGCGCACTGGAGACGTGGGAGACCAGCAGCGCGCAACTCGCCGACGGTGAGACGATCAGTTACCCGGCTGCGCTGCACATCGAGCTGTCGAAGGACGAGGACGACATCTGGACGCTCGTCATTCGCAGGCGCCTCGCCTACCTCCACACCGGCGCTGAACAGCGCGAACGCTGGCTGACCAACGGCGAGATACACGCCCTCTTCCGGCACCTCGCCGGCCAGCCCGACGAGGACGACTACGAGTTCGAGAACCCACCTCACCCCCAAGCGTTCCTCTTCACACAGGTCCACTTCCTCAGCGGAGCGATCCCACCCGCCGCCTGGCTACGGCAAGTCTGCGACGCCGCGACCAGAGGTACTCCGTCCGCACTGGTGACTTGCTGATGCCACACGCGTGGTCGTGCTCTCCTCTTGTGTACGGGAGGCTCGGTGCATGAAGGAGGACGTTCTCGAGCAGGTCGTCGATGACTACCTGAAGTTCAAGGGGTACTTCACGACCCACAACGTCGCGTTTCGCCCGCGCTCTGATCATCCGGAGTACGTCGGGTCGCAGGACTCCGTGCGCTCCGACGTGGATGTCGTTGGCTATCACCCGAGGAGATCCGGTCTCGATCGCGTGATGGTCGTAAGCTGCAAGGCTTGGCAAGGCGGATTCGACGCGACCGCAAAGCTCGCCGAGCTACGAGGTGAAAAGAAGAACCCCAAGCGGGAGACCTGGCGGCACTTCCGCGAGCTGTGGATCCCAAAGTGGAGCGAGGCGTTCCGGGAGAAGATCTTCGAGCTCACCGGCGATCGCGACTTTTCTTACCGCATCGCCGTCACGCGTTTGCAGGGCGACACTGGAGCCTGGGAGGAAGACCCGACGATCGCCAGCAATCTCAGCGGGTGCTCGGTTGGCTTTCTCCCCCTCGAAGAGATGTGGGCAACCATGCTCGCCGAGCTAACGACCACGCCCGCGTCAAGCGAGATCGGTCGACTCGCCCAGCTGCTCAAGGCCGCCGGCCTCACGGCTCCCGAGGTAGTGGCGCGACCCGCCGGGCCGGCCCCCGGTTCCGCCGCCGCGGAAGACGAAGGCATCGACAACAGCGAGTAGTCCAGGCCCTCGTCGTAACCCGAGGGTCGTATTGCGCTCGTAGTGCTGGGGTCACCCGGTGAGGTTGGCGAATGGGCAGGCGCACCGATGCAGCTCGGTGAAGCGAGCGAGCAGACGCTTCTCGTAGTCCCGCGCCGTCTCCTCCCAGGAGATCGCATGCCATCCCACAAGCAGCTCGCCTGAATCGGCGAGCTGCCAGATGTAACGGCCACCCCAGTGGCCAACCGGCTCACCAGCTCCAAACCGCGCGAACTGCTTCAGTCGCCGACCAGCGTTGTCCGCCTTGCCGATATAGACGACTTCGGCACCCGGCACCCACTTCGCTTGCAGTACATCGACCGGGACCGTCGGATCCTGACCCTTGAAGTGTCCGCCTGGATTCCTGGTCAGAAACTCTGGATCGCCCCCATCTGCTCGATACACGACGTACACGGCCGGGCCGCGCGGCACGTGGGCCGGATCATCGGCACGCAGCTGACCCCATGTCCACCAGCCGACGAGTCCGACCGCCTTAAGGTCCGCTCGTCGAAATGACTCGGGCAGGGACGGCAACCGGGACACGGCAGCAACAGTAGCGACGCCATTCCTGGGGCCCGGGAGACTGGTCGTCGGCCCGTTGCTATACAACTACGCGCCGTCGGGTTGCATGAGCTTGCCCCGTCGAGTGGAGCCTTACCACCTCCTCTCGGCGGGGCGTTTTTCCGCCTTCTCCGACTGATAGTCGTGTACGCGGTGCCGGAAAGTGGCAGCCCAAGGTGGTACTTGGGCGCTGGATCGCCACGACAGGCCCCAAAGCTCAAGTAAATACCGACTACAAGGAGTACCAGCCATGCCCGAGCACCTGTATTTCGATCTGGGCCAGCAGAGCCCAGGCGCGGTGGTGGAGGTCGGCCTCGACAACCAGGCCGCCGTTCGCCTCCTCGATGACACCAATTATTCGCTCTACAAGCGAGGCGTCAACTTCTACGAGTACGGCGGCTGGGCGGTGCAGTCCCCGGTCCGCGTGGTGATCCCGAACGCCGGTCACTGGAACCTGGCACTCGACCTGAACGGCGGGAGCGGGTCCATCAACGCCACCATCAACGTGCGATGACACTCGACAACAACACGAGGCCGGGCCGGTGGCGAATCCACAGCCTTTCCCGCCCGCCGATGCTGTTTGAGTCGGGGGAGTCTGTGCGGCCGGACACAGGCTTCGAGGCGGGTACGGGCGCCATGTTGGCACTGCTGGTCCGATACGCTCGATCTCGTGCGCTCTGGCGACCTTGACCCGCGGCGTGCGTTCCGCGAGTCCCTAGTAGTGCTCCGTTAGGTTGAAGGTGTTTGGGTTGGGGTCTTGAATTACCTTGTCGATGCTGGTGTCGATTGGGGAGGTCAAGATGGAGGCTGTGGCTGGTCTTTCGCTGGGTGAGCTTGCGCGTGTGCGGGGGCGGCTGGGGGAGTTTGCCGGGGAGATGTTCGACTCGATGCGCCGGAAGGACCAGCGGCGTTGGGGTGAGGTGTATCTGCGTGGGCTGATGCTGGATGGCAAGCGCAAGTCGATCGAGCCGATGTCCGCCAGGTTGCCTGACGGGGACGAGCAGTGTTTGCAGCAGTTTGTGAATCAGTCGCCGTGGGATTGGCAGCCTGTACGCGAGGCGCTGGCGCAGCGGGTGTGCGCCGAGATCGAGCCCGAGGCGTGGATCGTTGATGACACCGGGTTCCCGAAGTTCGGGAAGATGTCGGTCGGGGTCGCGCGCCAGTATTCCGGCGCGCTGGGAAAGGTCGGCAACTGCCAGCTCGGGGTGTCGATCAACGCCGCGTCAGAGCGGGCGTCGTGCCCTGTTGACTGGCGGCTGTTCATCCCGCAGGAGTGGGACGAGGACAGCGAGTTCAACCTCGAGCGGCGTGAGAAAGCCAGGCTGCCACAGGATGCGCACCATGTCGAGAAATGGCGGCAGGCGCTCGAGATGATCGATGAGCTTCGCTCGTGGGGGCTTCTGCCGCCGGTGATCCTCGGCGACGGCGCGTACGGCGATGTCACCGAGTTCCGTTTGGGTCTTCAGGAGCGCGGGCTGCAGTATGTGCTGGACGTCAAGGGTGGCATCTCTGCTTATGATGAGGATGTCCAGCCCGAGCGGCCGGAGTGGAAAGGGACCGGCAGGCCGCCCAAGCCGCGCTACCGCCAAGACCCGTCTTCGCTGAAGGAGCTAGCCCTCGCTGCCGGCAAACAGGCCGCTCAGACAGTCACCTGGCGGGAGGGCACACGCGGCAGCATGACCTCGAGGTTTTTGGCACTGAAAGTGCGCCCCGCGAACATTCACCTGCGCAACAACGCCAACCGCAACGGCGAGGAAATCCCGGTGTGCTGGCTGCTGGTCGAGTGGCCAACGGGCAAGGACGAGCCGGCCAAGTACTGGCTCTCCAACCTCCCGCCCGACACGCCACTAAAGACGCTAGTGAAACTGGCGAAGCTGCGCTGGCGGATCGAGCAAGACTACCGCGAGCTCAAGGACGCGCTCGGCCTCGACCACTTCGAGGGACGCACCTTCCGCGGCTGGCACCACCACGTCACCCTTGTTTCCATCGCGCACGCGTTCCTCACCCTGGAGCGAACCCGGCGCCCTCCAGCCAGGGCGGCAGCCTGACCCTCTTCGGGATCGTCCGGGAGCTACAAGCGCTCCTGGCCTGCTGGCAAGGCACATGCCCCACCTGCCACAGAGAGCTGCCGCCCAACCACCACCTACACCCACCACCAACCTAACGGAGCACTACTAGTGCAGTGTTCCGAAAGTAGCTTGCTTTCGGATAGGCGATGTGCGCTAATCGAACCCCGGGTGGTGACGGTTTGCCTCCGTTCGCTTTGTTGGGATATACTTCCCCGTAATGCGAACGTCAGCTCCGGCGATCCTGCCGCTCTTCCGCTCCGAGATGCAGATTCGTATGCTCGCGCTGCTGCTCCTGCAGCCCGAGCGCGGCTGGACGCTGCAGGAGCTGGTGCAGGCGCTCGATGCACCGGCGTCCTCGGTCCATCGCGAGCTTGGACGAGCGGAGGCCGCAGGCATCGTCCGCCGCAACGCGGCGGTGCGTCCTCACAGCTTCCAAGCGGCGACCGACGACCCACTCCATGAGCCGCTTGCAAGCCTGCTACGCCGTTCGGTGGGCGTCGAGGAGCAACTACGCACGGCGCTTGAACGCTCCGACGTCGTGGTCGCCACGATCTATGGCTCATGGGCAGGTGGGACCCGCCGGCCCGACAGCGACATCGATGTCCTTGTCATCGGTGATGCGGACCTGCGCGAGTTGCACCGCAGTGTGCGGCCGATCGGAAAGTCCGCGGGACGCACGATCGACCTGAGCATCCTGACCACCGACGAGTTCCAGAATCTGCTCGCCGAGCGGTCGAGCTTCGCCCGCCGCATCCTCGAAGCTCCTGTAATACAGCTTGTTGGTGACCTGACTAACATCGCGCAGACGTGACAGATGCGCGAGTCGAAAAGGTCTATGAGGACCGGGTCGGTGCCCGCGAGTTCCTCGCGCAGGCCGATCTGCTGATCGAGCTGGCGCGGTCGTTTATCGGCGACTGAGACAGGCTGGCAGCACCTCGATCGAAGGGAGACCGGGCTCAGCCGCGAACAATCGATGTCGCCCATGTCCACGGCGCACGAGCCGAGGCTCGCGTCCTGTCGCACCCTTGCTCAGCCATTTCCCCACCTGCCCAGCCCCCGCCGAGCGCTCCCGTAGATTGCGGACATGCGCGGCGAGGGGGAGGTGATCCTGGGGGACAACCTCGAGGTGCTGCCGGGTTTGCCCGACGAGGCCTTCCAGCTGATCTATATCGACCCGCCGTTTAACACCGGCAAGGCACAGAGGCGCAAGACGTTGCGGACCGTGCCCGACGAGGGCGGCGATCGTAAGGGGTTCGGCGGCCGTCGCTACAAGACGCGCCTGCTCGCCGAGTCGTCTTACGTGGACGAGTTCGACGACTACCTCGCGTTTCTCGAACCCCGTCTGCGCGAAGCTCGCAGGCTGTTGGCGGTGAGTGGGACCTTTTACTTCCACATCGATCACCGCGAGGCGCACTATTGCAAGCTGTTGCTTGACGAGATCTTTGGCCGTGAGTGCTTTCTGAACGAGATCATCTGGGCGTATGACTACGGCGCGCGAACCAAGCGGCGCTGGCCCGCAAAGCACGACACGATCCTTGTCTATGTCAAGGACCCGACGGGGTATTACTACGACGGCGAGGCCGTCGATCGTGAGCCGTACATGGCGCCGGGACTCGTGACTGCGGAGAAGGCGGCGAAGGGGAAGCTGCCGACGGATGTGTGGTGGCACACGATCGTTCCGACCAGCGGCCGGGAGAAGACGGGGTACCCGACGCAGAAGCCGGAAGGGATCCTGCGCAGGATGATCCAGGCGTCGACCCGTCCGGGAGACTGGTGCCTGGATTTCTTTGCCGGCAGCGGCACGGTCGGGGCGGTGGCGGCCAAGTTGGATCGGCGCTACGTGCTGATCGACAGTAACCCCGAGGCGGTGCGGGTCATCCGCGAGCGTCTGGATCTCGGGCCAGACGACGGGCTTGGGCCGAGGGGGCCGACCGGCGAGGTGGAGCAGGCGCGCTCGGCGCCGTTCGCGGCTTGAGCTGGGCCGGATTCCCAGACCGGAGCGGGCGCCGGAGACCATCGAAGGCGCACACGATCGTCGCGATTCGTTGGCCTCGGCGCACCCCTGACGCCGCAGGGGCCTGCTGTAGACTGGGCCTATGTTTCCGTTGCTCGAGGAGTCAGACCCGCAGCTCGCCGCGCTGCTCGTCCGCGAGGACGAAAAACAGGCCTTCGAGTCGCTGTTTCTGATCCCCTCCGAGAACTACACCTCGGCGGCTGTGCTCGAAGCCAACGGGAGCGTGCTCGCGAACAAGTACAGCGAGGGGTATCCGGGCAAGCGCTACTACGAGGGCAACGAGATCGTTGACGAGGTCGAGTTGCTGGCGCAGGCGCGCGCGCGGGAGCTGTTCGGTGTGGAGCACGCAAATGTCCAGCCCTACTCGGGCTCACCGGCGAACCTGGCGATCTACCTGGCCTTCCTGAACCCGGGGGACACCGTCATGGGGCTCGACCTGCCGGCCGGGGGACACCTCACACATGGATGGCCCGTGTCGGTTACGGGCAAATGGTTTAACGCGGTTCACTACGGGGTGAGCCGCGAGACGGGTCGCGTGGAAATGGAGGAGGTGCACCGCCTGGCGCTCGAGCACCGTCCGAAGCTTCTGTTCTGCGGGGGCACCGCAGTGCCGCGCACGATCGACTTCGCGGGCTTTGCGGCGATCGCGAAGGAGATCGACGCGCTGATGGTCGCCGACGTGTCGCACATCGCGGGGCTGATCGCGGGCGGCGCCCACCCTTCGCCGGCGGAGCATGCGGACGTGATCATGACGACCACCCACAAGACTTTGCGCGGGCCGCGGGGCGCGATCCTGATGTGCCGCGAGCAGCACGCCAAGGCGATCGATCGCGCGGTGTTCCCCGGGTTGCAGGGTGGACCCCACCAACATCAGACGGCCGCGATCGCGGCCGCGCTGGGCGAAGCGATGACGCCGGCCTTCGGCGAGTACGCCCATCAGGTGGTCGCAAACGCAAAGGCGCTCGCGCGGGCCCTGACCGAGCGTGGCTTTACGCTCGTGTCGGGGGGAACGGACAATCACCTGATCCTGATCGACATGACCTCCAAGGGGCTGACCGGCAAGGAAGCCTCGACGGCGCTGGCTGCAGCTGGGATCGTGACGAACGCGAATGCGATCCCGTTCGATCCGCGTAAGCCCTTCGACCCTTCGGGCGTACGCATCGGCACGCCCGCCGCCACCACGCGGGGGCTGCGGGGCGAGCACATGGAGGAGATCGCCCGCTGGCTGGACGAGGTCGGCGAGGCAGTGCGCTCCGACGACGAGGAGTTGCTCGAACGCGTAAAGGGCGAGGTCTGCGATCTCATGGCGCGGTATCCGGCCCCCGGTTGCAGGTCCTCGGCTGCCGTCGTGCCGCACTGAGGCGTAGCGTCACCGTGCCTCCGGGCCGTCGGCGCTGCGGCGTGTCCGCCTACGTGCACGGCCGGTCTGCGGCCGTGCTTTGATTCCGGCGGTCGTCGGCGATTGAACCTGTGAGGGAGCCGCGGTGACCGTGGCACTGTGTATGGTGGCGCCCCCTTGTCGCTGATCGTCTCGTGGGTTCTGCTTCCGCTCGTACTGGCGGCCGTCGGTGTGGGCTGGGGCACGCTGGTGGAGCGGCTCGCCGCAGGCCGAGTGGGGGTGCTGTTGGTCCCGCTCGGTCTGGCCGCTGCACTCGTTCTCGCTGCACTGGTGACCACGTGGAGCACGATCGCGCCGGCGGCCATCCCGGTCGTGGGCGTGGGAACGGCCGCGGGCCTGGCGCTCGCGTGGTCTGAGCACCGGAGGATCGCCAAGTGGCCGGCCCTGGCCGCGCTTGGCGCGCTGCTCGTGTATGGAGCCCCGGTGCTGCTATCGGGCAGCGCGACGTTCGCCGGCTATGTGCGTCTGGACGATACGGCGACGTGGCTTGGGATTACCGATCACGTGATGTCGCACGGACGCTCGATGGCCGACCTGCCGCCGTCGACGTATTCGCTGCTCGTGGGGTCTTACGTCACGAACTCCTATCCGCTTGGGGGGTTCATGCTGCTGGGTATCGGTCACGGCTTGACCGGCGTCGACTCGGCGTGGATATTTCAGCCCTACCTGGCCTGTTGCGGCGCGGCTCTCGCTCTCTGCGTGTACGCGCTCGCGGAGCCGTTCGTCGTGTCTACGCCCCTGCGCGCGCTGGTGGCCTTCGTGGGAGCCCAGCCGGCGCTGCTCTACGGCTACGGCCTGTGGGGCGGGATCAAGGAGCTCACGGCGGCGTTCCTGCTCGTGCTCGGCGCCGCGCTGGTCGCGCGGGTGCTGGTGAAACGACCGGAGAGTCCGCGCGGACTGTTGCCGCTTGCCGTCGCGGCGGCCGGCCTGATCGTCACGCTCGGCGCCGGCGCGGCCGCCTGGGTGCTGCCCACGCTGCTCGTGGTGGTCGTCGTATGGGTCTGGCGGGCGCGCGCAGCGCAGCTTGGGCCGGCGGCCAGGGACATCGGTCTGCTGGCCGCGATGACGGCCGTGCTCGCGCTGCCGATGTGGGTCGTCCTGTCGAGCTTTCTCCGAGGAGACGGCAACCTCTACAGCGGGCAGTCCACGAGCGAAAACCTCGGCAATCTGATCCAACCGTTGAGCGGCTGGCAGCTTGCGGGTATCTGGCCGGCTGGAGACTTTCGTCTGCGGGCGCCGACGCTGTCGAGCGCGTTGCTGGTCGGCCTCGTAGTGCTGATGGCTGGCGTTGCGATCTGGCTGACGGTGCGCCGCAGGCAGTTCGGGATCGTCGCCTACGTGGGGTCGGCGCTGTCCGGCTGCGTGGTGCTCTACGCGGTCAACAGCACCCCATGGGTACTGGGCAAGGCGCTTGCGATCTCATCGCCGGCTCTGCTCACCGCCGCTCTTGCCGGCGGCGCTCTGCTGCTGTCATGGCGCCGACCCGTGGGCGTGCTCGTGCTGTTGGCGCTCGGAGGCGGAGTCCTGTGGTCGAACGCGCTCGCCTATCACGACGTGTTGCTGGCGCCACGCACGCGGCTGGCGGAGTTGCAGCACATCGGTGGCCTGCTCGCGGGGAAGGGCCCGACGCTGATCGACGACTACGAAGTCTATGCGGACCGCCATTTCCTGCGTGACGGCGCTCCGGTGGAGCCGGCGGAGTACCGCTCGGTGACCCTGCCCTTGCGGGGCGGCGCGATCTTGACCAAGAGCGCCTGGGCGGATCTGGACTCGTTCGCGCCCGCTACGCTCGAACCGTATCGCTCGATCGTGCTCGAGCGCTCACCCGCGCAGAGCCGTCCCCCCTCGCTGTACAGCCTCGCCTGGCGGGGGCGTTATTACGAACTGTGGCAGCGGCCGGCAAGACCGGCGTCTGAGCTGCTCAGCCACATCCCGTATGGGGAATCGAACAAGCTGCCCTACTGCGGCGTCGCCCAGAACCGCCCGGGCGTTGAAGCGCCGCTGTGCTCTGCCAACCCGGCTGCGATCCCTTCGTGCGCGCAGATCGAACGCCTCGGCGCGAGGGCCGCGCGCGAGCACGCCGACCTGGTCGCCTATCAGCGCCCGCAGCCGATCCTCGCGCGCGGGGATCAGACGCGCTGGCCGGCACCGTGGCTGCACGATTCCGCGTCGCGTACGCTGTGGCCGAACACGCCCGGTACGGCGCTCGCGCAGATCAACGTGTATGGCAACCAGACCTACAAACTATGGCTCGGTGGCAGCTTTTCACGCGGGTTTGAAGTGAGTGTCGACGGCCATTTCCTCGGCAGGGTCAAGGACGAACTGTTGAGCATCGGCGAGTACGCACCCGTGGCCGACGTGTATCTGACCCCCGGCGTGCACGTGTTCACGCTGAGCTTTCCCCACGCCGATCTGACGCCTGGCAGCGGGGACAATCAGCAGACGAGTCTGGCAGCGATCTCACTCCAGCCCCTGAGTCGGCCTTCAACCCAACTGCTCACCGTGGCGCCGGCAAAGGCGCGGCGCCTGTGCGGCCGTTCGCTCGACTGGATCGAGCTCGTCGCCCCTCGCACCTGACATACGCCGGCACGGAGGCACCGCACTCCGAGCTTGGCCTTGAGCAACCGATCGGCCGCCCTGGTGGCATGACCTTGACGTTCTCAGTCGGGTGAGCTGCCGTTGCTGGCCGATCTTTGATCGGCAATCAGCGTCGCCTGGCCGGCGTCTGTCCAGATCGTCTGCTCGCGTCCGGGTCCGACACCCACGAGCGTGACCGGCGCCCCGACGTGCTCGGCGATGAACCGCAGATAGTCACGCGCGGCGTCGGGCAGGTCGGAGAGGGTGCGGCACTCGCCCAGATCCTCACTCCAGCCGGGCAGCTCGGTCAGTTCGGCGCTCGTGTGGTGCAGTACCGACTGGTGGTAGGGGAAGTCGTCGAACTCGGCTCCCTCCGCTCCCCGGTAGCTGGTGCAGACCTGGATACGGTCAAAACCCGAGAGGACGTCGAGCTTGGTGATGGCCAGTGCGGTCATCGTGTTCAGCCGCGCCGCATAGCGCAGCGCGACCAGATCCAGCCAGCCGGTGCGCCGCGGGCGCCCCGTGGTCGTCCCGAACTCGCCGCCGCGCTTGCGGATCTGCTCGCCGGTGTCGTCGTGCAGCTCGCTCGGAAACGGCCCGGCGCCGACGCGTGTGGTGTAGGCCTTGGAGATACCCCAGATCTCGTCGATGTTCTTCGGCCCCACGCCCGTACCCACGCAGGCGGCGCCGGAGAGCGGGTTGGAGGAGGTCACGAACGGATAGGTGCCGTGGTCGATGTCGAGCATCGCGCCTTGGGCACCCTCGAAGATGATCTTCTCGCCGGCATCGAGCAGGTCCCACATCAGTTTCGCGGTGTCCGCGATGTGCTGCTCCAGGCGGTGTCCGTAGATCAGGTATTGCTCGGTCATCGCGTGCAGGTCGAGCGCCGGATCCTTTTCGAAGGGTCGCAGCGAGAGGCGCTTGGGCTCCATCGCGGCGACGATCTTCTTCTTGAGGATCTTCTCGTCGAGCAGGTCCTGCACGCGGATGCCCAGCCGCGCGGCCTTGTCGGCGTAGCACGGTCCGATGCCGCGGCGGGTGGTGCCGATCTGCAGGCTGCCGAGCTTGGCCTCGCCGGCGGAGTCGAGCAACAGGTGGTAGGGCATGATCAGGTGCGCGTTCGCGGAGATCCGCAGCCCGCTCACGTCCACTCGCCGCGCGCGCAACGCGTCGAGCTCCTCGATCAGCACCTTCGGGTCGATCACCACGCCGTTGCCGATCACGCAGCGCTTGCCCGGATACAGGATCCCCGAGGGGATCAGGTGTAGCTTCCACTCCACGCCCTCGCGCACGATCGTGTGCCCGGCGTTGTTGCCGCCCTGGAAGCGCACGACCGCGTCGGCCTGCTCGGCGAGCAGGTCGGTGATCTTTCCCTTTCCCTCGTCGCCCCACTGGGCTCCGACTATCACGATTCCGGGCATGGCCGTAGAAGTGTAGGGGGGTCCCCGTCGGCGCCCTCAGGCGGTGCGCGCAATGACCTCGAACTCGCGACGGCGTTTGTCCTCGCCGAAGAACGCCAGCGGGTCTCCGCAGATCTCCTCCAGACGCGACACCGTCCGTGGACCGATCTGCTCGGCGAGCTTCTCGGGCGTGAGATTGGTCGTGGCGAGGATCGCCCGGCGCGCCTCGTAGCGGGCGTTGACGATCGAATAGAGCTGCTCGAGCACCCAGTCGGTCTGATGCTCGGCGCCGAGATCGTCGATGTGCAGCAGGTCGACCGCCGCCAGCCGGTCGAGCAGGTCGAGCTTGCCGTCGTCGGAGTCGATCGCCTCGCGGATCAGGTTCAGCAGGCGCGGCAACGAGTAGATCGCGACCGATCTGCCGGCTTGCAGGACGGCTCGGGAGACGAGCATCGCCAGCGTCGTCTTGCCGGTCCCCACGTCTCCCACCAGCCACAGGCCCTTGCCCGCGTCGATGTTCGCGTCGATCGTCTGGACGTACCGGCGGATGACACGAATCTGCTCGGGCGCCGTACGGGCGATGTCGCTGACCGGAGGGCGATCGAAGGAGACGTCCTGGTAGCGGCGCGGTATCCGGCCCGCGAGGTTGCGGGTGCGCGCCATCGCGATCCGTCCCGCGCGGCAACGGCAGTCGCTGGCGGTGTTCGTTGCCTCGTCGATCACAAACCCGCTGCCGTCACAGGCGTCAAATGGGCAGCTCTCGTGGATCATGCCTGGCCGAACCGCTCTCCGCCGGCATAACTGAGGAACTTCGGGTACTCCTTTTGGAAGGTCAGCGTGACTTTGCCGACCGCCCCGTTGCGATGCTTGGCGATGATCAGATCGGCCTCACCCGGACGCTCTGAGTCCTCGTCGTAGTACTCGTCGCGGTAAATGAACATCACTAGATCGGAGTCCTGCTCGAGGTTCCCGGACTCGCGCAGATCGGAGAGCTGGGGGACCTTCGGCGTGCGCTGCTCGACCGCGCGCGAGAGCTGGGAGAGCGCGATCACCGGAACGCCCAGCTCGCGCGCGAGGATCTTCAGCCCACGGCTCAGCTCGCCCACGGCGGTCACGCGCGAGTCATAACGGCTGTCGGTGCGCATCAGCTGTAGGTAGTCGATGATGATCAACCCCAGCCCGTTCTCGCACTGTGAGTGCAGACGGCGTGCCTTCGCGCGGATCTCCAGCAGGCCCACGTCGCTTGAGTCGTCCACCCACAGCGGCGCCGCCGCCAGGCGCTGGGAGGCCTTGAGGATCTTCGGCCAGCGCTGCTCGGCGACACGTCCCTTGCGCAGCTCCTCACCCTTGATGCGCGCCTGCGAGGCGACGAATCGCTGGGCCAGCTCGGCCTCGGCCATCTCCAGGCTGAACAGCGCCACCGGCTTGCCGTGCTCGACCGCGGCGTTCTCCGCGATGTTGCACACCAGCGCCGACTTGCCCATCGCCGGGCGCGCGGCGATGATGATCAGGTTCCCCGGCTGAAACCCGCCGGTGATCTCGTCGAGGTCCTTGAACCCGGACGGCGTGCCCGTCAGCGAGGTCCCTTCGATCGACAAACGGTGGAGCTTGTCGAGCTCCTCGTGCAGCACCTCCTCGATCGCCCTGAAGTCCTGCTGGCGATCGTCGCGCGCCACCTCGAGCATCGCCTTCTCGGCCTGCTCGACCAGCTCGCGTGGCGCCGCGGAGTGGCCGAGCACGCTCTCCTGGATCTCAAACGACGCGCTCAGCAGCCGCCGCAGCAGGGCGTTCTCGCGCACGATCTGCGCATAGCGGCGGGCGTGGCCGGCGGCGGGGACTACCCCTGTCAGCTCGTCCACGGCGGCGGGGCCGCCGATCTCCTCGAGCTTGCTCATCCGGCGCAAACGGTCGGTCACCGTCAGCACGTCCACCGGCTCAGATTCGTTGTACAGCGCGAGCATCGCCGCATAGATCGCGCCGTGGCGCTCGCGGTAGAAGTCCTCCGGGCGCAGCCCCTCTTCGATCACCAGCGCATACAGGGCGCGATCGGACAGCAAAATCGCGCCCAGCACCGACTGCTCGGCATCGAGGTTGTGCGGCGGCGCGATCGCGGCGCCGGCCGCCCCCGGGCGGTGTGACGCTGCTCCGTTCCCCGCACCGTTGCTTGTCGTGGCGACGGCGCTCATGATGTGGACCCGCGCGAGTCTAGATCGGCGCGCGCCGCCGGCCGCGGCCGCTCCCCGCTATCACCGACCGAATTGCGCTCAGAGCCCTCCACGAACAGATGTTCGCAGGAGGAGCGGACGACTGTCTACTTCTTCGCGACAAATATCACTCGGCAGGGGGAGAGGACCCAGGATCCGGGTCTACCTCTTCGCGACGACTATCACTCGGCAGGGAACGGCGGGCCCTCCCCCTGACCCCCTCCGGTGCCTAACCTGACGGGCAGGAGAGAATCGCGCTCCGGGTCACTTCTTCGCGACGACCATCGTCTTGATCGTCGCCTGCACGCCCTCGACGACGTCGACCACGACCATGTACGTGCCGACGTTCTTGATCGGCTCGGGCAGGTGTACGCCCCGTTTGTCGAGTTTCAGACCGCGCGCTTCGCGGATCGCGGAGGCGATGTCCTGTGCGGTCACCGACCCGAACAGGCGCCCGTCCGCGCCGGCCTGCTGGGGGATCGTGAGCACGGTCCGGTTGAGCAGGTTGACATTCTCCTGGGCTTTCTCGATCGCGTTGCGCGCGGCCCGCTCCGCGGCCTCTTGTCGCTGCTTGATCGCTTCGATCGCGCCCCTCGTGGCCGGTTGGGCGAGCTTGCGCGGTACCAGGAAGTTGCGCAGGTACCCCTTCGATACGTCGATCACCTTGCCCTGCTCGCCGAGCTGCTCGACGTCTTGCAGAAGTATCGCTTCGGGCATCGTCTACCGAACCGTCGACGCGGCGCAGAGCTGCGTCCTCAGTCGCTCGCGTACGTAGTACGCCACGCTCCCTGCGTCCTCACCGATTTGCGATCGACGGGATCGCAAATCGGCCAGCTTGACCGACGGTCCGGTAGAGGCTTGGAGTGACATATCTCCTACCGTTCCCGGTCGCGGTCGCCCCGTTCGCGACGAGGGCTGTCGTCACGACCGCCCTCGTTCACGTACGGCAGCAGCGCCAGCTCGCGCGCGCGCTTGACGGCTCTAGCGATCTGGTTCTGATGGCGCCGGCACGCTCCGGTGATCCGCCGCGAGCGGATCTTGCCCTTCTCGGAGACGAACTTGCGGAGCGTGCCGACGTCCTTGTAGTCGACCTGCTCGATCTTGTCGCGGCAGTGCTGGCATGGCTTGCGCCGCCCGCTACCGGGACCGCCCTTCTTGTCTCGCCGGCGCACCGGCTTGCCGCGACCGCGCTTTGCCACTTGAACTCTGCCTCGCTATGTACTTGGGGGAATCAGAACGGAATATCGTCGTCGCCGGCTCCGGCGCCGACGGGCGCAGCGGGCTGGAAATCCCCTTCGTGCACGGGGACGTCGCTGCCCTGTGAGACTCCGTTGCTCGCGCTGGAACCGCCACCGGCGGGATCATCGCGCGAACCCAGGAACTGCACCGAGTCGGCGATTATATCGGTTGCTTGGCGTTTCGTCCCGTCCTGGGCCTCCCACTCGCGCCACTCCAGGCGCCCGTCGATCGCCACGGGCCGTCCCTTGGAGAGGTAGCGGGCGGCGTTCTCGCCCTGTGCGCCCCACACGGTCACGTTGAAGTAGTTGGGCTTGTCGACCCATTCGCCGCTCGCGCCGTCCTTGCGGCGGGTATTGCAGGCGATGCGCAAACTGCACACGGACATGCCGCTCGGCAGCGAGCGCAGCTCGGGGTCGGCGGTCAGGTTCCCGGTCATTACGACCCTGTTGATGTTGGTGGCGGCCACGGTTCTTTTCCTTTCGCTCTATCTGTGTTCGTGTCTCTCTGGGCTCTCTGTTCGGCGCCCCGAGGCCGCCCTCCAGCGAACAGACGTTCGCCAGTGGGCTATCGGCGAGTGTAGAGGCGCGAGCGGCGGGTTTTCTGCGCCGATCACGCACGTTGCGGATTTCTACGCCTCTGCGCCGGCCTTTGGGGCGCGCGCCGGAGGTTCTGGCTGCCGATCCCGCACGCACGCACGCCGCGCATGGGACGTGGGAGCGCCGATGCCCTACCTACCGCTCGCGGCGCACGCGCGAGGAGGTCCGAAAGACCTCGTCCCAGTAGGGCGCGCTGATCCCGAACCCCTTGGTCTCGTCCTGGAAGTGGTGGCGCATGTGCCGCTCGCGCAGCATCCTGCCCAGGCGCGAGCGCGGGGTGAAGTGGTGGACGTAGTAGTGGAGCATGTCGTAGGCCAGATATCCGGCGAAGAAACCCGCCCCCAGCCCGGGCGCGTAGTCAGAGCCGAAGGCGAGATACAGCACGCCGAACACGGCCAGGCCCAGCGGGATGCTGACGGCCGGCGGCATCACCAGCCGCAGCGGGTCGTTGGGGTGCTCGTGGTGGACGCCGTGAATGATCCAGTGCAGGCGCGCCCCGAACCCGTCCTCGGGCTCGAAGTGAAAGACGATCCGGTGCAGCCAGTACTCGAACAGCGTCCACAGCGCATACCCGCCGATCGCCAGCGCGATCGTTGTGAGGAGGCTCACGTTCGACAGGCTCCAGGCGCTCAGCAGCACGATCCCCGGCGCGAACACGATCACCGGCACCAGCGGATGCACGCGCGAGCAGGCGTCCAGCAGCCGCGACTCGAACATCGGCGGCGAATCCCTCAGCACGTCCGTCCGGCTCGTCGTCCCCTGCTCGCTGTCCTGCGCCCAAGCCATATGTCGAGTGTATTACCCCTCGTGCGCTCGGGCTACGCCGCAGGCTCGGGCTCGCCCACGGCGACCTCGACCGGAGTCTCGGCCGGGGGCGGGGGGGCCGAAGGCGCGGGCTCGCCCTGCCGTGGCGCGGCACCGGCTCCGCTGCGCATGTCCGGCGCCTCGGGCGTACCGGGCTTGAGCTTGACGATCCGAAAACGCAAAACCCCGTCGGTGATCCGCAACGTGCGATCCAAATCGCCGAGCAGTTGCGGGGAGCCCGCATGGAACTGCAGCAGACGATACTCGGCGTCGGCGTGACGCTCGATCGGGTAGGCCAGCGCGCGATCGCCCCAGTCGTCCTCGTTGACGACCTCGCCGGCCGCCGCGATCGCCGCGCGGGTGTCCTCCAGGATCTTCGCGCGCACACCCTCCTCGACGCGCGCGTCGAGGAGCAGAACGAGATCGTATGTGGGAGCGGGCAAGGTCATGTCCGGCGGACAGAGTAGCGGGTTGAGCGACTATGCCGGGAAGCGATAGTTCCAGTCGGCGCATGCGCCGACTGGCGGGGCCGCACATGTGCGGCCCCGAGACGGGGCGCATGCGCCCCGTCTACCGAGCGGTGCATGCACCGCTCGGGGCAGCCGCGCATGCGCGGCTGCCGACCTCGCCGCTTGCGGCGAGGTCCTCCCAAATCAGCTTTTTATAAGCATGCGGTGAGGCCTATCACCGGTCAGCGTTTGTGGTCGTACGGTCGCACCCCCGCATGGCGGCGAGCTGTCCGCCGGGGCTGGATGAGCGATGCGGTGAGTTCCGCGATTCAGCGGCCCTTCGCGCGGATGTCCGCGAGCTGCTCGTCGATCCAATCGCCCGGATCGCGCGAGGTCACGATCTCCGCCAGTCCGCGGGCCCGCCGGCTGCGCTCCTGCGGGCTCATCGCGAGCGCCGCGTAGATCGAGTCGGCGAGCTCCTGGATGTCGAACGGGTTCACCGACAGCGCATACTCGCCGAGCTCCTCGTGCGCGCCGGTGTTCTCCGAGAGGATCGACACGCCCTCGCGCTCGTTCACGATCGGCCCCTCCTTGGCGACCAGGTTCATGCCGTCGAACATCGCGTTCACGAGCAGCACGTCGTAGTGCTTGTATGCCGCCATCGCCTCGTCCAGATCGTCGCGCAGCTTCAACTGGATCGGCATCCAGTCCGGCGTCCCATGGCGGTGGTTGACGACCGCCACCAGCGCCTCGATCCGCTCCAGATACTCCGCATACTGCGGCACGTCGGTGCGCGAGGGCATCATCTGCGCCATGAACGTCACCCGCTCTGAGAACTCCGGGTGCTGCTCCAGGAACAGGTCGAACGCGGAGAACCCGCGCAGCACGTTCTTGGAGAGGTCCGCGCGGTCCACCCGCAGGATCAGATGGTCGCGGCGGCGGTGCATCAGCTCGGCCTCGAACTCGGCCACGCGCGGGCGCTGGGCGAGCTTGCGCGTGGCCTCGTGGTCGATCGGCAAGGGATAGGCGCGCACCCACACTTCGCGCTCGCCATACCACACGATCCCGCGCTCGAAATCGACCTCCAGGTCCATCAGGTCGCGACAGCACTGCAAAAAGTTACGCCTATAAGAGCGCGTGTGAAAACCGACGATGTCGTTCGCCAAAAGTCCGGCGTAGATCTCCTGGCGGATCTTGGTAGGCAGCACGCGCCAGGCGTCCGATTGCGTCCAGGGGATGTGGATGAAGTGGTGCAAAAACGCGTCCGGGCGGGCTTTGCGCACGAGGTCGGGGAGCGTGTAGAGGTGATAGTCGTGCACCATCACCACCGGCTCATCGACGCCCTCGAGCTCTTGCACGACCGCCCGCGCGAGATCGTCGTTGACGGCGTTGTAGCCGAACTCGAACGCCTCGATCTCCTCGCGACGGATGTCCGGCGCGTTCGACAGATCCCACAGGTAGTGCTGGATGAACCACAACATCGGGTTCGCGAACACGTTGTAAAAGCGGTCATACGCCTCCTCGTCGGAGACGACCAGGCGCACTTTGAATTCCCCTCCCGCGGGCGATCTGACCGGAAACGCTCGCCCTCCCGCCGCGCGCGAAGCTTGCGCGTCGTGCTCGGACATCGCCGAGGCGATCCAGATCGCGTCGCGGTGCGAGGCCAGTCCCGTCAGCGCCGTCACCAGTCCGCCAGACCCGCGCTGGATCTCCCCGCCCGCGTGAAACGTCACCGGCCCGCGGTTGGAGACCAGCACTAGCGGATCTCGCTGTGCCGGCCCCTCGCTCATGACCTCGCGAGCTCTGTGAATATCTTCAGATAGTCGCGCAAGTAGCGCGGGGTGAGGAAGTGGGCGCGCACGTGCTCCTTGCCGCGCCGCCCCAGCGACTTGCCCAGTTCGGGGTCCGCGAGGATCTCCTGCGCGCGCGCCGCGCACTGCTCGGCGCTCGAGACCAGATAGCCGGTGACGCCGTCCTCGACCTGCAGCGGGATCCCGCCGACGTCACCGCCGATGAACGGCTTGGCCTTCCAGATCGCCTCCGAGACCGTCAGCCCGAAGCCCTCGCGGGTGGACTTCTGCACGACCACGTCGGCGTGGGATTGGAACGCGTTGACCTCGATCGCCCCGACGTTGTTGAAGTTGTTCAGGATGTGAATATCGGGGTCGCCGTCGGCGTGCGCGATGGTCGCGTTGAAGAAGTCCCACCCCTCGGGGTCGTCCGAGGCCATCGAGCCGACCAACGCCAGCTGTACGTTGGGCAGTGTCTGCTTGACCTCGCGGTAGGCGTCGATCACGCCGAGCGGGTCCTTCCACGGATCGAAGCGCGAGACCTGGCAGATCAGAGGCCGGTCGACGTCGATTCCGAACTGCCCGCACACGAACGAGGCGTCCTCGGGCGAGAGCGCCATGTTCTTCGGCGTCAGCGGGTCGATCGCCGGGGGCACAACGTTGACCGTGCCGCCCATCCCCTCGGGCACGTACTCGCGCATGTGAAAGAGCGTCTCGGGATACGTCGAGATGTAGGGCAGTAGCTGGGCGATCGTCTGCGGGTTGGGCGTGGAGAGGTCGATGTGACAGCGCCACACCCAACCGGCGGCCTTCTCCGGGACGAGGGTGTGCAGCGCCGCGGGCTGTGGGTCGTGCACGAGGCACACGTCCCAGCCGCTTGAGAGCTCGCGCGCGTTCATCTCGTTGTAGCGCCGCCACGTATCCCACTGCTCGGGGTCCAGGTCCTGGGGCGCCCCTTGTAGCGCGTTGTGCATCAGCTTGGTCGCGTTAAAGAACTCCTCGCGCCCGTAAATCACCTGCCACTCGCACTCCAGCCCGACGTCGCGCATCAGCGGCACGAGCGTGTACAGGATCTCCGAGACGCCCCCACCGAAGGCCGTGGCGGAGATGTGCACGACCCGCTGGCCCTTCAGCGGCTCGGCCAGCTCGCGGATTTCCTCGATCAGCTCGCGCCCGCAGATGTGCGTGTAGTCGGCGAGCGTCTTATGTCCCACGGCCACGGGCTGAAGCACGCGCGGACGATACCTGACGGGGGCGCATGAGCCGCGCCCCGCGATCGACGAGCCTGCCCGCCGGAACCCTTACTGTCTGTGCAGGAAATGCTCAACGCACGCATATACCGCGCGGCGTTCGCCCCGTTCGCGATCGCGCTGGCGATCGCCGCGTTCTCGCTCAGCGCGCGACCGGCGCCCGTGCACTCGACGCTCGCCCCCGACGCGTTCGACGGTCGCCGCGCACTCTCGCAAGCGCAGCGCCTGGCCGCCGAATTCCCCCGGCTGCGCCCGGGCGGCGCCGATGACGAACGGCTCGCGGGGCGCCTGGCCCACACGATCGAAGGACTGGGCGGCGCCGCGGGAGGAGGGTTCTCGGTGCACACCAGGAGCGTGCGGGCACAGACGATCGACGGCCGGCGGACGCTCCGGACGGTGATCGCGCAGCGGCCGGGCGCCACCGGTGAGAGCCCGATCGTGATCCTCGCCCACCGCGACGCCGCCACGCCTTCCTCCGCCGCGCAGCTGTCGGGGACGGCCGCGCTGATCGAGCTCGCGCGCGTGTTTGCCGCGCGCGAGACCCAACGCACGATCGTGCTCGTCTCCACAAGCGGCGGCTCGGGCGGCGATGCTGGGGCGGCCGACCTTGCCACGCACGTCTTGTCCGGGACGGCAGACGCGGCGATCGTGCTCGGCGATCTCGCCTCAACCTCGCTGCGCCCCCCGATCGTCGTCCCGTACTCAGACGGCTATGGCAGTGCGCCCGACGAGCTGCAGCGTACGGTCGCGGATGCGATCTCACACGAAGCCGGGGTCCATCCGGGCGCCCCGAGCGCGATCGGCCAGCTCGCTCACCTCGCGTTCGCCTTCGCCCCCGGCGAACAGGGGGTGCTCGCCGCCGCCGGGCTACCGGCGGTGCTCGTGCAGACCTCGGGCGAACGCCCTCCCGGCGCCCGTGCCTCAGCGAGCGCTGAACGGATGGAAGGTCTCGGTCGGGGGACGCTCACCGCGATCGATGCGCTGGACACCGCGCCCGACGTGCGATCCGCGCCGCAGACGGGTCTCGTGCTGACCCATCAGATCGTGCCCGCGTGGGCGCTGCGCCTGCTGATCGGCACCCTGCTGATCCCGGTCGCGGCCGTGCTGCTCGACGGTCTCGCTCGGGCCCGCCGGCGCCGGCAGCCGTTTGCGCGCTGGGGCGCCTGGACGCTGAGCTGTGCGCTGCCGTTCCTGGCCTGCGCTCTGTTTGCGATCCTGTTGGGCGCCCTCGGCGGCGTCGCGGCCGCTCCCTCGATCCCACCGGCGGCTGGTGCGATGTCTTTCGACGGCGCCGCCGCCACGGCCGTACTGTCGTGTGCGGCCGTGCTCGGGTTCGCCTGGCTGGCCTGGCCGGCGCTCGTACGGCGCCTCGATCTGGCGGTGCGCCCGACGCCAGAGACCTCCGGGGGCGACGCTGCCGGAATCGCTGTGCTGCTTGTGTTGCTGATCCTCGCGTGCGTCGTCTGGCTGTTCAACCCTTACGCGGCCTTGCTGATCGTGCCCGGGCTGCACCTGCTGCTGGGAGTCGCCTCGCCCGAGCGCCGTCCGCGCCCGATCGCGAGCCTGGCGCTTGTGGCCGTCTCGCTCGTCCCGCTCGTCCTGCTCGTCGCCTTCTACGCCCACCAGTTCGGCTACGGCCTCGGCGGCCTGCTGTGGACCGCGATGCTGCTCCTCGCCGGGGGACACGTCGGGGTGCTGGCGGCGACCCTCTGGAGTATCGCCTTTGGCTGTGCCGTGGCGATCTCCCTGGTCGCGTTCACTCCGCCCGCCGATCCGATCGGACTCGGTCCGGAGGAGCATCCGGAGGTCACCATCCGCGGTCCCCTCTCTTACGCCGGCCCAGGATCTCTCGGCGGGACCGAGTCCGCGCTGCGACGCTGAGGTCCTATCCCGACAGGAGCGTGCGGCTGGGGCGTTCCCGTTGCGAGGCGGCAGCTTTACCAGCTGTGCTCGAAGCCCTCCAGCGCGACCTCGTTGTTTTGCTCGTCACGCAAAGACACCCCCGGCGTAGCCCCACCGTTGGCAGATCCGGGCGAGGTGACCGAGCCGATCCAGGAGACCCGCGCGCCGCCGGCTTCGTGTAGAGCGCGCTTCACGCTGGTCCGCGCGCCGGGCGGCGCGACGAAGCACAGCTCGTAGTCTTCGCCGGCCGTCGCACCCTGCTCCCAGCCGGCCACGCCCTCGCCGAGCGGCAGACTTTCAAGCTCGATCCGCAGGCTCACGCCTGCGCCCTGCCCGAGATGGCGGGCATCCGCGGCGAGTCCGTCGGAGACGTCGATCATCGCGTGCACGCCCGCCCGAGCCAGCGCGCGCCCCTCCAGCAGGCGCGGCAAGGGGCGCTTGGGCCTGCCCCCGAGGCTGCCCGTCACACCCACGAGATCGCCCACCCGCGCACCGTCGCGCCCGACCAGTTCGCGCTCATGGTCGGCCCAGCCGACAACCGTCACGCACGCGCTCAGCACCGGCGCGGCGACCACGTCCCCGCCCGCGATCGTGGTCTCGGTGCGCGCCGCCAACTCCAGCGCTCCCCGCATCAGCTCGAGCGCTCGCTTCTCGCCGGCCTGCGGCGAGACCCCCAGGGCGATGTATGCCTCGCCCGCCCGCGCGCCCATCGCCGCGAGGTCCGACAACGCGCCGGCCAGCGCCCGCCAGCCGACGTCGGCCGGACGCTCGGCCATCTCACCGTCCAGGCGAAAGTGCACCCCCTCCACCATCGCGTCCACCGAGGTCACGCACAGCGCTCCGCCCGAACGCACCACGGCCGCATCGTCGCCGATGCCGCGCACGAGCCTCTGCGCCGGGCCCGCCATGTCCAGCTCGGCCGCGATCGATTCGATCAGAGAGCGCTCCATGTTCGACTACGGGCTCAAGGCGCCCGGGCCGTGGATGGGATCCGACGCACGTTGCAGGCGCGCTACCGATCGTCCTGGATCGGCAAGCACGTCGAGCATCACGGTGGCGGAGATCGCCACGGAGCGGCCGCCTTTCAGCGGTGCCGGTAGACGATGCGGGCGCGGTCCAGATCGTAGGGTGAGAGCTCGCAGCGGACGCGGTCGCCCGGGAGGATCCTGATCCGGAACCGGCGCATCTTGCCGGCGACATGCCCGAGCACGACGTGGTCGTTGTCGAGCTTCACCCTGAACATCGCGTTCGGGAGCGCCTCGATGACCTCGCCCTCAAATTCAACCTTGTCTTCCTTTGCCACTGATCTGCATCCGATCCGGGCTCGCCCCACCCAAGTGTGCGCGGCCCTGTAAGTATTTTCCGTACCCCAACCTACCAGCGCGACGCGGTTTCCGGTTGCCGACGGGAGCGAGCGCACCCGGTCATGGGTGCGGTTCGGGATGCGGTTCGGCGCCTCCTGTCGGGGCCGGTTCGGGTGCGTGCTTTTCGACGGGCGCGCCGGTCGCGGGTTCGTGCGGTTCGTGAGCGCGCGGAATCACAGTTTCGGGGCTTTCGTTGGCCTTGGTATGCGTCGAGTGCTGTTTGGCCGGCTTCTTGGTGAGGCTTTTCTTTTCCGAAGATTCGCTCGAGGATTCGCTTTCGCTGGAGCGCCCGGTGCTCGCGAAGCGTCCAAAGAACGGCTGGTAGGAGACCGATTCTTTGGGCGATGGGAATTCGGGGCAGGACTTGCCTTCGGTCACCGCGGCCATGTAGGCGTGCCAGATTTCCGCCGGCAGATACCCACCCTGCTGGGGCTCGCCGTGGACGTCGGTCATCGATACGCGTTTGGTCGGATAACCCATCCATACGGCCGTCGAATAGTCCGGGGTATAACCGTCCAGCCAGGCGTCGATCAGATCGCTGGTCGTGCCCGTCTTCGCGGCCGAGGTGCAGTTGATCGCCGAGCGCGTCGCGGTGCCTCCGAGGACGTTCTGGTGCAGGATGTTCGTCTCCTCGCTCGTGATGCCTTCCGAGAGCACCTTCGTGCGGTGCGGCGTGCCCCACGTGCGGTCGACATGGCCGCCCGGGAACACGACCTTTGTGATCGCGATCGGCTTATTGCGCCAGCCGCCGTCGGCGAGAGTGGCATAGACGTCGGCCATTTCCAGGGGCGTCACCCCGAGCGTGAGCCCGCCCAGTGCCTCCGCGGGAAAGCTCGACAAGTGCGTTTTGACGCCCATCTTGTAAGCCATCTGCGTGATCGTTTCCTCGCCCAGATCGGCGGCCAGCTGGGCGTAGACGGTGTTGTCCGATTTGAGCGTCGCCTGGACCAGGTTGATCGACCCGTTCTGCTCGCCGCCGAACGTTTTCACTTCATAGGTCGGATAGCCCGTCAGCCATCCCGGAGAAAGCGTGTGGGAGTTGTAGTTCGTCGAGTTCGGGTCGATCCCCCGCGAGAGCGCGTCGGCGAGGTCGATCGCCTTGAACGTCGATCCCGGTTGGCGATGTCCGTCGGCGGCCAAATTGTATTGGGACTTCTCATAGCTCTGTGACTCGGCCATCGCCTCGATGTAGCCGTTGTGCGGGTTAATCGTGACGATCGCCGAGGCGGGGTCTTCGGGCTCGTTCAGCACCTGTGCGATCGCATCGCGCGCCTGACGCTGCATGTTCAGGTCGATCGTCGTATACACCTTCAGCCCGCCCTGTTCGACGGTCTTGCGCCCATAACGGTGCACCAGCTGCTCGTGCACGTATTCGAAGAAGAAGTCCTCGCGCCGTTGGCGGTAGAACGTGCCGAGATGGACCTCCAGCGGCGCGTGCTCGGCCGCCGAGGCTTGCGCCGCGCTGATGTAATGCAACTGCGCCATCTTCGCCAGGACCTCGTTGCGCCGCTGCCGCGCCACGCCTGCGTCGCGGAACGGGTTGTACTGCGAGGGTGCCTGCGGCAGGCCCGCGAGCAGCGCCGACTGCTCGAGGTTCAGCTGCGAGGCCGGCTTGTCGAAGAAGATCCGTGCCGCGGCCTGAACGCCCAGCGCGGTCTGCCCTCCGACGGTCCCGTAAGGGACGCTGTTGAGATAGCTCGTGAGGATCGAGCGCTTTGAGTGGTGTTCGTTGTAGTCGATCGCCAACTTGGCCTCGACGATCTTCTGTTTGAGCGTGTGCTGGTCGCCCCCCAGGTACAGGTTGCGGATCAGCTGCATCGTGATCGTCGAGCCGCCCTGCAGCGGCGCCCCGTGAGTGATGTCCTTCACCGCCGAGCGAAAAATGCCGGTCAGGTCCACGCCGTCGTTCTTGTAGAACCGCTGGTCCTCGATCGCGACCGTCGCGTTCTTCAGATCGGTGGGGATTTCGCTCCAGCCGACCGGGCTGCGCAGGTCCTCCGATTGGATGAACCCCAGGCGTTCGCCATCGGCGGCGAACACCTGCGAGGAGCCGTCGCTGATGAGCGGATGCAGCGTCCCCAGCGCGGGCGCCGTACCGGCGACGTGCAAAACGTAGCCGACGGCTCCGATCGCCCCGAGCACGAGCACGGTCGCGAGCACCCCGCCGCCGACCAGCAGGATTCGAGTTGGCCCGGCGTGATTGTGTCTGCGCCGACGTTGTCTTGCTTGTCTGGACATCCCTCGCTGCAGCCGAGGGTACCGCGCATCGCGGTCCCGTCACCCCGCTGCAATCGCATGCGTCAACGACACTCGCATCGTTGCGGGCGTCTACGCTCCCACGTGATGAGTCCGGACACAGCCGAGTTCGCCCTCGGGGAGGCCGCGCCGGGGCGAACCGGTCCTTACGGCGAACCCACCCCCACGGCGCCGTTTCATGAGCCTGCACACGCACGGCCCATCCCCTTCCGAGCGCACGTCGGCGTGAGGGCGCGGTGGCGGCGTCTGCGAGCGGACTCGGCGCGGATGGCGGCCCTGGGAGAGACCTGGCGCGCTCTGTGGATCTCGCGGCTGCTCGTCTGGACCGTCGGCATAGTCACAGTCGCGACGCTCGGGTTCGGGCCTACGCGCGGCGCCTTTGACCCGCCCGGGGTGACGCGGGGGTTCGGTCGGCTCGGCGATCTCCTGGCGGCGCCCGTCGCGCGTTGGGACTCTGCGTGGTATCTGGTGATCGCCCACTACGGCTACCGGCCGGAGCTCGGCTCCTACACGTCTGCCCGCGACGCGTTCTTTCCGCTCTACCCGCTCGGACTACACGCGCTGTCGGACCTCGGCCTGCCGGCGGTTGCTGCAGGAGTGCTGTTCTCGTTGGCCGCGTTCGCCGTTGCGCTGTACTGTCTGCACCGCCTGACCACCCTGGAGCTGGCGGGATCGGGACGGGCGGGCAACACTGAGATCGCCGGCCTGGCAGTGCTCGTGACCGCGCTCGCGCCGATGGCCTTCTATTTCTCGGCCGTCTACTCCGAGTCGCTGTTCCTCGCGCTGTCCATAGGAGTGTTCCTGTGCGCGCGCCGCGGACGCTGGGCGTGGGCGGGGGTGCTCGGGATGCTCGCCGTCGCCACGCGCAGCACCGGATTGGTGCTCGTGCTGCCCGCGCTGATGCTCTACCTGTACGGACCACGCGCCGATCGCTCGCCCGACGTCGATCGTGGGCGCTCATCATCCGGATCCTCCGACCGCGAGCCTCTGCATGCGAGCGGCGGCCTGCGGCGGCGACTCGCAGTCGTTCAGCCCCGCTACCGCCCGCGCGCGGACCTCCTGTGGCTCCTGTTGCTACCTCTGGGCCTTGGGCTGTACATGGCCTATCTCGGGCTCTCCGGCGGCGACACGCTCGCGCCATTTCACGCCCAGGGCATCTGGGGGCGGCATTTCGCGGGACCCTACGGCGGCGTGTGGGACGGCATGCGCGCCGCCTTGCAGGGCGCTCGCCAACTGCTCTCGGCCCAGCGCGCGCACGTGTACTACCCGGCCGCGACCGGCAGCCCGTTCGTCGCCGCGGGGCACAATCTCATGCTGCTCGGCTTCCTGCTCGTCGCCGTACCGCTGTTCGTGTTGGCGCTGCGTGTGCTGCCGCTCGCCTACGGCCTATACGCGATCGCCGCGCTCGCGCTGCCACTGTCCTACCCGGTGCCTGCGCAGCCGCTGATGTCGCTGCCGCGCTTTCTCGTCGTCCTGTTCCCCCTCAGCATGGCGCTCGCGGTGTGGCTGGCCGCGCACCCCCGCGCACGCTTACCGGTGCTCGCGATCTCGGCGCTGCTGATGGCGTTCTTCCTCGCCCAGTTCGCCACCTGGCATTGGGTGGCCTGAGGCGATGGACGAGAGGACCGTCCCCCCCGGCGAGGCTCAGGAGAACCCGTTCGGGGAAGACGACATCCCGCCCGTGGATGGTGCCAAGCGCGGTGGCGGGGCGCTCGCCGGGTCTGCGCCCGGGCCGAGCGACCCCCGCCGCTCGCCGGACATGGGCTGGTCGCCCTGGACGGCACTGTTTGCGCTCGTCGGTGGGCTCGTGCTGGCGGCCGTGCTCGGCCTGATCGTGGACCTGCCCGCGACGCTCCTGTTCGGAGTAAGCATCACCAAGGACCACACGCCGCCGGGGATCGAGCTCGTCGACACGATCGTGCAAGACGTCGCGTTCGTGCTCGCCGCGGTGTACTGCGCACACATCGGCGGACGCGTGGTGCGAGCGTGGCAGTTCGGCTTGCGTCCGCCCGGCGCCGGCTGGAAATCGGCGGTCGGCTACATCGTCCTGTTGACGGTGCTGTTCCTGATCCTCAGCGCGATCTGGGCGGCCGTGTTCAACCCGGAACCGGAGAAGCTGCTCGACAAGCTCGGCGCCAACGAAACCACCTCGCTGCTGGTGCTCAGCGCGGCACTGACCTGCGTAGTGGCGCCGATCTGCGAGGAGTTCCTGTTCCGGGGCTACATCTTCACGGCCCTGCGCGGCTGGTGTGGGACGTGGCCCGCGGCGGGAATCACCGGGCTCATATTCGGGGCCATACATTTTGGTTCGGCGCCGGCGCTGGACCTGGTGCCACTGGCGGCACTGGGCTTTGGCCTGTGCCTGCTCTACCGCTACACGGGATCCCTGTATCCGTGCATCGCGGCGCATTCGCTGAACAACTCGCTCGCCTTCGCCTCGCTCGAGCACTGGGGCTGGCAGATACCCGTGCTGATGGTCGCGGCGCTGGCGAGCATCGCCGCGCTCGTGCTGATCGCCAAGCGCATCGGGCTGATCGTGCCGGAGTCACGCGCCGTCGGCCTGAACGCATAGGATCTCCAAAGATGCTCGCCGCCGCGCCCCCTCCCGCTCCGGTCCCGGCTTCCGCTCCGGTCGCAGGGCAGGTCAAGCTGACGCTTCAACACGTCGGTGGCAGCCCGCCGTTTGCACTGCTCGGCCAGCGCGTGGTCGTGCGCGGCGTCGTAACGCCCTATGTCGGCGGGCAGGCGGTCAAGGTCAGCTTCTATCGAGATGGGCGCAAGGTCCAGGTCAAGAACGCCAGCGTGTCGGCGATCGGCAACGGCGCCGGCCAGTTCCACGTCAACTACTCAAGTGGCTTCCCGGGGATCGTGCAGGTGCGTGCCGCGCACTACGCCACCCCTCAGCAGGGCGCGTTCAGCGGCCGCTCACCCGGGGTCCGGTATGTGACGCCGAACATCGGTCCGGGCGGGAGCGGTCCGTCGGTGCGTCTGCTGCAGTCAGAGCTCGACGTGCTGCACTACGCGGTGCCGCTGAGTGGAGTCTTCGACGAAGGCACCGGACGTGCGCTGATCGCCCTGCGCAAGGTCATGGGTCTCGCGCGCGTCCCCTACGCGGGCGCGCAGGTCTGGGAACGCCTGCAACACGGCGGCGGTGTCTTTCACGTGCGCTACCCCCAGGACGGTCGCCACGTCGAGGGCGATCTGACCAAACAGGTGCTCGCCGAGATCGAACCCGGCGGACGCGTGCGCACGATCTACACGATGAGCTCCGGCAAGCCCTCCACGCCGACCGTCATCGGACACTTCCAGGTGTACTCCAAGACGCCCGGGACGAACTCCGAGGGGATGGTCGACTCGAACTTCTTCATCCGCGGCTACGCCATCCACGGTTACGCCGAAGTGCCGACCTACGCCGCCAGTCACGGCTGTTTGCGCGTACCGGTCCCGGACGCCGCCGCGATCTACTCATGGGTGCAAATGGGCACCGTTGTGGATGTCTACAACGAGTCCGGCGGGGGCAGTAGGCGCGTCAACGGTCATGCCGGTCCCTGACACGGTTGCGGCGCAGCTCCTGACTAAACCCTGACGCGTAGAAAGCGCGCCAGGAAGGCGAGGCCGAAGCCGTAGACGAGCAGCGCGAGCAGGGTCTTGACGATGTGGATCGTCCATTCGCTGTTCGACCCGCTGACCACGCCCGAAAACGGTGAGGTGAGCGCATCCGCGGTTTCGTTGAGCGTGCGGTGCAGCGTACTGTCGTGCTTGGCCGCCGACGCGGACGATTCACTCGGGACGGGTACGGTCCCTTCGGCCACCTCGTTCTGCTGATGGGTCGAAGCCGAACTCGTCTGATTGACCACGAACACGACGAACCAGGCGATCATGATCACGCAGATGATGCGGCTCGCCAAGCGCATCAGGCCGGTGACCGAGGACATGAGGCTAGATTAGACCCGTACATGGACACCCTGGCCGAATATAGGAGCGAGTCCTCCCGTCGCGCACGCGAGCGGATCGTCGAGCTACTGCGCGAGCACGCCCTGAGCATCGGCGAAGTCACGCTGACGAGTGGGCGGATCGCTCAGTACTACGTGGACGCCAAGCGCGCGATCCTGCTGCCGGAGGCGTTCATGGCGCTCGGCCTGCTCGTCGCCGAGCGGGCGCGGGCCTGGCGCGCGAGCGCCGTGGGTGGTGTGCCGGTGAGTGCGATCCCCGTGGCCTGTGCGGCGCTGGCCGCGCCCGAGCCGCCGCCGCGAGTGTTCATCGTGCGCAAACAGCGCAAGGACCACGGGCTGGGACGCTGGATCGAGGGGCCCGCACTCGAGCAGGGAGAGCGCTGTTTGATCGTCGAGGACGTTGTCACGACCGGGGGCTCGACGATCGAGGCGGTCGCTCGCGTACGCGAGGAGGGACTGACGGTCGCCGGTGTCCTCAGCGTGCTCGACCGCCTCGCCGGCGGCGGCGAGGCGATTCAGGCCGCGCTCGGCGAGGACGCGCGCTACGTGGCGCTGACAACGATCGACGAGG
This sequence comes from uncultured Solirubrobacterales bacterium, assembly GCA_963697945.1. Lineage (GTDB taxonomy): Bacteria > Actinomycetota > Thermoleophilia > Solirubrobacterales > Solirubrobacteraceae > Palsa-744. The sequence goes on along the minus strand of OY969105.1, from coordinate 376,159 downwards.
TCTATCCCGAGCGCCCCGACCGTGCCTGAGACGCGTGTACGCCCCGCCGAGCTTAGCGACGTGCCCGTGCTGCTCGAGCTGTTCGCCGAGCTGGCCGAGTACGAGCATCTGACACACGAGCTGCGCGCCACCGAGCAGGGGTTGGCGGCGGCACTCTTTGGCAAGCACCCGGTGGCCGAGGCGTTGATCGCCGAGCGCGGCGGCGAATCGGGCGGCGCGGAGGTCCTGGGATACGCGCTGTTCTTCCCGACCTTCTCCAGTTTCCTGACCAGCACCGGCGTTTGGCTTGAGGACCTGTTCGTACGCCCCGACCATCGCGGCGAGGGCGTAGGTCGGGCGTTGCTATCGGCCGTCGCCGTCCGTGTGCGCGAGCGCGAGGGTAAGCGCCTGGAATGGGCTGCGCTCGACTGGAACGAGCTCGCGCTCGGGTTCTATCGACGCGTGGGTGCGAGTACCGCGAGCGAGTGGATCACCCACCGGTTGGACGGTGCCGCGCTGGAGCGCGTGGCGGGCGGCGTTTTGCCAGCTCGCGGCCCCGCCGAAGATGTCAGTTCGAATGATCCTTCTGGCATCTGAATCGCGACGTGCTCAACGCGAAGCGTGCGCTGCAGACCGCACAGCGGGCTCATGGTCGCCGTGAAGAACGTCAGGGTCGATGTCATAGCCGTTTGGCCAGAAGACGGTGCCGAGCTCTGGATCGACTTGCACCTGGGCGAAGTAGGCCTCATCTTTCAGGGGTTCGGCCATCGGACCCCAGAGATCGTCCGACAAATCGACCTCGCGGACAAGCTCGTCGGTGAAGGTCAGGCGCAAGCGCCAGCCCTTCAGGGGCTCGACGGTGAGGACTCGCGGAAGGCGGCGGTCATCGCTCATGGCAGTGGCTCAATGCTAGCGAGAGGTTCGCGAGCCTGGGCCCTCTCCCAGTCGGCGTCGAGCTCGTCTCGGTGTTGCAGCGTCCACTCGCGTACCAACCGCGCCGCTCGGGGTGGCAGTTGACCCGCCAGAAGATCGCCGGTGTCGATCATGATCTTGGCCTCGTACTCCCCATAACGGGCGTGAAAGTGAGGCGGTGCGTGATCGCTGCTGTACATAGTCACGACGATCCCATAGAACGTGCTGATCCGTGGCATTGGCTTACCTCCTAACGCAGGTCACCCGACCATCTCACCGAAATCTCCCGCGGAAAATCAACGGGACGGCGTGAACTGTCGCTACGTTGGACCCTACGCACGGCCATCTATGGAAGTCAAGAAAAACAGCCCAATCTGGCGCGAAAGCGTCCGTCAAGCCTCCATTTCGCTGCGCCGCGTCCGGTATGACGGTGCGCACAGCCGGTGATCCTCCCAGGCGATCACACCACACGGATGCGGGTCGATTTGTGACCGAGCTGCCGCGCTCACGCCGACGGCTCGTGCTGGTGATCTGCTGCATGAGCCTGCTGATCGTCGGCCTGGACTCGACGATCGTCAACGTCGCCCTGCCCTCGATCGGGCGCGAGCTGCACACGCCGATCTCGGGATTGCAATGGACCGTCGACGCCTACACGCTCGTGCTCGCCAGCCTGCTGATGCTCTCCGGGTCGATGGCCGACCGCTTCGGGCGCCGGCGCGTGTTCGAGCTGGGGCTCGTGCTGTTCACGCTCGGGTCGCTGCTGTGCAGTGCGGCGCCCAGTGAGGGCTGGCTGGTCGTGTTTCGCATGCTCCAGGCGATCGGAGGCTCGATGCTCAACCCCGTCGCGATGTCGATCATCCGCAACGTCTTCACCGACGCCCGCGAGCGCGCACAGGCGATCGGCGTCTGGGGAGCCACCGTCGGCATCAGCCTCGCCCTCGGTCCCGTCGTCGGCGGCGCGCTCGTGGAGTCCGTGGGCTGGCGCTCGATCTTCTGGATCAACGTCCCCGTCGGCCTGCTCGCGCTCGTGCTGACGATGCGCTTCGTCCCCGAGTCCCGCGCTCCCCGCCCGCGGCGTCTGGACCCCGTCGGGGAGCTGCTCGTGATCGCGCTGCTCGCCTCGCTCACCTACGCGATCATCGAGGCGCCCTCCGCCGGCTGGACCTCCGACCAGACCCTCGCCCTGTTCGCCTTTGCCGCAGCGGCGCTGATCGCACTGGTGGTATACGAGCGCCGGCGCATCGAGCCGCTCTTGGAACTGCGCTTCTTCCGCAGCGTCCCCTTCTCCAGCGCCAGCGTGATCGCGATCTGCTCCTTCGCCGCTCTCGGCGGGTTCCTGTTCCTGAACACGCTCTACCTGCAGGAGGTCCGTGGTCTCTCGGCGCTCGACGCCGGCCTCTACACGCTCCCGATCGCCGCCATGACGATCGTCTTCGCACCGCTCTCCGGCCGCGTCGTAGGTCGCCACGGCCCACGCATCCCGCTGCTCGTCGGCGGGCTCGGGATCGCGCTCGGCGGGGCCCTCATGACCGGCATCGGCCGCGACACCCCACTCGACTCGCTGTTCCCCGCCTACCTCATCTTCGGGATCGGCTTCGGCACCGTCAACCCGCCCATCACCAACACCGCCGTGCTCGGCATGCCCTCCGCCCAGGCCGGAGTCGCCGCCGCTGTGGCCTCGACCTCGCGCCAGGTCGGTCAGACGCTCGGCGTAGCCGTCGTCGGAGCCGTCGCCGCGGGCGGTGCGATCGTCGTCGGGCCCGGCTTTATCGCGGCCAGCCAAACCGGCTGGTGGATCGTCACGGGCTGCGGCCTCGCCGCGCTCGCACTCGGCTTCATCAGTACCACCGCCTGGGCCAACGCCTCCGCGCGGCGAGCCGCCGACGAGCTTGGTGGGGGCGAGGAGGATGCCGTCGAGGTGTTGGATGCGCAGCCCGCTCGGGCTTAGCCTTTTGCTGGTCGGCGTTTGGGAATCGAGGGGTGGCCGCGCGGCCCGCTGAACTCGGTCATGCCGAATGACTCGCCCACCGCCTGTAGCCTTCTCATCGCCCCGTCTCCCGCGGGGCGGCACGCGCGCCCTCGTAGTCCAATGGATAAGACGACCGCCTCCTAAGCGGTAGATCCAGGTTCGACTCCTGGCGGGGGCATTGATTGTTCGCAAGACGGATTGTTCGACTCCTCTTGATGCCGACGACGTCTCGGTAACGGACATACGCCGTAGTACCCTCTCTAGCATGGGAGTGCTCCAGGAGCTGGCCGCCGACCTAAATGTCGAGGAGCGTACTTTGCGCCGGGCCGCCGCTCAGGGCGCCTTGCGCCGCACCCGGAGCGGACCGCGACGGCTGCGACTCGCATCGGGCGAGCGCGAGTATCTGCAGGCTCATTGGCCGCTCCTCTCCAGCCTTCGCCGCGCGCTGCGGACAGAGCATGGCGTACGGCTCGCCGTGCTCTATGGCTCGCTGGCACGAGGCGACGAGGACGCAGGTTCGGATCTCGACCTGCTGATCTCGCTCGCGGACGATCGGCCTCTTGCGGCGGCCAAGCTGGCCGTCCGCTTGGACCACGTCAGCGGCCGCCGCGTCGATATCGCTGACCTGGAGCGGGTGGAGACCAGGGCGCCGCTCCTTCTGGAGCGTGTCCTTGACGAGGGCCGCGTCTTGATAGACCGAGACGAACAGTGGGGCCTCCTACGAGAGCGCCACTCCGCGATCCGGGTGCGGGCCCGACGTGCCCACAGCCGTCAGATGGCCGGTGCGGCCAGTGCGATCGAAGAGCTGACCCTTCAGTGAACGATCGCTCACCCGCGGGGACCAACCCCCGTGTGTTGACGGCCGAGCGGGACCGGCTGGGGCGTTTCTTCGAGGCGATCAACAAGCACCGCAAGGCGCTCGACCTTGCGATCGAGGAGGGCTTCGGCGGCGAACTCGATCGGGCCGAATGGAGAGCTGCGTTCGACTCCATTGAGCCCCGTGATGCCAACCGTACGATGGTCGTTACCGGCGATCACTCGGCGATGCTCAATGCCTATGTCGAGATCCTCAAGGCCAGCGCCGGCGCCCGTCTGATCGGTCTACTCCCACACCGCCGCCCACATGCCGCCCAAGTCTTCGAGGCGATCGTCGCCGACGGCGGGTTGACGAAGGCACAGGCGGAGATGTTGAACGAGTTTTATGTCCTTGAGGGCCGGCTGGAGCACGCCTCGCCGGATGTCGATGCCGAGGAGGTCCGGGCAGCAGTCGAACGCTTCCGCCAAGCACTGCCGAAGTTCATCGAAAGCACGAACACCTGGCTACAACGACACGGCGTCGAGCTTGAGTAGCGAGATCGTTTGGGCAGCAACCCAATTCCGCTGCCCAAATCCCGCCAAATCGCCCCCAATCCGGGCAGGCTGGATTACGCCTCGCCGGAGGGCGATCTCAGAGAACAAGGCGTTCAATAAAGTAATTCGATAGACTTGAAAGATGTTGCGGAGGGGGCGGGCAATGACTGCGATTACGATCATGTCGCTGGCATTCGCGGGTACCGGTGCGCTGGCGTCATCCGCTTCGGCACGCTCACGCTCAGGCTCGGTGACGGTGCGTGTGTCGGGGCTACCAATCAATGAGCGCCCGGCCGGAGTGCTGACGGGTCCGCGTGGGCTACACAGAGCGATCGCTCGGCGCGAAATAACGCTCAGGAGCGTCCCGGCCGGTACTTACCGGCTTAGATTGAACCGTGTGACGCTTATGCATGCCAGCAGTGAGATCAAGCGCGGTGCCACTGCAACCGCCCTGAAGCCGAGCGTCACAGTAAAAGTCGTGGCCGGGCGCCACTCTTTGCTGGTAGGAAAATACAGCAAGATCATCAACCCGGGCCTGAAGGTCCTTGGCGGCGGGGTTATTTCGGTCGTCGGAGACGCGACAAATCCGTCACGTATTCTCTTGAAAGGCCATGTCGCACTAGCGCGCGGCGAGGTGCTCTCGCTGCCGCCCAGCTTGAGCTTGCCGCGTGGGCTGCTCTCGAACGTTGTAGCCGTCGCGTATGGACACGGTACAACCTCGGTGTCGCTCACCGCGGCGAGCATCTATCAAGTGGCCCCCAACTTCGAATTCGAAGTCCCGCTTCGGGAAACGCGCGCAGGTGCCGCTGACGCCGGCTGCGGACCGGCTAGGGGCATATCTCCCTATAGACGAATAAAGAACGTCTCATTCTCGGGCGGATGGTCGACCGCTGATGTCTTTGGCGCTCACATCAAAGACGGCGTCCGCGCGTCGGTGCACTTCGACGTCGAAGGCGGCATCGACGTCACGGCCGCAGTTGGAATCTCATGCTCCGCCAGCGCGGCTTTCTATGCCGACGGCATGGCGGGCCCGATCCCCGTTACGGCAGGCATAGAAGGCGACCTCAGCGGGTCGGTGGCCGTGGGCGGCGTGCTTCACACGGGTGGTTCCATCGAAGTCAACGCCGGCGGCCATTCCATCGGCTTCCCGCCCGCCCTACTGTTGATCCCGGATGTCTCCTTTGGGAACCCGCACTTCAGCCTGAATGCGCACACAATCGCCCAGGCAAGCGCGGGTATCGGACTTACGGTCAAGGCTGGAATTGGGGCCGGTGGCGTGGGGAGCGTAACGCTGAACGTTGGCGCAAACTTGAAGTTCAGCGCTCAACCGGGCTCGTGCAAGTGGGATGCGGAGTTCGGAGCCTTCTCCGCTGAGGGCCAGCTACTCCACTGGCATCTCAGCACTCCGTCCACGCCGTCCCTCTTCACCGAGCAGCTTGGGGGGAACTTCTGCCCCGCTCCGCCGCCCCCTCCTCCGCCGCCCCCTCCTCCGCCTCCACCACCCCCGAGTGCCACTCGCCACATCGCCGGCTTCACCGTGACTCCAGATCTCGCGTGTACGCTCACAAGTCGGGAGGACGTGAGCGACGAGTTCTACACCGACGGCAGCGGCAACGACGCCTGCGGCACGTTTGTCGCCTATCAGGGCGCGCTCTACGGTCCTGCCAACATCCCGGCGGGTGAGAATCTCGGGACTTACACTCCGTGGACACCGTCCTCGCAGACTCTGGTCGGGGCCGGCACTGCCGCCGAACCCTACGTCCTGACTACGGCGGTGGTGGCCCCCGGGACGGAACTACAGCTCACCGAGACCGATAGCTGGGTCACCGGCGACACGAAGATCAACTCGTCCTATGTGGTGAGCAGTGAAAGCGGCGACGCCAGCGAAGTGACGCTCTATCACGCCCAGGACTGCTACGCCGGAGGCTCAGACTTCGGCACCGGAAGTTTCGATCCGACCTCCCAGTCTGTGGGGTGTGTTCATGAAGAAGCCGACGGCGCAATGTTCCAGGAGCGACTCACACCGCAGACTGCCGGTGCGCAGAGTGTCGAGGATTTCTACTCGACTCTCTGGACCGACGTGGCGACCCAGGCGCCGTTCCCCGAAACCTGTGCCTGCTCGGTGTTTCAGGACGACGGCGCCGGCACGTCATGGGGATTCCCGCTGGAGGGGAGCACCCCAATCGCCCACAGTTTGCAGTTCTCGTTCGTCGAAGGCAACGCATAACACTGCACAGCAAGCGCCGCCGCCTGGGGTCGTGGCGAGCTGTCGGCCCGAAGTCCGCGCGAAGTAGGCAGGGCGCAGGCGCGACATAGGCGCCTCGACCAGATCAGGGCTTCAGATCGAGCTTCAGCTCGCAGGTGTCCACGGACGCGCGGGTGCCTGGGGTTTCGGAGGAGTCCATGGCGCTGAGCACTTTCGCGGCTGCGTCCATGTCCTCGGCGGTGGCGAAGCTCTGGATGACTACAGCTGTGCCCTGCCGCTCGTCGTGTAGCACCTGCAGGCCCGTGGTTGTCACGCCGGGAGGCGGTCCGCCGTCCCCGTTGATGCGTGCCAGCATCGCCTCCATCCGCTCTGCGTCTACGCCGCTGAATCTCACGACACGTACATACGACATTGAAGTCTCCTCCCGTTGATGGCAGCCACAAACATACACCCGGCGGTTTGCGGCTGGAAGGTGAGGTAGGCGGTGCTCACGGCGCTAGGGCTCCTGCCGCTGGAGGGTGGGAGCCTACGAGCGGCGCCGGCAGCGGATCGCTCTTTACCTCGGTACGAGCTGGACGATCGGGATCGTCCGGTGCGCCTGGGCCGCTTCGCACCGGTAGGTTGCGTAGGGCGCGAAGACACGGTCGGCAAGCCCCCAGATCCTGTCCCGTTCCGCCTCGTCGCTGACGACCGTCGCCCGCATCGAGATGCCGCCGAAGGTGACGTCGGGGTGAGCCACGAGGTTGTGAAACCACGCCGGGTGTTTCGCGGCACCGGCCTTTGAGGCGACGATGGTGACGCGGTCCCGGTCGTGAAAGTAGATGACGGCGTTGCGTCGCACCGCACCGCTCTTCGCGCCGCGGGTTTCGAGGAGGGCGGTGGGCAGGACCAGGCCCATGCCGAGACGGCCGCGGGTGGAGCGCAGCAGATATGGATCGACCTTCCACACGACCTTGGCCGAGAAGAACCTGCCCAGGCGGGTACTCGAGAACGCGGCGAATGCGCGACTAAACGAGCCACGCGGCCTATTGGGGTCGACGTATTTGAGCTGAGCGGGCATCGCGGGATCCTCCCACACGATTAACCTGACACTCAGGACCTATGGGCTGGAGGGGATATCGTCCTGCGCGCCGCCGTCCGCCGAGTCTCCATCTGTCGGATCCTCGTCCGCCTCGCCATCGTCCTCCCCCGCATACAGCGACTCCCGCGCGAGCTCCTGGCCGCGAGCGCCGAAGAGCTTGATCTCGAGCAGGTCGCCACGGTAGTCGTCGGGGGCGATCAACGTGAAGCGCTCCTCGATCAGCTCGCACTGGTCGACAGCGAGGTCCGCAAGCTCGGCCGTGGCCACGCGCCCGCCCCCGATCAGCGGGCGGCCCCAGACGAGCGTCATCGCGGCCACGGCGCCGGAGTGTCCGCGCCAGGAACCGATCGTCTCCTCGCACAGATCGAGCGTCCAATCGGGGTTGCGCTCGGCGGTTTCGTCGGTGAAGTCGGCGTGGGCGTAGAAGTCGGTCGGGTCCTCGTCCTCCTCGGCGGGGACGAAGCGGACGTAGCCGAACAGTTCGTAGCCGCGCGAGGTGATGGTGTTCGCGGGGACATACGTACGGCCGTGCCACGTCCGATCGGGATACCACGCGATGTCGCCGGGCTCGCCCAGATCCTCACCCTCGCCGTCGAGCGCGGAGCAGGCCGCGAAGAACTCGGCGCTCAGCCTGCTGGCCCAACGCCCATACGGCAGCAGCTCTTGCGGAGGCTCGGCGGCAAAGCGCGGGAGTACACGTTCCTCGGGCGGCACAGTCGCGCAGCCTACTCACACATCGCGCAACAATGAGGCGGCGTGCTCTGGCGCGACGATGTTCAGGTTCAGCCCCGTCGAGAGCTCAAGGCCCGCGAGATGGGTAAGGCGCGGTGCGATGTCGATGCGCCAGCAGAACTGCTCGACGCCGCGCGGGGCCGTGCGCACCCACAGGTTCAGCGGCGGGCTGGAGCCGAGCAGGCGCGCGAGCCGCGAGAGCCCGTCATGCAGTAGCGAGGCGCCGGTCGTGTCCGTCTCAAAGCGCGCGCACGGGCGGCGCGGGGCGAGCATCAGTTGAAACGGCAGGCGCGAGGCGTAGGGCGCGAGCAGCACCGCCTCGTCGTCGATCGCGACGATGCGCTCGCCGCGGCGGACCTCCTCGGCGACCAGGTCCTCGAGCAGCGTGTGGCCCATCGTGCGCGTCGTGTAGGCGCCGGCGCGCTCGCGCTCGCGGGCGACCTCGGCGGGGACGAAATCGAGCGCATACAGCTGAGCGTGCGTGTGGGGCAGCGAGGCGCCGCCCTCGCGGCGCTCGTTGACGATCAGCTGCACGTAGGCCGAGTCCTCGTGGTGGGAGCGCATGCGCTCGCGCCACACCTCCACGGCCCCAACCACCTGCTCGCGCGGCAGCTCGGCCAGCGAGAGCACCGACTGGGGTCCGTTGACGATCACCTCGTGCGCGCCCACGGCTGCCCGCGCGACGAACAGCTCCGAATCTTCTTCTCCACGATCGCCCTCACTCTCGGGTTCGGCGGCGTCGGGGGTGAGCGCGGGGTAGAGGTTCGGCACGACCCGCACGGTCCATCCGGGCGAGTCCGCCGGTCCGCCCCCGGGACGCACCGCATACAGCTCCGGCGGCGTGCGCTCCTCGTGGCCCTCCGCAAAGGGATCGCGCTCGACATCGATCGGCTCGGGGGGCTCGCAGCGCGGCTCGCCTCCCGGGCGGCGCGAGCGCTCGCCGGCGACGATCGTGCGGTGCCCCGTGAGCGGGTCTATGCGGATCTCGGGCACGTGCGTCACACAGATTACGAGCCGAGCGCGTAGCGGCGAACGTCGGCTTCGAGCTTGGCCACGCTCGGATAGGGGCCCTGGTGGATGTACTGCCGCCCGGCACGGTCGTAGAAGACGGTCACGGGCGTGAACGAGGAGTCCGCTATCTGCTCGCCCAGATGCCCGCTGTGGTCGTTGTAGCTCGGATAGCCCACCGGTGCCGCGCGCAGGAACGCGCGCCCATCGGCGAGACTTGTGTCGCCCGAGTCGATGCCCAGGAACGCGACCGAGCGCCCCAACGACGTGGAGACGTGCTGGAAGGTCGCGCGCTCGGACTGGCAGGGCACGCACCAGGAGGCCCACTTGTTGATCACCAGCGGATAGCCGTGCAGCGCGGCAAGGCGCGCGTGCAGCGCCGGCGCCCCGCCCGAGAGGATCTGCCCGGCCTGGGCGTGCAGTGCGGCCAGCGGCGCGGGCGAACCCGCCAGTCGCGCTTGCACTTGGGCCGGCGTCAGTGCTCGCTCCGGCCCACTGGACGACGACGAGGAAGAGCCCGCGAGCTGGATCAGCCCCACGGCCAGCAGTGCGATGACGGCGATGATCGCGAGGGCTGTAAGCAGGCGGGCGGGGGCGATCCCGGTCATCGGGGTAAGGGTGGCAGATGGTGGAGTGGTCGCGCGGATGACCGCCGCCCAGGCGGGTCTCGGTCGGCGCATGCTTGAGAAAAAAGCTGATGAGGTAGGCAGGGCCGCATGCGGCCCTGCCCGGGGTCGCACATGTGCGACCCCGCCGAGCGGCGCATGCGCCGCTCGGAAAGACGTGCCGCATGCGGCACGTCTGTGATCGCGCATGCGCGATCACACTTGGCGGCGTAAGCCGCCAAGAACAACATCAGCAATTTTCCAAGCATGCGCCCATTGCAGCCGACGATCGCATGCGCTACCGGCCTTCCCCTTCAAATCCTCCGCCCCGTGCTATATGCTGAAGCCACGTCAGGCCGGTTCGCTGTGAGCATCCGGCGACGTTCGTCGGCCGTTCGCCGACAACCCTGAGCCTCGCCGAGACCACTGCGTCGGCGGCTCCGTCTCGAAGTCCAGAGCCCTAGATGGCCGAGTCCACTTCAGTGGCCCTCGCGGCCGCGCCCACTCCCAGTTCCGCCGAGATCGCTCGCGCGGAGGACTTCGTGCGCGATCGCTTCCTGCACGAGGGCGAGGACGCCGCCGTCGCGCTGGCGCCGGGCTCTCCGCGCAGACGCGCGCTGGATCGCGCCCTGGCCGAGCTCGACACGGGCGCGGAGCATCCCTCCACCGAATGGCGCCGTGACTTCTCGCTGCTGTTGGGGTTGGAGCGACTGCTCTCCGACGACGAGCCCAAGCTCGCCGACGGCACCGTGCTCTCCGCCCACCAGGTCGACGCGCTCTCGGGCACGCTCACCGCGCTGCTCGCCGAGGCGCAGCGCACCGGTACCGAGGGCAACGGCCGGGTCGCCGCGGCGGCTGCCTCACCGGAGCTGCTGGCTTCGGCCGCGATCCTCGGCACAGACGACACGCCCGAGGGCGAGGGCGAGGGCGAGGGCGAGGACGCCGACGCGACTCGGGACGGGCGCGCGGACGAGGACTACGACGAGGACGAGCCCGACGGCGGCGCCGAGGAGGACGAGGACCAGGACGACGACGATGACGAGGACGACGACGATCTCGGCCCGGTCCAGCGCGCGGCGCCCGACGAGGACGACGACGATGACGAGGACGACGAGGAGTTCGCCGACGATCTGCTCGCCGAGGACGAGCGCGCGGATGGCCCCGGCGATGACGAGGACGCCGCCTCCGAGAGCGAGTCAGACGAGGAGCCACGCGACTGGGTCGACGATGACGAGGACGACGAGGAGTCCCTCGCCGAGCAGCCCGAGGACCCGAACGCGGCCAAGCGCTTCTGGTTCGAGCACGCCACCGGCGCCGGCAAGACCGTCGCCGCGCTCGGCTTCGTGGAGGCCTCGCAGACCGGCGGCATCCTGATCCTCACCCACCGGCGCAACCTCGTCGACCAGTTCCACGGCGAGCTGCGCGAGCGCGGCTACTCCAAGCGCATCTCGCGCCCGCTGCTGATCGGCGAGGACTCGGTCAAGGGGCCGGTGACGGTCGAGACCTACCAGTGGTTCGTACGCAACGCCGGCAAGATCTCGAGCGCCTACACGATCGTCATCTGCGACGAGGCGCACACAGCGCTCGGCGAGAAGACCAGCGGCGCGATCCGCAACTGGACCGGCCCGATCTTCATCGGCATGACCGCCACGGGAGCCCTGATCGCCCGGCACGTCACGGACCTGTTCCCGACGCAGACCTCGCGCTTCGATCTCGCGCAGGCGGCGCGGCGCGGCGTGATCTCACCGCTGCGCTGCGTGCGTATCTCGCCCGGGGTGGGCGTGCGCACGATCGCCAACGTGCCGCTGAGACGCGGCGAGGTGGACACCGAGTTCGATCAAGACGAGCTGGCGAAACTGCTCGACCAGCAGCCGTTCAACATGGCCGCGGCGAACCTCTACAAGACGCGCTTCAACGGCGTGCCCGGCGTGGTGTATGCGGCGGGCGTGCAGCACGCCTACAACCTCGCCGAGGCCTTCCGGGCGGAAGGGATCAAGGCGCAGGGCGTCTCCGGCGAGACCCCCAAGCGCGAGCTGGCGGAGATCCTCGCGCGCTACGAGCGTGGCGACATCGATGTGCTGATCAACGCCCAGTTGCTGGCCGAGGGCTGGAACTCTCCCCGTGCGACCGTCTGCGTGCACCTCGCGCCGACGGCCTCCAAACGCATCTACCAGCAGCGCGTCGGACGCGTCACCCGCCGCCATCCGGGCAAGGAGGCGGGACTGGTCGTGGACTTCGTGCACCCAGCGACCAAGAACGACGATCCGGTCGTGACGCTGCATTCACTGCTCGACCGCGACGTCTATCGCGGTGGGGCGATCGTTGTCGGTCCGGTCAGGCGCGGGCGGGGGCGGCGGATGCGCGTGGAGCGCCGCGTGCTGCCGGTGTGCGCGGAGGAGGAGCGTCGCTTTGCGGTGTTCGAGCGCGAGCTCTGGCGGATCGCGGTGGAGAACCTCGATTACGGCGAGCAGCACGTGTGGGCCGCGCTGGCCGGCGCGCGCGTGGCGCCCGCGGGCTGGCGCCGGGCGCGGGCGATGCTGCACTTCGATCGCGGCGGCGAGCTCAAGAGCCGCTTTCTGATCACCGCGGTACAGCGCAACAAGAACCCGCAACTGCGCCTGCGAGCGCTCGCGGACATCGCCGCGCTGCGCGACCCCGACGCGTTCGATACGGCGATCGACATCATCGGCGGCTGGCCGCGCGAGGAGCGCCGCGAGGCGACCAAGATCATGCTGCGCGCGCTCGTCGAGCGCCGGATCGGCCGTCGCGACCAGGCCACCGCCTGGATCTGGCGGCTGGCCGGGTACACGCGCGAGGTCCACGAGGAGTACGCGGTGCAGCGCTGGCCCGAGACCAAGCGCCTGCTGGGCCTGCTCGTGAACTCCTCCGGCGGCGCCCACGCGCGTAACGCGCGACGGCTTATCCACGCCGCGCGCAAGCAGGACCGGCGCCTGGCCGCCGCGCTGCTGGCGGCCGCGCTCGCGCACACGCCCGAGGCCGAGGAGGCGCTGCGCGGTGCGCGCACGCGGATGGCGCGCAAGCCCCCGGCGCTGGCCCGCGAGCTGCTTCGCAACTTCCCCAAACGCCGCGCCCGCAACAGCCGCCGCCGGCGCAACAAGGGCGCCGCGAAAGCCGCCGAGGGCGGTTCGGCCGGAACGAACGCCGCGACCAAGGGCGCCGCCACGAAGGCCGCGGACACCAAGACTCCGGACACGGAGGCTACGGACAGCACCGTGGCGTCTGCAAGCGGCGGCGCTTCTCAGAACGGAGCAGGCGCGACGCCGGCCGTGAGGAACGGCGCGGCGTCGAAGTCCTCCGGAAGACGTCGCGGGGGCGCGGGCAGGCGCCCCAAAAAGAGCCAGACGCCAAGCGAGAAGGTGCTTGACGAAGCCCTCACAAGCGAGAAGGGCAAGTCGGCAAGCGCCAACGGCAGCGGGCTCGCGCCGGCCGAAGAGGGCAAGCTCGACCGCAACGTCGCCGAGGCGCTCGAGCACGCCGAGGAGTAGTCAAGAGGCTCGCCCCGATCAGCGGGCGCGGGCCGAGCCGCAAGGAGGAGTCCTCGGTTCACATCTGCTGGAGATGGACCTCTCCCGCGTCCAGCGCGGTGTGCCCACCTCCGGGCAGCGCTACTACGAGCCGTCCCTCGCCATCGATGCCGTCGGCGCGGCCGCTCCCCGCAGACCAGCCGATCTCTCGTCCGCGCAGGGCGTCACGGGCGCGATAGGCGTCGAGCAGATCCTCGGACGGCTCGGCCAGACGCCTGCCCAGGGCGCTCAGCAGCTGTGCGAGCACGGGCTCGATCGCCGCCGGAGTCCGGCCCAGCGTGGCGGCGCCGGCTCGCAATTGCACGGGCAGCTCCTCCAGGCGCACGGCGACGTTCAGGCCCACGCCCAACACCGCCCAGCCCTCCTGCGGTCGTCCCTCCGTGAGAATGCCCGCGACCTTCGTCAGAGCCCCCTCGCCGTCAGCTCCGGGTGGGCGCACGAAGACGATGTCGTTCGGCCACTTCACCCGGGCGTCCTCGCCGGCGACCTCGCACACCGCGACGGCCGCGATCAGCGGCAGCAGTCGCGGCAGCGGCGAGCCTCGCAGCACCAGCGACATCAGTAGCGAGCTACCGGCAGGCGCCGACCAGCTCCGGCCCTGACGGCCGCGCCCGGCGCTCTGCAAAGAGGCCGTGACGAGCGTCCCGTGTGGCGCGCCGGCGATCGCCAGCGCGCGCGCGCGATCGTTGGTCGAGTCGGTGCTGCGCAGGTGCAGGCGGGGATGGCCGAGGACCCTCGTCAAAATAGATGGTGGGTTGAGGGGGACGGCGGCCTCAACCCCGGCAGATATTTTGACGGTCCCTGGCGTGCCGGACACGGTGCCGTGGCCCCTATTTAGGCGGTCCGGGTGCCGGCGTCGGCGAGGAGCGCTTCGAGGAGACCGTCGATGTCATGCGAGGCGGCCTCGACGTGGGGCTCAAGACCGTGCTCACGCAGCCCCGCGCTCGTGATCGGCCCGATCGAGACGATCCGCGTGGCGGCAGACGGGCGCTCCTGGCCGACGGCCCGCGAAAAGAAACGGACGGTCGAGGCGGAAGTGAACGTGAGGTAGTCGGCGGCGAGCGCGTCCCGAAGGACGTGCGCGGGTGGCGAGTCGGCGAGCGTCTCATACAGCGCGAGCACGTCCACCTCGACGCCTCGCGCGCGCAGCGCGTCCGGCAGGACCTCGCGACCCTCGCTCGCGCGGGCGATCAGCGCACGGCGCACAGGAGGCTCCAGCTCGGCGAGCGCGTCCACGAGGCCCTCGGCGATGGCGCGCTCGGGGATGACGTCCGCGAGGATCCCCCGCTCGGAGAGCGCCTGCGCGGTGCCCGGCCCGATCGCCGCCACACGTGTCCCGCTCAACGCACGCGCATCGTGACCGTCGGCGTGCAGGCGCTCGAACAGCGTGGCCACGCCAACCGGGCTGGTCAGGCACAGAAGGTCATACGCGGCCAGGTCGGGCGCGGGTCCGGGGAGCGCCACGGTCCGGATCGTGGGCGCCTGGATGACGCGTGCGCCGAGTGCCTGCAACCGCCCCGCCAGGCTGCTTGCCGCGGCCCGTGCGCGAGTGACTGCGACGGTCAGTCCGGCCAGCGGCGCGGGCGGCAGCCAGGAGAGCTCGCCGGCTAGCTCGGCGACGGCGCCGACGAGGGTGATCGAGGGGGCGCGCACGTCCTCGGCGCGGGCGAGGTCGGCGATCGTGGCGAGTGTGCCCGTGACTGTGCGCTGGCCGGGGAGCGTGCCGCGTTCGACGACCGCCACTGGCTCCTGCGGTGAGCGGCCGGCCTCGATCAACGATTGCGCGATCCGCGGGAGTGCGCGGACGCCCATGTAGAAGACGAGCGTGCCCGGGAAGGCCGCGAGCGCGGGCCAGTCGAGCGCCGCCTCATCCTTGTCGGGGTCCTCGTGGCCGGTGACGAGCGCCACGCCCACCGAGCGCCCGCGGTGGGTGACCGGGATGCCCGCGTAGGCGGCCGCGGCGACTCCGGCGGTGACGCCCGGGACGATCTCATACGGGATCGAGGCGGCGCGCAAGCGCAGCGCCTCCTCGCCGCCGCGTCCGAACACGAACGGGTCCCCGCCCTTCAGGCGCACCACCGTGCGCCCAGCGCGGGCACGGTCGATCATCAGCTCCTCGGTCTGCGCCTGGGGCACCGAGTCGCCGCCGCCCTCCTTGCCGACGAACAGCAGCTCGGCATCGACCTGCGCGCCGTCGAGCGCATTAGACGGGATCAGGCGGTCATAGAGGATCGTGTCGGCGTTCGCGATCAACTCCAGCGCACGGGCGGTCAGCAGCCCTGGATCGCCCGGGCCGGCGCCCACGAGATAGACCCGACCCGGATCAGGCGCCGGCAACGCTCGCCATCTCCTCGGCGTGCGCCAGCAGCTCGCGTGCGCCGACTGCGCTCATGCGCTCTGCCATGCGCACTCCCAGCTCGGTCGGGTCGTAGAACCCACCCAACAGCTCATCGGCAACCCAGGCCGAGCCGTCGGGCAGTCCGACCCAGCCGCGCAGACCGAAGCAGCCGCAGCCCGCGGGCTGCGCATGGGCGCCCAGCGGAGTGTGGCAGGAGGCCTCGAGCGCGCGCGCGAGCGCGCGCTCGGCCTGCAGGCAGGCGGAGGTGTCGGCGTCGAGGATCGCCGCGACCGCTCCCGCCACGCGGGCGTCATCCGTGCGGGCCTCCAACGCGAGCGCGCCCTGGCCGGGCGCGGGCACGAACCGCGCGGGGTCGAGCACGGCTCCGATCTCCTGCTCGCGACCGAGTCGCTGCAGGCCCGCCCGGGCGAGGACGATCGCATCGAACTTTCCCTCCGCGAGCAAACGCAGGCGGGTGTCGACGTTTCCGCCCATCCCCACGACGTCGAGGTCCGCGCGCGCGCCGCGCAGCTGGGCGGCGCGGCGAATGCTGCTCGTGCCCACGCGCGCCCCCGGCGCCAGCGTGTCGAGGTCGCCCGCCCCGCAAAGGACATCCTCGACACCCGCCCGCGCGGGCGCACCCAACAGAGTTAGACCGCCGGCGAGCTCGCCGGGGAGGTCCTTGGCGGAGTGCACCGCCAGGTCGATCTCATGAGCGAGTAGCGCGTCCTCGATCGTGTCCACCCAGCGCGACTTATCGCCCGGTCCCGCGTTCGCCTCGCTGCGGTCGCCACTCGTCCTCAGGGTCACGATCTCTGGGCGTTCATTTCCACCGTCCGCGAGCCGGTCGACGACGAGCCCGGTCTGCGCGAGCGCGAGCGCGCTGGCGCGGGTGCCGATGCGCAGGGGGCCCATCGCTCGTGCGGTCAGGACGAGCCCGAGCCGCCGGCGCGAGCTGGGCGCGAGAGCTGACGCACGTTGTCCGGCGCCTCGCCCATGTCCGCCGCCGCCGAGGAGCGCGCGTCGGGCTCGTCGTCGCTCAAACCGAACAGCTCACGCACGAGCTCGATGTTGGCGTGGCCGCGCTCGCCGTGGCTGCGCAAGCGGATCGTCGGCTCGTGCAGCAGACGGCTGCAGACGGCGCGGGCGATCGCCTCCACGCGCGCGAGGTCACGCGGCGAGGCCGACTCCCAGCGGCCCTCGTTCTCGGCGAGCACCTGCTCGACCAGTGCGGCGCCGTGTTCGCGCAGCGCGCTCACGGTCGGCAGCACATCGAGCTGGCCGAGCCAGCGGGCGAAGCGCAGGATCTCCTCCTCGACGATCGCCTGCGCGCGCGGGATCTCGCTGGCGCGCGTGTCGAGGTTGCGCGCGACCACCGCCTGCAGGTCGTCGATGTCATACAGGCTTACGCCCGGGAGCTCGGAGCAGCCGGGGTCGATGTCGCGGGGCACGGCGATGTCGATCAGCAACAGCGGACGCTCCTCGCGCTCGCGCATCACCTCGGCAAGCTCCTCGCGCCCGACGATCGGATGCGGGGAGGCGGTCGAGGAGAGCACGATGTCCGCGCGCGCGAGCTGCTCGGGCAGCCCGTCGAGCCCGACGACCGACCCGCCGAAGCGCTCGGCCAGGTGCAGTGCGCGGTCGGCGTGGCGGTTGGCGACGAAGATCGTCCCGGCGCCCTGCTCGGCCAGCGCCCGCGCGGTCAGCTCGCTGGTCTCGCCCGCGCCGAGGATCACGACGTGACGGTCGGTCAGCCCGCCGAGGACGGTCTGCGCGAGATCGACCGCGACCGAGGGCACGCTCGCGCGGCCGGCGCCGATCGCGGTCTCCGAACGCACGCGCTTGCCGGTCGTCAGCGCCGCGGCGAACAGGCGGTTGGACAGCGGGCCGGTGCAGCCGGCCGCGAGCGCGGACTCGTGCGCGCGCCTGACCTGACCCTGGATCTCGGCCTCGCCGACGATCATCGACTCAAGGCCCGCGGTCACGCGGTAGAGCTGGCGCGCCGCATCGCAGTTGCGCGGCGAATAGATCGCATCCGCCAGTTCGGTCGGGCGAATCTCCGCGCGCTGGGCGAGTAGTCCCAGCACGTCGCCCTCGGCGCGCACCGAGTCGCCGACCACGAGATACACCTCCGTGCGATTGCACGTTGAGATCACGACCGCCTCGCGCACCTCGGAGGTGGCGAGCGTCGATTCGGCGAACTCGCGTGCCTGGGGCTCGGTGAACGCGAGCCGCTCGCGCAGCGCCACGGGCGCTGTCTTGTGCGAGATCCCGAGTGCCAGCAGCTCACTCATGCGGGTTCGCGCTCCCGCGCCTCGTCGTCGCGCACCCGTGGCGGGCCCGCCACGGTGTCCGTCGTCGTGCCCGTCCCGGCACCCTGGCGGGTGGCGTCCTCGCGCGCGGACTCCTGTGTGCGCGCCTGCAGGTCGCGCAGATCGCGCTGCACGTGGCTGAGGCGCAGGGCCATGATCGCCAGGTAGACGAGCAGCAGCACGAAGAACACGATGTAGGCGGCCGCCACGTAGCCGTCGCCGGTGTTCTCGGGCAGCGCGTTGGCGATGGGCGCCATCACCGGTACCCCAGGATCCGGCTGCGCGAGCGCAACAGCATGCGCGTGCGCTTGGCCGTGAGCTCATACGAGCACAGCGTCGCGAACAGCAGCGCGATCGCCACGAGCGAGACCAGGAACGTGAACCGCATCGAACCGGGCAGATTGGCGGATGAGCCGAGCACGCGCGGGTGCAGGTAGGAGGTGGACAGGCGCACCGCGAGGAAGTTCAGCGGCACGAACGCCCCGGCGACGATCGCGAACACCGATGCGTAGCGGGCCTGGCGCTCGGGGTCTTCGATCGCAAAGCGCAGCGGCTGATAGGTCGCGTACAGCAGGAACACGATCAGATAAGAGACGAGTGTGGGCTCGCTCCACACCCACCAGTGCCCCCACGAGCCGCGCGCCCAGATCGAGCCGGTCAAAAGCACGGCGACGCCGAAGATGAGGCTCATGTGGATCGCCACGTAAGAGCGCAGATCCCAGCTACGATCGCGAGTGCGCAGGTGTGCGATCGCCATGATCGCGCCGAGCACGAACCCGCACAGCGAGACGATCGCCAGCGGCACGTGCAGGTAGAAGATCTTCTGCAAGAGCCCTTCTTCGAGTTCGATCGGGGCGTAGAAGAACACGAGGCACAGCGCGATGCCCATCGCGGCGACCGTGAGGATGCTCAGTGTGCGCAGTCCCGGCACTGGGACTTTCAGCCCCCAGGGCCGTGAGGCCCGATCACCATCGCCGGGAGGGCGATGGTCGATTTCGGTGGAGCCGGCTGGATGCCGGCTCGAGGCGTTCATTCGGTCAGTCCTCCAGCAAAAAGTCGAATACGGCGTAGGCGATCAGCCCGAACACCAGATCATAGAGCGCGAGCAGCGCCAGCCAGCGTCCACTCAGGGCGCCGACGTGGCCCGAGCTCAGCAGCGGCGAGGTGGCGCGGGCGCCGGCGATCACGATCGGGACGAGCAGCGGCAGCGCCAGCAGCGGTCCGAGCAGGTCTCGCGCGCGCGTCTGCACGGCCAGCGCGGCGATCAGCGTGCCGATCAGCGCCAGCCCGACGTCGGCGAGCGCGAGCACCGCGAGCAGTCCTGCAAGCGCCGGCCCGAGCGGGGGTCCGAGCAGCAGCAGCGCGAACGCCGGCACGGCCACGATCTCGAGCGCGAGCAAAAAGGCGAGCAGGGTCAGAGCCTTGGCCACGAGCATCGCCGTGCGGTCCACCGGCGCGAGCAGAAAGCCGTCGAACCCGCCCTGCTCGGCGTCGGCGACGAACAGCCGGTTGAGCCCGAGCATCGCCGCGAACAGCAGCGTCACCCACAACACCCCTGCCGCGAGATCGCCGTCGACGGTGGAGCGTTGCAGCGCGAAGTGAAACACCACGAGCGTGCTCACCGCAAACAGGGACATGCCCGGGACCGACTCCAGCGTGCGCAGCTCCACCAGCAGCTCCTTGCGCAGCAGCGCGCCGATGACCTTGAACGTTCCGGGAGGCGCGCCGGCGTCAGAGCCCGCCTCGTCCCTCTGGAGGTCGCTCGCCGCGGAGGAGCCGGTGGGGCCGGTGCTCTTGATGGTGCTCACCGGTACAGCTCCGCGATCTCGTGCGGCTCGATCTCGCCGGGCGCCTTGACGAGCACGGCGCGTCCCGCTCGCAGCCCGAGCACGAGGTCGGCCTCGGCCAGTCCGCCGGTTGGGTCGTGGCTTGTCAGCACCCGCGTGCATCCCGCCTGCGTCCCGATCAGTGGCGCGACGAGGTCGATCGCGGCCGGGTCGAGGTTGGCGTAGGGCTCGTCGAGCAGCAGCAGCCGCGGGTCGTGCAGCGTGGCCCGGGCGACGGCGACCCGTTGGACCATCCCCCGCGAGAGTGTGCGCAGCGGCTCATCGGCGCGCCCGTCGATGCCGACGCGCGCCAGCAGCTCGTCGACCCTGTGTGAGGCGACGCCGTGCAGGCGGGCGTGATAGCGCAGGTTCTCACGTGGGGTCAGCTCGCGGTAGAGCAACGGTTCGTGCCCGAGCAACCCGATCCGTCCCCGCACCTGCCAGGCGTCGTCGGGCAGATCGCGGCCGAGCACCCGCACGCGACCGGAGTGCGGGCGCAGCAGCGTCGCGAGCACGCGCAGAAGCGTCGTCTTGCCGGCGCCGTTTGGTCCGAACACGACCAGCGTCTGGCCGGCCGCGAGCGACAGTGAGACGTCGCTCAGGGCCTCGCGTTCGCCGTAGCGGCGAACGAGCGCGTCAAGCTCGATCACACGCCCGAGGTCTGAGGCTCGTGCTCGCGTTGGGCCTGAGCGATCAGCTCGCGCACGGCGGGCTCGTCCCCGGCGCGCAGCAGCGCGATCGGGTCGGGCTGCCCGTTTACGATCGACTCGAAGAACTCCTTGCGATCCCGGTAGGTCGGCAACGTGCCCTTGGCCCAGCCACGCACCTCGTTGAGCAGGATTGCCAGGCGCGCGTACTCGGCGCCGAACCGTCCTTCGATCTCGCGCTTCATCCGCTTGGCCAGCGCCGGGGAGGCGCCCGCAGTGGAGATCGCGATCGCCAGCGGCCCGGTGCGCACGATCGCGGGCAAAATGAAGTTGCACAGCGGCGGCACGTCGACGACGTTCACGAGCATCGCCCGCCGCTCGGCGTCGTCGTAGACGGCGATGTTCACGTCCGTGTCGTCGGTCGCGGCGATCGCCATGAACACGCCCTCCAGGTCGCCCGCTCCCCCGTATGGACGCTGCTCCCAGCGGATCGAGCCCTCGCGCGCGTACTCCTGCAGCGCCGCCAATGCGGTGGGCGCGATCAGCGTCACCTCGCCGTCGCACGCGAGCAGTCCCTCGACCTTCTCCAGCCCGATCTCACCGCCACCGACGACCACGCAGCGACGCCGGCTCAACTTCAGGCAGGCGATGTAGAAGGGCGTATCGAGCATCCCCTGCACGCAGCTCTGATCGCAGATGCCGCGACGCAGTTGACATACGCACTCCTTGCCGGCATAGGCCTGGGCTGGCATGTCTCAAGGTTAGCCGTCCTACCGAGGCACTCCCCGCCCGAGCATCCGCGCTCCCACGCGCGCGAGCGCCGGTGCGCCCCGTCGCCATGCGCGCTCGCGGTCTGACTCGCGTCCCGAGCGCAGCTTCGCCACGGCCCGCGCGGCGCGCAGGGTCGTGTCGTCGTATGGGCCCCACCACGGTCCTCGCAGCCCGGGCGATGAGAAGGCGATCAGCTTTTCCTGCGCGCACGCCCGCAGTCCGGCCTCGCCGAGCGTCTTGCCGAGACCGCCGCCCGCGGCGGCGCCCCACGGTCCGCGTGTGAGCGTCGGCGCAGGGGGGTGGTCGTTCAGCCAGACCATGCCCGCGTGCAGCTCGCGCGCGATCCGCGTCCCGCTGTAGCGGTCGGCGCTCCACACCGATGCGCCCAGCCCGTACTCACAATCGTTGGCAAGCGCGATCGCCTGCTCGACCGACTCGACCGCCATCACCGCCAGCACCGGCCCGTCCAACGGCTCGCGCATCAGCCGCATCTGATGGTCGACGTCGGTCAGGACCGCAGGCGCATAGAACGCCCCCGAACACCCGGGCGGCGGGTCGATCTGCCCGCCACAGCGCAGCTGCGCGCCCTGCGCTAGCGCATCGTCGACGAGTTCGCTCACACGTTGCAGGCGCCGCTGCGAGGAGAGCGGACCCATCTGCACCTTCGGGTCGGCCGGGTCGCCCACGGTGTATGCGCGGGCACGCGCCACCAGTCCCTTCACGAACGGCTCGACGATCTCGCGCGCCACGTACACGCGCTCCACGGCTCCACGTGCTTGACCGGCTCCGGCGCATCCCGCCCACAGCGCACCCGCGGTGGCGTTGGGAATGTCGGCGTCGGCGAGCACCAGCATCGCGTCCTTGCCCCCGAGCTCGACCGTCACCTCGCGCTCGCCAGAGACGCACTCTCGCGCCACCGCCCGCCCGACGGCCGGCGAACCCGTGAACAGCACCTTGCCGACCGGCGATCGCGCGAGCGCGACGCCCACCTGTGCCCCGCCGTGCGCGATCGCGACCAGGCCCTCGGGCAGCCCTGCGCGACCGACGACGCGCATGATCGCCTCACCGGTCAGGCACGTCCGTGCGGCGGGCTTGAAGACGACGCCGTTGCCGGCCAGCAGAGCGCCGGCGATCTGACTTAGCGGCTGGGCGAACGGGGCGCTGCCGGCGCCGATCACGCCGATCACGCCGTAGGGCTCATATGCCACCCGTGCCCGCGTGCGGACGTTCAGCGAGCGATGCGCTCGTACGCGTCGCTCACCGATCACCTCGGCGCCCTTCTCGGCGATCCACGTCAGCGCGTCGATCGCGCTCAGCAACTCCATGCTCGCGATTTCGGCTCGCGGGCGACCCTGCTCGCGCGCGATCGTCTCCGTCAACGGGTCGAACTCGTCGACGATCGCCTGGGCCATGCGGCGCATGTAGCGCGCGCGGTCCACGACCCGCAGCAGGGCCCACAGCGGTTGCACTCGCGCCACGCCCTCGACCAGCGCTTCGATCCGCTCGGGCGCCATTGCCTGGACCTCTCCCAGCGCGGCGCCGGTCGCGGGATTGCGTGCGATCAGCGCGTGCTCTGCGCTGCTCTGGCTGTCGGTGCCGGTCACGATGGCCATGCCCGATTATCGCCCACGCATCCGGCGCACCTGCTCCAAGCGCTCCGCCAGCCCTGCTTCGGCCTCGCCGGGTCCGTAGAACCGCTCGCCCACCACGTCCTCCGGCAGCAGCTCCTGTGGGGAGACCTGGCCGGGGTGCTCGTGTGGGTAGTCATAGCCTCCGACCTCCTGGCCTGGCCGGGCGCCCGGGCGCAGCCATCCCGGCACCGGCGCCGCGCCGTGCTCGCGCACGTGCCGGCGGGCCGCGGTCAGCGAGCGCCCGGCGGCGTTTGACTTGGGCGCCAGCGCGAGATAGATCGCGGCCTGCGCGAGCGCGAACGTCGCCTCGGGCATACCCACGTGCTCGACCGCCTGCGCCGCCGCGACCGCCACCGTCAGCGCGCCGGGGTCGGCGTTGCCGACGTCCTCGGAGGCGAGGATCACCATCCGCCGCACGATAAAGCGCGGGTCCTCGCCCCCCTCGAGCATCACCGCCAGGTAATACAGCGAGGCGTCGGGGTCCGAGCCGCGCGTGGCCTTGATCCAGGCGGAGATGTAGTCGTAGTGACGGTCGCCGTGTTTGTCGTACAGCACCGCCTTGCGCTGCAACGCGTCCTCGACACGCGCAACGTCCACTCGCGCCTCCCCCAGCTCGGCCGCGGTCTCCAATGCCAGCTCCAGCGCGTTCAGCGCCGTGCGCGCGTCGCCCGCGCTGCGGGCTGCCAGAAACTCGATCGCATCCTCGTCTACCTCGACGCCGGCGGCGGGCATGCTCGCGTGCGCGGCCGCATCCTTCCCGCCGCGCTCTCCCTCGCGGTCAGGGTCCGCCGGCGCCGTTGGCCTCGCGGGCCCCGCCGTGCTCTGAGCGCTCGCGCGCCGCAGCACCGTCGCGACCTCTTGCGCGCTGAGCGCCTGCAAGGCATACACCCGCAGGCGCGAGAGCAGCGCGCCGTTGACCTCGAACGCCGGGTTCTCGGTGGTCGCGCCGATCAGCGTCACGAGCCCGTCCTCGACCGCCGGCAGCAGCGCGTCTTGCTGGGCCTTGTTGAAGCGATGGATCTCGTCCAGGAACAACACCGTCGGTGTTCCCAGCGTGCGCCGGTGTGCCGCGCGCTCGATCACCGCACGCACCTCCGCGCGCCCCGCCTGCACGGCGCTGAGCTCCTCGAATGCGGCCTCGGAGTTGCTCGCGACGAGTCGCGCCAGCGTCGTCTTGCCGGTTCCCGGCGGCCCATACAGAACCATCGAGTGCGGCCGGCCCTGCTCGATCGCGGTGCGCAGTCCCGAGCCCTCGCCCAGCAGGTGGGTCTGCCCGACGAACTCGTCGAGCCGTCCCGGGCGCATCCTCACGGCCAGCGGATGCTCCACCGCGGACTGCACGCTCGTAGGCGCTCTCTCAGCCCGCTCGGGGGCCGTGTTGTCCTCGAACAGGGTGTCCACCGCCTCAGTATCGCGCGCGCGAGCACGCAAATACGCGCCTAGGCGCGGCTTGGACCTATTTAGTTTCTTCGGGAGGTTGCCGAGGAGTTCGTGTCGAACTCTTGTACCCGGTGTTGCATGTGACGAGAATCCTGCGGAGGAGCCACCCATGAGCGTGGGCGCAGCCGAGCTGCTGCCCGGCGCGGGCGGACGCGTCGATCTGCCCGACCTCGGCGGGTCGAGTGCGCTCGCGGCGCGCTCTCCGTTGCAGCTGTTCTGGCGGCGGTTTCGCCGCGATCGCGTGGCGCTCGTCTCGCTGTGGTTCATCGCGTTTTTGATCGTCGTCGCGATCGCCGCCCCGCTGGTCGTCTCGCTGCTTGGCCTGCCCGGTCCGAGCGTGCAGAACCCGAACCTGACGAACGCGTTCGGGAGCCCGCTCGGACCGAGTTCCGCGCACCCCTTCGGCGTGGACCCGCTCGGCCAGGACGTCGCCTCGCGCGTGATCTATGGCACGCGCGTCTCGCTGATCGTCGGCATCGTCGGCACCGCCGTGGCGACCGTGCTCGGCACGATCGTCGGGTTGCTCGCCGGCTATTACCGCGGCTGGACCGACACGCTGCTCTCGCGCCTGGTCGACGTCGTACTGGCGATCCCCGTGCTGCTGCTCGGCCTGGGGCTTGGCGCCGCCTGCGAGGTTCGGGGCTGCCTCGGCGGGCACGTCCAGTCGGGCCTCGGCGTGATCATCTTCCTGATCGCGCTCGTCAACTGGACCTACATCGCGCGGATCGTGCGCGGCCTGACGCTGTCACTGCGCGAGCAGGAGTTCGTGCTCGCCGCCCGCTCTCAAGGCGCCTCGGACGCGCGCATCATGGGGCGCGAGATCCTCCCGAACCTGTTCGCCCCGATCATCGTCTACGCGAGCCTGCTGATCCCCCAGAACATCCTGTTGGAGGCCGCGCTGTCGTTCCTTGGCGTGGGCGTGCGCCCGCCGACCGCCAGCTGGGGGCAGATGATCGCCGCCGCCACGCCCACGTTCAGCACGGCCTGGTGGTACATGGTTTTCCCGGGGATCGCCCTGCTGTTGACGGTATTCGCCTTCAACCTGCTCGGCGACGGCCTGCAGGACGCTCTCAACCCGAGGCTCGCGCGATGACGCGTCGGTCCATCACACGATTCGCCACACACAGGAGGGGTATCAGTGTTTGACTCGATCAACAGGTCGGCTTCGCTAGCGCTTGTCGGGGGCGTCGGCGCGGCACTCGCATTGGGGCTCTCCGCGTGCGGCTCGGGCTCGGGCACGGTCTCAGGGGCGAGCGGCATCGGCGTGCCTGCCGGCGTGCAGACCCCAGCGAGCGAGTCGCTCACCGGCGGCGTGCGGGGTGGAACGCTCACGGTCCTCAACCACCAGGACTTCGAACGCCTCGACCCCGGCCAGGCCTACTCCTCGGTGGACTACGAGGCGATCTACGCCACGCAGCGCCCGCTCTTCTCCTACAAGCCGAACACCTTCGCGACGCCCAGCCCCGACATGGCCTCGGCGCCCGCGGAAATCTCCTCGGACCGCAAGACGGTCACCGTTCACCTGCGCACGGGCGTGCACTTCAGCCCGCCGGTCAACAGCGAAGTCACCTCCGCGGACGTCGCCTACGCGATCGAGCGCGGCGCCAACGAAAACGTCGCCAACCCGTACTTCGCGACGTACTTCGGTGCGTTGGAAGGCGCGAGCAAGGCCAACGGCGGCCCGATCCCGGGCATTGCCACGCCCAACGCGCACACGATCGTCTTTCACCTGAGCGAACCGAAGGGGCAGATCCTCGCCTCGGCGCTCGTGCTGCCCTTGAGCGCACCCGTGCCCGCGGAATTCGCGCGAAAGTACGACGCTCACAAACCGACCGAATACGGCAACTACCTCGTCGCGACCGGACCGTACATGTTCAAGTCAAACGGCGAAGGCAAGGTTCTCGGCGTGGGCTATGAACCGGGCAAGTCGGCGACGCTCGTGCGCAACCCCAACTGGCGCGCCTCCACCGACTTCCGCCCGGCGTACCTCAACCAGATCAACGTCCAGATCGGGGGCGACCCCAACGTGATCGGCCGGCAGGTGCTCGAAGGCTCGCACATGGTGCAGAACGACACGCCCGCGCAGTCGGTCGTGCAGCTCGCCTACGAAAAACACCGCTCCCAGCTCGAGATCGCCGCCGGCGCCGGCACGAACTACATCTCCGTCAACAACCACAAGGGCCCGTTCGCGAACGTGAACACGCGCAAGGCCTTCTGGGCGGCGCTGAACCGGGTCGCGATGAACAAGGCCCGCGGCGGCGAACTGGTCGCGAGCGTGATGACGCACTTCATCTATCCCGAAATCCCGGGCTTCGAACAGGCCGGCGGTTTGGCCGGGCCGAAGGTGGACTACAACGAACACCCGCAGGGCGACGCGCAGGTCGCCGCCAAGTACATGCGTCTCGCCGGTTATCCGAGCGGGAAGTACACGGGCAGCGCCACGGTGCAGATCGTCGGCGCGACCGGCAGCCCCGCCGCGCAGGACGCCGAAATAGTCAACCAGACGCTCAAGAACCTCGGCTTCAAAACCAAGTTCAGCCTCGTCGATGAGTCGGTCATGTATTCCAAGTTCTGCGGCACGCCCGCAGAAGAGATCGACGTCTGCCCGAGCGTCGGCTGGGCCGCCGACTTCGGCGATCCGCAGGCCGTGCTCGACGTGACCTTCAACGGCAAGCACATCGAACCGAGCGGCAACAACAACTGGGGCCAGGTGAACGACCCGACGATCAACCGCAAGATGGAAGAAGCCGAACCGATCGTCGGTACGCAGGCCCGCGCCACCGCCTGGGGCGCGATCGACCGCGAACTGGTCGCCCAGGCCGTGGCGATCCCGTTTGCGTTTGACAAGGAGCCGAACATCCAGGCCCACGACGTGGCCGGCGTGGGCGACGCGTGGAACATCGGGGCGTGGGACTACTCGTTCACCTCGCTGAAGTGAGCCGATGGTCACGCCGAGACGACAACGCCGGCTGAGCCGATGACCGGCTATGTCATCCGGCGCCTGCTGTGGGGGGTGCTGCTGCTGATCCTCGTCTCTGCGCTCACGTTCGTGCTGTTCCGGATCCTGCCCACGGCCGACCCCGCGCGGCTGCGGGCGGGACACAGCGCCGGCCCGAAGGTGATCGCCGAGATCCGCGCGAACCTCGGACTGAACAAGCCGCTGTTGACCCAGTTCTGGCTGTACATGAAGGGGCTGTTCCTGCACGGTGATCTCGGTTACAGCTACTACAGCGGCGCGTCGGTCAAGAGCCTGATCGTCGACCGTCTGGGAGCGACGCTGTCGCTGACGATCGGCTCGGCGATCATCTGGATGGCTATCGGGTTGCCGATCGGGATCGTCTCGGCGCTGCGCCGGCGCTCGCGCACAGATCGCAGCACGATGGGGGCGGCGTTGCTGTTCATCTCCGCGCCCGAATATTGGCTCGGTCTGATCGTGCTGTACCTGTTCGCGGCCGACATCGGCCAGATCAAGGTGTTCCCCGGCGCCGGCTCCTACGCGGGCCTGACGGCCGACCCGCAGAAATGGGCCACCTCGATGATCCTGCCGTGGCTGGTGCTCGCCGCGGGGTTCGCGGCGGTGTACGCGCGGCTGATGCGTGGCAGCCTGATCGAGACGATGGGCGAGGACTACATCCGTACCGCCCGCGCCAAGGGGCTGGGAGAGCGGCGCGTGGTCATGCACCATGGTGTACGCGCGGCGATCACGCCGATCCTGACGATCTTCGCGCTCGACGTCGGGGTGCTGCTGGGCGGGGCGGTGTTGATCGAGACGGTCTTCGACATTCCCGGGATCGGCCGTTTGAACTACGACGCGATCACTCACGCGGACTTCCCGATCATCCAGGGCACGGTGCTGCTGGCGGCGCTGTTCATCATCGTTGCGAACATCGCCGTGGACATCGCCTACGCGTATCTCGATCCGCGGGTGCGCTACTCATGAGTCCGTTCGACGGCCCCGACGCTCCTCCCGAGGCGACCGCGGCCGCGCCCGCTCCCTCCACGAGCACCGATGCTGCGGGTGCCGCGAGCCCCGATCCAGCGAACGCGGCTCAGGATCCACTGCTGCGTGTCGAGAACCTGCGCGTGACTTACTCCACCGAAGACGGGCTCGTGCAGGCTGTCGACGGGGTCTCTTACGAGCTTCAGCGCGGGCGCACGCTCGGGATCGTCGGCGAGTCCGGCTCGGGCAAGACGGTGGCCGCGTTGAGCGTGCTCGGGCTGAGTCGTGCGGAAGGCGCGACGGTCAGCGGGCGGATCGAGTTCGCGGGCTGTGGCGATCTACTTGCGCTTGCCGAGCCGCAGCTGCGCGCGATCCGTGGCGATCAGATCGCGATGGTCTTCCAGGACCCGCTGTCTTCCTTGCATCCGATGTACCGCGTGGGCGCGCAGATCGTGGAGGCGATTCGCGCGCACCGAGACATCGCCAAGGCGCCGGCGCGTGCGCGCGCGATCGAGCTGCTGGAGCTCGTCGGCATCCCCGAGCCCGCGGCGCGCGTTGACTCCTACCCGCACGAACTCTCGGGCGGGCAGCGCCAGCGGGCGATGATCGCGATGGCGCTCTCGTGCGATCCGAAGCTGCTGATCGCCGACGAGCCGACGACCGCCCTTGACGTGACCGTGCAGGCGCAGATCCTCGCGCTGCTCTCACGCTTGCAGCGCGAACGCGGGATGGCGCTGGTGCTCGTCACCCACGACCTCGGTGTGGTTGCGGAGATGGCCGACGAAATCGCCGTGATGTATGCGGGACGGATCGTCGAGCACGCTCCCGCCGAGCGGGTGTTCAGCGCACCCGAGCACCCCTACACGTGGGGGCTCTTGCGCTCGATCCCCACGCTCGACGGTCCACGCGAGGAGCTGCTCTCGCCGATCCCCGGCTCTCCCCCGAGCCCGTTGGCGCCGCCGTCCGGTTGTCGCTTTCATCCTCGCTGCCCTTACTCCGAGCCCGAGCACGCCCGCACCGACCCGTCGCTGCAGCCGGTGCCCGGCCAGCCCGATCACGAGGTGGCGTGCCTGCTCGATTCAGACACGCGCCGGCGATTGTGGAAGGAATTGGCATGAGCCGGGCCGAGTCGCCGCCTGTGAGCGAGCCCTCCCGCGGTGAGCCGCTGCTCCAGGTAAAAGGCCTGGTCAAGCACTATCCGATCGATCGGGGAGTGATGTTGCGTCGCAACGTCGGCGCGGTTCGCGCGGTGGACGGGATCGAGTTCGAGGTGATGCGTGGCGAGACGTTTGGGATCGTCGGTGAGTCCGGCTCGGGCAAGAGCACGACCGCTCGCCTGATCGCCCGTCTGCTGGAGCCGACTGCCGGTGAGGTGTGGTTCTCCGGACGTGACATAACGGCGCTGCACGGCGCCGCCCTGAAGCCGATCAGGCGCGAGCTGCAGGTGGTCTTCCAAGATCCCTATTCGTCATTGAACCCGCGCAAGACGGTCGGCTCGATCGTCGCCGAGCCGCTCCTCATCCATCGCGTCGAGCCCGATCGCGCCGCGCGCAGGCGCATTGTGCAGGAGTTGATGGAGACGGTCGGGCTGAACCCCGAGCACTACAACCGCTATCCGCACGAGTTCTCCGGTGGCCAGCGCCAGCGTGTCGGCATCGCCCGAGCGCTCGCGCTCAGACCGAAGTTGTTGATCGCCGACGAGCCGGTCTCCGCATTGGACGTGTCGATTCAGGCACAGGTGCTGAACCTGCTGCGCGACCTGCAACGCCGGCTGGGGTTGACGGTGGTGTTCATCTCCCACGATCTGTCGGTGATCAGACACATGTGCGATCGCATCGCGGTAATGCACGACGGACATATCGTCGAGCTTGCATCCAACGAGGCGCTTTACAGCGCGCCCCGTGAGCCCTACACGCGCGAACTGCTCGCAGCGGTGCCGGGCGCGCGCCGGTTGGCACGGCGTACGATTCCCGCATGACCCCACCCGATCCGTCGGCCGAGGCGCTGGAGCTGCTCCAGGGTCTGATCCGGTTCAACACGGTCAACCCCCCCGGGGCCGAGCGCGCGGCGCAGGAGCATCTGGCGGCGCATCTGGGGGCGGCGGGATTCGAGTGCGAACTGCTCGGCGCCGAGGCCGACCGACCCAACCTGGTGGCGCGGTTGCGCGGCGAGCGGGATGGTCCGACGCTCTGCTACCTCGGACACGTCGACACCGTGCTCGCCGATCCGGTCGAGTGGGACAACGCTCACGGTCCGTGGTCGGGGGACATCGCCGATGGCTACCTGTGGGGGCGGGGCGCACTGGACATGAAGTCCCAGGTGGCGGCTGAGATCGCGGCCGCCGCGACGCTCGCGCGCTCGGGCTGGCGGCCTACGCACGGTGAGCTCTTGATCGTCGCGGTCGTCGACGAGGAGACCGGTGGCGCGCTCGGCGCGGAGTGGATCACACGCGAGCACCCAGAGGCGGTGCGCTGCGACATGCTCGTCAACGAGGGAGCGGGGTGCGTGTTCGAGTACGGCGGCACCCGCCGCTACGGGGTCTGTTGCGCCGAGAAGGGCGTCTTCCGGTTCACGCTCACGACCGAGGGCGTGGCGGGGCATGCGTCGATGCCGAGCATGGGCGTGAACGCGCTGCTGAAGATGGCGCCGTTGCTGGAGCGCCTCGGTGCGCGCGCGCCGGCTTACGAGTTGACGGACGAGCCTCGCGCGTTCCTGGCGGCGATCGGAGAGGACCCGGACGATCCCGTGGGATCGATCGCGCGGTTGCGCGCGGCCGACGAGCGCTTGGCGACGATGTTCGAGCCGATGCTCGGCGTCACCTTTGCGCCCACCCGGATCAGCGCCTCGGAGAAGATCAACGTGATCCCCAGCCGCGCCGTGCTGAAGGTCGACTGTCGTGTGCCGCCCGGCCTCGGGGAAGCGGAGGTCACGCGCGCGATCGCCGAAGTGCTCGGGCCCGAGGACGGTTTCGCGATCGAGTTCACCGAGCGTGTCGTCGGTAATCGCTCGCCGATGTCCTCACCGTTGATGGAGGCGATCTCGCAGTGGATCTCCGAGCACGATCCCGGAGCGCTCACGGCGCCGACGATCCTCCCCGGGTTCACCGACTCGCGCCATTTCCGCGCGGCGTTTCCGGATTGCGTGGCGTACGGATTCTTTCCCCAGCGCCACCAGTCGCTGCTGGAGACAGCACCGTTGATCCACGGCGCTGACGAGCGCATCGACGTCCGTGACCTGGCGTTCGCGGCTGAGTTCTTCAGGGATCTGGCGCTGCGGGTCCTGGGGTGAGAGCCCCGACCTGGCGGATCGATTGCGCCAAATTTCCTCACGATCA
Organism: uncultured Solirubrobacterales bacterium; assembly: GCA_963697945.1. Lineage (GTDB taxonomy): Bacteria > Actinomycetota > Thermoleophilia > Solirubrobacterales > Solirubrobacteraceae > Palsa-744. The sequence goes on along the minus strand of OY969105.1, from coordinate 344,533 downwards.
TTCATAATCGGACGCGGCAGGGCTAAGAGCCAAGGGTGGCGACTATGAGGGAGCACGGATGACGAGCACGACCGCGACGTCGATTTCGCAGAACATTCAGAACTGGGCGCTGGACTGGGAGCCGGTCCTGATGATCCTGTTCTTCGGCGCGCTCATCTACCTGATGTGGCGCACGCTGAAGGTGATGCCGAAAGTCAAGCCGCAGCAGATCAAGCCGGCGTCCAACCAGTCGGTCTCGTTCGCGGACATCGCCGGCGTCGACGACGCCAAGGGCGAGTTGCAGGAGATCGTCGAGTTCTTGCGCGACCCGAAGCAGTTCGAAAAGCTCGGTGCGAAGGTGCCGAAGGGAATCCTCTTGCACGGTCCTCCCGGGACCGGCAAGACGCTGCTCGCAAAGGCCGTCGCGAACGAGTCCGGCGCGCAGTTCTTCGCCCAGTCCGCGGCTGCGTTCGTGGAGATGTTCGCCGGACTGGGGGCGGCGCGGATCAGGCGCCTGTTCGCGATCGCGCGCAAGCACGAGCCCGCGATCATCTTCATCGACGAGCTCGACGCCGTCGGCGGACGGCGCGGCTCGGACATCTCCGGCGAGAAGGACCAGACGCTCAATCAGCTACTCGTCGAGATGGACGGGTTCGCGGGTGGCAGCGGACGGTTGGTGGTGGTCGCCGCTTCGAATTTGCTCGACAAGCTCGATCCCGCGCTGCTGCGCCCAGGGCGCTTTGATCGACAGGTGTTCGTGGCTCCGCCCGACGTGGCCGGCCGCGAAGGCGTGCTGAAGGTGCATACGCGCGACAAGCCGCTCGGGCGGGTCGATCTGGGAATGGTCGCCCAGCAGACCAGTGGCCTGACGGGGGCGGATCTCGCGAACATCTGCAACGAGGCCGCGATCTTCGCCGCGCGACGTCGCGCAACGGCGATCGACGATGCGGACTTCGACAGCGCGCTGGAGCGTGTGATCGCCGGCGTGCAGTCGCGGCGGGTGCTGAACAAGCACGAGAAGCGCGTCGTCGCCTTTCACGAGGCCGGACACGCTCTGTGCGGCGAGCTGCTGCCATCGGTCGACCGCGTGCACCGCATCTCGATCGTCCCGCGGGGACGGGCGCTCGGCTACACGCTGAACCTACCCGCCGAGGACCGCTATCTGAAGACGCGCGAGGAGCTGCTCGACTACATGACGGTCCTGCTCGGAGGCCGTGTCGCCGAGCAGGTTGTGTTCGGGGCGATCACCACGGGCGCTTCGGACGATCTCAAACGGGTGGCGGACATCTCGCATTCGATGGTGCACGACTTCGCGATGGGCACCGCCGGCATTGGGCGCTCTCCAGAGGGGGGCGTGCGCCTGTCGGAGACGACGCTGCGCATCCGCGACGAGGAGCGCCAGGACCTGATCGAAGAAGCGCGCCGGGCGGCGCAAAAGATGATCGTCGCCCACCGGGCTCAGCTGGATGCGCTGGCTTATGAGCTGCTCGAGCACGAGGTACTGGACCGCGATGCGATCGAACGGATCATGAGTGGCGTTCCCCGCCTGGAGCGCGCCCCCGGCGTGGGGTTGCGCGTGGTCGCTGCCGCCACACCGCACGATCCTCTCGCCGCCCCCGCCGCGATCGACGCTCCTTCCACGTAGACTCCGCGGCGTGTTTGACCGCATCGACCATGTTGGCGTCGCCGTCGAGGACATCGACGCCTCCCTCAGTCTCTACCGTGACCTGTTCGCGCTGGACGTCGCGCATCGGGAGATCGTCGATGAGCAGGGCGTGGAGGCGGTGCTGCTGGACGTCGGTGAGAACCACGTCGAGTTGCTCGCGCCGCTCGGTCCCGACACGCCCGTGGGGAAGTTTCTCGCGAACAGAGGTCCGGGACTGCATCACGTCGCCTATCAGGTCGATGACATCGATTCGACCCTTGCCACGCTAGACGAGGCAGGGCTGCGGTTGATCGACAAGCAGCCGCGGGTCGGGATCGGCGCCTCGCGTGTGGCGTTCGTGCATCCCAAGGCGGCGGGCGGAGTGCTGATCGAGATCGTGCAGCCGGCGGAGGCCCATTGATGGCCGCTTTGCGCCGCATCAGCATCGGGTTCCAGGCCGGTCAGGTGCTGGCGCTGCGCGTCAGTGACGCCCAGCTGAAGACCCTCTACACAGCGCTGCTGGACGGCGGCTGGCACGAGCTGGAGAGCGAGGACGGTCCCGTGCGGTTGTATCTCGGGCAGGTCGTATATGTACGCGCGGAGGACGAGGATTCGCGCGTCGGCTTCGGCGCGTAGGGACTTTCCGGGCGACGCCGCGAGTGGTGTGACCGGAGCTGGTGAGGTGAGCCTGGACGAGCGCCTGTTGCGTGTGGTCCGCACTCGCGGCCATAGCGATGAGCGAGTCGAGCGTGCGGTGGCGCGCTTCTCGCGGCTCGGCGAGCACGGTGGGGTGTGGCTGGCGATCGGCGCGGTCGGGTGGGCGCTGGACCGTCCGCGCGCCGAGCGCTGGAGCAGGGCTGTCGGCACGGTTGCCGGCACTTACGCCCTGAACACGGCGATCAAGCTCGCGGTCCGCCGCCGCCGGCCTGAGCTGCCGGGGCTGCCCGCGCTGGCGGGCACGCCGACGCAGCTGAGCTTCCCCAGCGCCCACGCCTCGACCTCGTTCGCGGCGGCCGGCCTGTATGCCCGCCTGGGACTGCCCGCGCCGGTGCTGTACGCGCTGGCGGTGAAGCTGTCGCTGTCGCGGTTGTATCTGGGGGTGCACTACCCCTCGGACGTGCTGGCGGGTGCTGCGCTGGGCGCGCTCGTCGGCGCTCGCCTCTCCGGCGGTGATCGCGCACACGAGGTCGATTGGGCGTCGCAGGACGATCGCGCGACGGGGGCGACCGGACCCGACGGCGTGGGGGCGATGCCGGCGTGAGCACGCGGATCGGCATCGTGGGGATGCCCAATGCGGGTAAGTCTTCGCTGTTTAATGCGCTGACGAAAGCGGGGGCGGAGGCGGCTAACTATCCCTTTACGACGATCGAGCCGAACGTGGCGGTGGTGCCCGTGCGCGACCCGCGCCTGGAGGAGGTCGCTCGCACAGTGGGCGCGTCGGAGATCGTGTGGGACACGGTGGACTTCCACGACATCGCGGGTTTGGTGGCCGGAGCGCATCAGGGGGAGGGCCTCGGCAACAAATTCCTGGCGAACATCCGCGAGACGCACGCGATCGTGCACGTCGTGCGGGCGCACAACGACGAAAACGTGATCCACCCGGAGGGCCGCGTCGATCCGCTGGCGGACATCGAGACGATTGAGACCGAGCTCATGATGGCCGACCTCGAGGCGGCAGAGCGCCGGGTGGAGAAAGTCGGCAAACAGGCGCGAGGGGGCGATCGGGTCGCCGTTGCGGAGGAGGCGTGGCTGGGAGAGGTGATCGCGGCACTGCAGGCGGGGCGCCCGGCGCGCACTGTGCTTGTGCCCGAGGATGCTCCGGGCGCGGCCCGGGACCTGGGTTCACTGACGAGCAAGCCGGTGCTGTTCGTGGCCAATGTGGACGAGGGCTCAGAGGTTGTGCCGGTCGTGGTGGCCGAGCACGCGGCCGCCCAGGGCGCACGCGCGGTCGCCGTGTCATCGCGGATCGAGTCAGAGCTGGCGGAGCTCGAGGACGAGGACGCTGCCGCGATGCGCGAGGAGCTCGGTGTCAGCGAGTCCGGCCTTGAGCGGGTGGTGCGCGAGGCGTTTGCGCTGCTGGACCTGATCGCCTTCTTCACCGCCGGAGAGGCCACGATCGCGCAGTCCTGGCATTTGCACCGCGGCCTCAGCGCTTGGCACGCCGCCGGTCAGATCCACACGGACATCCAGAAGGGCTTCGTGCGCGCCGAGGTGATCGGCTGGCGCGAGTTGGTCGAGGCCGGTGGCTATGCCGGTGCGCGCGAGCGAGGGACGTTGCGGGTTGAGGGGCGGGACTACGTGATGGATGACGGGGATGTGATCACCGTCAAGTTCACTCCGTAGCGAGCTGCGAAAGCCGCTCGGCCAGCCGCGTCATGCCCAGCTCGCCGGCGGCGTTGGCGCCCGCGGCGAAGTCGCTCGCCCGGTCGGCGGGTCGCTGTACGTCAAAGCGCCGCAGGGTGGCGATGTCCTTGAAGGTGCGCAGTAGCTCGGCGTTTGCCAGCAGCGCGGCGGTGGCGCGCGGGCGCTTTTGCCGGTCCTCGGATTCGGCGGCCGCGAGCACGCCCTCGAGGGTTTCGTGGCGGGCGAGGAGTTCGGCCGCGGTCTTGACACCGACGCCGGGGGCGCCGGGCAGGCCGTCGGAGGGGTCGCCGCGCAGCGCGATCAGGTCAGGGACCTGCTCCGGCCCTACGCCGTGGTAGCGCTCGCGGACCTGCTCCGGCCCGATCTCCTCGGCGATGTGCCCTTTTTCGAGCTTGACGACCGCGGTGTGCTCGTCGATTACCTGGTAGAGGTCGCGGTCGGCGGTCAGCAGCAGCGCCTGGCCGCCTGCTTCGGTCTCGGTGCGCGCGTGGGAGAACATCGCATCGTCGGCCTCGAGCTCACCCGCGTCGCATACCGTCCAGCCGAGGGCGGCGAGCAAGTCGGGCGCTTTGGTCCACTGCTCGGCGAGCTCTGAGGGCATCGGCTCGCGGTGGGCGTGGTAGGGCGGATATAGCTCCACGCGGTAGGCGGCCTGCTCGGCGCCGAAGCAGGCGACGACCGCGCGGGGTGGGCGCTCCTCGATCACGGCCAGCAGCGCGTTCACGGTCCCCAGCAGCGCGTTCACCGGTCGGCCGTCGGCACCGACGATCGATTTTGGCACGCCGAAGTACGCGCGGTAGAGCAGCCAGGGAACGTCGGCGATCAGCAGGGGGGCGGAGACCATCTACCCCGCAAGTGTGCCGCCCGCCGTCGCGGATTGCGCTGCGCCTGGCGCTGCCGCGCCGCCCTGGGGTCCGGCGACCGGCTTGGGTTGACTTGTCGCGGGCGCTGGGGATCGTCCGCTGTGGTCGGGCTCGGGCTTGAGGGCGCCTGCGCCCGAGCGGACACTGAAGTAGGCCCAGGTGTCTTGCAGGCCCAAACGCCCTGCGAGTTCGGGGCCGGCGATCCGTGTATTGCCGGTCGACCCGAGGATCGCGGCGGTGAGGATACGTGGTGAGTAGCCGCGCCGTAGAACCTCGACGCCGCGGAAGGTGCCCTTGACGAGCCCCTGTAGTCGCGCGGCCGCGGTTGCGAAGCCGATGGAGAGCTTCCAGCGCGCCTGGGCGCCGCTGTCGTAGGGGTCGGACACACCGCGTAGCCAGGGTTGCGGTTCGGAGCCGGGCCAGGCGTTTTGCACGTCTTCGGTCATGCCGCCGGAGTCGGCGAAGAAGTAGGTGATCGCGGGAGCACCCGCGTAGGTGACGATCTGCCCAGCCGTGGCCGCGACGGCCGCGTTTGTCTGCGCGGTTTCGGCGGCTGCACCCCGATACATCTGTGAGCGGGTGTCGGCGTAAACGTCGAACTTTGGTCCGCCCGCGTGTGCGGTCAGCGCGTACGTGCGACTGGCGATCGCCTGCGCTTCCAGGGCTGCGGCCGGCCATTCGGAGGGAACCTCGGCTGAGACGACGCCCCGGACGTAGCGTTCGAGCGGGACCTTGTGAACGGTGGCGCCGATCAGGACACGAACGATGGCGCCCGCGGGTGCCTGCCCGATCGCGGTGCCGGTGTAGTAGTGCGCGAGGATCTGCCGGCTGCTCCAGCCGTGCTTGGCAAAGCCGAGGGCGCCGTCCTGGCTCATGCCCACGCCGTGGCCGTCACCGGCGCCGGCGATTACGAGCGTCTGCGTGTTCGCCGCTGCAGCCGCGGCGCTGACGTTCGAAGCAGTACCTGCCCAGAGCGCCAGCGCGGCCAGGCCGCTCGTGAACGCCAGCGTCCGCGGCGCCGCTGCAATCGACGATGATGCGAGTGACCGCATACTCGAAGAATCGGTTGGATCTCACGCGGGCATGAGCCCTGCATCGGGACGTCGTCTCGATGCCACGGTGAGCTCACGTCTATCGTGACGCGAACCCTGAGCAGGATCGACCGGAAGGAGCCGCTGGGATATGACTGGGCTTGACAGCGAGCAGGCGGTGCTGGAGCGGGCCCCGACCGGGTTGTTCATCGACGGGGAGTGGCGCGCGGCGAGCGGTGGGGGGACGCTGGCGGTGGAGGATCCGGCGACCGGACAGACGCTCGTGGAGGTCGCTGACGGACAGGCAGAGGATGCGCTGGCGGCGCTGACGGCGGCGTCGGGCGCTCAGGCCGAGTGGGCGAAGAGCGCACCGCGCGAGCGAGGGGAGGTGTTGCGGCGAGCATATGAGGCGATCGTCGCCCAGGCCGATGAACTCGCGCTGCTGATGACGTTGGAGATGGGCAAGGCGCTTGGCGAGTCGCGCGCGGAGATCGCGTATGCGGCGGAGTTCATGCGCTGGTTCTCCGAGGAGGCCGTGCGTGTGCACGGTCGCTACATGGTCAACACGACCGGGAAGGGGCGGATCCTGACGATGCGCCAGCCCGTCGGTCCCTGCGTGTTTGTGACGCCGTGGAACTTTCCGACGGCGATGGGCACGCGCAAGATCGCCCCCGCGATCGCGGCCGGTTGCACGATGGTCGTCAAGCCGGCGCAGCAGACGCCGCTGTCGATGCTCGCGCTCGCCCGGATCCTCAGCGAGGCCGGGCTGCCTGGCGGGGTGCTGAACGTGATCACGGCCAGGCGCTCGAGCGCGGTGATCGAGCCGCTGCTGCGCGACGGGCGCACGCGCAAGCTGTCGTTCACGGGATCGACCGAGGTCGGGCGCACGCTGATCGAACAGTCCGCCGAACAGGTGTTGCGCGTGTCGATGGAGTTGGGGGGAAACGCCCCGTTCATCGTGTTCGAGGACGCTGACCTCGACGCCGCCGTCGACGGCGCGTTCACGGCGAAGATGCGCAACGTCGGCGAGGCCTGCACGGCCGCGAACCGCTTTCACGTGCATGAGTCGGTCGCGGAGGAGTTCGCGGCGAAGCTGACCGAGCGCATGGCCCCGCTGCGGGTCGGCCGCGGTACTGAGCCCGATGTGGACGTGGGCCCGTTGATCGACTCGGCGCAGCGCGAGAAGGTCACCGAGCTGGTGCACGACGCCACCGAGCGTGGCGCCCGGCTGGCGTTGGGAGGAAACGCGCTGCCAGGGGCCGGCTATTTCTACGAGCCGACCGTACTCACGGGCGTGCCCGAGGATGCGCGTGTGCTGGGTGAGGAGATCTTCGGCCCGGTCGCCCCGATCGCGACGTTCACCACTGAGGAGCAGGCGCTGGAGGCGGCGAACCGGACCGAGTACGGGCTGGTTGCCTACGTCTACACGCGGGATCTGGCGCGCGCGCTGCGGGTGTCAGAGGGGATCGAGACCGGGATGGTGGGCCTCAACCAGGGCATCGTCTCGAACCCGGCCGCGCCGTTTGGCGGCGTCAAGCAGTCGGGGTTCGGGCGCGAGGGGGGTTTTGAGGGGATTGGGGAGTATTTGGAGACCAAGTATGTGGCGGTGGGGCTGTAAAGGAGGCGATGGCTCTCGCGGCTCGCGCGGGCTGGACGGATCGGCGGCGATCCGTCCGGGGCCGTCGATCTTCTACTCCCCCTCCCCGAACTCGCGACCGCCGATGCTGGCGAGCATCATGGCCTCGGCCATGCGCAGGAGGCCGATGGTGGTGTGGGGGCGGGCTTCGCTTGAGCGCACGGAGACGCTGGAACCGTGGGGGCCGATGACCTCGACGATCGTGCAGACGTCGCCGATCTGGCAGTCCTCGCCGAAGCGTTCTTCGAGCGCCTCCATCTGCTCGGCCACGACGCGGCCCATCTTGGACTGATCGAGGGTCATCGGTTGCTCCTTTCGCGGTTGGTGCTCACGAGGATACGTGCGTGCGGGGTGTGTGTTGGCGGACGCGCAAGATCTGTGGAAGGGAGATCGCCCGCGGGTGTGATGTCGAAAAGCTTAGGGCGAGTCGTCGCGCCCAGCCCGTTCCTCGTGCGCCGCCTCGGGCATCAGCGCGAGCGCGGCCAGGAAGAAGCAGACGCCTCCCAGTGCGGTGCCGGCGTTGGCGATGCGGGCGCTGACCGGCAGGCCGGTTGAGGGCTCCAGTAGCGAGGCTATGGCGGCTGCGCCGAAGGCGATCGAGCCGAGCAGGTTGAGCGCGACGATGCGCCACGAGAGCAAGTGTGGGCGCAGGCAGATCCAGCGATGGCAGACCTCGGCGTAGGCGAGCTCGCTGGAGATGAGAAAGCAGATCGAGCCGAAGACGTCGGGCGCCCACACACGCCGGTTGATCTGATGGGTGCTCAGCCCGTGGCGCATGGCGGCGAAGGTGCTGAGGTTGAAGAAGAGGGTCCCGATCAGCTGGATGAGCGCGGCCAGCCAGTCGATCCGGCCGGGCTCCCAGGAGGCGGGTCGCCAACGCTGACGGCGGGCGCCGGGCGCCGGGTCGTGCTCGACGTTGACGGTCTCCAGGTACTGGAGGTAGGCCGCTGCGGTGAACATGATCGAGCCGGCGAAGAACGTCACGTCGATCCACTCGCCCGGGGAGGCCCACTGTGAGGCCACGGCTGCGACGGCAAAGCAGAGGGCTCCGGCGGAGAACAGCACCGACATCCACCAGTCGCGGCAGTTTGGGCGCCACCACACCGGTTCGACGCTGCGTGCGGCGTTTGGCGTTGACGGGATTGTCGCTGCGCGCCCGCGGCGATGTGAGCGCGAGCCCCAGCGGAGCAGTGTGCCATCGGGACGGCGCAGGAGCTCGCTGGTGACGAACGGTCCCGGCCCGTCGGCCGAGATGCGCTCCCATCCGGGCGGGAGCTGGAGATAGCCGCTCATGCTCATATCGTCACGCGCCCGTCACGTGCGCGGGCGCCGCGCGGCGATCAGGTGGGTCCGCGGCGGTCGTGTCGCGGTGGTCAGTGTCCGGCGTTCTGGAGCTGACTGAGGTCGATCGCACCCGCGGGCGCCGAGAGCGAGACCGGCTGGTTCCAGCCGGTGAACGTGATGTGTCCTGTTTCGGAGCCGTGCTTGACAATTTGGATCGGGTAGGGCTTGCCGGTTGTGGCGACGAACAGCGAGCCGTTGTGGGCGCTGTCGCGAAGTTCGATGACGGGAGTTCCGGCGACGGTCGAGCTGGATCCCTTGGCGAGCGTGCCGTGGCTGGCAAGCGTCTGGTCGAGGAGCTGGCCGAAGTTCGTGAGCGCCGCGAGCGAGCCGAGTTCTCCTCCGGAGATGGGCGCCTTCAGCCATTTGCCCTGGAACAGCTGCGCGGCGGCAGTGCCGCCGAAGTGGCTGTAGAAGGCTGGGCTGCCTTTGATGTAGATGGTGTTGCCGACGACGATCAGGTTGAAGGAGAGGTTGCCCTGGGAGATCTGTCCGCGCCCACCGTGGCCGGAGGCGAGGCTCAGGTTGAGCGTGATCGGGGTGCCGTTGCTGGTGAGGTTGCCGGTGACGTGCACGGAGCTCGCGCTGTCGGCGGCGGCCTTCGAGGCGGCGAGGATTTCGCTTGCCGATTTGGAGGCGACGCCGTTGCCGGAGGACGAGGATGAGCCGCAGCCGGCGATCGCGAAGATCAGCAGCACGGGCAGCATCAGAATGAGGCGAGGACGCATCTCGACGCAGCCTAGTCGAGATGGCGGATGTGTGGGATCGGCTCATCGGATGTGTGGAATCGGACGATTGCGGGTAATGCGCCGAAAGACCTGGTGCGGCACTCAAGTCGGATGCTCGAAATGCCGAATGCGAGACTGGACCAGTGCGCGAGACGACAACGAACAATATGAATGAAGCCAAGTACCAGGGCAGGGCCCGCGGCGCCGGCAGGGCGTGGCGATGGGCTGCGGGCGCGGTCTTGGTACTGGCGGCGGGGGTGGGCGCTGTGCTCGCTTCTGCGCCGGCCCTCATCGTCGTGTGTGTGGTGGTGTTGGCGGTGGCCGCCGGGGCTGTGGGATGGTTGGCGGGCGAGCATCACCGCGAGGCGTTGCAGCGGGAGATCGGCGATCGCTCCAGCGAGCTGCGAAAGGCGCTCTCGGAGCTCGAGATCGCCCAGGCGGAGACGGTCCGCAGGCTGTCGATGGCGGTCGAGTTCAGGGATGAGGACACGGGCGCGCACATCGAGCGGATCGGACGGTTTTCGACGCTGTTGGCCGAACAGGTGGGGATGGAAGAGGAGTTCTGTTTGCGGATGGTGCACGCGGCCCCGCTGCATGACGTCGGCAAGGTGGCGATCCCCGACGCGATTCTGCTCAAGCCGGGCAAGCTGACCACCGAGGAGCGGGCGATCGTGGAGACGCACGCGGAGGAGGGGCACAGGCTTTTGAAAGGTTCGAGTTCGGCGATACTCGACTTGGCCGCGACGATCGCGCTGAGCCATCACGAGAAGTGGGACGGCAGTGGCTATCCGCGCGGTGTGAAGGGCGAGGCGATCCCGATCGAGGGGCGGATCGTGGCGATTGCAGACGTGTTCGATGCGCTGACGAGCGACAGGGTCTATCGCAAGGCGTACGCGGTGGAGGAGGCCGTGGCGATGATGCGCGACGAACGCGGCAAGCATTTCGACCCGGTGCTGCTGGACGCGTTCCTGGAGGTGCTCGGGAGTTCCGGTCCCGATGCCCGCGAGCACGTCCGCGCCGACCCGATTGCGGTCGCGGACAGCGCGCTGGAGACATTCGTGACGGCGCTTGAGCGCAGCGACGCGGAGATGGCGGAGGGCGCGGTCGCGCAGGCGATCGAGGATGGCGTCGAGGCCGTGGACTTGCCCGGCGAGGTGATCGAACCGGCGCTGCGACGACTGGCGGAGTTGCGAGAGCAGGGCGAGATCGACTCGGAGCGTGAGCGGGCTGCTATAGGAATCGCCCGGCGCGTGTTGGGGACTTTGCGCCGCTACACGCTCGGTCGCCAGGATGAGCCGCAGGCGCTGGCTCGGATCGACGCGTCGATCGAGACGGTCGAAGCGCTGCTTGAGCGCTCGGTGTCTGAGGGCGAGCAGCGGTTGCGCGAACGCGAGCGCACGCCCGACGCGCAGGCCGTCGGATAGATTTCCCGCCGATGGCGGACAAGCAGGCAATCGTGACCGGCGGCGCCGGGTTCATCGGCTCGCATGTCGTGGACTCGCTGCTCGCGGACGGGTATCGGGTGACGGTGATCGACGACCTCTCTTCGGGTAAGGCCGACCGGGTGGCGAGCGAGGCGCGGTTGGTCGAGTTGGACATCGTTGACGCGGCCGGGGTGAGACGGGTCGTGGAGGAGGTGCGACCGGAGGCGGTCTACCACTTGGCGGCGCAGGCGAGTGTGACGGTGTCGGTGAGCGATCCTGGCCGGGACTGCGAGGTGAACGTGCGGGGGACGCTGAACGTGGTGGCTGCCGCGAACGCGGTGGGCGCTCCGGTCGTGTTCACGTCGACGGGCGGCGCGCTGTATGGGGACGAGGCGCCGATGCCCACGAGTGAGGATCGCGAGCCGGCGCCGCTGAGCCCGTACGGGGCGGCGAAGTGGGCGGCGGAGGCGTATGTGAAGACGTGGGGGCTGGCGGAAGGCGTGCCGAACACGGTGACGCGGCTGGGGAACGTGTACGGGCCAAGGCAGAGCCCTCATGGCGAGGCGGGCGTTGTGGCGATCTTTGCGCACAAGCTCTATAGCGGCGAGCGCCCGAAGCTGTACGGGCACGGTAAGCCGACGCGTGACTACGTGTATGTGGGCGATGTGGTGAGCGCGATGAGGGCAGCGGTGGGCCGCGCGGGCACGTTCAACGTGGCGACGGGCGTGGAGACGGACGTGATCACGATCTGGAACGAGCTGCGGGCGGTGTCGGGCGCGGACGTGGAGCCGGAGTTGGCGGAGTTGCGCAGGGGCGAGCTGGAGCACAGTTGCATGGACGCGAGCCGGGCCGAACGGGAGCTTGGGTGGAAGCCCGAGGTCTCGATACGGGAGGGGTTGCGTAGGACGTATGAGGCGCTGGTGGAGGAGTTTCGAGCGGGTTGAGGTGGGGCGAGCCCCCGCGCGGCTCGAAACCGAACGTGGGGACCGTGGCGGGCGCGTGTGTTGAATGGAGCGCTTTCGACACGCATCCTGCTGAGCGGAGCGAGCGCGCGGCGTGCCGGGCGGGGGAAGGGCGCAGGCGTTAAGATCGAGGGCGCGGCCAGATAGCTCAGTTGGTAGAGCACACGACTGAAAATCGTGGTGTCCCCAGTTCGAGTCTGGGTCTGGCCATTCTTGGATGTTCAGGTTTGTGGCGCGATTTGGCGCTTGACGCGAGAGTCGGACGTGCCGCAATTGCCCCCGATTGACGAGATGTCCTACTGCTGTAGGTGACGGTCAGCCTCGTCGCCGCGACGCCCATTGCGCTCGCCTACGTCGCATCGAGTTCACGCGGTATGGGTCTGTGACGATCCGGAGCGTGCTCTCTGGCAGGGTGGCGAAGCCGCTGTCCGTGGTTGCGATGAGCGATGTCTGGGTGAGGATCGCGGTCGCGGCGTGGACCGCGTCGTGGGAGCGCATTCCGCATTGGCGCATCAATTCGGGCACTTGGCCGAGGATGTCGCCGACCTCGATCGCAACTGTGGCACTCGTGTTCAGCAGTTCCTCCCACTCTTCGCGATACAGGTCGAGCAGCCTTCCAGCGCCGCGACGCGCGCTCACGGACCGCTACCAGCGGCCGTTGCGATAAAAACTGCGGTCGACGACAACGTCCGTCTTGATGCTGCCCGCGATGCGCTCGATCGCCGCCATGCGCTCCTCGGGTGTCTTGAGCTTGGCCTCGCGTATGGGCACAGTCCTGCCATCGCTGAGCTTCAGCGTCCGTTGGCGGCGCGCGCGTGTCGTGGATGTGGCCACGAGGTCATGCTAGCGGATGGTGCAGCTACCGATGCAGGCCCAAGTCGTGGGTAGCGCGGAAAGGACGTTGCGTTCGCTCCACGTCCTTAACCCGCTCGGCGCAAGCGCGAACTGCGGGTATCACGACACCGTGCGCCCGACCCACAATCCGCCATTTTGCTGGACATTCGCGCCAACAAGGCCCTCATCCCGCGTCCCTGAAAATCGTGGTGTCCCCAGTTCGAGTCTGGGTCTGGCCATTACTCCGGAAACGTGAGCTCGTCCATCTCAAGGAACGTGCGCTCGGGCTTGGGCACCCGCACGCGCATCCGCTTCCCCTTGCGGATTGCTCTCGATCACCTTCGGTCGGATACGTCGCGTAGCCTGAACGGGGGCGGATGTCGATCGAGGAGTGAGTTGTGTGAGTCCGCATGAAGGTGATCCAAAGGGCCTGGGCGAACTGTTCCCCGGGTTTGCGGACTTTCGTGATGACGAGAGCGCGCCGTTCTTTCGCTCGCACAGGCGGGGTTTTGACACTCCGCAGAAGACCGCGGCCGAGATCACCAGTCGTTTGAGCCGCCCGTCGACTTCGAGGACGCTCTGACCGAGCACGATGAGGTGTTGGGCTGGGCGCTGCGAGCGGACGGCGAGAATCGTACGGCCCTCCCATTCGCAGAGTTGCTCCTTGAGCGGATGCGAACATCTGAGCATCACCGTGATGGGGAGTAAAATGGGGAAGATGACCGGTCGTTGCTATGACTTGCGCGGACCCCAGGACAAGCTGGTGGTCTCTACGAGCGATGGTTGGGCGCCCTTCGATGAGCGGGCGGCAACGAAGATGGCGGCGTCGGCGATGATGCTTGCCTGCGGCCCCGAGCATCTTGCGCGCCTCCAGGACGAGGCTCGGGTGCTCGCAACCGATCCATCGCCCCATGCCGATGCCGTCGGCGCACCCGGTCTGTAGATCGGCTGAGCCAAGTCCTGCCTGCCTCGCGGGGAGCTGTGATGCCCGAGTTTTACGGCTGCCAGGAGCGTGAGTCAGAAGAACGGCCGGCACGGCGATGGCTGAAAATCGTGGTGTCCCCAGTTCGAGTCTGGGTTTGGCCATTCTTGGAAGTGCCAACACGTGGGTCGGTTTTGGCGCTTGGCGCACCGTGGCCAAGCGCGTTCACTCCATCTTGGTTTGCGCTCTATCCTTGTACGGATGCCCGATCAAGGTGCCGTCAGTCGATTGGACGAGGCTTCGCGGAAAGCGCGTGCGGCCGAAGCGTCCGGCGAGGATGCAGCGGCGGGTGAGGCTTGGCGCCGTTACCGGCTCATTCGCAATGCCGCTCGCGACCCGGACGAGCTGCTGGCGGAGGGTATTGCTCTGAGCCGGACCATGATCGATGCGCCGGGACCGGGTCGCTCGCTGCGGTGAGCGGCTTTGGCCAGATCCTCGATGACCTCAACCGGGCGGGCGTGGGCTCGGCACAGCCGAGAATGTGGCGTAGGCGGCCAACGCTCCGGCGAGGGCCGCCCGGTGGCTGCGGTTACAGCGCCTGTTCGGTCCGCTGGGTGTTCTCGGCGTCGCTGATCGCCCAGCCGACCCGCTCGATGAGCTGTGCTGCGTTGTGGTCGTTGTCGAGATGGATCGAGTAGACGCTCTCGTCCAGCAGAACTGGAGCGGCGCGATTGGTGGTTGGATCGGTTGTGACGATGATCCTTGCCATGGAAGTCTCCCTCGTTTGGTCGTGGGCGATGTTCGATCTTTCCGCGCGACCCTGAGGGAGGGGTAAAGCGCCGGCGACGAACCGTCTGGCGAGGATGCCGTGGCAGGTAAAGCTTGGCGCCGTTACTGCCGGGACTGTTAGCCGACGATGACGTTGTGGATCTCGACGACCTGGGGTTCGCCGGGGTCAGTGCCGAGCTCGGCCATGATCGGCATGAGCGTCTCACCGAACTTATCGAAGGACTCCTGGGAGTCCCACACGTCGAATACGTGTAGCGAGCCGTTCTCGCCGGAGAACGCGGCGTGATAGGAGCGCCCCGGAGGGGAACCCGCGCCGGCCGCGTCGAGCCGGCGAAGCACCTCGTCGTATTGCTCGGTGGTGAACGGCTGTGGTGTGAAGTAAAACCCGAGAGCCATCGAAACCTCCCTTTCTTGAGGACAGGACGAACAACACTAACAGCGGGGGGGCGGGGCCGAAATTCGTCTACTCCAAGCAGCCCCAAGCGAGCGACTCCCGAGACCATCCAGTGTGTTGCCCGTAATTCTAAGCCGGCACGCCCGAAAGCCGTTCGTGGACGAAGCGCACGACCATCGCGCCCTCGCCGACCGCGGTAGCGCAGCGCTTGACCGAGCCCGAGCGCACGTCCCCGGCGGCGTACACGCCGGGGACGCTTGTTTCCAGCAGACCTTCGACGCCGGCGTGGGTGCCCGTCAGCACAAAACCTTTCTCGTCGCGGGCGACGATGTCGCCCAGCCAGTCCGTGCACGGAGCGGCACCGAGGAAGAGGAACAGGAACGAGAACGGCAGTCGCTCGCCGTCCTGCAACGTCACTGCCTCAAGTTCGCCGCCGGAACCGTGCAATGCCACGACTTCGCTGTGATCGCGCACCGCGACCCCGTAGCGCTCGAGCTCGAGCAGTAGATAGTCGGACATCGTCTCGCGCAAATCGCCGCGGCGATGCAAGAGCGTCACGAGCGCACCACCGCGCGCCAGCCATACGGCGGCCTGGGCGGCGGAGTTGCCGCCGCCGATCACGCCGACGCGCGTGGCGCCGCAACGCTGGGACTCGGCCGGTCCCGCGGCGTAGAAGACGCTGATGCCCTCGTAGTCCGACAGATCCGCCACGGGCAACCGGCGGTATTCGGCGCCGGTGGCCAGGACGACCGCCCGCGCGTGGATCTCGTGGTCGCCTTCCAGGCGTACCACATGGCGGTCCGTGCCGGGCTCCAGCGCGAGAGCGCGATAGGGCGTGGCGGTGCGCGCCTGGAACTTGCGCGCCTGGGTCACCGCGCGGGTGGTGAGCTCCGAGCCGCTGATGCCGGCGGGAAAGCCGAGGTAGTTCTCGATCCGTCGCGACGTGCCGGCCTGCCCGCCCAGCGCGGTGCCCTCCACGACGAGCGTCTCCAGACCCTCGGAGGCGCCGTAGACGGCGGCCCCCAAGCCCGCGGGCCCCGCGCCGATCACCACCAGGTCGACCTCCTCGCGCGGGGACAGCTCCAGCCCGATACCCAGCGCCCGCGAAACCTCGCCGCTGGTCGGGTTGGCCAGTTCGCTCCCACCGGGTAGACGCACGAGCGGCAACGTGTCGGCGTCGAGCGTGTCGATCAGGGCGGCGGACTGCGGATCGGCGGCGCCCCCTTCCCCGCGCCACACAAACGGCAGGCGGTTGCGCCGCGCGTACTCGACCATCCGCCGCGTCGGCTCTGAGGATCGCGGGCCGATCACCTCCATACCGACGCCCTGCTGCTGGAGCGCCTCGCGCCGGGCCATGAAGCTCGACAGCAGCAGGTCTCCGAGCGGCGCATCCTCGAACAGCAATGGGCGCAGCTCCTCGCGATCGACCGCGATGTAGCGCATCGGCTGCGTAACGACCGCCGACAGGTAGGCGGTCTGGCCGGTCAGGATGCCGATCTCTCCCAAGAATCCCGACGCGCCATGGCGGACGATCTCCCGTCCGGCGCCGTCCTGCACGGACGCCTCGCCCTCGATGATCGCGATGAACGGAAAGCGCTCCTCGCCGATGCTGAACAGCACATCGCCGACCGCCGCCGAACGTTCCTCGCCGTGTGAGCGCAGGGTCTCAAGTTGCGAGGCGGACAGGACGGCGCCTGTAACGACGCCCGTCACCGTTGGCTCCCGTACCGCACCCCCCAATCCTACAATCACCGATGCGCACGACCGATGAGTTCCGCCGGTACCGCCCGTCTAACAGACAGCAACAGACGTTCATTTCAAGAACACGCGTTCAACACATGACCGGAGGGAGCAGTGGTGACATGGCACGCATCGTCATAACGGAGTTCGTTTCGCTTGACGGAGTGATGGAGGACCCGGGTGGGGCCGAGGAGTACGCGCACGGTGGCTGGACGTTCGAGATCGAACGCGGAGCCGAGGGCGATCGCTTCAAGATGGAGGAGGCGATGAACTCCGACGCGCTGCTGCTGGGACGCACGACCTACGAAGGGTTCGCCGCGGCCTGGCCCAGTCGCGAGGGGGAGTTCGCGGACAAGTTCAACGCGATGCCCAAGTACGTCGTCTCCAGCACCCTGCGCGATCCCGAGTGGAACAACACGACCGTGCTCGTCGGAGACCTCGCGCAGGAGATCGCGCGGCTGCGCGAGAGCGGCGACGGCGACATCGTCGTCCACGGCAGCGCCCAGCTCGCGCAGTCGCTGCTCGCACAAGACCTCGTGGACGAGCTGCGGCTGATGGTCTTCCCCGTGCTGCTCGGCAGCGGCAAACGGCTGTGGGGCGAATCCAGTCAGAAGAAACGGCTAAAGCTCACCGACTCGCGCACGGTCGGCGATGGCGTCAGCATCCTCGTCTACCAGCCGGCAAGCGCACAGGTCGAGCAGGCATCGTGAGCGCGGAGCTGCAGGGCCGCAACGCGATCGTTTACGGCGCCGGCGGTGGGATCGGCGCCGGCGTCGCCCACACGTTCGCGCGCGAGGGCGCGCGCGTGCATCTCGTGGGCCGTACGCGCGAGACGCTCGAGGCGGTGGCGAACGAGATCCTCGTCGCCGGGGGCGCCGCGGAGGTGGCCGTACTCGACGCCCTCGACGAGCGGGCAGTAGACGAGCACGTGCAACAGGTGGCGAGCGGCGCCGGCAGCGTCGACGTGTCGCTGAACCTGATTACCCGCGGCGACGTCCAGGGCACGCCGTTGCACGAGATGGCCACCGAGGACGTGCTGCGAGCGGTCGTCAACGGGCTGCGCGCCAACTTCATCACCGCTCGCGCGGCCGCACGGCGGATGGTCAAGCAGCGCTCGGGCGTGATCCTGCACCTGAACAGCGCCTCGGGCGCGGGGGCGATGCCGGGCATGGGCAGCACCGGTCCCGCCGACGGCGCCACCGAGTCGCTGATGCGCTACATGGCCGCCGAGCTGGGCCCGCACGGCGTGCGCGTATGTGGCATCTGGACCGCGGGCGTCGCCGAGACGTTGACGCCCGGCAAGCTCACCGAGGTCGGGGGCGAGAACGCGCCCGCGCCGCGCACCGCCGAAGAGTTGATCGCGGGGATGGCCGCACTGCGCCGCACGCCGCGCCTGGCCGACGTCGGTGAGGTCGCCGCGTTCCTCGCCTCCGATCGCGCCGCGGGCATCACCGGGACGATGATCAACGTGACCTGCGGCCTCGTGCTGCGCTGATCAAGCCCCCGCGACGTCCACCTCGCGCAGACGATGCGTGTCCACGTCATACACGAACCCACGCACGCGATCGCGGTGGGGCAGGAAGGCGGAGCGGCGCACGCGCAGGATCGATTGGCGCACGTCCGCGTCGACGTCGCTGAAGGACTCGATCGCAAACGCCGGCGCGACGCCCGTGGCCTGTTGCAGCTCGGCGCGAAAGCCGTCGTCGCTGAGAGTCTGCATGCCGCAGTCGGTGTGATGGATCAGCATCACCTCGCGCGTTCCCAGTCGCCGCTGAGAGACCGCGAGCGAGCGGATCACGTCGTCGGTGATCACCCCGCCGGCGTTACGCAGCACGTGCGCCTCGCCGTCGCCCAGGCCCAGGGCCGCGAACACGTCCAGACGCGAGTCCATGCACGTGACCACCGCCAGGCGCCTGCTGGGTTGAACGTCCAGATGGCCCGCCGGCAGCGATGCCGCGAAGGCCTGGTTATTGGCCAGCAGCTCGTCGATCGTTTCCATTGCCGCCTCACCCTATGCGTTCGCCCGTATATTTGGCCCTATGCTCGCGGGAACGTCACTGGATCTGACGCTGCTCCCGGGCGCGCGCGAGCTGCTGGCGCTGCACGCCCGCGAGGTTCCCCAGCGCGATGACCTCTGCGGCGCGTTCTGCGGCGCGCTGGCGCTGGGGGCGGCCGGCGTCTCGACCTCGCCGGGAGACGGTGGGCCGATCGACCAGGACGCGGTCGCGCTCGCCGCCGGCAGCGTCGTCGGCGTGCACACCGATCCCGCGATCCTGCCCTTCGCGGAGACCGGTCGCCGGGACTACCGCCTGGAACTGCCGCTCGTCGAGGACTCCGCCGTCTCCGGCACCACCGCCGCGGGGCTCGCGCGCGCTCTGGAAGAGCTCTCCGGGGGAGGGCTGGCGGCGATCCCGTTCAACGGCCCCTGGACGACCGACACGCTCGACGGTCTGTTCGACCTCACAGCCGCCCTGACGCGTCCGGTCGCGCTGCTCGCCAACCTCCACACCCGCCACCTGTGGGGATCGCATCCGCGCGCCGACCAACTGCTCGCGTATCTGCTCGACGGCGAATGCGCCGCCGGGCCGGCGCCCGACTGGGAGGTCGGACACTTCGTCTGCATCGTCGGGCGCCTGCGCGGTCCCGGCGGCAGCCTCTATTGCCTCGCCGACACCTATCCCTCGCTCGGCGCCGGTGGCGTGCACTTGCAGCCGCGCGAGCGCCTCGCGGCCGCGATCGAGCGCCGTGAGGAGCCGGCCGGAGGCGTGCTCGTCCTGACCGATCTCCTGGACGCGCCCGCTGTGCGCGCGGGGGCCAGGGCGCTGGGTTTGGTCGAGGGCATCTGGGACAACGGCACCGTGACTTCCGACGTCGTGTCCGCGCCATGACCGTGCTGCCGGCGATGCGGGCGCTTCGATGAGCGCCACCGACCTGGTCGCGCTCGTCTGTTGCGACCTCGGCGCGATCGTGCGCGGTCGCGCACTGCCCGCGGCGGACCTCGACACGCACCTCGCGGCGGGTGTCGGCTGGGTGCCCGCCAACCACGCGCTTACACCGCTCGGCCCGCTCGCCGAACCCTCGCCGTTCGATTCGACCGGCGACCTGCGCCTGGCGCCCGACGCGCAGACCCGCGTCCGTGTCGAGTCCGGCGCGGGCGACGCCGCACTGGAAATGGTGCTGTGCGACATCGTGCACACCGACGGCGCGCCGTGGGAGTGCTGTCCGCGCACGTTCCTGCGCGACGCCCTCACCGAGTTGCGAGATGAGCTCGGCCTGACGTTGGTGGCGAGCTTCGAGCACGAGTTCCAACTCCACGCCGAGGAGCCCGCAGCGCTGCCGTTCTCACTTGAGGAGCTGCGCCGCGCCGAGCCCTTCGCGGGCGAGGTCATGGGCGCGCTCGCGGCCGCCGGCGTGCAGCCCGAACGCTTCTTCGCCGAGTTCGCCGCGCACCAGTTCGAGATCCCCGTGCACCCCGCCGATGCTCTCGCGGGCGCCGATCGCGCGGTCGTGCTCAGGGAGGTCGTGCGCGAGACCGCCCGCCGCCACGAACTGCGCGCGAGCTTCACGCCGCTCTTGCATCCTGCCGAAGCGGGCAACGGCGTGCACATCCACCTCAGCCTGCTCGACTCCGGCGGGCGCCCGGTGCTGTATGACGCGGCGCGCTCCGGCTGCCTGAGTGAGCTCGGTGAGCGCTTCGCCGCCGGGATCCTCACGCACGCCCGCGCCCTCAGCGCGCTCACCGCCCCCAGCCCCGTCTCCGCCACGCGTCTGGCGCCACACCATTGGAGCGCGGGCGCGGTATGCCTCGGTCAGCGCAACCGCGAGACCCTGCTGCGTCTGCCCCCGCTCGTCTCGCTCGGCGGCGGGGACCCGGCCGGCCAGCTGCGCCTGGAGTACCGCGGCGCCGATGGCGCCGCCAACCCCTACCTGGCGCTGGGGGCGATCGTTCGCGCGGGCGTCGAGGGTGTGCGCGCCGAACTGTCCGCCCCGCCGATCCTCGACTGCGACCCCGCCGCGCTCGACGCCGACGAGGCGGTGCGCTACGGGGTGGGTGCGCTACCGGCCACGCTCGCGGAGTCGCTGGACGCGCTCACCGAGGACACCACCGCGCGTGCGTGGATGACGCCGCTGATGTTCGAGGCCTACATGGCCGTCAAGCGCTTCGAGGTCGCGGCGACGGCCGATTTGGACATCGAGCAGTTGTGCGCCAAGTATGCCCTCGTCTACTGAGGGCGTCCTCACACACCTGCTCGCCGCGATCGAGCGTGAGTTGCCGCGCGCGGTCGAGTTGCGCCATCGTCTACACGCCCACCCCGAGCTTGCGTACGCCGAGCACGAGACCTCCGCGACGCTCGCCGCGGAGCTGCCGGTCGCCTGCGAACGGGTGGTGGGGACGGGGCTGATCGCGCGCGTCGGTTCCGCCGCCGGCGCCCCTGTGGCAGTGCGCGCTGAGCTCGACGCGCTGGCGATCGCCGAGCGCACCGGCGCTGCGTTCAGCGCTGATCCATCCGCCGGGGCGATGCACGCCTGCGGTCACGACGTGCACATGGCGGCGCTCACCGCCCTGGCCTGTGCGGCGCACGCGCTCGGCGACACACTCCCCACGCCGCTGCTGGCCGTGTTCCAGCCCAGCGAGGAGGCCCACCCCTCCGGTGCGCAGCAGCTCGTGGAGCCTTTGCGCAAGCACGCGCCGGTGGCGGTTGTGGCGGCGCACGTGCACCCCGAACTGCCCTGGGGCTCCGTCGCGCTCGACCCGGGCATTGTCAACGCCTCGTGTGACACCTTCGAGATCTCAATCACCGGCCAGCCGGCCCACGGTGCCTACCCTCATCGTGGGCGCGACCCGATCCTCGCGCTCGCTCAGATCGTCGTCGCGCTCCACGCCCAGATCGGGCGGCGGATCGACCCGGTCCACCCGGCCACCCTCACGGTCGGTGTGCTCGAGGGGGGCAGCGCCGAGAACGTCATCCCCGCGCGCGCTCAAGCGCGCGGGGCACTGCGCGCCTACCGGCCCGAGGACCGCCTGGCGCTGCGCTCGATGCTCGCGGAGGTCGTCGCCGGGATCGCCTCCGCCCACGGTTGCCAGGGTGCGGTCGAGCTGACGCCCGGCGAGCCCGCGCTGGAGAACGATCCCGCGATCGCCGCCCATGCCCGCGAGCTGCTCGCGGACGCCGGTCTGTGCGCGGCGCCCGAATGGCGCTCGGCCGGTTCGGATGACTTTGCCTTCTTCGATGCGCTCGACATACCGCTGGCGATGGGCTTCGTCGGTATCGACGGCGCCGACGGTTTCACCCCGCGCCCATTGCACCATCCTGAGCTGCTGGTCCCCGATCAGGCCGTCGGCGCTGTGGCACGCATGTTGGCGGTCCTGTACGTGGCTGCGGCGAACCCCGCGCCGGCGGCATAATCCCCAACCATGCGCGCCGTCCAGATAGTCGACCTCTCAGGCCCCGACTCCGCCCTGGCGGTCGGTGAGGTGGCCGAGCCGGCCTCGCCGCCCCAGAGCATGCTCACCCCCGGCTCGGGTGTGCTCGTCGAGGTTCACGCCGCGGGCGTGTCGTTTCCGGAGGTGCTGCAGACGCGCGGCGAGTACCAGATCAAACCGCCGCTGCCGTTCGTCCCGGGCAGCGAGATCGCCGGCATCGTTCGCGAGGCGCCCGCGGAGGCGGCCGTCAAGGCGGGCGATCGCGTCGCGGCCTTCTGCGCGCTCGGAGGGTTCGCCGAGCTGGCGGTCGCGCCGGAGTTCCTCACGTTCGCGCTCTCTCCACGGCTGGACTTCGCGCAGGGTGCGGGGCTGATCCTCAACTACCACACGGCCTACTTCGCGCTCGTCACGCGCGGGCGCCTCGTGGCGGGGGAGACAGTGCTCGTGCACGGCGCCGCGGGCGGCGTCGGCACGGCCGCACTGCAGGTGGCTCGCGGTCTCGGCGCACACACGATTGCGGTCGTCTCAAGCGATCAGAAGCAGCGCATCGCCGAGCAGGCCGGCGCCGAGACGGTGCTGCGCTGCGACGGACCCTGGAAGGACGAGGCCAGGGAGATCTCCGGCGGCGGCGTGCACCTCGTGCTCGACCCGGTCGGCGGCGATCGCTTCACCGACAGCCTGCGCTGCCTGCGCGAGCAGGGCCGCGTGGTCGTCGTCGGCTTCACCGGCGGCTCGATCCCCGAGGTCCGCGTCAACCGGCTGCTGCTCGGCAACACCGAGGTGATCGGCGCCGGTTGGGGCGCCTATGCGATGGCGCGCCCGGAGCTCTGCCGCGAGATCGGCCGCGCGCTGGAGCCGCTGATCGAGGCCGGGCACGTCGCGCCGATCGTCGGCGCGCGCTTCGGGCTGGAGCGCGCCGGCGAGGCGCTGCGCGAGATCGACGAGCGGCGCGCCACCGGCAAGGTCGTCCTCGACGTCCGTCCCGACTGAGCCGGCGTAACACCCCACGATCACGAGCCACGACGATGGACTTCGCCCACTCCCCCCGCACGACCGAGCTGCTCGAGCGTCTGATCGCCTTCCAGGAGCGGGAGATCGCCCCGCGCGAGGAGATCTACCACCGTGAGGTACTCGCCAGCTCAGACCCCTGGACGGCGGTCCCGCCGGTGATCGAGGAGCTGAAGGCGCTGGCCCGCGAGCAGGGCTTGTGGAACCTGTTCCTACCCCCGGGCGCGGCCCTCGCCGGGGAGCCGATCGGGGCGGGATTGACGAACGTCGAGTATGCGCCCCTGGCCGAGCGCATGGGCGGCTCGCTGATCGCAAGCGAGGTCTGCAATTGCAACGCGCCGGACACCGGCAACATGGAGGTGCTGTTGCACTTCGGCTCGGACGAGCAAAAGGAGCGTTGGTTGGCGGCGCTGCTGGAGGGGCGAATCCGTTCGGCGTTCTGCATGACCGAGCCCGACGTCGCCTCCTCGGACGCCACCAACATGCAGGCCACGGCGATCCTCGACGGCGACGAGGTCGTGCTCAACGGGCGCAAGTGGTGGAGCACGGGCATCGGCCATCCCGCCTGCGAGGTGTTGATCTTCATGGGACTGACCGACCCCGAGGCCGACCGCTACCACCAACACTCGATGGTGCTCGTGCCGCTGGCCACGCCGGGTGTCACCGTCGGGCGAATGCTCTCCACGATGGGCTTTCACGACGCGCCCGGCGGCCACGGCGAGGTCTCCTTCGAGGACGTCCGCCTGCCCAAAAGCGCGATCGTCGGCGGTCCCGGGCAGGCGTTCGCGATCGCTCAAGCGCGTCTGGGCCCGGGGCGCATCCATCACTGCATGCGCCTGATCGGCCTCGCCGAGCTCGCGCTGCAACTCGCCTGTGTGCGCGCGGGCGCGCGCGTGGCGTTTGGCAAGCCGCTGGCGAACCTCGGCGGCAACCGCGAACGGATCGCCGACGCGCGCATCGCGATCGACCAGGCGCGCCTGCACGTCCTGCACGCCGCCTGGCTCGTGGACGCCGGCTCGCCCGAGGCGCTCGGGGCGGTCTCCCAGATCAAGGTCGCGGTGCCGAACATGGCTCAGCGGGTGGTCGACATGGCGATCCAGCTGCACGGCGGCGCGGGCCTGTCCGACGACTTTCCGCTCGGGGCCGCCTGGACGGTCGCCCGCGCGCTGCGTCTGGCCGATGGACCGGACGAGGTTCACCGCGGCGTGATCGCACGCCTTGAGCTGGCCCGCCACGGCATCGGCAAGTGGGGCTCCTGAGCGATCCACCCGCTCCCCGACGGCGCCACTTCCCGGCGCAGGCGCTCCTCGGGGCGCCGAGTCAGCCGGTGCTCCCGGCGGGGTCCCCACCAACGTCATCACCCGGGTCCGCCCGGCGCACCCGCACTGCGCCGACGTTGCTGACGATCACCGCCACGATCGTCACCAGGTAGAGCTGTCCGAACAGCGCCTCCAGCACCGAGGTCATGCGCGAGGCCGCGGCGACGGGCGCGATGTCGCCGTAGCCGACCGTCGTGAGGGTGATGAAGCTGAAGTACACCTCTTCGGCGTGTTTGTCGGCGCCGATGTGACTGAGCACGGGCGCGCCCGCGATCACGCCCATCACGCTGTAGGCGAACGCAAAGATCAGACCCGCCAGCAGGTAGACGGTCAGCGCGCCCATCACCGAGTGCAGGGTCACGCGGCGCTCCACGCGGATGCCGCCGACGACGCCGCGCGCCACGATCACGGCGCCGGCGATCGCGAGCACTCCGCTGAGACCGAACGTCACACCGCGCCCCGCCTGCTCGGACCCGGCGAGCGCGGCCACGAGCGCCGCGAGCAGCGAGAGCGCGATCAGCCAGCCGACCTGTCGCCACTGTTTGGGAGTGGCGTCCTCGGCGAACAGCGCGGTGATGACGGTCGCGCCCATCAGCAGCGCCTGCAACAGCCATGCCGCCGGGGTGTCCGGCAGCGCCATCTGCACGCCCGTGGAGAGCACCGCGAGCATCAGCACGAGGCCGTAGCGGTAGCTGCCCTTCAGCTCGGCGACGTTGCGTGCGGCCTTCGCGGCGCGCTCGGCCCGGGGATTGGCGCGTCCCGTGGGTGAGTCCGACTCGCCTCCTTCGCCGTTGCCGTGCGCCCGCATCGGTCCAGGTTAAGGTTCGTGCCGGACCTCCCACCGGACCTGATAGAAACTCGCACCACGATGGCCGATCTGCTCACGAGCATCCACGCCGAAATCGTGGCCCGCCTGCGCGAGCTCGAACCGGCGATCGCCGAGTTCGAGCGGCTGAACACGGCCGCCGAGGCGCTGGCCAAGGAAGACCCCTCGACCACGGCGCCCGCAAAGCACGCGGCCTCGCCGCGACCGGCACGCGCGTCCGCCGGCCCCCGCGTGTCGGCAGGCCCTCGCGCGCCGGCGAAAAGGGCGACTCCCAAGAAAGCGACTCCCGCCCCCAAAAAAACCTCTCTCGCCAAGCCCACGGCTCGCGCCGGCAAACGCGCGCAGCCCACGCAAACCCCGACCGGGCAGGCGATCCTCGCGGCGCTCGAGCACGGCTCGCACACGCTGGCCGAGCTGGTCGTGGTGACGGCGCTGCGCGCCCCCGACATTCGCCAGGCGCTGCGGCATCTGCTCACGCGTAAGGCGATCGTGAAGACCGATCGCGACGGCAAAGCGGCCTACGCGCTGCCCTCGTAGACGGGGCGTTTGCGTGCGACCCGCCCCGCCTCCTTGCCGCCGATGAACGGGGCGAGGGCTACGTATACGAGCTGGGGCGCCAGCTCGGCGATGTCCTCGACGCGCTCGTGCTCGATGTGGTTGTGCAGCACCTGCCAGATGCCGCCCGCGATCGCCTCGGGCGCGATCCCGGGGACGGTGTGCGAGGAGGAGTAGTGGTAGCCGGGCTGTAGGTAAGCGGCAAAGGCGTGCAGGCCGGTGTCGCGGATTTCGATCGCCAGCGGGCTGGCCGCGAACGTGTCGACGACCGTCAGATGCGCATGTGCGGGCTCGGAGGCGAGGTACTCCAGCAGCGCCCTGATGCCGGCGGCGACCCCCATCGGCCAGTCCTCGCCCTGTGCTTCATAGGCCTGCACGGCGACTGCAAGCGCCTGGTGCAGGCCGACCTTTTGCGCGCCCAGGAAGGCGTCGTCCTTGGTCGGGTACATCTCGTAGAAGGTCTGGTGTGAGACGTTCGCGCGCCGGGCGATCTCCGGGATCGTCAGGCCCTGCAGCCCCTTCTCGGCGACGATCGCGGCGGTCGCGTCGACGATCCGCTCGCGCTGGTTTTTGACGATGAACTGGCGCGGCAGGTCATGGCGTCCGCTGGGCAGCCGACCCTCGGCCTGGCGCGCGCGCTCTGAGGCCGGCAGTTCGGCGCGCTCGTCCTCGTGGGCTTGCGCGCCCTTCGCGCTCGTGCGCCGCGCCGTGGCGGTCGCGGGCGCGAGGCCGGCGGGGGCTTTGGCGGGATAGGACTCGGCCCAGGCGGCCAGCTCGTCTGCGAGCGCGGGCAGGGCGCCGGCTTGACCGCGGCGCAGGCGCGCCGCGGTGACCTCGCGGATGCCACCCAAGATCACCCGTACGGTCTGGTCGCTCTCCTTTTTATGTGCCTTACGCCCCTTTGCGCCGCCGTTACGCCCCTTTGCGCCGCCGCCGCGAGTGGGGGCCGCGGAGCGGCTTGCGGCGATGCTCTGCTCGAGCGCCTGCAGCGTGCGATTGCGGCGCTCGAGCGCCTTCGGTCCCGCACCGAAGGCGCCGAGCACCATCAGCGACACAGCCTCCGGCTCGGCCGCAGCCAGCTCGGCGAAGGCGCGCATCGCCCTGCGCAGGCGCTCTCCCGGTGAGCCCTGCGTCTCGTAGGCCGCCATGACTGTGCTCGCCGTGCGCTTGGCGATCTCGTCGTAGGCGGCCAGGAACAGCTCTTCCTTGTCTGCGTACAGGCTGTAGAAGGTCGGGCGCGAGACGCGCGCGAGCTTCGTCAGATCGAGGATTCGCACGGCCTGGTAGCCGCGCTGGGCGATCAGCTCGATCAGCGCCGTCTGCAGCCGTTCGCGCTGATCGCGGCGCACCTCCTCCGGGTCCAGGCCGTGCGCCCCGGTCGGCAGGCGCCGGTAGCGACCTGACCCCGCGGTCGCCACCCCCCTGTCGGCGCCGTGTTTGCGATCCGCGCTCGGCGGCGCCCCCGCCGCCGAGGCGTCCCCCCGACCGTTGCTCGTGGCACTGCCGTTGCGCGACGCTGCTGCGCTCCCCTGTTTGACCGGTTTGGTTGAAGCGCTTCGCGCGGACATGACTGCCTCCGAAAAACCTCTGTTTGACATCGAGCCAGATCAGAGTATCAAACGCGAGGAGGGACGGTCAAGGGGCAAAGTACGCGCCGCGACATGTGCCGCCCTACGCTCGCTCGGAGGGCTGCGAACGTCGCCCGTGGCCCTGTGAGATTGTCTCTAACCCTTGGTTGCGGGCGAGGTGCCGATTACCGCGCCGGCGCTGTTGAGCGCCTGCGCCGCCACATACGCCGCGGGGCCGGGGGTGACGATCGTCGTCTCGAAGCCGCTCTTGGGTGCGTTTGCCACGGGCGTGAGCTGTGTCGGGGAGGGGCCCGCGAGCACGCGCCAGCTCGCGACTTCGGTGGCGCCGTTCCAACTCGCGTACACGGTCACCGGCCCGTTCGAGGCCGGTGCGCTTACGGCGAGCGCGGGCGAAGCGGCGGGCGTGCCCGCCCAGGGGAAGCGGTAGGCGCGATAGGACTGGTAGGAGCCGTGCCAGTGCGCGTCATACAGCAGTTGCCCGGCCGAGCCGAATTCCGAGAAGTACGGCTGCGAGCCCCAGCCGACGAAGACGCTTGCGTTTGGCATCGTTTGCATGCTGCCCTGGCTGCCCGAGGACAGTCCTCCCGGGTGCTCGTAGCGCGCGAGCAGCGTGTCGGTGTGGGCCTGGGGGTTCACCGACAGGAAGATCGCGCGTGACTGGGGGTGGACCTTCGGCACGGCGCCGTTGTCGAACAGGCTGATCGTCCCGTCCGGTTGCATGGTCGCGTCGTGCTGGAACGCGGTCGCGGCGCCGTTTAGGAGCTTGACGTCGCTGCGCTTGCCGCCGACCCGCAGCCCGACCTGCCCGGTGGTCGTGTTCAGCTCGTACAGCCCCCAGGTGTTGCGCGCACTGATCAGCGTGACGTTGCCTGGGAGCTGGTCGATTGAGTTGATGTGAAAGAAGTCGAACGGCCACTGGGTGCTGACGCCCTCGGGCGAGCTGTATGACTCGCTCAGCCCGACATGGTCGAGGCTGTGCCACTCACGCCGCACGAGGCCGCTGGCGATGTCGATTTCTTGGAACACGCTGTCGGTGACCGCGCCCCCGCTCGGGCCGCCCACGGCGGACAGGTTGCAGGCGATCGGGTCGAACACGGTCAGCAGCGCGGTGCCCTGCGGTGTGATGTGGAAGTCGTGCAGGTCGGCCTTGTAGCCGTTGCCCGCGTGCACGCGTCCGACCTGCTGGTAGGCGCTCGAGTAGATCATCTCTTCGCCCTGCCCGAACCCCTGCGGGGGGATGTATCCCTGCCACCAGGTCAGCACGGGACTGCCGGCGTACTGCTGCACCTGCAGGTTGGTCGCCGCGGCTTCGCCCGCCAGCGGATCGAACCAGACCAGTTCGCCGGATTCGTTAAAGATCTCAGGGCCGCTCGGGCCGGGCCCGTTGTAGGGGGCGGTGAACAGATACCCGGGGGCCGTCCCGCCCGTGTGCGCCGTCACTGCCAGCACGGGGGGCTGCACCGTTGGCGCGGAGTGAAAGTGCTGCTCCTCGTTGTAGTCCTTCGCCGGTTTGGCCAGGGGTGTGTAGGTGAGCGTGTCTTGGTGGGCGATCACGAAGTGGTAGGCGAACGCGGTCGTGCGCCCCGAACGTGCGCGTACCCGTCCGCGCACGGTGACGGTCTCGCCGGGGTCAAACGGGTGTGCGGGAACGAAGCTCGCCCCGTCTCCCTGCGAGTACGCGAGCAGTTTCCCGGGGTGTGAGCCGCTGCTCGACCCGCTCGCGGTGACCGCGCTCAGCGCGCTCGCCGGAGCGCCCAGCAGGCTGATCTGGGTGCGCGACGAAGCGTCGTAGGAGTCCGGCAGCGGGCTCACCGCGAGGCTCGTCCCGGGCAGCAGCGCCGAGCGGTTGAGCTGCGAGGGCACGCACTGCGGTCCCGCGGGCGCACGGTAGGCGGCGTCCTCGGCGACGATGCGCTTTGCCGCGAACGCGAGTGTTCCGGAACTGGCGACGGCGATGAGCACGCCACAGTAGATCAGCGCTCTACGCAAGTGGCTCAGAATACGGGGGTCTCGCGGTAGTCGCCGAACACCTGCTGAAGAGACTCGACGATCTCGCCCTCGCTGGCGTGTGCGCGGGCGCAGTCGAGCAGGGGCGGCATGAGGTTGTGGTCGGGGTGGGCGGCGTGCTCGCGCAGCGTGGCGAGCGTGCGCTGCACCTGCGCGCCGTCCCGGCGCGCGCGCGCGGACTGCAGGCGGTCGATCTGCTTGCGCTCGAGCGCAGGGTCCACGCGCAGCGTGGGGATCGGCTCCTCGTCCTCGAGCACGTAGCGGTTGACGCCGACGACGACGCGTTCGCCCGCGTCGATCTCGCGCTGGAGCTCGAAGGCGGCGTCGGCGATCTCGCGCTGGGGGAAGTTGGACTTGACCGCGGCCACCATCCCACCGAGCTGATCGATCTTGGCGAAGTACTCGTAGCAGCGGCGCTCCATCTCGTCGGTGAGCGCCTCGACGAAATAGGAGCCGCCGAGCGGGTCGGCGGTGGCGGCGACGCCGGTCTCGTGCGCGATCACCTGCTGGGTGCGCAGCGCGATCGTGACGGCCTCCTCGGTCGGCAGCGCGAGCGCCTCGTCGTAGGAGTTGGTGTGCAGCGACTGGGTGCCCCCGAGCACGCCCGCGAGCGCCTCGACGGTCGTGCGGACGATGTTGTTGAGCGGCTGTTGGGCGGTCAGCGAGACGCCCGCGGTCTGGGAGTGAAAGCGCATCAGCCACGAGCGCTCGTTCTTGGCGCCGTAGGTCTCGCGCAGCTCGCGCGCCCAGATCCGCCGCGCCGCACGGTACTTGGCGATCTCCTCGAAGAAGTCGATCTGGGCGTTGAAGAAGAATGACAGCCGCGGCGCGAACTCGTCCACGTCGAGGCCACGCTCGACCGCCTGGCGAACGTAGGTGAGGCCGTCGGCGAGCGTGAACGCGAGCTCCTGCTGGGCGGTCGCCCCGGCCTCGCGGATGTGGTAGCCGGAGATCGAGATCGGATGCCAGCGGGGCATGTGGCGGGTGCACCACTCGATCATGTCCCCGCACAGGCGCATCGCGGGGTCGACCGGAAAGCACCACTCCTTCTGGGCGATGTACTCCTTGAGGATGTCGGCTTGGATCGTCCCCGACAGGCGCTCGGGCGCCACGGCGCCGCCGGCTCCGTCGCCGTCGAGCTCGGCGGCCGCGACGTAGTAGGCGAGCATGATCGCCGCGGGCGCGTTGATCGTCATCGAGACGCTGACATCGCCGACGTCGATCCCGGAGAACAGCGTTTGCATGTCGTCGAGCGTGTCCACCGCGACGCCCTCGCGCCCGACCTCCCCGAGCGAGCGGGCGTGGTCTGAGTCGTGTCCCATCAGCGAGGGCATGTCAAAGGCGGTCGAGAGGCCGGTCTGACCGTGGTCGAGCAGGTAGTGGAAGCGCTCGTTGGTCTCCTCGCTGGTGCCGAAGCCGGCGAACTGGCGCATCGTCCACAGTCGCCCGCGGTACATCGACTCGTACGGTCCGCGCGTATACGGGTAGGCGCCCGGTCGTCCGATCGGGTCCTGCGGTCCCCCGATGCCGGCGGGCAGGTCGGCCTCGGTGTAGAGCTCTCGCACCGGTTCGCCGGATAGGGTTCGCCCCGCCGCCTTCTGTTCGGTCGTGCTGTCCGCCGTCGGGCGTGAGGTCGAAGCGTCTATCGCCATGTATCCAGATCGTACCGGCCGCCACCCTCTGCTCCGCGTGCTCGCGCTCGTGTGCCTCGCCGTGGCGCTGCCGGCGGGGTGCGGGGGGTCGGGCTCCTCCTCCTCCTCCTCCTCGACGGGCGCCGGCGCGCGGGCGTTGCGTCAGGCGACGTTGATCCTCGACTTCACCCCCAATGCGGTGCACGCGGGCATCTATCGCGCGCTGGCGGCCGGCTATTACCGCGCGCAGGGGATCGACCTGCGGGTGGTGAGCCCGAGCGCCACGACCGACACGCTGAAGCTGATCGACGCCCACAGCGCCCAGTTCGGGCTCGCCGACGGCAGTGATGTCGCGGGGCTGATCGCCAAGGGCGGGGATGCGCAGGCGGTGATGGCGGTCGTGCAGCGCCCCCTCGGGGGTTTGATCGCCTCGGCCTCCGAGCACCTGGGCTCGCCCGCCGCTTTGCAGGGGCGCACGGTGGGGATTACGGGCGTGCCCTCCGATACGGCGGTGCTCGACACCGAGGTCGCTCACGCGGGCGGGGATCCGCACCGAGTGCACGTGGTGACGATCGGCTTCAATGGCGCGCAGGCACTTGCGGCCGGGCGGATCGACGCGTTCACCGGCTTTATTCCCGACGACGGCGTGCAGTTGCAGGTGAGCGGTCATCCGATCACGGCGTTTGCGCTGGACGGCAACGGCGGCCCGGCGTATCCGGGCCTGGTCGCGTTCACGACGCGCGGGTTGATCTCCTCGGACCCTGCGCTCGTGCGTGGCTTTGTGGCGGCGACGGTGCACGGCTATGAGGACACGCTGGCCGACCCGGCGCGCAGCCTTCAGGAGCTGCTCCAGGCCAACCCGACGCTTGCACGGAAGTTCACGCAGGCGTCGCTGCGCGCCTATCTGCCGCTGTTCGCCGCGGCGGGTACGAGCGGCGCGGGTACGGTGCCGTTCGGCGCGTTGCGCACGGCGAACGTGCGCGCGATGTCGGACTGGATGCTCTCAAACGGTCTGATCTCCGCGCCGGTCCCGCCGGCTCGCTACGGCACGAACGCGTTCGTGCCGGGCGCCTGAGCGCCTCCTCGGCGCCCGCTTGGCGGTGCCGGGGTAGGGATTGCACGTCATAAAGGCGTAAAAACATCCCTTTTACTTGACAGTTCGGCTAAGCCGAAGCGTTTCCTTGACAAATCAGTGGGACGGCGGAAACCTGGAAGGGCGTATGCGAATTCTGGTCACGGGCGCCGGCGGGATGCTGGGTTCGAACATCACCGCGGCGGCGGTGCAGCAGAGCTGGGACGTGCTCGGGCTGTGGCACGCCACCCCGGCGCAAGTTCAGGGCGCGAGCATGAACGGACTCGATCTGAGCGACCGGCGTGCGTGCGTGGCGGCGGCGAGCGGGTTTGAACCGGATGCGATCGTGCACGCGGCGATCGCCGACGATGCGGGGTGCTTTGAGCGCGACCGTGGGCTCGCCGAGGCGACACGCGTCGGCGTGGAACACACGCTGGCGGCGGCGCGCACGGTGCGTGCGCGGTATGTGCTGGTGTCGTGCGACTGGGTGTTCAGCGGCCTGCGCCCGCCGCATGAACGCTGGGAGGAGACCGATCCGGTGGAACCGGTGAACGCGTACGGACGTGCGCTCGCGGCTGCGGAGGAGCTCGTGCGCGAAGCGGACGTGGACTGGTTGATCGTGCGCACGGGAGATCCCTACGGGGTGAACCTGTCGCGGCCGGT
This sequence comes from uncultured Solirubrobacterales bacterium, assembly GCA_963697945.1. Taxonomy (GTDB): domain Bacteria; phylum Actinomycetota; class Thermoleophilia; order Solirubrobacterales; family Solirubrobacteraceae; genus Palsa-744. Next base: position 311,786 of record OY969105.1, on the reverse strand, counting down.
CGAGCGCCGAGATCTCGTCCGCGGGCACGGCGCTCGCGGCCATCGCGAGCGCCGGCGCGAGCTGGCGGGGGTGCGCCGCCAGGGAGCGCTTGCCGAGTACGTGTGGGGGCACTCGGGCGAGACGGTGCGGATCCTCGCGCGACTGCGCGAGGCGCAGTTGCCGCTGCCGGCGCCCGCGGACGTGCGCCGCTCGCCGACGTATGCGTGGGATTGCGCGCAGCGGTTGTGCGAGCTGATCGCACAGGATCGCGCGGGCATCTATCACCTGGCGGGACCGGACTCTTTGCACCGTCGCAAGTTCTTGCGGACGATCGCCTTTGCCTTCGGGTGCGTGCCGACGCTGGTGCAGGAGGGCGACATCGCCTCCTACCTGCGCGCGCTCGGCGAGCCGGCCGAACTGGCGCTGCCGCCGAACACGACGCTCGACTCGGGGCGGGCGCTGGCGGCGCTGGGACATCCCGCGGTTGACGTGGAGGCGGGGCTGTGGCTGATGGGCGACCAGTTGCGCCGCGCGCTGGCACGGTAGGGTTCGCCGCGCCTCGCACACCACTCGAAATACATCATCGAAAGGAATCCGTCCATGAACAAGTCTCAGCTGGTCGACGCGGTTGCCGCCGACAGCGGTCTCTCCAAAGCCGACGCGGGCCGCGCGGTCGACTCTGTCCTCGCCACGGTCACGAAGACGCTCAAAAAAGGCGACGAGGTGAGCATCACCGGGTTCGGCAAGTTCTCGGTCGTCAAAAGGGCCGCGCGCCAGGGTGTGAACCCGCGCACGGGTGAGCGCGTGAAGATCAAAGCCTCCAAGGCGCCGAAGTTCACGGCGGGCGCGACTTTGAAGCAGGCCGTCCACCCCAAAAAATAAGGGTCGGGCCGCCGCGATGACCCTCGTGAGCGAGCTGAAGTTGCCGGGGTTCGATTACACGGACCCGACGTTGAGGGGGGAGCGCTTTCACGAAGCCATGCGCGAGTGCAGCGCCCGGGGCTGGCTCGCCTCCGGGCCCTACGGCTACATCGTGCTCGACCGCGAGGCGGGCGAGTGGTGGTTGCGTACGCGTGAGGCGATATTTCCGGGGATGACGATCGCGGAGATATTTGACGTGCGGGAGGGGCCGCTGTTTGAGCAGATGCAGCGCAACATCCTGCACGTCAACGGCCCCGACCATACGCGTTTGCGCAGCCTCGTCAACCCCGCGTTGAGCGCGCGCGCGGTGGAGCGCTGGCGCCCGGCGATGGGGGAGTTCTTGGAGGGGTTGTGGGCGGACGCCTGCGCGGCGGGCGCGGACGGGGACGGGGTGGTGCGCTGCGAGTTCGTGGAGGCCTTTGCCAAGCCCTATCCCTCGCAGACGATCGCGCGGGTGATGGGCGCGCCGATCGCGGACGCGCCGCGGTTGCACCACTGGTCGAACTGGATCCAGCGCCAGTTCGACGCGGAGGGGATGGCAACCGAGCGTGAGGGGATCGAGCGCGCCGTGGAGGAGTTCTATGCGTACGCCGAAGCGTTGGTGGCGGCGCGGCGAGAGGACCCGCGCGAGGACGACCTCGTCTCGAAGCTGATCGCCGCCGAAGAGGACGGGGAGCGGCCGTTGAGCGACGTGGAGTGCATCAACCTGGTGTTCAACGTGCTCGTGGGCGGGGTCGATACGACGCAGAGCCAGCTTGCGCACGCGATCAGGCTGCTGGCGCAGCACCCCGAGCAGTGGGAGCGGTTGCGCGAACGCCCGGAGCTGGCCGACGCGGCGGTGGAGGAGGCACTGCGGTTTGAGCCGATAACGCCGTTCACCGCGCGGATTACGACCTCCGAGGTGACTTATCGCGACGTGGTGTTCCCGCAGGGGACGGTCGTGATGGTGTGTGCGCACACGGGCAACCGCGATCTCCCGGAGGAGGGACGGCCGGATGAGTTCGACATCGCCGCGGACCGCGGTCGCGCGCGAGCGTTGACGTTCGGCGCGGGGGTGCACTATTGCCTGGGAGCAAACCTCGCCCGATTGGAGCTGCGCGAGGCGCTTGCGTTTCTGTCCGAGCGTATGCGCGGGCTGCGCCTCGACGGCGAGGTCGAGTTCGAGACCATAATGGGCATCTACGGGCTCGCACGACTCCCGATCGCGTTCTCCCTCTGACGCGGCGAGAACTGTCCGGGAACGAACCCAAAACCTGTCGCCACGCCCTCGATGTCATTCGCCGCCCGCGCAATGTCGCTGAGACCGGACGCTCGCTTGCACCGCAACGTCATTCCGGGCAAGCCCACAGACCGCTGACTTGCCATCAGCGCGGCGGCGTAGCCCCATTGTTTCCTCCCGATCGGGTTTTCCGTGGGTAAGCCATAGCCGGCCCTTCCAACTGCACTGGTCCAAGCCGCTTACCGCAGCTGTTGGTGTCGCGTGGGCGCTTAAGGAGTGGAACAATTCGCAGGGGGGTCTGTAGAGGTCACGGAGCGACAGATGGGTGTGGACATGGTTTTGAACAGAGTCGGAACGGTTATCGCGGTCGCGGTGGCGATGACGGTGGTGGCGTGGGGAATGGCCTGCGCGGGGGCGATGGCGGGCGGGTATCACGTGTATTCGTGCCGAACACCATCGGGGGCGGTTGCGCCTACGGATGGGTGGACGGGGTCCGTAGCGCCGGGCGGCGCGTATGACGACTACGCGGTGGACACGTGCGAAAGCGGCGGCTCGCTGATCGCGGCTCTTGGAGACCAGACGATCCACGAGGCAGGCTTTGACGCAGTTGCGTGGACCTTCGGACCGCCAAAAGCCGAGACGATCGCTGGTGTAACGCTATGGCGTGCAGGCGACCTACACGCAGCTCCCGAAGAATATGCGACTTACCAGTTTTGGCTGGCAGGCTCAAACGAAGGGGTCATCCTCGACGAATGCCTGTATACGCTGGGATGCCCTGGCAGGGGCACCGTCGGGCAGCCATTTGCAGACAACAATCGCCTGGTATCGACATCTAAGTTGAGCAATCTTGATATCAGGACATCTTGCGGCGTGGATCCGGGACAAGAATGTAAGAGGGTTGCGGGCGATGCGAACGGCTACGCCGCGGCCATATATCTCTACGCCGCCGACATCCTCCTCGAACAACCCACCGGCCCAATCGCCACGAACGTATCCGGCGAACTCACCACCGCCCCCGCGGTACGCGGCTCAAGCGACGTCGCCTTCAGCGCCACCGACCCCGCGTCGGGCGTCTACGAGGCGGTGTTCGCGATCGACAACCAGGTAGTGCAGCGCACGGTCGTCGACGACAACAGCGGGCACTGCCGCGACGTCGGCGGCACCTCCGACGGGCGCCCGGCCTTTCTGTACGTACAGCCGTGCAAGGCAAGCGTGAGCGTGGACGTGCCCTTCGACACCACACGCGTGCCCGACGGCGCGCATCATCTCCTCGTGAGCGTGACCGACGCGGCCGGCAACAGCGCGCCGGTGCTCGATCGCACGATCACGATCGCCAACCCGCCGCCGGTGGGAGGACCGAACGGGACGAACGCCTCCGCGCAGGCCACGCTCACTGCGGCCTGGGCCGGGTCCAGGAGGGCGCGGATCGCGAGCGCGTACGGTCACGCCCACACGATCGCCGGCCGCCTGACCGCGCCGGGCGGGGCGCCGATCTCCGGCGCGACAATCGACTGCACCGTCACCGCCGCTTATCAGGGCGCCAAACCGGCGCCGGTCGCATGCCCGCGCACGGGAGCGGACGGCCGCTTCACGGTGAGGGTGCCGCGCAACGCGAGCTCGCGCACGATTCGCATCGCCTATCGCACCCACGTCGGCGACGCGCTCGCGGTGGCCACGCGCACGCTCGCGTTGGCCGTCCGCGCCGGGGTGAGACTGCGTGTGAGCCCGCACACGACAAGCGTCGGACACGCGATCCACTTCACCGGCGCGCTGCTCGGCGGGCCGATCCCACACGGCGGCAAGCAGGTCGTGCTCGAGGCGCGCTCACCGGGCGGGGCGTGGATTGAGTTCGACGTGGCGCGCACGACTCGCAAGGGCCGCTTCCACGACGCCTACACGTTCAAGTTCTCAGGCCCGGTCGACTACCGCTTCAGGGCGGTGAGCGAAGGCGAAGCGGACTATCCGTACGCCACAGGAAGCTCGAACGCAGTCCGAGTGCACGAGCGCTGAACATCGCGCGCAGCGCGAGCAACGGCTCGGCTACGATCCCGGGCTTGCCCTCACAGCAGCCGGACACTCAAGCTAGCCCGCCGCCGACGACGGTCCCCGACGTTCCCGAGCGCCCGTCGCTACACGGCCTGGAGGCGAAGTGGAGCGCGGTGTGGGAACGCGACGGCGTCTACCGCTTCGATCGTAAGGCTCCGCGCGAGCAGGTGTTCGCGATCGACACGCCCCCGCCGACCGTCAGTGGATCGCTGCACGTCGGGCACGTCTTCTCCTACACCCACACCGACGCGATCGCCCGCTACCAGCGGATGCGCGGCAAGTCCGTGTTCTACCCGATGGGCTGGGACGACAACGGCCTGCCGACCGAGCGGCGCGTGCAGAACCACTACGGCGTACGCTGCGACCCCACGGTCGACTACGACCCGCAATTCACCCCCCCGGCGGAGCCTTCGGAGAAGGAGCCGGTGTCGATCTCGCGCCCGAACTTCGTCGAGCTGTGCCTCGCGTTGACCGAGACCGACGAGCAGGCCTTCGAGGCACTGTGGCGCACACTCGGATTGTCGGTCGACTGGTCGATGACCTACACCACGATCGGCCGCGTCGCCCAGCGGATCTCCCAGCGCTCGTTCCTCGACCTGCTCGCGTGCGGCGAGGCCTATCAGCTGCAGGCGCCCACGCTGTGGGACGTCGACTTCCAGACCGCAGTCGCCCAGGCCGAGCTGGAGGACCGCGAGCGCCCGGGAGCGATGCACCGCGTGCGCTTCGCCCGCGCGAGCGGCGAGGGCGGTTATGGGGCGCCGGAGGGTGACGCTCCGGCCGGTGTGCCCAGCGGCGAAGGCGGCGGCGGGTCCGCTGTCGGAGACATCCTGATCGAGACCACGCGCCCCGAGCTGATCCCCGCCTGCGTGGCGCTGCTCGCCCATCCCGACGACGCGCGCTGGAGCGAGCTCGTCGGCGGCGAGGCGCTGACGCCGCTGTTCGGCACGCGCGTACCGGTGCTCGCCCACCCGCTGGTCGAGCCCGACAAGGGCACGGGCCTCGTGATGGTCTGCACGTTCGGCGACCTCACCGACGTGACCTGGTGGCGCGAGCTGAGCCTGCCCGTGCGCGCCGTGCTCGGCGAGGACGGGCGCCTGCGCGAGGTGCCCTGGGGGGAGCCCGGCTGGGAGTCCGTCGACGTCGCGGCCGCGCGCGCAAGCTATGGCGAGCTTGCCGGACGCAGCGTCAACCAGGCGCGTGGGCGCATCGTCGAGCTGCTCACCGAATCCGGCGAGCTGATCGGCGAACCCGTGCCGGTCAACCGCGCCGTGAAGTTCTTCGAGAAGGGCGAGCGCCCCGTGGAGATCGTCACGAGCCGCCAATGGTTCTTCAAGACCGTCGCCCACCGCGAGGCGCTGCTCGCGCGCGGACGCGAACTGGAGTGGCATCCCCCCTACATGCGCGCGCGCTACGAGGACTGGGTCAACGGTCTCAACGGCGACTGGTGCGTCAGCCGCCAGCGCTTCTTCGGCGTGCCCTTCCCGCTCTGGTATGAGATCGACGACACCGGGACGGTCCTCTACGAGCGCCCGATCCCGGCCGCCCACGAGCGGCTGCCGGTCGATCCCTCCACCGACGTCCCCGACGGGTACACACCCGAGCAGCGCTCCCAGCCCGGCGGGTTCGCGGGCGACCCCGACGTGATGGACACGTGGGCGACCTCCTCGCTCACTCCCCAGATCGCCGGCATGGCCGGGGAGGACGACGAGCTGTTCGCGCACGTCTTCCCGATGGACATGCGCCCCCAGGCCCACGACATCATCAGGACGTGGCTGTTCACGACAGTGCTGCGCTCGCACCTGGAACGCGACACGCTCCCGTGGCGCACGGCCGCGCTGTCAGGGTGGGTGCTCGACCCCGACCGCAAGAAGATGTCCAAGTCCAAGGGCAACGTCGTCACGCCCATGCACCTGCTGGAGGAGCACGGCGCCGACGCCGTGCGCTACTGGGCCGCGAACGGGCGTCCGGGCACCGACACCGCCTTTGACGCCCAGCAGATGAAGGTCGGCCGGCGCCTGGCGGTCAAGCTCCTGAACGCCTCCAAGTTCGCGCTCGCCGATCTTCCCCCCGAGGGGCACGCGCTGATCAGCCCGCTCGACCGCGCGCTGATCGCGCGCCTGGCGAGAGTCGTGGACGATGCCACGCAGAGCTTCGAGGACTACGACTACGCGCGCGCGCTGCAACACACCGAGGAGCGCTTCTGGTGGTTCTGTGACTACTACCTCGAGCTCGTCAAGGGCCGGCGCTATGACTCCGCCGGCGACCCCGAGGGCGCGGCCTCGGTCAGCCGCGCGCTGCGCCTGGGCGTGTCCACCTTCCAGCGCCTGTTCGCGCCGTTTTTGCCGTTCGTGTGCGAGGAGGTGTGGTCGTGGTGGCAGCCCGGCTCGATCCACCGCGCGCCGTGGCCCGACGCGGCGCAGCTGCGCGCGGAGCTGCAGCGCGACGGTGACAGCGGGCTCGCGGCCGGCGAGGACGAGGCGCTGACCGTGGCCGCCGAGGTGCTGAGCGAGGTGCGCAAGGCCAAGTCCCAAGCCCAGCGCCCGATGCGCGCCCCCGTCAGCGCTCTGCGCGTACACGACACGCCCGCTCGCTTGGCGGCCCTGCGACTGGGTCTCGGCGATTTGCTCGCCGCCGGCACGATCGAACGCCTGGAGCCCGTCGCGGCCGAGGAGTTCGCGGTCGAGGTGACGCTCGCGCCGCCCGCTGACGCCACCTGAAAAGCGCGCGGGCTCGACCAACCCGAACGGCGGCGGTGGCAGCACACCGATGCGGTAACTGCGTCGCATTGCCTCCCCAAAACTTCCACCCATATAAGGTCCCCTCCCGTGGACAGGACCCTGACATCTGACTTGCCCGCCAAGGTGGGCGCCCGCGCGAGCGTGCGCGGCTGGGTGCAGGCGATCCGCGACCAAAAGCGCGTGCAGTTCGTCGTCGTGCGCGACGAGGCCGGCGCGGTGCAGGTGGTGCTCGGCAAGGACGATCCGCCGAGTGAGCTCAACGAGGCCGTCTCCGCGCTGACCCCGGAGTCCGCGGTCACGGTCACGGGCAGCGTCGTCGCCGACGAGCGCGTGAAGTTGGGCGGGCTGGAGATGCAATTGGAGGATCTGCACCTCGACTCGCTCGCCGAGCCCGAGCTGCCGATCGCGCCCGACTCCGCCCTGGACAAGCGCATCGACTGGCGCTACCTCGACCTGCGCCGCCCCGACCGACGGCTGATCTTCGCGGTGCAATCGACGATCGAGCACGCCATGCGCGAGTTCTGGCGCAAAGAGCGCTTCGTCGAGATTCACACCCCCAAGTTGATGGGCTCCGCCAGCGAGTCCGGCGCGGAGCTGTTCAAGGTCGAGTACTTCGACACGGCCGCCTACCTGGCCCAGTCGCCGCAGTTCTACAAGCAGATGGCGATCGCCGGGGGTTTTGAACGCGTGTTCGAGATCGGCCCCGTGTTCCGCGCCAACCCGTCGTTCACCTCGCGCCACGACACCGAGTTCACGAGCGTCGACGTCGAGATCGCCTGGATCGACTCGCACGAGGACGTGATGGCCTTCGAGGAGCGCTGGCTCGCACACGTGCTCGCTGTCGTCGCGGCCGAGCACGGCGAGGAGATCGAGCAGTCCTTCGGCGCGAAGACGATCGTCCCGAGCGTCCCCTTCCCACGGATCACGTTGGCCGACGCCAAGGAGATGCTGCGCGCCTCCGGTCACGAGTCCGTCCCCGGTCCCGACCACGACCTCGACCCCCCCAGCGAGCGGGCGCTCTCAGCGCTCGTGGCCGCCGAGCACGGTCACGAGTTCGCCTTCGTCACCGACTACCCCTCGACCGTGCGGCCCTTCTACCACATGCGCCACCCCGACGATCCGACTTTGACGCTCAGCTTCGACCTGCTCTGGCGCGGCCTTGAGCTCACGACCGGCGCCCAGCGCGAGCACCGCCACGACGTCCTGCTCGCGCAGGCCGCCGACAAGGGCGTCGACACGGCATCGATCTCCTACTACCTCGACTTCTTCCGCTACGGCGCCCCACCTCACGGGGGTTTCGGCTTCGGCTTGACGCGCCTGTTGATGCAACTACTCGGTCAGGACAACGTCCGCGAGGTCACCTTCTTGTATCGCGGACCGCACCGGCTGATGCCATAAAGAATCCTCAGACGGCCTACCGAAGGACATGTATCATGGACAGCGAAGGGGACACGTTGTAGGGACATTCTGAGGCTTGAAATCATGGCGACGCGCGAGTGCGAACAGACTCATCCGTACATCGACTTCACACTGGCCCTGCCCGATCCCAACGCGTCGCTGTGGCTGCTCTTGGGCGAGGCTAAGTCCAAGGGCATGCACATAGCCCGCACGCTGCTGCACCCGCGGCGAAGCCGCGAGCTGATGCAGGTGTTCCTCACCAAGGGCGTGCTCGCGACGACCGCGATCGAGGGCAATACCCTGTCCGAGGAGGAGGTACGCAGGGTTATCGAAGATCGCTCCGAGCTCCCGCCCTCGAAGGAGTATCTGGCGCAAGAGGTGCGCAACGTAATCGAGGCATACAACGTCGTCAAGGACGACGTCATGCGCACCCCGGATTCTCAGCTCACACCCGCGCGCCTACTGGAGTGGAACCGGCTGATCCTGTCCGGGCTGTCTTTGGAGGAGGGAGTCATGCCCGGCCAGTTCAGAGATACAGGTGTCGTGGTCGGCAACTACAAGGCCCCTCCGGCCCGCGATGTCGAGTATCTCGTGGGCCGCCTTTGCGATTGGCTCAACGGAGACTTCTTCACGATCGGCGACGGGCGTAGCCCCGAGTTTCGCGCACCGCTGGCGATCCTCAAGGCAGTCATGGCGCATCTCTATTTCGTCTGGATACATCCCTTCGGCGACGGCAACGGTCGCACCGCGCGGCTGCTCGAGCTGCAGATCCTGCTGGCAGCCGGGTTCCCAGCGCCTGCGACGCAGCTACTGAGCAATCACTACAACCAGACGCGCACCGAGTACTACCGCCAGCTGCGACTCGCAGGCAGGGACGGGCCGGCCGGCTTTCTCACATACGCCCTCCGAGGCTTTGTGGACGGACTGGCTGAGCAGCTGGACCTGATCTTTAGCTGGCAGCGTGAGGATCGCTGGGAGCAGTACGTCTATCAGCGGTTCGGCGAGCTTCGCACCGAGGCCGACAGGCGCCGTCTGCGCCTGGTCCTCGAGGTCTCCAAGGACTATCACTCGATGGGCGTACCGGTTCCTCGCGGCGGCCTACGCTGGCTGTCTCCCAAACTATCGGCGGCTTACAGCGGCAAGACCGACAAGACGCTGACCCGCGACCTCAACGCGATTGAGAAGCTGGAACTACTGAAACGCGATCAAGCGGGTTACACGCCAAACGACGAGGTGCTTCTCGGCTTCCTGCCCGACCGAGTCGACGGGGTGCTCACGGCCGATCGCCTGTCACTCGTGGATCGCGATCCGCCCGCGACGATGAGTGCGCTCGTCGATCGCTGATCAGTAAACCCCGCCCAGCTTGCGGTGATCCCAGCTCGCGCGGCGGCGCTCGACGAACTCCAACCCCACGCGCTTGGCCGCCTGGGCGTCAACGGCGGCACGTGCCTCTGATGGCATCTCCTCCGGCGGATCCTCTCCTCGCGCGACCGAGTTGCGCAGCAGGATCGCCCCGCCCAGCGGCGCGACCGTCTCCAGATCGCGGTGGATCACGACCTCGCACTCGATCATCACCCCGCGCAGCAGTGCATAGTCCTGGCCGGCCTCCACCTGGAGCGTCGCGCGCGGGTCGCGTTCGAGGTTTCGCACCTTCTGCGAGCGCCCATACGTCCATGCCCACACGCGCGGCCCCGGCTCGCCGTCCGGCGCGTCGCGCAGGACGTACCACAGCGGCATCAGGTGCGGCCATCCCCGCGGCCCAGCGGTCGCGCACGTGACGGTGCGCTCCTGCGCCAAGAACGCCGCGACCTCCTCGGCGGACATCTCGATCTGCTTGCGGCGGCTCACGCGCGCAGCGTATCCGACGCTCACCCGGCCTCCGGCGCCCGGTGCCCGGCCCGGCCCGGCTCAGCTCACGCCGGCGGCGACTGCGCCACCGTCGCGCAGGCGTCCCACGGCGGCGAGCACCGCCTCGCGTGCGTCGGCGGGCTCGAGTACGGCGGCGTCGCCGGCTTCCTTGAGGATCTCGCGCACGAGCCAGTCCACGCCGGCGAAGCTCAACTCGACGATCACCGAGCCGTCGGCGCGCTCTGACACGACGCGGCGGGCCTCGCGCGCCCAGCGGGCGCGCTCAGAGGAGACCCATACGCGCGCGGTACGAGAGGCCTCCACCTCGCCGGTGCGCAGCCAGCCGTCGACCTCGGCGGCGGGGTCGACCTCGGGGCGGGGCTCGAACTTCTCGTCGGAGATCGCCGCACGCTTGATCCGGTCCAGGCGGAAGTGGCGCACACCGTCGCGCTCGGGGTCAAAGCAGGCGACGTACCACCCCTCGCGCCCGTTCGTCAGCGCGTAGGGCTCGACGATGCGGTGAGAGATCTCGTTCTCGTTCTCCTTGAAGTACTCCAGCTCGATCAGCCGATGCTCGACGATCGCGGTGGAGACCAGGCGCGCCATGTCCGTGTCATCGCTGGCGGCATGGGCGACCTGCAACCCCTGCTCCATCGGGTCCTCGCCGAGCGCGGCGACGATCTTCTCGCGTGCGCTCGAAAGCGAGCCCTCGGGGATGTGCTCGCCGATCAGGTCGATCGCGGCGACCAGCGCCTTGCCCTCGACCGGCAGCAACCGCGCGGGGCGGTCGAAGTTGTCGCTGTAGGGCTCGGGGTCGACCTCGATCGTGCCCACGCCATCCTCGGTTTCGAGGATTTCCGCATACAGCACGTAGGAGCCGCCGCCGAAGTTGACGACGTTCAGCACGTTCACGTCCTCGTGCAGCTCCTCGACGCTGATCTGCAACCGCTCGCACACGTCCGCGATCGACACCGGCTCGCCGGCGCGCCCGGCGTGGATCAGGATGCTCGCGAGCGTCACCAGCCGCGCAAAGCGCTCCGGCCGAATCGCCGTGTCGCTCGCGCCGCGCGCGCCCGTGCTCTCCTCGCCCTCCTCCGAGCCGGCGCCGCGGCGTCCACCTCGCGCGCGGGAGGAACCGGCGCGCTCGTTCGGTGGGCGTTCCTTGACCGCGCGCTCGACCGCGGCGCTCGACGAGGACCCCTTGTCGGCGCTCGTCCGGATGACCTCTGGGGCGCTGTCGAGGAAGCCTTCGCCGTGGCGCTCCCACAACTGCTCCAAACGCCTGTGCAGCTCCTGGGTGAGCGACTCGGGGCCCAGCAGCCGCGCGTTGGCGCCGAGGCCGAGCACCCACGCGACGATCGTGCGCGGGCTGGAATAGCCGGTGGCGAACACGATGTCGCCCTCGCTCGCGTGCTCTGCCTCCACGCGCGCCGTCCGTGCCGCCGCGTTCTCACCCGCCGTCTCCTCGCCGGGCGCCCGGATCTCACCGTAGCGGCCGAAATGGCGTTCGACCTGCCACGCGATCCGGGCGCAGATGAGCACTTCGGCGACGTCCACCGGATCGCCCAACTGCCAGTCGGCGCGGCGCGCGTAGGCGCGCGGGTCGAAGTCCTCGGGCCGGCGAAAGTCGTGCTCGGCCTTGGTCGCATAGGAGACCTTGCCGCGGATGCGCGAGAGCCGGAACACGCGGATCGCCTCCCGCTCGTGCGCGTACCCGAGCAGGTAGAACTGCCCGCCCTGGAACAGCAGGTGGTAGGGGTCGACGCGGCGAGCGCCGACCTCGTCGCGCTCCATCGTGTAGTAGTCGAACACGATCGTCTTGTTGCGGAAGATCGCCGTCTCGACCTTCGCCAAGCGCGCCGAGAGCTCATGGCCGCCCGCCGAGGCCGTGATCCCCAATGCGACCGAGCGCTGCTCGGGCGCCCGCAGGGGACTCGGGCGCCCCCACGTGATCTGCTGCAGCGCCAGCCGCAGCGGCTCGGCGTAGGCGAATTCGCCGTCGAGCAGGCTCAGCGCGGTCTGTAGCGCGGCGAGCTCCTCGTCGGAGAATGCGATCGGCGGAAGGTGGAAGTTCTCGGGGCGCAGCGAATAGTTCTCCTGCTCGGCCGCCCCGTCGGTCGGGCGCTCGACGGTCAGCTGGATGCGCAGCGACTCCAGCTCGGAGCGGTCGGCGTAGAAACGCCGCGCGAACGCGTCCTCGTTCATGCCGCTGTAACCCTCCACGTCGCGCCGTATCTCCAGAGCCGTGACGGGCCGGCGCTCGGCCATCAGGTAGGAGATCAGCGACAGCTGGCGGATCAACTTCTCGGTGTCCTTGGCCATCGACTTTGAACGATACGACCCGACGGTGGGTGGCTCACCTCCGCCCACCGATGGACCCGCTATTTGCGGCTTTTCAGACGGCTCAGGCGGCCTGTAGTTCGGGCTCGGCTGCAATCTCCGCTGCCGAGGCGTCCGCGAAAAACGCGCTGCCTTCCAGCGCCCGGTCATATCCGGACCAGCGCTTGCCGGGCGCGAGCTCCTTTTCGAGGCGGTCGAAGCTGCCCAGCCGTCCGCCGAGATTGTCGATCATGTGCACGAGCGTCGCCTCGCGGGTGCACGGCACTACGGGGCTGCCGTGCTCCAGCGAACCGTGGTGGGAGAGGATGATGTGCGTCACCGCCTGCGCGAGCTCGGCCGGGAAGCCGTCGATCTGCTCGATCGTCCTGCGCACCCGGTAATAGCCGAGGGCGATCTCGCCCTGCAGCCGCCCGGCGTCGGTGAGGTCGATCGCGCCGGGGTCCTCCGTGTAGGCCTCGAGCTTGCCGATGTCGTGCAGCAGCGCGCCGGTGACCGCGACGTCGCGGTCGATCCCGGGGAACGTCGCGCTGGTCGCGCTGACCGCTTGGGCGACGCTCAGGCAGTGCTCGAGCAGCCCATGCGGGTAGGCCTGGTGGTAGTGCTTGGCGGCCGGCGCGATCCGGTAGGCGCCCCACAGCTCGGAGTCCTCGCCGATCAGTCGCTCCAACAGCTCGCGCAGATGTGGCCGCCGGACGGTCTGCAGCAGCTCCCGCAACTGCGCTTCGAGCTGCTCGACCGTATGGGCCGGGCCATCGCGCAGGTCATCGGGCGAATAGCTCCCGGGGGCAGGCTCCTCCAAGCCGCGCAGGTTGATCTGCGGGCCAAAGCGCGGGTGGACGGTGTAGCGACCGCGTACGCGCACCGCTTCGCCTGCCCGCGCGAGCCTCTCGATCTCGCCCAGCGACTCCTCCCACACCATCGACACGACCGCTCCCGTGCGGTCGCCCAGACGCAGGCGCAGGTAGTCCCCGCCATCGCGCCGCTGCCGGCGCTCGGCCTCGCGCACCAGCAGCACCTGATCGATCTCGGCGCCGTCTTGCAACTCGTTCACAAACACGCCTTTGAAGTTAGGCGTTGCTTCGGACGGCCAGCCCAGACCGGTCCGGGTCGCTGCCATGACAGTCAAGGCCGGACGCCGCCCCGGATGGCCGCCGGGGGCTACGGAAGGCCCCGACGCTGCTCCACGCGGGCCGGACGCCACTCCAGCGCTGGGATCTGTCAATAGATGCGTACAACGGACAACTTAATTGTCCATGAGAATCAAGAACACGAGATGTCCATAGCGTCTAATCACTGGGCTCCACATTTGCCATTCGGTCTCTATGCGTATCCCCCTGCCATCCCTACTCTTGTTTGATGTAAGACGAGGTTTTACATGGAGTCATCAGAGCGTTACATGAAGTCATCAACGGTCATGAGAACAGACACCAAGGGGATAGCGAAAGACATGAGGGAGAACAAGATCAGGGTCGTGAGCTGGAACGTCAACGGGATCCGCGCGCGCTGGCCGCGACTGGTCGAGCTGCTTTCCGAGCAACAGCCGGACGTGGTCTGCCTGCAGGAGACCCGCTGCCCCGACCACCGCTTCCCCTACGGGCAGCTGCGCGACCTCGGCTACGAGGCGCAGCACAGCTGCGGGCAGGGCGGCGCGGGCGTCGCGATCCTGGTGCGCGCCGACCACGAGGTCGCCGAGCGCAGCCTCGCGCTCGACCACGACCACGCGATGGCCGCCGGGCGCTGGCTGCAGATCTCACTGAACGGTCTGACGATCAGCTCCGTCTACGTCCCCGCCGGCTCGCTCGAGCAGGAGTCCGACGCGGAGGCCAAGCTCGCCTTCCTGGAGGCGATCGCCCGCCAGGTGTACGGCGAGCAGGAGCGCCCGATGCTGATCACCGGCGACTTCAACGTCGCGCCGACCGACCAGGACGTGTATGAGCCGGAGTGGCTGATCGACTCCTCGCACACGGGCGAGGCCGTGCGCGAGAGCGTGCGCGAGATCATCGCCGAGGGCGAGCTCGTCGACGTCTACCGGCGGCTGCACCCCGAGGATCGCGGCTACACCTGCTGGGATCAGCGCGACGGCCACTACGCGCGCGACTACGGCCTGCGCATCGACCTCGCGCTCGCCAGCGAGCACCTGACGCCTTACGTCACCCGCTGCGACGTCAACCACGCTTATCGCCAGGGCCGCAAGCCCTCCAACCACGCTCCCCTGGAGATCGAGTTGGAGTCCGTCGCGTCATAGCCCTCGACCCCGGTAGGCTCCGCCCCACATGGCGGACCTCAAGGGTTTGATTCTCTCCGGCGGCAAGGGCACGCGTCTGCGCCCGATCACGCACACGAGCGCCAAGCAGCTCGTGCCCGTCGCCAACAAGCCCGTGCTGTTCTATGGGATCGAGGCGATGGCCGCCGCCGGGATCGAGCAGGTCGGGATCATCATCGCGCCCGAGACCGGGCCCGAGATCGAAGCGGCCGCCGGCGACGGCTCACGGTTCGGTGTGGAGATCTCCTACATCCTCCAGGACGAACCGCTAGGCCTCGCGCACGCGGTACTGACCGCCGAGCCGTTTCTCGGGGAGGACCCGTTCGTGATGTATCTCGGGGACAACCTGCTGCAGGGCGGGATCTCCGATCTCGTGGCGGCCTTTCGCGAGCACCGTCCGGACGCGCTGATCCTGCTGACGCAGGTGCCCGACCCGGAGAACTACGGCGTGGCCGAGCTCGGCCCGGCCGAGGCTGCTCGCCCGGGAGAGGTGGGACCGGTCGTGCGGCTCGTGGAGAAGCCCGCCAAACCGGCGACCGACCTGGCGCTCGTAGGCGTGTACATGTTCACGGCCGGGATTCACGACGCCGCCCGCGCGATCGAGCCCTCCCCGCGCGGGGAGCTTGAGATCACCGACGCGATCCAATATCTCGTCGACGGCGGGCAGCGCGTGGAGCCGCACATCGTGCGCGGCTGGTGGAAGGACACGGGGCGTCTGGAGGACATGCTCGAGGCCAACCGCCTGATCCTCGACAACCTGATCGAGCGTCACGAGGGCGAGCTGATCGACTCGCAGGTCGACGGACGCGTGGTGATCGAGCCGGGCGCGCGCCTGGAGCGCACGACCGTGCGCGGGCCCGCGGTGATCGGCGCCGGCGCGCAGCTGCGCGACTGCTACATCGGCCCCTACACGGCGATCGGCGAGGACTGCTCGATCTCCGGCGCCGAGGTCGAGCACTCGATCCTGCTCGCGGGCTCCTCGGTGTGCGATCTCGACGGGCGCATGGAGTCCTCGCTGCTGGGTCGCAACGTGACCGTGCGCCGCTCCGACGGGCAGCCGCGCGCGTACCGCTTCATGGTCGGCGATAACTCAGACATCTCCATTTTGTAGATGCGGCTACTGATCGTCGGTGCCAACGGCATGCTCGCGCACGACGTGCGGCGGGTGGCCGAGCGCGCCGGGCATGAGCTGGTGCTGGTAGATCTGCCCGAGCTCGACATCACCGACGAGGCGGCCGTGGGCGCGTTCTTTGCGCGCGAGCGCCCCGAGGTGTGCGTCAACTGCGCCGCCTGGACCGACGTGGACGGGGCGGAGAGCAAGCGCGAGGTGGCATACGCGGTCAACGCGGACGGCGCCGGCAACCTCGCGCGCGCGGCCGCCGAGCTGAACGTGCCGTTGCTGCACATCTCCACTGACTACGTGTTCGACGGCGCACCACCGCTGGACGCTGACGGGCGCCCGCGACCCTACGTGGAGTCAGATCCCACCGGCCCTCGCTCTGTGTATGGCACGACCAAGCTCGAGGGCGAGCGCCAGGTGCTGAGCGCTTCCGCGCAGCACACCGTCGTGCGCACGTCCTGGCTGTATGGCGTGGATGGCCGCAACTTCGTCGACACGATGCTTCGACTGGCCGCAGAGCGCGAGGCGGTGCAGGTCGTGGACGATCAGATCGGCTGCCCCACGTGGTCCGGGCACCTCGCGCCCGCCCTGCTGGGGCTGCTGGAGCGTCAGGTGCGCGGCCTCGTGCATCTCGCCGGCGCCGGTGCCGTCTCCTGGAACGGCTTTGCGCGAGAGATCTTTCGCCAGGCCGAGGTGGACTGTCGCGTGGAGCCGGCCACGAGCGAGCAGATGGCCCGTACCGCACCGCGGCCGGCGTGGTCGGCGCTTGAGTCCGAACGCGGCGACGTCCTGCCGATGCCGCCCTGGCAGGACGGGCTGGCGGGGTATCTGGCAGCGCGCGCAGGTTTCGCTCGTACCGAGAGTGGCTCGGCGGCGGCGTAGTCCACCAGCCGACCCTGGAATGATGCACGTATGAAACTCTTGGTCTGCGGCGGCGCCGGGTTCATCGGCTCGACGTTCGTGCGCCAGCGCCTGCGCGAACACGGCGACGAGGTGACGGTGCTCGACAAGCTCACCTATGCCGGGCGCGAGGAGAACTTCCACGACATCGCCTCCGCGCCCGGGTTTCGCTTCATCCGCGGTGCGATCGAGGACGCCGACGCCCTCGCCGGCGCGATCGACGCGGGCGCGCCGGAGGCGATCGTCAACTTCGCCGCCGAGACGCACGTCGATCGCTCGATCGCCGAACCGGACGCGTTCGTACGCACACACGCGCTGGGGACATACGTGCTGCTGGAGGCCGCGCGCGAGCGCGAGCTGCGATACGTGCAGGTCTCCACCGACGAGGTCTACGGTTCGATCGAGCACGGCACGTTCACCGAGGAGAGCCCCCTACGCCCCTCCTCGCCCTACTCCGCCACGAAGACCGGCGCGGACCTGCTCGTGCAGAGCTACTTCCACACCTACGGTCTGCCCGCGAGCATCGTGCGCGGCTCGAACAACTACGGCCCGTATCAGTACCCGGAGAAGCTGATCCCGCTGATGATCCTCAACGCTCTGCACGGCGACGGCCTGCCGGTGTACGGCGACGGGATGCAGGTGCGCAACTGGATCCACGCCAGCGACTTCGCGCGGGCGATCGGACACGTGCTCGCGCACGGGCAGCCCGGAGAGGTCTACAACGCGGGCGGCCCGGACGAGCAGGCCAACATCGACGTCGTCCGGCGGATCGTCGCGCTCACCGGCGCGTCGGATGCGCAGATCGAGCACGTCAGCGATCGTCCCGGCCACGACCGCCGCTACTCGCTCTCCTCGGAGAAGGTGCGCGCGCTGGGCTGGGCGCCGCGGGTGCGCTTCGACGAGGGCCTGGCCGAGACCGTCGCGTGGTATCGCGAGAACGCCTGGTGGTGGGAGCCGATCCGCTCGGGCGACTACCGCCAGTACTACGAACGGCAATACGGCAAGGCTCTCAGCTGACGCCGGAGATCTTCCACTTGCCGCCTTCGCGGACGAGCGTGACGGTCTGGAGGGTTTTTTTGCCGCCGCTGACGCTCTTGACCCGGGCGGTTGCGGTGGCGCCGTTGATCTGAACCGTCTGGACGGTCGTTTCGAAGCTGTCGATCTGTTTGAGCTGAGATTCGAGCGCCTGCTTGCAGTGCCCGGGGGCGGTATTCAGCTGGGCGACGCGGGCGACGGCGAGGTCTTCGGCGCAGATCTTCTTCGCTTCGAGCGCCGTCGCATGGCTCTGCAGGTGCGCCACAGTCTGGGCGACCTTCTGCTGTTCGCCCTTGAAGGCGCTCGTGGAGACAGAGGTGGCAGCGCCGCACGCGGCCATCACAGTCGCAAGCAGGGGGGCGCACAGCAGCGCGATCGTTCCTCGGGCCGTGATCATCGGCCAGAGAGTACGCGACCGGCCTGGAGGACGAGGTCCAGGCCGGTGTGCGCGTGTGGAGACCGAGCCGGTCTAAGACTCGTCGTCGCGGCGGTAGCCGAGCCGCGCCGAGATGCGATCGGCGGTGGAGACGAGGTGCGGGCCGAGTGCGTCGACGAGCTCCTCAAGGGAGATCATCGAGGAGTGCGCGGCCATGTTCACGGCGGCGACGACCTCGCGCGACTCGTTGCGCACCGGTGCCGAGATCGAGTGCAGCTCCGGGGCGAGCTCTTCGTCGTTGACCGCGAAGCCGGCGTCGGCGACCTCGTCGAGCTCGTCGCGCAGGGCTTTCTTTGAGGTGATCGTGTTCGGGCCGCGCTTGGTCAGCTTGATCTCCGAGAACAGATCCTTCTGCTCGGGCTCGGGCAGGTAGGCCATCAACAGCTTGCCCATCGAGGTGCAGTAGGCCGGCAGGCGTGAGCCCGGGTGCAGGCCGAGGTCGATCTTGCTCTGACCGCGACGGAAGCTGCGGGCGCGATCCACGTAGAGGATGTCCGAACCGTCGAGCACGGACAGGTTGACCGTGTAGCTCGTGCGCTGACGCAGCTCCTCCAGGTAGGGGTGGGAGTGCTCGCGCAAACCGGTCGAGTTCAACGCGGACATGCCCAGGTCGGTCACGCGCAGACCGAGGCGGTACTTGCGCGAGGCGCCCTGCTCCAGGTAGCCCAGCGCGACCAGCGTGATCACGTAACGATGGGTGGTCGAACGGCTCATGCCGAGCTCGTCGGCGATGTCGGCGATGCCCAGCACGGGGCGCTGGGGAGTGAAGCAGCCCAGGATCGCGAGCCCGCGCTCCAGCGACTGCGAGTAGCGTGGCTCACGCAGGCTGGGGATAGACCAGGCGGGCTCTTGTGTTATGTCTGATTTTTTGGAAGTATTCGAACTTGTTCTGGGCATTGCACTCGGTTTCCTGTTCCTTGTCCTGGAGACTTCCCTAGCGTGGGAATTCCATGTCTGAACGGTCATCATACTTAATATCAGCGCAAGTCACAATCATAAACATTGATTTCCCTTTTGGGCTGCCCAGAAACATAGCGGCTTGTGTCTCGGACTCGTCCCGCTGGGACGGCTGAGGGCGCGGCCGTGCGCTTCTATCTATTCCTCCCGGGCCAGTGGTGGGAACGCACCAAGCCCGCACGCGAGCTGTACGAGGAGCTGATCGAGCAGGCGGTGCTGGCGGAGGAGCTGGGCTATGACGGGATCTGGTTGGCTGAGCAGAACCTGGTCAGCTTCCTGGCGGCTCCCGATCCGTTGCAGCTGGCCGCGGCGATCGCGCAGCGCACGTCGCGCATCAGGATCGGGGTGGCCGTGTTCGTGCTGCCGTTTCACCACCCGTTGCGCCTGGCGGGCCAGATCGCGCAGATCGACCAGCTCTCGGACGGGCGCTTCGACGTGGCCTGCGGGCGCGGCGCCTCGCCGTATCAGATGCGCCAGTTCCAGACGGTGATGGACGAGGCGGACAGCCGCGAGTTCTTCGCCGAGCATCTTCAGATCATGGTCGAGCACTGGAATGATCCCAGGGCGCACTCCCACGACGGGCGCTTCTTCTCCTATCCCAATGCGACCGTGCTGCCGCCGACGCTGCAGCGCCCCCATCCGCCCGTGTGGTTGGCGGCGCTGTCGGCCCGCTCGGTGCGCTGGGCGATTGAGCTGGGGTTTGACTGCGACGTGATCTCGGCGCCGTTTCGCGAGCCGTTCGCCCAGGTCGAAGGCGTGTATGAGGCGTTCGAACAGGCGCTGCGCGACGCGGGACGGGAGCGCTCGCGGGCGAGGTTTGCGCTGAATCGCATGACTTTCGTGGGCGCCGGCGAGGCCGAATGCCGCGAGGTGCTGCGGTATGTGCTGATGAACCATCGCATCATCGACCAGCAGCTCGGCGACCGCGAGCGCGTGCGCGAGGGCGATTACGTGGTCGACGAGCCCGCCCGCGAGGACGAGCCGGAGCTGGATGAGATGTATGCGAACATCGCCTTCGGCACGGCCCCGGAGGTACACGCCAAGCTCGCGCGCTACGCCGAGTTGGGCGTCGATCAGTTCTCGGCCTGGCACAACCTCGGTCAGCCCCACGCACAGGTGTGCGCGTCGATGACGGCGTTTGCGCGCGAGGTTATGCCTTCGTTTCACACGGCCGCCGGCCACGTATCGCCCGGAGAGCCGCGAGCCGGCGGCGAGGCACCAGCACCAGGTTCAGAATAGCGATATCGTTCGATCCTGGATTTCCGTTATTTCATCGCGCCGAGAACACGAAGGGGGATCGCTCCAAATGAGCAGACAGGCCGGCCGTCTTGTGAGCACGATCGCGCTCGTCGTGCTCGCGCCCGCGCTGGCGCTGTCGGGTTGTGGATCCTCGGGCTCGGGCAGCGCGCAGCTGGCGCCGGGCGCGCCGGTGAAGATCGGCTACCTCGCCTCTTTGACGGGTTTCTGCTCGACGTTCTCCGAGGAATACGTCAAGGGCGCCGAACTCGCCGTCAAGCGGGCCAACGAACAGGGCGGCGTGCTGGGCCACAAGCTCCAACTGATCGTGCGCGACGACAAGGCCACGCCGACTGTGGGCGTGGCCCAAGCGCGCGACCTGGTGTTGAGCGGCCACGTGAAATATCTCGCGGGCACCTGCTCGAGCGCAGTCGGCAAGAGCGTCGAGCAGCTCGTGGCGAACCCCAGCCACGTGATCTACACGCTGGGCGTGTCCGACCCGTCGGTGTTCTCGGCCGGTCCGGAAATCTACGCGTTCAACACGATCCCAACCGCGCAGATCGAGGGCCGCAACGCCGCCGCCTACATCCGCGCGCACCCGCAGTGGAAGCGGATCGCGGTGATGAGCGAGGACTACAGCTACGGGTATCAGGTGACGGCAGCGTTCCGGCAGGCGATGCACGGCAGCGGGCAGACGATCATCAGCCAGGACTACCTGCCCAGCGGCGGCAGCGACTTCACCCCCTACATCGACAAGGTGCTGGCCGAGCACCCGGACGCGGTGTATTCGACGGTGATCACCGAAGACACGGTGACGCTCGTCAAGCAGGGCCTACCGCTGGGCCTGTTCGACAAGACCAATTTCTTTGGGATCATGGACTACGCGACGATCGACTCCATGCCCCAGGCGCCGGTGGGGGTCGAGGGCTATACCTTCTACCCGTCCTCCTCGATCTACCACACGCCGTTCGCGCGCGAGCTGCAGGCGCTGGGCCCGGCCGTGGCCAACGGCGGCGCCGCCGGTGACGCGTTCAACCAGATCCAGCTGATCATCCAGGGGATCGAGAAAGCCAAGTCGACCGATCCGACGAAGGTCCGCGACGCGCTGGGCGGCGCGACGGTGCAGACGGTCCAGGGGAACGTGGAAATCCACAAGTGCAACCACCAGGTCGCAATGCCGATCGCGATGGGCACGGTCGTGGGACCCAATCACACGCTTGCGTTTGCGCACTTCGAACCGCTGCGACTCGTGGATACGAAACAGTTCTTCGAATGTTGAGCTGAGGCGCGATGAGCCTGGCGACGTTCATCGGGCAGCTGTTCGCCGGTCTCGGGCTGGCGTTCGTGCTGTTCTTCACGGCCGCCGGCTTGAACCTCGTGTGGGGCGTGCTCGGCGTGATGAACTTCGCGGCGGGCTCGGTGTACATGCTCGGCGCGTATCTGACCACGAGCGTGATCGCGCGCGTGGGGGCGTCCGCGTTGGGGTGGACGATCGCGCTGATCGCCGTGCCGGTCGCGGTTGCGGCGCTCGGGGCGGTGGCCGAGGTTGCGCTGTTGCGGCGCACCTACCGCGAGGAGGACGAGAACCGGCAGTTCATGTTGACGCTCGCGCTGAGCTATCTGATCGCGGGGGCGATCGTGCTGGTGTTCGGCACGCACTTCCGCACGGTCTCGCTGCCGGGAGCGTTGAACGGGAGCTTCAGCGTGCTGGGGGCGACGCTGTCGCGCTACACGGTCGTCACGATCGTGCTCGGACTGGCGGTGACGGTGGCGATCTGGGTGGGGCTGTATCGCACGCGCGCGGGTCTGTTGACGCGCGCGGCGGTCGACGACCGCGAGATGCTGGCGGTGTTGGGTGTGAACGTGGACCGGCTGTATTCGGCCGTGTTCGCGGTCGGGATCGGGCTGGGTGCGCTCGGGGGCGTGCTGATCGCGCCGCAGGGAGCGGTGTCGACGAACCTCGAAACGACGGCGCTGGTGCCGGCCTTCATCGTGGTCGTGACGGGTGGCCTCGGCAACATGACGGGGGTGCTGGTGGCGGCGCTGGCGATCGGGATCTTGCAGAGCTTTGCGGCGCTGCACGACACGACGCTGGCGCAGCTGACCCCGTATGTGGTGATGAGCGTCGTGTTGGGAGCTCGCGCGCTGGCGGGTAGGCGCGGATGGTCGGCGATGGGTCTGCGCTCGTTCAGGGGTCGGCCGGCGGCGGGTTCGACCGCGGGATAGGAGAGCATGGCCCGCATGGGGATGGGGACGGCCCGATCGCGCCGGGCGACGTTCGCGGACGGAGGTCCGGCGCTGGCGCTACTGGCGCTTGCGGTGCTGCTGCCGGCGGTGGCCTCCAGCGAGTACGTGCTGCTGGCGGCGTCGATGGTCGTGACGGCGCTTACGGCGGTGAGCTTCAACCTGCTGTTCGGGTACACGGGCATGTTTTCGTTCGGGCAGGCGGCGTTCTACGGGCTGGGCGCGTACGCGACGGCGTTGTTGATGAACGAAGCGAGCCTGAACTTCTACCTCGCGCTCGGTGGCGCGGTGCTCGTGGCGGTCGCGGCGGCGTCCCTCAGCGGTGTGGTGCTCGTGCGGATGGAGCCGGTGGCGTTTGTGATGTTGACGTTCGCACTGAGCGCGCTGCTGGAGTTCGGGGCCGAACACACGCCGAGGCTGGCGGGCGGCGACAGTGGTCTGATCGCGAGCCTGCCGGGCGGCCTGAACGTGGTCCTGGACGTAAACGGCGTGTATTACGCGATGCTGGCGGTGGCGAGCGCGGTGCTCGTGGGGGTGTTCGTGTTCGTGCGCTCGCGCGCGGGGCTGATCTTGCGGGGGATCCGCGAAGACGGGCTGCGTGCGCGCACGCTGGGGGTGGAGGTGGAGCGGCGCAAGCTCGGCGTGTTCGCACTCGCGGCGGGCGTCGCGGCGGTCGGCGGCGGGCTGTCGGTGCTGTCCACGCAGATCGTCTACCCGGACGTGTTCGACTGGAAAATCTCCGCGAACGCGCTGATCGTGACGCTGCTGGGCGGCGTGGGCACGTTCTCCGGACCGGTGGTCGGCGCGGTGGCGCTCGGGTTGATCGACTTCTACGTGGGCAAGCTGACGACCGATACGCTGCTCGTGGAAGGGTTGGTGCTGCTCGGGGTTATCCTGCTGGCGCCGCGGGGGATCGTGGCCTGGTTGCGCATCGGGAGCGGGCGGGGTAGGGCGGCGTTTTTTGGTGGTTCGGGGGCGTGAAATAGACGAATCGTCAGGATGTGACGTTTGTCGGTAGACTTTCGTCTGCTTTGTGAGAGAATGTGGTTTGTGGTCGCTTCGACAGTGAGCATGCGGGAGCCGTTCGCCGCGAATCTGCGCGGTCACCGCGAACGGTTGGGTCTCTCCCAGGAATCGCTGGGTGCGATGTGCGGGCTGCACCGCACCGAGATCAGCCTGCTGGAGCGCCGCAAGCGCTCACCGCGCCTGGAGACGATCGTGGTGCTCGCCCGGGCGCTGCAGCTTGAACCGGCGCAGCTGCTCGACGGGATCCCGTAGGGCGTTGGGCGCGCAGCCGGCGCTGACGTTCAGGCCGGAAATTTTGCCCGGCCCGTCCGGCGCGGGTCTCTCAGCCGAAGATGTCGGCCGCGGTGATCGTGAGCGTGCCTGGCGGGCTGTGAGTCAGCCGCTCTCTGGCGCAGACGGCATAGCGGACGTCGGGGGCGAGGCGGGGTAGTGCGCTCGCCTTGTGTTCGAGTTCGCGCACGATCCGTGCGGCATCCGCGCTGCGCGCCCACTTGGCCTCGCCGATCAGGACGGCGTCTTCGCGCCGGCCGGCGAGTGCCACGGCGTCGATCTCGACCGGTGGGCGCTCTGACCAGAACGGGCCGATCCGCACGATGCCGGACGGGAGTCGGCCTGTGGTGGCGAGGCGTCGCAGGTGGGCGCGGAACGCCTCCTCCCAGCGGCCACCCATGTGATCGTCCAAGCGCTCGGTCAACGGCGTGAGGATGCTGCGGCCGAGGCCGCGTTCGATCTCCGCGCGGTAGGGCTCGACGATTCCGAGCCAGAAGGCCAGGAAGTTGTCGGCGATGCGGTAGCTGCGTCTGCGTGTCCGGGTTTCAGCCTGCGTCACCGGTGCGATGCGCTCGATGAGACGCAACTCGATCAGCCGCTGCAACGTGCGGGCGGGCTCTGCGCGTATGGCTTGCTGGATCTCACTGTGCTTTGTTGCGCCCGCCGCGATGGCGCGCAGCACCAGCTGGCCAAGATCTCCCGCCTCCGCCTCGGTCGCCAGCACGAGTTGACCCTCGTCCAGCAACTGGCCACCCGGCCGGCAGACCAAGCGTGCAAGGTTCTCACGCACGCTGTGCGTTTGATCCCACCAGGTCAGGTAGAGGGGGACGCCACCGAGGATGCCCCACACAAGTGCGCGGTCGGGCGCTGAGAGCCGGCGCAGCATTTTTGCCGTCTCGTGTGGCGTGAACGGATGCAACGGGAGTGTGAGATCGATCCGTCCGTACAGGGGCGCTCGCTCTTCTTGGATCGCTTGCATGGTGCGCACCGCCGATCCGCACAGCAGGATCCGCAGTCGGGTGTGCTCCCGAGCGCGGTCCCAGAACGCGCGCAGCACACCGGGCAACTCGGCGGAGACGCTCAGCAACTCGGGGAACTCGTCGAGCACGAGCAGCAACGGCTTCTCGCTCGCGCACTGCGCGAGAACTTCCAGAGCGTCGTCCCAGTCCACGAACGGTCTTTTCTCGAGATCTCGGGGAGCCTCGCCGCATACGGCTTGCACCGAGCGACCGAGGATCCTCAACTCGTCTCGAGCGGGCCGTCCGGCGCCGGTGTGGAAGATGGTTCTGTGGTCCTGGGCAAACGCGCTGAGCAGCGCCGTCTTGCCGACACGCCGGCGCCCCCACACGAGTGCGATCCGGCCTGTGGATGATGCGTCCCACCATGCCCTCAACGCGGCAAGCTCTTCGGTGCGGTTAACGAACATGACGGCGAGTGTAACCGACAGCAGGGGTCAGTTACGTTCGACGTCAGTGTTGGCGCGCCCGTGAGGCTTTGACGTGCCGTCTCCTTGGCCTATGGTCTGCACTCCTTGCTCGATCAGATCCCACCGATGTGAGTCAACCCGAAACGACCGCGCCCGCGCTCGAGCTGAAGGACGTAAGCAAGAGCTTTGGCGGGATCTGCGCGGTGGACGGGTTCTCGCTGCGCGTGGATGCGGGCGATCGGGTTGCGGTTATCGGTCCGAACGGCGCGGGTAAGAGCACGCTGTTCGGGTTGATCTCGGGAGAGCTGCGCGCGGACGCGGGCGATTTGCTGCTGGAGGGTGAGAGCATGCGAGGTGTCGCTCCGGCACGCCGGGCGCGGTCGGGGTTGGGGCGGACGTTTCAGAGCGCGAGGCTGTTCGCGGGGTTGTCGGTGGGCGAGAACGTGGAGCTCGCGCAGGTCGCGGCCGGGGGCGACGGAGATGGTGTGGAGGGCGCCCTGGCGGAGGTGGGGTTGGCCGGGGACGCGGAGCGCGAGGCGGGCGTGCTGGCGCAGGGCGAGCGCAAGCGTTTGGAGCTGGCGATGGTGCTGGCGGGCGCGCCGCGGGTGCTGCTGCTGGACGAGCCGACGGCGGGGATGGGCAGGGAGGAGCGCGCGGCGATCATGGAGCTGGTGATGGGCGCGGTGGAACGCAGGGGATTGACCGTGGTGTTCAGCGAGCATGATGTGGACACGGTGTTTGCGTATGCGCGGCGCGTGGTCGTGATGGATCGAGGGAAGACGATCGCGGACGGGACTCCGGAGGCCGTGCGAGAGGATGAGCTGGTGAGGCGGGTCTACCTCGGGGCGAGGAGCGATGCTTGAGATCAGGGGATTGAACGCCCGATACGGCGCGAGCCAGGTCCTGTTCGACATCGATCTGACGGTCGGCGAGGGCGAGACGGTCGCGCTCGTGGGCCGCAACGGCGCGGGGAAGACGACGACGCTGCAGAGCATCATGGGGATGAGCGCGATCACGCGGACCGGCTCGATCAAGGTGGACGGGCAGGAGACGATCGGGATGCCGGCGCACCGGATCGCGAAGATGGGGGTCGGGCTCGTGCCGGAGGGCAGGCGGGTATTTGGGAGCTTGACGGTGGAAGAGAACCTGCTTGTGGTGGCCGGAAGGCACTCTGCTTCGATCTCCAACGGAGAGGCCACGGAGAGCGCGTGGCCGTTGGAGAGGATCTTCGAGGTCTTTCCCTTGCTGGCTGGGGTCAGAGGGTCGAAGGGCGCGTGGCTGAGCGGCGGCGAGCAGCAGATGCTGGCGATCGCACGCGCGCTGGTGGCGGGCCCGAAGCTGTTGCTGCTGGACGAGCCGAGCGACGGGCTGGCGCCGCGCGTGGTGGAGATCCTGATCGAGCAGCTGCGGGCGGTACAGGGCGCCGGACCGGCGATCCTGCTGGCGGAGCAGCACGCGGGACTCGTGCGCGAGCTCGCCAGGCGGGTATGCGCGCTCGAGCGGGGGAACTCGATGGGCGAAAGCGCGTAGTGAGAAACGTTGGCCACGAATCTCCGTAATCGGAATAACGCCAAACACTGGGCCGCGGCCACAGGGTGCCGAAGGCGAAGCGTCGGCGACACGTCGAGTCTTATCGTGCGTGCCTTCGCGAGCCTGCATTTGGACTTGTGAAGTCAAAGATGGCGCGGTTGCCGGACTGTATGCCGCGGTTGACGCAAACGATAAGCGTCTCGTCGAGTCGAGGCGTACGGAGGGCTTCGATCATGTCACGATTTAGGCTGTTTTTGTTGGGCCTGCTGGCGGTGTCTGTTGTGGGTGTGGTGTCGGCGGGGTCGGCGTCGGCCGATAGTTGTAACGGTGGTACCCATGTGGTGTTCTGTACGAGTCCGGGGAACCTGCCGTTGGTGGGGGAAACGGCTTTAGGTTTAGGCGCCTTAGCCTTATTTGCGAGTACAGTGGGAGGACTTGAAGCGAAGGGTCATTGTTCCGATTTCCATGGCACGGGAACGCTTGGACAATTAGGCGCTGCGACAGGATTAGCGCTCTTCTTACATTGTAAAATGGAAAGACCGGCGGGGTGCAAGCTGTCGGCGGCCAACGAAAAAGAACTAGACGTCAAATTTACGGTCCAGCTGCAAACAACAGGGTTAGCGTTACTAACGGGGTCGGGCACAGGTGAAGAATTTACTAATCTGACGCTAGAAAGTAAGCCTGGTGAAACATGTGTTATCAACGGATCGGTCAACGTGACCGGTAAGCAGATGGTTGAGGTGAGTACGGGAGCGGCAGTGAATCTGACGATCACGGCGAAAAAATCTGAGAGCTTCCTGAAATTGGGTAATAGCGTCGGGACGTTCAGCGGTGTCGCTCAAGTTCATCTGGGTGGGGCTAATATAGGCTCGGCCTGGTTAGTGATGAGTGGCGAATAGGCAGCAGTCGTGGGATGGAATGATGGCTGTAGGGCCAGGCTATCCTTGGCCCGACAGCCATATCTGGGCCACGCTCAGGATGTTGCGCGGGGATCGCGGTGTGGCTGTCCAGCGGACCGCTCGAGCGTGAGCGTTTCCGACTTATGGTTCCAATCTTCCGCTCGCGGAGAAAAGCGATGTGCAGGGGTTTATGAGGGGGCGTGGTCTCCGGCGCTTTTGGAGGGGGTTCACGAGTGGGTTGACGTGCGGGGACTGGCCGGGGTAGCGTATGCCCGACTCCTGCGGATCTCGTTGAAGGGGTTTGTGAAGAGTCGAGTGGATCGCGCGGCTTTGGTAGGCCGCGTGCCGGTCTAACAACGAAGCGTCTCGTTTTGCCGGGGCGCATGGAGGTTTATCGATTCATGTCACGTTTTAGATTGTTTCTTTTGGGCCTGTTGGCAGTCGGTGCCGTGAGCGCGGTGTCGGCGGGGTCGGCGTCAGCCGATACTTGTAACGGGGGCACTCATGTTGTGTTCTGTACGAGTCCAGGGAACCTGCCGTTGGTAGGCGAATCAATCTTAGGTTTAGGCACCTTAGCATTACTTGCGGGTATTGTAGGGGGTCTTGAATCAAGATTTCACTGTCCGGATTTCCATGTCACAGGAACGCTTGGGGAATTAGGCGCTGCAACAGGATTACTCCTCTATTTACACTGCACAATGGAAAAACCGGCGGGGTGCAAGCTCTCGGCCGCAAATGAAAAAGAAATAGACGCAAAATATACTGAGAAACAGGAAACTGTGGCGTTAGCGACGCTAACGGGGTCGGGCGCGGGTGAAGAATTTACCACCCTGACGATAGAAAGTAAGCCTGGTGAAACATGTGTTGTCACCGGAGCCCTCACAGTAAGTGGTAAACAGATGGTTGAGACTAGTACAGAAGCGGCAGTGAATCAGACGGTGACGGCGAAAAAATCTGAGAGCAGTCTGAAACTAGGTGCATCAGCGGCGTCGTTCAGCGGCGTGGCCAAGGTTCATCTGGGTGGGGCTAATATAGGCTCGGCCTGGTTAAACATGGCAGGCGAATAGCGGCCGGTCGTAAGATAAGGCAATGAGCTGGAGGGCCGGGATTAGTCCCGGCCCTCCACTGCGTGCAGGGAAACTTGGTCTAGTGGTTCATCCTTTTAGTTTGGGCGTGGTTGGAGGGGTCTCGTAGTCTTTGCCGAACGGGTTTGAGCCGCCCTGTGTTTCGCGGAGACGGTGATCTGACCCGGTTTTCTTGGAGTCTCCGCCAAACACAGGGCTGGCTCAGGACACTAGCCCGGATCTTGCAGCAAGGCGTTTGATGTGAGCGTTTCGCGATTCGCTCTGGTTTGAGTGCCTTGGGCGTGTCGTGGTCGGGCACGGAGGGCTGGTTGAGGGTCGTGCCGGCTGCGCGTCAGGGCCGTCGGGGGCTTGTTGGCGGGCATGCTTCGCGGGGCGTGTCGCGTCGCGGGTCGTCTGGGTTTGGGTGCGGGCGCTGGCGTGGTCAGCCGGGTGGCGCGGGGAGCGCGGCGAGACGCTCGAACGCTTTGGTGAGCTCGTTGGCCCAGGGCCAGCTGGCTTGCAGCCTGAGTGTTGCGGTGCGGGCGTGGAAGGAGAGGCGTGCGGCGACGTGAAGGATGCGGTAGCGCAGCCGCTTGGGCTCGCAGCGCGCGAGGTTGCCGGTAAGCAAGAGCCGCTTGAGCCAGGCGATGAGGTCGTGTGCGATCAGCACGATCTGTAGCCAGATGCGGTTGTGCTCGAACTCTTTGAATGGGAGGTTGCGCATGCCGGTGTCCTTGTCGTTGCGGATGTGATCCTCGACGTGAGCACGGGCGCGGTGACGACGCTCGATCTCTGCGATCTCACCGGGCTGGTCGGTCAGGATCGCTTGGAAGCGGTGCCCGTCATGGTCGGTGAAGGTGAGCTGCGCGCCGGGGTGCGCGCGCTCGCGGCGCACGATCACCCGCGAGCCCTCAGGCCAGCCCGCGAGATCCAGGTGGCTGGTGATCTCGGCGACCTGGCCGTTGGCGCGCGGGGCACCGTCCTGCTCGACCGCCCCGACCCAGTCCTCGTCAGGAATCTGCAGGATCTGGGCACGGACCGTGTCGCTCAGTTCATAGCCGACGGAGAAGCCGATCCGGGCCTGCTGGCACCAGTCCAGCAGGTCGTGGCTTGCGCCGGCGCTGTCGGCTCGCAGCAGGATCCTGATGCTCTGAATGTGCTCCTGCGGGATCTGGCTGATCGCGTGTTCAGCGACCATGATCTGGTCCACCGCAGTGTTCGCGCCGGCGTTCCCGGGCCGCAGCTCTCCCGCGAGCGCTGCACCGGTCTGATCGGCATAGGCGAGCATCGGGTGAAAGCCGTAGCCGCCCTTGAAATTCCCGGCGGCGCCCTCCTTCTCAGAATGCGAGCCGATGAGCGTCGCGTCCAGGTCGATCTCCAACAGCTCCGGGGCGCCCGTGAGCTCCCACACCCGCGCCCGCGCCCTGGCGTGAGCCACGCGCAAAAGCTCGAGCCCGTCGGGGTCGCTCGCGATCCGGTTGATCACCCGGAACGCCGTCGCGTCCGAGCAGACCGCCCCGAACAACGCCCCCTGATCACCGAGCGCCCCGAGATCTGACAGGCAGTCCCCGCCGTCGGCGAGCATCACCGCCAGATCACGAACGACACGCCCCAGATCATGCCCAGAGCACCGCTGCTTCAGCCCCCGCAGCTCCCGTGAGAGCGCCCCCCGTCAACCCGGCCTTCTCGGCGACCCCGGCCAGCAGCGCACTACCCGAGTGCGACACCAGCCCGTCTCCGTCCGGCCTGGCAACTACCTTGAAATCGCGGCCATCACGATGCACCCGCAAGGTGACCTCCTGAGCTCGGGAACCGGACCTTCGACAAGCCCAATTCTCCAAGCCCAGCCGGACATCCCCGCGCCCCGGAAACCCCGGGGCGCGGACCGTTAACCCACTACTGCAAGATCCGGGCTAGCTGGCGTCCAGGGTTATCTAGTCGGAAACACCGCTGGCGTAGCGTGGTTGCCGTGTGCGACGATCATATGGTACGCAAACGGCCATGAGCTGGCGGATAATGAGGAGCGACACAGTTTGATGAGGGTCTGGAGGGGTATTATTATTGATTTTCACCGTCTGTGGGGTGGATTGCTGGTCGTCGCGGTTTGGACTGGGTTGCTTGGCGTGTGCTGCGGGCGAGTGTTTGCGAACGTACCGTCGATTAGGCCGACGCGCTCGGGTGAAACACCGTTTATACAGGTCGAAGAATTCGTGCCCGGCGTGGCAAGCGTCAACGCCGAGTTCTACACATTTGTGACAGACACAACCGTCAACCAGCTCTCGGCTGTGACCTTGCAGTATGTTGAGGCGTCAGGTTACGATCCGACGGCCGCCGATCCATATGCTGGTGGTGTCACCGTGGCGCTGGGGTCGGTGTCAGGCACCTCGACGGAAGTGCATTCGCATCTGGTGCTCGCGTCGGATGTTCTCTATCATTACCGGATCGTCGCATCCAACATCGACGGGAGCGCTGAATCGGGCGACCAGACTGTGCAGACATTTCCCGCGTCTGTGGGTGCGTTGCCGGACGATCGTAGTTATGAGCAGGTTTCGCCAGTGGCCAAGAACAACGTCGACGCGCTCGGGAACGGCAACGGCATGTCGATGCAGGCGTCGGTATCAGGCTCCGCGTTTGCGTACTTCTCTTTCGAGCCTTTTCCCGTCGCGGTCGGCACTGGCGGTCTGGACACGGACTATCTCAGCACGCGTGCATCGTCTCCGCCGGACTGGGCAACGCAGGGTACGCAGGCTCCGCTCACGCCCGACTTCAATGGTTTGGATGCGGTGGCAGGTTTCACCGATGATCTCACCAGGGCCATAGTCCAGGTGTACGGGCTCCCGCTGGGCAAATTCGGCACGTACAACGCCTACGTACGGAATAATGCGACGGGCGTCTTCCAGCTGCTTGATGAAGACGTCGGCAGCGTGCCCATCTTGTTTGTGGCTGCGTCGCGTGACGATTCGCGTATCCTGTTTGAGACAGAACAGCAGTTGTTGCCCGCTGCCTCCGCAGGCGTGACCAATCTGTACGAGTGGGATGAAAGCAAGCCCGAAGGGCAGCGTGTCAGTCTCGCGGGCGTGCTCCCCGACGCTGAATGCGTGGTGCCGGGATGCGCGCCTCCCAACGGCTCCGGCGCGGGCAGCGGCGGCGGCGAACATCAGGGAAAGGCGGGACAGGGTTATCTTCAGGACACGATCTCAGAAGACGGTTCGAAGGTGTTCTTCACGGCGCATCCCTCGGGCCGTATCTATGAGCGTGAGCCTTTGGGCGAACCTTTGCCGGTGACGGTCCCGGTGTCTACTGGAGCGGCGGTGTTTTTGGCGTCCACGCCGTCGGGACGCTATGTCTTCTACACGGAAGGCGGGGAGCTGTACCGCTTTGACACTTTCAAGGAAACGCGTCAGGCTCTGAGCAGCGGTGCGGAAAGCATTCCCGGCAGTCTCGGTGTCTCCGATGATGGTTCCTACGCGTACTTTGTCGCCGACGGTGTCCTCGCGGCAAACGGCAACGCCAACGGCGAAGTAGCGACGAAAGGCGCTTTGAACCTGTATGAGTGGCACGAAAACCCCACCACGACCACGTTCGTTGTCCGTCTGTTGCCTACCGAACTCGAAGGAGACGAATCCGACTGGATATCGGCGAACTGGTCTTCTAACCAGGGTCCGGAAGGGAAGACGTCGCGTGTGAATCCGAGCGGAACGGCGCTTCTGTTCATGTCGCGAGCGTCGCTCACGGGTTATGATAGTGGCCAACGGAAACGGTCCGCGTGCAGCTTTGCGGAAGAACAGATTCCGTGTCAAGAGCTGTTTCTATACAGCGCGACGTCCACCGATCTGGTGTGCGTATCCTGCAACCCGAGGGGTGTTGTCGCCAGCGCCCCGGCGCGCCTGTCCCAGGGGGAAGACGAAGTGGCGCTGAGTGGGCCGGAATTGTCTTCGCACCTTACGCGTAATCTGTCTACCAATGGTGGCCGCGTGTTCTTTGAAACGGCAGAATCGCTCGTGCCGGCCGACACCAACGGCGTGACTGATGTCTATGAGTGGGAGCGTGAAGGTGTCGGCTCCTGTCCTCCCGGCGACGATCACTGCCTGTACCTGATCTCCAGTGGTACCGCTCACGCCAAGTCTTTGTTTGGTGATGCCTCCGCGTCGGGTGAAGACGTCTTCTTTTTCACGCGCCAGCCGCTCGTCGGCCAGGACAACGATCTCAACTTCGATGTCTACGACGCCAGGGTCGGCGGCGGCATCCCCGCCCAGAGCCCCGTGGTGACCCATTGCGAAGGCGAAGAATGCGCACCGCCCGCCTCACCCGCCCCGCCGTTCACCGCGCCCGCGAGCAGCACGCTCACCGGCACCGGCAATCTTCTCCCGCCACCACCGCCGCCTCCCCCGGTCAAATGCGCCAGGGGCCAGAAGCTCAGCCACGGCAAGTGCGTGAGGATCAAATGCGCGAAGGGCCGGCGGCTCAGTCGTGGCAAGTGCGTAAAGGTCCCGAGCAAGAAGAAAGTCAAGAGCAGAAGGGCTAGGATTGTGGTTGGGCCTGCCACTCGGAAGGCGGGTAGTTATGAAGCTCGCTAGAACAACAGCGGTGGGTGTGTGCCGGATCAGGGGTCTTGTCACGGCTCTATTCGCGATCGTGGTGGGAATCGGACTTGTGTGCTCGAGTCCAGTGTGGGCGGCTTTCCCGCAGCAGTTTGGTCCGGAAGCGTTTGGTGTCTATTCGATTCAGATCAGCCCTTTTGCCGATGAAGCGGAAACGGAACTGGCGACGCAGGCCGGTTCGCATCCTTACGCTCTGACGACGAACATTGAATTCAACCACGAACTGGTCTCTGAAAAAGAACTCGTGTATGGCAAAAATATCCAGTCAGGTGAATTCATCCAAGACGTCCGTATCTATGGGGATCCGCGGGATATCGTCGCGAATTTGCCACGTGGTCTTGTGGCCGATCCGGCCGCCACCTCAGTCAAGTGCAGTGAGGCCGAGCTGCTGGGATCGCTCACGGACCACACGTGCCCCGATGCCTCGGCAGTGGGTGTTTTGATCCCGCGTGTTGGCGGCAATCAGTTTACTACTACGGGGCTGGCCACGCCTGTGTACAACATGATCCCACCCCCCGGAGCGCCCGCTGAGTTCGGAATCAACATCGCCGGTCTTGGTCTGGTGCTTCATATTGTTGGGACGGTCCGCACGGACGGTGATTACGGTCTTACGGGTGTGGTCTCTGGTATCGGCCAGGGGCACCTGCTCTACGGCTCAACGCTGAAGCTGTGGGGTGATCCGTCCGCTAGCAGTCACGACCCGTGGCGCGGCCACTGCGCGCAGCAGAAGAGCCACAGAGAAATCGAAGAACGGGGTTTCACCCTGTGTCCGGTTGAACGGGTGAGTACTCCGTTCTTGACAATGCCGACGTCCTGCCCGGGGACGCCGTTGGAAACCTCCGGGAGCGCGGACTCCTGGCAGGAACCCGGCGTCTTCGAGGCCGCCGCCCCCTCGTTCTCGCCCGCGGTCAGCGAATGTGGTGCGCTTGACTTCAAACCGACGATCGAAGTGCAGCCGGAAACGTTCGCGTCCGATAGCCCCACTGGGTTGAGCGTCGATCTGCGCATCCCGCAGAGCGAGGATCTGGCGACCCTCGCGGAGGCCAACCTCAGGGACCTGGTCGTCACCCTCCCGGAGGGTATGGCCGTCAACCCCTCACGCGCGGACGGTTTGCAGGGCTGCTCTTCTGAACAGGTGGATCTTCATGGGCAAGGACCGGCGCAATGCCCGGACGCCTCGAAGGTCGGCTCGGTGCAGGTCACCACGCCGCTGCTCGAACGTCCGTTGCCCGGCTCTGTCTACATCGCCAGCCAGGGGGACAACCCGTTCGGCGGCCTCTTGGCGATTTACATCGTAGTGGAAGGACAGGGCGTGATCGTCAAGGTCGCCGGACACGTCGAACTGGACCCAACCACCGGACAGTTGCGGACGACATTTAGGGAAAACCCACAACTGCCGTTCGAAGACGTCAAGCTGCACTTCTTCGGCGGTCCGCGCGCGCCATTGACTACCCCGCCGACGTGCGGGCTCCAGAGCAGCGACACGGTGCTCACGCCGTGGTCGGGTACCCCGCCCGTGCATCGCTCGGGGGAACCGGGTAACTCATTTACCGTCGGGTCCGGCCCGAACGGCACGGCGTGCGTCAACACAGTCGCAGAAGAGCCCAACCATCCCGGGTTCACGGCGGGCACGGTGAATT
Organism: uncultured Solirubrobacterales bacterium; assembly: GCA_963697945.1. Classification (GTDB taxonomy): domain Bacteria; phylum Actinomycetota; class Thermoleophilia; order Solirubrobacterales; family Solirubrobacteraceae; genus Palsa-744. The sequence goes on along the minus strand of OY969105.1, from coordinate 276,649 downwards.
CCACCGCGGGGGCATACAGCCCGTTCGTGTTGAAGCTCACCCGCGAAAGCGGCTCGCAGATACTCGAGGGCCTCAATGTGGCAATGCCACCGGGCCTGATCGGCAAACTCGCGGGTATCTCTCTCTGCTCGCAGGCGCAGATCGGAACGGCCGAACAGCGCCCCGGCACGGTCGAGCAGTCCAGTCCGAGTTGCCCGGCGTCCAGCGAGGTCGGTAGCGTCAGCGTTGGCGCGGGGTCGGGCGCCCCCTTCTACGCCCAGGGCCACGCCTATCTTGCGGGCCCATACAAGGGCGCACCGTTCAGCCTGGCGATCGTGACGCCCGCGGTCGCAGGCCCGTTCGACCTCGGTACGGTAGTAGTGCGCTCCGCTCTCTACATTGATCCCAACACCGCGCAGGTCACCGTCAAGAGCGACCCGCTGCCCACGATCCTGCAGGGCATCCCGCTCGACATCCGCAGCATCGCGGTCAGCATCGATCGACCCCAGTTCACGCTGAACCCGACCAGCTGCAAACCGATGGCGATCGCCGCCACCGCGATCGCGCAGAGCTCGCAAGCCCCGCTCTCGAGCCCCTTCCAGGCCACGAGCTGCGCGAGCCTCCCGTTCAAGCCATCGTTCTCGGCCTTCACCGCGGGCAGGACGAGCAAAGCCAACGGCGCGTCGCTCGTCGTGAAGGTCGCTCGGAGCCCCGGCGAAGCGAACATCCACAAGGTGAACCTCACGCTCCCCCTCGTCCTGCCTGCGCGCTTGACCACGCTGCAGAAAGCATGCACCGAGGCGCAGTTCGCCGCCAATCCCGCCGGCTGCCCGGAAGGATCGAACATCGGTACCGCGACGGCACGCACCCCGGTGCTCAGTAGCCCCTTGACCGGACCGGCGTACCTCGTCAGCCACGGCGGCGCGGCCTTCCCCGACGTCGAGTTCGTCCTCCAAGGCGAAGGCGTCGAGGTCGTCCTGGACGGCGGCACAGACATCAAAAAAGGCATCACCTACTCCAAATTCGAAACGCTCCCCGACGCGCCGATCTCTAGCTTCGAAACCGTGCTCCCGCAAGGCCCGCACTCCGCACTCGCCGCCAACGCCAACCTGTGCGCCACCACCAAGACCGTGACCGTCAAAAAGCGCGTCGCCGTGCGACGACACGGACACACCGTGCACATCCTGCGCTCCGTCAGGAGCCAGGCGACCGTGCCGCCACTCACGATGCCGACGGTCATCACCGCCCAGAACGGCGCGATGATAACCCAGAACACAAAGGTCGGCGTCACCGGCTGCCCAAAAATGGCCAAGCCCGCGGCAAGGAAGCAGCAGGCCAAGAAGAAGCCTCGCAAGAAAAAGCACTGACCGCCGCCGCGCGCAGGATGTGTCCCTCGGACCGGTCCAGCCGTCGGGGGGTGTTGAACCGATCGGTCGGTCAGAAACAGCGCTTGCGCCCCGCAACGGCCCGAACATAGACTTGATCGAGGCGTAGGCGGGGGTTCTGACGCTGTATGGTGATCGCGCCCGCGCCCAACCCATCAATGGTAGAGACGGAGGTTGGTTATGACAAGGCAACAAGTGGGGAGCGCCGGTGCGCCCCGGCGCGCAATGGTAGCCGCCGTGGCGCTGCTCGTGTCGCTGGTGGTCCTCGGTTCGGCTTCTGCGGCGCTTGCTACAGAACATCATCCGAAAGGCGATTTCGCGCCGTTTGCCGACTGTCCGTTGAGCAACGCCGCGACGAACTACTGCGTGTTTGCGAAGACCGAAAGCGGTGAATTCGTCGTGGGTAAAAAATCCGTGCCGATAACGAGCACGATCACGCTTCAGGGTGGCTTTCACATCCTTCAAAACGAAGAACTGGAAATCGAAGGGTATGAATTCATCGGCGCGGAAGACGGCAACACCCTGTCAAAGACGCCGCAGAACGTCCCCGGGGGCCTCGCCGGCCTGATCAGCTGCCCCGAAATCAGCAACTTCCTCGAGCGCATCGCCTGTGAAGTGACATTTGAAAACGGGCTGACAGGCGTAACCGCGACGACCGAACTGGCGGCGCCCGCTACTTCCATCGGGATCAGTGTCCAGAATCTGATCGAAGGGAGCGGCACGGCGCTGACATTGCCGATCAAGGTCAAGCTGAACAACCCGTTCCTCGGAGAAAGCTGCTATATCGGCTCAAATGAACATCCGATATCGTTGCCGCTGACGACCGGCACGACAACCCCCCCGGAACCGAACAAACCGATCACCGGGAAAGTCGGGAAAGTCTCACTCAAAGACGAATTCGCTTTGACTGTCGTGACCGAAAACACGCTGGTGAACAATTCGTTCGCGGCGCCGGAAGCCGAAGGCTGCGGTGGGATCTTCGCGTTCCTGATCGACCCGATCGTCGACGCCCAGCTGGGTCTGCCGGCGGCGGCCGGACATAACACGGCTATCCTCAGCGGTACGCTTGAGGATGCAGACGCCGTAGCGGTGAAAGCAAGCGAATAGACCGCACGCAGGCACCCCGCACGCATTTACCACCGAGCCCGCGCAAGGATGCGCGGGCTCGGCTCTGTCTCCAGCGCCAAATCCGGCCCTGCACCACTCTGGCAGGAGGCCCTAATTTGTCGCACAGTCAGAAACAGTGCTTGTCTGTTTGGTGTGGTGACCGTACACTCGCCGGAGGCGTGGGCTGGGCCTGCCGCACTGATGGAGTGTCCACGTCCGACCTATCCATTGGTAGAGACGGAGGTTAGTTTTATGACAAGGCAATATGTGGGGAATACGCCTGTATTCAGGCGTGCGATGGTCACCGTCGTGGCGTTGCTCGCGTCGCTGGTCGTCCTCGGTTCGGCTTCGTCGGCGCTGGCGACCGAACATCATCCCAAAGGGGATTATGTGCAGTTCAACCAGTGCCCGCTGAGCAACGCGGCGACGAATTTCTGCCTCTTCGCTCAGACTGAAAGCGGCGAATTCATCGTCGGCAAAAAGACCGTACCGATCAAAAACACGATCACCCTTCAGGGTGGGATTCATCTGGTGTTGAACGAAGAAGAGGAAGTCGTGGGCACTGAATTCATCGGCGCCGAAAACGGCGTGACGCTGTCCGATCCGGGGCAGAGCGTGCCCGGCGGGCTCGCTGGCTTGGTTAATTGTTACGAAATCAGCAATTTCTTCCTACGAATTAGTTGTGAAGTGATATTCGAAAACAAAGTCACGGGCGTCACCGCGACGACCCAATTGGCGGCACCCGCATCGTCCATCGGCATCAACCTCCAGAACCTCGTCGGTGGAACCGAAACAGCGCTTTCGCTGCCGGTGAAGGTCAAATTGAGCAACCCGCTATTCGGAGAAAGCTGCTACGTCGGCTCGAACGCGGCGCCGATAGTACTGCCGCTCACCACGGGCACCACGAGCCCGCCGGCTCCGAACAAACCGATCAAAGGCAAAGTCGGGAAAGTTGAATTCAAAGATGAATTCGCTCTAACCGTAATCAAAGAAAACTCGCTCGTGAACAACTCGTTCGCGGCGCCCGGCGCCGAAGGCTGTGGCGGGATCTTCTCGTTCCTCATCGACCCGCTCGTCAACGCCAAACTGGGTGTCCCGGCGGCCGCGGGTCTCAACACGGCCATCCTCAACGGCACTCTCAAGGACGCCGACGCGACAGCCGTGAAAGCAAGCGAATAAAGCAGTAAGCAGTAAGCATCGCAGCAAGGCAGAACAAGGGCCCGCCGCAGGATGCGGCGGGCCCTTGGTCATGTCGCCTGCCCGCATGGGATTCTCAATCGTCGATCGAGACGGCTTTGGCGATTGCGGCGCCAACGGTTGCGGTGGCTGGGCGTCGCCGGCTGTTGGAAACACCACCCCACGCGCGCGCTCCGAGCGTGTACAAATACAGCTAGTCCGCCGTCCCTCTTCCGGCGGATACGTGCTCGGAGACCGAGCCGGTCCCGTGCCCGGAGGTGTCCCCGGGCGTTGTGGCCTCCGCAGGCCGCGGCGCCCGGGGCGAGCGCCGGTTGCGTCGCCTCATGGGAGGTCGTGAGGCGGCGCGCCCGGCAATCCACAAGCCGTGTGCGCGGGCAACGTACTTTCCTACAGGTGCTTCGCGCCCCAACGCGCGAGGGCTCGCGCGCTCGGCAGCAGCTCGCGCCCCATCTCCGTCAAGGCGAACTCCACGCGTGGCGGCATCTCTTTGAAGCGCCGGCGTAACAACAGCCCCAACGCGACCATCTGCTGCAGGTGTCTGTCGAGCACACCCGCGCTGACCCCGCCGGGCAGCAGGCGCTGCAGTTCCACGGGACGCCTGTCGCGCCGGTCGAGCGCGAGCGCGATCAATAGCGTCCAACGGTCCCCCGCGGCACTCAGCGCCCGTCCCAGCGCGATCTGCTGCCGGCTGTGGCGGCGCGGTTGCGGCCTGTCGGCGGACCCCCCTTGCACGGCCCGAATCTTAGTTCCGGTGGTCGGAGTTAGCTAGCGTTCTCGAAAAGTGTTTCCGAGCGGACTGAGTGAGAAACACCCTTGGCAATATCTGATAATCAGAACTAAAGTTAGCAAGCGAACATACGAGATCTCGACTTGGTCGCCCGCACAGGGACGTGCACCGGCGGTCGAGGGCTTGAGCATCGTCCTTACCTCTCCGGCGATGCTCGAGTGGAGATCGAGGCGTCCCCCCGACGATGCCAGGTCTCCGCGGGCGCCGCTGCCAGTGATGGCGCGGCGCCTGTGAAGACCTCTCGCTAGCCTGAAGGGCGGTGCCGCTGTCCAGCTTCGATCCACGCGTACGCGACTGGTTCGAGGCGGCGTTCGCCGCGCCCACCCCCGCCCAGGTCAAGGCGTGGCCCGCGATCGCGCGCGGCGAGCACGTGCTGCTGTCCGCGCCCACCGGCTCGGGTAAGACGCTGGCCGCGTTCCTGTGGGCGCTCAGCCGGCTCGCCGGCGCCGCCACGACGGGTGGGATCACCCGCGTTCTCTACGTCTCGCCGCTGAAGGCGCTCGCCTACGACATCGAGCGCAACCTGCGCACACCCCTGCGCGGCATCGGCATCGCCGACGCCGTCTCCGTCGTCATCCGCACCGGTGACACGCCCCAGCGCGAGCGCGCCGCGATGGTTCGCAACCCGCCCGACATCCTGATCACCACCCCCGAGTCGCTCTACCTGATCCTCACCTCCCAGGCGCGATCGATGCTCACCGGCGTCGAGGCCGTCATCGTCGACGAGATCCACGCCGTCGCCGCCACCAAGCGCGGCTCGCACCTCGCCCTCACGCTCGAGCGGCTGGAGGCGCAGGCGAGAGGGCCTGTGCAGCGCATCGGCCTCAGCGCAACCCAGCGCCCACTCGACGAGATCGGACGGTTCCTCGTCGGCCCCCGCCGCCAGGTCACGATCCTCGACGCGACCGCACCCCCCAGGCTCGACCTGCGCATCGAAGTTCCCGTCGAGTCGATGGCCGAACCCGGCGCCCACGACCCCGCCGCCGGCACGGCGCCCGATCCGCTGGAGCCCGTCGCCGGTGGCGAGTCGACCCGCGGCTCGATCTGGCCGGCCATCTACCCCGAGCTGCTGCGCTCCGTACGCGAACACACCTCCACGATCATCTTCGTCAACAACCGCCGCGCGGCCGAGCGCGTCGCGCTGCGCCTCAACGAGCTCGCCGCGCGCGAAGACGCACAACTCGCCGCCGGCGCCGGGATCGGCGATAACGGGGCCGCCTCGGCTCCGCACGAGGACGGCGCGAGTCCCGCTCCGCGCGAGATCGCCCGCGCCCACCACGGCTCGCTGGCACGCGGGGAGCGCATGCACGTCGAGGAGCTGCTCAAGGGAGGGCAGCTGCCCTGCCTCGTCGCCACCAGCTCCCTTGAGCTCGGCGTCGACATGGGCGCCGTAGACCTCGTCCTGCAGGTCGAGTCGCCCAAGTCCGTCGCCCGCGGACTGCAGCGCGTCGGGCGCGCCGGCCACGGAGTCGGCGAGACCAGCCGCGGACGCTTCTTCCCCAAGTTCCGCGGCGACCTGCTCGAGTGCGCCGTCGTCTGCCGGCTCATGCGCGCGGGCGAAATCGAGCCGACCAGCGTGCCCCGCAACGCCCTCGACGTCCTCGCCCAGCAGATCGTCGCGATCGCCGTCGCCGCCGAGGAGCAGGACGGCATCTCCGTCGATGATCTCCACACGCTCATCACGAACACCTGGTCCTACTCAGAGCTCTCCCGCGAGCTGCTCGAACGCGTGCTCGACATGCTCGACGGGCGCTACCCCGACAGCGCCTTTGGCGATCGCTCCACGATCGGTTTGCGCCCGCGCATCGTCTGGGACCGCCTCGCCGGCGTCATCCGTCCCCGCCGCGGAGCGCGCCAGCTCGCCATCGCCAACGCCGGCACGATCCCCGACCGCGGCCTCTACACCGTCACGCTCCCCGACGGCCGCCGCGTCGGCGAGCTCGACGAGGAGATGGTCTACGAGGCCCGCGCCGGCCAAACCTTCATGCTCGGCGCCTCCACCTGGCGGATCGAGGAGATCGGCCGCGACCGCGTGATCGTCACCCCCGCTCCCGGCGCCCCCGGCGCCGTGCCCTTCTGGAAGGGCGACACGCTCGGGCGCCCGCTCGAGCTCGGCCGTGAGATCGGCGCCTTTGCGCGCTGGGCGATCGAGCAGGACGCCGCCACCCTGCAGCGCGACACCGACCTCGACGAGCGCGCCGCGCGCAACCTCCTCGCCTACCTCCAAGAGCAGCAAACCGCCACGCGCGTGCTGCCCTCCGACCGCACAATCGTGCTCGAGCGCTTCCGCGACGAGATCGGCGACTGGCGGCTGTGCCTGCTCTCCCCCTACGGTGCCCGCGTCCACGCCGCTTGGGGCCTCGCGCTGTCGGCGCGCGTTCGCGAACGCTACGGCCTGGAGGCCGACGCGCTGTGGTCCGACGACGGCATCGTCCTGCGCCTACCCGACCTCGACGACGTAGAGGCCCAGACGCTTCCAAGCGCCTCAGAGCTCGTGCTGATCGAGCCCGACGAGCTGCAGCAGGCCGTCATGGCCGAGCTCGGCTCCTCCGCCCTGTTCGGGGCGCGCTTTCGCGAGGCGGCCGCCCGGGCGCTGTTGATCCCCCGCGCCTGGCCCGGCAAGCGCACGCCACTGTGGCAACAGCGCCTAAAGGCCCAGAACCTGCTCGAGGTCGCGCGCGAGCACGACGACTTCCCGATCGTGCTCGAGACCTACCGCGAGTGCCTGCGTGACGTGCTCGACCTGCCCGGGCTGCAGGCGCTGCTACGCGGGCTGCACGCACGCGAGATCGCGCTCGTCGAGGTGCAGACCCCGGTCGCCTCGCCGTTTGCCTCCTCGCTGCTGTTCGACTACGTCGCCACCTACATGTACGAGGGCGACGCCCCCACCGCCGAGCGCCGCGCCGCCGCGCTCTCGCTCGACCGCGACCTGCTGCGCGAGCTGCTCGGCTCCGAGGAGCTGCGCGAGCTGATCGACCCCGACGCCCTGCAAAGCGTCTGCGACGAGCTTCAGCGCCGCTCGCCGTTGACGCGCGCCACCGGTCGCGACGAGCTTCACGACACCCTGCGCGCGCTCGGCGACCTCACCGCCGCAGAGATCCGCGAACGCGTCCTCGACGGGATCGACCCCGACGAGCTGCTCTCCGGACTGTGTCGCGAGCGCCGCGCCATCCCCCTGCGCATCGCCGGCGAGCAGCGCTACGTGGCCGCCGACGACGCCGGGCTCTACCGCGACGCGCTCGGCGCCGTCCCCCCCGGCGGACTCCCCGAGGCGTTCCTCGCCGACGTCGACGACGCCCTCGCCCGGATCGTGGCCCGCTACGCGCGCACCCGCGGGCCATTCACGAGCGAGCAGTTGCGCGCGCGCTACCGCGTGGACACAACCGCTCTCCTGCGCGAGCTCGAGCGCTCGGGCTCGCTCGTTCGCGGCGAAATCGCCCCCGGCGGGAGCGGCCTCGAATGGGCCGACGTCGAAGTCATACGCCGCCTGCGCCGCGCCTCGCTCGCGGCCCTGCGCAAGGAGATCGAGCCTTCCGCTCAGAGCGCCCTCGCGTCCTTTCTCCCGGCCTGGCACGGCATCGACCGACATCCAGCCGCCGGCGCCGGGATCGACCGTCTGCGCGAGGTTCTGACGCCTCTCCAGGGACTTGCGCTCACAGCCGAGACGTGGGAGCGCGACGTGCTCCCCCGCCGGCTCGGCGCCTACTCCCCCGCGTGGCTCGACGCGCTCTGCTCGAGCGGCGAGCTCGTCTGGGTCGGCGCCGGGCCACTGGGTCGCTCCGGACGGGTGGCGCTGTACTTCCGCGAGGACGCCCCCCTGCTCGGACCGCCGCCCGCCCTCGCGCGCCGCGAGCAGGCGCCGCCCGAGCGTCCCGAGCGCGAGCTCGTGCACGAGCGTCTGCTCGCGGGCCCATGCTTCTTCAGCGACCTGCTCACCGCGCTCGATCTGCCCGCCGAGACGATCCGCGAGGCGCTCTTCGACCTCGTCTGGGCGGGCGCGGTCACCAACGACTCTTGGGCGCCGCTGCGCTCGCCGATCTCCGATCGCTCTCGCCTGTCGCTCGCCCGCGCGCAGACCGAGCCGTCGGCGGGATCGGGACGCGCCGCTCGGGGAGCCTCCTCGATGCCCGGGCGCTTCGGCGCGCGCCGCCATCGCGCCCCCCGACACGGCGTCGCGCACCCGCCCGGGCGCTGGTCGCTGACCGCACCGCTGTTTCGCGCCGGCGCGGAGGACACACCGCGAAGCGAGCGTCGGCGCGCGCTCGCCGAACTGCTGCTCGAGCGCCACGGCATCCTCACGCGCGAGCAGGTCCTGGCCGAGCGGGTCGAGGGCGGCTTCGCCGGGATCTACGAGACGCTGTGCAACCTCGAGACCCTCGGCGTCTGCCGCCGCGGCTACTTCGTCGAGGGCCTCGGCGGCGCGCAATTCGCGCTCCCCGGCGCAGTCGAGCGACTGCGCGCCACCCACGCCGACCCGGTCCTACTCGCCGCCGCCGATCCCTCCCAGCCCTACGGCGCCGCGCTGCCCTGGCCCACAGTCCCCGAGCGAGCCGGGCGGGGCAACGGCGCCGGCGGCGCCCGCCGCCCCGCACGCGTGCCCGGCGCCCACGTCGTGCTCGTCGCCGGCGCGCCGATCGTGTACACCGAGCGCGGCGGACGCGGCCTGCTCGTGCTCATCCCCGCCGACGCCGGCAGCGCCGCAACAACTGCTAGCGCCGCCTTTCAGGCGGACGAGCGGGTGCGTAGCGCGCTGAATACGCTCGCCGAGGGGGTTCGCAAGGGAACAATCGGGCGACTCGCACTGGAGCGGATCGACGGCGAGCCCGCCGTCGGATCACAGTGGGAGACATTGTTGGCAGAATTCGGCTTCCGCTCGGGGCCGCGTCGCCTGACGCTCAGCGCCTGATCTCGCTCCGATTCGCCCACCCCCGCCAAAACCCTCGAAACTCAAGGAACGCGGGCGTTGAAGCGGTATCCGACCATTGGAACCGGGGCTTTTTTGCGTCTGTTCGAATCCAAATGTCTGTCGGACATTCGGAGGTAGCGGAAACACTCCTGGAAACATTCGACGGATATTGTTATAAAAAACTTGCAATTAATCGTGAGATCGCCTATCTTCCAGAACCGTGGGGATGAGCGGAACTCAGAGGGATTCTCAGGCGGCGGCTCAGACGGATCAGGAGCCGCTGTACAGGCGACTGCCGCACGGGCCGCACGGTCTGGATCGCGAGGACGTCGCCAGGCACCAGCGGGCCCGCCTCTACGGCGCGATGATCGAGTCGGTCGCCCAGCGCGGCTACCACCGCACGACCGTCGCACACGTGATCGGACTCGCCGGCGTCTCCAGGCGCGCCTTCTACGAGCAGTTCGCCAACAAGGAAGAGTGCTTCCTGGCGACCTACGACATCGTCGTCGCCCGCTCGCGCAAGATCGTGCTCGAGTCCTGGGCCTCCGAACGCGGCTGGGCCAACCGCCTGCACGCCTCCTGCAAGTCCTTCCTCGACGACATCGTCGCCGAACCCAAGGGCGCCCACCTCGTGCTGATCGACGCGCTCGGCATCGGCTCCAAGGCACGCGAACGACTACACCTCGCCGGCAACGCCTACGAGCGGCTCGTCGCCTCGGCCTTCAGAGTCTCCCCGGACACCGCGCCATTGCCCGCGATCGCCTCCCGCGCGATCGTCGGAGGCGTCCGCCACGTCGTCTTCAACCGCATCCGCGAAGAGCGCGTCTGCGAGCTACGCACCCTCACCGACGAACTGCTCGACTGGGTCGAGGCCTACCGCTCGCCCGCCACCACGCGCCTGAACGCGATCGCGCTCAAGCAACCGCCCGAGATCCCGCCCGCGCCCGCAGCCTTCCTCGCCAGCGACGACAAGCGCGCCCGGGTGCTCGGCTCCGTCGTCCACCTCACCCTCGACGAAGGCTACGGCGAACTCACCGACCCCCAGATCGCGCAGTTCGCGGGCATCTCCACCGAGGCCTTCCACAAGCAGTTCGCCTCCAAGGAAGAGTGCTTCCTCACCGTCGTCGACGAGTTCGCCTCCGAAGCGCTTGAGGCCGTCGAAGCGACGATCGCGCCGATCTCCTCCTGGGCCGACGCCGTCCCGGTGGCCGTCAGCGCCTTCATCGAGCACATCGTCTCCCACCCAGCCCTGCTGCGGATGGCGTTCATCGACCTCTTCGACGTCGGCCCGGGCATGATCGGCCGCATGACCAAGTCGATCGACCGCTTCACCGGGATGCTCGCCGCCAACGGTCCCGAGCCGCGCCGCGCCCCAGAGATCGCCTCCGAAGCGATCACCGGAGCCGTCTGGGACATCATCAGCGCCTACTCCACGGCCGAGCGCATGCGCTACCTGCCCTGCCTCTCCGACCACATCTCCTTCGTCGTGCTCGCCCCCTACGTCGGCCCGAAGGTCGCCATCGACACGATCGAGCAGGCCCGTCTCGGCGCCGGCAAGCGCCGCAGCCTCGTCGCGGCCGCACAGCTGGCGGCGCCGCCGATCCTCCAGCCACACGACGACTCCGACGAGCCGGCCGCCGACTCCGATTCCAAAAAGGTCACCAAGCTCGCCACGAAGAAGTCCGCCAAGGCCGCCACCAAGACCGCCAAACCAGTTGCGAAAACGGTCGCCAAACGCACCGCGAAAGCGAGCGCCAAAGCCGCCAAGCCGGCAACCGCCGCCAAAGCCGCCAAAGCCGGCAAAGCGAGCGCCAAGACGACCGCCAAATCGAGCGCCAAGCCAGCCTCAAGCAAAGCCTCACGGGCGAGCACAAAGAAACCGGCCGCCAAGCCCGCGAGCGACAAGACCGCCGACTCATCCGAGCAACCGCGCCTGCCCAAACGCCCCGCGTCGCGATCGACGCCGAGCCCCGCCGGAACGCGTCGCTCGCGCCCGCGCCCGCCGAAGTAGTCAGCGCGGCCTTAAGGGATCGTGCACTGCGCCGCGCTGTAACCCGGCGGGTCGGCCCGCACCACGTTTGGATGTCCCGCGCTCGTCATCCGCGTCGCCTGATGCACCACCCTCCCGGCGCGTCGCCACTGGAACGTCACCACACCACGCATCGTGTACCCCGGCTGGCCCTTCGGCGCACCCAGCTGAAAGCTCGTCCCGCCCTGGCGCCCCGTCTTTGCCGCGCCCAGCGCGATGAAGCCCGAGTCCGCCCCGTGCGCGGGCACGCTCCAAAGCTTGCTCCCGGGATCCAAGTATTCCAACTGAAAGCGCATAAACATCGCATCCTTCGCATGCCCATCGTTAGGCATCGACCCGCGGACCCCGACCGTGTCCGGCTCCTTCGCCGAATTGCACACGTCGATCGTCGCCCACAGTTCGCGCGAACTCAGCAGCGAGTGCCCGTGCGCAGGCGCAAGCGCGCCCGCCAGCAGAACTCCCACGATCGCTTTCACCGGCCCCATCCAGCGAAGATTACGCCGTAGCACGTTCCCCTGAGCCGGTCGCGCGGTGTGATATCCCTGCGCCGTGGCCGGTATGCGCTCAGCCGAGGTCGTCGAGCTGCTCGCACGCGTGCCCGTCTTCTCCACGCTCGTTCCCGCCGACCTGGAGCGCATCTCAGAGCTCGCCGTCCCCCGCGACTTCGAGCCCGGCCAAGTCGTCTTCCGCGAGGGCGACTCCAGCGACACCTGTTACGTCGTACGCTCCGGCCGCGCCCGCGCCGTACGCGAGCACTCCGACGGGCGCATCATCACGCTTGCCACCTTCGGCCCCGGCGACATCTTCGGCGAGCTCGCAATGTTCGAGGACGAGCGACGCTCCGCCACCGTCGAAGCGACCGAGCAGACCACCGTCGTGGCCGTGCTCGGTCCCGACATGCGCCGCCTGATGAACGAGCACCCCGGCATCGCCACACGCCTCGTGATCGCCCTCGGGCGGCGCCTGCGGGAGTCCAACGAGCGCCTCTCACGCCAGTCCTTTCAGACCGTCCAATCGCGCGTCGCAGTCGTCCTGCGCGACCTCGTCCAGCAAGAGATCGCCGGCGGCGCCGCCCCCACAGAGGTGCTGCTCACAGCCACCCAAGCCGACCTCGCGCAGCTCGCCGGATCCTCACGCGAGTCCGCCAGCCGCTTCCTCGCCGTGCTCGAGCGCGCCGGCGTCATCTCCCAAGGCCGCGGTCGACTCACCGTGCACGATCCACACGCGCTCGACCAATATGTCTTCTGAGCCCCGCCCTGACAAGCGTGAACGCGCCAAGCAAGGCAGGGACGAGGGCAAGGGAAGGGGAGGGGGAAGGGAAGCGGCAGTCGCCCGCAAGGATCGACCCAAGGAGACCTCCCGCGACCGGCGCCCCGAGATCTCCGCCGGGGGCGTCGTCGTGCGCGACAAACAGGTCGTCGTGATCGTCCCCACCCGCCGCGCCGGTGACGGCTCGCACGTGCTGGCACTCCCCAAGGGCCACATCGACCCCGGGGAGAACGCCCTGCAGGCCGCCACCCGCGAGGTCCGCGAGGAGACCGGCATTCTCGCCGAGCCCATCCGCGAACTGGGCCAGACCCGCTACTGGTACCGGCGCGAAGGCCGCTCGGTGGGAAAGACCGTCACCTTCTACCTCTTCGCCTACCTCTCCGGAGACACCGCCGACCACGACCACGAGGTGCTGGAGGCACGCTGGATCGACCTACGCGAGGCACTCACCGAGCTCAGCTACGAAGGGGAGCGCAAGATGATCGAACTCGCGCTCGAACACCTCCACGAAGGCGCGTAAAAGGTCCCGAGAGCCGAGGTTGGTAGCCTGCCTGCGGCCATGCAGGTCCTCAACTTCTACTCCACCATCTTCGCCGACGAGCTCCTGCGCGGGCGCAAGACGGCCACCATCCGGCTCGGCGACAAGTCCGGCAAGTACCGCAAGAACCAAGCCGTCCTCGTCACCATCGGCTACCAGTACTCCCCCCGCGAACGCATCTTCGAAGCCGTCATCGACCAGGTCGAGGTCATGCCCCTCGCCGACCTCTCCCCCCGCGACATCAAGCACGACAACCCCGAGTTCCGCCGCCACGAGGAGCTCATCCACTTCCTCGAACAGATCTACGGCCGCTCCGTCTCCATGGACGACACCGTCACCGTCGTGCGCTTCTCGCAGATCATCGACAAGCCCGCCGGCATGACCGAAGCCATGAAGGGCTTCGGCGGCGCCCAGAACTAATCGCTCCCCTACGCCGGCGGCTGTCGTAAGCGGCTTGGACCGCTGTCGTTGCAAGAGCAGGCTCTGGCTTACCCATCATCTTCACCCGGACGGTCGCCGGATCTTCTATATATTGGGGAAGCGTCTTGGCACTCTCTCCCCGTGAGTGCCAGCGAGATACATTTTCCCCAACTAGCGGAGGTTCTTTCGACATGAAGCTCAAGCCCCTGGGCGATCGGCTGATCGTGCGGGCAATCGAGGAGGAGGAGACCACGGCATCCGGCCTCGTCCTGCCCGACACCGCCAAGGAGAAGCCGCAGAAGGGCAAGGTCCTCGCCGCCGGCGACGGCCGCATCGACGACGACGGCAAGCGCATTCCGCTCGACGTCTCCGAGGGCGACGAGGTCCTCTACTCCAAGTACGGAGGCACCGAGATCAAGGTCGATGGCGAGGACCTGCTCGTCCTGCGCGAGTCCGACGTGCTCGCCAAGGTCCTCTAGACCCGACCCCGCCGCTCTTCGATCGGCGCACGTTTTCAAGCACTGTCCAGCACTTTCAAGCAGCGAGGCCGCCGGTCTCGCAGAGGAGAACTATCGAAATGGCACACAAGGAGATCAAGTACGACGCCGAGGCGCGCAAGGCGCTCGAGGCGGGCGTGGACGCGGTCGCCAACGCGGTCAAGGTCACGCTCGGCCCCAAGGGCCGCTACGTCGTGCTCGACAAGAAGTTCGGCGCCCCCACCATCACCAACGACGGCGTCACCATCGCCCGTGAGATCGAGGTCGAGGACGTCTTCGAAAACCAGGGCGCCCAGCTCGTCCGCGAGGTGGCCACCGCCACCAACGACGTCGCCGGAGACGGCACCACCACCGCCACCGTCCTCGCCCAGGCGATCGTCCGCCAGGGCCTAAAGAACGTCGCGGCCGGCGCCAACCCGCTCGCGCTCAAGCGCGGCATCGAGAAAGCCGTCGATCAGGTCGTCGCCAACATCGCCTCCCAGTCCAAGGAGGTCTCCGGCAAGGACCAGATCGCCCGCGTGGCGACCATTTCCGCCGGCGACGAGGAGATCGGCGACGTCATCGCCGACGCCATCGAGAAGGTCGGCAAGGACGGCGTCGTCAACGTCGAGGAGGGCCAGACGTTCGGCATGGACCTCGAGTTCACCGAGGGCATGCAGTTCGACAAGGGCTACATCTCGCCCTACATGGTCACCGACCAGGACCGCATGGAGGCCACGCTCGAGGACCCCTACATCCTCATCGCCAACTCCAAGATCGGCTCCGTCCGCGACGTGCTCCCGGTGCTCGAGGCCGTGATCCAGAGCGGCAAGCCGCTGTTGATCATCGCCGAGGACGTCGAGGGCGAGTCGCTCGCCACGCTCGTCGTCAACAAGCTCCGCGGCACCTTCACCGGTGTGGCCGTCAAGGCGCCGGGCTTCGGCGATCGCCGCAAGCGCATGCTCGAGGACATCGCAATCCTCACCGCCGCCGAGGTCATCACCGAGGAGATGGGCCTCAAGCTCGAGAACACCCAGCTCTCCCAGCTCGGTCGCGCCCGTCGCGTGGTCGTGGCCAAGGACAACACCACGATCGTCGACGGCGCCGGTGACGCCGAGGCGATCAAGGGCCGTATCAACCAGATCAAAGCCGAAATCGAGAACACCGACTCCGACTTCGATCGCGAGAAGCTCCAGGAGCGCCTGGCCAAGCTCTCCGGCGGCGTCGCCGTCGTCAAGGTCGGAGCCGCCACAGAGACCGAGATGAAGGAGAAGAAGCATCGCGTCGAGGACGCCCTGCAGGCGACCCGCGCCGCTTTGGAGGAGGGCATCGTGCCCGGCGGCGGCGTCGCGCTGCTGCAGGCCTCCAAGGCCGTCTCCACCGACACCGGTGACGACGAGGACGAGCACACCGGCGCCCGCATCGTTCTGCGCGCGCTGGAGGAGCCCCTGCGCCAGCTCGCCGAGAACGCCGGTCTGGAGGGTTCCGTCGTGGTCAACGACGTACGCAAGGCCAAGGCCGGTCAGGGTCTGAACGCCTCCACCAACGAGATCGTCGATCTCGTCGCCGCGGGCGTCATCGACCCGGCCATGGTCACGCGCTCTGCCCTGCAGAACGCCGCCTCCATCGCCAAGAACATCCTCACGACCGAGGCCATCGTGGCCGAGGTCCCCGAGAAGGAAGGCGGGGGGATGCCCGGCGGGGGTGGGATGCCTGATATGAGCGGGATGATGTAGCCATCCGGCGCCGAGCGTCTGGCGTGCTCCCCGCTCGCCCGGCCGATCGCGCCGCGACGGATCTATCCAAGGGGCCCGGCTCTGTCCGGGCCCCTTTTTGTGCTCCCAGCGGTGCGTCAGGAGTCCAGCAAGACAGAAACAGGCCTTGCTGGAAGAGCAAAGAACACTTAAATTTAACCGACTTCCGCATAGCGATATGCTGACGCTGCGATACAGCCTATCTGCATAGAAGTCGTGGGCCGCCCAACCGGGTGTCTTGCTGTGAGGAGGTCAGTTCCAGAACCGGCAAGACACATTCATCATCGGAGGGGTGGTTGGAGTGAACGCTCGCAAGTCTATCTTCGTGGCCGCATGCGTGCTGGCCAGCATGTTCGTATTCTTCGAGCGCTCAGGCGTTCGCCGCGCACACATTCTCGAAAGTCTTGCCTGCGCCGGCCGGCGGCTTTACTACCCCTTGGGGCGTCGCGGTCGGCACAGGAGGCGAAGTGTTCGTCTCCAACCAAGGCGGCGGTGGCGTTGACGTCTACAGCGGCGGAATATTGGAAGCTGAACTGACGGTCGGAACTGCGGGCGACGGTCTTTTCCAGGTAGCGGTCGATCACTCAAGCGAACCCGGAGACACCTCGAAAGGCGACCTCTACGTCGCCGATTTCACGGCCGGAAAGGTCTTCCGCCTCGAATACAACCCGGGAACGAAATCGTTCACGGAAGCCGGGTCGATCGCCGTCGTGGAACCGCGTGCCGTCACCGTCGACTCGAAAGGCAACGTGTTCGTCTCACGGGCCTTGCTGAACGGCTTCGAAGAAGAAGAATTCGTTGTCGATGAGTACGACGCGAAAGGCGTGTCGGTCAAAGAAAAACTGATCGAAGGATCGCTAGAAGCGAGCAGCCTGGCGACGGACTCCGCCGGCGACCTGTACGTCGCGGAGACTCTTACCTCGTCCTCAGGCACGGGTGGTGTTCGTCTGTACAGCGGTGAAACGGGTACGTGTCTCAATGCCTGTGCGATCGTCGGCTTGTCAGAACGTGCCGGGAGCGTCGCGGTCGGTCCCGAAGGAAATATTTACGAGTCGGAAGTTCCGACGGGCGGCTTCCCGGCTATACAGGAAATCGACGTGTTCGAACCCAGCGGGACAAAAGTGGAAAGCTTCGATCCCGCGCATCTCGTTCAGGGCGCTCGCGGGATCGCGCTCAGCGGTACGACGGTGTACGTCGCAAACACCGAAAGCAACGAGGTGGCGGTCTTTACGGCGGGCGCCCCCGCTACCCACACCCTCAAAGTAACCCCGACTGGCTCGGGCTCTGTTAGCGCCGACTCCGGCGCCATCTCCGGGTGTAAAGAAGGGGGTGGCGTCTGCGAAGACACTTACGAAGAAGGCAAAACGGTCACGTTGACGGCGACTCCGGGCGCACAGCACTCGGTGGCGTGGACGGGGTGCACCCACGAACCGTCCGCGAACATCTGCGAAGTCACGATCGGCTCCTCCGATGTGGCTGTAACCGCCGCGTTCACAGAAACAGGAGGCGGTGGAGGCGGCACCACGGGCCCCACCGGTCCAGCGGGACCCACCGGTCCCACAGGTCCAACTGGGAACACCGGCCCCGCCGGCCCGACGGGCCCCAAAGGCACGGGCGTGTTGATCAACACCTTCCTGGGGAATCAGCATGGATGTGCCAACGGCGGAACCGAAGTCATCTCCAGCGTGTCAACGACATTCGTGTGCAACGGCACGAACGGGAGCAACGGCTCCAACGGAAGCAACGGCTCCAACGGCGCCGCCGGCGGCCAGGGTCCCGTCGGCCCGGCAGGCCCCGCCGGCGCACCGGGCCCCGCCGGCCAGATCCAGCTCGTGACCTGCAAGACGGTCAAGAAAGGCAAAAAGAGCGTGCAGCAATGCACGACCAAGCTGGTCTCCGGGACGGTCAAGTTCACGACCACCGGAGCATCCGCGCACGCGACCCTCTCGCGGCATGGTGCCGTGTTCGCCGCGGGACTGGCACGGGCCGCCCGCGGGGGACGCCTGAGTCTGCGGTTGACGGCTCTGCGCAAGCTGCGCCCGGGCCGCTACACGCTCACGTTGATCACGGGAGCGGGCGCTCACGAGACGATTCGCACCGAGGCGTTCAAACTGGGCTGACTACGGCGCGGACGGAGCACTACCACCCGACTCGACGGGGCGCGCCGGTGGCGCGCCCCGTTGTGCTTAATTCAGCCATGCCGGCCAAAAATAGAATCGGCAAGCGTCGTCGTTGGCCAAACGGAGTCGAGACGAGACGGGGCCCGGCATCCGGCATCCTTGCCGGGCCCCCTTCGTGTCCCCTGCCCCCTCGGCCGCGCGCACCTGCGCGGATGGATCGCGCTAGCCGTAATAGCGGGCGATCGTCTGCAGCTGGCTGAGCAGATCGTGCCCCAGGAACAGGACGACCATCGCGGCCCCCACCACGGGCGCCCACTTGCGCCCCGCCCCGCGAATCGCCAACACGATCCCCGCGCCGAACAGCGGCAGCAGCGGCAGCAAATAGCGCGGCTCCCCCAGCGAGCATTCGTGTTCGATCAGATCGCAACGGTAAGAGGAATACCCGAGCATCCACATCACCCCCAGCACGATCGCCGCATACGCGGCAAGCTCCGGCAGGCGACCCCGCAACGCGCCACGGCGCACAAACAGCTCGCGGGCGCACAGCGCCGCGACCCCCACCGCCAGCACCAGCGCGACGTTATCGACCCAAGTCGGAAACGTCGTGTCCATCCAGCCGTAAAAGCCGACCGAGCGGTCAAACCAGATCTCTCGCAGGGGAAACACGCCCTTGAAGTAGGACGTCATCCCCGGCAGATGCACCAGGAACAGCTGCCAGGTGTAGCTAAGCTCTTTGAGCACCGTCGCCGGTGACAGCTGTCCCCCGCCGGTCTGCACCGCTCCGCCGGTGGCGGGATTGCTCGTCAGCGCGTTACGCAGAACGAACAGCGCCGAGGGCGCGACGCCGATGGCGGCCGCGATCGCCGGTGATCGCAGCCCCACCCAGCGGCGAGCTTTGAATCCGCGAACCGCCAACACCGCCAACCCCGCATACACACCCAGGGCCACCCCGAGGAAGTTCACCTTGCTCAAGAAGCCCACCGCGATCACCACCCCCATCACGATCGCCAAGCGCGTGCCGAACCCGCGCCGGAACGCGAGCGCCATGCACAGGAACACGGCCGTGCACGCGGTGATCAGCATCGCATCCGGACTCACGATCGCCGACGTCGACACGAACAGCGGCTGCAGCGCCACGCACAACGCGCCGACCGTCGCCGCCCACGGCGTCCCCGGCAGAATCTCGCGTAGGAAATAGAACATCAGCAGCGCCGTAAGCGCCGCCATCAGCGCGCTCAGCAGCCTCATCAGCTGCATCTGGGTGAGGATATTGCTGCCGCCCAACGCGTAGGGAATCGTCTCCAACGCGTAATACCCCGGCGGCTCGTTCGCGACGCGCCCCGCTTCACCAAAGCCTTCCTGCGAGGGAGCCTTGGCGACGTCTTCGCTCAGGATCTGCTGCTCCGCGTTCGTCGTGAGCGAGTGTTCGAACGGCGTGAACCGCACCTGGAAATAATGGAGTCCTTCCGTCACCAGCGTCACCTTCTTCGAATACGGTTCTTCCCCGCTAAGGTGCGCTTTTTCGGGCAGTTTGCCCGCCGCCGAGAGGTATTCGACGTAAGAGAAGTTGTCGATCTCGTCTTTGCCCTGAAACGGCGGCGTGATGATTCCCCACGCGACGGCGTTCAACAGCGCCACCAGCGCACATATCCATGCGGCTCTCGGCACCCGTCGCAACGCCGCGCGCACGTCGAACCCCAGCATGCCGCGCGCCTGCCCCGCCCCGGACTCCCGCCGCGCCGCGCGCTCCTGTTCGCGTCGGCGTTTGCGTTGGAACGAGCGCGAACCGCTCTTTGCGTTCCCGGGCGGGCGGCGTGGGGGCTGCGCGACGCTCACGGCAGCACCCGCAGCGTCAGCCGCACCGCGAGCACGCCGACAGCCGCCATCAGCGCCGCCACCAGGAACACGATCCACGTCCCGCTGTAGGACCGGCCGAGGCCCATGTGCGCGGCCACCGAAGAGATCCGCGACCACCACGAGCCATGGCCCGCGCTGAGATATTCGATGCCGATCTTGCCCCCCAGCTGAGCGTGGCTGGCCGCCGCGGCCGCAGGTGTCGGCGTGCTGACTCCGAGCGTGGCCGCCGCCCCCGCCGTTCCTTCGGGCGCGCTCACGCCGAGCGCCAGCAACGGCTGGCTGTTCGGCCCGATCCCGATGCACACCGTCACCCCCGAGGCCGCATGGGCGATCGGTTTGATCGGCACCGTGACCGAGGTGCCCGTCCAATTGGGACCCCGGCTGCCTTCGGTGAGGATCCGCGAGCCGCTGTAGACCCGCACGTGCATTTTCGCGCCGTAGAACGCCCACATCCCGATCCGGACGCCCGACACACCGGCCGGCAGCGTTTCGCCGGGCTGGCAGATCGCGATGTCGCCCAGGACCTTGCCCAGCGGCACGTCCTGCGTATCTCCCGTCGGTACCCCCACCCGCGCGACCCGTGGGGGTGAGCGCGTGAGCGCCACGGCGCTCGCCGCGCCGATCAGCACGATGCCCACGGCAAGCGTGATCGCGACCTTCCTCATAGCGGCGAAGAGTCACCGGTTGTGTGCGGCATTTCAATCTCACCCAAAAAAGCCGCTGATATGAGGCTCCAGACGCCGCTTGGCGTCTCTGACTCTGGCGCTCTGGCACAGCGCGGCAGTAGCCTCGTGGGGCGATGAGCTCCGCCGTCGAAGACGTCCTGACCTCCACCGGCGCCGGCAACAGGGTCATCCGCGGCAGCGTCATGCGCGTGCTCAGCAACGGCGCCGGCATCCTCATCGGACTGGCTACCGCGACGCTGCTCTTGCGCCACCTCGGCGTCGTCGAATCGGGGCGCTATGTCACCGTACTCTCGCTCGTGGCGATCGCCTCGAGTGTCGTCGACCTCGGTCTGAACGTGAGCGCCAGCCGCGAGCTGGCCCTGCGCGAGCCCGACGGTCGGCGCGCACTGATGGCCAACATCTTTGGACAGCGCCTCTGGATCACCCCGATCGCGCTGCTCGCGATCGTCACCTTCGCGGTGCTCGCCGGCTATCCCGCGAGCATGCGCATCGGCGCCGCGATGGCGGGGCTCGGGCTATATGCCGTAGCGCTCGCCGACGCGCTCCTACTGCCCCTGACCGTCGAGCTACGCAACGCCGGGCTGGCGTTCGTCGACTTTCTCAAGCAGGCCGTCGCGCTCGCCGGCGTCGCGCTGCTCGTGGCCCTCGGCGCGCACCTGACCGCGTTCTTCGCCGTCCTCTTCGTCGTCGGCCTGGTCGTGATAGCCGTCATCCCGCTGCTGGCGGGCCCGGCCGCGTTTTTGCGCCCCCGCTGGGATCGCGCCGAGCAGCGCACGCTGCTACACAGGGCGCTGCCGCTGGCGCTCGCGCTCGTGCTCGGACAGGTCTATTTTCGGCTCGTGATCCTGCTCATGTCGCTCGTCTCCGACTCGCGGCAGACCGGCTACTTCGGCGGATCGCTGCGCGCTATGGAAGTGCTCGTCGGCATCCCCATCCTTGTCGCCGGCGTCGCGCTTCCCCTGCTGGCGGCGGTGGCGCGAGACGACCGTGCGCGGCTGCGCTACGCGATCGAGGGGCTCAGTGAGGGCGCGATCATCGCCGGCGTACTCGTCGTGATCGTCACCTTCCGCGCCGCCGAGCCCGTGATGACCATCATCGGCGGTCACGCCTTCCGGCCCGCCGGGGATGTACTGCGCATCCAGGTGGCTGCCCTGATGTTCGGCGCGCTCGTCCAGATCTGGGCGGTCGCGCTCGTCGCGCTCGGCGCCCAGCGCGAGCTGATCCTCACCAACGCCCTCGGGCTGCTCGGGGTCACCCTCTTTGCCCTCGCGCTGGTCGATCCCTTCGGCGCCCGCGGCGGAGCCGCCGCCAGCGTGCTCGGCGATGTGCTGCTCGCATCGCTCATCTACTGGAGGCTGCACGCGCGTCACGTCAAAGTGACAATCCACCGCGCCTTTCTCGCCAGGGTCGCTCTTGCCGCCGCCCTCGCCGCCCTCGCGCTTGCCTTGCCCGTGCCGGACCTCATCGCCGCGGCGCTCGCCGGCGCGATTTTCCTCGGCGTCGGGCAGCTCATCGGCATGGTGCCCGCGGAGGTGCACGACGCGCTCGGCTCGACCGGGCTGCTCAGGCGCGGTGAGCGGCCTTCTGTGCGATAACCGCCACTGAGATGCCCGTCACACGGCGCGCCTTGAACGGCAGCCGCTTCACGACGTCAAACAGCCAGCTAGGCGTCTTGTTGGGCGGTATCTTCCCGCAATAGTCACACGCGACGATCTCCAAGCCGGCCTGGCGCACCAGCCCTTCCAGATACGCTTTCGAGCTTCGCAACGTGCCCCGCTCCTGGGGGTTGAGTAGGCCGAACGCGAATTGCAGGATGTTTGCCCGGTTAGGCTCGAAGATCACCACATAGCGGCTGCTCACGCGGCTCATCTCCCGTACCGCGCGCGCCGGGTCCTTCAGGTGGTGCAGCACCTCCCACATGTACACGAGCTCGTACGACTCGTCCTGCAGGTCGAGGTTCTCGGCGTCGACCACTTTCAGTGCGCGGCTGTCCAGCGGGTTGTGCTTAAGCATCAGCTCAGAGATGTCCCCGCCCTCAACGCGCGGGATGCTCTGCGCGAAGTAATAGGTCGCAAAGCCATCGCCGCAGCCCACATCGAAAGCGGAACTCACCTCGCTCAGGTCGATGTGACTTTTGACATAGTCGATGCGCTGGCGCGCAAAGAACTCCACCACAGGATGGTCGAACCCGCGGGCGTTCTTGTTATTTGCCCAAAATTGTTTCTGATAATTCTTGCTCAGATATTCAGCCTGCGATTTCATGGGCGCGTATCTTACCGCTGTGAGCAACTCCCCAAAGGAACTCGATCACATGTCGATGCCCTCGCTTTCGATCGTCATACCCGTCTTCAATCAGCCCAAGTGGATCGGTCCCACGATCGCCGCCGCTGAGCGTGCGGTCGAACGCTCCGGGTTCGAGCAGGCCGAGATCGTCGTGGTCGTAGCCGACTCAGAGACACGGGACGTGCTCACGGGTCTGTCGCCCTCGCTGCCTCTGCGCGTCCTCGACGAGCAGCGACCCGGCCGCTTCGCCGCTCGCCAGCAGGGCATCGAGGCCGCCACCGGCGATCTCGTGTTGTTGCTCGACTCGCGCATCCTCATAGCGCCCGACGCGCTGCGCTTTGTCAGCGACCAGATCGCCGGCGAACAGGAGCTGCCGATCTTCTCGGCTCACTTCGAGTTCAACGTAAAGACGCCCTACGGCCGCTTCTGGAGTGTGATCATCCCCCTCGCCTGGTGGCGCTACTACTCCAAACCCCGCACCACCAGCTTCGGGCCGGAGGACTACGACCGCTTCCCCAAGTCAACCACATGTTTTTTGGCGCCGCGCGCATTGCTGCTCGATGCCAAGGACGCGTTCAGCTCCTACTACCTCGACACCCGCCACGCCAGCGACGACACCGGCCTGATCCGCCTGCTCGCCGCCCGCCGGCCGATCAACATCTCTCCCCACTTCGCCTGCGTCTACACACCGCACGAGACCTACCGCGCCTTCATGCACAACGCCTTTCACCGCGGAAAGTCATTCATTGACAGCTACGGCCGGCCCGGCACCCGTTTCTTTCCGCTCGTCCTCGCCTACTTCCCGCTCAGCCTGCTCACCGCCGTCGTCGCCTCGCGCCGGCCGCGCCTGGTACTACGTCTCGCGGCGGCGGCCCCACTGCCCTTCGCCGCCGGCGCCCTCGCGCTGCGCCGCGATCGCCCCACCGTGCTCGCCGCCGGGTGGGTCGGTCCCAACTGGCTGGCCGCCATGTGCGCCGGGCTGTGGTACGGGTTGTGGCTGGCGCTGCGTGCGCGCCGCGGCGATGTGACAGCGGCCGACCCCCATGCAAATTGACGCGACACGTCTACCGCTACGAGCTACGCTGGCGGCTGAGGTCGCGATCGTGGGCTCCGGTCCGGCGGGCACCACGCTTGCGCTCGAGCTCGCAAACGCCGGTCACCAGGTCCTGTTGATCGAGAGCGGAGGCGATTCCTACAACCGCGATGTCCAGCATCTCGGTGACACGATTGGAAGCGACCCATTACACGCGCCGATGTCACAGACCACGCGTCGTCAGATTGGAGGGACCTCCAATCTGTGGTCTGGGCGCTGCGTGCCCTTCGACCCCGTTGACTTCCAGCACCGTGAGATCGTCGGCGACGCTCGTTGGCCCGTCAGCTACGCTGAGCTGGAGCAATATTTTCCACGAGCCTGCCAGTGGTTTAGGTGTGGACAGCCGGCGTTTGACGTCAGTCAGATCCCCAGCTTGGCCGGGGACAGCCTGATCCCGGGCTGGCCCGGTGGCGACGTTCGCGCCACCGCGCTGGAGCGTTGGTCATTGCCGACGAACTTCGGCAGCGTTTACGGGACCGGCCTCACCAACTCTCCGCTCGTCACGCTCGTAAGCAACCTCACGTGTACAGAGATCGTTTGCCGCCCCGATGCCCGGAGTGTCGAGCACCTAGTCGCACGAACGCTGGCAGGCAATGAGGTACAGGTACACGCAAAGCGATATGTACTGGCAGCCGGTGGCGTCGAATCCACTCGCCTGTTGTTCGCCTCGACCCGCCATCATCCCTGCGGCATCGGCAATCAATCCGGACATCTGGGGCGTTGGTACATGTGCCACGTCGGGGGCACGATCGCGCGAGCACATTTCAATACCCTGCCCCAGGCGACCATATACGGCTTCGAGCGCGATCCCGAAGGTGTTTACATACGCCGACGTTTCACCTTCTCGCAAGACCATCTAATCGAGCACGATCTGCCGAATGTCGCGATGTGGCTCGAAAACCCGGACATGAGAGACCCGAGCCACGGCAGCGCAATCCTGTCCATCATATACCTGATCCTGGCATCGCCGCTCGGTTCCCGTGTCATAAGCGAAGGTGTCAGGCGAAGCAAGCTCGACACCGGCAGTCCGACCTCGACCTGGCTGCATATCCGTAACATCGCACGCCACCTCCCGGAGGGGATACGGTTCGCCTTGACATTTGGATATGAGCGCTTTGTCAGGCCGGGACGCAAGGTGCCGGGATTCGTCGTGCCGAGCCCTTCAAATGTCTACCCGCTCTACTACCACAGTGAGCATCTACCTCATTTCGACAGCCGCATCACACCGACCGGCGAGACAGATGCGCTCGGGATGCCCCGGATAAAGACCAATCTGCATTTCGCCGACGAGGACATTCAAAGCGCCGTCCGCGCCCACGAGCACTTCGATCGCTATCTGCGCCGATCGGACCTCGGACATTTGGAGTACCTCTTCGACGACCCTGAAGAGGGTCTTCGCAAACAGCTGCTCGACGGCTATCACCAAGCAGGGACCACGCGCATGTCAGACCGCCCCGAGGACGGAGTGTTGAATGTGCACCTCGCGGTGCACGGCTTTGAGGACCTGTTCGTGGCGAGCAGCTCCGCATTCGTAACGTCGGGACAGGCCAACTCGACCTTCATGATCGTCGTCTTCGCCCTGCGCCTTGCCGACCATCTGCATCGCCACCTGAGCCGCGATGAATGAGCGATGACGCCTCAGCCCACGTTCTCGCTTACGGGCTCGCGCCACATCAACCACATCCGGGGGCCCCGTGGAAGCCGCACCTCTCCGGTCACGCGAAAGCCGTGACGGGCGTAGAAGGAGATG
The DNA here is from genome assembly GCA_963697945.1 of uncultured Solirubrobacterales bacterium. Classification (GTDB taxonomy): domain Bacteria; phylum Actinomycetota; class Thermoleophilia; order Solirubrobacterales; family Solirubrobacteraceae; genus Palsa-744. Next base: position 251,013 of record OY969105.1, on the reverse strand, counting down.
TTGCGCTCCTTCGAGGACTCCAGATGGATGCCGACGCCATCGGCGTCGCAGCGCTCGAACACGGGCCGTAGCACAGCTGCGCCAAGACCGTGCCCACGGGCCGGCGGATCGGTAGCGAGCAGCGAGAGATACCAGTGGGCTCGCGCGCGCGGGCGCGCGTGACCCATCGTGCGCGCGCCGAGTGCCAGCAAAGGCAGACGCGGGACCAAGCGTGGGATCAGGCGCGGGTGCAGCAGAACTCGCACACGCGCAAGCCGGTGCGCGAGCGTAGTGCCGCCGTCGCCCGGCGGCAGCCAGACGGCCGCGCTGGAGAGCTCGGGAGTCACCCACACCCCCCCGTGGAGGAGCGCCTCCGCCAGCGATGCTCTGTAGAGCCCCTCGAGCACCGTGGGACGCAGCGCATCCGACCGGCAGGTCCAGATCGCCACCGGATCGTCGTCATAGGCGCGCGCGAGCATGCGCGCGAGCGTCGGCACATCGGCCGGCGTGGCCCGGCGAACCACCGATGCCGCGACGCTCATCGCGCGAAGCTCACGCCGTCCCGGTCCACGACGCCGTCCCGGCCGTTCGTGCTCGCGGGGACCGCTCGCGCGTCTATGGTGAAGGCGCCCTCCCGACGTGACGCTCCATTGCTCGGGCGCCTGCGCGAGAACCGATGACGAGCGATCCGCCAGCCGAGACGCATCATCGCCGGGGTCGCGTGCTCGGCGCGAGCCACGACTTCCTCCAGTGCGGCGGCAAACCGTCGCACCTCTGACTCCTCGATCACAAGCGCCGGCAACGCCTTGACCATGTTCATGCGCGGCCCGGCCACCGCGCAGAGAATCCTGTGCTCATGGAAGAGGGGGAGGTTGACGAGCTGGGCGAAAACGCCCGGTTGGGCGCGCTCGATCCCCGCCCACACCGACCGCGTGCCGGGCGGCTCGAATTCAATTCCCCACATCAGCCCCACGCCGCGGACATCGCGCACGATCTCGTAGCGCTCGACGAGTGGTCGCGTGAGCTCAAGCAAGAGGCCGCCCATGCGCTGCGCGCGCGCGATCAGGTCTTCGCGCTCCAGCGCACGCAGGGTCGCCAGGGCGGCCGCGGCGGCGAGGTCGTTGCCGCCGAAGGTGGAGCCGTGGCGAATGGCGAGCTTCCTGCGATCGAACACGCGCTCAAACGGCGCGCGCGCGACCAGCAGCGCGCCGATCGGCGTCATGCCGCCCGACAGCGCCTTGGACAGGCAGATCATGTCGGGCTGAAGCTCCCAGTGCTCCAGGGCGAACAGGCGCCCCGTGCGCGCGATCCCGGTCTGCACCTCATCGCACACGAACAGCGTCCCGCTCGCGCGGCAGGCCCGCTGGGCGCCGGCCAGATAGTCAGCGGGCGGGAGGTTGACTCCCTTGCCCTGGATGGGCTCGATCACAAACGCGGCGACGTCGCCTCCTCGAAGCTCGCGCTCGAGCGCGTCGAGATCGCCGAAGGGAACGGCGCAGCAGCCTGGCACGAGCGGGCCGAAGCCCTCGCGAAACTCCGGATTGCCATTGAGCGACAGAGCTCCGAGCGTGAGACCGTGAAACCCGTGCGTCGTATACAGGACACGCGGACGCCCGGTGGCGGCGCGAGCGATCTTGATCGCTCCCTCGACCGCCTCGGTGCCCGTGTTACACGGCATCATCGCCTTAACGCGCTTAGGCGCACGCGCGAGCAGCTGCTCGGCGAGCACCCCTCTCAAAAGCGTCACGCCCGGCTGCGGCAGATTGCCGGTGCGCGCCGCCAGCACGTCCTGCATCGCCGCGATCACCTCCGGATGGTTACGGCCGAGCGCGAACACCCCGTGACCGCTGGACAGGTCGAGGTAACGATGGCCTTCGGAGTCGATCAGATGGGCGCCCTCGCCGCCCGTCCAGATCCGGTCGAAGCCGATCGTGCGCAGGATGCGTCCCATCTGTGGATTCAGATAGCGGTCGTTAAGCGCCATCTCCTCGCCGACGCGGCTTGCGAGAATCTCAGAGACAGTAGGCAAAGGAAGCTCACCGACGGTGGGCAGAGCGTTGTTGAACATGACGTCGAAACAACATACCCCGGAGCGCCGGGCAGAGGGAAGCGCCCGTCATGATCCAAGCTGCTCGCACATCCGCTTCGCTGCGCCATGTTTCCAACTCAGCGAGTGTCGGCATCCAATCCGGCCGGCCGTCATATGCTCGCATCCGCGCCGACCCGCGAGTGCCGTCGCCGGCGCACGGCCCTCGCCAGGCCGAGTGCCAACAGGATCGCGGCCGCAGCGAACGTGAGGACTCGCCCCAGCACCACCGCTCCACTCTGCCGGGGGCTCACTTCATACGGGATCGCTCCAGAGCCGCTCCTGTTGCGCGCCAGCACGAGGGTTCCCTGGGCCGTGCGCCCGACGACGTGCACACCGCCGCCGACGTGGACGAAGTTCGGCCCGCCGGAGATGTTCGTCGCAAACGGCTGCAATCCCGGCGGGAACGCACCCCTACCGGCCGCCCGATCGCTGTTCACCAGCCCGCTAGGGTTGAACGCGATCTGGCGTTCGGCGCCCACGACCGGCAGGGTGCGATCGCCGTAGTTGTTGGACGCGTTCCACGACGCGGGCAGCGCGGGCGGCACGCTCGCCAAGGCTTCGGAGCGGTTGGTGAGCGAGTGAAACCAGCCTTCGATGCCGCCGTGTGTGTTCGGAACCCACATCTGCCACGCACAGAGCGCCACGCCGAAGGCGATCACGAGCCCCAACCCCCCCGCAAGCACGCGGTCTGCACTGCTCGCGCGGCCGTCGCGTGCTCGCTTGGTGAGGGCCAAGACGCCCAGCATCACCAGCCCGGCGCATGCCAGCACCACGTAGGTTTGCAGCCGGTAGGGAAACTGGATCTCCTGGAACAGCTGTGGCAGCGCCGAATAGACGCCTTCGGACATAGTCGCCACAAGCAGGCCGACAACGACGACCAAGGCCGTCACGACACCCGCCCGTAGGCGCTTGTAGCGCCATACGAGTGGTATTGCGAGCAGCCCCCAAACCAGAGCGATCACCGGGATCTGGAGGTAGAGCGCCGGGGCTTCTGGATTGGCCGGCGCAGAGCGCAACGGGTTGAAAATCAAGCCCGCGGTGTTGTAGACACTCGTCGCGCTCCAAGGGATGATGTTCGTGCTGATAAGCGTGTCGCGTGAAAAGCGAACATCGGGCACGAGGAACCAGCCATTCAGGCAGGCCCCGAGCGCGAACAGTCCAGCGGCAGCCGCCATTCTTCGCCAGGGCAGCTCGCGAGGGCGCCCGCTCGCAATCCAATAGAGCGCAAGCGCGAGCGCTGTAACGGTCACGCCCAACAGCAGTGAGATGTTGTGGCTGCCGCTAAACACCACGCTCGCAGCCACGAGGCACACGGCCGGAGCGACACGCGGAGGGCCGCGCACGACTCGCAACGCCGAGGCGATCACGAGCATCAGCATGGAGGTCGCCAGCAGTTCCGTCCACGCCCCCCGTCCGTAGAGGTCGGTTATGTAGTAGGCGCTCGTCACAAACACGATCGCCGGGGCATGCGCCGCCACGCCACGCACGCCGAGTTGCCGGGCCAGCCAGAAGAGCCCGCCATAGGCCGCCGCGATCGCGAGGACCGTCATGATTTCGAAGGCCACCATCGAATCGCCGAGAATCGCGCCAAGTGCGCCGGTGATCGCAAACAGCGTTCCGCCGTAGAACGCAAAAAAAGGACTGAAGACACCTTGCTGCGTTTGCAGGTACAAAGTCGGGTGCAGATGCGCCGATATCGCATGCTGCTGATAGGCCGAGAGCCACAGCTCGTTGGTGAAGTCAGGGGCGAAGCCATCGCGGGTAAACAGCAGCGGCGAAGCGACCAGCAAGATGACGAGCGTGGCGATCGCGACGTCGAGGACAGCGGGCCTGCGCAGCCAGTCCGGGAAATGCACACGAAGACCCCCACCCAGCGCTCCAGTGACCTCGTCCGGGGCGCTGCGCACGCGCTTGCGCGCAGCCGGCGTTCGGGGCCGCCGGTGCTCGCCGACGGCGCGAGCGCTCCCGGGGAGGGAGGGTCCGGCGTGGAATACAAAATTACGGAACACCACGAAGTTCGTGCATATAAGCACCGCCACCGTGACCAGATAAACGATCTCTGCGGAGACGCCCAGGATCGTGGGCAGCAGCGAGGTCGCCGCGGCCGTCACGCCATACTGGACGGCGGCCACCACCAGGTAGCGACCTGCCTGGTGGTGCAGAGGCAGTGCGAACGTCTCACGGTGTCCCCAGACGAACGTTCGCTGAAGTGCGAAATGAACCGCCAATCCAGCACAAAAGCCGATCGCCAGAGCCACCTGAAAGGGTGCTCCCACCACGTTTGCAAGTACCGTAGTGGTGGTCAGATATACAAGCGTCACGACGCCTCCGGACATGGCAAAGCGCAGTCCCTGCCCGGGTATGCTCGCGTCCGGAGCGCGCAGTGCGCCTAGTAGTGCCGAGGTGCTCAGCACCGACCGAGATGTTTCTCTCTGGCTCACCCCGGCGCCGCCTGGTTCTCCAGGGAAGGGCGCGTCATCGCTTCCACGGATGGACTCCATCAGGCGTGCTGCTCAAGATCAGGCCGCCCGTCGGCGAGGAACGCCTCAGTCTCACGCAGCGCGTCCGCAGTGCCGATCTCATAAAAGCGCGCGCTTGCCTCGAACCCCAGGAGTTCGTTCTTTGCCGCAAGTCGCTCGTACAACACCGCGAGGTCGCTCTCCGGGGGCGGCGCTAGATCGAGCGCGCGGGCCGTCAAACCGCCGAGACCGTAGTCGATCCAACGCATCTCGGGGGTCTGCGAGTGCTTGTCGTAGCGGAGCACCAGGCCGTCGCCGTAGACCGCGTTGGAGACGTCCCAGCGGCCTTCGTTGCGCAACACGGTCATCACCGCGGGCAGGCCACTGCGCTCCCAGCGGCGCGCCACGGCGCGATAGTCGATGCGCAGGTAGGTGTCGCCGTAAAGCACCAGGAAGCGCTCGCCCAGCAGCGACAGGGCACGCCGGATCGCGCCGAGCGTGCCGTCCCTGCCCGAGATCGCGTCGAAGCTGTAGTGAATCTCGATCCCGAAACGCTCGTGGCCGATTCGTGCTCTGATCTGCTCGCCGTGATAGCCGACGCACAACACGACCCGGTGCGCTCCGTGCCCCGCGAGCAGGCGCAGCTGGTGCATCAGAAACGGCTCGCCCGCAACCTCGAGCAGCGGCTTGGGCGTGTCTCGCACGAGCTCGCCCAAGCGTGTGCCGAGCCCTCCCGCGAGGATGCAAACGGGCGGCAGCCGCTGCACCCGATCGCCCGTGTCCTCGCCCACCCGCCGATCAGTCCACGTAGGCGTACGTCGCTCCCATCTAATCGTCCCACCCATGACTGGACTCGACTATGTACTTGGGTCGGTGGCGCGATTCGTCATATATCCGGCCGACGTACTCTCCGATCACGCCCAGAGAAAGCAATTGAATGCCGCTGAAGAAGGCCATGACGATCACGATTGTGGGGTTTCCGAGCGGAAAATTGACGCCGCCGAGCTTCAACCCGAGGTAGACGATCGCGAGCAGGAAAGCGATTCCCGACAGGGCCACGCCGATCATCGAGATCAGCTGCAGCGGATAGCGCGAGAAGCCGACGATGCCGTTCACCCCAATTACCAACGACCCCCAAAAACGGTTGTACTTGCTGGTGCCCGCCGCTCTGGGGTCGCGGTCATAGACGACGCTCGTCTGCCGGAAGCCAACCAGTCCGACGAGCCCGCGCAGAAAGCCGTGGCTCTCCTGTAGTGAAACCACATTGTCAACCACGCGGCGGCTCATCAAGCGGAAGTCGCCCGTGTTCGGAGGGATCTCGACGTCGGCGATTCGCTTGATCACCTTGTAGCCGAGAGCCGAGACGATCCGCTTGGGAAGCGTCTCGCCCGCCCGCGTGCGTCGCTGCGCGTACACCACGTCATAACCCTCCCGTTGGCGCTCGATCAGCTCCGGGATCAGCTCGGGAGGGTCCTGCAGGTCGCAGTCGATCACCACCACCGCGTCGCCACCGGCGCTCTCCAGCCCGGCGATCGTCGCCATCGGCTGGCCGAATCGGCGCGAGAAGCGCAGCATCTTCACACGCTGATCCTCCTTGCGCAAAGCCAGGATCAGATCTTCGGTGAGATCGGTGCAGGGATCGACGCTGAAGATCAACTCCCATTCCAGCTCAAGCGGTTCCAACACCTCTCGCAGGCGCTCGTACACCCGGCGAACGTTGTCCTGCTCGTTGTAGGCAGGGACCACCACGCTCAGCGTTTCGCGACTCGGCCCGCCCGTATCCTCGCCGGTGCCACGCGATTGCGAGGAGCGTCGGCGCTGCGCCTGGCCCAGCAACTGTGTCGGCCCGCGCAACTGTGCTGACCCTCGCGGTGGCGAATGCGTGGACTCTCGCATTTGTGTCGGCCCGCTCATGTGTTCATCCCCGAGCGCGCGAGCACGGTCAGGCCGCGGATGCCAAACGGCAGCCGCACGCCGCGTGCGAGCATCCACTCCTCGAACCGGCAGGCCAAGCGTCCGAGCGTGGAATCGCCCGTATGTGCGATGTCCGCGCGCACCCTCGCCTCCAGCGCGTCCCCCCGAAGCTCCGCGTAACGCTTGCGGTTGCGCTGCTTAACCGCCCAGAACGCGGGATACAGCGGCGCCCCCAGATGGAGGTCCTCGACCACTTCGAACCCAATCGCGCGGGCCTTACGCGCGAGCTCCCCTCTGGCGTAGCGGCGCTCGTGGCCCAGAAAACGATCGTAGTAGTCGTAGTTGCCCGGACCCACCGGCACGACGATCGTCGCGCGAGCGCCCGGACGCAGAATCCGCAAGAGCTCTTCCAGCGCCAGGACGTCGTCGGGCACGTGCTCGAACAGGTTCGCGCTCACCGCGCCGTCCACGCTCGCGTCCGTGAGCGGCAGCGAACACACGTCGGCCTGCAGCAGTTGCGCGTCCGGCACGTTCGCGTGAGCCTTGCGCAATCCCCCCGCGACCAGGTCCACACCGATCAGGCTCGCGTCAGGAAGCGCACGACGCAGGTCTTCGAGCAGGTGTCCGGTGGAGCAGCCCAGATCGATCACGGTCGGCGCCGCAGGCAGGCGACCCATCCGCGCAAGGATCGCGCGACGGGTCCACACGTCGATGAAGTGCGTACGACTGCTCTGCTCGTGCAGCGCCTCGAGATCCTCCGACCAGTTGACCATGTGTTCCGATGACACATGGCTGACAAAAGGCGTACTCATACGCCTGCCCGCTCCCCGGCTGCGGTGAACAGCTCGTCGTCGATCCGTCGCAGCGTCGCCAGATCCTCGCGTTCCACCAGACGCGCCCGGTACTCAGGGTCTCGCCACGGATCCCACTGCGCCGAGATCAGCTTGCCGGTGATGCCATCGCTCGCCGAGGAGCCCAAGAAGACGGCGAGCTCGGCTCCCAGTCGCAGCGGGACGCCGCCCCGATCGCGCTGCGCCAGCGCGCGGCTGTGGAAATCCGCCCCCACCCGCTCGGGTCCTGCGGCAAGCACCTCCCCGAGCAGGCGCGTGTTGAGCGCTCCGGGCGCGATCGCATTGACATCGACACCGTGCTCGCGCAACTCGAGGGCCAGCGTCTCGGCAAAACGCACAACCGCGGCCTTGGAAGCGGCGTATGCGCTCAGCCTCGGCAGCGGGCTCGTGGCGCCGCCCCCGGAAAGCTGGATGATCTTGCCGTAGCCCCGCTCGGCGAAATGAGCCGTCACCGCCCGCGCCGGAAGAACCGACCCGAACAGGTTAATCTCGATTGTCCGCGCCCACTCTCGCCAATCGACATCGGAAACGCTTCCCTTCGGGCCATACACGCCCGCGTTGCAGACCAGGATCGTCAACCCGTCGAGATCCGCGATGACGCGATCGACCAAGCGCTCTACGTCTGCCGGCGCGGACACGTCCGCCATCTCGCCCATCACCCTCTGCCCCGGCGCGGCCCGTTCGCCGAGCTCTTTTACCGCCGGCTCGATCGCGTCACGCTCGCGCCCGCAAACGCAGATGCCCGCCACCCCGGCGTCGATGTAGGCGCGAGCGATCTCAAGGCCCAGGCCGCGCGTGCCACCGGTGACGAGCGCCGTGCATCCAGTCAGCGCCTCCATGGTCTGCGTCGAAGTCTGCTCCACGCTCATCCCAACACTCCCAGCATCTTCTCGTCCCCAGAGTGCGACGGGCCCCGAGTGGTCGCCGCCGCAGATGGGGACGAGGGCCTGCCGACCCACACATGCCGCGCCTCTGGGTGGACCGCCAGCGCGTCGCACAAAAGGCCCGCGGGATCGACGATCACCGGCTGCGCGAGGGCGCCGAGCAGCGCTTCGGCGTCGACCTCACGATAGGCGGGCCACGGAGTGCAGAGCACGAGCGCGTCGGCGCGCATCACCGCCTCGACTGGAGTGGCGCACAGCCGCACCCTCCCCCCAAGGTCGGCTGGAAGCGCGCGTACGGCTGGGTCGTGCGCGCGCACCACCACTCCGCTGTCGGCCAGCCAATGACACAACTCAACGGCGCTCGAACGGCGCAGGGTGTCGGTCCCCGGCTTGTAGGTCAATCCCCAGATTGCCACCTCGCGCCCCGCAAGCCCGCTCTCATCTCCGCACATCTCCACCAGCTTGCGGCGCGTCCAATGCCGGTGAGCGGCGTTGCCCGCGAGTACCCCCGTGAACACATGCCCAGGAAGCTCATGACGCTCGGCCAGAACCCGCAGAAAGGCGAGGTCGCGCGCCAGGGTCCCGCCCGCGAACGCGGCCCCGGGGCTCAGATACGCCCGTGGACCGATGCGGCGCTCGCTCTTAAGTCCGCGTGCGACCTCGGCGGCGTCGGCGCCGACCGACTCACAGATCGCCGCCACCTCGTCGATGAATGCAATCGAGGTCGCCAAGAAACCGTTCAGTGCATGCTTGGTCATCTCCGCCGACTCCACCCGCATCCACTGCACCTCACGGCTGAACGGCGCCAGCAGTTCGGCAAGCTCGCGCCGATCCTCCTCACTGCTGACGCCGGCCACGATCCGGTCGGGCTCCCGGAAGACCTCCAGGGCGGCGCCCAGGCGCAGGTTCTCGGGGACACACGCAAAGCGCAGTGCGCGATCGCCGCGGTCGGCGAGACATCTTGCGCGCAAAGCAGCGACGCTGCCCACCGGCAGCTGCGAGGAGACGATCACAAGCGCGCCGTCGGGCAGCGGCGTAAGCAGCTCGCGCGCTTGGTCCAGAACCCAATCGACGTCGGCGTTGTCCTCCTCATCGACCGGCGTGTCAAACGTAACCCATGCTCGTGTGCAGTGAGCGAGCTTCCGCAAATCGGATGTGAAATGCAGACGCTCGGCATTCTCGGCGAGCAACTGCGACAGACCCGGCTCGGACACCGGCGGGCGCCCGGCGCTCAGGTCCGCGACCACGGCCGGGTCGGGGTCCACGGCGATCACCTCATGTCCCTGCTCGGCCAAACAGGCGGCCGTCACGCTGCCCAGGTGCCACAGCCCGATCACCCCGATCGGCGCGCTCATAGCGGGCTCCGTGCGTACGCCGCCTCGACCTGGCTCCAGGCATAGCGGGCCGATCGCAGGTCCCCGAGCAGATCCCGTCCATCGCCGGCTCGCACCGCCGCGGCAAAATGTCGCCATTCGGCAATCCACGAGTCATCCTCGTCGGGATATGAGTGCTCTTCGACGTCCGGTGGCCCCAGCTCCGGGCGCATCCGGTAGATCAGCAGCCGCTGGCGCCCGTAAGAGCGCGTCAGCCCGTCGACCTGGAGCTTCGCCGTGCGGCAGAACACCTCCAACGAGAACAGGTTCTTCCACTCCGTCCAGCTGACGTGCAGCATCGCCCACGGGGCCGAACGCGCCTGCGGCTCACCAAGGATCAGCGCCGCGTTGTCCTCGACGGGGGCATCCCAGAACTCGGTGCGCAGCAGCGCGCTATGCAGCGGAAGTGGGCCCGCCAGCCAATAACAGAGGTCGAGCAGGTGCATCCCCTGGTCGATCAGCTCACCGCCGCCCGACAGTGTCGGATTTGCGCGCCACTCACGGTCGTAACCGGGGCGTCCTCCGTGTCCGTAACGGGCGCGCAGATGCATGAGCTCACCGTGACGCCCGGACTCGATCTCCTCGGCGACGCGCGCCAAGCCAGGGTGAAAGCGGTGGTTGAACCCCACCTTCACCAAACGCCCGGTGGCACGCTGGCACTCAAGCAGGCGATCGATCTGGGCGCTCAAGATCGCAGCCGGCTTCTCCACGAGCACGTGTGCCCCCGCCACCATCGCCCGCTCCGCCAGATCCGCCAGGCGATCGTGCGTGGTGGCGATCACCACCACCTGCGGCTCACCGTCCAGCAGCTCCTCGAACGTCGCACACGACCGACACCCGTGCCTCCCGGACAGGCTCCTCGTCGCAGCCTCCTCGATGTCATGGCAGGCCAGCAGTTCGTCGCCTGCCGCGGTGATCGCGTCGGCGCGCTTGGCGCCGATCAAACCACAGCCCACGATCGCCACGCGCAGCGCATTCATCTGCTTCGCGCCGCCGCCCCCCACGGGGTCGGATCGCAGGGGCCGCTCACGCGTACTCGTCTGCATGGGCTCCGCCGAACTCGAAATTAAACGCCAGTTCCGGCGCATCAGCGGCCAGCATCGCGCGCCGGGTATCTTCGGGCCGGCGGGTGTAGAGGAGTAGAAAGCCGCCGCCGCCCGCGCCCACCAGCTTGCCGCCGACGACGCCGTTGCGTCGAGCGTGTGCATAGAGGTTGTCGATGCGCTCATCGGTCATCCCGGGTGAGCGGCGGCGCTTGTATTCCCAATGTTCGTGCATCAACTCGGCGTAATCCTCAAGTGCGCCGGTCAGCAGCATCTCGTGACTGAGTAGGCCAAGATCCTTGATCCGATGGAGGTTCTCAAGCATCGCCTCATCGCCGGCCTTCGAACGCTTGTCCTGATCTGCCAGCACGTGTGAGGCCGAGCGCGCCTCGCCGGTGTAAAACAGCAGCAGTTGGTCGCGCAGCCGCCTGGACACGTCCGGATCGAGCTCGAGCGGCTCGACGGTCACCGCTCCGTTCGGCTGAAACGTGTACGCGCAGATGCCTCCATGAGCGGCGACATACGGATCCTGCTTGCCGACGGGCTCGCCGAGCACACCCATCTCGATCTCGCACGCGGCCTCGGCCAGATCCATTGGGGAGATCGAGCTGTGTCGGGCCCGCACCAGGCCCTTGAGCAGGCACACGGTGTAGGCGCCCGATGATCCCATCCCGGTTCCCGCCGGAACGTCCGCCACCGAGGCGATCTCCAGCGGGTTCCCGCACCAGTGGCGCAACAGGCCCTCGCGCAGAATCGGGTGCCGGATCTGGCTGGGATCGTCGACCTCCTCAAGCTCTGAGTACTTCATGCGGTAGCGACGCTGAAAGACCGTGTGGGTGAGCATGTACACGTACTTGTCGATCGCTCCGGAAACCAGGAAGCCACCGTGCTCGCCGTAGTAGGAGGGAAGGTCGGTGCCGCCTCCGCCGAGTGAAATGCGCAGTGGCGCACGGCTGAAGATCACGCTCATCTCGTCCGCACCCCACTCACGAGCGCGCGTCGGCGAGCAGTCGCTCTCGCCACACGTAGTCGTTGGCATCGAACCATTCGAGCGTCCGCTTGACCGACTGCTCGATCGTCAGCGCCGGAGTCCAGCCGAGATCGCGGATGCGGCCAGTGTCAAGGCGGATGAGTGGGCTGTCACCAATCCAGCCGCGACGGCCCCCGGCATAGCTGATCTCCGGCGATATCGCCAAGTGCTCGGTAAGGATTCGCACGGAATCCTCGACCAGCAGCGTTTCGTCGGTCCCGAGGTTATAGACGTAAACACCGGACTCCTCCTCGTGTTGCCCGACACTCCTCAGCACCGCACCGATGCAGTCATCCACATCGAGATATGACTTCTCCTGGCGACCGTCTCCCAGCACTCGCAGGCGCGTCGGATCGCGCTTCAGCGCACGATAGAAGTCAAAAAGATGCCCATGCGTATAGCGCTCGCCCAGCACCGAGACGAAGCGGCAGATAACACCGGTAAAGCCAAATCCGGTCGCGTATGCGGCGACGAGCCCCTCCCCGGCGAGCTTCGACGCCGCGTACAGCGACGTCTGGACCGGAAAGGGAGCGTCCTCGGGGGTCGGAAAAATCTCCGGCTCGCCGTAGACCGAACCGGTCGACGCAAATACGATCCGTCTCACCCCCTGCGCCCGCATCGCCTCCAGTACGTTCGACGTTGCGATCGTGTTCTGCTCCAGGTCGCGCCGTGGATGATCCAGTCCGCCGCGCAGGTCGGCGTTTGCCTGCAGATGAAAGACCCAGTCACAGCCGGCGACGGCGTCACCGAGCGCGTCGAGGTCCAGCACGTCGCCCTCGACGATCCTCGCGCCCTCGGAGCGCTCAAGCCCCGCGACGAACTCGTGGCGCCCGGTACTGAAGTTATCGAAAATGACAACCTTCACGCCGTCCGCCAGCAGTCTCTCGGCGAGGTTACTGCCGATGAAACCGGCACCGCCCGTCACGCATGCGCGTCTCATGGTGGATCTCCCGAGGCGTGCCATGGTTCAAAGATGAACATCTAAAGCGTGAAGCCTGCCGCACGCGCGTCGGCGTGGAACATTTGGACGGTCTCCAGCGAAAACTGCTCGAGGCTCTTGCCGAGACCGTCGAGCTTTTTCAGCAGGTCATGGGTGATCGTGATGATATGACAGCCGACCTCGTTGGCCTGCACGAGGTTGAGGATCTCGCGCGGTGAGGCCCAGATCAGTTCCGACTCCGGCGCCTGGCGCATGATCTCCAACGAGCGCGCGACAATCGGGATCGGATCGACTCCCGCATCCGCGATCCGCCCGGCAAAAACCGAGATGTAGGAAGGTGCTCCGTCGGCCACCGCCGCCGCGATCAGTTCGACCTGTGCGGTCGTAAACAGCGCGGTGACGTTAACTTTGACGCCACCCTCCGACAGTTCTCGCGCCAGTGGCGCCATCGACTCGCCGTCGGTCGAGGTGACGGGAATCTTGACGTACACGTTCTCCCCCCAGGACGCTATCTGAGTCGCCTGCCTGCGCATCTCCTCGGCCTCGTCGGCAAACACCTCAAACGAGATCGGATGCGTACGCACTCGCTCGAGCAATTCTCGCGCGAAACGCTCGTAGTCGGTCAATCCAACCTTGTGCATCAACGTCGGATTTGTCGTAAAACCGGAGATACGCGGATTCTCGGCCAGCGACAGGATACCGTCGAGATCGGCGCCGTCGGCAAATATACGTGTCGTGATCTGATCGAGCATGGTCGGTCTCCCAAAGGGACCGCCCACCATAACGCCGCTAGCCCAGTCCGATTGTTTCTGACATTTGGGCACCGATCGCGGAAACGCCGTCGGTGAATGTGTCGGCCTCCAGATCGGGGTGAACCGCCTGCAAACGCTTATGAACGCTGGCCGGATGACGAATAAGAAGAGTTCTGCAGCCGGCTGCCTTACCGGCCGCTATATCGGCGTCGGTGTCTCCGACCATCCACGAAGCGCGCGGATCGATCCCGAGGCTGTGAGCCTCCTGCAGCAGCATGCCGGGTGCCGGCTTGCGACAGTCACATCGTCCGCTCAGCTCAGCCACCACGCCATCCTCGTGATGCATGCACAGGCGCGAGCTTTCCAACTCCACACCCTGCTCTCGTAGGAGCTCGATCACCCGCTCGTGCACCGCGAGCAACTGGGCGACCGACACCTTGCCCTTGGCCGCAGCCGGCTGGTTTGAGACGCACACCAGCACAAACCCCATTTGCGCCAACGCCGTTGCGGCTGCCGCCGCGCCGGGAACCAGACGGACCTCACTCACGCCCAGCGGCGACTCCGGAGCGCCCGAGGCAGGGTCCGGGACCAACTCGTTCAATATGCCGTCTCGATCCAGGAACGCTCCGGCGCGGCCACGTGCGCTGCTCATCGGATTACGCGCTCAGCTACCGGCGGCGTCCAGGTCGAGCGACTCCCAGTGCCCGGCTTTGACCGCCAGCTCCGGGTGCGAGACGAGTGCGTGCCAAACAACCGCCTGAAAGGACTCGACCAGGGGTGTGCGCAACTCCGGCGGAGGCGCGAGCAGGATCGCGACGTCGGCCAACTCGGCGAGCGTGCCACCGGGCGCTCCCACGACGCCATAGATACCGGCTCCCACATCTCGCGCGGCCTCCATCGCATTAACGAGGTTCGTGGAGACATTGTGCTCGCGTGAGCCGCCACCCACCGAGAACACGAGCAGGGCATCGCGCTCGCACAGTCGTGAGGTCTCCAGCCAGCGGCTGAACGTGGTCTCCCAACCATCGTCATTGGTGCGCGCGGTCAGCTCGGAAACGTTGTCGGTCGGCGCGTAAGCCTCGATCGCGCACAGCTTGCGAAAATCGTTGACGGCGTGTCCCGCGTGACCCGCGCCGCCTCCCACACCGAGTATGAAAAGGCGCCCGCCCCGCGACCGAACCCCGGCGAGGCGGAGCGCCAACTCATCGATCTGGGCCGGATCTATCGCCTCGGCCAGCCTTGCCGCCGCCGCCAGGTAGCCGACACTGTGCTCCTTGTGCTCCTCTCCGGAAGCCCCCGCCTGAATCACCGTGCGCTCGTCTCCCATGCGCGCTCCTCCCGGGCCATCTTTTTCTCGGGTGCCCTTGGGTTTCCGTCGCGTTCGCGCAGCAGTGCGATCTCCTGCACCAGCACGATCACCCGACGCTCGAGGTTGCTCACACGTACAGAGAAATGCAACAGCAGAAAGACCACGAACAGCAGTCCGAAGAAGTACAGCGTGCTGGCCTGCGAGTCGGCTCCGATGAAGTCAGCCAGGCCGTGCAGCAGACCTCCCCAGACGGCCAGCAAAAGCAGCGCCAGCGCTGTGGCCACCCACAGCACCGAGTACTCCTCTTTCAGGCGTCTGCGGCGGACCAGCTCGACGATGAAGATGAGCAAAGTCAGGCTGCCCGCGATCGCCACGATGCGCAGGTTGGTACTGATCATGGCGCAAGCTTCGCCTGGGGAATCACCTTCACGCCCCGGCGCAGCAACGTCACGAAGATCGAAAGCAGCATCTTGTAGACGTAATACGGCCCGGTATGACCCGAATGCATCGACTTGCCCGGCGAGGGACGCATCTGCACCGGAATCTCGCGCACGCGATAGCCGGTGCGGTGCAGCAGGATCAGCACATCGGCGTCGGGATAGTCGGTCGGGTAGACGTCCGAGCAGAATAAGCGCGCGACACGGCTGCGCATCAGCTGAAAGCCCGAAGTCGGATCGGAGATGTGCTCGTGGGTGATCGACGAGGTCAGGTGCGCGAACAGGCCGATGCCGATCGCGCGCGCGAACGGGGGCTTGTAGTGACCGTCTTCGCCCAGAAAGCGCGAGCCCACGATCAGATCCGCGTCCTGCTGCTCGAGCGCTTCGAGCATCGCCGTCAGGTACTCCGCGCGATGCTGGCCGTCGGCGTCGATCTGACCGATCGTCGCATAGCCCGCCCGGACGCCGAACTTGTAACCGGTCTGCAGCGCGACCCCATAGCCCGAGTTGACGGGCAGCGACAGGACCCTCGCCCCGGCCTGCACCGCATCCTCGGCCGTGGCGTCGCTGGACCCGTCGTCGACCACCAGCACATCCGCGCCGGGTAGGGCCTCGTGGACATCTCTGACCACGTGCCCAACGCGCCCCTGCTCGTTGTAAGCCGGAATGATGATCAACAGATCCCGCATACCCGCAGGGTAAGCCTCAACGGGCGCGCCGCTGAGACTGTCTAACGACGGCGACCGTGCGCAGGCCGAATCTCCTGTCCACCATTCGATTTTCGCCATCCCACGAGCCTTGGTGCGTCGCCCAAGTGTGTCTCCCACTCACTCACAACAACGACCGCCGGGACCGTCGTTGTGCCCCCAGCGCTACACCCAAAGAGCGATGGAGCCGGGACCCCGGCGGATGGGATCCCAGCTCCGGTGAGCCCGGTGGTTAGCCGGCGCCGTAGCGATAGGCAACCATCTCCGGCGTCTGCCCGGCTCCCGCGGCAAGACCCGCCGGTGCAATCAGCGTATTCCCGCTCACCACCACACCCGTGTTCGTCGCAGCCGGCAGTTTCGTTTCCCACACGACGTTCCCCGTCTTCGCATCAAACGCGTACAGGGACCCTTCGAACGTCGTCGCGAACACCACATCGTTGACCGCCGTCGTCGCGCCGAACACCGCGGCCGGGAACTTGCGCGTCCACCGGACCGCCCCCGTGGCCGCGTCAAGCGCCACCACTTCGCCCGTGCTCGGGCCGTTTTCCTGCGGTTCGGTCTGGTTGTTGAACGTCACCGGGTGGTTCACGATCGGTACGAACACATCCGTGCCGTTCGTCGACATCGGCGCGATCACACCTCCCAGCAGGCCTGGATACACGGTCTCCGGCAGGTTCAACTTGGAGTATTCGTGTTTCATCGCAAACACGCCATCGCTGTCGTGCCCGTTGTGCGTGCCCACGCTGCGCTTCCACAGAACCTTGCCGCTCTGCGGGTCCAGTGCGACCACCCACCCCGACTTGCCGCTCGCAATCACCTCTTTGTGCCCCTTCACTTCCGCGAGAATCGGCGCGTCCTGCAGGTCCCAGTCATACAGATCGTGCGGCGTCTGCTGGTAATGCCAGACCACCTTGCCGGTCTGCGCGTTCAGCTTGACGATCGAATCGGTGTACAGATTCGGTCCGGGGCGGCTCGATCCCCAGGGTGAGGATTCGGTCCCCGGAAACGGCGCCGGATTGGCCGTGCCCACGTACATGTTCCCTTCGTCGTCAAACGCCGGCGTGTACCACAGCCCGCCGCCGGAATTGACGCTTTCCTGTCCCCACAGGCTTTCGGGCGCGGTGTCGAAGTGCCACAGCTTCTTACCCGTGCCGGCTTCGAGCGCCCACAGGATCCCCACGCCTCCTGCGCCGTAGAACTTTTCGTTGTTGCCCGGCACCGTCGAGACGTACACGACGCCGTTGTGATAGCCGGGCGCCATGTCGATGCCCTCGTGTTCGTTGCGTGTGAGCGTCACCGACCAGATCTGCTGCCCCGTCTTCTCGTCGAGCGCAAACGCGGCCGTCGCGGTCGCTCCGAACACGCGCCCGCCGGCCACCACCAGACCGTTGGGTCCCTGGTCGGGCGATTCGAAGGACTTCGTCCAGATCACCTTGCCGGTCTTCTCGTTGATCGCCTGTACGTTCGAGGCCAGATCTTGGGAAAAGATCGCCCCGCCGGAGACGATCGGTGAGGCCGAATAGCTGCCGTACTGGCTTTTCGCGGTCAGCGGCAACGTCCACGCCGGTTGCAGTTGCGAGACGTTCGTGCTGTTGATCGGCCCCTGCGTGTAACGGGTGTTCGATGTATCGCCGTTGGGATAGCCCGAGCCCGTCAGCAGCGAGCTTTCGCTTGAGGACGAGGACGAGGAGGAGCCCAGCGATACGACCGCGATCACCGCCACAACGGCCACCATCACCGCGCCTATCGCCAGCCACGCATTTTTTGAGAGCTTCGGGACTTTCTCCCGCAGGTCCGGACCCCCGCTACCCCCCTGACCGGAGCGGGTTGCTTTCTTGGCCTGGGCGCGGCGGGCTTCGGCACGGCGCACCTGGCGGGAGCTTGACGGCATCTAGACGACCTCCGTTATCGAGTTGCGACTTGCGTGAATCTGTGCATCCTTTTCGCCGAACAGCGGCGCCAACACCCGGTTTGCGAGCAATCCCAGCGAGCCGAGGTTGGCAAACCCCGGCCCCTGGCTGAGCGCCCCCAAACCGGGGATGTACAACCGCGGGTACATCCCCTTCAACTCAAGATTGCGCCCGATCGGAACCTCTGCGCCGGGAGGGCGCTTCCAAACCCCGCCGACGCGGCTCTCGATCTCCGCTCGCACGGCCGGTGGGAACAGGGAACGCAGCTGCTCGAGCAGATCGAACCCGGTGCAGTTGACCACGTAATCGTGACGGACGCTCTCTTCTCCGGCGCCGCGCGCCTCATAGTTCACGCACACCTCCTCCTCACCGCCTACCGAGGAGACGTGCGTCACGCGACCGGTGACGAATCGGCACTGGTCGTCGTAGGCGATCGTCTGCAGTGTCGCCGGATCGAAGACTCCCCGATCGCAGTGGCGCACGAAGTCGCGGCGTGTGCGCTCGTCGAGCGCTTCCCAGGACACATCGTCGGGATTGGAGAACACCCGATTCTCCAAGAAGCTCTCGCCGCGGCTCATCGGCAGGCTGGGGGTGTAGATCGTAAGCTCGGCGTCGGGCCGGAAAGCCCGCAGGAACGCCACGCAGCTCAGCGCGCTCTCACCGCCCCCGACGATCGCGATGTTCGCGCTCTGTTCGATCGGAATGCGCGCCAACTCGATGCGCTTGGAGTCGCAATGGAATATCCGCGGCGCGGCGTCGGGGTCGTGCGCAAACGGGCGGTGCACGCCAGGGCCTGTGAGCGCCAGCGCGCTCCCGCGATACAGCGGGGCGTCCGTGCAATCCTCGACGTCGATTCGCCAATGCCCTCCCCGCTCCCCGAGCGAGACCCGGGTCACCCGGCCGCGTACGAGTCTGACCCCCTCGGTCGCGCGGCTGAGCACCCACGCCAGATACTTACCGTACGTGCGGTGCTGAATCGGCGGTGAGCCGGCATTCACCCAGCGCACGTACCGGTGCTCGTCGATCATGTACTGCTGCCAGGTGAACGGCATCATCGCGCGGTCGATCTCCTCGCCGATCTCCCCGAACTCCCGATGGCTCTCGTACGGAAACCCGACATCCTTGATCGGCGGAATCGCCAGCGGCTCCTCGCCCGAGGTCATGCCGTTGCGTCCCGACCACGACGCCGCCGATTCGGTCGCCTCGACGATCGTCAGCGCAATCGGGCCCAGGCCGAGCCGGTTCATGACGTGCACTTTCGTGGCGATCGCCGCCGCCTTCGCGCCGGCGCCCACGATCAGCAGGTCGGCGTCGGGAACCCCGTCGCTCATGCCGCTGCGGCCGTCTGTTGTTCGTAGCCGGTGGGCGCGGCCGGCCTGTTGAGGTCCCCGCGGCGCCCGGTGATCCGCACGAGCCCGCGCCGTCCCGGGCTATAGGAGATAGCACTCTTGGTGACCTGCTCCGAGCGCGCCTGTACCGCCTCCATCTCGACCTCTTCGAGCACCGCGGCGACCACGCGCTTCATCTCCAACAGCGCGAAGCTCGCCGCCAGACAGCGGCGCACGCCCCCACCAAAGGGGATCCACGTGTAAGTACCCGCGGGCCGGTCCAGCCAGCGCTCGGGCATGAACCTGCGGGGATAGGGATAGATCTCCTCGCGACGATGCACCAGATGGATGCAGGGTGCGACCATCGCTCCGGCCGGCACCACGTATCCCCCCAACTCCATCGGCTCAAGCAGCTTGCGCACCACGATCGGCACGGGTGGGCACAGGCGCAGTGTCTCTTTGACGACCGCATCCAGATAGGCGTCCGCCTCGCCCACGCGCACCTCCTCGCGCAGGCGCTCAAGCTTGTCCGGATGGCGCAGCAGCCGCTCGAACACCCACGCCAACGAGGTTGAGGTCGGCCCGTCCAGCAGCAGCGTGATCAGTTCGTCGCGCAGATCCTGAGCGGTCATCGGCTCGCCGTCCTCGTAGTGGGCGTGCGCGAGCATCGAGACGATGTCCTCGCGCGCCGGATCGGGGCCCTCCGCGCGACGTTTGCGCACCTCCTCCAGCGCCACCGCCTCGACCAGGTCCATCGCCGCCCTGAACTCGGGGTCTGCAACCATCGAGCGCGGGCCGAGCAACGCCAGCAGCGTCAGTCGTCGCGGTGCGTTCATCCGGTCGGTCAGCTCGCGCAGCAGCTCCTGCAGCCGCCGCGTGGAATCCGTTGGCTGAGGCCCGAACACAACGCGCATAACCGCCTCCAGCGTGATGGCCTGCATCCTCGGCCACAACTCAAACGGCCGGTCGGTCGGCCACTGCGCGACGGCGCGGCGCGCAACCTCGGCCATCATCCCGCCGTAGCTCTCCATGCGCCGGCCGTGAAATTGGGGCAGCATCAGCTTGCGTCGCGTCATGTGCTGTGGCTCCTCCAGCAGCATCACCGAACGCGGCCCGAGCACCGGGCCCAGGAGCGTGTTCGCTTCGCCCACCCCCAGCCGCTCCGGTGCGGCGGTGAATACGCGCTTGACATCTCGTGGGTCACACACCAGCACCCATGTGCCCCCATGCCGGACGCGCAGAGTGAAAACGTCTCCATAACGCCTCTGACACCGCTCCATGAATGGCAGCGAACGCCACGTCCAGCCAATCGCCTGCAACCCGCTGGGCATGCGCGGACCGGGAGGCAGGCCCGAGCGCGCGCGCCGATGCACGCCGCCGGCCCCACGCGAGATCGCACCTACCCCGGTGCTCATGTTTCTCTCTTTCGCTGCGCGCCCGGCGCCGGCGAGCGGTTTCCGGCTTTTGTTTCCTTCTTCATCATTTTCGTCTCTTGTTTCTCTTTCGGTTTCCCGCTTTGTAGAGCCATTTTGCGGGACCCAACAGATGTCGAGCTCCAGGTTTTACAGCAAAACCCTTGCGTGAAAAACCGGCGGGGTTATGATAACCGATACACCCGCAGCGAACTCGACTATTCGTATTGATTTTTCAATCCGGATGTCGGTCGAGGGCGTGCCCGGGCGCTCAGTCGTACAGAGCACCAGTGCCTTAATCGGTTAAGGGACGGCCTTAAACGCCGTTGATCCGGGTTCGAGCCCCGGCTGGTGCATGGCTATGGAACTCCAACACGCCCACCACAGCCGATGAGCGCGTCGTGACAAACCTGTTCGACTACTTCGAGGGCATCTCCTCGCCCGGGCAGGAGCCCGCGCGCTGGGCCGCGCGAGCACCGCGACGTCC
This sequence comes from uncultured Solirubrobacterales bacterium, assembly GCA_963697945.1. GTDB lineage: Bacteria > Actinomycetota > Thermoleophilia > Solirubrobacterales > Solirubrobacteraceae > Palsa-744. The sequence continues at coordinate 230,109 of OY969105.1, read as the reverse complement.
GCGCGGGGACTGCGACGTGAAGCTGACACCGCGCGTACGCAACTGGCGCGAGGACGAGGACTCGCTGCGTGCCCTCGCCGAAATCGAAGCCGAGCCCTGGGTGGCGGGCGTAACGCACGACGGCGAGGGTGTGCAGCTGCGCTTGGACGACAACTGGATCGAAACGGTCGGCGCCGCGCTGGAGGCCGGCGGCAGCGCCGAGGCCACGCTCTCAGACCTCGCCCACGGACAGCGGATCTCGGTGCAGTTCTGGGACGCCAACGCGACCAAGGCGCTGCACGCCGGCCACCTGCGCAACCTCGCGATCGGCAACGCGCTCGCAGCCGCACTCGCCCAAGCCGGCGCCCAAGTCGAGCGTCGCAGCCTCATCTCCGACGCCGGGCGCAGCATGGGCGAGGCGATGGCCGGCGTACTGCACAGCGGCCGGCACACACCCTCGTGGCCGGCCGGCGGCGAGAAGAGCGACCATTTCGTGGGTGTCTGCTACGCCGACTACGTGGCGGCCACGCAGTCGGCCGGAGCGGAGGCGGCAGAGGCGATCGAGCACCCCGAGGACTCCCTCACACGCGAGCTCACCCTGCGCGGGGACGCCGCCGACGACCTGCTCAAACGCGTGCTCTCAGGCGAACGTGAAGCGCTGGAGCTCTGGTACAAGACGCGCGCCTGGGTCATCTCAGGACAGCGCAAGACGCTCGCGCGACTGGGTATCGCGTTCGACCGCGTCTTCTTTGAGTCGGACTTTCTCTCCGAGGCGGCCGAGCTGACCGCATCGGGTCTGCGCTCCGGCCGGCTGCACCGGCGCGAGGACGGCGTCGTCTTCTATGCCACCGGTCTGAGCGACTTCGAAGAGTTTCCGCTCGTACGCGCCGACGGGCTACCCACCCAGCACATGCGCGCCCTCGCCTACTGGATGGCCGCGCCCGAACTCGAGCACATGACCTCCATGCAGGTCTGCGGCACAGAGTGGGTCTCCCACGTCACCTGCCGGCGCAAGCTGATGGACGAGTTGCTGGCCGAAGGGGATCGCACCCATCGCACAGGGGCGGGCACGGACACCGGCGTAGGCGAGAACGGGGGCCAGGGAGGCCAGGGCGAGGGCGCTCACCCCGGCGGCGAGCGAGGCGAGGCGCTTTCCGGCGCCGGCGAGATGCATCCCACCCGCGACATCTTCAACGGAATGGTCGCCCGCCAAAAGCGCGCGATGGCTTCCAGCGAAGGGGCGCTCCTGATCGACGAGCTCACCGACCTGCTGGACGAGCAGATCGATGCCGATCCTGAGCGTCTGCACGTGCGCAGGGCCCACCCCTTCCCCGAACGGATAGCCGCCGAGGTCGTGCTCGGCTACTTCCTGCCCTACCCGGTGGCGCCGCGAATCGACTTCGACACCGACAAGCTGCTGTGCGAGGAGGAGTCGCTGGGATGGGATCTCGTCCGCGCCCGCGCGCGGCACGGCCGCAGCGTTCCGACGGGAGGCCGGCGACCGGTCGACGATCCCGACTACCGCTTCGCCGTCGTGCAGTCAGAGCTCTACCGGCGTTATCTGCGCCTGGCAGTGGAGCGCTTTGACGTGCGCCCACTCGCTCACTACCTCAAGCACCTCTCACGCTGGTACCTGGAACGCGAGCGCGACGAGCACGTCGAGCGCGTCGTTCACACCCTGCTCGACCGCTCGGCCCGCGGACTCGGCCTGGAGCCGGTCCGATGAACCTCCCCGGTACGGCCATGGGCTTCGTGGGCGTCACGGGACGGCGACGGTTGGGGGGCGTAGCCCCGCTCGCAGCCAAGGAGGGCCGGGCGTGAGCACGCTGCTCGTCGACAACTACGACTCCTACACCTACAACGTCTTTCACCTGCTCGCGGCCGTCTCCGGCGAGGAGCCGATCGTCGTTCACAACGACATGGTCTCCTGGCGCGCACTCTCGCGCTGGGACTTTGACGCGATCGTGCTCTCCCCCGGACCGGGACGCCCCGAGCGCTGGCACGACTTCGGGGTCTGCTCGGACATCCTGCGCTCCAGCGAGATCCCGGTGCTCGGCATCTGCCTCGGCCACCAGGGTCTCGGCTACGTCCTCGACGGGGTCGTCGCCAGCGCGCCGATGGTCATGCACGGACGCCTCAGCCAGGTCCAGCACCTCGACAGCGGACTGTTCGCGGGAATCCCGCAGAACTTCTCCGTCGTGCGCTACCACTCGCTCGCGGTCACCGGCCCGCTCGGTTCCGAGGGCCGCGTAACCGCATGGACCGACGACGGCGTGGTGATGGGTATCGAGCACCGCAGCCGCCCGCTCTGGGGGGTGCAGTTTCATCCCGAGTCGGTCGCCAGCGAGCACGGGAGAGCGGTCGTCGAAAACTTCTACAAGCTCGCGCGTCGGCGCCGAGCGCCACGTTACGCGGGCGCCCGCGCCGCCGGTCGCCCGCCCGTTCCCTCTCCGCGTCCGGGCACGCGTCGACATCGCTCCCGCAGCGTGCGGTTGCTCACACGTACGATCGTCGGCGAGCCGGCCACCGAACCGCTGTTCGAACGGCTGTTCGGCTCGGCCGAGCACGCGTTCTGGCTCGACAGCGCCGACGCGCCCACGCGGCTGGCGCAGCGCTCCTACCTCGGCACGAGCGCCGGTGCAGATCACTGTGTGCTGGAGTACGACGCCGCCGAGGGGATGGTGCACACGCGACGCGGGCAGGAGAGCAAAATCGAGCGCGGGTCGATCTTCGACGTGCTTCAACGAGAGCTCTTCGAGCGCGGGATCGATCCGCCCGCCGAGCCAGCCGGCGGCCTCGTAGGTGGATTCGTCGGCTATCTCGGCTACGAGTGCAAGGGCGATTGCGGCTCGCCTGTAGTGCACCGCTCCGACGTTCCCGACGCCACGCTGATGCTCGCCAACCGCGTCATAGCGGTCGATCACGGCGCTCAGCGCACCGAACTGCTCGCACTCCGCCGCGAGGACGATGAGAGCGACGACGCCGAACGCTGGCTGGACGAGGCCGAGGCGGTCGTGCGGGAAGTTCTCGCCGCACCTCCCGAGGCTCCCGCAGGGGCTGGGCCCACGGGGCCGGCAGGGCCGGCGGGACGAGCAGGGCAAGCGGTGTCGGTGGGGTCTGAGACGCCCGCCGCGAGTGGGGCGCCGACCGCGGCGGTGACGTTTCGCTGCGGACGCGGACGCGAGCAGTACCTCGCCGACATCGCACGCTGCCAGGCCGCGCTCGCCGCCGGCGAGTCCTACGAGGTCTGCCTCACCGACCAGATCTCGACCTCCGCGAGCCCCGATCCGTTCGAGCTCTATCGCGTGCTGCGCAGCATCAACCCGGCACCCTTCGCGGCCTACCTCAAGCTCGGCGAGCTCGCCGTCCTCAGCTCATCCCCCGAGCGCTTCCTCTCGGTCGATCGCAACCGGCGAGTGCAGGCCCGCCCGATCAAGGGGACCACGCCGCGCTCGGAGGATCCACTGCTCGACGCCGAGTTGCGCGCCGGCCTCACCCATGACGAAAAGACCTACGCCGAGCACCTGATGATCGTCGACCTGTTGCGCAACGACCTCGGACGTGTCTGTGAGATCGACAGCGTGCGCGTCCCCGAGTTGATGGTCGTCGAGGACTACGCGACCGTACATCAACTGATCTCGACCGTCACCGGCGTGCTGGAGAATGGGCGCACGCCCGTCGAGTGCGTACGCGCATGTTTCCCCGGGGGCTCGATGACCGGGGCGCCGAAGTTGCGCACGATGGAGATCATCGACGACATCGAGCGTGAGGCCCGCGGCGTCTACTCCGGCGCGATCGGCTACTTCTCACTGGACGGCAGCGTCGATCTCAGCATCGTGATCCGCACGATCGTCATGCGGCCGGGAGCCACCACGATCGGCGCCGGTGGCGCGATCGTGATGCAGTCCGATCCGCAGGAGGAGTTCGACGAGATCCTGCTCAAGGCACGCGCGCCGATGCGCGCGATCGTGCGCGCGGTCACCGGCAGCGACTCGCCCGATGCGTGGACAGTCGAACTGGAGCCCTCCTCGGCATCGGCCTCGTCCCCGGCCCCGGCGGCGGCGCGAGCGGCATAGTGGCGATGAGCGCCTCGGCGACCGGCACACGCCGCGTACGCGCGGCGACGCACGAAGACCTACCCGCGATCGTCGCGGCGGTCGGAGAACTGCTCACCGAGCTCGGCAGCCGGCCCCCGTCCAGCTCGCAAATGCTCCAGACGGCGCGCGCGCTGCTCGAAGACCCCCGTCTGGGAGCGTTGCTTCTCGCCGAACGCGAGCCGGCGTCCGGCGTCGTGCCGGTGTCCGATGGCGGGCGGGAGTCCGATGCCGGGGGGGAGGAGGGGGTAGTCGTCGGCGTGCTCATCGCCAGCTATCAGCTCGCGCTCCACGTGCCCGGGCGTTACGCGCTGATCCAGGACCTGTGGGTTCATCCCTCTTGGCGCAGCCGCTCGGTCGGTCGCGAACTGGTGGGCGCGTTGTTCGAGCTCGCGCGCGAGCAGGGGATGGCGCGCGCTGAGGTCGGGCTGCCGCGTGAGAGCTTTGCGGGCATACGGGAGACCGAAGGGTTCTACGCCCGCAACGGCTTTGAGCATCTCGGTTCGCGGATGCGGCGGGTCTTCGCGTGAGAACCGACGCGGGCGCCCGGCTGGTGATGATCGAGCAGCGCCAAGAGCGCAATGGCGCCGTTCCCTGGATACTCGACGAACGGGGCCATCGCACCCCCGGCCACGACGACGGGCGCAGACTCTCGGAGGTGCGCTGTGGCCTACAGCGCCACCGCGGCGTCAGCGCACGGCCCACCGACGCGAGCGCCGCCGAGGTCGATCGCACGCTGCGCCGTCTGCACGAGCCTGGATATCTGCGCGCGCTCGAACGTATCGATGGCGCCCCCGCGCTGATCCCCGAGCTCGCCGAACCGGGCCTTGAGCCCGACACGCCCGTCTGTTCGAAGACCGTCGCCACCGCCCGCGAGGGGGTGGCCACCGCGATCTCCGCCGCGCGCGCGGTCGTCGCGGGCGCACGCTTCAGCTATGCCCTGTGCCGCCCCCCGGGACACCACGCCGGGCCGGCCTGGCTTGGCGGCTACTGCTACCTCAACAACGCCGCCGCCGCCGCGCAGGCGCTGCACGACGGGGGTTTCGCCGACGTCGCGATCCTGGACCTCGACCTGCACTACCCCAACGGCACCGCCGCGCTGCTGGAGCGCATGTCGCGCACGACCCTGCATTCGCTGCACGGTTCCACCGGCGCCAACCTCCCCTGGGAGCGCGTGCGCCCCCGCACCGAGCGCGAGCATCTCGTGTCGTTTCGCAGCGCCCCCACGCCGGATGCCTACATTGCTGCCCTGGCCGGCTGCATCGATGCGCTCGCCAGTTCGGCCGGTGCGATCGTGCTCTCGCTCGGCTACGACCTCGTAGACGGTGATCCCCACGGCTCCTGGTCGTTCGGTGCGCCGGTCTTCGAACGGATCGGTCGCCTGCTCGCTCGCACCGAACTGCCCGTCTGCGTTGTGCAGGAGGGGGGCTATGCGCTGGAGTCCCTCGCCGACTGCAGCCACGCGTTCGCCACCGGTCTGCTGAACGGCGATCACGCATGAGCCCCGAAGCGGAAGAGAGACCGGCGGCGAGCGGGCTTAAGCCGTTTCGCCGGCGTCTGGATCGACTCGACGGGGAGATCGCCGGACGACTCGGCGAGCGGTTTGCGATCTGTCGCGAGATCGCCATTTACAAGCGCGAGCACGACATCCCGATGATGCAGCCCGATCGCGTCGAGCAGGTGCGCGCGCGCTACCTGGCCCGCGGCGCGGAGGTGCAATTGCCGGCCGACTTCACCTCCAGCCTGTTCGAGTTGCTGATCGACGCCACCTGTCGCATGGAGGACGAACTGATCGCGGCACAGACCTCCGCCGCTCGTGACGGCGCCAAGGCGTCCGAGGTTCCGGGCGAGGTCACAGCGGCTGCTCCGAAAGAGGCGAGGTGACCTTGCCCCGCCCTACGTTCATCACGCTGGGGCCGTCCGGCACCTGCCACGAGAACGCGCTACTGCACTATCTCGAGTTCCAGGGCATCGACTCTTACGAGGTCTTGCTCGTCGAAGACCTGCTCGGCGCGATCGAGCAGGTCAGGGACCGTTCCGAGACGTTTCTCGTGCAATGCAGCGCTCACACCCAGGTCCATCTCGTCACCGAGCGCTACCACACCGAGGTGTTCGTTATCGACACCTTCCTGTATCCCACCAAGGAGTTGGCGCTGATCGTGCGCAGCGACGTTCGCGATCCACAGAGCCTCGGGATCGTCGCGGCGACCCGCGGCTACACCGACCTCGAGCGCTGGACCAAGATCATCGACGAGCCCTCAAAGCCGGTCGTCGCAAGGCATCTGCTCGCCGGCGCCTACGACGCCGGGCTCACGCATCTGCATTACGGGCGCGAACACACCGATGCCCTGCGTGTGCAGGAGGTCTACGGCGCGGTCGATACGACCTGGATCGTCTACGGGCCCCGTAAGCGCTTTCAAGGCGAGGTCGTCGCTCAGCACAACCCGTGGCTGTTCACCGGCGAGCCGGCGCCGGGCAGCGAGCCACGGTCCCGGCGCGAGCCGCGGCATCGATCTGCGCGTGAGGCGGGGATGGCCCACGCGTAGGGCAGGGGGACGGCCATCCGGCCAGGTTTGCGACGCTCGCCTCGGGCACTGCGCATGCTCGGTCGATATGGCCGGCAGAGGGTTCGGCACGGAGGCCGAGCCCTCTTCGTCACTCAGGGCCGCGTCAGGCGGCGACTATGCGCCGACCGCCGCCACCGAACGCGGCCCCTCACCGACGTAGAGAGCCGTCGGGCGAATCAACTTCGCCTCGCGCTTTTGCTCGAGAATGTGCGCCGACCAGCCGGCCACGCGCGCGCACGTGAACATCGGCGTGAACAGTTCCGGCGGGACTTCCGCCAGGTCGAGCACCACGGCCGACCAGAACTCGACGTTCGTGGCGAGCACGCGGTCGGGCCGGCGGGCGTGTAGCTCCGCCAGCGCCGCCTTCTCCAGTGCCTCCGCCGCCTGAAAGCGCGGTGAGCCCAAGTCGCGACAGGTGCGTCGCAGCACACGCGCACGCGGGTCTTCGGCGCGATAGACCCGGTGGCCGAAGCCCATCAACCGCTCACCGCGGTCCAGTGCGTCGTTGACCCACCGCTCGGCATCACCGGTCTGTTCGACTTCGTCGAGCATCTTCAGCACGCGCGAGGGGGCGCCACCGTGCAGCGGTCCTGACAGTGCGCCCACTGCAGCCGACAGCGCGGCGGCGCAGTCGGCGCCGGTCGAGGCCACCACTCGCGCGGTGAACGTCGAGGCGTTCATGCCGTGCTCGGCGGCTGAGACCCAATACGCGTCGATCGCCTTGACGTGGTCGGGGTTCGCCTCTCCGCGCCAGCGAATCAGAAACCGCTCGGGGATTGTCCGGCCCTGGTCGATCTCCTCCTGAGGCACCGGCGGCTGACCGGATTCGCGCGCGGACTGCGCCACGAACGACAGCGCCATGACCGACGCCCGCGCGAGGTTGTCGCGAGCCTCCTCGTCGGTGATGTCGATCAGCTGTCCGAAACCCCACTCCGGCGCCAGCATCGCCAGCGCCGACTGCACGTCGACGCGATGATCGCCCGAACGCACGGTCAGGGGGTGCGGTTCGGCGGGCGGCAGGCCCGGTTTCAGGCGTCCGTCGACGAGTAGGCCCCAGACCTGCTCGTAGGGGACCGCGCCGACCAGGTCCTCGATGTCGACGCCGCGGTAGCGCAGCGCGCCGCCCGCTTTGTCAGGCTCGGCGATCTCTGTGGCGAAGGCGACGACGCCTTCCAGGCCCGACTGGACCTCTGGTACTTGCTGAACCGCGCTCATGGCACTCGCTTTCTGAGCTTGATGCTTGACGGGGTGGCTGCCTTCTGGGCAGGCCCATATGATGCCGTGTCCCACGCGAGGAGGAGTAGTCGTCATGCCAGACAGCGATCTGATGTTCCGCTCGGCGATCGAGCTCGCCGGCCTGGTGCGCTCGGGAGAGATCTCCGCGCGCGAGTTGGTGCAGACCTCCCTGGATCGCATCGACGAGCTCAATCCCGAGTTCAACGCGTTTGTGCAGATCGATGGCGAGCGCGCCCTCGGCGCGGCCGATGCGATCGGCCCGGGCGACGCGCGGCCGTTCGCCGGGGTGCCGGTCGCGATAAAGAACAACCGTCCCGTCAGCGGGCTGCGCCTGACCTACGGCTGCTCGCTGATGGCCGACTACGTCGCCGACTACGACCACAACGTCACCCGGCGCCTGCGCGATGCCGGGTTCGTGATCGTCGGCTCAACGACGCTACCCGAGTACGGCATCCTGCCCACCAGCGAGGCGCGCATCTTCGGACCCACTCGCAACCCCTGGGATCTGGGGCGCACCCCCGGCGGCTCATCCGGCGGCGCGGCCGCGGCTGTCGCCTCCGGGATGGTGCCCGTCGCTCACGGCAACGACGGCGGCGGCTCGATCCGCATCCCCGCCGCCTGCTGCGGCCTGGTCGGGTTGAAGCCCAGCCGCGGTCGCATCTCCGCCGCGCCTGAACTCGGCGACTCCTCCCTGGGTATCGACGGCATGCTCACGCGTACCGTCGCGGACACCGCGGCGATCCTCGACGTGCTCGAGGGCTACGAGCTCGGCGACGCCACCTGGGCGCCGCCGCCGAGCGAGCCCTTCCTGCAGAGCGCCGCCACCGCTCCCGGCAGGTTGCGGATCGCCGCCACGACATATCCGCCGATCGCGGAGGCGGTCGTGGATCCCCTGGCGGCACGGGCTGTCGCCGACGCCGCCGAGCTTCTGCGTTCGCTCGGACACGAGGTCGTCGAAGTCGAGCCACCGTGGCGCATCGACGGCCTGCAAGAGCTGTTCGGCGCTGTGTTCTCCAACCACATCGCGCTGTCGATCGCCTACTCCGGCGCCATCGCCGGGCGCGAGCCAAGCGAGCGGGACATGGAGCCGATGAGCTGGGCGATCTACTCGATGATCCAGAAACTGGGCGCCGTCGAAGGCATGGCCGCGGGGGTGCAACTGCAGGCCCACACGCGACGCCTGATCTCGTTCCTGGAGCCCTACGACGCGCTGCTCACACCTGCCCTCGCCGAGCGTCCGCTGCCGCTGGGAACGCTCGACACCGCCGCGCCCGAACCGATGTCCACGTTCACCCGCTCGGGGCTCTTCACGCCATTTACTCCCGTGTTCAACGCCAGCGGTCAGCCCGGGATCTCGCTGCCGCTATACGAAGGGGACGATGGCCTGCCGCTGGCCGTGCAACTCGTCGGCCGTCCCGCCGGCGAGGGCGCGCTGCTGGCGCTCGCTTCGCAGTTGGAAGAGGCCGTTCCGTGGTCGGCGCGCCGCCCGCCGGTGGCGGGCGCGGTGGCCTGACTCTCGGGGAGCCGCAGCATCGCCTTCTGCGCGGCGATCTGCGCCCCGCGCGCGGCGCCTCGTGTGCGCCCGCCGTGCCTGCCGGTGCCGCCTCAGCCGATCCCCAACACCGCCCGCATCGGCTTGGGCACCACACCGAGCAGCTCCGCGTCCTGTGCGCCCGATCGCGACAGCATCGAGCACTCCATCAGCTCGGCCTCATCCCAGGTCACCGGCGCGCGCTCGCCGAGCGTTCTCTCCAGTAGGCGCAGCGTGCGTGAGACGAGGGGTGTGGGCACCTTCACCAGCGGGCGCGGGCGATCGATCGCGTCGAGCACGAGCCTCAGAATCTCGGTGTGCGTCAGCGTGTCGGGCCCGGCGAGCTCATACCGCCGTCGCTCCCCGGCGGGTGCGCGCAGCGCCGCCATCACGCATGCCGCGACGTCCTCGGCCCAGATCGGTTGAAAGCGCGCGTGCCCCATGCCCGACATCGGCATCACGGGCGCGAGCGCCATACGCTCCAGCAGCGTCAGCCACGCGTCGCCCGGCGCGTAGACGATCGAGGGCGCGAACACCGTCCACTCCATGTCGGTCTCGCGCACGGCTTGCTCGGCGGCGGCCTTGGCGCGATGAAAACGGGTGCGATGCTGTGCGGAGGCGTCCAGCGCGGAGAAGAACAGGAACCGTCCCACGCCGGCGCGTTGCGCGGCGCGCACGATCCGCCACGTGGCGATCCCGCCAAGCTCCTCGATCGAGCCTCCCGCCTGGTCGCGGATGCTCGCGGCGAGGTGTATGACCGTGTCCACCCCACGCAGCGCGTTACGGAACGAGGGTGGGTCGGTGAGGTCTCCGAGCGCTATCTGCACGCGTACCCGCTGGGTACCGAGCCGGCGCGGGTCGCGCACCAGGCAGCGCACCTCGGCGCCGTCGTCGAGGAGCCGGCGCAACAGCGCCGAGCCGACCTGGCCGGTCGCGCCCGTGAGGAGCAGCATGCTCCAAACTTAGCGGAGCGCCGCGGCGCCCGATGAGCGTGACCCCTCGCCCGCGAAGGGAGATGGTTGAGGCCGCAATCATCTACGATGTGGCTCGGCTACGATGAGCCCGGCCGGGGCGCCATCTCTAGAATGTGCCTCCCGCAAGACCCGGTAACCAACAGGAGAGAACTCAGCGAATGGCCTACGTGATCGCCGAGCCGTGCATCGGCACCAAGGACAACTCTTGCGTCGAGGTGTGCCCCGTCGACTGCATCCACCCGACGCCCGACGAGCCCGGATACGACGCGGCCGAGATGCTCTACATCGATCCGGAGGAGTGCATCGACTGCGACGCCTGCGTCGAGGCCTGCCCCGTGGACGCGTGCTTCGCCGAGGACCAGCTCCCGGACGAGTGGCAGAAGTACTCGCAGATCAACGCCGACTACTTCGCCAACGCCAAGTAGCACCCGGACGCCGGCTCGTGCATGCCATGTCGGTGTGCGAGTTCAGTCGCGCTTGCCGGCGGAGGAGGGATCGAGCACGTCCAACACCGGTACGCCCTGAATCGACTCCCTGAGCAGTTGCCGAAGTTGGGCGGAGTCAAAGGCATGCGACCGAGGCGCGACCGGGTTGACGGTGATGGCCCGCAACTCGATCGTGCGCAGGACCCCGATCGTGATGCCCTGACGCTCATACCAGCGCGGCCCGCGACGAGACAGGAACACCCTGGTGGGGTCGGCGGCAACGATCTTCAGTTCGCGCCCGGCTCGCTCGCGCCGCGCCGCGAGTAGGCCATCCAGGAAGCCCTCCCCGAGGGCGCCGCGCACGATGAACGTGTCGGCCTGTGGGTGCTCGCGCAGAAGCGCGGCGATTGCGTCGGTCTCGGCGTTCAGCACAAGCCGGCCGTCCAGCATCACCCCGTCGTTCTCTGTCAGCGGCAGGCCGATGAGATCGACCGCCTCTTGGGTGATGGTCACCACCCGCTCGATATCCGTGGCGAGGATCGCGCCGGTGGCCATCACGAGCCCGTCGCTGACAGCCGGCGAGGAAGCCGCACGGCGGTCGATCGCGCCGTCGATCAGCACCTGCTCGGCACCCAGAGCGAGCATCGCATCGCGCACCTCGCGCACGTCGTCGGCGGCGCTTGGGCCGGCGACCTCGATTGCGCCCGGCTCGGCGAGCCTTGCGATCAGGACCTCGCCCAGGGGCGTCCTTATGCCGGTTTGCGCCAGGCGCTCATGGGTGAGGCCGCTGGCTCGTATGAGCGCGGCAGTGCTCGCCACGAGGTCACCGATCTGCAGGTGGATGCGCGGCTTGTCGATGCGCGCGTCGATCACGTCGTGCTCCTCGCCGTCGCGCCCGATCGAGGTGACGCCGACGGTACGTCCGGCGCTCGCGTGCTCGGCGAGGATCGCCGCGAGCGTGACGGTCTTGCCGGTGTTCTTCGCGAGACCGACGAGCGCGAGCGTGCGCGTGCCCGACAGCAGCCCGCTGAGCGGCTCCTCGGGCGCGGCCTCAGCCATTCACGCTCTCAGCGCTCACGCCGTCCGCGGAGGAGGATGCGCTCTTCGAGGTACCGGTCTCGCTCTCGATGCGCGCGGCCAGCTCGCGAACGATGAAGCTGGCGACGTGGTAGGGATAGGTTCCCTTGGAAAAGCCCGCGTCGAAACCGAGCTCCTTGGCGAGCTCGTTCGAGACGCGCGGTCCGCCGCAGGTGAGGATCAGTTGCTTGCGCCGTCCCTCGGCCTCGACGATCTCGACGAGCTCGGTCAGGTTGGCGACGTGCAGGTTCTGCTGTGTGACCGTCTGTGAGACCAGGATCGCGTCGGCGTGGAGGTCGATCGCGCGCGCGAGGAGTGCGCTGTTGGGCACCTGGCTGCCGAGGTTGTGGGTCTCGAAGGCTTTGTAGCCCTCCAGGCCGTGATGGCCGTGGAAGCCCTTGAGGTTGAGCATCGCGTCGATGCCGACGCTGTGCGTGTCAGTGCCGGTGGCAGCGCCGACGAGGACGATCGGTCGGCCGACGCGCTCGGCGGCAAAGACCTCGATCTGCTCCTCGCTCATGTATTCGATGTCGAACCCCTCCTCCGAGAGGGAGGCGTAGTCGACGGTCGTTGGCGACTCGGCGAACATCACGAAATAGGTGTAGCCGTCGGTCAGCTCCTGATAGTGGACGACCTCCGGGTGCTCGAAGCCCATCTGCGCGGCCCACACCTGCGCGGCGCGGCGCGCGGCCAGTCCGTAGGGGACGGGCAACGTGAAGCTGAGCTGCACGATCCCGTCGCCGAGATGGTCGGCGTAGGGACGCACCCGCGAGAGATCGACCGTGCGGGTGGAGGTCGTCGGCTCGGGCGAGCGCGGCGGCGGGCTACCGGGCAAGGCTCGACGCTCCTCGCATCAACTCGATCGCCGGGTTGAAGTAGCCCTCCTGCACCGTCACGATGCCCTCCGTACCGCGACCCTCGTCGATCTGGCGCGGGACGTCGCCGAAGACACCTTCGCCGAGCGCCGCGAACAATCCCTGTTCGGCGATCCGCTCAAGCAGCGCGTGGGCTCCGGCGAGCACCTCTTGCGCGCGCGTCTGCACGATGCCGCCGCGGCGGAACTCGATCTCCTCGCCGAGGTCGTGCGCGGCGTTGAACACGTAGTTGACGTTCTCCAGGCCGATCACGCGATCGTGGATGTGCGGCGTGAAGATCCCCTCGGTCGGAACGCCGATCGTCTGGATGCCCTGGCCGGTGGCGATCGTGACGAGGTTGAACAGCGAGTCGGTCGCGTGCGTGCGATACAGATTGCCGTCCATGTGGCGTGTCGGCGGCATGTACTTGACCGGACACTCAGGGAACAGTTCACGCGTGAGCTGCGCCTGCGCCCACTCAAACAGCAGGCTGTTCTTGACCGGGGTGTCGATCTCATAAGCATCGCCGAGTGCGATCTGCTCGTCGGGCACGCCCGAGTCCAGCGCGAGCCGGCGGTTGATGAACTGCGAGGCGGTCACCGACGGCGCCGCCTCGATCGCGTCGGCGGTGCGCAGGTAGTTGTCCTCTCCGGTGTTGATCACGACCTTGAAGTAGCCGTTGATCATGCGCGATACCCGCTGGTCGATCAGCCCGCGGACGGGGTTGATGTCGCGGTAGAGGATCCCGTAGAGCGCGTCGTTGACCATGTTGTCGAAGCCCTCGATCGCGCCCATCGCGGCGATCTCGGGCATGCACAGCCCCGAGCAGAAGCTCGACAGTCGCACATAGCGGCCGTGCTTCTCAGACCACTCGTCGAGCGCCTCACGCATGATCCGGAAGTTGGCCTGCGTCGCGAACGTGCCGCCGTAGCCCTCGGTCGTCGGCCCGTAGGGGACGTAGTCGAGAAGCGACTGCGCGGTCGAGCGAATCACCGCGACGATGTCCCCGCCGGCCTGTGCGACCGCGAGACCGTGGACGACGTCCTCATAGACGTTGCCCGTGGCCGTCAGCACGTAGCGAAGCGGCGGCGGGTGCTCGCCGAGTCGCTCGCGCCTCTGGAGGCGCTCGCGCATACGCTCGGCGATCGCGCCCACACGGCGCTCGCACTCCTCTGCGATCCGGGCATGGATCGCCGTCTCGCTCGCGCGTGGGAGGGCGATCAGGTCGAGCTCGCCCGCTGCGACCGCCTCGGCCAAGGACTGTGGCGTGGCGTCGGCCTCGATGCCCGCGCCGGGTCCGGCGAGCAAAGCGTTGCCGAGCCAATACGCGATCCCCTTGCCCAGCTCGCCGTGATCGCGCACGTGGTCCACGAGCACGTTTGGCAGCGGCGCGTCCAGCGCGTTGGCGCCGTCCACCCCGAGCAGGCGCGTGATTGTGCGCTCGACCGAGACCGTCGTCTTGCCGTCGATCTCCGCTGAGACCTGCGCCGCGATCTGGCTGGCCGCCTCGCGGCAGGAGGCGATCACGCCCGGGTCGAGGTCGAGCTTTCCCTGAGAGCTCATTTGAGCTCCCTAACGATGGGAAACGGGATCACCTCGCGCAGCGTCTCGCGTTCGGTCAAGATCATGACCAGGCGGTCCACGCCCATGCCGCCGCCGGCGGTCGGGGAGTAGCCGTACTCGATCGCACGCGCATATTCCTCGTCGTTGGGATGAGGTACGTCCTCGTCGTCGATCATCCGCCGTTTGCGCTGCTCGACGAAGCGCTGCCACTGGTCGACCGGGTCGTTGAGCTCGGTGTCGCCGGAGACGAGCTCGATGCCGCCGATCACCGCATCGAAGTGCTCCGCGAGCTCGGGGTGCTCGGCGTGGCGCTTGGTGATCGGGAACGGCTCCAATGGGAAGTCGAAGACGTGTGTGGGCTGGTTGATCGTCGACTCGATTTTCTCGGAGTAGATGTCGGCCACGACCTCGGCCCAGGTGGCGGCCGGGTCCATCGGCTCGTCCAGCACCTCGGCCAGCTGCTCGCGCGTGGACTCCATGAAGTCCAGGCCGAAGCGCTCTAAGATCAGCTCGCGCATCGTGATCCGCTTCCACGGCTTGGCCAGGTCGATCTCTTCGCCGCCCCGCCTGATCACGGTGCGCCCGAGCGCCTTCTGGGCGACGTCGCGGAACATTTCTTCGGTCACCGTCGCGACGTCGTTGTAGTCGGAGTAGGCGCACATGAACTCGATGATCGTGAACTCCGGCGAGTGCTTGGGCGAGATGCCCTCGTTGCGGAAGACCTTGCCCATGTCATAGACGTTCTCCATCCCGCCGACGATGCAGCGGTTGAGGAACAGCTCGACGGAGATACGCAGGTAGAGGTCGCGGTCCAGGGCGTTGTGGTGGGTGGTAAACGGCCGCGACCCGGCGCCGCCCGCCAGCGATTGCAGGGCGGGCGTTTCGATCTCTACGAAGTGCCGCTCGGCCAGCCATTCGCGGATCGCCAGCACGATCTTGTTGCGCGTGATGAACAGGTCGCGCGTCTCCTGGTTGGCAATCAGGTCGAGCTCGCGGTAGCGGTAACGCGTGCCCGTGTCGCCCAGGCCGTGGTGCTTGTCCGGCGGCGGGCGCAGTGTCTTGGTCAGCAGCGTGCACTCGATCGCCTCCAGCGCCAGCTGGCCGCGCTGGGTCACATAGACGCAGCCTTCGACCGAGACGATGTCGCCGATGTCAAAGCCCAGGATGCGCTCGTAAGTCTTCTGACCGAGGGAGTCCACGCGCAGCACCACCTGAACCTGACCCGACAAGTCGCGCAGGTCGAGGAAGGCCGTCTTGCCGTGCCCGCGGCGTGAGATCAGCCGGCCGGCCACGAGGTAGCGCATCTCGGGATGCGCACCCTGCTCGAGCGTGCTCGGATCGTGCGCGCCGAGGATCTCGGCGATGCGTGTGCGCCGCCCCCACAGGGTCACCGCGGGGTAAGGGTCGATCCCTTCCGCGCGCAGCCGCTCCATCTTGGCGCGGCGTTCGTCGATTTCGACCACGCCGTCGCCGGGCGCACCGTCGCGGGGCTCCTCTACCTGCTCCTCTTCCTGGTCTTGCACGGGCATTCAGACGATCCTCTCAGCTGGGGCTTGCTTGTCAAGCGATCGAGCAGGATGTCTCCAGCGTCCGACCCCCGCGATCGCGCGCCCGGGGCCCGCGCCGCGGCTGGTCCTAGGCCATCGGCAGTGACATGCCGGCCGGTTTTCGCTCCGAGTCGGCAGCCGGGGCGGCGGGCGCCGCGCTCGGCGCACCGGCGACCTGGACGAGCGGCAGCGTCGGTAGCGTGGGCAGCGTGGGCAAAGGCATGGCGGGCGCGGCCATCGCGATCAGACCGCGCGCCGCATGGCGGATCGCCTGGGAGGCCGGGTCGTCGGGTTCCTCGATCACGAGCGGCACGCCGGTGTCGGCGTGTTCGCGCAGTGGCATCGTCAACGGGACCTTGCCCAGCAGGGGCACGTCGAGTTCGTCGGCGAGCTCCTGGCCGCCGCCCTCGCCGAAGATCTGAAAGCGCTCCCCGGTGGGGGTCGTGAAGCCGGACATGTTCTCGATTACCCCGCAGATATCGAGCGAGACCTTGTGCGCCATCTCGGCGGCGCGGCGCGCGACCCTCTGGGCGGTCGGCTGTGGGGTGGTGACGATCGCGAAGCTGGACTGCGGGAGTAGCTGGGCGAGTGTCATCGAGACGTCCCCCGTGCCGGGCGGCAGGTCGATCAGCAGGTGATCCAGGGCGCCCCAATCGACGTCCTGGAGGAACTGGGTGAGCGCCTTGTGCAGCATCGGCCCGCGCCATACGACCGCGGCGTCCTCGGCGACGAAGAACCCGATCGACATCACCTTCACGCCGTGAGCCTCCAGCGGCAGGATTTTGCGCTGCGCCGAGACCGGCGGGCGGGTCGCGCCGAGCCCGTACATGCGCGGGATCGAGTACCCCCAGACGTCGGCGTCGAGGATACCCACGCGCTTGCCTTCTCCGGCCAGCGCCGCGGCGAGGTTGGCGGTCAGCGTCGACTTGCCCACGCCGCCCTTGCCCGAGCCGACGCACAGCACGTTCGCGACCTGCGCGAGCGCGCCATCCGGAAGGCTGCCGCGCCCCAGCTTCTGTTGCAAAGCGGCCTTCTGCTCGTCTGAGAGCACGTCGAAGTAGACGTTGCAATGGGTCACGCCCTCCAGCGCCGAGACGGCCTCGGCCACGGCCGTCTGGAAGTGGCCCTTGATCGGACACCCGGGCGTGGTCAGCGAGACGGTCACGTCCACGACGCCGTTGGCGGAGAGGTCGACCGAGCGCACCATGTCGAGCTCCACGATCGAACGCCGCAGCTCGGGGTCGATCACGACCTCCAGGGCCTTGCGGATCTGCTGCTCGTCGGTCACGGGCTCATTGTGGCAAACCGGCGCCCCCTCCCCGGCCCCCGTGGGTCAGGTCTACAAAAAAAGCCCCCGGAGCGGGGGTCGCTCCGGGGGCTAGGGAGGAGAGGGTCCTACTTCCACCGGCGAGGTATGAGGCCGGTAGACCGTCCCATGCGCCACGCCTTGATTGGCGGCGCCCCCGGATCTCCTCTGTCCGGGGTGGGAGAAGTCGGTAATCAGACCAGGCTCTGGATGCGCTCCTGGAAGCGGTCGGCGAACTCGGCGCTCTCCTGGCGGCGCTTGCGCAGCTCGCGCTCGACGCTCGTGCGGGCTTTGCGCACTTCACGCTCCAGGCGCTTGCGCGCGGTGACGCCGCGACGCTCGAATTTGCGCAGCTGCGCCTGGGCGCGGGACGTGCTCGAGTAGCTCGTGAACGTGTCGTTAACGCTCGAGACGACCCGGTCGCGGGCGGTCAGCGCCGCTCCGACGGGAATCAGGACCGCACGCTCGGCATAAGAGGACTTGGTCGTGGATGTCGTGGAGCGCGAGGCGCTCGTGCGTTTCGTGGTGGCCGCACGTTTGCGGGGTTTGGCTGCGCGGGGAGTGTTTGTGTCGGCTGATGCCATCTGACGGAAGTCTCCTTGGGTGGTTCCTCGTCGTCGAGGAAGGGGTTACGAGGGGCTCGGTGGGGAGGCTCGATTTACGAGCTTAGCACCGAACACCTGTTTGTAACCTGAACGGGGAAGATTGTTACACGCACACGCACTCCTACGGTGAATGTCCTGTTATCAAGCGGAGTTTCCGCAAAGACATTGTAACAACAGGAACATGCGTTCGGTTTACGTCATTTCCGGGGATTTAAGGTTCGTGTCAGGCGGAAACGACGACCCGTTGCAGCCATAGATCGGGCTCTGTGAGCTCTTGCGTGGAGGGAAGCTCTCGCGGCGAGCGCCATGCCACGGCGAGCGTCTCGGGGCCTCCGGCATCGACGACCGCGTCACAGAAGCGCCGCCCGACCTCGTACTGGCGCATCTTCAGCTCCAACCCGAGCAACCGCTCCAGCACTCGCCAGGGCAACCCGCGGGACTCCCGCCTGCGGGTCATCGCGGCGCGCAGGCGTGGCAGCGAAGGCAAGAACTCGGCGCCGACCGCGTCCATCGTGTGCTCGGCGTGTCCCTCGATCAGCGACATCGTCGCCTGCATCCGCTCGACGATCTGCCAGCGCTCGTCGCCGAGCCCGAGGCGCAGCAGTTCGCCTCCTCGAGCGCGATCCACCAGCGCGCGCAGCTCGCCGTCGCGCGCGCGAGTGAATAGTGCGCTGGGGTCGCGAAGCCAGGAGAGGGTGTCGTTCTCCTCCGAAGATCCTCCGCCGGCGGACAGCTGCAGCCCGTCGAGCAGCTCGGTGAGCATGCCCCCGAGATGCTCGCGCAGCCACGGCGCCCCGGAGAACTGCACCGCGTGGGTGATCTCGTGGATCGCCACCCAGGCGATCAGCTCGTCGCGATCCACGCCGAGGTTGCGTGCCGCGGCGGCGAGGTTCGGCGCCAGCAACAACAGGCGGGGAGGGGCGGAGGAGTCGAGCAGTGAGACGTCGTACTGGCCGAGCACTCGCTGGGAGAGCATGCCCGTCACCGCCCCCAACTGGGCGCCCAGCAGATGGCCTGGAGCTGAGCGCAGCGAGTTCGACGCGTAGCGCAGCGGACCCGACACCAGACTCCCTACCAGACCGCCGTTCTCGCGGGAGTCGGAGTCCGAGTTGCGTGCATCCGAGGCGCCATCCTCGTCTCTCGGTACGGGTGCGTCCTCGGTGGGCTCTGTTCGCTCACCGCTCAGGCGCACCAGCAGCGGGTCCAACAGCGGCCTCATCGTGTGCAGGTTCGCGGCGATCCAACTCGGGCGGTCGATCATCTCAAGCGGCGGCAGTTCGGCTGGGAGGCTCAGGCCGGTGTATTCGCCCACGCGCCCCGCAAACTCGTGCGCGAGCGGCTGCACCGAGCTTCCGGCGGGCCCTCCATACGGGGGCGAGCCGGCGATCAGCTCACCGATCCGTTGAGCCGTATCCCAGTCGATGGTGCGTGCGGCGGACATATACATATCCTAGGTGCGTGCCGGCACCGCCAGATAAGGATTTGCCCCTGTCGCCGGACGCGCCCGCCGACGTCCACCCGGCGCCCCCGCCGGAGATGGCCCCCGAGGCCTCCGCGGACATGGAGCGCGCTGAGGTTCGCGACGTGGTCGCCTGGACAAGGCTGCTGTCCGACCCTGGCGACGCCTCGGCCGTGGTGCGCGCGCTGGCGCGTCCGCCGATCGAGTTGCGTCAGGTCGATCTCGCGCGCGTGATCCAGATAGCCAGACGGCGCAAACTGGACATGATCGCGGCGCTCGGCGCGGCGCTCGAGTCCCCGCAGGTGCCGCCAGAGGCGCGGGCGCGGATACAACGGTTTCTGGAGCTGCATCGCGCGGCCACCTCGGCGCTCGACGAAGCCCGCCCCGACCTGCTCGCGCGCGCGGCGCTCGGAGCCGAGCGCGAGCCGCGCTCGGCCTCCTCGACGCGATCCTCAAGTTCGCAAGACGGCCCCGATGCGGCGCTGCGAGACATGCAGAGGATCGTGCGCGAGGAGGTGCTCGCCGACATCGCCCGCATCGGTGCCCGACTGAGTGAGCTGCGCCTGGACACCGATCTGGACATCGCCCATGGCGTCGCGCGCTATCTGGAGCTGCTCAAGCTCTCCGCGCTCGCGCAGCGCCCGGCCGAGCAGAGCGTCAGCGATGCGCTGGCCGACGTGAACGCGCGTCTGCTCGCGGCCGCCACGGCGATCGAGCGGGAGATCCTGCAGACCAGCCCGCTCGACGGCACGCTGCTCGCAGCCGACCCCACGCGATCGACGGACAATGACCGCGATGGCCCGGCGGTCGGAAGGTATGACGAGCAGGCGGCGCGCGTGCAAGCGCTCTCGCCACGCGGAGAGCCCTCGCTCGTGCCGTTTCTGCCACGCAAGGGCGGCGGGCTCGCGCTGTCGGCGTCGGACATCGAGACCTATCGCAGTTGTCCCCTGCGTTACAAGTTCGCGCGGGTCCTGCGCATTCCCACCGAGCCCACGCTCGGACAGCGGTTCGGGATCGTCGTGCACCAGGTGCTCGAGCGCTACCACGCCGCCGGCGGGGAGACGCTTACGCAGCTGCTGGATCTGTTCGAGGCGTGCTGGCGCCGGGGCGGGTTTCGCGAGGGCTCCTCCGAGCGTGAGCTGCGCGGCAAGGCGCGCGCGGCGCTGGAGCGCTACCACACGCGCCTGCACGGCCAGGACTCCGAGCCGGTGTGGTTCGAGCGCCAGTTCTCGCTGCGCATCGGACCCCACCACCTGCGCGGACGTGTCGATCGCGTCGATCGCCTGGCGTCCTCGCCCGAGGACGCCGGCGTCGTCGAGTCAGGCCGGGAGGGCGGCGGCGAACGCTATGAGCTGATCGACTACAAGACCTCTCGGCCACGCACCCCCGAGCAGTTGAGCGACGACGTGCAGCTGTCGCTGTATGCGCTGGCCGCGCGCGAGTCCTGGCAGGTTGAGGCCGCGAGTCGCGCCTATTACTACGTGCTCGACGACCTCGTCGTAAGACTTCCCGGCGAGACCGACGAGGAGCGCGTGCGGGCGACCGTGATGGAGGCCGGCGAGGGGATCATGGCCCAGCGCTTCGAGCCGACGCCCTCGCGGGCGGCGTGCTCGATCTGTGACTTTCGCATCGTGTGCCCGGCGGCAGAGCGCTGAGTCACCCTGCGCCGACGCTCGCCTGCTGTGTGATGAGCCAGTCATCGTGGAGCATGTCTGGATCGGGGTCCAGACCGTTGGGCCAGACGATCGTCCGAGAGTCCGCGTCGACGCGGACCTGACGGAAGTAGTCGAGGTCGCGCAGCGGCTCGCCCAGCGGTCCGTGCAGCAGTGACGAGAGATCGACGTCTCGCACCAACCCATCGTTGAAGGTCAGGCGCAGGCTGTGGTCCTTCAGTGGTTCGACTGTGGTTATGCGCAGCGGCATGATGCTCATGCTAGGGCAGGGGGTCTATCGGAACAAGGGGCTGACGCTGCTGGGCAAGATTCCAATTGGTTTGCAGCTCCGCACGGTGCATCAGTGCCCAGTTGGTGACGAGGCGCAGTGCACGGGGTGGCAGCGAGCCGTTGAGCACCACCTGGTCTGCGATGCCGATTTGCGCCCAGTGCTCGCCGTATTGCGCGTGGAAGTGCGGAGGCGGATGATCCGGCCGGTACATCCAAATGATGATTCCGTAGAAGCGGCTGATCTGTGGCACCACTTCCCACACCGACTGTGGGATCGGAAAGGGACAGGTGCGACCATGACGGGCATCTGATGATGCCCGTCCACCTACCGGCACATGCTCAGGACGGGCGAATCCCGCGCTGCTTCAGGAACCGCTGGAATTCGCGCTCCAGCGTGTCGCCGTCGGGGACCTCGTTGGGCGAGGCCTCGGCCTCGGCGTCGGCTTCCTGCTCCAGACGCTCGACGAAGGCCAGGATGTCAGGATCGCTCTGCACGGCGATGCCGACCTGGCGTTCGTAGTCCGCGGAGGCGAGCTCCAGCTCGGAGACGTCCACCGAGACGCCCACCAGGCCTTCGACGCGGCGCACAAGCGCGAGTGCCGCCTTCGGGTTGGCGGCCGCCGCGACGTAGTGCGGGACGCCCGCCCAGATCGCCGCCGAGGGCAGGCCGGCCTGCGCGCAGGTGTGGTGCAGCACGCCGACGATCCCGGTGGGACCTTCATAGGTAGAGGGTTTGATGCCCAAGCGCGAGACCAGTGTGGGGTCCGAGGCGCACCCGGTCATCGTCACCGGCCGGGAATGCGCGACGTCGCCCAGGAGCGCCCCGAGCAACACGACGACCTGCACGCCGAGGGCTTCGGCAAGGTCGAGGATGTGCGCGCTGAACGCGCGCCAACGCATCGAGGGCTCGACGCCCTGCACGAGCACGAGGTCGCGTGCTGCTCGCGGGGCGAACGCCTCGAACACCTCGACGGTCGGCCACATGACCTCTTCGTAGTTGCCTTCGGTCAACCGCACGCTCGGACGGTTGGCCTGAAAGTCGTAGAACTCCTGCGAGTCGATTTGCGCGAAGCGGTTGGCCTCGAGTGCTGAGGCGAGGAACGAGACGGCGGTCGATGCGGAGTCGCCCGCGTCGTTCCAACCCTGGAACGCGCAGATCATGGCAGGGGCCCTGAGTTCGTCGGGCCGACGGTCCCAGATGAGCGGCGGCATTGTCATCACGGTACCTCATGTCAGTGCGCTTGCTGTCAGTTGTTCCTGTTTCACTCTGCCCGGGAGTTCGGTCGCGGCCCAGTCGCGCGCGTGTCGGACGAGTCCAAATGTGCGCGTTATGCAGCCGTTACGCCATCGAGGCGCCAGGGCCGGTCAAGAGGGCGATGCGCTCTGCCGATAGGAGCGGTGATGGGAAACGTCGCCACCGATGTCTCTTCCGAGTCGCGCGAGCGCATGAACGCGCCCGAGGAGGAACGCCCCGAGCCCCTGCGCGAGCGGCGCGAGCGTGAGCGCACCGGCAAGGGTCTGTATCCGGCGCGCGCGAGCGGACGTTCGAGCCGGATGATCGGCGAAGTGGTCGTCGATCTCGGCTTCGCCGATCGCGAGACGGTCGAGGAGGCGGTCAAGGCGGCCAGGGAGCAGGGCCGCCCCACCGGCGAGGTACTGGTCTCTCAAGGCACACTGCGCTCCGACCAGCTGGCGCGGGTCGTGGCCGAGCGGTTTGGCTTGGACTACATCGACCTGTCGGAATATGACCTGGACATGGGCGCGGTGCACCTGATCGGCGCCGACGCCGCCAAGCGCTACCGAGCCGTGCCGGTCGGGTTCGTGCAGGACGGAACGCTGCTGCTGGCGATGGCCGACCCGACGAACGTGTTGACGATCGACGACGTTGCGATGATCACCGGGCGCAGGGTGCGCGTGGCGGTCGCCTCGGTCGAGGATCTCAACCTGCTGCTGACGCGTCTCGCCGGGATGGACGAGTCGATCGAAGACATCGTCGAAGAGAACGCCGAGGCCGAGGCGCAGGCCGAGCTCGAGTCGAGCATGCTCACCGAGGAGGCCGACCGCGACGCGCCGGTGATCAAGCTCGTGCACTCGATCATCGCGCAGGCCGTGCAGCAGGGCGCCTCGGACATTCACATCAGCCCAGAAGAGGGCGATGCGAAGGTGCTGTTCCGCGTCGATGGAGTGCTCAGCCCGGCGGCGACGATCAAGCGCCGGATGATCCCGGGGGTGGTTTCGCGGATCAAGATCATGGGCGACCTGGACATCGCCGAGAAGCGCGTTCCCCAGGATGGGCGCTTCGCGCTGACGATCGAGGGCCGGCGCGTGGACATCAGGGTCGTGACGCTTCCGTTGGTCTACGGCGAGAGCGTGGTGCTGCGCATCCTCGACAAGGGCGTGACCGTGCAGAACCTCGAGTCGCTCGGGATGGAGCCCGCTGAGCTCAAGCGCTTTGAGCGGGCGATCGGTAAGCCAAACGGCGCCGTGCTCGTGACCGGACCGACGGGCTCGGGGAAGTCGACGACGCTGTACGGGGCGCTGAGCGTGCTCAACGACGGCGAGCGCTCGATCCTCACGATCGAGGATCCGGTCGAGCAGCGGATGGCGGGCGTCAAGCAGATGCAGATCGCCCCGAAGGCGGGCGTGACCTTCGACGTGGGCCTGCGCTCGATGCTGCGCGCGGACCCGGACGTGATCATGGTCGGCGAGATCCGCGACCGCGAGACCGCGCACATCGCGGTGGAGGCGGCGCTGACCGGCCACCTGGTGCTCTCGACGCTGCACACGCGCGACGCGCCGAGTGCGCTGGGGCGGCTGACGGACATGGGCATCGAGCCGTTCCTCGTGTCCTCGGCGATCGACTGCATCGTCGCGCAGCGACTCGTGCGGATGCTGTGCACGCACTGCAAGCGCCCCCAACAGCTCTCCGAGGCGGTGCTCGCCGAGCATGGCCTGACCGGCTCCGAGCCCTTCGAGGCCGTCGGTTGCTCGCGCTGCGGAGGTAGCGGCTATCGCGGGCGCGTGGGCGTGTATGAGGTGATGAGCGTCGACGAGCGCATCCGCACGCTCGTGCTCGAGCACGGCTCGGTCGACGAGATCGCGACGGCCGCCGAAGGGTCGGGGATGGCGCGCTTGCGCGAGGACGGAATGTTGAAGGTGCGCGCCGGTCTGACCTCGATCGCGGAGATCGAGCGCATGACCAGCAGCCTCCTCTCATAGCGATTCCCGGGCGGGCTTTGCCGGGTAAGCCATAGCTTGGCCCTTGCATCGGATTGCGGTCGGCGCCGCTTACCGCAGCAGCCGGCGTCTCGCGAGCGCTTTCGGTTGAGTTGCGCGGCGGGACGTTCTTTAGGAGCCCAGCAGCAGCGACAGGCGCAGGGGCCCCGAGGGGAAGGCTTCGCCCGTGAACGAATAGGCCTCGTAGGTGTGCCCGCCGTAGGACACGGGACCGCGCGCCGGCACGCTCGCGGGGCCTGGCGAGAGCGTGCCCATGACCTGGCGTGAGCCGGCGCGCATCAGGATCTCGGCGCCGGTGAACAGGTGGGCGAGGCGCAGGTAGCCGGCGTCGTCCTGGATCGCCATCTCGAACTGGCCGACCACGCGTCCGCCGCTGCGTACGGTGCCGTGGACGGGCGCCAGCACATAGGGCCCGCCGAGGTCCTCGAGCAGCTTGCCGCCCACGGTGACGCGCACGCGCACGACGTGGATGTGCTCGCCGAAGAACCCCACGATCGCCGTGCGCACGGCGCCGGCGTTATGTGCGGCGACGGCGCGCTGGAAGGTGGAGGAGTTTTCGATGTGACGCACCGTGCTCGCCACGGCCGGGCTGTGGAGCTCCTCCTGGTAGATCCGTTCGCCGACGTGCCCGAGCGTTTCCACGCGCGTCTGCGCGGCGTCGCCCGGGCAAAAGACCCCGGCGGTGGGGGCGAGCAGCACGATTCCAAGCGCGCCCGACGGATACACCGTGCCGGTGAGCGTGGTCGTCTGGAAGCTCTGCCCCGAGACCGTGACCGGACCTTCGGCCGGCAGGCCGGCGGACGGCAGGCCGCCGATCGTGGCGCCCAGCCGGCGGGCGCCGCTGAACAGCGCCACCTGCGCGCCGGTGACCTGGTGGACGACCTGCAGATAGCTGTGGTCGGACTGCGTCGAGAGCACAAACGTGGCCGAGGTCCCCGGGATCGTCCCCCGCGCGGGTGCGATCGCGACCCCCGATCCGGCCTGCGCGAGCAGGCGCCCGCCGCGCAGGACCTGCACGCGGACGATCTGGCCGAGCGTCAGTTCTCCCAGCGCGGCCGCGGCGGCCGTGGCGCTGTTGCTGTTGACGGCGCGTTTGAGCGCGGAGGAGCTCTGCACGCGGTGTATCGCCTGCGCGACGATCGAGCCGGCGGCGGCCTCGTGGTAGACACGCCCGGCGACCGTCCCCAGGGTGCGGGCGACCGTCGCGAGGCATTCCGCGGGTGTGCTCGTCGCTGTGGCGTTTGCGGTCGGGGCGTCGTGCGTGGCGCTCGCCGAGCCGCAGCCGGCGAGCGCTCCAATCGTCAGCGCCACCGAAAGGAGCCGGCCAACTCGCCGGCTCCCATTCGGTCTCTGCGCGGTTACGGGTGGCGGCTTCACCACCCGCAGTCTATGACCGCTTCTTGCCGGCCTTCTTGCCGTGGCTCTTGCCGGCGCCTTTCTTTCCTTTCTTGCCCTTGGCCTTGTGCTTGCCTGCGGCTGCGAGCAAGAGGGGCTTGGGGTTCAAGCGCGTCCATCCGGACTGTCCGTCGGGCGGGCAGCCGGCGGGGCGTCCCAGGTCGTATGGCCCGGAGATCGCCTGTGTGACGACGCCCTTTTCGAGATAGGCGTAGGTGACCGTCAGCAGTGCGTCCACGCGTGGCTCGGCGCACAGCTTGGAGCCGATCGCGAACTGTCCGGCGATCGTCTCATACTGCCCGTACTGCGAGGTGGTCGCGCCGACGCAGTTGTCGGCGTAGCCGGGCACTTCCGAGGAGCAGGAGAACGTGTCGTTCACCGGTTTGCCCGAGGGGATGTTGCTGACCAGCGGCGAGGCCTCCACGCCGACGATCGGGATCTGCGACTGCAGCTGATAGCCGGTGATCGGGCCGCTGCAGTGGAACGCGTAGGCCACCTGCTGTTCTTCGCTGCCAGCTTCGGCTTGGCCGGTGGACAGGCTCCCGAAGCAGGAGTAGTTGTTGGGGTTGGTTTCTTCGGCGCTGCCGATCGCCGGCATGGCGAGCGACAGGGCCGCGAGCGAGCCCACGATCGCGACTAGCCACCACGTGGCTTTGCGGTGGGCGGTGTGTAGTGCGTGCAACGTGGGTCTCCTTGGTTGGGTTGATTGGACTACGGGTCGTTGGACTGATCAGTGCAGAAGCGCGGACACGCTCTGCTTGGGTGAAGTGGGGTCATACGCCGTGCTCGGCCGCGCGCCGGCGCGGGCGAAGGGCGAGATCAAGAGGACGCCCGCGGGCGGTTCACTGCCGAGCGTCGCCGTGGAGGAGCCGGCGGGCAGGCTGGAGGCGGTGGCGTTACCGACGGTCCCGAACGTGATCACGATCAGGCCGTGAGCGCTGTAGGCGGGGTTGGCGGTGATCGTGGGGACGGTCGCTTTCAGGAATTCGTCGGCCGCCGTCAGGGCCCCCGCCGTTTCGGGCTTGCACGGCACGCCCGCGGCGCCTTCGGGGCACGGGGGCTGGACGATCGCGTCGAGGTTCTGCGGCGGCGTGCCGGCCAGCAGCCCGGTCTCACTCGCGAACGCGCTGCCCGCCAGGGCAGACCAGCCGCTCAGCAGCGTTCCGGCTTTGATGAGCTGGGAGTCGATGTAGGGGGCGGCCGTCGGTTGGGCGAGCGCCTGTGCGAAGGTTCCGCCCGCGAGCGTGATCAGCCACACGCTCGTCACCGGTGGGAGGGGCTTCGTCGTCGTCTGTTTTCCGCCGCCGCCTTTCGCCGGCGTTGTGGAGGTGTTTTGGTTTTTTGAAGTCGGAGACACGCTCGCGCTCGACGGTGTTTTCGACTGCGGGGTCTGTGCGGTGGTGTTCGTGCTCGCGCTCGGGTTTGCCGGTGGCGTCGCCTGGGGTGTGACCGGGGGCGGCGCAACCGGCGCGGTGCTCGTATGGGCGCCCGCGCCCGCCGCTGCGAGGGCCGCGATCGAGAGTGCCGGCATCGGGATCGGAGAGCCCGCGAAGGAGGCGCTGGGCGCGGGGCCGATCGCGGCGCCCACGGCCACGCCGATGGCCAGCATTCCCGCTGCCAGAGCGGCGCTGGCGCGCAGCGAGGGCAGGCGTGGCGCGCGTTGGAAGGGTGTAGCGGCGACCGGCGCGGCGATCGGCTGAGGGTCGTTTCCGGTGGGTGAGTCAGGACCGCTCGCGCCCGCCGTGCTCGGCCATCCGTGAGCGGACGACGACTTCCCGGCGGCGTCGTCGTCGGGGGGTGGAGGGGTTTGGGGTGGGGTGGTCATCGGTTTGGGTCGGGTGAATCGGCGCGGCATCTTCATAAACTAGCTTATCTTGATCAAGCTAATGAGGAATATGGTAGGTTCGCTACCGGCACAAGTCAACCATCACCCGAAACGGAGTCCCTGTCCATGAACCGCAATCGCCGTCTCACACGACTACGAAGCCTCGCCCTCGCCGGGGCGACGGTGGGCGTGCTCGGGGTCGCCGCGGCGCCCACGACCGCGCTGGCGACCCCGACGATCTCGATCAGCGGCGCCACCGCGTCCTATCCGCTGGTGTCGTTGCTGGCCGCGAAGTACGTAAAGCTCAAACCGCATTCGGTGAAGTTCAAGATCACCCAGGGCGGGGCGCAGATCGGCATCAACGACGTGGCCGCCAGCCGCGTCTCGATCGGTGACGTCTCGCGCGATCCGCTGCCGACCGACCCGAAGGGTCTCGTGTTCTACCCGGTTGCCAAGTACGGGATCTGCGTGGTGACGAATTCTGCCAACACGCTGTCGAACCTCACTCCTGCACAGGTCGTCTCGATCTTCACCGGCAAGACCCGCAACTGGAGCCAGGTTCCCGGCGCGACCGCCAGCGGCACGATCGACCTGATCAGCCGCACGTCGGTCGCGGGCGTGCTGACCAGCTTCCAGACGCTGCTGTTGGAAGGCAAGAAAGTCACCGAGCCGCTCGCCCACGAACGGCCCTCGGAGGGTCTGTTGCGCACGGAAGTCGAAACCGACCCGAACGCGATCGGCTTCCTGTCGAACTACCAGGCGGGCCTTGGCAAATTGAATACGGTCGGCTACAACGGCGAGACCTGCAACCGCACCAGCGTTCAGGCCGGACAGTACGCGGGCATCGCACGGTTCTACGAGGTCACGCGCGGTCCCGCGCAGGGCTTCGTGGCGTCGTTCATCTCGTGGATCACGAAATCGGCGGCGGCGCGCAAGATCGTCTCCAGCCAGTGGGTCCCGGTGACGTGAGTCACCGGTCTGCCGAAGCGGCTGCGCAACCCCTGGCTGTGGGGATGCTCGGATGGTTGGGTAACCCCTGGCTGTCCGGGTGCTGAGCAGGCTGCGCAACCCCTGGCCCGACCACCGCGCCGAGCGTCTGCTCGGCGCGGTGTCTTTGCTCGTGGGCGCGTGCGTGATTGCGATGATCGCGTTCGTCGGCGTGCGCGCTTGGCCGATCTTCGAGCACAACGGCCTCAGTTGGCTGGGGCCGGGGGGGACGCTGGAAACGCAGATCGCGAACATGCAGGCCACGAGCGTGAACCCGCCCGCGTCTGCCTATCACCTGAACGCGTGGCCGCTCGTATACGGGACGCTGTTGACTACCAGCATCGCGATCGTGCTGGGCACCGTGATCGCGGTGCTGTCCTCGATCTTCATCGTCGAGCTTGCCCCGGCCCGCCTGCGCAAGCTCTCGATCCCCGTGATCCGACTGCTGGCGTCGGTGCCGTCGGTCGTGTACGGGTTGATCGGCGTGCTCGTGCTGGTGCCGTTCGTCGGCAACCACCTGGTTACCGCGTCCGAGAAGAATTCGGTGCAGAACTTCGTCGAGCTCACCGGCGCAGGCCTGGGCGTCGTGGTGGTGATCCTGACGGTGATGATCACGCCGATCATGATCGCGCTGATCTGCGAGGCGCTGATGGCCGCGCCCGCGTCCTGGCGCGAGGGTGCGGTGGCGCTCGGGTTGAACCCGTTGCGGGCGGTGCTGGCGGTGACGCTGCGGGCGATCCGCCCGGCTATCGTCGCCGCCGCGGTGCTCGCCACCGCGCGGGCGCTGGGCGAGGCGGTGATGATCCAGATGGTCTCCGGTGGCAGCTCCTACACGCCCAACTTTTCGCACGGCGCGCTGATCTTCTTCTACGAGCCGCTGCGCACGCTGGCGTCGGCGATCGTCGACTACCACGAAGGTCTCGGCGCCCCGGCGCTGCGCGCGACGCTGTATGCGTTCGGAGCGCTGCTGCTGTTCTCGGCGTTCGTGCTGTCGATCGCCGGCTACCTCATCAAGCTCCCTCTGCGTAGGTATCAGGTCCGCGGCTAATGAGCGTGTACGCGCCTCAACTTGAGACCGGCTCGCCGCCCACGTCAAAGCGCGGGCGGCGCTCCTCGCCGTGGACCTGGCGCCGGCGCGATCGGCTGGTGCTGGCGCTCGCCTGGACGGCCGGTCTTGGACTGTGCGCGATCGCCGCGGCGATCGTCCTGTACATGGGCTGGCGCGGGATCGAGTATCTGCGCCCGGGCCTACTGTTCGCGCGCCCGGCGATCGGCCAGTCCCAGAGCCAGACCGGAGGCATCCTCGATCCTCTGATCGGGACGGCGCTGTTGACGTTGATCGGGATCGCGCTCGCCTTCCCGCTGGCCGTCACCTGCGCCGTTTGGATCGCCGAGTACGGGCGGCCAAGCTGGCTGGCGCGGATGGTCGAGTCGAGCATCGAGATCGTCGCCGGGACCCCCGACATCGTGCTCGCGCTGTTCGGCCTGTCGATCTTCCAACTGGGCCTGTTCGCGCCGCTGTCGTTCCGCGCCGAAGGGGGCGGGGTGTACGGGCGCTCGTTCATCGCGGCCGGGGCGATGATGTCGCTGATCGCGCTGCCGCCCCTGTTCGCCGCCACCCGCGACGGGTTGCAGGCCGTGCCGGAACACATGCGCGAGGCGGCCTTCGCGCTGGGCAAGACCCGCATCGCGACGATCCGCCGCGTGCTGCTGCCGAGCGTGCGCACGAACATCGCCACCGGCGTGACGCTCGGGGTCAGCCGCATCATCGGCGACACCGCGATCGTGCTGTTGCTGCTGGGGGAGACGCTGCACATCGAAGCTCAGGGCCCCGTGCCGGTCGTGAATCTACTGCGCGGAACGGGCTCGACGCTGACCAGCTACGTGTACGACAACTCGCCCGCCGGCGAAGGGGCAGCACCGCAGAAGGCCTACGCGGCGGCGTTCGTGCTGCTGGTGTTCGTGCTCGGTCTGAACCTGCTCGTTGACAAGATCGGCAATCGGTCGGTATCCTCAGCGATCTGATGTATTTTGTCGCCGACAAACTTGATGGCGAATATGAGACCGGCGTGCCGCCGGTGCGCACGATCGTGCTCGACCGTGCCCCCGTGCCGGTCGCGCCGCCGGTGCGCGAGCGCAACCCCCTGCGCGAGCCCGCGCCCTCCACGGCCGGCCCCGAGCGGCTGCGGGTGAGCGATCTGAGCATCGCCTATGCGGGCGTGCCGGCGGTCAAGTCGGTGTCGCTGTCGATCCATCAAGGCGAGGTGCTCGCGCTGATCGGACCCTCGGGCTGCGGCAAGACGACGCTGCTGCGCACACTCAACCGCCTGACCGAGCTCACCCCGAGCGCTGCCCGCTCGGGACGGGTGCTGCTCGACGGGCAGGACATCCACGAGCTCGTCGACACGACTTTGCGCTCGCGCGTGGCGATGGTCTTCCAGCAGCCCAACCCTTTTCCGATGTCGATCTTCGACAACGTCGCGTTCGCCCTGCGCGAGCAGGCGCGCAAGCGCCCGCGCCGGCGCGAGCTGGAGCCACTCGTGATCGATGCGCTGCGCCGCGCGGGCCTCTACGAGGAGGTCCGCCACGATCTCGATCGTCCCGCGCTACGGCTCTCGGGCGGCCAGCAGCAGCGGCTGTGCATCGCCCGCGCGATCGCCCCGCGCCCGGAGGTGCTGCTGATGGACGAGCCCTGCAGCGCCCTGGATCCGATCTCCACGGGCGTGATCGAGGAGCTGATCGGTGAGCTGCGCCGCGAGCTGGCGGTCGTGATCGTCACCCACAATCTCGCCCAGGCACGGCGCGTCGCCGACAAGGTCGCGTTTATGTATCTCGGCGATCTGATCGAGTACGGGACCGCCGACGAGGTCTTCACCCAGCCGCGCGCCGCGCGCACCCGCGACTACGTACAGGGCACGTTCGGATGAGCTCGTCTGCCCTCGGGCGCGTCAGACTCGCGCGGTGCGCTGAGCCGGAGCGCTGAAGTCATGAGCCTCGCGCCCGTTCCCTCCGAGCAGCCCGACGCGCCACACAGCTGCGCCAACTGCTCCACGCCGCTCGCTCCCGACCAGCGTTACTGCCTGGCCTGTGGTCAGCCCGTCTCGCCCGTGCGGCTCTCGTTCCTTGACGTGCTCCAGGCCGACGGCCAGTCCTACGGCGTCGCCCAGACCCCGGTCGGCGCGCTTCCGCCCGGATATGCGCCCGTGATCGAGCCCACGTCCGGGGCGACATGGACGCTGCGTCGCTATTCGGGTCTGTTCGGGCTGCTCTCGGTGCTGCTGCTGGCGATCGTCGCGGGTTTGCTCGTCGGCCATTGGGTCACCCAGACCAGCGCGCCCAGCCGCCAGGTGGTGAGGGTCGAAGGCCTGGGCGCGGTCGCCGCCGCTCCGGCGGCCGCCGCGAGCACTACTCCGGCGAGCACGGTCTCGAGCACCCCCACCTCCACGGCGACCCCGTCGTCGAGCAAAGCCGCGGTCAAGACCGAAGCGCACGAAGCCCAAGAAGCCAAGGCGATCGAAAAAGCGCCGCCTCCCAAAGCCGTCAAAGTGACATCGACGAAACTCAAAAAACTCGGATCGAGCACCGGCAAAAAGCACGAGGAAGAAGTCAACTCTCTCGGCGCCGAGCCGATCGAAACGGGCGGCTGATGAACGCGCTCGCGCCACCCCTCGCCGAGTTGCGTCGGCGCCGCCACGAGCTGGCAGAGCGCGTTGCAGCGCTGACCTGGGACCTCGGTGGGCTCACCTACGAAATGGCCATCCGCGACCACTATCGCCTCGACGTACTCGCCCGTCGCGCCGCCGAGCTGCAACAGGCCGACGCCGAGCTGGACGAGATCCAGCGCCTGCTCGCGGGTGCGCAGGACGGAGTGCACGGCCAGTGCCGCGCCTGCGGCGCGGTCCACAGTCGCGGCGCCGGCTACTGCTGGCACTGCGGCGCCCCGCTGCGCAGCGAGGCGCGCCCGGCGGTGCTGGCTGTCGAGCCGCTGTCGAGCACCCCCGCGGCCGAATAGCTCGCCACGCCGCAAGCCAAACGATCGTCCACGCATCCGCACCGGCGCCTGTGCGTCGCGTAGCGTGTCCCGCATGCGATCCCCTCGCGAATCTTCCCCCACGTTCGCGCGTTCGCGGCCGGTGCGCCCGCCCGCTCGTCGTTCGTCGCTGCTCGCGGCCTGGGTCGCCGCGATCGTGCTTGCGGGCGCCGCCATCTCCACAGCCTCCGTACTCGCGCCGGCAGGCCCGCGCGAGTACGGCTGCCCGCTGTTCCCCGCGAGCGACTCTCTGAACCGGGACATCTCTCACGCCCCCGTCGATCCGCGCTCGGCGCAGTACATCGCGAGCATCGGTCTGAGCGGGCATCTGCACCCCGACTTCGGCACGAACCCGAGCTATGGCATCCCCTACACGGTCGTGGGACCCAAGCAACCGCGCGTTCCGATCGCCTTCAGCGAATTCGGCGAAGAATCAGAGCCCGGGCCATATCCGATCCCGCCGAACGCCCCGGTCGAGGGGGCGGGAGAAGAAGGCGACCGGCACGTGCTCATACTGCAAAAGGGGACCTGCAAGTTGTATGAGCTGTACTCGGCGCACCGCCACGGAGCGGGCTGGGAAGCCGGATCGGGCGCCGTGTTCAACCTGCGCTCGAACGCGCTACGCCCCGAAGGCTGGACCTCGGCGGACGCGGCCGGGTTGCCGATCATGCCGCTGCTCGTCCGCTACGACGAGGTTCGCGCCGGACAGATCGATCACGCGCTGCGCGTCACCGTGACACGCACCCAGAGCGGCTACATCCATCCGGCCACCCACCTCGCCTCCTCCGATACCGACCCGGCACTGCCGCCGATGGGACTGCGGCTGCGGCTACGCGCGAGCTACTCGCTCGCCGGCTATCACGGCGAGTCGCTGATCATGCTGCGCGCCCTGAAGCGCTACGGGCTGATAGTGGCCGACAACGGCTCCTCCTGGTACATCACCGGAGCGCCCGACCCGCGCTGGAACGACGACGACCTCGAACAGCTAAAGCGCGTCCCCGGCGCCGCCTTCGAAGCCGTCTACACCGGCCCGATCCGCCACCGGGGGTAGCTGCGTTTCGGGCAGCTGCGTTTCGCTCCCGCCGTTGCTCTCAGGAGGCCGGCGGATGCTCCGGCGGGGCTGCCGGGGTGGTCACCGGTTCTGCGACCGGAACCTGTGCCGCCGGCGGTGGCGCCGGTGGAGCTGGGGCGTGCGCGACAGGTGGCTGTTGGGCCTGCGCAGGCGGCGCGGGCTGTTGGCCGGCCGTCGGTGGGAGCGCCTGCTGTGACTGGTTCGCCTCGCCGGTGACCGAAGTCTTGAACTCGCGCATTCCGCTGCCGAGCGAGCGGCCTATCTCCGGTAGCCGTTTCGCACCGAACACGAGCAGCAGGATCACCACCAAGAACGCGATGTGCAGTGGATTGTCGAGTCCCATCGCAGCTCCCAGTCTAGACCATTCTCGGCGCTTGCCCGCATGGCAGCGCTACGGCTTGCACCGGCGCGTGGATCAGTCCGACCGACTTGGGGGCGCGTCTGTACTGCCGGCTGCACGCGAAGGGCTCGCCCCCGAACCTTCCCTGTTTTCCTGAAGCGCTTTGCGCACCAGCTGTGCGGCGATCAGCAGGATCAGTGCAGCGAACGCCATGCGTAGAGCCGTGCCCGACAGTGCGTTCGCGAGCGCCACCCCTCCGGCGACCCCCGCGAGTGACAACACGCCCACGAGCAGCGCGTCATCGCGGCGCACGTTGCCGTAGCGGTTCTGTCGCAGCGCCCCCACCAGGGCGACGGGTACGATCGCCAGCAGCGATGTCGCCTC
Source organism: uncultured Solirubrobacterales bacterium (assembly GCA_963697945.1). Classification (GTDB taxonomy): domain Bacteria; phylum Actinomycetota; class Thermoleophilia; order Solirubrobacterales; family Solirubrobacteraceae; genus Palsa-744. Next base: position 195,679 of record OY969105.1, on the reverse strand, counting down.
GGCCTCGTGTTGGGTCAACCCCACGACGATCACAAGGCCAGGCACGAACAGCACGCCTCCGCCCACTCCCAAGAGCCCTCCGAGCACCCCGGCGGCGGCACCGATCATGATCAGCCAGATCATTCGAGGAGCAACTCCACCGCCGAAGCGATCAGCACCGCCGCGAACAGCAACGACAGGGCACGAACGTGCACGCGCTGCTGCAGCCACGTGCCGAACAGGACCCCGCCCACGGCGGGAATCCCGATCAATGCAGCATCGAGCACGTGTACGTTGCCGTACGCGCCCTGCACCGCCGCGGCGAAGGCAGCGATGAATACGATCGCCGCCAACGAGGTTCCCGTCGCCTCGCGCTCCTCGTAGCCGAGCCACACCACCAACAGCGGCACGATCACCGTCCCGCCTCCGACCCCGAACAGACCGCTGAACAGCCCCGCGGCGGTGCCGATAACCATCAGCTTCAACGCCCGTCCTGACGGCATCCTGCCGTCAGGCCGCCGCCCATCTCCGCCCTTGGCAAAGCCCTGCCTGGGGGCAGGGGTCGGCGCAATTGCAGAGGTGTCGGTCCGGGTCGGCCCGCCCGATCCCGAGACGTGGAGCGATTCGGCCACGGCGCTCGCCATACTAGTGTCCGTGTCAGCAGCCGCTACGCTCGTGGAGGCGCTCGAGCCGCTACGTCGCGATCCGTCTCATGCCGCCGTCCTGCTTGACATCGACGGCACGCTCGCGCCGATCGTGCGTCACGCCGCCGACGCGCAGGTACCCGAGGCGACACGCTCGCTGCTGATCGAGATCGCCAAGCGCTATCGCATCGTCGGCTGCATCAGCGGCCGTCGTGCCGCCACCGCCCGCCAGATCGTCGCAATCGGCACCATCGCCTACATCGGCAACCACGGCGGCGAGCTGTTGCTGCCCGGCGCGACCCGTCCCGAGCTCGACCCCGATCTCGAGGTGTGGGCGCCGCGAGTGCGCGCGTTCGCCACCACCGCCGATACGCCCAAGCGCCAGCGCGTGCGCATCCGCAGCGAGGACAAGGACACGATCGCCGCGTTCCACTGGCGGGGCGCCCCCGACGAGGACGCCGCCGCGGCCGCCGCGGCGGAGATCGCCCACGAAGCCTCCGAGCAGGGATTTGCGGTGCACTGGGGACGCAAGGTCCTGGAGGTGCGCCCGCCGGTGGAGCTGCACAAGGGTCTCGGCATCGCCGCGCTCCTGCGCGATCAGCCGGTCGCGGCCGGGGTCTACGTCGGCGATGACACCACCGACCTCGACGCGTTTCGCGCTCTGCGCGCGCTCGTTCAGGACTCCAAGCTCCAATACGCCCTCTGCGCCGCCGTCGGCTCCGACGAAACGCCCGCCGAGCTGGCCGGCGAGGCCGATCTGCTGCTCGACGGCGCCGGGGGCGTGCGAGGCCTGCTCGAGGCTCTCCTCTAGATTCGTGCGCTTCGTCGAGTTCCTCAAGACCACCGTCCTGCTCAGCGCGGGCGCCGCGACCGCGCTCGCCACCGTCACCGTGCTCGCGATCGCGGGCTCGCAGATGAGCGTCAGCTCCCAGGAGCGGCTGATCGCGGCAGCGCTTGGCTGGTGGGTGCTCGCCGCCCTGATCGGTCTGCGCCTCGGCCGCCGCGCCGAGGCCAACCCCCCGATCGCGCGCCTGCTCGCCGGTGCGCGTGCCAGCAGCGCCCTGCCCGAGCACCATCCCGGCGTGATCCTCCTCAATCGCCTATGGCCGCTGCTGCTGTTCACGCTGATCGCCGGCGGCCTCGCCTTTCTAGCCCCGCAGATCCCGGGCATCGCCGTAGGTTTCGCGATCATCTGGGCGCTCGCCTGGCGCCGCCAGCACTCTGCGGTCGCCGCGATCGAGGAGCGCGACGGAGTCTCCTTCTACGTCCGCCGCACTTCGCCGTTTCAGCCGATCGCGCTGCACCGCACCCCCGGGTTCAGGGCGCTGCGCCCGGAGCCCTCGGGTGGCTCGGTCACCTGATGTCCACGACCGGCATCGGGTCACAGTCCACGGCGGCAATGCCCGACGCGCCCGGCCATCCGCACGCCGATGGCGGGACCCAAGGCTCGACTGACTCACGGGGCGCGGGCGGCGTGGACGTGTTGATCGTCTCGCTTGGATCCACCGCCGGCCTTCGTGGGGCCGACGCCGAGTTCGCCGACTCCCTGCGGCGCGCCGGCGCGTCCGTGGCGCTCGTGCGCGCCGCGCCCCCGCGCCCGCTGCGCACGCTCGCCCTCACCGACCTCGCCTGGGCTCTCGCCGCGCGCCGCGCCGCATTGGACGGACTCGCCGAGCACGCTCCACGCGTGGTCGTCTATTCCTCCACCACCGCCTCGTTGTTGTGGCCTCGCCCCGGCGCGATCCGCTTCGACGCTCCCTCCGCGGGCAACCGTCCCGGCCGCCACGGCCTCTGGCAGCGTCCACTGGAGCGCCGCCGACTCTCCCAAGCGCAGCTGCTGCTGCCCTGGAGCGAGGGTGGCCTTGCCGAGGTGCCCGCTGCCGTGCGCACCGGCGATCGCGCTCTTGTGCTGCCGGTCCCAGTCGAGTCGTCCGGTCCTCTCGCGCCCGTGCGCGACATCGCCGCGATCACTTACGCCGCGAACCCTCTCAAGAAGGGCCTCGATCGCGTGCTGGCGGCCTGGGCGCGGGTGCGCAGAGCCGACGAGCAGCTCTATATCGCGGGCGTCTCACCCGCCGAACTTGCCGAGGCAGGCGTCGCCCTGCCGGCCTCGGGCGTCACCGTCACCGGCCCGCTGGCTCCAGCCGAGTACCGCGCCCTCCTGCGCCGCGCCCGCGTCTTCGTCTGCGCTCCCCGCCGCGAGGACTACGGCCTGGCCCAGCTCGAGGCCCTCGCCGATGGTTGCCGGCTTGTCAGTACGCCCGCGCCCGGTCCCTACGCCGCGCTGGCGATCGCCCGCGCGCTCGATCCGCGCCTCGTCTCAGACGACCTCCCCGCCGCGCTGCGCACCGCGCTCGACTATCCCGCGCCCGGCCGTGCCGCCCGGGTTCCCGCCGCGCTGGCCGGCTTCTCTCGAGCCGCCACCGATCGCATCGCGCGCGAACACCTGCTGCCGATGCTTCTAACCGCCAGATAGTCCCTATTCAAGGACGGCTTAACAAAGAAGCGGTTTCACAACCTTATTCAAGGAAATCCAGTATTTCTAAAATAAGCTGGCGAAGTCTGGCGCCACTTCGTGTGGTGACCGGCGCCGGCAGGGCTGTACGAGAGCTGCGGGGCTCTGGGTCACCCACCCATTACCCGCTCTATTTCGCGAAATTGCGTTTGCGCATCGCCGCGAGCTCGTCCCACGACCGTGTATTAGCGACGTCCTCCGGTGTCAGCCCCGCTCGCCTGGCCGTCGCGATGCCCCAGCGCATGTTCTGGAGCGTCACCACTTTGTGGGCGTCCGAATCGATCACCATTTTCGCGCCCGCGCTCACCGCGTTGCGGGCGTTCACGTCTGAGAGGTCGCGCCGGTCCGGGTTGGCGTTGATCTCCAGCAGCGTCCCCGTCCGCGCCGCCGCCTCACCGACGGCCTGCAGGTCGATCGCGTATGGCTCGCGCCGCACGATCATCCTCCCCGTCGGGTGCCCGATCGCGTCCACCAGCGGGTGCTCGATCGCGCGGATCATCCGTGCGGTCATCGCATCCTCGCCGATCCCAAAGGCCGTATGCACGCTCGCCACCACCCAATCCAGTTCCGCCAGCAACTCGTCCTCGTAGTCGAGCTCCCCGTCGGGCAAAATGTTCACCTCGCTGCCCGCCCTCGCCGCGATGCCCTCGATCCGCGCATCCACCTCGCGCACCCGCTCGATCTGACGCCTGAGCTCATCCGGCGAGACGTCATTGCCGAACCCGTGGCTCGCTGAATGGTCGGTGATCGCCACGTACTCATACCCGAGATCTCGCGCGCCCGCCGCCATCTCGGCGATCGTGTTGTGCCCGTCCGAGGCGATCGTATGGCAGTGCAGATCTCCCCTGATGTCCTCTTGCTCGATCAGCCGCGGCAGGCCCTCGCCGCCGCCCATCGCCGCCTGAAGCTCGCCGCGATCCTCGCGCAACTCCGGCTCGACATACGCCATCCCCACCGCCTCATACACCTCGCGCTCGCTCGCATACGTGCGCGTCCGTCCGTCCGCGTCGCTCAGCACGCCGTGCTCGGACACATGCAAACCCTTCCTGACGGCCAGCTCCCGCAGTGCCGCGTTATGGCGGCCCGAGCCCGTGAAGTGCTGCAACAGGTTCCCCAGCTCCCGCGGCTTGCCGATCCGCAGATCCACACTCACGCCCACGTGCGCGCGACCCCTCGCCCCGACCGCGCTCGCCGAGGACACGCTCTCGATCTCATCCAGCTTCGCCAACCGCTTCGCCAGCGCCACCGGCCGTTTCGTAACCGCGATCAGGTCAACGTCCTTCACGCTGTCCGCCATCCTGCGCGCCGATCCCGCCACCATCACGATCGCGCCCTCGCCGGCCTTCCCCTCCTGCAACCCCCGCGCCAAAGACTCACCCAGCTCGAGCGCCTGCGGCAACAGCAGCCTTGCCCGCCGACCGCCCTCATCCGGGTTCTCGGCCGCTCGGTCGAGCGCCTCCAACACCCCTTCCTCGAACTTCGCCCCCAAACCTTTCACCTCGCGCACGCGCTGGGATACCGCCGCCTCCCGCAGCGCCTGTGGCGAGTCGATCCCAAGCGCCGAATGCAGCAACCGCGCTCGCTTCGCGCCGATCCCCGGTAGCCGCGTGATCTCCACGAGCCCCGGCGGGAACTTCGCCTTCAGCTTCTCCGCCGCCGGAATGCTCCCCGTCTCACACAGCGCCCGGATCTTCTCCTGCAGCGTCTCGCCGATCCCCTTCAGCGCCACCGCGCGCCCTTCACGCGCAAGCGCCCCCACCGACACCGTCGCTTCACGGACCGTCTTCGCAGCCGTCCGGTAGGCCAGCACCCGATGCACGATCGCCCCGTCAAGCTCGTACAGGTCACCCAACTCTTCCAGCGCGTCAGCGATCTTCCCGTTCGGCAGCTCCATCGCCTCCAGGGTACGTGCCCGGCGGTCTCCTCGACCGGCCGCTTCCCGTGACGCTAACCCGTAGGGTACGCCGACCCCATGTCCCCGCCCGCGCCCAACAGCGATCCGCCTGGCCTTCCCTGGCTGATTCTCCCGACCTACAACGAGGCCCCCAACATCGCCGCGATGCTCACCGCCGCCGGCGAGGTGCTAGCCGGGGCCTCCCCGGAGGGGTTTCGCATCCTCGTCGTCGACGACGGTTCGCCCGACGGCACCGGTGAGATCGCCGACCGCTTTGCCGCGCGGCATGACTGGGTGCAGGTCCTGCATCGCAGCGAGAAGAACGGCATCGGCCCCGCCTACCTCGCCGGCTTTCGCCACGCGCTCGACCACGGCGCCGCCTACGTATTCGAGATGGACTGCGACTTCTCTCACGACCCCGCCGACCTCGCCCGGCTGCTTGAGGCGGTGCGCTCCGGCGCCGACCTCGCGCTCGGCTCGCGCTACATCCCCGGCGGCGGCGTCACCGACTGGGGCCTCTTGCGCCGCTTCATCTCCGAGGGCGGCTCCACCTACGCGCGTCTCGTCCTCGGCCTGCGCGTGCGCGACTTGACCGGCGGCTTCAAGTGCTTTCGCCGAGAGGTCCTCGAAGCGATCCACTTCGACTCCGTCCGCTCCCAGGGTTACGCCTTCCAGGTCGAGCTCACCTACCGCACCGTCCAGGCCGGATTTCGCGTCGTCGAGGTCCCGATCGTCTTCCGGGATCGCACCCAGGGCCAGTCGAAGATGTCCTGGCGTATCGCCGCCGAGGCGATGTGGCTCGTGCCCCTGCTGCGCTTCAGCTGACCGGCGCCGTGGTCGATGCTCTGGGGATGGACGCCTCGGCCTACGCCTTCGCCCACGGGGTGCGCCACACGCGCTCGACCCTGCGCGCCTGGCAGCGCGACCCCGGCCCGGTCCTCGGCCGCTGGTTCGCGGGCTCCGCGCTCGCCGCCGCCGGCCTGCTCGCCGCCGTGCTCCTCGTCGCGGCCCTCTCTCCCCACTACGTCCAGGTCGTAACGCTACAGCCGCCCTTCGCCGTCGGCGACGGCGCCGACGTGGCGCGAGTGCTCGAGCACAACATGCTCGTACTGGCCCTGCACGCGATGGCGTGCGTCGCCGGCTTCATCGCCGGCAGCTCCCTGCCGCTGCAAGCCTCCTCGCGCAGCGGCCTCTCGCGTTGGGTCCACGCCCACGGCGGACGCATCGCGATCGCCTTCGTCGTCTGCGCCACCGCCTTCTCCCTCTCGATCCAGGCCTACACGCTCGGCCACACTCTTGCCGGCGTCGCCCACTTCCTGGGAGTCTCCCCGGCGCTGCTGCTGCTCGGCGTGCTCCCGCACGCAATCCCCGAGCTCGTCGCCCTGTTCCTGCCCCTGGCCGCGTGGATCATCGCCAGTCGCCGCGGCGAGTGGGAGCAACTGCTCGCCGCCACCTTCGTCACCGTCGCCATCGCCGTCCCGATCCTCGTCATCGCCGCCCTGATCGAGGTCTACGTCTCCCCGCACCTCTTCACCACGCTCACCGGGATTCACGCGCCGATCGTTCGCCACTCCGAAGGGTGGACCGTCACGGTCAACTGAGCCGCCCGTCGACCCCGCGCAGAGTCGACTCGGCAACCCTTGCTTCACTTTGTATAGTGATGGGAGAAACCTTTCCCATCCCGCATCACACCGCGATCCTCAAGGAGACACCATGGCAGGCACCCTCAGCGAAGTCACCGACAACAACTTCACCGCCGAGGTCATCGAGGCCGACACGCCTGTGCTGGTCGACTTCTGGGCGCCCTGGTGCGGTCCCTGCCGCGTCGTCGCGCCTGTGCTCGAGGAGATCGCCTCCGAGCGTCCGGACCTGCGCATAGTCAAGCTCAACGTCGACGAGAACCAGCAGACCGCAGCCCAGTACCAGGTCCTCTCGATCCCCACGCTGATCCTCTTCAAGGGCGGCGCCCCCGTCAAGACCGTCGTCGGGGCCTACCCTAAGAAGAAGCTGGAGCAGGAGCTTGAGCCCGTCCTGGCCTGAGCACGGGACTCGCGGCGACTTCCTCTAAGCGTCGCTTGCCCGGCGTAGCGCGATCGTGAGTTCCAGCCCGTCCACCTCGGTCTGCTCGCGGTAGTGCTCGGACCCGGCCGAGGGCGAGGTCGCCCCGTCGCCGACGTCCAGCGCGAGCGCCAATGTCTCACCCGCGATGTAATCGCGGTGTGAGGCCGCGGCCTCGACTACGGCCGGGGCACCCGTCAGCCCCAACTCGATCCGATCCTCGATCTGCAGGCCGGCGGTCTTGCGTGCGTTCTGTACCGCGTGCACGATCTCGCGTGCGTGGCCCTCGCGGCGCAGGTCATCGTCCAGCGCCAGATCGAGCGCCACCGCGTGCGCGCCCTCACGCTCGACCGAATAACCCTCCGGCGCCTTCAACGTCAGGATCACGTCCTCCGCCGACAGTGTGTGCTCGCGTCCGTTAACCGCGATCCCGACCTCGCCCTCGCCCTCGCGCAGCGCCGCCGCCACCCGCGCGGGGTCGAGCGCCGCGATCGCCTCTGCGGCCCCGGGCATGTCCTTGCCGAACAACGGTCCCAGCGTGCGGTAGTTGGCCTTGACCTCATACTCGCTCAGCTCCTCCGCCGCGGCCACGAACCGGACCCGCCTGACGTTCAGCTCCTCGCGCACGATCTCCGTCAGCCGTTCGATCGCCGCACGCTCGCGGCCGTCCGCCACCACGACCGCCTCGCTCAGCGGTTGGCGCACCTTCAACTTGGCCTTGCCGCGCGCGCCCAACCCCAGCCTCACAGTCTCGCGCGCGAGCGCCATCGCCTCCTCCAGCTCAGGGTCGCGCGCCCCAAGCGCGCTACCGATCGGGAAGTCGCACAGGTGCACGCTCGCGAGCGTCCCGTCGAGGTTGTCGTAGATCTCGTCCGCCACGAACGGGCATAGTGGCGCCAGCAGCTTGACGATCGTCAGCAGGCACTCGCGCAGCGTCGCAAAAGCCGCCCGCTCGCCGTCCCAAAACCGCCTCCTGGAGCGGCGCACGTACCAGTTGGACAGCTCGTCCACGAGGTCGCCGATCGCGCGGCCCGCGCTCGTCACGTCATAAGCGTCCAGCCGCTGCGCCACCAATTCCGCAGTCGCCGCCGTGCGCGAGCGCGCCCAACGATCGAGGTCGCCATCCGGACCGGTCGCGCCCGCTCCGTCCTGCCGTTGCCCGGACAGCGTCTGTACGCCCGCGCGTGCGTAGAGCACGTAGAAGTAATAGGTGCTCCACAGCTGCTTCAAGAACAGGCGCACGCCCTCGCCGATCGCCTCCTGCGAGAACCGATACCCGTCCCAGGGCTGGCGCGAGGTAAAGAAGTACCACCTGAACGCGTCCGCGCCGTAGGCGTCGAGCACCTGCCACGGCTCGACCGTGTTGCCCTTCGACTTTGACATCTTCTGTCCGTCTGAGTCGAGGATCAGACCGAGGCACACGACGTTGCGGTAAGGCGCATCGCGTTCCAGCAGCGTTGCGACTGCCAGCAGCGAATAGAACCAGCCGCGCGTCTGATCCTGCGCCTCGCAAATGAAGTCCGCCGGGTAGCTTTGCGCGAACTCCCGCTCGTGCTCGAACGGGCTGTGGTGCTGGGCGAAGGGCATCGCGCCCGAGTCAAACCACACGTCGATCACCTCCTGCACGCGACGCATCTGCTTGCCGCATACCGCCGTCTCGCCCTCGCCGTGCGGGCAGGGGAACGTGACCTCGTCCACATACGGACGGTGGTGATCGGTCAGCGTCTTCTCGGACAGCCGCTCCAGCTCGGCGAACGAGCCGATCGTGTGCGTGTGCCCTGACCCGCAGCGCCACACCGGCAGCGGCGTGCCCCAGTAGCGCTCGCGCGAAAGCGCCCAATCGACGTTGCCCTTCAGCCACTCCCCGAAGCGGCCGTGCTTGACGCGGGGGGGATACCAGGAGACCGTCTCGTTGGCCTTGAGCAACTGCTCGCGCACAGCCGTCGTGCGGATGTACCAGGATTTCTTCGCGTAATAAATCAGCGGCGTCCCGCAGCGCCAGCAGTGCGGGTAGGAGTGCTCGTAGTCGGCGCTGCGCAGAAGCAGTCCGGCGCTGTCCAAGTCTTCGATCAGCTCGCCCGCCAACTTGTCGTCCTTGACGAACCTCCCCTCGTAAGCGCGCGTGCCATCGTGGCTGTGCACCCGGCGGTCGTAAGTGCCGTCTGGATTTACAGGGTTGTAGACGCCCCCTGGTACGTCTGGACCGAAGACGCCGTGTTCGGCGGCCACCCGGAAATCGTCTTCGCCAAACGCCGGTGCGAGATGGACGATCCCGGTGCCGTCCTCGGTCGTCACGAACTCGTCGACGAGGATCGGCTTACCCCCGGAGCCGCGATCGCTGAGGGTGAAGATGTGGCCCTGGTAATTGCCATAGCGCTCGGCTAGCTCCGCGCCCGAGAACCGCTCCAGGATCGTCGCTGTCTCTCCGAGCACGGCGAGAACACGAGGCTCGGCCAACACGAACGTCTCCTCCCCGATCCGCGCCCGTACATAGGTGGCGGTCGGGGAAACCGCCACCGCCACGTTGCCCGGCAGTGTCCAGGGCGTGGTTGTCCATACGAGCAGCTTGTCCTCGCCGCCGAGCACCGTCAGCTTGAGGAAGACGCTGGGGTCGACGACGTCCTTGTAGCCGAGCGCGACCTCGTGCGAGGAGAGCGTCGTCTCGCAACGTGGGCAGTAGGGCACGACCTTGTGGCCCTCATACAGCAGCCCTCGACGGTCGATCTCCGCGAGTGCCCACCACACAGACTCGATGTAGGACTCATCCAGCGTCCGGTAAGCGTCGTCGAGGTCGATCCAGAAGCCGATCCGCTCGGTCAGACGGTTCCAATCTTCCAGGAATGCAAACACCGACTCCCGACACTTGGCGTTGAACTCGGCGATGCCGTACTCCTCGATTTCCGACTTGTGGTCGATCCCCAACTGCTGTTCGACCGCGATCTCCACCGGCAGCCCGTGGCAGTCCCAGCCGCCCTTGCGCTCCACCAGCCGGCCGCGCATCGTGTGATAGCGCGGGTAGACGTCCTTGAACACGCGCGAGAGCACGTGATGGGAGCCCGGTGGCCCGTTCGCGGTAGGGGGACCCTCGTAGAAGACCCACCGCTCCGCGCCCTCGCGCGAGCGCAGCGACTGCGCGAACACGTCGCGCTCACGCCAGCGCTCCAGCACCGCGAGCTCCATCGCGGGCAGATCCTGCTTGGGATCGACCTCGCGCGCCGGGATCAGGGGATCTTTGGGGTCGGCCGTCATCGGGCCGTCCATTCTAGGTTGGCTCGGTATCGGCGACTTCGACTGTCTACGTCACCACCGCCTGCGGTCACTCGCCGCGGCTGCGATCTCGGCATGTGGCGCTCAGGAAGCGGCGACGGCGGGGTGTCTCAGCACCACGCCGGTGAGTCGCTCACGCAGTTGCTCGGCCGCCGCGATAGGGCCGGGACCGATGCGCTTGACTGTCGAAGCTCCGGTCTCCGGCAGCGCGGAGCGGTAGTCGAACACGTCCACGCCGGGCTCGGCCTGACGGGATGCGTACACGAGCCGGCCCAGAACGTCCGCCGAAGTACCCGATCCGGCGAGCACGATCGCTCCCGGGCGCAGCGCGCGCAACGCGGCGCCGACGCGCTCTGGCTCAAGCTCGACGGGCAGCGTCAATACGCGCAGGCCGCCTCGGCGTAGGAACAGCTCAAGCGCCTGAACATACGGGGCATCGAGATCGCCGGGGCGCGAGCCGTCGAAGATGAGGGCGCCCTCCTCGCGCGAGGCCGGCGGCGCCACGCGCGTGGCGGCGGCCAGCCAGCCGGTGGTGTAGCGCAGCGCAAAGGCGCGCTCGGCCGAATCCTCCCCGAGCGTCTGAAGCGCCGCCAGCAACACCGACTCGACGGTCCGTTCGACCGATCGCACCGCAAGGCTCTCCTCCAGCAGGCGATCGGCGGCGTCGGGTGCGAACGCCTCCAGCGCGGCCCGCAGGCGGGCGGGGGAGGACGGTCCCTCGCCGCGCTCGCGCGCCACCGACACGGCCGAGGCGATGTCGTGGGTCTCGGCGAACGCCTGGCGTAGCGCCTCGATCTCCGTCAGCTCGAACTGGCGGTGCCCGCCCTCGGTGCGGCGGGGCATCGGGTAGCCGAAGCGTCGCTCCCATCCACGCAGCGTGTTCGGGCTGACCCCCAGCATCGCGGCCGCGGCATTTGTGCGGATTGCGCTCATTACACAAGGAATGGTGAGCTTTGATTGCTCTCATCGCAACCCCCGCAACGGTGTATGCAGACCGTCACGCGCGTTGCAGGCGCAGGAACCACGCCATAAAGGACGACGCAAAAGGGCGACGCACGGTCGCTCGCGAGCGCCGGCGTTGGTCGACGCGGGCGTGTGGGCTCCTCGCGATCGGGGTATCTGTCTGTCCGGGCGAACATACGGGGCTGACCCTTACGATCAATCGGGACATGCGGCTGCGGCTCTATCACCATCCGGACGGGACCCGCGTCGCCTATCGCGAGCGGGGCGCGGGGCCACCGTTGGCGTTGATCCACTCGGGGATGCTCTCGCACAAGGAGTGGGAGCCCTCGGTCGAGCAGCTCGCGGCCCACTTCCGCGTGGTGCTGCCGGACCTGCCACTGCACGGCGACTCCGAGGACAGCCCCGACCACCCCTACACCCTGGACTGGTTCGCCGAGGTCCTCGGCGGCTTCGTCGCCGATGTGCTCGGCCCCAGTCCGCTGATCGGCGGTCACGGTGCCGGCGCCGAGGTCGTGTTGCAGGCGGTGGCGAGCAACCGCATCAAACCGCGACGGCTGGTGCTGATGCCCAACCGCCTGCACTTCGCGCCCGAGCGTGCGCGGGTGCGCGTGGCCTGGCGGGCCGCGGCGATGGCCGGCGCGATCCCCGGTCTCGATCGCGTGGCCGGTTACGGCATGCGTACCGTCTTCAGTCCCGAGCACGGGTCGCGCCTATCGGTGCGCCGCAACCCGGCGGCGCGCGACCTGCTCAGGCACGCCTTCGCTGACGCCCCCGGCAACGCCGCTCTGGCCCGCTCATGGGCGAAGTGCGCGCGCGCCTGGCCGACCGGCGCGCGCGCCGAGCTACTGGAGCTGTATCCGCGTCTGGACATGCCCGTGCTGCTGCTGTGGGCCGATCAGGATCGCCTGCACCCGGTCGTCACGGCCGAGGCGGCGCTGGCACTGCTGCCGAACGCGCAATTGCGGGTGCTGCCGAGCACCGGCTTTCTGATGGCCTACGACGACCCCGTGGGACTCGCACGCGAGCTGGTGGCGTTCTGCGGATAGGGTTCCTGCTCGACCCAAAGGAGATCCACATGCCGGACAAGCAGCTCTGGGGCGGGGAGACCGCCAAGGCCGTAGAGAACTTCCCGATCTCGGGAGAGACCGTACCCCTGCCCGTGGTTCACTGGCTGGCGCGCCTGAAGGGCGCCGCCGCCGCGGTCAACGGCGAGCTGGGCCTGCTCTCGAAAAAGAGCGCCAAGCAGATCGAGAAAGCCGCCGCCGAGATCGCCGCCGGCAAGCACGACTCGCAGTTCCCGATCGACGTCTTTCAGACGGGCTCGGGCACCTCTACGAACACGAACGCCAACGAGGTCATCGCCAAACTCGCCGGCGAGGGCACGCACGCCAACGATCACGTCAACATGGGGCAGTCCTCCAACGACGTGTTTCCCTCGGCCGTGCATCTCGCCGCGCTCGACGTGGCGCAGAATGAGCTGTTGCCGGCACTCAAACAGCTCGAGCGCTCGCTCGCGAAAAAGGCGAAAACCTTCCAGAACGTCGTCAAGTCGGGGCGCACACACCTGATGGACGCGGTCCCGGTGACGCTCGGGCAGGAGTTCGCCGGCTACGCCGCGCAGCTCGCGCTCGCGCAGGAGCGCGTGCAGTCGGCGCTCGTGCACGTCGGGCAGATCCCGCTCGGCGGCACGGCCACCGGCACGGGATTGAACACGCATGCGAAATTTGCCGAAAAGGTCCGCGCGCGCTTGAAGAAGGAGTCTGGCCTCAAACAGATCGCCGCGCCACTTGACCCGTTCGAGGCGCAGGGGAATCGCGACGCGCTCGTCGAGCTCTCGGGTGCGCTTAAGGTCATCGCGGTATCGCTCACGAAGATCGCCGGCGACCTCGCGTTGATGGGCTCAGGTCCGCGCGCGGGCATCGGCGAGCTGCTCCTACCGGAGCTGCAGAAGGGCTCATCGATCATGCCCGGCAAGGTCAACCCGGTGATCCCCGAGGTCGTCCTGCAGGTGTCCGCGCAGGTGATCGGCAACGACACCGCGATCACGATCGGCGGCATGCAGGGACAGTTCGAGCTCAACGTGCGCATCCCGCTGATCGCTCGCAACCTGCTCGAATCGCTGCGACTGCTCTCCGCGACCTCACGCGTGTTCGCCGAGAAGTGCGTCGACGGCATCCAGGCCAACAAGGCCGGCGCGAAGGCCTCCGCCGAAGCGACGCTCGCTGTCGCCACGGCGCTCAACGGAGCGATCGGCTACGACAAGGGCACGGTGATCGTCCAGAAGGCGACCGCCTCGGGGCGGCCTCTGCGCGAGATCGCGCTGGAGGAGGGCGTCGACGCGAAGCTCTACGACGAAACCATCGACCTGCGCCGGATCGCGCGTGGTAACCGAGCCTAGGCGCAGTCGGCGGCGAGATCGGGGAGCGCGCGAGATACGCCGCCGGATCGTAGAAGGCGTCCGGTGAGGGGGCCGTGAGTGCCTGGGCGGGCACGCGCGTACTGTTCACGGGCGCCCAGGGCTTCATCGGCTCGTGGGTGGCCGAGCGGCTGCTGGACGAGGGCGCGCAGGTGCTCGTCCTCGACCGACCGCCGGCCGAACCCTCACGGTTCGTGCTGCGCGGGCTGCACGAGCGCTGCACGGCGGTGGCCGCCGATCTCCTCGACCATGCTTCGCTTCATGCCGCGATCGAGGATCACGGGGTGCAGGCCGTGTTCCATCTCGCCGCGAGCGCGATCGTAGGATCGGCGGCGAGTTCGCCGCTGAGCACCTTTGAGGTCAACGTCCGCGGCACCTGGAATCTGCTCGAGGCCTGCCGTGTCGCGAGCGAGCCGCCCGCGCGGATCGTGGTCGCCTCCACGGACAAGGCATACGGAATCCATGAGGACCTTCCCTATCGCGAGGACCACGCGCTGCAGCCTCGCTACCCCTACGACGCCTCAAAGGCCGGCGCCGACATAATCGCCCGCTCCTACGCGCACACGTTCGGCTTGCCGGTCGCGGTGACGCGCTTTGGCAACGTGTTCGGTGGCGGCGACTTCAACTTCTCACGCCTGATCCCCGGCACCATCCGCGCGCTGCTTCGGGGCAAGCGGCCGGTGATCCGCTCCAGTGGCCTGATGGAGCGCGATTTCCTGTACGCCGAGGACGCGGTCACCGCCTACCTGGCGGTGGCCGGCTCACTCGATCGCGCGGAGCTGCGCGGTCGTGCATGGAACGCGAGCATCGGGCGGCCCGTAAGCGTCCTTGATCTCGTCACGCGGCTCGTCGAGATCTCCGGACTGGAACTCGATCCCGACGTGCACGGCGACGGGACTCCGCACGGCGAGATCGAGCGCCAGTGGCTGGACTGCCGCGCGATCTCCGAGCAGCTCGGCTGGACGCCCGAATGGGACCTGCGGCGAGGGTTGCAGGCAACGTTCGAGTGGTACGCCTCACAGCTGCCGCGACTCGGTTCCCTGCCCGCCCGCGCCGGCTGAGACGGCGTGTGCAGACGATCAGGTCACGGCGAGGGAGTCGGGGTCTCGCCAGCGCAGCGCCTCGTCCAGCCGTCCCGCGCCCTCAAGCTCTCGCAGACGAGCGACGCGCATGAACCGTGACCCGGTGAAGTCCTCGATGCGCAGCTCGTGCTCGCGGTAAGCCGCGAGCATCTGCTCGGCGCTGGCGCGGACCGTCCAGCGGGGATGTAGTTCGGGGAACGCCTCCTCGAACTTGGCGAAGCTCACGCGGTAACTGCGCTTGTCCGGTCCGGCCCCCGGGGCGAACGCGATCCGCGAGCCTGGCACGAGCGCCTCGACGATCCGGGCGACGTCTGCAATCTGGTAGTTCTCCTCGTCGGCGCCGATGTTAAACGCCTCGCCGTGCACCCGCTCGCGCGGGGCTTCCAACAGGCCGAGGAAGGCGCGCGCGATGTCCTCGATGTGCACCAGCGGTCGCCACGGAGTGCCGTCACTCTGCAGCAACACCTCGCCGGTGGCGTAGGCGAAGGCAGTCAAGTTGTTCACGACCAGGTCGCCGCGGTGGCGGGGCGAGAGGCCGTGCGCGGTCGCGTTGCGCAGGAACGTCGGGCTGAACTCCTCGTCGGCGAGCAGGCCGATGTCGCGCTCGGCGAGGACCTTCGACTCACCGTAAGGCGTAACCGGATTGAACTCCGCGGTCTCCGTGACCCAGTCTCGACCTGCGGCGCCGTAGAGGCTGCACGAGGAGGAGAACAGAAAGCGCTCCACGCCTGCCTGCTTGGCCGCGCGCGCCAATGCGACGGATGCGCGATGGTTAACGGCGTAGGTGCACTCGGGGTTCAGGTCTCCGATCGGGTCGTTCGAGAGCGCGGCCAGGTGTAGGACGGCGTCGAACCCGTCCAGCTCGTGCGCCGTCACGTCGCGGACGTCCTTGCGGATGACCGGCACGGCCGGCGCATCGTCCTCACCGAAATCGCACCCCTCATAGAGAAAGCTGTCAAGACCCGTGACGTCGTGGCCGGCGTCGAGCAGCAGTGGCACGAGCACCGACCCGATGTAGCCGTGGTGGCCGGTGATCAGGACGCGCACGGCCGGGATCTTCGCACAGGCGTCTCGGCCTCCCAGCGCTCCCGTGGAGAGGTTGGCACGGCGACCGTGCCTCGTGGAGGCCGCGGTCCTATCCCGAGCCCAGCGCGCGGTAGGACCGCGCGATCACTCCGACCGCCGGCTTGGGTCGTCCACCATAGGTAAACAGCCCCTTCTGGTTGAGCCCTTCGATCAGTCGCAGCCGCGGTAGCACTCCGTGGATCGATCCGCCCTGGAAGGTGGGGACGAGCGGGTAGTCGCGCAGCAGATACACGAACATGCCGCTGAGCTGCGCATCGGCCGCGTAGGAGCGGATGTGGCGAGCCAGCAGCGAGGACTGGAACGAGTAGCTGCCGGGGCTGCCGGGAGGGTTCAGACCGTTGGATTCGGCTCCGAACTCGCTGATCACGAGCACCCGCCCGGCGAACGTGCGCCGCATCGCCCCCAAACGGCGTGAGATTTCGGCGCCGACCGCGGCCGGAGAGTTGTGGGGGTGGTCATACCAGCCCGAATAGTCGGTCTCGGCGATCGCGTCTACGCCCCGATACAGCGCGCCCGGACTGCTCGGCGGGTGATCGCCCCATACGTCCACCGCGACCATCCGCGTCGGGTCATAAGCGTGCAGCCAGCGCGTGAGCGACTGCACGTAGGAGACCTCGGCGCCGTCGCGCCCGTTCTCGGCGACCTCGTCGACGAGATTCCAGGCGAAGATCGAAGGGTGCAACTGGTCGGCGATCGCCGCTGTGCGCACCTGGCCCTCGGCCTGCGCGAGCAGTCCGGGCGTGTTCGAGTACCAGTTGCCCGCCCCTTCGACCGGACCGACGCCCTGCCACACGAGGATTCCGGCCGCGTCTAGCCGTTCCAGCAGCGCCGGGTCAAGCGGATGCTGAGCGCGCACCGCGTTGGCGCCGATCGCCCGCAGCTCGGCGACGAGCGTGTTCTGATCGCCCGGGGTAAGCGCATCGCCATGGCCCAGCGCGTCCTCCTGGAGTGTCGCGCCGTGCACCCGCAGAGGCTGCCCGTTCAGGAACACGCGCCCTCCGTTCCAAGTGAGCTGGCGCAGGCCGACGCGCGCGGAATAGCTCGACTCCTGCCCGACCGCCAGCGTCAGCTGATACAGGTTCGGGCTCGTAGGCGACCACAGCGCCGGTTCGGGCACGTCCACGCTCGTGCTCACCGTCGCGCTCTGGCCGTGGGCGAGACGCTGTTCGGGGAAACTCAACGGGATCGTCTGCGAGCCGTGCACGAGCGAGCCCGTGGGTAGGATCGCGCGCCCCGAGGCGCCGTCGTTGCGCACCTGCACGCTGACGCGCACCGTCGCGGTCTGGACGGCCGGGATGTTCGGGCAGGGGGCGCGAACGCAGACCACCGCGGCGGGGGAGAGCGTCGTTTGGATCGTCGGATTCGACAGCTCGCTCGCGCCGATCGCACGCACGCTGACCTCGCCGTCGAGCCCACCCCAGTTAAACCAGGTGCGGTGAAAGCCGATGCGCGACTGCGCCGCGGGATCGCGCCAGTCCACGCGCACGATCACGGTATGCCTGCCCGCGGTGAGCCCGGCGCGAGCTTCGAACGGCAGATAGGAGCCGCGATGAGAGACCAGCGCGTGCCCGTCCACCCACACCTGTGCGGCGAAGTTGGCCGATTGAAAGCTCAGCGCATAGGTCCCCGGGGCGGAGGCCGTGAACGTCGTCCGATACCACGCGACCGAGCCTTCGTAGTTGGCCTGCGCCGAGGCGCCGGCGTAGCGCGTCGGGTCGATGACGTTGGGGACGCTCACGCTCGTGCCGCCAAAGCCGCCGCGCTGCCAGCCGCGCGCGATCCCGCGATCGGAGGGATCGCGGCGCAGCGTCCAGTTCGTCAGCGCGGTGCGTCCACCGGGACCGTCGCCGACGATCGATTGGCTCGGCGGCGCCTGTGCGGCGACCGCGCTCGCGGCCAGGGCGACGCAGACCACGGCCCCGGCGAGGGCCGCCTTTTTCACGAATACGAGCATTGTCATGTAGTCAACAGCGCAGCATCCCGATCAGAGCGGCGTCCCACCGTCGCATCCCGATCAGAGTGGCGTTCCCACCGCCGGGCGCGCGTCGGCGGCGAGCATTCGCTCCAACAGCAGCCGGGCACCGGCCTTGGAGAGCGGTTCGTTGAGGTTGCCGCACTTCGGGGACTGTACGCAGGAAGGGCATCCGTCGGCACAGCCACAGCCGGCGATCAGCCGGTGCGCGTCTGAGCACAGCTCCTCGAAGCGTGCAAACGCGGTGCGCGTGATGCCGATGCCGCCAGGGTGCCCGTCATAGATGAAGATCGTCGGAGCACCGGTCTGGGGGTGCAGGTTGGTGGACAGTCCGCCGATGTCCCAGCGGTCGCACATCGCGATCAGCGGCAGCACCGCGATCTGGGCGTGCTCGGTCGCGTGCAGCGCGCCCAGCAGGGACTCCAGTGGGACGATCGCATCGAGCGCCCCGACCACGACCGACCCGGCGTCCGTGTTTGCGTCGGAGTGCGCGGTTCTCGCGGGCGCATCGGTTAGCTGCGCGGCGTCGAGCTCGAACCACAGCGCCTGCGTAGAGAAGCTCGTTTCGGGGAGGTCGAGCGCGACGAGATCGATCTGCGCATGGTCGGACAGGCGGCGGCGCTGGTAGGCGAGCACGGTCTCGGTGACCGACACCTCACCGAAGCTGAGCGAGATCCCGAGCGCGTCGCGGCGGTCGAGCAGCCGCTCGATTTGAGTCATCGTCTCGCGCTTTGGCTGGGTGTACCAGTCGCCATCGAAGGGCGCGACGAGCGCGCGCCGGTGCTCCAGGTCGAGGTCGCGGACCTCGTAGGAGCGCCCCTGGTGCAGGTAGATCGCGCCGCTATGCACGGTCGAATGGGCGCGCGCGGCCTCGGTCTGGCCGAGCAGCTCGCCCGAAGAGACGTCGACGATGTCAAAAGTGTCTGGTGAGGCCGAGCGTAGCGACACCTCCGCCGCCGGATAGGAGCCGGGGTTGCGCAGCACGTAAGTCTGGTGTCCGATCGCCTCGCTGCCGTCCCCGCCGCGCCGCGCGGCACGCGCGCGCAGGCGCCCGGCGCTGACCAGCAGCTCGGCCTGCGCCTGCAGCCGCGGACCGAAGAACTCGACGTCGCCGGGGTCGATCGGCCCCTCGTGCGCGGCGCACAGCAGGTGCGCGGCGAAGATCAGCGGGCTCTCGTGGTCGAGGATCGCGGCCTCGACCGGCCGGTCGAGGAACTCGTCGGGGTGGCGGCAGAAGAACTGGTCCAGGGCGTCCTCGCCCGCGACATACACGGCCAGGCCGCGCCCGCGTCGTCCCGCGCGCCCCCACATCTGGCGCAGCGAGGCGACGGTGCCGGGGAAGGTGACGACGACTGCGGCGTCGAGTTCGCCGATGTCGATGCCGAGCTCCAGCGCGTCGGTGGTGATGACCGCCCGCAGCTCGCCGCGCGTCAACCTCTGCTCCAGTGCGCGACGCTGCTGGGGGGTGTAGCCGGCGCGGTAGGGCTCGATCAGTCCCGCTAATTCAGCCTGCCCGCTGGCTTCGAGGTCCTGCTTGACCAGTCGGCTGAGCAGCTCGACGCCCTTGCGCGACTTCATGAAGCAGATCGAGCGCGCGCCCTCGCGCACGAGGCGCGCCAGCAGCTCGGCGGCCTCGCCCAGCGCCGAGCGGCGCGCGCCCAGGGCGGCGTCGGTCAGCGGCGGATTCCACATCGCGATCCGCCGTCCCGGTGCGGGCGAACCGTCCTCGTCGATCAGCGCGACGTCCTCCAAGCCCGTCAACCGCTCGGCGAGTTGCACCGGGTTTGCGATCGTCGCCGAGGTCAGCAAGAAGATCGGCTCGGTGCCGTACGCGGCGGCCAGGCGGCGCAAGCGGCGCAGGACTCCGGCTACGTGCGAGCCGAACACCCCGCGGTAGACGTGAGCCTCGTCAACCACGACCACCGCCAGGTTCGCGAACAGCTCCGCCCAGGCGGCGTGGTTGGGGAGGATGCCGACGTGCAGCATGTCGGGGTTGGTCAGCACCACGTTGGCGTTACGACGGATGTCCGCGCGCGACTCGCGCGGTGTGTCGCCGTCGTAGATCGCCGGGCGCACCCGCCGTGTGAGCCCGAACGTGTTCAATGCGCGCGCCTGGTCCTGGGCGAGCGCCTTGGTCGGGTACAGATACAGCGCCCGCGCACGCGTCTGTTCGCAGAGAATGTGAAGCGTCGGCAGGTTGAAGCACATCGACTTGCCCGAGGCCGTCCCGGTGGTGACGATCGTCGGGCCTTCGGTGGCCGCCTGGATCGCCTGCGCCTGGTGTGAGTACAGCCGCTCGATCCCGAGTTGTTCCAAGGCCTCCAGCACTTCCGGATGCAGGGTGCGGGGGATTTCCACCAGCCGTGCCTGGCTCGACCCTTCGCGTGCTTCGCGCACGAGCCGTTCGTCCGCTCGGCCCTCGTCAAGCAGCGCGCTCCAGGGCTCGATCTTGCGGTCTTTGCCCGCCGCGCGTGCTCGAGCGGGGGCGAGGGACGGTGTTTCGCGGGCCACGGTTGCGATAGTAGATGCGCGATGACCGTCTCCGCCGCCGAGCAGTGGGCGAAAGCCCGCTCCTTCCACCATTCGCTGTATTCGGCGCAAAGGATCGCGCGCGAGCGCGCCGCGAGCGTGTCGGTGTGCCTGCCCGCGCGCGAATGCGCTGCAACGGTCGGCGCGATCGTTGCCACGCTCTGCGAACTGCGCGCCGCGGGGGCGATCGACGAGGTCGTCGTGATCGACGCCGGTTCGTCCGACGCAACCGCGACGGTCGCGCGTGGCGCCGGGGCGATCGTGTACCAGGAGGCGGAGCTGGCGCCCGAACTAGGTCCGGTGTTGGGCAAGGGCGATGCGATGTATCGCGCGCTGTCGGTGCTCGCAGGCGAGCTGGTCTGCTTTGTGGACGCCGACACGGAGGACTTCTCCGCGCACTTCGCCTGCGGCCTGCTCGGGCCACTCGTGTGTGAGCGCGGCGTGTCGTTCGTCAAGGCCTTCTACCGGCGCCCGTTCGAGCACGGCGGCATTTCGCTGCCAGAGGGGGGCGGGCGCGTCAATCGTCTGCTAGCGCGGCCGGCGCTTGAGCTGTTCTATCCCGAGCTGGCCGCCGTGCGACAGCCGCTCGCGGGCGAGGTCGCGGCACGGCGAGAGCTGCTCGAACGCGTCCCGTTCGCGACCGGCTATGGGGTGGAGATCGGGATGCTGATCGACGTTTGGCACGAGGTCGGATTGGAGGGCATCGCCCAGGTCGATCTGGAGGAGCACCGCAACCGCCATCAGTCGCTCGCGGCGCTCGAGCCGATGGCGCGCACCGTGCTCGCGACGATCGCCGCTCGGGCGCGGGCAGAAGGACGGCTGGCGGGCCTCGAGATCCCGGAGTCCGCGGTCGAGCGTCCGGCCTTTGCCGGTGCGGGTGTGGCGTCGTGAGCATTCGCTGCGTCTATGTAGACCTCGACGGGACGCTGTTGGGATGGCGCGCGTCGCTGCTGCACGACGGCGAGGGGCAGGTGTCGCTCGACGGCGTACGCGCGGTGCAGGCCTGTCTGCGCGCGGGCGTGGAGATCGTGCTGATGTCCGGCCGTCGTCGCGCGCAGGTACACGAGGACGCGCGCCTGTTGGGACAGGACTCGTTCATCTTCGAGGCCGGCGCGTGCGTCGTGCTGGGCGCGGACTGGCAGCAGGGAGGGGAGGAGCACTGGCTCACGGGCGCGATGGTCCCGGGCGAGCTGAGCATCGCCGAGCAGATCGAGCGCACAGGTGCGCCGGGTCTGCTGCTCGAACGGTACGTGGGCCGGCTCGAGTACCACGAGCCGTGGCACGTCGCGCGCGAAGTCTCGCACCCGTTCCGCGGGCTGGTTGACGCCGAGGAGGTCGATGCGCTGCTGGTCGAGCAGGGTCACGAGAACCTGCGCCTCGTGGACAACGGCGTGGTCAGTCGTCGCTCGCCGGCGCTGGCCGAGCTCGATCACGTACGCGGCTATCACCTGTTGCCGGCGGGAGCCTCGAAGGAGGCGGCCGTCGCGCTGCACATGCGCGCGCGCGGCTATGCGCGGGAGGAGACGTTCGCGGTGGGGGATTCGCGCGAGGACATGGCGTGCGCGCGGCACATCGGCACGTTCTGGCTGGTCGCAAACGCGGTCGCGCGCGATCCCTCGATCCGCGACGGCGATGGCTGGGTATGAGAACGTGCGGGTTTGCGAGGCCGCTCACGGCGCGGGCGTATACGAGGCGGTCGTGAGCACGCTGATGGCTGGCAGCTGAGACAGCCTTTCAGGTCGACGGGCGGCTCAGACGCCGCCACACGCGCCGCCAGAAGCCGGGCTGCGGGCGTCTGCGCCACAGCGCCGGCGGTGGCACGGTCGCGCGTACCAGCGCGACCCACTCGTCCAGCGGCAGCTCACCTGAGATCAGCCGGCCCAGCGCGCTCGTGACCGGCGCCTCGACACCCGCGTGTTCGAGCGCCCGGCCGAGCAGCGGGACGGACTCAAGCGCCTCGACCGCCTGCCCGATCCGATCCGGGATCTCCGCTCGCCGGCACGCCCCCCGCCAACAGCTCGCCCGCGCGCCGGTTGCGGCTCTCGCGCGCGAGAGCCGTGGCCACCAGATCGCCGGCGCCGGCCAGGCCGATCATCGACTCCGGACGCGCCCCCAGGCCCTCGGCGTAGCGCCAGACCTCCGCGAAGATATGTCCCGCGGCCGCCCCGGCCGCGTTCAGCCCCTGTGCCTCGGTGGCGCCGGCCGCGAGCGCCGCGGCGTTCTTTGCGGCGCCCGCGAGCTCGACGCCGATGGGGTCGTTTGACTGCTCGCACACGACTCCCGCACGCGTGAACATCTGCGCGAGCGCGCGCGCCAGCTCCTCATCGACAGACGCCGCGACCAGCGCCGCGCCCGCGTGCACCATCTCCTGCGCGTGCGCGGGACCGCCCAGGCAGGCGACGCGCTGTGCCCCGAATCGCGCGCTCAACACGCTCGTCGGCGGTGTTCCCCGTGGCGGGACGAGCCCCTTGGCGACCGACACCACCGCCGCGCGCTTGCCCAGACCGCCCGCGCCGAGCGCCTCGATCACCTCGCCCAGACCGCGCGAGGGCACGGCCAGAAACACGTAGTCGGCACGCGCGACCCCCGCCGAGGCGGGCTCCACGCGCAGCCCCGCTCCCAGCTCCACGCCCGGCAAGTAGGTCCGGTTCTCGCGCTCGCGCGCGAGCAGCTCGGCCTGCTCGACCGTGCGCGCTTGCAGCGTCGTGCGCAATCCACCGCGCGCGAGCAGCACCGCCAGCGCCGTCCCGAACGAGCCCGCCCCGATCACGGTCGCCCGCCGCGCCCCCGGAGTCGGCAACGCCCGCGCGCGAGTGGCACGCGGCGCCCGACTGGGAGTAGGCTCGGGCTCGGTCATCCGATGAGCGAGCCTAGCGACACCCGTCCCGCGACGGCCCCGCCCGCCTCTACGACGGGAGATCGGGACGGCGACGCAGGCACAGGTGCGTCCAGGGCGCGAGCGGTGAGCAGGCACGGAACCGCGACCGGCGAGTGGCGCAACTGGGCCGGCGATCAGCGCTGCCGCCCCGCGGCCGTCGCGATCCCCGGATCGATCGAGGAGATCTCCACGGCGATCGTGCGCGCCGGCGCGCAGGAGCGCCGTGTCAGGGTGGTCGGCTCGGGGCACTCCTTCAGCGACATCACCCTCACCGACGGCCTGCAACTGCGCCTCGATCGCCTCACGCGCGTACTCGACCTCGACCGCTCCTCCGGGCTCGTGCGCGTTCAGGCCGGCATCACCATCCGGGAACTCTCGGCGCACCTGGGCGAGCACGGGCTCGCCCTGGAGAACCTCGGCGACGTCGACGCCCAGACGGTCGCCGGGGCGATCGCCACCGCCACCCACGGCACGGGCGCGGGTCTGCGCAACATCTCCGCGCAGGTGGCCGAACTCACGCTCGTGCTCGCCGACGGCTCGCGCCTGCGCTGCGCGCCGGAGGAGGACGCCGAGGTGTTTCGGGCCGTGCGCGTGTCGCTCGGGGCGCTCGGGGCGATCGCCGAGGTGACGTTGCGCTGCGTGCCCGCGTTCACCCTGCGCGGGCACGACTCGCCCCGGCCGCTCGCCGAAACCCTGGAGCGCTTCGAGGAGCTCGCGCTGAGCAACGACCACTTCGAGTTCTTCGTCTTCCCGCACGCCGACACCGCGCTCACGCGCACCAACAACCGCACCGACGAGCCGCCCCGCCCACGCGGGCGTCTAAACGCCTACGCCAACGACATCCTCCTCACAAACTACGCCTTCGGCCTGTTCTGTCGCGTCGGCCGGCGAATGCCCGGCGCCATCCCTCAGATCAATCGCCTCGTCACGCGCCTCGCGGGATCCTCCACGCGCGTGGACCGCTCCGATCGCATCTTCGCCAGTCCGCGTCTGGTGCGCTTCACCGAGATGGAGTACGCGCTCCCGCGCGCCGTCACCCCCGAGGCCGTCCGTCGCATCATGGCGCTGGTGGCCGAGCGCGGGTTTGCCGTCCCCTTCCCAATCGAGGTCCGCACGGTCGCCGCCGACGACGCCCTCCTCAGCACCGCCTCCGGGCGCGAGTCGGGATTCGTCGCGGTGCACATGTACGAGCACATGGCCTACGAGCCCTACTTCCGCGCCGTCGAGGAGATCATGGACGAGCTCGGCGGTCGCCCCCACTGGGGCAAGCGCCACTTCCAGACCGCCGCCACGCTTGCAGCGCGTTACCCCGATTGGGATCGCTTTCAGTCCATCCGCGCGCGCCTGGACCCTCACGGCCGCTTCGCCAACGACTACACCGATCGCGTGCTCGGGCCGGTGGCCGCTCCGTGAGCGCTGCGTCCAAACCCCACGCGCCGGAGCGGGGCCGGACGCCCCGTTCCCGCCCGCTCGATGACCCACAAACCCGCGCGGAGGCGCCCCAAAAAAACCCCCAACCGGATCTCCAGCGACTCGAACGGGCCACGGCCGATCTCGACCCGCCCTTCGCGCTCGTCGACCTCGATGCCATGTGGGCCAACGCCCGCGACCTCGAACGCCGGGCCGCCCACCGCCCGATCCGCCTCGCCAGCAAGTCCGTCCGCTGCCGCTCGCTGCAGACGCGCGTGCTCGCCCGCGACGGGTTCGCGGGCACGCTCGCGTTCACGCTCCCCGAGGCCATCTGGCTCGCGCGCCAGGAGTTCGAGGACATCGTCGTCGCCTACCCCACCGCCGACCGCGCCGCCCTGCGCGAACTGGCGCGGCTCGCAACCGAGCTCCCGCGCGCCCGCGTGACGGTGATGGTCGACGACGTCGCCCAGCTCGATCTGATCGACGCCGCGTGTGCCGGCGCCGAGGCGCCGATTCGGGTATGCATCGATCTCGACGCCGGCTACCGCGTACTCGGCGGACGCATCATCGTGGGCGCCAAGCGCTCGCCCGTGCACACCCCCGCGCAGGCCCTCGCGCTCGCCCGCGCGATCCTCGCTCGCGACACGCTAGCGCTCGTCGGGATCATGTCCTACGAGGCGCACATCGCCGGGCTCGGCGACGCCCCGCGCGGCCATCCCCTGCGCGCGCTCGCGATCCGCGCAATCCAGTCGCGTTCCGCCCGCGAGCTCGCCGCCCGCCGCGCCCGGGCCATCGCCGCCGTGCGTGAGCTGGCCCCGCTCGAGTTCGTCAACGGCGGTGGCACCGGCAGCCTGCACCTGACCGCCCGCGAGCGTGCCGTCACCGAGCTGACCGCCGGCTCCGGTCTCTACGGTCCGGCGCTGTTCGACTCCTACCGCGCGTTCACACCCCAGCCGGCCGCGCTGTTCGCGCTGCCCGTCGTGCGCCGTCCCGGCCCGGGCGTGGCGACCGTGCTCGGCGGCGGCTATCTCGCCTCCGGGTCCGCCGACGCCGCGCGGCTGCCGCTGCCCTACCTTCCCGCAGGGCTGCGCCTGGACTCTCAGGAGGGCGCCGGGGAGGTGCAGACGCCGCTGCTTGGAAACGCCGCCGACGATCTCGCCGTGGGCGATCGCGTGTGGCTGCGCCACGCCAAGGCCGGTGAGCTGTGCGAGCGCTTCGCCTCGCTGCACCTGCTCGCGGGGGATCGCATCGTCGAGCAGGTCCCCACGTATCGTGGTGAGGGACAATGCTTCCTGTGAGCCCCACCACCGTGATCTTCTCCCGTCCTCGTCGCATGAACGTGCGATGAGTCCGACCGCCGGACCCACCACTCCCGATCTCGCCGCGATGCCCGCGATCGAGGCGACGCTGCGCGAGGTCGTCGAGACGCTCGCCCCGCTCGAGCGCCCGCCCTGCTCCCCCGGGGAGCGCGCCGCCGCCGAGTGGCTGCGCGAGCGCCTGGGCGCGGTCGCCGGGGTCGAGGTCCAGCTGGAGGACGAGCCCTCGTGGGGCACCTTCCCGCCGACCGCCACCGGCCTCGGTCTCGCCGGGGTGCTCGCGGCGCTGCTCTCCCTGCGCGGCCGGCGCCTGGCCGGTGGGCTGCTCGCGGCCGCGACGTTCGCCGGGATCGTCGACGAGGCCCACAACGGCCCGCGTATCCTGCGCCGCCTCGTCCGCCGCCGCCGGACCACCGTCAACGTGATCGCCCGCGTCGGCGAGGAGCGAGCGCCGAGCACACTCGTGGTGATCGCCCACCACGATGCCCCCCAGACCGGCATGCTGTTCGACCAGACCCTCCAGCGGACCCTCTACGAACGCGCGCCGCACATTCTCGAGCGTTTCAAAACCCCGCTCCCGCAGTGGTGGTTCGGGCTCGCCGGTCCGCTCGCGACGATCGTCGGCTCGCTCTTCCCGCCGGGCGCGCTCAGGCGCGTGGGCGCGCTCAAGGGGCTCGTCCTCGGTCTCCTCGGCACCGCGCTCGTGGCGGACGTCTGGCGCAGCGAAACCGTCCAGGGCGCCAACGACAACCTCTCCGGCGCCGCCTCCCTGGTGGCGCTCGCCGAGCTGCTGCGCGAACGTCCGATCCCCGGCCTGCGCGTGCTGCTCGTCTCCTGCGGCGCCGAGGAGACCCTCCAGGACGGCATCCGCGCGTTCGTCGCCGGCCATCGCCACGAGCTCGACCCGGCCACCACGCGCTTTGTCAACCTCGACACGGTCGGCTCGCCCCATCTCGTGCTGCTCGAGGCCGAGGGTCCCGTGCGCATGGAGGAGTACGCCGGGCCGTGGCTGCGCGACCTGTTCGCCGCGCGCGCCGACGCGCTCGGCATCCCGCTGCACCGCGGCTACCGCGCCCGTGCCTCGACCGACAGCGTGATCCCCTCGCGCGCCGGCTATCCGATCGCGACGCTCGTCTCGATGACCGACTGGCTGGCTCCCGCCAACTACCACCTGCCCAGCGACGTCCCCGCGAACCTCGACTACTCCACCGTCGCCGACGCCACGCGGCTGGTGTACGAGGTCGCGCGCTCGCTCGCCGAGGAGTCCGCGGGCGCAGAGCCGGCGTAGTCAGGCCAGCCGCGCGAGCTTCGTCCCGGCCGCCGCGAGCCCCCGCGGCGTGTGGGCCTCCAGGATCAGCTGCAGGTCGAGTATCCGCGCGTCGAACGCGTCGAGCTCGTTCGCGCCCGTCACCGCATACGCCGGCACCCCCGCCTGGCGCGCGCGCGTGGCGATCTCGAAGACCGCGCTCCCGGTCAGCGTCTCCCGGTCCAGGCGCTCAGCGCCCAGCACCACCGCCCGCGCCCGGCGCATCCGCTCGTCGAACCCCGTCGGCGGGCCCTCCTCGATCGGGCACTCCTCGGGCTCACCCATCCCACCCGCGCGCACCCCTTTGGCGAGCGCTCGACCGCGCGCTCGGCCGGCATCTCGGGGCCGAGCGAGCACACCGCGAGCAGGAGCGTGTCCGGGATGACCATGCCTGGCATCCTTTCACCCATGGCCGCCGAGAAGGAGCACGTCGTCCTGGACGTGGACGGGCACGAGCTGCGCGTCAGCAGCCCCGCCAAGCCCTTCTTCCCCGAGCGCGGGCTGACCAAGCTCGACCTCGTCAACTACTACCTCGAGTGCGCCCAGGCCGTCGTCCGCCACCTGCGCGAGCGCCCCACCGTGATGAAGCGCTGGGTCGACGGCGTGCAGGGCGAGCCGTTCTTTCAGAAGCGCGTCCCCAGCTCCGCGCCGGAGTGGATCCAGACCGCGACCGTCACCTTCCCCAGCGGCCGCTCCGCCCGCGAGCTCGTCCCCAACGACGCCGCCCACCTCGTCTGGGGCGTGAACCTCGGCGTGATCGACTGGAACCCCTGGCCCGTGCGCCGCTCCGACCTCGACCACCCCGACGAGCTGCGCGTCGACCTCGACCCCGGACCCGAGGTCCCGTTCTCCGAGGTCCGCGAGGTGGCGCTGGGCGTGCGCGAGGTGCTCGCCGAGCACGGCCTGCGCGGCTACCCCAAGACCTCGGGCTCGCGCGGGATGCACATCTACGTGCGGATCGTCGCCGAGCACGACTTCACCGAGGTGCGCCGCGCCGCCCTCGCGCTCGCGCGGGCGGTCGAGCGCAACATGCCCGGCCGCGCGACCAGCCGCTGGTGGAAGGAGGAACGCGAGGGCGTCTTCATCGACTACAACCAGAACGCCCGCGATCGCACCGTCGCCTCCGCCTACTCCGTCCGCGCCGTCCCCGACGCGCGCGTGTCCTGTCCGCTGGAGTGGGAGGAGGTCGCCGACGTCGACCCGGCCGAGCTGCGCCTGGACACCGTTCCCGCCCGGCTGCGCGAGCGGGGCGACCCGTCGGCCACGATCGACGACGCCCCGGCGTCGCTTGGCGCGCTGCTGGAGCTGGCCGCGCGCGACGAGCGCGAGGGTCTCGGCGACGCGCCCTGGCCGCCGCACTTTCGCAAGCAGAAGAACGAGCCCCGGCGCGTTCAGCCGAGCCGCGCCAAGCGCGTGGGCAAGGAGGCCTGAACGATCGTGCGCTCGCTCTCGGTCGGCCGTGCACGGCGTGCTTTGCCCGTGCGGGAATCGCGATGAGCCTGCCCCTGCAACCCCCGCTGAAGCCCCAGCTCGCGCTCTCGCGCAAGGAGCTGCCGGTCGGCGAGGACTACGCTACGAGGTCAAGCTCGACGGCTTTCGCTGCCTGGCATTCGTCGACGGCGAGGAGGTCTACCTGCAGTCGCGCTCGGCCAAGCCGCTCGGGCGCTACTTCCCCGAGCTCGTCCTGCCCGCCGGGCGCTACGTGCTCGACGGCGAGATCGTCGTGCGCGACTCAGGCGGCCGCGAGGACTTCGACGCGCTCGGCCAGCGCATCCACCCGGCCGCCTCGCGCATCGAACGCCTGTCCGTCGAGACCCCCGCCGTATACGTCGTCTTCGACCTGCTCGCCCACGACGACGAGTCGCTGCTCGACCGCCCGCTCGCCGAGCGCCGTACCGCGCTGGAACACCTGCTCGCGAAAGACGAGTTCGCACAGGCCCCGGTCGAGCCGATGCAGGCCGTCACCACCGTCCAAGAGGCCGCACCGTGGCTCGAGCACGCCGAGGGCGCGATCGCCAAGCAGCTCTCCGCGCCCTACCGTCCGGGCGAGCGCAAGGGCACGTTCAAGGTCAAGCGCGTGCGCACGATCGACGCGGTCCTCGTCGGCTGGCGCCCGGGCAAGGAGCCCGACACCGTCGGCGCGCTGATCCTGGGCTGTACGACGGAGACGATCTGCGCGTCGTCGGACACTGCTCCGGGCTGAGTGCCGCCGAGAAGCGCAGGCTGGTCGGCTTCCTGGCGCCCTACGAGACCGGTGAGCGCGGTTCGGCCGACCCCAGCCGCTGGAGCTCGGGCAAGGATCTGGAGTGGGTCGGGCTGCGCCCCGAGCTCGTGATCGAGATCGACTTCGACCACGTCTCCGCCGGGCGCATCCGCCACGGCGCCAAGCTGCGCCGCTGGCGCGAGGACAAGCCCCCGCGCGAGTGCACGTTCGACCAGCTCGCCAAGTGATCGTCCGGATCGCGACCACGTCGGCGGCCGGGCGTGGTCTAGCATCCGCGATGAGATGAGCACCGACACCGCGCGACCGTCGCCGAGGAGGAGTACCTGCAGATCCTCTTCTGGCTGCAGGAGGCCCGCCTGCCGATGACCGGCGCGAACGTCGCACGCGCGATGCAGCTCTCGGCGCCCACCGTCCACGAGATGGTCGGCCGGCTGGAACGCGACGGCTACATCACCCGCGGCCAAGACCGCGTGATCGCCTTCACCGACGACGGCGCCGCCCACGCCGAGGGCATCGTCCGCCGCCACCGCCTGATCGAGCGCTTCCTGACCGACGTGCTCGGCGTCCCCTGGGACGAGGTCCACGAGGAGGCCGAGCGCCTGGAGCACGCCATGTCGCCCGTGCTGGAGGAGCGCATGCTCGCGGCGATCGGCGACGCCACGACCTGTCCCCACGGCCACCCGATCGTCGCCGGTGAGCGCCTCGCCGGAGTCCCGCTGGCCGACGTCGCCATCGGCGCCTCCGTGCGCGTGCTGCGCTTCGAGAACGAGGCCGAGGATCTCCTGCACTACCTCATGGCCTCGGGCCTGGACCCGGGCCTGGAGGGGACGCTCGTGGCGAGCGACGATGCAGAGGTCGCGCTGGAGACGGCCGACGGGCGTCGCTGCGCGGTGACCCCGTCGGTGGCCGAGACCGTCTCGGTAGTCGCCGACCCCTCGCCGCCGCCGCGCACCGCCTTGCCCGAGGCTCTGGTACTCGGGCAGCGCTACGGGCGCTGACACACTCGATAACCGGCGCTGGATCTACGTCCTCGGTCACTCGCGTACGTAGTACGCCAAAGCGTTCCCTCGCGTCCTTTGGACCAGCTTGGCTCTTGAGTGTGTCAGGAGGCTGGTGAGCGGACCGAGTGGCTCTCACTCGTCAGAGTGCGCGATAAGCCGCGGCGAGGCGCGCGACGCCCTCGTCGATCTGCTCGGGCGTGACCCCGGAGTAGGCGAGGCGCAGCGTGTTCTCGCCGCCCTCCAGCAGGAAGTCGGTGCCCTTTACGAACGCCACGCCGCGCTCGGCGGCAACCTTGAACAGGGCGGCCACGTCGGTGCCCGGCGGGAGCGTCACCCACATGAAGTACCCGCCCTGGGGCGGCACGAACTCGGCCTCCGGCAGCTCCCGGCGCAACGCCCGCGCGAGTGTGTCGGCGCGCTGGGACAGAGCGGCCTTGACCGTCGCGATCGAGCGCTCGATCGCGCCCGAGGCACAGAACTCGTACACGATCGCCTGCGCGACCATGCTCGGGGAGATGTAAGTGTTTGTCGCAAGCTCCGCCACGCCCGCGATCAGCTCCCGCGGCCCGACCAGATATCCGACGCGGATGCCCGGGCAGACGGTCTTTGAGAAGGAGGAGGCATAGACGACCCGCTCGGGGTCCATCGAGAGCATCGTCTGGATCGGCTCGCCCTCGAAGCGCAGCTCGACATAGGGGTCGTCCTCGAACACGACGAACCCGTGACGCGGCGGCCAGCTCCAGCAGCGTTCGGCGCTTGACTGCCGACATCGTGTACCCGGCGGGGTTCTGAAAGTTCGGGATAACGTGCGCGAGCTTCGGCTGCGCGCCGGTGGGGCCCTCCAGCAGTCGGGCGAGCGCAGCGGTGTCGATGCCGTCCGGCTGCAACTGCACCGCATGCACGCGCGCCCCACGCTTGCGCAGCGACAGCAGCGTGCGGTCATATGTCGGGCGCTCGACCACGACCTCGTCGCCCGCGCCCACGAGCTGCTCGAACAGGAACGCGTCGGCCTGCATCGATCCGTTCGTCACGATCACGTTCTCGGGGGCGACACCGTGCTTCTCGGCTATCCAGGCCCGCAGCTTCAGATATCCGACCGACGTGCCGTATGCGGTGGCCGCACCGGGGTCGCTCTCGAGCGCGCGTGCGGAGGCCTCTTGCAATCCGTCCACGTCGATGATGTCAAGCGACGGCGCGCCGCGCGCGAACGAGATCGCGGGTCTCACCGGGGTGGCTGTCGAAGGCGCAGGCACGGTCGCGTAGCTTAGGCGTCCGAGCAGCTCGTCGTAGTCGCGGGTCAGCTCAGTGGCCGTCTGCTCCAGGCGCTCCCGGAATCGCAACAGCTCCTCGGCGCTCGGTGAAGTAGTCGGCGGGGCGTTCGGTGCCGGGGGACGCGCGGTGGGTGGCGCGGGGGGAGTCGGCGGTAGTGTCCGCGGCGAGAATCGTGGCGCGGGCGGCGCCGGAGGTGTGAGCGGTATGGATACCGGAGCCGCCGAGGGGGCGTTCGGTTGCGCCGCCTCGTCGACGACGCGGCTGTGATTGTCGGCGCCGACCGCCGCCAGCTCGCGCTCCAGCTCGCCGAGCTTGCGCTCCAGCTCTCCCAGCGTCTGTGCGGTCTCGCGGTCCATTGAGGCAAGCCTAGCGATCCGCACGGTGGAGCTGAGCGCGGGCGCGCGAGGATGCTCGGTGAATCGGGGCGCGGCGTACCCCGCTGCCTGCGTTGGCGCGACGTCGGCGTTTAGCTCAGGACGCGGGGCTGGGCGTCGCTGCGTTGAGCACGTCCACCGCGAGTTCGGCGACTTCGGTGGGTGTGCGCCCGACGCGCACGCCCTTGGCTTCCAGCGCGTCGGCCTTCGCCTTGGCGGTCCCCGCCGAGCCCGACACGATCGCGCCGGCGTGTCCCATTTGCTTGCCCGCGGGCGCTGTGAACCCGGCGATGTAAGCGATCACGGGCTTGCTCACGCCGGCGGCGATGTACTCCGCGGCCTCCTCCTCGGCCGAGCCGCCGATCTCGCCCGAGAGCACGATCAGCTCGGTCTCGGGATCGGCCTCGAACAGCTCGATCACGTCCACGAACGAACTCCCTGGCACCGGATCGCCGCCGATGCCGACGATCGAGCTGCAGCCGAACCCGGCCTGGGCGATCTCGTTGCCGATCTGGTAGGTCAGGGTGCCCGAGCGCGAAACCACGCCGACGTTGCCCGCCTTGAAGAACGAAGCCGGGATGATCCCGACGTTGGCCTTGCCCGGAGACAGGATCCCGGGGCAGTTCGGGCCGATCAGTCGAGTGCCTGGGTGGTCTCGCTTGAGGGTGTTGTAGACGCGTAGCTCGTCGTGTGCGGGAATCCCCTCGGTGATCGCAATGACCAGCTCGACGCCGGCCGCGGCCGCGTCGAGGATCGAATCGGCGGCAAAGCGCGGTGGTACGAAGATCATCGCCGTGTTCGGCCGGGCCGCCTGCGCGACCTCTCCCCAGCTGTCGAACACGGGGATTCCCTCCACGTCCTGCCCGCCCTTGCCCGGCGTCACTCCCCCGACGACGTTCGTTCCGTAGCGCTTGTTGTTAAGCGTGTGAAAGGCGCCCTCTTTGCCGGTGATCCCGGCCACCGCCAGGCGCGTGTCGTTGTCGACGAGAACCGACATGATCAGGCCGGAGCTCCCACGTCGTGGCCCGCGGCCAGCGCTACGACCATCTCCGCGGCCTCGTCCATCGTCTTGGCGGCATGTACGTTCGGCAGCGACGCCTGTTGCAGCAGCTCGCGTCCCTGCACGTCGTTGGTGCCGTCCAGGCGCACGACGAAGGGAACCGTCGGCTTGATCTCCTCGAACGCCGCGATCAAGCCCTTGGCGACCTCGTCGCAGCGGGTGATCCCCCCGAAAATGTTGAACAGCACCGCCTTGACCGCGTCGTTTGAGAGGATCAGCTCGACCGCCTGCTTGACCTTGCCGGCGTCCGAGCCGCCGCCCGCGTCCAGGAAGTTCGCCGGACGTCCGCCCGCTCCGGCGACGACGTCGAGCGTGGACATCACCAGACCGGCGCCATTGCCGAGGATGCCGATGTCGCCGTCCAGGGCCACGTACTGCACGCCCTGTTCCTTGGCGCGGCGCTCGATCGGATCTTCGTTCTCGCTGTCGGACAGTCCCTGGTTCTCTGTGTGGCGATAGAGCGCATTGCCGTCGAGCGTGACCTTGGCGTCGAGCGCCTTGACCTCACGCTGCGGCGTGACGATCAGCGGGTTGATCTCCGCCAGCAGCGCATCCTCCTTGGTCCACACCTCATACAGCGCGGCGAGCGCATCGGCGACCCCCTCGATCACATCCTCGTCGGCGCCGCCTTCGGTGGCGATCTCCAGCGCCTGCTCGCGGGAGAGTCCCTGCAGCGAGTCCACGTGGCGGCGGATCAGCTTCTCGGGACTATCCTCGGCGACCTGCTCGATCTCCACGCCGCCCTCGACGCTGAAGATCACCAGTGGCTGCTTGGCCGAGCGGTCGAGCAGCACCGAGGCGTAGTACTCGGTCGCGATGTCGCTGGCGTGCTCGATCCACAGCGTACGCACCGTGTGACCCTTGATGTCCATCCCGAGGATGTTCTGTGAGTGCTCGCGCGCCTGGGCCTCGTCGTCGGCGAGCTTCACACCGCCGGCCTTGCCGCGCCCGCCGATCAGCACCTGTGCCTTGACGACCACCGGGTATCCGACCTTGTTCGCGGCCGCCACGGCCTCCTCGACGGTGGTGACCGCCTCGCCGTCGGAGACTCTCAGGCCATGACGGGCGAACAGCTGCTTGCCTTGGTACTCGAGCAGGTCCATTTGCGGCGCGGGACTCTAGCGCAAGACAGGTGAGCGCGCGCAGGGGCGCCGGCAAGGCATAATGCGCGCCGATGCCGATACCTAAGAACGTCACATTTGTCACCTTCGACGTCTACGGGACGCTGATCGACCGGGACACGGGGGTCTATGAGGCGTTTGCCGCCGAGGCCGCCCGCGACGGGGTCGAGCTCGATCGCGCCGAGCTGCTGGCGCTCGTACGTGAGATCACCCGCGAGATCGAGGGTGGCTCTTACGAGCTCTACGCCGAGGTCCTGCGACGCACGGCGATCGAGGTCGCCAAGCGCCTGGACTGGGCCCTTGAGCCCTCGCGCTCGGGCTTTCTACCGGACTCCGTCCAGCGCTGGAAGCCCTTCAAGGAGACCAACATCCAGTTGGCGAAGCTCGCCAAGAAATATCAATTGGGTCTGCTCTCGAACGTCGATGACAAGCTCCTCGGGCAGACCCGCCGACACATCCCGACCGACTTCGACCTCGTCGTCACCGCCCAGCAGGTCCGCTCCTACAAGCCCGACCCCGCCCACTTCACCGAGTGCGCCAGACGGATGGGCGGCAAGCGCGGCTGGGTCCACATCGCCGCCAGCCACTACCACGACGTGGCGCCCTGCATCAAAGCGCGCGTGCCCGTCATCTGGGTCAACCGGGGCAAAGAGACGCTCGACTCCTCTCAGCGTAAGCCCACCGCCGAGGTCCCGAACCTCAAAGAGGCCGCCAAGCTGCTCGGCGTCTCCTAGGGTCGGGGGACGGTGCCGGCGCGGTGAGGGCGATCGCCCTGCACGCCGACGTGCTCGTCGCGACCAGCGCGATCTGGCAGACGAACTGCGTCCTCGTGCGCGGCACGGGTGTAGATGCGGGGGATGAGAGTGACGCCGCGGCGGGCGGCGAGCACGAGGACGCTGAAGCGCCCGGAGCGGGCGCGGGCGAAGGGAAGGAGCACGAGGGGATGCCTCACGAGGGAGAGGTGTTCGTGATCGACTCGCCGGTCCTCCCGGACGAGCTCGATGCCTTGCCCGCGCTCGCAAAGCAGGCAAGGTTCCCCGCCCCCAGCGGCCTGCTCGCCACGCACGGCGACTGGGACCACCTGCTTGGCCGGATCGCGTTTTCAGACCTGGCGCTAGGGTGCGCCGAAAGCACGGCCGCACGCATGCAGATCTCGCCGGGGGAAGCGCAGCGAGAGCTGCGCTCCTTCGATCAGGAGCACTTCGTCGAACGTGAGCGCCCGCTGTCTTTGGGCGCGGTCCAGGCGTTGCCGGTCCCGGGGAATTGTGGGATCGGCGCGCGCGAGCTGGCGCTGCACCCGGCGGTCGGCCACACCGGCGACGGGATGGTCGTCGTGATCGCGTGGGCTGGCGTGCTGGTGAGCGGCGACTACCTCTCGCCGGTCGAGCTACCGCTGCTGGGCCCCGGCGGTGGCGCCGAGGAGTACGCGGCCACGCTGGAGCGCCTGCGCCCGCTCGTCGAGCGCGTCGAACACGTCGTCCCCGGCCACGGCCGCGTGCTCGACCGCGAGCGCGCGCTGGAGATCCTCGCGGAGGACCTGGCCTACGTGCGCGAGGTCGGCCCGTCTAGCTCGACTCGGCTGAGACGATCGTCGCGATCGGCGCGCCCGCCGCGATCGGCGCGCCCTCGCTGATCGGCAGCTCGGAGATCGTCCCCGCCTTGTGGGCGGTGATCTCGTTCTCCATCTTCATCGCCTCGATGATGCACAGCAGCTGACCCTCGGCGACTGTCTCTCCCTGTTTGACCAGCACCTTCCACATGTTCCCCTGAAGCGGCGAAGGCAGCGTGTCGGGGCCTCCCCCGGCTGTGCTCCTTCGCTCGCCGCGCTTGGGTGCCTTGCCTGCGACCGCACCCGCGGCGCCGTTCATCGCTCCTACCGCTCCGGCGAACGGGGCGCCAAGCACGCGCACGTCAAAGCGCTTACCCGAGACCTCCACCTCGTAGGTGCGCTCGACCTTCTCGGCGTCCTCGTCCTCGTTGCTGCCGGCTGCGATCGCGGCGGGCGCCGGGAAGGCGAGCGTCTTCAGCCACTTTTTGTCCTCCAGCAGGTCTTTGCACGTCTCGCCTTTGGCCCAGTTCTCGGTCGCAAGCAGCGCCTTGTGGAAGGGGATCAGCGTCTTCAAGCCCTCGATCTCGTATTCGGAGAGCGCGCGCAGCATCCGCTTGGTCGCCTGCTCGCGGTCGGCGTCCCACACGATCAGCTTGGCGACCATCGGGTCATACATCGGTGAGACTTCGCCGCCTTCGCGTACGCCCGAGTCCACGCGGATCCCCGGACCGGTCGGCTCGCGGTAGCGCCCGATCTTGCCCGGCGCCGGGGCGAAGTTCTTGGAGGCGTCCTCGGCGTTGATGCGGCACTCGATCGCGTGCCCGCGCAGTTGCACGTCGACCTGGGCGTAGGCGAGTTCCTCGCCGGCGGCAGCGCGGATGCCCTCCTTGACGATGTCGATGCCGGTCGTCATCTCGGTGACGCAATGCTCGACCTGTACTCGCGTGTTCATCTCCAGGAAGAAATACTCGGGCTCGCCGCTCTCGCCGATCGAGAACAGGCCCTCGATCGTGCCGGCGCCGACGTAGTCGACGGCCTTCGCGGCGTTCACGCCGATCTCACCGATGCGCTCGCGCATCTGCGGATCGACGACCCATTCCGGGGCCGGGGACTCCTCGATCACCTTCTGATGGCGGCGCTGGATCGAACAGTCGCGCTCGCCCAGGTGGATCACGTTGCCGTGGCGGTCGGCGAGCACCTGCACCTCGACGTGGCGGGGGTCGTGCAGGTAGCGCTCCAGATAGACCGTCGGATCGGAGAAGAACTTCTCGCCTTCGCGGCTTGAGCCCTCGAACGCTCCCTCCAGCTCGTCCTCGGTGAGCGCCACGCGAAAACCCTTGCCGCCGCCACCGCCGGCGGCCTTGACCGCGACGGGGAAGCCGACCTGCTCCTTGGCGATCTTCAGTGCGTCAGCAACGCTCGCGACCGGCTCGGTCGTCCCGGGCACGATCGGCACGCCGGCGGCCTGCATCAGCTCGCGCGCGCGCGTCTTGGAGCCCATCGCCTCGATCGCGCTCGCGGGCGGGCCGATGAACACGATGCCGGCGTCCTCGCAGGCCTGCGCGAACGGGGCGTTCTCCGCCAGAAACCCATATCCGGGGTGGATCGCCTGCGCACCCGAGCGCTTGGCGGCGTCGATGATCTTCTCGACGCTCAGATAGTTATCCGCCGCGGGCCCCTCGCCGAGGTTGTAGGACTCGTCGGCGCGCGCCACGTGCGGAGCGTCGCGGTCGAGCTCGGAGTACACCGCCACCGAGGCCACGCCCAGCTCCTCCAGCGCGCGCACGATCCGCACGGCGATCTCGCCCCGGTTGGCTATGAGTACCTTGCTGAACATCGGCCGCGGAAGCTTAGCGACCCTTCCCGCGACCTCGCGGTCGGCGCGGCACGGCTACTCCGGGGAGGCCGCGATCATCCCCGCCCCGACGGTCTCGTTGGAGGCCTCGTCGATCAGGATGAAGCTGCCGGTGCGGCGGTTGCGCTCATAGGGGTCGAACACGAGCGGGGTGCTGGTGCGCAGGCGCACGCGGCCGATGTCGTTGAGCTCCAGTTCGGCCGGGGGCTCTGTGGTGCGCTCCAGTGTGTGCACGTCCACGCGGTCGTGCAGCCCATCGACGATCGCGCCGGCGTTGCGGGTGGTGTGCTTGATCAGATAGCGAGCACCCGGGCGCAGCGGGCGCTCGCTCATCCAGCAGACATCGGCGTCCAGCTCGCGCGCGACCGTTGGCGCTTGCTCGGGCCGGCAGATGGTCTCGCCACGGGAGATGTCGATCTCGTCGCTCAAGCGCAGCGTCACCGACATCGGCGCCAATGCCTCTGTCAGCTCTCCCTCGTAGGTGTCGATCGCGGCGATCGTCGTGCGCCGGTCGCTCGGCAGCACGACGACCTCCTCGCCGGTGCGCAGCGCGCCGCTCGCCATCTGTCCCGCGTAGCCGCGATAGTCGCTGCCCTGGGCGGGGCGGATCACCCACTGGACGGGGAAGCGTGCGGGTCTGTCGTAAGGGTGGTCGTAGGCGACCTCGACATTCTCCAGTAGCTCCAGCAGCGTCGGGCCGTCGTACCAGTCCATCGTCTGTGAGCGGTCCACGACGTTGTCGCCGTTGAGCGCCGACATCGGGATGTAGGCGATGTCGCGGCCCATGCCAGTGCCCGTGCCGATCCCGTGGAGCTTGCCGGCAAACCCGGTGAACTCGGCCACGAGCTCCTCGAAGCGCTCCCGCGAGTAGTCCACGAGGTCCATCTTGTTGACCGCCACGACCAGGTGCGGGATGCCCAGCAATGCGCTGATGAACGCGTGGCGCTTTGACTGCTCGAGCACGCCCTTGCGCGCATCCAGCAGGATCACCGACAGGTCGGCGGTCGAGGCGCCGGTGACCATGTTGCGCGTGTACTGCTGGTGGCCGGGGCAGTCGGCGATGATGAACCGGCGCTTGGGAGTCGCGAAGTAGCGGTAGGCGACGTCGATCGTGATGCCCTGCTCGCGCTCGGCTCGCAGCCCGTCGGTGAGCAGCGCCAGGTCCAGCACGCCCTCCCCGCCGCGACGCTCGCTCGCCTGC
Organism: uncultured Solirubrobacterales bacterium; assembly: GCA_963697945.1. Classification (GTDB taxonomy): domain Bacteria; phylum Actinomycetota; class Thermoleophilia; order Solirubrobacterales; family Solirubrobacteraceae; genus Palsa-744. The sequence goes on along the minus strand of OY969105.1, from coordinate 156,707 downwards.
GCGACGTGTTCGAGCTGATCCTCGAACACCTGCTTGGTGTCATACAGCAGCCTGCCGATCAGCGTGCTCTTGCCGTCGTCCACCGAGCCGGCCGTGGTGAATCTGAGGAGATCGAGCGTCATTAGAAGTACCCCGCCTTCTTGCGATCCTCCATCGCAGCCTCGGTGACGCGATCGTCGGCGCGCGTCTCACCCCGCTCGGTGATGCGCGTGGCGGCGATCTCGGTGACCACTTCGGTGAGCGTCGCGGCCTGTGAGCGCACGCCGCCGGTGCAGCTCATGTCGCCGACGGTGCGGTAGCGCACGGTCTCCGAGAAGACCTGCTCGCCGTCGATCAGCTCGGTGCCATCGCGCCAGGCATAGAGCATCCCGTCACGCTGGAACACCTCGCGCTCGTGGGCGAAGTAGATCGAGGGGACCTCCAGTCGCTCGGAGTCGATGTACTCCCACACGTCCAGCTCGGTCCAGTTGGAGATCGGGAACACACGCACGTTCTCTCCCTGCTTGATGCGCCCGTTGTAGAGGTTCCACAGCTCCGGGCGCTGGCTCTTGGGATCCCAGCCGCCGAAGTCGTCGCGGAAGGAGAACACGCGCTCCTTCGCGCGCGCGCGCTCCTCGTCGCGGCGCGCTCCCCCGAAGGCCGCGTCGAATTTGTGCTCGGCGATCGCGTCGAGCAGCGTGACCGTCTGCAGTTGGTTGCGTGAGGCCCGTGGGCCTTTCTCCTCGACTACCCGGCCCTTGTCGATCGACTCTTGCACCGACGCCACGATCAGTCGCTCGCCGAGCTCAGTCACGCGGCGGTCTCGGTACTCGATCACCTCCGGGAAGTTATGGCCGGTGTCGACGTGCATCAGCGGGAACGGGAAGGGGCCGGGACGGAACGCCTTCTCGGCGAGGCGCAGGAGCACGATCGAGTCCTTGCCGCCGCTGAACAGCAACACGGGGCGCTCGAGTTCGGCGGCGACCTCACGCATCACGTGGATCGCCTCGGACTCCAACGCGCGTAGGTGCGAGAGCTGAGTTCCGGTCGCCACGCTCATGGTCTTTTCGGGGCGCCGAGGTGGGCATTGACGGCCAGCACCGTGGACGCCGTGAGGGCCGATCCCGTCACGGGCGTCAGGGGCGGGGCCTGCTCGGCGGGATCGAACTGCGAGCGTCCGCGCAGCAGATAGCCGAGCACGCCGACCGCGACAGGGGCGCCGAAGATGACCGGCACCGGGATGTGTCCGCCGGCTGTGTTGACCATCGCCAGCGCGGAGCCCAGCAGCACGGCGGCGAGCACGACCCTCAGCGCCTGGTCGGGTACGCGATCGACGAAGTGGGCGCCGATCCACACGCCAGGGATCGAGCCTACGAGGATGTTCACCATCAGCGAATAGTCGACGTTCCCGCTGATCGCGTGCGCAACTCCGCCGACCCACAGCAGCAGTGCGGCGACGAACACGCTGGAGCCGACTACGCGCTGGGGGGTGAGGCGAAAGATCACAATCATCGCCACACCGATCAGCGCTCCGCTGCCGACCGATGTGAGACCCAGGATCAGCCCGAGCACAAAGCCGAGTACGACTGCAGCTGCGCCGGTACGGGCCGTGAACTGAAACGTCTCACGCTCGTGCTTGGCCATGTGTCCGAGCAACAGCGTGCGTACCAGCAGCACGCCGGCGACGACCAGCAGCGCGCCGGCGACGCAACCGATCAGCACCTTGTCAAAGCTCTTGCCGTAGGTGTGGTGCAGCCGGTCGACGATCAGTACGCCGAGTAGCGTTCCGGGAACGCCGCCGTAGGCAAGCCACTTCGAGACGCCGAGGTCAACCGTGCCTTTGCGCAGGTGGCGGTAGCCGCCGAGTGTCTTGGTGATCGCTCCGTAGGCCAGATCCGTGCCGACCGCGACGACGGGCTGGACGCCGAGCACGATGATCAGCAGCGGCGTCATCAAGGAGCCGCCGCCGATGCCCGTGAGCCCGATCAGGACGCCCACGCCCAAGCCAAACAGGATGATCTCAGGGTGGAGCATCAGTGGGAGCGGTTGTCGCTCGATGAGATGGGCATTATGGGCTTTGTGGAGATCGTTACGTGCATGTGGGACCCGGGCTGTGTCGATTACGCAGTGGGCTCGGGCACCACATCAACGTGCAGACCGCACTCGGTCTTCTCCGTGCCCGCCCAGCGGCCCTCGCGGCCGCTGCCCGGCTGGGTGCAGGGCGCGCAGCCGATCGACTCATAGCCTTGGTCGTGCAGCGGGTTGTAGGGCAGGTCGCGCTCGTGGATGCGTCGCCACAGATCCTTGTCGGTCCAGTGGGCGAGCGGGTTGTACTTCCACAGGCCACGGCCCTCGTCGCGTTCGATCAACTCGGTGTTGGCCCGTGTTGGACCCTGCTCGCGCCTGATGCCGGTGATCCAGCCTTCTGCACCTGCGAGGGAGCGCTCGAGTGCTTGTACCTTCGCGGTCGAGCAGCAGTGCTCAGGACCGGTCCACGGCTCGCCGAAACTGGTGGCGTCCTGGACCTCGATGCTCACGCCGAAGCGCTCCTCGAACTCGCGCCAAGTTTGCAAGGTCTCTGGGAAGAGCACGCCCGTGTCGATCGTCACGATCTTTACGGGTGAGCGTCCATCGCCGATGCGCAGGAGTTCGTCGAGCAAGACCGACTCCTCCTTCTGGAAGGAGCACAGCAGCACGGCGCGTTCGCCGTGGCGCGTGACGGCCTCGCGAAGTGTCGCGCTGAGACCGTCCGCCGGATCGAGTCCGGACGGGTGCTCCGCTATGTCGCTCTGCGCTGCGCTCATCTGTCTCGCGCTCCGATCGCTGTCCGGCTGCCCGGCTCTCTTGTTTCTAGTGCGTACGGTGATCTATACCGCGCACTCGCCCTCGCCGCGAATGACTTCGAAGGGGGCGTTGCGGTTCCAGTCGATGAAGGTGTTCATTGTCTCCAGCCCGAAGTCGACGGGCATCGACAGATCCTTGACGAGGCCCTCGAGCTCGGCAGTGCCCACGCGCTCGGCGAAGTCGTTCCACTCCTCACCCTCCTGGCGGTTGGCCTCGTAGTGGCCGATCCAGCGCTCGATCGCGTCAGGGACTCGCTTGGAGGGCAGGCGTAGCTTCAGGCGCGTGCCGAACTTGACCTCGCCGCCTTCGAAGACGCCGCCGACGTGAGGGATGTAGGCGGGGATCGTGTGCTCGCCGACTTTGATCGACGCGCCGGTGAAGCCGATGCTGCCGACGTGATGCTGGCCGCAGCCGTTCGGGCAGCCGCTGATCTTGACGTTCAGCTTGCGCGTGAGCTCATCGGTGATGTTGAGCGCTTCGATGCGCTCCTGCACGGCCTGGTTGAGTCCCATCGAGCTGGTGATCCCGAGCTTGCACGAGTCCGTGCCGGGGCAGGAGACGACGTCGTTGATTTCCCGCGAGCCGGCATCGCCGAGGCCGAGCTTTGACAGTGCTCGCCAGACGTCGTAGACGCTCTCCTCGCGTACCCAGCGCAGCACGAAGTTCTGCTGCACGGTCGTACGCGCGTAACCGCCGGCGTAGGCGCGCATGATCTCCGCCAGGCCACGAAACTGCTCGGGGGTGAGGTCGCCACGGGTGACCTTGGCCTCGACGGTTACGAAGCCCGCTTGCTTCTGTGCACGCACATTTGCGGCGCGAAAGCGTTCGAACTCGGACAGGTCTCCGTTGGGGGTGCCGTAAGCCTCGGGCGGGGCGAGCGCGCCCTCGCGCTCGTCATCGAGGAACAGCCTGTCCTCGATCGAAAAGTCGCGCTGGGCGACCCAGTCGCCCTTCAGCTCCTCCTCGACCTGACGGCGCAGCTCGTCGATCCCGTACTTGTCGACGAACACCTTGATGCGGGCGCGGGCGCGGTTGACGCGCAGCCACTCCTGCCGGTCGAAGATCCTGAACACGGCCTCGGCGATCTTCAGGTAGTCCCCGTTGTCGAGCTCCACGAACTCGTACAACACGGGCGCCACCCGCGGCATGATCGAGGTGCCTCCGCCGACGAGGATCTGCACGCCGCGCACCTCACCACGACCGTCGATCTCACGGACGCGAGCGCGGAAGGCGATGTCATGGATGCCGCTGATCGCGCGGTCGCGCGGGCTGCCGTCGAAGGAGGTCTTGATCTTGCGCGGCATCGCCTGGGTGGTGGGGTGACGCACGAAGTAACGGACATAGGCTCCCGCGTAGGGGGTCAGGTCGAACAGCTCGTCGGCGGCCACTCCGGCCCAGGGGTCGCCGGTTACGTTGCGGACGGTGTTGCCACAACCCTCGCGGCTGGAGAGCCCGGACTGACCGAGCCGGCGAATCGCCTGCTCGGCTTCCGGCAGGGGGATGTGGTGCATCTGGATGTTCTGACGGGTGGTGATGTGGCCCTTGTTCAGCGGCACGTAGCGTTCGACCACGTCGGCGAACGCCTCCATCTGCTCGGGTGTGATCCCACCGAAGGGCAGCTTCACGCGGATCATCTGTACGTCGGCCTGGCGCTGCCCGTAGACGCCCTGCTTGAGACGGAACTTGATGAACTCGTCCTCGGGCGTCTCGCCCTGCAGGAACTTGGTGGACTCGGTCTTGAAGTCGTCGTACTCCCGCTGCAGGATGGGAATGATGTGCCCGGGTACGTTCTGTAGGACCTCCGGGTCCTCGAGCGTGCCGCGCGGTGCGGTGGGTACGGAAACTGGCTCCATCACGAAACCTCCTGTTCCGGGCGGCGCCCGGGCTGCTTTGCAAAGAGTGCCGGCGGAAAGTGAATTGAGGCTAAAGCCTAGCGGCTTTCAGGGGTTTATCCAGGGGTGAGGAACATCTCCGTGTTCCTCGCGCATGATGCCTTCGAGCATAGCCGCGCGCGTCCACGGGTCCAGCGCCTCGCCTCCGCCCACCGCAGGCGGTGCCGTGTCGTGGGTAAAGCGCTCGATCGCGGCGGCGATCGCGGCGGCCTCCTCGGCGGTGGCGGAGGTCGCGGTGCTCAACGCGGTAGGGCTCACGGCGGTCATGGACACAGTCTGACGGATCTCTCGGGGTGTGTGCTCGGGGTGCGTTTACGAGTCCCCCGAGTACGCTCTCAGTCGTGTCAAGGGCGCTCGATCGCTTTATCGCCGCGGGACCTTGGCCCGAGCGCACGGGCATGCGCCTGCTCGTCTCGCTCGCTCGCCGTCCGCGCGGGAGCCGGCTGTTGGCGCGCCTTGCGCCGATCGATCAGCTCGCGGGTGGCCTGTTGGCGATGGAGCGCTACGAAGACCAGGCGCTCGCCCGCGAGCTGGGCTGGGACGCCGAAGCGGTTGCGGCCCGTGGCCTTGAGCTGCGCCGAACGGAGGGGCGGCCATGACGTCGATCGACAGGATCGAGGCGGACGTGTGCATCGTCGGAGCCGGGGCCGGCGGAGCGGTCGCGGCGGCGGAGCTCGCCGAGGGTGGCGCAAAGGTGGTGGTGCTGGAGCAGGGTCCCCATCACGATGCCGATCGCTTCTCGGCGCGGCCGGTGGAGATGATGACCGCGCTCTATCGCGACGGCGGTCAGGGGCTGACGCTCGGTTCGCCGCCGATCCTGTTGCCGCTCGGACGGGGGATCGGCGGAACCACGCTCGTGAATTCTGGAACCTGCTTTCGCACGCCCCCCGCGGTGCTCGAGCGCTGGCGCGGCGAGTATGGGTTGCACGAGCTGACCGGGCAGGAGCTCGATCCCTGTTTCGAGCGCGTCGAGCGAGCATTGTCGGTGGCTGAGGTGAGCCCAGAGTTGGCCGGCGCCAACGCGGCTGTCGCGCGCCGCGGCGCGCAGGCGCTGGGATGGTCCCACGGCTACCTGCGCCGCAATGCGCGGGGTTGCGTGGGTTCGGGCGTGTGCGCGTTCGGCTGTCCCACCTCGGCCAAGCAGCACACTGGGATCACCTACGTGCCGCGCGCACAGGCGGCGGGCGCGGAGATATTGACCGGCGCCGACGTGCACCGCGTGCTGATGCGAAACGGGTGTGCGCGGGGCGTGCAGGCCAGGATGGACGGGGGCGTGCACGTGCACGTGCACGCCCCCGAGGTGATCGTCGCCGCGGGCACGATCCACACACCGCTGCTGCTGGAGCGCAGCGGTCTCGGAGGCGACTCGGGCCAGCTCGGGCAGAACCTGGCGCTGCACCCGGCGACGGGGGCGTTCGCACGCATGGACGAGATCGTGGACATGGCCCGGGGCGTCCCGCAGAGCTTCTATGTCGACGAGTTCTCCGCGCAGGGGATCATGTTCGAGGGCGTCGCCGGCCCGCCGTCGTACGTGGCGATGTCGTTGCCGCTGACGGGCGCACGCCATGCCGAGGCGATGGCGGACTACCGCCGTCTGGCGCAGTTCGGGCTGATGGTCAGCGACTCCTCGCGCGGGTCGGTGCGTTCGCTGGGCGGGCGGCCGTTGATCCGCTACGACCTCGTGCCGGAGGACCTCGCGCGCTTTCGTACCGGACTCGCGCGGATGCGAGAGCTGTTCGAGGCGGCCGGCGCGCGCGAGGTCTACCTGCCGCTGCCCCGTGGCGTCGAGCCCGAGAGCGCCCGCGTGCAGGATCTGAAGCTGATGGCGTTTCATCCGCTCGGCACGGCGCGCGCCGACGCCCGCCCGACGCATGGCGTCGTCGATGGGCGGCTGGCGGTGCACGGCGTCGAGGGGGTGCACGTCGCCGACGGCTCGGTCGTGCCGAGCTCGCTGGGGGTCAACCCGCAGATCACGATCATGGCGCTGGCGACGCGTCTGGCGTACGATCTGTTGGAGCGCCCATGTCCTTCCTGATCGATCCTCCCTGGCTGTATGCGACCGGCCGCGCCTATGGGCGGCTGATGCCCGACGAGGACGCGCCGCTCGCGCGGGCAGTGCACACGGCGACCGCCGGCGCGTTTCTGGTGACGAGCATCTCGCTGTACCTCGACCGTCCCTGGACGCGGCCGATCTGGAAGGCCTGTCGCGCATCGAGCGGGCGCGACTGGATGCTCAACTCGGGTGTGTTCAAGTTCGACCCCGCGCGCGCCTCGCGCCGCACCCATGTCGTCTCGGCGCTGCTGTTCGTGACCTACCCGTTCTGGCTGCTGCTGGGCGAGCGCGCCGCGCGCCGCGCTCGTACCTGAATCCCTGCGCCGGCCCCGCCCCTACAACGGGATGTTGCCGTGCTTGCGCTGCGGCCCCGGTTCGCGCTTTGAGGCGAGCGTGTGCAGGGCGGCGATCAGTCGCGGGCGGGTCTCGTGGGGGACGATCACGTCGTCGATGTAGCCGCGCTCGGCGGCGGTGTAGGGGTTGGCGAAGCGGGCCTTGTAGTCCTCCATCAGCTTCGCGCGGCGCTCCTCGGGGGTCGGACTTCCGGCGAGGTCGCGCCGGTAGATGATGTTGACCGCGCCCTCCGGGCCCATCACGGCGACCTCGGCGGTCGGCCAGGCGAAGTTGAAGTCCGCGAGCATGTGCTTGGAGGCCATCACGTCATACGCGCCGCCGTAGGCCTTGCGCGTGATCACGGTGATCTTCGGGACGGTGGCCTCGGTGAATGCGTACAGGAGCTTGGCGCCGTGGCGGATGATCCCGCCCCACTCCTGGCTCGTGCCGGGCAAAAAGCCGGGCACGTCCACGAAGGTGAGGATCGGGATGTTGAAGGCGTCGCACGTGCGCACGAAGCGCGCGGCCTTGGCGGAGGCGTCGATGTCGAGCACGCCCGCGAGCTGTGCGGGCTGGTTGCCGACGATCCCGATCGCGTGCCCGTCCAGGCGCGAGAACCCGCAGATGATGTTCTTGGCGTGGTGCTCGTGCACCTCGAAGAACTCCTCGTCGTCGACGATCAGCTTGACGACGTTGCGCATGTCATAGGGCTTGTTTGGATTGTCGGGGACCACGTGGTCGAGCTCGGGGTCCATCCGCTGCGGGTCGTCGGACGGAGTGACGCGGGGTGCGCTCTGGAGGTTGTTCTGCGGCAGGAAGCTCAGCAGGTAACGGCAGTCCTCCAGGCAGGCGTCCTCGTCCTGTGAGGCGAAGTGGGCGACGCCGGACTTGGTGTTGTGCGACATCGCCCCGCCCAACTCCTCAAAGCCCACTTCCTCGCCGGTGACCGTCTTGATGACGTCGGGGCCGGTGATGAACATGTGCGAGGTCTCCTTGACCATGAAGATGAAGTCGGTGATCGCCGGCGAGTAGACCGCGCCGCCGGCGCATGGACCCATGATCAGGCTGATCTGCGGAATCACGCCCGAGCAGCGGACGTTGCGCACGAACACGTCGCCGTAGGCGCCGAGCGAGACGACACCCTCCTGGATGCGGGCGCCGCCGGAGTCGTTGATGCCGATCACGGGGCAGCCGATCTTCGCGGCGAGGTCCATGATCTTGCACATCTTCTCGCCCATCACCTCGCCGAGTGAGCCGCCAAAGACGGTGAAGTCCTGGCTGAAGACGCACACTGTGCGCCCTTCGATCGTGCCGTGGCCGGTCACCACCGCGTCCCCCCACGGCCGGTTCTTCTGCATGTCGAAGTCGTAGGTGCGGTGGCGCACGAACGTGTCGAGCTCTTGAAAGGAGCCCGGGTCGAGCAGCTTTTCGACGCGCTCGCGGGCGGTGTACTTGCCGCGCGCGTGCTGCTTCTCCTCGGCCTCCGGGGAGGAGTGGATCGCGGCTTCGCGCAGCTCTTGCAGCTGGGCGAGCTTCTCCTCGTAGGTCTCTGGTGCCTTCTGGCGCGGCTCGCGCTTGTGGCCGCTACGGGAGCTGGCCAGCAGCGCGGCGTCGGTCTGGCGGTTATGGGAGTTCGTGGCCATCGGGCGCGGGATGTTATCCGGGGACCGCCATATGCGGACTCACGCCCGGTGTGCGCGGTGGACCTTGCTCAAGCCCGCGAGAACGGCCGGTGGTGCGCCGCGCCGAGGCGGTCGAGCACTCCGGTGAGCACGGCGGTGGTCTGCTCCTCGAGCTCGGCCAGCTCGGCGGAGATGTCGGGCTCGGGGGTCGTCTCCTCGGGCTCTGACGCGGGCTCGGCTGGCTCGACCTCTGCGATCGGCTCGGGCGCGGGCTCGACGGGTGTCTCAGGCTCGACGGCCGGTTCGGGTTGCTTGCGGCGACGGAAAAGGCGAGCGAAGAACCCGGGTCGTGGCTCGGGCTCGACCATCTCGGGCTCAGGCTCGACGATCTCGGGTTCGCGGATCTCCGGCTCGGGCTCGGGCTCGACGATGGCCTCGATCGGCTCCGGCTCCGGCTCAGATACCGGCTCGGCGACCTCCCGGCTTGCCGAGAGCGTCACGCGGGTGCCCCAGCCCGATGGTTCGATCTCGACCCTGCCGGTGGCCTGAGCGCCGTCCGCTGCCGCCGCCTCCCAGTCGACGGCGCGGTCGGGCTCTGTGCGCACGATGCGGATCTCGCCCAGCTCGCCGAGGTGGCGAGCCAGGGTGGTCGGGTCGCTCAGCTCGGCCCACAGCTCGGGCGGGGACTTGACGAGGGTGCGTTGCACCTCCGAGGAGACGCTCATCGCTCACGGTTTTCGCGCGAGCGGGCGTGAGTCCTCCTCGCGCCCGACTCACTGGGCTGGGGTGGGGCGCCCTCGGTGGTTCTTTACACGGACGCGGGGGTCTCGCGCGGGGCGATGAGCCCGCGCTCGTGCAGCAGCTCGGCCAGTTGTACGGCGTTGAGCGCGGCGCCCTTGCGCAGGTTGTCGGCGACGATCCACAAATCGAGCGCGCGCTCGTGGCCGGGGTCACGGCGGATGCGGCCTACGAACACCTCATCCTGACCGGAGGCGTCGATCGCCAGCGGGTAGAGCGCCGTCGCGGGGTCGTCCAGCACGCTCACTCCGGGCGCGGCTTCGAGCAGCTCGCGCGCGCGCTCGGGGGAGAGGGGGCGATTCGTCTGCACGTTGACGGCCTCGGAGTGGCCATTGACGACGGGAACGCGCACGCAGGTCGCCGAGATCGAGATGTGTGCGTCGCCGAGGATCTTGCGTGTCTCGTTGATCAGCTTGCGCTCCTCGTCGGTGTGATCCTCGCCCTCGGCGAAAGCGCCGGCGTGGGGGAGGGCGTTGAATGCGATCTGATGCGCGTAGGCGTCGGGTGCCGGGATGTCCCGCTCGTGCAGCAGCGCGTGGGACTGGTCGAGCAACTCGTCGACTGCGCGCTTGCCGGTTCCCGAGACGGCCTGATAGGTGGAGATCACCAGGCGCTCGATCTGAGCCTCGCGGTGCAGCGGCGCGAGCGCGACGACCATCTGCATCGTCGAGCAGTTTGGGTTGGCGATGATCCCGTGGTGCGTTGCGAGCGCCTCGGGGTTGACCTCGCTGACGACGAGCGGAACGTCCTCGTGCATGCGCCAGCGCGAGGAGTTATCGATCACCACGGCACCCGCGTCGGCGAATCGCGGCGCCCACTCACCGGAGGTGCCGCCGCCGGCGGAGAAGAGCGCGAGGTCGAAGCCCTGGATCGATTCGTCGCTAAGACCTTGCACAGTCAGGCCGCCCTCCAGCTCGCGTCCGAGCGAGCGCTCGGAGGCGAAAGGCACGATCTCGCGCGCCGGGAATCCCCGCTCGCGCAGCAGCGCAAGCATCAGCGTGCCCACCTGTCCGGTGGCGCCGACGACGGCGACTCGATAGCCCTCGCTCATGCAGTCAGGGTAATCGACATGACGTCCACAACAGGTCGTCCACAACAGGTCGTCTACGACATGAGGAACGGCACCGGGCTCGTCCCGGTCGCATGCGACCGGTCGATCGACCGGTCCTTACGTGGTGTGGAAGACCATGAAGAAGATGGTGATCACGACGAGCAGGTCCATCAGTGCGCCGACGGCGCCGACCTGGCGCACGAGCGAGTCGTGCTCGGCGCCGAAGGTCACCTCGCCTGCGCCGGCGGCCGCGACGTCCTGATCGGCGGCCTCGATCAGGCGCTTCTCGCGGGGTCCCAGGTACATGCCCTCGACGGCGCCGATGACGATGGCCACGCCGATGCCCCATTGCACGAAGAAGGCGGACCACAGGTGTAGGTGCGAGGCGAGGTAGATGCCGAAGACGACGATCGCGGCGACGCCGGGCATGATCACCTTCTGGCTGATCGCGTGCAGGGCGCGATAGAGCGCCGGTAGCGCACGCGGGTCGGCCTTGGTGATGGCGCCGATCAGCACGGGATAGGCGAACGTGGCGCCGAACGCGAAGACGACCGCGAGGATGTGCAGGGCGAGGACGACTTCGTAGAACGTGACGGCTACGAGCACGGGCGAGAGCCTATCGGTCTGAGCGGAGCCTCGTCTTATGCCGACGATTTCGACGTTATCCCGCGCTTACGCCGAGTATTTCGACATAATGGCCTTCATGCCACGGCTTATGACGACTTTTTCACTTGACGCGGAGCCCGAGGTGTTCTTCTCGACGACCGCGACCTCGCGCGCGATCCGCCGTCTGCTCGAGGCCGGGGAGGTGCGTCATGTCGCGGGACGGCTGTATACGAAGAATCTGGTCGACCCGTTGGAGGATGTGGTCCGGCGGCGAGTGTGGGATGTCGCGGCGGGTTACTTCCCCGGCGCGGTGATCGTGGATCGCACTGCATTTGAGCTGCGGCCGTCCGGCCAGGAGGGCTCGGTGTTTCTGTGCGCCCATACGCGACGTGTGGTGCGCCTTCCGGGTCTGGTGCTCAACTGCCGGCGAGGGTCGGGACCCGTAAGCGGCGATCAGCCGTTTATGGGCGGTGGGTTGTATCTGAGCTCCTGGCCGCGGAGGTTCCTGGAGAACATGCGTCCCTCGCGCGCCCGCACCGGAGCCAGTCGTACGCTGAGCGCCGTCGAGCTGGAGCGGCAGTTGCAGGCGGTGCTCGTCAATCAGGGCGAGGAGGAGCTGAACCGCTTGCGTGACGAGACGCGGGAGCTCTCTCAGGAGATCGGCGCCGAGCGAGAAGGCGAACGCCTCGCGTCGATCATCGGCGCGCTGCTCGGCACAGGCACGGACAGGCTGGTCACGGCGAGCGCTCGCGCCATGCGTGCAGGGGTGGGTTGGGATGAGCGGCGCCTGCCGCTGTTCGACGAGTTGATGGGGGCGCTGAGCGCGTATACGCCGATCGACCGGCCCGAGCGTGCGGCGCACATGGGGGCGCCGTTTGCGTTCTTTGAGGCGTATTTCTCGAACTTCATCGAGGGCACGGAGTTTCTCGTCGACGAGGCCAGGGATATCGTGTTCGCGGGAGCGGTGCCGGTCGATCGACCCGAGGATGCGCATGACATCCTGGGCACGTACGAGCTGGTGGCCGACGTCACTGCCCGCGTGCGAACCCCGAACGATGCCGCGATGCTTGAGAGCATCATCCGAGCGGATCATGCGCGGGTGCTTGCGGCGCGATCGGAGATGGCTCCGGGCGAGTACAAGACTCGCGCGAACCGCGCCGGCCAGACGGAGTTCGTGCCGCCGGCGCTGGTACGTGGCACGCTCGAGCAGGGGATGAAGCGTTATCTGGCCCTGCCGAGAGGCTTTCGACGCGCCGTGTTCGCGATGTTCCTCATCTCCGAGGTCCATCCGTTCACGGACGGCAACGGACGGGTGGCGCGCGCGTTGAGCAATGCCGAGCTGACCGCTGCGGCTCAGCAGCGACTGATCGTTCCGACGGTGTTTCGCGACGACTACCTGCAGGCGCTACGGGCGATGTCGCGACAGGCCAATCCCAGTCCGCTGATCCGGGTGCTCGATCGCGCGCAGGACTTTTGCGCTCAGATCGACTGGGCGACGCTCGACCGTGCCGAGGCGCAGTTGCGGGACGCTTACGCGTTCGACGCGCCGGCGCAGGCCGAGGCGGCCGGCGTCATCCTGCGATTGCCCAGTGAACGCTGAACCTCAGAACGTGGGCGTATATCGCCCGAAGACGTCGCGCATCGCCCCGCAGACCTCGCCGAGCGAGCAGCGGTCCTTGAGCGCTTGGCGGATCGCGGGCAGCAGGTTGTCGCTCCCGCGCGCGACCTCGCGCAGCTCCTCCAGACGTTTGTCGGCGAGTGCTTGGTCGCGGTCGGCCTTGAAGGCGCTCAGGCGCTCTACTTGTTCGCGCTCAGACTCGGGATCGACGCGCAGCAGGTCGGGGACTTCGAGGTCCTCCTCCTCGAAGGCGTTGACGCCGACGACGATGTCCTGGCCGATGCGGTAGCGCTCCTGGTATCCCCAGGCGGACTCGTCGATCTCGCCGGTGATGAACTCGATCGCGTTGACCGAGCCGCCGAGCGCGTCGACCTTCTCGATCAGCTCGTTCGCGCGCGTTTCGATCTCGTCGGTGAGGGACTCGACGAAGTAGGAGCCTGCGAAGGGGTCGACGCTGTCGGTGGCGCCGGACTCGTGGGCTAGGATCTGTTGGGTGCGCAGGGCGATTTTGGCGGCGCGCTCGGTGGGCAGCGCGAGGGCCTCGTCAAAGCCGTTGGTGTGTAGCGACTGGGTGCCGCCGCAGACCGCGGCGAAGCCCTGTAGGGCGACGCGCACGATGTTGTTCTCGGGCTGTTGTGCGGTGAGCGTGACGCCGCCGGTCTGGGTGTGAAAGCGCAGCATCGTGGCCTTCGGGTTGGTGGCGCCGAAGCGCTCGCGCATGATGTGCGCCCACATGCGCCGGGCGGCGCGGAACTTGGCGACCTCCTGGAAGACATTGTTGTGGCCGTTGAAGAAGAAGGCCAGACGCGGGGCGAACTCGTTCACGTCGAGTCCCTTCTCGACGGCCGCGGTGACGTAGGCGATGCCCGAGCAGAGCGTGAAGGCGACCTCCTGCACGGCCGAGCAGCCCTTCTCGCGGAAGTGATAGCCGGAGATCGAGATTGTGTTCCAGCGCGGGACGCGCTCGTGGCAGTACTGGAAGATGTCGGTCGTCAGGCGCATCGTGGGCGCGGGCGGGTAGATGTAGTTGCCGCGGGCGATGTACTCCTTGAGGACGTCGTTTTGGGTTGTGCCCCGGAGCTTCTCTGAGGGCACGCCTTGCTCCTCGCCGACGAGCTCATACAGCAGCAGCAGACAGGCGGCGGGCGCGTTGATGGTCATCGAGGTGGAGACCTGATCGAGCGGGATGCCGTCGAAGGCGGTACGCATGTCGTCGATCGTGTCGATCGCCACGCCGGTACGCCCGACCTCGCCGAGACAGCGCGGATCGTCGGAGTCCAGGCCCAGCTGGGTCGGCAGGTCGAAGGCCATCGACAGGCCGGTGGAGCCCTTGGAGAGCAGGTAGCGGTAGCGCTCGTTTGACTCGCGCGCGGAGGCATAGCCGGCGTATTGGCGCATCGTCCAGGTCTGCTTGCGGTACATCTCGCGGTGCACGCCGCGCGTGTACGGGAACTCGCCGGGCTCGCCCAGATCGAGGTCCGCGGGCAGGTCGGACTCGGTGTAGAGCTCTGCGAGCTCGATCCCGGAGTCGGTGAAGCGACGGGGGTCGTCTGCGCCGACGATCGGGGCGACGGTCAGGTGTTCTTCGGTGGCGGCCATGGGCCAGATGATATGTGTCGGTGGTGGGTGCGGTGCTCGCTGGGGCTGTTGGGGGGACGAGACGGCGGTGGTCGGCGAGACGCTCGCGTTCGGTCCGTCGCGGTTCGCGTGTGCGTGAACACGGCGCTTTCGGCATCGGTCCTGCTGAACGGAGCGGGGTCGGCTCGGAACCGCGCCGGGGTCCGCGGCGCCGCGCGTGTGGCTATCCTGCGCCCATGCCGACCTGTCTGGTCACCGGCGGCGCCGGGTTTTTGGGATCGCATCTGTGCGATGAGCTGCTGGCGCGCGGACACCGGGTTATCTGTGTGGATAACTTCGAGACGGGCTCGCTGCGCAACATCGAGCACATCCGCGATCCCGAGCGGTTTTTGCACTTGGGTGTGGACATCATCGAGCCCTACCACATCGAGGAGCCGATCGACTACGTCTACCATCTCGCCTCGCCGGCTTCGCCGATCGACTATTTGCGCCTGCCGTTGCACACGCTGAAGGTCGGCTCTTACGGCACCCACCACACGCTCGGCCTGGCGAAGGCTCATCGGGCACGCTTTTTGATCGCGTCCACGAGCGAGGTGTACGGCGATCCGCAGGAGCACCCGCAGACGGAGAGCTACTGGGGGCACGTCAACCCGATTGGCCCGCGTGGGGTCTACGACGAGGCCAAGCGCTATGCGGAGGCGCTGACGATGGCCTATCACCGCCAGCAGGGCGTGGACACTGCGATCGTGCGGATCTTCAACACCTACGGCGCCCGTATGCGTCCGCACGACGGACGGGCGATCCCGACGTTCTTGCGTCAGGCGCTCGCGAACCGCCCTTTGACGGTGTTCGGCGACGGTAGTCAGACGCGCTCGTTCTGTTATGTGAGCGATCTGATCCGGGGCATCATCGGGCTGGCCGAGTCGGGGCATCACGATCCGGTGAACATCGGCAACCCCGACGAGTTCACGCTCCTGGAATTGGCGGAGACCGTCAAGGAGTTGACGGGGTCGAGCTCGGAGATCGTGCACGAGGCGCTGCCGGTGGACGATCCCAAGCAGCGCCGGCCGAACATAGCCCTGGCCCGGGAGCTGCTCGGCTGGTCTCCGGAGGTGCCGCTGCGGGATGGCCTTGCTCGCACGATCGAGCAGTCCGGCGCGGCGGTGCTGGTCGGCGACGGTCCCCGCTGAACCGCGGCCGTATCGCCGGCAGGAAAGCGCCCGAGTCGCCACCCGACCGCTACATCTGCGAGTCTGAAGAGTTGTGAGCAGAGAGATGGGACCACGTTCGTCGAGAACGTCCGCTCAGACGCCCACCCCGCGCAGTCCGGCGGCGCCGGCGCGTGAGCGTCCGCCCAGGTTCGTGCAGCGCCCCCCGGGGGCGGGCTCGGCGACGCCGCGGACGGTGATGTCGGAGGCGACCGCCCGGCTGGAGCACTCTGACCGCGACATGCGCAGTAAGCGCCCGCCCGCGATGTCGCTGCTGTTGCGCATGGATACCGCGCGGCGCGCGGGCCGCGTGCTCTCGTTGCTGGCGCTCGACTTCGTCGGTGTGGCGCTGGCGATCTATACGGCGCTGGTGCTCAAGGAAGTGGTGCTGGGCAGCTTTAACGCGACGCAGGCCTACGAAGAGACTCAGCATTTCGTCCCGTTTGCGTACCTGTTGACGGCGCTGTTGTTTGCTCGCTCGGGGCTGTACGCGGCGCGTTCGCAGCGGCCGGGCCTGTCGCGCATCGTCGCGGCTCTGTTCCAGGTCGCGTTCGTGGCGCTGATTTTCGCGGTGATCAGCGGGGAAGAGTTTTCGAGCTTCTACATCTTCTATGGCTCGCTGGCGTTCGCGCTGCTGTACGTGTCCGGTCTGCGCGCGGTCTATGAGGCGCTTACCGGTGTGCTGCTGCGGGCGGCCGGATACAGACGCAGGGCGATGTTGATCGGCACGGGCAGGCACATCCCCGACGTGGCGCATGCCCTGGGTGAGGGTGCGCATCATGCGCCGTTGGAGGTCGTCGGCTACATCTCGCTGCACGCCTTGGAGGCGCCCGGGTTGCGCTCTCTGGGCGACCTCGCCGATCTCCCGGAGGTGCTGGGCGCCGAGCGGATCGACGAGGTGATTATCGCCGACTCGGACTTTCCTCAGGTCGAGGCGGTCGAGCTGGTCGACCAGTGTCATCGGCAGGGCGTACGCGTGCGGATCGCGCCTTCGACGATGGAGATTCTGATCCATCGCGCGGAGTTCGTCCCCGGCCAGCGGGTGCCGCTGTTCGAGCTGGGGCCGCCGGTGTTCGAGGGCGTGGATTTCGCGCTCAAGCGCACGTTCGATTTGATCGGGGCGAGCTTGTTGCTGATCCTGCTCAGTCCGCTGTTGGCGCTGATCGTGCTCGCGGTGCGTATGACCTCGCGGGGGCCGGCGTTGTTTCGCTCCACCCGCCGTGGGATCGGTCAGCGGCCGTTTGCTTGTTTGAAGTTCCGCACGATGCACACCGACGCCGAGCAGCGCCAGGCCGACCTGGACGAGTTGAACGAGGCCTCCGGGGCGTTGTTCAAGATCCGCGACGATCCTCGCTTGACGCCCATCGGGCGGGTTCTGCGGCGGTTCTCGCTGGACGAGTTGCCCCAGTTGGTGAACGTGATTCGCGGGGAGATGTCGCTCGTGGGTCCACGGCCGCTGCCCGAGCGTGACTACGAGATGCTGGAGGAGTGGCACCGCAAGCGCTACCTGGTGCTGCCGGGGATCACGGGGCTGTGGCAGGTTTCGGGTCGCTCGGAGCTCGATTTCGACGATCTGGTGCACCTGGACTTCATCTATCTCGAGCGCTGGTCGCTGGCGCTCGACCTGACGGTCCTGCTGAAGACGATCCCCGCCGTGATCTCCCGGCGCGGCGCCTATTGATTCAGCTGTTCCTTGCGGTGTGGAGATGCGCGAAGGGCTTGCGTGCGTAGCGCCTGCTCAATGGTGATCATCTGCCGGTACGCAGCGAGCCGAGCCTGCCCACGCACGGGCGTTCCGGTCGCGTGAGCGCGTTTTCGTAGACGCGCCAGGTCTCGCGTCCTACGTCCTGCCAGGTCCACGCCGGTGTCTCCTCCGGCGATCGACGGCCGTCCGCCGCCGTGGGCTCGGGTGCTTCGGGGATCACGACCACATGCTCGCGCTCGAACCCGAACTCGGCGACGGCTTCGTGGGCGAGCGCCTCGGAGGGGACGATCACGTGGGTTGCGCGCCGCACCGCGAGATGGCGCAAGCGTAGATGGATGCCGCCGCCGCGCAGGCGCTCGCTGGGGCGCGTGAGGGCGTCGAGATCGTGGAGGGTGACGACCATCGGGCAGGGGCTGTGCAGCATCGCTCCTTGCATCCACGGCGCGTGAAACACGTCCGCGCGGCGCGGACGGTGCGTCTCGACGATCTCTCCGCGTGCCCCGGCGGTGTCGCGCAGTGCCCGCAGCAGACAGCGCGCGTACCTTCCGACGCCGCGCGGGTCGGTCGAGGGGCGGCTGTCGAAGGCGACCCTCACCGGTGCGCTCTCGGGCGCGGCGTTCCCGCCACTGCGGTAGCCACGATCACGCCATCCCCTTAACCCGGACGTGCACTCTCGCAACATAGACGGTTCGCGTAGTGATGTGCAGGATTGACAGCCTGCCTGCACCGGCTGGCGCTAGCCTTGCTCGCCGATGGGCTCGCGTGCATACCACGAGGCGCTCTGGGAGGGCGTGCCCGCGGGGTTGGCGCCGCTCGAGTTCGCGCTGCGCAGGCGTTTTCTGCTGGAGCACGTCGGTATCTCCGAGCGTGTCTTGGATGTCGGCTGCGGCGAGGGTCGGTTCGCATCCGAGCTGCTGCGCGCCGATGCGTGTGTGGTGGGGATTGATGTCGCCGAGGAGCCTCTGCGGCGGGCTCGGGAACGCGACCCGGCTCTCGATCTGAGGCTCGTCGACGCCGACGGCGGGCCGTGGCCACTGGAGGATGCGAGCTTTGATGTGGTGTGGGCGGGGGAGACGATCGAGCACGTCGCCGATACCGCCGGCTGGCTCTCAGAGGTTCGCCGCGTGCTGCGCCCGGGCGGACGTGTGCTGTTGAGCACACCGGCTCACGAGCGGTTGCGGGTGCTGTGGCTGGCGTTGTCGCGGAGGGCCTTTGAGGCGCACTTCGATCCGTGCGCCGATCATCTGCGGTTCTACACCGCCGCCGGCCTCAGCCGGTTGTTGAGCCGGTTCGGCTTCCAAGAAGTCTCAGTGCGCGCCGCCGGTGGGCCGCCCGGAGCGCGGCGGGTGCTGCTGGGTCGCGCTGTACGCTCGCGCTGGTGATCGGGGCGCTGCGGACAGGCGCCCTTGTCTGCTCGGCTCGTAGTCTTCTCGCGGCGCCCGCAGAGGCGAGTGCGCCCACGCGCCGGCCGGCGGGTGTGGCTCTCGTGGCGTTTGCCGTCCCGGAGGCGCGCAGCGCCTGTACGTAGTCGTTATAGATTTCTAGCGATTCCGGGTTGGCGTACGGTGGGGCGATCGCTTCCGGTGCGATCGACTCGGGGTTCAGATATATCGCCGCTTGCAGCTCCTTCAACGCGAGCGCGGGCGCGCTTGAGAGATCGTGGCGGGCCAGCGCGAGCCACGTTTGCGGGTTGGAGGGTTGCAGGCGCACGGCGCGCTCCAGAGTGGCCTTGGCCAGTGCGGGTTGACCGGAGCTCTGCTGTACGGCGGCGAGCACGATCAGCGCCTGTGCCGAGAGTGGATCGCGAGCGACAGCGGTCTGTGCCTTGGCCAAAGCGCCATTGGGGTTGGTGTTCAGCAAGGTGAGGGCTTCCTGGGCCGCGTCGACCGAGCGCTGTGGCTGCCATTGCGACCAGGCGGCCAGCAACGCGGCGATCACCGCGGCCGTGGCCACGCCGACTCGCATCGGGCCGATCTCGCGCAGTGATCGAGGCCGGCGTGTTCCCGCGGCGACGGGCAGTTCTCCGGGCGCGGGAGCGCCTGCGGGCGTTAGCGGGGCGAACGCTGACGCATCCGCGCCCGCGGGCTCAAAGCCGGGGGGCGTTGCGGTTGCGGCGGCCGACCATACGCGGGTGGGAGCCTTGCGCCTGTATGCGTCCAGCGGGCCGCGCCCGGCGAGCCATCCCGCGCACAGCAGCGCCGCGAACGCGTCGCCCGGTACGTACCACGTCCAGTCGACGAGCGAGTGCACCCCGAACACGACCACCAGGCAGAGCATGCTGAGCATGCCGATGCGCTCGGGGGTATATGGCTGGGGCGAGCGCCGCCAACCGGGATGGGCTCCCGCGCGGAGGTCAAGCCACGCGCGCCAGCTCGTCCAGCGGCGGTTAAACGGGTGTGTCGCGCGGCCCGCGGCGGCCATCCACGTCAACAGCAGCGCCAACGCGAGTGCCAGCCCGATCGCGCCCAGGTCGGCGAGCGTTTGCACGACGAACCCGTGCGCGTGTTTGACTTCGAGCAACACCGTGCGATAGCGCAGGCTCGCGATTTCGTACCCGTCGGCGCCGGAGCCGAGCGCCGGGTGCGCATCGAAGACCTGCAGCGCCTGCTTCCAGTAGCGCGCACGTACGCTGGCCACCGCCGTCAGCCGGCCGGGGGAGTTGGGCGGCACCTTGGCGTTGGGGTTGGTCAGCGTGTCGACCGTGTGGGTGATGCTGCCGGTGAAGCCGCGATGGCTGTGCGCCAATGCGCCCGCGAAGCCGACGAGCGCGAGCGCGATCAGCGCAAGCAGGATCGCCCCGGCGCGGGTGCGGGTCGCACGCGAGAGCGGGCGTCTGGCGCAGAGAAACCCGATCGCGATGCCCGCGAGGGTCAGCAGCAGGACCATCACGAGCAGCAGCACGCCGAGCTGATGTCCGGCCGTGGCGCGCTGTGCCAGCGGGATGTTGTCGGTGGTGAGGGCATGCCGGGAGAAGTCCCAGCCCACGACCGCTGCCGCGCCGAGGCCGCCGACGGTCAGCACTGTGGCTCCGCGCAGGCGCAGAGGCACGATGCACATCCACAGCACCACCCCGACCGCGAGCGCCGCGAGCGCGCCGCGCGAGTAGGCGAGCATCAGCGTCACTCCCATGATCCCCATCGCGGGATAGGCGAGCGCGCTGAGCAGCGCGTGCCCGGAGCGGCGCGCGCCCAGCCATAGGCAACCGATCACCCCCATCGCGGCGGTCAGGCCGATCGCGTTCCAGTAGCCGTAGGGTTCCTCCAATCGCGCGTAGGTGACCGCCGGGGCGAGCCTGCCGGGGAACACCTTCGTGGCCAGCGCATAGGAGCACACGATGCTCGCCGCCAGGGTCAGCCCTCCGAGGATCGCCGGCCAGCGGTCGGGCGCCAGGCGCACCAGCGCGAGCACAGCGCCGAACACGCCGCTGTAGGCCAGCAGCCGCCCCGCGTCCTGCCAGCTGAGGTCCGGTTGCACCGACCATACGACCGACAGTCCACTCAGGGCGGTGAACGCGATCAGCAGCGCTACCGGCCACAGCCCGTACTTGGGTCCCTCCAACAGCGAGCGCACGGACGGGGTCAGGATGACCGCCGCCGCCACCGTGACACCGGCGGCGAGCGTCAGCACGATCTCGGTCGTGGTCATCGATTCGAGATTGAGCCCGCCTTTTGCCATGAACGTGACCAGGCACGCCACACCGGCGGTGAGCAACGTCACCCACCACAGCGCATCCGCGTGCAGCAGCCGCCGGGTGGGTCCGAACGCCTGGGCTCCCGAGGCGCTCCGCGTGGGTTGCGCCAGCGGCGGGGTCGCTCCCAGTGCGGGGCGCGGCTCAGTCGGGGCGACTGACATTCCGAATGCGGTTGCGGATGCCCGCGCCGGCCGCAGCCAGCAGGCAGATCGTCAGGAACGCGACCGTCGCGAGCAGCGGAGTGGGCAATGAGCTGAGCGCCGAGGCGACGTCGGCGTGCACGACGCCGGGATGGATCGTCTGGGCTCCGACCTGCAGCGGCGCCGAGCCGGCGCTGGAAGCGTGCGCGATCGATTGCTGCTCGGAGGGGCTCGGCGTGGCGGTGGCGGTCGTCGCCGGCGTCGCCGACCCTCCACCCGATCCACCTCCGCGGCTCGCGCCCGCGGCCGCGAGCTGTGCCTGACGGATCAGCTGAGCGCAGTTCGAATACTCTTCGGTGCCGGCGCTCAGATCTTTCAGCGCCTGCCTGTACGCCGCCTGACTGAACCCGCTCAGCGATTCGGCGTGGGTGCAGCGATGGATGATTTCTTCCCCTACGTCTGCCCGTGCGGATCCGGCGAACGACATCAGCAGCGCGACGGCGGCGGGCAGGAGAAGCGCTTGGTGTAGACGGATCTTGCTCATGGCAGAGCCCCGCAGAGACGCGGCGCGAAGACCAAAGCTAGCAACGCGTCCGGGAGAGCCCGACGGTTGCGAGGGCCTCGGAGAAGCCGCCGGCCCAGGCTTCATACGTATAGGCGCCCACATCGGCCACACCGGCGGCCCCCAGGCGCGCGCGCAGTGCGGGGTCGGTCCCCAGTCGGATCATCGCCTGGGCGAGCGCCTCTGTGTCGCCGGCGGGTACGACCAGACCGTTGTGCTCGTGGCGCACCAGGCCGCCCGCGACGGCCCCCACGGCGTCGCTGGCGATGATCGCCAGCCTGCGGTTCATCGCCTCGTTGACCACCAGCCCCCACGGCTCGCGAAACGTGCGCGTCCGCACCGAGGGGACCACCAGCACGTCGGCGTCGGCGTACATCTCTCGCAGCCGCACCGCCGACACGGGCTCGATGCAGCTCACACCCGCGGGTGCAGGTGCAATACACGAGCGATCACGCGGGGGTACCACCACCCGTTGACGAGCGGCGCTCTCGCGTTGCGGGTCCACCGCGCCGCCGGGTGGGATCCAAGGGGGGTTGGATCCCACGCCGACGAGGACGAGCGCGGCGGATGACGCTTGTAGGACCGACCTCTGCCAGGCCCTGGTCAGCGTTCTGAGTCCCTTTTCCCGGTCTGGTCGTCCGGCAAACATGAACTTCAAATTTGCCTGGACGGGCCAGGCGGGGGTCGTCGGCCGGGTGCTCACCGGGGCGCTCCAGAAGGCGTTGTCGACAGCCTGCGGGGCGACGTGCACGTTGCGCGCGCCGCGCGCTCGCACGTAGGCGCTGACGTGCGGTCCATAGGTCACGATCGCGTCGGCCGAGCGATACAGCCGTCGCAGGGCCGGATAGCTGAACGTGTGCGCGGCGCTACGCGGATGCGCCCACAGTGAGGCCCACAGGATCAGCGGCACGCCAGCGCGCCGCGCGCCGGCCCACGTTGCGGGCAGAGCCACCCGTCCGCCGGTCGAGCACACGACCGCGCGGTAGGCGCCACTGAGTGCGAGCCGTGCCGTGTCCTGCTGGTGGATGTATTTGTGTGGAAACGGCAGCTCCCCCGGCCTTGCCTCGCTGCCGGAATCGCCGGGGGATTCGCCGTGCTCCTCGCGCACCTGGCGTCTGGCGGGCGTCTTCGGACCGTGCAGCGAACGCCCCCCATACAGCGCCACCTCGATGCCCTCGCGCTCGTGCAGCGCGGCGAACGCGCCGACCCGGTAAGCGGGGGCGTGGCCGGTGACGAAAAGGACGGGCTTCATCGCGCCGCGTGCAGCGCGTGCTCGTAGGCGATCAGCGTCTGGTGGCCGCAGCGCTCCCAGGTGAATCCGGCCGCGACGCTCTCGCGGGCCCGCTGGCCGGCCTCGCGCAGCCGGTGCGGATCTGACAGCAGCTCGTCGATGCGCTGGGTCAGGCGCTCGATGTCGCCGGGGGGAACCAGCACGAACCCGTCGCCCCCGGCGGCGATCTCCTCGGGGCCGGGCTCGCCCCGGCAGCCGATCGCCGGCACGCCGCCGGCCATCGCCTCGATGTAGGCGACGCCGAATGCCTCCTCGGTCGAGGGCATCACAAACAGCGTCCCCGCCCGCGCGCGTTCCAGTGCCTGCGCGGGCTCCAGCTGTCCGCGCATGTCGACGCGGTCGCTGACGCCCAGCCGCGCCGCAAGCCCTTCCAGCGCGACCCGCTCGGGACCGTCGCCGACGATCTCATAGCGCAGCGTCGGATGCCTGCGCCCGAGCACGGCCAGCGCGCGCAGCACGTCGGCGTGGCGCTTGCGGGCGACCAGATGTCCGACCGTCACGAGCGTGGGTGGTGAGCCTTCGCGCCGCGGCGGACGCGGTGAGTCCAGGAGGTCGGCGCCCAGGTGCACGACCCGCACATCGCCCGCGCCGTGCGCGCGGCAGAGCTGGGCGATGCCCTGGCTGTTGGCGAGCGTCAATCGCGCCGCCCCGAGGCCGCGCGCTACCGCCGCAACACCCGCGGCGCTGCCCAGCGGCGGGGGTGCCGCCGTGTACAGCACGTCGCCGCCGTGCACTGACACCACCAGCGGCACGCCGACCCGCGCTCTGCGTACCGCCTCGCCGGCGGGAACCGCGTTATGAGCGTGCACCAGCTCGTAGGCGAACTTGCGTTTCAGCCGGCGCAGCGCCAACCCCAGCGCGGGCGCCGCCCAGGCGCCCCAGTTCGCGTATGTCCGCGAGCGCGGGGGGGAGAGGTAGGAGACGTAGGAGACCGGCAGGCCGTCGAGTGTCTGTGTGCGCGGCTCGCGCACGCGCGAGCCCAGCTCTCGCGCCAGCGCATTTGGTCCCGCACGCAGCGCCGCGCGCGGCGGAACGAGACGGTGCAGCACGAGTACGCGAACCTCCGCGCCGGCATCGCGCGCGGCCAGCGCCTGGCGGTGAGCCCACACGCCGAGCACCGGGTCGCGACGGCTGGGATAGAACTCGGCTACGACCGCGACCTTCATGCCGTTCCTCTCAGCGCTGCAGGGGGTGCCGCCGGTCGCGACCGCGCGGCCGTGCTCGCCTGCGTATGAGCGAGCGCAGATCTCACCAGTGGCGGTGCGTCGTCAGGGTTCGCTGCGATTCGCTCGCGCTCAGGTACGGCCGCTGTGCGAGGAACTCCCGTGCCTCGCTCACGGCCATCTCATATGAGTAGGCGCTCGCGGCGGGGGCCGCGCGGTGGGCGATCGCGACCGCATCGACGACGCCGCACCGCCAGCCGTGCTCGCGCGCAAGCGCCGCCCAGTGCGCGTCAAGGCCCCAACCCATACGCAGGGGCGGCCACGGCAGCAGGGTCTCGAATGTCACGCGCGCGAATGCAGTAACGGGACCGATCTCAACGAACCGCGTCTCGCGCACGACGCTACCGGACCGGCGTCGGGTCACCGGCCAGGCACCGTGCGAGCGTGACCGGTGCGCGGGCTGGGCGAGTTGCAGATCGAAGCGCTCGCACAGGAACAGCAGCCGATCGAGGAAGCCGCGCGGCAACTCGATGTCGTCGTCAACCACCAGCAGCCAATCGTGCGCGGACGCCGGATGTTCTGCGAGCAGCCGGTTGAGGTTCTCGAACTTCCCCAGTTCCCCCGGCGGGCGGGTGTGCAGCTCGACCTCGTGCCTGGAGCGCTCCAGCTCTTGGCGTATTCCGACCGCGAGCCTCGCGTGCTCCGGGCGAGTGATGCCGATCGCGAGCACTTTGCGCAGCGGCGGCTCGTGGCGCGCAGCCAAGCTCAGGCGCAGCCGCCTGGCGCTCGCGATCTCCCATGTATCGGTGGCCGCGTCGCGTAGATCGCGCACGATCCCGTCCATCCCCCCGACCGTTCCGCTTTGCCCCGACAGGAAGTCATCCCCTGCGCTCAGCGGGGGCTGTGCGTGTCGGTCGCGCGCACATTCGCGCACGCGCCCGGCGCTGTGCGCGACCATTGTCAGCCCGGCGGGACAGCGCCGACGCAGCACGTGCCACGCGCAGCCCGCGAGCGTTCTGAGCTCGTGCAACGTGGAGGGCGCCTGTCCGCGCCGGGAGTCGAACCGTCGTGCGGCCCTGCCACGAGCGTAGGCCGTGCGCGCCAGCGCACGCAGTCGCGCATCCGCACCGGTCCGGCGATGGTCGACCGTTGCGCTCGCCACATACAGCACGCGCGCGCCAGGCTCGCCGGCGCGCAGCCGGTCTTGCCACTCCTGCTCGTCGCCTCCGAACTCGAGCGTCACGTCGAATGGGCCCACTCGCTCCAGCGCATCGCGCCGGATTGCCATGTTCGCACCCCAGGCGTACCGCGTCTCGGTGTCCCGCTCGCCGAGGTCGAGCGTCGTGATCGGCGCTCGCTCGCGCCCGCACGTGCGCGGGGGATGGCCTTCCAAGCGCGGTCTGATGCGTCCTGCGAGAACGTCGACATCGGGGTGCTCGCGCGCCGCCGTGAGCAGTGCCCGTAGCCAGCCCGGGCTCGCTTCGACGTCGTCGTCGACGAACACCACCAGCTCGCCCTCGGAGCGCTGCACGCCGGTGTTGCGGGCCACGTTCAGTCCCAGTTCGCGCTCGTGCGGCTCGTACCGCGCGCCCAGTCGACGTGTCTGTTCGCGAGCCTCGGGCGAGGCGCCCGCGTCGTCGATCACGAGCACCTCGGCGCCCACCGCGCGCGCCTGGGGGACGATCGAGGAGAGCGCCACCTCCAGATAGGCGGGACGCGCGCGGGTGGGGATTACGATCGAGGCGGGCATCGGCTCGGACTTGCTTGCATGGCTCATAGCTCGCAGAGAGTCTAGGTTTGATGGGGTCATGGTCCTGTTCCTGCACAACCGCTACCGCATAACGGGGGGCGAGGAGCGCACCGTCGAGGACCTGCGCTGGCTTGTGCGCGAGTACCTGCACGAGCCCGCCGAGCTGCTCGAGCGCGACTCTGCAGCTATCGGCCGGACGCGGGCCGCGAGCGGGCTGCTGCGCGGTGGATTGCAACCCGGTGACGTCGCGCGGGCGGTACGCCTCAGCGGCGCGCGGGTCGTACATGCTCACAACCTGCACCCGACGCTCGGCTGGCGCGCGCTCGCCGCCGCGCGCGGGGCCGGGGCCCGAGTGGTGCTGCACCTGCACCAGTATCGCCTCGTGTGTGCGATCGGCGTCTGTTACACGCGTGGCGCCGAGTGCACGCGCTGCCACGGGCGCAACACGCTCCCCGGGGTGCGCCTGCGCTGCCGTGGCAGCCTGCCCGAGGCCACCACCTACGGCGCCGCGCTGTCGCTGTGGCAGCAGCGCCTGATCGCGCAGGCCGACGCGCTGATCGTGCCGAGCGAGTTCGCCCGCGAGCGGCTGCGCACCCTCGGGGCGCCGTTGCCGTGGGAGCGTGTCCACGTGCTGGCGCCCCCGCTGCGGGCGCTCTCGATGCACGCCGACGACGGGCGTCGGCCACAGTCGGCCGACATCGCCCGGCCGGCCTCGCGAACCCCGCCCTACGCCCTCGTCGCCTCGCGGCTCGCGCCCGAGAAGGGCGTCGACGTCGCGATCGCGGCCTGCCGTCTCGCCGGGCTCGCGCTGGTGGTCGCCGGTGAGGGTCCGGAGCTGCCGGACCTGCGCGAGCTGGCCGGCCAAGGCGACGTGCGCTTCGTGGGACGCATCGAGCACACCGAGCTGGCGCGCCTGCGCGCGGGGGCCGCGGTCGCGCTCGTGCCCTCGCGCTCAGCGGAGACGTTCGGGATGGCCGCCGCGGAGGCGATGGCCGCCGGGGTGCCCGTCGCCGCGAGTCGCGTCGGCGCGCTCTCGGGGCTGCTGGAGGAGATGTCACTTGCCCCACCCGGTGACCCCCGAGCCCTGGCCGAGGCGATCGCCCGGGTGCGCGCCGATCCGGACATCGCCCGGCGTGGGCGCGAGCGCGTCGAAGCGATCTGCGCGCCGGACGTCCTGGCCCGAGAGCTGGCGAGCATCTATGGCGCTGTGCCCGCGACCGCAGCCGTTACGTAAGGACATGTCCCGATGGGTACGTTCGGGGCCTGAAGGTAGACGTGCGGGCCTGGAGGGATAGGCCCTAAGCTGCGACCGTGACCGCACACTCAGCATCCGCCGGCGGCGGCGGCCGCGAGGGCCAGGGGGCATTCTCGACGAGTACCACGTCCCGCCGCGCGCTCGTCACGGGCATCTCCGGCCAGGACGGCTCGTTTTTGGCGGAGTTGCTGCTGGAAAAGGGCTATCTCCTGAGCGCCGCGGTGCGCGACCCGGCCGCCGGCTCACTCGGCTGCTCCGAGCATCTGCGAGGGCAGATCGAGCTCCTACCCGGCGACCTGCTGGCGCCGGTCACCCTGCGTGAGGCGATCGAAGCGGTGCGCCCGCACGAGATCTACCACCTCGCGGCGCCCTCGTTCGTGCCCGACTCGTGGGTTCGTCCCGAGGAGACCCTCCGTGCGATCGCCGGCTCGGCCGCGACGATCCTCGAGACGGTGCGCGAGGTTGACTTTTCGACGCGCGTGTTCATCGCGGCCTCGGGTGCGATTTTCGGTGAGGCGGGCGTGTCTCCCCAGCGCGAGGACACGCCCTGCCGACCGGCCACCCCGTACGCGGTGGCCAAGCTCGCGGCACATCAGCTCGTGGGCGTATTGCGCGCGCGCGATGAGCTGCACGTCAGCTCGGCGATCGTCTTCAACCACGAGTCCGAGCGCCGTCCCGAGCGGTTCGTCACGCGCCGGATCACCCGCGCCGCCGCCGCGATCTCGCTCGGCCTCCAGCAAGAGTTGACGCTGGGCGACCTCTCGGCCGTGCGCGACTGGTCGTTCGCAGGCGACATCATGCACGGCGCCTGGCTGATACTCCAGCAGGAGCGCCCCGACGATTACGTGCTCGCGAGCGGCGTTCCGCATACCGTCGCGGACTTCGCCCGCGCCGCGTTCGCCTGCGTGGATCTCGACTCCGAGCAGTATCTGCGAGTCGATCAGACGCTCGTACGGACCGTCGAGAGCACCCCCAGCGTGGGTGATCCCACGCGTGCTCGCCGGCGGCTGGGTTGGGAGCCGAGCCTCGACTTCTCCGGACTCGTGCAACGCATGGTTCAGGCTGACCTGCGCGAGCTGCGGAGCGTCACGGTCACCCCATAGACTGCTCCACAGTGGCCAGCACCGTAGGCGTCATCGGATTGGGCTACGTGGGCCTGCCGCTCGCGGTGGCGTTCGCCGACGCGGGCTGTGAGGTGATCGCCGTCGATGTCGATCAGGCCAAGATCGAAGCGATCGCCGCCGGCGACTCCTACATCGAGGACGTCCCCTCCCAGCAGCTGCGCGCGGTCTCCGAGCGCCTGCACCCCTCGACCCGCTACGCGGACCTGGCGAGCGCCGACGCGGTGCTCGTGTGTGTGCCGACTCCGCTCACTCCCAACCGCGAGCCTGACCTCGGTCCGCTGATCGACTGCTCTCGCGCGCTCGCCGAGGTGCTCCAAACCGACCAACTCGTCGTCCTGGAGTCGACCACCTATCCCGGCACCACCCGTGAGCGGGTCGCGCCGCTGCTTCAGGAGTCGGGTCTGGCGGCCGGGCGCGACTTCCATCTCGCGTTCTCGCCCGAGCGCGTCGACCCCGGTCGCACGGATTTCACCCTGCGCACCACCCCCAAGGTGATCGGCGGGCTGACCGACGCGTGTGCGGATCGCGCGGAAGCGTTGTACGGGTTGGTGTGCGAGGAGCTCGTGCGTGTCTCCACTCCCGAGGCGGCCGAGCTGACGAAGCTCTTGGAGAACATCTTCCGCTCGGTCAACATCGCCCTTGTCAACGAACTGGCAATGCTCACCGACCGCATGGGCATCGACATCTGGGAGGTCGTGGACGCCGCCGCCACCAAGCCCTACGGGTTCATGCCCTTCTCGCCCGGCCCCGGCATGGGCGGGCACTGTCTGCCCGTGGACCCCTTCTACCTGAGCTGGCGCGCGCGCGAGTTCGACATGTCCACGGAGTTCATCGAGCTCGCGGGCCAGGTCAACCAGCAGATGCCCTATCACTGCGTCGCCCTAACCCAACGAGCGCTCAACGACGCCGGCCTGCCCGTCAAGGGTGCGCGCATCGCCGTGCTCGGCGTCAGCTACAAGCCCGGCGTCGGTGACACGCGCGAGTCGCCCGCGCTGAAGATCCTGGAACTGCTGAAAGACCTCGGCGCCGAGTTGCGCTACCACGACCCGCACGTGCCCTCGCTCGCCGAGTTCGACCTGCACAGCCTCCCGCTCCAGGAGGCTCTCGCGGACGCCGACCTGGCGCTGATCGTCACCGCGCACCCATCTGTCGATCACGAGTCGGTGTCCCGGCGCGCGCGCCTTGTGGTCGACCTGCGCGGCGTCACGCGCGGTGCCGCGGCCACCGCCGGCAACGTCGTGAGGCTCTGAGCTCCTCGTGCTGAGCCAAGATCCGCGCGCCCCGGGCCTGATGCTCGGCGAGAACGTCACGATCGGCGAAAGCGTCACGTTCGGCGCCCATGTCGTCGTGCACGACGACATCCTCATCGGCGATGGCTGCATCGTCGAGGACCACGCGATCCTCGGCAAGCGCCCGCGTCTGGCCGGGCGCTCGGGCGCCCGTGGCGAGGTCGGGCGCCTCACGCTCGGCGAGCGCGTCACGGTCTGTGCCGGCGCGATCGTCTTCGCCGGAGCGAGCATCGGCGAGGGCGCGATCCTCGGCGACCAGTCCTACGTGCGCGAGCGCTCCACCATCGGCCCGGACTCGCTCGTCGGCCGAGGCAGCGCCATCGACAACGACGTCACCGTCGGCGCGCGCGTGCGTATCCAGACGAGCGTCTACATCACGGCGTTTACGACCGTCGAGGACGATGTCTTCGTCGGGCCGTGCGCGATGACGACCAACGACGACACCATGGCCCGCCACGGCCCCGACTACGCCCTGCGCGGCGCCACGCTGCGGCGCGCGTGCCGCATCGGCGGCGGCGCGGTCCTCACTCCGGGGGTTCAGGTCGGCGAGGAGGCGTTCGTGGCCGCGGGCGCCGTGGTCACACGGGACGTTCCTCCGCGCGCGGTCGTGATGGGCTTCCCCGCGCGCGTCGTGCGCGAGGTGGGCGAGGAGGACCTGCTGGAGCGCTGGCACTGAACAAAAGAACTTCCTAATTTGGAAGCTATATATTTCGATTTGGTAATATAAGCGAGTGGATGCAAACGACATGTCGCTCCTGGGACTCCTCTTCCCGACGGGAGGACGCGTCTCGCCAGAGCAGATGGTGGGCAGGGAGGGCGATGTAGCCGACCTCGTAGAGCGTCTGCGGGAGTTCGCGCATGTCGTGTTGAGCGGCCCTCGGCGCGCCGGCAAGACAAGCGTTTGCGGCGCCGTCTGCGCAGCGCTACGGGACAGGCACGACTTTCTCGTGATCGAACTCGAGGTATCTGAGCAGAGCAGTGCTGAAGGTGTGTGTCAGCTAATTATCGATCGCGCTGCGCGCATAGATCTCGAGCGAGTCTCCCAGCGCCTGTTCAAGACGGCCGTCCCAACCATCCAGACGCTGCTGCAGGACAGGGGCATACCGTTGGATCTTTCCCAGTTCGGGGCTGATGTTCCGGAGAGGACGCGTCGCGCCATCCTCGAGCTTCCTCTGGTATTGGCCCGCCAACGACGACACAAGATTGTGTTGTTCATCGACGAGTTGCAGCGTGCTGTCGATTTCGCCGACGGTATTGGCCTGGTCCATGACCTCGTAGACATCTACTCCGCCAACCCCGATGTCGTCCTGTTGGTCGACGGCAGCGACCAACGAACGATCGAGCGGCTGATGGGCTCCCCATACGGCCTCGCCCGACTCAGCCAGCGTCTAGAACTCTCGCCGATCATTCCCGCCGATCAATGGCGTGGGCCTCTGCTCGACCGATTCGAGCGCGCTGGGCTTGCGATCTCCAGGAACCATCTTGAGCAGATCCTGCGCTTCGGGGAAGGCCGACCATACGACACGATGGCAGGCTGCCTGTGCGTGGGCCTGAACGCCCGGCGCGTGGACAGCGACGTCATCGACGACTTTGTGCTCACGAGGGGACTGGAGGAGGCACGTGTCCGCGTCGCGGAAGACAACTGAGGCACAGGCGCAACCTCGGGCGCGCTGGCTCATCGGCCTGATGACAGAGCACCAGGAGCTGGGGATTCGCCTCGCTGAGCATCCGGAGTTGCTCGTGGTGGAGAGCGATCCGCTCAGCGGCACCAGTCCGCTTCTTGCCCTCACGCTCGGGGACATCGATTGGCCCATCGTTGCCGTCGATGCGAGGATCGCCGGCAACGCTTTGGATCTTGCCATGGCCATCGGGTCCGCCGCAATAGAGCGGCTGGCTCCGCGGGCTGCGAGTTGGTGGAACGGCACTAGCGTCGTCGACGTCGAGGGATTGCGGCTATCGCGCAGGCTCTCTCATCGAGGAGTCGATCTCAACCGGCTGCGTCTCGGCGAAGGGTCCGGCGTCGAGCAACTCCGCTACGCCCTCGAGCTTTTGGCCGAGCTTTGCGAAGGACATGGTCTGCTGGCGATCGATCACCTCGACGACCTCCTCGAGCGGCTCAGCACAGGCGCCGCTCTGACGGTGCTCGGTGTCTTTCGCGCAGAGCACCAGCGCGTCGGCTCGGCCCAGCAGTTGCTCGTTGGACGGAGAGATGGACACCTCGCCTCAGCACTTCGCGATCCCAACCACCCGCTTTATCGCGCGGGTAACACGGTTAACATCCGGCGCCCGAAGCCACATCGTTTCGTCGACGATCTCGTGATTGGGCGCCCCTGGACGGATGCTCCCGCTGGAGTGATCGGCATTGCGGCCGAGCTCGCAGCGGGATCTCCTGCGTACGTATGGCGCACAGTCGATGACGCGCATGCAAAGGAGGGCGAGAATCGCGATCGCGCCCTCGGTGCCTGGCGCGAGCTCCGCAGAATCGCCGAGCCCTCGACCGCGCAGCAATTTCGACTGCTTGGCAGCGTGCATCGCGCAGCTCCCACCATCGTTTGCGCGCTCGCCCACGGGATCGGCCCGTACGAGGCTCCACTCAACCCTAAGAGCGTCAATGACGCTCTAACTCGCATGCGTGCCCGTGGTCAGGTTTTCTCACCGGGGAAGCAGCAATGGGCGGTCAGCGATCCTTTGCTCGGCGCTTGGGCGCGCGACCATGCACCTGTATGGATCCGTCGCCGAACGTAAAGAGCGACTCACACGCCGATTATCGCTTTCACGACCTCATCCACCTGCGCACGCGTGAGCACCGGGCTCATCGGGATCGCCAGGTGCGTACGTGCGGCCTGCTCGGTGCCGGGCAGCTCGACGCCCGCGGGGTTCCACGCGCGCATCGCCTCCTGGCAGTGGACAGGCGTGCGGTAGTAGGCCTTGCACCCGATCTGCGCGTCCGCCAGCGCGCGTTCCAGGCGCTCGGGTTCGGGGTGGCTGACGACATACAGATGCCACGCGGGCTCGGCGCCGTTCGTCGGGCGGGGCAGCCTCACGAGCTCGTCCAGTCCCGCTTCGCGATAGTGACGCTCGCCCGCGCGCCGGCCGTCCGACCAGGCGTCCAAATGAGGCAGCTGCACGCGCAGGATCGCCGCCTGCAACTCGTCCAGTCGCGAGTTGTAGCCCACCTGCTCATAGGTGACCTTGTCGTGCGAGCCGTGAAAGCGCAGCGTCCGCGCTCGCTCCGCGATCTGCTCGTCAGAGGTCGTGATCATCCCGCCGTCGCCCATCCCGCCGAGGTTCTTGGAGGGAAAGAACGACCACGTCGCCGCGGTCCCCAGCCCACCCGGGCGGCCACCCGGCGAGATGGAGCCGGCGGCCTGCGCTGCATCCTCCAGTACGGGCACGCCCAGCGCCTCGATCTCCGCGACCGGGGCCACGTTGCCGAACAGGTGCACCGCGATCACCGCCTTCGTGCGCGCTGTCAACGCCGCCCGCACCGTCTCGGCGGTCACGCAGTAGGTCTCGGGGTCTATGTCGCAGAAGACCGGCGTCGCCCCCGTCGGTGGGATCGCCTCGGCGGAGGCGTAGAACGTGAACGACGGCACCACCACCTCATCGCCCGGACCGACCCCCATCGCGCGCAGTGCGATCGTGATCGCGTCCGTGCCGTTCGCCACGCCCACGCCGTGCCCCGCGCCGCAATAGTCGGCGAACTCCCGCTCGAACCCGCTCACCTCGGGTCCGAGGATGTAGCGGCCGGATGCCACCACCCGCTCGATCGCCGCTCTCAGCTCATCTTGCAACGGCTCCAGCGGGGTACGCGTGTCGAACAGACCCACCGCCATCGTCTACATCCTCACAGACGCCGCAACGTGCGGTGACCGGAGCCGGTGGGTGTGGATGACAGGACCGGCTTGCGGGTCACCCACCAAAGCCCGCCCCTTGTCAACGCGGCTTCAGCAGCTCGAGGTCCGCGCGGGTCATCAGCCGGATCAGCTCCTCGAACGAGGTCTGTGGCTTCCAGCCGAGATCGCGCTCGGCCTTCGCCGGGTCGCCGATCAGGTGATCGACCTCCGCCGGGCGCACGAACGAGGGGTCGATCGTCACATATTTCGTGAACTCGCCCAACCCGGCCTCGTCGAAGGCGACCTCACAGCATTCTTTGACCGAATGCGAGGTGTTCGTCGCGATCACATAATCCTCGGGCGTGTCCTTCTGCAGCATCAGCCACATCGCCTCGACGTAGTCCTTCGCATACCCCCAATCGCGCTCCGCGTCGAGGTTGCCCAGGCGCAGCTCCCGCTCCAACCCATGCTTGATCGCGGCAGCATGCCAGGTGATCTTGCGTGTCACAAACTCCAGCCCGCGGCGGGGGCTCTCGTGATTGAAAAGTATTCCGCTCGTCGCATGCAGGTCGTATGACTCGCGATAATTAACGGTGATGAAATGCCCATACGCCTTCGCCACGCCGTAGGGCGAGCGGGGGTAAAACGGCGTGGTCTCGGTCTGGGGAACCTCGAGCACCTTGCCGAACATCTCACTTGAGCTGGCCTGATAGAAGCGGGCCTCGGGGCACACTTCGCGCATCGCCTCCAGCATCCGTGTGACTCCCACGCCCGTGAACTCCGCCGTGAGCGTCGGCTGGATCCAGGAGACCGCCACGAAGGACATCGCGGCGAGGTTGTAGATCTCATCGGGTGCCGCCGCGCGCATCGCGTCCACGAGCGAGCGCTGGTCGAGCAGGTCGCCCTGGTGCAGCGTGATGCGTTCGCGCAGATGCTCGATCCGGTCGAACTTCTCCGTCGAGGCGCGCCGCACCATCCCGTGCACCTCATACCCCTTCTCCAGCAGCAGTTCGGCCAGATACGAGCCGTCCTGGCCGGTGACCCCTGTTATGAGCGCCGAGCGCTTTCCGTTAGCCATCGGGCGCGAAGCCTATCGGTCGGAGGAGCGGCGATGTCGGGCGTACTGGCGGGCGAAGGCGAGCACGAACTGCGGGTTGTAGCGCGCGTAACGTCGCCACAGCCGTCGCGGCTCTCGGTAGAGGCGGTAGGCCCACTCCAGTCCGCTGCGGCCCATCCACGGCGGCGCCTGCTTGACGAGACCCGCGTGAAAGTCAAACGCCGCGCCCACCCCGATCAGCAGCGGCGGTCGCAGGCGCGGGCGCATCTCGTGCATCCAGCGCTCCTGCTTGGGCTGTCCGGTGCCGACCCACACGACCTGTGCGCCCGAGGAGTTGATCAGCTCGATCTCGTGCTCGTCCTCGGTGGGCGTCAGCGGTCGGAAGGGGGAGAGGATGCGCCGGCGATCTGAAGCCCGGGGAAGCGCTGTTGCAGACGCCTGACGAGCAGGTTGCGCGCCCCGTCGTCGTGGCGCCCGCCGTAGAGGTAGATCGGCGTGCCGGCACGGGCCGCGCGCGCGCAGTACATCGCCATCAGGTCCGGACCGTAGACGCGCGTCGCGCGCGCATGTCCGAGCGCGCGTAGCGCCCACACCAGCGGCATCCCGTCGGGCACCGCCAACGTCGCGCCGAGTACCGCGGCGAGCGTCTCGGGCTGCTCACGCGCCGACATCACGAGGTTGACGGCGGCCGCCGTTAGGTATCCGCGTGCGTCGGCCGCGACCATCGCGTCCATCCAGTCCATCACCCGCTCGTAATCGCTCACCGCCAGCGGGATGCCGAGGATCTCGGCGCGCTCGGGGGGCGTGGGTGTGGGCGGCGCTGCGATGTCGTGACGATAGCGAGGGGCCTGGCGGTGCACGAGTTTTGAGCAAATAGCGGCATTCGACTGAGCGCTAATTCGTGTGGTTCGCAATCTTCCAGGGATGAGCCCTCTGTCCGTGCGTCGCTACCGCGCCGACCGGCTGTTGCGCCGGGAGTTCGAGACGATGCGCTCGCGCGTCCTCGCAAGCGTGCGCGCACGTTTGCGCACGGCCGGTGTCAGGCTCGATCCTGCCGACCTCGAGGCCTGCTACTCGATGGCCTGGCACGGGCTCTACGCGACCATGCTCGACGGCGAAACCGAGGTCGCCAACCCGGAGGGTTGGCTCGTACTGGTCACCCACCGTCGCGCCATCGACGAGCACCGCGCGCGCGTGCGCACCGCCACGTACACGGCTCCCGCCATGGGCGAGCACCCGCAAGCGTGTCCGCCTGACACGGGAGCCCCCGAGCGTGACCTCGCGGGCGAGCTGGACGATCGCGTGCGCTTGCGCCAGCTGATGGAAGGGCTGCGCGCACGGCTGAGCCCGCGCGAGCGCCAGGCCGCTGCCCTGTGCTACCTGCAGGGTCACTCGCGCGCGGACGCCGCAGCGCGTATGGGCGTCTCAGAGGCGCGCATGCGCAAGCTCATGGACGGACACCCAGGCTCGCCCGGTGTCGCGACGAAGGTCGGCGAGCTGCTGGAGAGCATCCGCGCCGGCTCATACTGCGCCGAGCAGTCCTCGCTGATGCGTGGCTTCGCCTTCGGCATCCTCGACCCCGAGGGGGAGCGCTACGCACTCGCGATGGCCCACCAGCGCGAGTGCCCGGCCTGCCGCGCGCACGTGCTCTCGCTGCGCGGTCTCGCCGCGGTGCTCCCGCCGCTGCCGCTGCCGCTCATGCTGGGCGCCTCCGTGGCCGCGGGCGCCGGCGCCGGGGCCGGTGGGGTCACAGGGGTGGGAGCGGGCACAGGCGCAAGCGTGGGGTCGGGCGTGGGCGCCACGGGAGCCGCCGGGGGAGCCGCCGGCAGTGGCTGGCTGGTGGCCGGTGGGGGCCTCGCGGGCAAGTTCGCCGCGGGCTGCCTGCTCGCGGTAGGGGTGGGCGCGAGCTGTGTTGCGCTGAGCATCGTCCCACCGGCGCCCCACCACGCGGTCCACCATCACGACGCAAATCACGCCGCGCCGTCACGTGGTGGATTTGCGGCTCTGAACACGACGCCCGCCTCGATCCCGTCCGTGCCCACGGGCTCCTCCGTTCGCACCGCCGCGTCCAGCTCCGGTTTCACCGCGAATGCTCCGCACGCGCTCACGCCCGCCGCGAAGGCCAGCCGTGAGTTCGGGCCCGAGCAGCCGGCCCGCAGGGCGATCGCGACGCGCACGAGCGTCTCGCGCACCGCTCGTGTCGCGTCTGCGACGGGTGGTGAAGCGTCGAGCCCGGCCTCCACCTCCACCTCCTCGACCGCGAGCTCAGCCGGCGTGGGGGGGACCTCGTCTGCGTCGCACGAAAGCGGTGGTCCTTCATCCGCCGCGCGCGAGTTCGGGCTCGGGTAGATGTCGTTCAGGGTGGCGCATGCGCCACCCTGCGGAGCCGCACATGTGCGGCTCCGTGACAGGTCGCATGCGACCCGTCATACCGTCGGCGCATGCGCCGACGGCCGGAGCGCGCATGCGCGCTCCGGGGCCTCCCGCATGCGGGAGGCCGACCCAAATCGGCTTCGGACGTTCGCTGTGGCGCGTGCTCAGGCGGGCGGGAAGACCTGCATCAGGCGTTTGAGCGCCAGCGGGTTTCCGCGCGGGCGCAGCCTCCCGGTGACGATCGCTCGGCGCGGGTCCAGGCGCTCGCCGACGATGTCGATCCAGTCCTGATAGGCCAAACGCAGGCGTAGGTCGGGGTTGGGCGACTCGCCCTCGGCGACCGTGCTCGAGCCGTTGTTCACCGTCAGGTGCCACGTGGGCACGTCCGGGTCGGTGAATTCCCACTGGAACGTCGTCGCGCGCTTGAGCCCGTGCTTGGGGTTGACCTGGCGGCGGATCGTGTCGAACAGCAGCGCGACCGTCTCGGGATCGCGCTTGGAGGGACCCTCGCGCACGCCGATGATGCCCGCCTGCGCGAGCCTGCGTCCGCGCTGCGCCGTTTCCAGCGGTTCCAGGTCGCGCGGCAACAGCGGCGGTCCCGGCAGCGTCTCCAGCGCCAGCCCGGCCGAACGCAGCTTCGTGGTCATCGACGTAAGACCCTCGACGCCGACCTCGTCATAGGTTGCGCCGAACACCGTTATGTAGCGTTCGTCCCAGCCCGGTGGCATCAGCACCTGTGCGCTGTAGCGGGTCACGTCCCGCAAAATCTTCGCCACCGCCTTTGGCACCCGCACGGGGTCTTCGCGCTTGAGATCCGCCAGCAGCTTCACCCCGAAGCCGATGTGGCGCTGCTCGTCGGCGGCGATGTTCTGCATCCCCTCCCGGAACGCCGGCAGCTGGTCGCGCTGTTCCAGATAGCTACAGATGAAGTGCTGCCCCGGCTGCGCCAGCGAGGCCTCGATCACGATGTGGTAGAGCGTCACCGCCGCCGCCAGCTGCGCGGGCGAACGGTCGGCGCGCAGCTCGTCGGCCATCCGGTCGAGGCGATCGAAGATCTTCCTGAACCCCGGCGTCAACTGTGGCTTGATCGCGCGCAACCCGCTGCCCATCGAGCCGTCGCCGATGCCGCAGACCTCCTGCATGAAGCGCTTGAAGAACACCGCATGCCGTGCCTCGTCCACCTGCTGGGTGGTTAGGAAATACTTCTGCTCCTCCAACGGCGCCGCGTCGATGTATGGGGAGAGGTTGTCCGCGACCGCGTCCTCGCCCCAGAAGAACAGCGCGTAGTTCCACAACGCCGCCGTGCGCTCGAACTCGGTGAAATCCTCGCGCCACTGCCGCGCGTCCTCGGTGAAGTCGAGCTCCGTCGCCTGCCAGTTGCCGCGCTCCCAGCGCGCATACAGGTCCTCGTAGGAGATCGCGTCCGTCGGCAGGCTCGCCGGGTTGGCGGCGTCGGTGGGTGTGGGGCTACTCGTGGTCGCTGCGCTGGCCATGGTGGCTGTCCTCGTTCCTGGGGGCTCGGTCGCCTCGCCGGGTGAAAGATAAGAGTGCCGCAACCGGCGCCGGCCGCGGCACTCGGGGATAAGCGATAACGAACATTATCGCAATAGCGTTTGCTCTGTCAAGTATGATGTCAGGCGTGGAGAGCACACGGCTGTCGCGCGAGCAGAGCAAGGCCCACACCCGCGCGCGACTGCTCGACGCGGCACGCACGGTGTTTGCGCGGGGCGGCTATCACGGCTCCTCGGTCGAGCTCATCGCCTCCGAGGCGGGCTTCTCCACGGGCGCGCTCTACTCCAAC
The DNA here is from genome assembly GCA_963697945.1 of uncultured Solirubrobacterales bacterium. Lineage (GTDB taxonomy): Bacteria > Actinomycetota > Thermoleophilia > Solirubrobacterales > Solirubrobacteraceae > Palsa-744. The sequence continues at coordinate 118,088 of OY969105.1, read as the reverse complement.
TTCGACGGCAAGGAGGACCTCTTCCTGGCGCTGATGGGGCGCGAGATCGACGCGCACGCGCGAGAGCTCGCGACCGCCGTCGAGAGTCGCCGCTCGGTCGCCGAGCGGGCCACGGGCGGCGCCCGTCAGTGGATGATCATGATCGAGCGCGAGCCCGAGCTGCTGTTGCTGTTCATGGAGTTTCTGGGCCTACGGCGTGCGCGACCCCGCGGTGCGCCCAAAGGTCGCGGCGCGCTTTGCGCAGATGCGCGAGCTGCTCACGCGGCTGATCGCCGACGGCATGCGCGACTTCGATCTTGAGCTGGCCCTGCCCGCCGAGCAGCTCGCGCTCGCGATCGACGCCCTCGCCGACGGCATCGCCCGTCAGAAGCTCACCGACCCCGACGCCGTGCCCGACGATCTGATGGGCCGCGTGCTCTCGCTGCTCTTCGCCGCGGTCACCCAGCCGGCGGGTGGCTCCTGAGTCGCCCGGTCTTGTGCGGGCCCGAGAGTCGGCGCTTTGTTATGTGCGGGCTGAGGGTCTGTCACCGCGTAGAGTGCGGTTAGGATATGCGCCGGTTTTGACGCATCGTGCGCCGAGATGTTCGTGGGTCGAGGGCCGGGCGGTCGTGTGCGGGTAGAGGGGGCGGTTACCTACGCAGAGTGCGGTTAGGATATGCGCCAGTTTTGACGCATCGTGCGCCGAGATGTTCGTGGGTCGAGGGCCGGGCGGTCGTGTGCGGGTAGAGGGGGCGGTTACCTACGCAGAGTGCGGTTAGGATATGCGCCAGTTTTGACGCATCGTGCGCCGTGACGCGGACCACTAGAGGGAGTGAGTGGGGACGTGTTCCGCTAGCCGGCGAACAGATCCAGGTCGGCGAGGTAGCGGCGTAGGAGCGGGTTCGAGAACCGCCAAGCGGCGCGTCCCCGACTTTCGACGATCGCCGCATCGCGCAGAGCTTCCAGCGCCCGGCGCACCGATCCGCGGGAAAGCCCCGGATAGACCGGCTCGCCGCGCGCGATCCGCTCGGCGATCAGGAGGCCGAGCTTGTGCAGCCCACGGATGCGCTCCACCGTCTGTTCGTGGCTGACCCGATCGGCAGACATCGCCGAAAGCAGACCCTGCTCGACCGTCTGCAGGTCCACGCGCCGTGTATCGAGTTCGACCGTCGTCAGATGAGTCTTCTGTGCGATCAGCATCGTCGTACGGGGATGCAGTTCGCCGTAGGCGACGATCCATCTCAGCGCGCCCTCTGCGAACGCGCAATCGTCGGCCGCAAACCGATCCCGCAGTCCTGCCGCCCACGCCTCGCTGTCGATCGGGCGCAGGTCGTGAAACCCGCCGAACTGGTGCAGCGCGCGATGTGACGGCGTGAACAGATCGCGCATCAAGTGCTCGAGGCTGCCCGCGAACAAATAGCTGACGCCGGACGAGCGTTGAAATATCGCGCGCATCCTCTTCGTCAGGCGGTCGGCATCGCCGTAGGGCTGCTGGGGGCTCGCGATCTCCTGGAACTCGTCCATGAACACGACCACCGCCTTGCCGTCGGCCTGCGCCAGGCGTCCCGGCAACGCGAGCGCATAATCGAGATAGCGGTCGGGGTCGCGCGCGGCCAGGCCGGAAGTAAACGCAATCTCCAGCTCCTCACCGAGTTGCGCCTTGGACTTCAGTACGGCCGAGGTCTGCAAGGCGTCGGCGACGAGTCGCCCCGCCCGCCGAGTCTGATGGAGCACCCTCCGCAGCGCCGAGCGGTTGGAGATCGCGCCCGCTACCAGCGCCTCGGCCAGCTCTGCCGTTGTGGCGATCCGGAACAGGTCGACGCTCACGGTCGCAAACCCACGCTTGGTCAGCCGGCCGAGGACCGCGTCGCAGACGCTCGTCTTGCCCGTGCGTCGAGCTCCCGCGAGCACCACACTCGAACCACCCGCCAGGGTAGACGTAATCTCGCCCACGTCGGCCTCTCGCCCGATCATCTGGCTGGCCGGTATCGGCTGGTCGGTCGGGAACAGATCGCTACTGCGTTGGCGTGAGCGCTCGGACTTCATATGCGCCCATTATGACGCATCATGCGCCAGTTTGGGCGCATGGATCCTTTTCTTTTCGCCACCGTCGTGTGCCGCGGGCACGCAAACGCCGCCATCTCGCGCCGGTGCTCGCCTGAGCGCATCGCCCAAGTGACCTGGAGCACGCACGCGAACGTGGTCACGCGGGAGCGTTCGAGCTCGATGAGACCGGCAAACACAGGCACGCATAGTGCACCGTAAACAGCCGCCGGGCAAGCCCCGGCGCCAAACGGTGAAGGCCCGCGCGCAGCGCCCACTTGGCCGTGCCCTTCGCGCGCGCGCGCGGTGTATTCGCAAAGAACACGTGAACCGAGCGCGGCAGCGGGTCCTCCAACTCCTCCGCCACCCGTAGCCCCGCGCGCGCGACCAGCGCGCGTGCGCCGGCGCGATCGAGCCGCTGCAGGTGCCCGACCTCCTCCGCATGCGCGCGCTTAAAGGTGCGCCGCGCCGACAGATTGGACTCCAGCGGCACCTCCACCACCACCGCCCCGCACGCCCGCGCCGCCTCGGCCAACAATGCCGCGGGATCGGGCACGTGCTCGAGCACATGCGACAGGATCCCCAACCGATACTCGCCGTCGCTCGCCGGCAGATGGGCGCCGTCGTAGAGCTCCACGCGGTCGATCTCCTTGCGCTCGCGCGCAATCTCCACGGCCGCTCGGGTGATCTCAACCCCCTCCAGGCGCCCTCCGAAGTTGCGCCTGCTCAGCTCACACAGCAGCGCGCCATCGCCGCAGCCGATCTCCAGGGTGCTGGTCGGAGACAGCCCGGTGCGGGTGCACAGCGCGAGCACGTGCTCGGCCTTGCCGATCGCCCCCAGCGCCCGCCAGCGCGCATAGCGCATTGCATCCGCCTGGTCACGCTGTGCGTATGCATCGTCATAGAACCGGACCAGCCGGGCCTGGGCATCCATCGTCGCTGATTATGGGCCACATCCGGAGCTCCGGGCGCCCGCCGAGCGACCGGTGCGCGACTTCCCGGCCCAGCCGGGTCGACGGCTGGCGCGCAAATGACGCCGAAGATCCGAACACCACCAATCTACGCAAAACCGTGCGACAGATATGAACGCGTCCTTTCATGGAGTCGCGCCACTGGACAATGAGGCAGAAATTGGTAGCGTGTGCTGGCAGGCTAGGTGAAGTCGCTATGCCAGACACGCTCTAGCGCGTGTCGATCCCAACGGGGTCAACTGATGGACGGCCCGGGATGGGACAGGAAGGCACGGAGAGTGAGCCGCAGCGGTGCTCAAAGCCACGAACAAACCCAAGGTAGGGACCCCATAGCACGTCATCGGATCATCAGCCCAACGCTTGCCACATTCGTGACAAGCGGTCGGTGTCCTCGCAGTGGAGCGGGACACCATGCTCGCGCGTCGATCGCATGCGCCTCACCGACCACGCCCGCGCTCGTGTCTGCCTCGATACCAAGGGCTCATCTGCGGCGGCGGTCGAGCCGATAGGGACACTGATGACACCTCCGCCGGACAAATCTCAGCGCCCGGGCGTCTCGCGGCAGACGACGACCTCGTTGCCTCTTACAGGCACGCTCACGCGCGACGCCCCGCGTCCCCTGTCCCTCCACACGGGAACGTTCAGCGGACCGCTACAACGGTTGCTGGAGGGCTCGGGCTGGGGAATCCTGCGACCGACCGTCGATCTCTTGCTGCTGTACATCGGCGTGTTCGTCGCCCTCGGCGGCGTGGGCGCTGCGATGAGCGTCTCCGCCGAGGAGGCTCCCCTGCTGGCGCTGCCTCCCCTGGTGATGCTCCTGTTCTACCTGCGCGGGCTCTATCGCACGCGTCTGCGTGCGCTCGTCCTCGATGGTGTCGTGCCGGTGATCAGCGCCGTGTCCGTAGCCGCGATGGCGGTCGCGATGATCGGCCTGTTCGCCAACGGGCAGGCGCCCAATCAGACCGACGGCGTGCAGGCGTGGCTGTTCGCGCTGATCGCGGTCGGCCTGGGGCGCATCGCGCTGTCGCTCACCCAGCGCTGGGCGCGCTCGCGCCGGCTGATCGGCAGGCCCGTGCTGATCATGGGCGCCGGAATGGTCGGATCGCAGGTGGCGCGACGGTTGGAGGATCATCCCGAGTACGGGCTCGTACCGGTCGGCTTTCTCGACGACGATCCCCGCTCCACCGCCGAGGTCGGCGGTCGCGACGTGCCCGTCCTCGGCACCGTCGAGGACCTCGACGAGGCCGCGCGGCGCACCGGCGTCAAGAGTCTGATCGTCGCCTTCTCCTCCGTCGCCGACGCCCGCGTCAGCCGTCTGATCCAGCGCTGCCAGGAACTCGGCATCGAGGTCTCGGTAGTCCCGCGCATGTTCGACACGATCAACGACCGCGTCGGCTATGACACCGTGGGCGGCCTACCGCTGCTCTCGTTCAGCCGCGTCAACCCCAAAGGCTTCCAGTTCGCCATCAAGTACGCGATCGACCGGGCCGTTGCCGGCGTGGTGCTGCTGGCCCTGTCGCCGCTGCTCGCGCTGATCGCGCTCGCCGTCAAGCTCTCGACCCGCGGTCCCGTGCTGTTTCATCAGCCGCGCGTCGGCCTCGACGGGTACGAATTCGAGATGCTCAAGTTCCGCACGATGCGCGGGAGCCCCGCCGAACACGGCGAGAGCGACGCCGACTGGGCCGAACGGATCGTCGGCGGTTACGACGAGACGGCGAGTTTACCGGCCGAGGGCCGCGACGATCGCCGTACCGGCGTCGGTCGCCTGCTGCGTCGCACCTCCCTCGACGAGTTGCCCCAGTTCTGGAACGTCTTCAACGGCGACATGTCGCTGATCGGCCCGCGGCCCGAGCGCGTGAGCTACGTCAAGCAGTTCGAGCCCGTCGTCTATCGCTACGGCGATCGTCACCGCGTCAAGTCGGGCATCACCGGCTGGTCTCAGGTCAACGGGCTGCGCGGGCAGACCTCGCTGGAGGAGCGCATCGAATCGGACAACTACTACATCGCCCACTGGTCGCTCGGGTTGGACGTGAAGATCGTGCTGCTCACGCTCCTCGCCCTCTTTCATCGCGCCGACTGAGTCCAGGCCGTGTCCCGTATCCCCGCTTCGGCGCCCATTGGCGTAGCCTGCCACGCCAACCATGTCACCAACCTGGATTTGGATGCAGGCCGCGATCGTCGTGTTCGTGCTGATCGGCATGATCATCGCGATCGTCAAGCTCGTCTGAGGTCGGGGTCGCGTCGCGGCCTGGCCCCCGCAACTCGCCCTGTTGTGGCGCGTTACTCAGGTATGGACGCGTTCGCGCCGTGTGCGCTCCCGCTCCCGCTCCCGCTCCCGCGCTCTCGGCGCACGACGTTGGCGCTTGGGCTTGTGCTCGCGCTGGCGATGTCGCTGGCCGCCTCGCTCACGCTCCATTCCCAGCCCGCCGGGGCCTACGGCCTGGCGCTGCAGACCGCGATCGACACCGACCCACCTGTCAATCACGACGGCGAACTGATGCTCGCGCACATCCGCGAAGTCGGCGCCAGGCTCGTGCGGATCGACGTCAACTGGAACCTCGTCGCTCCCGCGAGTCCCCCGCCGGGCTTTCAGCCGTCCAACCCAAACGACCCGGCCTACAACTGGCGGGAAGCCGACCGCGCGATCGACCAGGTCGTCGCGGCGGGGCTCGAACCGATCGTCGACATCGGCGCGCCACCCTCATGGGCACAGTCTCCGCCCGGATCGGGCAATCTCAGCGTCGAACCGGTGCAGTACGGACAGTTCGCCGCGGCCGCCGCGAGCCGCTACAACGGCCTGACGCCCGGCCAGCCGCGAGTGCGCTACTGGGACGTCTGGAACGAGCCCAATGCGAGCTATTTCCTGCGACCCCAGACGCTCGCCGGGCAGGTCGTCTCCGTGAACACCTACCGGACGATGCTCGAATCCTTCGCCGCCGCCGTGCACGGCGTCGCGCCCGACAACATCGTCATCGGCGGGGAGCTCTTTCCCAACGGCGTCAACGCCGGTGGCGTCACCGCGGTCGCGCCGCTGGAATTCACCCGCCGGCTGTTCTGTATCTCCGGTGGATCGCGCCCGCGGCGCATCTGCGACGTGCACGTCCCCGTGGACGTCTGGAGCGTGCACCCCTACACCTCCGGCAGCCCCACCACGCTGCCGGCGAACCCCAACAACATCTGGCTGTCCAACCTCAGCTCGCTGAGCGCCGCGGTGCGCTCCGCGCAACGGCTCGGAACGCTACTCTCGCCCGGCGCCGCCCAGGTGTGGATCACCGAGTTCAGCTGGGACAGCAACCCCCCAGACCCTCAGGGCGTGCCCGTCAAGATCGAGCAGCGCTGGGTCGCCGAAGCGATCTACCGTGCGTGGGCGTCCGGCATCAGCGTCTTCACATGGTACTCGCTGCGCGACGAACCGCTCGCCACCTCGCCGTTCCAGTCGGGGCTGTACTTCGAATGCCCCACGGGCGTCGCCTGCGATACCCCCAAGCCCGGCGCGGAAGCGTTCCGCTTCCCCTTCGTCGCCTACGCCCAGCGCCGACACAAGGTGCTCGTATGGGGGCGCACTCCGGCCGGCGTGCCGGCGACGATCCAGGTCCAGTGGCAGCAGGGTGCGCGCTGGCGCGGGCTCGTGAAGCTCAACACAGACGGCGACGGAATCTTCACCGCGCGCGTCGCGCTGCCCCGTGGCGCCTCTGCGACCACCGCCCTGCTGCGCGCGGTCCGACTGGGTGCGCGCGAACCCTCGCCCGCGTTCTCGCTGCAGGCGCCCCCCAACTTCCCTGTCACGCCTTTCGGCTCAGGAGGATGAGCGCCGGCGGGCCCGGCGCCCGCTCTCGCCTGCCGGTGCGCGCCCAAGTCGCGTGCCCGTCTCCTGCGCACAGGCCGTCGCGGCCGTCGAGTGAGGCCACGAGTGCACTCCTGCGCATCCACGGCCAACGCCGACGTCTGGACGATCGGGCAGGATGCTCTGGATGAAGCCGCCCGAGACCCTCTCGAAGCGGATTCGCGACGAGGGGCTGCCCCTGATACCGGCGGCCGTGGCGATCACCGTCATCGTCGTCTGGGCCTTCACCGGCGGAGGCTATGAAGCCAAGCCCGTGCTGGGCGGCGGCTATGACCCCAACCCCTGGTATCTCGGCGCGCTCGTGCTCGTCGGCCTGTGGTGCGCGACCGCGCTGGGGCTCGCCCGGATCCGCATCTCTCGCTGGGCGGCGCTCGCGTGCGGCACCCTGACCGCCTACACGGCCTTCTCGTTCCTGTCGATCCTCTGGGCGCACGACCAGGGCGCCGCTTACCTCGGCAGCGTGCGTGCGCTCGTCTATCTCGCGGCGTTCGTCACCTTCGCGATCCTTCCCTGGAGTCGCTGGTCGGTCCGGATCGCGCTCGTCGCGCTCGTGACCGGGCTCGGTGCCGTGGCGGTCGTGACCGCAATCAAGGTGGCGACGCTAGCCAACCCGAGCACGCTCTATCTCGACGCTCGCGTGGTGTATCCGCTCGGCTACTACAACGCCGACGCGGCCCTCTTCATGATGACCGCGCTCGTCGCCGTCGCGCTCGCCTGCCGGCGCGGCGGCGCCCCGGCCTTGCGCGTCGCCGGCCTCGTGCTCGCGGCCCTCTGCCTGCAGTTGGCCGTGCTCGGACAGAGTCGCGGCTGGCTGTTCACCGTGCCGCTGATCCTCGTGATCGCGCTGCTGATCGTCCCCGATCGTCTGCGCCTGCTCGTGTTCGCGCTGGGCCCTGCTCTGGCGACGGCGGTGGCCGCGCCGGCGCTGTTTCAGGTGTACAGCAAGACCACGATCGGCGGCGAAACGCTGACCGAACCGCGGCTGGGCCACGTCCTCCACAGCCAGGGCCTTCACGCCGCACACATCATGCTCGCCGCCGACATCGTCCTGGCGATCGTCGCGGCCCTCGCCGTCGCGCTCGATCGACGTGTGACGCCGAGCCTTCAGACCAAACGCCGCGCCGATCGCGTGGTCGCGGCGCTGGCGGTGGCCGCGGCGCTCGCCGGGGTCGCCGTTGGCCTCATCGCCGTGCACGGTCATCCGGTCGGCCGCCTCGAACACGCCTGGAACTCCTTCGCCAACGCCAATTCGGGGCCGAGCGGCTCCTCGCGCTTCACCGCGCTGGGCAGTCAGCGCGTGGACTTCTGGCGCGTCGCCCTGCACGAATGGGACGCACATCCGTTGGCAGGCATCGGCCAGGACAACTTCGCCGCGAGCTACCTGCAGCATCGCAACACCGGCGAGGAACCGCGTTGGGCGCATTCGCTGGAGCTGCGCCTGCTCGTCCACACCGGGCTTATCGGGATCGTGCTGTTCGTGCTGTTCGTCCTCGCGGTCGCCGTGGCCGCGCTGCGCGGTGGCGGAGCGCGAGGGCGCCCCGTCCGCTTTGCCGCCGCGGTCGCGCTGCTGCCGTTCGTGGTGTGGCTCGTGCACGGTTCGATCGACTGGTTCTGGGAGTTCCCCGCGCTCAGCGTTCCCGCGCTCGCCTTCGCCGGGGCGGCCTGCGCGCTCGGGGTCGATCCCGCGGGCGGATCGTCGGGCTCCGGTTCCAAGCGGCTGGGCGTGGCGCGTTTGGGCATCGTCGCGGTGCTGGGCGCAGGCGCGCTCGTGGCGGTCGCGATCGCCTACGCGAGCGCCCATGAGATCCAGCGCGCGACCGACATCTACTCCGAACGTCCCGCTCGGGCATACGCCGAGCTGCGCTCGGCCTCGAACCTGATGCCCTTCGACCCCCAGATCTACCTGCTGGAGGGCTCGATCGCACTCGACTACGGCGAAGCGAGCGCCGCCCGTGGCTTCTTCGAACAGGCCGTCCGTCACGACGACCAAGAATGGCTCGCGCCGTTCGTGCTCGGGCTGCTGGCCGGCGAACGCGGCGACAGGGCGCAGGCCAAAGCGCAGCTACGGCGTGCGCTGGCGCTGAACCCCGGCGAGCAGATTCTCTCCGAAGCGCTCATCCGGGCCGGGCGCAAGCATCCGCTGAGCGTCGAAGAAGCTCAGCGCATCCTCAGCACGCGCGTGCAGGACCGCTTCGGGCGCTAACCCCCGTGACCGGCTCGATCGTGGGTCTCTGCTCGCACTCCATACCCGCAAATGTCGCCGATGCCGGTGAGACTCCCCGCCCCGTCTATGTGGTCCGGCGAAGTCGCCGAGTGAGCGCGCTAGGCTGTGGTATGGCACGGATGTGCGGTTTTTCCCATCACGGACGATGGTTTGCAGCCTCCCTGCTCGGGGGCTTCTTCGCGCTGGTCCTGACAGCCGCGCCGGCCACGGCCGAACTCTCCTCCGTCGACGCCTACGGCGGTCAGGCGCAGGTCCTCGGCAAACCCGTTCACCGCCACGTGCAGGGCGGCGGCTCTTCCGCGCAGGGTTCCGGGCAGGCCGGCGGCCAGGGCAACAAAACCAGCGGCTCGCAGACCACAAGCAGCGGCTCGGCGCAAGGCTCCTCGGGCTCGGGGTCGAATGCGAGCACCGGTTCGAGTTCGACCACGTCCACGGCGTCGAGTTCCTCCGGTGGCGCATACGGCACGAATGGAGGCAACTCCACGGCCGGTGCCGGCGGGGGCTCTCACGGCGGTGGCGGCGGCGGCGCGAGCTCCACAAGCGTCAATGGTTCCTCCAGCGGATCGGCGAGCGGGCAGAGCCCGCCGATCGCCCTCGCAAACTCGGCGGCGGTGTCCGACGGCTCGCTGTCGCTGAGCACGCTCGACGTGCTGGCGCTGCTGGCCGTCATCGCCGGCCTCATCGCCGTCGGTGTGCTCGTCCGGCGCTTCTCGCGCCCGTCTGAATAAACGCTCGCGCCCGTACGCTTTCTCCCGAGCGCTCTCGCTCGGCGGTTCGTCACGGGTATGATCGACCCGGTCCGCAGTCAGGCCGTCAAGTTCTAAACGTCAGCGTTCAAGGAGAGTCATCGTCGTCATGTTCAAATCGATCGTGGTGGGCACAGACGGCTCCGGCACCGCCGGCGAGGCCGTGCGTCAGGCGGTTGACCTGGCGCGTACCGTCGGAGCCAAGCTCGAGCTGGTCAGCGCGTATGAGCCGGTACCCGCCCAACGCCTGCGCGAGGAACGCCGCGATGCGCCCGAGGACCTGCAATGGGCGATCACCCCACGCGAGGACGTCGACGCCACGTTGGAGGCCGCCGCCGAGATCGCCCGTGAGGCGGGCGTGGACGTAACCGTGTATCCGCGTCAGGGCGACCCCGCCGACGCGATCCTCGACGTCGCCGAGGAGCGCGACGCGGATCTGATCGTCGTCGGCAACAAGGGCATGACCGGGGCCAAGCGCTTCCTGCTCGGCTCGGTCCCCAACAAGGTCTCTCACCACGCGCCCTGCTCGGTCCTGATCATCCGCACCACCTGACGCGGCAACGCGGCCAAGGCGGTTGAGGCGGTCGGGCGGCGCACCCGCTTGGGGGCGTCGAGGAGTGTCAGTCGCGCCCGAGCGCATCACGCACCAACTCGGCCGCCGCGCGCGGATCGAGGCTCACGTCGAGACCGGCGATCTCCGGTCGCAGCGTCTGCGGCACCAGCTTGCGGGTGAGCCGCGCTCGCCCGCCCACGCTCACGACCGCGTCGATCGTACGCAACTGCATCTCGATCTCCAGCGCGCGGATCGTGCGCAGAGGAGACAGGCGCTTGACGCTTTGCAACGGCACACTCTCGCCGTTCGCCGTCGCGGTGCTGACAAGCGTCACGTCGATCCCCTGCGCGTGCAGCCCGCTCAGCCACCGCTCCGCCGTCTCCGCCGCCTTGGCGCTTCCGCTCAGCGCCACGACCTTCGCCGGACCGACCGGACGGCGCCCGAAGTGCCCTTCCCGGGGGGCTCCCTCAGCGCCCGCCGGTGCTTCGTCCTGTCCGCCGCGCAAGATGCTCAGCACCCATACCAGCGCATCGGACCCCGCGTCGAGTGTGATCTTCAGCAGGCCCCGCCAGCCGTCACGCCAGCCTCCGTCCACGAACGTCCGGTATACGAGCTTGGCGCTCGGTCGCAGGACGATCCCGATCAGGCCGGCGCGGAGCGTCCGCGGGGGGGAGACATGTCCGCTCTCCAAGCGCGCGTAGCGCCAGGTGTCCGCGAACGCCTCATGCAGGGTGTCCGCCAGCTCGTGCTCGAAGTCCCCGTCGAGCACCACCGGACGCTCGTGCGGTTCGACGCCCTCGTGCACGGCCCGCGACTCGTCGTGGCGGTAGGCCCCGCGTCGGAAGACCCGCGCGCGGTACGCCGGATACTTGGCCGACGGTCCGAGCAGCCTGCCCAGGAAGCGGTGTCGCAGCGCGCACACCGCCATCTCCGCACCCGCCGGGGGCTGCTCCAGCAGCAGCGCCTGGATGCTCGCCTGTAGCGCGGGCGAGACGCGCTCGTCGGCGTCGATCTCCAGGATCCAGTCGCCCTCGGCGGCGTCGAGCGCGACATTGCGCTGGGCCGCAAATCCCGGCCACGGGTTCTCGATCACGCGCGCGCCCGCCGCCCTCGCGATCTCCACCGTGCGGTCGCGAGAACCGCCGTCCACGACGATCGTCTGATCGCAAAAGGCCACGCTCTGGAGTGCCGCGCCGATGCGCTCCTGCTCGTCCTGCACGATCAGGCACGCCGAGATCCGCTCCGCAGGCATCCGCCGGATAGTATGACGCCGGCGTGAGCCGGGGCCGGATCGTTTCAATCCAGACGACCAACGAGCGCGGCGGCGCCGAGTACGCCAACGTCGACCTGCTCGACGCGCTCGTAGCTCGCGGTCACGAGGCGGTGTTGCTGAGTAACTTCCCCGATCTCGCCGACGGCACGCGCGTGCGCGTGCGCAAGGTCGACCTCGGTCCCAAGCTCGCCCGTCGTACCGTCGCCCGCGTCGTGCTGGGGGCGCCGCTGGTGCTGTGGCGGATCGCCCGGGCGCTGCGCGAGGAGCGGCCCGTGGGGACGCTGTTTCTGCACTTCAAGAAGGAGCAACTGCTGTGCTCGCTCCTGCCCAAGCGGCTGACCGGAGAGATCGTGTGGGCGGAGTGGGGCCCGGTGCCGCCGCCGATGCGTCAAGGGCCCGCGCGCCGGCTGTATGCGCTGGCGGCCCGGCGAGCGCACACCATCATCGCGATCTCGGCCGGCACCAAGCGTACGGTCGTGGACACTGGCGTGCCGGAGGAGAAGGTGCACGTGATCCCCAACCTCGTCGACGTCGACGCGGTCAAGCCCGACCCGGCCAGCCGTTCCGAACTGCGCGCGCAATGGGGCGCGGGCGAGCAGACGCTCGTCATCGGTTGCATCTCGCGCTTTCAACGGCGCAAGCGCAACGACGTGCCGATCGACGCGATGGCCGACCTCGACGGCGACGTGCTGCTCGTGATCGCCGGCGAGGGCGAGGAGGAGACGGCGTTGCGTGAGCGTGCCGCCCCTTACGGTGAGCGCATCCGCTTCGCGCCCAACGTCCGCGGTCACGTCGAGGCGTTCCTGTCCGCGTGCGACGTGCTCGTGTTCGCCCCCAGCCCGACCGAGGGTGAGCCGCGGGTGATCGTCATGGCCCAGCTCGTCGGCGTGCCCGTGATCGCCACCGACTCCGAGGGAGCGCTCGGGCTGATCCCGCCCGAGGGCGGCACGATCGTCTCGCCCTCCCACGACCCTCGTGCGCTCGCCGACGTTCTCGCGGCCTATCGCGACGATCGCGAGCGCTGTCTGCGCGAGGGTCAGAGAGCGCGCGCGGCGACGCTCGCAAGCCACGCGCCCGAGCGAACCCTGCGCGCGGTCGAAGACGCGTTCGGTCTCTCGCATCCGCCGTCCTGAGCATCCCTAAACCTGCGCTCGGAATCTGCCGACGCATGTCAAGCATGCCACCGCGCTCACCGAACTTCCGCGTCAAAAACCGCGATCGCGCGCCCGTCCGCCGGGCGCGCGAGCTGCTAGTCAGATGACCGCTCAGCCATCCGCAAACGCTCCCGTCGCGGTCATCGGCGCCGGCCCCCACGGGCTTGCGAGCGTCGCGCATCTGCGCGAGGCGGGGATCCCCACGATCGCTTTCGGCCGCACGCTCGGCTTCTGGCGCGAGACGATGCCCGTCGGGATGCTCCTGCGCTCCTCGCCCCGTGCCTCGAACATCCACGAGCCGAGCGGCCAGTTGCGGTTGAGCCGATTTTGGGCACAGCAGGGGCGCGATTCGAAGGACATCCGCTTCGTCTCGATCGAGGATTTCATCGCTTACGGCGACTGGTTTCAGCGCGCCGTCGTGCCCGACCTCGATCCCCGTGAGGTCGTCAAGGTCGCACGTCACGCAGGCGAGTTCACACTCACCCTCTCCGACGGAGAGCAGCTGGCGGCAAGCCGCGTGGTGGTAGCGGCGGGGCTGGGCCCCTTCGCCGATCTGCCGCCGGTCTTCGCCGAGCTGGGGCCGGCCTTGGTCTCACACGCCTCGGCCGCTCCCACCCTCGACCGTTTCGCCGGTCGCTCGGTGGCCGTCGTGGGCGGTGGGCAGAGCGCCCTGGAGGGCGCCGCACTGCTGCGCGAGGCCGGGGCCGAGGTCGAGGTGCTCGCTCGCAGCGAGTCCATCTTCTGGCTCACCTTCGGTTGGTACGGAGGCAAGGACGGCCCGGTTCTGCCGCCCGCTCCATCGCCCGCTGCGGGACCTCCGTCGCGAGCGTCGTGGCGCATTCGTAAGGGCCTTTACTGGCACGGCGCGCCCACCGAGGTCGGTGGGCGTCTGTCGGGTTGGGTGGGAGCCGCGCCGGACGTCTGCCGTCGGATGCCGCGGATGGCGCGCGCGCCGCTGACCTACCACTGCATCCGCCCGGCCGGCGCCTACTGGCTGCCGGAGCGCCTGCGCGCGGTCACGATCACGCTCGGCGTCCAGGTGCGCCGCGCGCGCGAGCGCGATGGCCGGGCGCTGCTCGAGCTGGACGACGGCAGCGAGCGGCTGGTCGACCATGTGCTGCTCGGCACCGGCTATCGCATCGACGTCACGCGCTACCCCTTCCTCGCCCCCGAGCTTGCGGACGAACTGCGCGTCCGCGATGGCTCCCCAAAGCTGGGAGGCGGTCTCGAGTCATCCGTTCGAGGCCTGCACTTCACCGGCGCCCCCGCTGCCGAGAGCTTCGGCCCCGCGATGCGGTTCGTCGTCGGCACCGCCTACACCGCTCCCGCCCTCACCCAGGCGATCCTGGGCCGCCGTCGCCCGCTGTTTCGCTGGGCGTTCTAGTCTGCACGGAAAGCGGTTTTACGGCTGGGAGCGCACGCGCTCGCGCAGGCCCGTGAGGCGTCGGCGCACGAGCAGCGCGGCGTACGCCAGGGCCGGAGCGGGATCGCGCAGATCGACGACGCCGAAGTCGCGGGCGCCCGCGTAGATGCGCAGCATCCGCCAAGCAAGCGTCGGGCGCCGCCACCACGACACCGCCCGCAGCGCCGGTATCACCACCCGCGCGTCGGCGTCGGGCTGCACCATCCGTACCCCCTCGCGTGGGGGCGGCTGCGGTCCCAGCGGACGACCGGCGAGCGCGGCGACAAGCCGCGGGGTGGCCATCGCACCACAGCTGTCGCCGAGGCTCCACTGGCCCGGCACGCGGACGTTAACCTCCAAAAACCAGCGCTCGCCCGTCACGGCGTGACGCTTGGTCTCCACCCCCGCGACGCCCACGAACCCCGCCTGCTCCAGCACCCGTTCGGCGAGCGCCGTGGTCTGCGGCAGCAAGGATGCTTCGCCGACGGTCGTCGCGCCGAACCCGGGCGGGTTCTGGCGCAGCTTGCGACAGCCGAACCTCAACGGATAGCTGCCGTCCGCGAGCCTGATCACGATCGCCTCCTCGACGTCCTCGTCGCCGCCGGGTATGTATTGGCACAGCAGCATTCCCACCCCGTCGGCCAGCGGGCGATCCAGTCGGCGCGCGGCCTCCCGGGGGTCGGACACCAGGAACGTCCGCTCCTCGCCATAGCGGCCGCGCCACTCGTGCGAAAACACCGGCTTGACCACGCACGGCCAGGGCGCCCGCGGCGCGAGATCGGCGAGCTGCTCGCGGGTCTCGATCCGCGCCGTCCACGGCACGCGCACGCCGGCCGCGCGCGCGATTCGATCCGCGTCCTGCTTGTTCATCAACTCAAGATGCGCCGACGCCGACGCCGACGCCGCAACCGAGCGCTCGAACGCCAGCAGGTTGGGCGGCAGCAGCTCGCCGGTACGCAGCAGCAGCTCGCAGCTGCGATCGGTGGCCGGAAGCAGCACCGCTTCCGCACCGTCGGCGCCGAGCGCTTGCAGCCGAGCGAGCCAGTCCGTGCCGTCGTCGAACGGCGCGACGATCGTCTCGATGCCCCTGGCGTGCGCCACATACGGGTCGCTCGGCTCCAGCAGGACCGTCACGCGGGCGCCCAGCCGCACCATCGCACGCGCGAGCGCCAGGCCCGCGGAGTAGGGATCGAGCACGATCACATGCGGCCACACGCCGGCGCTGTGATCGTGACGGCCCGTCAGCCGGCCGTGGGGGAGCATGCTCGCCCTCCTGCGCGCGGTCGTAAGTCACGCACCCGAGCCTCACGTTTGCCGATCGGATTCCTGCTGCGGCGCTGGGTAGTGAGTCGGGTGGTCGGCGTCGTGTGCGAAGATCGTCGGGTGCGGCGCAATGTGTTCGAGAGTGTATGCCTCACGCTGTTGACGATCGCATCGCTGCTGGCCGCCGGTTGTGCGCAGGCGCGTCCCGGCGCGCCCCTGGATGTCGGGTCGGCCGCCAAGGCACCGATCGCGCGATCCTCGCACGTGCTCGTGATGGTGATGGAGAACGAGGAGAACACCGACATCGTCGGTGCGCGCGCCGCTCCCTACGCCAACGCGCTGATCCGTCGCTACGGGCTGGCCACGCAGAGCTTTGCGATCACGCACCCCTCGCTCCCCAACTACCTGGCGCTGACGAGCGGATCGACCCAGGAAATCACCTCCGACTGCACCGACTGCCGTGTGCAAGCACCCAACATCGTCGATCAGCTCGAAGCGGCCCACATCTCCTGGAAGGCCTATCTGGAGGATGCGCCCGAACCCTGCTTCAAGGGCGCCGGCGCCGGCGGCTACGCCAAGAAGCACAACCCTTTCATCTACTACGACGACATCTCCGGCTCGCCCGCGCGCTGTGACAAATTGGTCGGCTTCGATCAGCTCTCATCCGACCTGCGCGGTGGACGGTTGCCGACCTACGCGTGGATCTCCCCGAACCTCTGCGACGACGGTCACGACTGCGGCGTCGCCGGCGGCGACCGCTTCCTGGCGCGCACCGTCCCCTCGTTGATCAGGGCGCTTGGACCGCACGGCTTCCTCGTCCTGACCTGGGACGAGGGCGCATCCGACGCCGGGTGCTGCGGGGGCGTCGCCCAGGGCGGGCACGTCGCCACGATCCTCGTCGGTCCCGACGTGCGCCGCGGTGCCCGTCTGCGCACGCCCGTCGATCACTACGGCGTTCTCGGCACCGTCGAGCAAACGCTCGGCTTGGCTCCACTTGCGGGCGCCGCCGATCCGCGCAGCGGCCGCCTGACGGGGCTGTTCGCGCATCCGCCGCGCATTCGCTGACCCGGAGCCCTACTACATACTGCGTGCACGGGAGAATTACGGTTCGCCCGAAGCATTTCACAGGTATGCTTTTACGGTCGGGGCAGGGCCGTGCTCATGCCACTTCAGGGGTTTGAATCTCGAACGAGGTGCTGTCGAGGCGGCACGCCGCGTCTGGATAGACGACCCGATGAGCGGTGCTCGACCGACTTGACAAGGACGTTATTGAGACGATGAGCACACTACCCGCACAGCGATCCGCGCCACCCAGTACCAGCGAGCCGGCCCTCGTCTACCGCCTCAGCGGAAGACTTAACAGCCTCGTCTGGCGCGCGCCCCTGCCACACCGCGTGCTGGCGAAGCTGAGCGCGATCGTCTATCGCAACCCGCCGATGTCCGGCGAGCTCGCGTTGAGCATCATCGACGCGCTCCACGGCGCCGACATCGGCTGCTGGATCAACGGCGGCTGGGGCGTGGACGCGCTCGCCGGGCAGCACACGCGGGTCCATCGCGATCTCGACCTGGTGATCGAAGATGGAAACACACAGCGAGCGGTCGAGGTGCTCGAAGAGCTCGGCTATCACGAGTGGTACCGGACCGACTCCGACGTGCCGCTGTTCTCACGCATCGTCATGCACGACCACGAGTTGGCCGGGCGGGTCGTCGACCTGCACCCGCTCGACTTCTCTCACGAGCACGTCGAATTCTCCAAAGGCGAGATCGAAGGACGCGCCGTGCCGTGCCTGTCGCTGGCCTCCCAGACCAAGACCCACTCCAACTACCGTAAGCGCTGGCGAGACCGGGCCGATCTCGCGGTGATGCGCAAGCTGATCGAGGGTTCGACCACAACGCTGATCCTGCCCGTCCCTGGCGCCGAGGATCTGCTCCAAGCCTCGGCGCACGAGGCCGGCATCCCGGCACACATCACGCTGCTGTATCCATTCCTCGGCTCGCGCACGATCGACCACGAGATCGAAGGTGCCCTGGAGTCCCTGCTGCAGGCGATACCCGCCTTCGACTTCACGCTCGCGGAAGTGGGGCGCTTCCCCGGTGTCGTGTACCTCGCCCCCGATCCCGCCACTCCGTTCACGGCGCTCGTACAAGCGCTGGTCGATCGCTGGCCCGATCATCAACCTTACGGGGGCGTCTTCGAGGAGATCGTGCCCCATCTCACCGTCGCCTACGGAGAGACCGTGCCGAGCGGGCTGACCGAGCGTCTGCCGCTGAGCGCACGCGCGGACGAGGTGTGGCTGATGAGCCGGACCGGGGGTCGTTGGGTGCGCCGCGCCGGCTTCCCACTTGGGCGCTAGCGCGAGTAGCCGGACTGGGGTCGTCGTTGGGTGTGCAGCTCCGGTTTGCGGCTGAGGCGCTAGCGCGAGTACTGCGAGACGCTGGCCGAGCCGTGGTTGGCCACGTAGACGCTTTTGCCGTCCGGGCTCACCGCGATCCCTTCGGGGTGGCTGCCGGTGGCGATGCTCGCCGGTGAGAGTTCCGTGAGGCTGCCGGTTTCCGGATCGCGTGAGAACTCGGACACGTTGTTCGTGACTTCGTTGGTCGCATACACGCTGGCCCCGTCGGGGCTCACGACGATGCATTCGGTGAATTCGCCCGCGGTGATCGAAGTCTGGAAGGAAAGCACGCCCGTTTCGGTGTTGCGGGACATCTCGCGCACGTCGCCGGGAGAGGTGCTGTCGGCCATATAGACGCTCTTACCGTCGGGACTGATCGCAAGGTCGTGGGGGTTGGTGCCGGTCGCCAGCGATCCGATCGAGCTGAGTTCGCCGGTGCCTTCGTTACGCGCGTACTCGCTGACCGTGTTGGCGTCGAAGTTGGCCACGTACGCGTTCTTGCCGTCCGCGCTGACGACGATCCCGTGGGCGTTCGCGCCGGCCGCGACACTGGCTTTGCTGAGCGCTTTCAATTCTCCGTTGCCGGTATTGCGCGAATACTGCGAGACGGTCGCCGAGGTCGCGTTCGCCGCGTAGACCTGTTTGCCGTCGGGGGTGATCGCCAGCCCGATCGGACCTTCTCCGGCCGCGATCGTCGTCACCGCGGTCAGCGCTCCACTGGAGGTGTTACGCGAATACTCCGAGACCGTGTTCGAGCCGCGGTTGGCTACATAGGCGCTGGTGCCATCCGGGCTCACGATCACGCTCTCGGGTTCCGTTTCCGTGGCCACGCTGCCGAGCAACGTGAGCTTGCCGGTTTCCGTGCTGCGCGTGTACTCGGAGACCGTTTTGCCGCCGCCGCCGCGGTTGGTGGCGTAGACGTTTTTGCCGTCGGGGCTCACGGCCACGCGCGAGGTGCCTTCGCCCGCCGCCACCGTCGCCGGGGACAGCGACGTCAAGGTCATCGCCGTCGAGGTGATCGCAAAGCTCTGTTCGACCGGCGCCGCCGCGTTCCAGTTGGCGTTACCCGCCTGGGTCGCCTTGATCGTGCAGGTGCCGGTCGTCACGAACGTGACTTTTTCGCCCAACGCGCCCGAGACGGTGCAGATGGACGTGGTCTTCGATTCGAACGTGACGGCCAGAGCAGAGGACGCCGTCGCGCTGAGCGTCGTCGAGCCTTCGCTGAAGCTCTTCGCGGGCGGTTCGCCAAAGGAGATCGTCTGGTTGCCCTTCGTCACCGTGAAGCTCTGGGACACCGGCGTCGCCCCGTTCCAGTTCGCGTTGCCCGCCTGGGTCGCTTCGATCGTGCACGTCCCGACCGTATGCAGCGTGACGGTTTCGCCGACGATCGTGCACACGCCGGCCGTTTTTGAGTTGAAGCTCACCGCCAGCCCCGAGGAGGCGCTCGCTTCGACCGTGACCGGGCTCTGGTCGAGCCGTCTTTCGGACGGGCCTTTGAAGGAGATCGTCTGGTTGCCTTTCGTCACCGTGAAGCTGCGTTCCACGGGCGTGGCCCCGTTCCAGTTTTCGTTGCCCGGCTGGCTGGCCTTGATCGTGCAGGTTCCCGGAGTGAGCAGCGTCACCGTTTCGCCCGTCGCGCCCGAGGTGGTGCAGACGCTCGTGGTCTTCGATTCGAAGCTCACCGCCAGCCCCGAGGACGCCGTCGCGGTGAGCGTAAGCGGTCCCTGGTCGATGCGTTTTTCGGTCAGGGCGTTGAACGTGATCGTCTGATTGCTCTTCGCGATCGCAAAGCTGCGTTCGACGGCAGGCGCGGCGTTCCAGTTGCCATCGCCGGGCTGCGTGGCCTTGATCGTGCACGTGCCGGCCGTCACGAACGCGACTTTTTCGCCCGCCGCTCCGGAGGTCGTGCAGACGCTCGTGGTCTTCGATTCGAAGCTCACCGTCAGGCCCGAAGAGGAAGTCGCGGTCAATGTCGTCGATTCTTCGCCGAAGCTCTTGCCCGGCGGTTCGGTGAAGGAGATCGTCTGGTTGCCCTTGGTGATGGTCAGGCTCTGTTCTTCGCTGGCCGGGTTCCATTCTGAGTTGCCGGCCTGGTTGGCCTTGAGTGTGCAGGTCCCGGCCGTGTGGAAGGTCACGGTTTCGCCGGATACGCCGGAGGTGGTGCAGACGGCGGTGCTCTGCGATTCGAACGTCACGGGCAGGCCCGAGCCGGCTTTCGCTTTGGCGGTGATCGGTCCTTCGTCCAGGCGCTTGCTGGAGGCCAGGCCTTCGAAGGCGACCGTCTGGTTGCCTTTGGCGATCGTAAAGCTCCGTTCGACGGTGGGGGCGCCGTTCCAGTTGCCGTTGCCCGCCTGAACCGCCTTGAGCGTGCAGGTGCCTTTGGTGTGGAACGTCACCGTTTCGCCCAACGCGCCGCCCGTCGTGCACACGCCGGCGGTCTTCGATTCGAAGGTCACGCTCAGGCCGGAGGTGGCGCTCGCTTCGACCGTGATCGGCCCCTGGTCGAGGCGCTTTTCGGCGGGTGCGGTGAAGGAGATCGTTTGGTTGCCTTTCGCCACGGTGAAGCTCCGTTCGACGGCCGGGGCGGCGTTCCAGTTGGAGTTGCCGCCCTGGGTCGCTTCGATCGTGCACGTACCGGCGTTGTGCGGCGTGACCGTTTCGCCCGACACCGTGCAAACCGCAGTGGTCTTCGATTCGAAGGTCACGCTCAGGCCGGAGGTGGCGCTCGCTTCGACCGTGATCGGTCCCTGGTCGAGGCGCTTTTCGGCGGGTGCGGTGAAGGAGATCGTTTGGTTGCCTTTCGCCACTGTGAAGGTCCGTTCGACGGGCGTCGCGGCGCTCCAGTTGGAGTTGCCTCCCTGGGTCGCTTCGATCGTGCATATGCCCGCCGCGTGGAACGTGACGGTTTCGCCGACGATCGTGCACACGCCGGTCGTTTTCGAGTTGAAGCTCACGGCCAGCCCCGAGGTGGCGGTCGCGGTGACCGTGATCGGGCTCTGGTCGAGGCGTTTTTCGCTTGGCGCGGTGAACGTGATCGTCTGCGTGCCTTTGGTGACCGTGAAGCTCTGTTCGACGGCCGGGGCGGCGTTCCAGTTGCCGTCGCCTGCCTGGGTGGCCTTGAGCGTGCAGGTGCCGGCAGCCAGGAAGCTGACTTTTTCGCCCGTCGGACCCGACACCGTGCAGATGCCCGCCGTCTTCGATTCGAAGCTGACCGTCAGGCCCGAGGAGGCGGTCGCTTCGACGGTCGTGCCCCCTTCGCTGAAGCTCGCGTTCGGTGGTTTGGCGAAGGAGATCGTCTGGTTGCCCTTGGTGATGGTCAGGCTCTGTTCTTCGCCGGCCGGGTTCCATTCTGAATTGCCGGCCTGGTTGGCCTTGAGTGTGCAGGTCCCGGCCGTGTGGAAGGTCACGGTTTCGCCCGCCAGGCCGGAGGTGGTGCAGACGGCGGTGCTCTGCGATTCGAACGTGACGGGCAGGCCCGAGCCGGCTTTCGCTTTGACGGTGATCGGTCCTTCGTCCAGGCGCTTGCTCGCGGGCAGGCCTTCGAAGGCGACCGTCTGGTTGCCTTTGGTGACCGTGAAGCTCCGTTCGACGGGTGTAGCGGCGTTCCAGTTGGCTTCGCCGGCTTGAGTGGCCTTGATCGTGCAGGTGCCGGTCGTGTGCAGTGTGACGGTCGCGCCGGTGGCGCCGGAGGTCGTACACACGCCTGCCGTCTTCGATTCGAAGCTCACGGTCAGCCCGGAGGAGGCGGTGGCGCTGACCGTCAACGGCGTCTGGTCCAGACGCCGTTCGGCGAGCGCGTTGAAGGTGATCGTCTGTGCGCCTTTGCCGATCGTGAACGTGCGTTCGACGCCAGGCGCTGCGTTCCAGTTGGCGTTGCCGGCCTGAGTCGCTTCGATCCGGCAAGTGCCCGCCGCGTGGAACGTGACGGTTTCGCCGACGATCGTGCACACGCCGGTTGTTTTCGAGTTGAAGCTCGCGGGCAGGCCTGAAGAGGCGGTCGCTTCGACCGTCGTCGTTCCTTCGTCAAAGCTCGCGTCGGCCGGTTTGTTGAACGTGATCGTCTGGTTGCCCTTGGCGACCGTGAAGCTCTGTTCGACCGCGGGTGCGGCGTTCCAGTTGGCGCTGCCGGTCTGCGTCGCCTTGAGCGTGCACGTACCGGCACTGAGGAAGCTGACTTTTTCGCCTGTCGGGCCGGAGGTCGTGCAGACGCCGGTGGTCGTCGATTCGAAACTGACGGGCAGTCCGGAGGTGGCCGTGGCCGTGACCGTGATCGGGCTTTGGTCGAGGTGTTTTTCGGTCGGTGCGGTGAAGGAGATCGTCTGGTTGCCCTTGGTGATGGTCAGGCTCTGTTCTTCGCCGGCTGGGTTCCATTCGCCGCTGCCGGCCTGGTTGGCCCTGACGGTGCAGGTGCCGGCCGCGAGGAAGCTGACTTTTTCGCCGGACGTCCCCGAGGTCGTGCAGACGCTGGTGGTCTGGGATTCGAACGTGACCGGTAGGCCGGAGGAGGCTTTGGCTTTGAGTGTGATCGGCCCTTCGTCCAGGCGCTTGCTCGCGGCCAGTCCTTCGAAGGCGACCGTCTGGTTGCCCTTGGCGACCGTGAAGCTCTGTTCGACGGCGGGCGCGGCGTTCCAGTTGCCGTCGCCTGCCTGGGTGGCCTTGATCGTGCAGGTGCCGGTGCTGTGCAGCGTGACGGTCGCGCCGGTGGCGCCGGAGGTCGTGCAGACGCCCGTCGTCTTCGATTCGAAGCTCACGGTCAGCCCGGAGGAGGCGGTGGCGCTGACCGTCAGTGGCGTCTGGTCCAATCGCCGTTCGGCGAGCGCGTTGAAGGCGATCGTTTGATTGCTCTTGGCGATCGTGAAGCTCTGGGTGACGGGCGCCGCGGCGCCCCAATCAGAGTCGCCGGTCTGTGTCGCTTCGATCGTGCAGGTGCCGGTCGCGACGAAGGCGACTTTTTCACCGGACGGTCCGGAGGTCGTGCACACCCCGGTCGTTTTCGAGCTGAAGCTGACGGGCAGTCCGGAGGTGGCTGTGGCTGCGACCGTTGTCGAGCTTTCGCCAAAGCTCTTGTCGCCCGGTTTGTTGAACGTGATTGTCTGGGTGCCTTTGCCGATCGTAAAGCTCTGTTCGATTGGGGGTGCGGCGTTCCAGTTGGCGCTGCCGGTCTGTATCGCCTTGATCGTGCACGTACCGGTGGTGAGGAATGTGACGGTTTCGCCCGCGATGCCGGAGGTGGCACAGACGCTCGCGGTCTTCGATTCAAAGCCAACTGGTAGGCCGGAGGTGGCTGTGGCTTCAACGGTGCTCGAGCCTTCGCTGAAGCTCTTGTTGGCTGGTTTGTTGAACGTGATCGTCTGGTTGCCCTTGGCGACGGTGAAGCTCTGTTCGACTGCGGGTGCGGCGTTCCAGTTGGAGTCGCCGGCTTGTGTTGCCTTGATCGTGCACGTTCCGGCGCTCACAAACGCGATCGTTTCGCCGCCTGTGCCGGAGGTGGTGCAGACGCTGGTGGTTGTAGATGCGAAGCTGACGGGTAGACCGGAGGAGGCGGTGGCGGTGACCGTGATCGGGCTTTGGTCGAGGCGTTTTTCGGTCGGTGCGGTGAAGGAGATCGTCTGGTTGCCCTTGGCGATCGTGAAGCTCTGTTCGACTGGCGGGGCGGCGTTCCAGTTGGAGTCGCCGGCCTGTGTCGCTTCGATCGTGCACGTTCCCGCTGTGAGGAAGTTGACTTTTTCGCCGTTTGGCCCGGAGACCGTGCAGGCGCCGGTCGTCTTCGAACTGAAGCTCACGGTCAGGCCCGAGGAGGCGCTCGCGGTGAGCGTCGTCGAGCTTTCGCCAAAGCTCTTGTCGGCCGGTTTACCGAACGCGATCGTCTGAGTGCCCTTGGTGATCGTAAAGCTCTGTTCGACGGTGGGCGCGGCGCCCCAATCAGAGTCGCCGGTCTGTGTCGCTTCGATCGTGCAGGTGCCGGTCGCGACGAAGGCGACTTTTTCACCGGACGGTCCGGAGGTCGTGCAGACGCCGGTCGTTTTCGAGCTGAAGCTGACGGGCAGTCCGGAGGTGGCTGTGGCTGCGACTGTGCTCGAGCTTTCGCCAAAGCTCTTGTCGCCCGGTTTGTTGAACGTGATTGTCTGGGTGCCTTTGCCGATCGCGAAGCTCTGTTCGATTGGGGGTGCGGCGTTCCAGTTGGCGCTGCCGGTCTGTATCGCCTTGATCGTGCACGTTCCGGTGGTGAGGAATGTGACGGTTTCGCCCGCGATGCCGGAGGTGGCACAGACGCTGGTGGTCGTCGATTCGAAGCTGACGGGCAGCGCGGAGGATGCCGTGGCGGTGAGCGTCGTCGTGCTTTCGGCGAAGCTCTTGTTGGCTGGTTTGTTGAACGTGATCGTCTGGTTGCCCTTGGCGACGGTAAAGCTCTGTTCGACCGCGGGTGCGGCGTTCCAGTTGGAGTCGCCGGTTTGCGTCGCCTTGATCGTGCACGTGCCGGCGCTCACAAACGCGATCGTTTCGCCGTCTGCGCCGGAGGTGGTGCAGACGCCGGTGGTGGTTGATTCGAAGCTGACGGGCAGCGCGGAGGATGCCGCGGCTGTGAGCGTGGTCGAGCCTTCGGCGAAGCTCTTGTCGGCGGGTTTGTTGAATGTGATTGCCTGGTTGCCCTTGGCGACGGTAAAGCTCTGTTCGACCACCGTCGCGGCGTTCCAGCTGGAGTCGCCGGCCTGCGTCGCTTCGATCGTGCACGTTCCGGTCGCCAGGAAGGTGATTTTTTCTCCGTCTGGCCCGGAGGCTGTGCAGACGCTCGTTGTCTTCGAGCTGAAGCTCACGGTCAGGCCCGAGGAGGCGCTCGCGGTGAGCGTCGTTGAGCTTTCGCCAAAGCTCTTGTCGGCGGGTTTGTTGAACGTGATCGTCTGGTTGCCCTTGGCGGGCGTGGTGGGCGTAACCGGCGCCGCGGGTGTGGTGGGCGTCGTGGGGGTCGTGGGCGTGGTACCCGGATTTATGGAAGGGACGTTCGGCGCTTTGGCCACCGTCCACGACCATGACGGCGGCGAGGGTTTCGTGTTGCCTTTGGCCGCGGCGCTGCGATGTCCGGACGCGTCGAGCGCGAGGAGCGTGAACGTGTGCGCCCCCGGGCGTAGCTGCCTGTAGGTGATCCCGCTCTTGCAACGCGAAGAGCGGCCACGATCGAGCCGGCAACTGAAGCTCGAAGTCCGCGTATCCGCGCGCGACCAATGGAACGTAGCCACTTGACTTGTACTCGCGGCCGCGGGCCCCTTCAGCTTGATCGGAGGTTTCGGTCCTCGCGCGGAGGTTCGCGTAAACGGTCTCGTCGCGGCCATCGCCCCGGCGATCAGCACGCTCGCGCCGGCCAAGACGGCAAGGATGATCGTTAGTCTCTTCATCAGCATCGACGCCGCGGTGCGCTAGTTGCTCGCGAAGCGCAGCGGGGGGCACGTCAAGACGCCGACGAGGACCGCCAGACGCGCACTTGTCGATTTGCCCATGGAATACTCTCCGTGTATTCGTTTGGGGTTGACTCGCATGGAATACTCTCCGTGTATTCGTTCGGCGTTGACTTCCACCTTCCCGCGCAACCTCTCCGGCGAGTCAAGTGTCGGGCGAGTATAGCGGCCCTACAAGAATTTGGGGACGGTTTGGAGCGGTACGGCGCCGGGTGAGTCGGCGCTCACCGGATTAGGGAATCGTCTTTTCGCCCCCCGGCCAAAGATTGTCACGTAGCCGCGAGCGCAGCCCGCGGTAGCGGTCGATCCGCTCTCGTGAAATCCGATGTTTCAACGTATTGCGCAATCCGGCCTGCGCCAGCATCGGTGTGGTGCGCAGGCCGGTCATCGGCAGGCGCGCGCCGAGCGGCATCAGGATCATCCACACGACCCGGTAGTTCTCGTCGGCGAAACGCAGCTTGTAAGGCTGGGCGCCGAGCCCCAGATCGACGTCGCGCTCGCCCCGCTCGAACGCCCGCTCGATCGTGGCGAGGATGCCGAGCATCGAGGGCTTGAGCTTGGCGAAGCGCTCGTCCCAACCGCCGTTGACATATAGGACGTGACCTCCCGCGGCCAGGAACAGCTGGGCGGAGATCGGCCGGCCGTCGACTTCCAGGACGATTAAACGGAAGCGCTCGTCCGCCAGCAGGCTGTGACCGAGATCCTTGAGCATCGCCGGCAGACGGTCGCTCATCGAAACAAGTTGGGACTCGCCGCGACGCTGCCAGCGCTCGGTGTGAAGGCGCATGAACGCGTCCACGTCCGCTCGCAGCGTGTCGGGCGTGCTGGCGCGGATCGTGCCGCCCGCGGCCTCAAAGGCCCGGCGTAGCCTGCGCATCTGCGCGCGGAAGTTAGAGCTCTTGGCAGCCATCCACTCCTCGAAGGAGTCTCCGCTCAGCGACACCGTAGGGCATTCCTGCGTCTGGTAGCGCAGGACGATCGGCCGGAAGCGCCCCGGCCAAATTTCACGCAGCGCCCCCGGCCACGGAGAGGAGTGCGGCAGACCCTCCAGCGCCAGCAGCTCAAGCGAGGGCCGGCGCTCCGCCAGTGCCCGGGCGACCGCGCCGGCGACCTCCCGCTCGCGGCCCGGCTCGGCCAGAGGGGCGAGGCGCCCCGCCAGCTCGATGCCCGGGAGCCGCAGGTCGATGCGTCCACGTGGCTTGTCGAGGTCTACGTAAAACGGGGCGATGCCGACGAGCTCCGGCCCGTCGTGCACGAGGATCGTGCGGGGCTCGGCCCGTGGCGGCGCCAGATGACGCCACCACGCCATCACACAGGCAGGCGCCATCATCGGGAGTCGATTGGTGACAGCCAGCTGATCCCACCTGGTCCCCACTGTCTCGAGCTCCGAGCGCTCGGTGATGAGCTTCGGAACTAGCACGTGGGCATGGACTGTAGCCAACGCGATCGATTCGTCTGAATCGTCTCGGCCGGGCTTGTCGAACGTCGGCGGGTCTCGTACACGACAGCGCGCCTGCGCCCGTTGCGGGCCGGCGAGCCGTTCCGTCTGACGCCGGGCATCTCGGTCTGGCCAGACCCTTAGCGCGGGAGGCGGCTGGTTAGCGGGCGCAGACGATCGATCTGCTCTGCGCTCAGCAGACGCTTGCCGCTCCCGCGCAGCCAGGAGCTTCCCAGCAGCGGCCCCACGCGGGCCAGCGCGAGCGGGAGGCGGGGGCCGGGCAGCGCCATCAGGCTCCAGGCGACGGGATCGTTGCCGTTGGCGAAGCGCAGCTTGTACATGTTTCCGCCCCACCCGAGCTGCAGGCGCCGGTCTCCGTGGGCGAAGCCGTCCTCGATGTCGTACAGGAGCGCGAGCAACGGTGGGCTCAGGCGTTTGAAGCGCTCGTCCCAGCCGTTGTTGAAGCCCACGATCTCCCCGCCCGCGGCGATCGAGACCTCTGCGCAGATCGTCTCGCCCGCGACCTCCAGCAGTCGCAGACGAAATCGCCGTGGATCCTCTCCCAGCAAAACGCCGCCCACGTCGCGAAGCATCTCCTGGAAGTCGGCCCCCAACGCCACCAGTCGCGAATGTCCACCCTTGCTCTCCCAGCGCGAGGAGTGCAGGCGCGCGAAGCTCGCGACGTCCTCTGCGAGGGTGCCCGCGTCGCTCAGCCGCGTGCTTCCGTTCTCGCTCGCGAACATGCGTCGCAACCGGCGCATCTTCGTCCGGAACTTGGCGCTGCGAGTCGCAAGCCACGCCGCGAAGGACTCCTCGTGCAGCGACACGATCGGAGCCTCCTGCAGTTCGTAGGCGAAGGTGTGGGGCCTGGTCCTCCCGGGCCAGCGCTCGCGCAGCGCCACCGGCCAGGGTGAGGCCAGCGCCATCGGCGCGAGCGCAAGCAGGTCGGGACGATCCTCGGCCGTGCGCAGCGCGCCGGCGATCGCCTCGGCCACCTCCCACTCGCGCCCCGGCATGGCCAGCGGCGAGACGCTCGTGGAGATGTCCGCCGCGAGCAGGCGATACGTCAGCGGTTCGCCGCGTCGGGGCCTGGTGAAGTAGAACGGCGCGATCCCGATCAACTCCGAGTCCTCGCGCACGACCAGCGCCCGCAACTCGCTGTGCCGGGGCGCCAGATGGCGCCACCACGCGAGCATCCAGGCGGGAGCGTTCATCGGCGCTGCCATGGCGAGCGCCAGCGCGTCCCAGGCCGGCGCGATGCTTTCCAGCGCGCCGAGCTCGACGATCGTCTCGACCTTGCTCATGCGTCGCAGACGCTATCCACTTGTCGCGTCCACCTCGCTCCCGTCAGCGCAATCCACGCGAAGCGCTCCCATCCCGCGCGCTCCAGCAGTGAGTCGGCGCGCTCCAGTCGTCGACGCTATCCCCGCCGCGCGCTCCCGTCGGGTCGCGATCGGTCAGTGCGAGCGCCGGGCCGTATGGCCCACGCGCGCTCGCGTGGGTCGCGATCGGTCAGTGTGAGCGCTGCGCCGCATGGCGTACGCGGCGCAAGCGGTCGAGCTGCTCTGCCGTCATGGTGCGCTTGGCGGTGTCACGCAGCGAGTTGCCGATGAGCATCGGCGCCGTTCGTAGCACCGTCGCCGGTAGACGCGCGCCCGGCGCCATCAGGATGCCCCACGCGACCGGATCGTTGCCGTCGGCGAACTGGAGCTTGAACTGGTCGTCGCCGATCCCCAGGTCAAGGCGCTGCTCGCCGCGCGCGAACGCGTCCTCGATCGCGTGCAACATCCCGAGCAGTGGCGGACTCATTCGCGCCCACTGCTCATCCCAGCCGCTGTTGACAGCCAGCAGCTCGCCGCCGGCCGCCAGGAACAGGTTGGCCCAGATCGGCCGGCCCTCGATCTCCATGATCCAGATGCGAAAGCGTCCGCTCTCGATCAGCGCCTCGCCGGCTTCTCGCAGCATCGCCGGCAGGCGGTCGGCGCGGGCGGTCAGGCTCGATTGCCCGCGCTCACTCCAGCGCTCGGTGTGCAGGCGCAGCAACGTCTCGATGTCGGCGCTCAACGTCTGCGCGGAGCTCAGCCGCATGACCCCGCCCTCGGCGTCGAACATGCGCCCGCGTCGGCGGCAGTTCTTGCGGAAGCTCGCGCCGCGCCGTGCCATCCACGACTCGAACGTCCCCGGGTTCAGCGTGACCGTCGGCGATCCGTGGACGTGGTAGACGCGCGCCGGGGGCCGGATGCGAGCCGGCCACTGCTCGCGCAGCGCTGCCAACCACAGCGAGTCCGGTGGCACGCTCTCGAGCGCCACCATGTCGGGGCGCGGCTTGGCGGCGGCGAGCGCGTGTGCGATCGCCTCCGCGACCTCCCACTCGCGACCGGGCCTTGCCAGCGGCGCAAGTCGCGCGCCCAGCTCGATCCCGGGCAAGCGGTAGTCGATCCGTCCGCGCGAGCCGTCGCGCACGACGTAGAAAGGCGCGATGCCGGCGAGCTGCTCGCCGTCGTATACCGCCACTGCGCGTGGCTCGGCGCCCGCCGGGGCGAGCCGGCGCAGCCAGGGCAAGATCCAGGCGGGGGCCATCAGCGGCAGCGCCGCGAGCACCGCCAGCTCGTCCCATTCCTCTTGCAGCTCCCCAAGTGCCGGCAGGTCTTCGATCAGCCGGGCGTCGAGCACGCGACGGGATGCTAGCCGAGGTCCGTCACGGGTTTTGGCTACGCGCGTGCGCCCGTCCGCGCCGGCGCCCGCCCCTGCGGCTTTCGGACGCTTCGGCGAGCACGGCGCGCGTCTGCAGCGCGACCGCCGGCCAGCGAAAGCGAGCGGCGTGCTCCAGTCCCCGCCGGACCAGCTCATCCGGTGCGCTCAGCGCCTGTTCGAGCGCATCTCGCCAGGCACCGGCAGTGCGCTCCCGCACGACGATCGCCGCGGCGGCGCTGGTCTCCTGCAGACCGCCCGAGTTTGCGGCGATGACGACCGGCGTGCCGCACGCCATCGCCTCCAGGGGAGTGATGCCAAACCCCTCGTACAGGGCGGGCGCCGCGAGCACCTCGGCCGCCCGGTAAAGCTCGAGCAGCTCCGCGTCCTCCACCGGGCCCAGCAACCGGCAGGCGCCGCTCGATCGTGCCCGGGCGGTGATCTCCTCGCCGCGGAAGCCGCTCGCTCCGGCGAGCACCACGCGCCAGGAGGCGCCCATCGACGCCGCCAGCTCGCCGGCGTCGATCAGCACGTCGAGCCCCTTACGCGGCTCCAGCGAGCCGACGTGCAATACGAACGGGGCCTCGATGCCCCAGCGGGCGAGCACAGCCGAGCGCGCCTGCGCGCGGTCACCGGGCGTGAATGCGTCGTCCACGCCGTTAGGCACCACCCGCATTCGCTCGGTGGGCATCTCCCACAGCTCGTGAATGTCCTGCGCGGTGGCGTTTGAGACCGCGATCAGGCGCGTCGCCCGCCCCGCGGAGCGGCGAACCGTGGTGCGAAACAGGCGCTCGTGGGAGGCCGTCTTGGTGCCGGGAAAGCGCAGCATCGCGAGGTCGTGGATGGTTGCCACGGTCGGCACCGGGCTGTACCACGGCAGCAGGCTCTCGGGCGCCCACAGCACGTCAGCCCGCTCGCGAGCGAGCCACAGCGGCAGAAACGCGTTGCGCCACAGCACCGTGCCCTTGACGCGAGTGCTGACCTGATGGGCGCCGGGCACGGTGCGCACGGGCCGGGCGGTGTTCGCCAGCAGGTCGATCTCGTCGCCGAGCTCGAGCAGCTCGCGCGTGATCCGGTCGAGATACTTGGGGATCCCGCCCCATTTGCCCTCGAGCACGTTGGCGTCGATCGCGATGCGCATGTTCAGATCGTGGCGTGGTGCACGGTGCACCGGCTTCGCCGGTCGGGTGGCGCAACCATAGCGAGCGCCGCAAAGCTGACGGTCGGGCGCGTCTGGATTGGCCCGGCATGACCCCCGAACCCCCCGGTGGCGCCCGCCTGTTTTGGAGGTGGCCCGTCGGAATCTCAAGCGCCGTGACCGATGGGCCGATAGATGGCTATTCCCGCCCGCCGGGCTTCCGAGTGATGACGGTTTAGACTGAAACTCGAGAGTTCCGGCGGGAGGAGCGCTCGCACGACATTCCCCCTGGTTGATCGACGACCCTCCACCCGCCTTCGCCATGCCAACCGACTCCCGTCAGCAACTGCACACGATCTGGGCCTACCGTCGCTGGCTCGCCCTGTTCGTGGTGCTGACGACGATCGTCGCGTACATGCTCAGCAAATCGCAGGCGCCGACCTACAAGGCGACCGCGCTCGCGCAGCTCGTCTCCGCGGCCGAAGCCTCCGGGCAGGTGCTCGCGCCTGAAGAGCAGCAGACGATCACCAACAGTTATCTGCGGATCGCCCAGACCTCGGGCGTCTACACGCTCGGCGCGCACGATCTCGGCGGGCATGTCACGCCGAGTGAATTCGCTTCGCACGTCAGCGTCAATCCCGAGACCGACACGGCGGTCTTCGACGTCAGCGGCACAGCCGGTACGGCTTCGGGCGCGGTGTCCTACGCGAACGCGTATGCGAACGCGTTTGCGACCTATGTCGAACAGCTGCAGGCGGCCCAGCGCAAGGCCACGGTCGAACGCCTCCAGCAGCAGATCAACACCGCCGAAACCGGCATCGCGACGGCCACCAGCGCCGGGCAGGCGGCGCTGCTGCGCGAACAGCTCCACGTCCTGCAGGGCAAAATCGGGGAAGCGGTCGCGACCCCCTCGGATGCGATCCGCGTGCTCGGCTCGGCGCCGCCGCCGACCAGTCCGACCTCGCCGCAACCCAAGCGCAACGCGATCCTCGCGCTGATCGCCAGCCTCCTGCTCGGGGCCGGCGCGATCCTCGCCTACTCGGTGCTCACCGATCGCTATCGCGACGCCGACGAGGCCGCCGCCGACCTCGGCCTGCCGCTGCTCGGGGAAATCCCGCGTGCGTCACTCAACGAACAGTCCGCGATCGAGGCCTTCCGGCGGCTGCGCACCGCCGCGATATTCGAGCTGACCGGACGCCTCGAGCGCGAACACGGCATCGGCAAAAGCAACGGCAAACCGGCATCCGCGGAACCCAGCGCGACCGTGCTGATCACCGCGGCCGAGCGCGGCGCCGGCAAGAGCTACACCACGGTCGGCCTCGCGCGGGCGCTGGCGGCCGAGGGCTGGCACACGATCGCCGTCGACGGCGACCTGCGCAAACCGACCCTGCACGACCAGCTCAGCGTGCGACCGGGCCCCGGTCTGGCCGACCTCCTGCACGGCGACAGCCCCGACGTGAACGCGGTTTTGCAGGGCGTGAGCATCGCCCACGGCAGTCAGGGCGGAGAGCTCGACGTGATCGCCGCCGGACCGCCCACGGCCGAAGCGACCGAGCTCCTATCATCCAGGCGCATGCGCGACACGATGGAGACGCTCGGCCACGGCTACAGCTACGTGGTCATGGACTCCTCGCCGGTGTTGCCGGTCGTCGACGCGATCGTGCTGGCACGCTACTCGCAGGGCGTCGTATTCGTGGTCGACGCGCGTCACAGCCGCCGCCGCGACGTGCGCCGGGCGATGCAGACGCTGCGAGCGAGCGAGGCACCGATCCTGGGGTTCGTCTTCAACCGTGCCGAAGTGAGCTCGCTGTCCTACGGCTACGGCGCGTCGATGTCCTCTTCTGAGCGTCCGCGCCGCTCCAGGGAGCCCGTCCGCTGAATCAGTCCCAGGCAGCCCGCACCGGCGCCATCTGTGGGCTGACAGCGCTTGGCGCCGCTCTGACCGGCTTCGTGATGGCGAAGCTGGCCGGCACCGGGCAGTCGGCGGCGATCCTGGCGCCCGCAGCTCTGGTCGTCCTGACCGTCGTCGTGCTGCGCCCCGAGTTCCTGCTGCTGGCGATCTTCTGTTCGACGATCCTGCTCGAGCTCGGCAAGAGCGGTCCGGGCCAGCTCGAATCGCTCGGCTCGTTCTACTACCACAAGGTCGGCAAGGGCCTGACGGTGATGAACGTGTTCTTCGTGATCCTCGTGCTCGCGATGGTGGTCGCGGTCTACCGCCGCCGTGGGCGGTTTTTGCTGGCCGGTCCGCTGACGGTCGCGTTGCTGTTGCTGAGCGCCGCCACGATCACGGGCGCCGTCACCGCCCACTTCGCGGGGATCGCGAGCAAAGACATCTTCGAGCCGATCGTCACGCTCGTTCCGCTGATCGTGTTGCCGGTCGTCGTCCTGAACATCGCACAGGGGCGGGATCTGGTGAAAACGATGCTGCCGCTGATCGCTGTGCTGGCGGGCGTGAAGGCGCTCGTCGGTTTGTGGCTGGCGCTGTCCGGGCGCGGCAGCCTGGTGGAGGGCCATTCCGCGACCTACATCGAACCGACCGCCAACTGGCTGAACCTGCTCGTGTTGCTGGTGCTGATCGCCGCGGCGCTACGGCGTGTGCGCCTGCCGCTATGGGTATGGGCGCTCGCGCCGCTGGCGGTGATCGAGCTGGCGTTCTCCTATCGTCGCGGCTTCTGGCTGGGGGCGCTGGTCGGGATCGTGCTCGTGGTGCTGCTCGCGAGCAGCTCGCACGGACGCCGCGTGGTGATCCCGACGGTCGTCCTGGTCGCGGCGGTCGGCTGGCTGTTGCTGTCGAGTCTCGGCAGCGGCTCAGGTGGCAGCAGCCCGGTGCTCAAGCGCTTTGAATCGTTGCAACCGGGCAAGCTCACGCTCAACGTCCAGGATCGCTACCGCCTGGACGAGCGCCGCAACGTGATCGCAAACCTCAAAGAACACCCCGTCACCGGGCTCGGCATCGCCGTGCCATGGGTGGCCCCCTATCCGCTCTCGGTCCAGCACCCGGGCGATCGCACCTATACCCACATGGTCGTGCTGTGGTACTGGCTGAACCTGGGGCTGCTCGGGATCATCGCCTACGTCGCCCTGATGGCCTCGGCGATCGGCGCCGCGTTTCTGGTGTGGCGCCGGCACGCGAGCGAGCTCGTGCGTTGCGCCGCGCTCGGGCTGATGGCCACGTTGTGCGGCTCGATCGTGTTGGAGACGACCGGATCGTTCACCGGTGTGGACGTGCGTTTCACGATCGTGCTCGGCGTGATCCTGGGGCTGCTCGTGAGCGCTTATCGCGAAACGCGCCCCTCCCTACGCCCGCGCACGAGCGTCATCAGCTCGCCGATGTCCAGCGCGCGCAACGCGATCAGCAGCACCGGGTAGAGCACCCCCATCGCGATCAGCAGCCACACGATCTGGGCGCCCGCCACGCGCAGTTGCCACACGATGAGCGCCGACACGCTCGCCGCCAGTGTCGCCAGCACGATCCGGCGCGGCGAGAGTCGCATCTCGATCTTGCGCAACACCGCCGCGAGCGTGATCGAGACGACGATCAGCTCGGTCGCCAGCGTCACCCACGCCGCTGCCTCAAAGCCGTAGATCGGGATCAGGATCACGTTCAGTACGACGTTGAAGATCAGGCCCAGTGTCGCGTAGGAGATGTAGCGGCGCTGCAGGCCGGTGGCGAGCACCATGTTGCCGCCGACGTAGCCGATGCAGATCGGCACGAACGCGGCCATCAGCACCGGCAGTGCGGTCGTGCCTTCCTTGTAGTCGGGGCCGAACAGCAGCGTCACGATCGTGCCGGCGGCGGCGATCGTAAACGCCAGCCCGCCGACCGAGACGATCGTCAGATAGTCGATCGCCAGCTGCGTCAGTTTGCGCAACCTGACCGGCTCGGAGGGATACAGCCCGGACATGATCGGGAACAGCGTCGTCATCACCGCGATCGGCACGAACCCGGCGGTTTCGAGCACCTTGTACATCGCGGCATACAACCCTGCTTCGGAGGCGTGGGGCGAGAGCTCGAACACGAGCAGCTGATCGACGCGACCGTAAGCATA
The DNA here is from genome assembly GCA_963697945.1 of uncultured Solirubrobacterales bacterium. Taxonomy (GTDB): domain Bacteria; phylum Actinomycetota; class Thermoleophilia; order Solirubrobacterales; family Solirubrobacteraceae; genus Palsa-744. Next base: position 83,476 of record OY969105.1, on the reverse strand, counting down.
GGTGAGGGCGCCGCCGATGCCCACGATCAGGCCCAGCTTGGCGATCCGCGGCCACAGCGCCCGCGAACCGCGCCAGCGTATGGGGACGGTGCGTAGCGCCAGCACGCCCAGCGCTCCCTGGGTGAGCAAAGAGATCGTCACGAATGCGACCGCGAGCGCGACCATGCCGCCGCCGCCCGCGGCGATCGCGACCACCGCGCCCGTCCACAGCACGCTGTTGGCGAGCACGAACGCCACGAAGATGTCGTTGCGCACGCGCAAACGGAAGGCGATGCGCAGCGTCGACCAGATGTTGCTGACGTACAGCAGCGTCATCACCAGTCCCGTCACGAGCATCGTCTGATCGCGCGAGATCGCGACGACGGCGATGATGTAGACGACGATCACCGGCACCGTCAGCGCGGCGCGCAGCGTCGTGACAGCCCCCAGCCACACGTCCTCGCGCTCGGGCTCGGCCGTGGCGAAGCGCACCGCCACGTTTTCCAAACCGAGACTGCCGACCGTGCCGACCAGCTGGGTGATCGCCAGCAACGTCGACCACTGGCCGTAGCGCGTCGTGCCGAGCGTACGCACGATGATCACCGTGACGACGATGCCCAACACCAGGTTCAGCACCTGCGCGACGATCTGAACCGCGACGTCGCCGGCGGCGCGGCGGCTCGAGACCTCGGTGGCGTGCGCGCTCATCGACCCGGCCCATGATCGCAAGCCCGGCCCTCGGAAGCCCGCGCGAGGACGGATGGACGATCGACCGACCCCGCCGCCGGGGCCCGAGCGAGGCCGGATATCGTTTGTCGCGTGAGCCCAAGGACCCCTCTGCTCGTGGTCAACGCCGACGACTGGGGCGGCTTTCGCGAAGGCACCGATGCGATCGAGTCGTGCTTTGCGATCGGGGCGATCAGCTCGACCACGGCGATGGTGCACATGGCCGACTCCGAGCGCGCCGCTTGGCTGGCCCGCGAACGCGAGCGCCCGACCGGGCTGCACCTGAACCTCACCCAGCCCTACGACGTCGCCGCGGCGCCCGCGCCCGTACGCGAGCGTCAGCTGCGCGTGTGCGCGCACTTTCGCGCCCTCTCGCGGCGGCGCTGGACGCTCAGCCCCGATCCCCGCACCCACCGTCTGATCGCCGACGCGATCCGCGATCAGCAGGAGGAGTTTCGCGAGCTCTACGAGCGCGAACCCACGCACGTGGATTCCCACCACCACGTGCACGTCTGTCCCGACGTGTTCCTCTCGCGCGCGCTCGCGCGGGGAACGAAGGTTCGCCAGGCGCTGTCGTTTGCCCCGGGGGCCGCGCCCGGCGGCGCGCGGGGTCTCGTCAAGGGGTTCGCGCGTACCGCCAAGCAGCGACGGCTCGCGCGCCGCTTTCTCACGACCGAGCGCTTCTGGTGCGCCGGCGAGCTCTCAGACGGCGACGGCGCCGTTCCGATCGAGCGGGCCGCCGCCTATGCGGCCACGCACACGGTCGAGATCATGGTGCATCCCTCGTTCGAGTCTGACCTCGCGGTGCTTCGCTCCGGGCCGTGGCTCAGAGCCCTGCACGGGGCGCCGCTGGGCTCATACACTGCGCTTGTGAGGGTCTGAGTAGTCCCCGGGTCTCGCTCGCTCGGCGTTCAATCAGCGCCTATCCCGGTAGGAACGTACGGGCCAGCTTAGGGGCGTCCCAGCATGCGCTCGCGCCAGCCGCGCGAGGGCAGGGCCGGGCGCTCGGGCAGCGGCTCGCCCGCGAGGATCGCGCCTGGAACGTCTTCGGTCAGCCACTGCGCCTGATCCTCCAGCCCCGGCAGGCGCTCGGAGGCGATCGTCAGGGGCGCGCGCAGCTCCGGTGAGCGCCGGCGGGTGTCGTGGGTGTCGGAGGCCACGTCGTGTACGAGCCCTTCGCGCAGCAGCTTCAGTGCGAAGCGATTCACCGTGCTCCCAAACCGTCCGGCCAGCGCTCCGGCCGTGATCGAGCAGAGCGCGCCCTGGGCGACCAGGTCGCGCAGCAGCCCTGGATCGCGGTGAATGCCCGGGCAGCGCTCCGGGTGGGCCAGCAGCACGCTGTAACCGTCGCCGTGCAGCCGTTCGACGACCTCCGTCAATTCCCAAGCGCCAGAGGCCAGGGGGCACTCGATCAGCAGATACGGGCCACCGCCGAGCCGCAGCATGTCGAGCTCCTCCTCGCGCAGCCGCGCCAGCCGCCGTATCGAGATCTCACCGCCGGTCAACAGCTCCAGCTCGATCCCTTCGCGCTCCAGCGCCTCGCGCAACGTCTGCGCCGCCTCCAGCACGCGCGGTGGGTCGAGGTCGTAGGCGCGGTTGATGTGCGGTGTGGCGACCATCGTGCCGGTGCCTGCGGCGAGGGCTGCGCGGGCGATTTCGAGCGACCCCTCGATCGTCTCGGGACCGTCGTCGATCCCGGGCAGGACGTGGGTGTGTAGGTCGATCACACCCCTAACGCTACCCCGCCTGCTCTCGGATTCACGCGGTTGCCCGGTTGCTCCCCGCCGGCGCCTGCGCAGCGGCAGAGCCGCCGCTGCAGGCGCATGGTCTCCTCTGAGCGCGGGCATCGGGGCAGGAGACCTACGGGTTGGCGCTCAGTAGGCTCTGGACCGCAGTCGTGTAGGCGCCCTTGGTGGCCTGATTTGTCTGCAAGGCTCCACAGTAGGCTTCGCGTTCGGTGGAGCTGCCGGTGGACTGCTGGTCGCGTGCCTGGAACAGGTAGACGTCGCGCAGACGGCTCCCGTATTTGGCGCGCATCGCGGAGATGCTCGATTCCAGTGTGCTCGCGGCTTCGCCGTATGTCAGGCACTTGTTGTAGCCGAAGTTTTCCTGCACACAGCGGCCGTTGTCGCTGGAGATGCCGAACTCGGTCGCGTAGATCGGGATCGTCGCGGGGGCGCCGTCGGCTTTCGTGCTCGACACGAGCCGGTTGATCGTCGCTTCCCACTGGGGGCCGTATGGGTGCACCGTCCAGCCGGCAACGCGGCCGGCCAGATCGGGGACGGCGGCGAACATGCTGTTGACCCACGTCGCGGTGCCGCTGCCGCCGTCGTCGGCCTGGGCGAGCAGTCCGACGTTCGGGTTGACGGCTGCGATCGCGGTCTCGGCGTCCTTGAAGCGCAGCGCGTAGTTCTTTGCGCGTTCGATGTAGGAGGGCAGGGCGTACCAGTTCGAGGCGCTGTTGGTGTCGGAGAACTGGTAGGAGTAGCTCGTCTCGTTGCCGAACTCGATGTCGGTCACGGCCGAACTCGCCGGGTAGTTCTTACCTTGCCAGAACGTCCCACCGGGGCCGAACGCGGCTGCCCAGCCGGCGAGGTTCTGTGCTTCGGATGCGCTCGGGATGCGGCTCTGGAAGCCGGCCAGCAAGAGCGGCCGAACGCCGGTCTGGGCGTAGGCGCCGATGATCGATTCCATCTGCGAGACGGGGGTGTTGATCGAGAACTCCATCCGTGCCGTGTGCGCTCCGAGCTTCTGCATGTAGGGGAGCTCGTATTCGATCGCCGAGCCGGCGACGACGCCCATCTCGAACGGGCCGCTGCTCACCGGGGTCGGGGGCGGAGGCGGGGGAGGAGTGGGGGTGGCGGGGTAGGAGATCTTGACTTCCGGCGACCAGGCGCTGCCGTCGATCGCCGTGCGCACGCTGTAGCCGACGGTCACGCCGGGAACGGCCGCGGGGGTGACCGACGTGCCGCTGACCTCGGTGTACTGGTCGGCGTGGCCGGGCACTTTGGTCGCCAGCACGTACGTGCTGACGCTGGCGATCGCTTTCCACGTGAGCGTCTGTCCGGAGACGCTCAGCGCCGGGGCGGACTGCGTGTTGGAGGTCGAGGCCGCGGGGTAGGTGATCGCTTGTTCGCTCGACCACGTGCTGCCGTCGACGGAGGTGCGGATCGCGTAGTGGACGGTGACGCCCGGAACCGGGGGAGGGGTGATCGAGGTGCCGGTGATGACCGAGTACTGATCGGCCTGGCCGGGGACCTTGCGCACGAACACGTAGGTGTTGACGTTCGCGACCTGCGCCCAGTTCAGCGTCTGTCCGGAGACGGTCAGCTGGGGGGCCTGCAGCGAGGCGATGCCGGCGCCGCCGCCGCCGCTCGGAGCTTTGTGGCGGCCGCCGTGGCGGGCGACTTTCGCGAGTTTCGCTTCCGCGCGGGCGAGCCGGCTGCCGGCGCGCTGGACGGCGCGGCGTGCGGCATTGCAACGCTTGGGGTGGTGGCGATGGACGCTCAGGCAGCGCTTCAGTGTGCGCGCGTCGGTCACGAGCGTGCGGTCCGCGCGGGTGGAGCGCTTGGCCGAGGCGATCAGCTTGTGGGGTAGCACCCGTGAGGAGACGGCCACACGGTTGCGGGCGTGATGGGCGGGCGCGGCGCCGGCGGTGGCGGTGGCGCCGGCGGTCAGGATCAACATGCAGAGGGCGGCCAGGAAGGCTGTGAGGCCGCGCCGCGTGGGTGTGGTGCGGGTATGGGAGGAAAACATCGCTTGCTCCTTCGGTGGCCGGGCTGCCTGCTGGAGGTCCTTGGCTTTGCGGACCCGCCTCGCGGCGGGGGTGCCTTTGTCGGGATGGGCGGAACGTCTGCCGGATGTGTTCCCGGGTCGTTTGCTGCAATGCCCCGGGGCCGGGCCGATCCGCCCTGTGCTTTGTCGTGCAAAGGAGCTTTCGGACCGTCGGCAGGGGCCTTTGAGCGCTGCTTGAGCGCCTGGACGTATGTCCGCCTTGCAGGGAAAATCCCAGTAATTGACCGTCGCGGCGCTCCGTGTGAGGGCGCGGGCGCTCTCGGTGGCGGGCCGCGGGGAGATGCGGAGAAGCCGGGCCGGGGCGAGAATCGGGCGGCAGGGTTCGCGTGCCGACGGGCCGGCAATCCCGGGCTTGGTGCGAGTGGCGGCCTGGGACTACGCGGCTACGCGGCGAGGATCTGGCCGAGTGCCTCGATCGAGTAGCGCTCGGCGGCCAGCTCGCGTCCGCGCCGGCCCAGCTCGCGCGGGCTCTCGCCGCGCAGCACCGTGACGATCGCGGCGGCGAACCGCTCGGCGCCCTCGGCGATGAGACAGTGCTCGCCGTCGCGGACCTCCAGACCGGCGACCGCCCGCGGGGTCGCGATCACGGGTAGCCCGTAGGCGAGCGCCTCGATCAGCTTCAGCGGGGTGCCACCGCCCTGCAACAGCGGCGCGAGCGCGCATGAGGCGCCCGCGTAGGCGTCGGCGAGGTTCGCGACGAAGCCGAGTGTCTGCACGCGTTCATCGGAGCTTGCCGGCCCCTCCAGTCCGCCGCCGACCAGCGCCAACCGCGCGTCGGACAGCTGCTCCCACACCCGCGGGAACACCTCCTCCAGCAGGAAGCGCAGGCCGTTGCGGTTGGGCTCGTAGGCGAAGTTCGCCACGAACACCGCGCGGCGCTCAGGGGCGGGCGCTGGGGAGACGGGCACGATCGAGGCGACGTCGACGACGTTGGGCACATAGCGCAGGTGCGCCGAGGGGCACAGCTCGTGGGCGGCGCGCATGTCGCTGTCGCTGACCATCCACGACTCGCACGCGCGCGCGAGCAGCCTGCGCTCGAACGCGCGCAGCGCGCGCGGGCTGCCGAGACCGCGCGCGTCGTCCAGGTCGTGACGGAAGCTCGACTCGAGGTTGTGGGAGTTGTAGATCACCGGGCGCACCCGCGCAAGGCCCGCCAATGCCGCGGCCGCGGTCGGGCCGTCGGCGACGATCCGTCCCCGTTGCGGGTCGGCGGCGAGCGCGCGGGCGGCCCGCGCGAGCTCGGGCGAGACGCCGCGCGCGAACGCGTCGGGCACCCTCGACGCGCGTGCGGCCACGTAGGTGAGCAGGCGCCGCGCGCCGCGCGAGGGCAGCACCTCGTGCAGCTCGATGCCGGGGATCGCCCGGAACGCCGCGTCGGGCTCGTGTGCGCCGAAGCGCGCATACAGCAGGTCCAGCCCCGCTCCGTTCAGCGCGAGTGCGCGGGCGATGCCGTAGGTGCGCATCGCCCTCCCCGAGCCGAGCGCCGGGGTGTGGGTGGCCACGAGCAGATCCCTCACAGCGCTCCGATCGCCGCTTCGATCTCCTCCAGGCGTCGCTCCCAGGAGTGCGATGCCGCGGCGCGCGAGCGCTCGGCGCGGCGCTGCTCGCTGTCGGTGGCGAGCGCCTGATCGAGCAGCGCGGCGATGCCCTCGGCGTCGGGCGCCGTGGCGACCTCGGCGATCCCCTCGAGCGCCGGCAGCGGCGTCGCCACCACTGGGCGGCCCGCGGCGAGGTACTCGTAGACCTTCATCGGGAAGATGCTCTGGGTGAGCGCGTTGCGCGCGTAGGGGATCAGCCCGGCGTCGGCCGCGCGCAGGACGGCGGGCAGCTCCGTGTAGGCGCGGGCGCCCAGTAGGTGCATGTTCGGCTCGGCCGCCAGCACCGAGGCGTCGGTGCGCGGGTCGCCGGGACCGACCGGACCGACGAGCGCGAACGACCAGTCGGGACGCGCGCGGGCCAGCGCGATCAGCAGCTCGAAGTCGAGCTTGGACTGCACGATCGCGCCGGTGAACACGATCCGAGGGCCGGGCAGCGCCGCGAGCGCCGGGTCGAGCGGCCCGGGCTCCAGCGCGCTCGCGAACAGCTCGGTGTCGGCCACGTTGGGCGCGTAAAGCACGTTGTTCGACAGTGTCCGCATCCGCTTCGCCAGCGCCGGTGCGCTCGCGAGCACGAGGTCTGAACGAGCCGCGAAGCGCGACTCGGCGGCGCGAAACCCGGCGGTGTCAAAGCCGCTCTGCACCGCCATGTCATCGACGCAGTGGTAGATCACCAGGTCGGGCGCGAGGACGTCGAGGAGCGCCTCGGCCTGGGGGACATAGGCCCACAGAATCGGATTCGCGCCCAACCCGAGCCGGCGGACCGTCCGACGTACGAGCGCGGGCAGCAGCAGACCGTTCAGCGCGCGCACCGCTCGGTAGCGGTGAAACGGCAGCACCAGCGGGGAGAGCACGTGCAGCCCGTCCACGGACCGCGGCGGCGCCAGGCCCCGCCGCAGCCGGCGTGCGATCCGGGTCAGGTCGCGGCGCGCGAACTGGGGCTGGCGCAGACCGAGCGACTCGATGAACAGCACTCGGTTCTCGCGCGCCAGACGCGACATCAGGTGATGCTGGTTGGTCCACAGCTCGGTGTCCCAGTCGGCGAAGCCGACGCACACGATGTCGCGGCCGCGCAGCGGTCGAGGATCTGCCATCGCCGCCATGATCCCAGGTGGTCCGGGCGCGCACTCGGGCGTGCACCCGAGCACTCACGGCTTTGCGGCGCGGCCGGCGGGAACACTGCGCGTGGGGTGGCGGCCGGCGGCTTGCAACTACGGAGACGCGCGCGGCGACCGCTACGCTCGCGCTGTGCCAGCCGCCCGTACAGCCAGTGCTCGCGCCGTGCCACCGCGCCCGCTGCGGGTCGGCGAACAGGTGCTCTACAAGCTCGCCGGTCGTCTCGCTCAGCAGCCGCTGGCGAACCGGCTGCTCGCCCCGGAACTGGCGGGCGTTGAGATCGACGGCGGGGACTCACCGCGGATCCTCGTGCGCGTCGATGAGTTCCCGCACTACCTCGCATCGGACGAGCCCGATCGCTTCGGCGCCGGCCGCTACGAGCGCTTCCACGAGATCATGGCCGGCGCGGGCGCGCACTATCTCGTTGCGGTGCTCCCGCGCGTAAGCCGCTCGCCGCTGTCGCCCACGGGCACCGAGTCGCGCGCGTTGAGCGACGAGGAGATCGCGCTACTGAGACGGCTTACCGCGGAGGGCGTGGGGATGGCGCTGCACGGTCGCGACCACCGCACCCGTCACGCCTCCCCGCGGCGGCACTCGGAGCTGTGCGGCCTGAATCGCGCCCAGACACGTGCGCTGTTGGATGAGGCGCTCGCCGAACTGGCGCGGCACGAGATCCACCCTGATGTGTTCGTGGCGCCGTTCAACCGCTTCGACGCCCGCCAGTTCGAGTGGCTGGCCGAACGCTTCGCGGTCGTCTGCGGGGGCCCGGAGTCGATCGGGACGATGGGCCTCCAACGTACGCCCCAATGGCGCGGGCAAAGCGTGTACATGCCCTCCTACCCCCCCTACTACGGACGCGCGGGGGAGCTGCTGGAGGCGTTGCCGCGCGCGCTCGAGCGCACACCGGGACCACAGCTGATCCCGGTCGTCTTGCACTGGGGCTGGGAGGCCGAGCGGGAATGGAACGAGCTTGAACGGCTGGTCGAGCTGATCGCTCCCCACACGCTTCCCTGGCAGAGTTTCCTCGACGCGCTCGCACGTGTATGCGCCGGCGCCGGCGCATACACGTCGGCCGCGGCGAGTGAGACCGGGGTCGCGCCGTGAGCCTGCTTGAGCAGTTGCGCGAGCGTTATCCGCGCGTTGCGGTCGTACACGAGTGGCTCACCAACCCCGGCGGCTCCGAGCACGTGGTGCTGGAACTGCTGGAGATGTTCCCCCAAGCCGAGCTCTACACGTCGATCTACGGACCGGGGCCGTGGCCCGAGCAGATCGCCCGGCGCGAGGTCCACACCTCCTACCTGAACCGCGTCCCCGGAGCGGCCAGTCAGTACCAGAAGTTGTTGCCGTTCGTCAGCCGTGCCTATCGCTCGTTCGACCTCTCCGGCTATGACCTGATCCTCTCCAGCAACCATGCGTGCGCCAAGAACGTGATCACGCCCCCGGGCGTGCTGCACGTCTGTTACTGCCACACGCCGATGCGCTACGCCTGGGAGAAGCGCTTTCTGGAGGGGGAGGAGATCGGGACGGTCGGGCGCCTGGCTCTGCCGGCGCTGTTGCCGCTGCTGCGCCGTCAGGATCGCATCGGCTCGGCCTCGCCCGACCTGTTCGTGGCCAACTCGCGCCACGTGGCCGAGCGCATCGAGCGCTACTACGGACGCCCCTCGGTGGTCGTCAACCCGCCTGTGGACGTCGAGCACTTCCTCGGGCTGACCCACGAGCCGGAGGACTACTACCTCGTGTTCGGGCGCGTCGTCCCCTACAAGCGCGTCGATCTCGCGGTCGCCGCCGCGGCTCGTCTTGGGCGCCCCGTGAAGGTCGCCGGCGGCGGTCGGGCGCTTGAGGGGGTGCGCGCGCAGACGCCGGCCGGCGCCGAGGTCGAGTTTCTGGGCAAGGTCTCGGACTCCGAGCGCGATCGGCTGCTGAGCGGCGCCCGCGCGCTGCTGTTCCCGGGCGAGGAGGACTTCGGGATCGTGCCCGTCGAGGCGCAGGCGGCCGGCGTCCCGGTGATCGCCTACGGCGTGGGCGGGGCCGGGGAGACGGTGCTCGACGGGCGCACCGGGGCGCTGTTCTCAGAGCAGAGCGCCACGGCGCTCGCCAATGCGATCGAGCGCTTCGAGGGCCTGTCTCTGGACTCCGGTGTGGCGCGTGAGAACGCTCGCCGCTTCGGCCGCGAGCGGTTTCGCGCCGAGATGGCCGCCGCGATCGACGGCGCCGCCGCGCAAAAGACGCTCGCCCCGAGCCGCGCCTAGCGCGCGGCAGACGCCTGCAATACCATCAGTGCACCATTTACACTACCGTTGGTGCAGTGTTTGGCATACCGTCGGTGCAGCATCCGTCATGCCGGCTCAGACCAGCCCGTTGCACATCGCGTGCATCGCGGCCAGAACGGCTTTTCCATTGCGCAATTCCAACCCGGGGGTCGATCGGGTTCAATGAGTATTCGCTGACATACCCGGGCATCGATCACCCTCCCAGCCCGAACGCCCGCTCGGCCTCCCCGGCGACGTGTCGCGCGATCGCCGGCGAGGAGGTCGCTGCCGGGGAGGGGGCGTTGCGTACGTGCAGTGCGCGTGGTGTCGCGGAGAAGACGAAGTCGTCGATCAGGCGCCCGTCGCGTCCCAGCGCCTGGGCGCGGATTCCGGCGAAGGCCGGCTGCACGTCCGCGGGCGCCAGCTCGGGTACGTAGCGCGCGGCCGCGCGCGCGAGCGCCGCGTGGGACTTGGCATGCCGCAACTCGCTCACCCCGATGCGCCAGAAGCGGCGCATCAGCCGCCACGTCCCCGGCCAGGCAAACGTGTCCCACAGGTCCTCCGGGCGCATCCGTTTGAGCGCGTAGGCGTCGCGGGCGCCCGCCAACAGCGCGGTCGGCCCGACGAGCACCTCGCCGTCGATCCGCCGCGTGAAATGGACGCCCAGGAACGGCAAGGCGGGGTCGGGGACGGGATAGACGAGCGCGCGCACGAGCTCGCGGCGGGCGGGCACAAGGCGCAGGTAGGCCCCGCGGAAGGGCACGATGCGCGGGTCGGGATCGGCGCCCGCGGCGAGCGCCAGGCGGTCCGACCAGGCGCCCGCGCAGACGATCGCATGGCCGGCCTCGGTCACTCCGCGGGCGTGCGCGACCCGCAGCGAGCGCGGTCCGGCCCGCAATGAGCTGACCCCGCACCCGGTCGCGATCTGGGCGCCGGCGTCGAGCACGTCGCGCGCGTAGGCGCGCGCCACGGCGGCGAAATCGACGATTCCCGTGCCCGGCACGTGCAACCCGGCGATCCCACGTGCGTGGGGCTCGATCGCCTCGATCCCGGCCGCGTCAAGGCGCCGTATGCCCTCCACGCCGTTGGCGCGAGCGCGCCGTTGCAGCTCCTCCAGCCGGCCCAGCTCGCGGGGCTCGGTCGCGACGATCACCTTCCCGCACGCCCGCACCGCGATCTCGCGCTCGGCGCAATACGCGTACAACTCGCGCGCGCCCTGCACGCACAGGCGCGCCTTCAGCGAGCCGGGGGCGTAGTAGACGCCCGCGTGCACCACGCCCGAGTTATGGCCCGTCTGGTGGCACCCCAGCTCGGGTTCGCGCTCGAGCACGCACACCGACAAACGGGGATGGCGCCGCGTCAGCTCGCGCGCGATCGCCAGCCCGACGATCCCGCCGCCGATGACCGCTATGTCACAGCGCGCCGGGGGCGAAGCAAACGAGGGTTGGGCGCCACCGGGGGACATGCCGGGCAACTGTAATCCGTCACCCCGCAAAGATTAACGAGGAGCAGGCGGGATATGCCACATATTGGCCTATCATAGGTCGGGATGCGTGATATTCGAGAGTTGTTCCCGACCGACGATCCCGTCGCCCCCGACCTGCTGATCGGTCGCCGTGAGGACGTGCGCGAACTCTCGGCGCGTCTGGGTGATGGTACGCACATGGTGGTGGCCGGACCGAGACGCACCGGCAAGTCATCGGTCTGTCTGGCCGCCCTGCGCAGGGTGCGCTCTCCCCGCGTATACACGGCGCGGGTCGACCTATGGGATCACGAGAACCTCGAGTCGCTGACGCGGACGCTGGCGCAGTCGATCATCGCCAACCGCGGCCCCGTCGCCAAGGCACTGCGCCGAGCCCGTGAGAGCGGGCGGGAGCTTCGCGACCTGTTGCCGGTGGGGGTGACCGCGGCGTTGCGCACCCACCTCGGGGAGGATGTCGAGCTCGCCTGGTCCCCGCAGCCGACGGGCCGCGCGACGGCCGTGAGTCTTGCCGGCACGATTCGTCTGGCGCAGCGGATCGCCGAGCAGGACAACAGGCGGATCGTGTTGTTCCTCGACGAGTTTCAAGATATCGCGACGCCTGCGCATCGCTTTGGAGATCCGGATGTTCTGACCAAGCAACTGCGCTCGCAATTGCAGCGCTCGCCGCTGATCAGCGTTCTGTTTGCGGGCAGCATGGAGCATTTGATGCGCGACCTGTTTGGCCCGGCGCGCAGGGCGCTGAGTCAGTTCGGCAACTTTCACGAGCTCACGCCGATCTCGCCGCTCGAGTGGGAGGTCGGGATCGCCGCACGCTACCGCGAGCTCGACGTCGAGGCGGCCGACGGCGCGATCGGCGAGGTCGTCGCGCTCGGGGAGCGGCATCCGCGAACCACGATGTTGATCGCCCGTGAGACCCTCACCGTCACGTTGGCCCGCGGAGAGGGCCGCCGAATCGAGCTGGGCGACGTCCGCGGTGGCCAGGAGTTGGCGTTGCAGGCCGACCGTCTGCGCCACGAGGAGGTCATCGAACGGCTGCGCTCCACGGCGCACGCTTACCCGATCGCTCTGCGTCTCGCGCGCTCTCAGCGCCCGTACAGCGGCACCCCGTCCTCTGGCGCCAGACGGGCGTTGAGCATGATGGAGCGCGCCGGGATCGCCGAGCGCCATGGTCGCGGAGATTGGGTCATCCCCGAGCCCCTGCTGCGAAGTTACCTCGCGGCCCGCCTCTGACCCGCCGGTGAGGCAATCTCAGGTGCGTCATGGAGCGATTCGAGCAGATGGATGTCCGCGAGGTCTACGCCGGTGGCGCATGCGCCACCGGCGGGGGCGCGCATGCGCGCCCCCGGCACGAGCCGCATGCGGCTCGTGCACGATCGGCCGCATGCGGCCGATCGACCGAGCGGCGCATGCGCCGCTCGGCAGGGCCGCGCATGCGCGGCCCTGAACCACCTCCTCCTCAGCGTGCGGTCGCCGCGGCGGCGTCGAGCAGTCCCGCGCCATACAGACCCGCGTCGCCCGGGCCTCCGAGCTTGCGTGCCGTTGTGCGTAGCCTGCGCGTGATCTCGGCCACGGTCGGCCTGCGTCCGAGCACGTGCGCGGCGAGCATCAGCGCGACCGTCGCCGACACGTGCGGCGTGGCCATCGAGGTGCCCTCATAGCCGTTTGGGAACCCGAACGCGCGCGGGGAGGAGCCGGTGAAGGTCATCTGGAAGACGTCCCTCCCGGACGGCGCCTGCGGGTGGCAGTTCGGGTCGCCGGGCAGGTCCGCGTCGGCGCCGCCCCCCGGGGCCACGAGCGTCAGGCCGGGCCCGTCGTTTGAGTAGTTCGCCAAACACCCATGTTCTGTCGTAGCCCCCACCGCGATCACGTGCGGAGCCCGCGCCGGATAGGCGACCGCCGTGTGCCCCTCGTTGCCCGCCGCCGCGACCACGACCACGTTCTTGCGATACGCATACCGCAGCGCGCGCATCAGCTGCGGGATGTCGCGCGCTCTCACGTCGCTCGAGAACTCCAGGCTCAAATTGATCACCCGCGCACCGTGATCGACCGCGTATCTGACCCCTTCCGCGATCGTCGTAGCGTCGCCTTCGCCGGAGCTGTTCAGCACCCTCACGGGCATGATCTGGGCCGCGAACGCGAGGCCCGTCAGGCCGTACCGGTTGTCGGTGGCCTCGGAGATCGTGCCCGCGACGAACGTCCCGTGGCCGTTGTGATCGTTCGGATAGGGGGTGTGGTCGATGAAGTCATAGCCCTGGGAGAACCCCCAGCGGCTGAAGTCCGGCGAGCGGCGATAGCGCCCGCGGTTCATGTACGCCACGCCCGTGTCCAGCACCGCGACCACCACGCCTCTGCCGCCCGGCGCCCCGTCGGCGGCGACGTTCGCCCACGCCTGCGGGGCGCGCACCCCGAACGGGGCCGTGAAGTTCCACTGCGCTCCCACCCAATCCCCCGGCGCTGCACCCTGCCCGGGGATCCCGGTGTCGTTCGGGATCAGCCCGCCGGCCTCGTGCGCCCAATATTCGGCGCCGGCCTGCGCGGCCAGCAACGTGACCAGCGCCAGCGCGAGCACCAGCGCCGTCGCGAACACGAGCGCAATCCGGCGACCGTCCACGCCTGTCGGGGCAAGCCTGTCACGGGAAGCGTGCGGTGGGGCGCTCACCGGCGCTCTCCTATGGCCTCTGCTCGGCTGCATGGTCCCCTTGCGTAATCATCCCTCTAAACCGGCAGGCCGGCGATCGTCGCGAAATGCGATCCCCGCACTCTCGCAGAGCCCACGGCCACCACGCCCTTATGAACACGCCAAATCTCCCCGACTACCGTCCCGACGAGGACGATCCCGACGGCCGCGACGGCGATCGGGACAGGGATGTCTACTTCATGCGCCTGGCGCTGCGCGAGGCCCAGCGCGCGCCCGCCCACGAGGACGTCCCGATCGGCGCCGTGCTCGTCCATGCCGGTGAGGTCATCGCGGCCGCCCACAACGAGCGCGAGCTGCGCTCAGACCCGACCGCCCACGCCGAGATCCTCGCGCTGCGCGAGGGCTCGCGCGCGCTGGGCTCCTGGCGGCTGCTCGACTGCGTCCTGTACGTCACGTTGGAGCCCTGCGCGATGTGCGCCGGGGCGATCGTCCTCGCGCGCGTCCCGCGCGTGGTCTTCGGCGCCACCGACCCCAAGGCCGGCGCCGCCGGCAGCGTCCTCGACGTGCTCGCAGAGCCGCGCCTGAACCACCGCCCGGACGTGCTCTCAGGGGTGCTCGCGCCCGACTGCGGGCAGCTTCTGAGCGGGTTCTTCGCCGCGCGGCGGTAGGCTTCGACCCTAACCGTCGAGCAACTTCTTTACTCCCTCATCGTCCGGGACGACGTGAGTCAAGCCATGCACGTCCGCGAACGCGGCGTCGGCCGATACGAGGGCGCTCGCATCGAGGTCGATCGCGGTCGCGGCCAGCACCGCGTCGAATGCACCGAGGCGCTCGTTGTGCTCGAACAGCGCCAATCCGCGGCGCAGGCGCTCCTCGTCGACGGTGACGAGCGGCGCAAGCAGATCGGCGTAGTCGCCGCCGAGCGCCACTGCGTCGGCGCGCTCGCGACGCTGGGCGCGCACGTGCACGAACTCCTGGATCACCTCGACCGTGCTCGTCGCCTCGATCTCGCCCCGGGCGATCGCATCGATCAGCCGGCGACAGGGGTCGCGTAGCGGGTGATCGGCGCCCTTGGCATACACGAGCACGGTCGTGTCGAGGACGATCATGCGCGACGTCCGCGCAGCGCCTCCAGCTCGGCCCGCAGCTCGTTCGGCGCCGGTACGGGCATGTCTGCGGCGTCCAGCAGGCGTCGTCCCGCGGCCAGGCGGCGGGAGGACGGGCCGCTCAGTCCGCTGTCGATCGCCTCCCGTACGACGGTCGCGACCGACACTCCACGCTCGCGCGCGGCGCCCACGATCCGGCGGTGACGCTCGTCGTCGATCAGGACCTGCAGGCGATGCTCAAGCATGCTCATACTGTAGCATGCTCATGTATTGGGCTTGCGCGCCCTCAGCTCGATCTCAGCTGCGTTTGCGCAGGATCACCTGCGCCCCGCGGTTGGGCGGGTAGGTCACGAAGCGCCGGCGCGGGCGCTCGGGCTTGGCGGTGGGGGCCTCCAGCTCGCACTGAGCGAAGACGTGGCGCAGGATGACCTTCATCTCCAACGTCGCGAAGGCCGCGCCGATGCAGCGGCGGGTGCCGCCGCCGAAGGGCAGCCAGGTGTATGTGTCGGGCGCGTCCTCCATGAAGCGCTCGGGGCGGAAGGCGTCCGGTTCGGGGTAGAGGTCGGGGCGAGAGTGCGTGAGGATCATCGAGCACGTCAGCAGCGTGCCCGTGGGGACCGTGTAGTCGCCGATCGGGAACGGCTCGTTTACCTGGCGGGCCACCAGCGGCACGACCGGGCGCAGCCGCAGGCCCTCCTTGATCAGGCAGTCCAGGTAGCGATCGTCGTCCTGGGCGACCGCGGTGCGCAGGCGCGAGTGGACGTCCGGGGTGCGCAGCACGCGCTCGAAGATCCACGCCAGGCCGGTGGCCGTCGTCTCGTGGCCGGCGAGCAGCAGCGTGACGAGCTGATCGCGCAGCTCCTCGTCGCTCATCGCCTCCCCGTGCTCGTCGCGCGCGAGCAGCAACATCGAAAGGATGTCCTCGTGTTCGGCGAGGTCCGGGTCCGAGCGCTTGCGCGCGATCTCGTCGAAGAGGATCGCATCGACGCGCTCGCGCAGCGCCACGAAGCGCCGCCACGGGCTGCGCGCGCCCATGTCGCGCTGCAGAAACGGCCACAACAGCGCGGGGGAGTTCAGGAGCTTCGGCAGCAGCCGCTCCAGTTCCGCCCCGCGCGCGGCGTCTTCGATCCCGAGGACCGCGCGCAGGATCACGCGCAGCGTGATCCGCTGCATCGAGGTGTGCGCCGAGAACGCCTCGCCGACCGGCCAGCGCGCGATCTCCTCGTCGGCGATCTCGCCGATCAGGTCCGCGTACACGCCCATGCGCTCGCCGTGAAACGGCGGCAGCATCAGTTTGCGCCGGTTCAGGTGGCGCTTGCCGTCGAGCAGCAGCACCGACTCCGGTCCCGCGACGGGCTCCATCACGGCGTTGCCTTCACCGGCGCGCAGCTGGTCGGGATCGCTCGTGAACACCCGCTTGATCTCCGCCGGGTCGGCGATCACCACGAGGAAGCCCACCGGCCAGATCCGCAAAGAGAAGACGTCGCCGTAGCGGCGGCGGCAGCGCGCGAGCAGGTCGTGTTCGTTCGAGAGCCAGTAGGCGCCGAGGAGATGCCGGGGGATGCGCGGGCCGGGCGGGGCCTTGGAGATGTCCGCGGGCGGGGCCTGCGGTTCGCGCGGCTGCACGTCGCGCCAGCGCGACGGGCGGGCCGTGGGCGCATGCGCAGGGGTCGGTGGGGCGGTCGTAGGAGTGGTGGCTGTGGGCGTTTGGGTGCTCATTTGGACTCCTTGGTTCGGAGGGTCATGCCGTCCTCGATGAGGGCCATGATCTGCCCGAACAGTTCCTCGGGGACCGCGTCGGGCTCGGTCAACTGTTGAATCGAAAGTCCGTCGACGAGCGCGATCAGCGCCGTCGCGAGGTTCTCCGCGGGGATCGTCAGCGCTACGCCGATGTCCTCGTGGCGAATGCGCGCCGCGGCGGCGATCTCCTCGCGCATGCGCGCGTTGCGCTGGGCGTAGCGGGCCGCCACTTTGGGGTCGCGCACCGCGAGCGCGGAATACTCGTGAAAGAGCAGCACCACATCGCGCGCGTCCGCGAGCACCGCCGACAGGCCACGGCTCAGCTCGCCGGTGCGTTCCCGCTCCTTGGGCATCGACGCCGCCGCGCCGATCAGCGCGCTCAGATGCTCGTCGAGCTCGTCGAGCAGCGCGAAGAACAGCTCGTCCTTACTCGCGAAGTTCCAATACAGCGCGCCCTTGGAGAACCCCGCCTCGGCGGCGATCTCGCTCATCGAAGCGCCGTGATAGCCGCTGCGGGCGAACACGCGGGAGGCGCCCGCCAGCAGCTGTTCGCGAGAGGAGCCCCGCTCGGCCGAGCTGGCCTTCACGTCCGCCTGGCGGTGGTCGAGCTTTGTCGCCATCGGCGTAGCGTAACATACCAGCCGGTCGGTATGTGCGTCTACCGCGTTGCCGCCCGGGGCCTACCGAGACCGGCCCGTGCCGAGCCGCGGTGTCCGGCGCTGGTCACCCCAAGCCGTGTGTCTGTCGTTGGCCGTGCCGAGCCGTCGTGTCCGGCGCCGGCCGCGCGGCGCGGACTGGACACGCCTATGGCCGGCGAATCAGTCCATGCTCCCGCGTGGCGCGACCCAGATGCTTGGGAACGACAGCGCGGTGTGCTCGGCGATCGCGTCGTAGTCGTGGTCGTAGTGCAGCACCCCGATGTTCGCGGTGCTCGCGATCGCTGCGATCAGCAAGTCTACCGGCTTAACGCGGTGGGAGATGCCGGGTGCTTCCGCGAGCGCCGTCTGGGCGGTGAGGGCGGATGCCGCGGCCTCGGCGGTCAACGGGGCGTGTTCGAGTGCGGCGAGTCGCTTTGCCGTGAGCGCAAACATCTTGCTGTCTTGAGCGCTGTAGCGCATCTCCAGCAGAGCCGGTGGGCACGTCCACAGCTCGCCGGCGGCAAGCGCCGCGTCAAAGCGCTCGCGCGCAGGGCCGGCCAGGCGCCCGTCCGTCGCTCGTGCCCACACCGAGTGCTCGATCAGCAGCGCTTGGCCGTAGCCGCTCAACGATGGATCCAGCCGTGCTCGCGGACCTCGTAGGCCGCGTCCACGTCGATCCCCTCGCCGGTGTGCAGTTGCTCGACCAGCTGGCGGCGGAGTTGCGCCCGTTCGGCCTCGTCATCGCGTTCGCTCTCCAACTCACGCAGGCGCTCGCGCGCTCCGCGGATCACCAGGTCGCCCATCCGCACGCGCTCGCCGCGCAGGCGCAGCGCATCGAGCGCTTCGCGTACAGGCGGCGTCTCGGTGATCGAATGGCGGGGGTGGCGGGTTGGCATCAGGTCAGTGTAGCACCGGGAACAGCACCGAGCTCTGAGCGGTCCGGACGCTTGCGCGTCCCCCGGTCCGAGCGCGATCCTTGGGCGTGATCCTTTAGCCTGCCCGGTGGAAGGGTGGCAGAGTGGTTGAATGCGGCGGTCTCGAAAACCGTTTCGGGGGAGATTCCTCCGACGGGGGTTCGAATCCCCCCCCTTCCGTTTTTTTCGTAATGGCAGTGCGGCCCCGTTCGCGACTGATCAGGGAGTGGCCGGAGCCGGGCGTGGCCCGCGTAGGCGGTGTCGATACCCGGGGATCGGAACAGGATCGGTATCGACCCAGTCTGCCGAGTCGGTCACCAGGGGTCCCATTTCTCGCAGGCGACGGGCTACAAAGTGAGAACGGAATCGCCGTCGAAGTCCTGCGGCCAGACCCGGAGCGGGCTCGTAGAGAAACTCCACACCATCGGGCATCACGATGAGCACCGGACGATGCTCATCGAACGCGGCTTGTGCAAACGAAGCCCCGAACGTGACTGAGTCGGCTGCTACGAAGGCTGTTCTATCGGGATATTCGAAGCGATCTTCCATCAGTGCAGCAAGCGGTCTTGAGAAAGCGCGCGCCGTGGGCAAATGGGCCTCGCCGATGAAGTCGTCGAAGAACGGTTCAAGCGTCATGACTGCCAGCTTTCGATGATTGAATCCGATGCGCGTACCAGATAGGCGACGGCTCTTGGGAGTACGCCACGAGGATCGCCGACTCCGAATCTCACGGCATCTTGCTTGAGGTCTCCAGTGTATCGGTGCATGTGATGGGTGTCATGGGCGTTGTCGATCAGTCTGATGGTGTGCCACTGTCCGTCCACCATGATCTGAAGCATTGCCGCGTAGTGAGTCATCGGGCGACCGCCATGTCGAACGAGGATGCGAGCCTGCTCACGCTCCAGCGGTACCACCCATTCACGGTCGAACTCCATCGCCGGCAGACTGCCGCATGGCCCGGATGTGCCCACCTCGATAATTCACCGCATGGACTCCACAGCCACTGTGATGCCCGAGCGCATCGCGCCGATGCAGGCACGGCTTTCGACGCTGCCCCGGGAGGAGTCCGAGTGGGCGTTTGAAGTCAAGTGGGACGGGGTGCGGGTGATCGCGTACTCACGGCCGGGGCGTATCCGCCTTTTGAGCCGCAACGGCAACGACGTGACGGCGGCTTATCCGGAGCTGCACGCGCTCAACGGCGCGCTGGGCTCGCATGAGGCGATCCTGGACGGCGAGATCGTCGCCTTCGACGAGGACGGGCGCCCGAGCTTTGAGGCGTTGCAGCCACGCATGCATCAACGTGGCGAGGCGGCCGTGCGCCGCCTCATGCGCGGCGTCCCGGTCACGTATGTCGTGTTCGACCTGTTGTGGCTGGACGGGCATAACCTGATGGATCGTCCCCACACCGAGCGCCACGAGCGACTGGCGGGGCTTGGGTTGCGGGGCGAGCACTGGCGCACCCCGGAACTCCAGATCGGCGATGGCACGGGACTGTTGGCGGCCACGCGTGAGCTGGGCATCGAGGGCGTCGTCGGCAAGCGCCTCGATTCCCGCTACACCCCGGGCCGGCGCGAGGGCGGTTGGATCAAGATCAAGAATCACCGCCGCCAGGAGCTCGTGATCGGCGGCTTCACCGAGGGCAAGGGGGGGCGCACGGGGCAGATCGGCGCGCTCGAGCTGGGCGTGTACGACGAGCGGGGCGAGCTGCGCCACGCCGGCAGGGTCGGCACGGGCTTTGACGAGCCAGAGCTCGAACGTCTCGCGGCACTGCTCGCACCCCTGGCCCGGGAGGACTCCCCGTTCAGCGGCCCGCAGCCGCCGCGCGGCGCGCACTTCGTGGCGCCGCGGCTGGTGTGCGAGGTCGAGTTCAGCGAGTGGACGCGCGCCGGGAAGGTCCGCCAGGCCTCGTACAAGGGTCTGCGCGACGACAAGGACCCCGCCGAAGTGATCCGCGAGCGCGAGCACCCGGCCGAGGATCGCGCCGAGGGTCATGCAGAGGACGCCGCTCGGCCGCAACACACAAATGCGCGCGGCGAGGTTGACAAGGGCGCGATTACGGGTAACACCGAAACCGTGCCCGAGACGATCGCCCCGAGCAAGACGCGCGCACCGAGCGACACGCGCGCTCAGAGCAAGGCGGGTGCCCCGCAAGAGGCGCGTGCTCCGAAAGCGAGGAGCGCCGCGGACGCGCCAGGCAAGACGCGCGCCCCGAGCGGGACGGCCACCGCCGCCAAGAACGTGGAAGTGCAGGGGCGCACGCTGCGGCTGACGAACCTCGACAAGGTCCTCTATCCCGCCACCGGTTTCACCAAGGGCGATCTGATCGGCTACTACGCGGCGATCGCACCGGTGTTGCTCCCACACCTGCGCGAGCGCCCGCTGACGCTCAAGCGCTATCCCGACGGTGTCGACGGGGAGCACTTCTACGAGAAGCAGTGTCCCGCCCACCGTCCCGAGTGGGTGCAGACGACGGCCGTGTGGAGCGACCGCACCGAGCGCGAGATCGCCTATTGCCTCTGCCAGGACCTGCCGACGCTTGTATGGCTGGGGAACCTCGCCGACCTGGAGCTGCACCCATCGCTGTCGCACGCGCGGGAGTTGCAGTGTCCGAGCACGCTCGCCTTCGACCTCGATCCGGGCGCCCCGGCGGGCGTTGTGCAGTGTTGCGAGGTGGCGCTCCAGCTGCGCGACATGTTCGCCGAGCTCGGGCTGCGGGCGTTTGCCAAGACCTCGGGGCTGGCGGGCATGCAGGTCTACGTCCCCCTGAACCGGCCCGATGTCAGCTACGAGCAGACCAAGCCCTTCGCCCGCGCGGTCGCCGACGTGCTGGCGCACAGCCGCCCCAAGCTCGTGGTCTCACACATGGTCAAGGCGGCGCGGCGGGGGAAGGTGTTGATCGACTGGAGCCAGAACGACGAGCACAAGACGACCGTCTCGGTCTACTCGCCGCGAGCCGGCCAGACGCCGACCGTTTCCACACCGGTCACGTGGGAGGAGGTCGCGGCCTGCCGCGAGCAGGAGGATCAGGCGCTGTTGCGCTTCACGCCCGCGCAGGTACTCGATCGTGTCCGTGAGCACGGCGACCTGTTCGCCGAGGTCGTCTCGCTAAATCAAACCCTGCCGGCGCTCGGGGCGTGAGTGGGATGACCGTCCGCTCGCTCCGAAATCCGGCCGTCGGGTATAACGCACGGGCCCTCGCAACCACCACCACGACGCGACCGACCGATCCGATGACAGCCCCCGAGCGCACCCGCACGGAGATCGCCCAACGGCTGTTCGACGCGTTCAACGCCCGCCAACTGGACGGCACGCTGGCGCTGCTACACCCCGATGTCCTGTTCGAGCCGGTCTCCGGCGCGGTGCTAAACGACGGCGAGCCCTACCGCGGCCATGCCGGGATGCGCCGCTACTACGCCGACGTACAGTCCCACTGGCAACAGTTGACCGTCAACCCCGTGCACCTGCGCGAGGCCGGCAACGCGGTAGTCGCGCTCGGCCACGTCAACGGCGCCAGCGAGGCGGGTGTGCTGCGCGACGCGCCGACGACATGGGTGTTCAAGTTCGACGGCGACCTCGTCACCCACATTCAGATCTTCTCCGACGAGCGCCTCGCGCGCGAGGCGCTGGGGTTGTAGGCGTCGCCGGGCTGGGGACGGTTCCCGGTGTCGGGGTGGGACTCGACCTAGACAACTCGCTCGGCGCGCTCCGCGATCACGTCGAGGATCGTGTCGATACAGGGATGGTGCCAACCGTCGCTGTGTGCCTCCGCTTGAAGTCGCAGCGCTTGCGCTGTTGCCAGATCGACGAGTTTCCGGCGCTCTCGCTCGAACGCCAGTGGCTGGAGGCCGTAGTCCTCGGCGAGATCCGACCAATGAATCGAGGTGATCGCATCGGGGTCCAGCTCATCACCGATGCTCAGCGACAGCTCGGTGTCGAGCTCGGGGTAGGCCGCCGTGCAGACGACGTCGTACAGCGGCGCCAAGCGCACGCCCTTGGGGGTGTGTAGGAGCGAGATGTTCTTTGCGTGCGCATCCGCATTGCCGAGCAGGAAATTCAGCACGGCCGCTCTTGCCCCGGCGAGTCGGTCCAGGCCCGGCTGCGGCGAGTGGGCGTCGAGCAGCGCGGCGAGCGCGCCGAAGGAGGGCGCCGTCCAACCCTCGCGCTGGTACTTGAAGCCCGGGAGCAGGCCGAGCGCCTGGCACAGGTCCTCCTGGTGCAGGCGACGGGGCGGGCCTCCGGGCTCGCTCGCCGGTTCACGGTCGAATCGCTCCACGACCAGGCACGGATGCCCTCCGGCTCGCACCAGCTCAACGTGTGCCGCCGGCAGGCCGCAGCGGGTCGCCAGGAGCATGCAGAAGTACTCGTTGCGCGCCAGGCCCGGATACCCCTCGGCGGAGATCTCCGGCTTGAGAATATGAGTGCTGGGCATGCCGTCCAGCGGCTCGCCAAAGCGTCCGGCGCCGTCGCGCACGAGTACCGCCTTGTGCTGTACGCCGGCGAGGCTCAGTCGCAGACGCTGGTCCTTGGTGCTCATCCCGAGCGGATGGCGGGGAAGTTCCCGGACGAGTTCCCCCAGCTCGCTCCCCCCGAGCCACCTGATCGCCGGAGACTCCAATTCGCGCTCGCCCGCGGCGATCTGGAGCGCGCCCGCGCAATCGCGACCGAGCTGTGCGAGCAGGCCATAAGAATCGCCGGAGGCCAGTTTGAGGTGGGTGGCCAGTCGTTCGCGGATCGTGCCCTCGGGCAGGAGGCCCTCGAAGAACGGTCTGCTCTGAACCGCGTCAAAGCGCTCGCCCTCGGGAGGCAGCGAGAGTGAGATCGCACGCGGGCGCCCGACATATCTGAACGCATACTCCGAGGGTCGCTCCTCGGAACGCTCAAGGCGGCCGACTTCAGCCCGGTCCCAGTAGACCCCGAGGTGGCTCATGCCGTCTCGCCCTGCCCGTGCACCTCCAGCCGCAGTCCGAGGGCCGCCAGGATGCGCGTGAGAATGTCCAGGCGTACGGTCGGCTCACCGTGCTCCACGCGGTGGACGGAGCGTACGGCGACGTTGGCTACGAGCGCGAGGGTTCGCTGGTCCATGCCCTGACGTCGTCGCTCCTCGCGGACGCGCTGAGCGATGGGTGTCATCATCGTAGAACCATATGCGTGATCACGCAGATATTAGCAAAACCTCGCCCGTAAGAACCGGATCTGCGCGATCTCGCATATATATACTGGTTTGGAAGACAAGTTTCCGAGATCTGCGCGATCGTGCAGATGATCGCTTGTGTCCGTCTGGCCTCAGACCCGGGGTGTCCGTCTCGCCTCAGATCCGAGCCAGCACCAGCCCGCACGCGAGTACGACCATCGCCAGCGAAAGCGCGGCGAGGGCGCCGTCGAGCGGGGCGAGCAGGCCTGCGATCGTTACGGGCTCGACGCTTCCGTCCGCACGCGTGCGCGTGCCCTCCACCGCGCGCGTGCGGCGGCGCAGCTCGCGCGCGGGGGTGGAGAGGCGTCGCTGGGCGACGCTCAGCAGGGTGCAGGCGCCCGCCACCGCCAGGCCCGTGAGCGTGATCCGCTCGGACTCCACGACATATCCCGTCAGCGCCGGGAACGCGCCCCAGCCGAGCGCGAACCACACGTCCGAGTGGGCGCGACCGCCGAGCAGCTCGAGGTTGTAGACCGGCACGAACAGCACGCCCGCCACGACGAACGGCGCGAGCAGCGGCGTGACCGTGAGGATCCCTGCGACCCCGATCGCGAGCGCCCCGAGCATGCTCAGCGCGGCCAGCGCGATCAGCGCCCGATCGGAGATCGCGGTGTGAAGCGGGCGGTCGTGCAGCTCGTCCAGCGCATGCGCGCCGACGCCGACCGCCAGCGCGAACGCGGCCAGCGCCCACAGCATCCGCCCGACGTACAGATGTGCAGCGGCGGCCGCGCCGATCGCGACGTAGCTCAGGTGCCAGGCGGTGTAAGGGGGATGGAGCAGCGTGAGTAATTCGCCGGGCAGACCGCGCCCGCGCGCGTAGAAGGCAGGGCGCTCAGAGGCGGGGCGCTCGGCGCTCGTGCGGGCGGGGCGTTCAGCGCTCGCGCGCATCGGCCTGTCCGTGCGCATCGGATCGCCTGGCCGACATCACGACGCCTCCGCCGAGGCTCATCCGCCGCACGCGCACGTCCTCGAATCCCGCTCGCTGCCAGTACTCGACGATCGCTTCCTGGGGATGGCGCGCATAGAAGCCCGAGATGCTGGGGCCGAGGAAGCGCCCGACCTCATACCACTCGCGCGAGAACACCCGCCCGAGCACGGGCAGCCCGACGGCGGTGTAGAAACGCCAGGCCGCGCGCGGCAGTGCGCGCGGGGGCACGCCGAACTCCAGCGAGGCGATGCGCGCGCCCGGCTCAAGGACCCGCGCGAGCTCGCGCATGGTCGCCGGCGGGTCGTCGACGTAGCGCAGCAGATACGTGAACGTGAGCGCGTCGAAGGATGCGTCGGCGAACGGCAGGCTCTCGGCCTGTCCCGCCACCAGCTCCACCCGGGCGGAGTCCGGACCGGCGTCAAAGCGCGCGCGGGCGCGGGCCAGCATCTCGGCGCTCTGGTCCAGGCCCACGACCGTGCAGTCGCGATCGCGCGCGAGCAGCTCGGCGGCGACCATGCCCGTGCCCGTGGCCACGTCGAGGATTCGCCGGCCGGCAGCGGGCGCGATCTCGTCCACGAGCGCGCGGCGCCAGCGCGGGTCCTGCCAGAAGCTGAGCGCCGCCGAGAGCTCGTCATAGCGCGCGGGCAGGCCGCGAAACAGTTCGAGCGCCTGTTGCTTGCGCGGCGAGTCGGCGTCCGCGGCGACCGCGTTCTCAGCCGCGGGCATGGTCTCGCGTTGCTGCCGCGGTGGTGGGGCTCGCGGAGTCGGTCGCCCGCTCGTCGGCGGCTTGCTGTGCGGTGGCGCTCGTGGCGCTCTTCGCCTGTCCGTCGGCTGCTTGCCGTGCGCCGGCGTCAGCGCTGGTCGTGGTCGTCATCACCGCGGCGCTCTTGCCGCCCATCGCGCGCCGGGAGACGCCGCCGATCAGCACCCGCGCGGCGGCCGCCAGCCAGTAGGGGCGCGGCACGTAGCGCTCGGCCTTGCGCCCGAGTCCCGCTTCGTAGATCGCCTCGGCCGCCCGCTCGGGCGTGGAGACCGCCCAGCGCGTCCACGGCCGCGCGGTCAGCTCGGCCTGGGGGAAACCCTCGGTGGAGATGAACCCGGGCAGCACCAGCCCGACGTGCACGCCGTGGGGGTGCTCCTCCATCCACAGCGCGTCCGACCACGACGCGAGCGCGGCCTTGGAGGCGCTGTAGGCGCCGGTGCCCGCGCGCGTGACGCGCGCGGCGGTGGAGGCGACGTTGACGATCGCGCTCGGCGCGCAGGAGCGCAACAGCGGAAGCAGCGCCTCGGTGAGGCGAACCTGGGCGTCGAAGTTGATCGCCATCGTGCGCCTGACGTTCTCATAGCCACCCTCGGCAAAGCGCTTGCGCCAGGCCGCACCGGCGTTGTTGACGAGCAGGTCCAGTCGACCGTGGCGCTCGGCGACGTGCGCGCGAATCCGCTCGGGGGCGTCCTCGTCGACGAGGTCGCAGCTGAGGAAGCTGACGCGCTCGGCGCCCAGCATCGGCGCCAGCGTGGCGGCGAGCGCCCGCAGTCGCTCCTCGCGGCGCGCGACGAGCACGAGCGAGCCGCCGGGCTCGCGCGCGAGTCGGCGGGCGGTCGCTTCGCCGATGCCGCTGGAGGCGCCGGTCACGAGCATCACCGGCGCGGCGCTGCGGGTGTGGATCCTGTGCTCGCTCATGACGCTCGCTCCCTGACGTGGTGTACGCGCAATTGCCCCGGAGCGATCAACGCCCGCCACGGCCGGATCCCGCGACGGGGCGGCACCCAT
This sequence comes from uncultured Solirubrobacterales bacterium, assembly GCA_963697945.1. Taxonomy (GTDB): domain Bacteria; phylum Actinomycetota; class Thermoleophilia; order Solirubrobacterales; family Solirubrobacteraceae; genus Palsa-744. Next base: position 57,607 of record OY969105.1, on the reverse strand, counting down.
TGCTCGCACTTTCCCATTTTCCGGAAAGCACAGATTACCCCTTCAGCAGCCTCGCCCCCGCGCCGGGGCGCACTTCGCGTGCTCCGTCGGGCACGGCCACACCGGGTGGCAGGAGCCCGAGCACGCTGCCGCCGAACCCGCCGCCCAGCAGCCGCGCGCCCGCGGCGCCGGCGTCGAGCATGTGTTGCACGGCCGCATCGACGGTCGGTGTGGAGACGTCCATGTCCTCGCGCAGGCTGCGATGCGACTCGTTCAGCAGCCGCGCGAGCGGCGGCAGGTCAGCGGCGCGCAGCGCCGTCACGGCGTGTTCAACGCGCTCGTTGTCGCTGAGGACGTGCCGTGCGCGTTCGCGCAATGGCGGCGGCAGGCGTCCGACCTCCACCGGGCTCGCTTCGCGCAGCGAGCGCACGTCGAGCAGTTCGCACGCCCGCGCGCACTCTTCGCGGCGCCGGTTATAGCCGGAGCTTGAGTTCTCACGCCGCTCGCCCGTGTCGAGCGTGACCAGCCGCCAGCCGTCGAGCTCAAGCGGCACCCGCTCGACGCTCAGCGTCTGAAAGTCGATCCGCATCGCCGCTTGCGGCTCGCCGTAGAGCGAGGCGAGCTGGTCGAGCAGGCCCGTGCGCGCGCCCGCCCACTCGTTCTCCGCGCGCGAGGCGAGCTTCGCCAGGTCGGTGCGTCCGATCTCCTCTGAAGTCCCCGCCAGCGCGAGCAGCGCCAGCGCGAGCGCGATCTCCAGGGCCGCCGAGGAGGACATGCCGGCGCCGCGCGGCACGTCGCCGGAGATCTGAAGGCTCGCGCCGACCGGTCGCAACCCCGCGCGCGCAAGCTCGGCCACGGTGCCGCGTACGAACGCGCGCCAGCCCGGCTCGCGGGGCGGGTCTGAGAGCGCGAACCGGTCGTGCTCGTCGAGGTCGAGCGCGTGCGCGCGCACGTATTCGACTCCGTCCGCGCCCGGCTCTGACCGATGTGCCTCCACGGTCACGCCCTGGGCGATCGCGAGCGCCAGCGCGAGACCGTCGTTGTAGTCGGTGTGCTCTCCGATCACACACACGCGCCCGGGCGCGAACGCGCGCGCGTGTTCAGGAGGCATCGGCGATCGCCCGCGCCAGCGCGGCGGCGGAGTCCTCGGGGAGGGTGTCGGAGATGAACGTGCCCGCGCCCTGCTCGGAACCCGCGAGGTACTTGAGCTTTTCGGCGGTGCGCAGCGGGGGATAGAACTCGACGTGCAAATGCCCCCGCCCGCGCCCGTCGGTCGGGGCCTGGTGCACGGCCATCACGTACGGGAATGGGCGTCGTAGCTCAAACAGCGCGTCATAGCCGCGCACGAGCCGTTGCAGGGCGTCGGCGAGCGCGTCCAGCTCGTCCGGCTCGCACTCCAAGAGGCTGGGGCGGTGCGCGCGCATGACGACGTGGGCTTCGTATGCCCAGCGCGCGGCAAAGGGCACATACACGACCACACCCTCGTTCTCATACACCACCCGCCGTCCGTCCTGAAGCTCGCGCGCGAGCAGCGCACACGGCGCGCAGCCGCCCAGGCGCGCGTCGGCGGCGAGCTCGAGCGCCGGGACGGGGGGCAGGAACGGGTAGGCGTAGATCTGGCCGTGGGGATGGTGCAGCGTCACGCCGACCTCGATGCCGCGGTTCTCGAAGACGTACACGTACGCCACGTCCTCGCGCGCGCCGAGCTCTGCGTAACGGTGGCGCCAAACCCACACGAGCGCGCGCGCTCTCTCGACGGACAGCGTGCCGAAGGAGCCGCTGTGCGAGTCGGTGTAGACGACCACCTCGGCCGCGCCGTGGGGCGCCTGGAAGGCGGGGAAGCGATTGTCGAACACCGCGATCTCGAACGCCGCGAACGGAATCTCGGTCGGCTCGCCCCCTGGGCGGGTGGGGCACAGCGGACAGTGCTCGGCCGGGGGCAGGAACGTGCGCTCCTGGCGGTCGATCGCGTAGGCGACCTGCTCGCCGCGCAGCTCCTGGAAGCGCAGCTCGCTCACGCCTGCCGACCCTCGGCCGGACGGTGGTGGCCGCGGTCGTCATCGTCGTCGCCGCCGTCGTGGTCGTCAACGCTGTCGCGGCGGTCGTGGCGGTGGGTGTAGAGGATCAGCGCGCGACCGTCGTCTTTGACGTGCCGCGTGAGTGCGATCGGCCCAAAACTCTCGGACCGTTTGTCCTTTCCGTCCAATTTTTGCGCCGTGTGCTCCGCCATCAGTAGTACCCCGCAGCAGGATCGCGGATTAACCGCTTCGGAAACCCTTGACTGACATGAGGGTTAGCGGGATCGTAATGGAGGGAATGTAGATGGTGAGCGTCAGCCATCTGACGCTGCTCCATAAAGTCACTGAGGAGGAGGGTCCATCAGATGTCTGACACCGATCAAGCCTACGAGGCGGTGGAGCGTCTGGAGTACGCCGACCGCGCCGATGGAGCCTCGGATGCTTTGCGGCCCGGGTTCGACCGCCGGGCGTTTCTGCGCCGCAGCGCGCTGACGGGGGTGGCTGCCGGTTCGGTCAGCACGATCCTCGCCGCCTGCGGGGCGAGCGCGTCGAGCGGGGGGAACTCCGGCGAAGTGTTCGGCTCGCATCCGGATTACAAATTCGTGTTCGTCAACCACGTCACCACCAACCCGTTCTTCGTGCCCACGCAGTACGGCGCCGCGGACGCGTGCAAGCTGCTCGGTTGCTCCTATCAGTGGACGGGCTCGGAATCGAGCAACGTCAACCAGATGGTCAACGCGATGAACACCGCCGTGACGAGCGGCGCGAACGGGATCGCGGTGGCGCTGATCGACCTGCACGCGTTTAACGCGCCGACCGAAGCGGCGCTGAAGGCGGGCATTCCGGTCGTGGCCTATAACGCAGACGCGGAAGGCAACAAGCGCCTCTCCTACATCGGCCAGGACCTGAAAAAGGCCGGCGAACAGATGGGCGAACGGATCGTCGCGGCCGTGGGCTCGGGCGACGTGGCGCTGTTCATCGCCACGCCCGGCTCGGCCAACCTGCAGCCGCGCATCGAAGGCGCCGAAGCGGCGATCAAAGCCTCGGGCAAGCCGATCAACGTGCACACGGTCGCCACCGGCGCGGCGGTGCCGGGGGAGCTCTCGACGATCGACGCCTACTGGGTCGGGCATCCGAACACGAAGGGCATGTACGCGGTCGACGGCGGCTCGACGGAATCGCTGGCGAAAGTGATGCAGAAGTACGGCCTGCCGGGCAAAGGCGTGAAGGCCGGCGGCTTCGACCTGACCGAACAGACACAGAAGCTGTTGCAGGAAGGCAACATCGAATTCACGATCGACCAGCAGCCCTACCTGCAGGGCTTCTTGCCGGTGCTGCAGCTGTTCATGTGGCACGTCTCCGGCTCGCTGACGGGACCTGCGGAAACCGACACGGGGCTGAAGTTCTTGAACAAAGAAACGGTCGCGCCGTACGTCGAATCGAAGACCCGCTACGAGGGAACGTCCTCGTCGGTGGTCGTCGTCCCGATCAAGGCCGGCACGCCCGCGTAGGCCGCTGCGGTCATGTCGAACGCAAAGGGGGTGTGGCGCGAACGGATCTTGGGCCTGCGCGAGGGTTCGATAATCGTCGTCACGCTCGTCGTGGCGATCTATTTCGCGGTCAACACCTCCAGCTTCTTCACCTCGGCGAATTTCAAGACGCTGCTGCCTTACTTCGCTCCGTTCGCGATCCTCGGCGCGGGCGAGGTGTTCGTGATGATCCTCGGCGAGATCGACCTGTCGATCGGCGGCACGTATCTGCTGGCGCCCTATCTCTTCTACAAGATCGCCACGGCCGGTTTGCCGCTCGTGCCGAGCGTGCTGCTCGCGCTCGTGGCCTGTATGGCGGTGGGGTTGATCAACGGGTTCTTCGTGGCGATAGTCGGCATCAGCTCGTTCGTTACGACGCTCGGCATGCTGTTCGCGCTGGAGGGGTTGACGCTGATCATCTCCCACGGTCAGCCCGTGGCGACGCCGGGCGCGCAGGTGCATGCGACCACGCACAACGTCACGCACGTGGTCAACGGAGTGCACATCCAGCTACCGGAAACCGTTAACCACATCTCCACCTTCGCGAAAATCTTCGGCGGTGGCGTCTATTCGGAGCTGATCTGGGCGCTCGTGCTGGTGATCGTGTTGCAGACCGTGCTGACGTTCACCCGCTGGGGTCTGTACACGGTGTCGGTCGGTTCGAACAAGCTTGGCGCTGCCGAGGCGGGCGTGCGGGTGCGGTTGGTGACGGTACGCAACTTCATCCTGTGCGCGACCACGGGCGGGCTGGTGGGCATCCTTGAGGCGGTCCGCTCGGGCACCGTCCAGCCGGACACGGCCGGTGCAAACGAAATCCTATTTTACGGCATAGCCGCGGCCGTGATCGGGGGGACACTGCTCGCGGGCGGCTCGGGGACGGTCGTGGGCGCGTTCATCGGTGCGCTGTTCCTGGGTGTCCTCCACGACGGATTGACGCTTCAGGGAGTTAACGCGAATTACCTGCTGTTCTATTTGGGCTTGGCGATCATCGTGGCGATGACCGTAAACGTCTACGTGCAGCGCGCGCGCAGGGGGCATGGCAGTGGCTGATCTGCCAACGATCCCTGCCGAGGACGTCGTCGAGCCGAGACGCGCGGCCGACGACGTGCTGCGCGTGGAGCACATCGCCAAGCGCTTCGGACCGGTGACCGCGCTGCGCGACGTCAGCTTGCATCTGAAAAAGGGAGAGGTGCTCGGGTTGCTCGGCGACAACGGCGCGGGCAAGTCGACGCTGATCAAGATCCTCAGCGGCTTCCAGCGCCAGGACTCTGGCGAGATGTTCCTGAACGGGCAGCCGTACGTGCCGAAAAGCGTCGACGACGCACGCGCGAAAGGGATCGACACCGTCTATCAAGATCTGGCCTTGATCGACGAATTGTCGGTCTACCACAACATGTTTTTGCGCCGCGAGCGCGTTCACCGTCCGTTGCCGTTTTTGGCCAACCGCGAGATGAAGCTGCAGGCCCGCAGGGCGCTGGATGAGATCGGGATTAACATTCCCCGAATCGACGTCGCGGTGGCGCGGCTGTCGGGCGGCCAGCGCCAGGCGATCGCGGTCGCGCGCACCGTTAACGGCGATGCGGACATCATCCTGCTCGACGAGCCCCTGGCGGCGATGGGCGCGAAGGAGGGCTCGATGATCCTCGACCTGGTCGCGCGCCTGAAGGAGGAGGGGCGCGTGTCGATCATCATGATCTTGCACAACTACGTCCACGTGCTGCAGGCATGCGACCGCGTGTCGATGATCCAGGAGGGCGTCATCGCCCTGGACAAGCCCACGGCCGAGACCTCCGTGGAGGAGCTGACGGAGATCGTCGTCAACGAGTACCGCCGCGCGCGGGAGGCCGCACGGGCCGAAGGGACGCGGGTCGCGGAGTAGGGGAGGTCACCGTCGCATGCCTATTTATTGAGGCTCGCGTTGTGATCTGCCTGTCGCGTCGGAATCGCGAGGGAGGCTGGGCCGGCGCCGCATGTTTTATTAAGGCTCGCGCTGTGATTGCCCTCGCCCGCTGGAGTCGTTGGGCCGATTGGGTGACCAGCGTCGCATGCGACGCTGGTGGCAGGGTCGCATGCGACCCTGCCCGAGCAGTGCATGCACTGCTCGGCCGGCGGCGCATGCGCCGCCGGAACGACACGCCGCATGCGGCGTGTCGCGAACCGCACATGTGCGGTTCGGCCAACGAGGTATCCGTAGCGTGCGCCGCCAATCGTGTGGTGCTCCACGGAGGTCGGACTCCTTTCACCGCGCCAGTATGAGATGGCAGCGATGGGTTTGCGAGGTCGGCGGCATCGAGCATGAACGACAACGGGCACATACACGCGACATCCGGTCCCTACCACGGGCTTCGGTGTCGCGTATGCGGCGAGACGATCGGCGTGTACGAGCCGCTGATCGCGATCGAGCACGGGCGAGCACGCCAGACCTCGCGCGCCGCCGAGCCCGCACTCGCGAGCACTCCCGGCGAGTACCTGCACCTCGACTGTCACGAACGCCGCAACCGCTCGGTGGCGCACGACTCGCGTGAGCACATGCGCACGCACGCTCGCGCGCACCCGCGCGAAAACGTCCTTGCAGAGTGATCCGGAGGCCGCGTCGAGCGGTACCCTCGAACGATCGCGATCTCAGCCCATAGGACTTAGCCCAGCACTACATGAGCACCACCGTGGAACGCAGCCGCAACGTGTGGCCGATAGTCGGCGTCCTCGCCGCTTTGCTCGTGCTGGTGCTCGCGGGCGGGATGTACCTGTACGACCACGCCCACCGCGACACGATCGCCCACGGCGTCACGATCGACGGGGTGGCCGTGGGCGGGCTGAGTGAGACCGCGGCGCTGCACAAGGTCCAGCACGCCGTGATCGACCCGTTGAACAGGCCGCTGGTGGTGCGCTCCAGCGCGGGCACCTGGACGCTCGGCCCGCGCGACGCGCGGCTGACGGTCAACGCTCAGAACATGGTCTCCCAGGCCCTGCACGCCAGCAGGGAAGGCTCGATCGTGACGCGCACCTTCCGAGGACTGTTCGGGGGCAGCGTGCACCGCAACGTACCGCTGGTCGTCGACTACTCCCACGAAGCCGTCACGGACCTGACCGCGAAGGTGCGCGCGGCGCTCGACAAGGCGCCGCAGAATGCCAGCGTGCAGCCGAGCGCGGGCGGGCTGGAAACCGTCGCGGCCAAGCCCGGAATGACGGTCGAGAACGAACGGCTGGGGGGCCGGATCGTGCACGCCCTGACGGGCCAGAGTGATTCGCGCACGGTGATCGTGCCGACCAAGACGCTCGCGCCGAAGGTAACCACCGCACAGCTCGCGAGCCAGTACCCGGCGTACATCGTCGTGGACCGCGCGAGCTTCCAGCTGCGCCTCTACGAACACCTGCACCTCGCGAAAACGTATGAAATCGCCGTCGGCATGGAAGGCCTCGAAACGCCCGCCGGCCTGCACCACGTCGAATGGAAGGAGGAAAACCCGCCCTGGCTCGTCCCCAACAAAGCGTGGGCCGGCTCGCTCGCCGGCAAGACCATCCCACCGGGCCCCCAGGACCCGCTGAAGGCGCGGTTCATGTCCTTCGAAGGTGGCGCCGGCATCCACGGGATCGACCCCAGCGAGTACTCCTCGATCGGCCACGACGCCTCGCACGGGTGCGTGCGGATGCGCATCCCCGACGTGATCGCGCTCTACAGCCGCACGCCCGTCGGCACGCCCGTCTACATCATCTGAGCCCAGCGCGTGCCCGCCGGGCACGCGCCCGGCGTCGAATCAGACCCGGCGCGTGCGGTCGGGCTCGGTGAGGTATGCGTGGTTCTGCTGGCGCTCGCCGCGGATCTGGATCGCGATCAGCACCACGAAGATGTTCACGAGCACGCCAATCCCGATGAACGTCACGATCAGGCCGACGTCCACGGAGGTAGCGCTGGCAAGCAGGGCAGTCATCGCGCGAGAGCCTACCAATGCGGCTGGCGGGCGTGTCGCCGGGTCGGCGCCCGGAGATCGCCGCGCATGGGACGCGGGTCGGGTTCGCAGTAGGCTCTAGGGCGTCTCCCGATCAGAGAGCGCGGGGAGAGGTGCCGGAGCGGTTGAACGGGCACGACTGGAAATCGTGTGACGGGGGAAACTTCGTCCGAGGGTTCGAATCCCTCCCTCTCCGTTTTGGCTTTACGCTAGAGTAAAGGCATGCCCAAGATCTCCAGCAAGCACCAGGTGACGCTGCCTGTCGAGACGTTGAAGCGCGCAGGCCTGGAGGCGGGCGACGAGGTGACGATCGAGGCCGAGGGTGCAGATCGCATTGTCGTTCACAGAGGCACGCGGAATGTCGAGAGCGCTTTCGGCGTATTCGACGGACTTTACGAGCCGGGCTACCTCGAGCGGCTGCGCGCCGAGGAGCGTGCGTGAGCGGTTGCGTTCTCGACACCGACGTCGTGATTGCGGTGCTCGACCGGCGGGACGCGCATCACCTGGATGCGACGAAGGCCGTCCGGTCGATGATCGAAGACGAAACCCCGCTGCTGCTCTCGCTCGTGAACTACGCCGAGACGTTGGTCAGGCCGGCTGAAGACGCAGATGCCCTGAAAGCGGCCACGAATGCTGTGCGCTCGTTGGGGATCAAACTGATCGCACCGACCGCGGCGATAGCGCGCGATGCAGCGCGACTGCGCGCTCTGAACATCAGCCTTGCGGATGGATTCGCGCTCGCAACGGCCCAGGCGCGTAGCGCGAGCGTAGCTTCGTTCGACCGCCGTGTCCGTCGGGCCCTGCCGAAGGCCGGTCTCGAACTCGCGGCTCCTCTCGGATAGGGCGGTCAGGCAAACGATCGCATGGGCACGGCCGTCGCCCGCGGCGGTCTCAGACCCCTGCCGGTGATCCGTGGCGTGAGCGTGGCGCGCGCGGGGAGACGATCGCGCCCCAGTCGCCGTCCTCGATCCGGGCGGGGTCGGTGGTGGCGATGAAGTCGGCGAGGATCGCCGCCAGCGCGGCGGGGTCTTCGAGATGGGGGAAGTGCGCCGCCGTGGGCAGCGTCTCAAAGCGGCTTCCAGGCGCCGCTTGGTGAGCGGCGCGGCCGTGGGCGAGGGGGATCGTGTTGTCGCGCTCGCCCCAGACGATCAGGGTGGGCATGCCGGCGAGCAGGTACAGGCGGTCGGTGGCGCTGACGCGCTGGCCGCGGACGTCGATCACGGCGCGCAGGGTGTGCAAAAAGGCGGTGCGCGCGCCGGGCTCCTCCAGCGGGCGCAGGGCGCGGGCGATCGCCTGCAGGTAGACGCCCTGGCGCGAGCCGCAGGCGCGCAGCAGGTCGCCGCCGCGGCGCAGGCCCGAGAGCAGGCGCGGGTGGGCGGCGAGCGCCAGGAGCGCGGAGACTCCGGGCAACGTGGCGCTGCGCAGCAGCGGGCTGACCTCGTGCCCGAGACCCCCGGAGGAGACCAGCACCAGGCGCTCGGTGCGCTGGGGGAACTGGTAGAAGAACTGCATCGCCACGCCGCCGCCGAGCGAGTGACCGACGATCGTGGCGCGATCGACGCCCAGCACGGCGAGCAGGTCGCGGATCGAGGAGGCGTGCGCGCCGAGCGAGTAGTCCCCGCGCGGCGTGGCCGAGTCGCCGTGGCCGATCAGGTCGGGGGCGATCACGGTGTAGCGGTCGGCGAGCGCCAGCGCGACCTCGCGCCAGTGGCGTGAGGAGTTGACCATGCCGTGGATCAGCACGACCGGGGGACCGCTGCCGATCATGTGGTAGATCACGCGGTGGCCGTGCAGCTGGACCTGCCAGGCCTCGAACGGGTCGGTACCGTCGGGTGTCGCGCTCACGCGGGGCCGATGGCGTTAGGTGGCGAAGCTGGGCGCGAGGGCACGCCGCAACGCTACACGGCCGCCGGGCGGCGGGCGCCGCGCCGGTGTCTCTACACTAAGCGGCTCTGCGCCAGTAGCTCAGCTGGATAGAGCGTCGGTCTACGGAACCGAAGGTCGGGAGTTCGAATCTCTCCTGGCGCGTAGGAAATACCTGCAAAACGGCACTTTCGTGTAAGCGTTCAGTTGGTGGGGGGACATAACCTCGGGCTGTCGAATATCGGCGCGTGGAGCGTGCTGAAGCGGAGGCGATCTATGACGCCGGTCGTGAGGCTGTGGTTGGGGTGTTGCTGCGCATGGATCGCCAGATCCAGCAGCTCACCGAGCGTGTCGCTCGCCAGGATGAGCGCATCGCCCAGCTCGAGCGCCGGTTGAATCGCAGCTCGCGCAACAGCTCCAAGCCCCCGAGCGCCGATCCGCCGACCACGCCGCCGAGGCGGGGCAAGGATTCCTCCGGGCGACCCCAGGGCGCCCAGCCTGGGCATGAGGGCAGGGGCAGGCCGCTGCTGCCGGCGTGGGCGATCGACGAGCTGATCGAGCATTGGCCCGAGCACTGTGGATGTGGGCATGTGTTCGCTGCCGGGGAGCGTGTCGCGGTCAGCGAGCCTGTGCGCTGGCAGGTCGAGGAGCTGCCTGCGATCTCGGTCAAGCTCACCGAGCACCGGTGCCATCGAGTGCGCTGTCCGGGCTGTGGGCGCCGCCGGCGAGCCGAGCTGCCGAGCGAGGTTGCCGGAAGCGCTTTCGGTCCCCGCTACCAGGCGGCCGTCGCGACGCTCTCGATGCGCAATCGCATCTCTCGCCGTGATCTGGTGGAGCTATGCGAGCAACTGTTCTCCTCGAGGATCAGCACGGGTACGGTTGACTCGATCCTCAGCAGGACCGCCGAGGCGCTGCAGAAGCCACACGCCGACCTGCTGGGCGTGCTGCGTGGGGTGAGCGCGGTGAACATGGACGAGACCGGCTGGCGGACCGCAGGGGAGCGCCGCGCACTGTGGGGCGTCTTCGATCAGCGCCACGCCTACCTGCACATCGCTTCTGACCGTCACGAGGATCACGCCAAGGAGCTCCTTGGCGACACCAAGGCGATCGTCACCTCCGACCGCTGGTGGGCCTACGCTCACCTGCCGCTCGTGCGCCGCCAGCTTTGCTGGGCGCACCTGAAGCGAGATTTCGCCGCGCACGCCGAGGGCTTGGCGGCTGAGAAAGAGTTCGGCGAGCACGGTCTCGCTCTCTGCGAGCGTATCTTCTGGGCCTGGGAGGTCTTCCAGAACACCAGCGATCGGGGCGAGCTGAAGCTCACGATCCGACGCCTGCAACGCGAGTTCAAGCCGATCATCGTTCGCTACGCCGCAAAGCGAGCGCGCAACAAGTACTGCCGGGGCATGGCACGCAACCTCCTGAAGGCGTGGCCCGCACTATGGACGTTCGCCGCCCATCCCGGCGTGCAGCCAACCAACAACCATGCCGAGCGCGCTCTCAGGGGCGCGGTCATCTACCGCAAGCTCAGCCTCGGTAGCCAATCCGAGGGCGGCGAACGCCGGATCGAGCGCCTGCTCTCCGCACACACCACCTGCCGCCTACAGGGACGCTCACTATTCACCTACCTGAGCAACGCCCTCGACGCCCACGCGCGAGGCGACCCGGTGCCGCTACTCACGTGAGCAGCAACCAACTGAACGCTTACACTTTCGAATGCAGGCGATCAAACCTCACGAGCCCTAAGTCGGGCAAGGCCCGCTCGGTTCCACTCGCCTCCGACGTGGCGAAGGCCCTCGCCAAGCTCTCAGAGCGCGAGCTGTTCACCAGCGAGGACGACCTCGTGTTCGTCGGCGCGACGATGCGCTACCTGCACTACGCCCCACGCGCGGAGGACGCGCGCCTGGTCGCCGAAGCGTTTAGTTTGGAGACGGCGCTGAGTCGTCGACGAACGAGGAAACGGTCGCGGGATGAATCGCGTTCGGCTCCGGTGATGCCGCCTGCGCAGTCGGGACGGAGACACTGCGGGCGAATGCGCGCGCTCTTCTTCCCGGTGGAGAGGGAACTGGTGGACCGATCGAGCTCCCGCTCGCTTTGCACGCTCCCGGGGAACGGAATCGCTGCAAATCAAAGGGTTTTCAGAAGTCCTCGCGAAACTCATTACGCAAAGCCGTGTCGCAAGGCCTGTCCGCACAACGATCTGATACGGTGCCGCAAGCCGTCAGGCGCATGTCGAGGCCCATCCACCCGACATCCTGACCTACCCTCTTGGCGTGGCGCTCATCCATCGGCCCCATATCGGTAGCACTGAAACGACGAACGGAACGTCTGAGATGAACGTGGTTGGCCGGATTGACGGTCGCACCTATGAGGAGCACGTAAAGACCCCTGCCGTACAGGAGATGCTGGCCCGCGCCCGACGGTCATGGGAGGAAACCTACGGGTACGATCCCGCAGCGTCGCGCCTCAAGGGCTCAAGCTAGACACCCGATCGGGTACACGACCATTTCGAGTCGGCGACGAGCAGGCTCCCCGGCGTCTTTGCGAGCAGTCGGTTGACGTACTCGGTCCGGCCGGGGGTGGTTGCGTGCGTGCTACGCGCACCCTGCCACAGTTCGAGGATCGCCGGTGCCTCGAGGGGTCGGGCTGCGCGCACGGTGTACTCCTGCTCGCTCAAGCGGACATCGTAGCCGACGGCTTCCGGCCGGCGGCGCTGTGTCGGGTACGCTGCGGCCCGTGGAGGCGTTCGAGTCCCTCGAGAGCGAGCTGGTCACGACCCCACCCTCAAGGATCGAGGCGGCGCTGGAAAGCCTCACACAGGCCGGCCTGGTCCGGGTCGAGGATGGCAAGGCGCTGGCCACCGAGGCCGCGAAGTACCTGGAGGCCCTGGGCCTGATCGCCCTCTGAGTGAGCGCGAGCGACGAGGGGTACCCAAGGCCACAGGCAGCTTCGACTCGGGACTGCTGTTCCCGTCCGTTACGCTGCGGCCGCACAAGATCTGTCACGTCTACCACGAGAAAGCACCGCACTCGCAAATGCCCCAAGCCCGACAGAACCGCAGCAGGCGCGAGCGCGTTAGGCCGCTCGCGCCGATGCTGTGCCTGATGATCGCAGTGGGCATCCTCGGTGCGGGACCGCCTTCGGCGCCGGCGGCGCGCGGGGGCGCGCATCGTAGGCCGCTGTGTGCCCGCTATCGGTGCGTGACGCTGATAGCTGACGCGCAGGTACGCGTCTTTCAGGCGCGCAACCGCCTCCCCTCCGAAGGAACGTTTCGCGGCACGTTCGCGCGCTGGCTGGCGGGTGACCGTACGACCTCGCTCGGTGACTCGGCTGAGCTCGGTGGCACGGCGCTCGAAGCGCTCGCCCTGAACGGCCGCTTCGTGGCATACGCGCTCGGGGGCGCCGAACATTCGCCCGGAGCGGGTCGCGGCGAGGCCGTCTACCGGCTTGACGCAAGCAGCGGCCGGCGCACACAGGTCAGCTGCGGGGGCGGGTCCGAACGCACATGTGGCATCGCCGCGAACGCGCCGGGTGTGACGGACGTCGCGGCGACGAGCGCTGGCAGCGTCGCGTGGATCGTCGGCGGCGTACGGAGCTCGACGCAGCCGTTTGCCGTGTTCCTGCTCGCCGCGCGCGCTGTGAGCGCAACGCAGCTGGCGGCATCTGCGGCCATCGCCCCGCACTCGCTCACCGCAATCTCAGGACACGTGTACTGGCTGGAAGGGGAAGCGGCGCGCCAAGCGCCCGCCCAATGACCAAGGGGGCCGCTCGGCATCGCCGGGTTCCGCCCCCTCGCCACCAACATCGCCAGTTCTCGTCACGTCCCCTGTCCGGCAGCGGGTTGAGCTGAGCCATCCTGTGTTGCGGAGTCTCTGATCGCAGCGCGCTGTTGGCATGTTCGGGACAGCCTGTAGGGTTCACTCTTGACAAGCCGCGCATGTGGCGTTATGTTCTTAGGTGTTCATGACTTCCCGCTGTGGGGGGTCGGGCACAGATAGATCAGGTTTGGGTCGGTCCAGGGACCGGTTTCAAGCGCTTATCAGGGGATGTAGGGAGAGGGAGCCGGATCGCCACATGAGGGGTTGTTTTCGCGTGAGTCAGTTGGGGACAGATGTGACGAGAGTCGGCGTGCGCCAATACACGCCCGTAGGTAGATGCCTCAGCATCGCTGATGCATCTCTCTCTCTCTCTCTCTCTCTCTTCGCCCAGTAGCACCCCTCGTCTAGCAGCCGATTGTCCCCGGACGAACCGTCGTTCGGGATCCCTCTCAGGGGTAGGGCATCCCCTGTGTATACGTAGGCCCCATAAGCCCGTTCAGAGGGTCTGTTCGAGCGCCGCCGCCGCCACCCTCATCGTGGTGTCGGCGTTCGAGCAGGCCCCCGCGTGTACTCCGATATGCGTGGGTTCTGACGTCGAGCGTCGCTGCTCATCCCCATTCCGGGTAGCGGCGTTAGAGGGAGCTCCGGCACTCATCCTTACCCACGCCGGTGCTCGTGGCGAGCGCCGCGGTTCTTACCCGAGACCGCGGCGCTCCCAAAACTTCAAGAGAAGTGGGTGGGGTGCGTGATGCCCGCTGAGACCGGTGTCCGCCGCAGCAAGCTCAAGCAGCAGCGTGCGCGTGACGCCAAGGCTGCTGCGTCGCCGCGTGTGCAGGTAGCGGAGATGCAACGCGCACGACTGCTCGCGTCGGCTGTGAGCACGATCGCCGAGTTGGGGTACACCCATGCCTCCGTCGCGCACATCACCGCGCGCGCACGGGTGTCGCGGCGCACGTTCTATGACCTGTTCGACAGTCGCGAGGAGTGCCTGATCGCGGTTCTGCAGGACACCGTGGAGCGGGTCGCAAACGAGATCGCGAGGGAGAACCTGACAGGCCTGGCGTGGCGTGAGCGCATCCGTGGCGGCCTGCTCGTAATCCTCTCGTTCCTCGATCGCGAGCCCGTGCTTGCACGGGTCTGTGTCGTGCAGTCTTTGCAGGGCGGCCCACGGGTGTTGCGTTGGCGTGAGGATCTTCTGACCCAGCTTGCGGTGATCCTGGATCAGGGTCGTGGGCAGAGCGCACGCTCACGGGAATGCACCGTTCTGACCGCCGAGGGTCTGGTCGGTGCCGCGCTGGCGATCGTCTATGCGCGACTCTCAGCACATAAGCGCCAGGAGTCTTTGCGGGATTTACTCGGCGAGCTGATGAGCTTGATTGTGCTGCCGTATCTTGGACCCGCGGCGGCGCGTCATGAGCAGCAGCGCTCCCTGCCACCGCTTCCTCGGAGCAGCCGCACAGTGGCGTCACAGGACAGTAATGGCACGGTTCTCGTGGAGGATGATCCGTTGCGGGAGGTCCCGATGCGCCTGACGTACAGGACCGCGCTGGTGTTGCGCGCCGCGGCCGAGCATCCCGGCGCCAGCAATCGCGTCATCGGCGAGCACGCCGACCTGTATGACCAGGGCCAGATCTCAAAGTTGCTCGCGCGCCTGGAGCGCATCGGGCTGCTCGCGAACACGGGTCAGGGTCACACCAAGGGCGAGCCCAACGCGTGGCGTCTCACACCGCTCGGTGAGCGCGTGGCTGCGCAGTTGAGCCTCGGCGGGCAGCCCGAGCGAGTGGGGGAGCCCGTCGCATGACCTTTTCCATCGTCGTTGACAACAACGCGTGCGTAGCGCTGAGCGCGACCACGTTCCAACAGCAAGAGGAGAGATGAACACGATGTTCTCAGCACTACGCAAGCGCATACACCTCAGTCCCGCGACCGTGATCGCGAGCCTCGCGCTCGTGTTCGCGATGACCGGCGGCGCTTACGCCGCGAAGAAGTATCTGATCACCTCGACCAAGCAGATCAGCCCCAGCGTGCTGAAATCGCTTCAGGGCAAAGCGGGACCGGCCGGTGGCGCTGGAGCGCAGGGCGCGGCGGGTCCCGCGGGGCCACAGGGGCCTGGGGGGTCTGGTGGCGCGAAAGGCGAAACTGGGCCTGAAGGCAAAAAAGGTGACAAAGGTGAAGTAGGGGCCACGGGACCGAAAGGCAAAGAAGGACCTGGTGGTCCAGAAGGCTCGCCGTGGACCGATGGTGGCACTCTCCCTGCGGGCGCGACGGAGACGGGTGTCTGGCAGATAGGTCCGATGCCGGAAGGCGCCGCCGGGTTCGCGAGGACGGTGGCGTCGTTCCCGATCCCGTTGGCTGGCGTCGAATGCGAAATCGAACCGCCCCCGGCTTTGAAGGTCAAGATGGGTGTCTGCCCCGGTGAAGCCAACATTCATGTCTTCAGGGGAACCACGGTTCCCACGGGTTGTACGGCCACCGTGGTCGAAGCAAGGGTTACGGAACTGCGGGCGGCGTCGGGCAACTTCTGTGTCTGGATTGAGGGCGGCCCGTCTTCGGATAACACCGTGAAAATCGTTGTGGATGACATCGAAGACGAAGGCGAACCGGGTGTCGGGGTCGCGGGCGCTCGCCTCAGCCCCTCAGTTGCTCTGAGCGAACTGGACGAAATGCGGGGCACGTGGGCGATCACTGGCTAGCTCCATCTCGCCGATTTGCTCAATCCCCGGGGCGACTGTCTGGCCCCGGGGACTTGAGCGTTGACGACCATCCAAAACCATGCGCCACTACTACACCCATCCAATAAAGGCTACGTCAGCCGCCGTAGCCCCTGTGTCTCAGCAAGCAGTTGCTGGCAAGCTGGCTGGCCGTGGGTTTGCGTGCCGCGTGTTGCGTAGCTTGACGTTGGCTCCAGTGCTGGCGCTGATGGTTCTTTCAGTCGTGGTGGCGCCTGCTTTCGCTGCTCGTGGTCACGAATACAGCCAAAGTTTTGGTGAAGTGTGTCTTCTTAAACCGTGTGAAGGCGCGGCGTTGAAGGAACCTGGTGGTGTTGCTGTGGATGAAGCGACTAGGGATGTTTATGTTGTTGATAAGGGTGCGAATCGTGTGGTCCGGTTCAACAAAGCGGGGGAATATCAGTCGGAATTCAATGGGTCGGGAACGTTGTTGAACGGTAAAGGTGAACATTTCGAAGGCGAAGCCGCGGGCAAAGGCGGGCTCCCGGAAGAAGTCCCGAGCGGGCAGTTCGACGAACCGGAAGGGATCGCGGTCGACAACTCCTGCGCCCAGCGCCATCTCGCCGAACCGAAATGCAAAGAAGAAGACCCTTCAAACGGTGATGTGTACGTCGTCGACACACGGGGGCACAAACACGGAAGCTTCGAAGAAGAACGGATGGTGATCGACAAGTACAGCGCGAGCGGCGAATACGCTGGGCAGATCATACGCAACTTCGACGGCAAAGAAGAAATCAGCAAAGAAGAATTCGGTGGACATGGCTTCCGCGAACTCTACGGCGTGGCGGTCGACCCGCGCGGGGTGGTGTGGGTGGAGGGGCACAACTTCGGCAGCGTCGCCAGTGGCGCCACCAACTACACAAACGGCAAGGGCTCACTTGCAGTGCCACCGCAGAACGAACGGATCGGCTTCCGCAGCACCGAGACCATCCAGTCATCCCACGCCGCCCCAGGCTTCGCCGTGGACGCAGAGGGCAACCTCTACGTCCGCAACACCTTCGTCGGCGGTCACACCAGCAACCGCCTGGCCAAGTTCAACTCCAAAGGCGACCTGCTGAGCCCCGAACTCGAGGAAGAAGCCCCAGCCGCCAACGGCGTGGCGGTCGAAGCCTCGAGCGCCAACGTATACGCAGCCCACGCCGGCAGCGTCAATCGCCTGGACGCAAGCGCAGTCTCCCCCGAAGAACACCCCGGCGCGGTCTCGCTTGAAAGGCTGGAAGCCCCCGGCACCCCGAGCTTCGGCGGGGTAGCGGTCAACGCCTCGACGCTCACCGTATACGCAGCCGAGCCGGCGCTCAGCCGGATCGACGTGTTCTCACCCGAAGCCCCGCGTCCCCCGACGATCCAGCAAGGCAGCGAGTCGGTCTTCGACGTCAGCTCGACGAGCGCGAGCTTCACAGCGGAAATCAACCCGCGAAGTGAAGAAAACGAAGAAGCGACCTCATATGCCTTCCGCTACGGCCCCTGCGAATCCGCGGCGGCGTGTCCCTCGAGCCCCTATCCCCAGAGCGCTCCTGCGCCTGAAGGCTCACTGGCGGCCAACTACGAACCGGACCCGGTCGGCGCCCACCCGCAGGACCTCGTGCCACACACCGTCTACCACATGAGCCTGTTCGCGCGAAACTCACACGGTGAAGAACACGGCGAAGAAGTGACCTTCACGACGCAGGGCACGGGCGCCGCCCCGCTGCCCGACAACCGCCACTGGGAGCTCGTCTCCCCGCCTGATAAGCACGGGGCGGTGCTGAAGCGCCTCGGGCTCGGAACGACGCAGGCCGCGGCGAGCGGAGATGCGATCACCTACCTGGCAAACGCGCCGACCGAAGCAGACGCGGCGGGCTTCTCCGAAGGCGTGCAGGTCCTCTCCGGCCGCGGGGCCAACTCCTGGGTCACCAGGGACATCGCAACCCCCCACGAAGTGCCGGTGGGGATCGACTTCTTCTCCCAGGTCGAGTACCAGTTCTTCTCAGAAGAGTTGACGAGCGCGATCGTCTACCCGTTCGGCCCGTTCACGCAGGAGACCTCACCGCAGGCCTCCGAACAGACGCTCTACCTGCGAAAGAACTTCCCCGCAGGCGATCCCTCTGACCCGTGCACTTCCTCCTGCTACCGCCCGCTTGTGAGCGGCTGCCCGGGAGGGGGCGAACCGTGCCCGGGGCCAGTGGAAGAAGTGGCAAACGTGCCGGAAGGGACGAAATTCGGAAAACAAGGGGGCGGGCCGATCTTCCGCGGCGCAAGCCCCGACGCCAGCCACGTCGTGCTGAGCGCGCGGGCGAAACTGACCGAAGACGCACCGGCGGAAGGGACACCGGGCGCCGGCAACGGCAGCCTGTATGAGTGGGCCGGCGGCAAGCTCACGCTTCTCAGCGTGCTACCGAGCAGCCAGCCGGCGCCGGCGCCGGCGCTCGGCAACTTCGCCGCGGGAGAAAGGATCGCAAGGCAGGCGATCTCAAACGACGGCCAGCGGGTGATCTTCTCAGCAGGCGTGCTGGACGCGAAAAAAGAACACCTGACCGAAGAGCATCACCTCTACCTGCGAGACGTTGCCCGGGAAGTGACGATCGCCCTCGACACCCCCGAAGCGGCGTGCACGGCCAAAGGCAAATGCAAAGGGATCTCCCAGCCGGTCTTCCAGGACGCCTCCGCGGATGATTCGCGGATCTTCTTCACAGACCCCCGGCCGCTGACGCAGAGCTCGGGCAGCTCAGACCTCTATGAATGTGAGATCGAAGAGGCAGAAGAAGAACTCAGCTGCAAGCTGAGCGACCTGAGCGAGACCGGGACGAGCGAAGAAGCGGGCGTGCTCGGCCTGATGGCCGGGGCATCTGAAGACGGCTCGGCGATCTACTTCACCGCCAACGGCAAGCTGACTGAAGAAGTGAGCGCGCGCGGGGAAGAGGCGGTGGCGGGGGACTGTGAAGGAAACACGGCGGTCTCGGCGCCCGAATCGGAAACGGCGCCGCAGCGCTGCAACCTCTATGAGCGCTCGGGCGGGCAGACGCGGCTGATCGCGGTGCTCAGCGGGGCGGACTTCCCGGACTGGTCGCTTCGGGGCTACGGCCTGTTCGGCCTGACAGACCGGGTCTCGCCGAACGGCAGCTACCTGGCGTTCAGCTCGCGCCGCCCGCTGAGCGGCTATGACAACCGCGACGTTCAGAGCGGCAAGGCAGACCAGGAGGTGTTCCTCTACGACAGCTCGAGCAACACGCTTCACTGCGCCTCCTGCGATCCAAGCGGGGGGCGCCCGCACGGGGTTCAATACAAGCAGATCGATCTGGCCAGCGGATTTCAGACCTGGCCCGAAGGCACGTGGATCGCGGCGAGCACGCCGGGGTGGTCGGCGATCGACACGATCGAAGGCTTCGCGCTTCACCAGTCGCGCTACCTGAGCGACGCGGGGCGCCTTTTCTTCAACAGCGCCGAGGGTCTCGTGCCCCAGGACTCGAATGAGACCGAGGACGTCTATCAGTACGAGCCTCCCGCAGTGGGGGACTGCAGCAGCTCCAAGTCCACCTTCGGCGCGGCCTCGGGCGGCTGCGTGGCGCTGATCTCCTCAGGCCAGGCCAAAGAAGAATCGGCCTTCCTCGACGCCAGTGAAAGCGGCGATGACGCCTTCTTCCTGACCGGCCAGCGCCTCCTGCCAAGTGAGGATCTCGACCAGAGCCTCGACGTCTATGACGCCCACGCCTGCAGCGCCGGCTCCCCGTGCCTGCCCGAAGCGCCCACGCCCCCGCCGGCCTGTGAAGGGGATGCCTGCCAGAGCCCGGGCGCGCCGCCTGAAAACCCGACGCCATCCTCGCTGACCTACCAGGGCCCGGGCAACCCCACCCCGCCTGCGGAGACGCCCGCCGTAAAGGCGAAGGCCAAGCTGCCCATGCGCGTGCAGAAGCTCACAAACGCATTGAAGGCCTGCCACGGCAAACGCGACACGGCAAAGCGACAAGCATGCGAACGCCAGGCACGAAAGCAGTACGGATCGGCCAAGAGCAAGAAGGCGAAGGGTAAGTGAGCGTGCGCACCCTACGGTTGGCCTTTTCGCTGAGCGCGACGCTGCTGATCGTGAGTATCTGCGTTACCCCATCGCTTGCTGCTCGTGGTCACGAATACAGCCAAGGTTTTGGTGAAGTGTGTCTTCTTGAACCGTGTGAAGGCGCGGCGTTGAAGGAACCTGGTGGTGTTGCTGTGGATGAAGCGACTAGGGATGTTTATGTTGTTGATAAGGGTGCGAATCGTGTGGTCCGGTTCAACAAAGCGGGGGAATATCAGTCGGAATTCAATGGGTCGGGAACGTTGTTGAACGGTAAAGGTGAACATTTCGAAGGCAAAGCCGCGGGCAGCGGCGGGCTGCCGGAAGAAGTCCCGAGCGGGCAGTTCGACGAACCGGAAGGCATCGCGGTCGACAACTCCTGCGCCCAGCGCCATCTCGCCGAACCGACATGCAAAGAAGAAGACCCGTCGGACGGCGATGTGTATGTGGTGGATACCAAAGGGCACACACACGGAAGCTTCGAAGAAGAACGGATGGTGATCGACAAGTTCAGCGCGAGCGGCGCATACATCGGGCAGATCACGCGCAACCTGACCGGGGAAGAATTCAGCGAAGAAGGGTTCCAGAGACTCTACGGCGTGGCGGTCGACCCACGCGGGGAGGTGTGGGTGGAGGGGCACAACTTCGGCAACTTGCTGCACACGCTGCTGGACGGCGCCACCAACTACACAAACGCGGTGCACAACGAACGGATCGGCTTCCGCGATACCGAAGACCTGCTCTCGACGCTGGCCGCCCCCGGCTTTGCCGTCGACGCAGAGGACAACCTCTACGTGCGCAACACCGCCGGCCGCGGCAACCGCCTCGCCAAGTTCAACTCAAAAGGCGATCTACTGAGCCCGGAACTCGACGAAGAAGCCCCGGCAGCCAACGGCGTGGCCGTCGAAGCCTCGAGCGCCAACGTATACGTAGCCCACGCAGGCAGCGTGAATCGCCTGGACGCAAGCGCGGTCTCCCCCGAAGAACACCCCGGCGCGGTCTCGCTTGAAAGGCTGAGGGCCCCCGGGACCTCGAGCTTCGGCGGGGTCGCGGTCAACGCCTCGACGCTCACCGTATACGCAGCCGAGCCCGCGCTCAGCCGGATCGACGTGTTCTCACCCGAAGCCCCGCGACGCCCGACGATCCAAGTTGGCAGCGAGTCGGTCTTCGACGTCAGCGCAACGAGCGCGAGCTTCACAGCGGAAATCAACCCGCGAAGCGAAGAAAACGAAGCAGCGACCTCATATGCCTTCCGCTACGGCCCCTGCGACTCGGCGGCGGCGTGCTCCTCGAGCCCCTATCCCCAGAGCGCCCCCGCGCCTGAAGGCTCACTGGCGGCCAACTACGAACCGGACCCGGTCAGCGCCCACCCGCAGGACCTCGCACCGCACACCGTCTACCACATGAGCCTGTTCGCGCGAAACTCCCACGGCGAAGAACACGGCGAAGAAGTGATCTTCACGACGCAGGGCACAGGCGCCGCCCCGCTACCCGACAACCGCCACTGGGAGCTCGTCTCCCCGCCTGATAAGCACGGGGCGGTGCTGAAGCGCCTCGGGCTCGGAACGACGCAGGCCGCGGCGAGCGGAGATGCGATCACCTACCTGGCAAACGCGCCGACCGAAACAGACGCGGCGGGCTTCTCCGAAGGCGTGCAGGTCCTCTCGCGGCGGACCCCCGGCTCCTGGCAGAGCAAAGACATCGCAACGCCCCACGAAGTGCCCGTGGGGATCGACTTCTTCTCCCAGGTCGAGTACCAGTTCTTCTCAGAAGACCTGACCAGCGCGATCGTCTATCCGTTCGGCCCGTTCACGCAGGAGACCTCACCGCAGGCCTCTGAACAGACGCTCTACCTGCGAAAGAACTTCCCCGCGGGGGAACCCTCGAACCCGTGCAGCTCCTCCTGCTACCGCCCCCTGGTGAGCGGCTGCCCGGGAGGGGGCGAACCCTGCCCGAGCCCGGTGGAAGAAGTGGCAAACGTGCCGGAAGGTACGAAATTCGGAAAACAGGGCGGCGGGCCGATCTTCCGCGGCGCGAGCCCCGACGCCAGCCACGTCGTGCTGAGCGCGCGGGCGAAACTGACCGAAGACGCACCGGCGGAAGGGACGCCGGGCGCCGGCAACGGCAGCCTGTATGAGTGGGCCGGCGGCAAGCTCGCGCTCCTCAGCGTGCTACCGAGCAGCCAGCCGGCGCCGGCGCCGGCACTCGGCTCCTTCGGCGCGGGAGAAAGGATCGCAAGGCATGCGATCTCCGCAAACGGCCAGCGGGTGATCTTCTCGGCGGGCGTACTGGACGCGAAAAAAGAACACCTGACCGAAGAGCACCACCTCTACCTGCGAGACGTGGCGCGGGAAGTGACGATCGCCCTCGACACCCCCGAAGCGGCGTGCACGGCCAAAGGCAAATGCAAAGGGATCTCCCAGCCGGTCTTCCAGGACGCCTCTGCGGATGATTCGCGGATCTTCTTCACAGACCCCCGGCCGCTGACACAGAGCTCGGGCGGCTCAGACCTCTATGAATGTGAGATCGAAGAAGCAGAAGAAGAACTCAGCTGCAAGCTGAGCGACCTGAGCGAGACGGGGACAAGTGAAGAAGCAGGTGTGCTCGGCCTGATGGCCGGGGCCTCCGAAGACGGCTCGGCGATCTACTTCACCGCCAACGGCAAGCTCACAACAGAAGCTAGCGCGCGCGGGGAGGAAGCAGTGGCGGGGGACTGCCAGGGAAACACGGCGATTTCGGCGTCCGAATCGATAACGGCAGTTGAGCGCTGCAACCTCTATGAGCGCTCGGGCGGGCAGACGCGGCTGATCGCGGTGCTCTCGGGAGCCGACTTCCCCGACTGGTCGCTGCGCGAAACCTCCGGCCTGAGCGGCCTGGCAGACCGGGTCTCCCCGAGCGGCAGCTACCTGGCGTTCAGCTCGCGCCGCCCGCTGAGCGGCTATGACAACCGCGACGTTCAGAGCGGCAAGCCAGACCAGGAGGTGTTCCTCTATGACAGTCAGAGCAACACGCTTGTCTGCGCCTCCTGTGACCCGAGCGGGGGGCGCCCGCACGGGGTCCAGTACAAGCAGATCGATCTGGCGAGCGGATTTCAGACCTGGCCTGAAGGCACGTGGATCGCGGCGAGCACGCCGGGGTGGTCGGCGATCGACACGGCCGAAGGCTTCGCGCTTCACCAGTCGCGCTACCTGAACGATGCGGGGCGGCTGTTCTTCAACAGCGCCGAGGGGCTCGTGCCGCAGGACTCGAACAAGACCGAGGACGTCTATCAGTACGAGCCCCCTGCGGTGGGCGACTGCAGCAGCTCCCAGTCCACCTTCGGCGCGGCCTCCGGCGGCTGCGTGGCGCTGATCTCATCAGGCCAGGCCAAAGAAGAATCGGCCTTCCTCGATGCCAGTGAAAGCGGCGATGACGCTTTCTTCCTGACCGGCCAGCGCCTCCTGCCGAGTGGGGATCTCGACCAGAGCCTCGACGTCTATGACGCCCACGCCTGCAGCAGCGGCTCCCCGTGCCTGCCTGAAGCGCCGACGCCCCCACCGGCCTGTGAAGGGGATGCCTGCCAGAGCCCGGGCGCGCCGCCTGAAAACCCAACGCCCTCCTCGCTTACCTACCAGGGCCCGGGCAACCCCACCCCGCCTGGCGCTGTGACCCCCAAACACAAGAGCGCGGCCGAGCTGAAGGCGGAAAAGCTGAAGGCGGCGCTGAAGAGCTGCAAGGCCAAGAGCAGCAAGCGCAAACGCCAGACGTGTGAAACGCAGGCGCGCAGGAAGTCCGCACCGGCGCGCAAAGTCACCAAGTCCAATCGGAGGAGCAAATGAGCCGCATGATCAGGCGGGCGCTGCTTGGCGCCCTGACCCTTACCGTTCTGGTCCCGCTCGCGGGTGCTGCTCCTTCGCTGGCCGACACGCCTTGGTGGCATGTGGTTTCCAGCACGCGCCCCACCTACCTTTCCCCCGGAGGCGAAGGCACGGTCGTCGCGATGGTTGAGAACATGGGAGACCAGCGGATCTCAGGCGAAACGACTCCGGCAGTAATTGCTGATGTTCTGCCCGCGGGTCTCGAAGTGGCCGAATGTCCCGGGAAAGTGCAGAAACCGGGATGTGGCATCGAGGGCGCGAGGTGGTTCAGCAACACGCCCACCCCCCTCACGTGCTCGCTTCCGGCGTTGTCGTGCACGCTTGAAGGCCGCTTGGCGCCCTACCAGCTGATGGAAATGCGGATCAGGGTGAAGGTCAAGGAAGGCGCACACACGGGCGAAACCAACCAGGTCACGGTCTCCGGCGGCGGCGCCCCGGCTGCCACGCTCCAGCGCCCGATCACGGTCTCAGAAGCAGAAGTCCCGTTCGGCGTCGATGACTTCGAGCTGCGTGCCGAAGAAGAAGGTAGCCGGCTCACCACTCAGGCGGGCTCGCATCCCTTCCAGGTCACCGGTACATTCGTCTTCAACCAGAAGGAAGAAAAAGCGGCCGGCGGCAAGCCCGAAGTGCTCGCCGCCGGGCTGCCCAAGAACATCGAAACGCTGCTGCCGCCCGGCCTGATCGGCGACCCGACGCCGCTCGCGATCTGTACGGCCCCGCAGTTCGCCCACATGAGCGTCGGCGCCGGGGAAAACGCCGAAGAAAACGAATGCCCGGCTTCCACGGCTGTCGGTATGGCGGCGGTGACGATCGAAGAACCTGGCTTCATCGGCTATACCGCGATCACCGTGCCCGTGTTCAACCTCGAACCGGCCTATGGTGAGCCGGCTCGCTTCGGCTTCGTGATCCCGATCGCCGGTTTGACGTTGACACTCGATACGAAGTTGCGCAGTGGCCCGGGCGAAGACTACGGGATCACTGTCAGCTCGCTGAACACGACTCAGCAGGCCAGCCTGCTGAGCGCGCAGGTGAGCTTCTGGGGGGTCCCCGGCGACTCCCGCCACGACAGCTCGCGGGGCTGGGCCTGCCTGGATGAATCGGAGAGCGTCGCGCACGGCCTGTGTGTTTCCTCGACCGACAGGCATCCACCGTCGTTCCTCACGATGCCGACATCCTGTGACGGGCCGCTGGACGCTCGCGCCGAAGTCAACTCGTGGAGCGACCCGGGCCTCTTCCAGACCTTCCGGCCCGACGAATCGTTGCAATCGCTCGATGGTTGCAATCAGCTCGCGTTCGCGCCTGAACTGTCCGCGCGACCGACCACGGATCGTGCGTCCGCTCCATCCGGCCTGAACGTGAACCTGGACTTTCATGACGAAGGGTTGACAAGCGCTGAAGGCGACGCGCAGTCCCAGATGAAGGAAACGGTCGTGACGCTGCCCGAAGGTTTCACGGTGAACCCCTCGTCGGGTGTGGGTCTGGTCGGCTGCACCCCGGCGGACTATGCGCGGGAGACGATCGAATCCGCGCCCGGTGCGGGCTGCCCCCAGGAATCGAAGCTCGGCACCGTCGAAGCGGAAACACCGTTGCTGAAGCAGAAGCTCGAGGGTAACATCTATATCGCTCAGCCGTATGACAACCCGTTCGATTCCTTGATCGGGCTGTATCTCGTGTTCAAGAGCCCCGAAACGGGGATCCTGATCAAACTCGCGGGGAAGGTCACTCCCGACCCCGTCACGGGCCGGTTGACGACGACCTTCGAAGGTATCCCGCCGACCCCGATCTCCCATTTCAACTTCCACTTCCGCGAAGGCCAGCAGGCGCCGCTGATCACTCCGCCGACATGCGGGACGTTCACGACCCAGGCGCTGCTCACCCCGTTCTCGGAACCGTCGAATCCGCTCACTGACACCTCGCCCTTCCAGATCACGAAGGGCTTCGACGGCGGCGGGTGCCCTGCGGGTGTGCCGTTTGCGCCGCAGATCCAGTCGGGGACATTGAACAACAACGCGGGCAACTTCAGCTCGTTCTACCTGCATTTGACGCGCAGTGACGCCGACCAGGAGATCTCGGGTTTCTCGACGAACCTGCCGCCGGGTTTGACCGGCGAATTGACGGGTGTCCCGTTCTGTCCGGAGGCCGACATTGCCGCCGCTCGCGTGAAGAGCGGTGCGCAGGAGGAAGCGAGCCCTTCGTGCCCCGCCGGGAGCGAAGTCGGGCACACCTTGGTCGGCACGGGTGTCGGCGCGGTGCTCGCGTACGTGCCCGGGAAGCTGTATCTCGCGGGGCCGTTCCAAGGCGCGCCGTTCAGCCTCGTGAGCGTCACCTCGGCGAAAGTCGGCCCGTTCGACCTCGGCACGGTCGTGCTGCGCTTCGGGTTGAACATCGACCCGTATACCGCGCAGGTGAACGTCAGCCCCAACAGCTCTGAACCGATCCCCACGATCCTGCACGGGATCGTCACGCATGTGCGCGACATCCGCGTGTACGTCAACCGGCCGGGCTTCATCTTGAACCCGACGAGCTGTAACCCGATGGCGATCGGCAGCACGCTGAGCAGCAACCTTGGCGCGAGCGCGTCGATCACGAGTCCGTTCCAGGCGACGAACTGCGCGGCGTTGAAGTTTGCCCCGAAATTCGCGGCCTCGACGAGCGGGAAAACGAGCAAAGCGAACGGCGCCAGCCTGCACGTCGAGCTGACCTACCCCCAGGCGCCACAGGGGACGTACGCGGACATCGCGAAAGTCAAAGTCGAACTCCCCAAGCAACTACCGTCGCGCCTGACGACGCTGCAGAAGGCGTGTACCGCCGCACAGTTCGAAGCCAACCCGGCAGGTTGTCCCGCGCCGTCGGCGATCGGGACCGCCAGGGCGGTCGTGCCGAACATCCCCGAACCGCTGACGGGCCCTGTGTACTTCGTCTCACACGGCGGTGAAGCGTTCCCGAGCCTTGAGATCGTGCTCCAGGGCTATGGGGTGAAGGTGATCCTCGTCGGCTCGACGTTCATCAGCAAAGCCGGGGTCACCTCGACGACGTTCAAGACGATCCCCGACAACCCCGTCAACTCCTTCGAACTGACGCTCCCGCAGGGCCCCTACTCGGCGCTGACCGCGAACGGGAACCTCTGCAACCAGAAGCTCGTCATGCCCACCGAATTCGTCGGACAGAACGGCATGGTCGCCCACCAGAACACCCTCGTCGGGGTCAGTGGCTGTCCTAAGAAGAAGGCCCTCACCCGCGCACAGAAACTCGCCGCGGCGCTGAAGGCCTGTAAGAAGGATCGTCCCAAGGCAAAGCGGGCGCAGTGCGAGCGGTTGGCTCGCGGCAGGTATGGCCCGGTGAAGAAGAAGAAGACGAAGAAGTAGGGACGAGCAGTAGACCGCAGATGGGTAGTGGTGTTGATGTGGTTGTGCGCCGTCTGCGCGCGCGCCAGGGCGAGATCGAGCGGGCGATCTTCGCGCGGGTGCGCGAGGCGGTGCCGGACTTGGCGGAGGATGCGGAGTCGGAATATGTGCAGGGGCTTCGCACGGCTGTGGGTGCGGCTGTCGAGTTCGGTCTGACGGGCATCGAGCATGGCGAGCGGGACCCGCCCCCGATCCCTGCCGAGGCGGTGGCGCAGGCGCGTCGTGCCGCGCGCAGCGGCGTGAGCTTGGAAGCGGTGTTGCGGCGCTATATCGCCGGGCACGCGTTGTTGTGGGATTACGTGATGGGGGAGGCCGATCGTCTCGTGCGGAGCGGAAGGGCGAGCGGTCTGCGGGAGATGTCTCGTGTGCAGGCCGCGCTGTTGGATCAACTCGTGATCGGGGTGACGCGTGAGCATGTCGCCGAGTTGCAGCGTGCGAGTGGTTCTCGTGAGCATCGTCTGCTGGAACGGGTGCGGTTGCTGCTCGCGGGCGAGGATCGCGAGGGGGATGTGGAGATGAGCGTTCTGAGTCGTGATCTCGACTATGCCCTTGACGGGGAGCACCTCGGTGTGTTGGCTGTGGGTCCGGCGGCGGCGGAGGCCGTGCGCGATCTCGCCGTGCGACTGGACCGTCGCCTGTTGAGCGTGCCCTGCGATGAGCAGAGCGTATGGGCTTGGCTGGGTGGTCGCGAGCGGTTCGTAGGCGTCGATGTCGAGCGGGGTGTCTCGGATGCGGCTGGGAGGGAGGGGGTGGTGCTCGCGTTGGGTGAGCCGACGAGGGGGATCGATGGCTGGCGTCTAACCCACCAACAGGCGCAGGCGGCGCTGCTAGTCGCCACGCGCACGTCCGAGCCCGGCGGAGTGACGCGCTACGGTGACGTCGCACTGCTTGCGGCCGCGCTCGCCGATGAGATGCTCGCCCGGTCGCTGACCGAGGTCTACGTTGCCCCCCTGGAAGACGCTCGTGGCGGCGGCGCGGCGCTGCTGCAGACGCTGCACGCATACGTAGGTGCCGGGCGCAGCGCCTCTTCTGCGGCCGCCGCGCTGGGAGTTGTGCGCAACACCGTTGACAACCGGCTGCGCACGGTCGAAGAGCGCCTCGGACGCACGCTTCACCCCTGGCCGGCGGAGTTGGAGATCGCGCTGCGGCTGAACGCGCTCAGCCGGCCCGTCAGCACCGCCGATTCGAGCGTGGGCTGCGATTCATCTAGATAGTCAGGTATTCCGAGCGCATTGGGCGCCACGCCCAAAATCACGCTCCGAGACTGAGCAAATTGCCATAGCCACGGCCGGGGAAAGCGGTTATTACTACTTGCACAAAAGACCAGCGCCACGATCCGCCCACCTCCAGCGGAGAATCGGCTGCCGTGGCGTCGAATGAAACAAGAGAAAGGCAGTTCCCAAATGAGATCCAAATCCAGGAGCACACTCGGTGTGCTCGTAGCGGCGCTCGTGGTGGCCTCCTCGGCGCTGTGCATCGCGCCAATCGGAGCTTACGCCTGGAAATACAAGGGTTACGAAATTGTGCCGACACCCTCACCGGCACAGCCCGCGTCATTTGTAGCCGAAACCGGTCCCATCAACCTCGAAAGCGAACCGTATGGCATAAGCTGCGAAAAAGAGTTCATTCAAGGCTCATTCACCAGTGCCACCCACGGTACCGAGGTCGAGCGATTCACCGGCTGCAGCGCAGCTCCCTTGCCGGGCCACCTGGTTCGTACTCCTGGGGCAGCGAGCGGCGAACTGGTCACCGTGGAAACACCGATCGAATCTGTGTGGAACCTCAAATCTCAAGGTCCCTCCATCATCGTCAATCCAGACGTTCCGGGTGCAAAATGGGAATTTATCCCCACACTCGAATGGGGAACCGCAAAAGCCGGTCCGATCACAGGTTCCACCGAGTCAAGATTGGAACCGAGCGGAGTCAAAACAACGAAATTCACCCTGCTGACCGGTTACATCAATAACTACGAAAATTACTATATAACGTTCGCGCCGCAGATGGAATGGACTAACTTCAAAGGCGAAATCCTGCGGGGCATGGTGCCGTCGTGGACATCTGTCGCGCTCACCTTTGAAAAAGCGGTCGAATTTAAGTTTTTTGAAGGGGAATCACACAAATAGCCGCTTGTGTAGGTAGTGGTCGCGGCGGTGTGCAGGGATGTCTACTGCGCGCCGCCGCGGCTCTTGCTGTTGGAAAGAGAGGCGAGATCCTTATCCTTCGCAGATCTCGTTCGTCTTTCGACCTGCGCGGGGACGCTAGGCATTGTGGTCCATGTATGTCTATAGTGGTGGGCGGAGGATCGGAGTGATCGCTGCGTCGGGGTCGGAGGGTCGGAGGGGTCGTGCATAGTGTGGATCAGAGCTGAGGGATACGGCCAGATAGGGCTCGGCGTGGCCTTCGTTGGCGCGACGTTGCGTTACTGGCTGGGTGTGTTCCCACGGGTGTGTGTCGAGCGGCGCCGCCGCTGCGCATGGGCCCTTGCAATACCCGATCCGTTGCTGCGCCGGGTGGCGCTGGAGTCCCAGCGTAAGTGGGGCAACGTCGAGGGTGCTGCGGCGTTTGCGGTGGTCGCACCGCGCCGATATGGCCCTCCACCTCGGGGTCGCTCGCGCCTGGATCTACAAGCACCGCCGCCTCCTCGGTGGACACCGGATCGGGGACGGACCCAAGGCGCAATGGCGGTTTGACCGGGCGATGGCCATGCGCGCGCTGGAGCGCCACCGGGCGGCGCAGCGGACGGACGGGGGACTGTGATGCGTTCCAGCACACCCACCACCCCTGCACAACGACATCTCCACCCAACCACGCAGGAGGCACCGATGGCAGTCCTCACCGCAACCCCACAATCTCCACCAAGCCACCGCGCACGCCCCGCCCTCGCCCGCCGCACGCACCGCGAGCGTGGCATCCACCCCAACAGCGCACACGGAGCCCACGCTCAGCCCCGCGCGTTCACGCCCTGATCGACGCCCGCGCCGCCAGCGAGCTGCTCAGCGTCCCGTACACCTGGCTGCTCGCGCAAGCCCGCGCCCGGCGCATCCCGCACCACCGGCTCGGGCACTACGTGCGGTTTGACCCTGACGATCTGAAGGAGTGGCTATGTGAGACTCGCTCTGTGCCGCGTGGGCGCTGCTGAGCCTGCTCGATGGCCGATGAGAGTCGAACGGGAGCGTACGGCGCAACTGACCCCCGACCCGTTCATGCTCTCCCTAGCCGAGCAGCGAGAGGGGATCAGCGTCGCCGATCCAGTACAGCTCTCGCCTGAGCGGCGAACGAGCGCTTGAGGCGGCCGACGCAATCCGCAGGGAGATGCGCTGGTGAGGATCATCGCTCCCAGCCGCCTGATGCGTGAAGCCGCCGCGACGAGCACGCGATCCGGAGGATCGAGCTGGAGTAGTCAGGAGCGTTGAGGTCTGGCGCTGAGGCCCTCGGATACCCTGGAGACATCTTCGATCCAGGCTTGTGCACCGGGGTCGATGAGCCCTGCGAGCCGGAGCATCTCCTCGTAGTGGTTGCTGATCGGACGGCGGATGATCGTCTCGTGATGCGCCAGGCGATTGCGGAATGGCACGAGCTTTGACATCAGGCCGGCGACCTCGGTGCGGTCTCCCGACCCGTGCGGGAATGCTCGGTGCAGGTGGTTGATCCATAGCTGGTGGTACTTGCGATCGAATAGGGCACGCCAGAACCCGAACGAGAGACCGGCGACTACGCGACCTCGCGTGGGCGCCTTGCCCTCCTTGCCGATGCGCTCGATGGTCTCCCGGACGCGCTTGCGGGAGTTGACGTTCAGGATCGCGTGATCTTCTAGCCACGTCGCTGACGGTTGGGTCGCGGCGATGACCGGCGCGAACTGAGCATCGATCGTGTTGCGCAGCAGTACCTCTACATGGTGGACTGTCTCAAAGACGGCTGCGGAGACGTGCGCGTTCCAGACGTATAGAGCGACCGCGTACTCGTGATCACCCTCTGCTTCGGCGAGGTAGGGCGCGAAGCGGGCATCGGTGAGCCACGCTGTTGCCTGGGAGGAGTTCATGGAAGCGATGGAAAGCTTACGGGGACGCTGCTATCTTTACAGGCGAATGCCCCAGGTAAGGCCCTCCCGCTTTTGGCGGTGATCCTCCTGGGGCTCCGTTCGTTCTGGCCGCGCTCGGCTACCTCCCTCGCCCATAACGTGTCCCGAAACACGTCCCGAACTCCGCAAATCTGAGGTCCGTCAAGAGAACTTAGTCTACCTTAAAATGGCTTGCTAGAGCTAAAAACACCTGACTATAGGCCGCTACGGAACCGAAGGTCGGGAGTTCGAATCTCTCCTGGCGCGTATCGTCGAGGGCCGGTGGGCGAGGGGCCGGGGGGCCTCGGCGTGGGGCAGTTGAATCGCACCGGGGATCTCGGGGGCTGGTGGGGTGCTGGGATGGTGCGGTCGGCTTTGGGAGCGGGCGGTTCGAAGGTGCGAAAGTGGGGAGCGATGTCTGCGCCAAAATGGGAGAGCAACATGAGCAAAAATGGGAGCATACTGTGCGCGACAATGGGAATCTGCTGCAAATAGCGCTATTATCATGAAATGATGTCACGTCGCTACGTTCCGCGACTGGCCGAGGCTCGTATCGAGCAGCTCTTTGCCGGGCTGCCTGCTCTCTCGGTCGTCGGCGCCCGTGCGACCGGCAAGACCACGGTCGCACGTCGCCTGTCGCGCAGCGTCGTCGCACTCGACGATCCCGTCGAGGCGAGAGCCTTCGAAGCCGATGCCGACGCGGCCCTGGCTGCGCTGCCCGAGCCGATACTGCTCGATGAGTGGCAAGCGGTGCCGGGTGTACTAGGCGCCGTCAAGCGAGCGGTCGATCGAGGGTCCGGCGCGGGCCGCTTCCTGCTCACGGGCAGCGTACGCGCCAAGTTCACGGGCGCCACATGGCCGGGCACGGGTAGGGTCGTCGATGTGCGCATGTATGGCCTTGTAATGCGCGAGATCGTCGGCCGGCTCTCCGGCGAGCCATTTCTCTGGAGACTTGCGCAGGCCGACATCGACGCTTTTTCGATGCCGTCCGATCCGCCCGACCTGCACGGCTACATCGAGCTGGCGCTGCGCGGTGGCTTCCCCGACGCGGTCCTGGATCTATCCTCGGATACACGAGGCGCATGGCTGAGCGGGTACCTGGACCAGCTCCTCACCAGAGACCCCGAGACTCTGCATGAGGATCGCGATCCGCACCGTCTGAGGCTCTATTTCGAAGCCCTGGCGCTGAACACAGCCGGGCTGGCCCAAAGCAAGACGCTCTACGACGCCGCGGGAATCGACCACAAGACCGCCACGGCCTACGAGCGCCTGCTCACCAACCTGCTCGTGTTCGACGTCCTGCCCGCGTGGAGCACCAACAGGCTTTCGCGGATGACGCGAACCGGCAAGCGCTACCTGGTGGACGCGTCACTGGCCGCGGCGGCTCTGGATCTGGACGAGCGAGTCGTGCTTCGCGACGGCAACCTGCTCGGGCGCATGATCGATACGTTCGTCCTTGCACAGATTCGTCCCGAGGTGGCACTCACTTCGTCCAGATCTCGCCTGTATCACCTGCGTACGAGGGACGCACGCCATGAGATTGACCTGATCGCCGAACTCTCCGCCGGCGACGTTGTCGCGATCGAGATCAAGGCCTCCGCGGCGCCAAAACGTGATGACGCCAGGCATCTGGAGTGGCTGCGCGAGCAGCTCGGCGAGCGCTTTCTTGCCGGTGCGGTGCTACACACGGGCCCACGACCATTCCAGCTCGCCGAGCGGATCTACGCGCTGCCGATCTGCACACTGTGGGGATGATGTCCGCTCGGTGGCAAAGCCAAGCGCCGACTCGCCGACATTCCTTCCGTCTACCTACTCGAACTCGGGCGCGCTGTATCCGGGCATGATCTCGGGCAGACCGTCGCTGACGCGGTCGGGGAACTCGGCCGGGCGCTTCTCCAGGAAAGCGGTGATGCCCTCGGCGGCGTCGGCGGACTGGCCGCGGTGGAACATGCCTCGCGAGTCGGCGCGGTGGGCGATCATCGGGTGCTCGGCGCCGAGCATCGACCACATCATGCGCCGCGCGAGCGCGACGGAGACGGGGGCGGTGTGCTGCGCGATCTCGCGGGCGAGCTCGCGGGCGGCGTCGATCAGCTCGCCCGGCGGGTGCAGGCTGCGCAACAGGCCGCCGTCCAGGCCCTCCTGCGCGGAGAAGACGCGGCCGGTGGCGACCCACTCCATCGCCTGGCCGATGCCGACGATGCGCGGCAGAAACCAGCTGGAGCAGGCCTCGGGCACGATGCCGCGGCGCACGAACACGAAGCCCATGCGGGCGTCCTGCGAGGCGAGGCGGACGTCCATCGGGAGTGTCATCGTCGCGCCGATGCCGACGGCGGGGCCGTTGATCGCGGCGATCACGGGCTTTGTGGACTCGAAGATGCGCAGCGTGACCTGGCCGCCGTTGTCGCGCGGGACGGCCTCTGAGTGCTCGCGGGTGCGGTAGTCGAACGTCTCACCGCCGCCGGCGAGGTCGGCGCCGGCACAGAACCCGCGCCCGGAGCCGGTGACGATCACGGCGCGCACCTCGTCGTCTGCATCGGCGCGGTCGAAGGCCTCGATCAGCTCGCTGGCCATCGTCGGCGTCCACGCGTTCAGACGCTCGGGGCGGTTGAGCGTGATCGTGAGGATGCGCTCGGAGAGGTCGGTGAGGATCTGTTCGTGGGCCATGGGAGGATCGTATTCGCCGCGGGCGGGAAGGCGCGCTTGCGGGCGCGTCAGTCGATCGAGCCGGGCTCGGCGATCCAGACGCTTTCGATCCCGAGCACGCCGCAGAGGGTGTCGAAGTGGCGGTCGTAGTGCAGGACGCCGGCGCCGCGCTCGGCGGCAGCCGCGGCAATCAGGTAGTCGGCGGCGGGAAGGCGGCGTCTGCCGCGCAGTTCGCGTGAAGCGCGCAGGGCGGCGATCCCGGCGGTGCTCGTCACTGGGGCCATCGGCAGGGCGGCGAGGGTGTGGTCGAGGATGGCGAACTTCTCCTCGTCACGGGCGCTGCCGAGCAGCTCGAGCGCGACCACGGGGCATGCGACGAGCAGGTCTGCCTCATCGGTGGCGAGCCAGCGCGCAAGCACGGCCGGGTCTTGCTGGCGACTCCAGGCGGAGGTGTCGAATACGAGCGATTCGCCTGAGCCGTAGGGCTCAGCGTTCGGCATGGAGACGCAGGGCGACGGCGAAGTCGTATCCGTCGTCCTCGCCGGTGGCGATCCGTCGCAGGTGTTCGTGCGCTTCGCGGCGCGCATCGCGCTCGGCGCGAACCGTCTCGGCACCGCGCAGCGCGAGGTCGCGGACGGTGCGCGAACGCGGCTCGTTGCCGCCCAGCTCGGCGAGCGCGTCGGAGAGTTCGGGGTCGATCGTGACCTGGATGCGGGGCTTGGTCGACGGCATTAGCGCAAGTGTACCACGAGGGTGGTACAGGTGGGAGACCCATAGCTCGGTCTCTGCGTCGGGTTGCTGTCGGCGCCGGTCACCGCACCCGTCGGCAGCTCTCGGAGCACGGAAGGAAATAGGCTCGGATTGCGGAAGTAAGCGCCCTCGAATTGCGGAATATATGGCCCTCGGATCGCGGAGAATACGCTAGAGTAGGGGGATGCCGAGGGCCTTGATCGAGATTGTCGCGCGCCGACTCGGAACAGTGGTGGCGGAGCGCATGCGTGACGAGCCGGTGGTCGTATTGCAGGGACCACGCGCGGTGGGAAAGTCGACGCTGCTGCGGGAGTTGGCGCGCGTGCAGAGGCGGGAGGTGATTGACCTCGATGATCTGGGTACGCGCGACGCGGTACGGGCCGATCCGGCGCTGTTCGTGCGTGGCGAGGCGCCTGTTTTGATCGACGAGTTTCAGCACGTCCCGGAGCTGCTGGATGCGATCAAGGCCGAGCTCAACCGCGACGGTGCCCCGGGGCGGTTCGTGCTCACGGGCTCGACGCGGTACACGACGCTGCCGACGGCGGCACAGGCGCTCACCGGGCGCGCCCATCGTGTCGACGTCCTGCCCCTCTCCCAAGGAGAGATCGCGGGAACGCGCGAGAACTTTGTCGAAGTGCTGCTGAGCGATCCGTCCTCGCTGGTGGAGCCGGGCCCGCCCGAGACTGTGCGTGAGGAGTACGTCAGTCGGGTCGTCGCGGGCGGTTTCCCGATGGCGTTGTCCCGTGCGCGGCCGGCCGATCGCGCACGCTGGTTCGACGACTACATGGAGCTTGTCCTCGAGCGTGACGTGCTGGAACTCTCGCGCGTGCACCAGCGCCGGCAACTGCCGCTCCTGTTGCGCCGGCTGGCCGGGCAGACCGCGCAGGTGCTCAACATCGCGAGCGCGGCGCGGGCGATCGGCATGGAGAAGTCCACCGCCGAGAGCTATACGAAGCTGTTGGAAACCGTGTTCCTCGTCTATCGGCTGCCGGCGTGGGGCACGACGCTGGGGCCGCGCGTCGGCGCGGCGCCGAAGGTCCATATCGTGGACAGCGGGCTCACCGCACGCCTCCTGCGCCTGACGGAGGGCAAGCTCGGGGCGGCCACGGCATCTGCGCTGAGCGAGTTCGGGCACCTGCTGGAGACGTTCGTCGTAGGGGAGGTGTCCAAGCAGCTTGACTGGCTCGAGGAGCCCGTCATTCGGGGACACTGGCGCACGCACGACGGGGATGAGGTCGACTTGGTCGTTGAACGCGAAGACGGCGCACTCGCGGCGCTGGAGGTCAAGGCGGCTTCGCGGGTCACCGCGCGCGAGCTGAGAAGCCTGCGGAAGCTGCGCGCCAGGCTCGGGTCCCAGTTCCTGGGTGGCGTCATCCTGTACACCGGCGCACGGTCTTACACGCAGGACGGGTTCCAGATCGTGCCGATCAACCGCCTGTGGCAGGGCGGCGCGTTCACGGTGCCACCGGCCGACGCGGAGTAGCCCGGCTAGCCCTCCCGGGGCCTGCTTTCGCTGCCTTTGACGGTTCACTCTTGACAAGGGCTACGGTTGACGCTATGTTCTCTTATGTTCATGGCCTCCTCGATGGGGACGCCACCAAATAGATCGGGTTTTGGGTCGGTCGTCTGGATCGATTTCAAGCGCTTTAGCAGTAAAGACCTTGGGAGAGGGCTTTCCGGTTCGCTGATGAGGGGTTGTTTTCGCGTGTTTTCTTCGGGGACAGATGTGACGAGAGTCGGCGTGCGCCATAACATGCCCGTAGGTAGATGCCTCAGTGTCGCTGATGCATCTCTCTCTCTTGTCCCAGTAGCACCCCTGATCTAACAGGCAAAAACGCCCGGTTTTCCACTCCGCTCGCGGGGAGGGTGTCCGATGGCCGTTAGGCGCGGTTCGACGGCCGGACGCATTGCACCCGTTAAGACCGGCGCGCGACGCAAAGCGCTGAAGGCGCGTCCAGGCAACGTCGCCGTCACCCCGCGCGTGCAGGTCGCGGAGATGCAGCGCGCGCGCTTGGCGAGAGCGTCGCCTCGCGCCTGGGCGTCAGCGCCGATGGGCGGAAGGTGGCGGTGTGAGGCCGCTTG
Organism: uncultured Solirubrobacterales bacterium; assembly: GCA_963697945.1. Classification (GTDB taxonomy): domain Bacteria; phylum Actinomycetota; class Thermoleophilia; order Solirubrobacterales; family Solirubrobacteraceae; genus Palsa-744. The sequence goes on along the minus strand of OY969105.1, from coordinate 20,907 downwards.
CGGATATGTGGCGGAGCTTGGTGAGCGGCGCAACGACGATCCGGTCGAGCGCCGGCTCGAGGGGCATAGTCATGACCTCGACCATCGCGGTGTCGTCGTCCAGTAACTCGACCACCGCGCCTCTGGAGCCGGCAGGCGCAGCTTCGAGCGCCTCGGTCAACTCGACCGTGTCAAAGCAAGAGATCTCATGTGTGACAGGCATGGAATCCATGTTAGAGCTTTGGGTAGGCGGTCACCAGGCGTGGGGCTTCGTCGGCGCCGTAGTGCCAGACGGTCAGCGTCGTGGCGGTCCGACTTTCCAGTGCAAGGGTCACGGGCACCTCGTAATTGGCCCCATAGGGACTCACGTCGCGGATCGCCGAGATCGGCGCGTCGAGCACTGCGTGTGCGATCGCGCTCCAGAAGCGCTGAGCGCCGTCCTCGCCGATGTGAAGAACCCGCGCCCATTCTCGCCCGTGGCCTTCCTCGGACAGGATCCACGCGAGCTTCTCGGGCGCCGCGTATGCGTCGGCCGCCCCGGGCAGCGGTTCACCGATCCGAGGCGGCCAGGGTGGTTTGCGGCTCATCGTCGTGGGACGGCAGGGGTGGCCATTGCCTCCTATCCCGACCCAACCCGCACGACGGGACATCGCATGACGCATCTTCGCCTCGACGCAGACCGTGTTCGCGCGGGGGCAGTGATCTCGACTTGCAGTACCCGGCCGGATGGTTCCGGCCGGGTTGTTCAATCCGCGTGCGCTGCGCTGGGCGCCGGCACGCTCGACTCTCAGGAGAAGAGGTAACCGCGAGCGGTGCGAGCCTCACGGTCAAGCTTTCTCAAAAGCCCGGTGAAGCCGACATCCACAAGGTCGATCTGACACTACCCACGGTCCTGCCCGCACGCCTGACGACGCTCCAACAGGCATGCACCGAAACACAGTTCGCCGCCAACCCCGCAGGTTGCCCCGCGGGATCGTTCATCGGCACCGCCAAAGCCGTAACCCCGATCCTGAGCGTCCCGCTCACCGGGCCGGCGATCCTCGTATCCCACGGCGGCGCGGCATTCCCCGACGTAGTCTTCCTCCTCCAAGCCAACGAACGCGGAGCGAACATCCGCATCGACCTCGACGGACGCACCGACATCAAAAAAGGAGTCACGTACTCCCGGTTTGAAACCGTCCCCGACGCACCAATCACGAGCTTCGAAACGAACCTACCCCAAGGGCCACACTCCGTCCTATCCGCCAACGGCAACCTCTGCACAAGCAAACTCGCGATACCCACACAACTCACCGGACAAAACGGCGCGACACTCAATCAGAACACAAAAGTCGCCATCACGGGTTGCCCCAAGGCCAAGGCCCTCACCCGCGCCCAAAAACTCGCCATCGCACTCAAGGCCTGCCACAAGAAAAAGGGCGCCAAGCGCGCAAGTTGCGAACGCTCCGCACGGAAGAAATACGCGCCCGCGAAGAAGAAGGCCAAGAAGTAACACCTATCCGTTCAGCAGGATCAGTGTCGAAAGCGCTCCGTTCAGCGCACGCGAACGACCGCGGACACGGCCGATCGACTCGCCGTCACGCGCGGGCTCGATACCCCTCAGCCCGAGACTTGCAATCATCAGGCACACGGACGGCTCGCCTCATCAAGTTGAAACAGGCTCGGTGGAGGGGAGCAGCGAAAATTGCCGGCGCCGCTCCATGATCGTCACGTCGAAACGCCACATGAGGTCAGCCCGTCCCCAAAGCGCATGCTGGCACCCCTCCACGAAGAACGGTGCGAGGTCGAAACCCAGATCGGGGAACTCTGGGACGCGCGCATTCGATGGCCTGATTGCGCGTCGTAGCGCTACACTCCCACCGACCTGACTCCCTTGCTCGAAAGCAAGATCGCCATGCGAGTAGCCCAGAAGCGGCGCGTATCCCGCCGGCAGGACCGTGCGATCGGCGCCTGAGTCGACCAAGCCCGGAATCATCCTGGCCAGGCCGTCAAGTCCCGTCACATGCAGGAAGAGGTAAGGACGAAAACCGCCGATTCCAAGCTCGCGATACGGGATGATCAGCGGTTCCGGCATCTGACGCAGGGGCCTACAGGATGTAGACGCCCTCGGTCCGGTCAGGGACCGGCATCAGTACGTCGTCCTCCTGGACCTCCGGCATGTCGCGCAACTCGACGGCGTCGAGTGCGCTCGCAACGACATCGCCGTCACGGATCGCCACCCAGCTACCGGCGTAAGCCCTCAGATCCTCGCGGATCAGGATGTCCGACTGGTGCATCACAGTCACCAGTCTAGCGACCTCCCTTGACCACTTTCCCATGCAAGGGCACTCATGGCGCTCTCGAACTTGAAGCGAGTCGGTAGTGCGGGATACTCAGTTCGGCTGCGCTGACAACCGCTCGCCGAGCGTCGCCAACACCAAATCTGCCGCCGCCTCCACGTCCAGCTCCGGGGTCAACTCGACCTCCGGGGCGCGTGGGCGCTCATACGGGTCATCCACGCCCGTCATCCCGTGCAGCTCACCGCTGCGAGCCCGTGCATACAGACCCTTCGGGTCGCGCCGCGCGCACTCTGCTTTGGGCGTATTCACATACACCTCCACAAACGCCAACCCCTCGCGTTCGTGCAGCGCGCGCACCTTCTCGCGGCACTCCGCATACGGCGACACCAGCGCCACCAGCGCCACCGTGCCCGAGTCCGCGAACAGCTTCGCCATCTCACCCACACGCCCCACGTTCGTCTCGCGATCGTCCTTACTGAAGCCCAGATCGCTGCACAACCCGTGGCGGAGATTGTCCCCGTCGAGCATGTACGCGTTACGCCCGGCGCCGATCAGCCGCGCCTCCACCGCCGTCGCCACCGTCGTCTTGCCGGCACCCGGCAGCCCCGTGAACCACACCGTCGCGCCCTGCTGGCCCAGCGCCGACCAGCGCCGCTCTCGATCGACGCTCGCCTCCTGCCAAGTCACGTTCGCGCTCATCAGATGCTCTGTCCTCTCCCCACGCGCCTACGACAGCGCCGGCAGGCCCACCATCTCGCGGAACGCCACCTTGTCGTTCAACCGCGGAAACTCCGTCGTCGGCACCGGCACGCCCAGCATGTCCGCCAGCGGCTGCCAGCCTTCCTTCACTTCGTGCACCACCAGCCGCTCCGCCGGAACCGTCGCCTTCACATTCTCGTTGTGCTCGTGGAACTTCTCGATCGCATAGGCCTTGTCCTCGAATTTGCCCTGGAACGTGCCCTGCCAGATCAGCGACGCGATCATCCCAAACGCCTCCGGCGAAGGGGGCTCCTCGTTGCCCTCCTTCAATTCGCCTTTCTGTCCCGCGATCAGCGACGCGTAAATCGTGTTCCGCGCGCTCTCATACCAAGCCTCCGGGTCGCGCACCGTCAGCAGCACCTTCGCCTCCGGAAACACCTCCATCAGCGGCTCCCAAAACGTACACCCCGGCCAGTCCACCGTCGACTCAAACCCCTCGAACACGCGCGTCCAATCGACCGTCTCGCCGTTCGCCGCCGCCTGCCACAACGGCAACCGGCTCGTATCGCCCCACAGCACCTCCACCATGTGGTAACACGGCCCCACGCCCAGCTCCTCCAGGGCGGCCTTAAGCGTCATCGTTCCAGTCCGGCCGAACCCGGCGCCGATCACCTGCATGTTGCCTCCTGTGCTTGCCGGGTCGCTCTCAGACCCTGATTGTCTCCCACCAATATAAGAACCACGTCAGATGTGCCCGTTTCGCGGTACCGGCGCTCAGCCGTCCGCAAACGGTGCAATCGGAACGCCATGCGCCTCGCCGGCGCGCATTCCCAGCTCATACGCGCCCCCGTGCGCACTCGTCAGTCTACGGGCGCCCCCTCCGCCCGGAAGCACCACATCCAGCTCCACCTTAGCCACCGAACAGTTCGCGACCTCGTGCTCGCCCCCGTCCGGATCGCCGTAGCGCCAGCCCGCGCTGCTCTCCGGTGGGACCTCCACGTTTGCCTCGATCCGCAATCCCTTCGGCCCCGGCATGCTCAGGTTGCACCCCTCCGTGTGCTCCGTTACCCGCAGCCCCCGCGCACCCAACCCGCCGATCCGATACCGCTTCCCGGCGATCTCCAGCGCGCCGTTCGCCACCCACGGCGTCAGCCTGCCCGCCACCTTTATCCGCCCCAACGCCACATCAAGCCACGCGCTCTCATCCTCCGCAAACCCCACCCCGTGCAGCCAGATCCAGCGCTCCGCGTGCTCCGCCCCCCAATTGTGGCCCACCATTCCCCGCCACCCGTCCAGCTGGAACGTCCGCCCGTCCGGCAACGCAAACGTCCCCTCGAAGCGAACATCCGGCGAAGGGCTCGTCAGCTTCGTCCGCGGCAGCCGCGCCTTGTACATCCACCCGCTCGGCAAATGCCTCAGCTCCGGCACCCGCGCCGCCACCTTCAGCGACCAGCCCGCGCCGCCGCACTCGCCCTCGGCGAACCCGTCGCCCAGCCTGGAGGAAGCGCCGATCGCGATCCACGCGTCGCCCGGCGCGCTCAACTCCTCCGTCGTCAGCTTCTGCATCCACGGGCGCCCCGCGCGCGCGTCAAACACCGTGCACCACACCGATCCTCGCGGGTCCTCGCCCGGGCGCTTGTGCACCGTGTAGCGCACCCACACGCCCACCGGCTCCTGCGGCGCCACCGCGCGCAGGTAGAACGACTCATACATCCCCGCCTTCCTCGGCGCATCCGGGAACACCGCTTTGGCTCGCATCGCCCGGCGATCCTATCCCGCGCGCGCGTGCATGCGAGGATGGCGCCATGAACCGCGACCCACTCGTCACGCTGCCCCCGGCCCTTACCGACCCCCTGACGCCCGCCGCAAGCGAGGACGCGCGCTACATCCTCGGCATCGACGGCGGCGCCACCAAGACGCTCGCCGCCGTCCTCGACCTCGGGGAGCGCACCCTGCACCTCGGCTACGCAGGCCCCTCAAACGAAGACGCCGTCGGCACCCGCCTCGCCGTCAAGGCCATCCTCGACGCCACCGACCAGGCCCTCACCGGCGCCAATATCGCCCACGCCCAACTCGCCGCCGCCGTCGTCGCCGTCGCCGGCACCGACACAGCCTCGATCGACCGCCACCTCCACGACACCCGCGCAGACCACTGGATCGTCGTCAACGACGTCGTCAGCGCCTGGGCCACCGCCACCGGCGCCCAGCCCGGCGTCGGCGCGATCTCCGGCACCGGCTCAAACGTCTTCGGGGTGGGAGCTGACGGGCGCACCTGGCGCGCCGGCGGCTGGGGACACCTGCTCGGCGACGAGGGCTCCGGCTACTGGCTCGGCGCCCAATCGATCGTCGCCGCCCTGCACGACCGCGACGGCTCCGGTCCTGAGACCGCGCTCAGCGACGCCGCACTCGAGTTCTTCCGCACCCCCTCCATCGAGGCGCTTGCCGCCAGCGTCTACACCACCCCCCTCACCAAGGGCGAAGTCGCCGCCTTCGCCGTGCAGACCTCGCGCCTGGCGCACTCCGGCGACGTCGTCGCGCGCGAGCTCTTCGCCCGCGCCGCCGCGCTGCTCGCCGAGCAGATCCTCGCCGTCATCGCCAACACCGGGCTGAGCGGCGAATTCCCCATCGGGCTCATCGGCAGCGCCTTCCGCGCCGGCGAGGTATTCGTCGCACCGCTCACCCAGGCCATCCACGCGCTCGCGCCGGCGGCCCGCGTCTTCCCCGTCGAGATGGCGCCCGTGGGGGGGAGCCTGCTGCTGGGAATGCGGGCTTGTGGGTGCGAGGGGGCGCTCGCGGGGGATGAGCTCGGGAGGCTCATCGAGGGTGCGCTTGCCACCGACGACTGATCGTGGGTAGGTCGGTCATGGGGGGTTAGGGAGAGGCGACACGTAGGCATTTTTTCCGTCGCGTCGAATCGAAACGGAGCCTCGACTGTTGTGCGTTCTGGAGCACTCCATGAGATCCATCCTCGACATCTGTCATCGGCGTGCGCGACACGGCTTCGTCCTGTGCGCACTTTTTATCGCGAGCGGCTTTGCGCCGACGGCGGCGCATGCCGCGTCGCCCTACCCGGCGGGGGCCACCCGGCCGCTGCGCGTGGCCAAAGCGTCTGAATTCGCCCACGCGGCCGCCGCAAAGAAGAAGCACGCCAAGCCCAAGCCCAAGCCCAAACCGGCTTTGCACGGCGACCCCGCCCGCGCGCTGCTCGCGTTCGAAGCGATGCAGCACAACTTCTACATCCCCGGCTCGGGGCTGTATGAGGGCGAACCGTTCTCGTTCCTCTGGCCCTTCTCCCAGGCGCTCGCCGCGACCGTAACGATGCGCCACGTGGGCGGCGTCTCGCGCATCCCCGGGCTGCCCACGGCGCTCTCGCACGAACTGTCCGCCCGCCTCGTCGGCCTGAACTCCTACCTGGACACCGACAACTCGGGCGCCCCCGAAGGCACCTTCACCAGCTCGCTCGCGGCCTTCGACGGGACCGTCGCCCCACCCACCGGACCGGGCGGGACGAAGTACTACGACGACAACGAGTGGGTCGGGATCGAGCTCGTGCGGATGTACGAGCTCACGCACTCCACCGCCGCGCTCGGCAGCGCCGAGGCGATCATGGCGTTCGTGATGGCCGGCTGGGACAGCGACCCCGAAAAGGTCTGCCCGGGCGGCATCCCCTTCTCGAACGCCGCCGACAACAACGAACGCAACACCGTCACCGACGGTCCCGGAGCCGAGCTCGCGGTCAAGCTCTACCAGCTCACCGGCAACGTCGCCTACCTGCAGTTCGCCGAACAGGCCTACAACTGGACGCGCACCTGCCTGCTCCAGACAAACGGCCTCTACGCCGACCACATCGGCGCGCACGGCGCGATCGCGCGCGTCTACTGGAGCTACAACCAGGGCGCGATGATCGGCGCGGGCGCCCTGCTCTACCAGGCGACCGGCAACTCCGCCTACCTCTTCCAGGCACGCCAGACCGCCAACGTCGCGCTCGCCTATTACACCCCCGAACGGCTCGGCTCAGAACTGCCGTTCTTCGTCTCGGTCTACTTTCGCAACGTGCTCTACCTCGACTCGATCACCCACGACCCGCCCGGACACAAACTTGCGCAGCCCTACGTCGACTACGCTTGGCAGCACCTGCGCCTGGCCGACAACATGTTCGTGTTCGGCTCACCGCCCTCCTCGCAGTTGCTCGTCCAAGCCGCGATCGTGCAGATCTACGGCCTGCTCTCCTCCTCGCCCAGCACCTACTTTTAGAGAGGCCCAGCTTTAGGTTAGGGCCCCCGTCCCGCAAGGGCCGCGCGTCCTAGAGGCTTGATGCGGGTTTATCGTCCGTCGTAGGCGGCGAGTGCTCGGGGTGGACGTCCGGCGAGGATGTTGATGTGCATTGCGAGGGTGAGGGCGAGGAGGCGTTGCGCGATGCGTTGTACGAGCCCTCCGAGTGTCTTGGCGAGGTGGTCTTCTAGGCGCATTTGGCGCTTGAGGTTGGAGAACACGCTCTCGATGACCAGGCGTACGCGTGCCTTGACGATCTCGCTGGCGGGGCGTGGACCAGGACGGTGGCGCTCGGGCGTGATGAGTTGGACATTGATGAGTTCCATGCAATCTCGGTACTCCTTCCCCCAAAAGCCCTTATCGGCAAAGAGTGTGCTGCCGGAATGCGCGGCCGCCAACTCCAACGCACGTTCACGCTCTTGCCCGGTCTTGGGACCTGTGAGGTCATAACCGACGGGAACACCCTTTGCGTCGCTGATGAGCACAAGGCGCATTCCCCACACGAACAGGCTCTTGGATGGGCAGTAGCCGTAACTGGCATGCCCGGCGAACTCGCTGAACGATGCGCAGCCTGGATAGTTGGCGCACGCGATCAGCGTTCCGTCGACCAGTCGCACCTGTCCATCGGCGATCAACTCGGCGACCATCATCTGCACCGTTGTGATCTGAGGTGTGAGCCGTCTAAGCCTGCGGTTGTACTGCGACTGGCCAGGTAACTCGGGGAAGAACCCGGGCAGCAACCGGCCGATCACACCCAAAAACTGGCGGTCTGAACAGATCCCCGTCACCGCCTGGGCGACCCCCACCGCGATCAGCTCCTGATCTGTGACCTTGCCAGGTGGGCCCGGGCGAGGAATCGACAACGAGCAGGCGAATACGTAGGCTGCAACAACGAGGGTCTCCAGCGAAGCGTCCATCTCGTGCTCCAATCACGAGTTGACAAGGGCTGGGGACCCTCTTCTCATCCCACCACCACGATTCCTGCCCACCACCCAACCCGCATCAAGCCTCTAGTCGAGTGCCCGGCGGGGCACGATCGGCCCGGGGGCCGTCTCGCCGATCGTCGCCGTCTCGGCGAACGCGGTCACGACAGCCGGGTCGAAACGCCCGCGCGCGCCCGCCACGCGCGTATGTCGCGCCACGTACCGCTCGCGGGTGGCGTCCTTGCGCTTGTACAGGCGCTGGTCGGCCAGACGCAGCACCTCGGAAGGTTCGCGCGCCTCGCCGGGGATCGAGACCTCGCCGTGAGCGGCGCCGATCGTAAACCCCGGGCCCTCCTCGGACAGGGCTACGACGCATGCCTGTGAGACCTCCAACTCGGCCTCCGCAGTGCCCTTGAACAGCACGCAGAACTCGTCGCCGCCCATGCGGTAGGCCGCTCCGTAAGCGGTCACGCTCGCATCGAGCTTGCCGCTCAGGCGCGCCAGCAGCTCGTCCCCGGCCGGGTGGCCGTAGGTGTCGTTGAAGTGCTTGAACCCGTTCAAATCGAACATCGCCAGCCGCCACGGATCCTCGGGCCGGGCCAAACGGCACGCCAGCTGCAGATCTTCCATCAGCCGCCGGCGGTTGCCGAGCCCCGTCAGCGAATCGGTCAGCGCCAGCGCACGCGAGCCGGTCAGCATCGTCAGGTTCTCGCGCACCGTCAACATCAACCGCGCGCACACCGCCAGTACCGTCGCGATCGCCAGGATCAGCGCCGGCAGCGTCAGGCGGCCGTGCAGGTTGCCATACACGAACACCCCGAGCGCCGCCAACAGCGACAGGGCCGGCACCATCACCAGTCGCCAGTCCTCGATCCGTTTGCGCACCAACCGCGGCCACGGCGTCCACGCCGCCACCGCCAGCAGCACCGCGGCCGCGGGCCACAGGCTTTCCAGCCACGTATTCGCCGTGTACGTGCCGGTCGCCGACTGATAGACGTACGTCGAGTCCGCGATCGCGCTCAGCAGCATCGCGGCGGCGATCAAAAGCCACACGCGCCCCGGGCGCCAGCCGGTCACGCCGAGCGCGCCGATCGTGAACACCAGCAGCAAAATGTCCCCGATCGGATACGCCAGCGAAACCGCCACCGAGGCGACATCGCCGGTGGCCGTGTCCATGATCGGAGGCAACACCACCGCAGCCGCCAGCGTCGCGGCGGCCAGACCCGCGATCAGACCGTCCAGCCACATACTCATCCGCAGCTCGTGCAAGTGCGCGCCGACGAGCAGCGTCAACGCGACATACATGCACGGATACATCGCCAGATACAGCACGTCAGCGGGGGAGACACCGCTCGCTTCTCCGCCCCCTTCGAGAAACAGCGTGAAATACAGTTCCCCAAGGCTCCAGCAGAGAACGCCCGCGCCCATCGCCAGCCACGCCCCGCGCTGGGCCCTCACGGTGACCCCCCGGGCGATCACCGCAAACGCGGCGCCGAACATCAGCGCGTTGTACACGTAGCCGTCGAACAGCTCGTTCGTACGCGGCCCGCCGAAGCCCAACGTCAGGTGCAGAGCCAGCACCCCCAACCCTCCCAGCAGGGAGGCCAGGAACAGCATCGCTGGTGTCGTCCGGGCACGCATGTCTTGGCGGACTCACAGGTCCGCCGGTTACATCGGCCGATTACCGACTTTTCTTCAGTCCCGTGGGGCTTTTACGCACGCAGTTTGCGGACGAACCGCTGCGGCCTGTCTGCATACAGGCGCTCACCATCGCGCAACGCCCGCTTGCGCAGCCGCTTACGCCGACGGGCGATCAGGCGCAGCAGTCGCTTGCGCGTGCGCTTGCGGGCGCGCTTCAGCGGCCTGTGCGCCCGCACCAGCTCACCCAGCAGCATCAAATCGTGCTCCTCGCCCAGCACTTCGCCCAGCTCGTCCGCGCGCCGCGCCACCTTGGCCAGGCGCCTGGTGCGCGCGGCGGCGCGCTTGTCCGGCTTTGAGCGGCGCTTGCCCTGCCGCTTGGAGTCGGCGCCGGGCGGCTCGCGCACGTCGAGGGCTTCGGCCGCATAGCGCAGGTCCTTGACGTGTTTGCGCCAGCGATGCAGCACACGGGGAGAAGCGCCGCGCCCACCCGCGCGCCGACGCCCGGAGCGCCCGGCGCGATAGATGTGCTCCAAGCCCGGCTTCGTCAGCTTCACCGCCGAGCGCTTCGCCGGCAGCTTCCACCTCGCCACCCGCGCGCGTACCTCAGTCAGGTCCCTCGCCACCCGCTCGCGCGTGGCCCCATCGCCCAGAGTGCGCGCGCCGGCACGCAGCCGCTCGCGGTCGAGCTCCGCGCGCAACTCGATCACACCGCGGCGAGCGCCCAACTCGCGGGGGTACCGCTCGACGAGCGCGTCGAGCGTGCTCACCAGCACCTCGGCATCGCGCGCCCCCGCCAGCCTGGCAGCCGCGTCGCGCAGGACAGCGCGCTCGCGGTCCGCTCGCTTGACGCCCAGCTCGCCCTCCAGCAGCCGCATCAACGCGCGCACCCGCTTGAGCGCCTTGCGCGTCTCGTGCACCGCCTCCGGTGGCGCGGCCGCCGAGTCCCCGTTCAGATGCTCGATCGCGACGTCGAGCTGCGCCAGCGCGATCCGCTGGAAGCCATCCGCGGGCGCCTCCTCGCTCAGCAGGCCGAACCGCCGCTGCTTCGCCGGCGCGCGCCCCGAGCGGGCGGCGCGGCGTTCGCGCTCCGCCCGCGCCACGACCAAACCGAATCCGACCGCCACACTCGCGGCCAGAGCGCCGGCCAACGGCGCGACAATAGAGCGATGACCGCAAGTCTTCCCCCCGCCCCATGGTGGACGGTGCGCCGTGCGGCGAACCGCAAGCCGGCGACGTATCGCTGTCCGATCTGTGGTCATCGTTTGCCCGCTCTCAGCGAGCATATGCTGATCGCCCCCGAAGGGAACTCACATCGCCGCCGCCACGCCCACACCGAATGCGTCATGCGGGCGCGCGCAGCCGGGCAACTCGTGTTGCGAGACGAGTGGCTGCGCACCCAGCCGCGCCCGCCGGCGCTGTGGCGGCGGCTGCTCGGGCGCGGGTAGGACAGAGGCTCAGCCGCCCCAGACGTGTACGTCTTCGGGGTCGATTCTCACGATCACCCGCTGTTCGCCGGGCTGGCGGAACGGGTAGGAGTCCTGGCCGAGATACTTCTTTGCCATCGCATCGATGTGCGCGTCGGCGCCCTCGTGCGTACGATCGGCGACGCGACCGCGGATCGACAGGTATTCATACGGGTTCTCCATGTTCTGCACCGTCAGCGTCACGCGCGGGTCCCGTTCGAGGTTGCGCGGCCAGGCGCGACCCTCGGCGGTATTCAACACCGGTTGGCCATCCTGCAGATCCACCCACACGGGGGCGGAATGCACCGAGCCGTCGGCACGGATGGTGGAGACCAGGCAGAAGTTCTTGGCCTGCAGCAGCTCCTCGCTGCGGCCCTCGATCGTTGCGCTCATCGGCGGGACCCTTTCTCTGACGATGGACGTACCTTGGACGCACACCACGATAGGACGTTCGCGGAGGAATACACGCGCACGTGTGCGCGTAGAGGGCCAGGAGCGGGGAGGGCCGAGGGTGTGTGCGCGCGTACGTGTGTCGCACCCGCTGTCTGCGGCCCAGGTCGCGGGCCGTCTCGCCGGGGCGACGCTACTGGCGGCTGGCGCCGGAGCTGGAGCTGACCGGCGGGATCTGCTCGAGCGGGACGAGCCGGCCGTTGTTCAGCTGAAAGTGAACGTGCGCGGTGCCGCCGCCGGGGCAGCACAGAGGGTCGTTGGGACGATACAGCCGGTAGGCGAGCGTGACTTCGGTGTCGCTCTGGGAGACCACACTGATCTGCGCGCTAGGCCGGCTCGCGTCGGTGCCGAGATAGTGGCCGTCCACGAAGAAGAACGCCTGCTTGTCGTACCCGTCGTTGGAATGGGCGCCCGTGCCGACGAGCACGCGCAGGGTCTGATTGGGGTGATATTCCGACGTGGCCTTGGCCGTGTAGCCATGTGCGCGCAAGACCGCCAGCGCGGCCGACAGTTCACCTTCGCCGCCGGCGCCTTTTTCTTTTTCGGCGAACGCCGGCGCGGTTGCGGTGCGCGTACTCGTGGTCGCGGGAGTGCCGCCCGCGGCGGCGCCCGAGTTCGTCTTGCCGGACGGCGTCGTCGTCCCGGTGCTCGTGGTCGGCGGTGTCGTCGGGCCCGTCGGAGGGCTCGCGGCGCCGGAGGAGGTCGTTGGCGCACCGGCTACCGACACCGTCTTGGTGGAGCCGCCGCACCCGGCGAGCAGGGAAATCGCGGCCGCCGTGAGCATCGCCGTGCAGACGCGGACTGAGAGGGGGCGTGCCATGCGCGCACATCGTAAACACGTAAGCGGGCGCCTCGCGCCCCTTGACAAAGTTCTTAGCGGCCGCTAATTTTGCGCGAACGATCCAGCAACGAGTGAGGAGCAGTCGGGGATGAGCGATAAGCGCAGGAGCAGTTGGACGTTGGCGATCGTGTCGGTCGCGCTGTTCATGGTCGTGTTGGACAACCTCGTCGTGACGGTCGCGCTGCCCACGATCCACCGCGATCTCGGCGCCTCGATCCAGTCGCTGGAGTGGACTGTGAACGCCTACGTGCTCGCCTACGCCGTGCTGCTGCTCACGGGCGCCGCGCTCGGCGACCGCTTCGGCCGCAAGCGCATGTTCCTGGCCGGGTTGTCGCTGTTCACGTTCGCCTCCGCCGCGGCGGCGCTGGCCCCCAACACCGGCCTGCTGGTCGCCGCGCGCGCCGTGCAGGGCGCCGGAGCGGCGGCCGTCACGCCGCTGACGCTCACACTGCTCGCGGAGGCATTTCCCAAGGAACGGCGCGGAATGGCGATCGGCATCTGGTCGGGCATCAGCGGGATCGCCGTGGCCGTCGGGCCGCTCGTCGGCGGCGCGGTGGTCCAGGGCATCTCCTGGCACTGGATCTTCTGGATCAACGTCCCGATCGGTCTGCTGCTCGTGCCGATGGCGCTGCGCACACTGAAGGAGAGCAAAGGCCCGTACGGAACGATCGACCTGCCCGGCCTGGCGCTGGAGGCGATCGGCGCATTCGGGATCGTGTTCGGGCTCGTGCGCGCCCAGTCGCTGGGCTGGACCAGCACGACGGTGCTGGGCGCGCTGATCGGCGGCGCCGTGCTGCTGATCGGATTCGTCATCCGAGAGCTGAACACGAGCGAGCCGATGCTGCCGATGTCGTTCTTCGGCAAACGCTCCTTCGCCGTCACGAACGTCGCCTCGCTGAGCATGTACTTCGGGATGTTCGGCTCGATCTTCTTCCTCAGCCAATACATGCAGAACGTGCTCGGCAACACCCCGTTTCAGGCCGGCCTGAAGCTGCTCCTGTGGACCGGCGCCTCGATGGTCGTCGCCCCGTTCGCCGGCGTGTTCTCCGAGCGCTTCGGCAGCCGCCCGTTCATGGTCGCCGGACTCTCTTTGCAGGCCGGCGCACTGGTGTGGTTCACGCAGATGCCGCTGCTGCACGTGCCCTACTCGGAAATGATCGTGCCCTTCATCATGGCCGGCGGCGGCATGGCGCTCGTGTTCGCGCCCTCGGCCAACGCGGTGCTGTCGTCCGTGCGTCCCGAGCAGGCCGGCCAGGCCTCGGGCGCCAACAACTCGATCCGCGAGGTCGGCGGCGTGTTGGGGGTGGCGGTGCTCTCCTCCGTGTTCACCGGCGCCGGCGGCTACGGATCGCCGCAGGACTTCGTCAACGGCCTGATCCCGGCGATGTGGGTCGGCGCGGCGGTGCTCGGCGCCGGCGCCCTGATCGTGCTGGTCCTGCCGTTTCAGACGCTGCGCGTGTCCGAGCGCGGCGCGGAGGGGGCGGCGGGCGCCGAGGGCGATGTCGCGCTCGCTACCGGAGAAACGGCGTGAGCGAGACGCCCGCACCCGAGAAGCCCGTCCGGGTTCGCAGACGCGTCCCCGCGGCGCAGCGGCGCGAGGAGCTGATCTCCGCCGCCGTGCACGAGTTCGCCAAAGGCGGGCTGCGCGGGACCGCCGTCGATCGAATCGCGCGGCGCGTCGGCGTTGCCCAGCCCTACGTGTTCAGCCTGTTTCCGAACAAGCGCGAGCTGTTCCTCGCCGCGCTTGAGCGGAGCTTCGAGCGGATCGCCGAAACGTTCCGTAGCGCCGCGGCCGAATACCACGAGGGTCTGGCGCCGGAGGAGTGCGAGGACACGCTGCAGGCGATGGGCCTCGCCTACCGCGAGCTGCTCGAGTCCGATCGCGACTATCTGATGCTCCAACACCAGTGCTACGCGGCCTGCGACGACGAGGTCGTGCGCGCGCGCGTACGCCACCGCTTCGCCCTGCTGGTCGAGCTCGCGGGCGAACTCTCGGGCGCCGAGCCCGAGCGCTTGGACGAGTTCTTCATGCGCGGCATGGCGCTGAACGTCGCGGCGGCACTGGGTGTCGAGGAACTGTCGGTGCAGTGCCCGTGGGTGGCGGCCGAGCGCGCGGCGGCGCCCGTCGGTTAGTAGGATCGATCGGCGATGTCCCAGTCCCAGCCAGGACCGCCGGAGAAGCCCATCCGCAGCCGCCGCGAACAGGCTCGCACCGCGGGGATGGTCATACTCGCCGTGCTGATAACGCTGTTTGCGGTGCTGAACGTCGAATCGGTCAAGGTCAACTGGATCTTCGGCACCGGCGAGGTGCCCCTGATCATCGTGATCGTGGTCTCGGTCCTGTTCGGGATCGTGCTGACCTACCTGGTGGACCGCCGCGCCGGCAAGCGGCGGTAGCGGGCGGTTCCTCAGCCGGCGACGGCTGCGCCGACGGCGAGCGCGGTCTCCTCCTCGATCACGACCTCCGCAGCCGCGTCGGCGCCGATGAACGGCGCGAGCACGATGTAGGCGAGATAGTCCGAGAGCGCCGGAAGCAGATGGATCTGCCCGCTCGTGACCTGGCAGCGGATCGTGTGCCAGATCGCGCCGGCGACCCCCTCGACCGCGAGCTTGTTGTGGGCCGGCTCAGGCGCTCCCTCGGTCAGCAGCGTGGCGATCCCATGAGCCAGGTCGCAATCGCGCGCCAGCGCCTCCGGACAGGCGCTGGGAGCCTCGGAAGCGATGATGTGCGCGTAGAGCGGACGGTCGGCCAGCAGCGCCAACAGATCGCCGACGACGCGACGCACGGCGAGAGCCCAATCTCCGGATACGAGGTCAGGGTCGGCGGCGATTCCCAGCAGCTCCTCGCTGAGATCGTCGAACGCGGCCAAAAAGCATTCCTCCTTGGACTCGAACAGCTCGAAGAACGACTCGATCGGGACGCCGGCCTCCTCGGCGATCTGCGGTGCGCTCAGCTCGTGGTAGTCGTCGACCACGGCGAGGTTGAGTACGCTCGAACGCAGACGTTCACGCAGATCGTCGTCCGATCGTGGCGTCACGAGCGAGCCGCGAGAGTTGTTGCCGGGGGAGACCGCCCGCAGGCCCCGTGGCATCCACGCGTCCAGTGCAGAGCTCGCGCCGGCGGAATGTCCGGCCAAACCGGCCATACGCCGCTGGTGGGCGCCCGCCAGCGAACTCGCTCGCGCTCGCTGCGCCAACCGCTCCGAGAGCTGTTGCGCCGAGGCAGTCTGGAACAGCAATGTCCACTGCGCTATCTCCTCGCTCAGCGCGGGGATCTCCTCGGAGCGCCCGGCGCGCAGACGCACGGCCGTGGCCTCGTGCATGCCGCCCACGATCCCGCGCACGACCGGAGCCGGCAGCGGCCCCGCGTCGCTCGCATGGGCGAAGCTGCTGGAGAGCATCTGCTCGAACGTGCCGGTCGCCTTGCGCAGGCGGGCGAGACCCGGCGCGCCCGCGGTCTGCGCCTGGACGATCGCCAGGCCGGCGCCCTTGGCGTTGGACTCGATCTCGTCCGTGAATACCCCCGCGGCGGCCCGGATCCGCTGCTCGAGGTCCCCGCCGGTGGAGCGGTATGCCTCGTGGACTCGCTTCACGCTACGCGCGGCGACCAGGTCGAACGTCGCCAGGAAGCACTCCTCCTTGTTGGCGAACTGCTCGTAGAACGCGCGCCGTGAGACGCCGGCCAGGCCGATGATCTGCTTGACGCTGGTGTTCGCGTAGCCATTGGCCGCGACGGCCTCGACCATCGCTCCGTGCATGCGCAGGCGCTGATGACGCGCCACCTCTGTGGGCTCAAGGTGGTGCGGCCCTCTCGGCAGCCGCTGATACAGGGGTGCGATCGATCTCGTTACGCCCAACTCCCCACCGTTGTGCTCGGACATCTCTCTTCTACCTCCCCGAAACGATCTACATGTCCAGACATCTGTCAAGGAATCTGTCAATTATGAATCATTCCATGTCAGCGATTTTTTGTCTACAGGGAAGTGCAGGGATGTCCTACCGGCCCTCCGGGACTGGTCCGGTTGATCGGAAACCCCCTGCTTATCGCAGGTTTTTGGGTATGCGTACGAGTCGGAGCTTTACGTCGCGGCGGCGGCGTCCGGCAAGCGTCGGTCAGTGCGCGAGGAACTTCAGCGCAAGGATCGCGAGCCCCATCGTGGCGCCCACGGACGCTTCGAGCATGAACTCTCGGGGTGTCGATCGGGCTCGCAGCCCCGCCAGCAACTCGAACACGATCAGGCTCGCGATCGCCGCCCACACGGCCGCGTCGACGCCCGTGGTTTCGCTCGCGCCCACGGCCCAGGCGACGACCAACGTCAACAACGGGATCGACGCTCCGCGCACGATCGACCATTCGTGCCCCAGCGCTCGCGCAAGCGCCCCCACCGTCAGGTGCTCCCGGCGGGACAGGCGGCGCCCCAGGATCGTCGAGTAGGAATGGGCGAGCCAGAAGATCCCGAGTGCGAGCATCGTCGAGCCGATCATGTCGAGGTAGCCGTCGTGCGCCCCGCTCTCGCCCGCGATCAGCGCCCCGATCAAGATCGTGCCGTAGACGACCCCCGTCGGGTTCTCTTCACGGATAACCCAGCCCGCGACGCGCCGCGCCAAACCGTGTGAGCCGGCTTGCGGTTGGGACTCTTGCGGGGTCGGGGAAGAGGCTATCCGCGGATTATCGCCGGAGCGGTGACGGAGTCCCGCGCGTGGGGCCCGGGAAAGCTAGGATTCGGGTCCCGCCGACGTAGCTCAGCTGGTAGAGCACCTCCATGGTAAGGCGGGGGTCCGGGATATCGATTGCCGAGGTGCGACCCGCAGATTACGCTAAGACCGCCGACGTCGCTGCCCGCGTTCCCTGAGGCGGCCCTCCAGTGGCACCGACAGCGCGCAGATGGCGAGCACGACGAGCGCAATGACGCCGGTCATCGCCAGGCCGGGCGACGCGAGCAGCAGCACGAGCGCTGCGACGAGGCCGAGTCCGAGGTCAAGGCGGGCGAGCCGGCTGCGGCGGCGTGCTTCGCGGCGGCGCGCGCGCAGCCGGGAGATGTCTGTCTGAGTGTAAGCCGCGGAGGATTCTGGGGCATTCCGGCTCGCCGGGCGTGTCGTGCTCATCGAGCGATCCGGCGGAAGAGCGGGCGGGGAAGCATGCCCATCGCGAGCATAAGCCAACGTAGGCTGCGCGGCGCCCAGACCGTGTGCGCTTCGCGGTCGAGTCCCGCGATCACGATGGCGGCGACGGCTTGTGGGGTGCTCGCCAGCGGCGCGGGGTCCAGGTCGCGCGTCATCCGGGTGTGGATGAAGCCCGGACGCACGACCAGCATTCGCACACCATGCTCGTGCAGATCGTCGCCGATGGCCTGGGCAAGGGCATCGAGGCCCGTCTTGGCGGCTCCGTAGACGGCGTTCGCGCGTCGTGGTCGCTCGACTGCCGCCGAGGAGAGCACGACGATCGTCCCGCTGCCCTGCTCGCGCAGACGCCAGGCCGTATGGATCAGCAGCGAGCCGGCGCCCACAAAATCGACCTTCATCGTCTGCAGTGCATCGGTGACATCGACGGGTAATCCGCCCCGCCGGCCGAGCACGCCGACGGCGAGGATCACGATGTCGGCGCCCCCTAACTCGTCGAACGCCCGCCCGAGCGCCTCACCGTGCCGGTCGACGTCCAGCGCATCGAGCGTGTGGGAGCCGACGCGTGAGCAACCGGCTGTACGGAGATCGTCGGCCGCGGGGCTGAGAGCGCTCGGATCGCGTCCGACCAGCACGACCTCGCGGGGCTCTTGTCGCTGCAGCTCGCGGACGATCTCAAGAGCGATCTCCGACGTGCCGCCGAGGACGATCACGCGAGGGCCGGCCGACCCTGTGCTCACTGGGTCGCCCCGCAGAGTCCCAGGCGTTGGGCGAGGTCGGAGCGCAGGATACCGTCGGGATCGACACGAGCGCGCTGGGCGTGGAAGCGGTCGAGTCGCGGGTACATCGCGTGTAGTGTGTCTCGGCGCAGGCGGGAGTCCTTGGTGAGGTACACCCGACCGCCACAGCCGGCCACCAACTCATCGAGCTCGTCCAGCGCCGCTCCCAGGCCAGGCGCGGCCGCGGGGAGATCGATCGCCAGCGTCCAGCCCTCGAGCGGGAACGACAGTGGACCGCCGAACTCGGGGCCGAGGCGCTTGAACACCGCGAGATACACCGGCAGTCGCCGTGTGCGGATCAGCTGGAAGCAGCGTTCGAGTGTGGGCTCCTCGCCGGTGGGGATCACGAACTGGTACTGGACCAGTCCGGCCGGACCGTAGAGCCTGTTCCACTCGCCCAGGGCGTCCAGAGGGAAGAAGTACGGCGCGATGGCCAGCGGGCGCCGGCGCTCGCGGCGCGGAGTGGCGCGCCAGCGCAGCGCGTTGAACGTGCGCATGCTCGCGGGGCGCAGCAGCGCGGCGGGGAAGCCGCGCGGCACCTCGAACGCCGGGCGTCGCGAGAGGGCGTCGGGATAGGCGGCGCCCGTTGCTGCTGTGCGAACGGCGGGCGCTGTGGCACCTGCGGCGTCGAGCGAGTCGGCGCGACTGACGATCGCACGTCCCATTCTCGACCCGTCGGCGAGCAGGTCGAGCCACGCCACCGAGTAGCGATGGCGTTCGGAGCCACTCATCAGCGCAAGCGTTTGCTCCAGGTCATCGGTACGGTCGATGTCGGCTGCGACCCACGTAGAGACCAACGGTTCTGTGCGGAGCGTCGCCTGCACGATCACTCCGGTCAGACCCATGCCCCCGCATGTTGCGTAGAACAACTCGGAGTCCGTCTCGGGTGAGAGCTCCACAAGACCGCGCGCCGGAGTGCACAGCGAGAGCGTCGCGACATGCTGGGCCAGGCCGCCGTCGCGGTGGTGGTTCTTGCCGTGAATGTCGCTTGCGATAGCACCCGCCACGGTCACGTGCCGAGTTCCGGGCACGACAGGCAGGGTGAGCCCGTGATCGGCCAGTGCGCTCATCAGCTGAGCCACGGTCGCGCCACCCTGCGCGGTGATGAGCTCGCGCTCGCGGTCGACCGAGAGGATGCGGTCAAGGCCGGTCATGTCAAGGACCTCGCCACCGCCGTTCTGGGCCGCGTCTCCGTAGCTGCGTCCAGCGCCCCGCGCGATCACGCCCGCGTCGGATCGTGCCGGTGAGGCGAGCGTTTCGAGGACATCCTGCATCCCGCGAGGCCGGATGACCTGACAGCGGCTGCGAGTCGTGCGACCCCACCCGTGCAGCGAGCGCGAAACGCTCGCGAGCTTGGGGACTGCTTTCAGCTCAGTGGCCGACATACACGCCACCGAGGAACAGGAAGCCCCAGATGACGCTGAGTGCCAGCAGGGGGCGGTCGCGCAGGATCAGCTCCTCTGGGGCCTGACCCGCGCCCGCGTCGATCAGGACCGCGTAGCGGCTGAGCCACAGCACGAACGGCACGATCGACAGTCCGTACCAGATCACGTGCGCGGGTCTCGTAAACGCCCATCCCGTATATGCGACACCGGCGATGGCTGCCGCGCTCAGCAGCGTCACGCGCAGATGTCCGAGCGAGTAGCGACGCAATGTCGCTCGCCCTGCGCCACCGGACCCTGTGTGCTCGCGCAGCTCGGCATAGCGCTTGGCGGCGACGAGGAAGATGGCGCAGCATCCGGTCACGATGACAAACCAGCGCGACAGGTAGATGTCGGTCGCGACGCCTCCCGCGAGGGCTCGAAGCACGAACCCGGCGGAGATCGCCAGGACATCCAGTACGACCATGTCTCGCCACCACAGCGAGTAGCTCGCCGTCAACGCGAGATAGCAGCACCCGACGGCGCCGAGTCCCGGCGCGATCGCAGTGGCGAGGGCGATGCCCGCGAGCGCCAGCGCCGCGCCGGCGATCAGAGCCGCACGAGACGAAATCTCCCCGGCGGCGACGGGTCGTGAGCGCTTGCGCGGATGCAGGCGATCCTGCTCCATGTCGCGCACGTCGTTAACCAGATAGGTGGCGCTCGAGAGCATGCACATGACCACGAACGCTCCTGAGACCTGCGCGGCAACCTGCGGACGGTCGATCACTCCGGCGGCGGCCGGAGCCGCCAGGACGAGCAGGTTCTTGCTCCACTGGCGCGGACGGCACGCACGCAGCAGCGTACGGGCCGAGGCCCTCGAGCCGATCGAGCCGGCGGGAACGCGCGCGGGGAGGCGTGTCTCACCGTCGTAAGACTCGGGATGAGTTTCCTGAACGCCTGCCGTGGCTCGAGCGGTATTAAATGTTAAAACTCCCGATAAAGCGTGCTTGTCGCGTGGGGTACGTCCTGTGTGAGCCCACATCCTCCGCATGGCGACTACATCTTCACATCGATTTTGGGTTGCGAGGTGAGACCTTTC